>NZ_LMLS01000002.1 GCF_001421995.1 Sphingomonas sp. Leaf231
CTATACTTCTGACGAACCCCGAACACCTTGAATGCCCGAAACCCGCAGACGCCGCCGCCCACATGTCCCTTCATCTGTTTCTACAATGTCAAAGAGCGCGCCGACAGCAAACCGGACAATCGGTCAATCCCGCTATCCCTAGCGAAAGACCCCTGTCCGTCGATGTGGCGACCGCCAGAACCGCGCCTCATCAGTGCGCCCCGTCGGTGAAAAGCCCTCTAAGGCCACTCGTTCGGGCCGTCAAACACTTTTTGCATTTTTATGTCGGTTTCGGCGCTCACCCCATCCGCCGCGCCGCCGTCATGCCTGCTGGATGTAATCGCGCATCGCTGCGGCGTCCGCCTCGATGCGGTCGATACGATACTTCACCAGATCACCGATCGACACGATGCCGAGCAGCACGCCACCCGCAACGACCGGCAAGTGGCGGATACGCCGCCTGGTCATCAGCGACAGCGCCGCGAGCGCCGAGTCCTGCGGTGTGGCGAGCAGCGGTTCGGCGGTCATGACCCGCCCGACCGGCATGTCGAGCACCCCGGCGGCACCGCTGGCTGATCCGGCAAGCAGGCGAATGACGTCACGTTCCGAGAAAATCCCACGCACCACGCCGTCATCGACGACCGGGACCGCGCCGATACGACGCTCCGCCAGCACTGCGACGACCTCAGCCAGCGACTGACCGGACGTGACGGAAACCACCTCCGCCCCCTTGTGACCGAGAATGGCGGCGATCGTCATGATCTTCTCCTAAGTGCGTGCGATCGTTGTCGCGGGTGGAGCATCACACGTTCCGGCCCGAACGACAACGGCCGGCGTCTCCCGAAGGAAACGCCGGCCGTCCCTTGCCGAGCGCTATCGCGCTTTTACTCTGCGGATGCGGTTTCCGCCGAAGCAGCGCGGACCCGACGACGGCGCGGCTTGGGCGCTTCGCCTCCATCGGGAGCCGGCTCGGTGCCAGTGCCGAGAGCAGGCGGCAACCGGTCGACGTCGAGCGACGGCGAAGGCTCGGTCGTAACCACTTCCTCACGCGGCTTGCGTGCCCGACGACGGCGCGGTGCGGCCTCGTCATCGGCAGCCATGTCGGCCACGGCCGGCGTGGCCTCGGCGACCGCCGCCGCGACCGGGATCTGACGACGATCGTCACCCTGCTGCGGCCGGTCATCGTACACGCGCTCTTCGCGGAGCCGGTCATCGCGGCTCCGCTCAGCCCTCGGCCGTTCGTCACGCTGCTGACGGTCGTCGCGCGGCGGGCGCTCCTCGCGCTGCGGGCGATCGTCACGCTGCGGGCGATCGTCACGCTGTGGGCGGTCGTCACGCTGCGAACGCTCCTCGCGCTGCGGGCGTTGATCGCGGTAACGGTCGCCGCGCGATGCGGATTCCGCCTCACTTGAGCGCGGCTGTTCATCGGCGCGGATCAGATCGCCCTCGTCACCGAAGTCGTCCATGTCGTCGAACTGGTCGAAGTCGTCACGCTGGCGACGCATCGGCTGCTGATCGTCGGAACGACCGCGCTGATCGGCGAGGACACGAAAATAATGGTCCGCGAACTGCAGATAATATTCCGTGTTCACACGGTCGCCGACCATCTGGGCGTCACGGGCCATGTTCTTGTATTTTTCAAGCAGCTGGGCGGCATTACCCCGCGCGCGGCTGTCGATCCGATTGCCGCTGTCACGCTGCCCCTGGCCACCGCCACCGCCACCCTGACGCTGCTGGCCACCACCACGGCCGCGACGGCGACCGTTCTGACGGTTGTTAATCAAATCACTGTCCTCGTCCTGGAACCAAAACCGGCATTCGCTCCCGAAGCACGGGTTGCAATCGTTCCCCGGCGCCGCGAGCACATTCGTGTCGCGGGCCTGCCATGGCCGCCGGACCGCAGCGGCTAATGACGAAGGGAGAGCAGGCGTGCCATCCAACGCATGTCGGTGAGTTCGCGTGCCCCTACGCCGTCTCTAGACGCGCGAGCGAAGTTCTCAAAGTAAAATATTGGAGGCCGCGCAAGCGAATTCAAGCCGTGACCACCAGACAGCGGTCGCGGTCGCCGAGATCGCGCCGGACGGTGACCGAAAGCCGCTGCGCCCGGAACAATGCTGCGACGGACGACCCCTGCCGTGCGCCGATCTCCACGCACGCCACCGCGCCTTTGTCGAGCAGACGGGGAAGCTGGCCGGCGATCCGGCGATAATCGTCGAGTCCGTCCTCCCCGGCGAACAGCGCGCCGGCCGGTTCGTAGCGGGCCACCTCGTCGGGCAGCACCTCGTCGCGTGCGATATAGGGCGGGTTGGCGAGGACGAGGTCGAACGGCCCCGCGACGTCGCTGGCCCAATCCCCTTCCTCGAACCGCACCCGCTCCCTCATCCCCAGCGCCTCGGCATTGCATCGTGCCCAGCGGAGCGCGGCCGCTGACGCATCGACGCCCAGCCCCGTCGCCGCCGGCCATTGATCGAGCGCGGCAAGCAGCAGCGTCCCGGGCCCGGTGCCGAGATCGAGGATGCGCGCCGGCCCCACCGCGCCCGCGAAATGCGCCACCGCTGCCTCCAGCAACGTCTCGCTATCGGCGCGCGGCACCAGTGCGCCGGGGCCGACCCGAACGTCGATCGTCCAGAATGCGCGCGTACCGGTGAGGTAGGCGACCGGTTCGTGGCGGGCGCGACGCTCGACCAGATCGGCGAACGCTGGTGGAACGCTATGGTCGTCGAGGGCGAGCAACAGGCGATCGCGGGGGATGCCGAGCGCATGGGCGAGGAGCAGCTCGGCATCGAGCCGTGCCGTCGCGGAGAAGGCGAAGCGGGCGGCGGCGTCGCGCAGGGCGGCGCGGACCGGGGTCATGCGCGCGCCGCGAATGTTGCGAATGTTGAGACGGTGGCGGGGTGTCTCAACATTCGCCGCAGGGGCACGGACAGCGGCAAGGCGCGCGCGAATGTTGCGAATGTTGAGGGCGTGGCGAGCGCAGCGACATCGTCCGGAGCAGGACGAAAGGCTGGCTCGCTTCGCTGCGCCAGGGATGACGCGGAAGCGAGGATCACTCGCTCCTTGTGATGGTGGCGGTTCTGCATGGCGGGCGAGGATAACGGATCGCCGAGGCGTAGGACAGACTCGCGGCGACGCATGAATACAGGACGGGCAAGCCGGAACGAGGCTGGGTTCCGCGGTCCGGCCTTCGCGACGTTGCGCCGCACCCGATCCCGCCGCGCGAGACGGACAGATTTCCGGACGAGCGGCCGCCCCGGTCAAGTCGGGCCTGACACGATAAGAAGCGGAATCTTCGATCACCGGCCGATACGGACCGGGCGGGCTGACAGTGATTTCGGGAGGTTCCGCGGGCAGCCCCCCCCCCCGCATCACGCGTCGAGGGTCGCCAGTCGCTCCGCTTCATCCTCCGCGATCAGCGCGCCGATCAACTCGTTCATCTCGCCCTGCAAAATTTCCGGCAGGCGATGCAGCGTCAGGTTGATGCGGTGGTCGGTCACACGCCCTTGCGGGAAATTGTAGGTGCGGATCCGCTCCGAGCGGTCGCCGGAGCCGACCATCGCGCGGCGCGTGCCGGAGCGTTCGGCCGCCAGTCGCTCGCGTTCCGCCTCATAGAGCCGCGTGCGAAGCACCTTCAACGCCTTGGCCTTGTTCTTGTGCTGCGACTTTTCGTCCTGCTGGATCACCACCAGCCCGGTCGGCAGGTGGGTGATGCGCACCGCGCTGTCGGTGGTGTTGACCGACTGGCCGCCCGGACCGGACGAGCGGTAGACGTCGATGCGCAGGTCCTTGGCCTCGTCGATCTGCACGTCGACGTCCTCGGCCTCCGGCAGCACCGCAACCGTCGCCGCGGAGGTGTGGATCCGTCCGCCGCTTTCGGTCGCGGGTACGCGCTGGACGCGGTGGACGCCCGATTCGAACTTCAGTCGCGCGAACACCCCCGTCCCGGTGACGCTGGCGACGACTTCCTTGTAACCGCCGGCATCGCTGTCGGACGCTGAGATCAGCTCGACGCGCCAGCCCTGCGTCTCGGCATAACGCTGGTACATGCGGAACAGGTCGCCCGCGAACAGCGCCGCCTCGTCGCCGCCGGTGCCGGCGCGAACCTCGAGCATCGCCGAGCGCTGGTCGGCGGCATCACGCGGCAACAGCGCCAGCGCCAGCCGGCGATCGGCGCCGTCGAGCGCGGTGCGGTTCTCGCGCAATTCCTCCTCGGCCATCGCGCGCAGTTCGGCGTCGGCATCGCCCGCCATATAGGCGAGGCTTTCGGCCTCCTGGCGCAAGCGGCGCACCTCGCCCGCCGCCTGCGCGACCGGTTCCAGCTCGGCATATTCCTTCGACACCGCGACGAAGCGGTCGCCGTCGAGATTGCCGGTCGCCATCTGCGCGGCGAGTTCGTCGCGGCGCGCCTCGATCTGGCGGATGCGGTCGATCGAGATGGAGGTCATGCCCGACCGCCGATCGTCACCCCGGCGCAAGCTTGGGTATGATGCAGAAGATGCGCCCCCGGTAACCGGAGGACCCCAGCTTTCGCCGGGGTAGCGACGCAGGCGATCATGCGAGCACCTCGGCCACGCGCGACACGTCGCCGCGCAGCACGCGCGGGCGGGTCGCCACGGTATCGCCGTCCATCGCGAACACCAGCGTCTCGTCGGGCTCAAGCTTGAGCGCCTTGTCGTAGCGCTTCTTCGGCGAGCCGGTGGCGATCAGCTCGGCGGCGACACCCGCGCGTCGCAACCGCGCGAGTGTCGCTACCGCCTCGGTGCGCGCGCGATCGTCCTCGACCACCAGCACGACCACGGGCCGCGCCGCCGTAGGCTCCTCCAGCAGCATCGCCAGCCGCTCGACGCCCGCCGCCCAGCCGACACCCGCGGTCGCCGGGCCGCCCAGCGACTCGACCAGCCCGTCGTAGCGCCCGCCGGCCAGCACCGTGCCCTGCGCACCCAGCCGGTCGGTGACGAACTCGAACGCGGTGTGGCGGTAATAATCCAGCCCGCGCACCAGCCGCTCGTTGCGCTGGAACGCGACGCCGGCGGCCTGCAAACCCTTTTGCACGCTATCGAAGAACGCCCCTGCCTCGGCGCTCATGTACGCGTCGATCCCCGGCGCAGCATCGGCGATCGGGCGATCGCGCGGGTCCTTGCTGTCGAGGATGCGCAGCGGGTTCTTGTCGAGCCGCGCGACGCTGTCCTCGCTCAGTTCGCCGCGATGCGCCTCGAAGTGCGCGACCAGCGCGTCGCGCCATGCGTCGCGGGTGGCGGCATCGCCCAGCGTGTTGAGCTGCAACGTCACGCCGTCGGCGACGCCGAGTTCGTGGAGCAATTGATCGGCGAGCGTCAGCAATTCGACATCCGCCGCCGGCTCGGGTGCGCCGAGGATCTCGGCATCGATCTGGTGGAACTGGCGGTAACGGCCCTTCTGCGGGCGTTCGTAGCGGAACACCGCGCCGCTGGTGACCAGCTTGAGCGGCGCGAACTGCTGCCAGCCGTTGGTGATATAGGCGCGCGCGATCCCGGCGGTGAATTCCGGGCGCAGGGTCAGCAGGTCGTCGCCCTTGTCGGGGAAGGTGTACATTTCCTTCGAGACGACGTCGGTGGTCTCGCCGATCGAGCGCGCGAAGACCTGCGTATCCTCGAACACCGGCACCTCGACGCGTTCGAAGCAGTAGAGGCGGCGCACGCGATCGAAGGCGTCGAGGACGTGCGCGAAGCGGCGCTGTTCGTCGCGGAAGATGTCCTGCGTGCCGCGCACGCGCTGGGGGGTGGGAATACGGGCCATAAGTAAGGTGCGCTCTAGTCGGGGCGTGGCCCAAGCGCTAGCGGCTGTTCGCATGCATGATCGACCGCGCTGGCGGGGACCGGGCTGGTTGGGGCTGGGCCAATGGAGACTGGGACGGCGGATCGCGCCGCCGCGGTTCGTGCTGTTCGCGCTGATGCTGGTCGCATCGGTCGCGGCGCTGCTGCCCGAACTGGGGCACGGGCGGGCGATGATGGCCGGGTTCGATCTGGCGGCGATCGTGTTCCTGCTGGGCGTTTCCGGGCTGTTCCGCGGCGCCACGCCCGCTCGGCTGCGCGCCGCCGCACAGGCCAACGACGCCAACCGCACCTTGTTGCTGGCGATCACCGCGGCGGTGATGCTGGTGATCCTTACCGCGGTGCGCGAGGAGCTGGTCGGGCGGGCGAACGGCACGTCGCGGTCGTTGGTGATCGCGACGCTGGCGCTGGCGTGGCTGTTCTCGAACATGGTCTATACGCTGCATTACGCGCATCTGTTCTATATGCCCGACCCGCAGGGCCGCGACGCCGCCGGGATCGACTTTCCCGGTACGGACACGCCCGATTACTGGGACTTCCTGTATTTCAGCTACACGCTGGGAATGACGTTCCAGACCTCCGACGTGACCATCCGGTCGACGGCGGTGCGGCGGGCGGTGCTGGGGCAGTGCCTGGCCGGGTTCGTGTTCAATATCGGGGTGATCGCCTTCAGCATCAACGTGCTGGGTGCGAACTGAGCCAGAAGGGGGCTGGACGCGAGGGGCGCGCGCCGCTTAGTCAGGTCAGACAGCCTGACCTATGACAGCATGTTCCATGGGAGCCCCGATGATCCGTCGCCTCGCGTTTGCCGCCCTTCTCGCCTCCGCCGTTTTCTCGCCGCTCGCCGCGCAAGTCCCCGCCGGCAACAGCGCGCCGCAGCCGGTGCCGTTCACCGACACGATCCCCGCCGCGCGCGACGTGCGCTTTCCCGGCACGATCCGGCTGAACGTGGATGCCAGCCAGACCGAACAGGGCATCTTCCGCGTGGTCGAGACGATCCCGGTGCCGCAGGCGGGGCACATGGTGCTGCTGTTCCCGAAGTGGCTGCCCGGCGCACACTCCCCGCGCGGCGAGATCGAGAAGCTGGCCGGCCTGGTCATCACCGCAGGCGGCAAGCGGGTGGAATGGACGCGCGACCCGGTGGACGTGTTCGCGTTCCACATCGACGTGCCGGCGGGCGCGAAGACGGTGGAGGCACGGTTCCAGTTCATCTCCGCCACGCAAGGCAATCAGGGGCGCATCGCGATGACCCCGACGATGATCTCGCTGCAGCCCAATTCGGTCAGCCTGTACCCGGCCGGCTATTACACGCGGCAGATCCCGATCCAGATGACGGTGACCTATCCCGCCGGCTGGACCGCGGCGGGCGCGATCCCGGCGAAGAAGGCCGGCGCGACCTACACCTACGACACCGCCAATTACGAGGTGCTGGTCGATTCGCCGGTGCTGGCGGGCAAGTACGGCAAGGTCTGGCCGCTGTCGCCGCGCGTGAACCTGAACGTCTTCGCCGACGATCCCGCCGAACTGGCCGCCACCCCGGAACAGGTGGCCGCGCACGCGCGGCTGGTGGATCAGGCGGTCAAGACGTTCGGCGCACAGCATTACGACAAATACGAATTCCTGTTGTCGATCACCGACAAGCTGGGCGGCATCGGGCTGGAGCATCATCGTTCCAGCGAGAATGGCGTGACGCCGGGGTATTTCACCAAGTGGAACGACGGCCCCGGCCGCCGGAACCTGCTGCCGCACGAATTCACCCACAGCTGGGATGGCAAGTTCCGCCGCGGCGCGGACCTGTGGACCCCCGATTTTCGCACCCCGATGCGCAATTCGCTGCTGTGGGTGTACGAGGGACAGACCCAGTTCTGGGGCTATGTGCTCCAGGCGCGTTCGGGGCTCGTCTCGAAACAGGACACGCTGGATCAATATGCCGCGATCATGGCGCTGTACGACAGCCAGCCCGGCCGACGGTGGCGCGCGCTGGTGGACACCACCAACGATCCGGTGATCTCCGCACGCCGGCCCAAGGGCTGGACCAGCTGGCAGCGCAGCGAGGATTATTACAACGAGGGGCTGCTCGTCTGGATGGATGTCGATTCGATGCTGCGCGAGAAATCGGGCGGCACGAAGTCGATCGACGATTTCGCCAGGGCGTTCTTCGGCATCCGCGACGGCGACTGGGGCGAGGTGACCTATACGTTCGACGACGTCGCCACGACGCTGAACGGCATCGTTCCGTGGGACTGGGCGGGGTATCTGCAGCGCCGGCTGAGCGAACATGCCAGCGGCGCACCGATCGAGGGCTTCGCGCGCAACGGCTATCAACTGACCTATACCGACACGCCGACCGCATCGTTCAAGGCCGCGGAGACCGCGTCCAAATCGACCAACCTCACCTATTCGGGCGGCATGGTGCTGGACGCATCGGGCGAGCTGACCGGGGTCACGTGGGAAAGCGCCGCGTTCAAGGCCGGCTTTGCGATCGGCGACCAGATCGTCGCGGTCGACGGCGAGGCGTATAGCGCCGACCGGCTAAAGGCGGCGATCACCGCGGCGAAGGACGGCAAGACGCCGATCGCGCTGACCGTCAAACAGGGCGATCGCTTCCGCAGTGCAGCACTCGACTATCATAATGGCTTGCGTTACCCGCGACTTCGGAAGGTCGGCACCGGGGACACCGGGCTGGACCGGCTACTGGCCGCGCGCTGAGGCGCGTGGCCCGCGGTTTTGAAAGGGATAGACCATGCGTATCGACCTGATCCCGGTGGGCAAGAACCCGCCGGACGACCTGAACGTGGTGATCGAGGTGCCGACGGGCGGCGAGCCGGTGAAATATGAGTTCGACAAGGCGTCTGGCGCACTGTTCGTCGATCGCATCCTGCACACGCCGATGCGCTATCCGGCGAATTACGGTTTCGTGCCGCACACGCTGTCGCCCGACGGCGATCCGCTCGACGCACTGGTGATCGCCCGCTCGCCGTTCATCCCGGGCTGCGTCGTGCGCGCCCGCCCGATCGCGGTGCTGAACCTTGAGGACGAGGCCGGCGGCGACGAGAAGCTGGTCTGCGTGCCGGTCGACGCGGTCTTCCCATATTATTCGAACGTCGACGGCCGCGCCGACGTGCCGGAGATCGTGTTCGAGCAGATCGAGCACTTCTTCACGCACTACAAGGACCTGGAGAAGAAGAAGTGGGTTCGCGTCGGCGTATGGGGCGACCGTGACGAAGCGCGCCGCATCACGCTGGAAGCGATCGAGCGCTACGACGCCGCCAAGGCGATGGGCGAGGAACCACACGACCACGACGTGCCGGGGCGCGACTGATCTCGCGGCGTCGCGGGGGAGGTATGCCCCTCGCGACGCCGGGACGCACCGCAGGCGCAGCGGCGTGCGTCGTTAGCGCTTCTTGCGCGGGGCGCGCCGCCCCGCCGCGACGCCGAGCAGCGCCCATGTGCGCAGCGCCTCCGCATCGTCGTGGCAATCCTGCGGCGCGCGCCGGTAGTTCATCGTCGCTACCCGCCCATCGCTCCGTTCGTACGTGAAGCGCGCGCAGCCCGCCGCGTCCCAGGCGGGGTCGCTGTCCGCATCCGCCTTGAACCACAGGTCGCCGTCACCGCCGACGATCGCGAAGACGATGCCGTCGAGGTACAGGGTCGCACCGCCCATCATCCGCCGGTGCGTCACCGCGCCGTCCGCCAGCAGCGCCTCCGCCATCCAGTCGATCAGCCCGCGGTCGAGCGTCACGCCGTTCCCCCGGTCAGCTTCAGCCCGGCGATGCACGCCACCGCGCCGAGAATCAGCAGCAGGCGCAGCGGGGTCGCCGCCTCCGCATAAAAGAAGATGCCGATCAGCACGGTGCCCAGCGCGCCGATCCCGGTCCACACCGCATAGGCGGTACCCATCGGGATGCTGCGCGACGCGACCTCCAGCAGCAGCATCGACAGCGATACCGAAACGAGGAAGCCGATCGTCCAGCCGACATGCCGGAAACCGTCGGCGTTGCGCAGGCAGGTGGTGAAGCCGACCTCGAACAATCCCCCCACGATCAGCCACAGCCACGCCATCAACCGCGCCCCGCCAGCGCCGGCAAGGCGTCGCCATCGACGCGCTGGACGGTCCATTCGTCCTGTGCGACCGCGCCCTTCGCGCGGTAGAACTCGATCGCGGGCGTGTTCCAGTCGAGCACCCACCATTCGAAGCGTGCGTAGCCGCGATCGACCGCAATGCCGGCCAAGGCGCGCAGCAGCGCCGCCCCCGCGCCCTGCCCGCGCGCGTCCGGCGCGATATACAGATCGTCGAGCCAGATACCGCGCCGTCCGGTCCACGTCGAAAAGGTGAGATAGAAGATCGCGAAGCCGATCGCGTGTCCGTCGATCTCCGCGATCAGCGCCTCGGCGGCGGGATGCGCCCCGAACAAGGCGTCGTGGAGCATCGGCTCGGTCGCCTGCACCGCATCGGGTGCCTGTTCGAACGTGGCGAGATCGCGGACGAAGCCGAGCATCGTCGGGACGTCGGCGGGGGTGGCGGGGCGAATGATCGGCGGCATCCCCGAACCCTATACGGCATCGCGCGCGCGGCGAAACGATCCAGAGCAGCGCGCCGCGCCATGGCGGGTCGAGGCGATCACACCGCCGTCATGAGGGTTGCGCCAGAAACCCGCTCCAGCCGTGGCCGGCGGATGGAAGGACTCCGGATCAGGTGCGGGATGACGCCGGGATCGTACCGCCCTGGTGCAACGGCAGCCATCACGGAAGCGTCACGCGGCAGCCTCCAGCGCGCCTTGCGGCACCGGCCGCCGACGCGCGGCGAACAGGCAGGCGGCGACGATGATCGCCGCCCCGGCCAGCGTCGTCGGCGCGACGGGTTCGCCGAACACCGCCCAGCCCAGCAGCGCGGCATAGACGAACGACGTATATTCGGTGGTCGCCAGAAACCCCGCCTCGCCATGCGCATAGGCCCAGCCGAGCAGGAACAGCGACCCCGTGGCGAGCAGCGCGGCCAAGGCGATCTTCCACCACTCGTCCGCTGGCGGCAGCACCGCCAGCCACGGCGCTGCGCACAGCAGCAACGACGCGGTGATCGCCGATTGCACGAACGCGATCTCCCGCGGGGCAGCCGCCTGGCTCTGCAATCGCGCGACGATCAAATTGGCGGCGTACAGGATCGCCGACAGCAGGATCGCGCCCGCGCCGGTCAGCGCGTCCGGCCCCAGCGCCATGCGCGCCTGCCCCGCCACGATCACCGCCACCCCGACCAGCGCGGCCAGCGACGCGCCGACCACCCGCGCACCGACCTTTTCGTCCAGCAACCACGCGCCGAGCAGCAGCGCGATCAGCGGCGCGATATAGGTAAGCGCGATGGCCTGAGTCATCGGCAGCCGCGCCAGCCCCCAGAAGAACAACAGCGCCATCGCGGTGGTCAGCGTACCGCGCACGAGGTGCAGGCGCAGCGCGCGGCGGCCGATCCGTCGCCCCCCGCCGGCTCTCCATGCGACCCCGCCGATCGCGGCGGACAGCATCGTGCGCCACAGCAAGGCGTTGTAGACGCCGATCGCCAGCACCAGCGACTTCATGAATGCGTCCATGACCGAGAAAAGCCCGATCCCGCCCGCCGCCACCGCGAGAGCGAGCGCGGGGGACAAGTGACGCTGCGCGGTCATCGGCTATCCCGCAGCGGGCGCGATGTCGGCGTCGTCACGCACGATCACGATGGCGTTACCGCGCCGCTCCAGCCGCACGTCGTCGTTCACGAGCCGGCCAAGCTCGGCCAGCAATGGCGCGGGCACCCGAAAACCGCCGTCACTTTCGATCGACACACAGGTCTGCTCCATCACCGGTTCCCGGCGGTCGGGCCGGTACGATCGGCTGCCGTCGCCGCGGTGAAGCGAACCTCACCCCATTCATAGCCGAACCGGCTGTACTCATAGCCGGTCAGTGCGAAAGCGAGGTCGATGGGAATGTCGAAGGGACTTTTCGCGGCAAGAGCGACCTTCGCGAGGGCGGCCGGCCACTCGCCGGTCAACTTACCGTCGTCCTCCATGCCATGGCCGACATGCCAATTGCCGTCCGGACCGGCATAGGTGACGGCGGATACCTCGATCCCCTCACCCACCAGGAACGCGACGACCGGCGTGGTGGCGGCAAGGTTCCCCACGAGCGAGCAGGTCGCCCACTCCATGTCGTTGGACCAGACGATCGACCAGCCGGCCGGCAGTTCGGCCACGCAGAACGGCGCCTCGTTCGCGTCGTCCGGCACGCCGGTGTCGGTCAGTCGCAACGCATCCAGCAATGTCGCCTTCGGGGTTTTCGCCGCCAGCCAGCTGATCTGGTAACCCATGCCTGCCCCCCGGCCCTTCGCTACTCCGCCGCCAGCTTCGCGGCGGCGTCGGCTGCGTCCAGCTCGGCGGCCTTCGCCTCGACCAGCCTGACGATATGTTCGATCATGTCGGCGTCCTGCACATGGTGGTCGGTGACTCCCGACAGATAGACCATGTGCTTGCCATTGCCGCCGCCGGTGATGCCGATGTCGGTCTCGCGCGCTTCGCCCGGTCCGTTGACCACGCAGCCCAGCACCGACAGGCTCATCGGGGTGCGGATATGCTGGAGCCGTTCCTCCAGCGCCTGCACGGTACGGATCACGTCGAAGCCCTGCCGCGCGCAGCTGGGGCAGCTGACCACGCGCACGCCGCGGTTGCGGATGCCGAGCGCCTTCAGGATCTCGAACCCGACCCGCACTTCCTCTTCCGGCTCGGCCGACAGCGAGACGCGGATCGTATCGCCGATCCCGAACCACAGCAGCGATCCCATGCCGATCGACGATTTCACCGTGCCGCCGATCAGCCCGCCTGCCTCGGTGATGCCGAGGTGGAGCGGGCAATCCACGGCCTCGGCCAGCTGCTGATACGCCGCCACCGCCAGGAAGACGTCCGACGCCTTCACCGCGACCTTATATTCGTGAAAGTCGTGATCCTGCAGTAGCTTGATATGGTCGAGCGCGGATTCGACCAGCGCCTCCGGACACGGCTCGCCGTATTTTTCTAGCAGGTCCTTTTCGAGGCTGCCCGCGTTCACGCCGATGCGGATCGCGCAACCATTGGCCTTGGCGGCGCGCACCACCTCCGCCACCCGGTCCGACGAACCGATGTTGCCGGGGTTGATGCGCAAGCAGGCCGCGCCCGCATCCGCCGCCTCCAGCGCGCGCTTGTAGTGGAAGTGGATGTCGGCGACGATCGGCACCTTCGATGCGCGGACGATCTGGCCCAACGCGGCGGTGGAGGCGACATCGGGGCAGCTGACGCGCACGATATCGGCGCCCGCATCCTCGCAGCGGCGGATCTGGTCGATCGTCGCGGCGACATCCTCGGTCGGGGTGTTGGTCATCGTCTGCACGGTGACGGGGGCATCCCCGCCGACGGGGACATTGCCGACCATGATCTGGCGGCTGGGACGACGCGCGATATCGCGCCACGGACGGATCGACATGCCGCCCCTATACGCGCCCCGCATGACACTATCAAACACGGGACAGTTCGACGTCGCGGCAGCGGCCAAGCTTTGCTAGGCTGCTGGGGATGCAGCGTCATTATGGTCTGGACTGGCTTCGCATCGGGGCGTTCGCGATCCTGATCCTCTACCATGTCGGCATGGTGTTCGTGCCGTGGGATTTCCACGCCAAGCTGCCCGGCGCGTGGTGGGTGGCGGTGCCGATGATGGCGTCCAACCCGTGGCGGCTGTCGCTGCTGTTCCTCGTCTCTGGCTATGCCAGCCGCGCGCTGATGCTGCGCAATGGATCGCCGTGGCGGTTCGCGCGACAGCGATCGCTGCGGCTGCTGGTGCCGCTGGCGTTCGGCATCGCCGTGATCGTACCGGTCCAGCCGTGGATCGAGCTACGTGCGAAATACGGTTATGCCGAGGGGGTCGTGCATTTCTGGCTGCACGATTATTTCCGGTTCGGCCTACTGGGGCCGTTGATGCTGCCGGCGTGGAACCATCTGTGGTTCGTCGCCTATCTGTGGGTCTACACGCTGGCGCTGGCGGCGGGGGCGCTGCTGCTGCCCACGCCGGTGCGGCGCGCGATGCAGACCGGGTTCGTGTGGATGATGCGCGGGCCGGCGTTGCTGATCGTGCCGATCGCGTGGATGGTGCTGGTGAATTTCGCGCTGTTCCCCGGCGCGCGTGAGACGCATGCGCTGCTCGACGATCACGTCGCGCATGCCAGCTACTTCCCGGCGTTCCTGTTCGGCTTCGCGCTCGCCTGCGCGCCGCACACGCTGGCGGCGCTGGTCGCGCGGTGGAAGGCATCGGCGACGATCGCGGTCGCGGCCTATCTGCTGGTCGCCGGCATCGAGATCCGCTGGCCCGGCAGCACGATGCCGCATCCGTGGGGCACCGTCTTCTCGGCGGCGCGCGCGGTGGAGGCGTGGGCGGCGATCGCGGCGTTGATCGGCTATGCCGACGGGCATTGGAACCGCGACCGGCGCTGGCGCCAGCTGCTGACGGAGGCGGTGTTCCCGTTCTACATCGTCCACCAGTCGATCATCGTGCTGGTCGCGTTCTGGCTGGCGCCGCTGGCGCTGGCCGGCTGGGTGAACTTCGTCGTGCTGGTGGCGGCGACGGTGGCGGGCTGCTGCGCCTTCTACTTCGGCGGACGCGCGATCGGGCCGCTGCGCCCGCTGATCGGACTGCGCCGCCACGCGTCGCGGCGCACCCATGTCGATCCGCGTCCGGCGATCGCCTGACCCCCCGGAGGCGGGCGGCTACTGCCCGAAGCTGCCCGCACGGTACAGCAGGGTGATCGCGACGCGGCGGTTGCGGGGGTCCTGCGGATTGTCGGCGATCATCGGTTCGCGGTCGGCCACGCCCTCGATCCGGTTGAAGCGCGTTTCGGGAATGCCGCCCAGCGCCAGCCGGCGGCGGGTCGATTCGGCGCGGCCGGACGACAGCATCCAGTTGTTCATCGCGCGCGGATCGCCGAACGGCAGGCTGTCGGTGTAGCCGCGGATCATGATCGGGTTCGGCGTTTCCTGAATCCCCTTCGACACCAGCCCGATCAACGCCGAAGCATCGGTGGCGAGCGACGTGGTGCCCAGCGCGAACATCGAATAATCGGCGTCGTCGACCAGATCGATGCGCATCCCGTCCGAGGTCATCGAGAAACGGATGTGCTTGGCCAGCTTCGCCAGGTTCTTGTTCTCGGCGATCTTGCGCATCACCTGCTCGCGCAGCTTGGCGAAGTTCTTGGCATCCTCCTTGGCGATCTGCGACGAACTGCGCAGCGAACCCTTCTGTCCGAAGCCCTTGGCCTCACCGACCGGATTGGTCGTGACCAGCGCCAGCGCGTGGAGGTCCGACGTGCCCGCCTTCGGCCCGGTCTTCTCCTTGGAGGTCAGCGACTCGCCGCCGAACATGCCGTTGCCGCCGATGCCGACGCGCTTCTTGTCGATAAGGGTCGGCGCGAAATAATCGGCGATGCCCTTGCGCTGTTTCTCGGTCGTCGCCCCCAGCAGCCACAGCAGCAGGAAGAACGCCATCATCGCGGTCACGAAATCGGCATAGGCGACCTTCCACGCGCCGCCGTGATGACCGCCGGCCACCATGGTGATCTTCTTGACGATGACGATCTTGGGCGGCTCGTTCTTGCCGTGCGGTGCCTTCGCCATCGCGCTTACTTACCGCGCAGACCGTCGAACACCTCGGCGAAGCCGGGCTGGTTCTTGTGGTCGATCCCCGAACGCGCCGCCTCGATCACCAGCGGCTGCGGATGGCCGTGGAGCGAGGCGATGATGATCTGCTTCACGACGTGGTAGATCGCCGCATCGGCATCGATCACCTGCTTCAGCCGTCCCGCGAACGGATTGACGATGCCATAGGCGAGCAGCACGCCCATGAACGTGCCGACCAGCGCGGAGCCGATCATCCCGCCCAGCACCGATGGCGGCTTGTCGATCGAGCCCATCGTCTTCACGATGCCCAGCACCGCCGCGACGATGCCCAGCGCGGGCAGTGCGTCGGCAAGGCTCTGGAGCGTGTGCTCCGGTCCCTCGACCTCGTGGTGGTGGGTCTTGATCGCGTTATCCATGACCTCCTCGACCGCATGGACGTCGAGCGTGCCCGAGGATACCACGACCAGCCGCAGCGTGTCGGCGATCAGGTTGACCAGCGTGTGATCCTTCAGCAGCCGCGGATATTCCGCGAACACCGCCGACGACTTCGGATCCTCCACATGCGGCTCCAGCGCGATCGGGCCTTCCATGCGCAGCATCTTCATCAGCTTGCTGACCAGGAAGATCACGTCGAGGTAATCCTGCTTCTTGTACTTCGGCCCCTTGAACACCTTGCCCAGGCCGCCGCCCATCGCCTTCAGCTCCTTGCCGGAATTGCCGATGATGAGCGCACCGGCGGCAGCGCCGCCGATGATGAGCATTTCGTGCGGGATGGCGTGGAAGACGGGGCCGAGGTCGCCACCGGTGATGGCGAATCCGCCGAACACCATGCCGAGCAGGACAACGAGGCCGATGGCCGGAAACATGCGCTTTTCCCCAATTCACGTACGGGACGATTCTCTGGGAGGTGGTTAACCCGCCAGCGGTGGAGAAGTGGTTACCGCGCCGTGCGTTATGTGCCGTTCGCCGCCCCGTGACGGCGTCGTGACCGCGCCGCTGCACGCGCGACGGGGCGATCCGGGGAGCCACGCGGCACCCGGATCGCCTCGTCATGAAGAATAGAAAAGCGGCGACGCGGCGCGCGTCAGCGCAGGTAGCTGAACAGCGACAGTTGCGACAGCTTGGAGAAGCTGGACTGGGTGGCGTTCAGGATCGTCATCGTCTTGGCGAACTCGGCCGCCGCCGACGTGAGGTCGGTATCCTCCAGCGAGGAGCGCAGTTCTTCGCGGTCGGCCGAGACATTTTCCTGCAACGTCTGCTGCAAGTCGACGCGGGCGGCGCGCGCGCCGATCGAGGATTGGACGATCGACACCTGATCGGTCGCGGTGTTCACCTTGTCCAGTGCGCCGCGCGCCGATTCGCCGGTCGGGTCGCCGGCCTGCAGCGCCGCCGCCAGCTGCGTCAGCACCGCCAGCGTGTCGCCCGCCGGGCTCTGGAAGATGCGCGCCGCGGTCTCGGTCGGCTGGATCGACATATTGTCGGCGATCGGCACCTCCGACAGCGACGGCGCGGTATTGTAGGTGAACGTGCCGTCGGTGTTCTTCGTCACCGCCGGGGTACCCGCCGCGCTGCCGAACAGCGAGCGGCCGTTCGAATCGGGAACGTTGCCGAGACCCACCAGCGTGTCGACCACCGCCTTCAGCTCGTCGCCGATCACCTTGCGATCCGCGACGCTGAGCGTGCCGTTGCCGGCGCGCACCGTCAGTTCGGTGGCACGCTGCATCTGGGTGACGATCGAATCGAGCGTGGTATCGGCCTGCGACAACAGCGATGCCGACATGTTCATGTTCGAATTATAGGCAGCGGCGTCGATGTTCTTGCGGTCGAACTCGGCAAGCTGTTGCCCTACGGCGACGTTCTCGGAGGGCGTGGTGAACTTCTTGCCGGTCGCGATCTGCGTCTGCAGCTTGACCGCGGTCGACATCAGCGACCCCATCCGCGCCGCGGACCGATCGAACATGAGGCTGCTGGCGATCTGCATGATGACTTACCTGATCTCGAGGATCGACTGGAAGGTTTCCTTGGCGACCTGAATGATACGGCTGGACGCCTGATACGCCTGCTGGAATCTCAGCAGGTCCACCGCCTCGTTGTCGAGGTTGACGCCGGTCAGCTCGGACCGAGTGGTGATCGCACCATCGCGAATCGCCGACTGCGCGTCGCCGACCAGCCGGCGTTGCTTGAGCGTGGCGGCATTGTCGGTCACCAGCGCCTGCACGCTGCCCTCGAAGCCCTTGGCGCTGCGTGCCGCGGCCAGCTGCGTCAGGTTCGACGAATCGCGCGATCCACCGCCGCGCGCCGCGGCGATCTGCTCCCCACCGGTCAGCTTCACCTTGAAATCAGTGGCATCCTTAGGGTTCGACTCGAAGAAATCGGTACCCTTGACGCCTTTCAGATCCTCGCCCTGCCCCTGAAGATCGTTGACCGTGGCGGTCAGATCGCCCGCCACCCGCTGCAACATGTCCCGGCTGGAGGCGATGCGCTGCGCACCCTCCACCATCCCGGCCAGCGAACCGCTATCCGGATCGTACAGCGCCACCGGCTCGCCCGGGCGGCGCACCGCCAGCCCGACGTTGCCACCGGTGCGACCATAAGCGACTTCGCTGGCATCGCGGGGATCGACCAGCACCGGGCCGTTGGCGCCGCCCGCGCGCACGGTGGCCCGCCCGGCATCGTCCATCGTCACGCTGATGTCGCTCAGCGCGCTCATCTGCTGCAGGATGTCGTCGCGCTGGTCCATCAGCCCGGCCATCGCCGAGGTGCCGGGCGCGGTGCGCACCAGCCCCTGGTTGATCTTCAGCATCGCCTGGTTGAGCCGGGTCAGCTCGGCGGTGGCCTGTCCGGCCTGTCCGTCGAGCTCCGCCGCCGCGGCATCTAGCGCGCGTGAAGTGACGCCGAACGCATCCGCCACCGACGATCCCGCGCTCAGCATTCCCGCGCGCAGCGCGGCGGAACCCGGGTCCGCCTGCAACGCGGTGCCCGCCGCGAAGAACGACGTCAGTCGCGATGACAGGCCGCCGCTGCCCAACGCCGTCTCGATCCGTTCCAGCCACACCGATCCGGTCTGCGTGCGCGACAGGTCAGCCGAGGCGGCGCGCAGCGACTGGTCGGCATAGGCATTGCCGGCACGCAGGATGCTGTCGGCGGACGCGCCCTTGCCGTTGGGCGAGGAGGTGTTCCAGCCATTGCCGCCCACGATCTCGCGGATGGTGGGGGTGCGCCGCACGTAGGACGCATTCCCGGCGTTGGCGATGTTCTCCGACGTCGTCGCCAGCGCCGTCTGATACGTGCGCACGCCCGAAGCGCCAATGGAGAGCAGATCACTCATGCCGGGATGGTGGCACGATTCGGGTTAAGATCGGGTTTAAAGCGGAACTTGCGCGGCCCGGCGCGGGGTGTCGTGGCGAACACGGAACGCCGGATCGCGGTGACGCCATCGTATCCCGGGGCGATCGACATTCAACGCTTCGCGGATGCCGGACTGATTGCGGATGAAGAGCAACCGTCCGTTCGGGCGAACCACGCTCGCACGTTCGGGCAGATTTGCTCGCTCCACGCGCGATCGCGAGCCTAGCGAAGCAACCCGGCACTACGCGCGTTCCCTGGATACTTCGCTACGCTCGCCACGACGGCGCTTGCGGGAAGGCGGCTGGATGTCGATCGGCCCTAGTCGCCGGTGCCGGTCGGCGTGACGTTCCCCGCCCCCGGCGTCGCACCGGGCCGGGATGCCGTATCGGACTGGGTCGCCATGTCCGACTGGGACTGGGCGAGGAATTTGCTCATCGCCTGCCCGATACCCAGCGGATGGTGTTCGGCCATGTTCTGCACGACCTTCTGGTCGCTCATGTCGCGGAACGTCTCCATCGCCTTGCTGTCGATCAGCGGGTCGGCCAGCTTGGCCGCGCGCATCGATTTCAGCATCATGCCGGTGAAGACCGATTCGAACTGCTGCGCGGCCTTGTCGAGGTTCTGCTTGGTGGCGGCGCGGGCGAGGCCGGTGTCCAGCCCGGTCTGGCCGGTGATGCCGCCGATCGCGTCGGCCATTACAGCACCACCAGTTCGGCCTTGAGCGCGCCGGCTTCCTTCAGCGCCTCCAGGATGGCGACCAGATCGGCGGGCGATGCGCCGATCGCGTTCACCGCCTTCACCACATCGGCCAGCTTCGGGCCGGGCGACAACAGGAACATCGGCTTCTTCTCCTCGGTCACCTGCACGTTGGAGCGGTTCTCCAGCGCGGTCTGCCCCTGACTGAGCGGCGCGGGCTGGCTGACGCGCTGGCTCTCGTCGATGCGCACGGTCAGCTTGCCGTGCGTCACCGCCGCCGCCCCCAGCCGCACCGCGGAATTGATGACGACCGTGCCGGTGCGCGCGTTGACGATCACCCTGGCGGGCGGCTCCGCCGAATCGACGCTCAGATTCTCGATCTCGCTCATCAACGTGGCGCGCACGTCCGCGCCGACCGGCGCGCGCACCGCGACCGACACGCCGTCGGTCGCCTGCGCGGTGCCGAAGCCCAGCTTGCGGTTGATCGCGGCGGCGACGTTCTGCGCGGTGGTGAAATCGGCGCGGGCGAGATTGTAGGTGAGGAACGGCGTGTCGGCGAAGCCGGTCGCCACCGCGCGCTCGACGGTCGCGCCCTCCGGAATGCGGCCGGTGGAGGGGATGTTGACGACGATCTTCGACCCGTCCGCGCCCTCCGCGCCCAGCCCACCGACCGCCAGATTGCCCTGCGCCATCGCATAGACCTGCCCGTCGGCACCCAGCAGCGGGGTGAGCACCAAAGCGCCGCCGCGCAACGACTTGGCCTTGCCCATCGAGGCGACGGTGATGTCGATCCGCTGCCCCGGCTTCGCGAACGGCGGCAGATCGGCGGTGATCAGCACCACCGCGGCGTTCTTCAGCCCCGGATTGGCGCTGGCGGGCAGTTGCAGTCCGAAGCGCGAGGCGACCGCCTTCACCGACTGCACGGTATATTCGAGGTTGTCGTCGCCGGTCCCCGGCAGCCCGACGACCACGCCATAGCCGGTCAGCTGGTTCGAACGGATGCCCTGAAAACCGCCCAGATCCTTGATACGGTCGGCATGCGCCGGGACCGAGACGATCAGCGCGAGCAGCGCGATGAAGAGCGTGCGGAACATCAGAACGGGCTCACCACCTGGAAGAAGCGGGACAGCCAGCCCTGGCGGCTGGCGCGGGCGACGTCGCCCTTGCCGGTGTAGGCGATCTGCGCATCGGCGACGCGCGTCGACGGCACGCGATTGTCGCGGTCGACGTCGGCGGTGCGGACGATGCCCTTGATCTGCACGAATTCATCGCCGCGGTTCAGCGTCACGCGCTTCTGCCCGCGTACCAGCATCGTGCCGTTGGGATACACTTCGGCGACCGTCACCGAGACCTCGCCCGACAGCGAATTGGCCTGATCGGCGCTGCCGGTGCCGTTGAAGCCGCGGCGACCTTCCATGCCGACGTCGCTGGGGTTCAGGATGCCGCTCAACTGCCCGGTGGTCGGCGGGGTCAGCCCGAACGACCCCTTGGAATCGATCTTCGACGCGGAGGATTTGGACGCGGCGGTCCGCTCCACCAGCACGATCGTCAGCGGATCGCCGACACGGCGCGCGCGCCACCCCTCGTACAGCGCGGCATAGCCATCGGCGGCCTGGAAGATCGCGCCGTTCGCCACCGGCACGGTCGCGACCGGCGCCAGCGGCTGGACGCGTGCGGCGCTGAAATCCTCGGCAGGCTTCTTCTTGAGAACCTTGCCGAAGATGCTGGCGTGCGCGGGAGCGGGGACCAGCGCGACGGCGGCCGCCGCGCCCAGCACGCCGCCCAGCGCGGTGCGCAGGCGGCGGGCGAACGTGGCGGCGGAATCGCGGGTGAGAACGGTCGGGATCGTCATGATCCGACTCATGACAGATTTTGGTTAACGTATTTCAGCATGTCATCGGTGGCGGAGATCATCTTGGAATTGACCTCGTACGCGCGCTGCGTCTCGATCATGTCGACCAGTTCCTCGACGACGTTGACGTTGCTCGCCTCCAGCGTCCCCTGCCGCACGCGTCCGCGCCCGTCCTCGCCCGGCACGCCCATGTTGGCCGCGCCGCTGGACGCGGTTTCCAGCAGGAAATTGTCGCCGTTCGATTCGAGGCCGGCGGCATTGGGGAAGCTCGCCACCTGGATCTGGCCGAGGTTCTGGCCCTCCGCCTGACCGGCGACCGTCGCGGTGACGGTGCCGTCGGTGCCGATCGTGATCTGCGTCGCATTTTGCGGCACGGTGATGCCCGGCATCACCTGATACCCCTGGCTGGTGATGAGCAAGCCCTCTGGCGAGCGCGAGAAATTGCCCGCGCGCGTATAGCCCAGCTGCCCACCGGGCATCTGCACCTGGAAATAGCCGCCGCCGTCCAGCGCCAGATCCAGGCTGTTGCCGGTCTGGTTCATCGACCCCTGCGTCTCGGTGCGCGACGTGCCCTGCACGCGCACGCCGGTGCCGAGGTTCAGCCCGGTGGCATATTGGCTCTCCGCGGTCGATTGCGCGCCCGGCGCGGTCACGACCTGATAGGACAGCGTCTCGAACGCGGCACGATCGCGCTTGAAGCCGGTCGTGCTGACGTTGGCGAGATTGTTCGAGATGACGCGCATCCGCGTGTCCTGGGCATCCAGCCCGGTACGCGCGATGTGCATGGCGGCGGTGGTCATCGTTCCGTCCTTCCTCAGCCGGGCAAGCGCATCACGGATGCGCTCGATTCATCCATGGAGCGGGCCTCTTTCAACATGTTGGCCTGCACTTCGTAGCTGCGCTGGTTCTCGATCATGTCGACCAGCGCCTGGGTCATGTTGACGTTCGAGCCCTCCAGCGCGCCGCTGGTCACCCCCGCGTCGAGATCGGCGGGCATCGTGCCGCCGCCGCGCACGCGCATCAGGTTGTCGAGCCCCTTCACCGCGTCGGTGCCCTTGCTCGACACCACCTTCAGCCGGTCGACGATCTGCGTCTGCCCGGTCTTGTCGCCCTGCGGCACGATCGAGATCGACCCGTCGGACCCGATGCTGACCGAGTCGTACGGCGGCAGCGTGATCGGCCCGCCCTGTCCCATGACGAGGAAGCCGTCGCCGGTCTGGAGCGTGCCCGAGGCGGAGACCGACAGGTCGCCGCGCCGGGTATACGCCTCCGAACCGTCGGAAGCCTGCACCGCCAGCCATTTGTCGCCGTCGCCCATCGCCACGTCGAGCGGTCGTCCGGTCTGCTGGACGACGCCCGGCGCGCGATCGGCGTCGCGCACCTCTTCGGAGGTCGGCTGGCGCGCCGACATCTGCGTCGTTCCGTCCGACAGGATGATCCGGTCGAACACCACCCGGTCGGCGCGAAAGCCGGTGGTGGAGGCGTTCGCCATGTTGTTGGCGATCGCGGCCTGCGATTGCATGTGCGCACGCAGGCCCGTCGCCGCGGTATAGACCAGCTTGTCCACTTACATCCTCTCCGACGGACCCGACGCGACGATCAGGCGCGGATGTTGAAGATCGACTGCGACACCTGCGTCGCGGTATCGAGCGCCTTCGAGTTCGCCTGGAAGTTGCGCTGCGCCGCGATCAAATTGACCAGCTCCTCGGTGATGTCGACGTTGGACCCTTCGAGCTGGCCCGACTTCAGGCTGCCGAACCCCTCGGCGGCGGCGAAGCCGAGCGTCGCCTTCCCCGAGATGCCGGTGGCCTGCCAATAGTTGCTGCCCGCCTGGCGCAGCCCGGTCGGCGCGGAGAACTTGGCGATCGCCACCTTGCCGAGCGGCACGATGTCCGAGTTGGAATAGCTCGCCTTGATGATCCCCGCGTCGTCGACGGTGATGCCGACCAGCTGGCCGACCGCGACGCCGTCCTGCGTGCGCGCGCTGACCGCCGAGGCCGCCGCGGTCTGCGTCGAACCGGTCAGGTCGAGCTTGACCGCTTGCGCCGCCGCGCCCGAGGCCGGGATGAACGGCTTGAACTGGATCGAGGTCGGAGCGACGAGCGCGCCGGTCGTATCGTACTTCTGCTCGACCGGTCCGGCGGCGGTGATGCCGGGGCGATCGGGCGTCAGCATCGTCTCACCGACATAGGTGAAGACCTGCCACGTGCCCGTATTCGGCTGCGGCGTGGCGTTCGGATCGCCCTCTGCGGTGCGGACGTAGTAGCTGGTCATCGTCATCGGATTGCCGTTGGCGTCGTAGATCCGCGTCGCGACCGAGTTGTTGTAGGTCGAGGTGTCGGTGCGCTTGAACGCGGTCGCATCCTTGACGGTGGCGGTCGACGGGATCTGCACCTTGGTGGCGACGTTCTCGGTCTTCTTCGGCGTGCCGCTGGTCGGCTGGATCTGCAGGTTGGTCAGCGACTTGTCGCCGGTCGCGGTGACGTTGCCGTCGTTATCGACCGGATAGACCATCATGTAGCTGCCCTGCGCGTCGACGACGTTGCGGCTGTCGTCGACCGTGAAGGCGCCGGTGCGGGTGTAGTTGACCTGGTCCGACAGGCCGGTCGACTTCACGACGAAGAAGCCCTCGCCCAGGATCTGCATGTCGAGCGCGCTCTTGGTCTGGTTCGACGAACCGTCCGAGAATTGCTGCACGGTGCCCTTCACCGACACGCCCGAGCCGACCATCTTGCGCGGATCGGTCGACACGTTCGACGAGATGACGTCGGCGAACGCGGTGCGGCTCTTCTTGAAACCGTTGGTGGAGACGTTGGCGAGGTTGTGGCTGATGACCGACATGTCGGTCTGCATGGCCTGGAGGCCCGAAAGCGAGGTGAAGAAGGACATGGGGGGTACTCCTGGGAAAAGGGGTTAGGCGACCTTGCGGACCGCGGAAGGATCGACCTTGCCAAGGCCGGTGACGTTGAGGACGGGTTCGCTGCCGGCGGCCAGGCTGACGGTTTCGACCGGCGCCCAGACCAGCGGCTTGGTGCCGACGATGGTGCTGCCGTTCGCGGCCTCGACGGTGACGGTGTAGGGGCCGTTCTCGATCTTGTTGCCGGCGGCGTCCTTGCCGTCCCACGTATATTCGGCGGTGCCGGCTTCCTGCTTGCCGAGCTGGATGGTCTTGACGACCTTGCCGCTCTTGTCGGCGATCGAGACGTCGACGTCGGTCGCGGAATTGGCCAGTTCGACGCCGCCCATGATCCCGCCGGTGGTCCGCTCGTACGCGGTCTTGCCCTCGGTCAGGACGGTGCGGCCGACGAAGCTCATCGCGTCGCTGGCGCTGGTGGTGCCCAGCCGGCCGGCGATCCCGGCCAGCGTGCTGCTCATCTCGCTGATGCCCGCGACCTGCGAGAAGGTGGCCATCTGGGCTACCATCTGCGTGTTGTCCTGCGGGTTGAACGGATCCTGATATTGCAGCTGCGCGGTCATCAGGCGCACGAAGTCGCGCTGTCCCAGCGTCGATTTGCCGGTGGTGGCGGTCGCGTTGGTGGCCGGCTGCTTCTGCGCCACGCCCGCGGCGGAGAAGATCGCGTCCTGCGCAGCCTTGTCGGTGGCGCCGGTGTTGGCGGATATGCTGGTCATTGTCAGCGGCCCATCTTGATGGTGTCGAGGATCAGCGTCTTGGCGGTCTGCATGACCTCGACGTTGTTCTGGTAGCTGCGCGCGGTCTCCATCATGTCGACCAGTTCGCGCGATTCATCGACCGCCGCGTCAAAGACGTTGCCGTCCTTGTCGGCCAGCGGATGATTGGGGTCGTACCGCTTGGTGGGCTTCTCGCCCGCGGCGACGATCTGCTGCACGTCGACGGTGGCGAGACTGCTGGCGTCGTCGAAGCTGGTGCGGAACACCGGCTTCATCGTCTTGTACGCCCCCTCCTCCGTGCCCGAGACGCCGCCGGCATTGGCCAGGTTCGACGCGGTCGTGTTCATGCGGGTCAGCTGCGCCGACATCGCGCGACCGGCGACCTGGAAGATCGACATGGGCGTGTTCGACATGCCTTATTCTCCCTTCAGCGCGCGGGTGATCTGCCCGATGCGCCCGTTCAGGAACGACAGCGTCGTCTGATACTGGACGGCATTCTCGGCAAAGGCGGTCTGCTCGGTCGACAGCTCGACGGTGTTGCCGTCCATCGACGGGTTGGTGGGCACGCGGTATTTCAGCGCGCCGCCGACACCGCCGCCGGGCTGATGCTCCACCGCGCTCAGCGCGGTGGTGAAGTCGATGTCGCGCGCCTTGAAATTGGGCGTGGAGGCATTGGCGATGTTCGACGCCAGCACGCCCATGCGCTGTGAACGCACCTCCAGCGCGGCAGCGTGAACTCCGAACAATCCCTCGGCCATCGACCCGAACTCCTTTGCACGACAGGTGCACCGGACCATCAGCAAGGGGCGTGCCAAATGCCTGCGGCGACGCCGCGACTCGCGTCCAGCCCACGAAGCGGCAAAGGCTTGCCGGTTGCCGGCAAAGCGGGTTGCCGCCGCGGCTTCCACGCTGCCGGCCTCACGGCAAGGGACGGCGCGGCGGCGTTTGGCCCGACCCTTGCAGAGTCACTGGCATGACTCCCGCGCTCCTCTTCGACCCCGTCGCCCTGGCGATCGTGCTGGGCGGCACGACGCTGGCGACGATCCTGCGCACGCCGGTGCGCGATCTGGCGCACGCGCTGCTGGCGCTGCGGACCCTGCCGCGCCGTCGCTTCCGCGCCGATACGCGGCTGGAGCAGGTGACGGCGTTGGCGCGGATCGCGCAACGCAACGGCGTCCACGCGCTCGACCGCAGCGTGATCCGCGATGCCGATGTCGCCGCGGCGATCGCGATGATCGTCGACGGTGCGCGTGGCCAAACGGTCGCCGACGCGCTCGACGCCGCACGCCGCAGCCGCGGCGAGCGCCACCGCATCGTCGTCGAATGCTGGATCGGCATGGCGGAGACCGCGCCGGCGATGGGCATGATCGGCACGCTGATCGGCCTCGTCGCGATGTTCACGCGGATGAGCGACCCGCAGGCGATCGGCGCGGCGATGGCGGTGGCGCTGCTGGCGACCCTGTACGGCGCGCTGCTCGCCAATCTGGTCGCGATGCCGATCGCCGCCCGGCTGCGCACCGCCGCGCGCGCCGAATTGCTGGAGCGCGAGCGGCTGGTCGCGCCGCTGGCCGAACTGGCGGAGCGCGAGGCACCGCGCGGCAATGCCCGCGTCCGGCTGCACGATGCCGACATCGCGACCGTGCGGGAGGAAGCGGCGTGAGCGACGACGATCTGCTCGACGTCCAGCCCGCGCGTCCGGTATGGCTGGTCACGCTGGCCGACCTCGCCTTGCTGCTGGTCGGGTTCTTCGTGCTGCTCCAGGCCAACCAGACGCTGACGCCGCGCGATCTGGCGCGCGGCATCGCGGAGGGGTTCGGCGCCGAGCCGCCGCCCGCCGCGATGCCGGTCGCCAGCCACGGCATCGCCGGCTTCGCGCCCGGATCGGCGGTGCTGCCGCAGCGCCCCGACACGCTGGTCGCCTGGGCGCGTGACGAACTGCGCGATCCGCGCGTGCGCCTGACCGTCACCGGCGGCACCGACGGCACGACGCAGGACGTCGATCGCGCCACGCGCAGCGCGACCGTGCTCGCCGCCGACCGCGCGCGCGCCGTCGCCGCGGCGCTGGCGAGGGCGGGTGTCCCCGACGCGCGACTGTCGCTGTCCACCAATCCCGCGCGGACCCCGCGCGCCGTTCTCGTCACGCTGTCCTTCGCCGGCGAGGCCAAGCCCCAAGGAACCGTTCGATGATCGCCCTGCTCGCCGCCGCCGCGCTGACGTTTCAGGATACCGCCGCGCTCGATCGCGCGGTTGCCGCCTTCACCGCGCGCCCGATCGGCAGCGAGGGCGGCGCCCGCGCGCCGGTCGACGCGCGGTTGCGGCTCGCCACCTGCTCGATGGTTTCGCTGTCGTGGCGCAGCGATGCGCATGACGCGGTGGTGGTCGCCTGCGCCGGGCCGGCGTGGCGCGTGTTCGTGCCGGTGAACGCACCGCCGCGCGCCGCCGCCGCCACGCCGGCGGTGGTCCGCGCAGGGGCGCTCGCCCCGCCCGCGCCGCGTGCCGAGGCGGTGATCCGCCGCGGCGACCCCGTCACGATCGAGGCGGGATCGGACGGTTTCTCGATCACCCGCGAGGGCGTGGCGATGGCCGACGCCCCGCCGGGCGGACGCGTGATGATCCGGGTCGGCGACGCCGCGCGCCCGGTGCAGGCGGTGGCGATCGACAGCGGCCGGGCCACGCTGCCCGGCTGGACGGAATAAAAAAGTGCTAAAGCCCCCCTTCTCCCGGTCGTTTCTGCGGATGTCAGCGGATAGCGACAGGTGTGGACATGGTGGAAATGATAGGATCAGCGACGGTCAGGGCGGGCATCTCGCCCGTCACGAACGTGCCGCGCCTCGGGGCGACCGCCCCGGTCGCCACCACGGCGAAGCCCGGCGGTACGGACGCCACGAAGGCGCCCGGTGCGATGGCCAGCGCCATGGCGGCCACGCCGCCGGTGGACTCCAAGCGCGTGCAGGAGATCAAGACCGCACTCGCCAACGGCACCTTCCCGCTGTCGCCCTCCACGATCGCGGATCAGTTCATCGCACTGCGCTACGATTGGATGTCCCAGAATGAACAGGCGTGAGGCGCTGGTGCGCGTGATCGACATGCTTCATGCCGAGATCGCCGCACTAAAGACCAACGATATGAACGCCCTGGAGCGCGCGACCGGCAACAAGCTGCGCGCGATCGAGGAGTTGCAGCAGCTGGGTGACGGCCCGGCGACCCCGGAGTTGCGCGGGTTGGTCGAGGAGGCGGATCGCCTCAACGACACCTGCCGCATCTACGTGAACCTGATGGCGGCAAATGTTCGCCGCCGCCTGCAACTTCTTTCCGGTCAGCCCGGCAACGCGTACACGCGCGGCACCATCGCCTACGCCTGACACGCGCACCGCCTGCCGAAGACGATCACGCCCCGGCCCACCACCGGGGCGTCGTGATTCAGGGCGCTTGCCGGCGGCATCCCGACCTGTGCAGGCGCGCGCAGGAAAGGCGTCGGCGCATACGCGACGCCTTGGCACGCCTCTTGCTAATATGCAGGGCATGACCGTTTCCGCGATCACTTCCGCCAGCCAGCGCGTCACGTCCGCGATCCAGCGCGCCGCACAGCGCACCGGCGTCGACTTCGACTATCTGATGGGACAGGCCAGGCTGGAAAGCGGGCTGAACGCCAACGCCCGTTCGGGCACGTCGTCGGCGACCGGGCTGTTCCAGTTCCTCGACCAGAGCTGGCTGGCGGTGGTCAAGCAGCACGGGCAGGAACACGGGCTGGGCTGGGCGGCGAACAGCATCCAGAAATCGGGCGGGCGCTACACCGTTTCCGGCGGCAACCGCGAGGCGATCCTGGGGCTGCGCAACAACCCCGAGGTCGCCGCGTTGATGGCTGCCGAACACGCCAGCGACAACAAGGGCGGGATCGAGGCGGTCACGGGCCGCGCGGCGACCGGCACCGATTTGTACATGGCGCACTTCCTGGGGCTGGGCGGTGCCCGCAATTTCCTGTCGGCAATGCAAGGCGATCCCGATCGCAGCGCCGCATCGGTCTTCCCCGCCGCCGCGCGTGCCAATCGCAGCGTCTTCTTCGAGCGCGACGGCTCCGCCCGATCGCTGTCGCAGGTGTACCAGCGTTTCGCCGACAAGCTGGGCGATGCCGGAAACGGCGGCAACGACGCGATCGCCACGGCGAAGGCCAACAACCAGTGGCAGTTCGCGGCGCAGGCGCTGGCGATGGGCGACGACGCCACCGTCGTCACCGGCACCGGGCAGAGCGCCACCGACGCGCTCGACTGGGCGAAGTCGACGCTGGGCCAGCTCGGCACCGGCCGCGGCGCACAGGGGACGCTGCTGCGCCCGTCGCCCGACAATGCGCGGCTCGCCTATATGATGCTCGCCGGAATGGGACGCTGACGCGATGAAGATTCTCGCCGCCGCGCGCCAGGGCGCCCTGCCGACCGCGATCCTGCTGCTGGTCGTGCTCATGATCGTGCCGATCCCGGCGTTCATGCTCGACGTGTTCTTCATCATGAACATCACGATCAGCCTGGCGGTGCTGATGGTCGCGCTGAACGCGGAGAAGCCGCTCGACTTCTCGTCCTTCCCGACCGTGCTGCTGTTCGCGACGTTGTTCCGGCTGGGCCTGAACGTCGCATCGACGCGCATCGTGCTGGTCCATGGCCACACCGGATCGGCGGCGGCGGGACATGTCATCGAGGCATTCGGATCGTTCGTGATCGGCGGCGATTACGTCGTCGGCCTGTTCGTGTTCACGATCATCGTCATCATCAACCTGATCGTCGTCACCAAGGGCGCGGGCCGCGTGTCCGAAGTGTCGGCGCGCTTCACGCTCGACGCTTTGCCCGGCAAGCAGATGGCGATCGACGCCGACCTGAATGCCGGACTGATCACGCCCGACGAGGCCAAGAAGCGCCGCGTCGACGTCGCGACCGAGGCCGAATTCTACGGCTCGATGGACGGTTCGTCCAAGTTCGTGAAGGGCGATGCGGTCGCCGGCCTGTTGATCCTGGCCGCCAACATCGTCGGCGGGCTGATCCTCGGCCCGGTCAGCCACGGGCTGACGATCGCCAAGGCCGCCGAAACCTACACCATGCTCGCGATCGGCGACGCGCTGGTCGCGCAGGTGCCGGCGCTGCTGCTGTCGATCGCCGCGGCTGCCATCGTCACCCGCGTGAAGTCCGAAAAGGATCTCGCCGGGCAGATCGGCAGCCAGTTCGGTTCGGCACGCACCTGGACGCCGGTCGCGGTGATCCTGACGCTGCTCGGCGTGCTGCCGGGGATGCCGCACTTCGTCATCCTGCCGCTCGCCGCCGCCGCCGGTTTCTCCGCGTGGAAGCTTCACCAGATCGCCAAGCGGCCGGCGCATGTCGAACCGCCCGCCCCCGTCGAGGCACCCGACCCTTCCAAGATCGGCTGGGACGAAGTGTCCGAGACGATGCTGGTCAATCTCGACATCGGCTACGGCCTGGTCCCGCTGGTCGACGAGCGCCGCGGCGCGCCGCTGATGGGGCGCATCACCGGGGTCCGTCGCCAGCTGTCGAAGGAACTCGGCTTCGTGGTGCCGCAGGTGCGGGTGCGCGACGACATCAACCTGCCGCCATACACCTACCGCGTGATGGTGGGCGGCGTCTGCGTCGGCGAGGATCAGGTGTCGCCGGACGAGATGCTCGCGCTCGACACCGGGCAGGGTTACGGCGAACTGATCGGCAAGAAAGCCAAGGACCCGACCTTCGGGCTGGACGCCACCTGGATCTCGATCGGCGACGCCGATGTCGCGACGGGCCAGGGCTATCTGGTCGTCGATTCCGGCACGGTCATCGCAACGCACCTGAACCATGCGCTGGGCGTCAACGCCGGCGACCTGCTGGGTGCGGACGAAGTGCAGTCGCTGCTCGACGAACTGAAGGAGCGTGCGCCGCAACTGGTCGCCGCCCTTGCCCCGCTGCCACTGACCGTACTGGCCACCGTGCTCAAGGGGCTGCTTTCAGAAGGAATCCAGTTGCGCGAATTCCGTCGCATCGCCGCCGCGATCTCGATCGCCGCGCAACGCAGCCACGACCCGGCCGAGATCGTCGAACTGATCCGCCCCGAGCTCGGCTCGCTGATCATCGCCAAGCTGGCCGGCGTGCGCGAACCGCTGCGCGTGATGACGCTGGAGGGCGGGCTGGAGCAATTGCTGGGCCAGGCCGCGCGCACCGACCCCGGCCGCCACGTTATCGAACCCGAACTCGGCCGTCGCATCGTCGACGCGCTGCAAGCCGCGGCCCAGCCGCTGATTGCGGAAGCGAAGCCCTTCGCGCTGGTCGTCCAGCCCGCGATCCGCGTCGCCGTCCGCAAACTCGTCCGCACCGTTCTTCCGGATACGCCCGTCATGAGCTTTTTCGAAGTCCCCGAGGACAAGGCCGTCGAGGTCGTCGCGATCATCGGCAACCAGGCCCCGCAACAGGCGCTGGCCGCATGAGCGCCGAACCGATGCAGAGCGCCTTCGCCGAGGCCCGGCCGCTGGTCGTGTCGGCGGGCAACGCGCCGCTCACCTACAAGCCGCAGGTACGCGCGCGCGACGAAAACGCGCTGGTGCGCGAACACCTCCCGCTCGTCCGGCGGCTTGCGTGGCACGTCCACGGCTCGGTCTCGACCGCGATCGAGGTCGAGGACCTCGTACAGGTCGGGCTGGTCGCGCTGGTCGAGGCGGTCGCCGCGTTCGAGGATCGCGGTCAGGCGACGCTGAAGCAATATCTGGTCACCCGTCTGCGCGGTGCGATGATCGACGAACTGCGCCGCCACGCCGCAATGACGCGCGGCGCGATCCGCCGCCGGCGCGAATATGCGCGCGCGGTCAACCAGCTGAGCCGCGAGTTCGGCCGCGCGCCGACCGAGCGCGAACTGGCGGTGCGGCTGGAGGTGACGCCCGAGAAGGTGCGCACCGAATATGCCGCCGCCGAGGCGGTGAAGTACGAATCGATCGACGAGGTCTACGCCGACGACCAGCCGTGGTTCGCCTCGGCCGAGCCCGATGCGTTCGAGCAATTGGCCGAGACGCAGACCCGGGACCGCCTGATCGCAGCGATCTCGGCGCTGCCCGAGCGCGAGCAGCTGGTGATCCAGCTGTACCACGTCGAGGAACTGAACCTGGAGGAGATCGGCCAGGTGCTGGGCATCGGCGCGGCGCGGGTCTGCCAGATCAAGAGCGCGGCGCACGCCCGCATGAAGAAGGCGATGACCCAGCGCTGAGGTGCGCCTTTCTCCCGCCCCGTGCGTTGCATGTGGGCTAGAGGAGGAAGCGATGACCGAACCACGCAGCCACCCCGCGTTGAGCGAAGAGCAACGCGATGCCGATGTCGGCGCCGACGCGGATGAACTTCCGGCCGGCGCACCGGACGACAACCCCGACGACCTGACGATACCCGGCGAGGAATGAGCGATGGTCCCGGCAACCGGTTGCGGTTGCCGGGATTTTTGCTGGGCGTTTCGCTGGGGCAGCGCCCGCCACCATGTCAGGCCGGATCGACCTTCAGTGCTTCCGCGCTGCCGGACTGTTCGCCAACGAAGATAATCCATCTGTTCGGATGAACCGCATCCGCACGGCCGGGCGGATTTTCGCCATCCACGCGCTTGCCGGTGGCGGCCGAATGTCGACTGGCCCCCGAAGCGCGTTGGCCTGGCCCGCCGCCTGGATCGTGGCGCATGTGGACCGGCACAGGCGATGATTGCCGGTGCGCCACCGCGCACTGTACTGGGGAACGGTCGGACCGGCACGCATGTCCCGCACGAGAACAACGCGTTTCTGCCTGGATCTCGACTTATCGAAGTCGCCGTGAAGCCGGCGAAGACCGGAACTTACCTCACCTTCGTGCGCCGCCACCGACGCGATCCCCTCGCACCCGGCGCCTCCCCGGACGCGAGAAACCCCCGCCAGCTTTCGCTGACGGGGGTTTCCGTGTCCGGCACCGGCCCCGCTCTGGTCGGGGGCAAGAGGCCGGTGTTCGGCTGCCGGACTTAGCCGAGCAGCTTCATCACGCCCTGCTGCGACTGGTTGGCCTGCGCCAGCATCGCGGTCGACGCCTGGTTCAGGATCTGCGCCTTGGCGAGCGCGGTCGTCTCGGTCGAGAAGTCCGCGTCCTCGATACGGCTCTTGGCGTCCGACAGGTTGGTCACGGTGGTGGTCAGGTTATTGACCGTCGATTCCAGGCGGTTCTGCGCCGCACCGAGATCGCCGCGAGCCGAAGACACCTTGTCCAGCGCGCCATCGATCACCGCCATCGCCGCCGATGCACCCGTCTGCGTGGCGATCGACATCGTACCGTCGGTCTTCGCCGCGGTCAGACCCGCGTTGGCAACGCCAGCGCCGGCGATCGTGATGCCGCTGCCCGAAGTGTCCTCCAGCGTCACCGCGCCGCGTGCCACCGCAGCACCGACGGCCGCAGCGGTGATGACCGCCGTGCCTTCGGCCGTCGCCGCGTCCGACAGGATGGCGCTGGTGTTGGTCAGCCCGATGTTGCTGCCGTCCTTGCTGGTCAGCACCAGCTTGCCGTCCTTGTCGGCACTGGCGGTGATCTGGCTGCCGGTGCCGTTCAGCGAGCTGTTGATCTTGGCGGCCAGCGAGGTCACGTCCTTTTCGGCTGCCGTCAGCGTCACCGTCTTGCCGTCGACCACCAGCGAATTGCCCACGGTCAGCTTGGTGGCGTCGACCGTCGCCGTCACGGCGTTCTTGGCCGTTGCCACCACACCCGAGTTCAGCGTCGTCGTGTTGATCGCGTCGGCAACCTTCTTGGCGTCCTTGTCGCCGGCGACGACGGCCGGGACGGTCGCACCGTTGATCGTGATCGAGTTCGCCGCGATGGCGGTGTCGTTGACCGCGCCGCCCTTCACCTGCGCCGACAGGCCCAGCGTCGACGCGCGGGCGTCGATCAGCTTCATGTCGATGGTCTGCTGGGCATTGATGCCGGTCTGCAGCTTTACCGAGGACTGGCCGCCATCGAGCAGGTTCACGCCGTTGAACGAGGTGGTCTTGGAGACGTTGCCGATCTCGGCGGTCAGCTGGCTCATCTCGGCCTGGAGCGCGCTGCGGTCCGAGTCCTTCAGCGTGCCGTTGGCCGACTGCGTGGCCAGTTCCTTCATGCGGGTCAGCATGTTGGTGACTTCGCCGAGCGCGCCTTCGGCGGTCTGCGCCAGGCTGATGCCGTCGTTGGCGTTGCGCACGGCGACGGCCATGCTCTTGGTCTGGCTGGTCATGCGGTTGGCGATCGCGAGGCCGGCGGCGTCGTCCTTGGCCGAGTTGATGCGCTTGCCGGTCGACAGGCGCTCCATCGAGGTCGACAGCATCTTGTTGGCGCTGGTCGAAGCGTTGGTGGCGCGCATCGCTGCGGTGTTGGTGTTGATCACGGTCATGGGGAAAGCTCCATCTGCCCGGCCCGTCCCGCCGCCCCCGATGAGCAGGTGGCCGTGCCGTCACCGCATCAAACGGCTGCCCGCGCCGGACCTTTAGCGCTTTTCGCACGTGATTTTTTCGACCGCGTCCCCCCACCCCCTCCCATCCGTACACGCGCGCGCGTGCCCCCGTGCGCCCGGAAAAAACCTGCCGGCAACGGCGGCAATATACCGCGCGTTAACCAGTTGGGCCGCATCACGATCGCACTGATTCGAGGGAAATTCTCGCCATGCGTTCGATCATGCCGACTGCCACCGTGGAGCAAGCGCACCTGACGCTCGTCTCCTCGTTGCGCGCGCAGGGCTTCGCCGTGCAGGCGCCCGCCGCCCGCCCGCAGCCGAACGTCACCTATCTGGTCGCCGATGGCGAGCCGGTGCCGGCCCCGGCCCGCACCGTGATCCTGGGCAACAACGGGCGGCAGGTGATCCCGCATCGCGACGGTCAGCCGGCGCGCATCGCCTACGGGCACGAGGATGCCGCGATCGGCAACGCTTTCGCCCGCGCGCTGGTCGGCGGGCCGACCCTGCCGACCGCCGCCGATCCCGAATCGCTGGCGCTGCTGGCGCTGGCCGAGCGGGTAGCGCAGGCCGACATCACCGTCCTCATCAACGGACCGACCGGCACCGGCAAGGAAGTGCTGGCGCGCACGATCCACCTGAACTCGGAACGTCGCGACGGGCCGTTCATCGCGATCAACTGCGCCGCGCTTCCCGAGACGATGCTGGAGGCGATGCTGTTCGGCCATCAGAAGGGCGCGTTCACCGGCGCATCGTCCGGGGGCGAAGGCTTCTTCCGCGCGGCGGACGGCGGCACCCTGTTGCTGGACGAAGTCGCGGAGATGCCGCTGAACCTGCAGGCAAAGCTGCTGCGCGTGTTGCAGGAGCGCGAGGTGGTGCCGATCGGCGCGACCATGCCGCAGCCGGTAAACGTCCGCGTCGTCGCCTGCGCCAACCGCGACTTGCAGGCCGAAGTGGCCGCGGGGCGGTTCCGCGCCGATCTCTACTATCGCCTGTCGGTATTCCCGCTGGCGACACGTTCGCTTGCCGACCGGCCGCAGGACATTCCGGCGCTGGCCGCGACGATGATCCTGCGCCACGCCGGCAACCGCGCCGTCGTGCCGTGGCCCAGCGACGAGGCGATCGCCACGCTGGTCGCGCACGACTGGCCCGGCAACGTCCGCGAACTGGAAAACGTGATCCAGCGCGCGCTGCTGTTCGCCGGCGGCGACACGATCGAGGCGGGCCACATCGTCTTCGATCGTCCCGCCGCACCGAAGCCTGCACCCGTTACCGGCGGCGGCGACGACGCCACGCTGGGCCAGGTCGTGCAATTTTCCGAATTCGCGGCGATCCGCGAGACGCTGGCGGCGTGTGGCGGCAGCCGGATCGAAACCGCGAGGCGCCTCGGCATTTCCGAGCGGACGCTGCGCTATCGCCTCGCCAAGGCGCGCGAGAACGGTGACGACCTCGCCGCCGGCACCAGCCGGATGCTGTCGGCATGAGCGCGATCGGAGGCGTCGGCGGCATCGACCGCGTGATGGCGCTGCGTGCGCAGATCCTGGAGCGCAACGCCGCGCTGAACCGCGTCGGCAATGCCGCACCCGGTGCGCCGGCTTCGCCGACCGGGGGAGCGTCGGCCGCCACCAGCTTCGCCGACACGATGCAGTCGGCGATCGCCAAGGTGAACGACGGCCAGCAAAAGGCGTCCGCGCTGTCCGAGCAATACGAGCGTGGCGAAACCGTCGACATCGCCAAGGTGATGCTGGCGCGCCAGGAAGCCTCGGTCGGCTTCGAGGCCACGCTGCAGGTCCGCAACAAGATCCTGTCCGCCTACAAGGACATCATGAGCATGCCGGTCTGATATGAGCAACGCTCTCGCCCCCACGCCGCAGAACCCCGTTCCCGTCACGCTGGTGCCGGAGCGGTTCGCCAATCCGCTGCGCCAGATCCAGGGCGTCATGGCGCAGCCCGCGGTGCGCCGCGCCGGCCCGATGGCGTTGATGGTCGGCCTGATCGGCGCTGCGGGCCTCGCCTGGTCGGCGCTGTCCACGCCGCCGCAGAAGACCTTGTTCTCCGGCCTGCCCGATTCGGACAAGGCCGCAGTCACCACCGCGCTGTCGGCCGCCAACATCCCCAGCCACATCGACGATTCGGCGGGCACGCTGACCGTCAACGAGGAGGATTTCAGCAAGGCGCGGCTGCTGCTCGCCGGGCAGGGACTGCCGAAGGCTGCGCCGGGCGGCTATGCGATCCTCGACGAATTGCCGATGGGGGTCAGCCGCGCGGTGGAGGGTGAGCGCCTGCGCCAGGCACGCGAAACCGAACTGGCGCGTTCGATCCAGGAGATCGATGCCGTCGCGGAAGCGCGCGTCCATCTCGCCACGCCCGAGGCGAGCGTGTTCGTGCGCGACAATGCCGCGCCCTCTGCGTCGGTGGTGCTGAAATTGCAGGGCGGACGCTCGCTGGCCGACGCGCAGGTGCAGTCGATCGTCAACCTCGTCGCCTCGTCGGTGCCCGGGCTGAAGCCCGATGCGGTGACCGTCGTCGACCAGATGGGCGGGTTGCTGACCAAGCACGGCGACGGCGCGGACAGCGCCAACGACAAGCGCATCGAGTTCCAGCGCCGCGTCGAGGACAAATATCGCCAGCAATTGCTCCAGCTGCTGACGCCGCTGGTCGGCGCGGGCAATTTCACCGCGGAGGTGCAGGCCGACGTCAATCTGGACGAAACCAGCGCGACGCGCGAAAGCTACGACAAGGAAGGCCGACTGCGCGCCGAAACCGGCAACTGGACCGGCAATTTGGCAACCGGCCAGACGCCGGCCGGCATTCCCGGCGCGCTCAGCAACACGCCGCCGCCGGCGTCGCAGCTGTCGACGCCGCAGCCCGCGACCGGCAACCCCGGCACGCCCCAGCCCACCGCCGGCGGCCCCGCGCCCGACGCGGCCAAGCAGACCGACGCGTTCCAGCGCGCCTACGACCTCAACAAGGAGGTCTCCGTCACGCGCGCCGCACCCGGCAACATCAAACGGCTGTCGGTCGCGGTGCTGCTGCGCGATCCCGAAAAGGGCAAGCGCACCGCGATGGAGATCCAGCAGATCAACGATCTGGTGAAGAGCGCGGTCGGCTTCGATCAGGCGCGCAACGACAATGTCACCGTCATCAGCCGCAAGTTCGCCGACACCGCCACCGACGCCGCTGCCGGACCGAAATGGTACGACAATGCGCTGGTGCCGATGATCGCGCGCAACCTGACCGCGGTGGTCATCGCGCTGCTGGTGCTGCTGCTCGGCGTACGTCCGATCGCCAAGGCGCTGATGAAGAAGCGCGAGGACGCGGCCGCCCCGGCGGGCAAGAACGCCGCGCTGGCCGATGGCACCGCGCCGGACGGCACCGCATCCGCCGGTGGCGCGAATACCGGAGCGGGCGGTGCAGATGGTGCCGACGGCGAGCGGATCGCGGTGCAGGCACCGGTCAGCCTCGACCAGATCGAGACGAGCCAGAGCTACGAGGAACGGATCGACGCGGTGCGCGGCTTCACGCGCGACAATCCGGCGCGCGCCGCGCTGGCGGTGCGTGACATGCTGGTCGCGGACGCCAAATCGTGACGGTCGCCGCTGCCCCCCGCACCTTCACCGGCGTGGAGCGCGCCGCCGTGCTGATGATGCTGTTCGGCGAGGAGGAAGCCGCCGCGATCCTGCAGAAGCTGGATCCGGAAGAGGTCCGCAAGCTGGGCAGCGCGATGTTCGCCGTCGCCGACGTCAGCGAGGACGAGGTCGCGCTGGTGCTCGACAATTTCGTCTCTTGCGCGCGCGAGCGGACCGGCATCACCTTCAACCCCGGCCCCAAGGTGGAGGCGGTGATGACGCGCGCGCTGGGCCGCGAAAAGGCCGAGAGCGTGCTGGCGCAGATCACGCCGCCGGAGGCGGTGTGCGAGATCGACCTGCTCGACTGGCTCGACGCCAGCGAAATCGCGGCGATGCTCGACAAGGAGCATCCGCAGATCTGCGCGGTGATGATCGCCAACCTCGATCCCGCGATCGGCAGCCAGGTGCTGGAGCTGCTGCCCGAAATCACGCAGCCCGACATCCTGCATCGCATCGCACGGCTGGGTCCGATCACGCCGGACGCGGTCGACACATTGCGCACGCTGATCGCCAGCCGCACCGGCGGCGGCAGCGGCAGCAGCGGCGGCGGGTCGTCGACCTCGCTGCAACTGGGCGGCGCGCGCGAGGCGGCGAAGATCCTGCAGGGCGCGCGCAAGTCGACCGAGCAGCGCGTCATGCCCAAGCTGCTCAAGATGGACCGCGACATCGCGCGGCAGATCGAGGAGGCGATGTTCGTCTTCGACAACCTGCTGGAACTGGACGACAAGGGTCTGGGCACGCTGATCCGCAACATCGACGGCGACACGTTGGCGCGTGCGCTGAAGGGCGTGGACGAGGCGGCGCGCAACCGCATGCTTGGCTGCATGTCGGCACGTGCGGCGGCGGGCATCCGCGACGACATGGAAGCGCGCGGGCCGATGAAGCTGAGCGAGGTGCTGGAAGCGCAGAAGGCGATCATCCAGATCGCGCGCAACCTGGCCAAGGACGGTACGATCAACCTAGGGGCGGGCGACGACGATTATGTTTGAGGCGGATTTCGTCATCGGCATGCCCTCGCGCGCCAATGCCGCGGCGCTCACGCGCTCGCGCGCGCAATCGGAAGTCGCACCCGGCTTCACGCCCGCAGACCTGATCGCGCGGATCGAACAGGCGTTCGGCGCACGCTCGCCCATGCCGGAGCCGCAGGCCGGTGCGGAGCCGACCGGCGACCAGCCGCGGCACTTCTCGCCTGCCGATCGGGATGCCGATCCGACCGCCGGCTGGGACATGCTCGACGCCGATGCGCCGATCCCGGCGTGCGTCGAACAGATCGAGGCGGCGCGCATCGCCGGTTATCAGGACGGGCTGGCCGATGCCGCGAACGCCGCCGACGCGGTGGTGGCGCGCGAACGCGAATTGCTGGAGGCGGTCGCGGAGTCGATGAAGGCGGGCGGCGCGATCGACCGCGTGGCGCTTGCCGATGCATTGCGCCGCACCGTCACGATGCTGGTGACGCAGCTGGTCGGCGAGATCGGCGTTTCCGCGCCGTTGCTCGCCGCCCGCGTCGAGGCCGCGACCGAGCTGCTCGCCGACGCCAGCGAATCGGCGATGCTCCGCGTCCATCCCGAGGACATGCCGCTGCTGGAGGGTCGCCTGCCCGGGACCGTCTTCCCGGTCGGCGACGAAAGCGTCGCGCGGGGCAGCTTCGTGCTGGAGGCCGCCTCGACGATCGTCGAGGACGGGCCGGCGATGTGGCTGGAGCAACTGACGACGGCGATCGAGCGCGCGGCGGTGCCGGCGTGCTGAACAGCTTCGCCGAGGATTACCTCGGCACGATCGCATTGTCGGGCGCGCGCCCGAAGGCCCGCGTGTCGGGCCGGCTGTCGTCCTATGACGGGCTGTTGATGGAGGCGATCGGGCTGTCGCTGCCGGTCGGCACCGTGTGCCGGGTCGGCGCGGAGGGCGGCGGGCAGGTCGAGGCCGAGGTGATCGGTTTCCGCAACGGCCGCACGCTGATGATGAACCTGGGCGGCCCCGCCGCGCTGCTGCCGAATGCCCCCGTGCGCCCGCTGGGCGCGCCGGGCGAGGCGGAGGTCGGCGCGGCGTTGCTGGGGCGCGTCGTCGACGGCGCGGGCCACCCGATCGACGGGCTGGGACCGATCCGTGGCGCGGGACGCTGGCCGCTCGCCGGGCACATCCAGTCGCCGCTCGACCGTGGCCGCGTGCTGGCGCCGATGGATGTCGGCGTGCGCGCGATCAACGGCCTGCTGACGGTCGGGCAGGGACAGCGCGTCGGCATCATGGCCGGGTCGGGCGTCGGCAAGTCGGTCCTGCTCGGCATGATGGTGCGCGCGGCGCAGGCCGACGTGGTGGTCATCGGATTGATCGGCGAGCGCAGCCGCGAGGTCGCCGACTTCCTGGAAACCAAGGTGGCGGGCGCGGCGCGCCTGCGCTCGGTGGTGGTCGCGGTCCCCGCCAACCACTCCCCGGTGCTGCGCATCCGTGGTGCGCTGCGCGCCACCGCCATCGCCGAGGCGTTTCGCGCCGAGGGCAAGAAAGTGCTGCTCATCATCGATTCGCTGACGCGTGTCGCGCACGCCGGGCGCGAGATCGGGCTGGCGCTGGGCGAGCCCGCGTCGGCGCGCGGCTATCCGCCGTCGGCGATCGCGATGCTGCCCAACCTGCTGGAGCGCGCCGGATCGGACGTGAACACCGGCGGGTCGATCACGGGCATCTACACCGTCCTCGCCGATGGCGACGACGGTAACGATCCGGTGGTCGATTCGGCGCGCTCGATCCTCGACGGACATATCGTGCTCAGCCGCGCCATGGCCGAGCGCGCGGTCTATCCGGCGATCGACATCTCGAAATCGATCAGCCGCGTGATGAACGACATCGTGCCGCGCGAGCACCAGCAGGCCGCGCGTGTCCTGCGCCGCCACCTGGCGACGTACGAGGAGAACCGCGATCTCGTGCTGATGGGCGCGTATCGCAGCGGCAGCGACCCGGCGATCGACGCCGCCATCGCCTATCAGCCCGCGATCATGGAATTCGTGCGTCAGGACACGCACCAGATGGTGTCGCTCGCCGATGCCGAGATGGAGCTGACCGGCGTGTTCGGCGATGCCTGACGCCAAACGGCTGAAGCGCCTGCACCGTGTCCGCACGCTTCAGCTGGGGCTGGCGCGCGCCGAGGAATCGCGCACGCAGGCCCAGCTGACCAGCGAGACGCAGCTGGCGGAGCGCATCGCGCAGCTCGCCAGCGCAGTCGCCCCCGCCCCCGCCACCACCGCCGGTGCGGTCAACATGGCCGCCGCCGCGCATTTCCGCGACCGCCTCCACCGCTCGGCCGAGGCGGCGCTGAACCGCGTCCGCATGGCCGAGGCGCAGGTGGAACGCAGCGCGGAGGCGACGCGCGGTGCACGCCGCGATCAAAGCGCGGTCGAAAAGCTGCTCGAACGGCGGCGCACCGCCGACCTGCAAGCCGAAATGAAGGCACTGGAAGACGTGCCCTCCCGCCCCAGGAAATAAACGGCACGCTCCTTGCATCGATGCTCGCAGACCTACTCGAGCACGGAAGCGTCCACCCTTGACCACGATCGCTAGCCTTCTGTTGACGACGGCGCCCGGCGCGATGTTGCCGGGCGGCGGGATCGTGTCGCCCGGCGTGGCCGCGCCGACGGGCGACTTCCTGAAGCTGCTGCTGCCCGGCTGCGGCGACGGAATCGCCGTCGGTCCGACCGGCGATCCGGCGCGGCAGGATCTTGCCGGATCCGGCACCGGGCTGCCGCTGGTCGACGGCGAACTGTCGAGCGGCGACGCCGCGCTGGCGTGGCTGGCCGACGCGACCGGCGTCACCGTCCCGCCCGCCCCGACCCCGGCGATCGTTCCCGACGCGCCCGCACCAGCGCCCGCGGCCGCGCCGCGACTGCGGATCGTGCCGCCGCAAGCGCCTGTTACCGCCGAGGTCACGGCACCGGCCACATCCGGCCCGGATGTGTCGGTCACGGTCGAGAAGGATGGGGAACCGGGCGTGGTCGCTGCCGTCCCGGTCGACGGTGCGCCGCCCGTTCCCGCCCCGTCGCTATCGGTCGCCGTGCTGCCCCCGGCGCCGGAGCTGCCAGACGAGACCACCCCCGACGTTTGGACGGTGACCCCGCCGATCACGACCCGTAACGTCGCACCCGTGCCGACAGGCGCGCCGAAGCCACGGGGCGGGACGACGCGCGAGGCCTCCGCCGAGGGCATGGCCGCGCCATCGCCCCTCTCACCACCGGCCACCACCACCGCCGCCGCCGCCGCCACCCCGCCGCGACCGACAGCGGACCTCACCGCACCCGCGACGATCGACGGACCGCCGCGCGCAGCGGACACCCCGGTCGAAGCACGCCCCACGTCCGCGCCGGAAGCAGCGCCCGCCCCGCCGCAGTCGGACGCCGTGCGGCCCGCGCTCGTCGCAAACGCACCTGCGCCTGCTGGCGAGCCGATGCTCTCCGCTGCCCCGCCCCGCGCCGCGCCCGTCGACGCGAAAGATCCGGCCGTGACGCTGCCCGGCGCAGCGCCGCCCGCCGCCGCGACATCCGCCGCCCCGGCACCCGCCGCCGCACGGGCGGTTGATCAGGCGGCACCTGCTGCACAGACGCCGCCGGTCACGCCGCCCGCCGAACCGGCAGCGCCGCTCACACCGGCAGCGGCCCCGCTCGCTGCCCGCGCGGCGAGCGTTGCCGCCGCTCCAGCGGTCGCGCGGTCGGCGGCACCGCTTGCGTCGGCGCGCCCCACCGCCCCGCCATCGACGACGCCATCGACGACGCCATCGGCGGTTGCCGCGATCGAGCGGTCCGACGTCGGCACGATCGCGCCGCGACCGGCGGCAGACGTGACCCCACCGATCGCGGCTGACGACACCTTGGCCAATGCGGCTCCCATCCCGACTCTCGCGCCCGCGGCGACGACGACCGCAACGCCAGCCGGAGCCCGCGTCGACATCAATCCGACGATCGCACCGACGCAGCCCACCGCCATTGGCATCTCGGAGGCCGCGCTCCGCGTCGCCGTGCCGACGACGATCGTGCCGCCACAGGCCGCTTCCCTCGCGACACCGGCGGCTCCGCTCCGCGTCGACACGCCGCCGGGTGCAACAGTCACGCCAGCGCGCGTAGCGGCTTCACCGTCCACGCTGGTGCCCATGCCATCGCCCGTCATCGCTCCGGCGGCGGCCAGCGCCACCACCCCGGTCATCGCGGCAGCGGCGGCGCTGCGCGTCGATGTACCGGCGGCGATCGCGCCCGCGCCATCCGCCGCCCCGCCGCCGGTGGCGCCACCCGGGTCCGACGCCGTTACGCTTTCCACACCGGTAACACCCGCCGCCGTGCCGGAGACGTCGGTCGCCCGCGAGCCGTCGCGCGCCGCCGTCGCGGTGCCGCCCGCCCCGAACGAGCCGCCTGCCGCGCCGGCCGGGCCGGTGATCGCCAGCGCGGCGCGCACCTTTGCCGAGGCGATCCACCGCGCGGTCACCGCCGACGATCGCACGCGCCCCGCCGAGCCCGCCGGTCAGCCGCAGGCGACCGCGGCGATCTCCGCCGCGGTCACGTCGACCGGGCAGGCGCAGCAGCAGACGCTCGACATGCGTCAGCCGAATTGGCCGGGCGTGATGATCCAGCATATCGAGAAGCTGCGCGACATGGCCGATGCCAACGACATGCGCGTCCGGGTGGTCCCCGACGCGCTGGGCTCGATCGACATCGCGCTGCACCGCGAGGGCGACACCGTGCAGGTCCAGCTGACCGCCGAACAGCCGCAGACCCGCGCGCTGCTCGCCGATGCACAATCCCGGCTGACCGAGATGGCCGAGGCGCGCGGCCTGAAGCTGCAGCACGGCAACACCCCCGGCGGCACAGCCAACCCGCAAGGCGACCGTCAGCCGCCGCAGCAACAGCAGCAGCAGCGCAGCACCCCCCTTCCCGCCGCTCCCGCCCCGGCCCGCCGTGGCGGCGCGACCGAGACCGACGACAACGAACAGCGACTCGCTTGATTGAGGAACCACGACGATGAGTGACGCACCCGAGGCGGCAGCGGCCGCGCCCAAGAAGAAGGGCAAGATGAAGATGATCGTGATCGGCGTCGTGGGCGTCGTCGTCCTGTTGGGCGGCGGGGTCGGCGCGGGGCTGTACGCCGCCGGTTCCGGCATGGTCGGCGGCGGCGGTGAAAAAGCCGCCGCGCACGAGGATCCGAACAAGCCCAAGCTGGTGCCCAAGAGCGAGCAGAAGCATGCCGGCGACGCCGCCGAAGGTGGCGAGCATGGCGGCGGCGAGGCCAGCGCCGAGGGTGGCGAGCACGGCGGCGGCGAAGGTGGGGAGGCCAGCGGCGAGGCGCATGGCGAGCCGACGCCCGCCGGTCACGGCGGTGATCCCTATGCCTCGAACTATTTCGCGATGGAAAAGGAGTTCACCTCCAACCTTCAGGATTCGGTGCACTTCGTCCAGGTCGGGCTGGCCGTGTCGACGCCCTATGACGACAAGGTCATCACCAACCTGAAGACCAACGACATCGCGATTCGCTCCGCGATCCTGCTGGCGCTGGGCGATACGCCCGAGGATCAGGTGTTCACCAGCGCCGGCAAGGTGCAGCTCCAGAAGCGGCTCGTCGCGACGATCAACCAGATCCTGCGCGAAAAGGAGGGCTTTGGCGGCATCAGTAACGTCTACTTTACCAATTTTGTGGTTCAGTGAACTCAGATGGTTAACACGCTCACTTCCTCCGATGCCGGATTCGATACCGGCACGCCGATCGGCGCCGCCGCCGCGTTGGGCGGGGGGGTGGGCGCGCCCGCGAAACTGCATCCGTTCGGCGATCTGCACACGCTGCAGCACCTGTCGGCGCGTGCCGCGCGCGGCGTGCGGCAGGCATTCGAAGGCTATTGGCGCGCCGAGACACGCGCCTGGGCGGAGCCGCTGGAAGTGCTGCGGCTGGCCGATTACCGCGCGGCGCGCGGCGACAAGCTGACCGCCTGGGTGCCGCTGTCGATGGACGGACGCACCGCGTTGTGCGTGCTGGACAGCCAGTTCGTCGTCGAGGTGATCGACCTGTTCTTCGGCGGCACCGGCGATGTGTCGCCGACGCTCGCGCTGGAATTCACCCCGGCCGCCGACGTGCTGGTCGCACGGATCGCGGCGGGAATGGCGCGCGCGCTGGAGATCGCGTGGGAACCGCTGGCCCGTGCGCGCTTCACCGCCGAACCGTTCGAACTCGGCTCCAGCATGATCCCCGGCGTCGAGGCCGACGAGGTGGTCGTCGCCACCCGCTTCGCGATCGCGCGCGGCACCGCCCGCCCGTCGTTCGTCGACATCCTCTATCCGGTCGCGACGCTGAAGCCGCACACCGTGGCGCTGACCGGCAAGGTCGTCGCCAAGCCCGCCGAGGTCGATGCCGAATGGCGCACGCAGCTGACGCGTGCGGCGATGGCGGTGCGGCTCCCGGTACGCTCGGTGCTGGCCGAGCCGTCGATCCCGCTCTCGCGCCTGCTCGACCTCAAGGAAGGCGACGTCATCCCGATCAGCTTCGGCGCCGACGTGCCGATCGTGATCGGCGGCGTGGCCCTGGGGCTGGGCACCGTCGGCACGTCCAACGGCCGCGCGGCCATCCGCATCTCCAAGTTCGAAGGACCCTTGCAATGAACGACATGTCGGGCGGTTTCGGCATCGACGCCGCCGTCGCCAGCAACCTGCGCCTGTTGCAGGGGGTGGACGTGAAGCTGACCGTCGAGATCGGCTCCACCACGCTGTCGCTGCGCGAATTGCTGGCGCTGGGCGAATCGAGCGTGATCGAGCTGGACCGGCAGGCGGGCGAATTGCTGGACGTACTGGTCAACGGCACGCTGATCGGCCGCGGCGAGATCGTGACGGTCGGCGAGCGTTACGGCGTGAAGATGACCGAACTGGTCTCGCCCGAAAAGCGCGGCTGAGGGGCACGCGACCGATGATGTGGACCTACATCCTGAAACTGGTCATCATGCTGCCGCTGGTTTGCGGGTTGATGATCGGGTGCCTGTACCTGTGGCGTCGCCTTGAATCGCGGATGCCGGGCAAGCCGACCGCGCGCACGATCGCGGTGCGCGAGACGATGATGATCTCGCCGGGCGTCAAGCTGGCGGTGGTCGATTTCGAGGGTCGCCGGCTGCTGGTATCGGTCAACCGCGCGGGGGTGACCCTGGTCGACAAGTCCGATGCGCGCGTGCCGACGGACTTCGGCCAGTGAGCGTGTCGGTGATCCGCGCCGGAGCGCCGATCCGTCCCCGCGCGCGCGCCGCCGGCCGGCGATCGCACCTGATCCTCGCGCTGCTCGCGATCTTCGTCGCCCTGTGCGTCGCGATGCCCGCGCTGGCGCAGAACTTCCCCGCGCCCGCGCAGCCCGCGGTGCAGGGCGCACCGGCGGCCCCCGCACCGGGCGTCGGCGACGCGGTCGACCGCGCGCTGGGCCAGCTGTCGCGCGGCGATGCCGGCGCGACGCCGGGCACCGGATCGCTGTCGCTGTCGCTGCAGGTCCTCATCATCATGGGCCTGCTCACGGTGCTGCCCGGCATCGTGCTGATGATGACCAGTTTCACCCGTATCATCATCGTGCTGTCGATCCTGCGCCAGGCGATGGGCCTGCAACAGACCCCGCCGAACCAGGTGCTGGTCGGGCTGTCGATGTTCCTCAGCTTCTTCATCATGGCGCCCGCGATCAACCAGATCAACGCCACCGCGATCCAGCCCTATTCGCAGGGCCGCATCGGCGGCACCGAGCTGATCCAGACCGCCGGCGCGCCGCTGCACGCCTTCATGGCCAAGCAGACCCGCATCAAGGACGTCACGATGTTCGCCGAAATGGCGAAATCCGGTCCGTATGCCACGCCCAACGACATCCCCTATTCGGTGCTGCTGCCCGCGTTCGTGACGTCGGAGCTGAAGACCGCGTTCCAGATCGGCTTCCTGCTGTTCCTGCCGTTCATCGTCATCGATCTGGTGGTCGCCACCGTGCTGATGGCGCTGGGCATGGCGATGCTCAGCCCGACGATCATCTCGCTGCCGTTCAAGCTGCTGCTGTTCGTGCTGGTCGACGGCTGGGCGCTGACGATGGGCAGTCTGGCCAACAGCTTCGCCACCTAGACCGTCATAGGCGGCGCACTGCCACGCGCCGCCCCGCAATCGCCGCGCCCCGCTCGCCATGACGAGCGTGTACCGGAATGAGAGGGTGACAATGCAACCGCTCGTCGACGCCGATTACTTCCTGACCATCGCCAACCAGACCATGTGGGTGCTGGCGCTGGCCTGCGCACCGATCCTGATCCCGGCGCTGCTGTCGGGCCTGATCCTCGGCATGGTGCAGGCCGCCACATCGATCAACGAACAGACGCTCAGCTTCGTGCCGAAACTGATCGTCGTGGCGGTGTCGATCATGGTGTTCGGCGCGATGATCCTGGGGCTGCTCAGCGACTTCACTGCCGAGATCTTCTCGCGCATCCCCGATCTGGTGCGCTGATCGTGAACGCCGTCCTTTCCGTCACCACCGCGCATGACGGCGGCGGCGGACAGGCGCTCCGCGACCGCGCGGGCATCGCGCGATGCTAGGGTTCGGGCTCGCCATCGAGACCCAGATCTGGGCACTGCTGTTCGTGATGGTGCGCGTCGGCGCGGCGTTCATCGCCGCGCCGGTGTTCGGCAACATGTCGGTGCCGCTGCCGGTGCGCATCACGCTGTCGGGTGCGGTCGGCGTGCTGGTGCTGGGCAGCACGACGATCCAGACGCCGCCGACGATCTTCGCACTTGCCACGTTCGTCGCAGTGGCGGCGGAGGCGCTGGTCGGCCTCGCGATCGGCTTCGTCATCCAGATCGCCTTCGCCGCGCCGCTGGTCGCGGGCGAGATCATCGGCGGGTCGATGGGCATCGGTTTCGCCAACATGATCGATCCCAATTCGGGGCGCTCCAGCCCGGCGGTCGGCCAGTTCCTGTCGATCCTGCTGACGCTGCTGTTCCTATCGCTCGATGGCCACCTCGTCCTCGTCGATATGGTGGTGAAGAGCTACACCGCCCTGCCGCCCGGCGCGGCATGGCTGGCGACCGGCCAGTTGCGCGACATCGCGCTGTTCGGCGGCTACGCGTTCCTCGCCGGCCTGCTGCTCGCGCTGCCGGTCGGCTTTCTGCTGCTGTGCCTCAACCTGGTCATGGGGATGCTGTCGCGCTCTGCACCGGCGCTCAACCTGTTCTCGATCGGTCTGCCCGCCAGCCTCGCGGTCGGCGTCATCAGCCTTGCCATCGCGCTGCCCGCGATGGGCGATTACATGCAGGTAATCGTCCGTGAAGGCCTCGCCGCGGCGCAAAGCCTGGTGCTCGGCTGATGTCGGAGGGTGGCGACAAGACAGAAGCCCCGACCCAGAAGCGTCGTGACGACGCCAGGGAGAAGGGCGACGTCCTCAAGAGCCGCGACCTCGGCACCGCCCTGGTGGTGCTGGCCGGCATTTCGTGGATGACGTTCTTCGGTCCCGAACTGCTCGCCGCCTGCCGCGAAGTGATGGCGGCCAGTTTCAGCTTCGGGCGCGCCGACGTGGAGGATTTCCAGCCGTGGCGTCCGCTGATCCAGGCGGGATGGAAGCTCGCCCCCCCGCTCGCCACGCTGTTCGCGATCACGATCGGCGCGGCGGTCGCCAGCCAGGCCGGGCTGGGGTCGCTCGGCTTCAACGCCGGGCTGCTCGCGCCCAAGGCGTCGCGGATCAATCCCGGTTCGGGGCTGAAGCGGATCATCGGCATGCAGGGCTGGATCGAGCTGGGCAAGTCGCTGCTGAAGGTCACGCTGCTGGGCACGATCGGCGCGTGGATGTTGTGGCAAACCGCGCATTTCAGCTTCGGCCTCGCCTCCTCCAACCTGCCCGTCGCGCTGGCGGGGCTCGGCTCCACGCTGACCCATGTGCTGATGGTGATGGCGATGGGGCTGATGGCGATCGCGATGGTCGATGTGCCGACGCAGATCATGCAGCTGCTGCGCAAGCTGCGCATGACCAAGCAGGAAGTGAAGGACGAGCACAAGGAAAGCGACGGCAACCCGGAGATGAAGGGCCACATGCGCATGAAGCAGCGCGAGCTGCTGTCCGGGGGCATGACCAAGGCGCTCGACCAGGCGCATGTGGTGCTGACCAACCCGACGCACTTCGCGGTCGCGCTGCGCTACGATCGCGGGCGCGACGAGGTGCCGGTGGTGGTCGCCAAGGGGCGCGGCGCGATGGCGCTGGCGATCCGCGAGGCGGCCGGTGCGCGCGCGCTGCCGATCCTGGAATATCCCGCCCTCGCGCGTGCAGTATATTACACCAGCCGCGAAGGGCAGGAGGTGCGCGACGACCTGTACATGGCGATCGCCACCGTGCTGGCCTTCGTCTTCGGCCTGAATGCGGAAGCAGGCGGCACCCAGCCGCCGATCGAGGTGCCGACGACCGCGCGTTTCGACGAAAATGGCGTCCAACCATCATAAAGATCTGCCGCGTGCGGCCGTTTAGGAGAGCATCATGGCGACGATCACCAGCAGCACGGCGACACCAGCGCCCACCACGTCCAAGCCGGCCAGCACGGCGGCGACGACCAAATCGGCCGCCAATTCGATCCTCACCTCGCTGGGCTCCGGCTCCGGGGTCGACACCGACACGCTGGTCGGCAAGCTGGTCGACGCCCAATTCGCCGCCAAGCGCGCGCAGATTACCACCAAGACCGACAAGCTGACCGCACAGATTTCGGGTGCCGCGACGCTCAAGAACTTCGTCAGCGACTTCGCCAAGGCGGTGAACACGCTGGTGACCGGCGGCACGCTGGCGACCCAGCCGAACAGCAGCGATACCAAGGTCGCCGGCGCGACCGCGATTTCCGGCGCGGCGATGTCGGCCAGCGCCTCGGCCACGGTGAAGGTCGACAAGCTGGCCACCGTCCAGACCGTCACCAGCACGAAGCTGGGCAAGACCGACCAGTTCGGCACCGGCACGCTGACGTTGAAGATCGGCACCGCGACCTATGACGCGGGCGGCAAGATGACCGACCTGACGCCGGGCAAGGCCGACGACGGCAGCGACCTGTCGTTCGACATCGAGATCGCGCCGCCCAACGATACCCCGGCGGCGGTCGCAGCGGCGATCAACGCGAAGAACACCGGCGTCACCGCCTCCGTCATCACCGATGCCGATGGCGGCGCGTTCCTGTCGCTGAAGGGCAAGAGCGGGGATGCGCAGGCGTTCTCGCTGACCGGCACCGGCGGCACGCTCGACACGCTGAGCGTCGGCAAGGATGCGGGCGCCGCATCGAAGATGGCGGTCGTCGGCCAGTCGGGCAATGCGAAGCTGTCGGTGGACGGCGTCACCGTCGAGCGGCCCAGCAACGAGATCAGCGATCTGGTGCCGGGCGTGAAGCTGGCGCTGGCGGGCACCGGCACGATGACGCTGACCGGTACGCGCCCCGATGCGGCGCTTGGCAATGCGGTGAAGGATTTCGTCGAAACCTTCAACGACCTGCTGACCGAGGTGAAGAAGCAGACCAGCGCGATCGACGGCGATCTGCGCAGCGATCCGGCGGCCAAGCAATTGCTGCGCAATCTGCAGGGCTTCGCGAGCAGGACGCTGTTGCCTGACGCTGCCGCCGGCGCACCCTCCACGCTGGCCGGGATCGGCGTGAAGACGAACAAGACCACCGGTGCGCTGGAGATCGACGAGGCCGCGCTGACCAAGGCGATGAAGGACACGCCCGACGCGATCCAGGCGATGTTCACGCCCAACAACTTCGGCGCGACCGGAATCAACGCCGCGATGCAGTCGCTCAAGTCGACCTCGGGAAGCTCGCTATACGGCCTGACCGCCACCGACACGCGGCTGCGCGAGGCGCAGAAGGATCTGACGAAGCAGACCGCCAAGATCGACGAACAGGCGACGCGCTTCTCGGCACGACTGACGCAGCAATACGCCAGCATGAATTCGCGCGTTTCGGCCTATAAGGCGACGCAGTCGTTCATGACGCAGCAGATCGACGGCTGGTACAAGTCGAACTGATCGGGAGGGACGACAGATCATGGCCTATGCCTCTTCCCTGCTGCGCGATCCGGCGCGCACCTACCGCGAGATCGACCTCGCCGGCCGCACCGCGGCGGCGGATGGCCCGGCGCTGGTGCAATTGCTGTACGAGGAACTGATGCAGGCGCTGCGCGTCGCTGCCTGGGCGGCGGAGCGCAAGCAATTCGCCACCCGCAGCGAGCGGGTGACCCGCGCCACCGCGATCCTGTTCGCGCTGGAGGCCAATCTCGATTTCGAGAAGGGCGGCGACGTGTCGCGGATCCTCGCGCGTTTCTACACCGGATGTCGCCGGCAGGTGATCGACGCCAGCGTCGGCACGGACGGTGCGCCGTTCCGCGCGGTGGCGGCGGAGCTGGAGGAAATCGCCGGCGCATGGCGGCAGGCGCGCGCGGCGTAAGGCATTTCCGCAACGACGCAGGACCGACCTTCGGCGCTGCCGACCCGCCATCCCGGACCCGATCCGGGGTGACGACCGCCGGAGCCTATCCCCGGAACCAGTGCCGCTGCAGGAACCAGATGACGATCCCCGCCGCGATCACCGCGCACATGCCGGCGATCGCATCGAACGCCCATGGCTCCTCGGCATAGGGCAGCCCCTTCACGTTCATCCCGTACAGGCCGGTCAGGAACGTCAGCGGCAGGAAGATCATCGCCACCATCGCGATCACCAGGCTGCGCTGGTCGAGCTGTTCGGCGCGCAGGTCGGTCAGCGCCTCGTGCATCAGCGCGGCGCGCTCGCGGATCGCCTCCACCTCCTCGGCCATCCGTGCGGCGCGATCGGCCGCGGCGGACAGATGCGCGCGATCGTCCTCCGCCAGCCAGTCGCCCGGCAGCGTCGCCAACCGTTCCAGCGCCGCGCGTTGCGGGCTGAGGAAGCGGCGATAGTTGATCGCCTCCGATCGCACGCGCGTCACTTCGCGGCGCAGCTCGAACACGCGATGCGCGCTCAGCCGCTGCTCGCAATCGTCCAGCCCGTCGCCCAGATCGGCGACGACCGGGTCGAGATCCTCGGTGATCGCGGTCGCGAAGGCGGCGATCAGGTCGCCGGGGTCGCGGATCGTGCCGTGCGACACCTGCTCCGCGACCGTCGTCAGCACCACCAGCTCCTTGCGCGACACCGTGATGACACGCCCCTTCGTCGCCCAGATACGGATCGAGGCGAGCATGTCCGACGAATCGAGTTCCTCGTCGGTGCGCCCGCGCAGGTTGACGAACGCACCCTGCCCGATCTTGTCGGCACGCGGGCGCGTCTCGGCGGCGGTCAGCTGGTCGATCGTGAACGGCTCCAGCTTCGCCTCGTCGCGCAGCCACGCCTGCGCCCGATCGGCATTGGTGGCCAGATGCACCCACAGGAACGCGGCATCCCCGCTCGGCGTCGCCTCCGCCGCGACGCGCTCCGCCGCGCCGTCCGCGCCGATCCGCCATGCGAAGCCGATCATCGCGCCATCGCCACGTCCACCGTCAACCCTTCGCCCGCCGATGGCGCAGCGTCGCACACCATCCGCGCGGCATCGGCGCGCGCGCGGTCGAGGATCGCCGGCGGCACGTCGGCACGGTGCGTGACCCGGTCCGCCGCCGCCAGCCAGCGCGCCTGCCGCAACGTCAGCTCGTCGGGGTCGCCGGATGCCAGCACCAGATGCACCACGCCGCCGGCCGCCACGCTCGCCAATACCGCCGCCGCCGCATCGCGTCCGTCATAACCGGCGAGCGGATCGAGCGCCGCACCCGGTGCCAGCGCCGCACCGATCGCCCGCCGTCGCGCGCCGCCATCGGGCAGCGCGGCGCGCAACGCCGCGCGCGCACCGTGCAAGGCCTCCGCCAGCCGCCCCAGCGACGCCGGCAGCACCGCCTCCAGCCGCTGCCGCACCGCCGCCGCCAGCCCGGCCGATACGCCCCCCGTGCCGATCGCGATCAGCACCGGCGCACGATCGACGATCGCGGGCAGCGTGAAATCGCACAATTCGGGCCGGTCGACCGCATTGACCAGCACGCCCCGCGCCTTCAGCCGCGCCACCGCAGCATCGTCGTCGGCGACGATCGCCAGCCGCGCGCGCGGGTCGCCCTCGCCCACCACCACCGCACCGGCGCGCTCCAGCAAGCGCCGCTTCGGCTCGGCCGCCTCGCCCTCACCGACGAGGATGACCGGACGCCCGTTCAACCGCACGAACAACGGAAGGCTATGCAGGGTCATGTGTTACGTCCCCGCACCGTCAAGGGGGAAGCGTCCTGCCGCGCCACAAGCGGCATCCGGCCGACGGCAGAAGGATCTATTTTCTACAACCACTCCGGCACGCGCTCCGCCGCCAGGATCGTCTCCGCCGCGATCCGGTCCGCGACCACCGCATAGCGATCGCCGTCGACCAGCACCTCGGGCACCAGCGGGCGGCTGTTGTAGGTCGATGCCATCGTCGCACCGTAAGCGCCCGCGGTCCGCAACACCGCCAGATCGCCGCCCTTCACCGCGTCCATCTCGCGCGCCATCGCGAAGGTGTCGCCGGTCTCGCACACCGGCCCGGCGACGTTCGCGGTCATCCGCTCGCCGGTCGGCACCACGGCGTCGACATCGTGCCACGCATCGTACAGCGCCGGACGCGCCAGGTCGTTCATCGCCGCGTCGACGATCACATAGGGATGCACCACCCCCGGCTTCACCCAGATCACGCGCGTCAGCAGCACGCCGGCATTGCCCGAGATCACGCGACCGGGCTCGAACATCAACTGGACGCCCCAGCCCTTCGTCACCCGTTCCACCATCGCGCCATATTCGGCCGGGGTGCGCGGGTCGTCGCCCGCCTTGTAGCGGACCCCCAGCCCGCCGCCCAGGTCGACCCGCGCCACCGCATGGCCCGCCGCGCGCAACTCGTCGACCAGCGCCTTCACGCGGACATAGGCGGCCTCCAGCGGGGCGAGATCGAACAACTGGCTGCCGATATGGATCGCCACGCCCTGCATCGACAGGCCGGGCAACGCGGCGAGCCGCGCGTACATCCCCGACGCGCGATCGATCGGCACGCCGAACTTGTTCTCCTTGCGCCCGGTCGAGATCTTGGCGTGCGTGCCGGCATCCACGTCCGGGTTGACGCGCAGCACCGCCCGCGCGGTCAGCCCGCGTTCGTGCGCCAGCTGCGCTAGCACGACGCCCTCTTCCTCCAGCTCCAGGTTGAACTGGCCGATCCCGGCCTCCAGCCCGCGGAGCAACTCGGCGCGGGTCTTGCCGACGCCGGAAAAGACGATCCCGCTCGCCGGGATGCCCGCCGCCAGCGCGCGCGCCATCTCGCCCCCGGACACCACGTCCGCGCCATAGCCTTCGGCCGCGACGACGCGCAGCACCGCAAGGTTGGGATTGGCCTTGATCGCATAGGCGAGATGGACGTCGGGCACCCCCGACAGCGCGTCGCGGAACGCGCGCGCCTGCGCACGGAAGGCGGCGGCGGAATAAACGTAGACGGGCGTGCCCACCTCGTCGGCGATGCGCGTCAGCGGCACGCCCTCGCACCACAAGGCGCCGTCGCGGTAATGAAAATGGTCCATGGTCACTCGTCGGAAAAAAGGGTCAGCGCGGCGGCAGATCGAACGGATCGGGCTCGCGTTTCTGCGAATTGCGCAACACCTCGCCGGTTCGCTGCGGGCGCGCCTGCACCGATGGCGTCAGCAGGCCGGAGACGGCGGGCCGTTGCGGCGCGCCGTACGGGGCCACCGGCAATGCCTGTCCCGGCGCGGGCTTCAACGCCTGCGTCGATCCGCACGCCGCCAGCGGCAGCGCGGCGAGCAGCCACAGCGCCCTCATGCGCGCGCCGCCCGGATCGCGGCGCGGACGTTGTCGGGCGCGGTCCCGCCGAAGCTCCTGCGGCTCGCCACCGACGCGTCCACCGACAGTACGTCGTAAACGCCCTTGGTGATCCGCGGGTCGATCGCCTGCAGATCGGTGAGCGGCACCTTGTCGAGCGTGCAGCCCAGCGCCTCGGCGCGCGCCACCGCGCGCCCGGTGATATGATGCGCCTCGCGGAACGGGACGTCGGCCTCACGCACCAGCCAGTCGGCCAGATCGGTGGCGGTGGCGTAGCCGCTTTCGGCCAGGCCACGCATCCGGTCGGTGCGGAACGTCGCGCTCTCCACCATGCCGGTCATCGCCGCGATCGAGATCGCCAGCAGGTCGTGGCATTCGAACACCGGCGGCTTGTCGTCCTGCATGTCCTTGGAATAGGCCAGCGGCAGCCCCTTCATCGTCACCATCAGGCTGACGAGGCACCCGGTGATCCGCCCGGCATGCCCGCGCACCAGTTCGGCGGCGTCGGGATTGCGCTTCTGCGGCATGATCGAGCTGCCGGTCGACCATTGGTCCGACAGGGAGACGAACCCGAACGGCTGCGACGCCCACAGCACGAACTCCTCGGCCAGCCGGCTGAGGTGCAGCGAACATTGCGCGGCGGCCATCAGGTAATCGAGCGCGAAGTCGCGATCGCTGACCGAATCGAGGCTGTTGCGCGTCGGCCCGTCGAACCCCAGCGCCGCGGCGGTCGCGGCGCGGTCGATCGGAAAGCCCGTGCCCGCCAGCGCGGCGGCACCCAGCGGGCACAAATTGCCGCGCGCCCGGTTGTCGGTGAAGCGACTGACGTCGCGCGCGACCATCTCGTGATAGGCCATCAAATGGTGGCCCAGCGTCACCGGCTGCGCCGATTGCAGGTGCGTGAAGCCCGGCATCACGCTGCCGGCATGTTCCTCGGCGCGCGTCAGCAACGCGTCGTCCAGCGCGGCGAGCGCGGCGAGCACCTGATCGGTGGCGTCGCGCACCCACAGGCGGAAGTCGGTCGCGACCTGGTCGTTGCGGCTGCGCGCGGTGTGGAGGCGTCCGGCCGCCGCGCCGATCGCGTCGGAAAGCCGCGCCTCGGTCAGCATATGGATATCCTCCATCGCCAGATCGTCGGGCACGCCGCCATCGGCATAGCCCTGCGCGACCTGTTCCAGCCCGGCGCCGATCGCGGCGGCGTCCCCGGCGGAGACGATGCCCTGCGCGCCCAGCATCGCGACATGCGCACGGCTGCCGGCCACATCCTGCCGCCACATCCGCTTGTCGAAGGGGATGGAGGCGTTTATCTCGCGCATGACGGCGGCTGGCCCTTCGGCGAACCGCCCGCCCCACATCTGGTTGGAACCGCTCATGGCATCCCGCGTCGCGATCGTCTGTCTCCTGGGCGCGCTGGCGCTCGCCGCGTGCGATAAGCCGTCGCCGGCCAACGGGCAAGCCGAGGTCGCGAGCAGCGACGAAGTCCCCGCCACCGCCGCACCGAGGATCGACAAGATCGATCGCAGCCACAAGGGCGAGAATGCACCCGACGTCTCCTTCACCCCGGTGGCCGGCGGCCCCGCGACGACGCTGGCGGCGTTCAAGGGCAAGCCGGTGCTGGTGAACCTGTGGGCGACCTGGTGTGCGCCGTGCGTGAAGGAGATGCCGACGCTCGACACCGCCGCCCAGACGCTGGGCGACAGGATGCCGGTGCTGGCGATCAGTCAGGACATGGAGCCGGCCAAGGCCAACGCCTTCCTCGCCGAACGCAAGTTCGCGCATCTGCGCCCGTATCTCGATGCCAAGCTGGGCCTCAGCACCGCTTATGGCGCGAACCTGCCGACGACGATCCTCTACGGTGCCGACGGCAAGGAGATCTGGCGCGTCACCGGCGACATGGACTGGGCCGGGGCGGAGGCGAAGAAGCTGCTGGCCGAGGCGGCGTAAGTCGCGCGGAACGCCAGCCGCCGCGATGACAGCGGCGCGGCGCCCTTCTAGAGAACCCCGATGAGCCGCACCCCGACCATGGGCAACCCCGCCGCGTTCGTCGCGGTGGTCGTCGCCAATGCCGCGCTCGCCTTCGGCCCGCTGTTCGTGCGGCTGGCCGATACCGGGCCCGTCGCCGCCGCCTTCTGGCGGATGGCGCTTGCCGTACCGCTGCTCGCCATCGCGGCGGTCGCGATCCCGCGCGCGGGATCGGCAAGCGCGACGAGCCCGCGCATCTGGCTGTTCGTCGCGCTTGCCGGCATCGCGTTCGCCGCCGACCTCGGCACGTGGCACCTCGGCATCCTGCACACCACGATGGCCAACGCCACGTTGCTCGGCAATTCGGCGACGTTCCTGTTTCCGCTGTGGGGATTTCTGATCGCCCGGGCGTGGCCGACGCGGATGCAGGGCGTCGCGCTGCTGCTCGCCGCCGCGGGGGCCGCGCTGTTGATGGGGCGGTCCTATCAGCTCGATCCGCGCCACCTGGCGGGCGACCTGCTCTGCGTCGTCGCGGGCGTGCTTTACGCGCTGTATTTCATCCTGATGTCGGACGTGCGGCGCGCGCTCGCCCCCTGGCCGGCGCTGGCGCTGTCGTCGCTGGCGGCGCTGCTGCCGCTGCTCGGTTACGCGCTGATCCTCGGCGAGCGGATCATGCCGCAGCACTGGACGCCGTTGATCGCGCTGGCGCTGGTCTGCCAGCTGCTTGGGCAAGGGTGCATGATCTACGCGCTGGGCCGGCTGTCGCCGCTGGTGATCGGCCTCGCGCTGCTGATCCAGCCGGCGGTGGCGGCGACGATCGGCTGGGTGCATTTCGGCGAAGCGCTGGGTGGGCCCGATTTCGTGGGGATCGCGATGATCGCTGCGGCATTGGTGTTGGTGCGCGGCAAGCGCGGCGGTGCTACGGAGCCGCCACCCGCCAATCCCGTGCCGGAGGAGATGCGATGACCGAGGACCTGACGCTCGACGAGGTGCGTGCCCGCCTCGCACCTTCGATCGCCGCCAATGCCGCGTTCGACGGCTGGGGCGATGCCGCGCGCGATCTCGCCGCCGAACTGGAGGGCATCGACGCCGACGTGGCGCGACTCGCCTTCGCCGATGGCGCGGTGGCGATGATCGCTGCATGGTTCGAGCATATCGACGCGGAAATGGCGCGTTCGCTTCCGCCCGAAGCACTGGCGGCGTTGAAGATCCGCCAGCGCATCACCGCGCTGGTCGAGGCGCGGCTGGCAGTGCTGGCCCCCGAACGCGAGGCGTTGCGGAGGGCGCGTGCGGTGCTGGCGCTGCCGAACAACGTCGCTCGCGCGGCGCGACTCGGCTGGCGCAGCGTGGACCGGATGTGGCGTTTGGCCGGCGACACCGCCACCGACTATAACCATTACACCAAGCGCGCGATGCTGCTGGCCGTCTACACCGCGACGACCACCGTGTTCCTCGATGACGACAGCGAGGGGCAGGCCGATACCCGCGCATTCCTGTCGCGGCGCATCGACGGGATCATGCGGTTCGAAAAGGCCAAGGCACAATTCACCCGGCGGACGCAGCACCGCCCCAGCCTCAGCCGGTTCATCGGCCGGCTGCGCTACCCGGTGGTGTGACGGCAATCGCTAATTGATAATCAATCGCACCGCCATTATACAGGCGGTCGTGACCCTCCCCATCAGCCTCGAAACGCTCCCGCGGCATCAGGCCGCCATCGTCGACACCATCGACTGGTCCCGCCTCGCCACGCCCGAAGCGCGGCGGCTGCGCGAACTCGGCTTCGACGCGGGGGTCGCGGTACAGGTGCTGCACCGCGCGCAGATCGGCGGCGGACCGGTGGCATGCCGGATCGGGCGGATGACGGTGGCGCTGCGCCGCGCGGTCGCCGGGGCGATCCGCGTCTCGGTCGAACCGCTGCCGGCCGAGTGAGCGGCTCGCCGCGTCGATCCTGATGGAAATGCCCCCGCTGGTCGCGATGGTCGGCAACCCCAATGCCGGCAAGAGCGCGCTGTTCAACGCGCTGACCGGCGCGCGGCAGAAGGTCGGCAATTATCCCGGCGTCACCGTGGAGCGGCATTCCGGCCGGCTCGTGCTGGACGATGGCCGCCCGGTCGAGCTGGTCGACCTGCCCGGCGCCTACAGCCTCGATCCCTCTTCCCCTGACGAGCGGGTGACGCGCGACGTGCTGATTGGCGCGCAGGCCGGCGAACGCCGCCCCGACGTGCTGGTCGTGGTGCTCGACGCCGCCAACCTCGACAATCACCTGCGCTTCGCGATGCAGCTGATCGCGCTGGGGCTGCCGGTGGTGGTCGCGCTCAACATGGTCGACCTGGCCGAGCGCGACGGGCTGGTGCTGGACGCGGCGGTGCTGGAGCGCGAACTGGGCGTGCCGGTGGTGCCGACCGTCGCGGTGCGGCGGCGCGGCATCGACGTGCTGCGCGCCGCGCTGACCGGGATCGTCGGCATCGCACCCGATGCCGCGGTCGCCGCCGCGCCCGACGAGGACATTCGGACGCTGCAACGCCGCGCACGCGACCTGTCGAAGGCCGCGACCGTCAGCGAGACGCCGACGCGCCGCTGGCACCACGCGCTGGATGGCGTCGCGCTCCACCCGGTGTTCGGCCCGATCCTGCTCGTCGCGCTGCTGTTCGTGATGTTCCAGGCGGTGTTCAGCTGGTCGGAAGCGCCGATCGGCTGGATCGAGGACGGCTTCGCCACGCTGGAAACCGCGATCAAGGGCGTGATGCCCGACGGGTTCCTCCGCTCGCTGCTGACCGATGGCGTCATCGCCGGCGTCGGCGCGGTCGTGGTGTTCCTGCCGCAGATCCTGATCCTGTTCCTCTTCATCCTCGTGCTGGAGGCCTCGGGCTATATGGTCCGGGCCGCTTTCCTGATGGATCGGTTGATGGCCGGCGTCGGGCTGTCGGGGCGCGCGTTCATTCCGTTGCTGTCCAGCTTCGCGTGCGCGGTGCCGGGGATCATGGCGACGCGCACCATCGACGACGAAAAGGACCGGCTGACGACGATCCTGATCGCGCCGCTGATGACCTGCTCGGCGCGGCTGCCGGTCTATACGATCATCATCGGCGCCTTCATCCCGCCGCGGCAGGTGGTGCCGTTCGTCGGCTTGCAGGGACTGGTGCTGCTCGCGCTGTACCTGTTGGGCATCGTCGGGGCGTTCGTCGCCGCGCTGCTGCTACGCCGCACGGTGACGAAGGGCGAATCGTCGGGCTTCATGATGGAAATGCCCAAATATCAGCTGCCCCGCCCGCGTGACGTCGCGATCGGGCTGTGGAGCCGCGCCGCGATCTTCCTGAAGCGCGCCGGCACGACGATCGCGCTGACGACGATCGTGCTGTGGGCGCTGCTCAGCTTCCCCCAGGCGCCGCGCGGGCAGAGCCAGGTCGAATATTCGATCGCGGGACGGATCGCGAGCGGGCTGGAGGTCGTGGTGCGGCCGATCGGCTTCAATCACGACATCGCGCTCGCGCTGATCCCGGCGATGGCCGCGCGCGAGGTGGCGGTGGCAGCGATCGGCACCGCCTATGCGATCGACGATACCGAGGATGCGGCCGGATCGAAAAGCCTGGTCGATCACCTGCGCGGGCGCTGGTCGCTGCCCACCGCGCTGGCCTTTCTGATGTGGTTCGTGTTCGCGCCGCAATGCATCAGCACGATCGCGGTGACCCGGCGTGAGACGAATGGCTGGAAATGGCCGATGTTCATGCTCGGCTATCTGTTCGTGACAGCTTATGTAATGGCGGGGATCACGTATTGGCTGGCGGTGCTCGCCGGGCTTTGATTAAAGGGCCGCACCGCCCGCTTCCCGTCCGGCCCGTGCCGTCGATCGGGGAGCCGGGCCGCACCGTCGCCGGCATGGACCGGCCAGATAGAGGTTTCGATGGCAGGCAGCGTCAACAAGGTCATTCTCGTCGGCAATCTCGGGCGCGATCCCGAGTCGCGCTCGTTCCAGAACGGCGGCAAGGTCGTCAACCTGCGGATCGCGACGTCCGAATCGTGGAAGGACCGCAACAGCGGCGAGAAGAAGGAAAAGACCGAATGGCATTCGGTCGCCATCTTCAACGAAGGCTTGGCGAACGTCGCCGAGCGGTTCCTGCGCAAGGGCAGCAAGGTCTATATCGAGGGCCAGCTGCAGACGCGTAAGTGGCAGGATCAGCAAGGTCAGGATCGCTATTCGACCGAGGTCGTGCTGCAAGGCTTCAACTCGGTGCTGACGATGCTCGACGGCCCGGGTGGCGCGGCCGGCGGTGGTGGCGGCGGCCCGCGTGACGACATGGGCGGCGACGACTTCGGTGGCGGCGGCGGTTACGGCGGTGGCGGATCGCGCGGCGGCAGCGCCGGCGGCGCGCGCGGCGCGGCCGGCGGCGGCGGTTCGGGCGCTGGCGGTTCGGGCGGCGGTTCCGGGGGCGGCGCGCGTGGCGGCAGCTATGGCGGCGGTTTCGCGGACGACCTGGACGACGATGTCCCGTTCTAGATGACGCCCCCCAGCCAAACTCCGCTCATCTGTGCCGACGCGCTGGACGAAGCCAAGAGATCGCGGGTGCTGGCTGCCTATGATCTCGGCTCGCTCCACAATGCGGCGGCGCTGCGCGAAATCACCGACTTCGCCGCGCATCTGTGCGGGGTGCCGGTGGGGATCGTCAGCATCCTGGATACCGACCACCAGACCTTCCTGGCCCGCACCGGGCTGCCTGACGGGCCGGAGCCGCCGCGCGAGCAATCGTTCTGCGGCCATGCGATGTGGGACAGCGGGTTGATGGTCGTCAACGATGCGACCGCCGACCCGCGCTTCGCCGACAATCCACTGGTCACCGGCGAGATGAACCTGCGTTTCTACGCCGGTGCCCCGCTGATCTCCCACGACGGTTATCCGATGGGGTCGCTGTGCGTGCTGGACACGGTGCCGCATCCCGAGGGGCTGACCGCGCTCCAGCGCGAGGGGCTGACGGTGCTCGCCGCCAATGTGCTGGCCCGGCTGCGCGATACCCGCGAGGACGCGGCGCGGCGGGCGTCGGAGCGACGGGCGCGCCATGCCGCGGCGGATAGCGAAACCCGCTTCCGCACGTTGGCCGACACCATGCCGCAGATGGTGTGGTCGACGCTGCCCGACGGCTATCACGATTATTACAACGCGCGCTGGTACGCCTTTACCGGCACCCCGGAAGGGTCGACCGACGGAGAAGGCTGGAACGACGTCTTCCATGCCGACGATCGCGACCGCGCGTGGGCGGCGTGGCGGCACTCGTTGGCGCATGGCGATCCCTATCAGATCGAATATCGCCTCCGTCACCACGATGGCACCTATCGCTGGGTGCTGGGCCGCGCCTTGCCGATCCGCGATGCCGAGGGCGCGATCACGCGATGGTTCGGCACCTGCACCGATATCCATGCGCAGAAACTGGCGATGGAAGAACGCGAGATGGTCAGCCAGGAGCTGAGCCACCGCATCAAGAACATCTTTTCGGTCGTCGCCGGGCTGGTCCATCTCACCGGACGCACGCACCCGCAAATGGCGGCGTTGCTGGGCGAATTGCGCCAGCGCATCACGGCGCTGGGCCGCGCGCACGATTTCGTCCGCCCGCACAGCGATCAATCGCGGCCGGTGCTGCGGCAGGACAGCCTGCACGGCCTGCTGGAGGAATTGTTCAGCCCGTATCAGGCGCGCAGCGGTGAGCGGTTCACGATCGACGGCGACGATGTCGCGGTCGACGATCGCGCCGCCACCCCGCTGGCGTTGATCTTCCACGAGCTGGCGACCAACGCGAGCAAATACGGCGCGCTATCCCAAGCGGGCGGTACGGTGACCACCACCGTCAGCCAGGCGGGCGACGACATCATGCTGCACTGGTGCGAACGCGGTGGTCCACGCCTCGATGGCGCACCCGACCGCGAAGGGTTTGGATCGCAGCTGATCGAAATGAGCGCGGCACGCCAACTCGGCGGCGCAGTGGCGCGGACATGGGCAAGTGCGGGGCTTGAGGTCGAGGTTCGCGTACCCCGATCGGCGTTCAGCCGATCGCCGGCCACCTGACGAAATCGATGTTTTCGCCGCGGACGACGTCGAGTGGCGCGGCGATATGCGCCGCCGCCAGAATCGCTTCCTCGTTGAACGGCTTGCGAACATAGCCCAGCGCGGCATCGCGATTGGTGATCTGTCCGGGATTGGCGGTGACGAACACCACCTTTACACCATATTCGCGCGCGATCCGTTCCGCGATCTCGGGACCGGTCGGGCCGTCGCGCAAATTGACGTCGATGAAGGCGAAGCCGCACCCGGGTGCCGCTTGCAGCGCGGAAGGCGCATCCGCCGCGATGGCAGCGACCTTGTACCCGGCATCTTCCAGAATACGCTCGAGGTCGAGCGCGACGAAGATTTCATCTTCGACGATCAATGCCGTCTGGTTCATGTAAGAAGCCCGTCCACGGGCAGCTTAACCGAAGTCAAACATCATAGTTCCCGCCGCAGCAGAAATACCGCATGTTCGGCGAACATATTGGCCGCCGCACCGCCGGTGCGCTTGTCGCCCGACAGGAACCATGCCCCCTCCACGATCACCCGGCGCTCGACCAGGTGCGCCCGAAAATCGTCGATCGTCAGATGGTGGATGTTGGGCGTATCGTACCAGCGTTCGGGCAACAGCCGCGTCACCGGCATGCGCCCGCCCCACAGCAACGACAGCCGCACCCGCCAATGCGCAAAGTTCGGGAAACTGACGAACGCGGAACGCCCGATCCGCAGCAACTCGTCCAGCACCCGGTCCGGCGCGCGCGCGGTCTGCAATGTCTGGCTCAGGATCGCATAGTCGAAACTCTGGTCGGGATAGCCGGCCAGATCGGTGTCGGCATCGCCCTGGATCACCGACAGGCCGCGCCCGACCGCCGCAGCGACGTTCGCCGGGTCGATCTCCAGCCCGCGCACGTCGGCGCGCGCATCGTCGCGCAGCGCCGCCATCAACTCGCCGTCGCCGCAGCCGACGTCCAGCGCGCGCGCGCCGGCGGGCACATGCGCGGCGATGATCGCCAGATCGGGGCGCAGGCTCATGCCGCCGCGCTCAGGAAGCCATGCATCACCCGGTCCAGCTCGGGTGAATCGAGCAGGAACGCATCATGCCCGAACGGACTGGACAGTTCGACGAAGCTGGCCGGCGCGCCCGCCGCCATCAACGCATGGACGATCGCCCGCGATTCGGAGGTCGGATACAACCAGTCGGTGTCGAAGCTGACCAGGCAGAAGCGCGTGCCGCCGCCGCGGAACGCATTGGCCAGCAAGCCGCCATGTTCCTCGGCCAGATCGAAATAATCCAGCGCGCGGGTGATATAGAGATAACTGTTCGCGTCGAAACGGTCGGTGAACGCCAGCCCCTGATGCCGCAGGTAGCTTTCGACCTGGAAATCGGCGTCGAACCCGAACGACTTCTGTTCGCGCGCCTGCAACCGCCGCCCGAACTTCTCGGTCAGCCCCGCCTCCGACAGATAGGTGATGTGCGCCGCCATCCGCGCCACCGCCAGCCCGGCCGCCGGGGCGTCGCCGTCGTAATAATCGCCACCGCGCCAGTTGGGATCGGCCATCACCGCCTGCCGCCCGACCTCGTGGAAGGCGATGTTCTGCGCCGAATGCCGCGCGGTCGACGCGATCACCACGCATTTCGCCACGCGTTCGGGAAAGGTCGCCGCCCAGCTGAGCGCCTGCATCCCGCCCATCGATCCGCCGACCACGGCCGCCAGCCGCGCCACCCCCAGATGATCGAGCAGCAAGGCCTGTGCGCGCACCATGTCGCGGATCGTGATGACCGGGAACGCCATCGCATAGGGGCGCCCGGTGGCGGGATCGTCGCTCGCCGGCCCCGATGTGCCCATGCACGATCCCAGCACGTTGGCGCAGATCACGAAATAGCGGTCGGTGTCGATCGGCTTGCCCGGCCCGACCATCCGTTGCCACCACCCCGGCTTGCCGGTGCGCGGGTGCGCGCTGGCCAGATGCTGGTCGCCGGTCAGCGCATGGCACACCAGCATCGCATTGCCGCCGTCGGGCGCGAGCGTGCCATAGGTTTCATAGGCGATCGCGACCGGCGCGAGCAGCGCGCCGCCGTCGAGCCTGAGCGGCCCCGGCAGCACGATCCGCCGCGACAGGCCGAACCGCTGATCGTGCGAGGAAGGCGTGATGAGCATCGAGCCACCGCCCTTACCCCGCCGCCGGCCCGGGTGTCGAGACGCGAGCGAACGCCCCGCGCGCGCGGCGCGATCAGCGCGTCAGCCGCGCGCTGACCATCGCCTTGGCGAACAGCGCCTGCAACGCCGCCGACATGCTCTCGTCGGTCTTCACCGTGTACAGCAGTCCGGGCGAGGCGCATTTCTGCAATTGCGGCGCGATGTTCGGGATCGCCTTTTCGGCCAGCCCGCGCTGATATGGCTCGTCGTCCTTGATCGAGGCGACGGTATATTCGGTATAGAGGATCGCCAGCTTGATCTTGCGGGCCTTGATCGCGTTGCACTGCGCGACCTGCTGATCCCGCATCGCCGTGCGCGTGCGCCCGTAATTGTCGCGAATGTCCTCGTCGCTCATCCCGTCGGTGACGAGGAACAGCATCGCCTGCGGCGTGTCGCCGGGCTGGTCCGATCCGTCCCCGCCGACCGCCGGCATGATGGTCCCCATCTTTTCGAGCACGGTCTTGAAGCTGGTGAATTGCCACTCGTATCCGCTTTTGCCGTTCGGCGCCCGCCCCATGCCGGCCCGGTCGTTGACGGTGACCAGTTCCACCCCGGCTGCCGCCGCCGCCACCGCCGACAGGTTCGAACTGTCGGTCGGTTGCGGCATCGCGACCAGCGTGTTGAAGTTCGTCTCGTGATTGAAGGTGTGGAGCGACGCATGATAACGACGCTTGTTCTGTTCGGCATATTGCCGCGCCAGCGTCATCAAATCCTGAACGGCCGATCGCTGGTCGGTGACGCGCATGCGGATGCCGCGGTTCTGCGCGTACCAGTAACTGTCAACGAACGATCCGTCGCTGTTATAGACGCAGATGTCTGCACCGCCGCTATTGCATTTGGTCGGCACGTTCGCCCGTTTGTTCAAATAGATGTAGGTGCCTTTAGCGTCGATGATCTGGGCGGCGTATCCGTTTACCCACTTGTAACCGTAATTGCCCTTGATGATGCCGAACGCCGTATTGTCGACGACCAGCCTGGGGAAGCTGGAAGTATTTATCTCGATCATGTTGCTGTGGCAGGCAAAGGTGCAACCAAGCGCGGTATCCATGGTCGCCATGCCCGAAGTGGTCGTCGCCAGACCCATCGATGGTGAGGTGTCGAGCGCCAGGTAGAAGTCGACGTTCGGCGCCGCCGTTGCCGTGGCGGTCGACGCACCGCCGACCGCGATGCTGCGCAGGTTCAGCACGCCGCCGAACACGTTCCTGGATGCCGCGTCGTATTTCACCGCCACCGCGCGCGACGTCGGGCCTTCGGGATGCGTGATGGTTACGGAGATGACGGGCGGGGTGGTCAGGCCGTCCAGCCCGGTCGCCTGCGCGTTGAACATCGCCTCCGCCGCGGCACGCACCTGCGCATCGTTGGTCAGGTTCATCATCGGCTGCGTCACCGCGGCGAGCGCGGCGGCATCGGCGACGGCGTTCAGCTTCGTGCGCAAACGGGCGGCCCGCGTGTAATCGATCGTCATGCCGGTCACGAAGATCATCGGCACCAGCGCGAACGCGAACAGGATCATGACGCCGCCACGCGTATCGCGCGCCAGCCGGCCGAACGGGAAACGTAGGACAGGGATCATGTCAGACTGACTTTCCGACGCAGGTCGGCGCACTGGGCGTACCGGTGTTGAGGCACACCGACGGCGAGCGCCGTGGACTCATGAAAAGATAATCCTTCATCGGAATCGTGCCGATGATCGAACCGCCCGCCACCGGCACGTACCGAAGGGTCAGCGTGCTGTAGAGCAGGGTGGTATTGGGCACGCGCAACGCCGCCGGGATCGGCACGGTGGAAACGTTCAACCCCGCATAGCTCGGGCCGCACGATGCCGCCTCCGCCTTCACGCACACCCAGGTGATCGACGGATTGCCGGTCGCATTGATGTCGATCGCGACGATCGACATGGACGAATTCGCGGTCGAATAGGGGGTCATCACCTGCCGCGCGCCGTTCAGGATGGCGATGACCTCGGCCGGGGTGACCTGCTCGTTCTGGGTCGACAGGTCGGCCAGCGACCGGACCGAGATGGCCACCTTGCGATAGGCGGACGCGGCGTCCATCAACTGCACGCCGCCAAGGTAGAGCAACAGCATCACCGGCGCGATGATCGCGAATTCGAGCGCGCCCACGCCCCGCCGGTCACGGGCCAGACGCCGCACGGTGGCGATCCAGCGGCAACGATGCGCGATCATGATGCGTACGGCTCCGACTTGAAGACGAACGTCGACACCAGCACGCGGCGTCCCCCGGTGGTCGTCGCCAGATCGAACCCCAACGGGCCACCGACGACGGGCAACAGATACAAAAGCCGCATCACGACGACGCTGCCCGGGCCGCCCGGCGCGAACTGCCACGTATTCGTTACCTGGCTGTTCTGGTCGTAGGTGAGCACCAGCGCGTTGGTGTCGACGTCGGCGAACTTCGTCGCGGACTGGACGTCCACCATCATCTTCGCGCAGGACATGAACGCCGGCAGGTTGCCGCACGCGATGGTCTTGAACTGCGCCTGGGTCATCCCGGTTTTCTGCGCACTGCCCGTCATCAGCTGACGCGCGGTTTGCTCTGCGGTCGTCTCCAGCGCCTGTTGCGCGAAAAAGACGAATCCGGTCTGGATCGTCGCGAGGATCAGGACGATGAACGGCAGCGCCACCAGCGCGAACTCGATGATCGTCGCACCGCGCTGGTCGCGGCGCAGCGCATTCGCCAGTCCTGCCATCCGCATTGCCGATCCCCCCGTCGACGGCGAGACGCTGTACGACGAGGACGATGCGATAGCGCCGGATCCCTAAGAATCTCATAATCGCGACTTTTCGGGGGGAACTCCGGCCGGCATGGGCGGTCGCGTGCCGGCAATCGCACCGATGCACCACCGGCCGGTGCGTCGCGCCCTACGCTGCGGCGGCGTCCACGCCCGCGGCCGACGCTCATCCGCCCCCTTTCCCCCGCGGCGTGCACCCGCTACCCGTTCCGGCCATGACGAACGCCCCCGCACCCAAGCCCTGGATCATGGGCATCGCCCCCTACGTTCCGGGCCGCGCCACCAGCGAGGATGGCCGCAAGGTCGCCAAGCTGTCGTCGAATGAAAATCCGTTCGGCACGCCGGAGGCCGCCCGCGCCGCCTATCGCGATGCCGCCGACCATCTGGAACGCTACCCGGACGCCGGCGCGGCCGACCTGCGCGCCGCGCTGGCCGTGCATTACGGGGTGGAGGCCGACCGGCTGGTCTATGGCACCGGATCGGACGAGGTGCTGCACCTGGCCGCCGGCACCTTCGCCGGGCCGGGGGACGAGATCATCCACGTCCGCTACGGCTTTGCGGTGTACGAGATCGCGACCCGCCGGGTCGGCGCGACGCCGGTGGTGGTCGCCGACCGCGACTATGCGACCGATGTCGACGCGATCCTCGCCGCCGTGACCGACCGGACGCGCGTGGTGTTCGTGGCCAATCCCAACAACCCGACCGGCACGTATTCGACGCGGGAAGAGATCGCACGGCTCCACGCCGGGCTGCCCGCGTCGGTGCTGCTGGTGCTCGATCAGGCCTATACCGAATATCTCGATCCCGCCGACGACGACGGCGGACTGGAACTGGCGCGCACCGCCCCCAACGTGCTGGTCACGCGTACCTTCTCGAAGATCTTCGGGCTGGCTTCCGAACGCGTCGGCTGGGGCTATGCCTCGCCGGAGATCATTGCGGCGATGCACCGCATCCGCGCGCCGTTCGCCTTCAGCATCGGGGCGCAAGCCGCCGCCGTCGCCGCATTGACCGACGATGCGTTCGTCGCGCGCAGCCGCGAACACAATCGGCGCTGGCGCGGGTGGTTCTCCGATCAGGTCGATGCCCTGTCCGGCCTGCGCGCGGTGCCGTCCAAGGCCAATTTCGTCCTCGTCCTGTTCGAAGGCGCGCTGACCGGCGAGGTCGCGTACAAGGCACTGATGACCGCGGGCTACGCGACGCGCTGGCTGCCCGGGCAGGGCCTGCCGCAGGCGCTGCGCATCACGATCGGCACCGAGGAGGAAATGCGCGCGGTGGTCGACGTGCTGCGTGCCGAGGTCGAGCGGGTCGCCTGATGCTGCCGACGTCACCGGCGTACGGCGGATCGTCGCTTCCTTTCGGCCGGGTCGCGATCATCGGCCTGGGGCTGATCGGCTCGTCGATCGCGCGCGCGGTGCGCGACCGGATGCCTGCCGTCCGCCTGACCGGGCATGATGCCGACGCCGGCGTGCGCGATGTCGCGCGCCGCATCGACCTGCTCGACGATGTCGCCGACGATGCCGCCGCCGCGGTCGCCGACGCCGATCTGGTGATCCTGTGCGTGCCGGTCGGCGCGATGGGCGTGGTCGCGGCGCAGATCGCCACCGCGCTGCCCGCCGATGCGATCGTCAGCGACGTCGGCAGCTGCAAGGCGTCCGTCGCGCAGGCGCTGGCCGCGGTGCTGCCCCCCGCGCGCATCGTCCCCGCGCATCCGGTCGCGGGCACCGAACAGAGCGGGCCGGAAGCGGGCTTCGCGACGTTGTTCCGTGGTCGCTGGTGCATCGTCACCCCGCTGCCCGACAGCGACGAGGCCGCGACGGTGCGGGTCGAATCGTTCTGGCGGCTGCTCGGTGCCGATGTCGAGCGGATGGCCCCCGATCACCACGACCTCGTCCTGGCGGTGACCAGCCATCTGCCGCACCTGATCGCCTATACGATCGTCGGCACCGCCGACGACCTGCAACAGGTCACCCAGTCGGAGGTCATCAAATTCTCCGCCGGCGGCTTCCGCGATTTCACGCGCATCGCCGCATCGGATCCGGTGATGTGGCGCGACGTGTTCCTGTCGAACAAGGAAGCGGTGCTCGAAATGCTGCAACGCTTCAGCGAGGATCTCAGCCAGTTGCAGCGTGCGATCCGCTGGGACGACGGCGACGCGCTGCACGATCGGTTTGCCCGCACCCGCGCCATCCGCCGCTCGATCGTCGATCAGGGACAGGACGATGCCGCCGCCGATTTCGGCCGCAAGCACGATTGAACACCCGTTCGTCGGCGCGGGCGTAGCGGCATGTTGCAGGTCCGGCGGTGGCCGCTACGATGCGACCGCGATCAGATCAGCGCCAGCCCGTTCAACTTGCCCAGCAACTCCGCCGGCATCGCCGCCAGTCCATCCGCCGCATCGCCGCCCAGATCGCCCGGCGCGTCGGCGGCCTCCAGATAGCGCCAGCCCTGATGCGCGCGTCGCGGCTGCGCCAGCACCAGCCGCAGTTCCGGGTCGATGTGGATCGCGACGCGCCCGCCCTCCGCATCGCCGAACGCCAGGATCGGCGAACGGGCGACCAGCTGGTGCTTGATGATCCAGAACAACGATCCCTGCCCCGCCACCTCCTCGTGGCGCTTGGGCAGATAGCGTGTGGTCAGGAACACCGGCCCGTCGGCCGCGCGCGCGCGCAATCGTTCGGCAAGCAGGTCGACGCTCGCCGCGCCGAACGCGACCTTGGTGAGATGAAGCGGCATGGAAACAGCGATGTGGGTCGGCCTCGCACCGCCCGCAAGATCAACGCAGCGGCGTTGCCGCCAGTTGCGCGATCTTCGCCTTCATCGCCCGGATCGTCGCGGCGGGCAGCGCCTGCACGCTGCTCATCGCAATCGAGCGCGGGTTCACCGGCCGGCCGTTCTGCCACACTTCCCAATGCAGGTGCGGGCCGGTCGAAATGCCGGTGGAGCCGACATAGCCGATCACTTCCCCCCGCTCGACGCGCGTGCCGGGCCGCACCGCGAACCGGCTCATATGGCCATAGCCGCTGGCGAGCCCGCCGGCATGCGCCAGCTTGATGAAATTGCCATAGCCGCCCGACCGACCCGCGAACTGCACCACCCCGTCCATCGCGGCATAGATCGGGCTGCCATAAGGTGCGCCGATATCGGTGCCCTTGTGCATCCGCATGAAGCCGAGCAGCGGGTGCATCCGCATCCCGAACGTGGAGGTGACGCGCCCCGCCACCGGCATGCCCATCGTGCCGCGCCGCTCGACCTGCCCGCCGGGGTCCATCAACTCGCCCCCAGCACCGTCGCGGTCGCCCCAGCGCACCAGCGTCACTGCCCGGCGCCCCTGATCGAGCGCGGCATATTGCAGCTGCCCGACCTCGACCTCGCCGGTCGCGGCGCGCTGCTGGTCGGCGACGATATCGAACGTGTCGCCCGCGTCGATCCGCTCGATCGGCATATGGGCGCCCAGCGCCTTCAGATATTGCTCCACCACCCGCGCCGGCACCCCGGCGGCGCGCGCCGAGCGGTACAGGCTGGCCCCCACGATGCCGCGGACGTGCAGCGGACTGCGGTCGATCGCGATCGGACGGCGCACCAGCGTCAACTCCTCGCCCGCGCGCAGCACCGTCAGGTTCAGGTCGAAAGCGGCGCGGAAATCGAGCTTTTCCAAAGGACGCGGCTGGAACTTCGTCGGTCGCCGTCCCAGCGTCAGCGACAGTATCGTGCCGGGACGCACCGACGCCCCGCCGACCAGCGATGCGACCCGCGCGGCTTCCCGTCCGCCTACGCCCGCACGTTGCAAGGTGCCGGACAGGGTGTCGCCATCCGCCAGCGCGGCGGTCAGATCGATCTGCGGGCGCTCGGGCGTTTCACGCAGCGGGCGGACCAGCGCGCCGGCGGCCATCCGTCGCCCGGTGGTCGCGCCCAGCGCCAACGGCGCGAACGACTGCGTCCGCGCCTCCTCGAACGCCGCCTCGGTCATCACCGGCGCGCCGGCACCCAGGATCGGCGGCCAGCCCGGCGCGGAATATATCGCGGCCGCGCACAAAGCGGTGCAGGTCGCCAGTCCGCGCCACCACGTGCGGCTGCCGATATCGCGGCCCAGATCGGGCACCCAGTCGGTGTGCGCCGCGGCGATGCGCCAGCGGTCGACCATCCCGCGTTCGGCCAGTGGCACCAGCACGCGGCCGGGGACGCGCGCACCCGCTGCGGCGCCCGCCCATTCCAGCCCCTGATGCTCGCGCATGAACACGCTGGCGTCCGCCTCCGATGAAAACCCGCTGCCGATGCAGCTTCTGCCGCAGCGTTGTGAAGCGCATTCGCTAAAGTCAAATTAAGCGCGCGCCGTGGACCGCGGCGCTGCGGCAGAGCGTTCATGTCCGGCGGCGAAGTGGAGCGGGTTGATATGCGACGATTGCAACCCTGCCCCGCGCACCCGATGTAAGGTGCGTCATGGTGGCTATCGACCGACCCCGCGTTACGGCCGTGCTGGGTCCGACCAACACCGGCAAGACCCATCTCGCGATCGAGCGGATGTGCGCGCATTCCAGTGGGATGATCGGCTTCCCGCTGCGGTTGCTCGCGCGGGAGGTCTATGACCGTGTGGTCGCGATCAAGGGCGCGGATCGCGTCGCGCTGATCACCGGCGAGGAACGCATCGTGCCGAAAGACGCACGCTGGTTCCTGTGCACAGCAGAGAGCATGCCGCTGCAACGCGACGTCGCGTTCGTCGCGCTGGACGAGGCCCAGCTGGGCAGCGATCGCGAACGCGGCCACGTCTTCACCGACCGGATCCTGCGCGCGCGCGGGCGGGAGGAGACGATGATCCTCGGCTCCGATTCGCTGCGCCCGGTGCTGCGCGCGCTGGTGCCCGGCATCGAGATCGTCGAGCGGCCGCGCTTTTCGACGCTCAGCTATGTCGGCGCGAAGAAACTCTCCCGCCTTCCGCGCCGCTCCGCGATCGTCGCCTTCTCCGCCGAGGAAGTCTACGCCACCGCCGAGATGCTGCGGCGCCTGCGCGGTGGCGCCGCGGTGGTGATGGGCGCGCTGTCGCCGCGTACCCGCAACGCGCAGGTGCAGATGTTCCAGGCAGGCGAGGTCGACTATCTCGTCGCCACCGACGCGATCGGGATGGGCCTGAATCTCGACGTCGGGCATGTCGCCTTCGCCGGGCTGCACAAGTTCGACGGTCAGCAACGCCGCCGTCTGCGCGTGGCCGAGATGGCGCAGATCGCCGGGCGCGCCGGGCGGCACCAGCGTGACGGCACGTTCGGCGCGCTGACCGAGGAAGGTCCGGACGCGTTCGAGCCCGAGGAGGTCGCCGCGATCGAGGGGCATCGCTTTCCCCGTTTGGACTGGCTCTACTGGCGCAACGGCACCCCCGACCTGTCGAGCATCGACGCGCTGGTCGCCAGCCTGGCGGAGCGTCCGGACGACGAACGCCTGCGTGCCGCGCCCGAAGCGCTCGACCTCAAGATCCTGAAGCGCCTTGCCGAGGAACCCGGCGTGCGTGACCGGGCGCGCGGCAATGTCGCACGGTTGTGGGCGGCGTGCGGCATCCCCGATTTCGCCAAGCTGGGCCTCGATCCGCACGCGCGCTTCGTCGGGCGCGTGTTCGGCTATCTCGCCCAGGGTCATATCCCCCACCAATGGTTCGCCGACGAGGTCGCGCGCCTCGACCGGACCGAGGGCGATGTCGAAACGATCGCCGGGCGCATCGCCGCGATCCGTAGCTGGGCCTATATCGCGCAGCGCCCGGACTGGCTTGCCGACCCGCAGACCTGGGCCGCGCGCACGCTGGCGATCGAGGAGCGGCTGTCCGATGCACTCCACGCCGGGCTGACCCAGCGGTTCGTCGACAAACGCACCACCGCGCTCGCGCGCAAGATCGGCGGCGGGGTCGGCGCGTTGCCGGTCGAGATCGACGCGCAGGGCGAAGTGACGATCGACACCCATGCCATCGGCCGGCTCGACGGCTTCCGCTTCGTCGTCGCCCCCGATGCACGCGCCTCCGACAAGCGCCTGTTGCTCGCCACCGCCGAGAGACGGCTGACGGGCGAGCGTCGCCGCCGTGCCGAGGCGTTGATCGCCAGCCAGGATGCGCAGCTTGCGCTGATCGACGACGGCGCACTCGCGGTCGACGGGCTGGCCGTCGCGCGGCTGGCGCGCGGCACGTCGCTGGCGCGCCCGCACGTCGTTCTCGACGGCGCGCTCGACTGTCTCGACGCCGCGCTACGCGCCCGCGTGATCGAGCGGTTGCGCCGCTGGACCACCGATACGATCGCGCGCACGCTGCCGTCGGTGGCGGCGCTTGCGGAGGCCAGCCGCGCCGCCGATGCCGGACCGCTGCTGCGCAGCATCGCGTCCGCGCTCGAGGCGGGTGCGGGCTTTGCCGAACGCCTGCCGCTGCGCGACGCGATCGAGGCATTGTCCGCGGGCCAGCGCCAGTGGCTGCGGCGGCATCATGTGACGATCGGCGCGCTCGACCTGTTCGACGCGCGCCTGCTCAAGCCCGCTGCACAAGGATGGCGGCGCGCGCTGCTGGCCGCCAACGGCGCGCCGCTGCTGCCGATGCCGCGGGCGGGCGCCACCACTTTGCCGCGCGGCGCACCGGGGGCGCTGCCGCTGATGGGTTTCCGTCCGCTCGGCGGGCAGGCGGTGCGCATCGATCTGGTCGAGCGAGTCGCCCGCGCCGCACACGACGCGCGCGGCGCGAGCGGCCGCGCACCGTTCGCCCCCGATCCGGCGCTGGCGGTCTCGATCGGACTGGAGGCGGCGACGGTGGCGCGGCTGATGGCCGAACTCGGCTTCCGTCCGGCATCGGTCCCCGGCGAGACGCCGCATTACGTCTGGCGGGGGCGCGCGCGCGCGCGCGCGGCCGCTCCCGATCCCGGCAATGCCTTTGCCGCACTTGCCGGGCTGGTCGGGCGATGACCGCTGGCGGCGACACGATGCGGCTCGACTGTTTCCTGTGGTTCGCACGGCTGGCCAAGACGCGGGGGATTGCGCAGGCGCTGGCCTGCAACGGGCATTTGCGGCTCGACGGACGCGCGATCGACCGCGCCCACGCGCCGGTGCGCGTCGGCAATATCCTCACCTTCTTCCACGGCGGGAGAGTGCGCGTCCTGCGCGTAGAGGGGTTGCCGGCGCGTCGCGGCCCCGCGCACGAGGCGCAGGCGTGCTACCAGGAACTGGCATTGTCCGCGCCGGATTCTGTACCAGAAGCGTTGACGCGCGCATCGACCGGCGCGAAAGCGGCGCCCGAGAAGTAAGGAATAGCCGACCATGACCTATGTCGTCACCGACGCCTGCATCCGCTGCAAGTACATGGACTGCGTGGAAGTATGTCCGGTCGACTGCTTCTACGAGGGCGAGAACATGCTCGTCATCAACCCGTCGGAATGCATCGATTGCGGGGTGTGCGAGCCGGAATGCCCGGCCGAGGCGATTCTGCCCGATACCGAAAGCGGGCTGGAGCAATGGCTGGAGCTGAACAACACCTTCTCCGCGCAATGGCCCAACGTAACACGCAAGATGGACCAGACCCCGCCCGACGCCGACGAGATGAAGGGCGTGGAGGCCAAATACGACAAGTTCTTCTCGCCCGAACCCGGCAAGGGCGACTGACGCGGGTGCGCCTGTCGCGGCGCACGCTGCTGGGCGCGGGCGCGGCGGCGTTTATCGCCCGACCATCCGTCGCGCGCACCGCCGCCTATCCGCCGCCGTCGCAGAAGGCGATGCTGCCGGTGCAGGGCGGGCGCGTGTATGTCCGCGTGAACGGCGACCTGAACGGCCCGCGCGCGCCGGTGGTGATGATCCACGGCGGACCGGGCGGCACGCATATCGGGATGCTCGACGCGCTGGCACTGGCCGACGAGCGTGCGGTGATTCTCTACGATCAGCTCGACAGCGGGCGTTCGGACTGGCCGCAGGATCCCGCGAACTGGACGGTCGCGCGGTTCGTCGACGAACTGGACGCGGTCCGACGCGGGCTGGGTGTCCCGCGCTGGCACATTTGCGGCATCAGCTGGGGTGGCACGATCGCGCTTGAATATGCGGCGCGGCGTCCCGCCGATCTGGCCAGCGTGGTGCTCGGCGGGCCGTTGATCTCGACCCGTGCGTGGCTGGCGGATGCCGACGCGCTGCGCGCCGCATTGCCCCGGGCGACCCGCGACGCACTGACCGCGTGCGAGGGGAAGGCGCCTCCCGCGGCAGCGGTCTGCGATGGGGCGACCCAGGTCTTCTATCGCCATTACAACCGCCGCGAGGATGCCACGGCGGCGATGCGCGCGGCGGCGGCCATGCCCGGCAATCGCGGCTCGAATCAGCGGCTTTACGAGGCGATGTGGGGCAGGAGCGAGTTCGTCGCGACCGGCAGCCTGCGGGACTATGACGGCACGCCGCTGCTGGCGAGGCTGGATGCGCGCCGCACCTTGTTCATGGTCGGCCAGCATGACGAGGCGCGGCCGGCAACGGCGCTGGATTTCGCCGCCCGCGTGCCCGGCGGTGCCGAACTCGCCGTCATCCCCGGCGCGGCGCACGGCACATTGTCTGACCGCCCGGTCGAGACGGTGGGCGTGCTGCGCGGGTGGCTGCGCCGTCACGACACGCCCGCATTGTAAAAAAGTTCCAGCCCGGCAACGTCACTGCCCCAAACAGGCTGGAAATTTTCTGGTGGATTGTATATAGACGACCGGCACGGGCACTTTCTTAGTGTCCGCCGGAGACGTCCAACCTATCGCCCCCGCACGAACCGACGCGTCGCGACGCTTGCGTCACGGATCGTGCCTATGGGTCACAACATTGGAAAGGCCACCTATGGCTGCCAAGGCTCTGCATTTCGATGTCGGCGACTATGTCGTCTATCCCAAGCACGGCGTCGGGCGCGTCATCGAGCTGCAGAAACAGGAAATCGCCGGCATGCAGCTGGAGCTGTACGTCCTGCGTTTCGAAAAGGAGCGCATGACGCTGCGCGTGCCCACGAACAAGGCCGAGTCCGTGGGCATGCGCAAGCTGTCCTCTGACAAGACGATGCGTGAGGCGATGGAGACGCTCAAGGGCAAGCCGAAGGTGAAGCGCACCATGTGGTCGCGCCGCGCCCAGGAATATGAGGCGAAGATCAACTCGGGCGACCTCGCGTCGATCGCCGAGGTGGTCCGCGACCTGTTCCGTGCCGACGACCAGCCCGAGCAGAGCTATTCCGAGCGGCAGATCTTCGAGGGTGCGTGCAGCCGTCTGGCGCGCGAACTCGCCGCGATGGAGCAAATCGACGAACCCGCCGCGCAGGAGAAGATCCTCGACATCCTCCGCAAGGCGGCGGCGATCTACAACAAGGACAAGGTGCCCGCCTGACGCGGTCACCATCCCTGTTGCGTGCGGAAGGGCGGCCGGCGACGGTCGCCCTTTTCGTTTGTGCGCGATGCCCGCGTGTATTATTCAGGCAATACACGACGGGAGATGCAGGATGCGGACGATGGTTCTGGCGGCACTGCTGCCGCTGATGGCGTGCGGGGTTGCCGCGGCTGACACGAACGCCGGCATCCCGGCGCGCGGCACCGGCAACGTCCGCACCTTCGACGCACGCGATTTCTCGGCCGTGAAGCTGGGTGGCAGCGACGACGTGGTGGTGCGGGTCGGCGGCGATTACGCGGTGCGCGCGGAGGGCGATCCCCGCATCCTCGACCGGCTGAAGATCACGCGCGACGGCGGGGCGCTCACCATCTCCCGCCGCTCCGATGGCGGACGGGGGCATGCGCGCGTGTTCGTCACCTTGCCGGCGATCGACAGCGCCTCGATCGGCGGATCGGGAAACATGACGATCGATCGCGTCACCGGACCCAGCTTCGAGGGGCGAATCGCGGGGTCGGGGAACATGACCCTGGCGCAGGTCGCGACGCGGGCCCTGTCGATCGGGATCACCGGGTCCGGGACCGTCGCGGCGCGCGGCACGACGGAACGTCTGTCGGCAAGAAGCGCCGGATCGGGGAGCATCGACGCGGCGCAACTCGTCGCGCGCACGGCCGAGGTCGGTTCGGTGGGCTCCGGCGATATCCGCGCCACCGTCAGGGGCGGTGCCGAAGTCTCCTCGGTCGGCTCTGGCGATGTCGATCTCGGCCGCGACGCGCAATGCCGCGTTCGGAAGGCGGGGTCGGGCGACGTGCGATGCGGCGGCTGATCGCGCTCGCCGCGCTGTTGTCGCACCCCGCGCAGGCGGCGGAACGACGTTGGCCGGTGGGTAGCGTCGAGCGCCTCCGGGTCGAGGCGCCGGTCACGGTGCACGTCACGACCGGCGGCGGCAACGGCGTACGCGCCACCGCCGCGAACCGTGCCACGCTCGATGCGCTTGACCTGCGCGTCGACGGCGCGACGCTCACGATCCGCGCGCCGCGGGGCAGCCCGACCGCCGAGCTCTTCATCGCCACGCCGCGGCTCGACACGCTCGCGCTGTTCGCGCCCGCCTCCGTCACGGTCGACACGCTGCGCGGCGGACGTGCCGGCGTGTCGGTGTCGGGCGCGGGCGACGTCACGATCGCACGGGTCGACGCCGATACCTTCACCGCGACCCTCGTGGGCGAAGGCACGATCACCGCCGCGGGCCGCGCCGCGGAGGTGCGGCTCGCCGGCAACGGACCCGGCACGATCGACACGACCCGCCTGTCCGCCGATCGCGTCGCCGTTCAGGCCGCCGGTGACATCATCGTCCGCACCGCCGCGCGCAGCACCGCGCAGGTCACCGCCGGCCCCGATGCCCAGGTCGTGGTCGCCGGCCGCCCGCAATGCACGATCCGCGCGACGAAGCGTGACACGGTGCGCTGCTGACGATGCGGTCGCGCTGAACGACCGTTCGGCGTCCCCGAAACGCCCTCGCCCGGTTCGCGTCCGGCCCAAATGGCGGCGCGACACTGCAAAGCCTGATGAAACGGCGCAAGGTTGCCCCCTGCCGCCGAAACCGCGCCAGCCGTAGGTTACGAACGTCATTTCCGCCGGCAACGCAGCCGCTGAACGCCCCCTGGACGCCCTTGCTCAGTCGGCGTCCGGTCCCAGTGTCGGGTCGACGTCGCGCGGGCGGATGAAGCGGCGCAGGGTCGCGCGTCCTGTCGCGACGTCGCGCCAGTCGTCGGTATCGAACGTCATTTCCGCCAGCGTCGCCGTGGGGTATTTCTGCGCCACCGCCTCCCGCAGGCCGCCCGCATCGTCGGGGACCAGCAACATCGTCAGCTCTTCCAGCCCGGGATTGTGCCCGATCAGCAGCAGCGAGCGGGTGTCGCCGCCGGTTTCATGGACCACGTCCAGCAAGGTCGCCGCGGAGGCGAGGTACAGCCGGCGGTCCCATTCCGGCGACAAGGCACGCGCCAGTCCACCCTCGACCTCCGTCACCGTTTCCTGCACGCGCGCCGCCGGCGACGCGATCACGCGGTCGAAGTCCAGCCCCAGCGATTGCACGTGCCGCCCCATTGCCGCCGCCGCACGCCGGCCCTTGAGGTTCAGCGGCCGGTCGTAATCGCGCGCTACCGGATCGTCCCAGCCAGATTTGGCATGGCGCAGCAGCGTCAGCGTCTTCACCGGCCAGCATCTCCGTCAGGCATCGAGGGGCGCGTCATGCCCGATGTTCGTGCCCGTGGATAGCCGCCGCCGGACCCTTTCGACCGCCTCGTCCAGCGGCACGCGCGTCACCGGCACGCCCGGCGGAAACGCGTCGAGCAACCGCGACGGCATCGCCGCCGACAACAGCACGAACAGCCCCGCATCGCTGTCGCGCCGGATCAACCGCCCGAACGCCTGCGCCAGCCGCGCGCGCACGATCCGGTCGTCATACGCGCTGCCGCCCCCCGCCAGCCGCCGCGCGGCGTGGAGCACGGTCGGCTTGGGCCACGGCACGCCCTCCATCACCACCAGCCGCAGCGAATGGCCGGGCACGTCCACCCCGTCGCGCAGCGCGTCGGTGCCGAACAGGCTGGCGTGCGGATCATCGCGGAAGATGTCGACCAGCGTGCCGGTATCGACCGGATCGACATGCTGTGCGTGGAGCGGCAGCCCGGCGCGCGCCAGACGGTCGGCGACGCGCGCATGCACCGCGCGCAACCGCCGGATCGCGGTGAACAGCCCCAGCGCCCCGCCCGCGCTCGCCTCCACCAGCCGGGCATAGGCGTTGGCGAGTGCGGGGATGTCGCCGCGCTTCACGTCGGTGACGATCACCACCTCCGCGCGCGCCGCATAATCGAACGGGCTTTGCACCTGGAACCGCCCCGGCGCGCGGGTCAGGTGCGGCGCACCCACCCGTGCCTCCGCGGTGTCCCAGTCGCCCCCGCCGGTCAGCGTCGCGGACGTGACCAGCGCGCCGTGCGCGCCCTTCAGCACCGTCTCGGCGAACGGCAGCGTCGGGTCCAGCCAGCGACGGTGCAGCCCCATGTCATACTCGCGCCCCTCGACCCGGTCGACCGCCAGCCAGTCGACGAAACGCGGGTCCGCCGGTCCGCCGATCCGCGCCAGCAGCGCCAGCCACCCCGCCACCGTCTCCGCGCGCCAGCCGAGCGAGGCGATCGCCCCCTCCACCCGCGCGCGTGCCGGTCCGTCCAGCCAGTCCGGCCCCTCCGCCAGCACCGCCTCCAGCCGCTTGCCCAGCGCCACCATCGGCCGCACCAGCGCGTCCAGCGCGTGCGCGGCGGGTGCCGCCGCCTCGATCAGTTCGGGCGACGGCTCCGCCAGTTCGGTTTCCAGCCCGTAGCCCGCGTCGGCGCCGCGCTCCTCGGCACGCGCATAGGCCAGCCCGCGCACCGCCCCCAGCAACGCCTCGATCGCGCCGAACGGCTGGCCTTCCGCCACCCGCGCCAGCCACCCGTCGGATGCCAGCGCCTGCGCCGCGCCGACGATGTCGGTCACCGCCCGCCCGCCCTGTTCGTCGTAACTGGCCACGTCGGACAGTCGCGCCTGCAACCCGCGCCGCCGCCCGCGCGACGTGCCTTCCGGCCCGACGATCCAGCGCCGCAGTTCGATCGCCTCCGCTCCGGTCAGCGCGGTGCCGAACATCGCGTCGGCGGCGTCGAACAGGTGATGTCCCTCGTCGAAGACGTAGCGGGTGGGCCGCGTCGACAATTCGCGCCCGCGTGCGGCGTTGACCATCACCAGCGCGTGGTTGGCGATGACCAGATCGGCTTCGGCGGAGGAACGCGCCGCGCGCTCGATGAAGCACTTCCGGTAATGCGGACACCCCGCATACACGCACTCGCCGCGCCGGTCGGTCAGCGCGGTGGTGCCGTTGCGCCGGAACAAGGCGACCAGCCAGCCCGGCAGGTCGCCACCGATCATGTCGCCGTCGTCGGTATAGGCCGCCCAGCGTGCGACCAGATGCGCCAGGATCGCCGCTCGCCCTGCAAACCCGCCCTGCAAGGCGTCTTCCAGATTGAGCAGGCACAGGTAATTCTCGCGGCCCTTGCGCGTCACCACCCTGGCCTTGCGCAGCGCGCGGTCCGGATGGAGCCGGCGCGTCTCGTGTCCCAATTGGCGTTGCAGCGCCTTGGTATAGGTCGACACCCACACCGCGCCGCCCGCCTGTTCCGCCCACAGGCTGGCCGGGGCGAGATAGCCCAGCGTCTTGCCGATGCCGGTCCCCGCCTCCGCCAGCACCATATTGGGCGTGTCGCGCGCCACGCGCGGTGCGAAGGCGGCGCTGGCCGCCGCGGCATAGGCGCGCTGTCCGGCGCGCGGCTCCGCATTCGCGCCGGTCAGCCGATCGAGCCGGTCGAGCACCGCCTTGTCGTCCAGCGTGATGCTGCGTGGTGCGGGCCGCGGCGCGGCCTCCTCCCATTCGGGCAGCCGCGCGAACAGCCAGCGTTCGTTCTGCGCCGGTTTTGGCGTCTGCGCCGCCACGATCGGCGCCCAGGCCCAGCGTGCCCGCGTCAGCGACTGCGCGGCGGTCCACGCCCCCTCGCGCTCCGGCCACTCGCCCGCGGTCGCCGCCAGCATTCGCTCGGCGGCATCGCGCAGGAACCCCGCGACCGCATCGTCGCGCTCGGGCGGTGCCAGCCCACATGCATCCGCCACGCCCTTTGGCGTCGGCACCATGAACCGCGCCGGGTGCAGGAACGCGAACAATTCCAGGAGGTCGAGCCCCGACAGATCGGCATAACCCAGCCGTTGCCCGATCAATGGCGCGTTCAGCAGGATCACCGGCGTGTCCGCCGCCAGCCGGATCGCCTCGCCGCGCGACACGGCGCGCGTCTCACCGTCATGCGCCACCCAGATGCCGGAATGGCTGGCGTGCAACGCGGGATGGGGCAACCGGATCACCGGATCGACATGCCGCAACGGGAACGTTCTGGCAACGACAACCACCTATTGCACATGGTTCGCAATTGCGCGACGATAAAGGGTGGATTCGCGCGACCCGCTGTGCTTTAGGCTGGAGCGATTTTATCGCTGTACCTGGGAGAGCCCCCGTGAACATCCACGAATATCAGGCCAAGGAACTGCTCGCGAAATTCGGCGTGCCCGTACCGGCCGGCTTTGCCGCGATGAGCGTGGATGAAGCGGTCGCCGCATCGAAGAAGTTGCCCGGACCGCTCTATGTCGTGAAGGCACAGATCCACGCCGGCGGCCGCGGCAAGGGCAAGTTCACCGAACTGGCCGAAGGCAGCAAGGGCGGCGTCCGCCTGGCGAAGACCGAGGAAGAGGTGCGCCACGCCGCGACCGAGATGCTCGGCAACACGCTGGTGACGATCCAGACCGGAGAGGCCGGCAAGCAGGTCAACCGCCTGTACGTGACCGACGGCGTCGACATCGCCAAGGAATTTTACCTCGCGCTGCTCGTCAACCGCGCGACCGGCCGCATCTCGTTCGTCGCCTCGACCGAGGGCGGCATGGATATCGAGACCGTGGCGCATGACACGCCCGAGAAGATCCTGTCGATCGACGTCGATCCCGCGACCGGTTATCAGCCGCACCACGGCCGCGCCATCGCCGGCGCGCTGCAGCTGAGCGGCGATCTCGCCAAGCAGGCGGCGCATGTCGCGTCGAAGCTGTACGACGCGTTCCTCGGCACCGATGCCGAGCAGATCGAGATCAACCCGCTGGCGGTGACCGAGGACGGCAAGCTGATGGTGCTCGACGCCAAGGTGGCGTTCGACGGCAATGCGATGTTCCGCCACAAGGATCTCGCCGAGCTGCGCGACGAGACCGAGGAGGATGCCGCCGAGCTGGAAGCGTCGAAGTACGACCTGGCCTATATCAAGCTGGACGGCGACATCGGCTGCATGGTCAACGGTGCCGGCCTCGCCATGGCGACGATGGACATCATCAAGCTGAACGGGATGTTCCCGGCCAACTTCCTCGACGTCGGCGGCGGCGCTTCGAAGGAGAAGGTGACGGCGGCGTTCAAGATCATCCTCGCCGATCCCGCGGTGAAGGGCATTCTCGTCAACATCTTCGGCGGGATCATGAAGTGCGACATCATCGCCGAGGGCATCGTCGCCGCGGCGAAGGAAGTGAACCTGTCGGTGCCGCTGGTCGTCCGGCTCGAGGGCACGAACGTCGACAAGGGCAAGGAAATCCTGTCGACCTCGGGCCTCGCGATCGTTCCCGCCAACGATCTGGGCGACGCCGCGAAGAAGATCGTGGCCGAGGTCAAGAAGGTCGCCTGACCTTCCTGCCGGATCGGTGATTCGTCGAAGCGGGCCGGGCGCGAAAGCGTACCGGCCCGTTTTCGCGTCCGGTGACGCTACGACATGGCCCGTACGCCGTACCCGACTTGCGAAACACACGCGGAACAGCCACATCCGCCCCGGAGAACGTCTGTGAAGAACCCCATCCGGAAGGAGCCTCGATGAAGGTCTTGGTGCCCGTCAAGCGCGTGCTTGACTATAATGTGAAGCCCCGCGTGAAGGCGGACGGGTCGGGCGTCGACCTCGCCAACGTCAAGATGAGCATGAACCCCTTCGACGAGATCGCGGTCGAGGAAGCGATCCGCCTGAAGGAAAAGGGCGTCGTGACCGAGATCGTCGTGGTTTCGATCGGCGAGCCCAAGGCGCAGGACACGCTGCGCACCGCCCTGGCGATGGGGGCCGATCGCGCGATCCTCGTCACGTCCGACACGAAGGTCGAGCCGCTGGGGGTCGCAAAGCTGCTGGCGAAGATCGTCGAGGAGGAACAGCCGCAGCTGGTGATCCTCGGCAAGCAGGCGATCGACGACGACAACAACCAGACCGGGCAGATGCTCGCCGGATTGCTCGGCTGGGGCCAGGGCACGTTCGCATCGAAGGTTGAACTGGCGGCCGACGCGGTCACCGTGACGCGCGAGATCGATGGCGGGCTGGAGACCGACACGTTCAAACTGCCCGCGATCGTCACCACCGACCTGCGCCTCAACGAACCGCGCTACGCGTCGCTGCCCAACATCATGAAGGCCAAGTCGAAGCCGCTGGTGACGAAGACCGCGGCCGACCTCGGCGTCGATGTGACGCCGCGTCTGACCATCGTCAGCGTCGCCGAACCGGCCAAGCGGCAGGCGGGGGTCAAGGTCGCCGACGTCGATGAACTGGTCAACAAGCTCAAGTCGATGGGGATTGCCAAGTGAAGACGCTCGTTTGGGTCGAGCACGACGGCCAGGCCGTCCGTGACGCCACGCTTTCCGCGGTGACCGCTGCGGCGAAGCTGGGCGAGGTTCACCTGCTGGTCGCCGGCCAGGAGGTCGGCGCGGTGGCGGAGGCGGCGGCCAGGATCGCCGGCGTGGGCAAGGTCCATGTTGCCGACGACGCCGCCTATGCGCATCAACTGGCCGAGAACGTCGCGCCGCTGGTCGTCGAACTGATGGGCCACCACGACGCCTTCGTCGTGCCCGCCACCACCACCGGCAAGGCGGTCGCCCCGCGCGTCGCCGCGCTGCTGGACGTCATGCAGATCAGCGACATCCTGTCGGTGGAGGGCGAGAACACGTTCACCCGCCCGATCTACGCCGGCAACGCGATCGCCACGGTGAAGACGTCGGATGCGCGGATGGTCATCACCGTGCGCGGCACCGCCTTCGAAAAGGCTGCGCCGGAAGGTGGCTCGGGCACGATCGAGGCGGTCGCCACGACCGGCGACGCCGGCCTTTCGACCTTCGTCGGGCAGGAGATCGCCGCGCTGACCCGGCCCGAGCTGACCAGCGCCCGCGTGATCGTGTCGGGTGGCCGCGCGCTCGGCTCGGGGGAGAAGTTCCACGAACTGATCGAGCCGCTCGCCGACAAGCTGGGCGCGGGCGTCGGTGCCAGCCGCGCGGCGGTCGACGCAGGCTATGTCCCCAACGACTATCAGGTCGGCCAGACCGGCAAGATCGTCGCCCCCGAGGTCTATGTGGCGGTCGGCATCTCCGGCGCGATCCAGCACCTCGCCGGCATGAAGGACAGCAAGACGATCATCGCAATCAACAAGGACGAGGATGCGCCGATCTTCCAGGTGGCGGACCTCGGACTGGTCGGCGACCTGTTCAAGATCGTCCCGGAGCTGACCGGGAAGCTCTGACGGGCGCAAGGCGGGCAGCCAGCAAGGCGAAGCTGCCCGCCGCCCCTTCCCCGCCGCACGCATCCACCACGGCGTGGGGTGCCCTCCCACGCCGTGGTCGCGAAAGACGAGGGAACACGGCGCCAACCGTCATGACGGCATCGCGAGGCGATTCATCGCCGGACCAGCACACGCCGAAGCGCGTCACGACACCCGCCATGGCGAGCATGGATTGATCTTACATGACCGCCGTGCAGGATTCCTCCCCATCATGACTGCCGTCCGCGCCGGGGATCTGACCACGTTGCGATCGTCGCGGGCGATCCGTACACCGCTGCCCATGCGCTCCCCCCACCTTCTGCTCGCCGCCATTGTCGCGCTCACCGTGTTTCCCGCCGCCGCGCAACGCGCCGATCGTCCGACGCCGGGGTGGGTGCGCGTGCGCTTCGAGACCGCAGACGGCCCGATCGTCCTCGCGCTCGACCGGCGCCATGCGCCGCTCACCACCGCCAATTTCCTGCGCTACGTCGACGATGGCCGCTTCGACGGGGTCAGCTTCTATCGTACCGCGCGCAGCAGGAAGGCACCCGGCACCGGCTTCATCCAGTCGGGCATCCGCACCGACGCGCGGCGGTTCCTCGATACGATCCCGCACGAATCCACGAAGCAGACCGGCATCCGCCACCTCGACATGACCGTATCGATGGCGCGCAAGGGGCCGCCGGGATCGGCCAACGGCAATTTCTTCATCACGGTCGGCCCCGCCGCCTATATGGACTGGAGCGCGCGCGACCCCGGCTATGCCGCCTTCGGACGCGTGGTCGCCGGGCAGAAGACCGTGAAGCGCATCCTGGCCGAGCCGACCGGGCAGCAGATGAACGGCACGCTGATGCTGCGCCCGGTGATCGTCACCCGCGCGGTCCGCCTCGATGGCAAGCCCGCGCCGACCGGGCGTCCGCGTCCGTGGCTGCTCGAACATCGCCGCGACGGGTGATGCGCCGGCACCTTTCCATCACCGGCCGTGTGCAGGGCGTCGGCTATCGTGACGGCTTCGCCGCGCAGGCCCGCGCGCTCGATCTTGCCGGCTGGGTCCGCAACCGCACCGACGGCAGCGTCGAGGCGGTGGTGGAGGGCACCCCCGATGCAATGAAAACCATCACCACCTATGCGCGCCGCGGCCCGCCCGCCGCGCGCGTCGCCGACGTCGCGGTCGGCGATGCGCCCGCCGAACCGAACAGCGAACCACTGGCCGGGTTCGTGCGCCGCGCCACTGCCTGACTTGCGCCACCGCCCGCGCGATGACAGGTGAGGCCATGCCCGCGCCCGACCTGCAAGCGATCGACCCGAGCTGGCGCGCCGCGCTCGCCGCCGACCTTTCCGGTGACGCCATGGCCGCGCTGCACCGCTTCCTCGCCGCGGAAGAGGCCGCGGGCACGCGCATCTTCCCGCCCGCCGCCGATCGTTTCCGCGCGCTGGAACTCACGCCGCTGCCGGCGGTGCGCGCCGTGATCCTCGGGCAGGACCCGTATCATGGTGCCGGACAGGCGCACGGCCTGTGCTTCTCGGTGCGCCCCGGCGTCAAACCGCCGCCCAGCCTCGCCAACATCTACCGCGAACTCGCCAGCGACTGCGGCATCGCCCCACCCACGAACGGCTTTCTCGAATCATGGGCGCGGCAGGGGGTATTGCTGCTCAACACCGTGCTGACCGTGGCGGAGGGGCGCGCCGCCGCGCATCGCGGGCGCGGCTGGGAACGGCTGACCGACGCGATCATCCGCGCGGTCGTAGCCGACGCCGCTCCGACCGTGTTCATGCTATGGGGCAGCCACGCGCAGGCGAAGGCGGCGCTGGTGCGACAGGGGGGCGACGATCGCCACCTGATCCTCACCGCTCCCCACCCCTCGCCGCTGTCGGCGTACAAGGGCTGGTTCGGCTCGGGTCATTTCAGCAAGGCCAACGCCTTCCTCGAAGCGCACGGACGCAGACGGATCGACTGGAGCGTCCCGCCGCTGGCTCCGGCCTGAGGCTAAGCAAGGCGCTCCGATCCCCACGCCCGCGATGCCGTGGCGAGCACGAAGAGCATGAAGGCGATCTGCGCCATCACCCCCGGCGCTTGCACCAGCGTTCGCAGCAGCGGCGGAAAGTAGCGCGCCTCGATCCACAGATTGTGGATCACGTCGGTCACGATGATCGCGATCGTCGCCGCGACACCGGCGTTCGGGCGCGCGAACAGCAGGACGACGGCGGCGGGGTCGAGGAACGAGAGCGACGTCCAGAAGATCGCGGTCGCGACGGGAAAGCCGCCATAATCCCAATATAGCCCGTGCTGGAGCAGGATCGCCCAATGGTTGGCGGTCGCACCCAGCAGGCACAAAGCGTAGATCACCCGCAGGATCAGGCTGCGCCGCTGCGCGCTTTGCTCCGCCGCTCGCCCCATCCGCGCTTCATGGACCGCGCCCGCCGCGCGCGTCAATTCGCCCCGGGCGGGACGGCGCGCGGGGCGCGGGCAATTCGGGGCGGGGCGGCGGGCGGCGCTCCGCGACGGTTGCTCCGCCCGCGCCGATCCCGTAGCGCTGCGTCCATGAAGCGCCTTGCCATCTACTGCGGCTCCGCCACGCCCGCCGACCCCTTCTACATCGATCTCGCGCGGGAGGTCGGGCATGCGCTTGCCACGCGCGGCATCGGTGTCGTCTACGGCGGCGGGCGGCTCGGGCTGATGGGTGCGATCGCCGACGCGGCGCTGGCGGCGGGCGGCGAGGTGATCGGCGTCATCCCGCAGGCGCTGGTCGATGCGGAGGTCGCGCATCGCGGCCTGACCGAACTTCACGTCGTCACGGGCATGCACCAGCGCAAGCAGCTGTTCACCGACCTTGCCGACGGTTTCGTCACATTGCCCGGCGGCACCGGTACGATGGACGAATTGTGGGAGGCGCTCAGCTGGGCACAGCTCGGCTACCACGCCGATCCGGTCGGCTTGCTCAACGCGCGCGGTTATTACGATGCGATCGTCGCCTTTTGGGAGAAGATGGGCGAGGTCGGCTTCCTGCGCGCGCAGCACCGCGACCTCCTGATCGTCGCCGATACGCTCGACGTCCTGCTGGATCGCATGGCCGCGCACGTGCCGACCCAGCCGATCGTGCGCATGGCCGCGTCCGATTTGTAAGACGGCGACCGTTCGGCCGGCGCCCCGTAAAGGGGCGCAGCCGTGACCCAGGATCGCGCGGCGCTGGTCGAAACCGCGCGTGCCTCGATCGCGCGCGGGTCAAAAAGCTTCGCCGCCGCCTCGAAGCTGTTTGCGCCGGTGGTGCGCGAACGCGCGTGGCTGCTCTACGCCTGGTGCCGCGCATGCGACGATCTGGTCGACGGGCAGGATCACGGCCATGGCCGTACCCTCGTCACCGACGCACGCGAACGGGTCGCGCGGGTCCGCGCGCTCAGCGACGCCGCGCTCGATGGCCAGCCGACCGGCGACCCCGCGTTCGACGCACTGGGCGTCGTCGCGCGCGAAACCGGGCTGCCGCGCCGCTTCGTCCATGACGTGATCGACGGCTTTCAGCTCGACGCCGACGACTGGCATCCCCGCAGCGAGAACGATCTGTATCGTTACTGCTACCATGTCGCGGGTGCTGTCGGCTGCCTGATGGCGGTGGTGATGGGGGTGTCGCCCGACGACGACGCGACGCTCGACCGCGCCTGCGATCTCGGTCTCGCTTTCCAGCTCGCCAATATCGCCCGCGACATCGAGGAGGATGATCGGGTCGCGCGCTGTTACCTGCCCGACGACTGGCTGGTCGAAATGGACATGCCGCCCGGCCAGCACATGAAGCCGCCGTTCCGCGAACGGCTGGCGGTGCTCGCCCGCCGGCTGGCGACGCGCGCGCAATCGCACGAGGATAGCGCGCGGATCGGCACGAAGGCGCTGTCGTTCCGCTCCGCCTGGGCGGTGCTGGCGGCGGCGGGGATCTACGGCGACATCGCCCGCGCCGTGGCGGCGCGCGGCATCCACGCCTGGGATAACCGGGTCACCACATCGAAGTCGGCGAAGCTCGGCTGGATCGCACGGGCGGGCATACAGGCGGCGCGGCGTCACCTGCTACCCGACACCCCGCGCGACACCCGCCTCTGGACCCGCCCGCGCTGACCCCTCCCGTGCTGGCACATCCCGCGCTGGCACCCCGCACGTAGCGGCGCGCGGCGGCGTCACACCTGGTCGAGATACGCCTGATGCAGCGGCAACCCGCGCACCGCGCCGGTCACCTGCCCCGCGAGATGCGCCAGCGTCTGTTCCAATCGTCCCGGCGGCATCATCCGCGCCACCCGGTTATGCCCGGCCGGTTCCAGCTTCTGCCCCAGCATCACCTGCACCCACGATGTGACGGTGAACAATTCGTCGCTCGCCTGAAACGCCTGCGCGCTCTCCCGGAACAGCGCGATCCGTTCGACCAGCGTGTCGGGCAGCGGCATGTCGCGCATCCGTTGCCAGAACGGCTCGTCGCGTTGGTTCAGCGTGTAGTGCAGGATGATGAAGTCGCGCACGCCCTCGATCTCGCGCCGTGCCATGTCGTTGAAGCGCGCCGCCGCCGCCGCGCTCACCCCGTCGAACGGGAATAGCTGCAACAGCCGCGTCAGCGCGATCATGATCAGGTGGATGCTGGTCGATTCCAGCGGCTCGACGAATCCGCCCGCCAGCGACAATGCGATGCAGTTCCGCTCCCACGCCTTCACCCGCCGCCCGGTGCGGAACCGGATCACGCGCGGCTCGATCAACGTCTCGCCCGCCACGTTGCCCAGCAAGCGCGCGCGCGCCTCGTCGTCGGACAGATAGGCGCTGGCATAGACGATGCCGTTGCCGACGCGGTGTTGCAGCGGGATGCGCCACTGCCATCCCGCTTCATGCGCGATCGCGCGCGTGTACGGCACCGCCGGCGCGGTGGCGGTGGTCTGCACCGCGATCGCGCGGTCGGTGGCCAGCCACTGCCCCCAATCCTCATAACCGACGTCCAGCGTCTCCCCGATCAACAGCGCCCGGAACCCGGTGCAATCGAGGAACAGGTCGCCCTCGACGCGCGTCCCGTCCTCCATCACCAGCGCGGCGATGCCGCCGCTATCGCCATCGCGTTCGACGCGCGCGATCTTCCCCTCGATACGGCGCAGCCCGTCCGCCTCGCACCGCTCACGGAGATATCGGGCATAACGCGCCGCATCGAAGTGATAGGCGTAGTTCAGCCCCGCCTCCGCGCCGCCCGCGAACCGCTCCGCGCGCGCCGCTTCATGCTCGACGCAATAGGTGCCCAGTTCGCCCGCCCGCCCCTGCGCGCGCGCCTCCAGCCAGAAATGGTGGAAGTCGGCCATCCACGTCGATTGCCCCAGCTTCCCGAACGAATGGAGATAATGTTCGTCCGGGCGCGTCCATCCCTCGAACGAAATGCCCAGCTTGTAACTGGCCCCGGTCGCCCGCACGAAGTCGCGCTCGTCCACCCCGATCAGCTCGTGGAAGGCGCGTACCGTGGGAATGGTCGATTCGCCGACGCCGACCGTGCCGATCTCCTCCGATTCGACCAGCGTCACCGCCACCATCGCGCCGAGTTGCTTGGTCAGCATCGCCGCCGCCAGCCACCCCGCGGTGCCACCGCCCGCGATCACCACCCGCCGCACAGCCGTCATCGGTTCAGCTTCCTCAACAATTCGGCGCGCAACCGCCGCGCGGCCACCTCATCCAGCGGGGCGAGCGGGCCGCGCGCCGCAACCGGCAGATGCGCCGCCGCCCGCCCGGCCTCACCGAACACGTAATAATCGAACATCGCGCGCCAGGCGTCCTTCTCCGCCGCCGGCCGGTCGCGCAGGCTCAGCAGCGCGTGGAGCAGTGTGTTCATCGGCGTGTCCATGAAGGCCGGCGCGTCGTTCCACCAGTAATTCACCAGCACGTTGAACGCGTCCAGCGCCTCGACATGGTGCCACCACAGCGCGGGATAGACCACCGCATCCCCCGGCCCCAGTTCGGCCACCTGCGCCGCCGCCACCGCCTTTACGAAATCGGGGAAGCGCGCCAGGTCGGGCGCACGGAAATCGACCAGCGACACCACTTGCCCGCCGGGCGTCGGCTCCAGGGGGCCGGGATAGAGATGCGCGACCTGATCGGGCGGGAACAACGTGAACCGCCGCCGGCCGACCGCGCAGCAGGCGATGTTGTTCGCCATGTCGTAATGCGCCTGCGCGGTCGTGCGCGTGCCGATCCAGATGCTGCGCAACACGCGCGCAGCATCGGCGCGCGCCAGCGGGTTCGCCGTGGTGAGGCCGGGGAAGAACTGGTCGAGGTCGGTCGAGCCGATATAGAAGGACGGCGCGCCATCCTCCCCGGTCGCGGCGAGCATCCGCGCCAGATAATCGTCCAGCGCCACGCGCTCGGCATCGAAGTCGAGCCGGGTCAGCGTCTCGTCGTAGAAATAGCGCCCGCCACGATCCGCCGCCGCCGTATATCCTGCGCCCGGCCGCCCGTTATAGAAGCGCAGCAGGTAATCCACAGCCGCCTGCGGCCCCGCTTGCCCCGCCGCCACCAGCGGCCAGCCGGCGACCAGTCCGCGCACCACCACCGGCTGCCCGCCCGCGACCAGCGCGGCAAGATCGCGCGCCGTCGGATCGTCCGCGGCGATCTCGCGCACCCGCACGTCGGTGATCGCGGCGCTCACCCTGCCACCCGCAGCGATTTCAGTTCGATCAGCCGCTCGATATTGCCCAGCGATGCCGCCGCCATCGTCGCGGCGCGCAGCAGCCCGTTGCCGTGCAGCCGCCCCAGCACCTCACCCGACAGCGCGGCCAGCGCCGCCTGATCGATCGTCATCACGTCGCTGATCTCATACCCGCCGGCATCGCCCAGATCGATGCGCAGCGTCACGTCCCGCAGCAGCCCCGCCGCCGCCAGATCGGCGTGGATCGCTCCCGCGCTCGCCTCCCCGTCGCGCAGCACGCGCAACGCGGCGGTGACATGCTCCAGATACGGCGCATCGCCGCCATGGTCGCGGAACAGCGGCAACCCGCCCGCCGCACCGACCCGCGGATCGTCCAGGTCGACCTGCACCACCTCCTCGCCACGCGCCGACATCGCCAGCGCGAACGGTCCACGCCGCTGCACCGCCGGTACGTAGCGGGTCGTCCAGCGATCGCCCTCGACGAACAGGTTCTCGCCGCGGTCCAGCCCCAGCAGCACGAAGGCGCGAATGCCGGCGTCGCCGCGCCGGAACACGATCGGCAGGTCGCGTTGCGCCTCCTCGAACTCGGCGGGCATGATCGGCAGCAGATTGGCATGATCGCCGAACGCGGCACCGGCGCGGACGACGACGGTCAGCGCGGCATGATCGACATTGTCGAGCGGGACGAAGGTCATCGGATCATTCTTCCAAACGCAAAGGGCCACCGCAAGCGATGGCCCTCCACTGTCTACCGGATCGTCGCGCCGGTCAGAAGCGGTAGCGCGCGCCCAGCAGGATGCGCGGCTTCAGCTCCTGTGCGAACACCAGGTTCCGCTTCGTGCGGCCATAGGTCTGCACGCTCTCGCTGGTCAGGTTGATTCCTTCCAGCGTCACCGCGATCCGGTCGTTCACGTCATAGCTGACGTTGACGTCCAGCGTTCCGAACGGGGCCACGAACAACGGGTTGCGGTTGCCGCCCTGGTTGGTCGCCGCCAGGTATTTGTCGCGCCAATTGTACGCCACGCGGGCCGAAATGCCGTTCTTGTCGTAGATCGCGGTGGCATTCGCGCTGTTGCCCAGCCCGGTCAGCGCGAAGATGTTCACCGTCGGATCGGCATAGGGATCGACGTTCACGTCCCCGCTGACCTTGGTGAACGACCCGGCGAAGCCGAAACCGGTGTTCCCGAAGAAGTTCGTCCACGCCAGTTCGAAGCCGTGGATCTTCCCCTCGCGATTGTTGATCGGCTGCGAGACGGAGAAGTTGAACAGCGGGTCGTTCGGGTCGGCGGACACGTCGACCTGCGACAGGATGGTGTCGACGAACGTCTGCTGAAGCCCGCGCCCGGCGACGTAATTGGCGTTGAACTGCGTCGTCGCCGCGGCCTGATTGCCGCCGTTCTGCACCAGCAACGCGGTATAGGTGAACAGGTTGACGTCGCTCTGGTCGTAGCCGTTGGTGCGCAGGAACGCCGCCGCGGTGCCCGATCGCGAACCCGCCGCGCCCGAGCTGGGATCGCGCAACCCGAACAGGTTCTGGTTGACGATGCCGGTGCCCAGGAAGTTGGCGACGCGCTTGTCGAAGAAGCCGATCGAAACGAAGCTGGACGGCTTGTAATACCATTCCAGCGACACGTCGAAATTGTCCGACAGCAGCGGCAACAGGTTCGCGTTGCCCTTGCTGCCGGTCGGAATCCCGCCAAGCGCGGTTGGACGGCCCGGTGCCCCTGCGGATTCGGTCGCGAACAGATTGCCGTAATCGGGGCGGGCCAGCGTGCGGCTGAACGACACGCGCGCCTTTACGTTGGTGATCGGCTCGATGCTGAAATCGACCGCCGGCAGCAGGTTCTCGTAATTGCCGCGCTGCCGTCGCGCTTCGAAGATGCCGCTCGAATCGCCGCGGAAGTCGTTGTCGGCGGTCCAGACGATGTTGTTATAGGTCTGCAACGCGTCCGACCGGACGCGCGTCTGCTCGTAGCGCGCGCCGATCACCAGGTTCGCGGGCTTGCCGGCAACCTCGCCGTTCCACGTGAACTGGCCGAACACCGCCCAGATATTCTCGCGCACGGTATCGTCCGCCGGGGCCGACGGGGCGGGGGGCGAACCCAGCCCGGAGTAATAGGGGCTCAGCACATTGTAGAGGTCGATCGCATTGCCGCGGAACGCGATCAGCGACGATCCCGTCGAAGCCGGGTCGAAATGGTCGAACTTGCAGGTCAGGCAATATTGCTGGACCAGCTCGGGCGCCAGTTGCTGGATGATCCCTGGGTTCTGCAGGCCCCAGTCGCCCAGCGTCTGCTGGGTCTGGGTCTGCGTCGACCGCATCTTGGAATCGGTATAGTTGAAGCCGGCGTCGACGCGGCTGCCGCCGCCCAGGTCCCAGCCCAGTCGCGCCTGGATCTGGTCGATCCGCTGCGTCTGGCGCGAGATGATCGTGCGCGCCGGGGCCGAACCCAGATCGCCGATATCCAGCACGCCGTTGCAATTGCCCTTGGGCGCAGCGGTCGGATCGGCCCGATAGCAATCGTTGATCGACTGCGCCTGCTGCGGGAAGCCGGTGCTGAAATCGAGCGAATGACCCTGGATCACCGGCGCGCCCAGCGCCACCGTCGTCGCGGTGCTGCCGTTGGGATTGTCGGGCGACGACGTCGACACCGAGTGATGCCCGTCGACCGTCAACGTGACGTTGGGGATGAACTCCCACTTCGCATTCAGGCCGACCGACCCCAGCCGTGCCTTGGTGGCGGCCTGCTGCTGCTCGAAGCCTTCGTCCTTCGGGCTGGTCGGCAGGTAATCGCGCAGGAACGTCGCGGTCGCCATGTTGGGGTTGTCGTCGAAACGGACTTCGCTGAACGGCCGGTTGAACCAGTTCGTCTGCTCGCTGCGCTGCTCGCGCAGGCGGTTCTGCGCGAACAGGCTGTCGACGGTGAATTCCAGCGTGTCGGTCGGCTTGAATTGCAACACGCCCTGGAAGTTGATGCGCTCACGACGGTTTTCGGAGAATTGGTAGCGGCTGTCGTTGGGCACCAGCACGTATGGCGCGGTCGGGCGGTTCTGGATCACCGTCTGCGTGTTGATGAAGGTGCCGGGATTGAAGAAGTCCGCGGTCGGGATGACGTTCCAGTAATTCGGGTTCGACTGCGCCGACGCCGAATACCGCAGCTGGTAGCTGCCGAACACTGCGGCACCGAACGTGCCGGCTTCGTTGGCATAGTTCAGCAGCCCCGACAGTTCGGGAGTGACACGGTGCTTGGAGTCCTCCGACTTTTCCACCGACGTGTCGTACAGCGCCTTGCCGCCGATCGATCCGGTCACGCCGCCTTCACGCGAATCCAGCGGCTTGCGCGTGCTGATGTTGATCGCTGCGCCGATGCCACCCGACGGCACCGCCGCGCGCCCGGTCTTGTAGACCTCCAGCCCGCTGACGCCTTCCGACGCGATGTTCTGGAAATCGAACGAACGCCCCGCGCCGCGCGCGAACAAATTGCCGCCGCTGGTATCGATGTTGGTGGCGGGCAGCTGCCGGCCGTTGATCGTGACGAGATTGAACCCGCCGGAGAAGCCGCGCACCGACACCTGCGAACCTTCGCCGTTCACGCGGTTGATCGACACGCCGGTGATGCGCTGCAACGATTCCGCGAGGTTGGTGTCGGGGAACTTGCCGATGTCCTCGGCGCTGATCGCGTCGACGACGCCCGCGGATTCGCGCTTGATCGCGATCGCACGGTCAAGGCTGGCGCGAACGCCGGTGACGACGATGTCGTCCGCGCTCGCCGTATCGGCCTGCGGTGCGCCGGCATCGGCCGGCTGCGCGTTGGTCGGGCTTTCGGTGGCGGTGGCGCCTCCCGTCTGCGCGGCGGCAAGGCCCGGTACCGCTGCGGCAACCGCCAGCGCCCAGACCGACGACGAGCGTGCGAGCACGCCCATGACTTGACTTCCCTTCATCAACCCCTCCTGCGGCACGGCATGTCGCCGTTGTCTTCAAGTTTCTGACTTTATTGCTGTTATCGCTACCGGCGGCATCGGCACTGTCAATCGCGTCATGGTCGCATATCCCGGCGCTTTCCCGCGATTTTACATCTTGTTGCGCGACGGTGTGGCAGTACGGCCACAGTATCTTTCAGGGGTGCCATGTTGTTTCACGGGCGCGCGGAGCCAGTCAATTCACGACGTTACGTGAAATCGTTTGTGGGGAATTCACCGATGCAGCCTTTGACGATCCCGCCGCTGCGACGCCTGGTCCACATCGCCGTCACGGCGCTCACGGGCGTGACCGCCGCCGCGTCGGCGCAGGTATGGCAAAGCGACCGGGGCGACGGCACTTACGCCAATCCCCCGCTCAACGCGGACTACCCGGATCCGGACATCATCCGCGTCGGCGCGGACTTCTATTTCGCCAGCACCACCTTCGCCAACGTTCCCGGACTCACGCTGCTTCACTCGCGCGATCTGGTGAATTGGGACATCGTGTCGCATCTGATCCCGCGGCTCGACGGAGAGCCGCCGTTCGACGCCCGGCACGGCGGATCGTACCGCCACGGCATCTACGCCCCCAGCCTGCGGTATCGCGACGGAACCTTCTACGTCGCTGTGACGCCGGTCGGGCAGCACACCCGCGTCTACCGCGCGCGCGATCCGAAGGGCCCGTGGACGTACGTCACGCTGGATCGTGCCGCCTTCGATCCGGCGCTGTTCTTCGACGACGACGGCACCGCCTATCTGGCCACGTCGATCGGCAGCGACGGGACGATCACGCTCCACACCCTCGATCGCGGCGTCGCGCGGATCACCGCGTCGCGCGTCATCCATTACAACAAGGGCGCGGAGGGATCGAAGATCATCAAGCGCGCCGGTTTCTACTATCTCTTCAATGCCATCCCCGGCCGGCTCGCGCTCACCGTCTCGCGGGCGCGCGCACTGGCCGGGCCGTGGGAAACGCGGGCGCAGATCGACGATACCACCGGCGGGCATCAGGGGGCGCTGGTCGATCTGCCGGGCGGCGGCTGGTACGGATTCGTCATGCGCGATGCCGGCGCGATCGGGCGCGTGACCAACATCAGCCCGGTGTTCTGGCGGGACGACTGGCCGGTGTGGGGCACCCCCGACGCACCCGGGCGGGTTCCGGATGTCGCGCGAAAGCCGATCCCGGGTGCGGCTCTGCGCGCGCCGCCTGCGTCGGACGAGTTCGGCACGCCGGTGCTGGGCCGCCAATGGCAGTGGAACCACGATCCGCTCGATCGCCGCTGGTCGCTGACCCGGCGTCCCGGCTGGCTGCGCCTCCACGCCGCGCCGGGCGATCAATTATGGTGGGCACGCAACACCTTGTTGCAGAAGGGCCAGGCACCGCGCGCCCGCGGGGAGGTGGTGGTCGACACGCGCGGCCTGCGCCCCGGCGACGTCTGCGGCTTCGGCACGTTCGGGAAGTTCGCCGCGCAACTGTCGGTGGTCGGGGGACAAGCCGGCCGCCGCACCCTGACGATGCGCGTGACGGAGGATCGCGCCGACGGTCCGCACGTCGAGGTGCGGGAGCCGGGGCGACCGGTAAAGGCGCATCGATTGTGGCTGCGCACCGACATGGACTTCCCCGCCGGGTTCGCCACGTTGTCCTATAGCGAGGACGGCCGTCGCTTCACGCCGCTCGGCGGCGATGTGCCGCTGGTGTTCGACTGGCGGACGGGCACGTTCCAGGGCGTGCAATTCGCCCTGTCCTGCTACAATCCCGCGACACGGGCCGGCGGCTGGATCGACATCGATCGCTTTACGCTGTCCGCCTTCGCCCCGCCCCCCGCCGCGAACTCCGCTCCTCAGTGATCGTGCGCGTGGGCGTTGCGTAGCGCCTCCAGCACGTCGTCGGTGCGCGCCGGGTCGCCGATCGCCAGCACGTGGCCGGCGCTGGCGGCGGTCAGCGGATCGCCGTTCCAGTCGCACATCCGCCCGCCAGCACCCTCGACGATCGGCGCGAGTGCCGCGAAATCATACAATTGCAGCCCCGATTCGCAGACGATATCCAGGTGGCCGCTCGCCAGCAGCCCGTAATTGTAGCAATCGCCGCCATAGACCGGCCCCTGCCGTGGCGCACCGCCGCTGGCCGCGGTGACCAGCGCCATGAAGTGCGGCACGTCCGCGTCCTCGAACAGATGCGGGCTGGTCGTGGCGATGATCGCCCCGTCCAGCGCGGCGCAGGTCCGTGTCCGCGCGGGCACGTCGTTCAGCAGCGTCGGGCGTCCCGCCACCCCGGTCCAGCGTTCGCGCTGCACCGGCTGGTCGATGATCCCCAGCACCGGCCAGCCATCCTCGACCAGCGCGATCAGCGTGCCGAAGATCGCGCGGCCGGCGGTGAAGCTGCGCGTGCCGTCGATCGGGTCCAGCACCCATTGCCGCCCGGTCACGCCGTCCTTCACGCCATGTTCCTCGCCGACCACGCCGTCGCCGGGGCATTCGGCATCGAGCAGCCGGCGCATCGCCGCCTCCGCCTCGCGGTCGGCGCGGGTCACGGGGGAGCGGTCGGCCTTCATTTCCAAACCGGCGGGCTGGCGGAAATACGGGCGGATCACCGCGCCGGCGGCGTCGGCGAGGCGGTGGGCGAGCGCGATGTCGGCGGGTCGGACGGGCATGCCCCTGCCTATCGCCCGCCGCGCCGGTGCGCTAGAAGGCATTATATGTCCGTCGCGATCGCTATCCTGTTGTCCGCGCTGGCGATGAGCGTCATCGTCGGGGTCCGCTACCTCGCCGCCAGCGGCGGGTTCGCGCTCGCCACCCGGCTGCGCCATCCGCAGCTTTACGCCGGGCTGGACCCGCAGATCCGCCGCGAGATCATGTGGAGCCTCGCCTCCGCCTTCATCTACGGCGTGCCCGCCGGCATCCTCGCATGGGGCTGGCAGAACCGCGGCTGGACGCGCATCTACTCGGACGTCCACGCTTTTCCGCTGTGGTACCTGCCGGCGTCGGTGCTGCTGTACCTCGTCGCGCACGATACGTGGTTCTATTGGACGCATCGCTGGATGCACCGCCCGCGCGTGTTCCGCATGGCGCATGCCGTCCATCATGCCAGCCGCCCGCCGACGGCATGGGCGGCGATGGCCTTCCACCCGATCGAGGCACTGACCGGTGCTGTGGCCATTCCGCTACTGGTGCTCGTGATTCCGATCCATGTCGCCGCACTGGGGATGGTGCTGACGATCATGACGGTTATGGGGGTCACCAACCACATGGGCTGGGAGATCTTCCCGCGGTTCATGTGGGGCGGAAAGTTGGGCAACTGGTTGATAACGGCCAGCCATCACCAGCGGCACCACGAACGCTATGGATGTAACTATGGCCTCTACTTTCGTTTCTGGGACCGTCTGTGCGGCACCGACGCCGGGCTCGGCGACTTCGCGCGCGCCCATGCGCAAGCGGCTGGGCGCGGTGGCGCTGGCGTTGCTGGCGGTGCCGTTGATCGGCGCGGCGCCGGTGGGGTCGCTGGACGTGGACATCGCCAACCTGCGCTCGGCCAAGGGGATGATCCGCATCTGCCTCACCGCTGATCCGGCCAATTTCCCCCGCTGCGTCGACGATGGCGACGCGGTGAAGCGGTCGGTGCCCGCCGGGCAGCACAGCGTGCGGTTCGCCGCCCTGCCGCGCGGTGCCTATGCCGTGGCGGTGATCCACGACGAGAACGGCAATGCCAAACTGGACACGTTCGCCGGCATCCCCAAGGAAGGATTCGGCTTCTCGCGCAATCCCGCGATCCGGTTCGGCCCGCCGCGTTTCGACTCGGCGCGCTTCACGCTCGCCAGTGATGCCGAAGAGCAACAGGTGAAGATGCGTTACATGCTCTGATCCCCCGGAGACGGAGCGAAACAGCCGCCAGACGGTTGCACGCCCGTATCAAAGGGGAATCTACGTGTCCGTCACCCGCACCGCGCTTCGTTCGACCGTCGTTGCCGCGCTCACTCTCGTTGCTCTTCCGGCTTTGGCGCAGACCGCGTCGGTGCCTGCGGAGCCCAATCCGACTCCCGATCCGGCGCTGGTCGGCGACACCGCCACCGTCGCGATCGCCGCCGCCTACCTCCCGGATTACGAGGGGTCGGACGATTACCGCCTCGTTCCCGGCCCGGCGGCGATCGGATCGTTCCACAATTTCGCGTTCCAGATCATCGGCAACCGCGCTTCCGTGGACCTGATCCCGAACGCCGGCGGCCCGACCTGGGACGTGCAGGCCGGTCCGGTCGGCGTCATCAACTTCAACCGCACCAACAACAAGGCGATCGACGATCGTCGCGTCCGCGCGCTGGGCGAGCGCGACACCGCGTTCGAACTGGGCGGCTATGTCGGCCTCGGCAAGACCGGCGTCCTCACCAGCCCGTATGACAAGCTTTCCGCCTCGCTCAGCTACCGCCACGACATCGGCGGCGTGCACAAGAGCGGCATCTGGTCGCCATCGGTCAATTACTTCACGCCGCTCAGCCTGAAGGCGGGTGTCGGGCTGTTCGCGTCTGCGGAGCGCGTCGATCGCGGCTTCGCGCGCACCTATTTCGATGTCGATGCCGCACAGTCGCTGGCCAGCGGCCTGCCGCAGTTCCGCACGCGCGGCGGGTGGAAGCATTGGACCGCGGGCATCGCCGGCACCTACTCGCTGACCGGCAACCTGCTGAAGGGCTGGAAGGCGATCGGCGGCATCACCTACAAGAAGATGCTGAACGATTTCGGCGACACGCCCGTCGTATCGCTTGCCGGTTCGCGCAACCAGTGGCTGGCCGCCCTGGGCGTCGGTTACACGTTCTAGTCGCAGCAGGCGGTCCCGCAAACGGGCGGGGACGCCTCCGGGACCGGCCGGCGGGGCACCGCCCCGTCCGACGCCGCGTCTCTGCGGCGACGGGTCGATAACGGACAACGGCGACCCGGCCGTATATCCACCCGGGCGAGAGCCGAAGCGCGCCGGTCGCTCGAACGTCCCGGCATCACACCTTGAAAAGACGCGTACCGCCCGACCCCGACGCGCCATGGACCCGCCTGCCCCAACGGCATCGCGGGCACACCATCGCCGGCCGCTTCCCTCCGTCAGCGGCCTGCCACTCACCCGGCGGCGATCGCCCCTGCCGCCACCACCGGCCCGGTCGGCGCGCCGGTGCGCGATCCCCCGACCGGCTCGACCGACACCGCCAGCGTCGTGCCCGCACGCAACAGGCGCCGCGCCGCCGCCGGCACCACGACGCGCGTCGATCCGTTCGCGGCCAGCAGCCCCAGCGATACCGGAGCGACGCTATCGGCGCCGATCGCCCATAGCTCGGCATCGCGCCGCGACGGCAGCGCGCCGATCGCCGACACGCGCACCACCCCCGCCTCCGGTTCGACCACCGCCGCCAACGCGATACGTCCCGCCGCCTGCTGACCGTCCGGTACCGCCAGCGCCGCCAGCAACGGCGCGCTCGTCATCGTCGCCGGCGTGGGCGGCGGCACGGGTGAAGGCGCGTGCAGCGGCCCCAGCAGCAACGCGACCACCGCCGCCGCCAGCGCCGCCGCCGCGAACGCCAGCGCGCGCCAGCGCCCGCGCCGTGCAGCGCCCGGCACGCCGCCGTCGATCGCGGCCATGATTTTCGGCTCCAGCGACGCGGGCGGCGCTTCGTCGCGCACGTCGTGCGCCAGCGGCATCAGCCACGCCTGCCAGTAAGCGACCTCCACCGCGAAGCCGCGATCGGAAAGCAGCCGTGCGCGGGCGGCGGCATGCTCGCTGTCGTCGAGCAACCCGAGCACCAGCTCGGCGGCGAGCGCACGATCGTCAGGCGTCATCGGACAGGCACCCCCGCAAGCGGATCAGGGCGCGGCGCACCATGCTCTTCATCGTCGCCAGCGGCACCGCCTCGCGCAGCGCCAGTTCGGCATAGGTCACGCCCTCATAGAAAGCGGTGCGGATCGCGTGGCGCTGCCGCACCTCCAGCTGTTCCAGACAGGCGCGCAGCCGCGCTCCCTCGTCCGCGTCCAGCAATCCCTGTTCCGCACCGGTCGCGGGATCGGCGATCTCGGGCATCGCCGCCCCGCCCGCGAACGGTGCGCGAGCGTGCGCGCGCCGCCAGTCGAGCGCCCGGTTGCGCGCGATCGTCGCCAGCCAGGTGATCGGGCTGGCCCGCCCCGGCTCGAACGCGCCCGCGCGCCGCCACACCTGGACATAGACGTCCTGCAACACATCCTCCGCCGCCTGCCGCTCGCCGCAGATACGCAGGCAGATGCCGAACAGCTTCGCGGAGGTCATCGCATAAAGTTGCCGGAACGCGGCGCGATCCTCCAGCGCGGTGTGGAGCAATGCCCGGACCAGCGCCGCCCGCGCCTCGTCGCGATCTGTATCGGCGACGGTCATCCGTTCATGCCGCAAAGAATATTCGCCAATCCGCGCATCCTTCTCGTTATACCGCCGTATCTGCCACGCTTGCTGCCGGGTTATGCCAGTGGTCGGCGCGAAAACAAACATGAGGGATGAGCCTGCCATGACGGATAGCGAGCAGCTGATCGAAACGCTCGATGCACGTGTGCGTCGCCGCGATTCACGCCGCGCCTTCTTCACCGGGGCATTGGGCGCCGCCGCCGGAGCCGCCGCACTGGCGGGCACCGCGCGCGCGCAAACCACGCCTTCCCCCACGCCGACCGCGGTCTTCACCGAGGCGGACGTGCTGAACTTCGCGCTGAACCTGGAATATCTCGAAGCCAATTTCTACGCCTTCGCGGTGACCGGTTCGGCGCTCGCCACCGCGGACACCAGCGGCGCGATCGGCACCGCGGGTGCGGCCACCGGCGGGCGCGCGGTGGACTTCAGGGATCCGCTCGTCGCGGCCTATGCCAAGGAAATCTACCAGGACGAACTGGCGCACGTCCGCTTCCTGCGCAGCCAGTTCACCGACAATACGCGGCTGGCGCAGCCCGCGATGGATCTGGGCATCGCGCCGGGCGGCGCGTTCAGCACCGCGGCGCGCGCCGCGGGGCTGGTCAAGGATGGGGAGAGCTTCGATCCCTATGCGTCGGCCGAATCGTTCCTGCTCGGGGCGTACATCTTCGAGGACGTGGGCGTCACCGCCTACAAGGGCGCGGCCCCCGCGCTCATCAACAACAAGATCTACCTCGAAGCCGCAGCCGGCATCCTGGCGGTCGAGGCCTATCACGCCGCGATCGTCCGCAGCGTGCTGTATCGCAAGGGTATCGAGACGCCGGCATCGCAGCTGATCGAGGCGACCGCCGCGATCTCCCGCGCGCGCGATGCGCTCGATGGCCGTCCGACGGTCGATGCGGTTCGCGGCATCGCCCCGAACGACGATCAGGGCGTCGCGGCGACCAGCACGGCCGACGGCAACGCTTCGAACATCGTGCCCCTGAACGAGAACGGCATCGCCTTCAGCCGTTCGCCGGGGCAGGTGCTCAACATCGTCTACCTCAACGCGGCGGCGGTCAGCAGCGGTGGCTTCTTCCCGGCCGGGGTCAACGGCAACATCAAGACGAGCGCGGCATCCGCCTGACGCGTGCGGGGGCACATCGCCCCTCGCCCGTCACCGCCTGCGTTCCAACAGCCCCGCATAAGGGAATGATGCCATGATCAAGGACTCGATTTTCGCCGCGCTCGAACTGGCGGATGCACGCCGTGCCGAGCGTCGCCGCTTCCTCAAGCTCGCCGGTGCCGGCACCGCCGCGGTCGGCGGCCTCGCGCTGCTTTCCGCGTGCGGCGGCGACGATGACGACGACGATCCCGCGCCGACGCCGTCTCCCACGCCCACGCCGACCGCCACCGGGGTGGCGACCGACATCGGCGTGCTGCAACTGGCGCTGAACCTCGAATATCTCGAAGCGCAATTCTACTCGATGGCGGCGTTCGGGCGTCGCCTTCCCGATGCCAGCCTGACCGGTGCGGTCGGCACGCGCGGCGACGTCTCCGGCGGGCGGCGCGTCGAATTCCGCGACCCGATCATCGCCAGCTACGCACGCGAAATCGCGGCGGACGAGATCGCGCACGTCAACGCGTTGCGCGCGGTCATCACCGCCGCCAACCCGTCGCTGGTGATCGCGCAGCCCGCGCTCAACATCGACGGCGGGGCCACTGGCGCCTTCACCGCGGCGGCACGCGCGGCCGGGCTGGTCGACGCCACCACCGGCACGTTCGATCCGTATGAGAACGACGACAGCTTCCTGCTCGCCGCCTTCCTGTTCGAGGATGTCGGCGTGAACGCCTACAAGGGCGCATCGCCGCTCATCACCAGCGCGGTGTATCTGGAGGCGGCGGCCGGCATTCTGGCGGCGGAGGCATATCACGCCGGCCTGATCCGTACCGAGCTCTACCGTCGCGGCACCACCGCACGCGTGGCGGCCAACAAGATCTCCGACGCGCGCGACTCGCTGGACGGTACGCCCACCGCCACCGCGACCAACCGTCAGGATCTGGATCAGGGCATCTCGGCCAATGCCGATGGCACGGGCGACGCCAACCTCGTCCCCACCGACGCCAACGGCATCGCGTTCAGCCGTACGTCGGCGCAGGTCCATAACATCGTCTACCTCCGCAACACCGCCGGGCTCAGCGGCGGGTTCTTCCCGGCGGGCACCAACAATTCGATCGCGGCGCTGCGCACCAGCGGCGCGTTCTCCACCCCGATCTAACCGGGCCGACATTCGGCCGAAAGGGGCGTCGCGCACGATCGGGCGCGGCGCCCTTTTTCTGTTGGTGGCACCGCGGCATGCGCCTATACCGACGGCTTCCCCGGGGGACCGCCGATGCCGCGGTTGAGAGGAGGGCCGCAGCTCTCGACCCGCAGAACCTGATCCGGTTGACACCGGCGTAGGGAGTGGAGCGGCGTCCCTGGACATCCGTCTTCCTCCCGTAAAGGAGAGAAGACCCATGGCCGACGTTCCCGCCCGTACCGAAATCGGCGTCACCACCGGCGCGATCCGCGGCTCCCGCAAGATCCACGTCGGTCCGCTGGGCGTGGCGATGCGCGCGATCGACCTCGATCCGTCGTGCGGGGAACCGCCGCTCAACGTCTACGACACGTCCGGCCCCTACACCGATCCCACGGCGCGGATCGACATCATGGCCGGCCTGTCGCCACTGCGTCGCGACTGGATCATGGCGCGCGGCGATGTCGAGGCGTATGATGCGCGCGAGCTTCGGCCGGAGGACAATGGACAGCTCGGGCCAGACCGTTCCGGCGGCGTGCAGCCGTTCCCCAACGTCAACCGCCGCCCATTGCGCGCAAAGGCCGGCGCGAACGTCAGCCAGATGCATTACGCCCGGCGCGGCATCATCACGCCGGAGATGGAATATGTCGCCACGCGCGAGAATCTCGGACGCGAAATGCTCCGCGAATACGTCCGCGACGGCGAGAGCTTCGGCGCGGAGATCCCGGATTTCGTCACGCCGGAGTTCGTCCGCGACGAAATCGCGCGCGGCCGCGCGATCATCCCCAACAACATCAACCATCCCGAATCCGAACCGATGGCGATCGGCCGCAACTTCCTGGTGAAGATCAACGCCAACATCGGCAACAGCGCGGTCGCCAGCAACGTCGCGGCGGAGGTCGACAAGCTGGTCTGGTCGATCCGTTGGGGCGCGGATACGGTCATGGACCTCTCGACCGGCCGCAACATCCACGACACCCGCGAATGGATCATCCGCAACTCCCCGGTGCCGATCGGCACGGTGCCGATCTATCAGGCGCTGGAAAAGGTCGGCGGCATCGCCGAGGAACTGACGTGGGAGATCTTCCGCGACACGTTGATCGAACAGGCCGAACAGGGCGTCGATTACTTCACGATCCACGCCGGCGTCCGCCTGCCCTATATCCCGATGACCGCCAGGCGCGTCACCGGCATCGTCTCGCGCGGCGGCAGCATCATGGCCAAATGGTGCCTCAGCCATCACCGGGAATCGTTCCTCTACGAACGTTTCGACGAAATCACAGAGATCATGAAGGCATATGACATCGCCTATTCGCTCGGCGACGGCTTGCGGCCCGGCAGCATCGCCGACGCCAATGACGAGGCGCAGTTCGCCGAACTTTATACGCTGGGCGAGCTGACCCACCGCGCCTGGGCGCAGGACGTGCAGGTCATGATCGAAGGCCCCGGCCACGTGCCGATGCACAAGATCAAGCAGAACATGGAAAAGCAGCTGGAGGCGTGCGGCGAAGCGCCGTTCTACACGCTCGGGCCGCTCACCACCGACATCGCGCCCGGTTACGACCACATCACCAGCGGCATCGGCGCGGCGATGATCGGTTGGTACGGCACCGCGATGCTCTGCTACGTCACCCCCAAGGAGCATCTGGGCCTGCCCGACCGTGACGACGTGAAGGTCGGCGTCGTCACCTACAAGCTGGCCGCCCACGCCGCCGATCTCGCCAAGGGTCACCCGGCGGCGAAGATGCGCGACGACGCGCTCAGCCGCGCCCGCTTCGAATTCCGCTGGCGCGACCAGTTCAACCTGTCGCTCGATCCCGACACGGCAGAATCGTATCACGACCAGACGCTTCCTGCAGAAGGCGCCAAGACCGCGCATTTCTGCTCGATGTGCGGGCCGAAGTTCTGCTCGATGAAGATCACGCAGGAAGTCCGCGACTTCGCGGCGAAGCAGAACGCGCCGGTGGAAACGTTCGTCGCGGCCGAAGAGGCAGAGGCGGGCATGGCGCGGATGAGCGAGCGGTTCCGCGAAAAGGGCGGCGAGGTATATCTGCCGGCCGCGGAGTGAGGTGATTCCGGCGATCCCGGTGGCCCTTCGCCGGCCACGGGATCGCCGGGCCGCCACATGGGCATCCGCCCGCCCGGTCGGGGATCGGAACCTTTATCGCCGCAAGGGCCGGCGCAGCGCTCGGGCATCGACTATCCCGGGGACACGGCGAGAATCGCCCGGGCTTCGTGAATCGGTGGCGGCGCAGGTCGGGAGCCGCTTACCGGTAGACCTCGCGCCGATGCGCCATGCGCACGATCAGCACGGTCACCCGCTCCTCCTCGATCCGTCCGACCACGCGATGGTCGCCGATGCGCCATTGCCGATAGCCTTCATGCTCGCCGGCCAGCATGGCGCCCCGGCTGCGCGGATCGTCGCTGGCAGCGATCCGTTCTTCGAGCGCTCGCACGATCTGCGTAGCGACCTGCGGCCCAAGCGCGGTCACCTCGCTCGCTGCGGCAGGGACAAGCTCAATCATCCAGGCCAAGCTTGGCCTTCAACGCATTGAGAGGAATAGCATCTTCTGCCAGGATTTGCTTGTTCCGCTCCTCGGCGAGATAGAAATCCTCTATATCGTCAAGATAGGCATCAATCGCCGCGCACGCGTAGAAAGTCTTGGTTCGCCCGGTGCGCTCGGCAAGCGCCTGCAACCGTCGTTCTGCTTCACCGCTTAGTCTAAGTGCCAGCATCGTCACCTCCTGCTATATCAATATAGCACCGCGCCATGCTGCTCAATAATGATAGCGGCATTGGGCGACCTGCAACACCTGCCCGGCACCACTTCCGGCGATCCGATAGACCAACCGGTGCTCATAACTGATCCGCCGCGACCACCAGCCGGTCGGGTTCCCGCCCGGTGGCTCGGGCTTGCCGGTCCCCTTGAAAGGATGTCGCCGCCATCCGTCGATCAACGCATCGGCCTTGTCGGTCAGCTTTGCGTCATGTTCCTGCCAGCGACGATAATCTTCCCACGCCGCCGGCCAGAACGTCACCTTGACGGAAAGGGCAGCCCTCTTCGCCCGCCCCGAACCCGCGCACGACCTCCAGCAGCCGTTCGGCATTCTTCGGCGGGCGCAGCAGGTACAGCGTTTCCTCGATCGACGCCCATTCGCTTGCGGAAACCAGCACCGCACCCTCGCCACGCTGGCGCGTGATCGCCAGCGGCGCACGGTCGGCGACGACCTCGTCGATCATCGATTTCAGGTTCTCGCGCGCTTCGGAACAGCTGACGGCTTCCATGGCCTGAAGATGGACAGAAGGTTGTCACATGTCGACGCCGCTGTCCTACATCCTCCAACTTATGCCTCCCTCCCCGGCATGACCGACCGCACACCCAGGCCCGCCGGCTCCGCCCCCGTTTTCACCCCCGCCCGGCTTCGGCCGCGCCACGATGGCTGGACACCGACACGGCAGGTCGCCTTTATCGAGGCGCTCGCCGCCACCGCCTGCGTCGAGGAGGCGGCGCGGCACGTCGGCATGTCGCGTGAGGCGGCCTATGCGCTGCGCCGCCATCCCGGCGCATACAGCTTCCGTCAGGCATGGGATCTCGCGCTCGATCACGGCATCTCGCGGCTCGCCGACGCGGCGCTCGGCCGGGCGCTGCATGGCACCGCCACCCCGATCTTCTACAAGGGCGAACAGATCGGCGAGCGCCGTCGCTATGACGAGAAGCTCACCATGTTCCTGCTCCGCTACCGCGATCCCTGCCGCTATGGTGCCTGGCGCGACCGCACGCCGCACCACGCCGGCGGCGATAAGGCGCAGCGGCTCGGGCGTGCGCTACGCGGCGTGATGGAGGATGCGGCATGGCTGGCCAGCGGCGAGGTTCCGCCACAACGCGATGCCGACTGGCTCGACAACGATGACGCGTTCGAAGCGGATGCCGTCGCCGGGGAGTACGGCTTCGAACAAGACGACGACGATCCGGACGACGACGATGCGGACGACGGTGACCGGGACGACGAAGACCGCGACGACGAAGGCCGCGACGACAGCGACCGGGATGACCACGAACTGGACGCTGCCGACGATGGCCGTGGCGACGACGGCTCGGGCGATGACGATCGGCAACATGGCGACCAGCCCTTCGATCCCGCCGCCTGTCCGCCCGCCGAGCAGCCGGTCCGACGCGATGGCCACGGCGGGTGTGGCGTGAAGTTTGTCAACTTCCACGCCCCCGGCCCCGCCCAAGCCCAAGTCTACACCCCCGTCCACGCTCCCGATCGAGCGCGGATACCCGGTCGGCACTGCGACACCGCCGCCGCCGCTCACGCAGCGGACGGGTCGACGCGCCGGATGCCTCCGATCGAACCACCGGCCTCCGCGTGAGTCGGGGTCGCGCTTCTGCGGCGCTCCCCCGCCCACGCGCGGGTCGGCGGGTTCAGCTCAGCATCAGCGCCGCCGTCGCCTTCGCGCTGCCCACCACGCCCGGGATGCCCGCGCCGGGGTGGGTGCCCGCGCCGACGAAGAACAGGTTCGGGATGGCATCGTCGCGATTGTGGACGCGGAAATAGGCGCTCTGCGTCAGGATCGGCTCCAGCGAGAAGGCGCTGCCCAGATGCGCGTTCAGGTCATGCGCGAAATCGGTCGGCGCATAGCTGAACTTGGTGACGATCCGGTCGTGGATGTCCGGGATCAGCCGCCGCCCGACCTCGTCGAGGATGCGCTTCTCCAGGATCGGGCGCACCGTGTCCCAGTCGCCGGTGAACTTGCCCGTGTGCGGCACGGGGGCGAGCACGTAGAAGGTCGAATCTCCCTCCGGCGCCAGGCTGGGGTCGGTGACGGTCGGATGATGGAGGTACAGCGAGAAATCCTCGCTCAGCACGCCGTGTTCGTAGATGTCGTCGAGCAGGCCCTTATAGCGCGGTCCGAACAGGATCATGTGATGCGGGATGCCCGGCCACGTGCCCTTCACGCCGAAGTGAACGACGAACAGCGACGGCGAGTATCGCTTCCGCTCCAGCCGCGCCGCGGTGCGCCGCGCCGCGCCCGATTCGGGCAGCAGGTCGCGGTATACGTGCATGATGTCGGCGTTGGCCGCGACCATGTCGACCGGCTCGCGCCACCCGCTGGCGGTCTCCACCGCGGTCACCCGGTCGCCCAGCGTCTCGATCCGTGTCACCGGGTCCGACAGCCGCAGCGTACCGCCCAGCCGTTCGAACAGCGCGACCATCCCGGCCACCAGCCGGTTGGTCCCGCCGCGCGCGAACCACACGCCGCCATCGCGCTCCAGCTTGTGGATCAGGGCATAGATCGCGCTGGTCGTCATCGGGTTGCCACCGACCAGCAGGGTGTGGAACGACAATGCCTGCCGCAGCCGCTCGTCGGTCACGAACTTCGACACGATCGAATACACCGACCGCCACGCCTGGTATTTGGCCAGCGCCGGCGCCGCCTTGATCATCGACGCGAAGTCGAGGAAGGCGACCGTGCCCAGCTTCTCATAGCCCTCGTGGTAGACGCCGGCGGCATATTCCAGGAACTTGCCATAGCCCGCGACGTCGGCGGGGTTCAGCTTGTTGATCTCCGACCGGAGCAGCGCGTCGTCGTTGGTATAGTCGAAATTCGTCCCGTCCGGCCAGTTCAGGCGATAGAACGGCTGGACCGGGTCCAGCGTGACGTCGTCCGCCATCCGCTGGCCGGACAGCGACCACAATTCCTCCAGGCACGCCGGATCGGTGATGACGGTCGGCCCGGCATCGAAGGTGAAGCCGTCTTGCTGCCAGAAATAGGCGCGGCCGCCGGGCTTGTCGCGCGACTCGACGATCGTCGTCGCCACGCCCGCCGATTGCAGCCGGATCGCCAGCGCCAGCCCGCCGAACCCGGCACCGACGACCACTGCGCGCCGGGTCATGCGCGGCCGCCCAGCGCGGCGATCGCCCGACCGACCGGCACCGGCGGTTTGCCGCTCAGCACCCGCAATTTGTCGAGCGTCGTCGAATGCGCGGCATAGAAGCGCGCGATCAGATCGGGCGACAGGCGATAGAATCGTTCCAGCACCCGATAACGCTGATCGGGGTCGGCGGCCTTGAACAGCATGAGATCGAGCATCCGGTAAAAACCTCGTTGTCGCCACGAACGCACGGCGTGGCGAAAAGTCAGGTCGTGAAGCGCCAGGCCCGACATATCCTGCTGCTGCGCGATCAGCACGGCCAGCCGCACCGCGTCGGGCAGCGAATAGCCGGTAGTCGGGTGGAACAATCCGGCGCGCACCCCGGCCTTGGCCACGCGTGGCCCGGTGGAGCGCCAATAGGCCTCGAAGTCGCCGCCGCTCACCACCGGCAACACGCCGCGCTCGCGGTGGACGATCGTGGCGCGCCAGCCGCGCGCCGCCGCATAATCGGCGATCCGCTGCGCCAGCACCGGCTCGTCCAGTGCCGGCGTGTCGCTGTAATACGTGTCCTCGACCAGCAGCGTATCGGGAGTGAAGGGCAGCAGGTAGACGAAGCGATAGCCATCCAGTTGCGGCACCGTCGCGTCCATCACCATCGGCCGTGTCACGCCGTGCCCGCCTGCCACGTGCAGTTCGTGCCCGACGAACTTCTGCCACCCGCCGCGCAGCACGGACAGGTCGCCCGCACCGCGTGCGTCGATCACTCCGCCCGCGCTCAGCCGGTCGCCATCGGCCAGCACCACCGCGGTCGCGCTGCACGCCAGCACCGGGCGGCCGGTCATCAGCGCGCGCGGCGGCAACACGGCGCGGACATGCGCATCGAGCATCGCCGAGCGGACGGTATAATACGCCTGATCGACGGTCCGCTTATGTCCCGGGAAACGCACGTCGTAATCGGGCCAGCCGTGCGCGATCACCGGCGCGATCAACGCCAGTTCGGCGCCGTCCAGATCCGCCCCGAAGAACGACCAGAAATGATTGCCGCCGATCGTGTCGCCGGCGTCGACCAGCCGGATGTCCAGCTCCGGCCGGCGCGCCCGCACCGCCAGCGCGATCAGCGCGCCGGACAGGCCGCCGCCGACGATCGCGAGGTCGCATTTATGAGTGGACGGCATGACCGATGCGCTAGCCCATCGCCGCACGTTGCGGAAGCCCGACGATCCGGGATGGCTGCGGGCGCCGGCGACGGCTATGATGGCACGTTCGTGATCGTTCCACCCGGAGACTGCCCGATGCGCCGCTTGCTCGCCACCGTCCTCGCCTTCGCCGTCTCCACCCCCGCCGTCGCCGCGCTCGCGCCCGGTGCGCGGGCGCCCGACTTCACGACTCGCGGCGCGATCGCGGGAAAAGTGGTCGGGGTGCATCTCGCCGAACAGCTGAAGCGTGGCCCGGTCGTCCTGTACTTCTTCCCGGCGGCGTTCACGGGCGGCTGCAATGCCGAGGCGCGCGCCTTCGCCGAGAAGGTCGATGCCTTCCGGGCAGCGGGGGCGACGGTGATCGGCATGTCGGCGGACAATGTCGCCGACCTGCAACGCTTCTCGTCCAGCGAGTGTGCGGGCAAGTTCGCGGTCGCCAGCGCGGGGCCGAAGGTTGTGGCGGGCTACGACGTCGCGCTGGGCAAGGAGGTCAAGGGACGGCAGGTGACCAGCCGCACCAGCTACGTCATCGGTCGCGACGGGCGAATCGTATCGGTCTATTCGGACATGAACCCGACCGAGCACGTCACGCGCTCGCTGGCGGCGGTGCAGCGGCTGGGCACCCGCTGAGGCAGCGCGCCCGGTTATCATATCTTAGCAGTTGCACCGCTACACGCCTGTCCCATCTTCGGGGGTGATATGGGGCGGGCGATGGCGAGCAGGGCGGTCGATGTCGAACAGGCGAATGGAGGCGATCGCCTGTTCGCGCGCATCGGCGCGTTCCTCGCCGCGCACCACCTCAGCCCCGATCCGGCGCATTATGCCTTCGCCTACCAGGTGCTCGCCAGCCCCGACGGGCTGGTAGCGCGACGCGTCGCCGCGATCACCGACGGCGGGGTGCGGCTGACCACGCAGGATATCCGGTCGCTGGGCGGCGTCGCGATCGCGGGTGCGCCTGTGTCCGGCGGTGGCTCCGGCGGTGTCGGCGACGATATGTCGCTGACCGGCGACGTGGATGCACATCAGGCGCTGATCGAACGGATGATGTGCCAGCTCGATGGCTTCGACGATACGATGCGGATCGTCCATGCCGAGGCGAATGACTTCGGCCGCGACTTGCAACGGTCCGCCGACACGATGCGCGACATGGGAGCCGAGGCCGGCGTCGAGGCGATCACCAAACTGACCGTCGACATGATCGATCGCGTCCACCACGCGGAGGCGAAGCTCGATCAGGCACTGCGCGAATCCGACGAATTGCGTACCGCGCTCGACGAGGCGCGCGGATCGGCACGCACCGATCCACTGACCGATCTGCCGAATCGTCGCGCCTTCGACGAGGCGTTCGCCGCGCTGCACCGCGACACGCCGGTGACGGTGGCGATCTGCGACATCGATCACTTCAAGAGCGTCAACGACAACTTCGGCCATGCGGTCGGCGATCGCGTGATCCGCATGGTGGCGCAAACGCTCGCCAGCGAGAAGGGGATGATGGTCGCACGCTATGGCGGTGAGGAATTCGCCTTGTTGTTCGAGGACACCCCGCTCGACGCCGCCGCGCTGGTGATCGAGCGCGCACGTCAGACGATCGCCGATCGCCGGCCGCGTGTTCGCGAGACCGGGGAAGCGATCGGCACGGTGTCCTTCTCCGCCGGGGTTGCCGAAGGTCGCGTCGGCGAAGGTCGGGCGGCGTTGATGGCACGCGCCGACGCGGCATTGTACCGGGCGAAGGATCAAGGACGCGCCCGCACGATCACCGGTTAGTATTTTCCGCCGCAACTTGGCGGCGGGACGGTGGAGCCCTGGTAAATTCCGCCGGACTCCCGCTGCGATACTCTTTGCCTAGCTCGTTGAAAGCATTTGGCACGGACCATGCAGACACGTTGGTATCGGCCGGATCACCCGGCCGGCGTCCCGGAGTATCCGATCATGACCGTCCGTTTCACCGCCCTTCGCCAGTCGCTCCTCTCGATCGCCGCCGCCCTGACCGTCGCCGCCGTCATGGTGAGCGCCGCCGTCCCGGTCACCCCGATCGCATGAGCGGAACCCATGCCCCGTCGCTCCACGCTCGCCTGCTCGTTGCTGCTCGGCGCGGCGAGCTTCGCCACCACCGCCCTGCTGCTGTATGTCGACACGGCGAGCGCAATCTTCTCCTGATCGCCGCATCCGCTCGCCGCCGTCGGGCGTTCGGACGGGATGGATCTCGATCGCTTCGTCGCCGCACAGGCGCACCATTATGACGATGCCCTTCGCGAACTGACGCAGGGTCGCAAGCAGAGCCACTGGATGTGGTTCGTCTTTCCGCAGATCGCCGGATTGGGGCAAAGCGCGACCGCCCGGCATTATGCGATCCGCGACCTGGCCGAGGCGCAGGCCTATCTCGCGCATCCGCTGCTCGGGCCACGCTATCTGGCCTGCGTCGCGGCGCTCGCGGCACACCGTAGCCAAACGCCTGAAGCGATCATGGGCGGGATCGACGCGATCAAGCTGCGATCGTCGCTGACCCTGTTCGACCGTGCCGGCGCACCGGCCGAAGTGCGCGACACGCTGATGGCGTTCTTCGACGGGCCCGACGACGCGACCCTGCGGCTGCTCGGCGCCTAGCGTCCCTGGGCGCGCCAACGCTGCACGGTGCGGGCGATCATCTGTTCCTCACCGCCCGTGTGCCGCCACAATTCGGAGAAGACCGGATCGTCGGAAGCGGGGCGACGCCCTTCCTCCAGCGTGTCGAACGCGACCCGGATCGGGATCGGCACGCCCTCGCCACAGACGATCGCCTCGCGGTTGCGCAGCGCCGGCAACGCGTCGAGGAACCCTCGCGCGCCTTCGGGCATCGCGGCGCGGACAAACGCCTGGTCGCGATCGTTGTTGAGCCGCATCGCGATGATCGTGCCGCATTGCGACAGCACTCCCTCCGCCAGATCCGAGGGACGCTGCGTCACCAGCCCCAGCGCGACGCCGTATTTGCGGCCCTCCTTGGCGATCCGCCCGAGGATCTGCGCCACCGAACCCCGCGCCGCGGGATCGGCGGGGACGTAGCGATGCGCCTCTTCGCAGACCAGCAGGATCGGCCGCTGCTGCTCGCCGCGGGACCAGATCGCGAAGTCGAACACCATCCGCGCCAGCACCGCGACCACCACCGACGTGATGTCGCTGGGCACGCCCGACACGTCGATGATCGAGATCGGCTTGCCGTCGCCGGGCAGGCGGAAGATGCGCTGCACGAACGTCGTCATCGAATCGCCGACCAGCATGCCGGAGAACATGAAGCCGTAACGCGGATCGGCGCGCACCTCGTCGATCTTGTTTTTCAGCCGCAGATAGGGCGACGTGTCGCCGGCGCGGTCCATCTTGCCCATTTCCAGCTGGATGATCTGGGTCAGGTCGCTCAGCAGGTAGGGGATCGGCGCGTCGACGGTCAGCTTGGCGATCTCCTGCCCGGCGCGGCTCTTGCCCTTGGCGGCGAGCAGACATTTGGCGAGGATGTCGGCGTCCACCTGTCGTGTCGTGCCGGACGAGGTCACGAACACCTCGCAATGTTCGTCGAAATTCATCAGCCAATACGGCATTTGCAGGTTGGAAACGTCGAACAGCGCCCCGGCCTTTCCGAACGCCGCGCCATATTCGCCGTGCGGATCGATCATCACCACATGCCCCTGCGGCGCAAGCGTGCAGATGCGATGGAGGATCAGCGCGGCCGCCGTCGACTTGCCGGTGCCGGTCGAGCCGAGCAGCGCGAAATGCTTGCCGAGCATCGCATCGACATAGAGCGAGGCGCGCACGTCGCGGGTCGGATGAACGGTGCCGATCTCGATCGCGGCGCGTCCGGTGGCGGCATAGATTTCGTTCAGGTCACCGCCCCCCACCGGGAAAACGCGGGCGCCGGGGGTGGGATAGCTGGTGACGCCGCGGCGAAACCCATGCAGGCGCCCGGTCAAGCGTTCCTCCTCGCCCTCCCCCAGGAAGTCGACGTCGGCGACGATCGGGTCGTCCGGTCCACCGGTCAACCGCAGCGCGCGAATCGTGGCGATCAACCAGGTCGCGCCGACGCGAACCTTCACCTGTCCGCCGACCTGTCCCGCCATCGCCAGCGTCGCATCACGCTCTTTCTGCAAGGCAGCCAGCGCCCCGGCATCGAGCAATAATTCGCCCTGCCCACCGGCGATCTGCCGGACATAGCCGATCGACGTCGTCGGATCGTGGCGCGGCGACTGGCCGGCGAAGGCGGCGGCGATGGCCGCGTCAAAGGCGTGCGAGCCGGGGATGTCGTTCATATGCTGGGCGCTTCCTGGGCATCGGACGCCCCTTGCTAGCACCGGCTTCGTAAACGACAGGTGGATGCAGCGCGCCTCAGCGTCGCGCCAGCCGCCCCGCCGCCCAGCCGAGCGTCACCGACAGCAACACCGCGGTGGCCCCATACAGCCATTCGTGGCGATCGGCAGCCTGCGCCACGAAACGTTCGAAGCCCGACTTGCGGATATCGATGTCGCGCACCGCCACCGCCAGCACGCGACCGTCGCGGATCAGGAACGTCTCTGCGGTAAAGCGGCCGACGGGCACGCGGGCGGGAATGGAGACGCGGGCGCGATACAGCACGCCGTCGGTGATCTCCACGGCACGCGGCGCTTCGTAGAACAGCCCGGCGCGCGTCCGTTGCTCGACCAGCCCGCGGGCGAAACGATCCTGCACCGCGGACGGCGCGGCGGAGGCGGGTGACAATTGCAGGCTGTCGAGACCGAGCTCGTAGATCGCCCGGGTGCGCGCATCGACCAGCTGCGCCAGTGGTCGCGACGATGCCGCGGCGTAGAAGGACGGGGCCGAGCGATAGCGCAGCCGTCCGGCATTGACCCAGATGCCGGCGACCTTCTCCTTCTCGCGAATGACGATCGATTGGGTCGGACCTTTGACGACCACGACGACGTCGGTGGAACGGTCGCCCACCGGCAAACGCCCACCGGGGTAGATGATCGCGCCGAACAGGAGCAGTTCGGCACCGGTGAAGCTGTAGGCGATGTCGATCTGTCGCTGCGACACGTCGGGCACCAGCAGCGGCTTGGCCTGCGCCATCAACAGCGGCGCGCCCAGTGCTATCAGCAGCGTGCGCCTCACGACAGTTCGACCGCGTAGATCTCGTCCGGACGCCAGCCAAGCCCCAGTGCGATCCGGGCGGCGACCAGCAGCACCATCAACGCGAGGGCGAGCCGCAGATATTCCGGCCTCGCCTTCGCGGCGAAGCGTGCGCCGACCTGCGCCCCTGCGACTGACCCGACCAGCAGCAGGCCGGCCAGCACAATGTCCACCGCCTTGGTGGTGGTGGCGTGGACCAGCGTCGCGGCGGCCGTGACGAACAGGATCTGGAACAGGCTGGTCCCCACCACGACTGCGGTCGACATTCCGAGCAGGAAGATCATCGCCGGCACCAGCACGAACCCGCCGCCAACGCCCAGCAGGATCGTCAGGATGCCCGTGAAGAAGCCCAGCAACAACGGCGCGAGCGGCGAGATATAGAGCCCCGAGGCGTAGAAGCGCGTTCGGAACGGCAAGCTGGCGACCAGCGGGTGATGGCGTCGGCGGCGGGGCGACGCGGCGCGGCGCCCCTTGGCCACCAGGATGGCCTCCACCGCCTCCTTCAGCATCATCAGCCCGATCGAGCCGAGCAGCAGCACATAGGTGATCGCGATCGTGGTATCGATCTGCCCCCATTGCTGGAGCAGGCGGAACAACCACGCCCCGAACAACGACCCGAGCACGCCACCGATCACCAGCACCGTCCCCATGTGCGTATCGACACCGCCACGTCGGAAATGCGCGAACACCCCCGACACGCTTGCACCGGTCACCTGGCTGGCCGCGGAGGCGGCGGCGACTGTCGGCGGTATGCCGTAGACGATCAGCAGCGGCGTGGTCAGAAAACCGCCCCCGACTCCGAACATCCCCGACAACAGCCCGACGCCCGCGCCCAGCGCGATCATCACCAGCGCGTTCACCGAAAGGTTCGCGATCGGCAGATAGATGTCCATGACGGCTCGGACCGCTACCCGGTTCGTGCGCGCGACGCCATCAATAGTCGGTGCCGATCGACAGCGCCGGACCCGAGCCGGGGGAAGCCTCGCCCGCAACACGCTGTCGCCATTCCAGGGAGATGCGCAGGCGTGGCGCATCGCCGATCGGAAGTTCCAGCGTAGCGGTCGGCCCGGCATCCAGCCGCTCTGCGTCACGCTGCGCCGCCCCCCACGCCCCCAGTCCCAGCGACAGGACCGTACCGCCGGTGGTGCGGAACGCCGGGCGCACGATCCGGATCGCGCCATCGACATAACCATCGATACGGTCCCGCAGCACCGCGCCCGCCTGTGCATATCCATCAAGGCGAAAGCCGGCGGGAAGCGGTCGATCGCCGATGCCGCCGACCAGCCCCAGTGCGGTTCCGCCACGCTGGTTGGCGAGGCCGATGCGACGTTCCGCCACGGCGCGGATCGGCAACTCGGTCGGCCTCCATTCCAGCCCCAATGCGGCTTCCTGCTGCCGCGTGCCAAGCGCCGCGGCGAACCGTCCGGCGATCGCCAGCCGTCCGCGTGTATCGAGCGCGCGCGCGATCCGCACGCCCGCCTGCGCGCCGCCAAGCTGTGGGGTCGCCACGCCGCCACCCTGCCCGGCCCCCCGCACAATCGCCCATCCACTTGCCGACCAGCGCCGCCCGGTCGGTCGGGACGGTTCGGGCGCGCCATATTCAGTCATGGACGACAGCCCAGCGGCGTGTTCCTGAGTTCCTTCGATCGGGAGCCTCCCCCTGGGCTGGAGCTGGACGAGCGCCGAACCCGGTCCTGTTCGCATTGGTGCAGGCGTGACTGGCGCGGAGACCCTCGCCTGCGAACGATTCGTGGCACGCACGCCCCCCGGTGACCGCCGCGGCCCCTCTACCACGGTGGAGGGTTTCGGCGCGACGACCGGTAAGGTCCGCTCGATCACACGCCGTGCCGCCTCGCGCACCGGCGATGGTAAGGGCGTGTCGGGCGAAAGCTGCCACGTCCGCACACCGATCCACAGGCCCAGCACCAGCACCAGGAAGCGCAGGGGGCGGCCGACCCCGATCATGGCGTAGCGGAAAGCGCTTCGGGAAATCGATGAGCGGTCTTGTCCCACCGAGGTGCCGCCCCGAACAATGTCGCGATGTAGCGGGTCAATGCCCGGCGCGCCGCCAGCATTGCGATGTAATTGGCGACCAGCGCGCGCGGGATCGACCAGACGCCCTCGCGCCAGCCATGTTCGGCAGCAGTATGGCTCGCCCGCGCTGCCAGTCGCCAGATCAACAATCCGGCATTGAGCATCAGCAACGCGCGCAAGCCGATGCCGACCGGCGCTGGCATACTTCCGCGCCATGCATGCGCCAGCGACGACACGCCCCAGCCGAGCAGCGCCGCATAGGCTGCGAGCAACGCCAGGACGGCGAGCAGCCCGCGCCGGTCGCGCATGCGCATCCAGTATTCCGCCGGACCTCCACCCTTCCCCCAGCCGGTGCGATCCCAGCCCGAAAGGGCGATGCCGGTCACCCAGCGCGCTTTCTGGCGGACCGCCGTGTCGACCGTATCCGGGAAATAGGCGCGGGTAGCGATCAACGGCCCGCCCGCCTGCTCGCGCCACCGTACGAACCGTGCCGGCAAGCCGAGCGCGGCGACGCGCAGGCCGAGTTCGTAATCCTCGGTCAGGCTTTGCGGCTCGAACGGCGTGCCGCTCCCGCCGTCCAGCCGCCGCAGTGCATCGAGGCGGATCGCACATCCGACCCCCGCAAGCGGCAATGCCACGCCCAGTGCCGATCGCACCACGAGGTCACGACGGTGCGACTCGGCGAATTCATCGGCATAATGGCCCGACACCAGACGCCGCCGCGGCTCGATGAGCGGAACGACCGGAAGTTGCACCAAAGCAGCGTCACGAAGGTGATCGTCGAAGGTGCGCAGTTCGGCGGGGTGCACGACATCCTCTGCGTCATGCAGGACCACGGCTGCGGTGCGACGGCCAGTCGCCGCGTCGTCTTCGCACAACGCCCGCCAGAGATGGTTGAGACAATCCGCCTTGGTGGTGGGTCCGTCGTGCATCGCCACCACGACGCGAACCCGTCCTTCCCTGTCCGCGACGGCACGTGCGGCGTTCAGCGTTCCGGGGTCGTTAGGGTAACATCCGACGTAGAGACGATAATCGGGGTGGTCGTATCGTGCGAGCGTTGCGGTCAGCATCGCACCGATCACATGCTGTTCGTCCCACGCCGGAACGAAGACTGCCAGCGGCAGCGGTGGCGCGGGCGACAGATCGGTTCGCGCAGGCTCGCCTGGTCGGACGCGCCACCACAGCAGGTCGACCAGCAGATCGTCGATGCCGCCGGCAAGGATGAACGCCGCCGCAAACAGCGCCGGCTCCGCCACCGCCCGATCGAAACCGCCGAGCGTGACCGTCATGTCTCAGCGATATCCATGAAGCTGCCCCCCGACAGGCGCCTTCATGGCGAAACTGTGACAGATTGGCAACTACGACCCGATAACCGTTGTCCCGATACGAACCGAATCGGCGTCGGGACGTTAGCGGCACGGTCCCTTTCCCCCTTTCGGGACCGGTGCCGACCCAAGCCGGTACCGGCCGCGCCGCTGCGTACAGGGCGGCGCGGCCGAAGCCGGGCGAGATGGTCGCCGCTATCGTCATCGAAACCGACCTCGTGGTCGCTCTTGACCAGCGGGGCCTCACCGGAGTGGCGCTATTGTCCGTTGCGCCCGGTCGGTCCTGCCCCGCTCGGCCCACCCGCGGCACCGACCGCGCCGATGTTGCCGAACAGATCCTGGAAGAAGCCACGCTCGCGCCCGAGCGTCGGCGTGGTCTTGCCATAAGGAGCCAGATTGACGACCTGCTCGACCCCCGACTTGCGGATCGTTCTGACGTTGCCGGCCTCATCGAAACTGATCTGCAGCGTCAACTGCTCGCGCGGCTTGGGCGCGTTGAAGGCGTAGTTGCGGCTGTCGCGCGCGATGTAATACCAGTCGCCCTGGTTGAATTGCGCGGCGAAGCTGGGCGATCCGAGCGTCGCGAGCACCGACTGGCGATTGTCGACCCCCGGCTGGATGGCATTCACCAGATCGGCATCGACGATATAGCCCTGATGCGAGCGGAGCGGCGTGCAGCCTGCGGCGAGAACGCCGGCCAGGGCAAGGAAGATCAGCGGGCGCATCGATACTCCGGTCACAGGCGCGCGTGGACTTTGCGGCCAGCCGCCTCAATATGCGCACAGGCGGGGCGAGACAAGCATGCGCCGTCGCACCGGCTGGTGGACCAACGAAGGGCAATGACGAACAAATGCTACTGGGCTGGTTGAAGAGGGTGTCAGGCAGGCGCGACCGCAGCGCCGCACTGCCGCTGTACGATGCGGTGGTCGCTCGCGCGCGCGCGCCGCACTGGTATGTGGAAGGCGCGGTGCCCGACACGCTGGACGGACGCTTCGACATGGTGGCAGCGGTGCTGGCCATGGTGCTGCTGCGGCTGGAGGAAGACCCCGATGGACCTGAACCGACCGCGCGGCTGACCGAGCGGTTCGTCGACGACATGGATGCGCAGATTCGCCAGATCGGATTTGGCGACATGGTGGTCGGCAAGCATGTCGGGCGGATGATGGGGATGCTCGGCGGGCGGCTGGGGGTCTATCGCGACGGATTGGCCGGCGGCGATCTCGACGCGGCGCTGGTGCGCAACCTGTATCGCGGCGATGCGCCGGCGCCGCCTGCACTGGCCCACACGCGAGACGCGCTGATCGGGGTGCGCAACGGGCTGAATGGCGTGCCGCTGGCGATGCTGATGGAAGGACGATTGTCATGACGACCGAATTCGCGCGCGTCGAACGGCTGGATACGATCGGCGAAGAAGAACGTCGTGTCGCGATCGAAGCGAACGACACGGAACGGGATGCGCTCGCACGGCGATTCGAATTGCTCGCGGTCGAACGACTCGGTGCGGAATTTACGATCCGCCGTGAAGCCGGAGGGGTCACCGCGCGTGGCCGCGTAGATGCCGTGGTGGTGCAGGCTTGCTCGGTCACCGGCACTCCGTTGCGACAGACGGTGGGCGAGGATGTCGCGCTGCGCTTCGTCGAACCCGCGGTCGGCGGCGGTGAGGAGGAGATCGAACTGGCCGGCGACGCGCTCGACACGATCGAGATCGAAGGCGGCGGCATCGATCTTGGCGAGGCGGCGGCGGAGACGATGGCGCTCTGCCTCGATCCCTTCCCGCGCAGCCCGGAGGCTGAGACGGTGCTCAAGCGATCCGGCGTGTTGAGCGAGGAGGAAGCCGGCGCGTTCGGCGCGCTTGCCGGCCTCAAGGCGCAGATGGAGGGTAAAGCCTAATCGGCGGGCTTGTTCAGGACGTTGATCGCGGCATGCACCTGCGCCTCGATCACGCGGCGCGGCAGGCCCGCCGGGATCGGCTCGCCGATGCGGATCGTGATCGTGCCGCTCCGCTTGGCGCCCTTCTTTGGCAGCAGTCGCCCACTGTCGAGTGCGATCGGCACCACCGGCAGATCGAGCGCTTTGTAAAGCCCGGCGAAGCCCGAGCGTAGCGGCGGGCTTTCGCCATGCGGAACGCGCGTTCCCTCCGCATAGACGATGACCGACCGGCCGGTGCCTCGCACAGCGGCACCTTCGCGCATCAGGGCGCGCAACGCTCTGGACGACGCCTCGCGGTCGACCACCAACGCGCCGTATTCCTTCGCTGCCCAGCCCCATAACGGGATGCGCATCAGCTCACGCTTCAGCACCACCGCCGGGGAACCGAGCAACAATTGCAATTCGAGCGTCTCGTACATCGCCTCATGCTTGGACACGTAGAGATACTGGCCGGCCGGCACCTCTCCCTCGACCCGCGGCGTGATGCCCAGAACCCACCGCATCAACAAGCGATGCAGCCTTGACCAGCGGTCGGAATGCGCGATCAGGATGCGCTGTCCGAACAACGCCGCGATCGGCGTGGTCGCGACGATCGGCACCGAGAATATGTAGAACAGCGTCCTGAACGCGATCGTCCGCAGCCACTTCACCGCCACTTCTCTCCCCACAGCACTACCCGCCGCAGCAGCAGCTTGTTGTATTCGTTGAAGGCCTGCGTCAGCGTCGGCTGCGCGGGCACGCCATCCACGATGACGGTCACGCCCTCCCCCAGCGCAGGCCCGAGTTCCAGCGCCGCGCGGCGCGCGTGCCAGTTGGACGTGACCAGCCGGATCGATCGATAGCCGCGCGCACGCACCCAGGCCGCCGTTTCCTCCGCATTGCTGCGCGTGTCGACCGCCTCCGCACCCAGATCGACGCAGCAGGCGATCGTCGCGGCGTGGCCGGCGACCCGTGCAAGGTCGGCGCGGGTCACGCCGGGTGCGGTGCCGGTCACCAGCATCCGCCGTGCACGCCCCTGTTCCAGCAGGTCCAGCCCGCGCGCGGTACGCCCGGCCGCGCCGGTCGGCACGACGATGCCGTCGGTGCGTCGCTGCGGGTCGGCAGGTTCGGGAAGCGCCAGCATGAACAGCGCGAAGCCCAGCATCCAGGCCAGCAACGCCGATGCGATCAGCCGCTTGGTCATATCGTTCGTCCCAGCGCCCGCACGACCGCCAGATAGGCGATCAGCGCCGCAAGCGCGACAAAGGCGAGCGGCAACGCAACCACCACGATCCAGCCGCCCTGCCCCAGCGTCATTCCGCCGATCAACTGCGATCCCGCACCTGCCGCGAGGTGCCCCAGCACAAGGATCACCGCCCAGGCCGCGAGTGCCCCTGCCCCTGCCCCGACGGCCGAGTCGCGGACCATCCGTCGCCGGAACAGTGCGGCGACCTGCACGTCGGTCGCGCCCAGTCCATGCATGACATCTATCGTGTCGCGATGCGCGGCCAGTCCGGCGCGGACCGTCAGCAACACCATCGCCGCGCTTCCCGCGACCATCAGCACCACGATCGCCAGCGCCAGCGCCGTCAGCATGGTCAGCAGCATGCCGGTCTTTGCCAAGGCCTCGTCATGAGCATCTACGCGCACCGCCGGCCCGATCGCGGTGAGTGACGCGCGCACCTGCGCCAAGGCGCCGGCCCGTGGCGCCACCTCGATATCGATCAGCATCGGGATCGGCAGCTCCGCCCCGGTCGCGGCATCCCCCACCCATGAACCGAGCAGGCGTGCCACTTCGGCCGTCGATACCGGTTCCACCTTCGTGACGGCTGGCGACGTCCGCAGCGCCGTCAGCGCGCGCGCGGCGAGGGCGCGACGGGCATGCCCGTCCGCAGCGACGATCTGCACCGTCGCGTGGTGCATGAGCGCGGTGCGAAAGGCCAGCGACCCGCGCGCGGCGGCGATTCCGCCAGCGGCCGCCAGCACCGTCAGGAATAGCATGATCGCCAGCACACCGGCCATCATGCGACCGTCCCGTGACGTATCGAGAACGCGGGCCGTCGCGGCGCTCATGCGCGCTCACGTCGCAACGGCCCACCTGGTGCGCCAACCGTATCGTCCAGTCGCCCGCCGACGATGCGCATCGTCCGTGCCCCCGGAACGCGCGCGAGCAATTGGCTGTCGTGCGTGGCAACGACCACGGTCGTTCCCAGCGCGTTGAGCGAGGCGAACAGTTGGATCAGGCGATCGGCCATCGCATCGTCGACGTTGCCGGTCGGCTCGTCGGCGAGCAGCACGTCCGGGCGCGCGATCACGGCCCGCGCGATCGCCACGCGCTGTTGCTCGCCGCCGGACAAGGTGGCGGGTCGTGCGTCGGCGCGATGCGCCAGCCCGACCCAGGCGAGCATCTCTCCCACCGCCTCGCGCACTTCGTCCGCCGCGACATCCGCGATGCGCAACGGCAGCGCGACATTGTCGGTGATCGACAAATGCGGGATCAACCGAAAATCCTGATAGACCACCCCGATCCGACGCCGCAGCGCAGGCATCTGCACGCGCGGCATCGTCACCACATCGCGCCCGAACAGGCGGATCACCCCCCGGCTGGGGCCTTGCGCAAGGTAGAGAAGCCGCAGGAGAGAGGTCTTGCCCGCACCGCTGTCGCCGGTCAGGAAGTGGAACGAGCCGGGCGCAAGCGAGAAGCTGATGTCGCGCAGCACCTCTTCGCCATGGCCATAGCGCAGGCCCACGTTCTCGAACTGCACGATCGCCGCCATCGTCCGCAGCCATTGCACGTGCGACATGGCGGCTTCAAGCACGGTCGCGACCATCCTTCCCGCTTGCGTTCCCACCTTGCCATCGTGCTGGCGCGCGTGTTTAGATTCGGTTCGTTCGTCCTGCCGGTGCCGCGCCCATGATCCTCGACTGCCCCGAATGTCGCGCACGCTACCTGGTGCCGGACCATGCCATCGCCCCGCCGGGGCGTACCGTCCGCTGCGCCAATTGCGGGCATAGCTGGTATCAGGACGTCAGCTACGCCGACGAACCCGAGGCAGAGGTGGCGGCCGAAGAGCCGGCGCATGCGGTCGTCGCGACCGATCCCGGGCCGGTGACATCCCCCGTGGAAGCGGCTCCGCCACCGAGCCTGCCGCTACAGGCACCGTCGCCGGCGGCGGTGCCGACACCGACGCCCACGCCCGCGACGCCCGTGCAACCGGCCGATTATGACGCATTCGCGCATCGCCCTCCGTTTCGCGCACCTACCCGCAACAACGGGCGGTTCCGCACGATCGCCAGCCTTGCCGCCGGGTTGCTGATGCTCGCCGCTGTTGCGGTGATCTTGTGGACGACCGCACCCGGCCTCGCGCAACAGATCGGCCTTTCGATCGGGCCGGAGGAACTGCCGCTGCGCATCGCCGACAATCCGATCGAGCGCCGCAAGATGGCGAACGGATCGGAATTGTTCGCGGTCAGCGGTCGGATCACCAATCCGTCCTCGACGCGACAGCGCATTCCCGACATCCGTGCCGACCTGCGCGATTCGCAGAACCGCATCGTGTTCAGTTGGACGATCACACCACAACAACGGACCTTGTTGCCGGGCGGAGCGATCGATTTCAACTCGGCACAGGTCGACGTACCCGCAAGCTCGAAACGCCTTGATCTTAGTTTCGTCGGCGAATCGAGCTGATCGTGGCCGAATTGGCGTTGCCACTGGGCGCGTGCTTTGCTAGGGGCGCGTCCCTACCAGACGCCGGGCCTGCCCGGTGGACAACACGTGCGGTCGTGGCGGAATTGGTAGACGCGCAACGTTGAGGTCGTTGTGTCCGAAAGGACGTGGAAGTTCGAGTCTTCTCGGCCGCACCAGTTTCCCGCCCCGACGCGGTGAGCCATAAGCCAGGAATATCACTCCGCCGGTGCCGCCGTCGGGTTCCGGCAAAGACCTTGTTAAGCGCTGCTCAAGCCTATATCCGCCACCAGGCTGATCTATGGCACGTGCCCGCACCTCCCGCTCCGCTCCGTCCAGAGCCCGCTTGCCGTGGCGGCGCCGGCTGGTCCTTGCCCTCAAACTGGCGCTAGTCGCCGGATTGCTGGCATTCGCCGCGCTGTTGACGGCGGTGTACATTGCAAGGTCGCAGCTACCGAGCTTCGAGTCGCTCAAGTCGTCGCCGAACGGACAGATGATCCGCGTGCATGCCGCGGATGGCTCGGTGCTGGTGTCGCTCGGGCCGAGTTACGGCGAATGGCTGTCTTACGATCGCATCCCCGCTGTGATGCGCGAAGCGACGATCGCGGTCGAGGATCGCCGGTTCCGCAGCCACATCGGCGTCGATCCGATCGGCATCGGCCGTTCGCTTTGGGTCAATTATGAGCGCGGTCGCAGGGTACAAGGCGCGTCGACGATCACCCAGCAGCTGGCGCGCAATATCTTCCTGAACAATCAGAAGAAGTTCGGTCGCAAGTTCCGCGAGGGCATCCTCGCGTTGGCGCTGGAGCGCAAGTTCACCAAGGCACAGGTGCTCGAGCTATACCTTAACAAGGTATATTATGGCGGCGGCGCATACGGGATCGACGCAGCAAGCCGGAAGTTCTTCGGGCATGGCGCCGGCGAATTGAGCCTCGCCGAGGCGGCGGTGATCGCGGGACTGGTGAAAGCACCGTCGAATTACTCGCCCACCGCCGACGCAGAGGCTGCCGTCGGCCGTGCGGGCGTCGTGATCCAGCAGATGGTGCGCAACGGCTTCATCTCGGTGTCGGAGGCGCGCGAGGCGAATGATGTCGGCGTGAAGCTCGCCCCCGCACCGCGCCAGAACAGTGTTCGTTATTTCACCGACTGGGCGCTCCCGCAGCTCGACCTGCTGATCGATGAAACCGAAAAACCGCTGGAGGTGTGGACCACGCTCGACCCTGCGATGCAGCGCGTCGCCGACACCGCGGTTCGCGCCAATGTGCCAAAGGGTGCGCAAGGAGCGCTGGTCGCGATCGATCGCGACGGATCGGTACGCGCAATGGTCGGCGGCACCGACTATGTCAGCTCGATCTACAACCGCGCGACGCAGGCGCAGCGGCAGCCGGGGTCGGCGTTCAAGCTCTTCGTGTACCTCGCCGCGCTGGAAGCCGGACGCACACCTGAGGATCGTGAGCTGGACGCACCGGTGACCATCGACGGGTGGAGCCCGCGCAACGATTCGCGCCGCTTCTCCGGTGAAGTCACATTGCGCACCGCTTTCGCCTATTCGCTGAATACGATCGCGGCGAAGCTCGGGCAGGCGGTCGGTTTTCAGACGGTTGCCGACATGGCCCGTCGGTTCGGGATCACGACGACGGTCAACACGCATCCGTCGATGGTGCTCGGCACCTCCGATGTCCGGCTGATCGATATGACCCGCGCCTTCGCCAGCGTCGGCAACAAGGGCGTCGCGGTGATCCCGTTCGGCATCACCCGCGTCACCGCCGAAGGTGAGGAAATCTACCGGCACGAGGTCGATCGTAGCCAGGTGCTGGTCGCGCCGAACGTTGCAGCGCAGATGACCGATCTGCTCCAGACCACCGTCAACACCGGCACGGGGCGTGCTGCGCAGATTGGTCGCCCGGTCGCCGGAAAGACCGGCACCACGACGAGCAGCAAGGACGGATGGTTCCTCGGCTTCTCCTCGGGCCTGACGACCGGCGTGTGGATGGGGCGCGACGATGCGCGGCCGATCGCCGGCCTGCACGGTGGCACCGCACCGGCGCGCGCCTTCCAGCAGTTCATGAGCAAGGCGGTCGCCACTCGCCCGATCGAGCAGTTCGAAACCGCCGTGACGCTGCCGGAGGCGCAGCTGGAGCCGGATGCCGAAAGCTATTACAGCGCGCCTGACAATTCCACGTTCGTCGACGAGGACGGGTACGGCCCGACGACCCCTGGCGACCCGCAGGATCAGGCACCGGTCTTCGGCCCGGAGCGGCCGGTGGTTCAGCCGTTGCCCCCGTCCGAGGATGGCGAACAACCGCGACGCGACGACGAGCGACTGGATCAGGATTGGCTCGATCGTGTCACCGGCCAGCAGCGGCGGGACGCCGTGCGCACCCCATCGCCACGCGCCAACGTGCCACCGGCTCAATCGGCAGGCGAGCGCCCGAACCAGTGAAGCGATGCGCCATGGGCGCGTAGCCACGCACGCTCCGCTACAGGATCGCGCCCGTAGAGCGTTGCGACCAGCGCGTGGAACGCCGGCGAATGATCCATATGGATGCGGTGCGCAACCTCGTGCGCGGCTGTCGCCCGCCGCACCTCCGGTGGGGCCAGCACCAGTCGCCAGCTGTAGCGTATCGCCCCATGATGCGCGCAACTGCCCCAGCGACCGCGCGGATCGCCGACCGCCACGCCGGTGACGTTCACGCCCGCACGGGCGGCGTAAACGGCGGTGTCCGCCTCTAGCAAGGCGAGGGCCCGACGGCGCAGCCAAAGCTCCACGCGACGCGGAACCATCTCGACGGGTCCACCGATCGTAAGCCGATCCTCCACGATCTTCGGCAAACGCGGGGCATCGGCCCGCCAGTCGATCGTCAACGGCACACCATCAACGGGCAACACCGCCCCCGGCATGAAAGGACGCGCCACCGGCAGACGCTCGCGCTGGCGCTCGATCCATTCCGACTGCCCACGTGCCCACGTGAGCGCCTTCGTCAGCGAGGCGCGAGGCGGCACGGTCAGACGCGCGCGGCCGGTTATCGGATCGAAAGACAACCGCGTGCGGCGCGCACGTACATTGCGAACGATCAGGATCTCGTCGTTCACAATTGACGGTCGACCATGTGAAGTTCGAGGTCGCCGGCATCGTCCTCGCTGATCGTCCACCCACGAACCGACTCGCGCGCGCGGTGAACGGCCTCCCGATCGCCCGAGACGAGATAATGCCAGTCTGGCAGTGGCTCGTCATTGGCCCGCAAGCGATAGGCGCAGGTAGTCGGCAGCCAGTCGATCTCGTGGACGTTGCCCATCGTCAACCGCACGCATTCGCTGACATAGGCGCGGCGGTGCCGGTAATTGGAGCATTGCCCGCTACGGCGGTCGAGCAAGCGACACGCGACGTTTGTCGCGATCAGCTCGCCGGTGTCCTCATCCTCCAGCTTGTGGAGGCAGCACTTGCCGCAACCGTCGCATAACGCCTCCCATTGCGCACGATCGAGCTTGTCGAGCGGGGTCGACTCCCAGAAACGTCCGGTCAACGCGCCCATGTGGTCACTTCCTTCGCGATGGCCGCCGGCGGCCCTTCCGGCAACAATGCCAGCGGATGCCCTTCGGGATCGAACAGGTAAATCTGTCGGCTATGATCCATCAGATAGCCCTCCGACGTACCGGCGCCTCGCGCGAAATATATGCCATATTCCCGTGCGACCTTCGCGATCTGGGCCGCGGTGCCGGTCAGTCCGACCAGTCGCGGGTGGAAGGCGGAGACGAAGCGCTTGAGGACCGGCGGCGTATCCCGCGCAGGATCGATGGTAATGAAGATCGGAGCGATCCGCCGGGCCAGCGCCGGCTCGTCACGCTCCAGCAGTTTCACGGCAGCGGCGATGTTCTGGACGTCCGTCGGGCAAACGTCCGGGCAGAAGGTGTAGCCGAAATAGACGATACGATATCGTCCCGCGAAATCGCGGTCGGACACCGTTCGGCCGTTCTGGTCGATCAGCGAGAAAGCTCCACCGATCCGTGCGCCGGTAAGCGGGGGCTCACCAGCGGGTTCCTGCGCGCATCCCGAAAGTGGCCCGGCGACCAGCAACGCGACCGTGGCGACAAAACAGCGCATGTTCATGGTGAAGGCAGATGTGATCGGTTATAGCGCCCGGCGCAACCCTAGGCCGCTCGTGAGAACCGATCAGATGCTCCGCCGCACGACCCTGAACGCCGCGCTTATCGCCGCGCTTTCCGTATCCGCCGCCCTGCCGGTTGCGGCCCCTGCCCGCGCGCAGCAGCAATCCCAGCGTTACAAATTCCTGGAGGCGGTGCGTAAGGGCGACGGGAATGCCGTCATCGCGATGCTCGACCAGCCCGGACAGACGATCGTCAACTCGCGCGATGTGACGACCGGCGAAGGCGCGATGCACATCGTGGTCAAGCGTGGAGACGCGACGTATCTGCGTTATCTTCTGTCCAAGGGTGCCGACGCCAATTTGCGCGACGGACAAGGCGAGACACCGATGATGCTGGCGGTGCAGGCCGGCCAGCCAGATCTGGTGCAGATCCTCGCCGCTTCGAAGGCGAATGCCAATCTGGGCAACAACGGCGGCGAGACGCCGCTGATCCGTGCGGTGCAACGCCGCGACCTCGCGCTGGTTCGCGCGGTGCTGGCGGCGGGCGGGAACCCCGATCAAACCGATAACGTCGCCGGCATGTCGGCCCGCGACTATGCCAAGCGTGACACGCGCGCGCTGCCGATCCTGAAGACGCTGGAAGAGGCACCAGCCAAGACCCAACGCGCCGTGTCAGGACCGAAATTCTGACCTGACCGACGAGATCGGCCGCTCATGAGGCCTGAACCGCATCGGGATCATGTGTCGTGATCAGCCGGCGTGCGGCGCGGCGGGCGAAGGCCAGCGTGCAGCGCTTTCGGGTCGGGGCGGGAAGGGGATCGGTGCGCGCTTCACGGACGATCGCGGCATCATAGCGATCCGCAACGATCAAGCCCGTACGCTCCGGCAGAAACGCGGCACCCGCGATCGGCGAGACATCGAACCCTACGGGAACCGCCCAATAAAAGCGATCGCAATGGGCAAGGTAATCCTGCCACTTCCCATCGCCTAGAAGATCGGCGCGCGAGACCTTGATCTCCACGATGACCAGCTGGCCGCGCGGATCGATCGCCATCAGATCGGCACGGCGCCCGCCATCCAGCGGCACTTCGGAAATCGCGGGCAAGTCGTGACGGAGCAGCATCCGCGTCACGCCGCGCGCCACATCGGCGGCGCACAGGGCGGCGGTCGCTTCGCTATGGCAGGTGTCCGGCGGCGTCAGCATCACGCAACCAAATAGAACATCACGCGAACGAAAGCCACGCCCTCGTTCGCGTAATCGCCTCAGCGATAGAAGATATGATTGCCGATCGAAGCGATGCGCGTGCCATTGGCATGGCCGACGCGGCGATGGTTGAAGTACAACGCATCGGCGGCATTGCTTTCCCACGCCTCTTTCATCGCGACCTTGGCCACCGCCATCGCGGTACGGAAATCGTCGTTGCTCGGCGCATCGGGAAGCTTTCCCCCGCGCACGAACGAGAATTGGCCCTTTTGCGTGACGACGTCGCAGACGCTGCCACCGAACCGGCGCGAGCGGGTGCGATTCAGGATCACTTCGGCGACTGCCAACTGTCCGGTCAGCGGCTCGCCGCGCGATTCGAAGTAAATGGCGCCGGCGAGGCAACGCAGGTCCTGATCCGCATCCGAGCGGATCGACTGGTCCGCAACCGCAGCGGCGAGCGTGGGATAGGCAACCTGCTCTTCGACCTGTTCGGCGGTAACCACGGCATCTTCCGCGCTCGGAGCGGCGGGCGTCATCGCGGGAACCTGCGACGGCAGGGAGAGTTGAATCGCGGTAGAGACGGCTGGAACGGCCGGAAGATCAGCAGCTAGTCCTGGCGAGCTCTGAGCCACCAGAGCGAGGACCGAGAAAGTAAGCGTCACGAAGGTGGCGACGCGGGAGCTGAACGGCATTCTACATCATTTTTGTGCGGTGGTTGCGCGGGAACAATCGCTGGATCAGCGTTAGCTGTCTCGTATCGCCCGGGTCCCCCCCGACTGCGTCACCGTTCGGGATCGCACCCCGCATCGGCACAACGCATGTTGTCGATGAAATCCGGCTACGTCCCAAGTGTTAACAGCGTCAATCCGTCAGGATCGTTTCAGCGACGAACCGTTCGGCGTCCGGGACGTCCAGTTCGATCACCCAGAGATCCGGATCGCGACCGCGCCGATTCTGCCAATAATCCTCCAGTTCCTCCACCGCACCGGTCGACGGTCCGGCCGGGATCAGCATGTCACGATCATCGAGTCCCCGCATCCGTTCGATCGCGCGCAGCCCGCGCCCCTCGGCGATCAGCACCAGCAACGCACCGCCCTGGGCTTCGCCGCGGGCGCGCACCACCGCCAGTCCGCCGGAATCGTTGACCCGGCGCAGCAACGCGCCAACCGCCAGATGAGTCGGGAGCCGAGTGCTCATGCCGCAGCATAGCCCGGCAGAGAGGCCAACGAGATCCGCGAACGCATGAACGTACCGGTGCCCCGCGCCACTTCCTCGCCATCGGCGGTAATCAGGCGCGCCTCCGCAACGAAAACCCGTCGTTGGCCGCTGATCCACCGGCCCTCAGCAACGACGGGCCCCTCGCCCAGCGGACGGGTGAGCAGCAGGCTGAATTGCGTGGTCAGCAGGAAGCGATCGGTGACCAGGCTGTTGCAGGCGTAGAAAGCCGCATCGTCCAGCATCTTGAAGTAGCTGGTGCCGTGCGCCGCCCCCGCCGCATGAAAGTAGCGGCTATCGACGTCGAAGTGGATGCGCGACTCGCCCGCTGCGGAAACTTCGAGCCGCGACACGAAGAAGCGGTTGATCGGTGCCGCGGCGTAAAGCGACTCGAGTGCGCGATAATGCGCGGCAGCGCCCTCAGGCGGCATCGCGCACCTCGTGATCGGTCAGCAGGGCATAAATCGCGTCGGGAGATGCAGCCCCGCGCAGTTTGGCCAATAAGGCGCGATCACGGAGTCGTCGCGCCACGCGGGCCAGTGCCTTCAGATGTTCCCCGCCAGCGTGGGGCGGCGAGAACATCGCCACCACCACATCGACGGGTGCGTCGTCGACCGCGTTGAAATCCAGCGGCTGTGCCAGTCTGGCCACCGCCACCGCCACGCGGCGAAGACCGGCGATCCTGGCATGTGGAATCGCAACGCCGCCGCCGAACCCGGTCGAGCTTTCCTTCTCTCGAATCGACAGCGCATCCGCCACGACGCGCGCATCGACGCCCAGCGTCGGCGCGACGAGCGCGCCGAGCTGGACGAAGAGCGCCTTTTTCGAAGGTGCGGCGACGCCGACGACAACGAGTTCGGGGACGAGCAGGTCGCTAAGATCGCTCGCCATCAGCAGCGATCAGCCGCCACGCTGCGGCTCCACCCAGCCGATCGTGCCGTCACCACGGCGATACACCATGTTGTATGATCCGGTTCCGGCGTTCTTGAACAACAATGCCTGGGTGTTGCGCAGATCGAGCATCATCACCGCGTCGGAGACACTGGCGTCGGGAACGTCGACGCGCGTCTCGGCTACCACCAGCGGCGCGTCGGTTGCGTCATCCTCGCCGACCTGCTCCGCGAACAAGGTATAGCCCGCATTGTCATAGCCGGTGCGATCCTGCACCTCTTCGGTCGCCACATGCGCTGCATGCCGGTCCTTCAGGCGACGGACGTACCGGCGAAGCTGCTTCTCGATCTTCTCCGCCGCACCGTCGAACACCAGATGCGCGTCGTGCGCCTCATGACGACCCTTCAGGATCAGTCCCCGCGTGACATGCGCCACGATGTCGCAGGTGAAGCCATTGTCATGCGGACCCTTACCGAACGTCACCTCCGCAGAGATCGCGCGGGCGAAGTATTTGTCGGCGATACCCTGGAGCCGGTCCTGAACATGGGCCTTCAGCGCGTCGCCGATCGCCACCTGATGACCTGAAATCCGGATATCCATATATTCTCTCCATCGCTAACCGGCCTGCCCCCTGCAGCCCGGCGGACTTTCGCGTCAGTCGGACGCGACGACTCCCCACAAGGGTTCTTTGACCCCTTTCAGAAACGCAGCATGCGCCACCAGTTCCGCTGCGCTCGGAGAAAAGACGCGCAGCGGCCGGACCTGTGACGGGACGGCGATCACCTCCACGACGGGAGCCGGCGCAACCTCGCTGACCAGGCCCAGGCCGATCTGCCGGCCGCCCATCAATTCGACATACACCTGCGCCAGCAACTGCGCGTCGAGCAGCGCACCGTGCAGCACGCGGTGCGAACGGTCGATGCCGAAGCGGCTGCACAAAGCGTCCAGCGTATGCTTGGCTCCGGGATGACGGGTACGCGCGATCGCCAGCGTATCGACCATCCGCGAACGGCACACCATCCGCTGACCGCAGCGTTCCAGTTCGCCGTTCAGAAAGGAGAAATCGAAACCGGCGTTGTGCGCGACGAGTGGTGCGTCGCCAATGAAATCGAGCAATGCGGCAACCCCGGCGGCGAACAGGGGATGTTTCGCCAGGAAGGCCGCCGACAGTCCGTGGACCCGCTCCGCCTCGGCCGGCATATCGCGTTCGGGATGGAAATAGGCGTGATACGTTCGCCCGGTCTCGACCCGATTGATCAGTTCGACACATCCGATCTCGACCATGCGGTCGCCGCCTGCAAAGCTCAGTCCGGTTGTTTCGGTGTCGAAGACGATCTCACGCATGGTCGGGTCGTTATCGGCGCTGTACGACGCCGGTGCAAGCGATCACGCGGGCAACCGCCGCGCGGGTCTCGCCCAATGGTGTATCGGTCGCGATCACCCAGTCGGCACGCGCACGCTTTTCGGCGTCGGGCAACTGCCGCGCGAGAATCGCATCGAACTTGGCGACGCTCATGCCGACGCGAGCCAGCGTCCGGGCGCGCTGCACATGCGGGGCGGCCGATACGACAACCACCCTGTCGACCTCGTCGTCCGCGCCGGTTTCGAAAAGCAGCGGGATATCGAACACGACGAGCGGCGCATCGTCATGCCGATTGAGGAAAGTGGCGCGTTCCGCGCGGACAGCCGGATGGACGATCGCCTCAAGCGCGCGCAGCGCCGCATCGTCGTCCAGCACCGCGGCGGCCAGTGCCGCACGATCGACGCCGCTCTCGCTTGTGGTTCCCGGGAACCGCGCCTCGATGGCGGGTAGCAGCGCGCCGCCTGCACCCTGTAGCCGATGAACCACCGCATCGGCATCAAACACCGGGACGCCCGCGGCTGCGAACATCGCGGCGACCGTGGATTTGCCCATGCCGATCGATCCGGTCAGCCCTAGAATCATCGGCATCATGCGAGCAACAGCGCGCGCAATTCCTCGTCATGCCCGCGTGGCGGTGCGGCGCCGAAAAACAGTTCGAATGCCAGGGCTGCCTGCCCGACCAGCATCTCCAGCCCGTCGACCGTGTCCAGTCCCCGCGCCTGCGCCGCGGCGAGCAAAGGCGTGACCAGCGGCGCGTAGACGATGTCGTACACCAAGGCGTCCTCGGCGAGCGGCGAAAGGTCGAGATCGAGCGGCGGCTGACCGGTCATCCCCAGCACGCTGGCATTGACCAGCAACGACGCCGCAGGCAGCCGCGCGGTGAGCGGCAGCGCTTCCCCCTTCAACCCGAACCGGGCAAGCAGGGCCGCTCCCTTAAGCGGCGTACGATTGAGCAGCGTCACCTGGCCGACACCGGCGCGTGACAGCGCGAACAGCACGGCACGTGCCGCGCCGCCGGCACCGACGACCACCACCGGTCGTGCCGCCAGATCCACGTCGGCGATCGGCGAAAGAAAGCCCGCCGCATCGGTGTTCGTCGCGATCAGGTCGCCCTCTGGCCCGCGGAACACGGTATTCACCGCGCCGATCGCGCCCTTGACGTCGCCCGGGTCGGGGACATGGTCCAGCACGGCAAGCTTGTGCGGGACCGTGACATTGCAGCCGCGCCATTCCGGATCCGCAGCACGGTTCGCGAAAAACGCGCCGAGATCGGCGGCGTCCACACGCGTGGCCCGATACTCCCCGTCCATTCCCAACTTGCGAAGCCAGAAGCCATGAATCAGCGGCGATTTGGAATGACTGATCGGATCGCCGATCACTTCGGCATAGGTCATGCGGGCAGCACCTGTCGAATACGCAGATAGTCGAGCACCGGGAGCAACGGCATGCCCAGCACCGTGAACTGGCTTCCCTCGATTCGCGTGAACAGCTGCGCACCCGGCCCCTCGATCCGATAGCAGCCGACGCAGCCCGCGATCGCCGGCCATTCGGCGTCCAGATACGTTTCGATGAACGCGGCCGAGAGTGGTCGGACGAACATCTTTGCCTTGTCCACGACTCGCCACACCGGCTGCCCGTTCTCCGCGATCACCGCCGCGCTGACCAGATCGTGGCGCTTGCCCGACATGCGTGTCAGATGCTCTCGCGCCTCGTCGCGGTTCGCGGGCTTGTCGAGGATCGTCCCGTCGTCGAGCACCGCGAGACTATCGGAGCCGAGCACCAGATGTCCGGGATGACGGGCCGCGACCTTCAGCGCTTTCAGTTCGGCGAGGGCGTCGGCGACATCGCGCGGAGGGCGACCGGCCATCGCCGCCTTCAACGCCGCTTCATCGGCATAGGCCGGCTCGGCGGTGAACGGCACCCCGGCGGCGGACAGCATGGCGGTGCGCGAGGCGCTCTGCGAAGCGAGGATCAGCATCAATCGGTGTTCCGTGCCGCCAGACCGCGGCGTTCATTGACGAGCGCGATGATCGCGGCGGCAGTTTCCTCGATCGAGCGACGGGTGACGTCGATCACCGGCCAGCCGTTGTCCGCGAACATCCGTCGTGCGTAGGCGATCTCGCGCGCAACCGCATCCTGGTCGACGTAATTGGTTTCGGTCGCCTGATTGAGCGACAACAACCGATTACGCCGGATCTGGATCAGCCGGTCGGTGCTGGTGGTCAGCCCGACGACCAGCGGATTGCGCAACGAGAACAACGAGCGCGGCGGCGGACTTTCGACCACGACCGGGATGTTCGCGGTCTTGAAGCCGCGATTGGCGAGATAGATCGACGTCGGTGTCTTGGACGAGCGACTGACGCCGGCCAGCAGGATGTCGGCTTCTTCCCATTCCTCATGCGCAATCCCGTCGTCATGCGCGATCGTGAACTGGATGGCATCGACGCGCGCGAAATAGGCCGCGTCGAGGACATGCTGGCGACCCGGGCGCGCCTTGGCTTGCTGTCCCAGCAGCACCGACAACGCATCGTTGACCGGATCGAGAGGCGCGACCGTCGGCAGGCCAAGCGCCAGGCAACGCGTTTCCAGCGCGGCCCGCGTCGCCGGATTGACGAGCGTGAAGATCACCAGTCCGGGATTGTGCGCGATTTCCTGAAGGATGCGATCGAGATGGGTCTCGGTCCGCACCATCGGCCAGAAGTGCCGCACCGTCTCTACATCGTCATATTGCGCCAGCGCGGCCTTCGCGATGTTCTCCAGCGTCTCGCCGGTCGAGTCCGACAGCAAGTGGAGGTGGAGGCGAGGCATGAACGCGCTGGACCGATCTGTGGATAACTCGTGGACAGGCGGTAGCGTAACTCTTCGGACCCGCCAAGGGAGACCCGGATCGGTGGATAAGCCGGATTCCATCCACAGCGTCGTCCCCAGCGTCCAATTCTATCCACAGCCTGTGAATCATGGGGATCGACCTGCGCGACTCCGGTCGCGTTCGAGGGGACACCGCGAGTCAAGCTGTTGGCAATTCCGGTGATGACGCATAAGCCCCGCAACCCACGCGCCAACCACATCAACAACCATCTCACTTGAATCTTCTTGAAGGGAAGATGTGCCGCTTATGATGGCGAACAAACCCCTGTTGCGGGTCCTGAACGGCACCCGCGCCGAGCGACCACCGACGTGGCTCATGCGTCAGGCCGGGCGGTACCTTCCCGAATATCGCGCGCTACGGGCCGAGAAGGGCGGGTTCCTCGCGCTCGCCACCGATCCGCTCGCCGCGACGGAAGTGACGCTGCAACCGATCCGCCGGTTCGGCTTCGACGGCGCGATCCTGTTCTCCGACATCCTGATGGTGCCGTGGGCGCTGGGACAGGACCTGTCATTCGGCGTCGGGGAGGGGCCACGGCTTGCCCCGCCGCTGCTGGACGCGACGCTGCAGACACTCGACGCGGTGCCGGCCCGTCTCGATCCCGTCTATGCGACGGTGCGTACCGTTGCGGCCGCGCTGCCCCCCGAGACGACGTTCCTGGGTTTCGCGGGATCGCCGTGGACGATCGCCACCTACATGGTGGCCGGGCAGGGCAGCCGCGATCAGGAGCTTACGCGGCGCTTCGCCTATGCTGACCCCGCAGCCTTTGCCGCGATCGTCGATACGGTGGTCGTGATGACCATCGACTATCTGGTCGGCCAGATCGAATCCGGCGTCGAAGCGGTGCAATTGTTCGATAGCTGGGCGGGCAGCCTGTCACCCGATCAATTCGAACGCTGGGTGATCGCTCCCAATCGCGCGATCGTCGACGGCGTCCGGGCGCGCTGCCCGGGGGTGCCGATCATCGGGTTTCCCAAGGGTGCGGGCGGCAAGCTCCCCGCCTATGCCGCCGGAACGCGCGTCGACGCGATCGGGCTGGACGAGACGGTAGACCCGGGCTGGGCCGATGCGGTACTGCCGCCCGAGTTGCCGGTACAAGGCAACCTCGATCCGCTGGCGCTGCTGACCGGCGGCGACGCGCTTGACCGCGGGATCGACCGTGTGCTCGCCGCGTTTCCGGAACGGCCGCACGTCTTCAATCTCGGCCACGGGATTGGGCAGCATACGCCGATCGCGCATGTCGAGCAGTTGCTTGAAAGGATCAGGGGCGAATGATGGCGGGATTCCTCGGCGCGACCTATGACTGGGTGAAGGCGGCGCACGTCATCTTCGTGATCTTCTGGATGGCGGGGCTGTTCATGCTGCCGCGCTACCTGGTCTATCACCAGGAAGGCTTGTCCGATCCGGCGGAAGCGGCGCGATGGGTGGAGCGTGAGGGCAAGCTGCGCCGCATCATCCTGACCCCGGCGATGATCGTCGTCTGGGTGCTGGGCATCGCACTGGCGCTGAACGCCGGGATCGCGGATGGCGGGCCGGGATTGGGCTGGCTGCATGCCAAGCTGGCGATCGTGTTGCTGCTCAGCGGGTACCATGGCTGGGCGATCGGCTATGCCAGGAAGCTGGGCAAGGGTCGCGCGACGGTGTCGAACAAGGCGTTGCGCATGATGAACGAGATCCCGGCGCTTGCCGCAACGTTGGTCGTCATCCTGGTGATCGTGAAGCCGTTCTGATCCGTCTACGCCACCACTGAGGCGGTTCGGGAGCGGCGGATCGATGCCGTGACGGGTTGACTAAGCGCGGCATGAATCATACCCCCGCGCCCACGACGTCGCCGGTCCTCGGTGGGCGCCTCCTCTACAGCTTCGTTTCTCGAGCGTTCTCCATCGCCGGCCGAGCTTTCCCCGACACCCGATCACATCGGACAGACACATGCATCTCAAGGATTTGAAAAAGAAGGCGCCGGCCGAGCTCGTGCAGCTGGCCGAGGAACTGGGCGTCGAGAGCGCCTCGACGCTGCGCAAGCAGGATCTGATGTTTGCGATCCTGAAGGTTCAGGCCGAAAACGGCGAACAGATCATGGGCGAAGGCACGATCGAGGTGCTGACCGATGGCTTCGGTTTCCTGCGGTCGGCGCAGGCGAATTACCTCGCCGGCCCCGACGACATCTACGTCAGTCCCAACCAGGTGCGAAAGCACGGCCTGCGTACCGGCGACACGGTGGAGGGCGAGATCCGCGGCCCGAAGGACGGCGAACGCTACTTCGCGCTCGTGAAGATCATGCAGGTCAATTTCGAAGACCCCGATCGCGTCCGCCAGCGGGTCAACTTCGACAACCTCACGCCGCTCTATCCGGACGAGCGGCTGAAGATGGAAATCGAGGATCCGACGATCAAGGATAAGTCGGGCCGTGTGCTCGATGTGGTCGTTCCGATCGGCAAGGGGCAACGCTGCCTGATCGTCGCACCGCCGCGGGTCGGCAAGACGATCATGATGCAGAACATCGCCCGTGCGATCAGCCACAATCACCCGGAAGTGTTTCTGCTGGTGCTGCTGATCGACGAGCGGCCCGAGGAAGTTACCGACATGCAGCGCACGGTCAACGGCGAGGTGGTCTCCTCTACCTTCGACGAACCGGCGACCCGCCACGTCCAGGTCGCCGAGATGGTGATCGAAAAGGCCAAGCGTCTGGTCGAGCACAAGAAGGATGTCGTCATCCTGCTCGACAACATCACCCGTTTGGGTCGCGCCTACAACACCGTCGTGCCATCGTCGGGCAAGGTGCTGACCGGCGGTGTCGACGCCAATGCATTGCAACGCCCGAAGCGCTTCTTCGGCGCTGCGCGCAACATCGAGGAGGGTGGCAGCCTCACCATCATCTCGACCTCGCTGATCGATACAGGCAGCCGCATGGACGAAGTGATCTTCGAGGAGTTCAAGGGCACCGGCAACGCGGAAATCGTGCTCGACCGCAAGGTCGCCGACAAGCGCATCTTCCCGGCGATCGACGTCGGCAAGAGCGGCACCCGCAAGGAGGAGCTGCTGGTCGAGAAGGGGCATCTGTCGAAGATGTGGGTGTTGCGCCGGATCCTCATGCAGATGGGAACCGTCGATGCGATGGAGTTCCTGCTCGGCAAGATGAAGGATTCCAAGACCAACGACGATTTCTTCGATTCGATGAATCAGTAATCGACGACGGACCGCCACGCACTGTCCCAACGGCGTCGTGGCGGCCACCTGGATCGCGTTCGTGCGGAACGTTATGTCCGGATGCATCATTGATGCTGGTTCAATACGAGGGGTGATCCGTTGAGCATAATCGCCACGCTTGCTGCGGCCGCCGCGTCGGTGCCGATCCAGGGGCCGGGGTCGCTGGGGGACATCTGGCACCATATCGTCGCCGATTTCTCGAATCTGTCGGATCCGGCCGTGCTGGCGGCGTTCGGTTCTGTGCTGATGATCGACCTGGTGCTTGCGGGCGACAATGCGATCGTCGTTGGCGCACTTGCCGCCGGGCTGCCTGCCGAGCAGCGCAAGAAGGTGATCCTAATTGGGATCGGTGCCGCGTTGGTGCTGCGCATCTTCTTCGCCTTGATCGTCACGTGGCTGATGGGCATCGTCGGCTTGGTCTTCGCGGGCGGGCTGCTGCTGCTGTGGGTCAGCTGGAAGTTTTGGCGCGAAATCCGCAGCGGCGGACATTCGGAGCTCGATGCGCACGGCGATCCGGACACGGTCAAGCCGGTCAAGAGCTTCGCGGCGGCGGCATGGGCGGTTGCGATCGCCGACGTGTCGATGAGCCTCGACAACGTGCTGGCAGTGGCAGGGGCGGCCCGGGAGCACCCGGGTATCCTTGTCGTCGGATTGCTGCTGTCGGTCGCGCTGATGGGCCTCGCCGCGAACTTCATTGCGCGGATCATCGATCGATATCGCTGGATCGCCTATGTCGGGCTTGCGGTGATCCTCGTCGTGGCGATCCGGATGATCCACGAAGGCTGGATCGGCGCTGAAAACACTCCCGGGCTGGTCACGCTGTTCACGTAAGCGGACGCGCCGGGGTTCACGGGGGGTTCAACGCCCCCGTGACAGGACGCCACGATCGTCTCTGACAGGAGCTGTCATGCCCAAATATCACCTGCCGTTCGTTGCACTGGCGACGATGGCGGTACCGGTCGCAGCGCAGGGTGATCCGGATCTTGCGGCGGTACAGCGTTCGATCGCCGGCACGAACTCGATGACTGCCGCGTTCAGCCAGACCGACCGCAACGGGCAAGTGCTGACCGGCACGCTGACGCTGAAGAAGCCGGGCAAGATCCGCTTCCAATATCAGAAGGGCGTGCCGCTGCTGATCGTCGGCGATGGCAAGGCGCTGACGTTCATCGACTATTCGGTCAGGCAGGTACAACGTTGGCCGATCGGCAATTCGCCGCTCGGCGTGTTGCTGGATCCAACGCGGGATATTTCCCGCTACGCCAAGATCGTGCCTTCGACCAACCCGGCGGTCCTGTCGGTCGAGGCGTACGACGCCAAGCATCCGGAATATGGCCGGATCACGCTGGTGTTCGCGCGCAGGCCCGATGCACCTGCGGGATTGATGCTACAGGGTTGGGCGGCGCTGGACAGCCAGGGCAATCGCACGACGCTGCGGCTGAGCGAACAGCGTTTCAACGTGCCCGTCTCGGATGCGACCTTTCGCTGGACCGACCCACGGCGGCAGGGGCGAACGGGCTAAACACGGTAAATTTTTCCAATTCGTTCATCTTCGCGAAAGACTCGCATCGTTAATGATGTTTGCACGGTCGGTGGGCCGCCGGGATTTTCCCCCTGTTGCCCGGCTTTTCACCTATCGCTTGCGTGACGAACGCTGAGTCGGCCCTCGCTCCACGCCCCCGGAGCGGGGGCCTTTCCATTTGGCGGAATAGCGTTTCTCGTGGCGTGTAGGCGGAGCCGGTGCCAACGGCGGTGGTCTTGCTCCCCTTACGGCTGAGGTCTAACCAACCGGCCGTGAAGATCGTATCCTGGAACATCAATTCGGTCCGCTTCCGGATCGACATCGTCGAGCAATTCCTGCGCGAGGTGGAGCCGGATGTGCTTTGTCTCCAGGAGACCAAGGTTATCGATGCCGACTTTCCGGCGGGTGCATTCCAGGCCCTGGGTTACGACCACATTCTGCTCCACGGCCAGCGGATGCATCACGGTGTCGCGATCGTCGCGCGGGTGCCGATGGTCGAGGATGACCGGCTGGATTGGCAAGCCAATCGCGAGGCGCGGCATCTGGGGGTCCGGTTGCCGAACGGCGTGCGGATCGAGAATGTCTATGTACCGGCGGGCGGTGACGTGCCCGACCGCGAGATCAACGCCAAGTTCGGGCAAAAGCTGGATTTCGTGGAGCGGATGACCCGGTGGTCGGAGACGCTCACCATTCCGACGATCCTAACTGGCGATTTCAACATCGCGCCGTTGCCCAGTGACGTGTGGAGTCACAAGGCATTGCTGAAGGTGGTCAGTCACACCCCCGTCGAGGTCGACGCACTCGATCGATTGAAGGCGTCGAACGACTGGGTCGATCTTGGGCGCCATTTCCATCCGGCGCCGGCCCGGCTCCATACGTGGTGGAGCTACCGATCGCCTGACTGGACGAAGAACGATCGCGGTCGTCGGCTGGACCATATGTGGGCGACGCAAGACGTCGCAAAGAAGGCGACTGCGCATACCGTCTTCGAATCATGTCGTAATTGGCTGAAACCCTCCGACCATGTGCCGATCATGACCGAGTTCGACTGGTGAGCGCCAACGATGCGGCGCGCGCGATCGACGCGATGCGTCGCGGCTGGCCGATCACGATACATGCGGTGGGGGAGCCGCCGTTGGTGTTGCTGGCCATCGAGACCGCCGACCGCGAGCGGCTGGAGCGCTTCGCCGGTGAGCGAGGGTTCGACATCCTGCTGTCGAGCGGACGAGCCGAGACATTGAAGTTGTCGAATCAACGCGATGCGACGAGTCCCGACCGCCCGGTGATGATCGAACATGCGCCATGGTTCGACATGGCACTGGCAACCGCGCTGGCCGATCCGCAATTCGATCTGGCAACACCGTTGAAGGGGCCGTTTCGCACGATCCCCGTCGCCGCGCCGCGTGCGGCCGCGGCGGCATTACGGCTGGCGCGAATCGCGGGCCTGTTGCCGGCCTTTGTCGTCGGGTTCGACGGTGCCGAACAGGTGGTGTCGGTGGAGGATATCGCGGCGCATGAGGATGCGGGGCGGCTGACCGTTGCGGTGCGGGCGCGCTTGCCCGTGGAGGGTGCCGAACACTCCGAGATCGTTGCCTTTCGTTCACCGGAGAGCGCTGATGAGCACGTCGCCCTGATAGTCGGCAGGTCGGACGGGACGCCGCCGCTGGTGCGCCTGCACAGCGAATGCCTGACCGGTGATGTACTTGGCAGCCTGAAGTGCGATTGCGGTCCGCAACTGCATGCCGCGATCCGGGCGATTTCCGGCGCGGGGTGGGGCGTCTTGCTCTACCTCAGACAGGAGGGGCGCGGGATTGGGCTGGTCAACAAGCTGCGTGCCTATGCTTTGCAGGATCAAGGCTTTGACACCGTGGATGCCAATACCCGGCTTGGCTTTGCCGTGGATGCCCGGGATTTCGGCGTGGCGGCGCGGATGCTGCAATTGTTGGGGCAGGACCGTGTGCGCTTGCTGACCAACAATCCCGGAAAGGTGGCCGGGCTGGAGGCGGCGGGGGTGACGGTCGTCGAGCGGGTGGCGCACGCCCTGCCGCCCAACCCGCACAACGAACGCTATCTGGCGACCAAGCGCGATCGTACCGGCCATCAGCTGTAGGTGGTGGGTTTATGAAAGCAGTGCAGCCACTTGGGTGAAGTCGTGCGCGATTGCGTCGACGCCGATCGCGCGCAGGCGGTCACCGTGGGTCGCGCCGCAATGGCCGCCGGCGGTAAGGCCGATGACATAGCCGCCGCTGGCGACAGCACCCGTCGCACCCACCGGCGAATCCTCGATGATCGCGCATCGTTCGATCGAAACCCCCAGCTTTTCAGCGGCAAGGAGATACAGATCTGGTGCTGGTTTGCCGTTGGCGACATGTTCCGCGCCGGAGTAGAGATGCGGGCCGAACGCGTCGCGCAGTCCGAGGTGGTCGAGGTGGGTGGCAATCCAGCGTACGCGACTGGACGATACCACCGCCCGACGTAATGTCGGGGGCAGCGTGAGGATGAAGGCGGTCGCTCCCGCGACCTCGGCAATGCCTTCCGCAAGGCAACGCTCGTTCTCGATCATGCGGGCGGCGTGAAAATCCTCCGGGATCGGACGGCCGATATGGGCCTCGACTGCGGCAAGAAAGTCCTTTCCTGCCAAACCCATGAAGTTTGCCATCGACTCCTCTGCGGTGGTGGGATGGCCGGCGGCGGTGAGGTAATCGGCGATGTGGCGATTACCCATCGCCTCGCTTTCGATCAGGACGCCATCGAAATCGAAGAGCAAGGCGTCGAAGCGAGGGGTCATGCACGGTCTCCGAACAGCGCCGAGCCGACGCGGATGTGGGTGGCGCCGAGCGAAACGGCCTGCTCGACGTCGTCAGACATGCCCATGCTCAGCCCCAACACACCGGAATCACGGGCGATCTTCGCCAGCAGCGCAAAATAGGGCGCGGGCTCTACGTTGGCGGGGGGCACACACATCAGCCCGGCCACCGGCAAGGTGGCGGCGCGGGCTTTGGCAAGCAGCGCGGGCAGGTCGGCGATGGCACAGCCGCCCTTCTGCGGCTCTTCCCCTATATTTACCTGAATAAAGCACGCCGGTCGACGGCCGGCGGCGTCCATGGCGCGGGCCAGGGCAGCGATGAGCGACGAGCGGTCCACGCTGTGAATCGCATCGACCAGCGCCACGGCCTCGGCCGCCTTGTTCGACTGCAATTGTCCGACAAGGTGCAGTCGCACAGCACCGAATTCCTCCCGCAACGCGGGCCATTTTGCCTGCGCTTCCTGAACGCGGTTCTCGCCGAAATCCCGGTGGCCCGCCGCCAAGAGCGGTCGGATAGCCTCGACGGGATGCGTTTTCGAGATCGCCACCAGCGTGACGTCGGCGGGATCGCGGCGCGCGGGGCGGGCGGCGGACGCGATGCGCGCGTGAATCGCGGCGAGACGGTCGTCTGGGGTCATCGGGCGCGCTATAGGCAGCGTCATGCCCGCCCGCCACCCCATCCGCTGGCTGATGACCGATGAACGCCAGGGGGAGGGGTTGTGGCGCGCATTGGCACGATTGCCCCGGGGTGCTGGCGTCGTTTTCCGCCATCATGAAACACCTTTTTTCGAACGACGGATCCTGTTCGAGCGAATCCGAAAGATCGCCCGGCGTCGCGGGCTGGTGCTGGTGCGTGCGGGCGATCTGCCGATGCGCGGCGAAGCGGGCGTGCATGGGCGGCGCGGAAGAGCGGCGGTGACGTGGCCGGGGCATGATCGACGCGAGGCGATCGCGGGTGTGCGGGCGGGAGCGCGGGTGGTGTTCGTGTCGCCGGTGTTCGCGACGCGGTCGCATCCGGGTGCGCCGACGCTGGGTCCGGTGCGGGCAGCGGCGGTGGCGCGCGGGTTGCCGGTGACCAGCATCGCGCTTGGCGGCATGGATGAGCGCCGCTGGCGGCTGCGGCTTAGAGCGATGGGGTTCGACGGCTTCGCCGCGATCGATGCGTGGGATGGCGGAGGTCGCGAAGCCGGTGCTGATCGTCGCGTGGATTGAAGATCGCGGGCGTGGCGGGTTGGGCAGGGGATGCTTGTCCGCCCGCTGATCGCTTCGCCTCGTTCGCAATGACGACGTGGGTGAAGGGGGTCCCCCGTTCGCTTGAACGGAGGATGTGGTGCGGACGGCTATGCGGTAGCGAGCATCTTCAGCCGCAGGTTTACCGCGAGTCTGATGTGAATGCTGCCGGTCGAAGTTCCGATAGCCGCGACCGGGCCACCGCGCGGCTAGAAGCGGAAGGCGGTGCCGACGTAGACGGCCTGGCTGTCACGACGATCGTCATCGACCCGCGCCAGACGCTCACGGTCGGTCTTCAGTCGCATGCCCGCGGTCAGATCGAGGTTGCGGGTGAGCGAATAGCTGCCACCGACATCGATCGAATAGCTGTTCGGCTCGGTCAGCGCGCGCGGCGTGCCCGGTAGCGGACGATCGGCGCTGGCCCCGACACGGCCGCTCCACTTCGAGCCCGAATAGCTGAATGCGACATCGGCCGCCTCACGGCTGCCCGGCAGCCCGGCGAGATCGACCTTGGCCACGTCGCCGGAGATGGCGAACCGCTTCCACCCGACCGCGACGCCGAGATTGTAGGCGATCGGCGCAAGGCCGACGGTTTGCGCCGTCGAGGATGCGTAGCGCGTCGCGTCGCGTGCCGCGGTGCTGGAGCGCGCACGTACGGCCACCGTCACCGCGCGATTGCCCGTGCGGGTTTCGGACGGGGTGAAGCGGAAGCCGCTGGCGTCCAGCCCGCCACGTGCGAACAGCGCCGCAAGCTTCGGATCGGCGGCCGATGGTGTGAAAGAACCCGCCATGCGTGGTGCAGGGGACATCTTGCGGATGACATGCGGGGACGAATCCGCGGCGCCCAGCGCGGGCACGGCCGCAACGGCGGCGACCAGCAAGGCCCCCCCGATACATGCAGCGATGCGGCGTTCTGCGGCCACGATCGTGTTCTTCCCCTTTTGGCGGACGAATCTGTCCGACCAATGGAGCGGGCGTAACAGGAATCCGTTCCGAGTCCATTACCACCACCACGCTTTGTCCCGTACCTGTTGCATCATGTCCACAATGTGGCGCGCTTGCCGGGCGCTGGCGGTACGGGTAGAGCGGGCGCGATCACCCGAATTCCCTGTAAGGACGTTGCCGATGTTCCGCCCCACGCGCCTTGCGGCTGGCCTGTCCGCCGCCGTTGCCCTGTCGCTGACCCTGTCGGCCTGCGGTGGTCGTGGCGGGCGGCCCGAAGGCGATCTGGCCGCGTCGCGCGTGACGACGATCGGCGTCAACGCCTATCTGTGGCGCGCCACGCTCGATACGCTCAGCTTCATGCCGCTGCTTCAGACCGATTCCAACGGGGGGGTCGTGGTGACCGACTGGTATGTGAACCCGCAGGTGCCGGGCGAGCGCATGAAGGTGACGGTGTCGATCCTGGATCAGGACCTGCGCGCCGATGCGGTGCGCGTGGCGGCGCTGCGCGAGGTGAATCGCGGCGGGCAGTGGGTCTCCTCCCCGGTGGAGGCCGCAACGACGCAGAAGCTGGAAGACATCATCCTGACGCGTGCGCGCGACCTGCGCCGCGGCGCGGTGACCGGCTGAGGCGGCGACGGACATCATGGCGACCCGCTTCAACGCGCTGAAGGCCGACGCGCACTGGCAACAGGTGTGGGATACGCAGGCGACGTTCGCCGCGCGTGACGACAGCCCGAAGCCCAAGAGCTATGTGCTGGAAATGTTCCCCTATCCATCGGGGAAGATCCACATGGGACACGTCCGCAACTACACGATGGGCGACGTGCTGGCGCGGTACCGCCGGATGACCGGGCACGAAGTGCTGCACCCGATGGGGTGGGACGCCTTCGGTATGCCCGCTGAAAACGCGGCGATGGAAAAAGGCGTCCATCCCGGCAACTGGACCCGCGCGAACATCGCGGCGATGAAGGCGCAACTGAAGCGGCTGGGCTTCGCGCTCGACTGGACGCGTGAACTGGCGACGTGCGAGCCGGAATATTACGGTCACGAACAGGCGCTGTTCCTCGATTTCTACAAGGCCGGGCTGGTGTACCGCAAGGAATCGGCGGTTAATTGGGACCCGGTCGACATGACCGTGCTGGCCAACGAACAGGTGATCGACGGACGCGGATGGCGGTCCGGCGCGCTGGTCGAGAAGCGCAAGCTGAGCCAGTGGTTCCTGAAGATCACGCAATTCGCCGACGAACTGGTCGACGGGCTGGGCAGCCTGGAGCATTGGCCGGACAAGGTGCGGTTGATGCAGGAAAACTGGATCGGCAAGAGCCAGGGCCTGCAGTTCCGCTTCACGTTGTCCGACGGTGGATCGGTGGAGGTGTATACGACGCGCCCCGACACGATGTTCGGCGCGAGCTTCGTCGCGGTGGCGGCGGATCACCCGATCGCGCGGGCGCTGGCGGCGCGGGACGAGGCCGCGGCGGCGTTCGTGGAGCGGTGCAAGCAGGGCGGGACGACCGCGGCCGAGCTGGAAACGCAGGAGAAGCTCGGGTTCGATACCGGCCTGACCGCGACGCATCCGTTCGGCGCGGGCGAGTTGCCGGTGTACGTCGCCAATTTCGTGCTGATGGACTATGGCACGGGCGCGGTTTTCGGGGTGCCGGCGCACGACCAGCGCGATTTCGACTTCGCGACCAAATATGCGCTGCCGATCCGCCGCGTGGTGGCCGATGGCGAGAAGATCGAGACGATGTTCGACGGAGATGCCGCCTATAGCGGCCCCGGACGACTGGTGAACTCGCAGTTCCTCGACGGGTTGGAGATCGACGACGCCAAGCGCGCGGTGATCGCGCGTGCGGAGGCCGGCGGCTGGGGACAGGGATCGACCGTCTACCGGCTGCGCGACTGGGGCGTCAGCCGCCAGCGTTACTGGGGCACGCCGATCCCGGTCGTACATTGCGCGACATGTGGTGAAGTGCCGGTGCCACGCGAGCAATTGCCGGTGCGTTTGCCCGAGGATGTGACGTTCGACGTTCCGGGCAACCCGCTGGACCGGCATCCCACGTGGAAGCACGTCGCGTGCCCGTCGTGCGGGGCCGATGCGCTGCGCGATACCGACACGCTGGACACGTTTGCGGATTCTTCGTGGTATTTCATTCGCTTCGCCAGTCAGCCGGAGGATCGGCCGTTCGACCGTGCGGTGGCGGAAAGCTGGCTGCCGGTGGGACAGTATATCGGCGGGGTCGAACATGCGATCCTCCACTTGCTCTATGCGCGATTCTGGACGCGAGCGCTGCGTCATGTCGGGCTGATCGACCTGGCCGAGCCGTTCACCGGCCTGTTCACGCAGGGCATGGTGACGCACGAAACCTACCAGCTCGACATTCCGGATCATGACGGCCCGCCGGGTGCCTTGTGGGTGGCGCCATCGGATCTGAGCGTCGGCGAGGGTGGCAAGCTGTTTTTCCAGACGGCGGACGGGGCCTCGATCCCGATCATTCGCGGCCGCATCGAGAAGATGTCCAAGTCCAAGAAGAACACCATCGATCCGGAGCCGATCGTCGATCAATATGGCGCGGACGCGGTGCGGTGGTTCATGCTGTCGGACTCGCCGCCGGAGCGCGATCTGGAGTGGAGCGAGAATGGCATCGAGGGCGCGTGGCGCTTCGTGCAGCGGCTGTGGCGGTTGTTCGAGGCGACGCCGGCGGGCGATGCCGCCGCGACCGATGTCGCGCTCGACCGGCGCGTGCACCGGGCGATCGCGGGCATCGGCGAGGACATCGAGGCGCTGTCGTTCAACAAGGCGGTGGCCAAGCTATACGAGCTGGTGAGTGCGATCGAGAAGGCGACCCCGTCCGCTTCGCGCGACGCAGCCGTGGCGGCGTTGATGCGACTGGTCGCGCCGATGGCCCCGCATATCGCCGAAGAGGCGTGGGCCGCGCGGGGCGGCGAGGGCTTGATCGCCGATGCCGCATGGCCGACCGTCGACGCTGCGTTGCTGGTTGATGACGAGGTGACGATCGCGGTGCAGGTCAACGGCAAGCTGCGCGATACGTTGATGCTGCCCAAGGGGATGGCCAGGGAAGAGGCCGAGGCCGCGGCGCTGGCATCCGACAAGGTCATCCGCGCACTGGAAGGCAAGACTCCGCGCAAGGTGATCGTGGTGCCCGACCGGCTCGTGAATCTGGTCGCGTGAGCAAGGCGGCATCGCTGATCGCGCTGCTGCTGGTGGCGGCACCGCTGGGCGGGTGCGGACTGACGCCGCTGTACACCGGCGGCGGCAGCGGGCCGATCGCGGGCACGCTGGGCGAGGTCGAGGTCGCGCCGATCGAGGGCAAGGCAGGCTGGTTAGTGAGCGGTGCGTTGCAGGAGCGGTTGACGGCTATCGGCGGGGGTTCGGCGCGCTACCGGCTGAACGTGCGGCTGGACGACCAGATCGTCGGTCTTGGCGCGCGGAGCGACGATTCGGTGGCGCGCGAGCGGCGGACGTTGCGCGCGCGCTATCAGTTGATCGATGCGGCGAGCGGATCGGTGGTGCTGGACGCTACGGCGGGGTCCGATGCGGGAATCGACGTGGTCGGATCGGAATATGCGACGATCGCCGCAGAGAGCACGGCTCTCGAACGACTGTCCGAGACGATCGCCGATCAGATCGTGGCGCGGCTGGCGCTATACGCACGGCGGACGCAGCCGCCGACGCCATGAAGGCGACCGAAGCGCGGCTGAACGCGGCGCTGGACCGCCCGCCGGCGGATATCCGGCTGTATCTGCTTTATGGCCCGGACGAGGCGGTGGCGCAGGCGTTCGTGGCGCGATTGTCGCGCGGAATGGGCGACGGGGCGGAGCGGATCGATCTCGATGGAGCGACGCTGCGCAACGATGCCGCGCGGCTGGCGGACGAGGCCGCGTCGCTTTCGTTGTTCGGTGGAACCCGCTTCGTTCGTGTATCCGCCGCTGGCGAGGAATCGCTGGGGGCGGTCGAGTCGTTGCTGGAAGCGGATCGGACCGGAAATCCCGTCATCATGCTTGCACCGACTGCCAAGGCGACCGGAAAGTTGGTCAAGATGGCGCTGGATTCCGATCGGGCGCTGGCATTCGCCTGCTACCCGCCGGGTGCCCGCGACGCGGCGGCGATCGTCGCCCAACTGGCACGTGACGCTGGTCTGCGGCTGACCCCGCCGGCGGTGCAGCGCATCATCCGTGGCAGCGACGGCGACCGATCCGTGATGATGCGCGAAGTCGAAAAGCTGGCGCTTTATCTCGACGCCGCAGCCGATCGCCCGGTGGATGCCGACGAAGGCGCGCTGGAGGCGATCGGAGCCGAGATTGCGGAGGGCGAGATCGGCGAGATCGTGCTCACCGCTACCGCGGGGGATGTGGCAGGCCTGGTCGAGAGCCTGCGCCGAATGCAGGGGCCGGATGCCTCGCCGATCCCGATCCTGCGTGCGCTCGGGCGGCGGATGGTGACGCTGGCGGAGATGCGCGGTGCCATCGATGCCGGGGAGGGCGTGGAGCAGGTCATGAAGCGGCATCGCGTGTTCTGGCGCGAGGAAGCCGCAACGGCGGCGGCGCTACGACGCTGGACGCTGCCGGCGCTGGTGGCGGCGCAGCAAGCGGTGCGGCGCGTCGAGCGCGAGGTGATCGCCGCCGGCCCGGCAGGACGGGTGGTGGCGGACATGTTCCTGATGCGCTTGGCCCGCTCCGTTCGCTGATCGCCCGCATCGCACTGGTGCTGCGGTGTCGGCAGCTCGCACGAACGCGATGCCGTCGTCCGTCCGCCTAGATACGTTCACCGCTGAGCCGCTGACATACCATGTCGAGTTGTTCCAGCGAGCTATAGTCCAGCGTGATCGCACCGCGACCATCGTCGTTGAAGGTGATGTGGACACGCAGGCCGAGGAGGTCGGCAAGTTGCCGTTCCAGTGCTTCGATATCGGCGCTGCCCCCTTGCGGGGACAATGGTGCCGGGCGCGACGAGGACGTGCGCGTCGGAGCGGAACCATGCTTGTCGTTGCTGGCGAGCTTTTCGGTCTGGCGCACCGAAAGACCCTGGCTCAGTACCTGATCCGCAAGTGCGATCGGGTCAGCTGCGCCGATCAGCGCGCGGGCATGACCCATCGCCAGCTTGCCCTCCACGACCTGCGCCTGAATCTCCGGGGGCAAATCCAGCAGACGCAGCAGGTTCGCAACGTGGCTGCGCGACTTGTGGACCGCGCGAGCCAGTTCCTCTTGCGTATGCCCGAATTCGTCGAGCAGCCGCTGGTAAGCGCGCGCCTCCTCGATCGCATTGAGGTCCTGACGCTGGATATTCTCCAGTAATGCGATCTGCAGCGTCTCGCTGTCGGTATAGTCGCGGACGACGACCGGCACTTCATGCAGTCGCGCACGCTGCGCTGCGCGCCAACGTCGTTCGCCCGCGACGATCTGGAAATCCTGACCATGCGGACGGACGATGATCGGCTGGATGACGCCGCGCTGGGCGATCGATGCGGCGAGTTCATCCAGAGCCGCTTCGTCGAAGTGGCGACGCGGCTGATCGGGGTGGGGTGCGATCGCCGACACCGGGATCATACGAACCGCACCACGCGCCGCCCCGCGCTCACCGGTTTCGCGTTCGTCCTGGGCAACGTCGCCAAGCAGGGCATTCAGGCCGCGACCGAGGCCACCCTTGGCCCGGCGGGAGGCGAAATCGTTCACGCTGCTTCATCCTCGATTTTCGGCAAACGCCGAATCAGTTCACGTGCCAGCGCGATATACGCTTCGGAGCCGCTGCATTTGTGATCGTAGATCAGGGCAGGAAGCCCATGGCTGGGCGCCTCCGACAAACGCACATTGCGTGGGATGACAGTGTCGAACACGACCTGGCCAAGCACGGCACGTACGTCAGTCGACACCTGTTCCGTCAGGCGATTGCGCCGATCGTACATCGTCAGCGCGACACCGAGGATCGATAGCGAGGGATTGAACCGCGATCGTATCCGCTCGACGGTGTTCAGCAGCTGGCTCAAACCCTCAAGCGCGAAGAACTCACATTGCAACGGCACGAGCAGAGCGTCCGCCGCAACCATCGCGTTGATGGTAAGCAGGCCTAGGGAAGGGGGGCAGTCGATGAGGACGATGTCCCACGACCGTTTGGCGCGTTGAAGAGCGCCGCGCAGGCGATGGGTACGCTGATCGAGTTCGACCAGCTCTATCTCCGCACCGGACAAATCCACTGTCGCCGGCAGGACATCGAGCAACGGGATGTTGGTCGCAACCGCAGCTTCGGCCACGCCGTCGCTGTCGATCAATACGTCGTAACTGGAGCGCTGACGTTGTGCCTGGGTGATCCCCAAGCCAGTAGAGGCGTTACCCTGTGGGTCAAGGTCCACGAGCAGCACTTTATGGCCGGATGCGGCGAGTGCTGTCGCAAGATTGATGGCGCTGGTCGTTTTGCCGACACCGCCCTTTTGATTGGCAATCGCGATGCAGAACATCAGCTTCTCACTCCATCCGCCACGACGATCACCGATGCCGCGTCAGTGAGACTTTGTTCCACGTGGAACATCGCGCGCATTTTGGTGGGCAGTTGCTCGACTTCACTAGCACCGTTTTGGCCGCGCGGTAGGATCAATCGTGTGCGCTCATGACACAGATGCCCCGTCATGGCGATCAGAGTCGTAAGGCTCGCCACCGCACGTGCGCTGATGACGTCGGCACGTCCTTCGACGCCTTCCGCTTTGGCCTGACATACCGTCACATTCTTCAGGGATAGTCGCGCGGCCGCTTCGGACAGAAATGCCGCCCGCCGTGCCCGCGGCTCTATCAGCGTCATGTGCACACCCGAAACCATCGCGATAACCATGCCGGGAAAGCCTGCGCCGGAGCCGACGTCGAACCAGGTCCGTGCTTTCGGGTCAGATAAGTCGCTTAGCTGCGCTGAGTCGACGATGTGACGCGACCATATTTCGGAGCAGCTAGCGGGGGAGATGAGGTTCTGCCGTCCGTTTTCAGCGATAACGATATCTACGAACTGCCCGAGCGATTCAACCGTCTGGCGATCGTAGCGAACCTCGCACCACAATCGTGCTTCTTCTTCGTTCATGCCCGTCGCCTTGCGTGCAGCCACAACGCCGCGAGCGCTGCGGGCGTTATCCCTCGAACGCGGGATGCCTCACCCAACGTCTGCGGCGCTGCCGCGAGCAGTCGTTCCGTCATTTCATTGGACAGGCCAGCGATCGACTTCAGTGATTCCGCCGACGCATCGACGACGACGTTATCGTCGCGACGCATCCGCTCGATCTCGGCCGCCTGTCGTTGAAGATAAGGTGCATAGCGCTCGTCTTCCTCAACCTCCTGGATGATATCCGGATCCACGCCGATGGTATCACCGGATCTCGCCCGAACTCGCATCAGATCCCGGCTATCGATGTGATCGCGACGTGTTGAAGTCAAACAGCCATGCTCTGCCGCAAAGCTAGATAGCCTCGTCTCGGCATTATCCGCGCGCAAAGCCAACCTGTACTCCGCGCGGGCGGTGAGCATGCGATAGGGTTCGCTGATCCCCTGAAGCACCAAGTCGTCGATCAATACACCGATGTAACCGGTGGCGCGATCGACGATGGCAGGTGACAATCCCAAGGCGCATGCAGCGGCATTTAGCCCGGCGATCACCCCCTGGGCCGCGGCTTCCTCATAGCCGGTGGTACCGTTCAACTGACCCGCGCAAAAAACTCCGGGTATTGCGGCGAGCGCGAGCCGATGGTCCAGCGCACGCGGATCGACGTAGTCATATTCGACGGCGTAGCCGAATTGCGAGATGACCGCGCGCTCAAGGCCGGTGATCGACTGGATCATCGCGACCTGTACATCAGCCGCCAACGACGTCGAGATACCATTCGGGTAGACGGTGGGATCATCAAGACCTTCCGGTTCCAGAAAGATCTGGTGGCCATCGCGGTCGCCGAAGCGATGCACCTTATCCTCGATCGACGGGCAATAGCGTGGTCCGCCGCCCTCGATCGCTCCGGAGAAAAGCGGTGACTCGGCAATGCCGCTTCGTATGAGGTCGTGCGTATGGTCGTTCGTACGCGTGATCCCGCAAGCGAGCTGAGGAAGTCGCGATCCTGTGGAAATTGGCGACATGCGCCACTGATCGGCGTCCGAGGGCTGAGAGACCAACCGCGCCCAATCAACCGTCCGGCCGTCGAGCCGAGGAGGAGTGCCGGTCTTCAATCGCCCCATCGGCAGGCGAAGTTCACGGAGTTGCTCGCCGAGCCGTGTAGAGGGTCGCTCTCCGACGCGACCGCCGGCTTCTCGCTCATGCCCGCGGAAAATGCGTCCACCAAGGAAGGTGCCTGTCGCAAGGACGATGGCCGAACCACTTAAGTGGCCCCCGTTCGCCAGTCGCACTCCCACCGCCTTGCCGCCCTTGATGTCCAGCGCTTCGGCCTCCCCAGCGACCTGACGAAGAGCCGGAAGCTGGGCTAACTGGCGATGGATCGAACGGCGATACAACGATCGGTCGGCCTGGATGCGTGGACCACGAACCGCCAGACCCTTCGAGCGATTCAACATACGATAATGGATGGCGGCATCGTCGGAGGCTCGTCCCATCAATCCGTCGAGCGCGTCGACTTCGCGGACGAGGTGACCCTTACCCAAACCGCCGATCGACGGATTGCACGACATCACGCCGACATGGTCCAGTGATTGCGTCACGAGGGCGACCCAGGCCCCGCGGCGCGCGGCGGCTGCCGCAGCCTCGGCGCCGGCATGTCCACCACCGACCACGATCACATCATATTGTTTCACGTGGAACACTCATTTGCCGATACAGAACCGGGAGAACAGCGCGTCGAGCATGGCCTCCGTCGCGTCATGGCCGACTACCGCAGCAAGGGCCACGTTAGCAATGCGAAGTCGTTCAGCGTCCATTAGCAAGTCCGTGCCATCGATCGCCACCAACTCGTCCAATGCCGAGACGAGAAGTGCGATATGGCGGGTCCGCAGGAGCGGCGCGTTGTCGACGTCCAGCATCGTCGCGCCATGCGCTGACAGCGCGTCCCACAATTTGTCGATCGTCGAGGGATCATGAATGGACACTCGAAGACCGACGCCGCACGCCGCGTCAGCATCGGTGTCGGATTTGGCCTTGACGCATATTGCACTGCTTGGCGCCGCTGCAGGATCGCCAAGCCAGAGAACGATGTCGGCGGTGCACAGGATGTTTTGGGCACGAAGGATGCCAAGCGCTTCGACCGGATCGTCGGTTCGATCGGTAAGGCCCGCCGTATCGACCAGCCGGAACGGTATGCCTTGCCGCGACACCGACGCCTCCAGCAGGTCGCGCGTGGTGCCAGCTATGTCGGTCACGATCGCGGCATCGCGTCCGAGCAGCGCGTTGAACAGCGACGACTTGCCGGCGTTGCGGGGACCGGCAATGACGACAACCACGCCGTCGCGTAGCCGCTCCACCGGCGGGCGCACCAGCACCGCATTCATTTCGTCCACAAGTGGCCGCACCTGCGCCGCGACGTCAGGCGAAGCCGCGGTAGCGACGTCATCCTCATCGCTAAAATCCAGCGCCGCCTCGACACCGGCTGCGATCATGCCGAGGCGTCCAAGCCATCCCGCGATCATGCGGCTAAGGTCACCTTCGGCCATGGCCAGTGCCGCGCGTCGTTGCGCCTCGGTTTCGGCTTCGAGAAGATCCGCGAGCCCCTCGGTCTGGGCAAGGTCGAGCCGGCCATTGGCCAACGACTGGCGCGTAAATTCACCGGGCTGCGCAGCGAACAATCCGGGGTAAAGCGCGAGTTCCGCTTCTACCGCTGCGACGACGGCGCGTCCCCCGTGAAGATGCAGCTCGACCAGGTCCTCCCCGGTCGCGGTGTCGGGGCCGGGGAAGAACAGCGTCAGCGCCTGATCGAGCGTGGTGCCATCGCGGCTGCGCAGCCGACGCAAGGCAGCGCGGCGTGGCGGGGGCAGGGTGCCGGCGAGGGCCGCCCCGGCTGCGGATGCCTGCGGGCCGCTGACGCGTACCACCGCGATTGCGGCCGGCGGGCGACCACTGGACAAGGCGTAGATGGTACGGATCATGCGCCAGTCTTGGCACCTGGCACGAACAGCTGGCGCCAGAAGTCCATGCCGGCATCGCCAGCCGGTGCCCAGCTGCGGAACATCGCGGCGACCATCTCGGGCGACGGCCCCTGACCATCGATCGCCTCGCGCATGCGTGACAGGAATTGATCGTGCAGCGGCGTGAGATCGGGCAGGCCCATCATCCGCCGCGCCTCCTCGGGCGTACAGTCGACTTCGATCGTGACCTTCATGTGCGTTCCTTCCGCTGCGCGTACCGCCCAGCCGTTATGCGCGGGAAGCGGCGTCGACCGCAATGTCGCGGCCGGAGGGCGTGGCACTTTGCGGGCGATGGTGCGCTGTGTGGAGCAACTGCTTTCAGGAGGCGCACCGATATGACCGCGATGATCTCGATCCCCACCCTCGATAGCGCGGCGATGCCGGCATATCGCGCCGCGCCCGCGGGAACGCCGCGCGCCGCTATCGTGGTCATCCAGGAGATCTTCGGGGTGAACGCCGGCATTCGGCGCAAGTGCGATACGCTGGCGGAGGCTGGCTATCTTGCGATCGCGCCCGACCTGTTCTGGCGCATCGAGACCGGCATCGAGCTTGACGCGGATGTCGCGCCGGAGATGGAGCGGGCGCTGGCGTTGATGGGACGCTTCGATCAGGATCAGGCGATCGCCGACATCGAGGCGACGATCCGCCACGCACGCGACGGCGGGTCGGCGAAGGTCGGCGCAGTCGGTTATTGTCTGGGCGGCAGGCTGGCGTTCATGGCGGCGGCGCGCACCGATGTGGATGCCACCGTCGGCTATTATGCGGTCGGGGTGGATGGATTGCTTGGCGAGAAGCGCGCGATCGCCCGCCCGCTGATGCTGCACATCGCCGGCGATGACGGCTTCGTAGACGGGGATGCGCAGGCGGCGATGCACGCCGGTCTGGACGACCACCCCAAGGTGACGCTCCACGACTACCCCGACGAGGATCACGGCTTCGCAACCGAGTTCGGCAAACGCCGGTCCGACGCGGCGGCGCGGCTGGCGGACGAGCGTACCGCGGCGTTCTTCGCCGAGCATCTCGGCTGATCGCGGCGGCGCGCGCGATCGCCGCGCGCGCCGGTCGCTTCAGGCAGGGTTGCCGTCGGTGTCGCGGAGCACTTCGCGGCGGCCGACATGGTCGGGGCGACTGACGACGCCTTCCTTCTCCATGCGTTCGATCAGGCGTGCGGCGCTGTTGTAGCCGATGCGCAACTGCCGCTGGAGCCAGGAGGTCGACGCCTTCTGGCTGCCGCAGACGATCGAGACGGCGGCGCGATATTGCTGGTCCTCGGCCGAATCCTCGCCGGTCGGTGCGCCTTCGAGCGCGAAACTCTCCGCCGGCTCCTCGGTGACCGACTCGATATAATCGGGCTGTCCCTGCGCGCGCCAATGGTCGGTAACCGCGCGGACTTCATCGTCGCTGACGAACGGGCCGTGGACGCGGACGATGCCCTTGCCGCCGGGCATGTACAGCATGTCGCCGCGCCCCAGCAGCTGTTCGGCACCCTGTTCGCCGAGGATGGTGCGCGAATCGATCTTGCTGGTGACATGGAAGCTGATGCGCGTCGGCAGGTTCGCCTTGATGACGCCGGTGATGACGTCGACCGACGGGCGCTGTGTCGCCATGATCAGATGGATCCCCGCCGCGCGCGCCTTTTGCGCGAGGCGCTGGATCAGGAATTCGACTTCCTTGCCGGCGGTCATCATCAGGTCGGCCAGCTCGTCGACGATGACCACGATCTGCGGCAGGACGTCGTAATCAAGCTGCTCCTCCTCGTAGATCGGCTGGCCGTTCTCGCCATAGCCGGTCTGGACGCGGCGGCCGAGCGGCGTACCCTTGGCGCGGGCGGCACGAACCTTGTCGTTGAAGCTTGCGAGGCTGCGCACGCCGACGGACGACATCTGCCGGTAGCGATCCTCCATCGTCTCCACCGCCCATTTCAGCGCGCGCACCGCCTTGGACGGATCGGTCACGACCGGCGACAACAGGTGGGGGATGTCGTCGTACATGCTGAGTTCCAGCATCTTCGGATCGATCATGATCATACGGCACTGGTCCGGGGTCAGCCGGTAGAGCAGCGACAGGATCATGCCGTTGAGGCCGACCGACTTGCCCGAACCGGTGGTACCCGCGACCAGCAAGTGCGGCATCGGCGCGAGATCGGCGATGACGGGATCGCCGGCGATGTTCTTGCCGAGGATCACCGGCAGTTGCGCGGTCTGATCCTCGAACGCCTGGCTGGCGACGAGTTCGTGGAGCGACACCATTTCCCGCTTGGCATTGGGCAGTTCGATGCCGATCACCGACCGACCCGGAATCGTCGCGACGCGCGCCGAGATCGCCGACATGTTGCGTGCGATATCGTCGGCCAGCGCGATGACGCGGTTGGCCTTGGTGCCCGGCGCCGGTTCGAGTTCGTACATCGTGACGACCGGCCCGGGACGCACCTCGGTGATCGCGCCCTGCACCTTGAAGTCGTCGAGCACGGTTTCGAGCAGGCGCGCATTGCGCTCCAGCCCGGCCTTGTCGATCGGGCCGCTCTGGTTGACGGGGGAGGGGGTCAGCAGGTCGAGGCCGGGAAGCACGAAGCTGTCGCGCAGGTCGAGCCGCTGCTGCGGCTTGGGCGGCGCGAGCGATGGCGCAATGGTGCGATCGCTGATAACCGGCGCGGGACGATTATCGGGCTGCGCGACGGCACGCGGCGCGGGAGCGCGGGATAGAGCGAACGGGGCGTCGCCGTCTTCACCGTCATCGGCGAGATCGCCTTCGTCCAGATCCTCGCCATCATCGTCGCGCGCGCGTCGGCGCAGCAGGCGCGGGGAGGGCGTGAAGCGCGCCAGATCGATCTCTAGGCTGCGGCCCCAGACGATCGCCCCGGCGATGCCGGTGACGATGCCCAGTGCGACCACGCTCCACCACGTCACCTGTACCTCGCCGATCAACGCGACCGCCGAGCGGAACGCCGCGACAACGCCCGAGCCGACTGCGCCGCCCCAGCCGAACGGCAGCGCCGGTACCGCGCCGGGCGCGACGCAGGCCAGCGTGATCGCCATCAACGCCACGCCGGCGGCGGTATTGCGCAGCATCCGCCAGCCATCGCCGGTCGGCTGCGACCGCCACAGCCGCAGCGCGACGATCGGCGCGACGGGCAGCAGCAGCGCCGCCGCAGGTCCGAATAGCGTCAGGGCGAAATCGGCGAACCACGCGCCGGGCGGTCCGAGCAGATTGCCCGACACGCCCGCCGCCGCGGTATTGAGCGCCGCGTCGCCGGGACGATAGGTGGCCAGCGCCACCGCCATCGCCACCGTCGCCACGAACAATGCGATCGCGGCGATCAACGCCGCGCTGCGCAACGCCCCCGCCTTGACCGTCTCACGCCACAACGGCGCGTCAGCCCGGCTCGCCATCACCAACCCCCAACGATGTCAGAAAAATACGCTCGCATTGTCCGCCTGCGCGCGTTGTACGTCAAGATGGCGGCAGGCGTTGGCAGGTCGCGCAGCACGGGGTAGGGCAGGATATGGACCATGCAGATGCGCGGGCAGACGTGCTCATCCTCGGCGGCGGACTGGTCGGGAGCGCGCTTGCGGTCGCGCTCGACCGACACGGCCTGTCCGCGATCGTCGTCGATCCCGCCGATCCGGCGGTGATGCTGGCGGCCGGATTCGACGGTCGCGCCTCCGCGGTGGCGAGCGCCAGCCACAAGATGCTCGACGCGATCGGGGTAGGGGCGGCGCTGCACGGGCGCGGCTGCGAAATCCGGCAGATCCGCGTCAGCGACGGGCTGGCGCCGGGCAAGCTGGATTTCATCCCGGCCGCCGACGATGCCGCGCTGGGCACGATGTACGAGAACCGGTTGCTGCGCCGTGCGCTGTACGATGCGGCGGTCGCGGCGGAGCGGGTCGATCTGCGGATGCAGACCCGCGCGACCGCGATCGTGCGCGATGCCGACGGGGTGCGCGCGACACTGTCGTCCGGGGTGACGGTGCGTGCGGACCTGCTGGTCGCGGCGGAGGGGCGCAACTCGCCGACGCGCGATGCTGCGGGAATCCGGGTAGCGCGCTGGCAATATGATCACGCCGCGATCATCGGCGCGTTTCACCACGAACGCAGCCACGAGAATGTCGCGTTCGAGATATTCTATCCCGGCGGGCCGTTCGCATTGCTGCCGTTGCCGGACGACGACACCGGTCACCGCTCGGCGATCGTGTGGACGGTGGCGGCGGATCAGGCGGCGGGAATGCTGAAGCTGGGCGACCGTGGCTTCCTGGCCGAGGCGGAGAAAAGGATGGGCGGGTTTCTGGGCGCGTTGTCGCATCCTGCGCCGCGCGCCAGCTACCCGCTCGGCTTCCACCACGCCGCGCGCGTCACCGACACGCGAATGGTATTGGTCGGCGACGCCGCGCACGGCATCCATCCGATCGCCGGGCAGGGAGTGAACCTGGGCTATCGCGACGTGGCGGCGTTGGTCGAGGTGCTGGTCGAGGGACGACGGCTGGGGCTGGAGGCGGGCGACGCGCAGTTGCTCAAGCGGTACGAGGCGTGGCGCAGCCTGGACACGTTCATGGTCGCGGCGGCGACGGATACGCTGACGCGGCTGTTCGGGATACCCGGCAAGACGGCGAGCGCAGTGCGTCGGTTCGGGATATCGGCGGTCGATCGGCTGCCCCCGCTGAAGGACCGCTTCATGGCCGAAGCGCGCGGCGAAAGCGGCGATCTGCCACGGTTGCTGCGCGGCACGATGGCCTGATGCGGACGATCGGGCTGATCGGCGGGATGAGCTGGGAAAGTTCGGCGCATTATTATCGGCTCATCAACCAGGGCGTACGCGAACGGATGGGCGGCGTGCATTCCGCACCGCTATTGATGCTGTCGGTCGATTTTGCGGAGATCGCCGCGCTTCAGCATAGCGGTGATTGGGTGGCACTGGGCGCGCGCATGGTGGCGGCGTCGCGTACGCTGGCGGACGGCGGGGCAGAGGCGATCGTGTTGTGCACCAATACGATGCACAAGCTGGCCGACACGATCGAGCAGGCGCAACCACGGCCGTTGCTGCACATCGCCGACGCGGCCGGTGCGGCGATCGTGGCCGCGGGGCACCGGCGGGTCGGCTTGCTCGGGACCGCGTTCACGATGGAGGAGCCCTTCTACCGCGAACGGCTGAACGCGGGTTTCGGGCTGGAGGTGCTGGTCCCCGATGCCATGGGGCGGGCGACGGTGCATGCCATCATTTATGATGAACTGGTGCGGGGATTCGTGCGCGATGAGTCGCGTGAACGATACCGGACGGTGATCGCCGGGCTGGTCACGCAGGGCGTGGAGGCGATCGTGCTTGGGTGTACCGAGATCATGCTTCTGATCGCGACGGAGGACTCCGCGGTGCCGTTGTTCGATACGACCGCGCTGCATGCCGCGGCGGCGGTGAATTTCATCGTGGGTAGGACGGTACCGCCGTCCAAGGCTCCCACGATCGTCCGGGCACCGTAGAAGCGGACCCCGAATCAGGTCGGCGGGCGATGGAGGAGAGGGTGGCGGCTCTCGCGAAGAGTTCCGCCGGCCGTTACGCCGCCAGCGGGAAGCGCAGCAGGCGATCGGGGAGGGCGACCAGCGCCTCCGCACCGCCACCGGTCGCGCGGGTGATCTCCGGATGGGTGACGTCGAGCCCACCGGTCAGCGCGCCGAATGCAGGAAAGATCAGCTTGGTCGCGGTCGCCACGAAGCAGCGGCGCGCGACCAGCTTGCCCCGCACCCGTACGCGCAGCTTGGGGTGGAAATGGCCTGACATTTCGTGCCGCGCCTCGCACGGTTCGGCCTCGTGCCGCAGGACGACGCCGTCCACCTCTGCCTCATCGCGCACCGCGCCGCCGCAGCGATCGACAAAATGGCGATCATGGTTGCCGGTGATCCACGTCCAGCGCGCGCGCGCGGTCAGCCGCGTCAGCAGCGCACGCGCCGCGTCCGGCAGGCGATCGCAGCCCTGCACGTCATGAAAGCTGTCGCCCAGGCACCAGATCTCCTCGGCCTGCGTCGCCGTGACCAGCGCGTCGAGCGCGGTCAGCGTCGCGATCGAATCGTACGGGGGCAGCATCTGCCCGCCGCGGGCGAACCAGCTCGCCTTTTCGAGGTGAAGGTCCGCGACCAGCAACGCACGCCGCGCCGGCCAGAACAGCGCGCCCTCCGGCAAGGCATGCCAGAGGTGCCCGGCAAAGCGCAGTTCGGCGAACGGAACGGGAACCATGCCTTGCCATGCCCGAGTCGGCGCGCCCGATCAATGGTCGCGACCCGTTTGGACCGACCGACCTTCAGCCGAAGTCCTGCGAACGCCATCATCGCGGGCGTAGCAAAGCACGCGCGGGCCTTGGGCGGAACGCCGGATTGCTTCGCTATGCTCGCAATGGCGGCTGGATGAAGCGGATCCACCCGATCGTGAGAGCGCCATATCGGCGAGCAGTCCGGCACCGGTGACGTGCCGTATGGCGATCCAGCCTAGTTCGCGCGGCGCAGGTTGCGGGGCAGCAGCAGCCGCAGTTCGCGGCGGGCGAAATCGATATGCACGCGGCGGAACAGCCGCAGCGCGTCCATGCCGAGCAGCAACGCGGGTTTCGTCGCCAGCCCGAACGCGGCGAACGGCGGCGCATCGGCAAACGCGACCGGCAATGCCCGGACGGTCGCGCTGCCCAGCGTCATCACGGGCAAGGCGGCGTATTCGGTGGTGATCTGATCGCCCAGCACGCTGGTGAAGATCGCCGGTTCGCCTGCGGTCCGGCGGCTGAGCAGGCGGCGCAGCGCGAGATTGCCGAGGCTGACGCTGGTGCCGGTGTCGAGCACGACGCGCACCCGCCGCCCGGCGACGCTGGCATCGGTGACGACCAATTGCCCGAACAGGCTGCGCGCCCGCACCACGATCTCCCCGCTTTCGCGCGGTGGCGGCTTGTGGCCGATCGCCGGGGTGACGGTCATCCGCCGACGGTCGAAATCGATGGTGAGCGCGTGATCCTGCAACGTGTCGATGCCGAGGATGCCGAGCGCGCCGAGGTCCTGCGCCTCCAGCGCGGGTGCCTCCACACGGCGCGCGCCCAGCGTGCTGACCGATAGCGACGGGATGACGACCGTGTCGACCGCGCTGGTGCCGGTGATCGCGGTCAGGCGCACGCGGCGTCCCGCCGGCAGGCCGAGCCGCCCGGCAAGCTGGCGCGAGATGACGCTGCGCTGCGCGCCGGTGTCGATGATGAAGGCGAACGGGCCGGCGCCCGCGATCTGCACGGGCACGGTCATGCGGTCTTCGTGATCGAGAAAGGCGAGGTCGTCGCCCGGTCCCGGTGTGGTGGGCGGGGTCTGGGGCTCGGTGGCGGGCGGCTCGGTGGCGGGCGGCGCGGGTGCGGGGTCCGCCTGCTGCGCCATGACGGGCAGCGGCAGGCACGCCAGCAGCAGCGCGGACAGCCTCTCCATCACGGGAGCCTACGCCGCATGGGATGCGCGATCAATCGACGCGCATCGCCTCCGCGGCCAGTGCCTCCGCCTCGATCAGCAGCGCGTCGTCGGCGCTGCCGGTCGCCACCTTCTCGCGCCCGATCAGCGTCAGCACCGGCACTGCCAGCGGAGTAACGCGCGGCAGATCGACGTGGACCATCGTATCGGCGGCGCGGCCCAGCAGGTCGGCAAGGCGACCGACGTCGGTCATCCGCGCGCGCGCGTCCGCCCAGGCGGCCTCCAGCAGGACATGGCCGGGTTCGTACTGGCGCAGCACGTCGTAGATCAGGTCGGTCGAGAAGGTAACCTGTCGCCCGGTCTTGCGCTTGCCGGGATGCTGACGCTCGACCAGGCCGCCGATCACCGCCACCTCGCGGAAGGCGCGCTTCAGCAGGTGCGACCGTTCGACCCATTCGACGAATTCGTGTTCGAGAATATCGGCGGAAAACAGCGCGGCCGGATCGGTGATCTTCTCCAGCCCGTAACAGGCGATCGCATAATCGTTGGCGACGAACCCGAGCGGTTTCAGCCCGAGCGTCTCCATCCGCTTCGTCACCAACATGCCGAGCGACTGGTGCGCGTTCCACCCCTCGAAACTATAGGCGATCATATAGTGCCGTCCCTCGCGCGGGAAGGTTTCGATCAGCAATTGTTCGGGGCGCGGCAGCGTGGAGCGACGCTGCTGGATTTCCAGCCATTCGCGCACGTCGTCGGGAAAGCGGTGCCATTCCCCCGGCTCGTTCAGGAAGCGCCGCACGCGCGTGGCGAGATTGGTCGACAGCGGCATCCGGCTGCCGCCGTAGGTGGGGATGCGCGCCGGGCGACTGGTGGCGCGGACGATCAGATCCTCGGTGTCGATCTTCTCGACCTCCAGCGACAGGCCGGCGAAGAAGAACGTGTCGCCATGGCTGAGCGTGGCGGCGAAGCCTTCCTCGACCTTGCCCAGCGCGCGGCCGTTGCGGAAGCGGACCTTGAGCATCGTCGCCTCGACGATGATCCCGGCGTTGAGACGGTGTTGTGCGACGAACTTCGGATGGCTGACGCGCCATTGGCCGTCCGGCCCCTGCGTCAGCCGCTTGAAACGGTCGTAGGCGCGCAGCGAATAGCCGCCGTCGCGGATGAAGCCGAGCACGCGGTCGAACAATTCGTCGGTCAGCGCGGAATAGGGCAGGGCGCTGCGCAATTCGTCCAGCATCGCGGCCTGATCGAACGGCGCGGCGCAGGCGCAGGCCATGACATGCTGCGCCAGCACGTCGAGCGCGCCCATGCGGAACACGTCGGTATCGAGTTCGCCGGCCTCCACCGCATCCAGCGCGGCCCGGGCTTCCAGATATTCGAAGCGATTGCCGGGCACGACGATCGCCTCGCTCGCCTGATCGAGGCGATGGTTGGAGCGGCCGATGCGTTGCAGCAGCCGCGACGATCCCTTGGGTGCGCCCATCTGGATCACGCAATCGACATCGCCCCAGTCGACGCCCAGATCGAGGCTGGCGGTGGCGACCAGCGCGCGCAGGCGGCCGTCGGCCATCGCGCTTTCCACCTTGCGTCGCGCCTCCTTTTCCAGGCTGCCGTGGTGAATGCCGATCGGCAGCTGCATCGCATTGGCCTTCCACAGATCCTGGAAGATCAGTTCGGCCAGGCTGCGGGTGTTGCAGAAGACGATCGAGGTACGGTGCGTCTCGATCTCCGCCATCACCTGTTCGGCGGCATAGCGGCCCGAATGGCCGGCCCAGGGCACACGGCCCTCGGGCAGCAGGATGGCGATATCGGGATCGACGCCGGCGTCGCCATGGACCAGCGCGACCCGGTCGATATCGCCATCGGGGGCGAGCCATGCGCGATAGCCGTCCGGATCGGCGACGGTGGCGGACAGCGCGACGCGGCGGCATGCGGGGGCGATCCGCTGCAACCGCGCCATGCACAGGTTGAGCAGATCGCCGCGCTTGCCGGTGGCGAAGGCATGGACCTCGTCCACGACGATCGTCTTCAGCCCCGCGAACATCGTGAAGCTGTCGGGATAGCTGAGCAGCAGCGACAGCGATTCGGGGGTGGTGAGCAGGATGTGCGGCGGCTTGACCCGTTGCCGTGCCTTGCGGTCCGATGGCGTGTCCCCGGTACGGGTCTCCACGCGAAGGTCGACGTCCATTTCGGCCAGCGGGCCGAGCAGGTTGCGCTGGATATCCACCGCCAGCGCCTTGAGCGGAGAGACGTAGAGGGTGTGCAGGCCGGTGGTCGGCGTTTCGATCAGCTCCGCCAGCGTGGGAAGAAAGCCGGCGAGCGTCTTGCCTGCGCCGGTGGCGGCGATCAGCAGCGCGTGGCGCCCGGCCCGCGCTTCGTCCAGCATCGCCAGCTGGTGTCGCCGGGGTTGCCATCCACGGGTGGCGAACCAGTCCTCAAGGACGGCGGGCAAGGAGGTCAAGCGGGGGTCCGGACGGGCATGGTAACGATGTAGCGTCGGGCGGGCGCGCTACAACCGCCGCGCTTCGCCCTGGTCCTGGCCCCAAGCCGTTTCGTTCACGGTGTCCGTGGACGATCCTCGGCGGATTGCTGCTTGTACAATTCGCGCGTCGCCTGCTCGGTGCGCGCCTCCTGACGCGGCGTGCGGCGGTTGCGTAACATCGCGAATAGCAGGGCGGCCACCAGGATGATCGGCCCGGCGATCACCACGAAGCTCCACAAGCCGTCACCGAACATCGTTGCTTCTCCGTTTGTTAGCCGCATCAACGTGTCGCCGGTGAACTTCGATCCGCGCGCGTGGTTGTTGCGGGATGGCAACGTTGGGCGATTGGCTGGAACCGCATCCGCACGGCATCTACGTGCGCCCCGCCGACGCGTGGATCGATCCGTCGATCCCGGTGCCCCGCGCACTGGTGACGCACGGCCATGCCGATCACGCGCGGGGCGGGCATGGTGCGGTGTGGGCCACCCCCGAAACGCTCGCGATCATGGACGCGCGTTATGGCGAGCAGGAGGCGCGTCCGGTCGGATATGGCGGCAGCGTGCGGCTGGGCGACGTGGAGATCGGGTTCGTGCCGGCGGGGCATGTGCTGGGTTCGGCGCAGATCGTGCTGGATCACCGTGGCGAGCGGGTGGTGGTGTCGGGCGATTACAAGCGCAGGACCGACCCGACCTGCACGCCGTTCGAGCCGGTGAAATGCGACGTGTTCGTGACCGAGGCGACGTTCGGGCTGCCGGTGTTCCGCCACCCCGACACCGGCGACGAGATCGACAAGCTGATCGCGCGGCTGCACGCCAATCCCGATCGCTGCATCGTCGTCGGCGCCTATGCGCTGGGCAAGGCGCAGCGTGTAATCGCCGAGTTGCGCGAGCGGGGGCATGAAGCGCCGATCTTCCTGCATGGCGCGTTGCAGCGGCTATGCGATCTGTACGTCGAACATGGCGTGCGGCTGGGCGAGTTGCGTACGGTCGCCGGCGTGGCGAAGGCCGAGATGGCCGGGCATGTCGTGATGTGCCCGCCCTCCGCATTGAACGATCGCTGGTCGCGGCGGCTGCCCGACCCGATCACCGCGATGGCGAGCGGGTGGATGCGGGTCCGGCAACGTGCGCGGCAGAAGAACGTCGAACTGCCGCTGATCCTGTCCGACCATGCCGACTGGGACGAATTGACGCAGACGCTCGCGGAAATCTCACCGAAGGAGGTGTGGGTGACGCACGGGCGCGAGGAAGCTCTGGTTCATTGGTGCATGACGCGACAGATCAGGGCGCGCGCGCTGGCGCTGGTCGGGTTCGAGGACGAGGACGACTGACCGCGACGCTTGCATGGTTTCACCGGTGACGATTACACCATCCCCTTGTTATGATAAGGGGATCGCCTGATGCGCTTCGGTTACGCCGCCTTCCTGCTTGCCGCTGCGGCGATGCCGGTGCTCGCGCAGGGAAATCCGCCCGGGAAGACATCCGGGAAGACGAATGCCGAGGTGCAGAAGGATGAGGCGGAGGCCGGCTATGCCAATGCCCCGGTACAGGAGCGCGAGGAGACGTCGAAGGGCGCGGTGACGGTGGCGGGCAAGCGGCTGGGCTATACCGCGACCGCCGGCACGCTGACGCTGCGCGATCCGGAGGGCAAGCCGAACGCGTCGATGTTCTACACCGCCTATACGCTGGACGGTACGAAACCGGGAACGAAGCGCCCGATTACCTTCTTCTACAACGGCGGACCGGGCAGCCCGACCTTCTGGCTGCACATGGGATCGTTCGCACCGATGCGGTTGCAGACCGGCAGCCCCGAGTTCATTCGCCCGGCACCCTACGACTTCGGGCCGAACCCGCATACCTTGCTCGACAAAACCGACATGGTGTTCCTGGATGCGATCGGCGCGGGTTATTCGCGACCGTTGGGCGATGCCAAGCCGTCCGACTTCTACGGCACCGACGAGGATGCCGATGCCTTTGCCCGGGCGATCCTGCGGTACGCCACCAAGTTCGGACGGTGGAACTCGCCCAAATTCATCTTCGGCGAAAGCTATGGCACGTTGCGGTCGGGGGCGCTGGCGTACCAGTTGCAGGATCGCGGCATGGCGCTGAACGGCGTCGTCCTGCTCAGCTCGATCATGAATTACGGTTATCGTCAGCCGGGGCTGGACCAGGTCTATCTGAACTATTTGCCCAGCTATGCCGCGACCGCATGGTATCACAATCGCCTGCCCAACCGGCCCGCCGACGTGGCGACGGCGGTGCAGCAGGCACGGGATTTCGCGGTCGGGCCGTATATGTCGGCGCTGGCCAAGGGGCAGAACATCGGCGCAGCGGAGCGCGATACGGTGGCGCGGCGGATGAGCGAGCTGACCGGGCTTTCGTCCGACTTCCTGATCCGCAGCAACCTGCGCGTCGATCTGGCGCGGTTCCAGAAGGAGTTGCTGCGGGGCACGCGGCAGACGGTCGGCCGGTTCGATTCGCGCTACGTCGGGGTCGACAGCGATGCCGCGGGCGAGCGCCCCGAAAGCGACGTGTCGTCGGATGCGATTTCCGGGGCGTTCATCGCGACCTTCAACGATTATGCGACCCACACGCTCGGCTACAAGACCGACATGCCGTATCGGTTGTCGGCGCGCGATGCGAAGGGGTGGACGTGGAACTGGAAGCACGATTCGCCGCTGCGCGGGGGTGGGCAGCAGAACAATCCCAACACCGCCGTCGATCTGGCGGCCGCGATGCGCGCCAACCCATATCTCCAGGTGCTTTCGATGAACGGCTGGTACGACATGGCGACGCCGTTCTTCGGCACGGAAAACGATCTTGGGCACATGATGCTCGAACCCGCGCAGCAGCGGAACCTGGCATTCACTTATTATCCGGCGGGCCACATGACCTATCTCAATCCCGAAGCATTGGTGACGATGAAGCGCGACCTTTCGGCATGGTACGACCGTGCATTGGCGGTGGCGCGATCCGATGCGCCGCCCGTGCCGCCCTCCACCGCGGCGGCGACCACCGCCGGGCAGGGGCCGAACTGATGCGCGCGCCGTTCCTCGCGCTCGCCGCCTCCACCGCGCTCGCCGCCGCGGCCCCGCTCGTCGCGCAGGCTCCGACGACACCGACCGTCGCCGCCACGACGGCGGAGGATGCGCGGCTGACGGCGTTCCTCGACCGCGCGTTCGATGCCCGCGTCGCGCTGAGCCCGGAGACGCAGACCAGCCTCGGCAAGAAGACGAACTACGACCGGCTCGACGACAACACCGACGCCGCTGCGATCCGCGAGCGCGATCTGGGCGAGCGTCAGTTGCGCGGGATGCGTGCCGGCTTCTCGCCCGCGCGGCTGGGGGCGAGCGGGAAGCTGAGCTACCGGTTGTTCGAGCAGCAGGTGGAGCGCGCACGCGACGGCTTCCGGTTCCGCAAATGGCGCTATCCGGTGTCGACCAATGGCAGCCCGATGGGCGATGTGCCGGTGTTCCTGATCAACGAACACCGTGTCGACAGCGTGGCCGACGCGGAGGCCTATGTCGCGCGTGTCCGCGATTCGGAGCGCGTGATGCGGGAGACTGCGGCGCTGATGCGCGAACAGGCGAAGATGGGCATCGTCCCGCCGAAGATGGTGTTCGCGCCGGTGCGCACCGACGCCCGCAAGGTGCTGAGCGGCGCGCCGTTCACCGCCGGTGCCGATTCGGCGCTGATGGCCGATTTCCGCAAGAAGGTGACCGCGCTGAAGGCATCCGACGCGGAAAAGCGGCGGTTGCTGGCGGCGGGCGCGGCGGCGATGACCGGGCCGATGCAGCGCGGCTATCAGCTGATGTTCGCGACGCTGGACGCGATCGAGCCGCAGTCGACCGGCAATTTCGGCGCGTGGAAGCTGCCGCAGGGCGCCGATTATTATGCGGTGCGGTTGCGCGACTCGACGACCACCGATCTGACCGCCGATCAAATCCATATGCTGGGCCTCGCGCAGGTCGCCGCGATCCGCAAGGAAATGGAGGCGGTGAAGACGCGCGTCGGTTTCGCCGGCCCGCTGGAGCAATTCTTCGAAGCGGTGCGCACCGATCCACGTTTCAAATACCCCAACACCGACGCGGGGCGTGAAGCGTATCTGAAGGACGCGCGCGCGTTCGTGGCGCAGATGATGGACGCTGCGCCGCGATTCTTCGTGCGCCTTCCCAAGGCGAAGCTGGAGGTGCGCGCGGTCGAGAAATGGCGGGAGGGGACTGCGTCCACCGCCTTCTACAACCGTCCCGCACCGGATGGTTCGCGGCCCGGCATCTTCTACGTCAACCTGGTCGACATGCGGCAGACGCAGAAGATCCAGCTCGACGCGATCGCCGCGCACGAGGCGGCCCCCGGGCATCATTTCCAGATCGCGCGCGCCATGGAGCTGGAGGGATTGCCGCGGTTCCGCGCGTTCGGCGGCTATGGTGCATATGTCGAGGGTTGGGGCCTGTACAGCGAACGGCTGGCCAAGGAGATGGGCGCGTACAAGGACCCTTATGCCGAATTCGGGATGCTCTCCAACCAGGTGTGGCGCGCGATCCGGCTGGTGCTCGACACCGGCATCCATGCCAAACTGTGGACGCGCGAGCAGGCGGTGGCGTATTTCCGCGCCAACAGTTCGGTCAGCGACACCGACATCGCGCGTGAGGTCGACCGCTATTTCAACTGGCCGGGGCAGGCGACCAGCTACATGGTCGGGCAGCTGAAGATCGCCGAGCTTCGCACGAAGGCGGAGCGCGAACTGGGGTCGAAGTTCGACCTGCGCGATTTCCACGAAACCGTGCTGGGGCAGGGCGCGCTGCCGCTCGACGTGCTGGAGGAGCAGGTGAACGCATATATCGCGGCGAAGAAGGCGTAGCAGCGGCCGCAAGGGTGCGTCACCGCCACCCCCTGCCCGGACCCGCTTCCGTCATCCCCGTCCGTGCGGCGGGGTGACGGTTCACTGCCTGGATCGCAATCGCCGATCCGGCGTCAGGAAAGCGCCGGTGCGTCTTGCGTGGGGCGAGCGGCGCGGCCCTTGAACCCCTGCGCGACGACGAACCATTCCACCGACCCCTTGCGGCTCGCCGGCGGTTTGGCATGTTTCACGGTCGTGAAATTGCGCTTCATCTCCGCGACCAGCGCCGAATCGGCGCCCCCGGCGAATACCTTCGACACGAAGGTGCCGCCGGGGCGCAGCACGTCGACGGCGAAGGCCAGCGCGGTCTCGACCAGCGCCATCGTCCGCAGCGCGTCGGTCTGCGGATGGCCGACGGTGTTGGCGGCCATGTCCGACAGCACCAGATCCGGCGCGCCGCCCAGCGCCTCCATCAGCTTGCCCGGCGCGGCATCGTCCATGAAATCCATTTCGAAGATCGTCACGCCGTCGATCGGATCGACGGGCAGCAAGTCGATGCCGACGATCGCCGCGCCGGGTGTCGTGCGGCGCACCACCTGGCTCCACCCGCCCGGCGCGATGCCGAGGTCGACGACGCGCTTCACGCCCTTCAGCAGCCCGAAGCGTTCGTCCAGCTCGGTCAGCTTGAACGCCGCGCGGCTGCGGTATCCTTCCGCGCGCGCGCGGTGGACATAGGGGTCGTTGAGCTGGCGTTCGAGCCAGCGCGTCGATTGCGCGGTCCGCCGCTTCGCGGTCTTGACGCGCTGCCGCCCGGCACCCGTGCCCCTCATGCCCCCGTCTCCATCAATCGGCGCAGGATGCCCTCACGGATGCCACGATCGGCGACGCCCAGCCGTTCGGCCGGCCACAGGTCCAGGATCCCTTCGAGGATCGCGCAGCCCGCGACGACCAGATCGGCGCGCTCGCGACCGATGCATGGCAATTTCGCGCGCTCCGCCAATGACATGCCGGCGAGTTCCTGGCTGATGGTCCGCATCGCCGCGGCGGGGGCGATCAACCCGTCGACCTGCGCGCGATCGTACCGCTCCAGCCCGAGATGCACGCTCGCCAGCGTCGTGACCGTGCCCGACGTGCCGAGCAGCCGCAGCATCCCGTCGGGACGCGGCAGACGCGCGGCGAACGGCGCGAAACTTTCGGTCACCAGCGCGCGCATGCGCTGATACGCCCGCTCGCGCTCCGCCGCGGTCGCGCCGCCGCCGGCGCTTTCGGTGAGCGAGACGACGCCCCACGGCGCACTGTGCCAGTCGCGGACGCACGGCACCGTGGTGTCGGCGTCGATCAGCACCAGCTCGGTCGAGCCGCCGCCGATATCGAACACCAGCGCGGGGCCGTTGCCCGGCTCCAGCAACGCATGGCAACCAAGGACGGCCAGCCGCGCCTCCTCCTCGGCGGAGATGATGTCGAGATGGATGCCGGTTTCCTCCAGCACCCGCGCGATGAACGCGGCGCCGTTGTTGGCGCGGCGGCACGCCTCGGTCGCGACCGAGCGCGCGAGCGTGACGTTGCGGCGCTTCAGCTTGTCGGCGCACACCCGCAGCGCGGCGATCGTCCGTTCGATCGCGGCATCGGACAGCGCGCCGCTATGCGCCAGTCCCTCGCCCAGCCGCACGATTCGCGAGAAGGCATCGACGACCGCGAAGCCGTCGCCTTGCGGGCGCGCGATCAGCAGCCGGCAATTGTTGGTGCCAAGGTCGAGCGCGGCATAATGCCGCGGCGCGCCGCGCGCATGACGCGGCTGTGGTCGGGCCGAACGGGCAGGCGTATCGTCCTGCCGGCGCGGCAATTGGGCGGTAAAATCCACCATTGCCGTCAACTTTCTAGTATCTTCCGGACCGGGCCGCCCCTGCGACCCCCCGGTGCTTGATCTGCAAGCTACACAGTCGCGTTCCGTGGGGCAAGGCAGGCGTTGACATGGTGCGCCCCAGCCCATAAATGACGCCCCGCTGTTGCCCGATCCTCTAATGGTAAGAGAGCGGACTCTGACTCCGTCAATCAAGGTTCGAGTCCTTGTCGGGCATCCAGCTTCCTCAATCAGCATCGTCGTGCGGCCCGCCTGATCCGGCGACGGCTTCGACCGCGCAAACCCTTGTCATGATAGCGCTAACCTATAGTCTTCGCCGACGCTTCGCGCTGGCGAAGGTGGTGGGAGAGCGAAGTGGTGGTCAGTCGTCGAACCCGGATGATCGCGCGCATCGCGGTCCTGTGCGGCGCGTTGATGGCGGGCAGCGCAGCGGCGCAGGTCGCGAAATTCACGCAGTTTCGCTACGATGGGCGCACGCAGGAACGGGTGACGCTCACCCGCGGGCACTATCGCAACCCGGTCGTGGCCGGCTATTATCCCGATCCCTCGGTCACGCGGGTCGGTGACGATTATTATCTGGTCAATTCGTCGTTCGCGCACTTTCCGGGGATCCCGGTATTCCGGTCGAAGGATCTGGTGAACTGGGCGCAGATCGGCAACGCGATCGACCGCCCCGACCAACTCGATTTTACCGGGCGGCGCGCGTCGCAGGGCGTGTTCGCCCCCGACATCTCCTACCACGCCGGTACCTTCTACATCGCCAACACCTGCGTCGAATGCGGCGGCAATTTCATCGTCACCGCGCGCGATCCGGCCGGGCCGTGGTCCAGGCCGATATGGCTGCCGTTCGAGGGGATCGATCCGTCGATCTATTGGGAGGGCGGGCGCGCGTGGATCGTCAACAACCGCGCCCCCGCAGAACCGCCGCGCTACGACGGGCATCGCGCGATCTGGGTGCAGGAATATGACTGGCGCGCCGGGAGGATGGTGGGCGAGAGCACGCAGCTGATCGACGGCGGCGTCGATCCCGCGACCAAACCGGTGTGGATCGAGGGGCCGCACCTGCTGAAGAAGGACGGCTGGTATTATCTGACCGCTGCGGAAGGCGGGACCGAGGACCAGCATTCCCAGGTCGTATTCCGCGCGCGAAGCCTGCGCGGGCCGTTCGTGCCGTTCGCCGGAAACCCGATCCTGACGCAACGCGATCTGCCCGCCGGCCGCGCGCAGCCGGTGTCGTCGGCCGGGCATGCCAAGCTGGTGCAGACGCAGGCCGGCGATTGGTGGGCGACCTTCCTGGCGACGCGGCCGTATGAGGACGGGCGCTACAGCATCGGGCGCGAGACGTTCCTGCTGCCGGTGACGTGGCGGGACGGCTGGCCCCATATCCTGCCGCGTGGTGCGCGCATCCCGTTCGCCGCCGCGCGGCCGCGCTTGCCACGTGGGGCGACACCGACGCTGCCGACCAGCGGTGACTTCGGCTATCTCGATGCATTCGCCGGCGACACACTGGCGATGCAGTGGATCGGGCTGCGTACGCCCAAGCAGCCGTTCCACCACGTCGCGAATGGCGCGCTGACGTTGCAGCCGGGCGCACGGTTCGGCGACCTGAACGGCGTGCCGTCGTTCGTGGGGCGACGGCAGCAGCATCATGTCGCGACCGTCGCGGTGACGATGCGCTACGTGCCCGGGCGTGACGGGGCACGTGCGGGGTTGGCGGCGGTGCAGAACGATCGCTCGCTGTTGCTGTTCGGGGTGACGCAGCAGCGCGGCAAGCCGGTGGTAGCCTTGTGGACCCGTACCGGTGCCGATGAGGACACGTTGGTGGCGACAGCGCCGATCGACCAGGCGCGCGTGGTGACGCTGACGATCCGCGCGAATGGCGGGACGATGGCGTTCGATTATGCCAATGGCGGCGCGAAACGAACGCTTCGCGCCGGCGTCGACGTGCGGTTCCTGAGTACGAAGGCTGCCGGCGGGTTCGTGGGCACCGTGATCGGGCCGTTCGACGAACGCTGATCCGCGCGACCCGTCGGTTCGGGGCAGCCCAGCTTGGGGGCGGGTAGCGCGCTTCTTTCATGACCCACGCAATCGATGGGATATGATGGGCGTCGAAAGGACGGCCCATGACCCCAAATGGCAGCGCTATGCCGATAGCGGCGGCGATCGCGGATCTGCGGGCGGCGCGCAGCCTGTGGCGCACGCGCCACGATGCGGGGCGCGACCCCGCCAGCTTTCCGTCGCGCGGCGCGCTGGAACGGGTCATGGAGTTGCTCGCGGGGGCGCTCTATCCGCGCCGGCTCGGCCAGTTTCGCGGTCCACCCGCCGACGAGGACGGGTTCGTCGCCGCCAAACTGCTTGCCGCGGCGACCGAACTGGAGCGGGAAATCGCCGCTGAACTCGGCTATTGGCAGGCGGAGGCGAGCAGCGGCCGTTTCGATGCGGACCAGCCCACGACGATCGTACGGCTGTTCGTCGCCGGGCTGGGCGAGGTGCGGCGACTGATCGACAGCGACGTCGAGGCGGCGTTTCTGGGCGACCCCGCCGCACGCAGCGCCGACGAGATCCTGGTCTGCTATCCCGGCGCGATCGCCAGCCTGCATCACCGCGTCGCGCATACGCTGTACGAACTTGGTGCGCCGATCGTCGCACGGCTGGTGTCGGAACTGGCCAACGAACGGACCGGTATCGACATTCACCCCGGTGCGACGATCGGGGCATCGTTCTTCATCGACCACGGCACCGGGGTGGTGATCGGCGAAACCGCGATCATCGGGGAGCGCGTGCGCCTGTACCAGCATGTGACGCTGGGCGCGCGCACCCCGCGCGGCGACGATCCGGATCGCCCGCGCACGCGCCACGCGCGTCACCCGATCGTGGAGGACGATGTGGTCATCTATGCCGGGGCGACGATCCTGGGACGGGTGACGATCGGGACGGGCGCGATGATCGGCGGCAACGTGTGGTTGCTGGACGACGTGCCGGCGGGACGGACGGTCGTGCAGCCCGAGGCACGGGTGCTGGACGATGCGGTAGGCTGGCGCGTGCGCGAGGACCTTCGCGATGGCTGAGGCGCGCAAGCCGTTGATCGGCGTGTTGTGCTGCAACGAAATGGTGCAGCGCCCCGCACAGGTGGCCGCCAGCCGCTTCGTCGCGCCGCTTGCGCGTGTTTCCGACGCCTGCGTGTTGCTGGTCCCCGCGATCGCGGCGGCGTGCGACACGCAGGCGCTGACCGGCTATCTCGACGGACTGTTGCTCACCGGATCGCGCTCGAACGTCGCACCGGATCGTTACGGCGGGGTCGGCGATGCCGGGGACGGTACGCTCGACCCCGACCGCGACGAGGTGGCGCTGACGCTGGCCGGTGCGATGATCGAGGCGGGCAAGCCGGTTTTCGGGATCTGCCGCGGCATGCAGGAGATCAACGTGCTGTTCGGCGGCACGCTGTCCGGCGATAATTGCTGCGGCCGGCATTTGCGCGGTGGCTGGGACGATACCGACTATGCGACGCTGTTCGATCATCGTCACGACGTACGGCTGATCGAAGGCGGCATGCTGGCGCAGGCCACGGGCGAGCGGCGATTGTCGGTCCACTCGGTCCACGAGCAGGCGATCGAGCGTCTGGGCGGCGGCCTGACCGTGGAGGCGCTGTCCAGCGACGACGGCGTGATCGAGGCGGTGGCGGCGCGGCCATGCGGGGCGGATGTGCTGGCGGTGCAATGGCATCCCGAATGGGACGTCGACACCAGCGACGGCAGCCGCGCGTTCTTCGCGCTGATCGGACGCGCGCTGCGCGACGGCTGACGCAACAAAGCCGGGCGCTGGCGGATTGTGCCGTCCGAGAGCGAACGGAGAGATACGATGAAGAAGCCGGCCCTGATCGTCCCGCTGGTCGCGCTGGCGCTGGCCGCCTGTTCGGAGCGTGCCGAGGATCACGCCGACCGCACCGGCAACGCGATCGCCGCCGACGTCGAACGCGCGTCCGACAACGTCGCACGCAGCGTCGACTCGCTCACCGATGCGATCGGCGACCGGGTGGCGAACCGCGTCGACGGGCTGGCCGCCGATCAACTGGACCGCGCCGCCGACCGGATCGATGCCGCCTCCGAACGGCTGGAAGACGAGGTGCGCCGCCGCGCGGACACGGCGCGCGATCGCACCGGGACGGCGCTGGAGAATGCGGGCAACGACCTGCGTCGCGGCACCGAGACGCCCGATCGAGCGCCGGCACGCGACGAACGTTGATCGCCTTCCTGTCGCGGCGACGTGAAGACGGGTAGGCTGGTCGCCACGGCCGGGGGAAAAATATGGCGCGCGCACCGCAACGGGATCTGACCACCGGGCCGATCGGCCGAACGCTGCTGTTGTTCGCGTTGCCGACATTGGGATCGAGCATCCTGCAATCGCTGAACGGGTCGATCAATGCGATCTGGATCGGGCAGTTTCTGGGCGAACGGGCGTTGGCGGCGACCACCAACGCCAACATCATCATGTTCCTGTTGATCGCCGCGGTGTTCGGTTTCGGCATGGCGGCGACGATCCTGATCGGCCAGCATATGGGGCGACACGACCTCGCCGCGGTGCGCCGTGTGCTGGGCACCTCGCTCAGCCTGTTCACGATCCTGTCGGTGGCGACGGTGGTGGTGGGGTTGCTGGCGGCCCCCGCCATCCTGCGCGTGCTGGCCACGCCGGCGGAGGTCTATCCGCTGGCGCTCGCCTATCTCCGGGTCATCTTCGTGGCGATGGTGCCGGGGTTCCTGACCGTGTTGCTGACGATGGCGCTGCGCGGAACCGGTGATTCGATCACGCCGCTGAAGTTCATGGCGCTGGGTTCGGTGGTCGACGTCGCGCTCAATCCCTTGCTGATCCGCGGGATCGGGCCGATCCCGGCGCTGGGGATCGAGGGATCGGCGTATGCGACGCTGATCGCCAACGCCGTCTCGCTGGTGGCGCTGATCGGCTATATCTACGCCTGTGACCTGCCGATCCGGCTGCGCGGGGCGGAGTGGCGGTATTTTCGCCCGGACCCCGCATTGTTGCGGACGATCGTGGTGAAGGGCGTGCCGATGGGATTGCAGATGCTGGTCGTCTCCACCTCGGCCTTCGCGATGATCGGGCTGGTCAATCGCCACGGCACCGCGACCACTGCGGCTTACGGCGCTGCGAACCAGCTATGGACCTATGTGCAGATGCCGGCGATGGCGGTGGGTGCCGCGGTCAGCGCGATGGCGGCGCAGAACATCGGCGCGGGCGCGTGGGAGCGGGTGGACCGGATTACCCGCGTCGGCATCCTGACCAATCTGGCGCTGACCGGCGGGCTGGTGGCGTTGCTTACCCTGCTCGACCGGCATGTGCTGTGGCTGTTTCTGGGCGGTGACGGCGCGGCAATCGATATCGCGGTGCGCATCAACCTGATCGCGGCGTGGAGCTTCGTCCTGTTCGGCGTGTCGATGGTGCTGTCGGCGACGGTGCGCGCCAATGGTGCGGTGATCGGCCCGCTGGTCATCCTGGCGGTGGCGATGTTCCCGTTGCGGCTGGGCATGGCCACGGGGCTGGAGCCGACCTGGGGTTCCGACGCGATATGGTGGAGCTTCCCGGCCGGATCGCTCGGCTCGATGCTGCTGATGATCGGCTATTATCTGCATGGCGGATGGCGTCGCGCCCGCACTCCGGCGACACCGCGGGAGGGAGAGGAGAAGGTGATGGCGGGGTGCGAACCAACCGCCAAGTCGATGCCGGTGGGGTAGGAAAGGGGCACGTGGCATCGTGCGTGACCCGCCGGTGCGTCCGGCCTGCTGGCAGAATCAGGCACCTTGCAGCGCACGGGCGCGTCGGCGTTGCACCGAACTGCCGATGCCGATCGCCTCACGATATTTGGCCACCGTCCGCCGCGCGATGTCGAACCCCTTCGCGTTCAATTGCTCGACCAGCGTGTCGTCGGACAGGATCGTATCGCCTTCGCCCGCGATCAGCGCGCGGATCGCGCTCTTCACCGCCTCCGCCGATACCGCATCGCCGCCATCCGCAGCGGCGATCGCCGAGGTGAAGAAGTATTTCAGCTCGAATACCCCGCGCGCGCAGGTGAGATATTTGTTGCTCGTGACGCGGCTGACGGTCGATTCGTGCAGATCGATCGCCTCGGCCACCTGGCGCAGCGTCAGCGGGCGCAGATGTGCGACGCCTTTCAGGAAAAACGCTTCCTGCTGGCGGACGATCTCGGTCGCGACGCGGATGATCGTGCGCTGGCGCTGGTCGAGCGCCTTGACCAGCCAGTTGGCGCTGGCCAGCTTCTCCGCGAGCCACGCCTTGCCGGCCTTGTCCTGCGGCCCGTCGGCCAGTTCGTGATAGTAACCGGTGTTGACCAGGACGCGGGGCAGGGTGGCGGCGTTCAGTTCGATCGCCCAGCCGCGCTTGAGGCGCGTGACCGACAGGTCGGGGATCACCGGCGCGGGCGGTTCGCCGCCGTAACGACAGCCCGGCTTGGGATCGTAGCCGCGCACCTCGCGGATCATGTCCGCCATGTCCTCGTCATCCACCTGACACAGCCGCTTCAGCCGGGTCAGGTCGCCACGCGCCAGCAGATCGAGGTGTTCGAGCAGCCTGGCGATGCACGGGTCGTAGCGATTCACCTCACGTGCCTGGATCGCGAGGCATTCGGCCAGATCACGCGCGCCGACCCCGCTCGGGTCGAAGGTCTGGATCGTCGCCAGCACCTCCGCCACCCGCTCGGCCGGCACCCCCAGCCGCGCTGCGACATCCTCCACCGCGGCGCGCAGGTACCCGGCCTCGTCGATCTGGTCGATCAGCGCGCGGGCGATGAACAGATCGCGCGCGTCGAACGCCGCCCCGGCCTGCGTCATCAGCACGTCGGCCAGGCTTTCGCTGGTATCGGCAAACGAATCGAGGTCCACCGCCTCCCCGGTGCCGCCGGCAGGCGCGGCGGTGGATGACAGGCCACTGTGGTCCGAGGGCGAATCGTCGAAGCGTTCCGCGGCGATGTCGACGTCCAGCGACTCGCCCGCGGCCTCGCCCGCCATCACCAGTTCGTCGGCACCGGCGGGCTCTTCCCGCGCCGGCGTGTCGGTGGCGACATGGTCCGGCCCGTCCTCGGCCGGGGCAGTGGATTCGAGCAGCGGATTACGCTCCAGCTCCTCGGCGATGACGCCCTCGATCTCCAGGTTGCTCAGCGCCAGCAGCTTGATCGCCTGCTGCAGCTGCGGCGTCATCACCAGCGATTGCGACTGGCGCAGGTCGAGACGGGGGGCGAGGCTCACGCTAGCAACCGTCCCGCCGGCGAACGTTACAGGCCCCTGCCGGCATGACGGTCATGGAGGCGGGCGCTGCCATGGCCTACAGCGCGAAATCCTCGCCCAGGTACAGGCGGCGGACGTTTTCGTCGCGCACCAGTTCCTCGGGACTGCCGGTGAACAGCACCTTGCCGTCGTAGATGATGTAGGCGCGATCGACGATGTCCAGCGTTTCGCGGACATTGTGATCCGTGATCAGCACGCCGATACCCCGGTCCTTCAACTGGCACACCAGGTTGCGGATGTCCGCGATCGAAATCGGGTCGATGCCCGCGAACGGCTCGTCCAGCAGCATGATCGACGGATCGGCGGCCAGCGCGCGTGCGATCTCCGCCCGCCGCCGCTCACCACCCGACAGCGCCATCGCCGGCGCGTCGCGCAGGCGGGTCAGCCCGAAATCGCCGAGCAGCCGCTCCAGCTTGTCCGCGCGCGCCGCCGCATCCGGCTCGGCCAGTTCCAGCACGGTGGAGATGTTCTTCTCGATCGTCAGCCCGCGAAAGATCGACGTTTCCTGCGGCAGATAGCCGAGTCCGAGGATCGCACGGCGGTACATCGGCAACCCCGTGATGTCGTCGCCATCGAGCATGATGCGGCCCGAATCGGGCTTCACCAATCCCATCACCGAATAGAAGCAGGTCGTCTTGCCCGCGCCGTTGGGGCCGAGCAGCCCGATTACCTCGCCGCGCCCGACCGACACCGATACGTCGGTCAGCACGACGCGCTTGTCATAGCTTTTGGCGATCGAGACCACCTGCAGCCCGCTGCCGACCTCCGCCTCGTGGATCGGTTCCACCTGGTCCAGCCCGCTGCGATCCGGACCGCCATGGTCCGGGCCGTTGCGATCGGGCGATGTGATCGTGCTGTCCATCGTGCTTCGCCTATTCAGGACGGGGGTTACCGCTCCGTCAACGCCCGCGTGAATGGCAGGCTTCATGCATGAAGCGGGTGCGCGCGTGAAGCCCCGGCGGTGCGCGGGGCGATCAGTTGCGCTTGGGAACCGAGAAGGTGCCGGTCACGCGGCCGCCCGGCGCCTGCGTCACGTTGCCGCCGGCGTTCGACCCGCCGCCGGCGACCGACGACCCGTCGATCACCGCGCGCCCGGTATCGAGGTTGATGGTCAGGCGCCCGCCGTTCACGGTGTTGCCGGCCTGCGTCAGCCGCACCGAACCCAGCATGGTGATGACGCGGCGGTTGAGATCGTAGACGCCAAACTGGCTGCGCGCGGTCTGGCTGGGGCGCACCACCGTCACCCCGCCGCTGGCGTCGAGCCGCGATACCTGCGGATTGCCGCCGACCACTTGCCCCGTATACGCCACCGTCATCCGCTGCGCGGTCAGCGTCATCTCCCCCTGACGGACCTTGACGTTGCCCGCCAGGACCGCGCGGTTGGCGCGATCCTGCAACTCGATGTGATCCGCGCCGAAATCGATCGGGGCGTTGGTATCGTGGCGTGTCTGCGCCGCCGCGGGAACGGCGACGAGCGACAGCAGGGCGAAAGCGGCGAGGCGCGACATGCGGGGGCTTCTCTATCGTCTCGGGTTGAACCGCAAGCGGGCATTGCCGTCCAGCGTGACGGTGCGCGCCTCCAGGTCGGCGCGCATCCGGTCGCCGCGGAACGTCCCCTGCCGCACGGTGCCGGCGGCCGCGGCGGTGGAACGCAACTGTCGCGACTTCAGATCGATCACCGCATTGCTGGTGTCGAGCGTGTAATCATTGGGTCCACGTACCTTGATCGGCCCGTCGACGTTCACCTGCTCGCTGTCCATATCGTAGCGCCCGGTCGGCGCGGTCATGGTAGCCGGACCGTCCGACAGCCGCACCGCGGCGGCAAGATCGGCGATGCGCACGACCGGTTCGGCGGAGCTTTTCTGCACGGCGGACCCGGCATCCAGTTCGAACGGCTGCCCCTTGGCATCGGTGCCGCGGTACCGCGCCTGCTGAAGCTTCATCCGCTCCCTGGCGACATCGACGCGATTCTTGTCGAGCACGAACGACGCATCGCCGCCCATCGTCAGCGGCGCCATGACCAGAAAGGCGAACAGCACCCCGATCGAAACCGGCAGCGCACGATTGGCGGCCGTGATGATCCGGTCGTGCCGCCCGCCGGGCTGCGCCCAGCGTTGCCGCTCCGACCGGACCCGGAGCGCCACATCAGACATGCGCGAAGATGTCCACCTCGGGCCAGCCCGCCAGATCCAGTTCGGCACGCGCCGGCAGGAAGTCGAAACAGGCCTGCGCCAGCGCGGTACGCCCTTCGCGCGCCAGCCGCCGGTCGAGTTCCTCGCGGAGGCGGTGGAGATAACGGACGTCGGACGCCGCATAATCGCGCTGCGCGTCGCTCAGCACCGGACCGCCCCAGTCCGACGATTGCTGCTGCTTGGAAATGTCCTGCCCCAGCAATTCGCGCACCAGCTCCTTCAGCCCATGGCGATCGGTGTAGGTTCGTACCAGTCGCGACGCGATCTTGGTGCAATAGACCGGGGCGGCCACGACGTGGAGATAGTGGCGGATCGCCGCGATATCGAAGCGGCCGAAATGATAGAGCTTCAGCCGTGCCGGGTCCGCCAACACCGCGCGCAGCACCGGTGCGGCATAGTCGCTGCCGGGGGAGAAGCGGACGAGATGCTCGTCACCGCCGCCGTCCGACAATTGAATCAGGCACAACCGGTCGCGTGGGGTGATCAGCCCCATCGTCTCGGTATCCACCGCGATCGCGGCGCCGGGAGCGAACACGTCGCCCGGCAGGTCTTCCTCATGCAGATGTACAGCCATGTCCGGCCTGTAGCGACACGGCCCGCGCTCCTCAATCGCTTCCTGCGTCCTTGGTGCCGCGCGACGGAACGTGGCAACAATGCGACCGACTTGCGGCGATCGGTGGTCCGCGCCTGAAAAGATGCGCAAAACGATTCGCAGGACGGCGCAAGATGGTCTATGTGGGTGTTTGAGGTGCAGCATGTCCTGCACCCAGGGAGCCGCGTTCGCCGTCCTGCGCGTGGCCCTGATGAGAGTGTACGGGCGGACCGGGAAGACGAACAGGGTTATGGGTTACGACAAGGGCGGCCGCGGGCAGCGCGGCGGGCGTGGGCGCGACAAGCGCGATGGCTTCGGCGGCGGCAGTGACGACTTCGGCGGCGGCGGCGGCGGTTTCAGTGGCGGCGGCTTCGGCGGCGGCTTTGAAGATCGCGGCGGCGGCTTCGGCGGCGGTCGTAGCTTCGGCGGTGGTGGCGGCGGCTTCGGCGGCGGCGGCGGTGGCGGTGGTTTCCGCAGCGGCGGCGGCGGCGGCTTTGGTGGTAGCGGCGGCGGCGGTGGTCGCGGCTTCGGCGGCGGCGGTGGCGGCATGCCCCCGCAGGTCGTTGGCGAAGGCACCGGCGTGGTCAAGTTCTTCAACGGGCAGAAGGGCTTCGGCTTCATCGTCCGTGATGATGGCGGCGAAGACGTGTTCGTGCACATCTCGGCGGTCGAGCAAGCGGGCCTGTCGGGCTTGGCCGAGGGTCAGCCGCTCGGCTTCACCCTGGTCGACCGTGGTGGTCGCGTCTCGGCGACCGATCTGAAGATCGACGGCGAGCCGATGGCCGTGACCGACCGCGCACCGCCGCGTGACGGCGGCTTCGGCGGCGCAGAGCGTGGCGCACCGCGCGGCAACGCCGGCGGCGCACCGCAGCGCGAGCTGACCGGTGAGAAGGCGACGGGCACCGTCAAGTTCTTCAACGCCATGAAGGGCTTCGGCTTCATCCAGCGCGACGATGGCCAGCCGGATGCATTCGTGCATATCTCGGCGGTCGAGCGTGCCGGCATGCCGACGCTGAACGAGGGCGATCGCCTGAGCTTCGAGATCGAAGTCGATCGTCGCGGCAAGTATGCGGCGGTCAATCTCGAGTCGGGTAGCTAATCCAGCGCCTTTCTCGTGAACGATCGACGGCCCGCCCGGCACCTGCCGGGCGGGCCGTTCTCGTTTCGGCGCTGCTAGCCGGCGTCCGGGATGTGGAATGGCCGTGATGACGCTGGATGGAGCGGTCGTCGGTCGTCGGGGCGGTGGCGGTCGCATCGCCACTCGCCCGGACGCGTACAGGCTTGCGTTGCCGGGGTGCCTCCCATCGAACCCGAAGCGCTGTGACCCGCCTTATAGCCTTCAGCCGAACCGCCCGCCCGTCGCCGGTCGGCGAGCAGTCGACAACCCGGATACGTTCGGTCGGTCACGTAGGTAATCCGTGTCGGATCGTCGCGCGCGGGGGGGGGGGCGAGGGCGGGAGTCGAAGTCAACGGAGTTCCTCTGCGTCGGCGCGCTCTTCGCTAATTCGTCGGGACCATCACCCTTCCACACCGCCGGTCGGAGGGCGGAGCGGGAAAGGTGTCGGCACGTCGCGGTCACCGGCGGGGACGATGCGATTACCCGCGATCCGACAAGCAAAGAAGCGCGCTCTACCCTCCCTGGATCAGGCGTCCTGCTTGCCTCCGCAACGGCTGTGCGATCCCGACATGACGCTACGCCGAAGCGTGAAGACGGAGAGCGGCCGCCTTGAGCGCTCCACTGGACGTCATCAATCCGCGTCCACCGCGCATCCATGCCGCGCCAGCGCCACCGGCTTCATCCGTCAGGCGCCCGCATCTGTCCCTTGCCCCGGCGTCCTGCTATGCGCGCGCTCCATGCCGGCGGTGCGCCGGTGCGCTCCTGTTCTGCTGGATCCCCGATGACTTCCCCCCGCCGTACCTTTGCGATCATTTCCCACCCGGACGCCGGCAAGACGACGCTGACCGAAAAGCTTCTTTATTTCGGCGGTGCGATCCACCTGGCGGGCGAGGTAAAGGCGCGCGGGCAGAATCGGCGTGCGCGGTCGGACTGGATGAAGATCGAGCAGCAGCGCGGCATTTCGGTAACGTCCAGCGTCATGACCTTCGAGAGCGGCGGCATCACCTTCAACCTGCTCGACACCCCGGGGCACGAGGATTTCAGCGAGGACACGTATCGCACGCTGACCGCGGTGGATTCCGCGGTGATGGTGATCGACGCCGCCAAGGGGATCGAGGCGCAGACGCGCAAGCTGTTCGAGGTGTGCCGGCTCCGCTCGGTGCCGATCATCACCTTCGTCAACAAGGTCGATCGCGAGGGCCGCCCGCCGTTCGAGCTGCTCGACGAGATCGCCGACATGCTTGCGCTCGACGTCTGCCCGATGACATGGCCGGTCGGGATGGGGGGCACGTTCGAGGGCATCCTCGACCTGACCACCAATCGCATCGCGCGTCCCGAAGGTGACAGCCGCCTGTATCAGGGCAAACTGGAAGACGCGCCGACCCTTCCGCCCGCGATCGCCGAGGAGATCGAGCTGGCGCAGGCCGGCTACGCCGCCTTCGATGGCGAGGCATATCGCAACGGCGACCTGACGCCGGTATATTTCGGATCGGCGCTGAAGGATTTCGGCCCGGCCGATCTGATCGCCGCACTGTCGGGTTACGCGCCGCCGCCGCGGCCGCAGCCCGCCGAGCCGGCCCCGGTGTCTCCGGACGAGAAGGAAGTCACCGGCTTCGTCTTCAAGGTACAGGCGAACATGGACCCGCAGCACCGCGACCGGATCGCGTTCATGCGGCTATGTTCGGGTACGTTCCGTCGCGGCATGAAGCTGACGCCGAGCGGACACGGCAAGCCGATCGCGGTGCATTCGCCGATCCTGTTCTTCGCGCAGAACCGCGAGGTCGCGGACGAGGCGTTTCCCGGCGATATCATCGGCATCCCCAACCATGGCACGCTGCGCGTCGGCGACACGCTGTCCGAGCGCGCCGACGTGCGCTTCACGGGATTGCCGAACTTCGCGCCCGAGATCCTGCGCCGGGTGGTGCTGAAGGATTTCACCAAGACCAAGCAGCTGCGCAAGGCGCTGGACGACATGGCCGAGGAAGGTGTGACGCAGGTGTTCTATCCCGAGATCGGCAGCAACTGGATCATCGGGGTGGTCGGGCAGCTTCAGCTGGAAGTGCTGCTGTCGCGGCTCGATGCGGAATACAAGGTCGCCGCCGCGCTGGAGCCGGCACCGTTCGATACCGCGCGCTGGGTATCGGCGGAGGATCCGGCCGAACTGAAGAACTTTACCGACCTGAACCGCGCCGCCATGGCCAAGGATCGCGACGGCAATCCGGTGTTCCTCGCCAAAAGCGCGTGGGAAGTCGGATACGTGCAGGACCGCTATCCCAAGGTGAAGTTCGCGGCGACGCGCGAGCGATAGCGCGGCTGGCGTCATGGCGAGCGCTGCCTCGCCATGACCAAGCTAACCGCCAAGCCCCCACAAGGCGGCGAGGCCGAGGAACGAGAAGAAGCCGAGCGAATCGGTGCAGGTCGTGACGAACACCGACGAGGCGACCGCCGGGTCGACGTTGAAGCGATCGAGCGTGACCGGCACCAGAACGCCCACCAATCCGCCGACTATGTTATTGATAAACAACGCCATTGCAAAGACGATCGAGAGCGCCGGGTTGCCGAACCACAAATAGGATCCGGCCCCGACCAGCAGCCCCAGTCCGGCGCCGTTGCTGGCGGCGATGCGCAGTTCGCGTACGATCATCCGCACCGTGTTCGAACCGGTCAGCTGGTTGGTGGCCAACGCGCGGACGACCACCGCCAGCGTCTGCGTACCGGCGTTGCCACCCATCCCGCTGACGATCCCCATCAATTGCGCCAGCACCGCGAATCGCGCGATCCGTTCGTCGAACAGCCCGACGACCGTTGCGGCAAGCATCGCGGTGGGCAGGTTGATGAGCAGCCACGTCAACCGGGTGCGCACCGTGAAGCGGATCGGCTCGTTGATGTCGCCTTCGCCCGCGCCCGACAGGCGCAGCGCATCCTCACCCGCTTCCTGCTGGATGATGTGCACCACGTCATCGACGGTGATCATGCCGACCAGCCGCCCCGATCCGTCGACCACCGCGGCGGAGATCAGCGCGTATTTCTGGAAGCGGAGCGCGACCTCCTCCTGATCCATGTCGACCGGGATCAGCGTCTGTTCGCGCTGCATGACGTCGGCGATCGCGATGCTGCGCGGGGTGCGCAGGATCCAGCTGAGCGAACAGGTGCCGACCGGTTCATGCGTGGGATCGACGACGAAGATTTCCCAGAAATCGGTGGTCAGCGTCTCGTCGGCGCGCAGATAGTCGAGCACGTCGCCGACCGTCCAATGTTCGGGCACCGCGACCAGATCGCGTTGCATCAGGCGTCCGGCGGATTCCTCCGGATAGGACAGCGCCTCCTCGATCGCGGCGCGATCGTCCGGCTCCATCGCGCGCAGGACTTCGCGCTGGTCCTCCGGCTCCATGTCCTCGATGATCGCGACGGCATCGTCGGTGTCGAGTTCGCTGGCGATGTCGGCGACCTGTCGCGCGTCGAGCGCATCGATCAGCGCCTCGCGGACATAGTCGTTCATCTCCGCGAAGACGTCGGCGTCGAGCAGGTCGCTGATCGCGGCGGCAAGATCGCGGCGGCAATCCTCCGGCGTCAGCTCGAACAGGTCGGCGATGTCGGCGGGGTGGAGCGGTTCGACCAGCGAATGCGCGCCGGCGACGTCGCCGGCCTGCACCGCGTCGATCACCGCCCGGACGAACTCGGGTTTCAGCCGATCGTCCTCGTCCAGCTGGTCGTCCTGATCCTCGTACGCGTCGGTCAGCTCGGTCTCGCTCATGTGCCGGCTCCCAATTTCATCGCGACGCTCCGGCACCTAGCGTGGGCTTCGGGCATTTGCCAGTCGGGCGCGGGACCGATAGGGGCGCGCGCATACGGCAAGAAAGGACCTGCCTGTGACCGATACCTATTCCACGCTGACCATGACGCTGGACGGCGGCGACGTGACCATCCGCCTGCGCCCCGATCTGGCGCCCGAACATGTCGCGCGCATCGCCGAACTGGCGAACGACGGCTTCTACGACGGCGTGGTGTTCCACCGCGTGATCCCCGGCTTCATGGCGCAGGGCGGCGATCCGACCGGCACGGGCATGCACGGATCGGACAAGCCGAACCTGAAGCAGGAGTTCAGCAAGGAGCCGCATGTGCGCGGCACCTGTTCGATGGCGCGCACGATGGACCCGAATTCGGCGAATTCGCAGTTCTTCATCTGCTTCGACGATGCGCGCTTCCTCGACGGCCAGTACACCGTCTGGGGCGAGGTATCGGAAGGGATGGAGCTGATCGACGCGCTGCCGAAGGGCGAACCGCCGGCCAACCCGGGCAAGATCGTCTCGATGAAGGCGGCCTGACGCGGTTCGACCCGCCCCGATCGCAAGGGCGTCGGGGCGGGTCGCACGCTGGAAGTTGACAAAGCTCACACCACGTCGGCGCTGAAATCGCGGCCATCGATCCGCGCGGGGTGACAAGCGCGGACGGCGGGCGTGGAGCGGTGGCATGACCGCAGGATGCCCGAACGGCGCGGTGTAGGACAGGCTTCCGTCGCCACGGATACCGGTGCAGGACAGCCACCCCCGAAGGGGCCGCAGGCACCACGAACGGGCGCGGCGTGGCTTACCCCTGACGCAGGGTGCGGATCAGCCAGTCGCGGAAGATCTTGACCGGTTTGGTCTGTAACGCGCGCGGACGGCACGCGAACCAATAGCTGTACGGGCTGGTCACATCGATATCGAACAACCGCACCAGCCGGGGGTCGTTGGCATCCTGGAAATGGTTCTCGTGCATGAACGCGACGCCCAGCCCCTGCGCCGCAGCCTCGAGGATCAGCACGCCGGTATCGAAATAATCGATCGCCACCGGCTCCATCCCCGGATGGCCCGCCGCCTGGCTCCACGCCGCGAACGTATCGGGCATGTCGCGGTGGAGCAGCACGCTGTGCCCGCGCATCTGTTCGGGCGAGCGCAACGGCTTGTCGCCGTCGAGCAGCGCACGCGCGCCGATCGGATAGACCATGTTGCGGTCGAGCCGTTCGGCGTACAGCATCGGATCGATCTCCCGCGCGACGACGATCACCGCGTCCAGCCCCTCGCCGAGGCGCGCCAGCGCGTTGCCGCCGGTGTCGATGTCGAGGTGGAGTTCGGGATGCGCGGCCCGCAACTCGCCCAGCCGCGGGAACAGCCGTTGCGATGCATAGAGCGGCAGGACGCCCAGCCGCAGCCGCAGCACGTCGTTGCCGCTGGTCATCCCCTCGATCGCGTCGGACATGCCGTCCAGCGCGGGAGCGATGGCCGCCAGCAACCGCTCGCCATCGGCATTGGGGACCATCGCCTGATGGCGACGATCGAACAACGGGCGCGAGATGAAGCGTTCGAGCGTCTGGATACGACGGCTGAGCGCCGGCGGCGACAACGCCAGTTCCTGCGCCGCGGCCTTGATCGAGCCGAGCCGCGCGACGGCGACGAAGGCCTCGATCGCAGTAAGGGGCGGCAGGCGGCGCATGGCAGATCCAATGTGGCTGTTGCACTGCATCATGCAGCATCCGGGCACGATCCGAAACCACAATCGGATGGACAATTGCGGAAAGCGCAACTGTGCCGTTACTATATTGCACTTGCGAAGACCGGCGTCTTCCCTCACCTAGAGCAGGCCTTTCAGGCATCCTCTCCTAAAAACTTCAAACGGCCGGCCCCTTGGGGCTGGCCTTTTTTTCGTCCCTCGTCCGTCGGGTGGTGGTTCGCAAGACGGAACCCGCCACCTATCTCCTGCGCTCGGCTGCAAGCCGCGAAAGGACAGACATGGCGGATGCCGACGACAAGATGGTGAAGTTGCAGGTTGCCAATGCGCGGCCCGAGGATAGCGGGCGCGGCGTCGCGCATCTGCCGCGTGCGGTGTTCGCCGCGCTGGGCATCACCGACGGCGACGTGGTCGAGATCATCGGGAAGAAGACGACGCCGGCCCGCGCGATCGGCCCTTACGCCGAGGACGAGGGGCTGGAACTCGTCCGCATCGACGGGTTGCAGCGCGCCAACGCCGGCGTCGGATCGGGCGATTTCGTCGAGGTGCGTCGCGCCGAATCGAAGCCGGCGACGCGGGTGGTGTTCGCCCCCGCGCAACAGAATCTACGCCTGCAGGGATCGACCAGCGCGCTGAAGCGCACCTTCTTCGGCCGACCGCTGTGCGCGGGCGATATCGTCGCCACCGCCGGGCACCAGCGCGTCCAGAACATGCCGCCTGGAATGGAGCGGTTCGTCAACGCGCCGGCCTATGCCTTGCAGGAGATCCGCCTGCTGGTGGTGTCGGCCAGCCCCAAGGGTGTGGTGCATATCGACGAGACCACCGAGATCGAGCTGCGCCCCGAATATGAGGAGCCGCAGGCCACGCGGCGTGCCGACGTCACCTATGACGATATCGGCGGCATGGCGGCGACCATCGACCAACTGCGCGAGATGGTCGAACTGCCGCTGCGCTACCCCGAGTTGTTCCAGCGGCTGGGCGTCGATCCGCCCAAGGGCGTGTTGCTGCACGGGCCGCCCGGCACCGGCAAGACGCGGCTGGCGCGCGCGGTGGCGAACGAATCGGATGCGCAATTCTTCCTGATCAACGGGCCGGAGATCATGGGCTCCGCATATGGCGAGTCGGAGCAGCGGCTGCGTCAGGTGTTCGAGGAAGCGACCAAGGCCGCGCCGTCGATCGTCTTCATCGACGAGATCGATTCGATCGCGCCCAAGCGCGGGCAAGTGTCCGGAGAGGCGGAGAAGCGGCTGGTCGCGCAATTGCTGACGTTGATGGACGGGCTGGAGGCGCGCGCCAATCTGGTGGTGATCGCGGCGACCAACCGACCGGAGGCGCTGGACGAGGCGCTGCGCCGTCCGGGACGGTTCGACCGCGAGATCATCGTCGGCGTCCCCGACGAGCGCGGACGGCGCGAGATCCTGGGCATCCACACCCGCGGCATGCCGCTGGGCGACCGGGTGGACCTGGACGAACTGGCGCGGATGACGTTCGGCTTCGTCGGGGCGGACATGGCGGCGCTGACCCGCGAGGCGGCGATCGAGGCGGTGCGGCGGATCATGCCGAAGCTGAACCTCGAGGACCGAACCGTTCCGTCCGAGGTGCTGGACACGCTGGCGGTGACGCGCGAGGATTTCACCGAGGCGCTCAAGCGCGTGCAGCCGAGCGCGATGCGCGAGGTGATGGTGCAGGCGCCGACCACGCGCTGGTCCGACGTCGGCGGGCTGGACGACGCGCAGATGCGGCTGAAGGAAGGCGTCGAGCTGCCGCTGAAGACGCCCGATGCGTTCCGGCGGCTGGGTATCCGCCCGGCGAAGGGCTTCCTGTTGTACGGGCCGCCCGGCACCGGCAAGACGTTGCTCGCCAAGGCGGTGGCGCGCGAGGCGCAGGCGAACTTCATCGCGACCAAATCCAGCGACTTGCTGAGCAAATGGTATGGCGAGAGCGAGCAGCAGATCGCGCGGCTGTTCCAGCGGGCGCGACAGGTGGCGCCGACGGTGATCTTCATCGACGAACTCGATTCGCTGGTGCCGGCGCGCGGCGGCGGCCTGGGTGAGCCGCAAGTGACCGAGCGGGTGGTGAACACGATCCTGGCGGAGATGGACGGGCTGGAGGAATTGCAATCGGTCGTGGTGATCGGGGCGACCAACCGGCCCAATCTGGTCGATCCGGCGCTGTTGCGGCCGGGGCGGTTCGATGAGCTGATCTACGTCGGCGTGCCCAGCGCCGCGGGGCGTCGGCGCATCCTCGATATCCAGACGCAGAAGATGCCGCTGGCACCGGACGTCGATCTCGATGCGGTGGCGGCGCGCGCGGACCGGTTCACCGGTGCCGATCTGGAGGACGTGGTGCGGCGCGCCGGGTTGATCGCGCTGCGCGAATCGCTCGACACCCGCGAGGTACGACACGCGCATTTCGAGCGCGCGCTGGACGAAAGCCGCGCCAGCGTGACTCCGGAAGTGGAGCGCGATTACCAGCAGATGGCGGCGCGGCTGAAGCAGGAGGCCAATTCGATCCAGCCGATCGGCTTCATCGCGCCGGGGCAGCTGACCGCGCGGCCCGGCGGCAAGATCGGGTAAAGCACGACGGTCGGGGTGGGCCTCGCCCGCCCGCCCCGACGATATCGTCTCAGACCGCGCGCCATGCGAACGGCAGCAACAGCGCGCAGGCGATGGCGGCAACATCATAGGGCACGGGATGCCCCCAGCCGTAAAGGGCGACGCCCAGCGACGGGCCGAGGACGAAGCTGGCGCCGCTGATGCTGGTCACCTTGCCCGCCACCGATGCCTGTAGCGGTGCACCGACCGCCAGGCTCGACCCGGCGGTGAAGCCCGGGCGCACGAAGCCGAAACCCAGGCTGGCAAGCGCATAGCCGCTGGCGATCGCGGGCAGGGTGGTCGCATGGCCGGTCGCCCAGCAGCCCAGCGCCGCCAGCACCAGCCCGACCAGCACCAGCGCGCGCGGCGCGAGGTCCAGCAGCGGGATCAGCCCCCATTGCGCCAGCAACGCCGCACCCGCGCCGGTCATCAGGACCAGCCCGGTCGCGCCCAGCGCCTCGACCGGCGGCACGCCGAGCCGGTCGATCACGAGGAAGCCGACCACCTGCCCCGCCATCGCCTGCGCATGGCCCATCACCAGCCCGACGAGCAGCCACGCCCTGATCCGCGCGTCGAACATGCCGATCCGCACCGCCCCCGTCGCCTCTGCCGCGGCGGCGGTGACGCTGGCGCCCGACGATTGGCCGCCGATCGACGGATAGGCATTGGCCGCGCCATGCGCATCGCCCTCCAGCCGGCGGTCGTCGGGCAGCCGCCGCCACACCGCGACCAGCATCGCGACCCCGAACAGCGCGAAGACGAAAGCCGGTCCCGCCAGCCCGATCGCGACCGGGCCGACACGCCCGAGGATCAGATAGGGGGCGAGCGCCGGGCCGAGGATCGTTCCCAGCCCGAAGGCGGAGGCGAGCAGCGTCAGCGCGCGCGTCCGCTCCGCGCGGGTGGTGCTGCCCGCGACCAGCGCCTGCACCGCGGGCGGGGCGGCCGCACCGGTCGCGCCATAGATCACGCGCCCGACGATGAAGAGGAGGAACGCCAGCGGGCCGCCGATCCAGCCGTTGATCCCGGCCAGCAGGAACAGGCCGCATAGCGTCAGGCTGACGATGTAACCGCACAGTCCCAGCACGATCATCGCCCGCCGCCCGTGGCGATGCGATCGATCGGCCCAGAACGGTGCGGCGAGCACCCAGAACAAGGCGGAAATGGAGAAGGCCAGCGCCACTTCGGCATCGCGCACGCCCAGCGATCGGCCGAGCGCGGGCAACACCGATTGCAGCGCGGTGTTGCCCGCCGCGATGGTCAGCATCACCGCGAACAGCAGCGCGAACGTCGTATCCTGCGGCTTGCGCATCGCTGCTTGCTCCCGGTGTGTCCCGCCGTCGTGGCGATTAGGCTCTTGGGAGCGGGGCGCAACCCGGCTATGGCAACCGCTTCGTCCGCAAGGCGTTCGTCATGAGGATGACACCAGAGCGTCGTCGCATCAGGGTTCGGGAGCCGTTTTTTCCACATGACCAGTTCCACCGACGCCGTGCGGCGCGACCGCAGCAAAGCCGCCGGCGTGCCCGGACCGTGGCAGATGTTCTTCACCGGTTTCCTTAAGCACCCCGTGATGGTCGGGTCGATCATCCCGTCCTCGGACCGGTTGATCGCGCGGATGCTGGGGCCGGTCGACTGGGCCAATTGCAAGCTTTTCGTCGAATACGGCCCGGGAGTCGGCACGTTCTGCCGCCCGATTCTGGAGCGCATGGCCCCGGACGCGATGCTGATCGCGATCGACACGAACGAGGATTTCATCCGCTACCTCGACCACACGATCACCGATTCGCGCTTCGTCGCGGTGCACGGATCGGCGGCGGACGTGGAGCGGATCGTTGCCGAACACGGGCATGAAGCGGCCGATTACGTGCTGTCGGGCCTGCCGTTCTCGACCCTGCCCGATGGCGTCGGCCCGGCGATCGCCGCGGCCACGCAGCGGGCGTTGCGCGTCGGCGGCGCGTTCCTGGTCTATCAGTTCAGCCCGAAGGTCCGCGACTTCATCGCGCCGCATTTCGAGCGCATCGACCATGACATGGAATGGTGGAACGTACCGCCGGCGCAGCTTTACTGGGGCTGGAAGGACTAGGCGTCGCCGCTCGACCTGCGCGTCGATCCGCCCGTCAGTATAGACCGGGCATTTCGCGCTGTGCGGCATTGGGGCTGGCCGCGAGCAACGGCCGTCGGGCGGATGCGGATAGCAGCGTGGTGCGCGACGTCGAGGCGCTGGCGCCGATCGGCGTGCAACCGCGCCCGGCCAGCCAGCTGAGCGCGGTGCGCACCGATGCCTCCCCCGCATCGCCCAACGGCCGGGTGATATCGTCGGTCGCCTGACAGCTCGCCTCCACCTTGGTGGCGAGGCCATCGAAATAGTCGCCCTGCCGCGCGGCGTTCTGCAGCGCCACGGCGACCGGGCGCAGGCGATCGTCGCTGCACGACGGATTGTCGATCGCGATCTGGCCGACCGGCTTGCCATAGGTGTTGCTGCCGACCAGCGCGAGGTCGCCGCGCAAATAGGGGATCAGCGCGTTGATGACATATTCGCTGGCGGAGGCGGTCTGCCCGGTACCGATGAACGCGATGCGCGTCGGGGCGATCGCCTGCGCCTCGGACTGGAAACGGCGCGTCTGGTTTCGGCTCGATAGCGAGGGGCGGAACGTGGTGTAGGCCTGCACGTCGGACGTGGAGCGGTTCGCGCCGAGCAGGTCGGTGAACGTTTCGGCCGTGGAGAGCAGGCCGCCGCCATTGTAGCGCAGATCGACGATCACCTCCGTGATGCCCTGCGCGCGGAACGTGGCGAAGGCGGCGCGCAGCTGATCGTCGGCGGTGTCGATGAAGGTGCGCAGATTGAGGTAGCCGACCTTGCGTCCTGCGTCGTCGATCACCCGGCTGCCATAACGGGACGATAGCGGTGCGATCGCGAAGTCCGCGCTGGTCACCGTCACGTCGCGCGTGCCGGTGCCATCGGCGATGCGCAGGACGCGCACCGTACCGCGGGTCGATACGTCGAGCGCGGTGTCGAGCGCGGCCTCGCCGGCGGTCAGGAGGTCGGCGACCGTCCGGACCGTTGCGGCGGTGGTGCCGATACCCACGATCTGCGTGCCGCGGTCGATACCGGCGGTCAGCGCGGGTGCGTTCTCATACGCCTCTGTGACGAACAGGCGGTTGCTGGCGTCGAATGCCAGCCTGAAGCCCAGCCCGGCGGTGGCGCCGGAGGCGTAATAGGCGTTCTCCTCCCTGACCGACGTGAGATAGGTGAAGAACCGGTCCTTGCGTTGCCGCCGGGCGGTTTCGGTCAGCGCGTCGAGATAGCCTTGTGCGGTTGCAAACGGAGCCGGGCTGAGGCTGGCGGGCAGCGTTTCCGGGAAGAGATACGATTCGTTCATCTGCGCGAACAGCCAGTTCTGGCGCGCGAGCAGCGAGCAGCCGCTGGCCGGTGGCGTCACCACGCCGGCCGTACCGGCATCGCCGCCGCCCGCGGCCGTGACGCTGGAGCGCATGGTGCCGCCGTCGCCGCCGCCGCACCCGGCGAGCATCGCCACCGCCGCCACCATGCCGATCGTCCGCTGTCCCCGCATCACCATACCCCTCGCGAATCGCTATCGGCCCGATCATAGCCGCGACGACCGCAACCCGATGCCGTCAAACTCGTTAAGGAAGCGCAATCATCGTCGAAAGGCCGTTCATGATTCACCGTACCGCGATCGTCGCCCTGCTGCCATTGTCGCTGGCCGCGTGCGGATCGACCGGCGACGAGACGCGGGCCGTCGCCAACAATGCGGCCGGCGGCGATTATCTGGCGCGGATCGAACAGTTGAACGAGAAGGAGCGTAACGCGGTCCTCTTTCGCGCGATCAGCGATGCGGGACGGGCGTGCCAGGGCGTGGCGCGGTCGGCTTCGGCACCGGCGGTGCAGGGCAATCCGGCGTGGGTCGCGACGTGCGAGGACGGGACGCCATGGGTGGTCTCGATCAACAATACGGGCACGGCCACGGTGATCCCGGTCGCGGCCACGACCAAGTCGGGGTGAGCGACATGTCCGCCCGCCGGCGCGGCAGGCCGATTGCCCCGCGCGACGTGGCGTCGTACCGCTTCACCATGTCCCGTTGGCTATTCCTGCCGCTCCTCGCGCTGACCGGTTCGGCGAGTGCGCGCCCTCCACAAGCCGCCGCCCGCGCGGCCGCGGTGCGCCAGCCCGCACTGGTCGTGCCGGTCGTGGTGCGCCGCCACCCCCACGACCGCGAGGCCTTTACCGAGGGGTTGGTGTGGGACAATGACGCGCTGGTCGAGAGCGTCGGGCTGGAGGGGCGGTCGGACGTCCGCCGCGTCGATCTGGCCAGCGGGCGCGTCCGCCTGCGCCGCACGATCCCCGCCGCCCAATTCGGCGAGGGGCTGGCGCTGTGGAAGCGGGAGGCGATCAGCCTCACGTGGCACGACGGCGTGGCGCACCGCTGGTCGGCGGCGACGCTGAAGCCGCTCGGCACGATGCGTTATGCGGGCGAGGGCTGGGGGCTGACCGCCGACGCGACCTCGTTGATCCGGTCGGATGGCAGCGCGACGTTGTTCTTTCACGATCCCGCGACGATGAAGGTCCGCCGCACGGTGACCGTCACCTTCGCCGGGCGGCCGCTGGACCAGATCAACGAGCTGGAGATGGTCGACGGCGCGATCCTGGCGAACGTGTGGCACCAGCCGTTCATCGTTCGCATCGATCCGGCGAGCGGCGTGGTGACGCGAGTGATCGACCTGCGTGCGATCGTCGCGGAAATCGGCGCGCGCGATCCGGAGGCGGTCGCCAACGGCATCGCGTGGGACGCCAAGGGCCGGCGACTGTTCGTCACCGGCAAGCGATGGCCCTCGCTGTTCGAGATCCGCCTACCACGTTGACGCAGGCGGCACCGGCTTATCGCATCAGCATCCCGCCGATATAGATCAGCCCGTTGGCGGCAAGTTGCGCACCCAGCACCGCGGCGGTGAACATCGCGGCCAACCCTGCGGCGACCGCTCCATGATGTCCGGCGTTCCTGATCGTCGTCATGACCCATCCTCTCTCTTTCGGAGCCGGGGTCTCGTTCGTACGGGATCGCCCGACGCCAATCCTTATATAGCGTCCGGGGCGTCGCCTGTCATCTTGCGGCGCAGCATGGGTGCAGCATAAAAAGCGGCCCGGTCGCGTTGCCGCGCCGGGCCGTAGTGTTGTCCGCAGGAGGAACATCGGTGACGGGGGCGGCGACCGTCGTCGCCCCCGCGAAACTCGTCAGTAATTATAGGCGCGCTCGCCATGCTCGTTGATGTCGAGACCCTCGACCTCGACCTCCAGCGAGGGGCGCAGGCCCATCGTCGCCTTGATGCCGTAGAACAGCACCGCCGAGACGCCGCCCGACAGCACCAGCGTCAGCACCACGGCCTTGACCTGGGTGAACACCTGCGCCGCCATGTCGTACTGGCCGGCGACGACCGGGAACTTCGTGTAATCGAAGAAGCCTTGCCCGCCGAGCGCTGGGTCGGCGACGATGCCGGTGGCGATCGCGCCCAGAATGCCGCCGACGCAGTGGATGCCGAACACATCAAGCGTGTCGTCATAGCCGAGCTTGTTCTTCACCGTGGTGACGAAGAAGAAGCAGAGGGCGCTGGCCGCCAGACCGATCAGGATCGACGTCATCGGCGCGGCGAAGCCCGCCGCGGGCGTGATCGCGACGAGGCCGGCGACCGCCCCCGACACGCCGCCCAGCAACGAGGGCTTCTTGTGGACGATCTGTTCGATCACCGCCCATGCGACTGCCGCGGCGGCGGTGGCGACGAAGGTGTTGACGAACGCCAGCGCGGCAACGCCATTGGCTTCCAGATTGGAGCCGGCGTTGAACCCGAACCAGCCGATCCACAGCAGCGACGCGCCGATCATCGTCATGGTCAGCGAATGCGGCGGCATCGGTTCCGACTTGTAGCCGTGACGCTTGCCGATGATCAGGCAACCGACCAGCCCGGCAATCCCGGCGTTGATGTGCACCACGGTGCCGCCCGCGAAGTCCAGCGCGCCCCAGCCGTAGAGCAGCCCGGCGTCGGCCGGTGAGTCGGCCAGGTAATCCGGGCCAGCCCAGTACCAGACCATGTGCGCCATCGGGAAATAGACGATCGTCAGCCACAGCACGACAAAGACCAGCAGCGGCGTGAACTTTACCCGCTCCGCGAAGGCGCCGACGATCAGCGCGGGCGTGATGCACGCGAAGGTCATCTGGAACGCGATGAACGCATATTCGGGGATGTAGACGTTGTTCGAGAAGGTCGCGGCGACCGACGTGGCGGTCACGCCGTTCAGGAACATCTTCGAAAAGCCGCCGACGAAGGCGTTACCGCTGGTAAAGGCCATGCTGTAGCCCCAGCACACCCACACCAGGCTGGCGACGCAAACGATCATCAGCACCTGCATCAGGATGCTGAGCATGTTCTTGGTGCGGACCAGCCCGCCGTAGAACAGCGCCAGCCCGGGCACGGACATCAGCAAGACCAGCGCGGCGGAGATCATCATCCAGGCGGTATCGCCCTTGTTGACCATCGTCGCGGCGACCTCCGCGGCGGGCGCGCGCACCGGCGCGGCGGCCTGCGCCAGCGCGGGGCCGGCGGACGATATGGTGGCGGCCAGCCCCCCGGCGATGGCCGCAAGATTGCGTGTAAGCGTCATCGGTCCCCCCATCACAATGCCGTGTCGTCGGTTTCGCCGGTGCGGATGCGCACCGCCTGTCCGACGTCGAGCACGAAGATCTTGCCGTCGCCGATCGCGCCGGTATTCGCGGCCGCCTGGATCGCCTCGACCACGCGGTCGGCGATGTCGGTGGCGCAAACCACTTCGATCTTGATCTTGGGCACCATGTTGGTGCTGTATTCGGCGCCGCGATAGATTTCGGTCTGCCCCTTCTGGCGACCGAACCCTTTCACCTCCGATACCGTCATCCCGGCCACGCCGACGGTGGTCAGCGCCTCGCGCACCTCGTCGAGCTTGAACGGTTTGATGATCGCTATGACCAGCTTCATCGCGCCCCCTTTTGCATTGCCTGTCGACGAGCAACGCAAGCGCCGTGCCAACACGGCGCACAGGGAAGATCAGCCCGAAGCAGGTCCTAACGGGCGTTAATAATCGTGCAGCGGGCTGCCGCTGCCCATTTTTCAGGCAGCGCCGACGATCGCCTGCGCAGCGGCCAGATCATCCTCGTCGACCATCACGCGCACCGGGATCAGCAGCCAGCTGCCGTCGGCGATGCTGGAGCCGCCATCGAACGCCAGGGCAGGGATGTCGTCCGCTTCCAGCCGCGCGACGAGGATGTTGGCGAGGTTCCGGTCGTAGCGTCCCAGTTCGACGAGCGCCATCAGCCGGGCACGCGCTCGGGATTGCGGACGGGCAGTCCGTCGATGCTGGTGGTGCGCACCGCATATTTGCCGAAGCGCGTCGCATCGCTGGTGGCCGCGTGATATTTGTTCAGCGTCTGCCGCTCGCGCTCGAACGCCATGTGCGGCACGCCCCAGCCGCACGAGGTCTGCACCCGGTCGACCGCGATCACGAAAATCTGCCGCGTGCCGGGCAGCAGGGTGAAATGGCCGGCAAGCTCCGCCCAATCGTCGTCCTGCGGCAGCACCGGGCGGCCGTGGCCGTAGATGCGAAAGATCAGCGCCGGATTGTCGAAGGCGCAGAACATGATCGTGATCCGCCCGTCGGCGAGCAGATGCGCGTTCGTCTCGTTCCCCGATCCCGCGACGTCCAGATAGGCGACGGTCGTGTCGTCGAGCACGCGGAAGCTGTCCATGCCCTTGGGGCTGAGATTGATGCGCGCATCTGCCGCCGCGGTGGCGACGAAGAACACCGGTTGTTTCGCGATGAAGTTGCGATGGTCGGCGGTCAGGGCGGGGAAGAACTCCATCGACGATGCTCCGTGTTGACGCGCATCATCCGTGCGCACAACATGCGCGCCATGAAGCACGATCCTGTCCTTTCGGGCAAGCGAAAGCCGGTCAATCTGTCGCTCGACACGGGCGTCGTCGCGCTGGCACGCGATCAGGGATTGAACCTGTCGCAGGTCGCGGAGACGGCTTTGAAGGTCGCTATAACGTCGGAGCGCGAGCGGCGATGGCGACAGGAAAATGCCGCGTCGATCGAGCGACATAATCGCTGGATCGACGAAAACGGCATTCCGCTCGGCGATCTTCCCGTTCTTTGATGGCCCAGTTTGCGATCTATCGGATCGACGGACACGGGCTCGTCGTCGATTGCCAGTCCGACCTGCTGTCGGATCTGCGCTCCCGCGTCGTCGCTCCGCTGCGCGAGGCAGGGGAGGACAGCGTGGCGCTTTCGCGATTGAACCCGTGCATAAAGATCGACGGCGTCGCCTACCGCGTGGCGACGCAATTCCTTCGATCGGTCGATCGCCGCTTTCTGAACGAGCAAGTCGGGTCGGCGGATGAGATCGAACGGGAGATCAAGGCCGCGCTCGATATGCTGATCTCGGGCTTCTAGGCGGTCCCGCCCACCGTCAGCCCGTCGATCAGCAGCGACGGTTGCCCGACGCCCGCCGGCACGCTCTGCCCGCCCTTGCCGCACACGCCCACCCCCTCGTCCAGCGCGAAATCGTTGCCGATGCCCAGCACCCTGGTCAGCACGCTCGGCCCGTCGCCGATCAGCGTCGCGCCCTTGATCGGGGCACCGATCCGGCCGTCCTCGATCCGGTACGCCTCGGTGCACGAAAAGGTGAACTTGCCCGAAACGATGTCGACTTGCCCGCCGCCGAACGACTTGGCGAAGATGCCGCGCTTCACCCGCGACAGCAATTCGGCAGGATCGTCGCGCCCGGCCTTCATGAAGGTGTTGGTCATGCGCGGCATCGGCGCGTGCGCGAAGCTTTCGCGACGCCCGTTGCCGGTGGGCGCGACGCCCATCAGCCGGGCGTTGAGCCGATCCTGCATATAGCCCTTCAGGATGCCGTCCTCGATCAGGATCGTCTCCGACGTCGGCGTTCCCTCATCGTCGATGGTCAGCGATCCGCGGCGGTCCGCGATGCTGCCGTCGTCGACGATCGTCACGCCCGGCGCGGCGACCCGCTCCCCGATGCGGCCCGAAAAGGCCGAGGTGCCCTTGCGATTGAAATCGCCCTCCAGCCCGTGGCCGATCGCCTCGTGCAGCAGCACGCCCGGCCAGCCATTGCCCAGCAACACCGTCATCTCGCCGGCGGGGGCGTCGATCGCGTCCAGATTGACCAGCGCCTGCGCCAGCGCCTCGTCGATGGCACGGTTCCACATCGTCGGTTCCAGCAACCGATCGTACAGATAGCGTCCGCCGACCCCGAACGAACCGGTCTCCCGCCGTCCGTTCGCCTCCGCGACGATCGACACGTTCAGCCGCACCAGCGGTCGCACGTCGGTGGCGACGAAGCCGTCGGGACGCACCACCTCCACCACGCTCCACGTGCCCGACAGCCCGACCGACACCTGCGCCACGCGCGGATCGCGCGCCCGGGCGGCGGCGTCGATCGTCTGGCACAGGTTCACCTTGTCGGCGAACGGCACCAGATCGAGCGGATCGGCGTCGGTATAGAGGCGGTGATTGGTGCGTGCCGGTGGCGCGGCCTTCGCCTGCGTCGACGGATCGATCAGCGCCATCGTCTCGCCCGCGCGGCGAATCGCCGCCTCGCTGAGTTCGTTGGCGTGCGCGAAGGCGGTCATTTCACCCGATACCGCGCGCAGCCCGAAACCGGCGTTGGTATCGTAGCTGGCGGTCTTCAGTCGCCCGTCGTCGAAGCCGAACGCCTCGGCCTTGCGATATTGCAGGAACAGTTCGCCGTCGTCGGCGCGCGCCAGCACGTCGGCGGTGACGCGCTGCGCCGTGGCGAGATCGAGCGTGTCGCGGTACAGGAAGGAGCGGGGATCGGTCATGCCGACCAAGATAGGCGCGCCGGGCCCGCGATACTACGCCCCGTGATTAGCCCCCGATCAACGCCAGGATCAGCGCGGATTGGAACCTTCGTGGACGTCGCGCAGCGTCGCCGGGTCGACGCCGTCCGCCGGGCCGCCGATCAGCACGAAGCGCCGGTCGCAATAGCCGCAGTCGACATAGCCATGCTCGTCGATCTGCAGCCACACGCGCGGGTGGCCCAGCGCCGCGCCACCGGGGATGTCGGTCGCCCCGTCGCAGGCGACGCGGGCGGAGGAGGTGCGGACGAGTTCGGACGGCGGCTGCATAATGCCCGCGATTAGCAAGCCGGTCCGCCCGAAACAATCCTCCGTTGTTGGCATCCGCGACACGCGCGCCTATCGCACCGGTCATGACCGCCACGACAGACGCCGCCATTGCGATCCGCGACCTGTGCAAGACCTACGCCGGGGTGAAGGGCGGCGCGCCCAAGCGTGCGCTGGACGGCGTCAGCTTCGACGTGCCGCGCGGCAGCATCTTCGGGTTGCTGGGGCCGAACGGCGCGGGCAAGTCGACGTTGATCAACATCCTGGCCGGGCTGGTCAACAAGACCAGCGGGACGGCGTCGATCTGGGGATTCGACATCGACGACCATCCGCGCAACGCCAAGGCGTCGATCGGGATCGTCAATCAGGAGATCCTGTTCGACCCGTTCTTCACGCCGGTGGAAACGCTGGAAATCCAGGCCGGGCTGTACGGCGTGCCGAAGAAGGAGCGTCGTTCGATGGAGCTGCTGCGCGCGGTGCATCTGGAGGACAAGGCGCGCGCCTATGCCCGGACGCTGTCGGGCGGCATGAAGCGGCGGTTGATGGTCGCCAAGGCGATGGTCCACCAGCCGCCGGTGCTGGTGCTGGACGAGCCGACCGCCGGCGTCGACATCGAATTGCGCCAGCAACTCTGGACCTATGTGCGCAGCCTGAACGACGCGGGCGTCACGGTGGTGCTGACCACCCATTATCTGGAAGAGGCCGAGGAGCTGTGCGACCGCATCGCGATCATCAACCACGGCCGCGTCATCGCCAACGAACCGACCGCCGAACTGCTGGGCAAGGCGCAGGAGAAGATCGTCGCGGTGACGGTCGACCGCGATGTCGCCACGCTGCCCGACAATGCGTGTTTCGGGAAGGTCGCGCTGAAGGGCACGCGCACGCTGGAGATCACCTACGCCAAGGACCGCGTGAACGCGGGCGAAGTGCTGGGTGCCATCCAGGCGGACGGCTATGGCATCGTCGACGTCTCCACCAAGGAGGCCGATCTGGAAGACGTGTTCCTGAACCTGACCCGCGCGGCAAACGCCGGACAAGCGTAGCCAAACCCCGCGCCGCGACCTAGACCTTGGTCGTAAGCCATTGGCGAGGCTTCGTTATGCTGCGATAGCGCGGCAAGACGAGGGGAACGGGCGATGAAGGTGATCCTGCTGGCGGCTGCCGGTTTGATGGCGCAGGCGGCAACGCCTTCCCCTGTGGAGCAGGCGCGGGCGATCGTCGGCGATGCGCCGGCCACGCCGCAGGTGCTGGTGCTGGCCGACGTGCCCAGGGCGACGGGGCCGGCGCGCGCGCTGTTCAACGGCCGTGACCTGACGGGATGGCAGCCATGGCTCGGCTACCCCGATCCGGCGGTCACCTATCGCGACAAGCCGGGTGCGACGCCGATCGGGCGTTCGCGCGCGACCACCGGCGATTTCGCGGTGAAGGCGATCGACGGCAAGCCCGCCTTGTGGGTGAAGGGCGAGACATGGGGCGCGCTGGTCCATGACGCCGACCTGCGCGACTATCACCTGCGGCTGGAATTCCGCTGGGGCGACAAGCGCTGGGCACCGCGGATCGGGCAGCCGCCGAACAACGGTCTGCTCTATCACACGCACGGCGCGCCCGGCGCGGTGTTCGGCACCTGGCAGCCGTCGGTGGAGTTCGAGATCATGGCGGGGTCGACCGGCATGGCGGTGGCGGTCGGGCGCGACCTGCGCATCCGCACCACCGCCGCGCTGGACCCGGCGCTGATCTCCCCGCCGGTCCGTTACCGGCTGGGCGGCAGGCCGGTCGAGATCGTGAACGGATCGCTGATCTGGAATGTCGAGAATGCGCGCGACGCCGAACGGCCGGCGGGGGCGTGGAACATCCTCGACCTGTACGTACTGGGCGACCGTGCGGTGCATGTCGTCAACGGCGTGCCGGTGATGGTGGTCGAGGGGCTGGCGACCGTCGGCAAGGATGGCGCGCGCACCCCGCTGACCCACGGCCGCATCCAGTTGCAGTCGGAAGGTGCGGAGACGTGGTTCCGCAACCTCTCCGTCGAACCGATCGACCGGCTGCCACGGGTAGTGGAGAAGCGCTGACGCGTTCCTGCTCCACGCAGTCAACGCACGGGTGGATGACGATCGTGGCGGATGCGGCGGCCGACGTAACATAGGCTGTCCTACTGCCACCCAACTATGCCACATGGATCGGCATGTACCTTGCCCATCCCCTGCCACGCCAGCGCCTCAACATTCGCAACATTCGCCGGGCCGCCCGATGAGCGAGAGCGACGTCCTGATCGTCGGCTCGGGTGCCGCCGGGCTGACCGCGGCGCTGAACCTCGCCGATCGCTTCAAGGTGACGGTGCTTGCCAAGGGCGCGCTGAACGACGGGTCGACCGCCTGGGCCCAGGGCGGGATCGCCGCGGTGCTGGAACCCGGCGACACGTTCGACCACCACGTCGAGGACACGATGGTCGCAGGGGCGGGGCTTAACGACCGCGGGATCGTCGAGTTCGTCGTCGAGCGCGCGCCCGCCGCGATCGCGCGGTTGCGCGCGCTGGGCGTGCCGTTCGCGGAAGAGGGCGGGGCGCTGCACCTGACGCGCGAGGGCGGGCATTCGCACCGCCGCATCGTCCATGTCGCCGACGCCACCGGCTGGGCGGTGCAGGAGGCGTTGCAACGCGCGGCGGAGGCCCACCCCAACATCACGTTGGTGCCGGATCAGGTCGCGATCGACCTGGCCACCGGCCGGCACGAGCAACGTTACTCCGGCGCGGGCAACGTGTGGGGGGTATATGCGATCGACCGGCGGACCGGCGCGGTCGGGCTGCACACCGCGCGCGCGACGATCCTGGCGACCGGCGGGGCGGGGCGGACGTATCTGTTCTCCACCGCGCCGCGCGGTGCCACCGGTGACGGCATCGCGATGGCGTGGCGCGCGGGCGCGCGGGTGTCCAACATGGAATTCATGCAATTCCACCCGACGTGCCTCTACCATCTGGAGGTCAAGAATTTCCTGATTACCGAGGCGGTGCGTGGCGAGGGCGGGCGGTTGATCAACCCGACCACCGGCAAGCGGTTCATGCCGTATTACGACGCGCGGCTGGAACTGGCGCCGCGCGACGTGGTGGCGCGCGCGATCGATGCCGAGATCAAGCGCTACGGGCTGGATTGTGTCCATCTCGACATCAGCCACATGCCGCCCGAATTCGTCCGCGCACACTTCCCCAACATCCACGAAAAGCTGCTGGGGCTGGGGATCGACATGACGACCTCGCCGATCCCGGTGGTGCCGGCGCAGCATTACACCTGCGGCGGGATCGTCGTCGATCGCGACGGGCGCACCGATCTGCCCGGCCTGTATGCCGCGGGCGAGTGCACGCAATCCGGGCTGCACGGCGCGAACCGGCTGGCATCGAACTCGCTGTTGGAATGCTTCGTCTTCGGCGAGGCGGCGGCGCGGCACATCGCCGAATGCTGGGACAGGATGCCGCCGGTGCCGGTGATCCGCCCATGGGACGAAAGCCGCGTGACCGATTCCGACGAGGAAGTGGTCATCAAGCAGAACTGGACCGAGATCCGCCGCTTCATGTGGAATTACGTCGGCATCGTGCGGACGACCAAGCGGCTGGAGCGCGCGCAGCATCGCATCGACCTGCTCCGTTCCGAGATCGAGGATTATTACGGCCACTTCCGCGTCACCCCGGATCTGATCGAGCTGCGCAACCTGTTGCAGACCGCCGAGTTGATCGTGCGGTCGGCGCTGCACCGGCACGAAAGCCGCGGGCTGCATTACACGCTGGACTGGCCGGAACTGCACGACCCGCCGGTCGACACCGTGCTGGTTCCGTGAGCGTCCGCGAATCAGCGGGTTGCAACCGGCCGACTCGATTCGTCGCGTGACGGCGGGCGGTCGTCGCAACGCCGGGGCCGGGGGCTATGCGGCCGATGGCGCGACCGGCACACCCCGTGGCGAAGCGGGGGCAATGACGGCGGACATGGGAAAGACGACATTCGCGCGCCGGACGACGGTGATCGGCTGGTCGCTGCTGATCGCGGGATGCGGGGCAGGGGCGGGCTCGACGCTGATCCCGGCCGCGCCGCCGCCGCCGCTGGTTTCCGTTGCGGTGCCGCCGCCCGCGCCGCCGCGTCCGAAATCCGCGCCGCGCGCGCTGCAGGAACGCGTCGCGCAGCTGGTCCGCAGCTTCCCCGGCAAGGCCGGCGCCGCGATCCAGGCGGTGGACGAGGACTGGATCGTCTCGCAGGGCGGCACCCTGTACTTGCCGCAACAGAGCGTCAGCAAATTGTGGGTGGCGATGACCGTGCTGGCGCAGCGCGACGCTGGCCGGCTGAAGCTGGACGATCCGGTGCTGGTGACGCGTGACGACCTGACGCTGTTCCACCAGCCGATCGCCTCGCTGGTGACCGCCACCGGCTATCGCACCACGGTCGGCGCGCTGCTGACCCGCGCGCTGACGCAGAGCGACAATACCGCCAACGACCGGTTGCTGACCGTGGTCGGCGGCCCGGCGGCGGTGCGGCGCTTCCTGGCGGATAAGCGGTTGAACGGCATCCGTTTCGGCCCCGGCGAACGCCTGTTGCAAAGCGGTACGGCCGGCGTGACCTGGACCCAGTCGATGGCGACGGGGCGCGGGTTCGAGGCGGCGCGCGCGCGGCTCGACCCGGAGACGCGCAGCGCCGCGCTGCAACGCTATATCGACAATCCCCCCGATGGCGCGCAGCCGTCCGGGATCGTCGAGGCGCTGGCGCGGCTGGCGCGCGGCGAGTTGCTGAGCGAGACGTCGACCCGCGTGCTGCTGGAAACGATGGCCGCCTCGCACACCGGGCGTGCGCGGTTGAAGGCGGCGACCCCGGCGGGGTGGACGCTGGCGCACAAGACCGGGACGGGACAGGATCTGGGCCGCCGCAACGCCGGGTTCAACGACATCGGCCTGCTGACCGCGCCGGACGGTCGCCGCTACGCGATCGCGGTGCAGATCGGCGACACGACTGCGCCGATGCGCATGCGCCAGGTGCTGATCCAGCAGGTCGCCGCCGCGCTGACCGGTGCGCAACCGCGCGCCGGGGGCGTGGACGAAGCGGAAAATTGACCCAGCGCCGCGCCGTCGTTCGGCCGCGCGCGCAATGACGGGCGCGCCACGAAGCGCGGTTCCCACTCACCCCGATCCGTTATAGGGCAACCGGCATGCCGCACCTCTATCTCGTCGACGGATCGGGCTATATCTTCCGGGCCTATCACCGCCTTCCGCCGCTGACCAACCGGCACGGCGAGCCGGTCGGCGCGGTCTATGGCTATACCACCATGTTGTGGAAACTGGCCGACCAGCTGCACAGGGCCGACGGCCCGACGCACATGGCGGTGATCCTCGACAAGTCCAGCACCACGTTCCGCAACGAATTGTACGACCAGTACAAGGCGCATCGCCCGCCGCCGCCCGAGGACCTCGTCCCCCAATTCCCGATGATCCGCGATGCCACGCGCGCCTTCTCGCTGCCGTGCATCGAGGAACAGGGGTGGGAGGCGGACGACCTGATCGCCAGTTATACGAAGGCGGCGCTGGCGCAGGGCTGGCAAGTGACGATCGTCAGTTCCGACAAGGATCTGATGCAGCTGATGACCGACCCGTCGGTCGACATGCTGGATACGATGAACAACCGCACGCTCGGCCCCGCCGATGTCGAGGCGAAGTTCGGGGTCGGCCCGGCGAAGCTGGGCGACGTTCTGGCGTTGATGGGCGACAGCGTCGACAATGTGCCGGGCGTGCCGGGCGTCGGACCGAAGACCGCGGCCAAGCTGATCCTCGAACATGGCGACGTCGAAGGCGTGCTCGCCGCCGCCGAGGGGATGAAGAAGGGCAAGCTGCGCGACAATCTGATCGAGCATGCGGATGCGGCGCGGATGAGCCGCCGGCTGGTGGAACTGGCATGCGACGTGCCGTTGCCGCAGCCGCTGGACGAACTGTCGCTGGCCGATGGCATCCCGGACGCGCCGCTGCGCGCGTTCCTCGACCACCACGGCTTTCGTACGTTGCTGTCGCGGCTGGGCGATGTCGCCGACGCGCCGGTCGCGGAGGCCGCCAGCGATGCGGCGTTCGACGAGGACGAACCGTCCTGCAACCACGACGGCTATGAGACGGTGGTCGACGACGACGCGCTGGACCGCTGGATCCAGGTCGCGCGGCACCAAGGCTGGGTGGCGATCGACACGGAAACCACCGCTAAGGACCCGATGCTCGCCGAGCTGGTCGGCGTGTCGCTGGCGCTGCACCCGAATCTCGCCTGCTACATTCCGCTGGGCCACGGCGGCACCGACATGTTCGCCGAACGCCCGCCACAGCTGGATCGTGACGCCGCGCTGGCCAGGCTGAAGCCGTTGCTGGAGGACGAGGGCGTCCTGAAGATCGGCCACAATCTGAAATACGACATGATCGTGCTCGGCCGGCTGGGCGTCGGCGTCGCGCCCTATGACGACACGATCGTGCTGAGCTTCGATCTGGATGCCGGGCTGCACGGCCATGGCATGGACGAACTGGCCGCCACGCATCTGTCGCACACGTGCATCGCGTACAAGGAGGTGGTCGGCACCGGCAAGAAGGCGCTGGGCTTCCACGAGGTCGATCTGAAGGCAGCCACGCGGTACGCCGCGGAGGACGCCGACGTGACGCTGCGGCTGTGGCGGCGTTTCAAGGCGCGCGTGCCGGCGGAAGGCGCGACGCGCATCTACGAGATGGTCGATCGCCCGCTGGTCGCGGTGATCGCGCGAATGGAGCAGCGCGGGATCAAGGTCGACCGCGAGAAGCTGGCGCAGCTGTCGGGTGAGTTTTCCACGCAGATCGCGCAGCTGGAGGGTGTCGTCCACGAACTGGCCGGCGGTCCGTTCACGATCGGCAGCCCCAAGCAGCTGGGCGACGTCCTGTTCGAGCGGATGGGCCTGAAGGGCGGGCGCAAGGGCAAGAGCGGCGTTTACTCCACCGACGTGACCGAGCTGGAGCGGCTGGCCGCCGACCGTGACTCGCCGGGTGCGCAGATCGCGGGCAAGGTGCTGGAATGGCGCCAATTGACCAAGCTGAAGAACACCTACACCGATTCGTTGCAGGAACAGATCCATCCGCAGACCGGCCGCGTCCACACCAGCTATTCGCTGAGCGGCGCGCAGACCGGGCGGCTGTCCTCCACCGATCCGAACCTGCAGAACATTCCGATCCGCACCGAGACTGGTCGCCAGATCCGCGACGCGTTCGTCGCGGAACCGGGCAACGTCATCCTCGCCGCCGATTATTCGCAGATCGAGTTGCGGCTGGCCGCGCACATGGCGGACGTGCCGCAACTGAAGGAAGCCTTTGCGCGTGGCGACGACATCCACTCGCTGACCGCGCAGGAACTGTTCGGCGAGGTGACGCGCGATACGCGCGCATCGGCCAAGACGATCAACTTCGCGATCCTCTACGGCATCTCGCGCTGGGGGCTGGCCGGGCGGCTGGATATCTCGGCGGACGAGGCGCAGGCGATGATCGACCGCTATTTCGAGCGCTTCCCCGGCATCAACCGCTACATCGCGGAGACCCTGACGCAGGTGCGCGAGCGCGGTTTTACGGAAACGCTGTTCGGGCGCAAGACGCACTTCCCGCGGATCCGCAGCAAGGTGCAGCACGAGCGACAGGGCGCGGAGCGCGCCGCGATCAACGCGCCGATCCAGGGCACCAGCGCCGACATCATCAAGCGCGCGATGGTGCGGATGGAGCCGGCGTTGCTGGATGCCGGGCTGCCCGACGTGCGGATGTTGTTGCAGGTCCACGACGAACTGGTCTTCGAACTGCCCGTGGGCGACGTCGATCGCGCGCGCCCGGTGATCGAACGCGTGATGGCGAACGCGGCGACGCCCGTCGTGGTGCTGGACGTGCCGTTGGCGGTGGAGATCGGCGTGGGCGCAAGCTGGGGAGCGGCGCATTGATCGCGCCGGGTGGCAGCGGGCCTCAGCCCGCCGCGTCGCACCAGCGCGGGCGGGCGCAGCCTGACCGACGACGCGGCCTCGCCGCGGCGCGGCGGCACCCCGGCCGTCTCGGTGCGTGCGGCCAAGCCATCCGGAGTCCGGCGCGTGACGCCCGGGCTCGCCAGGCCACGCTCGTCATGGCGAAGCAAGTCGCATGACCCGGCAGCCCGAGGATATCGCCGCGCTCGCCAAGGGCGGGCGGACCAACGTCGCGGGGTTCGTCCTGCGGCTGGGCGCGCGCATCCCGTTCCTGTTCATCGCCGGACACATGTATGGCGCGGCGTTGGTCGGGCGTTTCGCGATCGCGGTAGTCGTGGTGGAGTTTGCGGCGTTGCTCGCGACGCTGGGGCTGAAACGCGGGTTGGCACAGGCATTGTCGTCCACCGATCGCCCGCACAACCATGTCGTGTTCGATGCGCTGGCGCTCGCGCTGATCGCCAGCCTGATCGCCAGCGGGGTGTTGTTCGCCTTCCCTCAGGCGATGTACCCGAATTCGGCGATCGGCGGGCTGGATCGCTTGTTTCCGCTGATCATCCTTGCCCCCGCGCTGTCGGACGTCAGCCTGGCCGCGCTCGCCTATCGACATAACGTGAAGGCCAGCGTCACCGCGCGCGCGGTGATCGAGCCGTGGACGCTGTCGATCTTCGCGTTCCTGTTTTCGTTCTTCACGCTGAAGGACGGGCTGGTGCTGGCCTATGTCGCCAGCATGGTCGCGGCGCTGACCGCCAGCATCGTGCCGTTGCTGCGCAGCTACGGCGTGCCCGCCGGCTGGTCGCCGCATGTCGGAATGTTGTGGCAGATGACGCGCGCCAACACGCCGCTGGCCGGTGCGGACGCGCTGGAATGGGGCAGCCGCAACGTCGACCGGCTGATCCTGGGTACGTTGTTCGCGCCCAGCGTGGTCGGCATCTACTACATGGCGCAACAGGTCGCGAGCCTGCCGCAGCGATTGAAGACCAGCTTCGACCCCATCCTCGGCCCGGTCGTGACGCAGAGCCTGGCGCGCGGCGACCTTGCCGCGATCGCGCGACAGGTGCGTCAGGTCGCGTTCTGGATCATCGCCGCGCAACTGGCGCTGGCGATCACCGCATCGATCCCGCGCGAAGGCGTGATGGCGACGATCGGGCCGCAATTCGTCGGCGGTGCGGCGGCGATGGTGTTCCTGTTGTTCGCGGAGGTCTTCGCCTCGACCGGCGCGGTGTCCGAATCCGCGCTGGTGTATATGGCGCGCCACCGCAACCTGTTGATCTCGGCGACGATGCTGGGGTTGCAGATCGCCTTGTCGTTCGTGCTGATCCTGTCCCTGCGCGCCGCCGGATACGGCGTGACGACGCAGGCGGCGGGGGCGCCGGTCGCGCTGATGCTCGTCGTGCTGCTCACCTCGTTCATCAAGGCCGGGGTGCTGGGGCGGATGCTGGGGACGAGCGTGTCGCCGATGCGCTGGCCGCTCGTCTGGGCGGCGTGCGCGGGTGCGGCGGTGGGCGGGGCGTTCGCGTTGCTGCCGCCGGCCTATCGCTGGGCACAGGTGTCGATCGGGGTCGCCGCGACGCTGGCGGCCTATCTCTACGTGATCTGGCGCTACGCCTTCGGCCCGGACGACCGCGCGCTGTTCAGCAAGATGCCCAGCGCGGAAGAGGCGACTTTGCCGAACGAGGGCAGCTTCATCCGCTAGAGCGGTTTCCGACCACGTTGCACTACCGTCATCGCCCCTTGGGCGCCCGCTATGCGGCGGGGCGCCTTCGACCGGCCGCGGCGTTGCTCCGTGGTTACGATGCCACAGCATCGCGCCCTCCTCGCGCCTTGCGGCGGATCGAAATTCCCTCCGTGCCGATGGCGCAACATGATCGGAAACCGCTCTGACCCGCGCCATCAATGCCGGAAGTGGCGCATCCCGGTGAAGATCATCGCCAGCCCGGCTTCGTCGGCGGCGGCGATCACCTCGTCGTCGCGGATCGAGCCGCCGGGCTGGATCACCGCCGTCGCGCCGGCCTCCACCGCGGCGAGCAAGCCGTCGGCGAACGGGAAAAACGCGTCCGATGCCACTGCGGAGCCGATCGTGCGCGGCGCGGCCCAGCCGGCCTTGTCGGCGGCGTCCTTCGCCTTCCATGCCGCGATGCGCGCGGATTCCAGCCGGTTCATCTGCCCCGCGCCGACGCCGGCGGTGCTGCCGCCGCTGGCGTAGACGATCGCGTTCGACTTGACGTGCTTGGCCACGGTCCATGCGAACAGGCAGTCGGCAAGCTCCTGTTCGGTCGGCGGGCGCTTCGTCACCACCTTCAGATCGGCGGGGACCACACGGCCGGCATCGCGCGACTGCACCAGCCAGCCGCCCGCAATCGACTTGGCGAACATGCCGTCGCGGGTCGGATCGGGGAGCGCGCCGGTGAGCAGCAGCCGCAGGTTCTTCTTCGCAGCGAACAGCGCCAGCGCCTCTTCGTCGGCATCGGGCGCGACCACCACTTCGGTGAAGATGCCGGTGATCGCCTGTGCGGTCATCCCGTCGAGCGGACGGTTGACCGCGATGATCCCGCCGAACGCGCTGACCGTGTCGCACGCGAACGCCGCTTCATACGCCTCGGCCAGCGTCGCCGCAGTGGCGACCCCGCACGGGTTGGCGTGCTTGACGATCACGCAGGTGGGTGCCGCGTCCCGGAACTCGGCGATCAATTCCAGCGCGGCATCGGCGTCGTTGTAATTGTTGTAGCTCAGCGCCTTGCCCTGCACCTGCCGCGCCTGCCCGATCCCGGGCGTCGCATCGCCGGTCGCGGCGTAGAAAGCGGCCTGCTGGTGCGGGTTTTCGCCGTAGCGCAATTCCTCGCCCGCCCGGCGCAGCGTCAACGGCAGCGTGGCCGGGAACGTCTCGCCCTGATCCACGGCGGCGAACCAGCGCGCGATCGCGCCGTCATAGGACGCGGTGGTCGCGAACGCCTTCGCCGCCAGGCGCTTGCGATGGTCCAGCGTCGTCGCGCCGCCCGCGACCAGCGCATAATCGGCGGGATCGGTGACGATCGCGACATAGGCGTGATTCTTCGCGGCCGATCGCACCATCGACGGGCCGCCGATATCGATATTCTCGACCACCTCGTCGCGCTCCGCACCCTTGGCGACGGTCGCCTCGAACGGATAGAGGTTGACCACCACCAGATCGATCGCGCCGATCCCGTGCTCGCGCATCGACGCGGCGTGGGCGGCGTCGTCGCGCACCGCCAGCAATCCGCCATGCACCACGGGGTGCAGCGTCTTGACCCGGCCGTCCATCATCTCGGGAAAGCCGGTCAGCTCGCTGATGTCGCGCACGGCCAGCCCGGCGTCGCGCAACGCCTTCGCGGTGCCGCCGGTCGACACCAGTTCGACACCCTTGCCCGACAGCGCGGTGGCGAGATCGACGATCCCCGTCTTGTCGGAGACGGAAAGGAGCGCGCGGCGGATGGGGATGCTGGTCATGGGCGCGCGCTTACGCGGGCGCGGGCGGTGGCTCAACCCTATCGCGCGCGTTTCAGCACCCAGTTGATGTTGACGCCGCCCGGCGGGGCCAGCCCGTGGATGACGATCTGGTGCGTGGTGAACAGCCGTCCCCAGCCGTCCACCCACACGCTGTCCTCGATCGTCAGCCGTTCGCCCCGGCTGCGGAAATGCCAGAACTGGCCGCTGGCGGTGCGCAGCATCGCGGCCTGTGCATCGGCGGTCGCCACGGCTTCGACCCCCGCACCCAGATGGAAGCGCAGCAGGAACGGCGTCATCGCATCGGGGCGCCGCGTGCGCGCACCCGGTGCGGCCAGCAACGCATCCTCGCCGCGCAGCTCGCGTCCGTCGCTCAGCAGCAACAGGGTGCGTTGGTGCAGGAAGCCGTGGCGGCGCGCATAGCCGTCGTGTCGCGCCTCGATCCGGCTGCCCAGATCCGATTCCTGTCGTGTCAGCTCGACCTGGCGCACACCCTTGCCGAGCGTTCCGTCAGCCAGGATCGCAGTGGAATTGGTGTCGGCCACGGTCAGCGTCGAATGCGCGGCGGTGCTGCGCAGCCCGGTCATCATCGCGGGCGACAGCCGCGCGCCGGTCACCCCCGCGCCGCCGCAATTGACGACCAGCCGTTCGGTGCCGTCGCTGAACTCGAACGCCAGCGTCGAGGCGCAACCGCCCGCCGCGACGCGCGCGGTCGGCGGTGGCGCGGCATCGACGATCAGCACCGCGCTGCCGTTCGCCAGCCGTTGATACCCCCAGTCGCGCGACTGGCGCAGCGGCCGCCCGTGCGCGCCGCTGGCGATCAGCACGTCGTTCACCGCATCGGCATCGACGGGCAGGCTGCCCTGCCAGCTCGACAGCCCGCCATCGCCCATCGTCGTGCCGAGCAGCGCCGGCGTGGCGATCGTCAGCGCCTGTCCCACCGCCTGGGGCAGCGGCAGGCCGCGCGCGTCATAGGCCGCCCGCAGCAGCCCGATCGTGGCCAGCAGGTCCAGCAGCGCGGCGGGCGAGCGGCTGACGACGCCGCCGTCGGGCGTCATCCCGGTATCCAGCGCGCGCGCCAGTCCGGCCTCACCGATCGACGTCCGCGTCTCCCCGCCCGGGATCAACAAGCCCGCGATGACCACCCCCGCCCAGGCCGCGACGCGCTCCGCCCCCGGCGGCGCGCGATCGGCGGTGCGATCGAGGTGACGCGCGGCGCGCGCGATTCCGTTCAGGATGCGGGAGCGGAAGACGAGGTCGCTCGACGACAGCAGCAGCGGCGAATGGAACACCCACATCGCCAGCCGCCGCGCGACCGTCGCCGGCCGCCATGCGGGATCGGACACGCGTTCGCCATGCGCGGCCAGCCAGCGCCCGGCAAGCGCCTCCGCCAGCGGTACGGTGCGCGCGCGGTCGTCGATCACCGCCAGATCGCGCAGCCACGCGAAGCCGTGGAGATAATCGACGAAGGCCGGCCCGGCGGCGGGTGCCGCGACGTCCAGCGTGTCGAGTGCGTGATGCTCGGCCCCTGCAAACATCCAGCCTTCGAGCAGCGCCTCGCCCAGATCGACCTCGCCGGGCATCGGATCGACCGGCACCGCGACCAGCCGCGCCGGATGCTGCCCATCGAGCCGTCGATCGTGCAGCGGCGTGCGCCACGTCAGCCGTTCGAACCACGCCGCCGCGCGGTCGCCCAGCGACTCGCCCGTGCCTGCGGAGATGATGCGCCGGTCCTGATCGATGCCGCCCGGTGCTGCGCCGTTACGGTCGTCGCTCATCCGCCGCGCAGATCCCGGATGTTTTCCGCATAGCGTTCCGGCCCGCCGCGGAAGGTGGCGGTGCCCGCCACCAGCGCATCCGCGCCGGCCTCGATGGCACGCCGCGCCGTCTCGACGTCGACGCCGCCGTCGACCTCCAGGTCGATGTCGCGCCCGGATTGCTCGATCATGCGGCGGATCGCGGCGATCTTCTTGAGCTGGCCGTCGATGAAATGCTGTCCGCCGAAGCCGGGATTGACGCTCATCACCAGCACCAGATCGACCATGTCGATCAGGTAATCGAGCATCTTGGCGGGGGTGCCGGGATTCAGCACCACGCCCGCGCGCTTGCCCAGCCCCTTGATGTGCTGGATGGTGCGGTGGATGTGCGGCCCTGCCTCCGGATGGACGGTGATCGTGTCCGCGCCTGCCTCGGCAAAGGCATCCAGATACGCATCGACCGGCGAAATCATCAGATGGACGTCGAACGGCTTGGCGGTGTGCGGGCGCAACGCCTTCACCACCGCCGGGCCGATCGTGATGTTGGGAACGAAATGCCCGTCCATCACGTCGATATGGATCCAGTCCGCACCCGCGGCATCGATCGCGCGCACCTCCTCCCCCAATCTGGCGAAGTCGGCGGACAGGATCGATGGTGCAATGCGAACGGGCTTGGTCATGATGGCGCCCGCGTTAGCGGACGGCAGCGTCAGGCGGAAGCGCGTTGAACCCGCGCGATGAAGAACCCGTCGCATCCACCGGCCGCTTCGAGCATTCCGGGCAGCGTGCGTACCCATCCCTCGGGTTCCGCCACGATCCCGCCCGGCAATTCCCCCGGAATGACCGCGCGAATCGCGAAATCGGGATGTTCGGCAAGGAAGCGTTCGATCTGAGCCTCGCCCTCCTCGGGCTCCAGCGAGCAGGTGGCGTAGACCAGCGTCCCGCCCGGTGCGACCCAGTCCGCGGCGCGCTTCAGGATGCGTGCCTGCAGGTCCGCCATTTCGGCGACGATCCCGCCATGCGCGCGGTGGAGCACGTCGGGATGGCGGCGGAAGATGCCGGTCGCGCTGCACGGTGCATCGACCAGCACCGCCTGCACCGGGGCGGCGGGCGACCATGTCAGCACGTCGGCGATCTCGATGTCGAACGACAGGCCGGTGCGGTCGCGGTTCTGGCGAAGTCGCGCGGCGCGACTTTCCGACATCTCCACCGCGGTCACCTGCCAGCCGGCGGCGGCGAGTTGCAGCGTCTTGCCCCCCGGTGCGGCGCACAGATCCAGCAACGTGCCGTCGCCGCGCCCGATCAGCCGGGCCGGGATCGATGCGGCGAGATCCTGCACCCACCAGTCACCGGCGTCATAGCCGGGCAGTGCAGCGATATCGCTTCCCGCCGCCACGCGGGCATGGCCGGGGGCGAGCGACACGGCCTGCGGCGCGACCTTCGCGGGATCGGCATAGGTCAGGTCGACCGGCGGCGGAGCGGCGATCGCCCGCGCGGCGGCCTCCACCACATCCTTGCCCCAGTTCGCGTGCCAGCGTTCCGCGACCGTGGCGGGCAGCGTCGGCAGGGTCGGCAGGGCGGCGTTGCCGCGCATCAGCGTGCCGAAGACGCCATGCACCAGCTTGCGCGGCCCGCCATCGACCAGCGGCAGCACCGTGGCGATCGCGGCATGCGGCGGCGTGCCGAGCGCCAGCGCCTGCACCAGCGCGATACGCAGCGCCGAGCGTGCCTTGGCATCGTCGGCCAGCCGCAGCCGCGTCGCCGAGTCGATCAGCGCGTCGAGATCGGGCAGGCGGCGCAACGTCTCCGCCGCGATGGCGTGCGCCAGGCCGCGATCCGGCCCGCCGGACAGCGCGCGCGTGGCATGCGCCAGCGCCGATTCGAGCGGCTCGCCCCGGCGCAGCACCGCATCGAGCAATCGCAGCGCGGCACGGCGGCTGGCGGTGCCGAGCGGTTCCGGCCCGCCCGGCACAGGGCGCGGCCGCGTGGAGCGGGCGGCGGCGGGGGGCGGGGCGGGGGGGCGCGTCGGATCAGTCACGCTGGTTCTGCGCAAGGCGGCTCGGCTTGAAGGTGGTCATGGCGCTGCATATGTGCCGGTCAGCACGCCGGATCAATCGGAAGGACCAGCGATGGGCAAGCGCCCCGACCATGTGAAGCCGCCCGCGCACCTGACGCCCAATACGCCGGTGCCCGAGCCCGGCCCGCCGGAGCGCCCGCGCGAGGACCCGCTGGGTCGCGATCCGGTGCGGTTCGGCGATTGGGAATTGAAGGGCGTCGCGGTCGATTTCTGACCGCCGCCGGGTGCGCGATGATGCCAGGATGTCGCGTCAGCCGCCGGATGCGGTTTCGCGTTCCGCGCCCGCCGCGCTGCGCACCCCGGCCCGGCCGCGGCGCTTCAGTTCGGCCTTCAGATCCTCAGGTCGCGGCGCGACGAGGAACCCGAAGCTGACGTTGCCCTCCTTTGTCTCGACGACGTGGTGGAGGCGATGCGCCTGTACGATTCGCTTCATATAGGTCGATTTCGGCAAATAGCGCGTTGGCAGTCGGCGGTGGACGATCACGTCGTGGAACCCGAAATAGATCGCGCCATAGGCGGCGATGCCCGCGCCGATCCACGTATATCCCGGCCACCAGCCCAATTGCACGCCGCCCAGGATCATCACGAACGACGGCACGGCGAAGATCACCGCATACAGGTCGTTCAATTCCCAGTTGCCGGTACGCGGGCGATGGTGGCTTTCGTGCAGGAACCAGCCCCATCCATGCATGACCCAGCGGTGCATGACATAGGCGAAGCCTTCCATCAGCGCGACGGTGGCGAGGAACAGCAGGAAGGCGGGCCAGAACGACATGATCGCTGCGATATAGCCATCGCGTGCCCGTATCGCTACGTCGCTGGGCATTATGACCGACGACATTCGCTCCGCCGCTCTCGAATCAAAGGCCTGGCCCTATGAGGAGGCGCGCAAGCTCCTCAAGCGCTATCCGGACGGGAAGTCCGATGGCGGCGCGATAGTGTTCGAAACCGGTTATGGTCCATCGGGGCTGCCGCATATCGGCACCTTCAACGAAGTGCTGCGCACCACGATGGTCCGCAACGCCTTCCATACGCTCAGCGACATACCGACGCGGCTGATCGCGTTCAGCGACGACATGGACGGGCTGCGCAAGGTGCCGGACAACGTCCCGAACGGCGACATGCTGCGCGAATATCTCGGCAAGCCGCTGACCCGCATTCCCGATCCGTTCGGCAAGTTCGACAGTTTCGCCGCGCACAACAATGCGATGCTGCGCGACTTCCTCGATCGCTACGGCTTCGACTACGAATTCGCCTCCTCGACCGAATATTACACGTCGGGCCGCTTCGACGACGCGATCCGGGGCGTGCTGCGTCATTGGCAGGGCGTGATGGACGTGATGCTGCCGACGCTGCGGGCCGAGCGTCGCGCGACCTATTCGCCGGTGCTGCCGGTCAGCCCGAAGAGCGGCACCGTGCTGCAGGTGCCGGTAGAGGTCATCGATGCCGCGGCCGGCACGATCGCGTTCGTCGACGAGGATGGCGAGCGCATCGTCCAGTCGGCGCTGGGCGGGCTGTCGAAGCTGCAATGGAAGGTCGACTGGGCGATGCGCTGGGTCGCGCTGGGCGTCGATTACGAGATGGCGGGCAAGGACCTGATCGATTCGGTCGTGCAATCGTCGAAGATCGCACGCGTGCTGGGCGGGCGCCCGCCGGAGGGCTTCAATTACGAGATGTTCCTCGACGACAAGGGGGAGAAGATCTCCAAGTCGAAGGGCAACGGCCTGTCGATCGAACAATGGCTGACGTACGGGCCGGAGGAGAGCCTGGCCTTCTATATCTATCGCGAGCCGAAGAAGGCCAAGCAGCTGCACATGGGCGTGATCCCGCGCGCGGTGGACGATTACTGGCAGTTCCGCGGCAATTACGCGGCACAGGCGGTGAAGGAGCGGCTGGGCAACCCCGTCCACCACGTCCATGACGGCCAGCTGCCGCACGGCACGTTGCCGGTGACGTTCGGGCTGCTGCTCAATCTGGTCGGCGTGATGGGCGAGGGTGCGACGCGCGAGCAGGTGTGGGCGTACCTGGCCAATTACGTCGCCGATGCCACGCCGTCGGCCTACCCCGAACTCGACCGGCTGATCGGCCACGCGCTGGCATACCACCGCGACCATATCGCGCCGACGCTCAAGCGCCGCGCGCCCGAGGGTGTCGAGATCGTGGCGCTTGAGCGGCTGGATGCCGAACTGGCCGCCCTTCCCGAAGAGGCGAGCGCCGAGGATATCCAGAACATCGTCTACGAGATCGGCAAGACCGCCGGGTTCGCGGAGCTGCGCGACTGGTTCAAGGCGCTGTACGAAACGCTGCTGGGGTCGAGCCAGGGTCCGCGCATGGGCAGCTTCATCCGGCTGTACGGGATCGCGAATTCGCGCCGGCTGATCGCGGAGGCGCTGGGGCACGGCTGAACCGCCTCCGTCCCGCCGCCGGTGTCGACGAACGGGAAGTCGCCCGATCCCCTATAGCAACCCGTCGTCCGCCGGCATGGCGGACGTGGGCGCGGGTGCGGGCTGCGGTTCGCTCGGACGGGTCGGGGGCGGCGCGAACGCCCCGGTGATCGCGGCGGTTTCCAGCGTGTCCAGCGCCGCGCGCGCATCGATCCAGCGCCGCGCCGCCGCGGTCCAGTTCGCCGCATCCGCCGCCCCGGGCAGGCGCTCGACCTCCGCCAGCGCGGTCTCGACATTGCCGTTGTCCAGCTGCCGCCGTGCGCGCGCCAGCCGGTCGGAGGGCAGCGGGGAGGGAGTGTCGGCGCGGTGGATGACCACCAGGTTGCGCAATTCGCTGCCGATCCCGCTCCACCAGTCGCTGGGCGTCGCCAGCAACATCGGTGCGGCGGCGGTCAGGCTCTCGCGCAGGTTCTCCAGCGTCACCGGCTGACGTGCGGCACGGATCACCGTGCCGACCTGTCGCGGCAGGGTCGCGCCGAAGCGCCGCCGCATCTCGCCCTCAAGATAGCCCAGCCCCGCGCCGCGATCGAGCGCGCGCCGCGCGGCGAAGGTGACGAGGATCGCCTCCGCCTTGCCGGCATTCACCGCCGCCTCTGCGGTTTCGGCATCGGTGCGCGCGGCCCGCGCCTCCAGATTGGCCAGCTGCGCCGCCAGTGCGGCCTCACGCAGCGCCAACGTCGACGGGTCCGCCGTCGCCGGTGCCGGAGCGACGGTGGGGGTAGGCCGCGTTACCGGCGTCGGCGAAGAGCCGCGCGCGAAGAAACCGGGCGTGTTGCGTACGGCATAGGCCATCAGCCCCAGGCCGATCACGAAGGCAAGGATCGCGATCGCCAGCACCGGGCCGATCCGCGATCGCGTCGGGTGGCGCGGCATAGCGTGTGGTTCGCTCATCGGACGCTTATCTCCGCGCCCGCATCAGCGGTCAATCGCGAGCCGCACCGCGACGTCGATCAGCGCGGCATCCCCGGGCCGCGCCGCGCCGCCGATCCGTCCCCATCCGTCGCCCGCCGCCGCGGCGACCGCCGGGCTGATCGCCGCGATTCGCACGCGTGAACGCGGCAAGGCGCCCGCCAGTTCGACGAAGCGGTGCGCCGCGCGCGCCGAATGAAGCAGCACCACCGCGTCCAGCGCCGCCGCGATCGCCTGCATCGTCACCGGCAGCGCGTCGCTGGCATAGACGGTCAGCGTGTCGACGCCCGGCTGCGGCACGTGGTCGCGCCCGGCAAGGTGCAGCAACCGGGGAAACGCCGCCGTCTGCGCCACGGCCGCGGCGGCGTCGCCCGCACCGACCAGCGCGACCCGCAACCCGGCTTCGCGCGCCGCCGTCGCGGTCGCCGCGCCCACCGCCACCACCGGCAACCCGGCCAGCCGCGCCAGACCGGCGCCGGCGTGGCGGACGGCCTGCGCGCTGGTCAGCAACAACGCGTCGTACCCCGCCGGGTCGGGCGCGACCCACGCGCACGGGACGATGTCGAACAGCGGCAGTGCCACGGGTTCCAGCCCCGCCGCCGCCAGCGCGGCGCAGGTGCGCGCATTGCCCGGCGCCGGCCGCAGCACCAGCGCGCGGGGGCGCGTCATCCGAACAGCGCGCGGATCGCCGGTGGTGCGCGCGCCAGCAGATCTTCCGCCAGCAGCGCACCGAGCGCCACCGGATCGGCCCCGCGCGACGCGCCCTCCACCGCTTCCTCGCCACCGGCGGTCAGCAATTGCGCGCGCAGCAGCAGCATGTCGCCCTCCACCACCGCCAGCGCGGCGACGGGCGAGTGGCAGTCGGCGCGCAACCCCGCCAGCAAGGCGCGTTCGGCGGCGATCGCGCGATGCGTCGCCGCGTGGTCGATCGCGGCGACCAGCGCGCGGGCGCTCCCCGTCGCCAGCGTCTCGATCCCGACGGCGCCCTGCGCCGGGGCGGGCAGCATCACGTCGAGCGGGATCGCGACGCCGGTGTCGTGGCGGCCCAGCCGTTCCAGCCCGGCGGCGGCCAGCAACGTCGCATCGACCTCCCCCGCCGCCAGTTTGCCGAGCCGGGTGTCGACATTGCCGCGGAACAGCACCGCCGACACGTCGGGGCGCATCCGGCGCAGTTGCGCTGCACGACGCGGGCTGCTGGTGCCGATCGTCGCGCCATCGGGCAGCGCCGCGATCGAGGTCGCGCCGATCAACCGGTCGCGCACGTCGGCGCGCGGCAACGTCGCGGCGATCGCGATCGCATCGGGGCGCAGCGTTTCCACGTCCTTCATCGAATGGACGCAGGCATCGACCTCGCCGGCCAGCAAGGCACGGTCCAGTTCCTTGGTCCACAACGCCTTGCCGCCGATCTCGGCCAGCGCACGATCCTGCACGCGGTCGCCGGTGGTGCGGATCACGACGATCTCGACGTCGTCCCACCCGTGCGCCGCCATCAGGGCGTCGCGCGCCATGCCCGCCTGGGTGAGCGCGAGCGGAGAACCACGGGTGCCGAGCCGGAACATGGCGAGCCTCTTGGCGGCTTCATCGGGCGTCCGCAAGCGATCTGGATCGGATCGACATGCCCGGTTCGCCCCCGTTCCCGTTCCCCGGTCGTCGCCACGCCGTGGGGATGTATATGGCGTCGTCGATGTCCTAAGTGGGGGACATGCTGATCCTCGGTCTCGAATCCTCCTGCGACGAAACCGCCGCCGCGCTGGTCACTGGCGACCGCCGCGTGCTGGCGCACCGGCTGGCCGGTCAGGAGGAGGCGCACCGCCCCTATGGCGGCGTCGTGCCGGAAATCGCGGCGCGCGCGCATGTCGAGGTGCTTCAGCCGCTGATCGAGGCGGCGCTGGCCGACGCCGGCATGACGCTGGCCGATGTCGATGCGGTGGCGGCCACCGCCGGGCCGGGGCTGATCGGCGGGGTGATGGTCGGGCTGGTCACCGGGAAGGCGCTGGCGCATGCCGCTGGCAAGCCGTTGATCGCGGTGAATCATCTGGAGGGTCATGCGCTCAGCCCGCGGCTCGCCGACCCCGGACTCGAATTTCCCTATCTGCTGTTGCTGGTGTCGGGGGGACATTGCCAGTTGCTGCTGGTCGAGGGTGTCGCCGACTATCGCCGGCTGGCGACCACGATCGACGACGCCGTGGGCGAAGCGTTCGACAAGACCGCCAAGATCCTCGGCCTCGGCTTTCCCGGCGGGCCGGCGGTGGAGCGCGCCGCGGCGGCGGGCGACGCGCGCGGGGTGCCGCTGCCGCGCCCGCTGAGGGGGTCGCCAGAGCCGCATTTCTCGTTCGCGGGGCTGAAGGCGGCGGTGGCGCGCGCCGCGCCCGATCATGCCGCGGTGGACGTGGCGGCGAGCTTCCAGCAGGCGGTGGTCGACTGCCTGATCGACCGCACCCGCCGCGCGCTGGGCCGGGCGGGGCGCGCCACCGCGCTGGTGGTGGCCGGCGGGGTTGCGGCCAATGGGGCGGTGCGCGGGGCGATGCAGGCGCTCGCCACGGAACACGGGCTGCGCTTCGTCGCGCCCCCGGCGTGGCTGTGCACCGACAATGCGGCGATGATCGCCTGGGCCGGGGCCGAGCGGTTCGCCGCCGGGCTGACCGATCCGCTCGACGTGGCGGCGCGGCCGCGCTGGCCGCTCGATCCCGATGCGGAAAAGGTGCGCGGCGCGGGGGTGAAGGCATGACCGGGGCGATCGGCGTCATCGGCGCGGGCGCATGGGGCACCGCGCTGGCGCAGGTCGCCGCCGCCAACGGGCATGAGGTACGGCTGTGGGCGCGCGATCCGGCGCTGGTCGACGCGATCAACGCGACTCATGAAAACGCCGCGTATCTGCCCGGCATCCCGCTGTCGCCGTCGATCCGCGCCACGGGCGACCTCGCCTGGGTGGCGGCGGCGGCGGCGAATCTGATCGTCACCCCGGCGCAGGCGATGCGTACCGTGCTGGGGCAATTGCCCGCCAATGCCCAGCCGCTCGTGGTGTGTTCCAAGGGGATCGAGGCGCACAGCCATCGCCTGATGAGCGAGGTGGCGCAGGAGCAGCATCCGGGATCGGCGGTGCTGGTGCTGTCCGGCCCGACCTTCGCGCATGAGGTCGCGCGCGGGCTGCCGACGGCGGTGACGCTGGCGGGCGAGGACGCCGCGACGCGTGCCTTGCTGGCGGCGGCGATCGCCGCGCCGCATTTCCGCCCCTATGCCACCGGCGATGTGATCGGCGCGGAGATCGGCGGCGCGGTGAAGAACGTGCTGGCGATCGCGTGCGGCGTGGTCGACGGGGCGGGGCTGGGGCAGAATGCGCGCGCCGCGTTGATCGCGCGCGGCTTTGCCGAGATGACCCGTTTCGGGCTGGCGAAGGGCGCGCGCGCCGAAACGCTGTCGGGCCTGTCGGGGCTGGGCGATCTGGTGCTGACCTGTTCGTCGACCGCTTCGCGCAATTTCTCGCTGGGCGTCGGGATCGGCCGCGGGGAGAAGGCGGCGGCGTTGCTCGCCAATCGCCGCACCGTCGCGGAAGGCGCGTTCACCGCGCCGGTGTTGCTGGAGGCGGCGCAGGCCGCCGGTGTGGAAATGCCGATCACCGCCGCGGTGTGCCGCCTGCTGGATGGCGGCGCGGTGCGGGAGGTGATCGACGACCTGCTCGCCCGGCCGTTGAAGGAAGAGGTCTGACCGTCCGGGGGAGCGCGAAGAAGGCCGGGCGGCGCGGTTAGCCGCGTCGTCGGTTTCGCTGCGCCGGCCGGGCGGGTCGCCGCTTCGCAGCGGCGCGGGCGTCAGTCGAACAGGCTGCTGACGCTCGCCTCGTCCGAGATCCGGCGCATCGCCTCCGCGACCAGCGGCGCGATCGTCAGGTGGCGGATCTTGCCGGCCTCGCGGATCGTGTCGTGGTTGCCGATCGAATCGGTGATCACCAGTTCGTGCAGCGCCGATCCCTCGACCCGCGCCACCGCACCGCCGGACAGCACGCCGTGCGTGACATAGGCGACCACGTCCTCAGCGCCGGCTTCCTTCAGCGCGGCGGCGGCGTTGCACAACGTACCCGCCGAATCGACGATATCGTCGATCAGGATGCAGAACCGGCCCTCGACGTCGCCGATGATGTTCATCACCTCCGATTCGCCGGCACGTTCGCGACGCTTGTCGACGATCGCGAGCGGCGCATTGTCGAGCCGCTTGGACAATGCGCGCGCGCGCACCACGCCGCCGACGTCGGGCGAAACGACCATCAGGTTCTTTTCACCGAATCGCGCGCGAATGTCCTGCGACATCACCGGCGCGGCGAACAGATTGTCGGTGGGGATATCGAAGAAGCCCTGGATCTGCCCGGCGTGCAGGTCGACCGACAGCACGCGGTCCGCCCCCGCCGTCGTCACCAGATTGGCGACAAGCTTTGCGGAGATCGGGGTGCGCGGACCGGGCTTCCGGTCCTGCCGGGCATAGCCGAAATACGGTAGCACCGCGGTGATCCGCTTCGCCGACGCGCGCTTCAGCGCGTCGATCATGATGAGCAATTCCATCAGGTTGTCGTTGACGGGATAGCTGGTCGACTGGACGACGAACACGTCTTCGCCACGGACGTTCTCCATGATCTCGACGAAGATTTCCTCATCGGCGAACCGCCGCACCAGCGCCTCGGTCAGCGGCACCTCCAGATAATCGGAGATCGCACGCGCCAGCGGCAGGTTGGAGTTGCCGGTCATCAATTTCATGGACGAACACCCTTTCGTGCGGTTCGTTTAGGCGCGGGGACTGGCGAGGGGAAGGGGCGGCGCGTAAGCGGTTGGCGTCATGACCGTCATCACCCGTTTCGCCCCGTCGCCCACCGGCACGCTCCACGTCGGCAACATCCGCGCTGCGCTCCACAACTGGATGTGGGCGCGCGCGCACGGCGGGCGTTTCCTGCTGCGCATCGACGATACCGATGCGGAACGCAGCGAGGAGCGTTTCGTCGATGCGATCCGTGCCGACCTCGCGTGGCTGGGGCTGCACCCGGACGGCGAGGAGCGCCAGTCGGCGCGAACCGCCCGATACGAGGCGGTGTTCGAGGAACTGCGCGCCGCCGGCCACATCTATCCCGCGTACGAGACCGCGCAGGAGCTCGACCTGAAGCGCAAGATCCTGCGCGGGCGCGGGCTGCCGCCGGTCTACGATCGCGCCGCGCTGGCGCTGACCGATGACGAGCGCGCGCGGCTGGAGGCGGACGGGGTGCGCCCGCACTGGCGCTTCCGGCTCGATCATGCCGCGCCGATCGAATGGACCGACCTGATTCGCGGCCCGCAGCATTTCGACGCCGCGACGATGAGCGATCCCGTCATCCGCCGCGCCGACGGGTCGTGGCTCTACATGCTGCCGTCCGCGATCGACGACCGCGACATGGGCGTCACCCATGTGGTGCGCGGCGAGGATCACGTCACCAACACCGCGCTGCAGCTGCAGATGTTCGCCGCGATGGGCGCGGCGCCGCCCGCCTTCGCGCACGAGGCGTTGCTGACCGGCGCGGAGGGCAAATTGTCGAAGCGGCTCGGCAGCCTCGGCATCGACGCGTTGCGTGCGGAGGGGATCGAGCCGGCCGCGATCGTGTCGCTGCTCGCGCGGCTGGGCACCAGCCAGCCGGTCGAGCCGCACGTCGACCCGGCGGTGCTGCTCGCCGGTTTCGACTTCGCGCATTTCGGCCGTGCGCCCGCGCGCTTCGACGAGCGCGAACTGGCGCAGGTGAACGCGCGCATCGTGCATCAATTGCCGTTCGACGCCGTCGCCGGGCGTCTGCCGGCGGGCATGGACGACACCGCATGGCAGGCGATCCGGCCCAACCTGGAAACGGTCGCGGGCGCCGCCGACTGGTGGCAGGTGATCGAAGGCCCGGTCGACGCCCCCGCACCCGGTGAGGATGCCGCCTATCTGGCGCAGGCGGCGGCGGTCGCACGCACCATCGACTGGGCGGGCGACCCATGGCACGCGCTGACCGCTGCCCTGAAGGAGGCGACCGGGCGGAAGGGCAAGCCATTGTTCCTGCCGCTGCGCCGCGCGCTGACCGGGCGCGATCACGGGCCGGACATGGCGGCGCTGCTGCCGCTGATCGGGCGTGAGCGTACCATTGCACGACTGGACTCGAACGCCGCCGCCTGACCGCCTATATCGGCGTCATGCAGCAATTCTTCGCCCGCATGTCGCCGATCCGCGCATGGCACGACCTTCGCCTGTTCCTCGGCACGCGTCAGCCGCAGGACCTGTGGTTCCTGCTTCTGTCGATCACGCTCACCTGCTTCATCCTGTGGGCGTTCGTGCACGATTCTTACGCGGAAAAGGTCTACAAGCCCAAGATCGTCTATTTCGAGCAGTGGAAGCTCGACCGCACCGATGCCGAGATCATCGCGCAGCAGAAGATCGACAAGCCGATCCGCGACGCGCAGATCGCCGCGCAACGCGCGCGTGAGGAAAAGCTGCGCGCCGGGTTCAAACGGCTCGACGACAAATTGAACGCGATGGGCATCTGACCCCTTGAGCGACGATGCGCGCTGGATGGCGGCGGCGCTGGCGCTGGGCGGGCGCACGCGTGGACTGACCGCGCCCAATCCGAACGTCGGTTGCGTGATCGTCCGCGATGGTGTGGTCGTCGGACGCGGCTGGACCCAGCCCGGCGGTCGTCCCCATGCCGAGGCGATGGCGCTGGCCGAGGCGGGCGAACGCGCCGCCGGGGCGACCGCCTATGTCACGCTGGAGCCGTGCGCGCATGACAGCACGCGCGGTCCCGCCTGCGCCGACCTGCTGATCGCAGCCGGGGTGGGGCGGATCGTCGCCGCGCTGGGCGATCCCGATCCGCGCACGGACGGCAGCGGCTTCGCGCGGCTGCGCTTCGCTGGCGTCGCGGTCGAAACGGGCGTGCTGGCCGACGCGGCACGGCGATCGATGGCGGGGTTCCTCACCCGCCGCGCGCATGGCCGCCCGCACGTCACGCTGAAGCTGGCGCTGTCGCTGGACGGCGCGGTGGCGATGGTGGACGGGCGCAGCCAGTGGATCACCGGCGACGAGGCGCGCGCCCACGCGCATCTCGAACGCAGTCGCCACGAAGCGATCCTGGTCGGGCGCGGCACATGGGAGGCCGATCGCCCACGGCTCGACGTGCGGCTCCCCGGTCTGGCGCAGCATATCCCGCTGCGGGTCGTGCTGTCCCGCCGCGACGCGGCCGGCGCGTCCGACGAGGCGATGGCGGGCGGCACGCCGGGTCGCGAACCCGCGCGGTGGATCGCCGCGCCGCAGGACATCGCCACGCTGCCGGGCGATCACCTGCTGGTCGAGGGCGGCGCGCAGACCGCCGCCGCGTTCCTGCGCGCCGGGCTGGTCGATCGCCTCTTGCTCTACCGTGCGCCGATCCTGATCGGCGGCGGCCGGACGCTCGGCGAGATCGGGCTGGCCGGACTCGCCGATGCGCATGGCCGCTGGACATTGGCGGACCAGCGCCAGCTTGGCAGCGACCGGCTCGAAGTCTACGAGCGCGGCTGAAAGGTTCACCCCGCATGTTTACCGGCATCGTCACCGACATCGGCACCATCCAGCGTATCGAGGAACGCGGCGATCGGCGTGTCACCATCGCCACCGCCTATGACACCGCCGGGATCGACCTGGGCGCGTCGATCGCCTGTTCGGGCGTGTGCCTGACGGTGGTGGAGACCGGCCCCGGCTGGTTCGCGGTCGATGTGTCCGGGGAGACGGTGGCGCGCACCGCCGATGCGCAGTGGCACGAAGGCCGCGCGCTGAACCTGGAGCGTGCGATGAAGCTGGGCGACGAACTCGGCGGGCACATCGTCACCGGCCATGTCGATGGCGTGGCGGAGGTGATCGCGGTCGAGGCGGACGGCGATTCGCGCCGCGTGCAGGTCCGCGTTCCCGCCGATCTGGCGCCGTTCGTCGCGCAAAAGGGGTCGGTGACGATCGACGGCGTGTCGCTGACCGTCAACACCGTCGCCGACGCCGCCGACGGCACCGTTTTCGCGATCAACCTGATCCCGCACACGCAATCGGTCACCACGCTCGGCACGCTGGTCGCCGGCGCGCGCGTCAACGTCGAGATCGACGTGCTGGCGCGCTACCTTCAACGCATGGAGCATTATCGTGGCCGCTAAATCCGCCGAACTCGCGCGGTTGCGCCACGGCTATCTCTCCACGCCCGAAGAAATCATCGACGAGGCGCGCAACGGCCGGATGTTCATCCTGGTCGACGACGAGGATCGCGAGAACGAGGGCGATCTGGTCATTCCCGCGCAAATGGCGACGCCGGAGAAGATCAACTTCATGGCCCGCCACGGCCGCGGGCTGATCTGCCTGGCGATGACGAAGGCGCGGGTCGAGGACCTCGGGCTCGACCTGATGAGCCGCAACAACGGGACGCGGCACGAAACCGCCTTCACCGTCTCGATCGAGGCGCGCGAGGGGGTCACGACCGGCATCTCCGCCGCCGATCGCGCCTGCACGATCGCGGCGGCGATCGATTCGACCAAGGGCCGCGCCGACATCGTCACCCCCGGCCACGTCTTCCCGCTGGTCGCGCGCGACGGCGGCGTGCTGGTGCGTGCCGGCCATACGGAGGCGGCCGTCGACGTATCGCGGCTGGCCGGGCTGAACCCCTCGGGCGTGATCTGCGAGATCATGAACGAGGACGGCACGATGGCGCGCCTCGACGATCTCGTCTCGTTCGCGCAGCTCCACAACCTGAAGATCGGCACGATCCGCGATCTGATCGCCTATCGCCGCCGCCACGACCATCTGGTCGAACTGGTCAGCGAAGCGCCGTTCACCAGCCGCTGGGGCGGCGACTGGACGGTGCGCGCGTATCGCAACACGGCGACCGGCACCGAACAGATCGCGCTGGTGAAGGGCCGGGTCGATCCGTCGCGCCCCACGCTGGTGCGGATGCACGCGCTGTCGCCGTTCGCCGACGTGTTCGGCGAAGAGGGCGAGCGTGGGCGGATGCTCTCGCGCTCGATGGAACTGATCGCTGCCGAGGGCGCGGGCGTGATCGTCGTCATCAACCGCCACCGCGCCGATGCCTTCACCACCGCAGTGCGGATGAAGGCCGGCGAGCCGGCCCCGGCGGACATGGAGGAATTGCGCGATTACGGCGTCGGCGCGATGATCCTCGCCGAACTGGGCGTGCACGACATGGTGCTGCTGACGAACACGCATCACACATTGGTCGGGCTCGACGGCTATGGCCTGTCGATCGTCGGCGAACGGAAGGTGGATTGATGGCCAACATTCTTATCGTCGAAGCGCGCTTCTACGATCACCTCAACGACATGCTGGTTGCGGGCGCAAGGGCCGCGATCGAGGCGGCGGGGCATCGGGCGGAAGTGCTGACCGTGCCCGGCGCGCTGGAAGTGCCCGGCGCGATCGCGATGGCGGCGGACAGCGGCCGCTATGACGCGTTCGTGGCGCTGGGTGTCGTGATCCGCGGCGAGACCTATCATTTCGAGATCGTCGCCAACGAAAGCGCGCGCGGGATCATGGCGCTGACCATGGACGGCATGGCGATCGGCAACGGTATCCTGACCACCGAGGACGAGGCGCAGGCCATCGCCCGCGCCGATCCCGCGCAACTCGACAAGGGTGGCGGTGCCGCACGGGCGGCCTTGGCGATGCTCGACCTGAAGGAGCGGCTGGGCTGACGCGCATCATTCGTGGTCATGGCGCTGGCGGCACACGATTATAAAGTGTAGCGCCTCTATGGAGGCCGCGCGGGCGCGGCTGGTCTTCTGGGGGGAAGCACAACATGATGAAGAACATTCGCCTTGCGAAAGGCGCAGCAGGACTGTGCCTGGCCATCGTCGCGCTGCCGGCGCAGGCCGCGGTTTTCGAGTGGAAGATCATCGGATCGTTCGCGGGATCGGGCCGGCTGACGACCACCGACACGACGTTCGCCTATGACGCCGAAGAGCCGATCGCCGGGCAGAGCGTTGCCGGCTATCTCGTCACGTCGATGACCGGCATCTTCCGCAACGTGGCGGTGTCGCTCATGCCGCCCGCTCCGGACAAAGCGCCATTTTTCGCCACCAACCTGCTCTATCCCACGGGCATTGCACCGCTCGTCGACGACGGCGGGCTTGTGTTCAAGGCAGGCCAGACGACCTACGGCCTGTTCAGCAGCCTGACCTGCGGCGGCGACACCGGGGCGTGCCGGAACGTCGCACGGATCGGCTATCCCGGCATCAGCGGCGGGAGCAGGCAGGTGACGTTCTCGATCAGCGCCGTGAAGGCGGCGGTGCCGGAGCCGTCCAGCTGGGCGATGATGATCGCGGGGTTCGCGGTGGTCGGCATGGCGCTGCGTCGTGGGCGCGTGCAGGTTCGTTACGCCGGCCGATAACGACCTTCCGGCGGAGGAGCGCAGGCGGATCGCGGAAACGTGGGCCGCCGGCGCGCCGCCGTCGAGCGGCGAGGATGTCGCCGCCTTTCTCGATCGCTTCGCTGCACGGCTGGCGCGCGCCTATCATGCCGGGGAAATGCCTTATGTCGTCTGCGACAGCATCGCGGGCGACCTGTGGGGATTGCTGCAGGGGTTGTGGCTCGACGGCGTGGCGCATCGCTGGCCCGCGTTGTTCCAGGAGGTGTACGAGGCGTTCGACGCTGGCGCATACCACCGTCTTGCCGATGGCTCCGACGATCCGGTCGCCACGTATACCGACCCGGCGATCGCCGCGATCGTGGCGCGGCTCGACGGTGCGGCATAAAGCTGTCCTACAGCGGCCAACATCCCGCACGACGCGGCGATGGTCTCGTCTCGCGCCTTGACGCCAATGTTGAGACACTGCGCCAGTGTCTCAACATTCGCAACACTCGCAACATCCGCCCGGTCAGCCGAGACGATCGATCAGCGCCATCGCGGCGTGTGGTGCACGCACTTTCGCGCCATTTATCATGAAGATGAAGGTGTCGCGCGGTTGGCGTGGGGCGGGGTCCGCGACATAGGGCAGCGCCGCCGGGCTTTCGCCCGCCGCCCAGCCGCGCGCGACATCCCGCCAGCGATCGAGTGCGGCGGGCGCATAGCCGGCGGGCTCGTCCTCGCGCGCATCCTCCAGCCGGGCATAGACGAAGTCGCCCGACACATCGGCGAGCGCCGGATAATCGGCGGAGTCGCCGTGCACGATCGCCACCCCCGCCGCGCGGCACAGCGCCACGAAGGCGGGCGTGGCGAAGCTTTCGTGGCGCACCTGGATCGCATGGCGCAGCGGCACCCCGGCTTCGGCGGTGGGCAGCAGCTTCAGGAACGCGCCCATGTCGTCGGCATCGAACTTCCGCGTCGCCGGCATCTGCCACAGGATCGGCCCGAGCATGTCGCCCAGTTCGACGATGCCCTGCCCGACGAAGCGGGCGATCGATTCACCCGCCTCGGCCAGCACCTTGCGCGTGACGCAATAACGCGACGCCTTCAACGCGAACACAAAGCCGTCCGGTGCGCTCTCCCGCCAGCTAGCGAAGGTGGCGGGCTTGAACGAGGAATAGAAAGTGCCGTTCACCTCGATCGCGGTGGCGTGGCGGCTGGCATATTCCAGTTCGCGCTTCTGCGGCCATTTGTCGGGATAGAAGGTGCCGCGCCACGGCGCATAGGTCCAGCCGCCGATGCCGACCCGGATCGCAGGATGAGTCATGGCGCAGACGTGCCGGTCGGCGGCGCGCTTGTCGAGATGGCGCGACCGCGTCGTCGCGCCTCCGCATGCGCCTCCGCCCGCGTCAGCAGCGCGTCGAGATCGGCCGGGGCGATGTCGAACGTCTCGTGCAGGTCGGCCAGCGCGGCGTCAATGTCCGCCGCGTGCAGGCCGGCGGCGGGGGTGGCGGTCGTCGCGACGCGGTGCGGGTACGAATGGCGGGTCAGCCGGTGATAGCAGATGCCCAGCCCGACCAGCGCCAGCGAGTTGATCCCGACCGGTACGAGCGCGAATCCGAATCCCGCGGCATGGATGCCGGGGCTGCCGATCACCGCCGTCAGCGCCGCGGCCCCGCCCGGCGGATGCAGGCACCGCAGCAACGACATGACCAGGATCGCCGCGCCGACTGCGACACCGGCTGCCACGGCGGTCTGGGGGATCGCTTCATATGCCGCTACCCCGACCAGCGCGGACACGATGTTGCCGCCGATCACCGGCCACGGTTGCGCCAGCGGGCTGGCCGGGACCGCGAACACCAGCACCGCCGACGCCCCCAGCGGGGCGACGATGATCGGCAGGTCGGCCTGCGACAGCGGCAGCCGGGCGCACACCAGGAACGTCAGGGCGAGGCACGTCGCCGCACCCAGGCACGCAACCAGCCGCGCGGGCCATTGCGCACCGGCAAGGATCGGCTTGAAGAAGGAAGGCATGTGATGCCCCTAGCGCGCCGCACCGCCCCCGTCATCCGCGCCGGCCAGCGGCGTCAGCCGCAGGTGATATGGGTGACCTTGCCCTGCGCATCGATGTGGATGTTCCGGCGCGACGGGATCATGTCCATCGTCAGCCGGTCTCCGGGCCGTACGATCCGGACCTTCGTCGACCCTTCGCTGCGCTTCCGCAATCCGGGCGGCACCGGGCGCCCCACCTTCACTCCTGCGAAGACGCAGCCACCGCGCATCGGCGCGCCAGGCTGGTCGTCGGGGAAGGGTGGCAATGCACGACTCTGCGGCGACGATGTGAGGCCTGCGAGCACCGCGATCAACGAAAGGACGATCATGAACGGTCACTCCACCCGCCGGTGCGCCGCACGGCACGCCTGCACGCAACATACATCAGTCCCGAAAAACGGGATGCGAGATGTGCGGTCATGAAGACTGGAGCGGGCGAAGGGATTCGAACCCTCGACCCCAACCTTGGCAAGGTTGTGCTCTACCCCTGAGCTACGCCCGCTCTGGCGCCGTGGACCGGAAGCAGAAGCGCTTCCGTCGGGTGAGGTGGGGCCACTAGCAGCGGTCTCATGGGGCTGCAAGCCCCGTTTCGTGTCTATCGTCTTTTTTCTACCGCGACTGCGAATTGACCGCGATCAGTCCGGACCCTACGTCCGGTGGCATGACCGCGCCTACCATCTTGCTTGTCGAGGACGATCCGTCGCTTAGGATGCTGACCGCACGTGCGTTGCAGGAGAACGGCTTTGCCGTGCGTCCTGCGTCGGCGGCACCGGAGATGTGGCTCGCGCTCGATTCGGGGCCGGTCGATCTCGTGCTGCTCGACATCATGTTGCCGGGCACCAGCGGGATCGACCTGTGTCGTTCGCTGCGCCAGAAAAGTGACGTGCCGATCATTTTCATGTCGGCGCGCGCCAGCGAAACGGACCGCGTCGTCGGACTGGAACTGGGCGCCGACGATTATATCGCCAAACCGTTCGGCACGCGCGAACTGGTGGCGCGGGTCCGCGCGGTGTTGCGCCGCCCCGCGCTCGACCGACGTGCGGGGGCGGGCGATCAGGGCGTGCTCACCTTCGATGGCTGGACGGTCAATTTGCCGCGGCGCGAACTGTCGTCGCCGACCGGGGCGATCGTCGATCTGACCGGCGCGGAGTTCGACCTGCTGGTGGTGCTCGCCGACCATGCGCAACGCGTGATCGCGCGCGAACGGCTGATCGAGCTGAGCCGCACGCGGCTGGGCGACAGTTCGGACCGGTCGATCGACGTGCTGGTCAGCCGGCTCCGCCGCAAGCTGGGCGGGGCGGGCGCCCCTGCGCCGATCGTCACGGTGCGCGGGGTCGGCTACATGCTGAACGCCCCGGTCGAGCGCGCCTGAGCCGGCACGCGTGACCTTCCTGCGCCGCCCGGCCGTCGGCCTGCTGGGGCAGGTGCTGGCGATCCTGCTGCTGACGCTGGTCATCGAATTCGGTGCCAGCACGCTGCTTTACGAGCGGGCGAGCAGCTTCGCGGTGCGTGACGACGAGGCGAATCGGCTTGCCGAGCATCTGGTCATCAGCCGTCGGCTGATCGCCGAACGTCCGGCCGCGGAGCGCGCGGCGATGGCGGCGGAACTGACCACCGATCGTTATCGCCTGCAATGGGCCGACGGGTTGCCCGTCGTACCGCCGATCGCCCCGGCGCTGGACGAGATGCAGCGGCAGGTGCTGGAATGGGAGCCGTCGCTGGCGACGACCAATCTGTGGCTGCGGCTCCAGTCGCCCGGCCGGCGATCGGTGGTGAGCGGCGGGTTGCGGCTGGACGACGGCAGCTGGCTGTTCTTTCGCACGCGCCAGCCGGTCGCCAACCTGAACCTTTCGTTCGAGCGGATCGCGCTGGCCATGGTGCCGGCGATCGCGTTGATGCTGCTGGGCGGGTTGCTGTTGCGGCGCGTGCTATTACCGTTGCGGCGACTGGCGAAGGCGGCGGACCGGGTCGGTCATGGCGCGGTGGAGCATGTCGATGAGGATGGTCCGGGCGAGGTGCGGCGGGTCATCACCGCCTTCAACCGGATGCAGGATCGTATCCAGGCCTTGATCGCCGGACGGACGCAGGCGCTGGCGGCGGTAGGTCATGACCTGCGCACGCCGCTCGCTCGGCTGCACCTGCGGACCGAGGCGCTGGCGCATGTCGAAACGCGCGACGCGATCGTGCGCGATGTCGTCGAGATGGAGGCGATGATCACGTCGTTGCTCGCTTTCCTGGGCGGCGCCGCCGATCCCGAGTCCGCCAGCGTCGTCGATCTGGCGGTGCTGTGCGCGACTCTGGCCGACGATGCCGAGGATCGTGGACGCGCGGTCACCTATGTCGGGCCGGATCATTGCGAGTGGCGGGTGCGCCGCGTGGGGTTCAAGCGCGCGCTGGTGAACCTGGTGGAAAACGCGCTGCATTACGGCGACGCGGTGACGATCACGTTGCTGACCGATCGCGCGGGCGTGACCATCCGCATCGAGGACGACGGCCCCGGCATCCCCGACGACGAACTGGACCGCGTGCTGGAGCCGTTCGTCAGGCTCGATGCGGCGCGGGCGCGCGACACGGTCGGATTCGGGCTGGGGCTGTCGATCGTCCAGTTGGCAGTCGTGGCGGAGGGCGGGGTGTTGACCCTCGCCAACCGCGATCGCGGCGGCTTGTGCGCGCAAATCACTCTGCCGCCACCGGAAATGAAATGACACGCACCCGCTGCGGATTGGAAAGAAGTACGCCGTAGTACCTGGTCGGTTGCCATCGGGAGAGATGATGTGGCCAGTAAACGCCGGCGCGACGTCAACGCGGTAGAAAAGTCCGGCCAGCCTGCGCTGCGGGGTCGCGCATAATGGCCAGTATCGTTCCCCCCGCCGCCACGGTGCAAAGCCGTCCCGGCGTATCGGTTCCGTCGATGGCGTTTCTGGGCCGTGATCTGACCGCATCGATCGTGGTCTTCCTCGTGGCGATGCCGCTTTGCATGGGCATCGCGATCGCCTCGGGCGTGCCGGCCGAGAAGGGGCTGATCACCGGGATCATCGGCGGATTGATCGTCGGCGCGCTGGCCGGATCGCCGTTGCAGGTGAGCGGACCGGCCGCCGGGCTGGCGGTGATCGTCTACGAACTGGTGCGCGATCAGGGATTGTCGGCGCTTGGCCCGATCCTGGTCCTTGCCGGTGCGGTCCAGGTGGTGGCGGGCGTGTTCAGGCTGGGTGGATGGTTCAAGGCCATCTCGCCCGCTGTCGTCCACGGGATGCTGGCCGGGATCGGCGTGCTGATCGTCGTCGGCCAGTTCCATGTCCTGTTCGATCATCGGCCGCTGCCCAGCGGGTTGCAGAACCTGGCGGCCATGCCGAGCCGTATGTTCGGCCTGTCGCCGAGCAACCTGCAGGCGAGCGAGTTCGCGTTCGCGATCGGCATCGCGACGATCGTGGCGATGGTCTGCTGGGAGAAGTTCAGGCCCGCGGCGTTGCGGCTGCTGCCCGGTGCGCTGGTCGGCGTGACCGTGGGGACGATCGTGTCGCTGCTGATCGGCTTCGACGTCGCACGCGTGCAGGTGCCCGATTCGATCTTCGGCGCGATCACCCCGCCCGTCGGTGATGCGTTCGCGCGCTTGCTGGACCCCTCGGTGATCGCCGCAGCGGTCGCGATCGCGTTCATCGCGTCCGCGGAAACGCTGCTGTCGGCGGCCGCGGTGGACAAGATGCACGACGGGGTGCGCACCGATTACAACAAGGAGTTGCGGGCGCAGGGCGTCGGCAACTTGCTGTGCGGCTTTGCCGGCGCGCTGCCGATGACCGGCGTGATCGTCCGCAGTTCCGCCAACGTGCAGGCCGGGGCGGCGACTCGCGCCTCCGCGATCCTGCACGGCGTGTGGATCCTCGGTTTCGTGGCAGCGCTGCCATTCGTGCTGAAGCTGATCCCGATGGCCGCACTGGGCGCGATCCTCGTGGTCACCGGGTTTCGCCTGGTCAGCGTCAAGCACGCCACGCATCTATTCCGCGACTATGGCATGTTGCCGGTGCTGATCTGGGCCGCGACCCTGGTGGTGGTGGTGACGACCGACCTGTTGACCGGCGTGCTGGTCGGCATCGGGCTGACCATGCTGGAGTTGATCCCGAACCTGCACCGTTTGCGCCTGCGTGTATACGAGGGGCAGGAAGCGGATACCCACGCGATCACGCTGGACGGTACGGCAACGTTCGTGACGCTGCCCAAATTGTCGGAGACGCTCGACCGGGTCCCTGCCGGTACGCCGGTGCGAATCGACGCGTCGCGGCTATATGCGGTGGACCACACCAGTGCGGAGATGTTGCGTGACTGGTTCCAGCGGCGTCGGGCCGCGGGGTTTTCGGTGAAGATCACCGGAGCCCGTGGTCGGATCGCCACACTTAACGAAGATCATGGCTGATCCACCGGTCCGGAAACACTTTGATGGTAACCGGACATAATCCAGCAAGGGCCGGCCGATAATCCGGAAGGGTGGCCTAGCGGTTGCCCCTTCGTCCAGATGCGGGGGAGAGCGGCGCAGACCACAGCAGGAGGAGCCTCTGCCACAAGGGAGGTTCCATGAAATACGCATTCCTTCTCTCCGCCCTGTCGATGATGGCAGCGGTTCCAGCGGCCGCTCAGGACGAGGCGCCGGCGAAGGCCGTCACCGTTTCGGGTGCGGTCGGACTGGTCAGCGACTATCGGTTTCGCGGGGTATCGCAGTCCGACGAAAATCTGGCCGTGCAGGGTGGTTTCACGATCGCGCACGATAGCGGTGTCTACATCGGCACGTGGGGGTCGAACCTTGCCGGATGGGGAACGTTCGGCGGCGCCAATATGGAGCTCGACCTGATTGCGGGCTTCAAGGTTCCGGTCGCGGGCGGCACGCTGGACATTGGCGCGACGTGGTACATGTACCCCAGCGGCTTCGACAACACCGACTTCATCGAGCCCTATGTCAAGCTGTCGGGCACCGCCGGCCCGGTCAGCCTGACTGCGGGCGTGGCCTATGCCCCCAAGCAGGAAGCACTCGGCGCCTGGTCGGCGAACGGGCAGGTCGCTGCCAACGTCGATTACGATGCAGGCACCGGCTACAGCAATCCCGGCGCAAAGGGCGACAATCTGTACGTATGGGGCGATGCCTCGGCCGCGATCCCGAACACTGGCCTGACGGCCAAGGCGCATATCGGCGCGTCGAGCGGCAACAAGGGGCTGGGGCCATTCGCGACGAGCGTCGCGCCGACCGGCGCCTATGCCGATTGGCTGCTGGGCGTCGACTATACCATCCCCAGCACGCCGCTGACCGTCGGGATCGCCTATGTCGATACCAACATCACCGACCGAGAGGCCGCATATCTCCAGCCCAGCTTCAGCCGCGGGCAGGACGGCGACGGCTCTATCGCGGACGCGAAGGTGGTCTTTGCCCTGACGGCCGCTTTCTGACGACGGCGTATGCGGTGGGGCGGGGGGTTTGTATCCCCCGCCGCCATCCCACATAAGGGGGCGAGCAACTTCAGGAGCGCCCCTTGGCCACGTTAGGCATGTCCCCGGCAGATAAGGAAGCTGTCCAGCGCTTCCGTACCGATGTCGTCGAACCGTCGATGACGAAGCTGGTGATCGTCGATTTCTGGGCGGAATGGTGCGGACCGTGCAAGACGCTGACGCCAGTGCTGGAAAAGGTGGCGGCGGAATATGCCGACAAGGGCGTGGTGCTGGCCAAGGTCGATACCGACAAGGACCAGTTCATCGCCGCGCAGTTCCAGATCCGCTCGATCCCGACCGTCTATGCGATGTTTCAGGGGCAACTCGTCGCCGACCTGACCAGCGCGCGCACCGAATCGCAGCTGAAGACGATGCTGGATCAATTGCTACGTCAGTTGCCGATCGGCGCGGAGGGTCCGTCCGGGGAAGCGGATCTCGAACCGTTGATCGCGATGGGCGAGCAGGCGCTGACCGAAGGAGATGCGGAACGCGCGCTGTCCATCTTCGAACAGCTCCTCGAAATGGCGCCGGATCATCATGCCGTACTGTCGGGCCGCATCCGCGCGCTGGTCGCCGCTGGCCAGCCTGACGAGGCCGAGGCGGCGATCGCCGCGCTGCCCGAAAACGTCGCGAAGCGCCCTGAAATGACGCGTGCGGCGTCGGCGCTCGCATTGGCCAAGTCCGCTCCCGCGGTCGATGATCTCGCCCCGCTGGAGGCGGCGGTGGTGGCGAACCCGGACGATCTCGGGGCGCGCTACGAACTGGCCAATGCGCGCATGGCAGCAGGTGATCGCGATGCCGCCGCCGACGGCTTCCTGTCGATCATCGCGGCGGAGCGCGACTGGAACGATGGCGTGGCGCGGCAGCAATTGCTCAAGCTGTTCGAGGTGGTGGGCATCGAGGATCCGTGGGTGTCGGCGCAACGGCGCCGGCTGTCGGCGATCCTGTTCGGATGACCGACGTCACGCGGCTCTCGATTTTCCCGTTACCGGGTGCGCTGCTGTTTCCGCAGCTGCACCTGCCGCTGCACATCTTCGAGCCCCGCTACCGTGCGCTGGTATCGGACGCGATGGCGCGCGATCGCCGCATCGCGATGATCCAGCCACGGCCCGACAGCACCGACGCCGCTGCACCCGACCTGTTTGACATTGGATGCGTCGGTCGGATCGCGGAGGTCGAGGCGCTGGATGACGGGCGTTACAATCTGATCCTGCAGGGGTTGTCGCTGTTCCGCCTGCGCCGCGAACTGACCGTGACCACGCCGTTCCGGCAAGTGGAGGCCGAGTTGCTGCCGATCGCAGCGGAGGAGACGCTGTCGCTGGGTGCGCGGGCCTCGTTGGAGATCGAGTCGCGGCGATTCGCCGAAGCGCATGGCTATGCGGTCGATTGGAAGGCGGTGGGTCGCCTTGACGACACCAGCCTCGTGAACGGGATCGCGCAGATCGCGCCGTTCGACGTCGCGGCCAAACAGGCCTTGCTGGAGGTGCCCGACCTGGCGGGACGTGCCGAACTGCTGGTGCAGTTGATGCAGTTCTTCGGTCGCCACGATGGCGAGGAGCGGGTGACCCTGCAATGACGATCGACCCGTGGTTGCTGGAACGTCTGGTCTGCCCGGCGACGCGGACCGCGTTACGCTACGATGCCGGACGAAAGGAACTGGTGTCGGACACGGCGCGGGTCGCCTATCCTGTGCGCGACGGCGTGCCGGTGTTGCTCGTCGAGGCCGCCCGACCGCTCGACTGATCCTCTGACGGGTCCGGCGCGCGTGCCGAACCCCCCGCGTCACCGGGATGCGAGTTGCGGGAAACCGGCGCGGAAGCCCGCGACTTTCGGCTTGTCCCAGCGCACGATATACGGATGCGTCGGGTTGTTGCGGAAGAAATCCTGATGATACGGTTCGGCGGGATAGAAGGCGCCGCGCTCGATCCCGGTCACGATCGGGCGCGGATACGCCCGCGCGCCGCCCAATTGCGCGATATATGCTGCGGCGACGGAGCGCTGCGCGGCATTCTGCGGGAAGACCGCCGAGCGATAGCTGGTGCCGCTGTCTGGCCCCTGCCGGTTCAATTGCGTCGGATCGTGTGCGATCGAGAAGAATACCCGCAACAGCGTGGCGTAGCTGACAACGCGCGGGTCGTAGGTGATCCTCACCGCTTCGGCATGGCGGGTCGTCTCGCTGCTGACCGCACGATAATTGGCGGTTTGTGCCGTGCCACCGGCATAGCCGGATGTGACGTCGCGAACGCCCTTCACCTGCTGGAACACCGCCTCCACGCCCCAGAAGCATCCGCCGGCAAGCACGGCCGTCTGCAAGCCGGGGGCGGGGGGCACGTCGCGGGCGGCGACCGGGATGGGGACGGCACGCTCGGCCTGCGCGGTGCCGCATGAGGCCAGAAGGATGGGGAGGAGGGCGAGCGGTGCGGAAGGGCGCTTCATGCGCCGCATATGGGATCGTCGGGCAGGTTACGCCAGATCAGCGCGTGGCATGGGTCGCGGCATAGGCGTTGGCCGGAAGCTCGGGCTGGGTCACATGCGCCGCCATCATCCCCATCGCGCCGAGCAGGAAGCCGCCGGCAAACTGCCAGGCGAAGCTGGACTTGATGAAGCGGGTCATGGTCTCTCTCTTTCCCTGGCCGCTCACGCGGCGTTGCCGTCCGATCATCGCGCGGCCGAGCCGTGCGACGATGCAGCTACCTTTTCCGATGTTGAGCCTTAACGGCGGCTGGTCCGTCCGTTCATCAGCGATATAGCGACAGCCCTGCTGCCGCACCATTGCCGCAACGGAAAGCGATCGTTTCCGAACGTGCGCTTATTTCAGCGCGGCGCAGGCTTCCTGGATGCGCCGGCATGCTTCGGTCAGCAGCGCCTCCGACGTGGCATAGCTGATGCGCATCGCGGGCGAGACGCCGAACGCGACCCCCTGCACCGCGGCAACCTTAGCATCGTCGAGCAGGTAGCCGACGAAATCGCTGTCGTTCTCGATTCGCTTGCCCGCCGGCGTCGCCTTGCCGATCACTCCCGACACGTCGGGATAGACGTAGAACGCGCCTTCGGGTTTCGGGCAGGTGATACCCTCGGCGGCGTTCAGCATGTCGACCACCAGATCGCGACGGATCTGGAATGCCGCGGAACGCTCCTTCAGGAAGCCCTGATCCCCGGTCAGCGCCGCGGTGGCCGCCGCCTGCGCGATCGAGCACGGATTGCTGGTCGATTGCGACTGCAGCTTGGCGATCGCCTTGATGAGCCACGTCGCACCCGCCGCGAAACCGATCCGCCACCCGGTCATCGCATACGCCTTCGAGCAACCGTTCACGGTCAGCGTCCGATCATAGAGCGAAGGACAGACCTCCGCGATCGTGGCGAAGCGGAAATCGTCATAGACGATATGCTCGTACATATCGTCGGCGAAGATCCAGACGTGCGGATGTCGTTCCAGCACCTCCCCCAGCGCCTTCAGTTCCGCGATACTATACGCAGCGCCGGTCGGATTGGAGGGCGAATTGAGGATCAGCCACTTGGTCCGCGGCGTGATCGCTGCCTCCAGCATCGCCGGGGTCAGCTTGTAACCGACATCGGCCCCGGCCGCGACGATCACCGGTGTCGCGCCGGCGAACTGCACGACGTCCGGGTAGCTGACCCAATATGGCGCAGGCACGATCACCTCGTCACCGGCGTCCAGCGTGGCGACCAGGGCATTGAACAGCGTGTGCTTGCCGCCGACGTTCACCGTCACCTGCGCCGGAGTGTACACCAGGCCATTGTCGCGCCTGAACTTGGCGACGATGGCTTCCTTCAGTTCCGCCGTACCATCGACGTTGGTGTACTTCGTCTTTCCGGCGCGGATCGCTTCTATCGCAGCCTCTTTCACGAAATCCGGCGTGTCGAAATCGGGTTCGCCGGCACCCAGCCCGATCACATCGACCCCGGCGCGCTTCAACTCCAGCACCCGGCTGGTGATCGCCAGCGTGGGCGAGGGATTGATGCGGTCGAGCGCGGCGGAGGTGTGCATGGGCAAACGCCTTCTGGAAGGGGGCGGGTGCGCCTATGCGACGGCGGCCGTCAATGTGCAACCGCGCGAACGGCCGCCGTCGAGAACCGCCGGCATCAGGCCGCGCAGCGCGTTGCCGACGAACAGTCCGTCGCGCAGGTCGCTCACGAACAGATCGCCCTCGATCGCTCTCCCGGAATCGATCAGTTCGCCCCGCAAAATCCCCGGCAGCAGCGGGCCGGCGCGCGGGGTCACCAGCATGCCGGCCCGCGCGACGAACAGGTTGGTGAAGCTGCCCTCGGTCAACCGGCCATCCGGGGCGACGAACACCACCTCGTCCGCCTCGCTGGCGGCGCGTGCCGCATCGTAGAAGCGGCGGTCGCTGCTTTTGTGACGCAGGCGCCAGTCCTGCACGTCGACCGGCAGCGGCGCCAGCGCGATGCGCAACGGATGGTCCGGCGGGGGCGGCGCGGCCGCGACCTCGATCGCGACCGCGCCAGTCTGCGAAACCAGCAAGCGTACGCGGGCCGGCTTGCGCAGGCGGAAGGTCGCCGCCTGCAGTTCGTTGCGCACGTCATGCCGATCGAAGCGGTAGCCGAGCGCCACCGTGCTGGCACTCAGCCGCGCCAGATGCCGCTCGATGCGCAGCAGCCCCTCGTCCGGATCGAAGGCCATCGTCTCGATCAGGTCCACCGCGCGCACGTCGCGGTTGAGGAACGCCGCCTTGGCCAATGCCTCGTCCCACTCATCGCCGGCATGGGAATCGGCGACGATCCCGCCGCCGATGCCGATGGTCGCGTGGTCGGCGCCTTCGTCGATCAACAGCGTGCGGATCGCGACGTTGAAGGCGGCGGAACCGTCCGCGTCGATCCGCCCGATCGCTCCGGTGTACGCACCGCGCGGGCTGCCACGTTCGATCGTCGCGACTGCCTGCATCGCGCGGACCTTCGGCGCGCCAGTGATCGACCCACACGGAAACAGCGCGGCCAGCACATCGACTGCATCCTGCCCCGGCGCGAGCCGTGCGGTGACCGTCGACGTCATCTGATGAACGGTCGGGTAGCGCTCTACCGCGAACAGTTCGGGCACCGTGACGCTGCCAGGCACGGCGACCCGCGACAGATCGTTGCGCATCAGGTCGACGATCATCAGGTTCTCGGCCCGTTGCTTCGCATCGGTCGCCAGTGCCCGAGCAACCGCAATGTCGGTTGCCGGGTCGTCATGGCGACGCGCCGTGCCCTTCATCGGGCGGCATACCAGCGCATCGCCGTCCAGCGTGAAGAACAGTTCGGGCGAGAGCGAGAGCAACGTCTGCGTGCCGGTGGCCACCACCGCGCCCCAGCCGGCCCCCGCGGCGTGCCGCAAGCGCGCATACAATGCCAGCGGGTCGCCTACCAGCGGAACGCGGGCACGAAAGGTGAGGTTCAACTGGTAAAGATCGCCGGCGCGGATCAGAGCCTGCGCCTCGTCGAACATCGCCTGATATTCGGACCGTGACGGCTCGGGTTCCGCTGTGCCGGAGCGAGCCCCCGCGGCGTCGGGCAGCAGCGTGGCGACGTCCTCGACGTCTTCATAGCCGTCGAACAGCCCGAACCAGGCCAGCGGGGTGGGCGAGGCGGGCTCGCCCGCCGTCGCGGTCTCGAAGGCTGCGCTCGCGCCGTAGGACAGGAAGCCCGCCGCGGCCCCGCCCCATGCACGTGCCGCTGCCAGTACGTCGGTCACTTCGCCGACCGTATGCGCGACGACAATGCGCCGGGGGTCACGATACAGGCGGGCCGCCGCGCTCCCCCGCCGGGCGTCGTGGAGCAGGACGAAGGGGGGGGGCGGCCGCATCCCACAACAGATGCCTGTGCGACGCGCCACCCGCAAGCCGCGTTGCGCGCGACTTAGGTCGAAGGTAGCAACGTGCCGGGGCGGGTCGTCGGCGATGCGACGACCGGCCGGAGACTTGTCATGACCGATACCCCGTTGCGCGCCGCGATCATCCCCGTCACCGCGATCGAACAGAATTGCACGCTGATCTGGTGCACCGCGACCAACAGGGCGGCGGTGGTCGATCCCGGCGGCGACCTGCCGCGCATCCTTGCCGCGGTCGAGCGGGCCGGGGTGACCGTCGAGAAGATCCTTCTCACCCACGGTCATATCGATCACGCCGGGGAGGCGAAGCCGCTGGCCGAACAACTCGGCGTGCCGATCGAAGGCCCGCATGAGGACGATCGCTTCTGGCTGGCGCGTCTCCATGAGGATGGGCGTGACTGGGGTATCCGCGGCGTGGCGTTCGAGCCCGATCGCTGGCTGGCGGAAGGCGACACCGTCACGATCGGCGAACTCGTGCTCGACGTCTATCACACGCCGGGTCACACCGCCGGACACGTCATCTTCCATCACGCGCCGTCCCGATTCGCGCAGGTCGGCGATGTGCTGTTCCAGGGCTCGGTCGGCCGCACCGATCTGCCGCAAGGCGATCACAAGCAGCTGATCGAATCGATCGTCACCAAATTATGGCCGCTGGGCGATGATACCGCTTTCATTCCCGGCCACGGCAAGCCGAGCACCTTCGCGCATGAGCGTGCGAACAACATGTTCGTCAGCGATCGCGCCCTGTCCGCCTGATCCCGGGCTGGTTTCGGCAGGGACACGCGGGGCACGATGGCGCGTTCAGACACCCCAGCGGAGGATGATCGTGACCGGCTCGGCTTGCAACATGCGGAGATATCGCTATAGGCGCGGGGCTTCGCGATGCGAGCCGATGCCCGGCTGTCTGCCGCGGCCGGTGCTCGCATCGTCCGCGCAGCGCCGTGCACCGGCTCGTCGCTCATATGAACTTCTAGACAGATCAAGGTGCCGCGATGGCCGTCCCCAAGCGAAAGACTTCCCCCTCACGCCGCGGCATGCGCCGTTCGCACGACGCGTTGTCGGTCGAGGCGTTTCAGGAATGCCCGAACTGCGGCGAACTGAAGCGTCCGCACAACCTGTGCACCGCCTGCGGCCATTACAACGGTCGCGAGGTCGTCGCGGTCGACGCCTGAGCCCCTTGGGGTACAGGCGTAGCATCGGGAGCGTGATCCAGTGATGTCCGAGAGGTCCCGGATCGCCGTCGATGCGATGGGCGGTGATGAGGGGCTGGCGGTGATGCTGGCCGGGGTGGCACGCGCGTGTCGCAGCTACGACGACGTCAACTATTTGTTGGTCGGCGACGAGGCGGCGATTCGCGAGGGTCTGAAGACCCATCCCAATCTCTCGCAGCATTCCGAGATCGTCCATGCGCCCGACGTGATCGGCGCCAGCGACAAGCCGACGCAGGCGATTCGCCGTGCGAAGACCACGTCGATGGGTATCGCGATCGACTGCGTTAAGCAGGGACGTGCGGCAGCGGCGGTGTCGGCGGGCAATACCGGTGCGCTGATGGCGATGGCCAAGCTGTCGTTGCGGACGATGCCCGGCATCGATCGCCCGGCGCTGGCGGCGCTCCTGCCGACGTTGGGCGAAAACGACGTCGTCATGCTCGATCTCGGCGCCAACACCGAGTGCGATGCGCGCAATCTGGTCCAGTTCGCCGTGATGGGCGCAGCCTACGCACGCACGACGCTCGAGCTGGAAAGCCCGAGAGTGGCGCTGCTAAATATCGGCAGCGAGGATCAGAAGGGCACCGAGGAGATTCGCGACGCCGCGCAGATGCTGCGCGCGGCACCGCATCTACCGATGCGATTCGCGGGCTTCGTCGAGGGAGACCGGTTGTCGCGCGGCGAGCATGACGTCATCGTCTGCGACGGGTTTTCCGGGAACATTGCGCTCAAGACCGCGGAAGGCACGGCGCGGTTCGTCGCCGACCTGTTGAAGCGTGCCTTTCGCAGTTCGGTCCGTTCGAAAGTGGGTTTCCTGATTTCGCGCCCGGCGACCCAGCTGCTGCGCGATCATCTGGACCCGAACAATCACAATGGTGCGGTTTTCCTCGGGCTTAACGGCCTGGTGGTGAAAAGCCATGGCAGCGCCAACGAGCGTGGTGTCGCGACCGCGATCGGAAATGCGGCCAAGATGGTCCGCGCCGACCTGACGCGGCGGATCGTCGACGACCTGCGCCATTTCGAAGCGAAGGCTGCCGCATGATCCGTGCCGTGCTGACGGGAACGGGTGCGGCGCTTCCGGCCCGCCGGGTTTCCAACGCCGAACTGGCCGAGCGCGTCGACACTTCCGACGAGTGGATCGTCGAGCGCACCGGCATTCGTTTTCGCCACATCGCGGGTGAGGGCGAGACGACCGCCACGCTGGCGCGCGATGCCGCAACCGTGGCGCTGGCGGCCGCCGGGCTTGCCGCCGGCGATATCGACCTGATCGTCCTGGCGACCGCAACGCCCGACAATACGTTTCCGGCGACCGCCACCAAAGTTCAGGCGATGCTGGGCATCGACGATTGTGTGGCGTTCGACGTGGCCGCGGTCTGCTCCGGTTTCCTTTATGCGGTTCAGGTGGCGGATAGCATGATCCGGGCCGGTGCCCATCGTCGCGCGCTGGTGATCGGCGCCGAGACGTTCAGCCGTATCCTCGACTGGGAGGACCGCACCACCTGCGTCCTGTTCGGCGATGGGGCCGGGGCGATCGTGCTGGAGGCGCGCGAATCGGTCGATGACGTCGCCGATCCCGGCGCGCGAGGCATCTTGGCGACCCGGCTCCATGCCGATGGTCGCCATAACGGGTTGCTTTATGTCGATGGCGGCCCGTCCACGACCGGGACAGTCGGCAAGCTGCGGATGCGTGGTCGGGAGGTGTTTCGGCACGCCGTCGTCAACCTGGCGGCGGTCATGGAAGAGGCGTTGAAGGCCGCCGGACTGCCCATCGAAGCGGTCGATTGGGTGGTCCCCCATCAGGCGAATGCGCGCATTCTGGATGCGACGGCTCGCAAACTTTCCTTGGAATCTGAAAAGGTTGTGGTCACGGTCGATCAGCATGCCAACACGTCTGCGGCTTCGGTGCCGTTGGCGCTCGATCATGCGGTCCGTGATGGTCGGATCCGGCCCGGCCATGTCGTGGTGCTGGAGGCGATGGGCGGCGGATTCACGTGGGGCGCGGCGGTCATCCGGATCTGAACGGCGATGACCGAGTGCATCGACAAGCGGCTTTGGCAACGATAACGAAGCTGAATCGCAAACCTTTCCGGGGGGTAGAGGCACTCTATGACGCAAGCTGGTACGTTGACGCGGGCAGATCTGTCGGAATCGCTGCATCGCCAAGTGGGATTGTCCCGCGCAGATTCCGCGCGACTGGTGGAACAGATACTCGACCGCATGTGCTCCGCGTTAGCCGACGGGGAGAACGTCAAGATCTCCGGATTTGGAACGTTCGTGTTGCGCGACAAGGGCGAGCGCGTCGGCCGTAATCCCAAGACGGGCGTCGAAGTGCCGATCGCCCCGAGGCGCGTGCTGACCTTTCGCGCCAGCCAGATGATGCGTGACCGTATCGTCGGCGCAGGCTGAGTGCGTTGGCGTCGGACAGCAAATCCGCCGCCGCGTTCCGCACTATCGGCGAGGTGGCGTCCACGACCGGCCTCGCCCCGCATATCCTGCGTTACTGGGAAAGCCGTTTCCCGCAGCTTCGGCCGATTACGCGTGCAGGTAATCGCCGTTATTATCGACCGGATGATGTTGCACTGATCGAACGCATCGACCGGTTGTTGAACCGGGAGGGCTATACGATCAGGGGCGTGCAGCAATTGCTCGCGCGCGATACGGCGACACCGTCATCATCCGGCGCGCCGCCGCTGCAAGCAGCACCTGCCGTGCCTGCGGCAACGTCATTGATCGCGATCCGCAAGCTGCTCGCGGACGCGATCGACGCTGATCTGACCTGATAGCCATGTCAGATGCCGAGGCGCTTGGGACGGCGCCGTGAAGCGGTTGCTGGCCTCCATCCATGATGTTTCACCGCGTTTCGAGAGCGAGGTGGATCTGTTGCTGGATCGGCTCGCACCGTTCGTCGGTCGACGGGCGGCGATGCTGGTCGTCCCCGATCACTGGGGCAGCGCGCCGTTGACGCCTGCGTTCGCCGCGCGCTTGCGCGGGTGGGCAAATGCCGGAATCGAGATGTTCGTCCATGGCTGGTGCCATCGCGACCACACCGAACACCGGGGCATCACGGCGATCAAGGCCCGGCGGATGACCGCTGGCGAGGCCGAGTTCCTTGGATTGAACCGTGACGAGGCACTGACGCGCATGCGCCGCGGACGGGCGCTGATCGAGGATGCGACCGGACGCGCAACGGCGGGTTTCATCGCGCCGGCCTGGCTCTACTCCGATGGCGCGCGCGCCGCCTTGATCGACGCAGGCTTTGCGCTGGCGGAAGATCACGCTCGCGTGTGGGCGCCGGGCGGCGATGTGCTGGCGAGAGGCCCCGTCATCACCTGGGCAAGCCGCACCGATGCACGGGCGCTCAGTTCACTTGTCGCGGCGGCGGTGCTGCGGCGGGCGTTGCAGCCACTGCCGACGGTGCGAGTCGCGGTTCACCCCGGCGACGTGACCCGTCCGGCCTTGCTGCGCAGTATCGACCGTACTTTCGCTGCCTTCGGTGGGCGAATAGCCTCGGCCTATGCTGACCTGCTCACGCCGGCACGTTCGTCGATCAGCGATTGATAGTGCGCCACCAGCGCGGACGCATGTTCACGGTCGCTCCAGACCTTAGGCGCGACCAGGCCCGCGGCGCGGCGTAACAAGGTCTGGTCCCGGGAAGCGAGCGCCACGATCGCACGCGCGCAATCGTAGGCGTCGCCGCTCCGGTACGTCTCGGCAAATTCGGGTCTGGCGATCGCGGCGCTGCCGCCACGGTCCGGCACGGCCAGCGGCAAGCCTGACGCCAGAGCCTCTGAAGCGACCAGCCCGAACGTTTCGGTTTCGGAGCCATGAACGAATGCATCCGCACTCGCCATGATCGAGGCGAGTTGTCCACGGTGGAAGATCGGCTGGAACATTCGGACGTGCGGGCTTTCGTCGATGTGCCGTTCGAGCGTGCGGGTGTCGGGGCCGAGGCCGAGCAGCACCAGCCCGATCGGCAGTCTGGCGCCTGCCCGGCGGACCGCGTCGATCACCATCGGCCAGCGTTTTTCGGCATGGTGGCGGCCGATCCCGATCAGCAGATAGGCATCTTCGGGCAGGCCGCATTGTGCCAGCATCGCCGCGCGAAGCGCCTTGCTGCGCAGCGCAGGAGAAAAATGCTCACGTTCGATCCCCAGCGTCATCGTGGCGTCGATCCGTAGCCCGCGGGCACGCAACCGCTCTGTCAGCACCGGACCGTTGGTGACCACGGTATCGAAGCGATCGAGCCACCGCCCCATGTAGCGGTCGTACCATCCGAACGCGCGTTCGATCGTCGCCTCCGACGCCACCCGCGCGAACCAGCGCTTCGGATAGGCTTCGAGGTTGTCGTTGTGCATGAACCACGAGCGGATGGCGGGTCCGCGCCAGTCCGCCACGATCGCCGCGGACCGCCACGGCGAGCAATTCTCGACGACGTCGGGCTGATAATGGTCGAGCAGCGCGTGCACCGGGGCGGCATCCCAGAACAGCCCGTAATTCGAATCGAACGGCAGGCCGGGTGACTTCACGTAATGGATCCGTGCGCCGCCCGGCCGCTCCTCGACGCGGTCCTCACGCCCCGGAGCAATGACGATCTGTTGATGTCCCAGCTCCGACAGCAATGCCATCTTGCGATCGAGATAGGAGCGCACGCCCCCTCCGGTCGGCGAGTAGAATTCGTTGACGTCGATGATCCGCATGGTGCGTCTCCCGCTCAGCGCGTGAATCCGAAGCCGCCCAGCCCGCGCAGATATTGCGTGCGGATCACGGTACGTGTGACACCGGGGCCGGCATCGATGAGCGCGTCCACCAGCTTGGGGCGGGCGCGGCCGATCTTGTGGTTGCTGGGAAAGCCGGCGCCGTCACTCCAAAAGTTGAACTTGCGCTTGCCGTCGCGGTCGTGCCCCAGGAACAGCGCATAGCGCCCTGGTCGCGGCACGCGGATGCAGATGACGGCGTCGCCGCTGGCCGGTGGCGCAACGGCGATGCGGCGGAATACCTTTCCCGCCTTCATCAGATCGTTGTCGCCGGCCAGAAAATCATCCTCGTTGGGCGGGTAGAGTTCCAGCTTCAGCGTGCCGACCCGATCCTTCAGGCCGGTGACGGTGGCGAGGATGGCCGGCCCCTGTTCGCCGACGCAGGCGGCCGCGTCGCTGCCCAGTACCTGAGCATGCGCACCGGACGCGGCGAGTGCCAGTCCCGCGGCCAGCGCGGCCCGACAAGCGGCCTTCAGGGTCACCCGCGCCATTCGCGCATCCTTTCCATTACGTACACCGCACCGAACAACAGCAGCAACAGCCCATGCATCAGCAAGGTTGACGCAGCGGTGAACGCCATCAGATCCGACAACGACCGGTCATGCCCGATCACCAGGATCGCGAAATTGGCGAAAAGCAGGTCTTTGTTGGGCAGGAAGGGTAGACGCGACACCAATTGACGTCCTGCGACCAAGAACATCCACATGCCCAGCGACACCGCCGGCATCGCCCATGCCCAGGCGAGTGCGATGGTGACGCACGCCGCGCCGATCCGCAGCAGGTCGACCCAGAAGATGAACCAGAGGTCGCGACGCCGCAGCGAGAAGACCCGGCGCGAGAACAGCAGGACCGCCAACGACAGCGCCAGTGCGAACACCAGCGACCAGATCATCGCCTGCATCACTTCGGGTGCGATCAACTGATAGCCGAGGGGCAGCGCGACCGCGCCGAGCAGGAAGGCGGTCAGATTGCCGGTAATGCCCGACACGATGCTGACGTCCTTGACCGCCCCGAACGGCGCGGCGACCATCGCCAGCCGGGCACGCGCCCACGCGTAGAAATATGCGTCGCCCGAATAGCCGATCAGAATGTCATTCGCGATCCGCTTGCGGTTCAGCGCCGGGAACGCTGCCGCCGGCACATCCCACAAACGGCGAAAGATCAGGAAGTCGCACAACGGCAGTGCGAAATACGACGCCAGGAAGAACAGATAGAAGCCCGGCGATGCCGGAACGGCACGGCGCAGACCAGCCAATCCGTGGTCGAACAATTCATGCCCCACCCCGATCAGCATCGCGATCGTCAGCAGCATCGCCAGCAACGCCGGCCAGCGGCGACGCAGCGTCTGCACCGGTTTCAACGCGCCGAGCGGTGCGGCTTCGGCCGGGGCGGGGAAGGACGTTGGTGGCTCGACGCGCAATCGGTTCATCCTGCGGCCCGTTCGCACACGGGTGGGAGGCTTTAGCAGGGGCCGCCGGGGCGCGCCAGCCGTACCGCGGAACGGCTAGTCGTCGCCGCGGGTCTCCTCGACGTTCTCGGAGCGGCGTTCCATCGCGGTCTTGATGATCGCCGTCATCGGATCGGCCAGCGCCAGACCCAGGATCCCGAACAGCGCGCTGGCGAGGATCTGCGCGCCGAGCGTCAGCGCAGGCGGCAAGTCGACGGTCCGCTTGGCGACCATCGGGATGACGACGTAACCGTCGAAGGTCTGCACCACGACATAGACGATGATCGCGAGCACGCCGGTGTGCATCCCGGCCGAAAAGCCGACCGCTACCATCAGCGCGCCGGAAATGAACGCGCCCACATTGGGGATGAAGGCGAGCAGACCAGTCAAAATGCCCAGGATCATCGCCATCGGCACCCCGACGATCCACAGGGCGATGGCGGTCAGCACGCCTTCGAGCGCCATGCCGAGCAACCGTCCGGCGAGCAACCGGCGCAGCGTTTGCGCGATCCGCTTCAGCGTGACGGCGAATTCGACACGGTTGCGCTCCGGGACCATCCACTGCACGCCGCGCTCGTAGCTGCGCGGATCGATCGCGATGAACAGCCCCAGCACGACGATCATGAAGCCGCTGGTCAGCGCCCCCGCGGCGGTGCCCAGCCAGCTGGTCACGCGCCCGACCGACGACAATGCCTGTTTCGCCACGCCGCCGATGTCGCCGATGCTGGGCATCAGTCCCTGGGCAGTCAGCCATCCGCTGAGGCGCACCGCCTGCACCTCGACGGTAGAGCGCAGCTGCTGCGCCTGCGCGGCGATCTGCATCCCGGCCAGGTAGAAAGTCCCGATCAGGAAGGCGATCGTCAGCAGGCAGACGATCAGCAGTCGCCAGCTTCGCCCGATCGGCAGCACCCGTCCCAGCAACCGCACGCCGCCGTCGAGGAGCGCGGCGAACACCAGCGCGGCGAAGATGATGAGCAGGGGCTGCACCAGCAGGACGACCAGCGCGATCGCGCTGGCCATCCCCAACCACACCGCGGCGCGGCGGATCTCGCGACGGGTGGCGTCATCGCGGATCTCGGACGGGCTGGCACCCGCGCAGACGCTGATCCGTTCTCCACCGCTGTCGATGCGAATGTCCTGCTGCTCGCTCACTGGACGCGGGTCGGGTGCAGTGAGGACCCCGCCCGCCCGCCCCGCAGCGAGCCTGGCCACGTCAGCGGGTTGAGCGTCGCGTTGCCGTCGACCGAAAAGGTGATGAACTCTGCCCGGCCACCGATGTTTTCATAGGGTACCGGCCCGCCGAGTCCGCGCTCGAAGCCGCCCAGCGCGAAGCGGCTGTCGGCGGAGCGGTCGCGATTGTCGCCCATGAGGAAAAGGTGATCGGCAGGGACCTTCACCGGGCCATAATCGTCCCCGGCGCTGTCGGACTCGAGATCGACGGTGTCGTAACGGCGGCCGTTCGGCAGGGTTTCGGTGACGATCGGCAGGTGGCAGACCGCGCTTCCGTCCTCACGCGTCCGCAGCGCGCCGGGATATTGCGCCGGATCGCAGGTCGCGTTCGCGTCGACGGGCAGGTCGCGGTAGTGGAGCGGCCCGCGCGACACAGCCGTGCCATTCAGGATCACCACCCCGCCGCGCACCGCCAGTGTATCGCCGGGCAACCCGATGACGCGCTTGATATAGTCGCTCGACTGGCCGGGCGGGGTGACGATCACCACATCGCCGCGTTCCGGCAGGCTGCCCCACAGGCGCCCGTGGATGAAGGGGACCGGCACCGACCAGCTGTCGACCGGCTGGTGGAGCAGCGTGCCGCGCACGATCGCGATCGGATCGGGGATGGTCGGCGAGACGAACGACCAGCCGTACGCGAACTTCGACACGACCAGCCGGTCGCCGACCAGCAGGCCGGGGAGCATCGATTCGCTGGGAATATAGAACGGCTTGGCGATGAAGCTGTGGAAGCCGAGCACCGCAAGCAACAGCCAGAACAGCCCCTTGATCTCCCCCCACCAATCGAAGCGCGCGCGCGGCGTGTCGGCGGTTCGAGCCGGAGGAGCCTCATGGTCGCCGGTCAATGCGATATCCTCTGCCACGCGATTACTCGGCTCCTGCATGTCGTGCGGGTATCGCTTCGATGATGACGAACGCCTGCGCCCAGGGATGGTCGTCGGTCAGCGTCAGATGGATGCGCGGTTCGTGCCCATCCGGGATCATCAATGCCAGCCGCGCCTTCGCCCCGCCGGTCAGCGCCAGCGTCGGCGCACCGGAGGGGGCGTTGACCACGCCGATGTCCTTCATGAACACGCCGGCGCGAAAACCGGTGCCGACCGCCTTGGAAAAGGCTTCCTTGGCGGCGAAGCGCTTGGCGAGCGTACCCGCCTTCGTAAACGGGCGTCGCCCGGCCTTCGCACGCTCGACATCGGTGAAGACGCGGGCCTCGAAGCGGTCGCCGAACCGTTCCAGCGAATGCGCGATCCGCTCGATGTTGCAGAGGTCGGAGCCAAGCCCGACGATCACCGCGCATCCTCGATCAGCGTCTTCATGCGCCGCACGCTGTGCTCCAGCCCGACGAAGATCGCCTCCCCGATCAGAAAGTGACCGATGTTCAGTTCGCGCACCTGCGGAATGGCGGCGATCGGCGCGACATTGTCGAAGGTCAGGCCGTGGCCGGCGTGCACCTCTATGCCGTTTTTCGCCGCCAGTGCCGCAGCATCCGACAGGCGGCGCAGTTCCTCGACACGCGCCTCTCCGGTCAGTTCTGCGTACCGGCCGGTGTGCAATTCGACGACCGGTGCGCCCAGATCGATCGCAGCCGCTACCTGTCGCGGATCGGGTTCGATGAACAACGACACGCGGATGCGCGCCGCACCCAGTTCGCGCACCATCGGCGCCAAACGGTTGTGCTGGCCCGCCGCGTCGATGCCGCCTTCGGTGGTGCGCTCCTCGCGCTTTTCGGGAACGATGCACGCCGCGTGCGGCACGTGGCGCATCGCGATCGAGAGCATCTCGTCGGTTGCGGCCATTTCGAGATTCAGCGGGATCGACAGTTCGGCGGAAAGCCGCGCGATATCCTCGTCGGTGATATGGCGGCGATCCTCGCGAAGGTGCGCGGTGATGCCATCGGCCCCCGCCTGCGCCGCCATCAGTGCCGCACGCACCGGATCCGGCAGCCCGCCGCCGCGCGCGTTGCGCACGGTCGCGACGTGATCGATGTTGACCCCCAGACGCGCCGGGCGCCGCTGCGGGAAGCCGGCCGACGTCATGCCGCCGCCCGGCTGCCGGGCTTGATCGCGGGGACCGCCGCCAGTTCGGGCGGCAGCGCATCGGGTGCGTAAGTCGGCACCTCCAGCCGGATCAGCGGGAAGAACGGCACGCCGATGTCGGCCGTGCCGTTCGAACGATCGATCAGCGACGCGCCGGCGATCACACGCCCGCCCGCCGCCTCGATCGCTGCGATCGCCTCGCGGCTCGACAGGCCGGTGGTGACGACGTCCTCCATCATCAGCACTTCCTGCCCCGGACTCAGCCGGAAGCCGCGGCGCAGCTCGAACGTGCCGGTCGGCCGTTCGACGAACATTCCGTCGACACCCAGCGTACGCGCCATCTCCTGCCCGGCGATGACGCCACCCATCGCGGGAGCGACCACCGCGGTGATCCGGTCGCGCAGTTCTGCCGGAATGCGCGCCGCCAGCGCCTCCGTCAGGCGAGCGGCGCGGCGCGGGTTCATCAGGACGCGGGCGCATTGCAGGTAGCGCGGGCTGTGCAGGCCCGAGGAAAGGATGAAATGCCCTTCCAGCAGCGCGTTCGCGGCGCGGAATTCGGCGAGCACGTCATCATCGGTCATCGGGTCGCAAGCCTCCTGCGCGCGCCATACGGTTGCCGGGACCCCGGCGCAACGCACCATGGCGCAGAAAAGCGCGATGATGCGCCCCCTTGAGGCGGTGGGATGCCATGCTATAGGCAGATGCAGGAGGGGCGCTCGACACGCCCGGCACGCGAATGGGCGCACCACGACAGGGGTGACGATAAAAAGATGCTGAGAACCGGGTTCAAGGGTTGGGTGATGGCGGCAGGCTTCGCGCTGGCCGCTGCGACGGGCGCCGCCAGTGCGTCGGCGCAAACGCCTGCGCCCGTTGCGACGTCCCCCGCCACCGCGGCCACCGCCGCGCCGACCGGGCTGCGCCCCGCCGATTCGAATCAGGGACCGGCTGGCGGTTCGGTGCAGGCGTCCGACGCCGCGCCGGCTTCCCCGTCGCTGGCGATGGACGGCGCGCCGCCGCTCAGCGCCCTGGCCGATCCGACGGTCGGCCGCCCGATCGACGGTGTGATCCACATCCAGCCACAGGTCACGAAGAACGGCTTGCGCGCGCACTGGTTTCACGATCGCATCCTGTTCCCGCTGATCACGATCATCTCGATCCTGGTGCTGGTCCTGCTGGTCGTGGTCGTCATCAAGTTTCGCGCCAGCGCCAATCCCACGCCGTCGCGCACCAGCCACAATACCTTCATCGAAGTCGTGTGGACGCTGGTGCCGGTGTTGATCCTCGTCGCGATCGCCGTACCGTCGATCGGATTGCTCCAGGCGCAGTTCAAACCCGCGCCGGCAGGTGCGGTGACGCTGAAGGCGATCGGCAATCAATGGTTCTGGAGCTACCAATATCCGGATCACGGCGGAGTCGAGATCACCGCCAACATGCTGAAGGAAGGCAATCAGGTCGCCCCCGGCGAACGTGCGCGCACCGATGTCGACGGTCCGCGGCTGCTGGCGACCGACAATCGCGTCGTCCTGCCGGTGGGCGTGCCGATCCGGCTTATCACGACCGCGAACGACGTCATTCACAGCTGGGCGGTGCCTGCGTTCTGGATCAAGCTGGACGCCATCCCCGGCCGTTTGAACGAAACCAGCTTCACCATCGACAAGCCCGGTCTGTATTTCGGCCAGTGCAGCGAATTGTGTGGCGCGCGTCACGCGTTCATGCCGATCGCGGTCGAGGCGGTGACGCCGGCGCAGTTCGCGGCATGGGTGCGGGCCAAGGGCGGCACAATGCCGACGCCGGGCAAGGCATCCGACGCGGTCATCCCGCAGCCGGGCGCGGACAATTCCGCTGCGGCGGCGGACGAGGCCGCGGTCGCCAACGCGATGACCGGCCCGCTCGAAAACGGGACCGTCACTTCCCCCACTTCCCCGCAAGGCGCCACCGGCAATCCGGGCGGCGTCGGCGAAGCCGGACGCTAAGATCATGACCGACACCGCGCTCCATCCGTCAGCGTTCGTCAGCCACGACGACCATCACCACGATGCGCACGCCGACCATAAGCCCGCGTTCTTCGCGCGCTGGTTCATGTCCACCAACCACAAGGACATCGGCACGCTCTACCTGCTCTTTGCGATCGTCGCGGGGATCATCGGCGGCGCGATTTCGGGGCTGATGCGTGCCGAACTGATGCATCCCGGCATCCAGTACCTGCCGGCATGGGCGTCGATGCTGCACGGCGGCGAACAGACATTCGACCAGGCGCTTCACCTGTGGAACGTGCTGGTGACGGCGCACGGCCTGATCATGGTGTTCTTCATGGTCATGCCGGCGATGGTCGGCGGGTTCGGCAACTGGTTCGTACCGCTGATGATCGGTGCGCCGGACATGGCGTTTCCGCGCATGAACAATATCAGCTTCTGGCTGCTGGTGCCTGCGTTCCTCCTGTTGCTCGCCTCGCCGTTCTTCGGCGGCGCCGGCACTGGCTGGACGGTCTATGCGCCGCTTTCGACCTATGGCGAGCCGGGACCCAGTGTCGACATGGCGATCCTGTCGCTTCACCTGGCGGGCGCCAGTTCGATCCTGGGTGCGATCAACTTCATCACGACGATCTTCAACATGCGCGCGCCGGGCATGACGCTGCACAAGATGCCGCTGTTCGCCTGGTCGGTGCTGGTCACCGCTTTCCTGCTGTTGCTGGCGTTGCCGGTGCTGGCGGCGGCGATCACCATGCTGCTGACCGATCGTAATTTCGGCACCACCTTCTACGATCCGGCGGGCGGCGGCGATCCGGTGCTGTACCAGCATCTGTTCTGGTTCTTCGGTCACCCCGAAGTGTACATCATGATCCTGCCGGGCTTCGGCATCGTCAGCCACATCGTCGCGACGTTCAGCCGCAAGCCGGTCTTTGGCTATCTAGGCATGGCATATGCCATGGTCGCGATCGGCGTGGTCGGGTTCGTGGTGTGGGCGCACCACATGTTCACGACGGGCATGAGCGTGAACGTCAAGATGTACTTCACCGCCGCGACGATGGTGATCGCGGTGCCGACCGGCATCAAGATCTTCTCGTGGATCGCGACGATGTGGGGCGGCAGCCTGCGCTTCCCGACGCCGATGGTGTGGGCGATCGGCTTTATCTTCATGTTCACCGTCGGTGGCGTGACCGGCGTCGTGCTGGCCAACGGCGGCGTCGACGATTACATGCAGGACACCTATTACGTGGTGGCGCACTTCCACTATGTGCTGAGTCTGGGTGCGGTGTTCTCGCTGTTCGCCGGCTTCTATTACTGGTTCCCGAAGATGTCTGGGCGGATGTATTCGGAGTTGCTCGGGCAATTGCACTTCTGGGTGTTCTTCGTGGGCGTGAACATCCTGTTCTTCCCGATGCACTTCCTCGGGCTTCAGGGGATGCCGCGGCGTTACCCCGATTATCCCGATGCCTTTGCGCACTGGAACACCGTTGCCACTGTCGGATATATGATCATGGCGGCTGGGATGGCGATCTTCTTCGTCAACATCATCTGGTCGATGCTGGCTGGCAAGAAGGCGCCCGACAATCCCTGGGGCGAAGGCGCGACGACGCTGGAGTGGACGCTGTCCAGCCCGCCGCCGTTCCACCAGTTCGAGACGTTGCCGAAGATCGATTGACGGTCGTTTTGAGGGAGGCGGCGGGGTGGCGAGAGCTTCCCTGCCGCTGTCTTGTCGGGAACCGGACATGAGTTCGCTGACGTGAGCGAGCGAGCACGCCCTCCTCGCACCCATTTCACCAATGTGCCGCGGAGCAATCGCAGCACGCGGTGGGCTCGGTCGGGGAACTCAGCGCATCCTCCTTTTGGAGCAGCCGCCCTGTGCCACGCGACGCTCTTCGTCACGCATGCCGCACGTTATCCGGCACCTCGGGGTCATGCGGTTCGAGGCTCTCGTGCCGAAGCTTTCAACCCGACCGGTGGCAGGTGCCCGTCCGGGTGAAACTGCTCGCTGCAAACGGGCGCGGGGTGTTCGGTCGTCGCACTCGATCGACCATTCCGTTAGACTAACCTCCGCGCCGCTGTGTCGCGGGCCGGAAGGGGAGTGCCTCCAGACGGCACGCGCGAAGCCCGCCGCGTGCTGTTTCGTCACCCTCGCCGGACCTGCACGAGCAGAAGCACATGTGGTGCGGCCGCCGTGCCGGTCGTACGCAGCGGATCGGGATAACAAGGGCCTGCCCACACTCCGGCGACCTGGTGAGCGGGTGGGTGCCGGAATCGATCGTCGTTGCTGCGCCAATCACGCCCGTGCTGCCGATCATCGTCGTATCGTGACGAACACGGAAGCAACGAACCGTCATGTCCGCGCGCTATATGCCCGGCAACCGACCACTTCGGTCGTCGTCACCGACGGAGCGCGACATGCCTGAAGCTCGCATGATCGAAACCGGTGCTGTCCGCCTGCGCGCCATGGTCGAAGGCGACGGCCCGTTGATCGTGCTGGTCCACGGCTTCCCGGAAAGCTGGTATAGCTGGCGGCACCAGCTCGCCCCCCTCGCAGTCGGAGGATACACCGCTGCCGCGATCGACGTCCGCGGTTATGGCGGCTCGGACAAGCCCGAAGCGATCGAGGCGTATGACATGGCGGCGATGGTCGACGACATCATCGGTGTCGCCGATGCGCTTCAGCCGGGTAGACCGGTCGTCCTCGTCGGTCACGATTGGGGCGCACCGATGGTCTGGTACAGCGCGCTGACACGACCGGACCGTGTCGCGGCGGTGGCTGCACTGTCCGTTCCGTTCACCGGTGTACCGGCCAGGCCGCTGACCGAAATATTTCGCCACGCGTTCACGGATCGCGACCGCTTCTTCTACCAGGAATGGTTCCAGCGATGCGGCCCGCCCGAGGAAGAGGCCGAAGCCGACGTTCGCGGCTATCTTCGGCGGCTCTACTTCGCGATTTCGGGCGAGGCTCCCCCCGGTAGCTGGCCTGATAAGCCGGCCGGCGCGACGTTGCTGGACGGGCTGGTCGATCCCGGACGATTTCCGGCATGGTTGAACGATGACGATCTCGACTATCTCGTCGCACAATTCAAAGCGGGCGGGTTCCGTGGTCCGCTCAACCGCTACCGCAACCACGAACGGGATTTCAGTTGGGCACAGGCCTGGCGTGGCCATCGTATCGAGCAACCCGCGCTGTTCATCGGCGGCACGCGCGATCCCGCTTCGTTCGGTTTCGGGGCGTATGGTGATCCGCTGACGGTCATGCGGCCGCATGTGCCGGAGGTACTAGGGCATATGCTGGATGGTTGCGGACACTGGACGCAGCAGGAGCGGCCGGAAGAGGTCAACCGGTTGTTGCTCGCATGGCTGGCGCGGCTTCCCACGCGCCCGCGTCAGGAGTAGAGCCGACCGACCGATGACCACCGCCGCCCCCCTTCTTCCGCCCGCCGACTGGCGTGACTTTCTGGCGCTGACGAAGCCGCGGGTGATGACGCTTGTCGTTTTCACCGGCCTTTGCGGGATGCTGGCCGCGCCCGTCACGGTCGATCCGGTGTTGGGCTTCACCGCGATCCTGTGCATCGCACTGGGCGCGGGCGCCGCCGGGGCGCTGAACCAATGGTATGAGGCCGATCTGGACGCGGTGATGAAGCGCACCGCGCAGCGTCCGCTGCCCGCCGGGCGCATGGATCGTCAGTCGGCGCTGCACTTCGGAGTGGGGCTGAGCGCCTTTTCGGTTATCCTGATGGGGCTGGCGGTCAATCTTCCTTCCGCCGCGATCCTGCTGGTGTCGATCCTGTTCTACGTGCTGATCTACACCGTCTGGCTGAAGCGCCGCACGCCCCAGAACATCGTAATCGGCGGCGCGGCGGGTGCCTTTCCGCCCTTGATAGGCTGGGCGGCCGCGACGGGACAGGTGGCGCTGCTGCCGTTCCTGCTCTTCACTCTCGTCTTCCTGTGGACGCCGCCGCATTTCTGGTCGCTCGCGCTGTTCGTGAAGACCGATTATGCCAATGCCGGTGTGCCGATGCTGCCCGTGGTTGCGGGCGAGGCGGTGACGCGGCGACAGATCGGACTGTACACGATCCCGATGGCGGCGGTGGCGGTCGCCCCATGGCCGCTTGGACTGGCGGGCAGCATTTATGGCGTCGCCGCGGTGATCCTGACCGCCGGCTTCGGGGTGCTGGCGGCGTTGGTCGCGGCGGGCGCGCGCCGGGCCGATAAGCCGATGTTCTACGAAAAGCGCCTGTTCGCTTTCTCGATCTTGTATCTTTTTGCGATATTCGGCGCGTTGGTCGTCGATCGGTGGGTGGCATGAACGACGACGAACGAGACCTGATCCGCCGCCGGCAAAAGGCGCGTGCGATCGTCGTCGCGCTGCTGCTCGGCGCATTCGTCGTGCTGATTTTCTTCATCACGATCGCCCGGATCAAGCAGGGCATGGCACATTGAGCACGCCGGTGCCCCGGACGCTGCGCACCGCGTTTTTGGCGGTGATCGGCATCTGCTTCATGGCGGGCCTCGCCTTCGCCAGCGTACCGCTCTACCGCATGTTCTGCGAGGCGACCGGGCTGAACGGCACGACCGGGCGTGCCGAGGCGGCACCGGGCGGGGTGCGACGTTCGATCGAGATCGCGTTCGATGCCAACACCAGCCCCAAGCTGCCGTGGCGGTTCATGCCGGAGCGTGAGCAGGAAACCGTCGAGATCGGCGCGCGTGAGATGGCGTTTTTCACCGCGACCAACCGCGGGGCGCAGGCGGTGACGGGCACCGCGACCTACAACGTCACCCCGGCGATCGCCGGCAAATATTTCACGAAGATCCAGTGCTTCTGCTTCACGGAACAGACGTTGAAGCCGGGCGAGACGCAGCGGATGCCGGTCATCTTCTACGTCGACCCCAAGATCCTGCAGGATCCCGATACGCGCGACGTTCAGACGATCACGCTCAGCTACACCTTTTACCCGGTGGATTCCGCGAAAACGAGCGGGTAAGACCGGCGCATAAGTGAAACGGGGAGAGCCGCGCATGGCGGGTGCCAAGAACCACGATTACCACATTCTGCCACCCAGCCCATGGCCGTTGCTGAGTTCGTTCGCCGCACTCGTGATGGCGGCGGGCGGAATCATGTACATGCATGAGGGCACGGGCGGCGGTTGGGTATTCCTGATCGGCTTCGCTTCCGTGCTGTTCTGTATGTACGGCTGGTGGCATCAGGTGATTCGTGAGGCGCATGCGGGCGACCATACGCCGGTGGTGCAGCTCCATTTTCGCTACGGCATGATCCTGTTCATCGCCTCCGAGGTGATGTTCTTCGTCGGCTGGTTCTGGGCGTTCTTCGACTTTTCCTTGTTCCCCACGGCGATGCAGGTGGTGGACGGGCAAGTCGAGCGCGCGGCGGAGGGTGCCGCGGCGATTGCCGCGCAATGGCCACCCAAGGGGCTGGAGGTCATCAACGCCTTCGAACTGCCGCTGCTCAACACGATCATCCTGCTGTGTTCGGGCACGACCGTGACGTGGGCGCACCACGCGTTGATCCACAATCAGCGCGGAGGCGAGAAGCGCGGCGTGTGGGGCATGCTGGGCGTCGGCGACCGCGACGGCGTGCTCAAGGGTTTGTGGGTGACCGTCCTACTGGGCCTGCTGTTCAGCAGCATCCAGGCATATGAGTACATGCACGCGCCATTCCCGTTCAAGGGCATCAACTATGGCGCGGCGTTCTTCATGGCGACCGGGTTCCACGGCTTCCATGTCATCATCGGCACCATCTTCCTGATCGTCTGCCTGATTCGCGCCTATCATGGAGAGTTCACGCCCAAGCAGCATTTCGGGTTCGAAGCCGCTGCATGGTATTGGCACTTCGTGGACGTGGTGTGGTTGTTCCTGTTCGTCACCGTCTATGTATGGGGCGGCTGGGGCGCGCCGGTTCACGGCGGATGACGGGCATCGGTCGGGCGGCGGCCGCAGCCGCGCTCCGCCCGATCGATTGCGGAGTAAAGGGGCTTTGTCCCCGCTGTGGCGCCCGTACCTTGTTTGCGGGCGTCATCCGTTTCGCGGATCGCTGCCCCGCCTGCGGATTGGACATGGCGGCGTTCAACGTCGGCGACGGTCCGGCCGCGCTGCTGGTGCTGGCGTGGGGAGCGATCGTCGTGGCGTTGGCGATCGTGGTCGAACTGTCGCTATCGCCGCCGTGGTGGCTCCACGTCATATTGTGGGTACCATCTACCACTGCTGCGGTGGTCTGGTCGTTGCGGGTTGCCAAGGGCTGGCTGCTGGCCACAGAGTTCAAGACCGCAGCACGCGAGGGTCGGATCATCCCGTGAAGCGCTTCCCCGTTGTTCCCACCATTGTCGTCGCACTGGCCGTCGCCGTGATGATCGCGTTGGGTCTGTGGCAGTTGCTGGAGCGGCGCCCGCAAAAGGAAGCGTTCCTCGCCCAACTGGCCGCCAATCCGGGCCGACCGGCGATCGCATTCCCCCGCTTCCCCGACGAGTCGCTGCTGTTCCGCCGGGCAAGCGCCTTCTGTCTGGAGCCGGTCTCGATGACCCGCGCGGGCGCGGGAGCCGCGGGTTATCGCATCATCGCCCTGTGCAGGACCGGGGCGGAAGGTCCGGGCCTTCGCGTTCAGATCGGCACGACCCGCGATCCGCTTGGCCGGGTGACGTGGCGTGGCGGTCAAGTCCGAGGGTGGATCGCGCACGCGCCGGATGGCCAGCCGTTGATCGCCACGGTGATGCACCCGAACGTGACACGCGAGATGATGCTGGTGATGGAGCGTCCTGCGCCGGGCCTGTTCCCGAACGCACCGCCATCGATCGAGGCAGTCCCCAACAACCATCTGGCCTATGCCGTACAATGGTTCCTGTTCGCGGCCGTGGCAGCGGCAATCTACGTCATCGCGGTGCGGCGACGGGGAGGGACGGGTACGTCACCGACGCTCGGCTAGCCCAGACCGACGTGGACAGCGCCTTACCTTGCTGAAGTCGCTCGCTCGGTCCGGCCTCCCGCCATCTGTCGACCGCAACGAAACGGCCGACAACCTGATCGGGAGGCCATCGGCGACAAGGAGGCGAGTGGCGCATCATAGCCTGATGCGGCTTGCGATGACTTAGATCCCCGCCCACCAGTCATAGTCGACGTTGTCTTCCCAAAAACCGCCGCGTCCCTTGCCGACAGCGGCTAGGCTCGAAACGGCGGTCACCTGCATCAGGTATTTGGCGTGCTTATAGCCCAGCTGCCGTTCGACGCGCAGCCGCAGGGGCGCCCCATGACCGACATCGAGGAAGCGGTCGTTCATCGCCCAGGCGAGTATCGTCTGCGGGTGAAAGGCATCGATCAGGTCGATCGATTCATAATAAGGCATGCCGCCGTACAGGTCGGCGCATCGAAACACGATGTAGCGCGCCGTGTCGCGCAGCCCGGCTGCCTTGAGCACGTCGCCGAGCCGCGGCCCCTGCCATTTGCCGATCGCGCTCCACCCCTCGACGCAATCGTGACGGGTAATCTGCGCCCGTTGCGGAAACGTGCCGAGGTCCGACAGCGACAGCGACAGCGGACGTGCGACCAGCCCGTCGATCGCCAGCCGCCAGTCCGCGAAGCGCCCGGCCCGCAATGCCGCATAGCCCGCAGTGCCGGGGTCGCGCGTGCCGTTGGTGCGGAAACGGGGGGACATCTGGTCGGGTCGGAACTCGGGCGCCAGCGCTCCCCGGTCGAACAGCGCGCGTTGCAGCCCGCGATGCATCTCCTCGCCCTTGAAGAGGATCGTGCGCGCGACCGGATGTTGCGCAACGCGGTCGCACCCGGCCAGCATCAATCCCGTGCCCCCCGCGATCAACGCGCGGCGCCCCAGCAGCGGTGCGGTCATTCGGGCACCCGCCAACGTCCGGTCAGCATCGAGCGTACGCCGTTCCACCATCCCGCCAGGATCACCAGCGCAAGATGTACGACCGTGAACAATGCGATGATCGCCATCGCAATGAAGTGCAGCGAGCGCGCCGATTGCCGACCGCCGAACACCTCAAGCAACCACGGCCACGCCGCATTCATAGCTGGCGACAGCGCCAGTCCGGTCAGGATCACCAGCGGGATCGCGACGAAGACGATGGCGACGTAACTGAGTTTTTGCAGCGCATTATAGTCGCAGGGCGCTTCGGGATCGTGAAAGCGGAAATCGAGGTGCGCGCGCACGTCGGCGGCGAGATGCGCCGCGCTGATGTCGCGTCCCCGCACCGCCAGATCGCGCTGGAAATGTCGGTTGAGCAGGCTGACGATCATATAGGCGAGTAGCGAGAGGGCGAGCACCAGCGCGAAGAACAGATGCCACCGCCGCGATATCGCGAGATTGTAGCTGGCAGGGATCGTCAACCACGCCGGGAACCGCGGCAATTGCGCCCAGGCGTGATCGAAATTGGCGCCATAATGACCCCAGTAGAGCCGCGGATGCGCGTTCGAGATGCCCAGTCCGGAGCCGATCAGGATGAAGATCGCGACCGCATTCACCCAATGCCACAATCGTGTGGCGATCCGATGGCGGTAGATGACGGTTGCGGGCATGCCGGCTTCCTAGCAGACACAGCCCCATGACCGAATGGCATTTCTACGAGCCCGCGCGGGGACATGGCCTGGCGCACGATCCGCTCAACGCGATCGTCGCGCCGCGCCCGATCGGATGGATCGCGACCCTGTCCAGCAATGGCCGGCGCAACCTTGCACCATACAGCTTCTTCAATCTGTTTTCCTATCGCCCGCCGATCATCGGCTTCTGCTCGTCGGGAGTGAAGGACTCGCTGACGAACGCGCGTGCGACGGGTGAGTTCGTGTGGAACCTGGCGACGCGGGATCTTGCCGAACAGATGAACGCCAGCGCGGCCGCCACCGACGCCGACGAGTTCGTGCTGGCCGGGCTGGAGACGTTGCCGTCGGTGCTGGTCGCGCCGCCACGCGTCGCACGCAGCCCCGTGCAGTTCGAATGCAAGGTGACGCAGATCGTCCAGCTTCAGGATCGCGGCGGCGCGGATCTGCCGAGCTGGCTGGTGCTGGGCGAAGCCGTGGCGATCCACATCGATGCCGCGATGCTGGAGGACGGGGTGTACCAGACGGCGCGCGCGCGCCCGATCCTGCGTGGCGGTGGCCCTGCGGACTATTTCGAGATCGGCGAGGCGCAGCGTTTTGCGATGCGGCGCCCGGCTTAGGCGGTCAGGCGTAGGCGCGTGCGAAGAATACCGCCGTCGTCGCCCCGGTGACCATGATCGTCCACCATCGCACGGCGTTCGCAGGCAATCGCTTGCCGACGATGGCGCCCAGCCATCCACCAAGCACCCCGCCGGCCAGCATCGGCAGGCAGACGTCCCAGCGGACCATGCCGCAGAGGACGAACACGATCGCCGCCGCAAAATTCGCGCAGGTCAGCATCAGCGTGCGCGGCGCGAACATCGACCGAGGTGACGCGCCGGCGAGCAGCCCATAAGTGGCGGTCGTCATGATCCCGACGCCACCGCCGAAATAGCCGCCATAGGTGCCGAGCACCGCCTGAACGATCATCAACGTCCGCGTACCGATCGTCACCCGTGCCGCCAGCCAATCGGCGGCCGACGCGCCGAAGACGATCGCCACGAAGGCGATCAGCAGCAACCACGGCACGATCAGGTCGAACGCCGCGCCCGGCGTAACCACCAGCAGCACGCTGCCCGCAAGCCCCGCGGCGAAGGTGATCGCCGCCAGCACCCGCACCGATACGCCGCCGACCGGCTTCAACTCGCGCCGGAAGCTCCAGGCGCTTGCCGCCGCACCGGGCATCAGGCCGAGGTTCGACGTGGCGTTGGCGATATTGGCGGGCGTACCCAGCGCGAGCAGGGCCGGCATGGTGGCAAAGGTGCCGCCGCCTGCCAGTGCGTTCATCATGCCGCCCACGACGCCCGCCGCACCGGCGAGCGCCAGACCGGCGGCATCAACCAAGCGCGGCCTGCTTCTCCGCTTCGAGTCGGTCGAGTTCGGCGCGGCTCTTCTTCTCGGCGGCGGTCTTCAACTGTCCGCAGGCCGCGTCGATGTCCCGGCCGCGCGGGGTGCGCACCGGTGCCGAGATGCCGCCTTCGAAGATGATGTCGCTGAAGCGTCGCACGCGTTCCGGTGCGGACGTCTCATACGGGGCACCCGGCCATGGATTGAACGGGATAAGGTTCACCTTGGCCGGCAGCTTGTAATGCTTGAGCAGGCGGACCAGCTCGTGCGCCTCCGCATCCGAATCGTTCTTGTCCTTCAGCATGACGTATTCGAACGTGATCCGCCGCGCGTTGTTCGCTCCGGGATAGTCGGCGCACGCCTGAAGCAGTTCCTCGATGCCGTATTTGCGGTTCAGCGGCACGATCTCGTCGCGGACTTCCTTGGTCACCGCGTGAAGCGACACGGCCAGATTGACGCCGATCTCCTCGCCAGCGCGGGCCATCATCGGCACCACACCGCTGGTCGACAGCGTGATGCGGCGCTTGCTGAGTGCGAGGCCATCGCCGTCCATCACCAGCTTCAACGCATCGCGCACCGCTTCGAAGTTGTAGAGCGGCTCGCCCATGCCCATCATGACGATGTTGGTCAGCATCCGTCCTTCGGGCTGGCTCGGCCATTCGCCCAGCGCGTCGCGCGCCAGCATCACCTGTCCGACGATCTCGCCCGCGGTCAGGTTGCGCACCAGCCGCATCGTGCCGGTGTGGCAGAAGCGGCAGTTCAGCGTGCAGCCGACCTGACTGGACACGCACAGCGTGCCGCGATCGGCGTCGGGAATGAACACCGCTTCGTAATCCTGGCCGTCCTCCGATCGCAGCAGCCATTTGCGCGTGCCGTCGGTCGACACCTGCGCCTCCACCACCTGCGGCCGGCCGATCACGAATCGCTCCGCCAGCCATGGATGCTGCGCCTTGGCGATGTCGGTCATCACCGCAAATTCGGTCGCGCCGCGATTGTAGATCCAGTGCCAGATCTGCTTGGCGCGCAGCTTGGCCTGCCGCACTTCCAGCCCGGCTTCTTCCAGAACACGGCGCAATTCGTCGCGCGGCAGCCCGATCAGGTCGATACGCCCGTCGGTGCGCGGCGCGCTGGCGCGCGGCACGGTCACGGGATCGATGTGCCCGGGAATGGGCATGGGGGCGGCCGAGGCTGTGAGCATCTCGCGCCTATATCCCAGGAGCGTCGATTTTTCCAGCTTTACCCGCGTGCGCATCCCAATTGCGCCGCATCGATCGCGGTGGCCGCCCCGGCGAGCGGATAGGTGTCGGCCAGCGTGCGTCCCGCGGCGTCCAAGGTGGCGAGCGTCATGGCCGCCGCACCGCGGATCGCCCCGACGATCGCACGATCGGTGGCGGCATCGCCGGCGCGGGCCTCCAGCCCATCGCCACCCAGCGCGAAGCGGCGGTCCCCGATCACCAGCGTCAGCGGCGCGCCCGCACCACGCGGTTTCGACAGGTGGAAGCGCACCGACGGCGCGCGTGTCATACCCTGTCGCGCGGCGATCAAGGCATAGCCGCCACGCCGGTCGGTGGTCCCGTCGCGTCGCAACGGTCGCGCGATCGCGAAGCAGCGTGCGCCCGGCCCCTCCCGCAATGCCGCCCAGCGCTGCCACACGCCCAGCGGCTCGCGCACTCCGACGGCGGTCAGCAAGGCAAGCGCGATCATCATGGCAGGAGCTGTCGCGCCGGTGTGGCGCAAAGGCAACGTATTTCCCTGTTTATGTCAGGTTCATGCAACGATGAACGCAGCGCGTATTTAACGTCGCACGCCCCGCGTTCGGGGTGCGTGAGATGGAGTGAGACATGCGTAAGCTTGCAATGGCGATCCCGGCTGCGGCCCTGGCGTTCGCGGTGGCGATCCCCGCGTCGGCGCAGAACGGTTCCTTCGAGGGTGGCCGGGTCGAGGTGCTGGCCGGTTACGACAACCTGCAGGACGGCGGCGACGGCGACTCGGAAGGGCGCGAGGGCCTGGCCTATGGCGGGCGGATCGGTTACGATTTCCAGCGCGGCAACATCGTCTATGGCATCGATGGCGAGCTGACCGATGCGACGACCAAGGCGCGCAGCTACAACGCGCTGGCTGCGGGGGACCGCTTTTCCCTTGAGGCCGGGCGCGACATCTACGTCGGTGGGCGGCTGGGCTACGTGATTTCGCCGCAGGCGATGATCTACGGCAAGGGTGGCTACACCAACGCACGCGTCGAGAGCCGCTATCAGCCGATCACCACCGCCGAAAGCGAGCTGATCGACAAGACCAACCTCGGCGGGTTCCGGCTGGGTGCCGGGCTGGAGTACAAGCTGACGCCGAGCTCGTTCGTGACCGCCGAATACCGCTATTCGCATTACGGCGAGATCGACGGCTATGAAATCGACCTTGACCGGCATCAATTGATGGCCGGACTCGGCATCCGCTTCTGATTTCTCTCCGTCGTGGAGCGGAAAGGGCTGGGGCGCTTGCTCCGGCCCTTTCTTTTTGGCTAGGGAGAATCGGCCAATTGCCCCTGGTGAGTGACCTGCGGGCCGGGGGAAGTGACGATGAAGGCGACGATCGAACGCGCGACGCTGCTGAAAGGGCTGAGCCACGTCCAGTCGGTGGTGGAGCGGCGCAACACCATTCCGATCCTGTCGAACGTGCTGCTGGAGGCGACCGCCGAGGGGCAGTTGCGCCTGATGGCGACCGACCTGGACCTGCAAATAAACGAAAGCGTCGCCGCCGCGGTCGACCAGCCGGGCGCGACCACATTGTCGGCGCACACGCTGTTCGACATCGCGCGCAAGCTGCCGGAGGGGGCACAGGTTTCCCTGACCGCCGCCGAGGGGCGGATGACGATCGTGGCGGGACGCGCGCGGTTCTCGCTGGGCACCTTGCCGCGCGATGACTTCCCGGTGATCGCCGAAGGCGAGTTGCCGACCCAGTTCGAGCTGCCCGCGGAGACGCTGAAGCAGATCATCGACAAGACGCGCTTCGCGATCTCGACCGAAGAGACCCGCTATTATCTCAACGGCATCTTCCTGCACGTCGCCGACGGTGTGCTGAAAGCCGCGGCCACGGACGGCCACCGCCTTGCACGGGTCACCGTCGATCAGCCCGAAGGTGCGTCGGGGATGCCGGACGTGATCGTGCCGCGGAAGTGCATCGCCGAATTGCGCAAGCTGCTCGACGAGGTCGATGGGTCCGTTGGCGTTTCGCTGTCTGGCACCAAGATCCGGTTCGATCTGGGGCAGGCGGTGCTTACGTCCAAGCTGATCGACGGCACCTTCCCCGATTACAGCCGCGTCATCCCGACCGGCAACGACAAGATCCTGAAGATCGATCCGAAGAGCTTCATGGAAGGCGTGGATCGCGTCTCCACGATCGCGACCGAGAAGACGCGCGCGGTGAAGATGGCGCTGGACCGGGACAAGATCACGCTGTCGGTCACCAGCCCGGAGAACGGCACCGCTGCCGAGGAAGTGCCGGGCGATTATGCCGCGACACCGTTCGAGATCGGCTTCAACAGCCGCTACCTGCTCGATATCCTGGGGCAGATCGGCACCGATCAGGTCGAGGTCCATCTGGCCGATGCCGCCGCGCCGACGCTGATCCGCGAAAACGATAAGAGCCCGGCGCTCTACGTCCTGATGCCGATGCGGGTCTGACCCGCACCGCCGCCGCCTCGCGAAGAGCGGGCGGCGGCCAGCGGTGGGCGCGCGATGATCCCTATCAGCGCCCGCGCATCGTCGCGCGCAGCTTCCCCGGCATCCACCGCGCCGCGAACGCCATGCGCCGCGCAGTCTTGCCGACCAGCGTATGAACGCGGTCGCCGTGCACCGCATCCCATGCCTGGGCCGCCGCGGTCTCGACCGGCGTGAACTCCATCTTGCGGCGTATCACCATGTCGCGCGCGGTGTAGTTGGTGCCCGGGATGGCCGCCGACAGCAGCCTGGTGTCGATGAAGCCGGGCATCAGCGACCGCACCCGGATGCCGTCCGCGGCCCATTCGCCGTCCAGCGCCTCGGTAAGCCCCCGCACCGCGAACTTGGTCGCGGAATAGATCGCGAGGCCCGCCGACCCATAGATGGCGGAGGCCGAGGTGGTGTTGAGAAGGCACGATCCCGGCGTCGCCTTCAGGTACGGATGCGCCATGCGCGCGCCGTACACGACGCCGCGCAGATTGACGTCGATCACGCGATCGATCGCATCCAGCCCGATCTCGGAGAAAGCGCCGCCAGCCGCGATGCCGGCGTTGTTGAACAGCACGTCGAGTGGCCCCCCGCTCAGCGCGGTGAAGTCGGCAAGCACTTCCTCCCATTCGGACGGGTCGCGCACGTCCATGACGTGCGTGCTGGTCCGGTCGGCGGGCAATAGCGCGGCGGTTTCGCTCAGGGCCGGCGCATCGATGTCGGCCAAGCCGACGCGCCACCCGCGCGCGCTGAACAATTGCGCCACTGCGCGACCGATGCCGGAGCCACCGCCCGTAACCAGCATCGCCTTCATCGCCGCTCTCCGCCTTATCACTTGTTAGAGCCGCACGCTTCTCGCATCATTGCGGGCGATGCCAGCACTTTCGTCCGGACCGGCGGTAGCCTTCGATCGTGTGGGCAAGCGTTACGGCGATGCCGCGGCAATCGACGACGTGTCGTTGACGATCGACGCGGGTATGTTCGTGGCACTGGTGGGTGCATCGGGATCGGGCAAGTCGACGCTGCTGAAAACGGTCAACCGACTGGTCACGCCGGATTCCGGACACGTCACCCTGAATGGCAACGACGTGGCGGCGGATCCCGCGCCGGCATTGCGGCGACGCATCGGCTATGTCTTTCAGGACGTGGGGCTGTTCCCCCACATGAGCGTGGGCGAAAACATCGCCTTGCCGCTGCGACTGGCGGGTACGCCGGACGCGGCGCGTGCCGAAACGATGCTCGATCTGGTCGAGCTGCCACGGACGATGGCGGCGCGGATGCCGGCCGAACTCTCCGGCGGGCAGCGGCAGCGTGTCGGGGTCGCCCGCGCGCTGGTCACGCGACCGGGCCTGTTGTTGATGGACGAGCCGTTCGGCGCGCTGGACCCCGTCACGCGCGAGTCGCTGGCCGGGGCGGTGCGGCGGCTGCACGACGAACTGCGGCTGACGACGATCATGGTCACCCACGACATGGCCGAGGCGCTACTGCTCGCGATGCGGGTGGTGGTGATGGCGGCGGGCCGGGTGGTGGCGGACGCGTCGCCTGCCACGCTGCTGGCGGGTGGTGGCGGGGCGGCGGCGCAGGCGCTGGTCGCAGTCCCGCGTACACAGGCGGCGCGGCTGGCGGCGCTGACGCCATGAGCGACGCGTTCGCCCGCGTGCCCGCACTGGCGGCGCAGCACCTGTTGCTGGCGATGGCGGCGCTGGCGCTGGCGCTGGCCGTCGGTGTGCCGGTGGCGATCCGTGCCGCGCGTGCGCCGCGGCTGGCGGCGTGGGTATTGGGCGCGGCCAGCCTGGTGCAGACAATCCCCAGCCTGGCGCTGCTTGCGCTTTTCTATCCCGCGCTCCTGTGGCTGTCGGCGCTGGTCGGGGGCGGGGTACCGGCGTTGGGTTTCCTGCCGGCGCTGCTCGCCCTCACGCTCTATGCGCTGCTGCCGATCGTGCGCAACATCGTCACCGGGCTACGCGGGCTGGACGCCGCGGTGCTGGAGGCGGCGGATGGGATCGGGATGACCGGAGCGCAGAAGCTGCGGCTGGTCGAATTGCCGCTGGTGTTGCCGGTTGCCATGGCCGGGATACGCACCGCGGCGGTGTGGACGATCGGTGCGGCGACACTGTCGACGACGGTCGGGCAGCCGAGCCTGGGCGACCTGATCTTCGCAGGGTTGCAGACGCAGGCGTGGACGCTGGTGATCGCGGGGTGCGTCGGGGCGGCGGGGCTGGCGCTGGGCGTCGATGCGCTGCTGGGGATGGCGGAGCGGGATGCGGGGCGGCGGCGGTGGGCGCGGGTGTGGCTGGCGCTGGGCACGCTGGCGGCAGTGACGGTGGTGGCGAGTGCGCCGATGTGGCCCGGGATCGGTGATGACCGGCGCGTGGTGGTCGGCGCCAAGAACTTCTCCGAACAGTATATTCTGGCCCGACTGATCGGGGCGCGGCTGGAGCGGGCGGGTTATTCGGTGCGCTATCGCGACGGGCTGGGCTCGGCAGTGGCGTTTGGGGCGGTGGCCGGGGGCGAGGTCGACGTGTACGTCGATTACGCCGGGACGATCTGGACCGCCGAGATGCATCGAACCGACACGCCGCCACGCGGGGAGCAATTGCGCGCGATCGCCGACTGGGTGCGCACGTCGCGCGGTGTGGGCATGATCGGTGCGCTAGGGTTCGAGAATGCCTATGTTTTCGCGATGCGCGGGGTTGATGCCAAAGCGCGCGGAATCGCGACGCTCGACGATCTCGCGGGGGTGGCACCGGCGCTGAGGTTCGGTGCCGACCTGGAGTTTCTCGACCGGCCCGAATGGCAGGCGGTCCGTCGCGCCTATCCGCTGCGCTTCGCCGCGGCGACGCCTTATAGTCCGACATTCATGTACCGTGCACTGGAGAGCGGCCGCGCCGACGTCATCAGCGCCTTCTCTTCGGACGGGCGCATCGCCGCGGATAAACTGGCGGTACTGGACGATGTGAAGGGCGCGATACCGGGTTATGACGCCATTATGCTGGTGTCGCCCGCACACCGCGATGACCCGCGCTTCGCAGCGGCGCTCCGCCCGTTGATCGGGCGCATCCCGGTCACCGCGATGCGCGAAGCCAATTACCTCGTCGATCGCGATCGCGACAAGCGGACCCCGGAAGCGGCCGCGCGGTGGCTGGCGGCGCGCATCGCGCGGTAGCGGTCAGAAGAACAGCTTGCGCACCGACAGGCGGATCGTCCGTCCGACCGGATCGAGATAGCCGGGCTGGAACCCGATCGGCACCACGCCGTCCTGATCGCGAACGTCGCGGCGCGTATTGAGCACATTGTCGAACTGCACGCTGACCCGCATTCCGCGCATCCAGGGGTGTGCGCGTACCCGGTCGATGTCGCCGCCGAGATCGGCGAACAGCCGCAGGTTGGCGGTGGCCAGCCCGCCGAAGTCGAGCGTTTCCGGGACAGCGGCGGTGCCGCCGTTCACGCGCGTGCCGCTTTGATAATTGACCGACAGCCGCGCGCCGAGGCCGTTGTTGGTATAGCCGGCCTGTCCTTCCAGTTCGTGCCGGGCCTGCCCGCCGGCCGCGCCGATCGCGTCGCCGTTCAGCAGATCGAGCACCGGGCCGCTGTCCGCCACGGTCACCCGCTCGGTCAGATGCCACGTATGGTAGAGCGCGAACTGCAGGCGGCCGCCCGCCTGCGCACCGCCGCCGCCACGACCGCGGAAGCCGCCGCCACCAGCACCGGCGCCCGGTGGCGGACCGCCGGGTGCGGTGCCGCTGCCGGTGTCGGGACGCCCGCCGTTCATCGCGCTGCCATCGGGGCGGGTGGGATCCTGCGCCGGGCGATCGGGCCGCCGCTCGCCACCGGGCGGGCGCAGCCCTTCGAACGGGTTGGGGCCGGTGCCGGCGCGATAGGCCTCGATCCGCTTCTGCAAATCGGACTTCAGCCGGAAGGAGAGGTTCACGCCGTAGCGGAGCTGCGACGTTTCGCTGCGCGCGAAGTTGATCGGACGCGAATCGATACGCAGCAGGTTGCCGGCGGCGTCGCGCTGGAAGCGATCGGGGAAGGCGGCCTCGATCGCGGCGGTGGCGCTGGGGAAGGCGGCAATCGGGTCGTCGGTGCTCTGCCGGGTATAATCGGCGCGGAAATTGATCTGTCGCTCGCTCCACGGCTTCAGGTCCAGCCCGAGCTTCAGCGCGTGGCGATTGTTGGCGATCAGCGCGGGATTGCCGCCGGTGACGGTGGTGACCGTGGCGGTGGTGCCGCGCACGTAATCGAACACGCGCACGCCCGGCGTCACGATCGACGGATTGCCAAGCTGTTGCGCGGACGGCGCCTCGTCCTGATCGGTGACCGAGGCGAGCAGGCGCACCCCCTCGATCGGTCGCCAGTTCGCGCCATAGCCGATCGTCCACAACGTGCCGAAATCGGATAGCTGGTCGATCGCGAGATTGCCGTTGACCGACAGCCGGCCCAGCGGGCTGAGCACGCCCAGCGCGCTGTTGGCGATCGGCAGGTCGAGGTTGATCTGCGCATTGGCGTTGTCGCGGCCGATGTCCGCCGCCCCGGCGATGCCGCGCCGGAACGACTGGCTGGCGAAGTCGCTGGTCGAGGCGCCGACGCGGATGCTGGTGTTCGCGTCGCCGGCCGGCAGCGCGAACAGCGGCCCGGCGGCGAGCGCATCAAGCCCGGCGCTGGTCGCCACCGAACGGCCGCGATCGTCGGGCAGCACGCCCAGCGACAGGGGCGCATAGGGGTTGGCGAGCGGATCGAACGCATTCAGCCGCGACTGGAAGCCGGTGGCGTCCAGCCCCGCCTGCGTGACGGTGTTGCTTTCGTCGCGATCGACGTTGCCGGTCAGCGACCAGCGCCAGCGCCCGCGATCGCCGTTGAGCGTGCCGCCAAGGTGCAGATCGGTGGTTTCCGCCCGCTGCGCCAGTGCGGGCACCCCGTCGAAGGCGCGGGTTACGCGCACCGGCACCGCGAAGGGCGAGAACGGGCTGCCGACCGGCAGGTCCAGCTCGACCTCCGCCAGGCCGCGCAACGCGCGCGTGACATTGTGGTCGACGGTGGCGTTCAGCGACGCCGCCACATTGCCGAAGATCGTGGTGGCATAGGTGCCATTGGCGCTGAACGTGCGCTGTTGCGGCAACAAGGTGCGGTACGCGCCCTGATCGGTCACGTTGCGCGTCGTCGAGAACGCCCCCAGCGCGGGCGGCTGCGTCGTGGCGAGCGCGGGGATGCCGAGCGTGGTGGCGTTGCCGAACAGCGGGTCGATCGCCGCACGATCCAGCGTGGACACGTTGCCGCCGACCGCCGCCGCATTGGGCGCCTGGACGATGTCGCGTTCCGCCTCGGTCAGCGTGCCGGGGCGGCTATATTCCATGTGCAGATTGATGCGCCCGTCATTGCGGATGCGCAGCAGGTCCAGCTCCGCGCCGGGCGTGTTGCGCCCACCCTCGGTGGCGAAGCGATCCTCCAGCTCGGTCGTCACCGCCTTGAAACGGCGGCGCAACACGAAGTTCACGACGCGCTGGTCGGCACGATAGCCGTATTTCAGCGCGACTTCCTCGGGCAGGATGTCGACGCGCTGGATCGCCTCGGTCGGCAGGTCGCGGATCTCCTGGAAGCCGGAGATCCGCCGCCCGTTGAGCAGCACCACCGGCGCACCGCCCGCACCACGCCCCGAACGGGTTTGCGGCGAGAGTTCGTTGAGCAATTCGGTGACCGAGCTGACGCCGTAGCTGCGGATGTCGGCGGGGGACAATTGCTCCTCCGGCGTGACGTCGCCGATCACCGCGCCGCGTTGCCCGCGCGATCCGGTGACGACGATGTCCTCGCCAGCCTCCTCCTCCTCGGCACCGGCGGTGGTCGATGCGGCGGCGGCATCGCTGCCGGGCGTGGCGGCGGGCGGCGTCGCGGCCTGTTGCGCCTGTGCGGGCAGCGCGGCGGTGGTCAGCAGAAGGGCAAGAAGACGCATGACAGATCCCAGCCGCGCATGAAGGTTGCGGCGATGCGGGGGCTATCGCCCGATTGTCGCAGAATTATGCCGGGCATGCGGCGGGCGGCTTCGGCCCGGCCCCCCGTCAGGCGACGATGCGGACCGGCACCGATTTGGCGGCGGGGACGTGGCTTTCCTCGGCATGGTGGGCGAGCGGGATCAGCGGATTGCACTCCGGATAATAAGCCGCGATGCAGCCGTCGGGCACGTCATATTCCACGACGGTCAGGTCGCCCACGCGGCGATCCTGATTGTCGCCGGCATCGGTGACCAAAGTGACCTTCTGCCCCGCCCCCAGGCCGGCGCGCGCGATGTCGGCGCGATTCATCAACACCACCTGACGCGTGCCGTTGATGCCGCGAAACCGGTCCGAATAGCCGTAGATGGTGGTGTTGAACTGGTCGTTGGAGCGCAAGGTGAGCAGCCGGAAGCGCCCGTCGGCATCGGCGAATCCGGTGGCGTTGAGCACGTCGGGCACCAGGAACTCGGCCTTGCCGCTTTCGGTGTCCCATTCGCGACCGGCGGCCTTGTTGCCCTTCCAGAAGCCGCCTTTCTCCTCGTTCAGCCGTTCGTTGAAGCGTGCGAAGAAGTGCGGGAACACAGCGGCGATCTCGTCGCGGACCAGCGCATAGTCGCCGACCCATGCGTCCCAGTCGATCGCGGGATTGGGGGGCAGCGTCGCCTTGGCGATCCCGGCGACGATCGCCGGCTCGGACAGCAGGTGCGGGCTGGCCGGTTCGACCTTGCCCAGCGACGGGTGGATGACGCTGGTCGAATCCTCGACGGTCACGCGCTGCGGTCCGGTGGCCTGCAAATCGCGCTCGATCCGCCCGAGGCACGGTAGCAGCCAGGTCTGGCCGGCAGCGGGGATCAGGTGGCTACGGTTCAGCTTCGTCGCGATCTGCACCGACAGGTCGAGCCGTGCCCAGCCGTCCTCGACCAATTCGGTTTCCGGCACCGCGCGCGCGAAATTCCCGCCGAGCGACAGGAACGCCTTCACCGTGCCGTCGATGATGCCACGGCATGCCTCCACGGTGTCGAGCCCCTTTTCGGTAGGGGGCGAGAAGCCGTAGCGTTCCTTCAGCTGTTCGACGGGCGCGAGTTCGGTTTTCTCGGTGATGCCCACCGTGCGCTGGCCCTGCACGTTGCTGTGCCCGCGTACCGGACACGGCCCGGTGCCGGGACGGCCGATATTACCGCGCAGCAGCAGCAGGTTGACGAGCATGCGAACGTTGTCGACGCCCTTCACGTGCTGGGTCAGTCCCATGCCGTAGATCGCGATCGTTGCCTTCGCCCGGCCATATGCGGCGGCGGCGCGTTCGATCGCGGTGCGGGTCAGCCCCGATTCGCGCTCGATCTCGGCCCAGCCGGTGGCGCGCACCTTGGCGGCGAAGGGTGCGAAATCGTGGGTGTGGGTGGCGATGAAATCGTGATCGATCGCGTCATGGTCGATCAGCCATTTGGCAATACCCATCATCGCGGCAAGATCGCCGCCGGCCTTCACCTGATGATATTGGGTGGCGATCGGGGTTTCCTTGCCGGTCGTCATCTCGATCGGGTTCTGCGGATCGGTGAACCGTTCCAGTCCGCGTTCCTTCAGCGGGTTGAAGACGACGATGTCCGCGCCGCGCCGGTGCACATCGCGCAGCTGGTGCAGCATTCGCGGGCTGTTCGTCCCGACGTTCTGGCCGAAGTGCAGGATGCAGTCCGTCGAATCGAAATCCTCCAGCCGCGATGTGCCGACCGGCACGCCGATCGAGGTCTTCAGTCCGACCGAGGTGGATTCGTGGCACATGTTCGAACTGTCGGGCAGATTCTGGTTGCCGTAGAGGCGCGCCATCAGCTGCCACATGTACGACGTCTCCAGGCTGGCGCGGCCCGAAGCGTAGAAGACCGCCGATTTCGGTGGCAGCGCCTTCAGCTTCGCGCCGATCGCGGCGAACGCCTCCTCCCATGGCGCGACGACGTAGCGGTCGCTCGCCGGGTCGTATTTCATCGGGTGGGTCAGCCGCCCGGCTTCCTCCAGACGGTAATCGCTCCAGCCGCGCAGTTCGGTCAGCGTGTGGCGCCGGAAGAAATCCGGGGTGACGCGCTGGCTGGTGATCTCCCATGCGGTCGCCTTCGCGCCGTTCTCGCAGAACTCGGCCGGATGGGGCGGGTGCGGCTTCGACCAGGCGCAGCTGACGCAGGCGAAGCCGTCGGGCTTGTTCTGGCGCAGCAGCTCGGCCGAGGTCTGCGCCATGTTGCGTTCGCGCGGGATGATGTCGGCGAGCGAGCGGACCGACCCCCAGCCGCCGGCCGGGCCGTCATAGGGAGTGAAATCAGGGCGATCGTCGTGCTGCTCGGTCATCCATCCCCAACGCCCGGATCGGAGAAAAGCACCGCGTCGTCGCGGGCCAGGGACACCAGCGTCAGTCCGGCGGCGGCGGCGCGCGACAGCGCCAGGCTGGTCGCCGCCGATACCGTCACCAGCATCGGGCAGCCCGCCAGCGCCGCCTTCTCGACCAGTTCGTAGGAGCAGCGCGACGACAGCAGCGCAAAGCCGCCGTCCCACGCCGCCCCGCCGCGCGCCATCGCACCGATCAGCTTGTCGAACGCGTTGTGCCGCCCGACGTCCTCACGCGCCAGCCGGATCGCGCCGGCCGCATCGCACAGCATCGCGGCGTGCGCGGCGCCGGTGGCGCGGTGCAGCGGCTGATGATCGCGCATCGCGGCCAGCGCGGTGAAGAGCGCAGGGCCGCCGACCGCGCTGCGCGGCACGCAGGGCAAGGGGCGGTGCACCGCGTCGAGATTGTCCATCCCGCACAGCCCGCACGAACTGTCGCTGGTGCGGCGGCGAACCCGCTCCATCACTGCTGCCGCGCGGGTCGGTGACACCGCGATGCGCACGATCGTGCCGCGTCCGGTGTCGTGCACGTCCAGCGCATCGATGTCCGCCACGTCGTCCACGATCCGCTCGGCCAGCGCGAAGCCGGTGGCGAAATCCTCCACGTCCGACGGAGTCGCCATCATCACGGCATAGCCGATCCCGTTCACCTCGATCGCGACGGGGGCTTCCTCCACCACCGCGCGCACGCGTTCCGAGTCGTTCGAGTCGCGGGCGAGGCGACGAAAGAGATGCGTCGTCGTCACTGATCCACATCATCCGATCTGGTTGGTTTTGCTGCGATTTCATTAATCGAGTTGAAAGCTTTGGCACCAGCGTCGCCGCACTATCGTCGCAGTCGAGCGTACCACACCCCCAAGGTAAGGAGTACCGGCCATGACATCCGGCAACGACGTCGCCTATTTCCGCCGTCGCGTCGCACAGGAGCAGCAGCGCGCACTGGCCGCCTGCGAAGTCGCGATCCGTCGCCTCCATCTCGATCTCGCCGCGCGCTATGCGGCCCGCGCCGAAGAGGCGGAGCGTCACGCGCCCGCCTAGTCGATGCGGTAGTGGATCGGCTTGAAGCTGCCGCCGTTCGATGCCGGGGCCGAGCAGGCGGTCAGGCCGACCACGAGGTCCATCGCCGCGCGCAGCACGATGCGGTCGCCCGCCTTGCTGATCGGCGGCAACACCTCCAGCCGACCTGTCGCGCCGTCGACCGGCACGTTCATGAAACAGTTGAAGGCGACCGGGATCATGTCCTCCGTGACGCCCCACGGCGCCAGCGCGTCCGCCAGATTGCCGAAGCAGCCGCGATGGCGGGGCAAATCGGGGTAGAAATGGTCGAACGTCGCATAGGAACACGGCGTCAGCAGGAAGTCGTGCCGCCCGACCGTATCCTCGACGATGTCGAGCATGACGTTGGAGCGGTTCGAATATAGCTTGTGCCCGGTCGTCAGCCGCAGCGTTTCCGCGTAATCCAGCGTGCGGCCGGACGACAGCACCTCGCGGATGTCGGCGGCGTTATAGGCCAGCAGATCCGCGACCTGCACACCCCGCGGATCGATCACGGTCAGCGTCTGTCCTTCGGACAGCGCGAACCCCGCGCCACTGCGCGGGGCGATTTCGTGCACCTGCCCGCTCATGCCGGCTTCGTATCTTCCGCGCCGCCGGCGTAGTGAAAGGGGCAGCGCCATGCGTCGTCCACGACGCGGCCGCTGTACTGGCGCGCCTCGCTGGTCTCGCCATGGCGCGAGAGCATCGGGTTGCGCGATCCGGCAATCGCCTCGTCACGGACCATGATCGCTTCGCGCATCGTTTCGTAACGGCCATCGGCGCGCAACTGCTCGAACTGGTCGTGCAGGTTGAACACCAGCGTCGGGCGGGCGAAGCGCCGCGCGGGCCGCGAGGCGTGCGGGTGCAATCCGACGACGAAGAACGCCTCCCCGCCGAAGCTGAGCGAGAAGTGCGAATCCTGCGGATCGTGGCTGACGCGGGCATCATATTCCTGCCCGCGCCACACGTCCTTGTCCGACAGCGACTGGATACGCTGCCACAACGCCGCTTCGAACGCGGGTTCGTCGAGCGCTTCGGGGCCGTCGAATACGACGGCGAAGCTGCGGAACAGCGTCGGTTCCTCGCGATAGGCCGCGGCGAAGCGCACCAGCCCGTCGTGAATGCGCAGATCGTCCCACGCGCTGTCGATGCGCGTGCAGGCCAGCACGTTCAGCGTGCCCTTCGCCATGGCCGCCTTCGCGCCGACACAAGGGAAGGCGCGTTCGGCGACACGGGCGAGGAGAAGCGATTCCAGTTCCGCCTGCGCATGATGCGTCCAGCGGAACATGGGGGTATCAGGTGCAGGCATAGGTAATCGGATACGGACGATTGGTATGAATCGTTCCGGGCGATCATATTGACGCCGATCAACCGGTTTGACCGCGATCAAGCCATACCGGTCGAGACGGCAAAGCGAATCAGCCGCCGAGGATCGCGTCGATCGCGGTGGCCAGTTCGATGTCGCGACCCGAAAGCCCCCCGGCATCGTGGGTGGTCAGCAATATCTCGACCCGGTTCCAGACGTTCTTCCATTCCGGATGATGGTCGGCGCGCTCGGCCAGCAGTGCGACCTGCGCCATGAAGCCGAACGCCTCCGCAAAGTCGGTGAAGACGATCGAGCGGGTGATCGCATCGCGGCCCTCGTCATAATCCCAATCGGGCAGGACATCGAGCGCGTCGGCGCGTTCGGCCTCGCTAAGTGGTTCGATCGTGGTCGCCATCGTCTGTCCCTTCCGCTGTGCCGTGCGGAGCGGTATGGCCGGCGGCATGGACGGGCAAGAGGCAATGGGCATCGCGCCCTCCGCAGACGCGATCGAGGCGCACGCCCGAAGCGTGATCGCGCGACTGCCCGCCGCATTCCGCGCGCATCTGGGCGAGGTGGTGCTGCTGGTAGAGGAGGAGGCGGATGCGGAAACGCTGGCCGCCGTCGGGCTGGAGCATCCGCTGGAGTTGACCGGCATCTATCACGGGCGCCCGGTGGGCGAGAAAAGCGCGTTCGACACCGGCGCGCTGCCCGATCGCATCCATCTGTACCGGCAGGCGATCCTGGCAGAATGGTGCGAAACCGATGTGCGGCTGGACGATCTGGTCGCGCATGTCACGATCCATGAGATCGGCCACCATTTCGGCCTGTCCGACGACGATATGCACGCGCTGGAAGACGCGGTGGCCGATTGAGCGTGCTGGCGGCACACGCGCTGACCGTGGCGCGCGGCGGCCGGGTGCTGGCCGAGGGACTGGATTTCGCCGTCCCGCGCGGTGGCGCGTTGCTGGTCACAGGGGCGAACGGCGCGGGCAAGTCCAGCCTGTTGCGGGTGCTGGCGGGATTGTCGCCGCCGGCAGCGGGCCATGTCACGCGCGACGGCAGCGTCGCGTGGCTGGGCGAGGCGGCGGCACTGGACGGCGAGCGGCGGCTTGGCGATACGCTGCGCTTCTGGGCGCGGCTCGATCGACGGGAGAGCACCGACATCCGGGTGGCGGCGGCGCTGTCGGCGGTAGAGCTGGACGACCTTCATGACGTGCCGGTGCGGATGCTGTCGACCGGGCAGCGGCGTCGCGCCGCGCTGGCGCGCGTGGTCGCGTCGGGCGCGGACCTGTGGCTGCTCGACGAACCGGCGAGCGGGCTGGACGTCGACGCGGTGGCGCGGCTGGAAGGATTGATCGAAGGGTATCGCGGCGGCGGCGGCACGGTGGTGGTGACCACGCACCAGCCGCTGGCCGTGGCGGATGCGGCGACGGTGGCGCTGTGATCGCGCTGTTCTGGCGCGACGTGCGGCGCGGCTATGGCGGTGGTGGCGCGACGCTGGTCGTGGCGTTCTTCCTGTTGGTGGCGATCCTGTTCCCGTTCGCGATCGGGCCGGACGCCGCGTTGCTGGCGCGGGTCGGCGGCGGCGTGATCTGGGCCGCAGCGCTGCTCGCCGCGCTGCTGCCGGTCGAGCGGCTGGTGCAGCCCGACATGGAGGCCGGCGTGCTCGATCAGCTCGCGGTGCGCGGCCTGTCGCCGGCGATGGTCGCTGCGGTGAAGATCGCGGCGCATTGGTGTGCGTTCGCGCCGCCGCTGATGCTGGCGGCGGCGATCGCGGCCGGGTTGCTCGACCTGTCGGGCAGGCGGCTGTTGCTGGTCGAGGCCGGGTTGCTGCTGGGCACGCCCGGGCTGGCGGCGCTGGCCGTGACGACGGGTGCGCTGGTGGCGGGGATGCGCGGTGCGGGGGCGGTGGCGGGGCTGGTGATGCTGCCGCTGGCCGTGCCGCTGCTGATCTTCGGTGCCGGTGCGATCGAGGGCGGGGCGAGCGGGCTGAAGCTGCTGGCGGCATTCAGCCTGCTGCTGGTCGCCGCGGCACCGGTCATCGCGGGGGCGGCGATGCGGGCGGGGATGGACTAACCTCGCATCGGGGCCGGCGGCGAAGGTCGCCATCGAGCGACCCGCCGCGAGAAAATCCTAACGCGACCAGCGCGCCCAGATCGCGGTCGGCAACGCCAGACCGCGTGCTTCCTCGCGCACCGCCAGTTCGCCGGCCTCTACCCGGCCGGGCAGATCGGCGAACGCCTGCCGCAGCATTTCGCCGATCGCCAACGCCGACATCCGCACCGCATAGACGGTCAGGAACAGATAGCGCGACTCGGCGTCAAGCAGGCGGCGGCAATCGGCGATCAGCGCGGGGAGGTGCTCCTCCAGCCGCCATACCTCGCCGTCCGGCCCGCGACCGTATTTGGGCGGATCGAGCAGGATGCCGTCATAGCGCCGCCCGCGCCGCACTTCGCGCGCGACGAACTTGGCGGCGTCGTCGATCATCCAGCGAACCGGCGCGTCGGCTAGCCCGGACAGCGCGGCATTGGCGCGGGCCGCCTCCACCGACTTCTTCGAAGCGTCGACGTGCACCATCTTCGCGCCGGTCGCCGACAGCGCCAGCGTGCCGACCCCGGTGTAGCCGAACAGGTTCAGGCATTCGGGCTGGTCCGCGCCCGCGAGCCGCGCCCGCATCCACGACCATACGGGTGCCATGTCCGGGAAGAAGCCGAGGTGACGGAACGGCGTGGTCTGCGCGGTGAAGCGGACGCGTGCGTCGCCTTCCCCCCACGCCAGCGGCCAGCCGTCACGCGGCACCGGCTCTGCGAAGCGCCACTGCCCGCCGCCGTCCTCGTCGCTGCCGGGCACGAACTCGCCCTGCGCGCGCCAGTCGTCCCGCGCGGGTGCCCACAGCGCCTGCGGCTCGGGCCGGATGAAGCGAAACCGGCCATAGCGCTCGAGCTTGCGGCCATGACCCGAGTCGATCAGGCCGTAATCCGCCCAGGGCTCGCCGATCAGCGTCGACAGCTCCATGGTCAGGCGCGAGGCACGGCGTGTTCGGCGACGTAGCCGCTCACCGCCTCGTACGTGGCGTCCAGCGTGACGTAGCGTTCCGTGCGCTCGAACAGGTCACCGACGCGCGCCGGGAGCACCGGACGGATGCCGGTGGAACGTTCCACCGCATCGCCGAACTTGGCCGGGTGCGCGGTCGCCAGCGTGACCATCGGGACACCGGGTTCGGCATGCCGCCGCGCCGCCGCCAGCGCGATCGCGGTGTGCGGGTCGACGATCTGGCCGCTGCGCTCGTGTGCGTGGCGCATCGCCAGCGCCATGCCGTCGGTATCGACGCGTTCGCCGACGAACAGGCCGGCGGCCCCTTGAGTCTGTGTGTTGGTGAGTCGGATCGCGCGCGCATCCTCGAAACTGCGCATCTGTTCCGCCAGCGCCGCGCCGTCGCGCCCGCCCAGATCGAACAGTAGCCGTTCGAAATTGCTCGACACCTGGATGTCCATCGACGGCGTCGGGGTGGGCACGACGGTGCGGCTGGAATAATCGCCGCTCGCCAGCGCGCGGGCGAGGATGTCGTTGACGTTGGTGGCAACCACCAGCCTGGCGATCGGCAGCCCCATGCGCGCCGCGACATAGCCGGCGAAGACGTCGCCGAAATTGCCGGTCGGCACGCTGAACGCCACCGGTTTCGCGGGCGCGCCGAGGCGGACCGCGGCGTAGAAATAATAGACCACCTGCGCCATCAGGCGCGCCCAGTTGATCGAATTGACCGCCGACAGCCGGAAACGGGTGGAGAAGGACGCGTCGTTGAACATCGCCTTCACCAGCGCCTGCGCCGTGTCGAAGTCCCCGCGAATCGCGATATTGTGGACGTTGGGCGCGCCGACCGTGGTCATCTGGCGACGCTGCACCTCGCTCACGCGGCCTTCGGGGTGGAGCATGAAGATATCGACGCCGGCGCGGCCTGCGACGGCATCGATCGCGGCCGAGCCGGTGTCGCCGCTGGTCGCGCCGACGATCGTCAGATGCTGCGACGTGCCGGCAAGGAACTTCTCGAACAGATGGCCGAGCAGTTGCAGCGCCACGTCCTTGAACGCCAGCGTCGGTCCATGGAACAGTTCCAGCAGCCACTGGTCATGCTGCAGCTGCACCAGCGGGGTCACCGCATCGTGGCTGAACCCGGCATAGGCGGCGGTGCACAGCTCATGCAGCTCGGCACGGGTCAGCGCACCCTCCACGAAGGGCGCCATGACCGCCACCGCCGTGTCGACATAGGAAAGGCCGCGCAGCGCCCCGATCTCGTCGGGCGACAGCGTCGGCCATTGTTCGGGTACGTACAGCCCGCCGTCGGCGGCGAGGCCGGCGAGCGTGACGCCCGCGAAATCGAGCGTGGGTGCGGTTCCGCGGGTGCTGACATAGCGCATGGTGCTGCTGCCTATAAGCCGCGCCGCACCCGCGCAATGCCCACATGGTTGCGCGATGCCCAAGCAAGGGTTTAGCAGGCGCGCATGGCTCTTATCGACGTATTCCTGCGCCGCGCCATCACGCGCGGTCGCCTAACCCTCACCAAGCCCGACGGGTCGGTATCCACATTCGGGCAGGACGATCCCGAACTGAAGCCGGTATCGTTCCGCATCACCGACCGCGCCGTCTATCGCGCGATCGCCGCCGATCCGGCGCTGGGCGTGGCCGAGGCGTTCATGGACGGCACGCTGATCGTGGAGGATGGCGACATCCTCGACCTGCTGATGCTGGCGACCACCAACAGCCGCTGGGAAAACGGCAGCAACAAGCTGGCGGCCAGCCCCTTGCGCCGGCTGGGCGGGCAGATCCGCCATCGATTCCTGACCGCGAACAAGGCACTCGCCTCCAAGCGCAACGTCGCCCACCATTACGATCTGTCCGACCGGCTCTACGACCTGTTTCTCGACGCCGACAAGCAATATAGCTGCGCCTATTACACCGACGCCGCCAATCCGCTGGAGCAGGCGCAGGCCGACAAGAAGGCGCATATCGTCGCCAAATTGCGAATCGCGCCGGGGATGCGCGTGCTGGATATCGGCTGCGGTTGGGGCGGGATGGCGCTGTACATCCATGCCATGACCGGGGCCGAGGTGCTGGGCATCACGCTGTCGGAGGAGCAACTGAAGGTCGCGCGGCGCCGTGCCGAGGAAGCGGGCGTCGCCGACAAGGTGCGTTTCGAACTGGTCGACTATCGCGCGCTGGAGGGGCCGTTCGACCGCATCGTGTCGGTCGGGATGTTCGAGCATGTCGGCAAGCGCAATTTCCGCACCTATCTGAACAAGTGTCGCGATCTGCTGACCCCCGACGGGGTGATGCTGCTCCATACGATCGGGCGCGGAGACGGGCCGAACTTCACCGACAAGTTCACCGACAAGTACATCTTCCCCGGCGGCTACATCCCGGCATTGTCGGAGGTGCTGAAGGCCAACGAATACATACGCTGGTTCGTCACCGATGTGGAGGTGCTGCGGATGCATTACGCGCTGACGCTACGTGACTGGTACGCGCGCACCGTGGCGGCGCGCGACCAGATCGTGGCGTTGTACGACGAACGCTTCTTCCGGATGTGGACCTATTACCTGGCCGGCGCGATCGTTTCGTTCACCAACGGGCCGCTGGTCAATTACCAGATCCAGTTCAGCCGCGACCGGCTCGCGCTGCCGCTGACGCGCGATTACATGCTGGAAGAGGAGCGGCGACTGCGCGAGGGCTGACCGTCGGCGACGCGGCCGCTCGGGTGCATCACCGCGCCGGTGCGGCCTTGCCCTTGACCGCGCCGTTCGCCGCCGCCCGCGCCCGTGCCGCTTCGGCCCCGTCGACCTTGCCGTCGCGGTTCGTATCATAGGCGCTGAAGACCGCCCCCATCAGCGCATCCGATTCGGCGCGGCTGACCTTGCCGTCCTTGTTCGTGTCGGCGCGCGCGATGAACAACGCGGCCACGCGCTTGGCATGGGTGGCATCGAGCGACTTGCCGCTGCCCATCTTCATCTTCGCCATGCGCGCCTCCACCTCCGCGCGCGACAGCGAGCCGTCCTTGTTGGTGTCCGAGGCGGCGAACTCCTTGTCGAGCTTGGCCGTGGCACTGGCGCGGGTTTCCTGCGCCAGTGCGGTCGCGGCCAGAGCAGGCAGCGACAGGAAGGCGACAAGCGCGGCGGCGAAGGTGGCGTGATGCTTCATGTCGGCCCGCATGGAGGCCCATGCTTTTACGGGGCGTGAACGGACCTGCGCCGCCCGCGTCGTCCCGCGTGCCATCGCGGCGCGGACGAAGCGGGCGGCAAGACGGTTGCCCTTGCGCACGCGAGCGCGTAGCGGCGCGCGCAAGAAGGAGCCTGCCCCATGACCGATCAGATCGAGCGTCCCGCCGGCGAAGCCGGGATCAAGCGCGTCGTCCTCGCCTATTCCGGCGGGCTGGACACCAGCGTGATCCTGAAATGGCTGCAGACCGAATATGGCTGCGAGGTCGTCACCTTCACCGCCGATCTGGGGCAGGGTGAGGAACTGGAACCGGCACGGGCCAAGGCCGAGCTGATGGGGATCAAGCCCGAGCATATCTTCATCGACGACCTGCGCGAGGAATTCGTCCGCGACTACGTGTTCCCGATGATGCGGTCGAACGCGCTGTACGAGGGAACGTACCTGCTCGGCACGTCGATCGCGCGGCCGCTGATCGCCAAGCGGCAGATCGAGATCGCCAAACTGGTCGGAGCCGATGCGGTCAGCCACGGCGCGACCGGCAAGGGCAACGACCAGGTCCGCTTCGAACTGGGCTATTACGCGCTGAACCCCGACATCAAGGTCATCGCGCCGTGGCGCGAATGGGACCTGACCAGCCGCACCCGGTTGATCGAGTTCGCCGAGGCCAACCAGATCCCGGTCAGCAAGGACAAGCGCGGCGAAGCGCCGTTTTCGACCGACGCGAACCTGCTGCACACCTCTTCCGAGGGCAAGGTGCTGGAGGATCCGTGGGACGAGGTGCCCGATTACGTCTATTCGCGCACCGTCAATCCGGAAGACGCCCCCGACCGGCCGGAGACGATCACGATCGATTTCGAGCGTGGCGACGGCGTGGCGGTGAACGGCGAGGCGCTGTCGCCGGCGTCGTTGCTGGCCAGACTGAACGACCTTGGCCGTGCCCATGGCATCGGACGGCTCGATCTGGTCGAGAACCGGTTCGTCGGCATGAAGAGCCGCGGCATGTACGAAACGCCGGGCGGCACGATCTATTCGGCGGCGCATCGCGCGATCGAGGGGCTGACGCTTGATCGCGGTGCGGCGCACCTGAAGGACGAACTCGCGCCGCGTTACGCCGAACTGATCTACAACGGCTTCTGGTTCTCGCCGGAGCGCGAGATGCTGCAGGCGGCGATCGACCATTCGCAGGAGAAGGTTTCCGGTACCGTGCGGCTGAAGCTGTACAAGGGCAGCGTGACCATCACCGGGCGCAAGTCCCCGAACTCGTTGTATTCGGAAAAGGTCGTGACGTTCGAGGACGATCAGGGCGCCTATGATCAGCGCGACGCGGCGGGATTCATCAAGCTGAACGCGCTGCGGCTGCGCTTGCTGGGCCGACGCGACCGGTAACGTCTTGCCGATCAGGGCAGCGCATCAACGCGCCGGCTATCCAGGCAGCCGCTCCTCGGGCGCGGCTGCCTTTTTCCCTGCGCCGCCTGACCGCTGCGCAGGTGTTCCGGTGAGGATGCCGACGTACCCGGTCAGCTACCGGAGCCCACATCGGCTGCGTCTATCGCGGCGACATGCCCGTGCATCTCACCGGCCTTCGCGCGACACAGACCAAGCGGTCCTTCCAGGCAAGTGCGGGGGCCAACCACCTGTCTTCGCCATAAACCCCGCATCACGTTCGAGATTGTCTGAGCGAGGAGAAGAAGACGCGTCGCCCCGGTCGCTTGTGCGCCCGCTGCTTCGCGGCTAACAAATGTTGTCACATCGGTGGGGGCTATAGTGATGGACATGGTTGCCCGCGACGCCGCCCGTTCCGCCACCGCCCGTTCCGCCACCGCTCGTGACGCTTCCCGGCCCGACACCGGCGGTGAGGCGACCCAATATGGTCAGGTCGTGGTGGCGCACGTCGCGCAGGTCACCACATGGCGGCCGGCGAGCGGCGACAGCGCCCTGCTCTTCGTTCCCGGCGACACCCGGCTGGCACTGGACGGGGCGGCCCCCCGTCGATGCCACGCGGGCGACGTGATCGCGATCCCGTCCGGTGCGCAACTGCACATCGCCATCGCGCCCGGTAACGGATGGGTCGCCGTCACCGCGCCGCGTCGATACTTTTCCGCCGCACTGCCCGGCCGCACCGCCGAGGTGCTGGCCGCCTCCGTCGCGACGCACGCCTTGTATCGTCACGTGCGCGGGCTAGCCATGCTGCCGCCCGCCACGCTCGACAAGCCGCAAGCGTTGCTGGCCGCCAGCGCGCTGCGCGAATTGCTTGGCGCGGCGACCGCGATGCGCCTCGCCGTTCTGCCAGCCGGCGCACGCCGCGCCGACGACCTGCTGGAGCGGATCGTCGCCCATCTCGATACGCAGCTTTGCACGCCCGTCTGCGTGGCGACCCTGTGTCGAACGCTGGGCTGCTCGCGTTCGTCGCTCTACCGGGCGGCGGAGTCGGCGGGCGGACTGGTCGAGGTGGCGATGCAGCGCCGCCTGGTGGCGGTACACCGCGTCCTGTGTTCCCCCGCCGACCATCGCAGCATCGGGCAGATTGCGCGCGCGCATGGGTTCACCGATCCCAGCCAGTTCAGTCGACGGTTCCGTCGTACCTTCGGGGTCAGCGCCGGGCAGGTCCGTGCGACCGTGGTGCGCGGTCCCGCCGATGGGGCGCTGCTCGATCCCGTCCACGCCGCCGTCTTCGCGCTTCCGGCCGGATCGGGGGAAGAGGCGGGGCAGCCGCCGGCAGGATTGCGCCGATGCAGTGGCTAAACTTCAGCACCGACACCGTTGCGCCGGCGCAGCGACTGGCATTGTTTCGTGCCGGTGCGGTGTCGTACCAGGTCGATGCGCTGGGCGATCCTGCCAGCTTCTCGGCGCATTGGCGCGTACTGCGGCTCGGCGACGTCAACGTGCTGCACGCCCATGTCAGCCCGGTGCGCTATTTGCGGCAGCGCGAGCGGATCGACGCCGATGGTGAGGACCGGATGGTCTTCTTCCACATCCGCACCGGCGACAGCGACGGTGTGCTCGACGACGAACCGATCGTCGCCAGCTCCGGCTCCTCGCTGATGTGGGATTTGACGTGCCCGCTGGAGATGCGCTCCCCCAGTGGACTGGACGTCGTGGCGGTGACGTTGCCGCGCTTCATGATCGAGGAGGCGCTACCGGGCGTGACGCTGTCGGGCGCGATCGCTCCTTCGGCGGCGTTGACGCTGGCATCGGAGCACCTGCGCTTCCTGTTCGATCATGCCGACGCCTTGCCCGACGAGACCGCGCCGTTTCAGGGCCGTGCGCTGCGTGACCTGCTCGCCATGGCGATCATGCCGCTGTATCTTAAACGCGGCGGTCAGCCGCATTCGGTGCCCGCGCTGCACCGCATCCTCGAACAGGTCGATCGCGAGCCGGCTGCGGCCTGGCACGCGTGCGGGCTGGCGAAGACGCTTGCGCTTCCACTGCCCGAGGTCGCAGCCACCGTGGACCGCTTCGGCGGGCTCGACGCGCTGGTCGAGCGTCGCCGTCTGCTGGCGGCCTATCGTATGCTGTGCGACCCGGCGGAGACGGCACCGGTATCGGTGATCGCCGTCCGTTGCGGCCTTACCGACATGCCGCGTTTCAGCCGACGGTTCCGCGCGGTGTTCCACACGACAGCCACGGACCTGCGCCACCACCATCGCGCCCGCTTGCCGCGATGGGCGGGCGCGTATCATCTCGAGGAAAGTTACGAGCCGTTTCGCGCGGGGTGAGGACGCTGCCAGCGTACCGCGGGTCGGCTGCGCGTCCGAACGAAGCGGGCAGTCGGCCGTCCCGATCCGCGCGAAGGCAGGGTAATTTCGGTAGAGTCCAGCGCCGGAACCGCTTCGACTTGCCTTCGCGACCGGGCGGACCGTTGACTTCCGCCCGCCGCGTCGGGGCGGGGCGGGCACATCGACGACATCATCGGTTTCGCGGCCGAGGCCGGATGATTGTCGTCATGGGCTGTACGTCCCAATTGCTTCGCCCTGTTGTCGGCGCATCGGTCGCTGCCGTATCATTATTCCAGGCCGGGGGGCGGCCGGGGCATATTGTCGGCGATTGTCGATAGTCGGGGTTCGTCGTGGGGGCGACGACCCCACCCTTGCCCCACCAATGCCCCGATCTGACGTGAATCAAGATACTGTGAAAGCGTGCTTTGTTCACATGAAGGCGGCACGCGCGGACGCTCCGGGCGTTGATGGTACATGGCCTCGTTCGCTCCCGCGCCCCCTGTATCCGGCATCGTCGCCCCGCTTTTCTCGCCGCCGTCGTCCGCCGCCGTCGCACCCGTGCGATTGCGGTTGGCCAATGCCGCGTTGCGCCGGCTATGGACGAAGGGCTGGGCGACGATGCCCTCCCTCGACCCCGGGCAGCTGATCGAGAAGGCCGCGGCCAAGGCGCGTGCGGCCCCGGACGACGACCGGTCGGGATGGAAGAGGCGACTTGAGCTGCTGTGCGACGATCTGGAGCGTCATGCGCAGCTGAGCGATGTCGGGCGGACGATCGCGCACGGACAGCTGGTGTCGGCGCTGGCGTCGCGATTTCGCGCACACGCCTTGTGGCGGCGGCAACCCGGGATTGCGGCACGCCCGTTCGCCGCCCCGATCGTGATCGTCGGTCAAATGCGATCGGGCAGCACGCGGATGCAGCGGCTGCTCGCCTGCGACCCGCGCCTGACGTACACGCGATTTTTCGAAAGCTGGAATCCGATCCCGGGCGCGGTAGCTGATGGTCGTGCGCCGGGTGCGATCGACGCGCGCAAGCTGAAGGGGCAGGTCGGGCTGACGATGGCGCGGCTGCTCAATCCGGATTTCTCCGCGATCCATCCGACCAGCTGGCAGGCCCCCGACGAGGAGATCGGGCTGCACAGCCTGTCGATCTATGGCAGTGCGTTCGAGGCGCAATGGCGCGTGCCTGCCCATACCGCCGCCGTCGAGCAGGAGGATGCGGTGCCGGTTTATCGCGAGTTCCGGCAGTTGTTGCAGACGCTGTGCTGGCTGCGCGGCGCGGCACCGGCGCGGCCGTGGATTTTGAAGGTGCCGCAATTCACGCAGGATCTGGCCGCGCTGCTTCAGGTATTCCCCGACGCTCGTCTGATCCACCTGCACCGCGATCCCGCAGAGGTGGTCGCGTCGGCCACCACGTTGGTGTGCAACCAGATGCGCATCCAGTCGCACGAGGTCGATCCGGCATGGGTCGAGGCGGAGTGGGCGCGCAAGGTGCGGCTGCGTACCGAGCGCGTCGCGATGGCGCGCGCGCGGAGCAGTGCACCTGAGGTGGACGTCGGCTATCACGACGTCACACGCGACTGGGCCGGGGAAATGGAGCGCGTCTATCGCATGTTGCGCCTGCCGCTGACCGCCGGGGTACTCGCGCGGATGCGGCGGTATATGGAGACGAGCGCATCGACTCACCGTCCACGGCACGGCGACGCGCGGGCGAGGTCCGGCGCGGCGGCGGCGCTGGCGCGCGAAACGGGGTGAGCGGGCGGGCGGCGCTTGCGACCACGCGGCGCATCCGATCGGCGCGCGCACTCCCGCGGGTGGCGTCGTATCCGCCGCTGCCAAGGAATGTCGGGTGTCAGGGACTATGTCCGCTGCGATGACGGTCGAGGGCGGTGCGTTCATCGACCCCGGCTGCACGATGGTCGAACCGCAGGGACTTGTCCCGCGGCGTAGCGCGTTCGTGGGGGCGCAAGCGTTTGTCGAGGCGACCGGCGGCGTCGAGATCGGTGTGGCGGGACGGTGCATCCCGGAGTGACGGCGCGCGAGGGAGGCGTCGTCGATGCAGGCGCGATGGCGGCGACCTCGACGGAGCCGAACGGCCCGTTTTGTCCGCCCTGCGCGGCGCAGGTGAAAGATCTGGAAGAACAGCCGCAGGTGCCGGTATGAACGCAGCGCAAGCGAACACGGCGTCGGGCAGCGGAGAACATTGTCTTCGTCGGTCGGCTGACCACCCCGGGACGGCGACTTGCGGATGGGCCGAGCTGTGGGTCGGTTGGCGTGCCGCTGACGGTTGTCGTCAGCGGCAGGGTTCGCGCCGGGTCAATCGAGGCCGATACGCCGGGCCTCTGCGGAGACGTGAGGGTCAAGCGCCAGGGCTGCCGACTTGTCCGCGGCAGCCTGGGCAGCTTTGCCCGCGCGGGCGGCGGCCACGCTTCGGGCGTAAAGCGACCAGGCGTTGCGTGGATTGCTCTTCAGTGCGTCGTCATAATCGCGAAGCGCCGCCTCGAACTCGCCACGGCGAAGCCGGACGAGCGCCCTGCTGTCGAGATACGCGGCGCTTCCAGGCGCGAGCTTGAGCGCGGCGTTGCAATCGGACAGCGCCTGATCGAGTTCCCGACCCAGCTGCGCCCTTGCCCAGCAACGGCCATTGAGCGCGTTCGGTCGCCGTGCGTCCTCGGGATGACTTTGCAGCCACGCGTCATAATTCGTGAGGGCGGCGGCGGGTGTGTGCATCTGGCTCCACATACCGGCCAGCGTCAGACGCATGGCGCTGGAGGGTGACAGCGCGCTGTCCGCGACTTCGAGGTCCGCTTTGGCCCCCTTTTCGTCGCCCCCGCCCAGACGCAGGCCGGCGCGCATCAGGCGCGCATCGGCATCACGCGGAGCGATCTCCATCGCACGGTCGAGGTCGGCGAGCGCCGGCAGGATCTGGCGACTGCCGAGCCGCGCCGCGGCGCGCTGCTGGTAATAGCGCGACACGGACGGAGCCAGGGCGATCGCCCTGTCGAAGTTCGCAATCGCTTCGGACAGCTTGTTATTGGAGGCGAAAACCGCGCCGCGGCGGCTGAACCCCTCGGCGTCGGCGGGCGCTCCAGCCTTGTCCGTCAGGTCAATCGCTTCGCCACCGGCCGTGCGCGCGCCCTTGGGACTGACGCCGAACAAGGGGCCGCCCTCGTAGGTGACGTACATGGCTCGCGTGGCGTTGGACACGAAGATGCGGTGCGTCAGGAAGAAGTCCGCGCCGATCAGCATGTCGAAGTTGCCGAAGCTCACATCGGCGATGTTGATCCGCGGTTTCCGGATCGCCTCGCCGCCGATGTCGATACTGTCGAACGGGGCAAGCCATGTGCGAACGGTCTTGCGACCGACGCCCCTGCCAACCCCTACCTCGACCACGCCCGCCGTATCGGCCGTGACACCGAGACGCTTGGCCGCCGACAGGGACAGGATCGACGCTTCCGCCCCGGTATCGAACAACGCCTTCACGGATTGGCCATTGATCTGAACGACGGCGACCGTGTGCGGCTTGAACGAACCTGAAGACTGCCGTTCGAGCTTCAGGACCGTGATCGGTTTGACGCCGGCCCAGTAAGCGAGGTTCGTCTTGCCGCAGTCCGTCACCTTCATCAGCCGGACCATGCCATGCGGCAGATCGTATTCGACATCTGCCAGCCCAAGGATGTTCTGACCCAGAAGCCCGGTCGTCCCCGTGTCACTGCCGCCGACGATGAACTCGATCTTGGGAAGCGTGATCCCGCCCAACGAGAAATTCTGTGCGACCGCGGACGATGCGCTGGTGTCGCCGCCGACGCCCTTGAGCCGGAACGACGGATGCAGCGGCTTCACGTTGAGGCCGTGTTCGGCCGCGCTCGCCCTGGACAGGGTGCTGTAGAAAGCGCCGCTGTCGAGGATGAACCGCGCGTCGCGATCGCCGAAACGAGCCGTGACCATCGGCCGCCGTCCCGACATCGTGACGGGGAGTTCAAGCATCTTGGCAACCTGACAGGCGGCCCAGGCGGGCGATGACGATACAGGCATCGCCAATGCCGCCAGCGCTCCCCGCAGGATAAGCAGCGATCGTCCTCGCACCACGGTCATCGACGGCTCTCCCTCCAGCGCCTTTGTGCCGGACTCATGACAAGCCGGTCAAAAGCGAAACTAAGCAGCCGGCGATAGCTTAATAAAGGGCGAAAGACGCGAAAGGAACAGGAAATCGCCAGCAGGTTTTTGTGGTGAGCCGTCCATAATCACCCGTGTTCGGCCGAATGGAAAGGAAAAGATGCCGATGATAAGAAAGCACTTATTACGTTGATGCTTTGGTTGTTCTGCTTCCGGACTAGCGGGAGGTGCACCACTTTCTCGCGGTATTCGTCCCGGCCGGTTCCTTGCAGTTTTTCGGGCGGGCTGATCCTTGTCGGGACGGTCAGCCGCCGCGCCGCGCGCGAACGAGTGCGGCATCCAGCGCCGAGAGGAAGCGCGAACGGTCTTCCTTCGAGAACGGCGGCGGGCCGCCGATCCGGTCGCCGCCGGCGCGCAGGTCGCTCATGATCGCGCGCACCGCCACCGCATTGCCGATCGAACTGCTGGTGAACGGGCGACCGTTGGGCGCGATGACCGCCGCGGCGCCCGCCTTCAGGCAGCGGTCGGCGAGCAGGATATCCGCGGTAATCACGAGCGCGCCGCCGTCGACATGTTCCGCGATCCAGTCGTCCGCCGCATCGAACGCGTCCCCGACGACGACACGGTCGATCAGCGGGTGCGCAGGGATGCGCAGGTGCGCGTTGCTGACGACCGTCACGGGCACCGAAAGGCGGTAGGAGACCCGGTAGATCTCGTCCTTCACCGGGCAGGCGTCGGCGTCGACGAGGATGCGGGGACCAGCGGGCATCGCCGCGCCATGCCACACGCGACGCGCTTCGCCCAGCCGTGACCCGCCGCGCCGCGTTCGCCCCGTTCCGCGACGTCACCATCGTCATCGAAGCCGGTCTATCCTTCCGGTGCAGCATCCCGCTGTAACCACGAAAGAACGGCAAGATGACCCTTCAACAAACCATTACACCGGAGCGCGCGCTGTTCGCGCAGGCACAACTCGACAGCCGCTTCGATCCCGCGCTCGACACCTTGTGGACGCACATGCGCCCGCATGCCCGACCGAGCTTCAACCCCGGACTGCTCGCTGACTTCGTTCAATGGCAGGACGATATCGACGTCGCGATGACCAGCGGCGCGATGCCGATCCGCTACCTCGTGCTCGGCTCGCACTTTCCCGGCGTGTTCTCGTTGGGTGGCGACCTCGACCTGTTCGCGAAGCTGATCCGGGCGGGCGATCGCGCCGCGCTGATCCGTTACGGCCATGCCTGCGTGCGAATCCTTCACCGCAACATGTGCGGGCTGGGGCATCCGATCGTCACGATCGGCCTAGTCCAGGGCGACGCGTTGGGCGGCGGGTTCGAGGCGCTGCTGTCGTTCAACGTCGTCATCGCCGAGCGCGGCGCGACGTTCGGATTGCCCGAGACGCTGTTCGGGCTGTTCCCGGGCATGGGGGCGCATTGCTTCCTGTCGCGGCGACTGGGCGCGGCCCGCGCCGAGCAGATGATCCTGAGCGGACGCACCTATCGCGCCGAGGAGTTGTACGACATGGGCCTCGTCCATGCACTGGCGGACACGGGCGGGGGACCGCGGATGGTGGAGGACTATATCCGCGCCAACCGCCGCCGCCACGGTGCGCATTGCGCGATCTACGAAGCATCGCGCGCGGTGAACCCGCTGCCGCTGGCCGAGCTGGAATCGGTAGTGGCTCTGTGGGCCGACGCCGCATTGCGACTGGGGGAAGGCGACCTGAAGCTGATGCGTCGACTGGTGGCGGCGCAGGAACGATTGCTGGAAAAGGCGCGCTAGACCGGATCGATCTACAGCGCCCCCCTCCACGGGCGCCGGCCCGGACGTGATCGGGGCGACCGTCATGCGTCGACTGCAATGGCAGCGGCCGCCCGGCCGAAGCGCCGGATTGACGGGAAGCGAGCCGGCGTCGCGGAAATCGCCGCCGACAAGCGGGAAAGCTGGATATCGATCCGCGTCAGGACGCCGGATCGGGCGCATCGCCGGCGAACATGGCCCCCACCAGGTTCGCCGGCATCGGCCGCGCGAGCAGATAGCCCTGCACCGCGTCGCAGCGGGTGCGGCGCAGATGTTCGAGCTGAGCCGGCGTTTCCACCCCTTCCGCGACGGTACGCATCCCCAGCTTTGCGGCGAGATCGACCACCGTCTGGACGATCGCCACCGAGGCCGGGCTGCGATCGAGATCGGCGATGAACGAGCGATCGATCTTCAGCGTCTGGAACGGAAAGCGCGTCAGATAGCCGAGCGACGAATAGCCAGTGCCGAAATCGTCCAGCGTGGTGCACACGCCCAACCGGTTCAGCGCCTCCAGCGCGGCGAGCGATGTCTCGCTATCCTCCAGCAGCACCGACTCGGTCACTTCCAGCGTCAGGCGACCCGGCGGCAAGCCGCTGGCGGTCAACGCATCCAGCACCACGGCGGGCAACCGCGTCGCCTGTAGCTGCAGCGGCGACAGATTGACCGCGACGGTGACATCGTCCGGCCATTCGCGCGCCACCCGGCACGCGCGCGACAGCACCCAAGCGCCGATCGCGTCGATCAGGCCATTGTCCTCCGCGATCGGGATGAACTCGGCGGGGGACACCGCGCCATGGCGACGGTTGGTCCAGCGCAGCAACGCCTCGCACGACACGATCCGCGTTCCGTCACGGTCGAAGATGGGCTGGAACAACAGGTGGAATTCGTCCCGCTCCAGCGCGCCGTGCAATTCGCCGCCAAGCTGGCGGCGGCGTTCGACCTTCTCGTCCATGACCGGCTCGTAGAAATAGAACTGGCCGCGCCCGCTTTCCTTGGCGCGGTACAGCGCCAGATCGGCGTTCTTCAGCAGAGTGTCGGCTTCGCGGCCGTCACGCGGCGCCACCGCCACCCCGATCGAAACGCTGGTGCGCAGGCTGTGACCATCATACGGCACCGGCGCGCGGACGAGCGACAGGATGGCCACGCCGGTGGCCACCGCCTCGTCTTCGTCGGCCACCGCACAGACGATCGCGAATTCGTCCCCGCCCAGGCGCGCGACCACGCTGTCCTCCCCGAACCGCTCCCGCAGCCGGGTCGCGACGGCGGCGAGCAGCGCGTTGCCGGCCATGTGGCCGAACGTGTCGTTCACCTCCTTGAAGCGATCGAGGTCGAGCCAGTAGAGCGCCAGCCGGCCGATGCCCGGACCAGTCAGCCGCTCCTCGAACTGTTCGCGAAACGCGGTGCGGTTCGCCACCCCGGTCAGGTCGTCGCGGCGCGCGACCGCGGCATGGTGCGCGGCGAGCGCGGCATGTTCGTTCGAGACGATCGTCGCCTTCAGGATCGCTGCGTAGGTTTTTCGGGTGATGTCCATCATCGCCACGACGAACAGCAGGATGACCGCCGCCAGCACCGCCTTCAACGGCTGGCGTGCGAGCAGCAGGCCGGCGGCCAGCGGCAGCGAGGCGCTGCACAGCTGACCGACCGCGATCGCGGGTCGGCCCGCATTGCGCCCCGCGATCCCCGCGGCGTAACCGATCGCGGTGGTGACCGCGAGCAGCGGCAGCACGCCGTCCGCGGTACGGGTGAGCGTCAGAAAACCGAACAGGCCGAGCAGCCCGGAATAGGCGAGGGCGCCGAAGCGATATTCCAGTTCGTGCCGCCGCAATGCGGCCGGGCAGGCACCACCGCGCCGGTGCGGGCGGAATGCGTCGATGATGCGCACCGCACCGACGATGCCGATCAACGCCGCGCACACCGCAAGCCATGCATCGTGCGCGGCATGCGCGACGACCCCGGCGATCGTGGTGCTGGTCAGCGCGCCGATCACCAGCGATTGCGGCGAGGCGTACAGCGACTCGACCAGCACCGCCCGCACCTGTTCGGTGATCCCGTGATCGGATTGCCGAAGCTGCTTCAGCCGGACGATCAGGCGCGCCATGCGATGCTCATGTCACACAGAATATATAAATTGCCTGAAGACCCCAAGCCGATCTTTGATTTTTATCAAGTCACTTCAAGCGGAAGGTGGCGTGCCGTTCCTCTTGCGCGGCGCATCCGCGTGCGCCACCCATTGCACAGGACCGGGAGAGTGACGATGGCGAAGTGGCTGGCAATGGCGGGTTTTCTTGCGGTGTTGGCAGTGGCCCCGGCGCCGGCCCGACAAACCGCGAGCGCCGGGTTGACCGCGCAGGAGCGCGCGGCGGGCTGGCGGTTGCTGTTCAATGGGCGGGACCTGAGCGGCTGGCAGTCGTTCGGCGGCGGGGCGCCCAATCCGGCCTGGGTGGTGAAGGACGGCGCGCTGGTGCTGACCAAGGCCGACGGAAAGATGAGCGGCGGCGATCTGGTGACCGCCGGGACGTTCGGCACGTTCGAGCTGACGCTCGACTGGAAGGTGGGCGCGGGCGGCAACAGCGGGGTGCTGTACCTGGCGCGCGACGTGCCCGGCGCGACGCGCCTGTACGAAACCGGACTGGAAATGCAGGTGCTCGACGATGCCGGTCATCCCGACGGCAAGATCCCGTCGCACCGCGCCGGCGCGCTGTACGACATCACGGTGCCGCCGCCCGGCGTGGCGAAGCCGGCGGGCCAGTGGAACCACGCGCGGCTGCTGGTCGAGCGCGGGCGCATCCGCCAGTGGCTGAACGGCACGATGACCGCGGACGTGCCGTACGGCGACGATGCATGGCGCGCGCGGGTGGCGGCGTCGAAGTTCCGCGGCATGCCGTTGTTCGGGACGTTCCCCAGCGGCGTCATCGGCCTGCAGGATCACGGTGAGCCGGTGTCGTTCCGCGCGATCAAGCTGCGGCCCCTGCGTTCGTAGAACAGGTGCGGGCCGACCCGCCCGACCTTCGCCAGCGTGTCGCGCCAGTACGGGACCATCCAGTCGGCGTGATAGTGCGTCGCGCGTCCGACCGGCGCGAACACCGCGCCGGCCAGCGCGCGGCGCGCATGACGGCGCGCGCGTGCCCAGCCCGAATGTTGCGGGCGGCGCGCGAACGATCGGTCGCAGGTGAAGGAGAATTGGCAGCCGGTCGCGCGTGCTGCGCCCTGATAGACGACGCCGCAGATCGTTTTGGGAAAGCCGGGGCGACGCACGCGGTTGAGGATCACCTGCATCACCGCGCGTTGTCCGAGCGCGTCGTTGCCGATTTCGTACAGGGCGGCGGTGGCGAGGCAATCGACTGCCTGCGCGCGTGTCGCCGGTCCGCCGCGAAAGCGGTAGGGTGCGGCGGCGCGGCCGCGCATGATCGGGACCGCCGCGTTCGAGGCACGCGCCGCCGCCATCGACAGCGGGCGGACGCGCGCTGGCGGCACGTCGCGCGGCCCCAGCATCGCGATCGCCAGCGCGGCCAGCACCGTCGCGGCGAGCAACAGCCACCAGCGTCGCAGCGACGAGTCGCGTCGCCGCGTCCGCACGCGGGGCGCGGCGCGGGTGCGGGGTGGGGGGCGGCGCGTGGCCATGTCGGTGGCGCTACTGGGCGATCCGCACGACGCGCCCGCCGGTCATCGCAATCCCATCAGCTTCAGTGCGCGCACCACGGTGCTGCGCGTCACCGGCCCGCCGCGCGCCGCCGTCAGCCCCGCATCGTGGCACAGCGCCACCAGCCGCGCGAGCGGAGGAAACGCTTCCGCCCGTCCGGTTTCGCGGCGATGGTCGCGGATCGCCCCTTCGATGCAGCGGATCACCGGTTCGGCGCGCAGATAGGCCCGGGCGCGGCGCGCACCGTGGCGAAGCTCGATATCGGCGATTCCGTCCATCATGGCGGGCGCTGTTAGCACAGGTCGGACAATGTGCGATTCGATTAGACATTGGTCGCATCGCAACAGCCGATGTGCGGCGATTAATCCGCCTTTTACCCATGTAGTTCAAGCCGATGGCATCCCGACGCTGCGCCGAAAGCGATAAGACCGATGCTGAAGTGGTTCGAAGAAATCGCCCCGATCCGCCTGAAGTTCAAGGTGCTGCTGATCGTCTATGCCGTCTTGTCCGGCGCGCTGGCGGCGCTTGCCGCCCATGCGGCGGGAGGCGCGATGCCGATCGCGGCCGGGGCAGGTGCGTTGTGGCTGGCGACCGTCGCCGTCACGCTGGTGGCGGGCAGGCTGATCTGCACGCCCTACGTGAACACCGTGCTGCGGATGGAAGCGTTGGCAGCGGGGGATCTCGACAGCCCCGTCCGCTACACCCAGCACCGTGATTGCGTGGGCCGGATGACCAAGGCGATGGAGAGCTTTCGCGAAAGCTCGCTGGCGGCGGCCGAATGCCAGACGCAGCGCATAATGGCGCTGGCGATGGGATCGGGGCTGAACGAGATCGCGGGCGGCAACCTGAGCCACCGCATCACCGCCGACCTGAGCGGGCCGTTCGCCAAGCTGAAGGAAGATTTCAACGCCGCCGCCGCCGCGCTGGCGCAGGCATTGTTCGTGGTCAACACCAGCGCCGCCGGCATCGCCGATGGCGCGCACGACATCTACCGCGCCGCCGACGACCTGTCGCGCCGTACCGAGCAGCAGGCCGCGTCGCTGGAACAGGCCGCGGCGGCGATGCACGAGATCACCACCACCGTGCAGGAAACCGCCGTCAACGCCACCCGCGCCAACGACGCGGTTACCGAGGCGCGGCAGGATGCCGAGGCGTCGGGCGACGTGGTGGTGCGTGCGGTCGCGGCGATGAACGGGATCGAGCGCGGCTCGGCGGAAATCTCCGAGATCATCGCAGTGATCGACGGCATCGCGTTCCAGACGAACCTCCTGGCGCTGAACGCCGGGGTCGAGGCCGCGCGCGCCGGCGATGCCGGCAAGGGCTTCGCGGTGGTCGCCAGCGAGGTTCGCGCGCTGGCGCAGCGCTCCGCCGACGCCGCCAAGGACGTGAAGGCGAAGATCACTGCATCCAGCCAGCAGGTCGATGCCGGCGTGAAGCTGGTCGCGGAGGCGGGATCGTCGCTGGATCGTATCTCCGGGCGGATCGCCAACATCAGCGTGCTGGTGTCGGACATCGCCGCGGCCGCCGATCAGCAGGCGACCGGGTTGCATCAGGTCAATCTGGCAGTCGCCGAGATGGACGGCGTGACGCAGCAGAATGCCGCGATGGTCGAGCAGACGATGGCGGCCACCGCCAGCCTGACCGAGCAGACCGGCCGCATGTCCGCCGAGACGGGCCGCTTCCGGCTGGGCGACGATGTCGCAACGCGCGGCGCGGCCACGGTTACGACGCTCGACACGGGCGCACGCGCTGCGGCAAGATACGCGGCGTAATACCGATCCGCCTCTCTGTCCGGTCGACCCGGCGCACATCTCCGTTCATCCGGTTCGTCCGCGCGCGGCAGTGGCGAATATTGCAGCCGCGCGCCGGGCGACCTGTTCCACGGCCTCTATCCGCGGCGCGGACTGGATCGCCCTGTCGTCGCGGCCGAGCCGGACCCGTCGGACCCGTCCCCTGCACCGGCACGTTGGTCCGCCATGGACATCGACCGCATCATCGCCGACATCGCCGCAGAGATCGCCGGGGACGCCGCCGAGATCGAGCGCGCCGCCGACGCGAAGGACAAAGACGCCACGCCGGGACCGTTCGGGATCGCGGCCGCCACGCCGGACGGCGTACTGACCGCGGGGGCGGCGGACCGGACGTTTCCGATACAAAGCATCGCGAAGGTGCTGGCGCTCGACCTGGCGCTCCGCGCGCACGGCGACCGCGTGTTCGAGCGGGTGGGGCGCGAGCCGTCCGGCGACCCGTTCAACTCGGTCATCGACCTGGAGCGCACCGACGGCGTGCCCCGGAATCCGTTCATCAACGCTGGCGCGCTGGTCGTGGTCGACCTGTTGCTGGCGGCGCATGACGATGTGGACGTCGTGGTGGATTTCGTCCGCGCGCAACTGGACGGGCAATCGGTGACGCTGGACGAGGAGGTGCTGGGCGAGGGCGGGCATTTGAACCGCGCGATGCTCAGTTTCATGAAGCACCACGACAATGTCGCGGCCCCTCTCGACCGCGTCATGGATGCGTACGGACGGCAATGCGCGATCACGGTTGATTGTGCTGGACTGGCGCTGGCGGGACAGTTCCTGACGCAGACCCGGCTGCACGACGGCGATGCGGACGAAAGCGCACGCGCGCGGCGGATGCGCACCGTTCTGGCGCTGATGATGACGTGCGGCCATTACGACGGATCGGGCGACTTCGCGGTGCGCGTCGGGCTGCCCGCGAAGAGCGGCGTCGGCGGCGGCATCCTGGCGATCGCGCCGGAGCGTGCGTCGATCGCGGTCTGGTCCCCCAACCTCGACCAGCACGGAAATTCCATCCTTGGCGTGCGTGCGCTGGAGATGCTGGCGGCGCGGACCGGCTGGTCGGTGTTCGGCCCGCCCGTCGATTAACGCGGCGCGACGCTCCGCCCCGGCCGCGCCACCCTAGTCGCGGCGCGCGGTCGGGCTGCCGAGCTGGTCCAGCGCGTCGGCATTGTCGCGACCCCATGCGTAGAGCCATTCCACCGGCTCCACGAACCGCCGGCCCAGATCGGTCAGCCGGTATTCGACCGCCGGTGGCGACGTGCCCTGCACATGGCGGGTGACCAGCCCGCCGTCTTCCATCGCACGCAGCGTCTGCGTCAGCATCTTCTGGGACACGCCGGGCAGGCTGCGCTGGAGCGCGCCGGTTCGTGATGCGCCGTCGTGGCGGGTGTGCAGCGTGTGAAGCACCATGCTGGTCCATTTGGTCGCGAACAGCGCGAGCACGCGGCGGGGCGCGCAATCCTCGCGCCATTCCTCCTCCGCCGTTCCGGGTTTCATGATGGGTACCTCCGGGTGCGTGGGGTGGAACGGGTGCCGTCTGGAAACGGCCCGACGCGCTGCCTAGGTCCATCGCCGACACGACATCGGAAAGGACGCACATGGCCGGTACGGCATTGATAGCGGGGGCGAGCGGGATCGTCGGCGGCGCGACGGCGGCGCTGCTGGCGGAACGGGGATGGACGGTTCACGGGCTGTCCCGCCGCCCGACCGCGCAGGCCGGGGTGACGCCGGTCGCCGCCGACCTGCAGGATGCGGACGCGACCGCCGCGGCGCTGGCCGGGGTCGATCCCGACGCGGTGTTCATCACCACATGGGCGCGACAGGAGACCGAGGCGGAGAACATCCGCGTCAACGCGGCCATGGTCCGCAACCTGCTCGCGGCGCTGCCGCGTGCCACCCGTCCGCGCCACGTCGCGCTGGTGACGGGCCTGAAACATTACCTCGGGCCGTTCGAGGCATATGGCAAAGGCACGTTGCCGCAGACGCCGTTCCGCGAGGAGCAGGGGCGGCTGGACGTCGACAATTTCTATTACGCGCAGGAGGACGAACTGTTCGCGGCGGCGGCCCGCGACCGCTTCACGTGGAGCGTGCACCGCCCGCATACGGTGATCGGCAAGGCGGTGGGCAATGCCATGAACATGGGCACGACGCTGGCGGTCTATGCCAGCCTGTGTCGCGAAACCGGGCGGCCGTTCGCCTTTCCGGGATCGCCCGCGCAATGGCACGGTCTGACCGACATGACCGACGCACGTCAGCTTGCGCAGCAATTGCTGTGGGCGGTCGAGACTCCGGCGGCGCATGACGAGGCGTTCAACATCGTCAACGGCGACGTGTTTCGCTGGCAATGGATGTGGGGGCGGATCGCGGCATGGTTCGGGCTGGAGGCGGCACCGTTCGACGGCACGCTCCGCCCGCTTGCCGACCAAATGGCCGACGACGCGGAAGTGTGGCGGCGGATCGCGACGCGCGAGGGGCTGGCCGAAGCCGATCTATCGCGGCTCGCCTCGCCCTGGCATACCGACGCCGATCTCGGCCGCCCGATCGAGGTGGTGACCGACATGTCCAAAAGCCGGCGGCTGGGGTTCACCGCCTATCAGCCGACCGACGACGCGTTCTTCGCGCTGTTCGGGCAACTGCGCGCCGACCGGCTGATCCCGTAGGCGCGTCGGTCGCGCTTACGGGATCGATGATCGTCGATCCTGCCGGGCGTGAAGCGCGGCTAACGGGCGGACAAGCAAGGATTGCATCGCTTATCTCCCTCGTGCGCCTACGGAATGTCGATCCGACCAACGAAAATAACGACCACAAGGGAATCGCCGATGCGTACCGCCCGATCCATGTTGCTTGCCAGCGCCACCCTGATGTTCACCACCCCGGCGCTGGCCCAGAACGCCCCAGCCGAGACTTCGCCAGCCGTGGCGAGCGATGCCGAGCCGGCCGCCGAACCGCCGGCCGACAACGAAGTCGTCGTTACCGGCACGCGCGCGCCGGGGCGCAGCCGGCTGGACACCGTGTCGCCGGTCGACGTGTTGAGCGGCGACACGCTGCGCGCGCAGGGCACGACCGAACTGGCGGACGCATTGTCGGCGGTCGCGCCGTCGATCGACTTCCCGCGTCAGGCCGCCGTCGACGGCACCGATGCGATCCGTCCTGCGACGCTGCGCGGACTGTCGCCCGACCAGACGCTGGTGCTGGTCAACGGCACCCGCGCCCACCCATCGGCATTGCTCAACATCAACGGTTCGGTCGGCCGCGGTTCGGCCGCGGTCGATCTGAACACGATCCCCACGGTCGCGCTCGACCGCGTCGAGGTGCTGCGCGAGGGCGCGTCGGCGCAATATGGCTCCGATGCGATCGCCGGGGTCATCAACCTGCGCCTGCGCGAAGCGCGCTCGGGCGGGGGTGCGAACGTCACCTTCGGCACCTTCGCGACGAAATATGATGCGGCGCGCACCTCGCGCTCGCTGCGCGACGGCGAGTCGGTGTCGTTCAGCGGGTGGAAGGGCTTCGGCCTCGGCAATGACGGCTTCCTGACGCTGTCGGGCGAATATGTGACGCGTCAGCCGACCAACCGCGCCGACATCGACCCACGCGGTCCCGCGCCGCAGCGGATCCGCGCACGTTTCGGCGATCCGGAGATCGAGCAGGGCACGGTGTACGTCAACGCCGCGGTGCCGCTGGGCGACAGCGGCTGGACCGCCTATGCCAATGGCGGTTTCCAGCAGCGCGACGGCGAGAGCGCCGCCTTCCCGCGTGTGGCGGATGCGAACAATCTGAACGCCGAAGCGGTGCGCGGGCTGTATCCCGGCGGTTTCCTGCCGCTGATCGGCACCCGATCGAAGGATTATAACGCCACCGCCGGCGTGCGCGGCGAGATCGGCGGGTGGAACGCCGATGTGACCGTCAGCTACGGGCGCAACACGATCGACTTCGCGACGCGCGATTCGGCGAACAGCACCTATGGCAATGCATCGCCGCGCGATTTCGACAGCGGACAATTGCGCTACGACCAGCTGGTCGCCGGACTGGACCTGGCGCGCGAATATTCGCTCGGTGCGGCGGTCATCAACATCGCGGGCGGCGCGGAATATCGTCGCGAAGGGTTCGCGATCGGCGCGGGTCAGCCGGAGAGCTACGACCGCGCACCGGGGGCGGACCCCCGTCTCGCGTCGGGTGCGCAGGGCTTCGTCGGCTTCCGTCCCGAGAACGAGGTCGACGCGCATCGCAGCAACGGCAGCCTCTACCTGGATGTCGAGGCGCGTTTGTGGGATCGGTTGACGATCGGCGCGGCGGCGCGCGGCGAAAGCTATTCGGACTTCGGCGAAACCGCGACCGCCAAGCTGTCCGCGCGGTATGACGTCGCGCCGTGGCTGGCGTTCCGCGGCTCGGTATCGACCGGGTTCCGCGCGCCGTCGCTCCAGCAGCAATATTACACCTCCACGCAGACGCTGGTGACCGGCGGCGAAATCCTGGAAACCGGCCTGTATCCGGTCGCCAGCGACATCGCGCGGGCGCTGGGCGCATTGCCGCTCGATCCCGAGAAGTCGCGCAGCTATTCGCTGGGTACGGTGGTGCGCTTCGGCGGATTCAGCCTGACCGTCGACGGCTATCGCATCCGCATCCGCGACCAGATCGCGCTGTCGGAGAATATCCAGGCCGCAGCCAGCGCGCAGGTGGGTGCGCTGCTGTCGCCGTTCGACGTGCAGGCGGCGCGGTTCTTCATCAACGGCGTGCAGACCACGACCAAGGGGGTCGACATCGTCGCGGCCTACACATGGCGCACCGACAATCTGGGCACGTTCAACCTGAGCGCGGCGGCGAACCTGAACGACATCTCGGTCGATCGCGTGCCGACGTCGACCGCGGCGCTCAACCCCGCGCCCAGCCTGTTCGGGCGCAACCGCGTCCTGACGATCGAGCAGGGCACGCCGCGCACCAAGATCGTCGGTTCGGTCGACTGGCGCACCGACACGCTGGGCGCGACGTTACGCGCGGTTCACTACGGCAACGTGCTGCAACCCGGCACCGTGCTGGCCAACGACGTCTACACCGGGCGCAACACGGTGATCGATCTGGAGGGGCGTTATCGTTTCAACGACAACGTCACGCTGGCGCTGGGTGCGGACAATCTGTTCGACGTCTATCCGAACACCACGCCCGCCTCGCTCAACAACAACGGCGTGACGGCATTCCCTTATTATTCGCCGTTCGGGTTCAACGGGCGGCAGATCTACGGGCGTCTCAACCTGACGTGGTGAGCGATACGCCGAAACCTGAGGCACTCCGGCCGATGGCAGGGTGACTCAGGTTTCGAGGTCGGTCGCGAGCGACAATCCCACGTAACGGCCGGCGTTGTAGCTCAGGCCACCCGAGGAATCGGCGATCCAGCGATAGGTGTCGAACAGGTTGGTCACCTGCACGCGGGCGATCACCTCCCGCCGCGCCATCCGCAGTCGGTGTCGTGCGCCCAGCGCGATCGCCGGGCGCGATGGCAGGCGGACGGTATTGGCCTGATCCGCGAACGATCCGCCATGGCGGGTCACCTGAACGTCGAGGGAAGAGCCGTTCCAACCGGCGGGGTGCACGTCGAGCGCCAGCACGATACGGCTGCGGCTGGTGCCGACCGGCCGGTCGCCGATCGTCCCGTCTGCCACAAGCTCGCCTGTGACGCGCGGATCGAGCAGGACCGCGCCGGCGACGAGGCTGGCGTACGGCGTGACGTCACCGCTCAGCGACCCTTCGATCCCGCGATGGCGAACCTCGCCCAGCCGGCGGTAGACGGTCGCGGCGTCGAGATTGAAATAGGGCTTGCGCACATCGAACGCGCCAACCGCCGCCTGCAACTTGCCCAGCGAAAGGCGCAGCCCCGCATCCACCTGTCGCGTGCGCAACGCGGGTGGTGCGGCGTTGCGATTGACCGCGACGTCCGGCGCGACTTCGCTTTCCTCCAGCCCGCGCGTCACGCCGGCATAGGCCGATGCGCCGGCCGCGACGTCGATCGACGCCATCAGGTTGAACAGCCATGGCCGGTCCCGCGCCACGATACCGTCGCGGCCACGCGGGCGGACGTGCTTGCGATAGTCGGTTTTCTGGATGCCGAGGTTCAGGCTGCCGCGACCCTTCCACCGCCCTTCATAGGCGAGGCCGCCGGTTATCTGCCGAACGTCGTCCGGCGTGCGCGCCGCGAAGGCGAACGGCGGTTCGCCTGCCGGTGCGCGGGTCGCGATGTCGCGCATCGGCAGGGCAAGGCTTTCCGCTTCGCCGTAGAGGCGGGCCTGATCGCGGGCGCGTACCGATGCATGGAACCGGTGCACGCGCGGCCCCTCCGCGATCGCGCGCGATACACGCAATTCCCCCGATGTGGACGCGTAGCGTGAGGGCGGGGCCGCGTAGACGGTTTCCGCGCCGGTGCCCGCCTGGTCAACGTCGAGCCACAACGTCGTTCGGTCGCGGTTGATGGCGTAGATCGACCGGAACAGACCGGTGGCCAGCGACCACACCCCCAGTCCGGTGCGCGCGATCACGCCCGCGTTGCTGCCGCGGCTGCTGCTGATCGCCCATGGCTGCCCCGTGTAGCGGCGACGGTCGCGCACGCGCGGCGGGACGAACGCACCACTGGTGAAATAGGTCGGCACCGGCTCCTCGCTCCACGTCGTGTCGATGCTCCAGAACGGAATGATCTCGGTATCGCGCGCCGGCTTCCACCGGATGCCGACCCCGCCGGAAAAGGACTTCGGCGTACCGCCGAACCATTCATCGTCGCGGTACAGGGCCACTCCGCCGGCAAACGACAGCGTGTCGGCCACGATCGGTGCGCGGACGTCGAACTCGATGCTGGCATCGCCGAAGGTTCCGGCGTTGGCCCGCGGGCTCAGCACCAACGCCTGCGGCGCGGCGGGCAGGCGGAAGTCGGCGATGCCGGTGGGCGCGGGAAACGGATAGTCGATCGCGGTCAGGCCGACGCGGATGATCGAGCTGTCGACGATGCGATAGCTGAGGTCCGCCTGCTGATCGATGTACAGCCCTTCGATCCGCACGTTGCCGGCATCGATCGGAGAAAAGCCGCGCACGTCGTCCTCGTCGTACAGCCCGACCGATTCATTGGCATAGCTGACGCCGAACGCATCCTCGGCGGCGCGGGCCGCATTCTGGTCGGCGCGCTGCGCCGCCGCTTGCCCCGCGCACCCGAAGGTGGCGAACGCCATCACAATGACCTTGTACATAGATGCTCCCGCCTGCCCTTTAGCGAAGGGCCGCGACGCCACCAACATCAAAGCGGATCCGCCTTGGCGGCCGCAGGACGGTGTCGGTCGGCTGCCCTATCGGCACGGTGATGGCACCGTCGGTGGGCATTCGAAGATCCCGCAGCATAACCATCTTGCACTGAAGACCGCCCAAGACAGCGCGTGGCCCAGACCGTGCGACATCGCGTGCAGATCCTCGCCGGGCGCGGTCGAAGCGCGCGCATCGAACAGTCGGATGATTGCGCGTTCGTCGTGGTTGAGGGTGCGCGAGCAACAACGTCCGGCGACCAGTCGTCGTTCGAGCACCGCCTCGGCCAATTGGAAGACGCTCCTCAGCGCGACGCTTCCCGCGGGCGGGATGCGCAGACTTTCGCCGAGTGCGACGAGGCGGGAGAGCGCCGTCTCCTCACCGGTGTGATCGCGCGTGCCGCAATAATGCCGCAGCAACCGGACCACGATCCTGTTGCTCTCGGGCGCGGCGGGGGCGACGACGGCGATGTGTTCCATAAACGCCATGACGGTTCCTCATCCAGCCTCGGACGCGAGCGTCGTCGCGAAACGTGCATTGCCGCCGGCGACGGAGGAGATAGCCAGTTTCAACCCGGTGGGTGGGGCTACCCGGTCGCGACCCATGATCCATCCCCGGTCGCTCCGGCACCTCTTGGCGATACGGCCGGCCCGCCGGCCCGACGACAGCCGGTGAACGCTCCCCGCCCCCGATGCCGCAAGAAGCGCCAGCGGTAAGTCGCGATCGATTATCCTGACTGCGATCATCACCTGCCCTCGACATGACTTGCGAACGATAGTGACTCGCATTAACAGGACTGCTGAGTAAGGGGAAGTCGTCAATGACATCAGCATGCCTCCTGCGCGGCGTCGGCGCCGCAGCCTTGATCCTGGGCGGGGTGGTGACGCCAGTCGCAGCCCGAACGATCGCCGGACCGAGCGGTGTCGTCGCCGAAGATGCCGCGGAGAGGGAAGCGGACGCGCAGGTCGGCCAGGTGGTCACCGTCACCGCGACGCGCAGCGACAAGTTCGTGGAGGACGTCCCGCAGACCGTCTCGGTCATCGACGCTGCGACGATCCAAGATCGCCTGATCAACGACGTCAAGGATCTGGTCCGCTACGAACCCGGCGTCGCAGTGCGCCGTGCGCCGGCGCGATTCACCGCAGCCGGATCGTCGACCGGACGCGATCGCGACAGCGGCTTCAACATCCGCGGGCTGGAGGGCAATCGGGTGCTCATCACCGTCGATGGTGTGCGCGTGCCGGATGCCTTCAGCTTCGGCGCGCAATCGGTGGGGCGCGGCGATTACGTCGATCTCGACCTGTTGCGATCGGTCGAGATACTGCGTGGCCCGGCGTCCGCCTTGTACGGAAGCGACGGCGTGGCGGGTGCGGTCAGCTTCATCACCAAGGATCCGCAGGATTTTTTGCGCGATGGTCGGCTGGTGGGTGGGGGCGCGCGCCTCGGCTACGATTCATCCGACACCAGCTGGACCAAAAGCTTCGTGGTGGCAGGGCGGACCGGCGAGCTGCAGGCGATGGTGGCCTACACCCGCCGCGACGGGCACGAACTGAAGAACAAGGGTCGCAACGACAGCGCGAACACCCGTCGCACCACGGCCAATCCGCAGGATGTCGCCTCGAACGCGCTGCTCGGCCGCCTCGTCTGGATGCCCGACGACCGAAACCGGATAAGGTTGACCTACGAGCGGTTCGCTTCGGTTGTGGACACCGATGTGCTGAGCGCGATCACCGCGTCCGCGTCGCCCACCGCAACCTCGGTACTGGGGCTGGACGCGCGCGACACCACCGTGCGGAACCGCGGCACGATCGACTACCGTCACACCGGCAACGGAATCGTCAGCGGCATCCGCGCAGCGGCCTATTATCAGAAGAGCGGCACCGTGCAGGTCGGGTGGGAGGATCGTCGCGGCACCGACCGGATCCGCATCAATCGCTTCGACAATGAAGTCCATGGCGGCATGCTGCAACTGGAGAGCCGGGCCACGACCGGTCCGGTGCGCCACCTGTTCGCCTATGGCGCGGATTATTCCCGGACTCGTCAGACCGGGGTGCGCGACGGCACGCTGCCGCCTGCGGGCGAGAGCTATCCGACGCGCGCTTTCCCGACCACTGATTACCAATTGGTCGGCGTCTTCGCGCAGGACGAGATCGCCGTGGCCGACGGGCTGCTGACGCTGTTTCCCGCGATCCGTTACGATCACTACAGGCTCGATCCGAAGAACGACCCGCTTTTCACCACCTTTACCCCGCGCGCGCAGCGTGGGTCGAAGGTCACGCCGCGTATCGGCGCGGTGGCGAAGCTGACCGGCGGCGTGCGGCTGTTCGCCAATTACGGCGAGGGTTTCAAACCCCCGGAGCCGAACCAGATCAACAACGGTTTCGCCAACATCGTCGCCAATTACCGCTCGATCCCCAACCCCGATCTGAAGCCGGAGACGAGCCGCAGCATCGAGGGCGGCGTTCGCCTGTCCGGAACGCGGTGGTTGCTGAGCGGCACCGCGTTCAGCAGTCGCTTCCGCGACTTCATCGATCAAGTGCAAGTTTCCGGCGCGTTCACGCCCACCGATCCCGCCGTCTATCAATTCATCAATCGCGGGCGGGTGAAGATCGAGGGGCTGGAGGCGCGGGGCGAAGCGCGCCTGTCGTCCGGGCTGGGGCTGCGTGCGGCCGCTTCCCATGCCAGGGGCCGGATGCGCACCGCAGGGGTCGCGGGCAGCGCGCCGCTGGACAGCGTCGAGCCGGTGAAGGTCGTCGCCGGCTTCTTCTACCAGCCCGACGACGCGCCGTTCCGTGCCGAGGTCGTGGCGACGCACGCCGCCGGAAAGAACCTGTCCGATACCAACAACAGCTGCAACACGCCCGCGCAGCCGGCGACGTCGACGCGGCCAGCGGTGCCAGCGACGTCCTGCTTCACGCCCGACGGTTTCTGGGTGTTCGATGCCACCGCCTCGCTCCGGCTCGGCGACGCGGGCACGATCCGCGCCGGCATCTTCAACATTACCGACAAGCGCTATTTCTGGTGGAGCGACGTGCGGGGCCTGACCTCCTCCTCGACCATCCGTGACGCCTTTTCGCAGCCGGGCCGCAACGCCGGCGCGTCCTTCTCGCTCGTTTTCTGAGGTACGATCCGATGAACCGTCTCCTGCTTCTCGCCGCTGCCGGACTCGCCGTCCTCGTTGCGTCTCCGGCCCGCGCCAGGACCGCTCGGGACATCGCCGATGCGGCGCAATATGGCGATCGCGCGCGCGACCATGCCGCGATCATGAAGATGGCCGGCACCTTCAAGGTGACGTTCGACATGCGCGAGACGACGCCGCTGGTCGCCGGCTACACGCCCTATCCCGCAAAGCTGAGCGGCGGACACGAAGTGGTGCGCGCCGTCGTCGATACACCGGATCATGTCGTTCTTCAGCACCTGCTGGTCGTGGGCGACGGCAACGGCAAGACGATGGTCGTCAAGCACTGGCGGCAGGACTGGACATGGCAACCTGCCAGAATGCTGGTCTATGTCGGCCCGGGCCGCTGGGTCTTGCGCCCGGTTCCCGAAGCGGAGCGGCGCGGTGCGTGGTCGCAGACGGTGTGGCAGACCGACGATTCGCCCCGCTATGGCGCCATCGGCCGCTGGCGTTACGATGATGGCGCGACGCGCTGGACCGGCAACGAGACACGCCGGCCGCTCGCGCGACGCGACGCGACGCGCCATCCCGCATACGACCATTATCTGGGAACCAACCGCCACGTGTTGACGCCGGCCGGCTGGGTGCATGAGCAGGACAATGCCAAGATCGGCACGAAGGACGGCCAGTCGGTGACCTTCGTCCACGAATATGTCGTCAACACCTACGTCACGGCCACCGACTTCCCGATCAAGGCCGCAAACGATTACTGGGACAGGACGAGGGAATATTGGGCGTCGGTCCGCGCCGATTGGGACGCGCTACTCCGCCGCCAGTCGCGGATCACGCTGGGTGAAGTCGCCGATGTCGGTTCGTCGACCGCGCATGAGCTGATGCTGCTGGCGGACGACATCATCTCCGGAGAGGCGACATCGGCCGCCGCGCGTGCAGAAGCGACCCGCCTGATCCGGCAGGACGCGCAGCCCTGAAATCAGGTAGTCCGCTTCGCCCTCCACAGGCGATCCAGCAGGTCAGCCGAGAAGGCCGAGGAGATGCAGGGCCAGGCCAGCGGCCGATGTGCCGACCAGCGTGAGGATGACGTTGGCGCGCAGCCGGAACACGGCGACCCCCGCCAATCCTGCAAGCAACGTCGCCCACGGATCGATGCTGCCGATCACGGGAGCGTCGAAGTGGATCGGCCCGACGGCAAGCGTCGCCGCCTCACGGAACAGCGTGTGGAGCGCGAACCAGACCGCCAGATTGAGTACCACGCCGACGACGGCCGCGGTGATGGCCGAAAGTGCGCCAACGACGGCGACGTTTCCCCGCAAGCGCTCGATGAAGGGCGCGCCAAGAAATATCCACAGGAAGCACGGCACGAACGTAACCCACGTCGCCAGCAGCCCGCCCAGCGTGCCTGCCAGCAGCGGGGATAGTGCGCCGGGATCGCGATAGGCACCGAGAAAGCCGACGAACTGGAGCACCATGATCAACGGACCCGGCGTCGTCTCGGCCATACCCAGTCCGTCGAGCATCTCGGACGGGCTCAGCCACCCATTCTGCTCGACCGCTTGCTGCGCGACATAGGCGAGTACGGCATAGGCACCTCCGAAGGTCACCATCGCCATCGTCGAGAAGAAGGTGGCGATACGGCTGAACACGTGATCGGGGCCAAGAGCGATCAGCAGGGCAGCAACCGGGATCAGCCACAAGGCCAGCCAGATCAGTGCGGTGAGTATCGTTTCACGCCGGGCGGGCCGTGCGTGCGCGGGCAGTTCCTCGCCAAGCAGCGTGTCGGCATCGGCCACGCCGGACTGCTTCGAAGAACCGTGCCCGCCGCTGCGGAATGCCGCATGGCCCTGCCGGCCCGACCACCAGCCGACCGCGCCGGCACCCAGCACGATCAGGGGGAATGGCGCATTGAAGAAGAAGATCAGCACGAACGACGCAAGCGCCAATAGCCGCGTCGCCGTGGTCCTGAGGGCCCGCGCGCCGATCCTCGTCACTGCTTGCAGCACCACGGCCAGCACCGCCGCCTTGAGGCCGAAGAACAACGCCGAGACGATGCCGAGACGTCCGTACAGGACATACACCCAGTTGAGCGCCATGATCGCCGCGGCCCCGGGCAGGATGAACAGCACCCCTGCGACGACGCCGCCCTTCGTCCGATGCATCAGCCAGCCGATGTAGGTGGCGAGTTGCTGCGCCTCCGGCCCCGGGAGCAACATGCAATAATTGAGTGCGTGGAGGAAACGCTGTTCGCCGATCCACCTTTTCTCGTCGACCAAAATGCGGTGCATGACCGCTATCTGACCGGCCGGCCCGCCGAACGACAGCAGCGCGATGCGCAGCCACACCCAGAAAGCCTGACCAAGCGTGACCGGCCGCGGCCGATCCCGCGCACCGACGTCCATGGTGTTCGTCGTCATGCCGGCGCCTTGTTGCGCGCGGGTTGGTGCGAGGACCAATCGTGCCGCTCACCCGTCGCATCGCGGCACCACCGGTACAGGGCGTCATACACGGCCATCCCTGCTTCGAGCTGGATATGATCGTCACCATGGACGCGCGACAGGCCGAGTGAGATGGCCAGCAGGCCGGCGGCCTCCGGCGCCAGATCCAGCCGGTCGGTATCGGCGCCGCGTACGATCGTGGCGAGCCGCACCAGTGGCCCATGCGCGCCCAGCCCGAACGCCTCGACCATCAGGTCGAAGGTGCAAAGATCGTCGCGATGGCCCCAGAAGACGCGATCGTCGGCCAGATCGAAGGGCTCGGCCCGCTGCTGCGCGGCGACGGCAAGCACGTCGCCGGGCGCGACGAAAAGGAACCGTGCCGCTGGATCGATGAAGCGCCGGATCAGCCATGGGCAGGCGATCCGATCGACCTTCGGACGCGCGCGCGTCACCCACCAGGTTCTTCCGTCGTCGTGCCGCGTCGGCAGGGGAGCCAGCGAAACGGTCGGCAATCCGGCGGCGGCCCAGGCCGCGAACCCACCTTCCAGCACCTCGGCCGGCATACCGTCGCTCCGCGAGATGGCGGCTGCCGACACCGCCGTGTCCCGGCCATCGTCATCGACGAAGACGAGAGACGTACCGCCCGCGCGCCTCCATGCGGCCGGTTCGTCGCCAGCGGGGTACCACGAACCCGGAATAGCCCGGGCCGGCGCAGCCCGCAGATCGACGATGCGCGGAGATCCGGGAAGCGCGATCAGGCGCGCGAGCGTATCCGGGGCGATGGCGTTGTGAGCGGGCATGGCGCGTCCTTGTCACTTGGGCTGGACGCGATTCTTCGGCTGGCGCCTCGTGGGGAGATCGCATTCCCCATCCACTCAATCAGCCACGGCGGAAACGGCTTGTCAATCGGGTAGAGGAGGCGGGCGCTCGACCCCGTTCCGATCGAAAGGTGACGGAGCGCAGCGCCGTCTCAGCCCGCGCGATATACTTCCGGCTCGCGCAGACCGGGTGGATGCCGCCTGCGCGATGCGCCACGGCGTTACTTCCCGGCCACCCCCACCTTCACCACATCGTCCGGCGCGTCGTGCAGCTTGAGATACAGCGTGTCGCCGACCGGCTTCGGCACGGCCAGCGCGTTGCCGACGAAGCCGACCGGCACCGGCTGCGCCGCGGCGAAGTCGGGGGTGGCGGATGTGGCGGCGATCACGAACAATGCCTCGCCGCGCAGCTCGCACGCCTCGGCGTTGCAGGTGAGGCGCTCCAGTTCGGGCAGGCGGACGACGCGCGCCAGCGGTTGCCATTCGCCGGTCATGTCGCCCTGCACCAGCCGCATCTTCAGCGCGCCGAGCGCCGCCGCGCCAAGCGTCTCCTTCGGCACGAAGCTGGCCACCACCACGTCGCCGCCGACCGCCTGCACCTTGCCCGATGCCAGTGTCAGCTTCGCGGCGGCGGTGTCATCGGCGGTCGCGACCTCGATCGCGTCGGTCGGGGTCAGGCGGGTGTTGATGACCCGCGCGGAGAAGGTGAGCCGTGCCTCGGGCGCGAGCGCGTGGTCCGGGAGGGTCAGCGGCAGGCGACCGTCGCGCCACGCCATCTCGACGTTGCGGCTGACCAGCTCGACGCGCGGGCGCGGCGGGGTGATCGTCGCGCGGACCGTCGTGGTGCGGCCGTCCTTCAGCGTCACCTTCGCATCCGACGTCCCGAGCGTCAGCGTCTCGGTATTGCCGACGGTGGTCAGCGCGAGCCGATCGCCGCCGCCCATGTCGCGTGTCAGCCCGGCGGCAGCGAAGGTCAGCCCCGCCACTTCCAGTTTCGCGACCTGATCGAGCCGTGCGCCGACCAGCCGCCCTTCCTTGTCGCCGGTGTAGAGCGTGAAGCCTTCCAGACGGCTCGCCTCGGTCTGGCCCTTCAGCGTCAGCTGCGCAGGTGCGGCACCGCCATATTGCGCGACCAGCAACGTCAGGTCGCCGGGTTTGACCCGGGCGAGCGGCAGCGTGGCGGTGATCTCGTCCGGAGCGCTCGCCTTCCACTCGACCGGCTTTGCGGTGCCGCTGCGATCACGCAGCGCCACTTGTTCGACGCAACTCGCCGCGCCGCCCTGTAGCGTCAGCGGCGCGTCGCGACCGACCACCACCGCATCATCGGGCTTCGCGGCCCAGGCGGACGGCGCGCCGTTCTGCACCGGAAAGCGCGGGCCGGTGAAGGTGTCGAAACCCCAGCGCCCGGTCAGCACCGCCTCGCCGATCGCGCTTTGCGCCAGTTTCCGTGCGTCGGCGGAGACGACCAGCCCGCCGCGCTCCGCATCGGCGACGACCGGCAACTCCACGCTACGTCCGTCCTGCAGGCCGAGCCGGAGACGCAGTTCGCGCGCGAAACCCGTGGCGAACAGCAGTGGCGCGTCGTCCAGCCGTAATGTCAGGCCCGGCTGCGCCAGGCAGACAGCGTCCTTCATCGCCGCGCGCAGCGGCGGCAGCGCGCCGTTGCCGATCGGCGGCAGCGGGGCGACCAGCACCGTCTGCGGATTCTGGAACGACGGCGGGTTGTTCAGCTGAAGCCGCAACCGGTTGCCCGATCCCACCGCCAGCGCGGGGGCATATTGATAGCTGGCGCTGCGGAACACGCCGAACAGCCGCGCGAAATCGCGCGCGAGCGAGATATACGGGCTGTACAGGCCGCCGCCGCCCTCCTTGGTGGCGGCCAGGCTGTATGCGAATTGCGTGGTGGTGCCGCCGAGAACTTCGGCAAGCGTGGTGCCGCCGCCGGTCTGAAGCACCATGCCGTCGCGATTTTGCGTCAGGCACGACGCCTGGAGCGAGCGCGCCCGCGACAGGCAGGCGGCGTCGAGCTTGATCGCCAGCGTGGAGGCGAGCGCGGTGGAAACCGGCACGAGCCGCTCGGGCGCGGATTCCTCGATCCTCGCGACCCCGCCGACGAAAGTTTCGAGCCGCGCACGGTCGAGCGAGGCCTGGAACAGATCCTGCGCGGCGCGGACGAACACGCCGGGACGGCCGCGCACCGCCTTGACCAGCGCATTGTAGCCGCCGCCGGTTTCGGGTGCCATGAAGGCGATCGCCTGCTCCGCGCCCTCCGGTACCGTGATCGCCAGCGTCGCCTTCTTCGGCTTCTTGTCCCAGGTTTCGGCCTTGAAGAACCAGTCCTTGGGCGGCGGGTTGGTCGCGCCGCGCAGGAAGGCGACGATCAACAGATAACGTGCGGACTGGTCCGCGGGCAGATCGGCCTTCACCTCCAGCCGGTCGCCGGGGCGGATCGACGGCACCTCGCCGGCGGGCAGCGTCACCGCGCCGCGGGTGACGCGCATCGTCAGCACCGGGCCGGCGAGATCGAAGGTGGTGCCCTGCGCCGCCGCCACGCCGGGCAGTACGATCGACAACAGGGCGCAAACGGCCAGCATACGGTGGAGAAGGGCACGCATCCGCGCGGGTATAGAACAGGAGTGCTGCCCGATGCCACCGCCCGCGGCGTTAACCCGGGCTAAACCACTTTCCTTCACTACGCGTCCATTCAATGGAGCGGGATGGGCGCGATGGCGAAGTCAGACACCACGGTCGACGTGGCGATCATCGGCGCAGGCCCGGCGGGGCTGACCGCAGGTTACCTGCTGACCAAGGCCGGTTATTCGGTCGCGATCCTGGAGCGCGACACGCGCTACGTCGGCGGGATCAGCCGCACCGTCGAGCATGAGGGCTTCCGTTTCGACATCGGCGGGCACCGGTTCTTCTCGCGGTCGAAGGAGGTCGTCGACCTGTGGAACGAGATCCTGCCCGACGACTTCATCGAGCGCCCGCGGATGAGCCGCATCTACTACGAGGGCAAGTTCTACAGCTATCCGTTGCGCGCGTTCGAGGCGCTGGGCAATCTGGGCATCGTCCGGTCGACGCTGTGCATGGCGAGCTTCGCCAAGGCCCGGTTGATGCCGAAGCGCGACGTGAAGAGCTTCGAGGACTGGACCGTCAACGCCTTTGGCCGGAAGCTGTATTCGATCTTCTTCAAGACCTATACCGAGAAGGTGTGGGGCATGCCGTGCGACCGGATGAGCGCGGACTGGGCGGCGCAGCGCATCAAGGGGCTGTCGCTGTGGGGCGCGGTGGTCGACGGGCTGAAGCGTTCGATGGGGCTGAATCGCCGACCCAATGACGGGATGGGACAGGCCAAGACGCTGCTGGAGAACTTTCGCTATCCGCGGCTCGGGCCGGGGATGATGTGGGAAGCGGCGCGCGACCGGATCGTCGAACGCGGCGGGCAGGTGATGATGGGCCACGCGCTGCACCAGTTGCGGCTGAGCGACGCGACCGGACGCTGGACGGTGACCGCGAACGGCTCCGACGGGCTGGTCGCCCTGAACGCCGGCCATGTCATCTCCTCCGCACCGATGCGCGAGCTGGCAAGCCGCATCCATCCGCTGCCCGCGTCGCTACCCGAGGCGTCGAACCTGAAATATCGCGATTTCCTGACCGTGGCGCTGATGATCCGTTCGCCGGACCTGTTCCCGGACAATTGGATCTACATCCACGATCCCAAGGTGAAGGTCGGCCGCATCCAGAACTTCCGGTCGTGGTCGCCGGAGATGGTGCCCGATCCGGCGATCGCCTGCGTCGGTCTCGAATATTTCTGCTTCGAGGGGGACGGACTGTGGACGTCGAGCGACGCGCAGCTGGTGGCGCTGGCCACCGCCGAGATGGCGACGCTGGGGCTGTGCGATCCCGCGCAGGTGACCGGCGGCGTCGTCGTGCGGCAGGAAAAGGCCTATCCGGTCTATGACGAGGATTATGCGCAGAACGTCGACATGCTGCGCCGCGAAATCGAGGGGCGCTACGCGACGCTGCACTGCGTCGGCCGCAACGGCATGCACCGCTACAACAATCAGGATCATGCGATGATGACCGCGATGCTGACGGTGCGCAACATCGAGGCCGGCGGCCGCGTGTACGATATCTGGGCGGTCAACGAGGATGCCGAATATCACGAAAGCGGCAACGAGGGCGATCGGGCCGCGGCGCTGGGCAGCGTTCGCCAGGTGCCGAGCGCGCTGAAGGCCGCGTAAGCTGACCCACGATCGGCGTCATGCCGCCGTCGTGCTCGGCGGTTGGGCGCTCGCCGCGCTCGTCCTGCTCGCCGCCGGCTGGGATGCGATCGTCACGCGGCGTTTCGCCGACGCCGACGATGCGATGCGGTTGCTGGAGGTGCGCGACTGGCTGGCCGGGCAGGGGTGGTTCGACGTCGCGCAGCACCGGCTGAACCGCGGCGACTTTCCGATGCACTGGTCGCGGCTGGTGGACCTGCCGTTGGCGGCGACGATGCTGTTGCTGCAACCGATGCTGGCGGCGACGATGGCAGAGCATGTCGCGCTGGTCGTCGTGCCGCTGCTGACGTTGCTGACGGTGATGGCCTTGGCCGCGTCCATCGCGCGGCGGATGGGGGGCGACGCGCTGGTCCTGCCGACGTTGCTGATGATCGGGCTGGCGATCCCGGTGACCTTCCAGTTCGCGCCGATGCGGATCGATCATCATGGCTGGCAGACGGTGATGGCACTGGCCGCGGTGCGCGCGCTGCTCGCGTCGCCCACCGGGCGGAGCGGTGCGGCAAGCGGTGCGGCGCTGGCGCTGTTGCTGACGATCTCGCTGGAGGGATTGCCGATCGCGGCCGCGATCGGTGCGGTGGCGGGACTCGGCTGGGTGGTCCGTCCCGCGCGCGGCGTGCAGCTGCGCGCGCTACTGTCGACGCTTGCGGGAGTGGCGCTGGCGCTTCACGCGGCGACGCGCGGTCCGGGGTTCTGGCTGGCGGCTTGCGACGCGATGGCCCCGGCGTGGCTGGGCGCGCTGGTGGCGGCAGCGATCGTCTTGGCGCTGGCGGCCGGGGTCGAGCGCCATGGCGCCGGTGCGCGCTTGGTGGCGCTGGGCGTCGCCGGCGCGGCGGCGGCGGCGACTCTCGTGTCGATCGCACCGGATTGTATCGCGGGGCCGTTCGGCAGCTTGCCGCCACTGGTCTATCGCATCTGGTATCTCTCCGTCCCCGAAGGACGGCCGTGGTGGGAGCAGGAGCTGGCGGCCGCCAGTTCGCTGATCGCGTTACCGCTGGCCGGTATTTTCGGCGGAGTGCTCGGCTGGCGCAGCGCGCGTGGCGCGGCGCGGGAACGCTGGGCGATGTTGCTCGTGCTGGTGACCACCGGCCTGGCGATCGCGATCCTCGTCACCCGCGCCGGCGCGACAGCCAACGCGCTGGCCGCGCCGGCGGCAGCGGTGTGGTTGACGGCGTTGCTGACGCGGGCGCGGCGCGTCGTCCGGACCGCGCCGCGGGTCGGCGCGACGATAATGGTGCTGCTGCTCGCCGCGCCGGGTACGCTGGCAGGAGCGGTCGTGCTTGCCCTTACGCCGGCGAAAAGCGTTCGCGCGGAGCAGAATCGTCGACCGTCCTGCGCCACCGCGCTCGACATGCGCGCGCTGGGCGTCCTGCGCCCGGGCATCGTCTTTGCGCCGATCGACGTGACGCCGGCGTTGCTGGTCGATACGCCGCACCGGGCGATCGCAGGCGGCTACCATCGCGGGGCGACAGCGATCGGGCGCGTCCTCACCGGGTTCATCGCCGCGCCGGACCAGGCGCGCGGCGTGATCCTGGCAAGCGGTGCGGACTATCTGGCGGTATGTCCGGGAATGCCAGAGATGAGCACGTACCGTACGATCGCACCCGGCGGATTGTGGGCGCGGCTAGAGCGCGGCGAGCGGATCGACTGGCTGCGTCCGCTGCCCGTGCGCGGGCCGGTGCTGGCGTGGCGCGTGATCCACCCCTTGCCGGAGGTACGGTCCGCCCCGTAAGGCGCAGTCGATGCAGCACGATCGGCTTCACTGGTGGCAAACGCGGTGGTTCGTGGTCGCGGCGATGCTGGCGGCGGCGATCCCGCTGCTGTGGCCCGAGATTCCACCGATCGTCGATCTGCCCGGCCATATGGGCCGTTACCGCGTGCAGCTGGATCGCGGCGCGCACCCGTGGCTGGCGGAATGGTATTCGTTCAAATGGGCGCTGATCGGCAATCTGGGCGTCGACCTTCTGGTCGAGCCGCTGTCGCCGCTGATCGGGCTGGAGGCGGCGGTCAAGCTGATCGTCATCGCCATCCCGATGCTGACTGTCGGCGGGTTGTTGTGGATCGCGCGCGAGGTGCACGGGCGCATCCCCGCCACCGCGCTGTTCGCGCTGCCGCTCGCCTATGGCTATCCGGTCCAGTTCGGGTTCGTGAACTTCGCGCTCTCGATGGCGCTGGCGCTGTGCCTGTTCGCCCTGTGGCTGCGGCTGGCGCGCCTTGGACGGCTGGGCCTGCGTGCGGGCCTGTTCGTGCCGCTGTCGTGTGTCCTGTGGGTGGTGCATACGTTCGGATGGGGCGTGCTGGGCGTGCTGGCTTTCTCCAGCGAGCTGATCCGGCAGCACGACCGGCGCAAGGAAGCGGGCAGCGGCCACTGGCTGGAAAGCGTGATCCGGGCCGGGCTGGGCTGCGTGCCGCTGGCGTTGCCGATGTTGTTGATGGTGGCGTGGCGATCGGGTGCCGACGTCACCGGGCAGACCGCGGACTTCTTCTACTGGCGCACCAAGATCGCATGGATCGTCATGGCGCTGCGCGACCGCTGGCTGTGGTTCGACGTCGGCAGCATGGCGGTGATCTACCTGGTGTTGTTCAAGGCGCTGCGCGACCCGCGGATCGGCTATTCGCGGCACCTCGGTCTGTCGGCGCTGTTCATGCTGGCGGTCTACATCCTGTTGCCGCGGATCGTGTTCGGATCGGCCTATGCCGACATGCGGCTGGCACCGTATATGATCGCGGTGGCGGTGATCGCGATCCGGCCGAAGCCGGGCACCACGTTCCGCCACGCCGCGGTGCTGGCCGCGCTGGGGCTGGCGTTCTTCGTCGCGCGGCTCGGCGGCACGACGATCAGCTTCGCGCAGTTCGACCGCGATTACGACGAGGAGCTGGCCGCGTTGCCGCATGTGCCGGTCGGCGCGCGGCTGATCAGCTTCGTCGGCCATAATTGCCACAATGCGTGGCGGATGTCGCGGCTGGAGCATTTGCCGGCCATCGCGCTGGTGCGGCGGCTGGCCTATACCGACGATCAATGGTCGATGGCCGGCGCGCAGCTGCTGACCGCTCGTTATGCCGCCGCGGGTGCCTATGCCCACGATCCGACGCAGATCGTCACGTCGGTGAAATGCCCGGCGGAATGGTGGCGTCCGGCCAATTACGCGCTGGCGCGCTTCCCGCGCGACGCGTTCGATTACGTATGGCTGATCCGCCCGCCGCCCTACAACCCGCGCTTCACCGTCGGGCTGAAGCCGATCTGGCGATCGCCGACCAGCAATTCGGTGCTGTTCCGCATCGACCACGATGCGGTCGTGCCGGAGGCGAGCGACGAGGAACTGGGCGTGCCGCGCTGGCTGGTCGAACGGATCAAGCGCCGCCGTGCGCGGCTGGAGGCGATGCGCGACCGGCAGGAGCGCGAGCAGGAACGGCTGGAGCGATTGCGGGTCGAACAGGCGCGCTAGGCTGCCGTCGGGCGGAGATCGTCAGCCGCCGCGCCTGAACGGGGTCAGTTCGCCCAGGAACGCCTGCTCGCCGGCAACGGCGGCGCGTTCCTGTTCGAGGAAGTCGGCCACCGCGCGACGAAAGTTCGGGTCGGGCAGGTAATGCGCCGACCAGGTCGATACGGGCGTATAGCCGCGCGCCAGCTTGTGCTCGCCCTGCGCGCCGGCCTCGACCCGCGCCAGCCCGCGCGCGATCGCGGCGTCGATCGCCTGATAATAGCAAAGTTCGAAATGGAGGAACGGCACCTCCTCGGTCGCGCCCCAGTAGCGGCCGTAGAGCGCGTCGTCGCCGATCAGGTTCAGCGCCCCGGCGATCGGCACGCCGTCCCGCTCGGCCAGGATCAGCAGCACACGCTCACCCAGCGCCTCGCCCAGCAGCGGGAAGAAGGCGCGCGTCAGGTACGGTTGCCCCCATTTGCGGCTGCCGGTGTCCTGGTAGAAGCGCCAGAAGGAGTCCCATTCGCGCGCGCCGATCTGCTCCCCGGTCAGGTGGCGGATCGTCAGCCCCTCTACCGCCGCGGCGCGTTCCTTGCGAATCGCCTTGCGCTTGCGGCTGGCGAGCGCGGCGAGGAAGTCGTCGAACGTGGCATAGCCGTCGTTCTGCCAATGAAACTGCGTACCCTCCCGGATCAGCCAGCCTGCCGCCTCGAACGACGCGAGTTGATCGGGCGCGACGAACGTGGCGTGTGCGGAGGACAGCTCATGTTGCGCGACGACCGCCTCGATCGCGGCGATCAGTGCCGGCGCGGCATCGGCGTCACGGAGCAGCAGGCGCGGGCCGGGAACGGGAGTGAACGGCGCGGCGACCTGTAACTTGGGATAATAACGGCCACCCGCGCGCTCCCATGCGTCAGCCCATGCGTGGTCGAAAACATATTCGCCCTGGCTATGCCCCTTCGCATAGGCAGGCGCGATCGCGACCGGTGCGCCATCCGCGCCGTCGATGACGATCGGCACGGGTTTCCAGCCGCTGCGGCCGCCGACACTGCCCGACGCCTCGAGCGCGGCAAGGAACGCATGGCCGACGAACGGATTGGCGGTGCCGGCGCACGCATCCCACCGGTCGGCAGGGATGGCGGCGACGCCAGGCACCAGGCGCGCGGTGAGCGAAGTCATCGCCGCCGAGATAGGAGCGCTGAGCCCGGCATCAAAGGGCCGGGCCGACCTCCACGATCGCATCGACCTCCACGGCCGCCCCCAGCGGCAGCGCCGCGACACCGACCGCGGCGCGCGCATGCTTGCCGGCGTCGCCGAACAGCGCGACCATCAGGTCCGACGCACCATTGGCGACCTTCGGCTGGTCGGTGAAATCGGCAGTGGAGTTCACGAACACCCCTAGCTTCACGATGCGGGTCACGCGTTGCAGGTTACCGAGATGCGCCTTGATCTGCGCGATCAGCATCAGCGCGCATGCGCGTGCCGCGTCCTGTCCGTCCTCCAGCGACACGCCGTCACCGAGCCGCCCGGTGATCACCGCGCCATTCCTGAACGGCAGTTGGCCGGAGATGTGGAGCAACCCGCCCGCCTCGACGACGGGGACATAGGCGGCGACGGGGGCAGCGGCCTGCGGCAGCGTGAGGCCCAGCTCCTGAAGAGCGCGATCGATACGGTCGGTCATGCCATGCTGCTTGCCGCGTGCGGACGGGCGCGGTCAAGCCTTGGCCGGCACGCCTTCGTCGAAGCGTGCCGTGATCCACGCCTGCGCTTCCTGCCAGTCGTCGATCCGGCGATGGGCGTGGGGAGAGGGCGGGACGCCGGGCGACAGCTGCGGTTCCGACACCATGTGCAGCCGCCACACGCCGGGTGCCGCCTGCGCGACCGATTCGTGATGGTGCGGCAGATCGTCGACGAATACCGTAACGGGCGCGCCATATTCCGCCACCAATCGAGCGACCGGCGTGCCCTTGCCCCCCTGATTGCATTCGACACGGTGCGCGATGCCGTGCCCGGCAAGCTGGTCGATCCGGTGGGTGCGGCAATGATCCTCCAGATTCGTGAGGATCACGATATCGGCGCGCGTCGCGAGCGCCGCCAGTGCTTCGGCGGCGTGCGGTACCAGCGTCTGGCGGTGCATCTCGCCGGGGAAAAAGCCGCCGAGATAGCCGAACATCTCCTCGCGGCTCAGCGGTTGATCGCTGCCGCGGCGCTTCATGCTTTTCGCCAGTTCCCACGAGCCGATCGTAAAATCGACCTCGTGCGCCTCGCCCAGCCATGTCGCGAAGTGACGGACCATGTGCAGCAGCACTTCGTCGCAGTCGCAGATCAGCAGCGGGCGCGTCACGCCGCCTGCTCCAGCGTGCGGGCCGCAGCGACCAGCGACGCGGGGCTGCGGCCGATCGATTCCGCGCAGGCGAGCAGGTCGGGCTCATGCGCCTCAAGGAAGACGAGGATCGCCGCCAGCGTGGATGGATCCTCCAGCCTTCCCCGCAGGTTGTCCACGGTAAGCCCCGTCGTGTCGATAAACCGGCCGGCACGTAACGGATCGTTAAGGATAAAGGATAAAGCATCGAGCGCGCATGTCGCGGCGTCGTTCGGGTTTGAATCGTAGCGTGCCATTATCTACCGTCGCCGAACATCTGGGAGTTCCCGTCGCGTGACAAAAAGAGTGCTCGTTGTCGAGGATAACGAACTCAACCTGAAGTTGTTCTGCGACCTGTTGCGGGCGCACGACTTCGCGGTGGAGCCGGTGCGCGACGGCCGCGAGGCGGTGGAGCGTGCGCGCGCCTTCGCCCCCGATCTGGTGGTGATGGACATCCAGATGCCGCATGTGACCGGCTATGAACTGCTGCTCCAGTTCAAGGCGGACGAGGCGCTGCGCCATATCCCGGTGATGGCGGTGACCGCCTATTCCGGCCGCGACGATGAGGAGCGACTACGCGCGGCGGGGGCGGACGCCTATGTCTCGAAGCCGATCACGCTGGCACGGTTCATGGCCGCTGTGGCGGCGCTGACCTGACGTGGGAAAAGCCGCCGGCGCAAGGCGCGGGCGGCTTTCGATCGGCACACCATCCAGATCGCGACGCGTCTCCGTCGCCGATCCCGGCTCGCACCGGGACGGCGTACCGATCGCTACGCGATCCGTACGATCACTTGATCTTGGCTTCCTTGAACGCGACGTGCTTGCGCACGACGGGATCGTACTTGTTGAAGCTCAGCTTCTCGGTCTTGGTGCGCGGGTTCTTCTTCGTGACGTAGAAGAAGCCGGTGTCGGCCGAGCTGACGAGCTTGATCTTGACGGTGGTCGGCTTTGCCATGACCAGTTCCTAGCGATTGAAAACGAAAAATGCGGCAGAGGCTTTCCCTGCCGCGTCAGGCGAGGGCGCTTGGCGCAAGCGAGCCGCGGAGTCAAGCATCCGAGCGGTTAAGTGCCCGGTAACCGTTTCCTGTCTAGGGACTTGTCCAAGGAGATGATGGTCATGACCAATGACGATTACATCGCGGTGCGCGCCGAGTTGAGTGCACGGATCGCCGCTGTCGAGTGGCGCGCCGGGCCATCGCGACTCGCTCCCGACATCGCGCGCATCCAGGCGCTGGCCGAGCGGCATCATATGCCGGTCGCGGTCGACGTCGCGAATCAGCTGCGACTGGCGTTGGTGAAGGGAGAACGCGGCGTACCGGTGCATCGCTGGCTGCGATTGCTGGGCGAGGCGGTGGCCAGCGATCGTGGGGAAGGTTCGAGCCGCGCAGCCTGAGCGCCCACGCAGTCTGGCGGGGGAGCCAATCGGCGCGGCAATCGTTTCGCCCGTGACATCTGATTTGCACGGAGCGACACGTGACCGAAACCAACCCCGCCCTCGATACCCCCACCGACCTGGCGCGTAACGACACGCGCACCGTGGCCGATGCGCTGAACGCCGCACTGGCGGACAGCTATGCGCTGTACCTGAAGACCAAGAACTTCCACTGGCACGTCAGCGGCCCGCATTTCCGCGACTATCACCTGCTGCTCGACGACCAGGCCGCACAGATCCTGGGCGTGACCGATGCGATCGCAGAGCGGGTGCGCAAGACCGGCAATACGACGCTGCGGTCGATCGGTGACATCTCACGTCGCCAGTCGATCACCGACAACGACCGCGATTTCGTGAACGCCGGCGACATGCTGGCGGAGTTGCGCGACGACAATCTGACGCTGGTGGAGCGTTTCCGCGAGGTCAAGCAGGCGTCCGAGGATGCCGGCGACAACGCGACCAGCGGCATCGTCGACGAATGGACCGACCAGGCCGAGGAGCGCGCCTGGTTCCTGTTCGAGGCCAGCCGCAAGGGCTGAGCGAGCATCCACGTGCGATTGCAGGAGCGCCGATCATGTTGAAACTTGCCGTCATCTTCCTCGTTGCCGGGCTAGTGCTCGGGGTGCTCGGCTTCAGCAGCCTCGGTGGCGCCTTCATCGGCATCGCCAAAATCCTGTTCTTCGTCGTTCTGGCGTTGTTCCTGATCTTCCTCGTGCTGGGGTTGGTCGCCGGCAAGAAGGTGAAGGACGCGATAGACTGATCGTCGGGCGAGCATGCATCGGGACGAGGCGGTTGTCTTGCCCCGGCCTGCGCGCGGGTGCATCACCGTACGCAGGTCATGTTCCCGAGGAGTTCCGATGCGTCTGTCCCTTGCCGCCGCTGCGTTGACGGCGATTACCACCTCTGTCGTGATACCTTCCGTCGTCGCCGCACAGACGGCCCCGTCGTTGCCGGCGAGCAATCCGTTCGCCAAGCCGAGCACGCTCCCGTTCGGCGCGCCGCCGTTCGATCGCATCAAGGACGCGGATTATCAGCCGGCGCTTGAGGCCGGCATGGCCGAGCAGCGCGCCGAAGTGGCCAATATCGTCCGGGCCCGATCCGCGCCGACCTTCGAGAACACGATCGACCCGCTGGAGCGGTCCGGCCGCCTGCTGGAGCGCGCGGCATTGGCGTTCTATGCCGTGAACGGTGCCAACACCAACGACGTGCTGCAAAAGGCGCAGGAGGCGCTGGCGCCCAAATTCGCCGCGCATCAGGATGCGATCGCGCTGAACCCGCAGCTGTTCGCGCGAATCAGCACGCTGTACGATGCGCGGGCGACGTTGAAGCTCATGCCCGAGCAGTTGCAGGTGCTGACGCTGACCTATGAGAATATGGTCCGCGCCGGTGCGAAGCTGGCTCCCGCCGAAAAGGTGAAGCTGAGCGCGCTGAACGCGCAGCTGTCGACGCTGGAGACCGCTTTCCAGCAAAAGCTGCTTGCCGCCGCGAAGGCGGGCGCGCTGGTCGTCGACGATCGCGCGAAGCTGGCCGGGCTGTCGGATGCGGAGATCGCCGCCGCCGCCAACACCGCCACGGAGCGCGGGATGCCGGGCAAGTTCGTCCTGACGCTGCAGAACACCACCGAGCAGCCGGCGCTTGCATCGCTGACCGATCGCGCGACGCGTGAGGCGCTGTTCAACGCCAGCTGGTCGCGCGCGCAGAAGGGCGACGCCAACGATACGCGTGCGACGATCAGCCAGATCGCCGAACTGCGCGCGCAAAAGGCGAAGCTGCTCGGCTTCCCGACCTGGGCCGATTACGTGCTGGCCGACCAGATGGCGAAGAACCCGAGAACGGCGCTCGGCTTCATGCAGCAGTTGGGCAAGCCGGTCGGTGCCGAACAGCGCCGCGAAGCCGCCGAGTTGCAAGCGCAGATCAAGGCGGACGGCGGCGATTTCGCGCTGAAGCCATGGGACTGGGACCTGTATGCCGAAAAGCTGCGCAAAGCGAAGTACGACCTGAACCAGGACGAGCTGAAGCCGTATTTCGAGATAAACAAGGTGCTGACCGACGGCGTCTTTTACGCCGCGACCCAGCTGTACGGCATCACGTTCAAACGGCGCACCGACCTGCCGGTCTATCAGCCCGACGTGATGGTCTACGAAGTATCGGAGGAAAATGGCACGCCGATCGGACTGATGTATTTCGACTATTTCAAGCGCGACAACAAGAACGGCGGCGCGTGGATGTCGAACTTCGTCAACCAGTCGAAGCTGCTCGGCACCAAGCCGGTAATCTACAACGTCGGCAATTTCGCCAAGCCAGCTGCGGGGCAGCCCGCGCTCATCACCTTCGACGACGTAGTGACGATGTTCCACGAATTCGGTCATGCGCTGCACGGCCTGTTCGCGAACCAGACCTACCCATCGGTGTCGGGCACCAATACCGCGCGCGACTTCGTGGAGTTCCCGTCGCAGTTCAACGAGCATTGGGCGCTCGATCCGAAGGTGCTGCCGCATTACGCCGTCAACCGGCAGGGACAGGTGATCCCGCCCGCGCTGGTTGCCAAGATCAAGCGCGCATCGGCGTTCAACACCGGCAATACGTTCGGGCAGGCGCTGGCCGCATCGGAACTGGACATGAGCTGGCACTCGCTGCCGGCCACCGCCGGGCGGCAGGATGCCGATGCGTTCGAGAAGAAGGCGCTGGCCGCGACCGGGCTGCAGACCGACGACGTGCCGCCGCGTTATCGCTCCAGCTACTTCCTGCACATCTGGGGCAACGGCTATTCGGCGGGCTATTACGCCTATCAATGGACCAAGATGCTCGACGCCAATGCCTATGCCTGGTTCGAGAATCACGGTGGGCTGACGCGCGCCAACGGACAGCGTTTCCGCGACATGATCCTGTCCAAGGGACACACCGAGGAGTATGCGCCGATGTTCCGGGCCTTCAACGGCAAGGATCCGGAAGTGGCGCCGCTGCTACGCGATCTCGGCCTGAATGCCGACGGCAGCCGCGTCGCGGCGGAATAAGCGATATCGCTGGCGGGCGAGGCGATCCGGATCGCCTCGCCCGCATGGGCGAAGAACGGTGCGGCCTATGCCAGCAGGTCGCGCATTTCCGGATGCTTTTCGATGTACGACCGCACGAAGCGGCATTGCGGCACCACCTTCAGCCCGCGGTCGCGCACCAGGTCCAGCGCGCCATGCACCAGCTTGGTGCCGACGCCGCGGCCTTCGATTTCAGGCGGTACGACCGTGTGGGTGAAGACGATCGTGTCACCTTCCTGCTGATAGGCGGCGACCGCACGATGGTCGCCGATCGTCAGCGTGAACTCCTGCTCCGACCGATTGTCGCGGACGCGCTCCACCGTCATCGCGCTGCTGCCGGTGCCTCGGGTGGCGCGTCAACGCCCCTGGCGGCCGGTGCGATCGGACGCGGCTTGTCGGCGCGGTTTTCGGTTTCGGGGGTGCGACGCTCGCATCCCGACAGGATCGTCGCGGTGGCGAAGGTGAACAGGGCGAGATTCGGCCGGAAGCGCATCGCGAGCTTTCGAAAAGTGAGGTCAGCGCATTACGCGCGACCGCCGCGCGCGTTCCGCCCTGCGGTTGCGGAGCCGCGCCCGCACGCCTAGGTGCACCGATGAACATGGCGCGCGACCCGCTTCCCGATCTTCACCGCATCTTCGGCTTCCCTGCGTTCCGCGGCGTGCAGGAGCAGGTGGTGACGCGCGTGCTGGCGGGTGAGCGCACGCTGGCGGTGATGCCGACCGGGGCCGGCAAGTCGCTGTGCTATCAACTGCCCTCGGCGATGCTGGACGGGACGTGCGTGGTCGTCAGCCCGCTGATCGCGCTGATGCACGACCAGCTGCGTGCCGCGACCGCAGTGGGTCTGCGCGCCGCCACGCTGACCAGTGTCGATGAAAACCGGGCCGAGACGCGCGGGCGCTATCTGGATGGCGATCTGGACCTGCTCTACGTTGCGCCGGAGCGCGCCTCCACCGCGGAGTTCCGCGACCTGCTGACGCGGGGTCGCCCGGCGCTGTTCGCGATCGACGAGGCGCATTGCGTCAGCGAATGGGGGCATGATTTCCGCCCAGACTATCGGTTGCTGCGGCCGTTGCTCGACACGTTCGCGGACGTGCCGCGGCTGGCGCTGACCGCGACCGCCGACGCGCATACGCGCGCCGACATTCTCGAACAGCTCGGCATCCCGCACGACGGGATGATCGTCGCTGGGTTCGACCGGCCCAACATCCGTTACGCGATCCGTCCGAAGGACAACAGCACGCGGCAGATCGCCGACGTCATCCGCGACACGCCGGGTCCGGGGATCGTCTACGTCCAGACACGCGCCGCGACCGAGAAGCTCGCCGCGCAGCTCGGGCAGCTGACCGGTCGCCCGGCGCGCGCCTATCACGCCGGACTGGACCCGGCGGTGCGCGCGCGCAACCAGGCCGATTTCGTGGCGTCCGAGGATATGGTGATGTGCGCGACGGTGGCGTTCGGGATGGGCATCGACAAGCCCGACGTCCGCTTCGTCGCGCATGCCGGGCTGCCCAAGTCGATCGAAGCCTATTATCAGGAAACCGGCCGCGCCGGGCGCGACGGCGACCCGGCGGTGGCGCATCTGTTCTGGGGTGCGGAGGATTTCGCGCGTGCCCGGCAGCGGATCGGCGAGGTCGAGGCGCAGCGCCAGCCCGGCGAACGCCAGCGGCTGGCCGCACTGGGTGCGCTGGTCGAGACGGCGGGGTGTCGCCGCGCGATCCTGCTGCGCCATTTCGGCGAGCATCCGGCGGAGACATGCGGCAATTGCGACAATTGCCTGTCGCCCCCTGCGGCGATCGACGCGACCGAAACGGCGCGCAAATACCTTTCGGCGGTGTTCCGCACCGGGCAGATGTTCGGCGCGACCTATATCGAGGAAGTGCTGACCGGCAAGTCGAGCGAGCGCAGCCTGATGAACGGGCACGAGGCGCTGACGGTCTGGAACATCGTCTCCGGCGACGAAACGGCGATGCTGAAGCCGGTCGGGCGTGCGTTGCTGCTGAAGGATGCGCTGCGCACCAATCCACACGGTGGGCTGGAATTCGGCCCCGCGGCGCGCGCGCTGCTGAAGGGCGAGGCGACGCTGCCGCTGGTCGAGCCACCGAAGCGCGAGCGGCGGCGGCGTGGCGGGTCAGGCGGCGGAGCGGGCAGTCCGGCGGACGATCCGTTGTTCGAGGCGCTGCGCGTCACCCGGCGCGAGCTGGCCAAGGAAGCGGGCGTGCCACCTTACGTGATCTTTCACGATTCGGCGCTGCGCGAGATGGCGGCGCTGCGGCCGACATCGTTGATGGCGCTGGGGCGGATCGCGGGGATCGGGCAGCGCAAGCTCGACGCCTATGGGCAGGCGTTCCTCGATACGCTTCGCAACCACGGATGATCGTTTCCGGCTGACGTGCGCGACGTACATTGCTACGGTCGCGGCCATGCTTCGCCCCCTGGATGAAACGATCGCGGTCGCCCCGCAGATCACCCCCGACGACGTTCCCGCGATCGCGGCCGCCGGCTATGTCGCGATCGTCAACAATCGCCCCGATGGCGAAGAGCGCGGCCAGCCGGACGGCGATGCGATTCGCATCGCGGCGGAAGCGGCCGGGCTGGCCTATACCGCGATCCCGATCGCGCCGGGCGGCTTCTCCCGCGCGCAGGTCGATGCGATGGCCGCCGCTTTGTCGGCTGCGGACGGGCCGGTGCTGGCCTATTGTCGCTCGGGCACGCGATCGTGCAACCTGTGGGCCCTGGCGCGCGCCGCGCGGGGCGACGACGCCGCGGCGCTGACCGGCAAGGCGGCGCAGGCCGGCTACGACCTCGGCGGATTGCGCCCGGCACTGGATGCGGTGGCGCGCGGCGGCTGAGGCGGCGGTGCGGCTGGGGGCGCTGTTCGGCTTCGGCCGGACGGAGCGATTGATCCACACCGTCGAGGAAGCGCTGACCGCCGTCGCCGAAGCGCTGCCGGGGTTTCATGCCTTCGATGCGGCGATCGCCGACGACGGGCAGGCGGCGCTGACGATCGATCGTCGCGGTCGGATCGCGCTGGTCCGGGTCGATGGCGCACGGGTGCGCGCACGTGAGGTACAATGGCCGATGTTGAGGTTGGTGGAGGGCGGTATCCTGGTCGAAACGCGCGACCGGCGGCTCGGCACGGTGCTGCTCAATCGCCTGACCGCGATCGACATCCGCCGACTGGGCATGCCGCCGTTGATGCAGCGCGAACCGGCGGTGATCGTAGATGAGCCGGCGGCGCTCGTTACTCACGCCTAAAGCGCCTGTGGGTGAGGGGGCGTTCCGTTCAGCCGGCATTCCGCGGCCCGCCGCATAGCCCGGCCGTGGATCAGATCGGGAATGACGGCCTCACCTGATGTCGATGGTCCTGGGTGTCGGTGGTTCTGACGGCGGCGCTTCCCCGCCATGTTGGGCAAGCGTCGCGACCGCCGTATGTGCCTATTTGGCCGGCGCGGCACCCTCCGCTTCGCGACGAGCCTTCCGATCGCGATAGAATTGTTGCACGACGGCCCAGCCCTCGGCGGCGCTCTCGACATAGCGGAAGATGCCAAGGTCGCGTTCGGACACCACGCCCTCCTCGACCAGCGCCTCGAAATTGACGACGCGTTCCCAGAATTCGCGCCCGAACAGCAGCACCGGCATCGGTTCGATCTTGCCGGTCTGAATCAGCGTGAGCAATTCGAACAGCTCGTCGAACGTCCCGAAGCCGCCTGGGAAAGCGGCCAGCGCGCGGGCGTGGAGCAGGAAATGCATCTTGCGCAGCGCGAAATAGTGGAATTGCGTGCTGAGCGCCGGGGTCACGTAGGGGTTGGGCGCCTGTTCGTGCGGCAGGACGATGTTCAGCCCGATCGATTCGGCATGGACGTCCGCCGCGCCGCGGTTCGCGGCCTCCATGATCGAGGGGCCACCACCCGAACACACCACGAAGTGGCGTTTGCCCGCTTCGTCGCGCGGGAAGTTCGAGCAGAGTTGCGCCAGCTCGCGCGCCATGTCGTAATATTTGCTTTTCGCCACCAGTCGCTCGGCGATGCGGCGGCTCTTGTCGTCGGTGGCGAGATCGAGCAGCGCCTGCGCCTTGGCCGGTTCCGGGATGCGTGCCGAACCGTAGAAGACGAAGGTCGAACCGATATGCGCCTGATCGAGGATCAGCTGCGTCTTGAGCAGTTCGAGCTGGAAGCGGACCGGACGCAGATCCTCTCGCAGCAGGAAGTCCATGTCCTGGAAGGCAAGGCTGTACGCCGGGCTTTCGGTCTGCGGGGTCGAGATGCTGGTCTTGGCGACCTCTGCATCCTGCTTGGCGCGCGGGAAGACGCGGCTGGGTACGCGGGTATCGCTCATTCGCGTCGAGATAGGGCGGCGCGAAGGTCGCCGCAAGCTTAGCGGCAGAAGCGCGCGCCGTCGTCCTCCAGGTGCAGATGGTCGCGGTGGACGGCGTTATAGTCGGGCGACAGCACGGTGCCGAAACGCCGGCATGCGGAGGTGTGGACGGTGCGCAGGAAGCGACGCACGTCGGGATCGGCGGCGTTCCAGTCGCGCAGGATCGAGATCCGCCGACCGTCCTTCAGCTCGAACGCGCCGATATCGATCGCATTGGCGATGGCGTGGCCGGAGCGACGTGCCGGACCGCGTGTGCCGACGGTGTTGCGGCAGGCGTAGCTGCCCATCGTGACGACGCGGGACAATTCCGATCCGAGGATCTGATAGGCCGCAGGGGCCACGCCGTTGCGCGCCCATGCGGCATAGGCGCGTGCCTGTCCGCACCGCACCGCCCCCAGATTCGCGGTCGGCACGCCGATATCGAGCAGCTTGACCGTGCCGGTCAGCGCGCAGCCGCCGCCGAAATCCTTGTCCGGCAGCGGCTGGAAATCGACGCCCAGCGCACGCAGGTCGGCGAGGCATTGCCGCGTCTGGCGCGCGGACGGCAGTTCGACGCGCGCGCGTTGCGTGGATGCGGCGGGACGCTCGGTCCGGCCGCACGCGGCGAGTGCGAGCAATATCGCGATGCCCCCGCCAATCGTCGCGTTCCGCATGGAAATCGTCTGCGACAGGCCTGCGGATATCGCAAGCGCGACGGAGACGAAGAGGGCCCCCCACACGGTGATCGGATAATCCATGTTGTCACGGGCCGGGCATATCGCTAGGGCCGTCGACGGGCCACGCGGTCCCAACGCCGCGCGTGCTCTCTGTGAGGAGAGGCAGACATGACTGATTCGAACGCCGCCGACGCCACCATTGCGCCGGCCAAGCCCGCCACCAAACCGGCGCGGCCGCATTTTTCATCCGGCCCTTGCGCGAAGCCGCCGGGCTATGACCCCGCCAAGCTCGCGACCGACGTCCTGGGACGTTCGCACCGCTCGAAGCTGGGCAAGCAGCGCCTGCAATATTGCATCGACCTGATGCGTGAGTTGCTCAACCTTCCCGATACGCACCGCATCGGCATCGTGCCCGGTTCCGACACCGGCGCGTTCGAGATGGCGATGTGGACGATGCTGGGCGCGCGCCCGGTCACCGCATTGGCGTGGGAGAGCTTCGGCGAAGGCTGGGTGACCGACGCGGTCAAGCAGCTGAAGATCGACCCGGCCGTCGTGCGTGCCGATTACGGCCAGCTGCCCGATCTCGACGCGATCGACTGGACCAGCGATGTGCTGTTCACGTGGAACGGCACGACCAGCGGCGTGCGCGTGCCCAACGGCGACTTCATCCCCGCCGATCGCGAGGGATTGTCGTTCGCCGACGCTACGTCCGGCGTGTTCGCCTACGACCTGCCGTGGGACAAGATCGACGTCGCGACGTTCAGCTGGCAGAAGGTGCTGGGCGGCGAGGGCGGGCACGGCGTGCTGATCCTCGGCCCGCGCGCCGTCGAGCGGCTGGAAACCTACACGCCGGCGTGGCCGTTGCCGAAGGTGTTCCGCCTGGTCAGCAAGGGCAAGCTGACCGAGGGCGTGTTCAAGGGCGAGACGATCAACACACCGTCGATGCTGGCGGTCGAGGATGCGATCTGGTCGCTGGAATGGGCCAAGGGGCTGGGTGAGCGCGGTTTGATCGCACGCTCCGACGCCAATGCCGCGGCGCTCGACCGGATCGTGGCGGAACGCGACTGGCTCGGGCATCTCGCCGCCGACCCGGCATCGCGGTCGAAGACCAGCGTGTGCCTGACGGTGGATGCGGATGAGGCCGTCATCAAGAAGATGGTCTCGCTGCTGGAGGCCGAGGGTGCGGCGCTCGACATCGGCGGCTATCGCGACGCACCGCCGGGCTTGCGCATCTGGTGCGGCGCGACCGTCGACACCGCCGACGTCGAGGCGCTCGGGCCGTGGCTCGACTGGGCCTATGCAACGGCGAAGGCCGGCTGACGAATTGCCGTTACCCCGGCGCAGGCCGGGGTTTCCCCACATGGCGTGCCCGCGCGGCACGAGATCCCTGCCGATGCCGGGACGACGAGGTGAAATATGCCCAAGGTACTGATTTCCGACAAGATGGACCCGCGCGCTGCCGAGATCTTCCGCGAACGCGGGGTCGAGGTGGACGAGATCACCGGCAAGACCCCCGACGAGCTGAAGGCGATCATCGGCCAGTATGACGGCCTGGCGATCCGCAGTTCGACCAAGGTCACCAAGGACATCCTCGACCATGCCACCAACCTGAAGGTGGTGGGCCGCGCCGGGATCGGCGTCGACAATGTCGACATCCCCGCCGCGTCGTCGAAGGGCGTCGTCGTGATGAACACCCCGTTCGGCAACTCGATCACCACCGCCGAACACGCCATCGCGCTGATGTTCGCGCTCGCGCGCCAACTGCCCGAGGCCGACGCCTCGACGCAGGCCGGCAAGTGGGAGAAGAATCGCTTCATGGGGGTCGAGATGACCGCCAAGACGCTGGGGCTGATCGGCGCGGGCAACATCGGTTCGATCGTCGCCGACCGGGCGCTGGGCCTGAAGATGAAGGTCGTGGCGTTCGATCCGTTCCTGACCGAGGAGCGCGCGGTGGAACTGGGCGTGACCAAGGTGACGCTGGACGAACTGCTGGCGCGCGCCGATTTCATCACGCTGCACACGCCGCTGACCGACCAGACGCGCAACATCCTGTCGGCGGAAAATCTCGCCAAGACCAGAAAGGGCGTGCGGATCGTCAATTGCGCGCGCGGCGGGTTGATCGACGAGGCGGCGCTGAAGGAAGGGCTCGATTCCGGGCACATCGCGGGCGCGGCGCTGGACGTGTTCGTCAGCGAGCCGGCCAAGGACAGCCCGTTGTTCGGTACGCCCAACTTCATCTCCACCCCGCATCTGGGCGCGTCGACCACCGAGGCGCAGGTGAACGTGGCGATCCAGGTCGCCGAGCAGATGGCCGACTATCTGGTGTCGGGCGGCGTCACGAACGCGCTGAACGTGCCCAGCCTGTCGGCGGAGGAAGCGCCCAAGCTGCGCCCGTACATGGGGCTGGCGGAAAAGCTCGGCTCGCTGGTCGGGCAGCTTGCGACCGGTGCGATCGACCGCATCTCGATCCATCGCGAAGGTGCGGCGGCGGACCTGAACCCGAAGCCGTTGACCAGCGCGGTGCTGACCGGGTTCCTCCGCCAGCAGACCGACACGGTGAACATGGTCAACGCGCCGGTGCTGGCGCGCGACCGCGGCATGGAAGTGCGTGAGATCCGCACCGAGCGCGAGGGCGATTATCACACGCTGCTGCGCGTCGCGGTGCGCACCGCCGATGGCGAGCGGTCGGTGGCGGGCACGCTGTTCGGTGATTCGGCGCCGCGGCTGGTCGAGCTGTTCGGGATCAAGGTCGAGGCCGACCTGACCGGCGCGATGCTGTACGTCGTCAACGAGGATGCGCCGGGCTTCATCGGTCGGATCGGCACGCTGCTGGGCGAGGCGGGCGTCAACATCGGCACCTTCCACCTGGGGCGCCGCGATGCAGGCGGCGAGGCGGTGCTGCTGCTGAGCGTCGATCAGCCGGTCGACGCCGGGTTGCTGGCGCAGGTCAAGGCGCTGCCTGGCGTGAAGACCGCGATGGGCCTGTCGTTCTGAAATGGTTGTCAGCCCTCCGCCCGCACGGCAGAGGGCTGACATGACCGCGCTCCTCCCCGAAGGTCTTCGTGACCGCCTCCCGCCCTTCGCCGATGCCGCTGCGGCGATCGAGGCGCGGGTGCTCGCCGCGATCCATGCACATGGATACGAGCGGGTCGATCCGCCGCTGGCCGAGTTCGCGGAGGCGCTGGGCACGCGGCTGAAGGCCGGTGCGTTGCACGATGCGGTGCGCTTCGTCGATCCGGTGTCGCAGCGGACGCTGGCGATCCGTCCCGACCTGACCGCGCAGGTAGCGAGGATCGCGGCGACGCGCATGGCGCATCACCCGCGCCCCGTGCGGTTGAGCTATGCCGGCCCGGTGCTGAAGCTGCGGGCCAGCCAATTGTCCCCGGCGCGCGAGACGCGGCAGATCGGTGCGGAACTGTTCGGGCTTGATTCGGTCGCCGCCGCGCAGGAAGTGGTCACAGTCGCGATCGACGCGCTGGCCGCAGCGGGTGTCGCGCAACCATCGATCGATTTCACGCTGCCCGATCTGGTCGACACGCTGGCCGCCGGTCCGTTGCCGGTCGATGCCGGTCGGCTGGACGACCTGCGCCAGCGGCTTGACGCCAAGGATGCCGGCGCGGTGGCGCAGATCGCACCCGAATACCTGCCGCTGATCGAGGCCGCCGGCCCGTTCGGGCAGGCGCTGGCGCGGATGCGTGCGTTCGACCGGGAGGGGGTGCTCGCTTCGCGGCTCGACGGGCTGGATGCGATCGCGGGCGCGCTGGGCGACGGGGTGACGATGACGCTCGACCCGACCGAGCGGCATGGCTTCGAATATCAGACGTGGCTCGGCTTTTCGCTGTTCGGCGGGGCGTCGGTCGGCGAGATCGGTCGCGGCGGCACCTATGTGGTGGTGCACGAGAACGCGGCCGAGGAAACCGCTACCGGCTTCTCGCTCTACGCCGACCGGCTGGTTGGGGAGCAGCCGGCGGGCGCACGGCGGCGGCTGTTCCTGCCATATGGGACCGCGGCGGCGGATGGCGCTTCGTTGCGTGCGGCGGGCTGGGTGACGGTTGCTGCGCTCGATGCCGGCGACACGCCCGAGGCGCAGGTTTGCACGCATCTGTTCGCGGACGGGCACGCGCGCTCTTTATAAGGGCGGGCGACGCGCGGCGTACGGTCGAGCGCCGCTGCCGGTTGACCTGATGCGACCGCGCGGCTACCCGCGCCACCGACATTCCTGAACCGCCCGCGTGCCGAGTCCTGTCGAAGGGCGCGCGGGTTCGCAGCGGCAGGCGGGGAATCGCATCCATGGCAAATGTGGCAGTCATCGGCGCGCAATGGGGCGACGAGGGCAAGGGCAAGATCGTCGACTGGCTGGCCGAGCGCGCCGACATGGTCGTCCGTTTCCAGGGCGGGCATAACGCCGGTCACACGCTGGTCGTCGGCGAGAACGTGTACAAACTGTCGCTGCTGCCCTCCGGCATCGTGCGCGGCACGCCGTCGGTAATCGGCAACGGCGTGGTGCTGGATCCCTGGGCGCTGAAGGCGGAGATCGAGCGGCTGGGCGCGCAGGGCGTGACCGCGACGCCGGAGACGTTGCGCATCGCCGACAATTGCGCGCTGATCCTGCCGTTCCACCGCGATCTCGATGGTCTGCGCGAGGATGCGAGCGGGGCAGGGAAGATCGGTACGACACGGCGGGGAATCGGTCCGGCGTATGAGGACAAGGTGGGCCGCCGCGCGATCCGCGTGTGCGACCTGGCGCATCTCGACGATCTCGGGCCGCAGCTCGATCGACTGACGGCGCATCACGATGCGCTGCGCGCCGGCTTTGGCGAGCCGCCGATCGACCGCGCACGGCTAGTGGCCGAATTGCGCGAGATCGCCGGCTTCGTGCTACCGTTCGCGCGGCCGGTGTGGCGCGACCTGAACGTCGCCAAGGAAGCCGGCAAGCGCATCCTGTTCGAGGGCGCACAAGGCGTGTTGCTCGACATCGATCACGGCACCTATCCGTTCGTCACCTCTTCCAACACCATCGCCGGCAGTGCGGCGGGGGGATCCGGGCTGGGACCGTCCGCCGTCGGTTTCGTGCTGGGGATCGCCAAGGCCTATACCACCCGCGTCGGATCGGGGCCGTTTCCGACCGAGCTGGAGGACGACACCGGCGAGCGGCTGGGCGTGCGGGGTCATGAATTCGGCACCGTCACCGGGCGCAAGCGGCGTTGCGGCTGGTTCGATGCGGTGCTGGTGCGCCAGTCCGCGGCAGTCGGCGGCATCACCGGGATCGCGCTGACCAAGATCGATGTGCTGGACGGGTTCGACGAGGTGAAGATCTGCACCGGTTATCGCCTTCGCAGCGAGGTGCTGGACTACTTCCCGACCCATGCCGCCGATCAGGCGCTGGTCGAGCCGGTCTATGAAACGATCGAGGGATGGCAGGGATCGACCGCCGGGGCGCGTAGCTGGGCCGACCTGCCCGCGCAGGCGATCAAGTACATCCGTCGTATCGAGGAGTTGATCCGGTGCCCGGTGGCGCTGGTATCGACCAGTCCGGAGCGTGCCGACACGATCCTGGTCCGGGATCCGTTCGCCGACTGAACTGCGATGCCTTGGGCCAAGTGACGCTATTCGACGTCGGGACAAAGAAAAACGGCGGGGTTCGCACCCCGCCGTTCTTGTTTCAGTTGCGCGGCCCGGGCTGCGTGGTGGTGCCGGCGGCACCGCCCTGCGGCAATTGCTGCTGCGGGGTGTTGGTCGACTCGGTCGGCTGACCCTGCTGCGGCTGGCCGAGCGTCGTGCGCGAATTGGTCACTGCGTCAGGGCCGGTCGTCGTCGTGCTGCGATTTCGGGTGCGGCGCGAGTCGCGGGTGGTGGTCGACCGATCCTGCGATGTCGAAGGGGTGGTCGTCTGCGGTGACGTGGTCATCGGGTCGGTCGTCGTGCCGCCCATCGTGCCACCGGGCTGGCCCATCTGGCCCATGGTTCCGCCGGGCTGACCCATGGTGCCACCCATCGTGCCACCACCGGCACCGCCGGCGCCGCCGCCGGTCGTCTGGGCCATGGCTGCGGCGGGAAGCAGCATGGCAGCCGCCGTGATCGCGATATAGGAACGCATCGAACCTCTCCTTATGTGGAATGGCCCGTCAACGAAGCGTCGCGCGCGATCGTTCCTGATCGCGCCGTGCAAAACGCTCTAATCCATGCCGCATTGTGCGCGATGGAGCAATGCCTGATCGGCGAGGACGAGCGCGACCATCGCCTCCACCACCGGAGCGCCGCGTATGCCGACGCACGGATCGTGGCGACCCTTCGTCATGACCTCCGTCGCGGTGCCATCGCGGGTGATGCTGGGCACCGGCGTCAGGATCGAGCTGGTCGGCTTGAACGCCACCCGTAGGCGAACGGGCTGCCCGGTGGCGATCCCGCCGGCGATCCCCCCGGCATGGTTGGCGAGGAACTCGGGCGCGCCGTTTTCGCCGGGGCGCATCGCATCGGCATTCTGTTCGCCCGACGAGGCGGCAGCGGCGAAGCCGTCGCCGATCTCGACCCCCTTGACGGCGTTGATCGACATGCACGCGGCGGCGAGTTCGCTGTCGAGCTTGGCATAAAGCGGCGCCCCCCAACCCGCGGGAACGCCGGTCGCCTCGCACGCGATCACCGCGCCCAGCGATGAACCCGCCTTGCGCGCGGCGTCCATGGTCACCTCCCAGCGGGCGGCGGCGGCGGCATCGGGACAGAAGAAGGGGTTGGCGTCGATCTGCGTATCGTCGAACGCGGCATAGTCCATCGCGTCGCCGCCGATCGCCTCCACCCAGGCGCGCACGCGGACCTGCGGCGTCACCAGCCGCGCCACCGCCCCGGCGGCGACGCGTGCCGCGGTTTCCCGCGCGGAGGAACGCCCGCCGCCGCGATAGTCGCGGAAACCGTATTTGGCGTCGTAAGCATAATCGGCGTGGCCGGGGCGATAGGCCTGCGCGATGTCGGAATAATCCTTCGATCGCTGGTCGACGTTCTCGATCATCAGGCTGATCGGGGTGCCGGTGGTCCGCCCGTCGAACACGCCCGACAGGATGCGGACCTGATCGGGTTCGCGGCGCTGCGTGGTGAAGCGCGACTGTCCGGGACGGCGGCGGTCGAGCCACGGCTGGATGTCGCTTTCGGTCAATGCGATCCCCGGCGGGCAGCCGTCGACCACTGCGCCCAGCGCCGGCCCATGGCTTTCGCCCCAGGTGGTGAAACGGAAGACGCGACCGAACGTGTTGAAGCTCATCGTGCGCGTCTGTCACAATTCGGCCGCTACGTCACCAACCGCCGCAGCGCCGCCAGCGTATCGGCCTCGGCGGCGGGTTTATCGGTGCGGATGCGGGCGATGCGAGGAAAGCGCATCGCCACGCCCGATTTGTGCCGTTTCGATTCGTGGATAGAGTCGAACGCGATCTCCAGCACCATCGTCTTCTCCACCTCGCGCACCGGACCGAAGCGGTTGAGCGTGTGCTGGCGCACGAAGCGGTCGAGCTGCGCGATCTCCTGATCGGTGATCCCCTGATAGGCCTTGCCCACCGGCAGCAACTCGCCATCCTCGGTCCAGCAGCCGAAGGTATAGTCGCTGTACCAGCTCGACCGGCGACCATTGCCACGCTGCGCGTACATCATCACGCAATCGGCGGTCAGCGGATCGCGCTTCCATTTGTACCACAGCCCGGCACGTCGCCCCCCGACATAGGGCGAATCGCGGCGCTTGAGCATCATCCCCTCGATCGCGGCATCGCGCGCACCGGCCCGGATGCCCTCCAGCGCGGTGAAATCATCGGCCTCCACCACACGGCTCAGGTCGAAGCGCTCGGGATCGAGCCGACCTGCGAACGCCTCCAGCCGTTCCCGCCGGGCGGTCCATGGCAGCGCGCGCACATCCTCGGCCCCGTCGAACAATATGTCGTAGAGCCGGACGAACGCCGGCGCTTCCGCCAGCATCTTGGCGGAAACCACCTTTCGCCCAAGTCGCTGCTGCAGCGCGTTGAAGCTGCCCGCCTCGCCACCCTGAACGTCGCCGCGCACCATCAATTCGCCATCGACCACGCCGTGGGTGGCGAAGGCCGCCGCAACGTCGGGGAAGGCGCGGGTGACGTCATCCCCGGTGCGGCTGAACAGCCGGGTCTCGCCGCCGTCCGCATTGGGGACATGCACCAGTTGCACGCGGATGCCGTCCCACTTCCATTCCGCGACGTAATCGGAAAGATCGACGCGCAGATCGTCGAGCGGGTGCGCGAGCATGAATGGCCGGAACACCGGCGTATCGGCGGCGGTGGGCTGTTCGCCGGTCCCCTCCGCCCAGGCGAACAGCGTCGGGTAGGGGGGCTCCAGCCCGTGCCAGACCTCCTCCACCGCCTCGACATCGAGCGCGAAGGTATCGGCCAGCGCCTGTTTGGCCAGCCGCGACGAAACGCCGACCCGCAGCCCGCCGGTCGCCATCTTGAGCAGGGCGAAGCGTTCCTCCGCGTCCAGCCGGTCGAGCATCGTCGCCAGGACGGCCGGTGCATCGGCGCGCGACAGTTGGGCGAGCCGGTCGACCGCGGTGGCGACGGTCAACGGGACGGGATCGTCGGGCGGCGTATCCGGTTCGGGCCACAGCAGCGCGACCGTTTCCGCGGTGTCTCCGACATAGTCGCGGCTCATCCGGAACAATACCGGGTCGACGCGCGACTCGATCAATGCGCGGATCACCGCCGGCTTGACGCCGGGCAGGTCCAGCTCGCCGGTCAGTGCCGCCATCGCCCAGCCGCGATCCGGGTCGGGCGTATCGCGCAGGTAATCGCCGATCAGCCGCAGCTTGGCATTGCGCGACCGGGTGTAGATCAGCGCGTCGAGCAGGGCGGCGAAGGCGCGCACGTCAGAAGATGCCCAGGAACTTCTTGCGCTTCGGCGGCTCGACCTTGCCGGCCGCACCGTTGCCGATGTCGTCGCGCGGCTTGCCGTCTTCGTCACGTTGCGCCGCGGCGGTCTTCCCCGACAGCACCGGACCGCATTGTGCCGCCTTGGCGTCACCCGGGTCGACGAACGCCAGTAGTGCCGCAACCGGGGTGCCGACCAACGCCAGCCCCAGCCCCGCACCCGCCCGCGCCAGCAACTGCGGCGAGACGACGTTCAGCTGCCAGTCGGCGAACGTGCCGCCGATCCCCACCGGCGACTGGCCCGAGAACAGGCTGAACTTCTTCGAATCGGCCTTGAAGGCGAGATCGACCGCCTCGTTGCGGAAGCTGAACCCGCCGCGTGCCAGAATGACGTTGTTCTTGGTGTCGATCAGGACCGGATCGGCCCCGGCGATGCCGTTGCGAACGGTGAACGCGACCAGACCGCAGTTGATCTCGATCGGCTTTTTCAACTCGGCCTGGAACATCTTCTGCACGAAGGTGCCCAAGTCGATCTCGACCAGTTCGACGTTACGCGTCCACAAGGTGCCGGACGGCATGACGAAGGCGATCCGTCCATCGGATGTCGCGAGCGAATCGTGGATCGTGTCGCCACGTCCCTTCAGCTGGATGCGGCCGCGGATCGTGCCCGAAGTGCCGGCTTCCGCCACGCCGTAGCCGGCCAGCAGCCGCCCCATCGGCGTCGGGGCCAGGCGGATATCGTAGCTGACCGCGCTGGGCCGCTCGCGCGTGTCGAACACCACGTCGGTGGCGACGTTGCCGCGCGCCATCGCGAAGGTCAGCGGCGAAAGCGCCAGCCGCCCGCGCTCCAGATCGAGCACGAGGTCGATGTTCGAAATCGGCACCCGTCGCGACCGCACCACGCCGACATGCCATTTCAGGTCGGCATCGAAGCGCCGCATCGTCTCGACCGGCAACGCGGCGTCGGGCAGGATGCGCGCTGGTGCCGCTCCCGTCGCCGCGGCTGCCGCCACTGCGCCCTTCTCCGCGACGATATCCGGATTGTAGCCGATGAACGGCGCGGCATCGACGATATCGAGGCGGCGCGTGGTCAGTTCCGAATCGAGATGCAAGCGCGCGGCGTTGGTGATCGTCAGCCGCCCGGCGACGTCGCTCTGCCCGAACGTGCCGCGTAGCCGCGTGAAGCGGTATTCGCCGCCCTGCGTCACCAGTTGCGCGCGCAGATCGTAGGCGCGCGTATTGGGCAACGCCACGCCGATGATATCGAGCAGCGTCGACAGGTTGCGCCCGCGCGCGCGCACCGCCAGCGGGACGTCCTCGACGGCCGCGATGCTGGGCAATGTGCCCGCCACGTCGATCGTGTTGCCCGCAGCGCGGGCGCGCATCACCAGCTCGTTCTTTCCGCGCGCCACCGTCGCATCCGGCGACAACAGCCGCGCCGCGACCGTGAAGGGCGTGTCGCGCAGCTGCCCGCCGCCGCTCAGCCCCACCGCCGCGCCGATCCGCGCATCGGTGGAGCGGATCGTGTCGAGCTTCACGTCGGTCAGCAGCTTCATGCGCGGGTCGACATAGCGGACCTGCGTGCCGGTGACGGTGGCGCGATCGATGCGCGGCAGGTCGAGCGGCTTGCCCGAGCCCTTGTCCTCGCTGAACGTCCAGGTGTTGCGATCGTGCGCGGCGTCCCATTCCAGATCGACCGCGCCGTTGGTCAGGTCGAGCCAGTGGAAGCGACGCTTGCCGAACAGCAGCGACAGCGGCGCGATGCGCGAATCGATGCGGTCGGCGGTGAACAGGTGCGGACGTGTCGCCCAGCCCGGATTGCCGACCGCCACCCGCTCGGCATAGAATTTGATCCGCAGCGGCGCGAAATACAGCTGGAAATCGCCACCGACCGTCACGGGGCGGTGGGTGAGCTTGCCGACGATGTTTTCGAACGGGCGCTTGAGGAACCGCCCCTTGGTGACGAACAGCACCAGCCAGACCGCGAACAGCGTGGCCACGACACCCAGTGCGACGTTGCGGGCGATGCGCCATCCACGTCGGCGGCGTGCCGACGGCGATGCCGACGCCGGGGGGAGCGGCGGCGGGGGGGCGGGCGTCGCGTCGGCGGGCGGGGTCGTTGCCATGGCGGTACAATCCCGGCGTAGCGACGACGGTTCCCGCCATTGCTTTTCGCGGACGCCGAGGTTATGCGGCGCGCTTCCCGAGCGATCGGCGGATACGGACGGCCCGGCCATCGAGGGCTGCCGCGGCCGTCTCAGTCGAATCGCGTAGCCGAAAGGATGAAAATGCCCAAGCTCAAGACCAAGAGTGGCGTGAAGAAGCGCTTCAAGATGACGGCCACCGGCCTTCTGAAGCACGGCGTCGCCGGCAAGCGCCACCGCCTGTTGCATCACACCGGCAAGTACATCCGCCAGAACCGCGGCACCAAGGTGCTGTCGAAGGCCGACACCGCAGCGGTGAAGGCCTGGGCACCGTACGGCCTTAGCTGAGCGACGAGGAGGAATAGCATATGGCACGCGTAAAGCGGGGCGTAACCACTCGCGCCAAGCACAAGAATATCCTGGAACAGGCCAAGGGCTATCGCGGTCGTCGCAAGAACACGATCCGCGTCGCTCGGCAGGCCGTCGAAAAGGCCGGCCAGTACGCCTATCGCGACCGTAAGGTTAAGAAGCGTACGTTCCGCGGCCTGTGGATCCAGCGCATCAACGCCGGCGTCCGCGCGGAAGGTCTGACCTATTCGCAGTTCATGCACGGCCTGAAGCTGGCGGGCGTCGAACTGGACCGGAAGGTCCTGGCCGACATCGCGATGCACGAAGAGGCGGCATTCAGCGCCATCATCGCGCAGGCGAAGGCGGCTCTCCCGCAGGCCGCCTGAGGCGACCTGACGCGAGAACGTAATGCGGGGCGTCGGTGGCAACACCGGCGCCCTTCTTCGTTCCGGTCCTTTGCCGCCTGGCCAGTATCGGGGCGCGCGGAGATGTACGCGGGGCTGGACTTGGGCACGAGTCTGCGCTTGGACGGCAGGCATGACGGATGAGACGATGACCGACACCGACGACCTCAAAACCCACCTGCTCGTCGCGATCGAGGCATCCGCCTCGCTCGACGCGCTGGAGGCGGTGCGGGTCGACGCGCTGGGCAAGCAGGGGCGGGTGACGCAGCTGCTGAAGACGATGGGTGCCTTGTCGCCGGAGGAGCGGCAGGTGCGCGGGCCCGCGATCCACGGCCTGCGCGAGGCGGTGACGGGCGCGATCGCGGCGCGCAAGGCGCAGCTCGAGCAGGCGGCCCTCGACGAGCAGCTGGCCAGCGAGGCGCTCGACATGACGCTGCCGGCCGACGCTTCGGCGGCGGGCACGGTACATCCGGTCAGCCAGGTGATGGACGAACTCGCGGAGATCTTCGCCGATCTCGGCTTCGCGGTGGCGAGCGGGCCGGAGATGGAAACCGACTGGCACAACTTCGGCGCGCTCAACATCCCCGAAACCCATCCGGCACGGGCGATGCACGATACCTTCTATCTGGAAGGCCGCGAGGACAGCGACCCCGCGGACCGTGAGACGCCGCGCGTGCTGCGCACCCATACCTCGCCGGTGCAGATCCGGACGATGCTGGCGAACAAGCCCCCGATCCGCATCATCGCGCCGGGACGCACCTATCGCTCCGACAGCGACGCCACCCACACGCCGATGTTTCATCAGGTCGAGGGGCTGGTGATCGACAAGGGCATCACGCTGGGCCATCTGAAATGGACGCTGGAGACGTTCCTGAAGGCGTTCTTCGAGCGCGACGACATCGTCCTGCGGCTGCGCCCGAGCTACTTCCCCTTCACCGAACCGTCGGCGGAGGTGGACGTCGGCTATTCGATCGTGAAGGGCAAGCGCGTGATCGGCGGGTCGGAAGGGTGGATGGAAGTGCTGGGCAGCGGCATGGTCCACCCGAAGGTGATCGCGGCATGCGGGCTGGACCCGGAGGAGTGGCAGGGGTTCGCGTTCGGTTGCGGCATCGACCGGCTGGCGATGCTGAAATACGGCATGGACGATCTGCGGCCGTTCTTCGACGGCGATATCCGCTGGCTGAAGCATTACGGATTCAGCGCGCTGGACGTGCCGACGTTGTCCGGCGGGGTCGGCACGCCGGCCTGAGCCAGTCGCGTCACCCCGGTGCCGGGGTGCCATGCGGGAGAGTGTTCGCCCGCCCCAGACAGGCTCCAGCGGGCGCTGGAGCGACGGAAGTAGAGACGATGAAATTCACGCTTTCCTGGCTCAAGGACCATCTCGATACGGCCGCGTCGCTGGACGCGATCCTCGACGCGCTCACCCGCATCGGGCTGGAGGTGGAGGGCGTCACCGATCCCGCCGCCAGGTTGAAAGGCTTCACCGTGGCGCGCGTCCTTACCGCCGAACGGCATCCGCAAGCCGACAAGTTGCAGGTGCTGTCGGTCGATGCCGGTGACGGGCCGTTGCAGGTGGTGTGCGGCGCGCCGAACGCGCGGGCCGGGCTGGTCGGGGTGTTCGGGAAGCCCGGCGCGGCGGTGCCCGCCAACGGCATGGTGCTGAAGGTCGCGGCGATCCGCGGCGTCGAATCGAACGGCATGATGTGTTCGACCCGCGAACTGGAATTGGGCGACGATCACGACGGGATCATCGAACTGCCCGCCGATGCGCCGGTCGGCACCGCCTTTGCGGACTATGCCGGGCTGGGCGATCCGGTGATCGAGGTGTCGGTCACCCCCAACCGGCAGGACTGCATGGGCGTTCACGGCATTGCGCGCGATCTGGCCGCCGCCGGGCTGGGCAAGCTGATCGCCCCGACCGTGCCGCAGGTCGCCGCACATGGCCCGGGCCCGGACGTGCGGATCGAGGATGCCGCGGGCTGCCCGGCGTTCTTCGCGCAGGGCGTGTCGGGGCTGACCAACGGTGCCGCGCCCGAGTGGATGGCCAAGCGGCTGCGGGCGATCGGGCAGAAGCCGATCTCGGCACTGGTCGACATCACGAATTACATGACCGTCGATCTTGGCCGTCCGCTCCACGTCTATGACAAGGCCTGTCTGTCCGGCGGGCTGGTCGCGCGACCGGCGCGGGCGGGCGAGACGGTGGAGGCGCTGAACGGCAAGACCTATACGCTGGCCCAGGGCATGACCGTGATCGCCGACGACGCGGCGGTGCACGACATCGGCGGCATCATGGGCGGCGCGCATTCGGGCGTGTCGGCGGCGACCACCGACGTCATCATCGAATGCGCTTATTTCGCGCCGGACGCGATCGCGCGCACCGGCCAGAAGCTGGCGCTGACCAGCGATGCGCGCCAGCGGTTCGAGCGCGGGGTGGATCCGGCGTTCCTCGACGACGGGCTCGCGATCGCGACGTTCCTGGTGCTGGAATATTGCGGCGGCAGCGCCAGCCACGTGACGCGGGCGGGCGCAGCGCCGCCTGGCACCCGCAGCTACGCCTATGATCCGGCGCGTGCCGAAACCCTGGGCGGGCTGGCGGTCGCCCCGGATCGGCAGCGGGAAATCCTCGCATCGCTGGGCTTCGCGGTCGACGCCGACTGGAACGTCACGCCACCGACGTGGCGGCGCGACATCGATGGCACCGCCGATCTGGTCGAGGAAGTGATCCGTATCGAGGGGATCGACAAGGTCGCACCCGTACCGTTGCCGCGCACGGCCGGTGTGGCACGCCCGACCGCGACCCCCGAACAGCGGCTGGAGCGTCGCACGCGACGCGCCGCCGCCGCCCGCGGCCTGGACGAGGCGGTGACATGGAGCTTCATCAGCGAGAAGCAGGCCGCACCGTTCGGCGATGCGCCGTTCCGGCTGGCCAACCCGATCAGCGAGGAGCTGAAGGTGATGCGCCCGTCGATGCTGCCCGGGCTGTTGTCCGCCGCCGAGCGCAACTTGCGGCAGGGCGCGGATGGCGTGCGGCTGTTCGAGATCGGCCGACGCTATCTGGCGGAGGGCGAGCGCGCGACGCTGGGATTGGTGCTGGCCGGCGACAAGCGCGCGCGCGGATGGCGCGACGGCAAGGCGACGGGATATGACGCCTATGACGCCAAGGCCGAGGCGCTGGCGCTGCTCGCCGCCGCCGGCGCGCCGGTCGACAATCTGCAGGTGATGGGCGAGGCGGGGTCGGCGTTTCACCCCGGTCGATCGGGCACGCTCCGGCTCGGGCCGAAGACGGTGCTGGCGGCGTTCGGCGCGGTGCATCCGGCGGTGCTCAAGGCGTTCGACCTGTCGGGCGCGGTCGTCGCGGTGGAACTGTACCTCGACGCGATGCCGGGCAAGCGGGGATCGGGCTTCATGCGCGCTGCCTATGCACCGCCGACGTTGCAACCCGTGCGGCGCGACTTCGCGTTCCTGGTGCCCGCCGACCTTTCCGCCGATGCGCTGGCGCGCGCGGTGAAGGGCGCGGACAAGACCGCGATCGTCCGCGCGCGCGTGTTCGACGTGTTCACCGGAACCGGCGTCGCCGAAGGGCACAAGTCGGTCGCACTGGAGGTGGTGCTGCAACCCGCGGACAAGAGCTTTACCGACGCCGACCTGAAGGCGATCGCGGACAAGGTGGTGGCCGCCGCCGCCAAGCAGGGAGCGACATTGCGTGGGTGAGTGGGTCCGCATTTCGAACGGCGAGCTGAGCGCCGCGATCAATCCGCTGGGCGCGGAACTGTCGTCGTTGACCGACGCGGCAGGGCGCGAGTTGATGACCGACGCCGACCCGCGATTCTGGACCGGGCGCGCGCCGCTGCTGTTTCCGGTCGTCGGGATGACCGCCGACGGCACGATCCGCGTCGATGGTCAGGCTTACCCGATCGCCAAGCACGGCTTCGCGCGCCGCAGCGTGTTTTCGGTGATCGAAGCCACCGCGACGCGGGCGGTGTTCGCGCTCGTCGACGACCTGTCGACGCGCGCCGCTTATCCGTTCGCGTTCCGGTTGGAAGTGGCATTCGAGCTGCACGGCGCGACGCTGGCGGTCGACGTGACGGTGGCCAACCCGGCCGACGAACCGCTGCCCGCCAGCTTCGGCTTCCATCCCGCCTTCGCGTGGCCGTTGCCGTTCGGGCAGGCGCGCGCGGATCACCGCATCGTCTTCGCCGCCGATGAGCCGGGTTCGCTGAAGGTGATCGCCGAGGACGGCACGATCGCGACGGCGGAGCGTGGCTCGCCGCTCGACGGGCGCGTACTGCATCTGGCCGACCAGCTGTTCACCGACGACGCGCTGGTGTGGGCACCCGTTGAGTCGCAGGCGGTTCGTTATGGCGCGGAGGGCGCGCCGCAGCTGGACATCGCCTTCCCCGACACGCCGATGCTGGGCGTGTGGACCAAGCCGGGCGCGGCCTATGTCTGCGTCGAGCCATGGCACGGCATTGCCGACCCGACCGGCTTCGCGGGCGAGTATCGCGACAAGCCCGGCGTCTTCACGGTCGCACCGCATGGCGAAAAACGGATCGCATTGCGCATTACTTTGACGGCGTGACAGGTACTCGCATCACCGTCGCCCGCGCGCTAGGAACGGCGCAGGGAGACGGATGATGCTGAAATCACTGGCGATGATTGCGACGTTGGCAATGGTGCAGGCGGCGGGAAACCCGCATCTGCCAACGCCGGTGACCGACCGGATCGCACCGATGGTCCCCGCGAATCTGAAAGGTGCCGTGCTGATCGTTTCCAAGACGAACGGCTGGCGGCATTTCGAACACATCCCGCGTTCCAACGCGGTGCTGCGCGGGATCGCGGCCGATCTGGGGCGTGGTAGCTACGTTACGGAGAATGCTGCGGTGTTCAACGACCGGCAGCTTCGTCAGTTCGCCGTGGTGGTGCTGAACAGCGCCAGCGGCGAGTTCATGACGCCGGCGCAAACCGCCGCCTTCGCGCGCTTCGTGGCGCGTGGCGGCGGGGTGGTCGCGCTCCACGCCGCGGGTGACGACAGCCACAAGGGCCGTTGGTACGACGACACGATCCTGCGCACGACCTTCATCGGTCATCCCGGCGACGCGGACCATATCCAGCCAGCACGCATCGTGGTCGATCAGCCGCAACATCCGGTGATGGCGGGCGTCACCCAGCCGTGGACGCTGCGCGACGAATATTATTCGTTCTCCGGCAATCCGGCGTCGCGCGGGATGACGGTACTCGCACGCGTCGATGAGGCGAGCTATCGGCCCGGTGCGAAGCTGACGATGGGTGTCCATCCGATCATGTGGATCAACCCGAGCAGCAAGGGCCGGGTCTTCTACTCGGCGTTGGGGCATGAACCGGGCGCCTATGACGATCCGAACATGCGCCGGGTGCTGACCAACGCGATCCGCTGGGCGGCACGGTAACTGCCTCGTTCGAGGTGCGGTCGGGAGGGCCGCGCGAGGCCGCGCCGCGCCCGTGCGCGAGCGGCCAATCGCCGCCGGGATGATGCAGACGCGAAAAGGGCCGGTAACTCGTGAAGAGTGCCGGCCCTTTTCGGTAGCTGCCAAGCGGCGGGATCAGCCGTCGTAGTCGGCGCCCAGATTCTGGTTCCGCGGCGGGGCGACGGCGGTGAGGCGCAGCGCCTCCGCCGAAGCGGCGAGGCTGCCGATCTCGTCCGCCTCTTCCTCGTCGTCGATCTGGACACGCTGCAGGCTCTGCACCGCCGATTCGAGCAGGTCCTTGGGACGCACGGTCTCCTCGGCGATCTCGCGCAGCGCGACGACCGGGTTCTTGTCGCGATCGCGATCGATCGTCAGTTCAGCACCGCCCGACACCTGCCGCGCACGCTGGGCGGCGAGCAGGACCAGATCGAAACGGTTCGGGATCTTGTCGACGCAATCCTCGACAGTGACGCGCGCCATCCGCGTTTCCTCTTGACGGTAAACTTAGGGGAGCCCGACCAACTAGACGACGGACGGCGATCGGTCAAGGAAAGGCTGCGCTTGCCGGTTGGAGTATGACGCTCCATTTCCAGCGGGATGGAAGATGCAGCGCCGCAGCCCACGTTCACGGTCGACGGCAACCGGTTGACGCTGCTGGATACCGGACCACGGCGGCTCGACGGATTGCTGGCGCTGATCGCAGGCGCGCACATCTCGCTCCGGATCCTTTATTACATCTATGCCGACGATGCGACCGGGCGACGCGTCAACGCGGCACTGATCGAGGCGGCGCGGCGCGGGGTGGCGGCGACGCTGATCGTCGACGGCTTCGGCAGCGAGGAGGATGCGTTCTTCGATCCGCTGCGCGGCGCGGGCGTATCGGTGTGCCGGTTCTCGCCGCGGTTTGGGCGACGATATCTGCTGCGCAACCATCAGAAACTGGCGCTCGCCGACGCTGAGGGCGCCGACGCAAGAATCATCATCGGCGGCTTCAACATCGAGGACGATTATTTCGGCACCCCTGCGGAGCAGGCGTGGCGCGACCTCGGCTTGCTGGTCGAAGGGCCGGCGGCAGCGCGGATGGCCGGGTATTTCGATGCGCTGGAAACGGGCATCCGCGAGGGCGGGCGGGTGCGCCGCCTGAACAAGGGGCTGGCGCAGTGAAGCGAGCGCGAGGGTCGGTTGCGCTGGCTGATCGGCGGTCCGACACGCCACCTGTCGCCATGGGCACGCGCGATCCGCGCCGACATGAAGCGCGCACGACGGATCGACATCATCGCCGGTTACTTCACGCCCAGCCCCACGGTGCTGCGCCGGCTTGATCGCGCCGGCAAGCGCGCGGCCGAGGTGCGCGTCGTCACGGCCGCACGATCGGACAATAACGTCACGATCGCGGCGTCGCGCTTCACCTATGCCGGGTTGCTGCGCCGGGGCGTGCGCATTTGGGAATATGCGGCCACCAAGCTGCATACCAAGCTGTACGTGGTCGATGACGCGACCTGGATCGGCAGTGCCAATTTCGACATGCGCAGCCTGTTCATCAACCTGGAGTTGATGCTGCGGATCGAGGATGCCGCCTTCGCGGCGCACGCCCGCGGCTATGTCGATCGCGAGGTCGCGCAGTCGAACGAGGTGACGGTCGAGGGCTATCGCGCGGCGACGGGATGGTGGCAGCGCGGCAAGCAGTTCGTCGCCTATCTGCTCACCGCGGTGGCCGACCCGGCGATCTCGCGCGGGCTGAACTTCGGGATCGACGAGGAATAGCGTGCGGTCAGACCTCCGCCAGCGCTTCCTCCTGCTCGCGCACCTGGCGCGCCCACATTTCCGCATAAAGCCCGTCCGCCGCGAGGAGCGCGGCATGCGTTCCGCGTTCGACCACGCGGCCCGCGTCCAGCACCACGATCTGGTCGGCGTGAACGATCGTGGATAGCCGGTGCGCGATCACGATGGTGGTGCGGCCGCGCTCGATCGCCTCCAGCGTTTCCATGATCTCCGCCTCGGTCCGGCTGTCGAGCGCACTGGTCGCCTCGTCGAGGATAAGGATCGGCGGATCTTTCAGCAGGGTACGCGCGATCGCCACGCGCTGCTTCTCACCCCCGGACAGCTTCAGCCCGCGCTCGCCGACGCGCGTGGCATAGCCGTCCGGCTGGCGTTCGATGAAGCCGGCGATCGCCGCGCCGCGTGCCGCCTGCTCGATCGCGGCCTGATCGCTGCCGGCGCGGCCATAGGCGATGTTGTAGCCGATCGTGTCGTTGAACAGCACCGTATCCTGCGGGACGATGCCGATCGCGGCGCGCAACGTCGCTTGTTCGACGTGCGCGATGTCCTGCCCGTCGATCGTGATCCGCCCGCTGTCCACGTCGTAGAAGCGGTACATCAACCGCGCGAGCGTCGACTTGCCGGCCCCCGATGGCCCGACCACTGCGCAGGTCGTTCCGGCCGGCACGTCGAGGTCGATGCCCTTCAGGATGGTCATGCCCTTGTCATAGCCGAATACGACCCCCTCGAACCGCACCGCGCCGCGCGAGACGAGCAATGCCGGCGCGTCGGGGGCATCGACGACCTCAGACGGCGTGTCGATCAGGTCGAACATCGCACCCATGTCGATCGCGCCCTGGCGGATCGTGCGATAGACCATCCCGAGCAGGTCGAGCGGGCGGAACAGTTGCGACAGCAACGTCGACACCAGCACGACCTCACCGGCGGTGAACGCACCACGGCTCCAGCCGAGCGCCACCCATGCCATGCCGCCGGCCAGCATCGTGTTGGTGATCGCAGCCTGCCCGACGTTGAGCCATGCCAGACTGTTCTCGCTGACCACCGCGGCATCGGCATAGGCGCGCATCGCACGATCGTAGCGCTGCGCCTCGCGCTCCTCCGCGCCGAAATATTTCACCGTCTCGAAATTGAGGAGTGAATCGACCGCATGCGCCACCGCGCCAGTATCCAGCTCGTTCATCCGCTCACGCAGCGCCGAGCGCCAATCGGTGACGAGGCGGGTGAACCAGATGTACAGCACGACCATCGCCACCGTGCCGGCGACCAGTTGCCACCCGAACTTCACCCAGAAGATGCCGAGCACCAGAGCCAGTTCCAGCACCGTCGGCGCGATGTTGAACAGCAGGAAATAGAGCATCGTGTCGATGCTCTTGGTGCCGCGCTCCACCACCTTCGTCACCGCGCCGGTGCGGCGTTCGAGGTGAAAGCGCAGCGACAGTTGATGGAGGTGACGGAATACGCGGGCCGCCAGCCGCCGGGTCGCTTCCTGTCCGACGCGCTCGAACACGGTGTTGCGAAGATTGTCGAACAACGTGCTGCCGAATCGCGCCGCGGCATAGCCCAGCACCAGCAGCACCACGAGCGACAGTGGCGTGGTCGGCACGGCCATCCCGTCCACCGCACCCTGCAACGCGAACGGCGCGCCATAGACCTGCACCAGCTTCGACAGCACGACCAGTACCAGCGCACCGGCGACGCGCAGCTTCATCCCCGGCGCGTCGGCCGGCCACAGATCGGGCAGGAAACGACGCAACGTCGGCAGCAACGGCCGCTCGACGGCGGAGGAGGTCGATGTATCGGGGGGCATAAGGTGACCGGCATGTCGTGCGTCGCACGGTGGGCGTCAACCGTCCCGTTCCGGGCAGGTGCCGGCGGGAACGACGCGGATACGCGATCGTTCTATAGCCAACGGAGATTGAGATGGAAGCAGCTTTTTTCGTCATGGCGATCATGGGATGCGGCGACGCTTCCGCAGGATGCGCCACTGCCCGTGTCGAGCCGGCGCATTACGCGACCGTCCAGCAATGCCAGGCAGCGATGCCCGCCGCACTCGCGCGCAATACCGACGTGGACTATCCGGTGGTAAGCGCAGCATGCCAGCGGAACGGAGCGCAATTCGTCGACCGCGCGCAGGACAAGGGGCGCGGCTGATCTTCATAGCGTAAGGTGATTTTCAGGAGCGACGGCTCGCCGTGACCAGATAGTCCAGCGCCGTGGACCCGCCCAGTACGAAGCCGCTGGTGCCGACCGACAATCCGGTTACGTCGGTCACCTCCAGTCCTGCCGCTGCGATCATCTCGCATAGCTCGTCCGGGGTCAGGAACTTGTCCCAGTCGTGCGTGCCGCGGGGGATCTGGCCAAGCCGTTCGGCCCCCTCGACCAGCGCGACGCGGGAAAGCCATGTGCGGTTCGGCGTGCTCATCGCCAGTATTCCGCCCGGCGCGATGGTTGCCGCCAGACCTGCCATGAAGGAACGCGGATCGGCGACGTGTTCGATCACCTCCATCGAACAGACGAGATCGAAAGTCTCACCGGCCACGGCCTCGACTCCCCCGGCGCGATAGTCGATCGCCAGCCCGCGTGCCGCGGCGTGAAGGCGGGCGACGGCAATGCTTTCCGCCGCTGCGTCGACGGCGGTCACCTGAGCCCCCATTCGCGCCAGTGGTTCGGCCAGCAGTCCCGCACCGCATCCCATGTCGAGCGCGCGCCTGCCCGCCAGCGGTGTGAAGCTGCGATCGTCGAGGTCCCAATGGCGGTCGATCGCGCCGCGCAAGTACCGCAGGCGTACCGGATTCAACCGGTGGAGCATCGCGGAACTGCCGTTGGGATCCCACCATTCCGCCGCGAGCTTCCCGAAATGAGCCGCTTCGCCGGCCACGATCGAGGCGTGGGGGATGGCGGGGATGGTTGCGGTTGTTACGCTTGCGTCGGTCATGCGTGCTTCCTATCAGGACGCCCCTTCTACCCCAAGGCGTTTGGATCAGCAGTGGCGCGCATCGTCATGAAGTTCGGTGGCACCTCGATGGCGGGGATCGAGCGGATACGCTCGGTCGCGGCACGGGTGAAACGCGAGGCCGCGGCCGGCAACCAGGTGGCGGTGGTCGTCTCCGCGATGGCGGGCGAAACCGACCGGCTGGTCGGTTTCTGCCGCGAAGCGTCGCCGCTGTACGATCCGCGCGAATATGATGTCGTGGTCGCGGCGGGCGAGCAAGTGACCAGCGGGCTGCTGGCGATCGCGTTGCAGGCGATCGGCGTGCCGGCGCGTTCATGGCTGGGCTGGCAATTGCCGATCCACACCGACGACGCGTTCGCCAAGGCGCGGATCGGCACGATCGACACCGATGCGCTCGACGCCAGCCTGTCGGCGGGCGAAGTGGCGGTGATCCCCGGCTTTCAGGGCGTGTCGGCGAACGGCCGGATCACGACGCTGGGACGTGGCGGGTCGGATACGTCGGCGGTGGCGGTGGCGGCGGCGATGAAGGCCGACCGTTGCGACATCTACACCGACGTCGACGGCGTCTACACCACCGATCCGCGGATCGTGCCGCGCGCGCGCAAGCTGGCCAAGGTGACCTATGAGGAGATGCTGGAACTCGCCAGCGTCGGCGCCAAGGTGCTTCAGACCCGCTCGGTCGGGCTGGCGATGAAGGAAAACGTCCGTATCCAGGTGCTGTCGTCGTTCACCGGCGACGATGCACCGATGGCGGACACGCTGCCCGGGACGATGATCGTGGGCGAAGAGGAGGCAGCCTCCAAGGAGAATGGCGACGTGGAACGGCAATTGATCACCGGCATCGCGCACGACAAGAACGAGGCGAAGATCACGTTGACCAGCGTGCCCGACAAGCCCGGTTCGGTCGCCGCGATCTTCGAGCCGCTGGCGGCCGCGAACATCAACGTCGACATGATCATCCAGAACATCGCGCATCGCAGCGCGGGTTCGGGCGATAACGGCAGCACCAGCGCGACCGACGTGACGTTCACCGTGCCCGCCGCGGACCTGCCGCGTTCGATCGAGGCGCTGAACCAGGCGCGCGGGACGATCGGGTTCGGCGACCTGATCCACGACACGCGGGTCGCCAAGATCAGCGTCGTCGGGGTCGGGATGCGCAGCCATGCCGGCGTCGCCAGCACGATGTTCACGACGCTGGGCGCGCGCGGCATCAACATCCAGGCGATCTCGACCAGCGAGATCAAGGTGTCGGTGTTGATCCACGAGGATGAGACCGAGTTGGCGGTGCGCGTGCTGCATACCGCTTACGGTCTGGATGCCGACGAGGCGGCCTGAGGATCACCCAGACCGGGCGGGGATCCGGCTATTCGCCCGGGTGCTGTCCGGCGACCTGTTCGTCGGGGATGCGGGTGCGCGCGGCCTGAAAGCCGAGCGTCGCGCGGCCATGCGCGGTGCCGGCGATGTCCGCGACCAGATACAAGGGACGCCGCTTCGCCTCGATGTAGAGGCGGCCGAGATATTCGCCGATCATCCCCAGCACGAACATCTGGATCGACGACAGCACGACGACGACCAGCATCGTCGAGGTCCAGCCCTGTACGCGGTCGCCGACGAAATAGCCCCAGGCGATATAGAACAGCAGCAGCAGCGAGCAGCCCGCGAGGATCACCGACAGATGGCTCGCCCAGCGCAGGGGCGCGGTCGAGAAGCCGGTGACCGCATCGAGCGCGAGGCGCACCATCTTGCCCAGCGGATAGTTCGTCTCACCCGCGTGCCGCTCTGCACGATCGTAGGGGAAGGGCACCTGCCGAAAGCCGACCCATGCCACCATCCCGCGGATGAAGCGCGCCTGTTCGGGCAACGACAGGAACGCGTCGAGCGCACGGCGGGTCATCAGCCGGAAATCGCCGGTGTCGAGCGGGATCGGCGTGTCGGTCACCCGGTCCAGCACGCGGTAGAAGGCGGCGGCGGTCGCCTTCTTGAACAGCGTCTCGCCCTGTCGTTTGCGGCGCACGGCATAGACGACATCGGCCTGTTCGCGCGCCATCGCCAGCCGCATGTCGGCCAGCAGTTCGGGCGGATCCTGAAGATCGGCGTCGATGATCAGGATCTGCTCGCCCGCGCACAGGTCCAGCCCGGCGGTCAGTGCCAGCTGGTGCCCGTGGTTGCGCGACAGGTTCACCGCGACGACCCGCGCATCGTCCGCCGCGAGCCGCTGCATCGCCGCCCAGCTGCCATCGCGCGAGCCGTCGTTGACCAGCACGATCTCGTGATCGTCGCCCACCGCGCCCCGCGCCGCAGCGGAGACCCGCGCGTGCAGCAGCGGCAGCGTGGCTTCCTCGTTATAACAGGGGACGACGACCGATAGCGCGGGACGATGCATGGCAGCGGCGTCTAGCCCAGCGTCATCCGCGCGTCACGACCTTTACCAGCCGCCCCGGCGTCAACTGCGCATCCTCCTCGATGGCGTTGAGGGTCATGAAGCGATCCCGCTGGAGGGTGTCGTACGCCATCTGCCGCGACAGCGACGCGATCGTGTCGCCACGCTTCACCGCGACGATGCGGATACGACGCCCCGCTTCCTTCTTGTCATAGACCAGCCCGTCGAGGCGGCGCAGGAACGCGACGTCCTGCGGCGGATCGGTCAACGGACGGCCGGTCGCCTTCGCGAGCGCAGCGGCGCGGCGCACCCGTTCGGTGCTGTTGGGGTGGGTGGAGGCCCAGCCCGGCGCCTGTTGCCCGCGATTGCCGGCGGCCTCGGCCTGCAACTGGCTCTGCGCGTCGAGTTGCGCCAGCATGTCGGCGGCGGCATAGGGATCGTACCCGGCGGCGGTAATGTACTTCACGCCCAGCCCGTCGGCGGCATATTCCTGATCGCGGCCGTATTTCAGGACGTACAGCTGCGCCCCGCTGCGCGCCGCCGTGCCGGCCAGCTGCCCGATCGCGCCATTGCCCGCCGCCGCACCGACCACCGCCGCCAGCACGCCGCCGATGGTCGCGCGCTGGTTCCGCGAGGCCGAGTGGCGGGCGGCGACGTGGCCGACCTCATGGCCCATCACCGATGCCAGTTCGGCCTCCGAGTTCATCAGCGCCAGCAATTGCCGGGTGACGTAGATATAGCCGCCCGGGATCGCGAACGCATTCTCGATCGGCGAGTCGAGCAGCGCGACGTTGAAATCGCCCGTTGCGTTCGACAGCCCCGATTGCACTGCCACCTTCTTGCCGACCTGTTCGACATAGGCGGCCTGTGGTCCGGCGTATTTGCCGCCGAATTCGGCGAGCAGCTGTGGATTCGCCCTTGCACCGACGGCCTTGTCGTTGGCCGAGATCGACTGGGCGGCGACGGGTACGGCGGCGGTGGCGAGCGCGGTAGCGAGCAGCACGGATCGGAACACGGATTATTTCTCCCTTGCGGTAACAATGCGGGACGGCGCGGCGGGTTTCGATCGCGGCAGCGGGCTGGCCAATGTTGCGAATGTTGAGGCGCTGGCGGGCGCGAATGTTGCGAATGTTGAGACACTCGCACGACCCGCACCGACTGGTTCGACCGCCGACGCGGCAGCGTAGGCGGGGCGAACGACAGCAGGGGCGGCTCGATGGTGCATGGCGACCACCACCTTACGCTGCAACAGGATGGTAGGACAGCGACGTCGCGGCAGATGGCGATGCCGCGATCGAAGTCCCGGCGACGGTCCGACCCTCGAAAGCGTCGCATCTCGACAGATCATGGCCGCAGGCGCGCCGCCAACACATCGTTCCGTCAGTCACTTAACCCGTTGTTCGGATTTCGTGACCATTGAACGCCTGCAATGTTTGCCGGAGATTCCTGATGTTTGCTTCCATGCCGATCGGTAGGAAAATCGCCGCGGCATTCTGTGCAGTGATCCTGACGGTGCTGGTCATGATGACGGTGCTGTGGACGATCCTGGGGCGGATTGAGGCGACCAGCGGCGTCAGTGCGCGCGGGCAGGACGCCATCACGCAAACGCTGCGGGTCGAGATCGGAATATTGCGCCAAAACAGTCAGATGCGTGGATTTCTGGTCACCGGCGAAGAAAGTTACCTGAAGCAATATCACGAGGGGCGGGAGCAAGCGGACACCGCGGCGGCGGCATTGCGCGCCTTATACGCCGATGTGCCCGCCGCGCGCGCCAGGGTTGACGATTCGCTGGCGCGCGCCGCCGACTGGCGCCGCGACGTCGGCGATCCGATGATCGCCCATGCGCGAATCGATCGACTGGCGGCGCAGGACGCTTTGCGCGCCGTCGGCAAGACGGTGACGGTGACCCCGGTTCTCGCCCCGCTGCGCGCGCTGCGGGACGAGGAAGCGGCGAACGGTCTGGCGGCGCGCGACGCGCGGATCGCCGCCCTGACGACCGGCAAGATCGCCTTGGCGCTGGGTGGATTGGTGATGTGCGCGGTGGCAGGGTTTGCATCGGTGTTGCTGGCGCGTGCGCTGGCCCGTCCGGTCGTGCGGCTGACGGGGATCATGGACACGCTGGCGAAGGGTGACCACGGTCTGACGGTGCCGGATACCGATCGCGGCGACGAACTGGGGCGCATGTCCCGCGCGGTGCTGGTCTTCCGCGATGCCGCCGCGGCCAAGGCGCAGGCCGATGCCGAGCAGCAGCACGTGATGACCGAGGTGGGCGCCGCGTTGACGAAGCTGGCGGATTCGGACCTGCGTGTCACGCTGAGCGGCTTCCCCGCATCCTATGCCGCGCTGGAGCGCGACTTCAACACCGCCGTCGGGCGGCTGTCCTCGGCGCTGGGAACGGTGCGCGGCAGTGCGGGCGGGATCGCCACCAGTACCGCCGAGATGCATGCCGCCACCGACGATCTGGCGCAGCGTGCCGAGCAGCAGGCGGCCAGCCTGGCGGAAAGCGCGGCGGCGGTGACCGAAATCGCGTCGTCGGTGCGCGGCACCGCCGATCAGGCGCAGGCGGCGATCGGCGTGGTCGACCGCGCCACCGCCGACGTGCGGCGCAGCGAGGAGATCGTCGGCCGCACGATGACCGCGATCGGCGATATCGAGCGTTCGTCCAACGAGATCGCGGAGATCATCGCATTGATCGACGGATTGTCGTTCCAGACCAACCTGCTGGCCCTGAACGCCGGCGTGGAGGCGGCGCGCGCGGGCGACGCGGGGAAGGGCTTCGCCGTGGTGGCGAGCGAAGTGCGCGCGCTGGCCGAGCGGTCGGCCAACGCCGCCCGTGACATCAATGCGCGGATCACCAACACGGTGCAGCGCGTGCGCAGCGGCGTGCAACTGGCGCAGGAAACCGACGCGTCGTTGCGCGCGATCACGACCGGGATCGGGGAGATCGCACGGTTCGTGGCGGTGATCGCGGATGGCGCGGGCGCGCAGGCGGCGAGTATCGGGCAGGTCAATGTCGCGATCGGCGAGATGGACGGCGCGACGCAGGCCAATGCGGCGATGGTCGAGCAAGTGACCGCGGCGTGCCGGCTGCTGACCAGCGAAACGGTGACGCTGGAGGGGCAGGTCAACCGCTTCCACGTCGCGGAGGAAGCGGTGGCGGCGATCGCACCGGAGCGCCCCGTCGCAACGCGGCCTGCGGCGGCGCGGCCCCGACCGCGGGCGATGCCGGCGGTGCGCGGGAACCTGGCGTTGAAGGCCGAAGTGGCGGAGGACGACTGGAGTTCGTTCTGACGCGGAGAACGTAGTGGCAGGCGGCCGCAGCCGTTTGCCGCTACGCCCGCCGGATCAGACGCGTTCCGCGGCGTTGACCGCCTCGGCGGCGCGCAGCGCGGCGAGCAGGCGCATCAGCTGGTGCGCGTCATGCACCTCAACGTCGATGACGTTGGTGTGGAATTGCGCGTCGCGGGTGTCGAGCCGCAGGTTGATGATGTTGGCCTTGTGCTGCCCGATGACGGTGGCGAGCATGCCCAGCGCGCCGGGCTGGTTGCGCACCTCCACCGAGATGCGGGCGGTCGCCCCCTCCGTGGCATTGCCCCATTGCACGTCGATCCAGTCGGTCTCGTCATCCGAGCGCTCGGCGAGGTCGGCGAGCACGCGGCAATCGATCGCATGTACCTCGATCGAGGCATCGGGGCGGCGCAACCCGACGATCCGGTCGCCGGGCACCGGATGGCAGCAATCGGCGAGTTCGTAGGCGACCCCGGGCGCCAGTCCGTCGATCGAGATCGCGCTGGATTGCGGCGGGGCGTGCGCGACGTCGGCGCCGCCCGATCCGGGCATCAACGCCTCCATGACTTGCCCGTCGGTCAGCGTGCGGCGCGCGATCGCCTGCATCAGCGCGGGCTCGTCGGGCAGCTTCAGGCGGCGCAGCGCCTCGTCCAGCGCGGTATCGGCCAGCGTCGCGGGCAGCCGCTGGACGATGTCGTCGTACAGCTTGCGCCCCAGCGCCACGGTTTGCCCACGCTCCTCGTTGCGCAGGTGGCGGCGGATCGCGGCCAGCGCCTTGGCGGTGATCGCCACCTTCAGCCACGCCGGCTGCGGCACCTGCGCCTTCGACCGCAGCACCTGCACCTGATCGCCGTTCTCGATCACGGTCGACAGCGGCACGACGCGGCTGTTGATCTTCGCGCCGACCGCCTGGTCTCCGAGGTCGGTGTGGACCGCATAGGCGAAATCGATCGGCGTCGCGCCCTTCGGCAGCTGGATCAGTTCGCCCTTCGGCGTGAAGGCGAAGATGCGATCCTGGTACATCGCGATGCGGGTGTGTTCGAGCAGCTCCTCCGGCGTGGCGGCGGTGTCGAGGATCTCGACCAGATCCTTGATCCAGTCCTGCTGCTGGTCCGGGCGCACCGGATTGCCCGTGCCGGTCGACTGTTTGTAGGCCCAATGCGCAGCCAGCCCGAACTCCGCCTCGGCATGCATGTCGGGGGTGCGGATCTGGATCTCGATGCGGCGGTTCTCGGCGTGGATCACGCTGGTGTGCAGCGAGCGGTAACCATTGCGCTTGGGGGTGGAGATGTAATCCTTGAGCCGTCCCGGCACCGCGGGCCAGCGCCGATGGATGTGGCCGAGCACGCTGTAACAATCCTCGATCGCCGGCACGATGACGCGGAACGCCATGATATCGGACAATTGCTCGAAGCTGATGTGGCGCTCCTGCATCTTGCGCCAGATCGAATAGGGATGCTTCTCGCGGCCCGAGACCTGCGCATCGATCCCGGCGCGGCCGAGCAGCAGCTTCAGCCCCGAGCCGATCTTGGCGATGCGATCCCCGCCCGATCCTTCCTTCAGCTGTTCGAGCCGGCGGGTGATCGATTCGTATGCCTCGGGTTCGAGCTGCGCGAAGGCGAGCGTCTGCATCTCCTTCATGAACTCGTACATCCCGATCCGCTCGGCGAGCGGGGCGTAGATGTCCATCGTCTCGCGCGCGATGCGGCGGCGCTTCTCCGGCTTGGGGATGAAGTGCAGCGTGCGCATGTTGTGCAGCCGGTCGGCCAGCTTCACCAGCAGCACGCGGATGTCGCCCGACATCGCCATCAGGAACTTGCGCAGATTTTCCGCGGCGCGCTCGTTCTCGGTCTGCGCCTCGATCTTGCTCAGCTTGGTCACGCCGTCCACCAGCCGCGCGATGTTCGCGCCGAAGATCCGTTCGATCTCCTCGGAGGTGGCGACGGTATCCTCGACGGTGTCGTGCAGGATCGCGGTGGCGATCGTCTCCCCGTCCAGATGCAATTCGGTCAGGATGCCCGCGACTTCGATCGGGTGGCTGAAATACGGATCGCCGTTCGCGCGCTTCTGCGTCCCATGCGCGTTGACCGAAAAGACGTAGGCGCGGTTGAGCATCGCCTCGTCGGCGTCGGGATCGTAGTCCAGGACGCGATCGATCAGTTCATACTGTCTCAGCACGGGACCACGATGGGGGCGGATATGGCCGTAATGCAACATTGGGTTGCACAAAAAAGCCGGTGCCCGGTGGATTGTGGCAAATAGGCACCGTATTTCCCGGAAAAGCGGTCGGCGCGGACGGGGCGAAGCGCGAGAGGTCCGCCCCGTCCGCCGTCGCTCAGCCGGTCGCCTTGCCCGGCGTGTTCACGCCCATGCTCTGCAGATAGCGTTTCACGTTGCGTGCCGCCTGGCGCAGCCGCTGTTCGTTCTCGACCATCGCAATGCGAACGAAGCCTTCGCCATTCTCGCCGTAGCCGACGCCCGGCGCGACCGCGACCTTGGCGTGGCTGAGCAATTGCTTGGAGAATTCCAGCGACCCGAGATGACGCAATGCCGGGGGCAGCGGTGCCCAGGCGAACATGCTGGCCGGGGGGGCGGGGATGTCCCATCCGGCGCGACCGAAGCTTTCGACCAGCACGTCGCGGCGCTTGTGATACAACACCCGATTCTTCTCGACGATGTCCTGCGGGCCGTTCAGCGCGGCGCAGGCGGCGGCCTGCACCGGGGTGAAGGCACCGTAATCGAGATATGATTTCACGCGGGTCATCGCCGCGATCAGCTTGCGGTTGCCGACCGCGAAGCCGATCCGCCACCCTGCCATCGAATAGGTCTTCGACAGGCTGGTGAATTCGACTGCAACCTCCTTGGCGCCCGGCACCTGCAGGATCGATACGGTCGGCTTGCCGTCGAAATACAGCTCCGAATAGGCGAGGTCGGACAGGACCCACACCTTGTTCTCGCGCGCCCACGCCACCAGCCGTTCGTAGAAGGCGAGGTCGACCGTCTCCGCGGTCGGGTTCGACGGATAATTGACCACCAGCACGCTGGGGCGCGGGATGGTGAATTCCATCGCGCGTTGCAGGCTTTCGAAATAATGTTCGTCAGGCGTGGTCGGCACCGCGCGGATCGTCGCCCCGGCGATGATGAAGCCGAAGGTGTGGATGGGGTAGCTGGGGTTGGGGGCCAGCACGACGTCGCCGGGCGCGGTGATCGCGGTGGCGAGGCTCGCCAGCCCTTCCTTCGACCCCATCGTCACCACGACCTCGGTTTCGGGGTCGATGTCGACGCCGAAGCGCCGGCCGTAGTAGTTCGCCTGCGCGCGCCGCAGGCCGGGAATGCCGCGCGACTGCGAATAGCCGTGCGCATCGGGTTTCTGCACCACCTCGACCAGCTTGGCGATGACGTGCGGCGGCGGCGGCAGATCGGGATTGCCCATGCCGAGATCGATGATGTCCTCGCCACCCGCGCGCGCCTGTGCCCGCATCGCATTCACCTCGGCGATGACGTAGGGCGGCAGGCGCTTCATGCGGTAGAATTCGTCGGACACGGGCAGGGCACTCCTCTCGGTGCGCGCGCTATACCCGCTATCGCATCCGCGCGGCACCCCGGGGCAAGAAAAAGCCATGAGCGCGCCTTCGCCCTGCAACATGGTTACGCTATATCCGGTGCGAAGAGGATAGCCCGCGTGACCGAGCAGAAGCCGCCGAACGAGACGCCGACCCCGAACCTTGCCGACCTTCAGCACTGGACGTGGTTGATGGGGCGTGCGCAGCAGATGATGCTCGAATCGGGCGTGCCGCTCGCACCGCCGGCGCAGGTCGCGGAACAGGCGCGCGATTTCTGGACCGGCTATCTCGACATGTGGCAGCGGTTCGTCGCGCCGCCCGCCGCCGACGCGGCGGAGCGGCCGAAGGAGAAGGACCGCCGCTTCGCCAATCCGGCATGGCGCGCCAACCCGGCGTTCGACTGGATGCGGCAGAGCTACGACCTGATCGCCGACCACATGCTGCGCAGCATCGACGCGCTGGAGGGGGTGGACGACCGGACGCGCGCGCAGCTGCGTTTCGCCACCACCGGCTTCGTGGATGCGATGAGCCCGTCGAACTTCGCCGTGACCAATCCGGAGGTGATCGAGAAGACGATCGAGACGCGCGGGCAGAATTTGCTGACCGGGCTGAACAACATGCTGTCCGACATCGGGAAGGGCCAGCTGACCCACACCGATGGCACCGCGTTCGAGGTCGGGCGCAACCTGGCGGCGACGCCGGGCAAGGTGGTGAAGCGCACGCCGCTGTACGAACTGATTCAGTACGCGCCGACCACGGAGACGGTGCTGGCCACGCCGCTGGTGATCTTTCCGCCATGGATCAATCGTTTCTACATCCTCGATCTGACGCCGGAGAAGAGCTTCATCCGCTGGGCGGTGGCGCAGGGCGTGACGGTGTTCATGGTGTCGTGGAAGTCGGCGGATGCGTCGATGGCCGACGTGGCATGGGACGATTACGTCGCGGCGCAGATCGAGGCGGTCGATACGATCCGCGCGCTGCTGGACGTGCCGGCCGTGCATACGGTGGGTTATTGTGTCGCGGGCACCACGCTGGCGGCGACACTGGCGCTGCTCGCGGCGCGGGGCGAGGCGGACAAGGTGGCGAGCGCGACCTTCCTGACCGCGCAGGTCGATTTCAGCCGCGCGGGCGAATTGCTGCACTTCGTCGACGACGAACAATTGAAGATGATCGGTACGCTCAGCCCGAACGGGTATCTGGACGGACGCTATCTGGCGATGACGTTCAACCTGCTGCGCGGACGCGACCTGATCTGGAACTACGTCACCAACAACTACCTGCTCGGCAAGGATTACGCCCCCTTCGACCTGCTGCACTGGAACGGCGACGTCACCAACCTGCCCGCGAAATGGCACTTGTCGTATCTGACCGATCTGTACCGCGACAACCGTCTGGTGGAGCCCGGCGCGATGCAGGTGGCGGGTGTGCCGCTCGACCTCACCACGGTTCGGACGCCGGCCTACATCCAGGCCGGGCGTGAGGATCATATCGCGCCGGCGGAAAGCGTGTGGAAGCTAACCCATCATCTGCGCGGCCCGCAGCGCTTCGTACTGGCGGGGTCGGGGCATATCGCCGGGGTGGTGAACCCGCCGGCGGCGAACAAATACCAGCATTGGATCAGCGATGCGCCCGCCGAGTCACTCGACGATTTCGTCGCCGCCGCGCGCGAGGTGAAGGGCAGCTGGTGGAACGACTGGGCGGACTGGTTGCGTGGGCGCGGCCCGGACAGCGTGGCCGCGGATGGCGCGCGCGTGCCCGGCACCGGGGCGCTCCCTGCGATCGAGGATGCGCCGGGCAGCTACGTCCGCGCCCGCTGACAATGCTGCGCTGCACAAAAGGGCTTGATACAGGCTGCACGACCCGCTATTGTGCACCGCAGCAAATACGGAGCGGGCACGGATGGTGGACGGAACCGGCAAGATCGAGAGCAAGAAGGCGAGCGCGCCCGTAAAGGGCCGTTCGCGGGGATTGTCGCGGGCGGGCAATGCGAAGCCCGCTGTGCCGGTGTTGCCGCCATTGCCGGCCGAGCCGGAGGTTCCGTCGATCCTTGCCGTCGTCGCGCCAAACGAGCCGGCCCCGGTGGTCGAGCAGACGAGTCCCGACAGCGCCGACTCGCGGCAACAGGCCGATGAACAGCAGCCGGTCGAGCGGCGGGAAGCCGATACCGGCACGCCGGACGACGCGCAGACCGCGCCGGTCGCCGCAGCGCCCGTCACCGAGACCCCTTACGAACCCGCCGCTCCCGCGGCGTCTTTTGAAAAGAAGGAAGCGAATATGAACGAGACCGTCACGTCGTTCGCCGAAAAGGCGCAGGAGCAGACCAAGACCGCGTTCGCGAACGTCGGTGAGCAGACCCGCGGCGCGGTCGAGAAGAGCCGCAAGGTTGCCGAGGACATGGCCGAATTCGGCAAGGGCAATGTCGAGGCGATGGTCGAGTCGGCGCGGATCGCGGCGCAGGCGATCGAGACGATGGGTCAGGAAGCAGCCAGCTTCGCGCGCGCCCGCTACGACAGCACCGCGCAGATGATCCAGACGCTGGCATCGGTGAAGTCGCCGGCCGAGATGATGCAGATCCAGGCGGATTATTTCCGCTCGTCGCTCGACGCGCTGGTCAAGGAAGCGTCGCGTTCGACCGAAGCGACGATGAAGCTGGCCGGCGACGTGGCCAAGCCGCTGCAGAACCGCATGGCGGTGGCCGGCGACAAGTTCCGCACCGCGGGCTGATCCGCTAGCGATCAACGAACGGGGCGGTCGCGGTGACGCGGCCGCCCCGTTTCGCGTCGCGGTGGGGCTTGCCCTTGCCGCTGTCGATGCCATATTCGCGCGGTGTCCATGCAGCAGTTGAATGTTCCGAAGGCCGCGGGCCAGCGTGACGATGCCGACGGTGACGGTGACGGCACCGGGGTCGGCATCGCCACCCGGACGCGGACCCGCACCAAGAAGCCGACGCCGTATCGCGTCCTGATGCTCAACGACGATTACACGCCGATGGAATTTGTCGTGCTGTGCCTGCAACGCTTTTTCCGGATGAGCATGGAGGAAGCGACGCAGGTCATGCTCCACGTCCATCAAAAGGGTGTCGGCGTGTGCGGCGTATTTAGCTACGAGGTGGCGGAGACCAAGGTGACCCAGGTGATGGATTTCGCCCGGCAGAACCAGCATCCGCTGCAATGCACGCTGGAGAAGGCATAACCTGCGACCGGTGTCGCGGAGTTCGCGTCGACCGACGTTCTTTCCAGGGAAATTCCGCCCGCACCGTGCCGGGCACCACTCGGGCTGCTGAATTTGGCGCAGCCCGGAGCAGAAGCGAACTTGCGGATCACGTCAGGGACGCGGCGGCCCGTCGATCGCTCGTCCTCCGTTCCCGCCTTTTCGGTGCCGCATCGTTCGTCCGCACGCTTACGCCCCTCGGTCGCCACAGCCGAGGGGGCGGCGCACGTCGGGCGTGCTGGTCGCGATCGGCGCTGCCTCCGCGCCACGTCAACCGCGCCAGCCCGGTGGCGGGATGACGCCGGCCGTACCGTACGCTGACAGAAGGACGCGCGACCTTCCTCCCTTTGCCGCTTCCCGCTAGGCTGACGGTCCAGCCCCCGCGAATCGTGAGGAAAAACGTCATGGATCCCACCCTGCGCGACCGGGCGGTCGGCCTGTACGACGCCTTCACCCACGAACATCGCGATCGGCGGACCCTGTTGCGACAGATGACGGCGCTCGCCGGATCGGTCGCGGCGGCCGAGGCGCTGATTGTCGGGATCGCGGCGTCGCCCGCCGCCGCCGCGCTGACCGAGCCGGGCGATCCGCGCTTGGTGACGCGCAAAGGCGGCTATGCGATCGGTGGCGGCGCGCGGATGACCGGGTATTTCGCCGCGCCGCGCAATGCGGGCGCGCCGGTCGGCGCGGTGATGGTGATCCATGAGAACCGCGGGCTGCAACCGCATATCGAGGATGTGGCGCGGCGCATCGCGCTGGCCGGGTTCTTCGCGGTCGCTCCCGATTTCCTGTCGGCGCAGGGCGGCACCCCCGCCGACGAGAATGTGGCGCGCGACATGATCGGCACGGCCGACATGGAGGCCGTGGTCGCGGCTGCGGTGGCCACCGTCGGGCGGCTGGGGAAGCTGTCGCATGGCACCGGACGGGTCGGTACGGTGGGCTTCTGCTGGGGCGGGGCGCTGGTCAACCGGGTCGCGCTTGCCGCCGGGCCGGGACTGGCGGCGGCGGTCAGCTATTATGGGCCGGCCCCCGATCCTGCGGAGGCGCCCCGACTGGCCGTGCCGTTGATGCTCCATTACGCCGGCAAGGACGCGCGCGTGGCGCAGACCGGCGCGCCATGGGTGGCGGCGCTCAAGGCGGCGGGCAGGCCGGTCGAGGCGTTCGATTATCCCGGCGTCGACCATGCGTTCAACAACGACACCTCCGCCGAACGGTATGACAAGGCCGCCGCCGACCTGGCATGGGGCCGCACCACCGCCTTCCTCCACCAGCATCTGGATGCACGCACGTGACCCTGACCTTCTTCACCCACCCGATGTCGCGCGGGCGCACCGTCCGCTGGATGCTGGAGGAAGTGGGCGAGCCCTACGACACGGCGCTGATCGACTGGTCCGCCAAGCCCGCCGCGCTGACGGAGGCGAACCCGATGGGCAAGGTGCCGACGATCGTCCACGATGGCGCGGTGGTGAGCGAGGCGGCGGCGATCTGCGCCTATCTGGCCGAGGCGTTCCCCGCCGCCGGGCTGGCACCGCGCGCCAATGAACGCGCGGCTTACCTGCGCTGGCTGTTCTTCGCCGCCGGGCCGCTGGAAGCGGCGATGGTCGACAAGGTGCTGGGCGTGACCGTGCCGGAGGGCAAGCAGGGCATGGTCGGCTATGGTAGCTTCGACCGCGCGGTCGACACGCTGGAACATGCGGTCGCGGCGCACGATCATATCGCGGGCGACCGCTTCACCGCCGCCGATGTGTTCGTCGGCGGCATGGTCGGCTGGTTCACCCAATTCGGCCTGCTGGAAAAGCGCGAGACGTTCATGCGCTATCTCGATCGGCTGCATCAGCGCCCGGCGTGGCAGCGCGCCGTCGCGATCGACGACGCGCTGCTGGCCGAGGCGCCTCAGCGGTAGCGGCGGTCGTTGCGGTCCTGCCGGTCGTTACGATCGTAGCGGACGCGTGCGCTCAACGCATCGAAGCGGCGGTCGAGGTCCTGTCGCTCCCAGCCCGACAGCCCGCCGCTGCGCCGGTAGCGATCCTCCAGCCGTGCGATCTTGCGATATTGGGTGCGCAGCCGACCGGCCTCGCCACGCGACAATTGGCCGCGCCGTACGCCCTGGTCGATCCGCTGGTCCAGCCGGTCGAAGCGCGCATCGATCGACGGACGCGGCGCGGCGGTGGCGGCCATGGGCACGGTGACGCCGGCAAGACCCAGGCCGGCGATCAGCAGGTGAAAACGGTTCATCGTACGCTCCTTTGCACAAGCACCGCATCGGCGGCACAGATCAGGAGATAGGCGCGGCATGTCGCAGCGCCGTCGCGCGTGAACGCCGAAATTGTGTCACTTTGTCGCGCCGCCGCGTGGTCCGTTCAGGAACCGCGCCGGCTTACCCGATCCGGGTCAACGCGGCGCGCAATTCTCCGATCTGGCGGTTGAGCGCATCGATCTGCGGCAGCGTCATCCCGCTGCGCGCGATCAACATCTCGCCCAGGCATCCGCAGCGTTCGCGCAAGCCGCGCCCGCTGTCGCTCAGGGTCACGCGCACCAGCCGCTCGTCGCGCGGATCGCGCTGTCGGCCGACGTGCCCCGCCGCCTCCAGCCGCTTGACCAGCGGTGTGATCGTGCTCGATTCGAGCGCCAGCCGCTCGGCGATCGCGCCGATCGTACGCCCGTCCTGCTCCCATAAGGCGTGGAGCACGAGATATTGCGGATAGGTGATGCCCAGGTCGTCCAGCAACGGCTTGTACGCGCGCCCGACCGCCATGCTGGCGGCGTAGAGCGTGAAACAGAGCTGATCGTCGAGGGGAAGGGCTGAGGACATGGCGCGATGTAACACGATATTCGTTATCGCGATACATTTTAGCTGGACGCGCGTCGCTGGTCGCGCTATCTCGTTATTACGATAATGATTCGCGCGATAACAGGAGCAGACCATGAGCGTCGACGTGAAGTACAGCACCACCGCCTCCGCCACCGGCGGCCGTGACGGTCATGCCCGTAGCGAGGATGGCCGTATCGACGTTGCGCTGTCGACGCCGAAGGAACTGGGCGGGGCCGGCGGCGAGGGCAGCAATCCGGAGCAGCTGTTCGCTGCGGGCTATTCGGCATGTTTCATCGGCGCGCTGAAGGTCGCCGGGCAGCAGCTGAAGGTGAAGGTACCCGGCGACGTGACGGTCACCGCCACCGTCGGGATCGGCCCGCGGTCCGAGGGTGGTTTCGGGATCACCGCCGACCTGCTCGTCGCGCTCCCGGGCCTGGACCGAGATGAAGCGCAGAAGCTGGTCGACGCCGCGCACCGGATCTGCCCCTATTCCAACGCGACGCGCGGCAACGTCGATGTCGGCCTGACGCTCGCCTGAAAGGACGACCCATGCCCCGCACGCCCGGCACCGAAGGTTTCGTACTGAACCAGACGATGCTCAGGATCCGCGACCCCGAACCGTCGCTGGCCTTTTACCGCGACGTGCTGGGCATGACGCTGTTGCAGCGGCTCGACTTCGCGGAAATGCGCTTCTCGCTGTTCTTCCTCGCCTATCTTGGCGAGGGTGAGACCGTGCCAGAAAATCCGGCCGCCCGGGCGCGCTTCATCTTCACGCGTGAGACGACGCTGGAGCTGACGCACAATTGGGGCACCGAAAGCGACTCCGACTTCGCCGGCTATCATGACGGCAATACGGAGCCGCGCGGCTTCGGGCATCTGGGCATTGCGGTGCCCGATGTCGCCGCGGCCTGCGCACGGTTCGAGGAACTGGGCGTGCCGTTCCGCAAGCGTCCACAGGATGGCAAAATGAAGGACATCGCGTTCATCGCCGATCCCGACGGCTATTGGATCGAGATCCTGTCGCCGTCGGGGATGACCGCCGTGATCGCCGGGGAGGGTTGACGCGTGGCGGGTCGCCGTCGGAAGCGCCTGCGCACGCCGATGCGGACGACGCGGCCGAGCATGTCGTAAGGTGCCGGGTTGACGTCCAGCCCGGTATGGGTTTGCGGCGACGGTTCGGGATCACGGTCGAACAGATTATCGACCTTCACGAACATGCTGACTTCGTTGGTGACGTTCACGGTCGCACCGATATCGAAACAGAACGGGCCTTTATCCGGTTGGCGTCGATCGTCGGATCGTCGTTGGTGGAACGCGGGCAAACCGCGAACGGCGGCGGAATGCCTTGGCCATGATCCATCTGCCATGACGGGCGCGCCCATATGCAGCTGGCGGGTTCCGAACGACGTTATGGTACCGCGTCGCGCGTTCACGGGTCATCCGCCACCAAGGTCGGGATGCCTGCGACAAAGGTCGCGCTGGCGAGCGACCGGGCGGCGCGCGATAGCGACGGCACAAGCGCTGGCGGGAGAGACGTGGTGGATCAACAGGCAGGCGGCCCCGTCCGCGCGATCGTGGTCATGGGGGTCAGCGGGGTCGGCAAGTCGACGCTGGGCATGATGCTGGCAAAGGCGTGGGACGCGCCGTTCCTGGAGGGAGACGATTACCACGCCCCCGCCAGCGTGGCGAAGATGCGCGCGGGCGCGGCGCTGACCGATGCCGATCGCTGGCCGTGGCTCGACCGGCTGGGTGCGGCGCTCGGCGATACGGCACGCGAAAAGGGCGCGGCGGTGGCTGCGTGCTCGGCCCTGCGCCACGCCTATCGTATGCGGCTGGAACATGCGGCTGGGATGCCGCTACGCTTCGTATTGCTGGATACCGCGGCGGGCGAGATCGCGCGACGGATGACGGCGCGTTCGGATCATTACATGCCGGCGACGCTGCTCGATAGTCAACTGGCGACGCTGGAGCGCCCCGTGCCGGGCGAGACGGCACTGGTGCTGGACGCGGCGCGCGCACCGGCGGTGCTGTGTGAAGAGGTGGATGCCTGGCTGGCGATCACCGCCCATCGTTGACGCTGATGATCGGATAACCGGCGGCGTCGGCCGGCCCGTCTTACGGCATCAGCCGCTTGCGGCCCTGCGACAGGTGCCAGCGCATCGCGAGCGCCGCGCCATCGGCATCGCGGACGCGGATCGCGTCGACGATCGCGTCATGCTCCTCCATCATCGCGTCGATCACCTGTGGCGGGCGCGAGCGGGAGATATCGACCCCCGCGCGCATGATCCGCATGACGCTGTCGTGCAGATGGTCGAACACCGGCACGAACGCGGCATTGCCCGTTGCGATCGCGATGGCGCGGTGCAGCCGCCAATCCTCGTCATGCGCGGGCGCGTTCGAGAACAGTGCGACGCGAAGCGCCTCCAGTGCGGCCCCGATCGCGTCGAGTTGCGCGTGCGAGCGACGCAGCGCCGCCAGCCGCGCAGCCTCCGCCTCCAGCACGAAGCGGACTTCATAGGTGCCCAGCGTCGCGGCAAGCGCATCCATGGGCAAATGGGTGCCGAGCCGTTCGGACGGGCGACGCATGACGTAGCTGCCCGCGCCGCGCCGCGCCTCGGTGATGCCGTCGGAGGCCAGCCGCGCCAGCGCCTCGCGCACGATCGTGCGCGACATGCCGAACGTTTCGGCCAGCCGCGCCTCGGACGGCAGCCGGTCGCCGGTGTTCAGCCCGTCGTCGTTGATGATGCCCACGATCGCCGCATAGGCGCGGTCGGCCAGTCGTCCCTCGCTCACCGGCGGTCCCCTCCCCGTTGTGGCGAGCCTAGCGGCCGCTTGCGGCGGTGGCGAGGGTGCGCGTGGTGGCTGTTGGACAGCTTTATGCGATAATCTTTCGCTAACACCTTGATTGAAGGCTCCGCTACGGTTCATATCGTCCAACTTGTCCGACCGAATCCGTAATCGACGGAGCGGCGGACGATCGCATGAAGGGAGGAGAGGATGGCAGGGATCGCACACGACATGCCCGTGGCCGGGGATCTCGCGGCGGTGGCGCAACTGACCCCGACGCAGCTGAAGGTGATGCACGGCGTCCATTCGGGGCTGCTCAACAAGCAGATCGCGTTCGACCTGGGGATCGCGGAAGCGACGGTGAAGGCGCACATGACCGCGTTGATGCGCAAGCTGAACGTCCGCAACCGCACGCAGGTGGCGATGGCGGCGCAGGCGCTGGCGCAGGACATGGTCGGCGTGATGCCGTCGTCCGCTCCGTTGCAGGCGTAGCCGACCGGCGCTGCCCGGCGGGCGGGAAACGACATACGACCTTCGTCGCGCATGAAGCAGCTGCCTGTTAGCGCTAGCAAAAGCCGGTAATTCGATGGGAGGCGGGCGATGCGGACAGGTTGGCTGATCGGGGCGGCGTTGACCGCGGCGCTGGCGGCCCCGGCGGCGGCCTCCACCTCGGTCTATCAAACGCAACCCGCCGATCCCCGCGCCATCGTCGTCAAGGGCGCCGGCGACGGGGTGGCGGACGACAGCGCCGCGTTGCAACAGGCGATCGACGCCGCCGCGGCAAGCGGCAACGGCGGCGTCGTCTTCGTGCCGTCGGGCAAGTACCGGATCACGCGCACGATCTTCGTGCGGACCGCGGTGCGGTTGTTCGGGGTGGGCCGGACCCGGCCCGAGATCGTGTTGGGCGACGACACCGCCGGCTTCGCGGGCGGGGTCGCCGCGATGGTCAGTTTCACCGGCGAGGATCAATACCGGGTCGGCAAGGCACCGGTGCCGCCGCCCACCAGCGTGCCGTTCGACCCGGCGATCTTCGACGCGACGTCCAGCACCTTCTATTCCGCGCTGTCGAACATCGATTTCCGCATCGGTGCCGGCAACGCCGGCGCGGTCGCCGTTCGCTTCCGCGTCGCGCAGCACGGCTATCTCCGCCATGTCGATTTCCACATCGGATCGGGGCTGGCCGGAGTCTATCAGGCCGGCAACGAGTTCGAGAACCTGCGCTTCTACGGCGGGCGCTACGGCATCATGTCGGAAAAGACCTCACCCGCATGGCAGTTCACGCTGATCGATTCGGATTTCCAGGGACAGCGCGATGCGGCGATCCGGGAGCATGAGGTCGACCTGACGCTGGTCAACGTCGCGATCCGCGACACGCCGGTCGGGATCGAGATCGACCGCGGCTATTCCGATTCGCTGTGGGGCAAGCAGGTGCGGTTCGAGCGGGTGTCGCGCGCCGCGGTGCTGATCTCCGAGGAGAACAGCGCCTTCACCCAGATCGGCTTCGACGATGCGATCGCGATCGATACGCCGGTGTTCGCGCGCTTTCGCGACAGCGGGAAGACGGTGGACGGCAAGGGCGCCCGCTACCGCGTCGCCGATTTCTCGCACGGGCTGAAACTGGGCGGCCTCGGCACCATCGGCGCGACCGCCACCGATGTGACGATGACCACGCTGGGCCGGGTGCCGAAACGCCCGGCGAACGCGATCCGCGCGCTGCCGCCGGTGCGCGAATGGGCGAACGCGCGCGACCTGGGGGTGAAGGGCGACGACGCCAGCGACGATACCGCCGCGCTGCAACGCGCGATCGACACTCACCGCGTCGTGTATCTGCCGATGGGCCGTTACCGCGTGACCGACACGATCAGGCTGCGTCCCGACAGCGTGCTGATCGCGCTGCACCCCAGCCTGACGCACGTCTATCTGCCCGACGAGACGCCGGCCTTCACCGGGATCGGCGGCGCGAAGGCGATGATCGAAAGTGCGAAGGGCGGCAACGCCATCGTCCACGGCCTGGGGCTGTGGACCGGCGCGATCAACCGGCGCGCGACCGCGCTGCTGTGGAAAGCAGGCGCGACGTCCGAGGTCAACGACGTCAAGATCCAGGGCGGCGGCGGCACGGTGCTGACCAGGGGCAGCCCGATCAGCCAGAACGATCCGCGCGCGCGCCCCGACGGCCAATACCCCAGCATCTGGGTGACCGACGGCGGCGGCGGCACGTTTTCGGCGATCTGGTCGCCGAACACGCTGGCCTCGGCCGGCTTCCACGTTTCCGACACCAGCACGCCCGGACATGTCTATCAATTGTCCGCCGAACATCATTACCGCGCCGAGATCGTGCTCGATAACGTCCGCAACTGGGAGTTCCTGGCACCGCAGACCGAACAGGAAGTGCGCGACGGGGTGAACGCGGTGTCGACCGAGTTCCACAACTCGCGCGACATCCTGTTCGCCAATTACCACGGGTATCGCGTGACGCGGACGATCAAGCCGATGGACGCGGCGGTAAAGCTGTTCAATTCCGGCGGCATCCGTTTCCGCAACGTGCACGTGAACGCGGAAAGCGGCTTCGCCAGCTGCGATGCCAAGGGGTGCGGCACGTTCCTGCGCGCGAGCAAATATCCGTTCGAGAACGCCATAAAGGACATGACCCGGCGGCAGGAGGTGCGCGAGCGCGAGTTCGCGAAGCTCGACATCCCCGCCGCCCCGGCCAGCGCCACCGCCGAGACCGCGATCCCGGTCACGCCGGGCGTCGCGAAGCTGGCGGACGGTTTCTACTCGATCGCGGGCGGCGCGGTGGATGCCAAGGGCAAGCTGTACTTCATCGACCGCTTCTTCCAGCGCATCCACGGCTTCTCACCCGGCGAAGGCCTGACGACCGTGTCCGATGCGCCGCTCGACCCGGTCAATCTGGCGGTCGACCGGTCGGGGCGGCTGTTGGTGCAATCCTCCGCCGGGCGCGACGGCAGCGTGTACAGCATCGACCCCGCCCGGCCGGCGGACGTGCGCGCGATCGCGCCCACGCCGGCCCGGACGCGCGGCAAGGCGACGACGCTGCTGCCGGTCAATGTGTGGGCGAACGGCGAGTTCGCCGACCGGATCGATCCCAAAACCTACGAATACCCGCCGATCTCGGCGTTCTTCACCGCCAAGCTGGGGGAGGCGAAGCCGCAGGAATATGTCTCGCCCGACGGATCGCTGGCGTTGCCGGCGTTCCGGGTGTGGAACCAGGGTCCGGACGATCACCTCGGCTGGCGCTGGTCCGACACGCTCGATGCCTATGGACTGGTCGGGGCGGTACAGGGCGCACGGGTGACGCTGACCAACGCGTCGGAGAACCTGACCTATAGCGGGCTGGTCGGTGAAGCCGGCAGTGTCACCGATCTGAAGGTGGTGGCACCGCGCGGCGGCGAAAGCGTCGCGCGCGACGATGCGGGCAACCTGTACGTCGCGAACGGGCAGATCTTCGTCTACGCGCCCGACGGAACGCCGACGCGGCGCATCGACGTGCCGGAGCGGCCGCTGCAATTGTTGATCGGCGGCGCGGACCGGCGGACGCTCTACGTACTGACGCATCACGCGCTGTACGGCGTGGGTCTTTGAGGCGGGGATCGTCGCGTCGGCGATGATGCCCGCGCCGGCCATGACCGCATCGGCGGGAATGGCGGCGGGGTGGATGACGCCGCCTTCGCATTGCTCTACGTCGCCGGCATGATCGCGCATCTCAAGGGCATTCTCACCTCCACCGGCATCGACCATGCGGTGATCGACGTGCACGGCGTCGGCTATCTGGTCGGTGCGTCGGCGCGGACGCTGGCGACGATCGGACCGGTCGGCGAGGCGGCGACCCTGTTCACCGAGATGCTGGTCGCGGAGGATTTCATCCGCCTCGTCGGCTTCGCCAGCGCGGCGGAGCGCGACTGGTTCCGGCTGCTGACGGGGGTACAGGGCGTCGGTGCACGGGTGGCGCTGGCGATCCTGTCCGCGCTGGAGCCGGTGGATATCGCCCGCGCGGTGATGGCGCAGGACAAGGCGACGGTGGCGCGCGCCAACGGCGTCGGACCGAAGCTGGCCGAACGGATCGTGCGCGAGTTGAAGGACAAGGTGGGCGGCGTCGCCCTCGGATCGGCGGCGGCGGCGCAGGTCCTGCCGGTCGGGGCCGGGGCGGACGCGGTATCCGCGATGCTCAACCTCGGTTTCCGTCCTGCGGAGGCGGCGTCGGCGGTGGCGGCGGCGGAGGAGGAACTGGGCGACGGCGCATCGCTGGACGCGCTGGTCCGGCTGGCATTGCGCAAGGCCGCCAAATAGCGGACGCGTCCGACGTGAGCCGGGCCGGATGGCGGCGCTTGGTCCACGCGGGATCGACTTGTCGCTTCGGCCGTCATTCGGCGCGCGATCCGGAGTGACGGGACGGCAGGGACGGAGCGTCGGTCCGCCCGGATGCCGGAGCTGATCGACAGTGAGCCGCCCCCCCTTCCGAGGGCCGCTGTGGCGGGCGTAGCGAAGGAAGCGAGGGCATTGCGCCGAACGCTGGTTTGCTCCGCTGCGCTCGCAACGAAGGATGGATGGAGCAAATGCGCGCGATCGCGTGAGTGCGGTCGCCCGGACGAATGCCCGATCTTCGTTGGCGAGCGTTCCGGCATCCGTGAAGCGCCGGATGTTGATCCAGCTGCGGCCCGACGACCGGCCCTGGCACCGCTGCTGTGCCGGCGGCGCGGGCCTGCACGACCCGCGCCTGCATGTTTCTTACTGCGCGGTCGCCGCGGCGCCGCCACGGCCACGCCCGCGTCCCCCGCGGCTGCGGCGGGCACCGCCCCCACCGGCGGTCGCATTGGCGTAATTGCGGCCCTGCGCCGAACCCGGCGTCGCGCGCGGCGCATGGCTGGCCTTGGGACGCGCCGGTCCACGCTGGCTGCGCGGGCGATCCTCACGCGGGGCCGGATCGGCACCCATCGTCTTGACGCGCTGCGCCTTCAACTGCTCGGCCTGCTTCAGGAAATCCTCGGGCAGTTCGCTGACCGGGATCTTCTGCCGGGTCACCTTCTCGATGTCCTTCAGATAGGGCTTCTCGTCGTCCGCGCAAAAGGCGATCGCCTCGCCGCTGCGCCCGGCGCGCGCGGTGCGGCCGATGCGATGGACATATTGCTCGGCCACGTTGGGCAGTTCGAAGTTGAAGACGTGGCTGACCCCGGACACGTCGATGCCGCGCGCGGCGATGTCGGTGGCGACCAGGATCGGCACCTCGCCCGACTTGAACAGCGCCAGCGCGCGCTCACGCTGCGGCTGGCTCTTGTTGCCGTGGATGGCATTGGCGGCGACGCCGTTGCCGGCCAGCAGCTTCACGACGCGGTCCGCGCCATGCTTGGTGCGGGTGAACACCAACGCCCGGTCGACCGGCATGTCGCGCAGCAGGATCGTCAACAGCGCCTGCTTTTCCGACTGGTTGCAGAACACGACCGACTGGTCGACGCGCTCCGCGGTGGTGGCGGCGGGCTTGATCGACACGGTCGCCGGGTCGATCAGGAATTGCGAGGCCAGATCACGGATCGCGACCGGCATCGTCGCCGAGAAGAACAGCGTCTGGCGCTTGCGCGGGACCATGCGCACGATCTTCTTGAGCGCGTGGATGAAGCCCAGATCGAGCATCTGGTCGGCTTCGTCCAGCACCAGGATCTCGATCATCGACAGGTTGATGTAACCCTGCTCGACGCAATCGATCAGCCGACCGGGGGTGGCGACCAGAATGTCGACGCCGCGCGACATGTCGGCACGGTTCTTGTTGATGCTGGTGCCGCCGAACACGGTGGCGACCGACATCTTCGAGAACTGGCCATAAGCGCGCGCCGAATCGGCGATCTGGCTGGCCAGCTCACGCGTGGGGGCCAGCACCAGCATGCGGCAATGCGTCGGCAGCACGCGCTTGCCCGCGTCGTTCAGCCGCTGGATCGACGGCAACACGAACGCCGCGGTCTTGCCGGTGCCGGTCTGCGCGATACCCAGCAGGTCGCGGCCTTCCAGCAGCTGCGGGATCGAATCGCGCTGGATCGGCGTCGGTTCGGTATAGCCCTTGGCCTCGAGCGCGCGGACCAGCGGCTCGGCAAGGCCGAGATGAGCGAAAGACATGGAAATATAATCCTGTACAGGCGCACCCGCGCGTCGATCGGACGCACGAATGGCGGGGAAGATCGACACCCCGCGTGACTTGGGAAGCCCGTGAAAAACGACCGAGGCGGAGCCGGGACCCGAAAGGTCCGATCACGCTGCCAACGCCTCGATGCCGCGTCAGATGGCCGATCCGGCCGCGAAAGTCAAGCGGATCGGCGCGCGGGTGGGCGCAACCGACGCGTACCTGTCGCGTTCGCCCCCCGCCATGGCCGATACTTCAACAACCAATTCAACGCCCCAGTCCCCGTTGCGGCGCGCGCCCGATGCTTCATCGGTCGGACGCTGGGACTGGGACGTAACCAACGACCTCGTCACGTGCGATCCGGGGTTCGCGCGGCTGTACGGTGTCGATCCGGACATGGCGACGCAGGGCGCGCCGATAGCGTCGTTCTTCAATGGCATCGCGCCGCAGGATCTGCCGCGGGTGCGCGTCGCGATCGCGCACAGCATCGCCACCGGCGAGCCGTTCGAGCAGGAATATCGCGTGGTCGGCGCGAACGGCCGCTGGCGCTGGCTGGCCGCGCAGGGCCGCGTCGACCGCGACGAGAGCGGTGCCGTGACGCACCTGCCCGGAGTCAGCTTCGACATCGACCTGCGCAAACGCGCCGAGTTGCGGCTGGCGGCGCTGGTCGAACTGGGCGACCGGCTGCGCGATCCGGGTGACGCGGGCGATCTGGCGCTGGCTGCGGCGTGCGTGCTGGGCCGTGCGCTGGACGTCAGCCGCGCCGGTTATGGCACGGTCGATCCGGTCGCGGAGACGATCACCACTGAACGGGCATTCTGCGCCGACGGGATCGCGCCGTTGCCGACGGTGCTGCATTTTCGCGACTATGGCAGCTATATCGAGGACCTGAAGCACGGCGTGACCGTGACGATCGCCGACGTGCGCGATGACGATCGTACCCGCGCAACCGCCGACGCACTGAAGAGCATTGCGGCGATGTCGTTCATCAACATGCCGGTGACCGAGCGCGGCGGGTTCGTCGCCCTGCTGTATCTCAACCATGCCGAACCACGCGAATGGCTGGACGAGGAAGTGGCGTTCGTGCGCGAGGTGGCGGAACGTACCCGCGACGCGGTGGAGCGCCGTCGTGCCGAACACGAACTGGCGATGCTCAACGAACGGCTGGAGCAGGAGGTGGAGTCGCGCACCGCCGCGCTGATGGCGGTCGAGGAACAGCTTCGTCAGGCGCACAAGATGGAAGCGGTCGGCCAGCTGACCGGCGGACTGGCGCATGATTTCAACAATTTGCTGACCGGCATTTCCGGCGCGCTGGAGATGATGCAGATCCGCGTGTCGCAGGGGCGGATCGGCGAGCTGGACCGCTATGTCGTCGCTGCGCAGGGTGCGACGCGCCGTGCGGCGGCACTGACCCACCGGCTGCTCGCCTTTTCCCGCCGCCAGACGCTCGATCCGCGCCCTACCGACGTCAACCGGCTGGTGACCGGGATGCAGGAACTGGTGCACCGCACGCTCGGCCCCGCGATCACGCTGGAGGTGGTCGGCTCCGCAGGGCTTTGGAACACGCTGGTCGATCCCAACCAGCTGGAAAACGCGCTGCTGAACCTGTGCATCAACGCGCGTGACGCGATGCCGGACGGCGGACGGGTGACGATCGAAACCGCCAATCGCTGGCTCGACGAGCGTGCGGCGCGCCCACGCGACCTGCCGCCCGGGCAATATCTGTCGCTGTGCGTCAGCGACACGGGTGCCGGCATGACCCCGGAGGTGCAGGCGCGTGCGTTCGATCCGTTCTATACCACCAAGCCGCTGGGCGAGGGCACCGGGCTGGGCCTGTCGATGATCTACGGCTTCGCGCGGCAATCGGGCGGGCAGGTGCGCATCTACAGCGAGGAAGGGCAGGGGACGACGGTCTGCATCTATCTGCCGCGCTATCACGGGTCGGTGGTCGAGGAGGAGGACATGGCGCTGCCGCTCGACCGCACGCCTCCGCCGCTCGGGCTGCCCACGGTGCTGGTGGTCGATGACGAACCGACGGTGCGGATGCTGGTGATCGAGGTGCTCGACGAACTGGGCTATACCGTGCTGGAGGCGGGCGACGGCGCGGCGGCGCTGCGCATCCTGGACAGTGGTATCCGCCCGGACCTGCTGGTCACCGACGTCGGGCTGCCCGGCGCGATGAACGGGCGGCAGGTGGCGGACGCGGCGCTCGCGCGCTTCCCGACGCTGCGGGTGTTGTTCATCACCGGCTATGCCGAAAATGCGGTGATCGGCAGCGGGCAGCTCGATCCGCACGTCGCGCTGCTGACCAAGCCGTTCACGATGGAAGGACTGGCGTCCAAGGTACGGTCGTTGCTGTCGGACGGGTAAGCGGTCCAGAGCCGGCCTATTCCCATGCGATGGCGTTTCGGCGGAACCGCGCTGTGCTGCCGGTTATTTACCCAGGGCAACCGCAGGCTGACGCCGACGGGTTCGAGAAGGATTCCCATGACCGACACCATCACCCGCCCGGCCGGCCATGGCGGCGAGACGCATCAGACGACCGATGCCGATCACCCCGTGCTGACCACCAACCACGGCATGCCGGTGTCGGACAACCAGAACCAGCTGAAGGTCGGCGCGCGCGGGCCGGTGCTGCTGGAAGACGAAGTCTATCGCGAGAAGATGAACCACTTCGACCATGAGCGTATCCCGGAGCGGATCGTCCATGCGCGCGGTTCGGCCGCCCACGGTTACTTCGAGTGCACCGACAGCCTGGCCGACATCACCCGTGCGGACCTGTTCGGCAAGAAGGGCCAGCGTACCGAGGTGTTCACGCGCTTCTCGACCGTCGCGGGCGGCGCGGGATCGATCGATACGCCGCGCGACGTGCGTGGTTTCGCCGTGAAATTTTATACGCGCGAGGGCAATTGGGATCTGGTCGGCAACAACATCCCGGTCTTCTTCATCCAGGACGCGATGAAGTTTCCGGACCTGATCCATGCCGCCAAGATGGAGGCCGATCGCGGCTATCCGCAGGCGGCGACCGCGCACGACACCTTCTGGGATTTCATTTCGCTGATGCCGGAATCGACCCACATGATCATGTGGGCGATGTCGGACCGCACGCTGCCGCGCAGCTTCGCGACGATGGAGGGGTTCGGCATCCACACCTTCCGCTTCGTCAATGCGGAGGGCAAGAGCACCTTCGTCAAGTTCCACTGGAAGCCGCGCGCCGGGCTCGCCTCGACGATCTGGGACGAGACGGTGAAGATCGCCGGCGCCGATCCCGATTTCCAGCGTCGCGACCTGTTCGAGCGGATCGGGCGCGGCGACTATCCCGAATGGGATCTGGGCGTGCAGCTGTTCGACGAGGAGTTCGCCAACAGCCAGCCCTATGACGTGCTGGACGCGACCAAGATCATCCCGGAGGAAGTGCTGCCGGTACGGATCGTCGGCAAGATGGTGCTGGACCGTTATCCCGACAATTTCTTCGCCGAGACCGAGCAGGTCGCCTTCTGCCCCAGTCACATGGTCCCCGGAATCGACCACAGCAACGATCCGCTGCTGCAGGGCCGGCTGTTCAGTTACCAGGACACGCAGATCAAGCGGCTGGGTTCGACCAACTGGCATCAGCTGCCGATCAACCAGGCGAAGGGGCGCGACGGCTGTCCGTTCATGAACATGCAGCGCGACGGCCATATGCAGATGCAGGTGCCGAAGGGCCGCGCCAATTACGAGCCGAACAGCCTGCATCTGGCGGGCGAGGCCGGTGGCCCCCGCGAGGACCCGAACGGCTTCAAGACGTTCCCGGCCGAAGAGGGCGGGCAGAAGCTGCGCATCCGCGCCGAAAGTTTCGCCGACCATTATTCGCAGGCGCGACTGTTCTGGCGTTCGATGGACAAGGCCGAACAGGCGCACATCGCATCGGCGTTCGTGTTCGAGCTGAGCAAGGTGACGATCCCGCACATCCGGATCGCGCAGATGGCGAACCTGCGCAACGTCGACGAGGAACTGGCGCAGCGTGTCGCCGACGGACTGGCGATGGACCTGCCGGCGGCGTCGCCGACCAGCGCGCCGGTGCTGGACATGGCGCCGTCGCCCGCGCTGCGCATCGTGCGCGGGCCGCTGGAAAAGCACACGCTGGAGGGTCGCACCGTCGGCATCCTGTTTGCGGAGGGCACCGACCGCGAGGAGTTCGAGGCGACGATCGCGGCGGTGAAGGCGGCCGGTGGCAACCCGCTGACGATCGCGCCCAAGGTCGGCGCGGTGCCTTTGTCAGATGGCACCGCCGTAAAGGCCGACGCGCAATTGTTCGGCCAGCCCTCCGTCACGGTCGATGCCTGCGCGGTGATCCTGTCGGAGCCGGCGTGTGCGAAGCTGGTGAAGGAAGGCGCTGCGGTGCAATGGGTGATGGACGCGTTCGGCCATTTGAAGGCGATCGGTCACAACGCCGCCGCCAAGCCGCTGCTCGACAAGGCCGGAGTGGAGCCGGATGCGGGCGTCACCGATCTGGAGACGTTCGTCGATGCCGCCAAGCAGCGGTATTGGGACCGCGAGCCCAACGTCCGCACGCTGGCGTGATCGAACGGCCGGCTGCGCGCGGCAACCTCGCGCGCGGTCGGCGGTTGGTGCGAACGGAGAAACCATCATGCTCGAACACGTCCCGCATTGGCTCGGCAGCCTTTTGCATAACGTTCGCGCCGGCCACGCCCGGCTGGCGATCCTACAGGATGGCATCGTCACCGGCGCGGTCCATGGCGACCGGCGGCTCGAACTGAGCAGCATCGCCTTTGCCGACGGCGCGCGGTTGCCCGAACGCTTCACCGCGGATGGCGAGGGCGTGTCGCCGCCGCTGGCATGGCGCGGCGTTCCCGCGGACGCTGTGGCGCTGGCGCTGATCGTTGAGGACCCCGACGCACCGACCCCCAATCCGCTGGTCCATGCGATCGTATGGAACCTGCCGCCGGGCGATGGTGCGCTGCCCGAGGGTGCGATCGCGGCGGACGGCCATGGCGGGTTCGATGGATCGGATGTCGGCCGCAACAGCTACAGCCAGGAAGGCTGGTTGCCGCCCGATCCTCCGACCGGGCACGGCAGCCACGATTACGTCTTCCAGCTGTTCGCGCTTGGCGAGGCCGTGCCGATCGACGTCAATCCCGGGCGCTCCGACCTGATGGAGGCGATCCGCGGCCGGGTGCTGGCGGCGGGCATGCTTGTCGGCACGTACTCGCGCGGCGAGGAAATCCCGATCGGCCCGGTGCCCGCGACACCGCAGGTGGTCTGAGCGATGACCGACGTGCGCCTGCGCGCGCCGCCGCTGGTGCTTGGCGGGGCGGGACTGTCGCCGCAGGTGGCGTGCGTGCTGGTGGCCCTCGCCGATCCGCAATATGGCGCGGCGGCGGCGATCGTCGGTGGCCTGTATGCCGCGGTGATCCTGTCGTTCCTTGGCGGCATGTGGTGGATGCAGGCGCTGTGCCGCAGCGACGCGCGCTGGTGGCCCTATGCGCTGGCGGTCGCGCCCAGTCTGGTCGGATGGGCGGTGCTGCTGCCGTGGCTGCTCGGCATCGTGGCCCCGCAAGGGCCGCTGATCGTGCTGGCGGCGGCGCTGCTGGTCAGCCCGCTCGGCGACCGGATGGTCGGATCGTTGATGGGGGAAGTGCCGGCATGGCGTCGATTGCGCCACCTGCTATCCGGCGGGCTGGGTGCGTTGACGCTGTTGCTGGCGATGCTGGCCGCGCGCGGATGACGCGACGGCAGCGGCGGGTGGCGGATCGTTGCGTCGGTACGCCCTTGTCATAACCGGGCATGACCGGGTGCTGCCAGCCTTCTGATCTGCCACGGCGTTCAGGGCGCCGAGCGTTGCCGTCGTGTGGGCAACCGAAAGCGACGCTCGCCGTTCCGGTGCGCGAGGCGGTATCGTCCCGCGGCGCAAGAAACGAACACGTGCCGATTGTCCGGCTCGCCGCGCCGACAAGGTGACGGCGGGCCGGACGATCGTGGCGTCAGGCGCGTACGAGCAGCGGCTCAGCGGCCTTCCGGCGGCGCAGCGCATGGCCGACGACGGCGAAGCCCAGGATCATCATCGCCCACGTCGCTGGCTCCGGCACGGCGCCCTGCGACGGTGCCTGATCGAGCCGCACCTGCAACGAGCCGCTTGGTGCGAAGCTGGTGTTCGACAGATCGAGCGTCAGGAACCCGTCATCGTCGAGGCTGATGTTCGACTCGCTGAAGTCGAAGACGTCGCTCATCGTGCCGAGCGAGGCGAAGGTGAACGCACTCGTCACATTGGAGAATTGCACGATAAAATCGTTTCCGAAGCCGAGGCCGTCCGCGAAATCGGGATTGTTGGCATTACGGATCGTCAGCAGTCCGTTGGAGAAATCTGCCGTCAGCAATGTTCCCAGCAGGTCGAAATCAAGCCCGAATTCGGCACCCGCCCCGATCGTGGCCTGCTCCTCTGAACAGGAGAAGTTGGCGGCGCCGCATGTCACGACATCGCCGATCGACGTTGCGGCGGACGCCGGGGTGGCGACAGCGGCCGCCAAAAGCGTCAAACCTGCCAGAAGATGCTTTTTCATGTCTCATCCCTTTTTATGAGCGACCGCGCACGGCTGCCTATTGATCGGATGTTACATGAACTGGTTAACAAAGCGTTAATGATTCCTCTCGATCACGCAGCGCGGCATTCCCGGAGACAGGGGCGGCCTGCGACCGGCGCAACGACCGGCGCCCCCGACTATCTACCCGCTATCGCGCAAGCTATCACGATCGCGACCGCAAAACGCAGGCGAACCGGGAGAGTGGTATGGCCGACACGAAGATGCGCATTCGTCATGGATTGACCGCCCTTGCAGCTATCGTCGCGACGGCCGCCACGCTGCCTCACGTCGCACGGGCGCAGGGTGCGACGACGGGCGAACCGGCGACCGCGAACCTGGAAGCGCGCGAATGGTTCCGGAATGCGAAATTCGGGGTCTTTCTCCATTGGGGCCTGTACAGCGAACTGGGTGGTAGCGGTTCGGCGGGGGTGGCCGAGTGGATCATGCAGGACAACAAGATCCCGGCCGACAAGTACGAGCGGCTGGCAAGGTTCTTCAATCCGGTCGCATTCGATGCCGACGCCTGGGTGCGATCGTTCAAGGATGCCGGCGCGCGCTACATCGTCATCACCAGCAAGCATCACGACGGCTTCGCGATGTTCGACAGCAAGGTGTCGTCCTATAACGTCGTGAAGGCGACGCCGTTCAAGCGGGATCCGATCGCCGAACTGGCGGCGGCTTGCCGTCGTCAGGGCGTAAAGCTGTTCTTCTACTATTCGCAACTCGACTGGCACCATCCCGATTACTATCCGCGCGGCCGCACGGGGCATGCCGCGGGGCGCCCGGAAACCGGAGACTGGGAAAAATACCTGGACTATCAGGATGCGCAGCTGCGCGAGTTGTTGACGCAATACGGCCCGATCGGCGGAATCTGGTTCGATGGCTGGTGGGATCAGGAGAAGACGCCGCTACGCGATCGCTGGCGGCTCGACCGCACCTACCGGCTTATCCACCAGCTTCAGCCTGCCGCGCTGATTGTCAACAATCACCATCATGCGCCCTTCCCCGGCGAGGATTACCAAACGTTCGAGCGCGATCTGCCCGGCGAGAATTCGATGGGCTACAGCGGCACCGCCAGCATCGGTCGGCTCCCGCTGGAAACGGCTGAAACCATGAACGGAAGCTGGGGCTTCAACCTGGTGGACGACAAGTACAAGTCTCCGGAGACGCTGGTCCGCACACTGGTCGGCGCCGCCGGCCGCAACGCCAACCTGCTGCTGAACACCGGTCCAATGCCCAACGGAGAGATCCAGCCGGAAAATCTGGAGACCTTCCAAAAGATCGGCGAGTGGCTGAAGGCGAACGGCAGGAGCATCTACGACACGCGCGGCGGGCCGACCGCGCCGGGTGACTGGGGCGTCACCACGCAGCTCGGCAAGACGGTGTATGTCCATCTTCTTCGAAAGCACCAGGGTCGCGTCGTGCTGCCTATCAAGGGCAAGGTGGCGTCTGCGCGGTTGCTGGACGCCGGCACGCCGATCGGCATCGCAGCGCGGGGCGGCGATATCGAGCTTTCGGGCATTCCGCCGATCGGGAACAGCTGGGACCAGATCATCGAGCTTCGGCTGCGGTGATCTTGCCCCCTCCGGTCGCGCAGGCGTAGGTCGGGCATATGGCTTCGTTCGACGACTCCGCTGATCCCGCGCTGGGCGCCGCGTGCAACCGGCTTGCCGCATGGGTGGAGCCGATGCCCGGCGGCATCGTCATCGACCCGGCGAGTATGCTGACAGAAGAGGATCTGGCGTTGATCCTTCGCCATCTGCACGCCACGCGCAAAGGAACGCCCGCGGACGCGGTGTCCAGCACCGACCCTGCGGATCGCGTCGGCCGTGCCTCGGTGCCGCTCACGGCACGGGATCGGGAGGGCGCGATCACGAAGTAGCCGACGCCGCGTGGCGATTCGGCTCCGTCCAGCGCATCGGTGCCGTGATGGCGATGCCGGGGGCTGGTATCGCCGTTACCCGAACACGATGTGGGGCATGCGGCCGCGTCGAACGGCCGTCCCCTCTTGCGATCGTGGGACCGCTATGATCATCGCCATGCTGATGCAGGTCGTGTCCGCAGGGAGCTGCGCACCGACGGATTACCTTTGCAACACCGGAAGGCCGCCGACCTTCAGCGAGCTGGAGCAGCGCCGGATGGTTGAGCAGCGCGCGCAGGTCGAAGCCGATTTCCAGGCCGTGCAATCCGCTGCCACGCGCTCCGCCTACGATAGCCAGGCGGAACGCGCCCGCCTGCTGCCGAGCAGGGTCCGCGATCTGGTTGCCGACGGACGATGCGGCGACGCCGCCGATGCCGCACTCGTCGGCGGTGAGATCGACCTCGCGCAGCAGGTCCGCGCGCATTGTGGCAGGAAGCCATAGGCGCGCGCCGCCGGGCGGGCCGGCTGTCACGCGTGCCGGCCGGCGAACGGCCAGGGACAAGTCGCTCCGCCTGCATACGCAAAGCGCAGACGGCGCGACCTGCTGTCCGTGGGGCGGAAGCGCCCCGCTGCGGCGTCTAAAGCCGGATCGTGGGGAGAAGGTGGCGATCGCGGGGCAGGTGTGCCTCGCTTCGGCAAAGTCGAGCGTGGCAGGCGTACTGCAGCATGTAACTTCCGAAAAAATTGTGGAAAATTCTATTTTCTTGTGGTGCCTACACGGTTTCGCAATGACCTTCGGCGATAGCCGGGCCGGCCGGCGAAAGAACAATTCGCGGCGCGGCAGGGCAGGATCGCATCGGTGAAGGTAGCAGCTGACACAGCATTGGCTGACACCGACGAGCTGATCGTCAGGCCCGCGTTCGGCAGATTGGCTGCCAGTCACATCGGCGAGTTTCTGTTGAACCGGGGAATACGGTGGCAGAACGCGCTGGATGTGGATCGCGTGGACACCGTGATCCTGCAAGCGGTCATCAGCGCCAATCTGGCCCATCTTCCCCCCACGACGGCGGGACTTGACCTGCCGAACGGTCGGAGGCGCCCGGCCAGCGTCCTTGCAGTGTCGGCCTCGATGGGGCTTAGCTACGAAACCGTGCGCAAGCGTATCCGCGCGCTCCACCAGCGCGAGATCATCCAGGAAACCGGCGACCGGTACATCGTGCCGTTGAACCCGACGATCTGCGGAGGGCCGGGCTCGCTGGCCGAGCAGGATGCGGCGACGCTTGGCGCATTGCTCGACCGGATGCGCCTGCAGGGCTTCCAGTCTCTGCCCGTCAACCCGTGCGAGGCGAGCAGCGCCCGCGTCGCCAGATTGATCGTCGACTTCGCGGTGCGCAGCCTGGAGGGGTTCACCGAGCAGCACGGCAGCATCACGGCCGGCAGCATCTGGGCGGCCATCATCGCCGCCAACGTGCGCGGATTGCTGTCGAACGAGCAACTGCCGGAAGGCTATGCGGAGGCGCGCCATCCGCTACCCGATGCCGAGCGGCAGCCAGTATCGCTGCGGCGGGTCGCCGCGGAGGTGAAGCTGCCCTTCGAAACCGTCAGGCGGCATGTGGCGACGTTGGTCGAGCGTGGGTCGGTGTCGATAAGCGAGCGCGGCGTGATCGTCCCGGCCGCCGCGCTCGCCACGCCGCAGCAGATGGCGCGCAGCCGGCTGAACATCGGCTACCTCCGCCGCCTGTTCGACAGCCTGGGCGCCCGCTGACAGCGATCGCCACCCGGGCAAGCAGCACCGGCCCCGCAAAGGCTGATGGCGACGAACCATTAAGAATCGAGTGATAAATCGACCGGACGGAGGACGTTGCGTGCGGGACTATCAGGAAGAGGCCAGGCTCGGCGCCTTGTGCCAGCTCAAGCTGCTGGACACGCCGGCAAGCGAGAGCTTCGATCGCATCACCCGGATGGCGAGCCAGATCTTCGCGCTGCCGGTTGCTGCGGTGTCGTTGACCGATCGCGACCGGCAATGGTTCAAGTCGCGCGTCGGCATCGATCATCACAGCATCCCCCGCGACAAGGCGCCATGTGCCGAGGTCGCCGAAGCGCGAAAGCCGGTGGTGATCGAGGATTTCCTCACCAACCCGCGCTACGCCGACAGCGTGCTGAGCCGTGCCGGTACGCGCTTCTATGCCGGAGCCCCGCTCGTCACGAGCGACGGTTACGGGCTTGGGGCGTTGTGCGTCCTCGGCACCGAGCCGCGGCAAGCGACGCCGTCCGAACTCGCCGCGCTCGCCGATCTGGCGGCGATGGTCATGGCGCAGATCGAGTTGCAGCACGCCTTCGGACGGATCGATCCGGTCAGCGGCATGCCGACCCGCAATCAATTCCGCGACGACCTCGTCGATCTGGCGCGCGACCATCCCGGCGAACGGCGGGTGGCCGTGGTCATCGACCTCGCCCGTGACGATCAGATCAGTAAGATCACCCGTGCCATGGGCGGAGCAAGCGTGGACGACCTGATCCGGGAGGCCGCCCATGGACTTCGCGACGCGCTTGGTCCGGATCGCAACGCCTATCACGTCGGCCCCGTCCATTTCGCGTTCCTGTCATCGCCCGACGTCGACGACGCAACCTACACGCAGCTTCTCCAGTCGAAGTTCGAAATGCTTCGGGCCACGTCGTCGATGCGGTTCGTCACCACGGTCGCGATCGGAATGCGCCCATTCGTCACGGGCGAGGTGCCGGCCGACGATGTGCTGCGCGGCGCCTTCAGCGCGGCGCAGGACGCCCGGCATGCCGATGGCTCGATCGCGCGCTATTCGTTCTCGAACGATACGGCTCATCAGCGCCAATATGGCTTGCTGAGGGATTTCGGTGACGCGCTCGAGGCCGGGGACCAGTTGCGGCTGGTGTACCAACCGCGCGTCGAGCTGGCGACCGGCCGCTGCATCGGTGCCGAGGCGCTGTTGCGCTGGCGGCATCCGCGACTGGGCGAGATATCGCCGGCCGAGTTCATTCCGCTGGTGGAGCAGACGTCGCTGGTGCGGGCGGCGACCCAATGGGTGCTGGATACCGCGATGGATCACCTCCAGCGCCGACCACGAGGCGAGCCGCCGTTCGTACTTTCGGTCAACATCTCGGCGGCGAACCTCGGCGAGGCCGACCTGATCGAGCGTATCCAGCTGGGGCTGCTGAAGCGCAATCTGCGGCCGGGGCAGCTTGAGATCGAACTCACCGAAAGCGCGATCATGGACCAGCCCGATCAGGCGCTGGCCATTCTTCGCCAGCTGGCCGAAACCGGCATCTGCCTGGCGATCGACGATTTCGGCACCGGACACAGCAGTCTGGCCTATCTGCAGCGGCTGCCCGCGCGGGTCGTGAAGATCGACCAGGCGTTCGTCCGCAACCTGACGGCGCCGGCAGGCCCCGACTTCGTCCTTGTGGAAACGATGATCGGGCTCGCTCACAAGATGGGCTATCGCTGCGTTGCCGAGGGCGTGGAGACGAGCGAGGCCGCCGCCGTCCTGACGCGACTGGGGTGTGAGGAAGCGCAAGGCTTCCTCTTCGCGCGACCGATGGACGAGGATCAGTTCGCGCACTGGGCTGCCGACCCCGCCCGGCGGGAACGGACGCTGATGACCGCGTGATCCGATCGGGCCGGGTCCGCCCGCCCGCCCGGCGCGCGTCACACCGGTTGGCGGGGTACAACCGACCGTCGACGCCGCGCCCGTTGCATCCGCCGTCCGGAACGCGGCGGCCCGACATTGTCGAAACGGCAAATGGCGGCGACCTGATCCGCACCTCTCGCACGCGGCAGAGAAGCCGTCCCGAATGTGCAACGAGCCGTGGCTAACCCCGCGATGCCATGACACGCAACGCTCACAAGAATTTGCCGTCGCTGCTTGCGCTGCGCCGGCGCGGGGCAGGCGACCTGCCCTCCGCAACGACACGCCCGCCCTCGGCCGTGCTGCCCCGCGATACCGGGCGCGGCGTCGCGCGCGCGCTGCGTATTTCCTCGGAGGCACTGCCGCGCTTGATCTACCTATGGCGCTTTGGGCGATGGCCGGACTTGCGCGATCCGAAGCGGTTCAGCGAGTTCGTCCACGTTCGCAAGCTCTACGAACGCGATCCGCGATGGCCCGATCTTGCCGACAAGATCGCGGTCAAGGCGCATGTTGCGGCCGTGCTCGGCCCCGAATGGGTCATCCCCACTTTATGGTCGGGCACCGAATTGCCCGCCACCCCGGCGTGGCCGCGCCCGTTCGTGCTCAAATCCTCGCATGGTAGCCAGCAGCGGATCTTCGTGCGCGACGGCGAGGCGATCATTTGGGAGCAGGTGCGTCGCCGCAGCCGGCGCTGGTTGCGCCGGCCATATGGTACGCTGCTCCACGAATGGCTGTATTCGCGCATCGAGCCGAGGCTTTTGGTCGAGCCGTTCGTCGGCTTGAACGGCGTGGTGCCGTCCGACTTCAAGCTGTTCGTCTTCGGCGGGAAGGTCGCGTTCGTTCAGGTCGACACCGACCGCGAACATGCACACAAACGCGTGATCTTCGACCGTCACTGGTATCGTCTGCCCGTTGCTTTCGAATTCCCGATCGACCGGCGGCCGATCGCCCGTCCGGCATCCTTCGAACGCATGGTCGCCGCCGCGGAGCGGATCGCCGCGCCGTATGATTTCGCACGGGTCGATTTCTACGATGTCGGCGGCACCCCGTTGTTCGGTGAGATCACGCTCTATCCCGGGTCGGGGCTCGACCGCTTTCGCCCCGGTCATTTCGACCTGATGTTCGGCGAACTCTGGGCAAAGCATCGCCAGCGCGCATAGCCCCCCTTCAAGGCGTGCGGGGCTGCCCGAGTTCCGGGGGCAGCGCAGCCGTCCCCCGAAACCGGTCGATCAGAACGTGACGCCAATCCCTCCGCTGACGGTTTCGCCATTGTCCTTGCCGGTGAACGCGCCCGCGCGGTTTTCGGTGTTCCAGTGGATCAGATTGAATTGCACGCGAATGATGCTGTCGAGGTACCAGTTCATCCCGGCGGTCACCGCCGAGCCCTTTCCGCCCGTCGCGATACCCGAAAAGTCGAGGTTCTCGTAGCGCGTGAGCAGCTCGATCGCGCCCGGTCCGCCGTCGAACACCGACCGCCGGACGCGCGGCTGCGCGAAGGTGCCCAGGCGTGGGTTGTAGGGCGGCAGCTCGCCGGTGACGAACCAGCCGCCCGACAGGCTCCAGGCCCGGGTGACCAGATCGTCACGTCCGGCGTTCAGGCGCGCGTGGCGCTCGCCGGCCTCGCCCATCACCCAGACCGGACCGGCGTATCCGCCGACTTCCGCGCCGTAGCCGGTCGTGCCGGTTCCGCCGACGATGGGCCCGGTCGATACGCGCAGCAGGCTGTTGAAACGGCCGCCGATCACTGTGTTGCGGGTCAGCGTGCCCGGCCCGGCGGCCAGCTTTTCGTCGAAGCCCCACAGTCCGAGGTGAAGGATCGAGCGTTCGGTCGTGATCGGGTTCCAGTGGGTCCGCGCCAGTACCGTGCGGCTGTCGGAGACGCTCTGGCTGGCATCGACATTGTCACCGCTCAGCGTGATCGACGCGTGGCCGCTCTTCCAGAACAGCCGCGGCATCAACGCGATGCCGTAGAAGCCGCGCTGCGGGATGATCGACGTGGCGACCACGTTGCGTTCCAGAAACGGCGGCGCATCCGAACCGCTCGATCCTTCGAAGCTGCGGTCATTGAACATGTTGCCGAAACGGACGTCGTAGGACACCTGTCCGATGTCGTCGCGCCAGCCCACGAACATCGTGCCGACGTCGGACACGTTGTCGGCGAAGTCGTTCTCGAACTGGTAGAAGAAATGCGTGCCGATCGCGCCCTCGATGCCGATCCGCAGCGCGCGCGCGCCGGTCGTCGTGATGTTGCGTGCGTCATACTTCGATCCGAAGGTGGAGCTGACGTGATTGATGATGCGGCCGCGCATCTTGAACGTGTACTTGCCATCCGCCGAATGGAAGATCGGCAGCCCGCCACGCCACTCGGTCGTCACGCCCGACGGGTTCATCGCGGCGGCGCGCGCCTGCGTGACGTTCTGCTCGGCCGGGCTGGCGGCGATGATTTGCGGTGCGAACGACACGGTCTCGCTATCGTTGCCGATCGTCGATGACACGGTAGCTGCCTGCTTCGGCGCCGTCGCAGGGGCCGCGGGCGTAGCGGCCGCGATCGTCGTCGCTGCGTGCCGGGGCTGGTTCTCGACCGCTTCGAGTCGCGCGCGGAGCGCGGCGATTTCGCGGGACTGGGCGCGCAGCAGGGAAAGTATTTCGGCCTGATCGCCCGGCGCGTTCTGCGCAAGCGCAGGTGTCGCGAGCAGAAGAGCGGACACCGATGCGCCCGTCGAGAGAAGACGTTTCATGGAATAAGCCAATTGGGTGAAGCGGTGTTCGGTCATCGGTCCACCCTCGATTCACGCATCGTGGAACCGGGATCTGGTGAGATCGCCGGCCCGGCACGACACGGGAATGACCCGCGACATCCCCAACGCTCCACCGAGTTTCGGGAGCGATGTGAATACATTAGGGGTGGTTAATCGACGGCTAATCCGATGCGCTGAACCTGGATCGATCGTCTTGAGCTTCGCATCCCGGCGATCCTCGATCCCGGGCACTCGGTATATAAACGCCGGAGTGCAGAACGTCCGACCTGGTGATCGCGGTATGTGGGGGGGGGGTGCCGTCCCGTTGTTACGGGCCGGCGCGTTAACCGGAAATTCTTCGACGTCCGCCACATTCACACCATGGTTATGTCTCTCCATCAGCTCGATGATTCGGACCGGGCGGGCGTTGCCGCCCTGTCCGGCTACGGTATCCTGGATACCCCCAACGAACCTGAATTCGACGCCATCGTGCGAGAGGCTGCGGAGACGTTCGGCACGCCGATCGCGCTGATCTCGTTGCTTGATGAGAACAGGCAATGGTTCAAGGCCAAGATCGGGCTCGAACCGTCGGAAACCCCGCGTTCGATCTCGTTTTGCACCTACGCGATCCGAGGGCAGGGCGTCTTCTCGGTGCCGGACACGACCGCCGACGACCGCTTCTCCTCAAATCCGCTCGTGACCGGAGATCCGGGCATCCGCTCCTACGCTGGCGCACCGCTCAGGACGCCGGACGGGCTGAGCTTCGGCACGCTCTGCGTAATCGGCACACAGCCGGGAAGGGTCCTGACCCTGGAGGAGCAGGCGAAGCTCGAGAGCCTGGCAGGCAAGGTGATGGAGGCGATGGAACGCCGCCGGCGACTGCGCGTGTCGAACGCCCATTAGGGTCAGGGCCACAGGCGGAAGACGATGGTGGCTGCGTGCTTCCCCGCACCGATCGCCCTCGCATGTGTTCGTCCACGTCTGCGCGTGCCGATAGTGGAACGCCAGGCCGTCGCCTCGTGGTCAGTCGAAGGGGGCGGGCCGACCCGGGTGATCGCGCTGGCGGCATCAGCCGAACGGGAAGGCGATCGTCGCCCCGGGGCGGAGCGCGTCGCGGACTTCTTCCCCACGTCAACTGCCCCCGCCCAAGGGATCAGACGCGAACGTACCTGAAATACCACACCTCATGCCCGTGCCGTCGCGCCTTTCGCTCGTAGCGGGTTTCGGGCCAGTCCGCCGGACGTTCGAGGAAGTCGCGGGGGCCGTGGGCCAGCCATTCGAAATCGCGACGCTGGTTCATCACCATCATCGACCAGCGGCAATAGGTCGGATCGTCGGTGCCCAGCCGGAACTCGGCGCCCGGCTTCAGCTTGGCGGCGATCAGGTCCAGCGGTCCGTGGTTCATCATCCGCCGCTTGGCGTGGCGCGCCTTGGGCCAGGGATCGGGATGGAGCAGGTAGACCCGCTCCAGTGCGGCGTCGGGCAGCCGTTCGACCACCTCCAGCGCGTCGCCCATGTGAATACGCACATTGTCGAGCGCGCCGTCGCGGACATGGCCCAGTGCGCCGACCACCCCGTTCAGGAACGGCTCGCACCCGATGAAGCCGGTGCCCGGTGCGGCGGCGGCCTGCGCGGCGAGATGCTCGCCCGCGCCGAAGCCGATCTCGACCTGCAACGGCCGAGCATCGCCGAACAGCCGGGTCGCGTCGAGCGCGTCCTGTTCGGGCACGGCGATACGGGGCAGCAATTCCTCGACCAGCGCCGCCTGCCCGGCGCGTAATGCATGGCCCTGACGCCGGCCGTACAGGCGGCGGATCGTTGTGGGATCGTTCATCCACGCGCGCCTAGCCCAGCAGCGCGCGAAACGGAACGGAGGATGCGATGCGTGGGTGGTGGAGCGGTGCGGCGGTGACTGCGGCGGTGACCGTGGCCGTGGGGACGTTGGGCACGACGACGCCGGCGTGGTCGCAGATGACGAGCCAGCGGTCGATCTCGATGCTGAACGGGGAAGGCGGCTGGACCCCGGCGGTGTTCGTCTGCGACTCGGTGGATCGCGACCGGGTGCTGGTGCTTTCACCCCCCGACCGCGTACGCGCGGCGACGCTGACCAGCTTGTCGAAGCCGGGGCTGGTGCGCCACCGGGTGCGGGTCCGCATCGGCGCCGGCGATCCCGGCATGGGGCAGATCCATTACCCCCTGACGAACGATGCGGGCCGCGAGGTCGGCGATATTCATGCGGTGAACCCCGGGATGGTCGAACCCGGCGCGACCACGCCGACCGTCACCTCGGTAGCGTGGGGACGCGACGTCACCGGGTGCCGCTTCGCGCCGCAGACCCGCGTGCTGGGCGTCACCGCCAGCCGCTCTGTCCAGGTGACGCGCAGCGATCGCGACGGCTTCGTCTACCGCAGCTACGATCACGACAGCGACCTTCCCGTCGTCGACCGGCCATGGGGCGGAAGCGACACGCGCGCATCGCTGACGATCACCGGCGGGCGACTGGTCGAGGAGCGCGGCGGGCGACGGGTCTATCACTTCGCGAACGGCGGCTACGTCTACCGTGTGCTCGCCTCGGTCGATCCGGCGACCGGCGGCGGCGGGGTGCAGGTGTGGCGCGACGGACGGATGGTGCAGTCCGAACCGTTCGCTGCCTATACCGCCGCGTCCTGAGCGGGACCGATTGGCGATGCGGGTCGTTGGCACGCCGTAACCAGCGGAGCCGATGATGGGCAAGAAGAAGAAAAAGGCGTTGCGGGCGGCGGCCGAGCACGAGCATGACGCGCACGGCCCGATGCGTGCACTCGCCGCGATGGGGGCGATGCGCGCGCTCGCCCCGGTCGCCAAGGCGACCGATGAGCCGCCGCTGCTCGCCCTCGGTCTCGGCACGCTGGCAATCGGCGCGGTGCTGCGCCGCCCGGCATTGGCGCGCAGCGGGGCGCGGATGGTGACCAGCCACCTGCTCGCGACGGCGTTGAAGACGGTGATGAAGGCCAGCGTCGACCGTGCGCGCCCGAACGTGGCCGGCGCGTCGCCGACGCTGGAAAAAGGTCACGGCACCGGCGACACGAACCTCAACGCCTTCCCATCCGGGCACACCGCCGGCGCGGTCGCCGTGGCGCAGTCGATCGCGCGCGAGGCACCGGCGGCGGCGGGCGTCGCGAAGCTGGTCGCCGGATCGGCGGGGGTGGTGCAGGTGGCGCGTGGCGCGCATTATACCAGCGACGTCGTGGCCGGCGCGGTGATCGGATGGGTGTCGGAGCGTATCGCAAGCTGGGCGATCGACGCGGCGGGCCGGCTGGTCGAACACCGGCGGGAAGCAAGCGCCGAAGCGGAGGTGGAGGCCCATCCGAGCTGATGGCGGGCGGGTCGCGGGGCCGGCCGGGCCGCCCTGCGATCTCCCACGCGGAGGAGATAGTTACTTTACCGGAATGGCGCGTGCCGGCGTCGCCGTGAACCTGATCCGGGGATCAGCTATCGCCGGTCGGCAGACGAAGTGAAACGTCCCAAGCCGAATATCCCGGCGGGTGAGGCGATCACTGCTCCCCGCCCGGCGCATCATACAGCGATGCGGCATGACCACCGTCGCTCGCGGTCTATGCTGTACGGGCCGCTGCTACGCCAACGCTCGGTCGGTTACGCCGCACGCGGGGGCGCAACCCATCGATGTGCCCGCGACGTTCGAGGGGCGCGCGCTACGATGGCGGCACCGTGCTCCCGTTCCGGGAGCGCGGTGCCTGCCAAATCAGGCCACCGCCGCCTTCAGCGCGTCGGCGAGATCGGTCTTTTCCCAAGTGAACAGGTCACCCTCGGCGTCGCGGCCGAAATGCCCATAGGCGGCAGTCTTCGAATAGATCGGCTTGTTGAGCTTCAGATGCTCGCGGATGCCCTTCGGAGTCAGGCGCACCAGCTGCGGCAGCGCCGCCTCCAGCCTGGCTTCGTCCACCGTGCCGGTGCCGTGCAGGTCGACATAGACCGACAGCGGCTCGGCGACGCCGATCGCGTAGGACAGCTGGATCGTGCAGCGCTTGGCCAGCCCGGCGGCGACGACGTTCTTCGCCAGATAGCGCGCGACATAGGCGGCCGAGCGGTCGACCTTCGTCGGATCCTTGCCGCTGAACGCGCCGCCGCCGTGCGGGGCCGCGCCGCCGTAGGTGTCGACGATGATCTTGCGCCCGGTCAGCCCGGCGTCGCCGTCCGGTCCGCCGATCTCGAACAGCCCCGTCGGGTTGACGTAGATCGCCTTGTCCTCGGGCAGCCAACCCTCCGGCAGCACGTCCGCGAACACGCCCTTGACGTAGTCGCGCAGCCTGGCCTGGCCCTCGGCGTTCGACAGGTCGGCACTGTGCTGGGTCGACACGACCAGCGCCACTGCCTTCACCGGCACGCCATTTTCGTATTGCAGCGTCACCTGGCTCTTGGCGTCAGGCTCCAGGAACGGGGCCGCGCCAGAGTGGCGGTCCGCCGCCATGCGCTCGAGGATCTTGTGGCTGTAGTAAAGCGTGGCGGGCATCAGGCCCGGCGTCTCGTCGGTCGCATAACCGAACATGATGCCCTGGTCGCCCGCGCCCTCGTCCTTGTTGCCGCTCTCGTCCACGCCCATCGCGATGTGCGCCGACTGGCCATGCAGTTCATTCAGGAACTTGAACTCGTTCCAGTGGAAGCCCGACTGCTCGTACCCGATGCGCTTCACGGTCGCGCGCACGGCAGCCTCGATCTCTTCCTCGATGCCCGGTGCCCATTGGTCGTTCTCATACACGCCCTTGCCGCGGATCTCGCCCGCCAGCACGACCAGCTGCGTGGTGGTCATGGTTTCGCAGGCGACGCGCGCTTCCGGATCCTTGGACAGGAACAGGTCGACGATCGAATCAGAAATCTGGTCCGCGACCTTGTCGGGATGACCTTCGGACACCGATTCGGATGTGAAGATGAACGACTGACGCATGGAGGCTCCGGGAGATAACGATATAAAGATAGCTTTATGTGTCTATCGCGAACCGCGTCGCAACGCAAATGCGACGATGCACAACGCCGTCCCGATCAGCAACGCGGCCCAATTGCCCAACCGTGCGAACAGCGTAGCCTCGTGCGCGGGCGGGATCGGCACCACCACCGCGCCGCCGACGTGATGCGGTACGGTGCCCAGCAACGCACCGTCCGCCGCGATCACCGCGGAGATGCCGTTTGGCGTCGCGCGCACCACCGGCAGCCCTTCTTCGATCGCGCGCAGCCGCGCCTGTGCCAGATGCTGCGGCGGACCCCACGCGCCGAACCACGCGTCGTTCGACGGATTGAAGATCAATCTCGGGCGGTGCGCCGGATCGACGACCTGCCCGGAAAAGATGATCTCGTAGCACAGCTGCATCCCGATCCCGCCGAAGCCGGGCACGGCCATCGTGCGCGCGCCGGGGCCGGGCGCGAAGTCCATGTCGCCGGGCACCAGCCGCGACAGGCCGAGCGGCTTGAGCAGCCACGGCATCGGCAGATATTCGCCGTAAGGCACCAGATGCGCCTTGTCGTAGCGCCCGCGGATGCGGCCGCGCGCGTCGAGCGCGAACACCGAATTGCTCGCGGTGGTCACGTCGCCCTTCGCATCGAACTGCAACGCGGTGCCGCCGGTCAGCAACATGTCGCGTGGCCCCAGCACCGATGCCATCCGCGTCCGCGTCAGCCACGGGCTGGTGTCGCCATAGATCCAGAACGGATAATCATCCTCGATGAAGTCGCGGATCACTCCTTCGGGCCACATCACCAGCCGCGGTGCGCCGCCCGGCACGCCGGACAGGCGCAGCAGCCGCGCGAGCATCATCGCCTGATCGCTCTCGCCGCGCTGGTCCTGCGGTACGTTGGGCTGGACGACCACCAGACGCGGCGCATCGGCGGCGGACGGGGCAGGGGGCGTGCGATAGCTGAGCAGCGGCGCGCTGATCGCAACCATCGCGATCGCCATTATCGGAACGGCGCGCGCCTTGCGGGGCACCAGCAGCAGCGCACCGGCCGCCGCCACCGTCAGCCCGGACAAGGCATAGGTGCCGACCAGCGTGGCGAGCCAGGCGACCGGCTGTACCGGCACCCACATCACCGCCACGGGATCCCATGCGTAGCCGGTGAACAGCCAGCTGCGCATCCACTCGGTCAGGATCCACGCCGCGCCGAATGCCAGCACCCATGCGGCGTCGACACGGGGGCGACGCACCCGCCACGCCAGCCCTGCGGCCATCGCGGGAAAGATCGCGAGGTACAGCGCCAGCGCGAACGGCGCGATATAGCCCAGCGCGTGCGGCATCTGGTCCTGAAAGGTGAAGGCGTGCTGGAACCAATTGTCGTTGATCGTGAAGTGCCCGACCCCGAACGCCCAGCCGCGCCATAGCGCCTGGCGAACGGTAGGCGCGGCATGGACCAGCGCGATCCATGCCGCGAACGCTGCGATCGTCAGCCACCATAGTTCGAGCGGCGCGAACCCGCACGCCGCCGCGGCACCGAGCAACAGTGCGGCAAGCGCCGGATAGCGGTGCGGCAACGTCCGGGCCGGAGAACGATCAGACAGGGCGGGCATCCTTCGCGCCGATGAAAAAACGGCTTCCTGCGACGCCGCGCGCGCCGTCGCAAGCCTGCGCACCACGTAAGGCGTGACGATGACGTTTGCGAGGCGTATCACCGCAGCATGACGCATGATGAGAGGACGGCATGACCAGCCCGATCGAAGTGGACCTGCCCCATCAGTTGGGCATCGCGGGCGCCCGGACGCGGATCGAGGGCGGCTTCGGCAAGCTGGCGGGTTATATCCCCGGCGGGCATGTCAGCGAACATCGCTGGGACGGCGACACGTTGCACTTCGTGGTCGAGGGCATGGGGCAGCGGGTCGCAGTGCGGCTCGACGTAACCGAGCGTAACGTCCACGCCTTGTTCGATCTGCCCGGGCTGCTCGGCATGTTCGGTGAACAGCTGCGCGCGAAATTGCAGAAGGACGGGCCGAAACTGCTGGCATGATGGCTGCGAAGCGGGGTGGATGGCGTTTGTCCGTCCCGCGAGCGTAGCGGGGCGATCCAGAGCGTCATGGTCCGGCACTGCGTCGCGCGGCTGACCATCACGTCCTGCGTCAGGTTCGTACCGCTCGGTCGATCACGCGCACGCTGCCGCCAAGCCGTCGTCCCTGCGCCGCACGGGCCTACGCTGCGTCGTGCCTCGTTTTTAGCGGGCACAAAAGTGGCAGCCCAAGGTCATCAGCCTTGCAACACGCGACGGGCATGCGCCCCTGCCTGCGCCGGCGCGACGGTGATGCGGGCGAGCGGAGCGGTCCAGGTTCCGCCTCACTGCAACATCAGCCGGCGGACGCGACCCGCCAGATCGCGTTGCCGACATCGTCCGCCACCAACAGCCCGCCGGTCTGGTCGGTGATGACCCCGACCGGCCGGCCATGCGCCTCACCGTCGTCGTTGACGAAACCGGCCAGCACGTCGATCGGCTTGGCCCCCTTCACCGGCCAGCCGTTGGCATCGAACGGCACGAACACGACCTTGTAGCCCGACAGCGGCTTGCGGTTCCACGAACCGTGTTCGCCGACGAAGGCGCCGCGCGCGAACCGTCCGCCCAGCTTCGCCTCGTTCGCGAACGTCAGCCCCAGTGCCGCGACATGCGGCCCCAGCGCGTAATCGGGACGCTTGGCATATTGTTGCAATTCCGGATTGCGCGGCTCGACGCGGGTGTCGATATAGCCGCCCCAATAATACCACGGCCAGCCGAAGTGATCGCCCAGTTCCACCGCAGTCAGGTAATCCGGCACCAGATCGGACCCGAGCATGTCGCGTTCGTTCACGACCGTCCACAGCCGGTTGGTGCCAGGCACCAGCGCCATGCCGTTGGGGTTGCGAATGCCGGTGGAGAAGATCCGGAACGTCTTGCGATCGGGATAGACCTGCAGGATCGCCGCGCGGTTGCGCTCCGCCGCCAGCCCGTTCTCGGCGATGTTCGATGCCGAGCCGACCGACACGTACAGCGTCTTGCCGTCTTCCGCGACGATCACGTTGCGCGACCAGTGGTTGCCGCCACCGGGATAGGTGACGACCGTTTCCGGCTTCGTATCGATCTTCGTAAGGCCGTCACGATACGGCACCCGCACCAGCGCGTCGGTGTTCGCGACGTAGAGCTGCCCGTTCAGCAACGCCATGCCCGATGGGGAGTGCAGCCCGGTCATGAACGGCGTCTTCACTTCCGCGACGCCGTCGCCGTTCGCGTCCCGCAGCAACGTGATGCGATCGGCCGATGGCACGCCCGCGCCGACCTTGCCGAGCAGGTGGCGCATCACCCAGCCCTTGATGCCGCCACCGTCGCGTGGCGGGGAATTGGTCTCCGCCACCAGCACATCGCCGTTAGGCAACCGGTAAAGCCAGCGCGGATGCTGGAGCCCGGTGGCGAACGCCGCGACCTTCAGCCCGGCGGCCGGCGTCGGTGCCTCACCCGCCTTCCAGCCGATCGGATCGGCGGTCTGCACGGTCGGCACCACCTGTTCGCGGGGCTCGCCGATCTTAGGGCGCGCGCCGGTGACGGCGGCGACATCGACCCGCGCCTTGTCGGGCCAGGCGAGATAAACGAAGATCGCGACGCCCAGGGCGACGAACAGGCCAAGGACGGCAAGGACGTGTTTGCGCATCCATCCGATGTAGGGCGTCGCGGTGTCGTGCGCTACCGCCTCGTTCGCCATCGCGGACGAAGCGGAGCGTCCGCCATGACTATTCCTCCGCGCCCTCCGGCACCGGCACCGGCGGGTGGAGCCGCAGCCGGTTGATGCGGCGTTCGTCGGCGTCGGTCACCTCGATCCGCCAGCCGCTGGGATGGTCGAAACACTCGCCCGGCTCCGGCACGCGCCCGGCCAGCACCGCGGTCAGCCCGCCGATCGTGTCGACGTCGCTTTCCGCCTCGGCCAGCCGCGCATCGACGGTGCGCCCGACATCGTCCAGCTCGACGCGTGCATCGACGTCCCATGCCCCGCCGTCCAGCGGCACCAGCAGCACCTCGGGCGCCTCGTCATGCTCGTCCTCGATCTCGCCGACGATCTCCTCGATCAGATCCTCGATCGTCACCAGCCCTTCGGTGCCGGAATATTCGTCGAGAACGATCGCCAGATGGATGCGCGACTGCCGCATGTCGGCGAGCAGGTCGAGCGTGCCGCGGCTCATCGGCACGTATAACGGCTGGCGGATCAGCGCCGCGATCTCGCTCGGGCGTTCGCCACCCGCCGCCAGGATCGCGAACACGTCCTTCAGGTGGACCATGCCGATCACATGGTCCAGGCTGCCGCGATAGACGGGCAGCCGGCTGACCCCCGCCTCGGCGAAGACGTGGATCAGATGGTCGAAGGTCGTCGCCTCCTCCACCGCGATCATGTCCGCGCGCGGCACGCCGACGTCGCCGGCGTCGCGCTCGCTGAAATGGAGCAGGTTGCGTACCATCTGCCGCTCCAGCGGGGTCAGGTCGCCCTTGATGTCGGGGCCGGGATCTTCCTCGTAACGGTCGATCGCCTTCTCCAGCAGCTCGCGCAAGGTGGCCTCGCGCGGCTCGCCGAAGATCATGTTGCGCAGCCCCGTCCAGATGCCGCTCTCATGGTGCTCGCCGCCGTTCACGGCGCTACTTCGGTCTTCGGCCATCGCCGCTGTGTTCAATCCTCGCGAATCAGATAGGGGTCGGCAATGCCCAGATCGGCCAGCGCGTCGCGCTCGATCTGCTCCATCGCGTCGCCCTCGTCGTCGTTCATATGGTCATAGCCTAGCAGATGCAGGCAGCCATGCACCACCAGATGCGTGAAATGATCGGCGGTCGCGATGTTCCGCTCCGCCGCCTCGCGCGCGCACACGCCATGCGCCAGCACGATGTCGCCCAGCAGCAGTTCGCCGTCGTCGGAGTTCTGGCTGACGGTATCGAGCAGGTCGGGCTGCACCATCGGGAACGACAGCACGTTGGTCGGCCGGTCCTTGTCCCGATACTGGCGGTTGAGCTCTTGCACCTCCGCGTCGCCGGTCAGCCGCACGCTGATCTCGACATGCGCGGCGGTGGTCAACAGCTCGCCGTGCGGGGTCCGCCCGATCGCGGCGCGCGCCGCCGCCAGCGCACGATCCTCCCATGCCTCTTCGGGCCAGGGATCTTCGCGGGTCAGTTCGATATGGATCATGCCAGGTCCGTATGGGAGGAATCATCGGCCGTGTAGAGCAGGTCGGCGTCATGGGTCTTCGCGCAGGCATAGGCGATACAATCGCCCATGTTGAGGCGGGCGGGGTGGGTGCTGCGCCGGCCATAATGGACGTGTGCCTGCAGCGCGAGCCGATCTCCCAAAGCCATTGCATCTTCCTCCCTCGTCGCCAAAGCGACGAGAGCGGATGCATCGACCAGGATCGTCATCCTTCATTCTCGTCGTTCAGGCGGTCGTAGAACGCCTTGTCCGCCTCCAGCCCGGTCGGCTCGTCAAAGCGATTGTCCTTCCAGAAGCGCTCCAAGACGGAACGGACATCGTCCCGCGCCGACACGGGCGGATCGTCGCGCGCCAGTTCGTGCGCAAGCGCCAGCTTCACCGCCGCCGTCCTGGTCAGTCCGCGCGCGGCGCCCAGACGTTCCGCCAATCGTTTGGCTTCGGGATCCTTGATGTAGAGCGATGCCATCGACGCCTCCGTATATCCCGAAATTAAGAAGAATATACCGACGCGTCAGCCATCGACACCCTCATACGCCTCGACGATCCGGCCGACGATCGGGTGGCGCACCACGTCGTGTACCGAGAAGCGGCACAGCGAGATGCCCTCGACCCCCTCCAGCCGCATCGTCGCATCGGCCAGCCCGCTCGCCGCTACGCCGCCGGGCAGGTCGGTCTGCTTCGGATCGCCGCAGATCACCATGCGGCTGTTCTGGCCGAAGCGCGTCAGGAACATCTTCATCTGTGCCGGCGTGGTGTTCTGCGCCTCGTCCAGGATCACGAACGCGTCGCCCAGCGTCCGCCCGCGCATGAACGCGATCGGCGCGATCTCGATCTCGCCGCTGGCGATCCGCCGCTCCACCTGCTCGGCGGGCAGGCAATCGTACAATGCGTCGTACAGCGGGCGCAGGTACGGATCCACCTTCTCCTTCATGTCGCCCGGCAGGAAGCCCAGCCGCTCGCCCGCCTCGACCGCGGGGCGCGACAGGATCAGCCGCTGGACGCTGCCGGAGATCAGTTGCGCCACCGCCTGCGCGACCGCGATATAGGTCTTGCCGGTGCCCGCCGGCCCCAATGCGAAGATCACGTCGTGGGTCGTCAACTCGCGCATGTAATGCGCCTGCGCCGGCGTGCGCGGCACGATCGTCTTCTTGCGCGTGCGGATCATCACCGACGGGGCAGGGCCGCGCTCGGCCGAGATGATGCCGTCCAGCACCGGCTCCGCCGCCATCGCGATCGAAGCGTCGACCAGTCCGGTATCCACCTCCTCGCCGCGCTGGATGCGCGCGTACAGATCGTTCAGCACGTCGCGGGCCAGCGCCACCTGTTCGGCGGTGCCCTCCAGCCCGACGCGATTGCCGCGCGCGGTGATGTACACGCCCAGCCGGTTCTCCAGCGCCACCAGATGCTGGTCGTACTGACCGAACAAGCGGCTCAGCAATTGTGGACGGTCGAACAGGACTTCGACGCGGGAACGCTCGCCCGCCTGGGCGGGAACGGGTTTGCGGCTCATGCGGCTCCTTGGGAAGCGGACGACGCGCGACGAAAATCGCCGCCTGGGCGAGATAGGTGCGGTGCGTGTCGGCACAATGGCATCGTCAACGAGTGTGGCAGGCGTCGCATGCGGCGAACAGCCGAAATCGTCGTATCCTGCGTCATTGCGCGCAAACGCCGCGCGGCGTTCAGGCCGCTGCCCGCGCCCGGACCTCGCCGGTCAGCGACAGCGGCCCGGCCTGCACCAGCGTGACGTCGATCAGCTCGCCGATCGCGTGCGGCCCGACGACGTGCACCGATTGGAGCCACGGGGATTTGCCCAGCCATTGCCCGTCGCGCTTGCCGCGCCGTTCGATCAGCACGCGGCAGTCACGCCCGACCGAGGCGGCGTTGAACGCCGCCTGATCGCGGCCCAGCGCCGCCTGCAGGCGCTGCAACCGATCGTCCATCACGTCCGCCGCGACCTGCCCGTCCAGCGTCGCGGCGGGGGTGCCGGGGCGCGGCGAATATTTGAAGCTGTACGCCTGCGCATAGCCGACCTCATCGACCAGGCTCAGCGTCTCGGCGAACTCCGCCTCGGTCTCGCCGGGGAAGCCGACGATAAAATCTCCCGACAAGGCGATGTCCGGGCGTGCCGCGCGCATCCGGTCGAGCAGCCGCAGGTAACCGTCACGCGTGTGCTGGCGGTTCATCGCGCGCAACACCCGGTCGCTGCCCGCCTGCACCGGCAGGTGAAGGAACGGCATCAGGCTTTCGACGTCGCGGTGCGCGTCGATCAAGCCCTGCGCCATGTCGTTGGGGTGGCTGGTGGTGTAGCGGATGCGCGCCAGCCCCGGAACCCGGTCGAGCGCGCGGATCAGGTCGTGCAGGCCGCGCCCGTCGCCATCGGTCCAGGCGTTGACGTTCTGCCCCAGCAGCGTGATCTCGCGCGCGCCGGCATCGACCAGCGCCTTCGCCTCGTCGACGATCGCCGCGAACGGGCGGCTCACCTCCGCGCCGCGCGTGTAGGGCACCACGCAATATGTGCAGAATTTGTCGCATCCTTCCTGCACCGTCAGGAACGCCCCCGGCGCCACCTTGCGTCGCGCCGGCAGCTGCCCGAACTTCGACGCCAGCGGCATGTCGGTGTCCAGTGCGGGCATGCCCGCCGCCGCGTCCGTTACCAGCCTGGGCAGGTTGTGATACGCTTGCGGGCCGACCACCACGTCCACCTTGGCGCGGCGCACGATCTCCTCGCCCTCCGCCTGCGCGACGCAGCCGGCGACCGCGATCATCGGATCGTTGCCGTGCTTGCGAAGGCGGCCGATGTCCGAATAGACCTTTTCGGTCGCCTTTTCGCGGATATGGCAGGTGTTGAGCACCACCAGGTCGGCGGCGTGCGCATCGTCGGTCGCGACCATGCCCTGCGCCGCCATCAACTCGGCCATCCGCTCCCCGTCATACACGTTCATCTGGCAGCCGAACGACTTGACGTGGAAGGTCTTCGGCGGGGTCTTCGTAGGGGCGGACATGGCGCGGGCCTTAGCGGAACCCGGTGACGCTGGCCAGCGCAGCCGCGCGTGGCCGTCCTCCGGAACAGGCCCGGTATCGGATGGCGGGTTGCCGTTGCCGGCGGCCGCCGATCGCTCGTCAGTCGAGCGGCCGCGCGCCGCGCGGTCAGTGCTGCGCGCGGAGGAACGCGATCAGGTCGGCCCGCGCCAAAGGATCGGTGACGCCGGCAAATGCCATGCTGGTTCCCGGCACCGCGCGGCGCGGGTTCGCCAGCCATGCGTCGAGCCGCGCCTCGTCCCAGACGCCGGGCTGCGCCTGCAACGCATCGGTATAGGAGAAGCGCGGGCGGTTCTGCGCGATCCGCGCGCCGAACACGCCGTGCAGGTTCGGTCCGTTGCGGTCGTTGCCGCCCGCCGCGATCGAATGGCACGCCGCACACTGGCCGAAACGGCGCGCGCCGGCCTTCGCATCGGCGACCTGCATCACTTGCGCAAAGGTCGGGCTCGGCCCCAGCCGCGCGCGACGCCCGGCATCGTCCTCGCCAGAACAGCCCGCCAGCAGCAGCGCGACGACCGCCATTCTCATCGCGCCGCCTCGATTCGCGCGCGCGCCGTCGTGGCGATCGCCTTGCGGTCGCCGGCCGGCACGAACGGCTCCAGGAAGTTCAGCGTCGCGACGAACGTGCCGCGTCTGCACAGCACCCGGGCGGCGTGATGCGCGCCATTCTCCGCACCGACCCACGCCAGTTCGCCGGTCGCGTCGCCGTAATCGACCCGCACCGGTTGCACGCGCACGCCGGGCGGCGGGGGGACGAGCGCGGACAGCAGCCCGGCCTTGAACGGCAGCAGCGTCACGCCGTCGCCGGTCGTACCTTCGGGAAAGATCGTGATCGGCTGTGGACCGCCCAGCTGGGCGCGCAGCGCGGCGACCTGGGCGTCGATGCCCATCCGGTCGCCGCGACGCACGAACAACGTGTTGTTCAGCGTGCACAGCCACCCGACCAGCGGCGCGGCGCGCAATTCCGCCTTGGCGACGAACGCCGCGCCGCTCGCCCCCGCCAGTGCGGGAATGTCGATCCAGCTCAGGTGGTTGGCCAGCAACACCGCGTCACGGCGCAGCGGAATGCCCACGACGCGCACCCGCGCCCCCACGATCCGCGCCACCCAGCCGAGAAACCGGCGCGGCCACGGCGACCGCGCGCGCACCAGACGCCATGCGCCGTGCAGCACCAGCGCGCCGATCATCGCCACCGCCAGTGCCGCGAGCCGTGCCCAGCCGCGCGCGTTCAGCCGCACGTCAGTCGCGCCGCAGCGCCACGCCGTACAATTCCATGCGGTGATCGACCAGCCGGAACCCCAGCCGCTCGGCGATCGCCTTTTGCAGCAGCTCCAGCTCCGGATCGACGAATTCGATCACCTTGCCGGTCTCGACATCGATCAGGTGATCGTGATGCGCCTCCGGGGAGGGTTCGTAGCGCGCGCGTCCGTCGCCGAAGTCATGACGATCAAGGATCCCCGCCTCCTCGAACAACCGCACGGTGCGATAGACCGTGGCGATCGAGATGCCCGGATCGATCGAGGAGGCACGGGCATAGACCTTCTCCACGTCGGGATGGTCTTCCGCCTCGGACAGGACGCGCGCGATGACGCGACGCTGTTCGGTGATGCGCAGGCCCTTTTCGTGACACAGCGCTTCGAGATCGATCTTGCGAGCCATGGACGGCATGTAATGCGTCGGGCTTGTTGCGAAAAGCGCTACCGACTCGCAACATGGCGATTTATCGTTCGGCGGAGAGGTTCCGCACGTAGGTGTGCGCGTCGAAGGTCGCGCCATCGCGCCCGTGGTAATAGCCACGCCGCACCCCCGCGTGGTGGAAACCATGGGCGGTGTACAATGTGATCGCCGGATTGTTGGCGCGCACTTCCAGGTGCAGCTTCGCCACGCCGCGCCCGTCGCATTCGGCGATCACGCCGCGCAGCAACGCGGCGCCCACCCCGGTGCGACGCACCGCCGGATCGACCGCGATCAGCAGCAGTTCCGCCTCGTCCATGATCGCGCGAACCAGCGCGAAGCCGACCACCACCTCGTCGACACGCGCCAGCGTCATCCACACGCCGGGCATGGCAAGGATGCCGACGCACTGGCTGCGCGTCCACGCCTCGCCGTAACGCGGGTCGAACGCTACGGCCATCACGCGGTCGACGACCTCGGCATCGGTCGCGCCGCCCGGTGCCAGCTCGATCAGCCGCACCCGCGTCGTCATGCGCCGGCCGCCATCGCCGCCGACGGCAATTTGGCATCGGGCGCACGGCCGTAGAAGGGCGCGGGTGGCAGCGCGCGCGCCGCGGCCGGGAGGAGCAGCGCGTGGCGCGCATCGGGCAACGTCGCCACATCGGCGATCGCCGTGTCGAGCGCGTTGAGCCAGCGCAGTCCCGATCCGACCGCGCGCCGCCCGTCCAGCATCGCCAGCGCCGCCGCCGGGGTCAGCGAACGCGGGCCATCCAGCGCAACGAAGGGTGCGACGAACCCCTGGACGAAGACTTCGCCATGCCCGCCTTCCATCACCACGACCACCGGCGCCGGATCGTCGGCCAGCGCGGCGACGGCGACCAGCGACGGTGCGCCATATCCCGCCACCGCCGCGCCCCAGCCGAACGCCAGCGCGCGTGCCGCAGCGATCCCGACGCGGATGCCCGTGAAGCTGCCGGGGCCGACATCGACGAGGATATGATCGGCGCGCCCGCCGTCCGGCAGGTCGGCGATCATCGGCACCAACCGCTCGGCATGGCCTCGTCCGACCACATCGTGCGCATGCGCGATCAGCCGTCCGTCCTCGAACAGCGCGACCGAACAGGCGGCGGTCGCGGTGTCGATCACCAGCGTGCGCGTCATGTCAGAACCCCGTATCAAACGATGCGGTTGAACGTCTCGAACGCCGGGCGCGGGCTGCGCCCATGCAGCGTGGCCGGATCGCCATAGCCGAGCGTGGCGATGAAGTTGGTGCGCACCGCCGGGGTCTCGGCGAAGAACGCCTTGTCCACCGCGCCCGCGTCGAAGCCGGACATCGGCCCGGTATCCAGCCCCAGCGCCCGGGCGGCGAGGATGAAATAGCCGCCCTGCAGCGACGAATTGCGGAACGCCGATGCCTCACGCAGCTCACGGTTGCCGTCGAACCAGCTCTTGGCGTCGGTGTGCGGGAACAGTTCGGGCAAATGTTCGTGGAATTCCACGTCCATACCGATCACCACCGATACAGGTGCCTTGCGCACCTTGTCGCGATTGCCCTCGGAACAGGCGTCGGCCAGCTTGCCCTTGGCCTCTTCCGACACGCACCACACCAGTCGCGCCGGCAGCTGGTTGGCCGATGTCGGCCCCATCTTCATCAGGTCCCAGATGGCGCGCAACTTGTCTTCGCCGACCGGCTCGTCGCGATAATGGTTGTAGCTGCGCGCGGTGCGAAACAACTGGTCGAGCGCGGCATCGTCGATCGGGGCGGCCATCGGGAACTCCGTCATCGGGGTAGGGCAGGCGGCGTCAGACCGCGCGGACCTCGGTCACTTCGGGAACGTAATGGCGCAGCAACTGCTCGATGCCGTTCTTCAACGTCGCGCTGGACGACGGACAGCCGGCGCACGCGCCCTGCATCCGCAGGAACACCTTGCCCTTGTCGAACCCGCGATAGACGATGTCGCCGCCGTCGTTGGCCACGGCGGGGCGGACGCGCGTCTCGATCAATTCCTTGATCTGCGCGACGATGTCGGCATCGGCGGGATCGTCGGCGAAGGTTTCTTCCTCGGACGGGACGCTGAAGCCCGCGCCGCCGGTCCGGAACAGCGGCATCTGCGCGGTGAAATGATCCATCAGGATCGCCAGTACGTCGGGCTTCAGGTCGCGCCATTCCGCGCCGGGCGCGGCGGTGACCGACACGAAGTCGCGCCCGAAGAATACGCCGGTGACGTCGCCCAGCCCGAACAGCGCGTCGGCCAGCGGGCTGGCCTCCGCCTCTTCGGGGGTGGCGAAATCGCGCGTGCCGGCATCCATGACGGCGCGGCCGGGCAGGAACTTGAGCGTCGCCGGGTTGGGCGTGGCTTCGGTTTCGATCAACATGCCGGCGATGTGGCGCGTGCGGCGCTCCGGATCAAGCACGTCGGCGGAAAGCGATCGTTTCGTGGCGGATAGCGCGACGTGCCGCCTCAGCCGTCGCTCCGGTGCACCGCCGCGTTCCACTGCGCCACGTTCGCGCGCGCTTCCTGCACGAACGCGGAGCGGCGCGCGACGCCCAGGAACAGGTCGGCGAACCATTTGCCCGGTCGACGCAGCGGCCGTTCGAACTGGATCAGCAGCACGACGCGGGTGCCGCTCGTCTCGTTCCACACCTCGTGGCGGTACGTGTCGTCGAACACCAAGGTCTCGCCCTCGGCCCAGCGGACCATCCGGTCGTGCACGCGCATCCGCACGTCGCCGTCGCGCGGCACGATCAACGCGAGGTGGCAGGTGACCAGCCCCTTCGACACGCCGCGATGTTCGGGGATGTGCGTGCCGGGCGCCAGGATCGAGAAGAAGGCGGAGACGAGCCCCGGCACCCGTTCGATCACCTCGCGCGTCTGCGGGCACCGCGCCAGATTCTCGTCGATGCGATAGCCATAGCCCCACAGGAAGAACGACCGCCATTTGCCCGGCGCGGCGATCGCGCGGTGATCGGGGGAGATGGTCGACAGGCTCGGCGCGGCATCGCCGACCAGCGCGACGCGGATCGCCTCCTCGCGGATGTCGTGCCAGCGATCGCGCAGCAATGCTGTCCATGGGAAATCGCGCACGTCGAGCACCGGCGCGTTCGACACCAGCGACGATCCCGCGATCAACCGGTCGAACGTGCCGCGCAGATGTTTTCCGACGCGCACCAGCCACGGCCGGCCCGGTGCGGGGGCCAGCGCGGCGCTGCCGCCGCCGTCGCGGCAGCCGGCGGCAGCGAGCCCGGCTGCGACGTGACGCACCGCGCCGTCTGATCGGATCATTCGCTTTCGAATCAGTCGTTTCCTCGTGCCCGCGCCGGCGTGGAGCGGCCAGCGGCTACACATGCAACGCGGCCATAACGTGGCGCGGGACGGCGAGTGAAAGGCAGGCGGTGGCTGCGCGCGCTTTCGTCAGGCCGACCGTTGCCGCGCGTCGCCGCAGTCCCTACACTTGCCCCATGCTATTTTCCTCGCGCGCGTTCGCGAAGCCGCTCCTCGCCGTCCTGCTCGTCTCCGTCGCGCTGCCGCTCCCCGCGCAGCAGCGCGCACGCCGCGCGGCGCCGGCCCGTCCCGCCGCTACCCGGCCCGTCGTGCCCCAGGCCGTGCCGACGCAGGCCGCCGCGCCGATCGCGGTCGATACGCGTCCGTGGCTGTTCGCCGATTCGGACATCCCGCCCGATCCGCAATGGCATTTCGGCGCGCTGCCCAGCGGGCTGCGCTATGCGGTGCGCCGCAATTCGGTCCCGCCGGGGCAGGTGGCGGTGCGCGTGCGGATCGACGCCGGCTCGCTTTACGAAACCGACGCCGAACAAGGGTTCGCGCATCTGATCGAGCATCTGTCGTTCCGCGGCTCGAAATACGTCCCCGACGGGGAGGCCAAGCGGGTGTGGCAGCGGTTCGGCGCGACCTTCGGCAGCGATTCGAACGCATCGACCACGCCGACCCAGACCGTCTACAAGCTCGACCTGCCCGGCGCGACCGATGTGAAGCTGGACGAAAGCCTCAAGATCTTCTCCGGGATGATGGCCGCCCCGGCGATCACCGATGCCGGGCTGGCCGCCGAGCGGCCGGCGGTCCTGGCGGAACAGCGCGAGGCGCCGGGGCCGCAGGTCCGTTACGGCGATGCGCTGCGTGAGACGTTTTTTGCCGGGCAGCCGCTCGCCAATCGCTCGCCGATCGGCACGATCAAGACGCTGGCGGCGGCGACCCCGTCGGCGGTGCAGACCTTCCACGATCATTGGTATCGCCCGTCGCGCGCGGTCGTCATCATATCGGGCGACATCGATCCCGACGTCGCGGCGCGGCTGGTCGTCAAGAACTTCGGGGGATGGCAGGGCAAGGGGGCGAACCCCGCCGATCCCGATTTCGGCACGCCCAAGGCGGGTGAGCCGATCGCCGGGACGATCGCCGAACCCTCGCTGCCCGCGATCGTCGCCACCGCGGTGCTGCGCCCGTGGAAATACCAGAGCGACACGATGGTCTTCAACCAGAAGCGGATGGTCGACCAGCTGGCGATGCGGCTGATCAACCGGCGGCTGGAAACGCGCGCGCGGGCCGGGGGCAGCTTCCTCCAGGCGTCGGTCAACCTCGACGACGTGTCGCGTTCGGCCAACGGCACCTTCACCAATGTCGTGCCGATCGGCGCGGACTGGGAAGCGGCGCTCAAGGACGTGCGCGCGGTGATCGCGGATGCGATGGCCAACCCGCCGACGCAGGGCGAGATCGATCGCGAACTGGCCGAATTCGACGCGGCGATGAAGAACGACGTCGATACCGCGCGCGTGGAGGCGGGTGCGAAGCAGGCCGACGACATGGTCAGCGCGCTCGACATCCGCGAGACGGTGGCCGGGCCGCAGACCAGCTACGAGATCCTGAAACAGGCCCGCACCAAGGGGATGTTCACCCCGGCGGCGATGATCGAATCAACCAATCGCCTGTTCAAGGGCGAGGCGAACCGCGCGCTGGTCAACACCCGCACCCCGGATGCCGGCGCGGCGGCGCGGCTGGCGGCGGCGATGAAGGCCGATGTGTCGAAGCTGGCGGGCAAGCGCACGCAACAGGCGGCGGTCGATTTCTCGCGCGTGCCGAAGCTGGGTCAGCCCGGCAAGACGGTGGCGCAGGCCCGCATCGGCGATCCGCCGATGGAGCAGGTGACGTTCGCCAATGGCGTGCGTGCGCTGATCTATCCCAATGCGTCCGAAACGGGACGCGTCTACCTCCGCGTGCGCTTCGGCCGCGGGTATCAGGCGCTGCCGTCAGACAAGCCGACGCCGGCGTGGGCGGGGGACAATGCGCTGGTCGCCAGCGGGATCGGCAAGCTGGACCAGAGCGATCTCGACCAGCTGACCACCGGGCGGCGGATCGGGCTGGATTTCGACATCGGCGACGATTCGTTCCTGTTCGGCGCGCAGACGACGCCGGGCGATTATGCCGACAATCTGACGCTGATGGCCGCCAAGCTGGCCGCCCCGCGCTGGGACAAGGCACCGGTGGCGCGTGCGCGCGCGGCGATGCTGGCGGGCTATGCCGGCCTGTCCTCGTCGCCCGATGGCGTGCTGGCGCGCGATCTGGAAGGGCTGCTGCGTGACGGCGACCCGCGCTGGGGCGTGCCGACGCTGGCGCAGATCGAGGCGCTGGATGCGGGCGCGTTCCGTAAATTGTGGCAGCCGTTGCTGGCGACCGGCCCGATCGAGGTCGACGTCTTCGGCGACGTAAAGGCGGATGAGGCGATCGCCGCGATCGGCAAGAGCTTCGGCGCGCTCAAAGCGCGCCGCGCCGACGACCCGCGCTCCCCCACGGTGCGCTTCCCCGCGCATGTCGGGCAGCCGGTGATGCGTACCCATGACGGCGACGAGAATCAGGCCGCGGCGGTGATCGCGTGGCCTACCGGCGGCGGATCGGTCGACCACGCCGAACAGCGCCGGCTCGACGTGCTGGCGGCGGTGTTCGCGGACCGGCTGTTCGACCGGCTGCGCTCGGTCGCGGGCGCCAGCTACTCGCCCAGCGCGCAGAGCCAGTGGCCGGTCGGCCAGCCCGGCGGCGGCCGTCTGATCGCGATCGGCAAGGTTGCGCCGGACAAGGTGCCGCTGTTCTTCCAGCTGTCCCGCCAGATCGCTGCGGAGCTGGTGTCCACCCCGGTAAGCGAGGACGAGCTGCGCCGCACGATCGTGCCGATGCTGCAATATATGGCGCGTGCCTCGTCGGGTAACCAGTTCTGGCTGCTCCAGACCAGCGGCGGCACCTTCGATCCCAAGCGGATCGAGGCCAGCCAGAGTCTGGTCGGTGACATGACGTCGATCACGCCGGCGTCGCTGCAGGCAAGCGCGGCGAAATATCTGAAGCCGGAGAAGGACTGGACGATGGCGGTGGTGCCGAAGGGCGCGGCGGCCGGTGGAGGCGCAACGGCCGGGGCGGCGGCGGCAACCAAGTAGGCCGTCGCCCCTGCCTGCCCAGGGGTGACGGCCGGCGCCTACCCGCTCGCCCCGTACAATCCGTCCAGCCGCGCGCCATATACCTGCTTGAGCACATGCCGCCGGATCTTCATGCTCGGCGTCAGCTGTTCGTTCTCGATCGCGAACGGTTCGTCCGCCACGATCCAGCGGCGTACCCGCTCGGTGACGGACAGCATCGCGTTGGTGCGGTCGACCGCGGCCTGCAACGCGCCGCGATAGGCGGGATCGTCGTCGCTCACCGGCCCGCGCCGGCCGTTCGCCGCCGCCCATTCCGCGCGCCATTCCGCATCGGGCACCAGCACCGCCACCATGTGCGGCCGCCGGTCGCCCGCGATCATCGCCTGTCCGATCTCGGGCTGGAGCGTCAGCAGCCCCTCCACCTTCTGGGGCGCGACGTTCTCGCCCTTGTCGTTGATGATGAGATCTTTCTTCCGGTCGGTGATCCGGATGCGGCCGCCCCCGTCGATCTCGCCGATGTCGCCGGTGTGGAGCCAGCCATCCTTCAGCACCCGCGCGGTTTCCGCCTCGTTGCGCCAGTAACCGTGCATCACCAGTTCGCCGCGCACCAGGATCTCGCCGTCCTCCGCGATCCGCACCTCGGTATCGGAAAGCGGCGGCCCGACCGAATCCATCGTGACGCCCGCCGCGGGGCGGTTGCACGAGATCACCGGCGCCGCTTCCGTCTGGCCATACCCTTGCAGGAACGTGATGCCGAGCGACTGGAAGAACACGCCGACCTCCGGCGTCAACGGTGCACCGCCGGAGATCATCGCCTTCATCCGCCCGCCGAACTTTCGCGCGATCTTCGGCTTGAAGACCGCATCGACCAGCAATGCCCGGGGACGGTCGACCAGCCGCAGCCCGCCGGCGTTGCGCTTCGCGCCGATGTCGAGCGCCGCGGCCAGCAACCTGGCCGACAGCCCGCCCTGCCGCTCGATCGCCTTGGAGATGCGGGTGCGCAGCACCTCGAACAGGCGCGGCACGACGAACATGATCGTCGGGCGAACCTCCTCGATATTGGCGGCCAGCTTCTCGATACCCTCCGCATAATAGATTTGTCCGCCCATGCCGATCGGCACGAATTGCCCGCCGGTATGCTCATAGGCGTGGCTGAGCGGCAGGAACGACAGGAACACCTCGTCTCCCCAGCCCAGATCCTCGCTGACGGCGGTCGCACAGCCCGCGACATTGTGCAGGATCGCGCCGTGATGCTGCATCACGCCGCGCGGCGCGCCACCGGTGCCGCTGGTGTAGATGATGCATGCCAGATCATCGCGGCGGAGCGCGGCGGCGGCATCGGCCACCGCCGCCACATCGGCGGGTTGCCCGTCGATCAGCGTCTGCCAGTCGTGGATGTCGATCACCGCCTGCCCCAGCCGCATCGGCTCGATCCCGATCAGCATCTGCGGCCGGATCGAACGCAGGATCGCGGGCATCAGCGCCTTGGCCAGTTTCGGCGTCGAGACGATCACCGCCTTGGCGCCCGAATTCTCGATGATGTGCGCGTGATCGCGCTCGGTGTTGGTAGTGTAGGTCGGCACCGTCACGCAGCCTGCGGCCATGATCGCCAGATCCGACAGGCACCATTCCGGGCGGTTTTCGGCGACCAGCATCACGCGGTCGCCGCGCTCCAGCCCGATCGCGGTCAGCGCCCTGGCCAGCCGCGCGACCGTCTCGGCCGCCTCGCGCCAGCTGGTCGCCACCCATGCGCCGTCCTGCTTGCGCCACAGGAACGGCGCCTCCCCCCGCTCCGCCGCGCGCGTGAAGAACATCGTGACCAGATTGGGGAAATGTTCGAGCCGGCGCATATCCTCTCCCGCGGCATGTCCCTGCCGCCTGTCGTGGTCGTTATTGCTGTAACGAATTGCCCGGGCTGCGCGGGTCGGCGGCCCCGATCCAGCGACCCTCGGGCAGCTTCTCGGCCGCATTGGCCTTCAGCCCCAGCTTCGCGAGGGTGACATGGTGGCCCAGCCGTTCCAGCGGTGCCTGCATCGCCGCCGCCACCGTGGTGCCCTGTTCCAGGACCAGCCCGTCGCGATCGAAGAACACCTGCCCCAGCGCGATCGAATCCTGCGCGGACAGGCCCCAGTCGAAATGCGCGACCAATGCCTTCACGACCTGCATGATGATCGTCCGGCCGCCGGCCGCGCCGATCGCGAACACCGGCTTGCCGCGCGTATCGTAGGTGATCGTCGGCGCCATCGACGACAGCGGTCGCTTGCCCGGCGCGACCGCATTGGCGACCGGCTGCCCATCGCGTTCGGGCGCGAAGCTGAAGTCGGTCAGTTCGTTATTCAGGATATAACCGTTGACGGTCAGCTGGCTGCCGAACGCGCTTTCGACGGTGTTGGTCCAGCTGACCACGTCGCCCGCGTCGTCCACCGCGACGAAGTGCGTCGTTCCGGCCACCTCGCCCGACGGTGCCAGCGTGCGCGGGCGTGCGCCCGGCGGCACCCCCGGCTCGTAGCGACCGCGCGCGCGGCGCACGTCGATCAGCCCCGATCGCGCGCGCAGATACGCCGGGTCGATCATCCCCGCCAGCGGCACCGCCACGACGTCGCGATCGCCCAGATACCGATCGCGGTCGGCATAGGCGAGCCGCATCGCCTCGCCGATCACATGCCAGCTGCGCGGATCGTCCTTGCCCCAGCGCGCGATCGGGAAGCGCTCGATCATCCCCAGGATCTGCAGCACCGTGACCCCGCCCGACGACGGCGGCCCCATGCCGCAGATCGAGCGGGCGCGGTACGGGCCGCACACCCCGGCGCGCTGCTTCGCCTTGTACCCGGCAAGGTCGGCGGCGGTCATTGCCACCGGGTTGCGCGGCGCATCGCTGACCGTTCTGGCGACCGCCGCCGCATTGTCGCCGGTGTAGAACGCCTCCGGCCCCTCGGCCGCGACGCGGCGCAGGAACGCCGCCAGCGCCGGGTTGCGGAACGTGTCGCCTTCCCGCAACGCGCGCCCGTCGATGGAATAGAGCGCGCGGATCGCCGGAAAGTCCTTCCACACCGGCGCGACCTGCTTCAGCGACGCCGCCAGCCGTGCGTTGACGACGAAGCCGTCCGCCGCCAGCCGCACCGCCGGTTCGAACAGTCGTGCCCATGGCAGCCGGCCCCAATTGCGGTGCGCCGCTTCCGCCAGCCGCAGCGTGCCCGGCACGCCGACCGAATAGCCGCCCGGCCATGCCTGCACGAACGGCAACGGCGTGCCGTCCGGGGCCAGGAACCGATCGGCGCGCGCGGCGGCGGGAGCGGTTTCGCGCCCGTCGATCGTGTCGAACAACCCCGTTCGCCCACCGTGATGCACCAGCAAGCCGCCGCCGCCCACGCCGCTCGACTGCGGCTCGACCACGCCCAGCGCCAACACCATCGCGATCGCGGCATCCGTCGCGCTGCCACCGGCGCGCAGCATCTCCTGTCCCGCGGCGCTGGCGCGCGGATCGGCGGCGGAGACGACGCCTTGCGCCATGACCGGGGCCGGGGCCAGCGACAGCAGTACGGCGGAAAAACGGAGGAGCAGTCTGGTCATCGCGCCGACCCTATCGGCTTGAACGCGCTACGCAAACCGTAACGTCGTCGGACGCGCTCCTCCCGCCTGTGACGCGGTGCCCGCCGGCGTGAACTCAGCCCGCGCCCACCGCCGCCGCGACGTTCGCGAACCCGTCCCGCTTCAGGCACGCCGTCAGTTCCGTGACGATCCGGCGCGGCAATCCCGGCCCTTCGTAGACCAGTGCCGAATACAGCTGGACCAGGCTCGCGCCCGCGCGAATCCGTGCATAGGCTTCCGCGCCGCTGTCGATCCCGCCCGCCGCGATCAACGGCACCTGCGCGCCGGTCGCCGCGCGGATCTCGGCCAGCTTGCGCGCGGCCAGCCCGCGCAGCGGCGCGCCGGACAATCCGCCGGTCTCGCCGCCATGCGCGCTGCGCAGTGCCGGGCGTGAGATGGTGGTATTGCCGATCACCAGGGCGTCGACACGCTGGTCGATCGCCGCGCGCGCCACGCCGTCGATCCCGGCGGCGTCCAGGTCGGGCGCGATCTTCAGGAACAGCGGCGTGTGTCCGCGCACGTCCATGCAGGCCGCCAGCAGCTCGGCCAGCGCCGCGCCCTCCTGCAGGTCGCGCAGCCCCGGCGTGTTCGGGCTGCTGACGTTGATCGTCACGTAATCGGCGACCGGTGCGGCGGCGCGCACCCCGGCGACGTAATCCGCCACGCGGTCCGTCGCGTCCTTGTTCGCGCCGACGTTGATGCCCAGCACCCCACCACGCCGATCGGCAGCGGCGGCGCGCGCGATCCCGGCGTCCAGCCCCCCGTTGTTGAAGCCCATGCGATTGATGACCGCGCGGTCCTCCGCCAGCCGGAACAACCGTGGCCGGGGGTTGCCGGGCTGCGCGCGTGGGGTCATCGTGCCGACCTCGACCGATCCGAACCCCAGCGCCATCAACCCGGTGACGGCGCGCGCATCCTTGTCCAGTCCCGCCGCCAGCCCGACCGGGTTCGGGAAGTCGATGCCGGCCACGCGCATCGCCAGTCGCGGCATGGGCCGCGCCATCGGTGCGCGCGCCGTTCCCCATCCGCCCAGCGCGCGGATCGCCAGAATATGTGCGGTTTCGGGATCGAGCGTTCGCGCAAGGCGGGAAAGAAGGTCGGTCATGATGATCTGCGTTTCGCGCCGCCATCGGGCAAGATCAAGCGCGGATGAATTGTAAGTTTTGTCGCGAACGGCGTCGCATCCATCCAATCCTTCGCGCCGAATCCGCGTCATAGCGGCATGGCGACCCGAAGGGCTTCCGGTTGGAAGTCTCTTTCCTTCAAAGCCCGGCAGCAATGCCGGGCTCTTTTTTCGCGAGCGCCCCGGGGCGGTTGATTTCATCTGTGCGAGCCGCCATCTGCCAATCGGAACGATTCGATCCGATTTGAGAGTGGCTCGCAACAGATGCGTCGCAAAGCATGAGATTATCGAGCCTGACCGATTACGCGGTGGTGCTGCTCGGCGCGGCCGCGCGGCATTGCGGCGGATTGGCGCGGCAGAACGCCACCGTGCTCGCCGAGGAAACCGGCGTGCCGCTGCCCACCGCGCAGAAGCTGGTCAGCCGGCTGGCGGCGGCGGGGCTGATCGACAGCGCGCGCGGCACCGGCGGCGGCATCCGCCTGTCGCGTCCCCCGGCGTCGATCACGTTGGCCGACATCGTCGAGGCGGTCGAGGGGCCGATCGCGCTCACCTCATGCGTCGACGCCGCCACGCACGATTGCGCGATCGAGGGGAATTGCCGGGTGAAGCCGCACTGGAATGCGGTGAACCATGCCGTACGCGGCGCGCTGGCGGGGATCACGCTGGCGCAACTCGCCGCAGACGCGCCGATGGCGCAGCAGATGAAGGTTGAGGCATAATCATGGCCACGAAGAACGCCGAAGCGCACGCCGCCGTCGCGAAGACCTATGAATGGGGCTTCTCGTCCGACATCGAACAGGATTTCGCGCCCAAGGGGCTTAGCGAGGACACCGTTCGCTACATCTCCGCCAAGAAGAACGAGCCGCAATGGATGCTCGACTGGCGGCTGAAGGCATTCGCGTTGTGGCAGACGCTGGAAGCGCCCGACTGGGCCAAGCTGAACGTGCCGCCGATCGATTATCAGGACGCTTATTATTACGCCGAGCCGAAAGCGAAGCCGAAGCTGGGTTCGCTGGACGAGGTCGATCCCGAGATCCTGCGCGTCTACGAAAAGCTCGGCATCCCGATCGCGGAGCAGAAGATGCTCGCCGGCGTCGATGACGGCGAGACCCCGCAGCGCCGCGTCGCGGTGGATGCGGTGTTCGACAGCGTGTCGGTCGCCACCACCTTCCGCAAGGAACTGGAGGCGGCGGGCGTGATCTTCCGTTCGATCAGCGAGGCGATCCGCGAATATCCCGATCTGGTCCGCAAGTGGCTGGGCAAGGTCGTGCCGCAACGCGACAATTACTTCGCGACGCTCAACAGCGCGGTCTTCTCCGACGGCACCTTCGTCTACATTCCCGAGGGCGTGCGTTGCCCGATGGAATTGTCGACCTATTTCCGCATCAATGCGGAAAATACCGGCCAGTTCGAACGCACGCTGATCGTCGCCGACAAGGGAAGCTACGTCAGCTATCTGGAGGGGTGCACCGCGCCGATGCGCGACGAAAACCAACTCCATGCGGCGGTCGTGGAGCTGGTCGTGCTCGACGATGCCGAGATCAAATATTCGACCGTCCAGAACTGGTACCCCGGCGACGAGAACGGCGTCGGCGGCATCTACAATTTCGTCACCAAGCGCGCGCTGTGTCAGGGCCGCAACAGCAAGGTGTCGTGGACGCAGGTCGAGACCGGCAGTGCGATCACGTGGAAATATCCGTCGTGCGTGCTGGCGGGCGACGGCTCGGTCGGTGAGTTCTATTCGGTGGCGGTCACCAACAACCGCCAGCAGGCCGATACCGGCACGAAGATGATCCACCTCGGCAAGAACACGAAGTCGACGATCGTCTCGAAGGGGATCAGCGCCGGGCGCAGCGACAACACGTACCGTGGCCTCGTCCGCGTCGCGCCGACCGCCGAGAACGTCCGCAACTTCACGCAATGCGACTCGCTGCTGCTGTCGGATCAGTGCGGCGCGCATACCGTGCCGTATATCGAGGTGAAGAACCCGTCGGCGCAGATCGAGCACGAGGCGACTACGTCGAAGATCAGCGAGGACCAGCTGTTCTATGCGATGTCGCGCGGTCTGGATGCCGAGGCGGCGGTCGCGCTGATCGTCAACGGCTTCGCGCGCGAGGTGCTGCAGCAACTCCCGATGGAATTCGCGGTCGAGGCGCAGAAGCTGCTCGGGATCAGCCTTGAGGGCAGCGTCGGGTGATGAGCTTGCTTCTTGCCACGCTATTTCTTGCCGTCGGCAATTCAAGTGTTGCGGTACTGAACCCGCTAGATGCCTATTCCGAATGCGTAAAGAAACGTGCTTCTGAAAACCGAATCAAGGCTGATCCTGAAGAGGTGGCGCGACATGCTCTTACGGCGTGCAAGTCTCGACGTAGTGCCGCTGTCACTGAGTTCCTCAAGGCTCGCCAAAGGATGGGCCACTGGGAGATGAATCGTGAGGATGCTGGCGCTTCCGTCGACAGCGTTGCTCTATCTCGAGTTGCGGCGGCAGATCAGAATTAAGAGAGCGTATGCAGTATGATCAAGATTGAAAACCTCCACGCCGAGATCGACGGCAAGGAAATCCTCAAGGGCCTTTCGCTCGAAGTAAACGCGGGCGAGATCCACGCGATCATGGGCCCGAACGGCGCGGGCAAGTCGACGCTCGGCTACGTGCTCGGCGGGCGCCCCGGCTACGAAGTTACCGCCGGTAGCGTCACGTTCAACGGCGAGGATCTCCTCGACAAGGAACCGCACGAGCGGGCTGCCGCCGGCGTGTTCCTTGGCTTCCAGTATCCGGTCGAGATCCCCGGCGTCTCGAACGTCCAGTTCCTGCGCGAATCGCTCAACGCGCAACGCGCCAGCCGCGGCGAGAAGCCGCTGTCGGGCGCCGAGTTCCTGAAGATCGCCCGCGCGCAGGCCGACGCGCTGGGCCTCCAGCAGGACATGCTCAAGCGCCCGGTCAACGTCGGCTTCTCCGGCGGCGAGAAGAAGCGCAACGAGATGGTGCAGATGGGCATCATCGATCCCGCGTTCGCGATCCTCGACGAAACCGACTCCGGCCTTGACATCGACGCGCTGCGCATCGTCGGCGACGGCATCAACCGCATCATGCGCCAGCCGACCAAGGCGGTGCTGCTCATCACCCACTATCAGCGGCTGCTCGATTACGTGCAGCCCGATCGTGTCCACGTCCTCGCCGACGGCCGCATCACGCGCACCGGCGGACCGGAACTGGCGCACGAGTTGGAGCGGCAGGGCTATGCCGAGGTTGCCGCGTGACCCTGGACCTTCCCTCGACCCGCGAGGAAGCATGGCGATGGGCGGACCTCGGCGGGATCGCTGCCGCCGCCGCGCTTGCGCCCATCGCCCGCCCCGATGCGCAATTCCTCGATCTGCCCGGCGCGAAGCTGCTGTTCGTCGACGGCGTGCTGGATCACGCCGCCAGCGATCTGCACCGCGTCACCGTCGGTGATCTGACGCCCGGCGATCATCCGCTGGGCAACCGCGCGCGCCACGGCTGGTCGCTGCACCTTGCCGAACAGGCGGTCGCTCACCCCGTGCAGGTCGTGCATATCGCCACCGGAGGGGAGAACCACCTCGCCGCCGAGATCGTGCTGGACGACGACACCTCGGCGCAGATCGTCGAGACGTTCGTCGGCGCGGGCTGGTCGAACCGCAACACGCGCATTCGGCTGGGCAGGGCCGCGCGGTTGATGCGCGCGGTCCGGATGACGCAGGCCGGCGGCTTCGTCTCGATCCGCGACGAGGCCGAACTGGGCGAGGGGGCCAGCCTGGTCGGCACGATGCTGGTCGCCGGCGATCAGGGCGCGCGCATCGACGCTGCGATCACGCTGGCGGGTGCGGGTGGTTATGCCGAATATGGCGGTGCCTTGCTTACCCGCGATCGTCTGAAGCAGGAATGCGCGGTGCGCGTCCGCCACGCCGAACCGAACGGCCAGTCGCACCAGCTGTGGCGCGCGGTGGCGGCGGGCCAGTCGCAGGCGAGCCTTGCCGCCGCGGTTGAGGTCGCGCGCCATGCGCAGAAGACCGATGGCGAACAGAGCCTGCGTGGGCTGCTGCTCCATCGCACCGCCACGGTGAACCTGAAGCCCGAGCTGGAGATCTTCGCCGACGACGTGAAGTGCGCTCATGGCGCGACGGTCGGCGAACTCGATGCGCGCGCCTTGTTCTACATGGAGAGCCGCGGCATCCCCGCGCCGCGTGCCAAGGCGCTGCTGACCCGTGCCTTCGTCGCCGACGCGCTGGACCGGATTGCGGACGAAACGGTTCGCGATGCCTTCGCCGCCGATGCGGACGCGTGGCTGGAGAGCGCGTTGTGAGCGCTGTCCTGCACGCTCCCGCGGTGGCATGGTCCGCTGCCATGCCGGATGTCGCATTCCCGCTGCGCCGCCGTTCCGCGACGGTGACATCGGGGGCACGTTTCCAGCCGCGACGTGGTGTGAGCTTTGTCAACTTCCGCGCGCGCTGCGCGGACGCCCGCGCATGACCGCGCTGGCCCCCGCCGCCGATCGCCCGCTCGACAGGGTCGCCGATTTCCCGGCGATCCCCGCTGGCTGGGCGTATCTCGACACTGCCGCCACCGCGCAGAAGCCGCAGGCGGTGATCGATGCGATCGCGCGCGGTTACGACACCACCTACGCCACCGTGCATCGCGGCGTGTACCAGCGGTCGGCCGACATGACGCTGGCCTATGAAGCCGCGCGCCGGACGGTGGCGAGCTTCATCGGCGCGAAGGCGGACGAGATCGTGTTCGTGCGCGGCGCGACCGAGGCGATCAACCTCGTGGCGCAATGCCATGCCGCTGTGAACCTGAAGGCCGGTGACCGTATCCTGTTGTCGATGCTCGAACATCACAGCAATATCGTCCCATGGCAGATGGTGGCGGAGCGGGCCGGCGCAGCGATCGACGTGATCCCGCTGACCGCCGACCACCGCATCGATCTCGACGCGATGGCCGCGATGATCCGCCCGCAGCACAAACTGGTCGCGCTCGCGCATGTCTCGAACGTGCTCGGCTCGATCCTCGACGTCGCGAAGGCGAGCGAGATCGCGCACGGCGTCGGCGCGAAGATCCTGATCGACGGCTGTCAGGCGGTGCCGCGCATAGCGGTGGACGTCGCGGCGCTCGGCTGCGATTTCTACGTCTTCTCCGGGCACAAGCTTTACGGCCCGACCGGGATCGGCGTGTTGTGGGCGCGCGCGGAACTGCTCGATGCCATGCCGCCATATCAGGGCGGCGGATCGATGATCGACCGCGTGTCGTTCGAACGGACCACCTACGCCCCCGCGCCGACCCGGTTCGAGGCGGGGACGCCGCACATCGTCGGTGCGCTCGGCCTTGCCGCCGCGGTGGATTATGTGCGCGACATCGGCATCGACCGCATCCACGCGCACGAAACCGCGCTGGTCGCGGAGGCGCGCGCCGCGCTGTCGCGGGTCAGTTCAATCCGCGTGCTGGGACCGGACGACAGCGCCGGGATTGTCTCGTTCGTGATGGAGGGGGTGCATCCGCACGACATCGGCACCATCTTGGACGAAAGCCGGGTCGCGATCCGCGCCGGGCATCATTGCGCGCAGCCGTTGATGGCGGCGCTGGGCGTGGAGGCGACCGCGCGCGCCAGCTTCGCGGTCTATAACGGGCCAGATGACGTGGCGGCGCTCGCGGCCGGCATCGATCGAGTGAAGAGGATCTTCGGATGAGTGAGTTCGTCAGGAGCGAAACGGTCGACGCGGTCGACAAGCCGCCGCGTGCGCAGGTGTCCGATGCGGTCGATACCGGCACGGAGCGGCAGCGTGACTATCTTTCGGGCTTCCTTGCGCAGAAGCCGGCGGCTGGCGATGCCGCGCACGAACCGGGCGGCGTATTGTACGAATCGGTGATCGACGCGTTGAAGGACATCTTCGATCCCGAGATTCCGGTGAACATCTACGATCTCGGGCTGATCTACGGCGTCGAGGTGACCGAGGACGGCCATGCCGCGGTCACGATGACGCTGACCACCCCGAATTGTCCGGTCGCCGAATCGATGCCGGGCGAAGTCGAGATGCGCGTCGCGGCGGTGCCCGGCATCGCCTTCGCCGACGTGAACCTGGTCTGGGATCCGCCATGGGATCCGCAGAAGATGTCCGACGATGCCCGCCTTGAACTGGGGATGCTGTGATGGCCACCACGCTCCGTGCGCGCCCCGCGCCGCTGCTGCTCACCCCGACCGCGGAGGCGCGGATCGCCGATCTGATGTCCAGGGCGCCGGAGGGGGCGATCGGCGTCAAGCTGTCCACCCCGCGGCGCGGCTGTTCCGGGCTCGCTTACTCGGTTGATTACGTCACCGAGGCGCAGGCGATGGACGAACGCATCGAGACGGCGGGCGGCACGTTGTTCGTCGACGGTGGCTCGATCCTGTACCTGATCGGTTCGACGATGAACTGGGTGGAGGACGATTTCACCGCCGGCTTCGTGTTCGCCAACCCCAATGCAAAGGGCGCGTGCGGGTGCGGGGAAAGCTTCACGGTCTAGCCCTGGACGACCTCCGGCGGCGATTCGATTGCGGCTAAGACGGTTTTCGCGGGAGCCTCCGCGCCGCCGCTGCGTTCGCCTCCGTAATGAAGATCGATCTTTCCTCGGCCGACCTGTGGCGTGCCTTCCGTCGCGACTGGTGGGGCCAGATGAAGGCGGCCTATACCGCCTCCAACGACGACAACCTCGGGCTGATCGCCGCGGGTGCGGCGTTCTACATCATCTCCTCGATCGCCCCGATCCTCGCGGTCACCGTGTTCACCTACGGCCTGTTCGCCGACGCGCAGTCGGTGCAGCAGGACATCCGCGAGCTGTTCACGATGCTGCCGGGCGACGTGGCCGCGCTGATCGGTCAGCAGCTGGATATCGTCACTTCGGGGTCGCAGGGGCGCAAGGGACTCGGCCTGATCGTCGCGTTGCTGATCGCGCTGTATGGCGGCAGCAAGGCGGCGACCGCGATGATGACCGCGCTCAACGTCGCCTACGAGGTGAAGGACAAGCGCAGCTTCGTCATTTGGACGCTGACGTCGTTTGCGATTGTGCTGGGCGGTATCGTGCTGATCTTCCTGGGCATCGCCGCCAGTGCGGTGGTCGCGTTCGTCGGCACGTTGATCCCGTGGTTTCCGGGCGTGGTGCTCGCGCTGATCCGGATCGCCACGTATCTGCTGCTCGCCACGATCGTCATCACCGGCGCGTCGTTGCTGTTCCGCTTCGGCCCGTACCGGCATGGCGCGCGGTTGCGCTGGGCGACACCGGGGACGGTCACCGCCACGGCGGTGTGGCTGATCGCGACGACTGGGTTCAGCGTCTATGTCGCCAATTTCGGCAATTACGGCGCGACCTATGGTTCGCTGGGCGCGATCATCGTCGCGCTGACGTGGCTGTGGCTCAGTGTCTACGCCTTCCTGCTCGGCGCAGCGCTCGACGTGCAGGCGTATCGCGGACGGGCAGGGCACGACGAAGTCGTTGCTGGTGCGGCGGGGGTCGCCTAGGCATCGGTATACTAATACAAATAAGGGGGGGTGGGCCGTGACTGAGACCGATACCGTGCCATCGCGGGGTCCGCTGGCGCTCAATATCGTCGACACGCTGGTCCACCGGATCGGCAAGGACGAACAGGCGGCGCTTCCGCACGATTGGCTCGCCGCGACGATCCTGACCATCCGTAACGAGATCGTCGAACGCTGGATGGTCTCCACCAAGGCGGCACATGCCGCCGGGGCGAAGCGCGTTTATTATCTCAGCCTGGAATTCTTGATCGGACGGCTGTTGCGCGATGCGCTGGCCAATCTGTCGGCGCGTGACGAAGTGGCGGCCGCGCTGCGCGAACTGAACGTCGACCTCGCCGCGCTGGAGGAGATCGAGCCGGACGCCGCGCTGGGCAATGGCGGGTTGGGCCGGCTGGCGGCGTGCTTCATGGAAAGCCTCGCGACGCTGGACCTGCCCGCCTACGGTTACGGCATCCGCTACGTGAACGGCATGTTCCGGCAGCGGATCGACGACGGCTGGCAGGTCGAATTGCCGGAGACGTGGCTGCAATATGGCAACCCCTGGGAATTCCGTCGCCGCGAAAGCGCCTATGTCATCGGGTTCGGCGGTGAGGTGCACGGCAGCGAGACCGGTGCGGTCACGTGGAAGCCGGGCGAGATCGTCGAGGCTTTGGCGGTCGACACGCCGGTGGTCGGCTGGCGCGGGCGCCGCGTCAACACGCTGCGGCTGTGGACCGCGCGCAGCCTCGATCCGTTCCGGCTCGACGCGTTCAACCAGGGCGATTTCCAGGGCGCGATGGCGGATCAGATGCGCGCCGAGACGCTGGTGCGCGTCCTGTACCCCAACGACACCACGGCGGCGGGGCAGGAACTGCGGCTGCGGCAGGAATATTTCTTCTCCTCCGCGTCGATCCAGGACATCGTGCGCCGCCACATCCAGTATTTCGGCGATGTCCGCACGCTGCCCGATCGTGCCGCGATCCAGCTGAACGATACGCATCCGGCGGTGTCGGTCGCAGAGCTGATGCGATTGCTGCTCGACGATCACGGACTGGATTTCGACGAGGCGTGGGAGATCACGCAGGCGACCTTCGGCTATACCAATCACACGCTGCTGCCCGAGGCGCTGGAAAGCTGGCCGCTGCCGCTGTTCGAGCGGCTGCTGCCGCGCCACATGCAGCTGGTCTACGCAATCAACGCCCGCGTGCTGCGTGCCGCCCGCGCGGTCGACGGGGTCGATGACCGCGCGATCGCCGCTGTCAGCCTGATCGACGAGGGTGGCGAGCGGCGCGTTCGCATGGCCAATCTCGCCTTTGCCGGGGCGCACAGCGTCAACGGCGTGGCCGCGCTGCACACCGGGTTGATGAAGACCACCGTCTTCGCCGATCTCCACCGCCTCTATCCCGATCGGATCAACAACAAGACCAACGGCATCACTCCGCGTCGCTGGTTGCAGGAATGCAACCCGGCGCTGACCGCGCTGATCAAGGAGGCGATCGGCGACCGTTTTACCGACGATGCGGAGGAACTGACCGCGTTGGCGCCGTTCGCGGCGGATGCGGGCTTCCGTCAGCGCTTCATGGCGGTGAAGCGCGCGAACAAGGTGGCGCTGGCCGATCATCTGCGTGGCGAAACGGGGCTGCGGCTCGATCCGTCGGCGATCTTCGACGTGCAGATCAAGCGGATCCACGAATACAAGCGCCAGCTGCTCAACATCATTGAGACGGTCGCGCTCTACGATCAGATCCGCAGCCATCCCGAACGTGACTGGACGCCGCGGGTCAAGCTGTTCGCGGGCAAGGCGGCGTCGAGCTATCATCAGGCCAAGCTCATCATCAAGCTGGCGGGCGACGTCGCGCGGCGGGTGAACGCCGATCCGTCGATAGGCGGGCTGCTGAAGGTCGCGTTCGTGCCCAATTACAACGTCAGCCTGGCGGAGCGGATGGTGCCTGCCGCCGACCTGTCCGAACAGATCTCCACCGCGGGCATGGAGGCATCGGGCACCGGCAACATGAAGTTCGCGCTGAACGGCGCGCTGACGATCGGCACGCTCGATGGCGCGAACGTCGAGATCCGCGACCATGTCGGCGCGGAGAACATCGTGATCTTCGGCCTGACCGCGGACGAGGTCGCGGCCAAGCGCGCGGGTGGCTACGCGCCGCGGTCGGTGATCGAAAATTCGGCGGAACTGGCGCAGGCGGTGAACGCTATCGCGTCAGGAGTGTTCTCCCCGGATGACCATGACCGTTACCGCGACCTCATGAACGGCCTGTACGACCATGACTGGTTCATGGTGGCAGCCGATTTCGACGCCTATGCCGCGGCACAGCGGGACGTGGATGCGCGCTGGAACGATCGTGACGGTTGGGCGCGCACCGCGATCCTCAATGTCGCGAACATGGGCTGGTTCTCGTCCGATCGAACGATCGGCGAGTATGCACGTGAGATCTGGGGCGTGAAGTGAAGCCCCCCGCCGCCGCGATCGATGCGCTGCTGGACGGCACCAACGAGGATCCCTTCGCGCTGCTCGGGCCGCACAGCGGGCCGGAGGGCACGTTCGCACGGATCTGGATACCGGGCGCGGAACACGCGACTGCCTGTACGCTGGATGGCAAGCCGCTCGGCGCGCTGGGCCGCGTCGATGAGAATGGCTTGTTCGAAGGGCTGATCGACGGCGATCCGCAACCCTTGCGCTACGTTGCGCAAGGCGGCGGGGCGGAATGGTGGGTGACCGATCCGTACAGCTTCGGTCCCGTACTCGGACCGACCGACGATTTCCTGATGAACGAGGGGACGCACTATCGGCTGCACGACAAGCTGGGCGCGCATCTGATCGTGCATGAGGGCGCGGAGGGCGTGCATTTCGCGGTGTGGGCGCCCAATGCGCGTCGCGTGGCGGTCGTCGGCGATTTCAACGACTGGGATCTGCGTCGTCACGGCATGCGCCGCCGCAACGATACCGGGGTGTGGGAAATCTTCCTGCCCGATATCGGCGCGGGGCGCGGCTACAAGTTCGCGATCACCGGGCCGGATGGCGTGCTTCAGCCGCTGAAGGCCGATCCGTTCGCGTTCGCGGCGGAGTTGCGCCCGAAAACCGCGTCGCTCACCACCGCACCGATGCACCATGAATGGGGCGACGCCGCGCACCGCGAGGCGTGGGCGTCGGTCGATCCGCGCCGTACGCCGATCAGCATCTACGAAGTGCACGCCGGCAGCTGGCAGCGCGATGAGAACGGCTGGTTCCTGACCTGGGACGAGATGGCGGAGCGCCTCATCCCCTACGCGGTCTCGATGGGGTTCACCCATATCGAGTTCATGCCGATTTCCGAGCATCCCTATGATCCGAGCTGGGGATATCAGACCACGGGCCTGTACGCGCCCAGCGCGCGCTTCGGCGATCACGAGGGGTTCGCGCGCTTCGTGGACGGTGCGCACCGCGCCGGGCTCGGCGTGCTGCTCGACTGGGTGCCGGCGCATTTCCCGACCGACTCGCACGGGCTGGCGCGCTTCGACGGTACCGCGCTGTACGAGCATGACGATCCGCGGCTCGGCTTCCATCCGGACTGGAACACCGCGATCTACAATTTCGGCCGGCGCGAGGTGTCGGCGTTCCTCGTCAACAACGCGTTGTTCTGGGCCGAGCGCTATCATGTCGACGGCCTGCGCGTCGATGCGGTCGCGTCGATGCTGTACCGCGATTACTCGCGCAAGGACGGCGAATGGATCGCCAATCGCGAGGGCGGCCGCGAGAATTGGGAGGCGGTGGAGTTCATGCGCGCCGCCAATCGCGCGCTTTATGCCCGTGAACCCGGCACCTTCACCGTCGCGGAGGAATCGACCAGCTGGCCCGGCGTCTCCGCCCCCGCTTATGACGAGGCACCGCGTACCGCGCTCGGCTTCGGGTTCAAGTGGAACATGGGCTGGATGCACGACACGCTGAAGTACATGGCGCGCGAGCCGGTACATCGGAAGCATCACCACGCCGCCATCACCTTCGGGCTGGTCTATGCCTTCGACGAAAACTTCGTTCTTCCGCTCAGCCATGACGAGGTCGTTCATGGCAAGGGTTCGATGCTGACGAAGATGCCCGGGGACGATTGGCAGAAGTTCGCGAATTTACGTGCTTATTATGCGATGATGTGGGGCTATCCCGGCAAGAAACTGCTGTTCATGGGACAGGAGTTCGCGCAACGCGCCGAATGGAGCGAGGAGCGCGCGCTTGATTGGGATCTGATGAACTCGTCGGCGCACGACGGCGTGCGCAAGCTGGTGCGCGATCTCAACCGCCTCTACCGCGAGAAGCGCGCGCTTCACGCCCGCGATTGCGAGCCGGAGGGCTTCCGCTGGCTGGTGCAGGACGATGCCGAAAATTCGGTGTTCGTCTGGCTGCGCAGCGCGCCCGGCGCATCGCCGATCGCGGTGATCGTCAACATGACGCCGGTCGCACGGATGCCGTACCGCGTGCCGTTGCCGCACGATGGGCGCTGGCGCGAAGTGCTCAATTCCGACGCCCATGATTACTGGGGCTCGGGGCTCGGCAACTTGGGCGGCGTCGTCGCGACCGGCGGCCATGCCGAGGTGACGCTGCCGCCGCTGGCGACGGTGATGCTGGAATGGGATCCGGTCGCGTGAGCGCGCTTCAGCCGAAGCGGCTGACCAGCATGAAGATCGCACTCCACGCGAACAGCGAGGGCACGATCGCACACGCGACGCCGCGGATAAGCCCGTCGGAGGAGCGCTGCAGATGAGCGGGATGCATCAGAAATCCTCTCTCTTACCTAACGTTCGGTCGTTGGTACGCACGCACTTCGATGTTCCGTGGCTTCTGATGTCCACGGTGTGACAGCACTGTTAACGTTGAATGAACAGATCGTAAAGATGCAGGGAAGGAGAGCCTGAGGTGGACGAACGCAGAAGTCAGCCGCTGGCACGTGACGCCATGGCCTATGTTCTCGCAGGGGGACGTGGCAGCCGGCTAAAGGAACTAACCGATACGCGTGCGAAACCAGCCGTCTACTTCGGTGGTAAGAGCCGCATCATCGACTTTGCCCTGTCGAACGCGATCAACTCCGGCATCCGCCGCATCGGCGTCGCGACCCAGTACAAGGCGCACTCGCTGATCCGGCATCTTCAGCGCGGCTGGAACTTTCTGCGTCCCGAGCGTAACGAGAGCTTCGACATCCTGCCCGCGTCGCAGCGGATCAGCGAGTTCCAATGGTATGAAGGCACCGCCGACGCGGTCTACCAGAATATCGATATCATCGCGGAGAGTGCGCCGGAGTTCATGGTCATCCTGGCGGGCGACCATATCTACAAGATGGATTACGAGATCATGTTGCGCCAGCATTGCGACAGCGGTGCCGACGTGACCGTGGCATGCATGGAAGTGCCGCGGATGGAGGCGGTGGCGTTCGGGGTGATGCACGTCGACGGCGAGGATCGCATCGTCGATTTCGTGGAGAAGCCCGCCGATCCGCCGTCGATCCCCGGCCAGCCCGACATCGCGCTCGCCAGCCTGGGCATCTACGTCTTCAATACCCGGCTGCTGATCGAGGAACTGCGCCGCGACGCCGCGACGCCGGGGTCGAACCGCGACTTCGGCAAGGACATCATCCCCTATCTGGTCAAGCACGGCCACGCGCATGCGCACCGCTTCTCGGCCAGCTGCGTCCGCTCGCCCGAGGAACCTGCCGCCTATTGGCGGGATGTCGGCACCGTCGACGCCTATTGGGAGGCGAACATCGATCTTACCGATGTGGTGCCGCAGCTCGATCTGTACGATCGCGAGTGGCCCTTGTGGACCTATTCGGAACTGACGCCGCCGGCCAAGTTCGTGCACGACATCGAGGGCCGTCGCGGGCAGGCGGTGTCGAGCCTGGTGGCGGGCGACACGATCATCTCCGGGTCCAGCGTGCACCGCAGCCTGATCTCGACCGGGGTACGCGCGCACAGCCACTCGTTCCTCGACGAGGCGGTGGTCCTGCCATATTGCAAGATCGGCCGCCATGCGCGGCTGAGCAAGGTGGTGCTCGATCGCGGCGTCATCATCCCCGACGGGTTGATCGTCGGTGAGGATCCGGAACTGGATGGTCATCGCTTCCGCCGCACCGAGAAGGGGGTGTGCCTGGTCACGCAGCCGATGATCGATCGTCTGGAGCTGTAATGGTGGCCGTATCGGTCCTGTCGGTCGCATCCGAAGCCTATCCATTGGTCAAGACCGGCGGTCTCGGCGATGTCGTCGGCGCGCTGCCGGCCGCGCTGTCGGCGCATGACGTCAACGTCACGACGATCGTCCCGGGTTACCCGCGGGTGATGTCGGCGGTGCAGGGTGCCGCGGTGCTGCACGACTGGCCCGACCTGCTCGGCGCGCCCGCACGGCTGGTGTCGGGAACGCTGGGCGGCGCCAAGCTGCTCGTTCTGGACGCGCCCGGCTATTTCGCGCGCGAAGGTGGGCCGTACGGGGATCCTTCTGGCCGCGACTGGGACGACAATTGGCGGCGCTTTGCGGCCTTTTCGCGCGCGGCGGCCGATCTCGCCTCGGGCGCGGTGAAGGGCTTCCGCTTCGACGTGCTGCACGCGCACGACTGGCAGTCGGGCCTGGCGCCGGCCTATCTGCGCTTCGCTCCGGCGGGCGGGCGGGTCGCCAAGTCGGTGATGACGATCCACAACATCGCGTTTCAGGGCCGCTACGATGCCGGCATCTTCGGATCTCTGGCATTGCCGGATCGCGCTTTCGCGGTCGACGGCGTCGAATATTACGGTGGGGTCGGCTTCCTGAAGGCCGGCCTGGAGGCGGCGGACGCGATCACCACCGTCAGCCCGACCTATGCAGCGGAGATCGTGCAGCCGGACTTCGGCATGGGGCTGGAGGGATTGATCCGGGCGCGGCGGGACAAGGTGTCGGGGATCGTCAACGGCATCGATCCGGCGGTGTGGAACCCCGCCACCGACGCGGCGCTGGCGGAATGCTATGACGCGACCACGCTGCCCGCGCGTGCCGCGAACAAGCGTGCGCTGGAGACGGCGTTCGGGCTGGAGCCGGGCGACGGCCCGTTGTTCTGCGTCATCACGCGGCTGACGTGGCAAAAGGGCATGGACGTGCTGGCCGACACCGTCGATGCGCTGGTCGCCGGCGGCGGGCGGCTGGCACTGCTCGGGTCGGGCGATGCGTGGCTCGAACGCGCCTTCGCGGATGCGGCGGAGCGTCATCCCGGCCGCGTCGGCGTGCGGATCGGCTATGACGAAGCGTTGTCGCATCTGATGCAGGGCGGGGCCGACGCGATCCTGATCCCGTCACGGTTCGAGCCTTGCGGGCTGACGCAGCTGTACGGCCTTGCTTACGGCTGCGTGCCGGTGGTGGCGCGAACCGGCGGACTGGCCGACACGGTGATCCACGCCAACGACGCGGCTCTGGATGCGCAGGTGGCGACCGGCATCCAGTTCGATACCGTCACACACGAGTCACTGGCGCGCGCCATCGCACTTGCGATACGAATATATGCCATGCCGGAACGCTGGGCCTCGCTCCAGCGCGCGGGCATGGTGGCGGATTTCTCCTGGGCAACCAGCGGACGCCGCTATGCCGATCTCTACCGGGAGCTGCTGTCCGCATGATCCATAACGTTCCGACCACGCCGTTCGATGACCAGAAGCCGGGCACCTCGGGCCTGCGCAAGAAGGTGCGGGTGTTCCAGCAGCCGAACTATGCCGAGAATTTCATCCAGTCGGTGTTCGACGTGGTGGAGGGGAAGGCGGGTGCGACGCTGGTGATCGGCGGCGACGGCCGCTATCTGAACCGAGAGGTGATCCAGACCGCGATCCGCATGGCGGCGGCGGCCGGGTTCGGGCGCGTGGTGGTGGGGCAGGGCGGTATCCTGTCGACGCCCGCCGCATCGAACGTGATCCGGCGGCGCGGCGCGATCGGCGGCCTCGTCCTGTCGGCCAGCCACAATCCCGGCGGGCCGGACGAGGATTTCGGGATCAAGTACAACGTCGCCAACGGCGGGCCGGCGCCCGAGAAGGTGACCGATGCGATCCACGCGCGCACCTTGTCGATCACCGAATGGCGCGCGGCCGACTGCGCCGATATCGACCTCGATGCACTTGGCGAGACGAGCGTCGAGGGCATGACCGTCGAGGTGATCGATCCGGTGGCGGACTATGCCGCTCTGATGGAGAAATTGTTCGACTTCGCCGCGATCCGCGCCGCCGGGCTGACGATGGCGTTCGACGCGATGAGCGCGGTGACCGGCCCCTATGCGACCGAGATCCTCGAACGCCGGCTGGGCTTCGCGCCCGGAACGGTGCGCAACGGCACGCCGCTGGAGGATTTCGGCGGGCATCACCCCGATCCCAACCTCGTCCATGCGCACGAATTGTACGAAACGATGATGGCCGAGGACGCGCCGGACTTCGGCGCGGCGTCGGACGGAGACGGCGACCGCAACCTCATCATCGGGCGGCATCGGTTCGTCACCCCTTCCGACAGCCTCGCGATGCTCGCCGCCAACGCGCATCTTGCGCCCGGCTACCGGAACGGACTGAAGGGCATCGCGCGCTCGATGCCGACCAGCGCGGCGGCGGACCGTGTCGCCGACGCGCTCGGCATCCCATCGTTCGAGACACCGACCGGCTGGAAGTTCTTCGGCAACCTGCTCGACGCCGGCATGGCGACGATCTGCGGGGAGGAAAGCGCCGGCACCGGCAGCGATCACGTCCGTGAGAAGGACGGGCTGTGGGCGGTGCTGCTGTGGCTCAACATCCTGGCGGCGACCGGCAAGAGCGTCGACGCGATCGCCCGCGATCACTGGGCGCAATTCGGGCGCAATTATTACGCGCGGCATGATTATGAGGGCGTCGATAGCGCCGCGGCCGACACGTTGATGACGGAATTGCGCGGCAAGCTGGCCGACCTGCCCGGTACCGCGTTCGGCGCGCTCACCGTCGCTGCGGCGGACGATTTCGCCTATGAGGACCCGACCGATGGCTCGGTCAGCCGCAATCAGGGCGTGCGCGTGCTGTTCGAGGGCGGAAGCCGCGTGGTCTTCCGCCTGTCGGGCACCGGCACCAGCGGGGCGACACTGCGCGTCTATCTGGAGCGGTACGAGCCGGTGGACGGCAATCTCGATGCCGATACCGGTGCGATGCTGGCGGAGATCGTCGCCGCCGCCGACACGATCGCCGGGGTCCGCCGGCACACCGGACGCGAGCATCCCGACGTCGTGACGTGACCGCAACGCCGGTCGCGGGCGGCGTCGACTTCACGGTTCGGGCGCCGCTCGCCGAAGCGATATGGTTGTGCCTGTTCGACGGTGCCGTCGAACGGCGCATCGCGATGGTGCGCGACGGCGACCGCTGGCACACCCACGTCGCCGGCGTGGGGGAGGGTGCATTGTACGGTTTCCGTACCGCCGCCGACCCGGCGAAGCTGCTGGGCGACCCGCATGCGGTGACGCTCGACCGTCGCTTCGCCTATGATCCACGGCTGGGCGAGCCGGGCGTCGACACCACCGCCCTGGTGCCAAGGGCCGTGGTGTCCGCTCCGCTCCCCCCGCTCGACCTTCCGCCGGTGTTCCGGCCCGGTGGGCTGATCTACGAGGTCAACGTCCGCAGCTTCACGATGCGTCATCCGGACGTACCGGCGGCGCAGCGCGGCACGATCGCCGCGCTTGCGCATCCGGCAGTCATTGCGCACCTGACGGCGATCGGCGTCGGTGCGGTCGAACTGATGCCGATCGTGGCATGGATCGACGAACGCCACTTGCCTCCGCTCGGGCTTGCCAACGGCTGGGGTTACAACCCGGTCGTGCCGATGGCGCTCGACCCGCGGCTCGCGCCCGGCGGGATGGCGGAGTTGCGCGCGACGGTGGCGGCGTTGCGCGCGGCAGGGATCGGTACGATCCTCGATCTCGTCCTCAACCATAGTGGGGAGAGCGACCTGCTCGGCCCGACGCTGTCGCTGCGCGGCTTCGACGATGCGGCCTATGCGCGCGCGCCGGACGGCACCCTCATCAACGACGCGGGCACCGGCAACACGCTCGATTTCGCGCGACCATCCGTACGCGACCTTGCGCTCGATACCTTGCGCCACTTCGTCACGCAGGCGGGGGTGGACGGATTCCGGTTCGATCTGGCTACGGTGATGGCGCGCGGTCCGGGCTTCGATCCGGCTGCGCCGATCTTCGTGGAGATCGCGGCCGATCCGCTGCTCGCCACCCGCGTGCTGATCGCCGAGCCATGGGATGTCGGCCCGGGTGGGTATCAGCTTGGTGCGTTCCCGGCGGCGTGGCTGGAGTGGAACGACCGCTACCGCGACGATGTGCGACGCTTCTGGAGGGGGGACGGTTCCGCGGGCGCGCTCGCGACGCGGTTGATGGGATCGAGCGATGTCTTCGGCGACCAAGCGCGCGGGGTCAGCTTCGTCGCTGCGCACGACGGGTTCACGCTCGCCGATACGGTCGCGTTCGCCGATCGCCACAACCACGCCAACGGCGAGGACAATCGGGACGGCCATGCCGGTGAGATCGCGTGGAACAACGGTGTGGAGGGGCCGAGCGACGATGCTTTGGTTCGTGCCGCCCGCGCCCTCGACGCTCGCGCCTTGCTCGCAACGCTGTTCGCCAGCCATGGTACGATCATGCTGACCGCGGGTGACGAGTTCGGGCGAACGCAGCGCGGCAACAACAATGGTTATGCGCAGGACGAACTGCTGTGGCTCGACTGGGCGGGGCGCGACTCGGCACTGGAGGCGTTCGTCGTCGATCTCGCACGCCGCCGCGCGGCCTGTCCCTCGCTCTCGGCGACGGCGATCGCGCACGATGCCCGGTGGTCGCGGCTCGATGGCCGACCGATGCACGACGCCGATTGGGCGGGGGCCGAAGGCTTCGTGCTGCGGCTGCCCGATGCGGCGATCATGGTCGACCGCGCTGCACGCACGGTTCGACTGACGCCCGCCGGCTGGTCGTCAGAGAGGCGCGACAACGGCGGCGGGGGTCACTCGCAGATCGCGTAAGGCGCGGCGTTCGCGGTCGCGTCGACCAGCCCGCGCAGCTCGCGCGGCGTCAACGGCTTCATGAATTCACAGCCGAAGGTCGCGCCCTCCACCCAGGCGATCCGCGCATGACGCTCCGACCCGCCGGGCAGCGACAGTTTCATCAGCGTGCCCGTCGCCAGCGGCAAGGTGGTCCGCGCCCTCAGCCCGGCTGCGGAGGCGTCGAGGATCTCGATGGACACGGCCAGTCGCGCCAGCCCGCGGCATTCGGCGGGAATGCGTGGTTCGCGACGGTTGTCGATCAGCGGTTTGGATGCCATGGCCCCTTCTCTCTTCTACTGCGAAACGGCGTAACGGCGCAGGAGTAAACAAGCGGTAACCACCTATGTTATTGCGCCGCTACTTCGGCAGGTGGTGCTGACCCATTTTGGCGGAGCGTGACATGACGATTGGCGGATCGAACCCGACGGCGGAACTGGCCGCGCTGCGTCCGTGGGCGGACATCGCCCCCTCGATCACCGCGCAGGAACGCGCCGCACGGCTGGATCGTGCGCGCGCATTGACCGCACAGGCGGGTGCCGATGCGCTGCTGGTGCAGGCGGGAGCGTCGCTGCGCTACTTCACCGGCGTGCCATGGAGCCCCAGCGAGCGGATGGTTGCGCTGTTGCTACCGGTGGCGGGGACGCCGAAGCTGGTGTGCCCCGCGTTCGAGCGCGGCACGCTGGAGGCCGAACTGGCGATCGCCGCCGACCTTCTGTTGTGGGAGGAAGATGAGGATCCCGTCGCGCTGGTCGCCGATGCGCTGCCGGGCGGGGCGACGCTGGCGCTTGATCCGATGTTGTTCTTCGGCTGGGCGCGACGGCTGGAGGGTGCCGGACTGACGACGATCGACGGCGCGGGCGCGATCGACGGCTGCCGCATGGTGAAGTCGAGCGCCGAACTCGCGCTGCTACGCCAGGCCAAGCAGATGACGCTCGCGGTGCAGGCGGCCGCCGCGCGCATCCTGCACCCCGGTATCCGCGAGAGCGAGGTGGTGCGCTTCATCGACGATGCGCATCGCGCGATCGGTGGCGGCGGCTCCACGTTCTGCATCGTCCAGTTCGGGCACGCGACGGCTTATCCGCACGGACTGCCTGGCGACCGCGAACTGGCGGAGGGCGATGTGGTGCTGGTGGATACAGGGTGCCGGGTGGAGGGCTATCACTCGGATATCACCCGCACCTACGCTTTCGGTCCGGTCGGAGACGAGGTGCGCGCGATCTGGCAGATCGAACACGCCGCGCAGGCCGCCGCTTTCGCCGCGGTCGCGCCGGGCGTCCCGTGCGAAGCGGTCGACGCCGCTGCGCGCGACGTTCTGGTGCGTGAAGGCCTTGGTCCTGATTATCGCCTGCCCGGCCTGCCGCATCGGACCGGGCACGGCATCGGCCTTTCGATCCACGAACCCGCATATCTCGTCCGCGGCGACCGCACCCCGCTCGCGCCCGGCATGTGTTTCTCCAACGAGCCGATGATCGTCGTGCCGGGGCGATTCGGTATCCGGCTGGAGGATCATTTTCACGTCACGGACGCTGGGGCGGCATGGTTCACCCCGCCGCAATCGAGCATCGACCGCCCTTTCGACTGAACACGGACATGACGTCATGAAACCTCACGCCGCGCCTGCGGGCATGCGCTCCGGCGAGTTCGTCGTCTTCGTCGCGGCGGTGATGGCGGTCAACGCGCTGGGCGTCGACCTGATGCTCCCGGCGCTGGCCGACATCGGGCGCGACCTGTCGGTGGGCGCGGCCAACCACCGGCAATGGGTGGTCACCGCCTATGTGCTGGGCTTCGGCGTCGGACAGCTGCTTTATGGCCCGCTGGCCGATCGGTACGGGCGCAAGCCGGTGCTGATCGCCACGTTGATCGGGTTCGTCGCGGCCAGCGTGTTCGCCGCCGCCTCCACCACCTTCACCGCGCTGCTGGGCGCACGGGTGCTCCAGGGGCTGATGTCCGCCTCGACGCGCGTCATCGCGGTGGCGGTGGTGCGCGACAATGCCTCCGGGCGACAGATGGCGCGAACGATGTCGGTGGCGCAGATGATCTTCTTCCTCGTGCCGATCCTCGCACCGACGATCGGGCAGGGGTTGCTGGTGATCGGGCCGTGGCGCTTCGTCTTCTACGCGCTTGGCGGGTTCGCCGCGCTGGTGCTGCTGTGGACCTTGATGCGCCTGCCGGAAACCCTGCCGGTCGAGCGGCGCACCGCGATCTCGCTGGCCAATCTCGGCGACAGCTATCGGTTGACGCTGACCAACCGTTACTCGCTCGGCTATGCGCTGGCCGCTTCGCTGACGTTCGGCGGCATCATCGCCTTCGTATCGTCGGCGCAGCAGGTGTTCGTCGACGAATTCGGTGCGGGCGACCGCTTCACCTTGCTGTTCGCGATCTGCGCCGGGGCGATGGGCGTCGCCTCGTTCCTTAACAGCCGGCTGGTCGAGCGGCTGGGAACGCGGCTGATCTCGCAGGTCGGCGTGCTGGCGCTGATCGTGTTGTCGGTGTTGCACCTGTCGGTGGTGTGGCTGGGGTGGGAAACGCTGGTCAGTTACATGGTCTTCCAGTCGCTCAGCATGACGTGCATCGGCCTGTGCGGCTCCAATTTCGGCGCGATGGCGATGGAGCCGGTCGGGCGGATCGCGGGCACCGCATCGTCGGTGCAGGGCTTCATCACCAGCGTCGGCGCGGTGCTGGTCGGATCGGCGATCGGCCAATCCTATGCCGGCACCACGCTGCCGCTGACACTGGGGTATCTGGCGATCGGCGTCGCGACGTTCGTCATCGTCTATATCGTGGAGGAGGGGCAGCTGTTCCGCGCGCGGCTTGCCTGAGCCGTCGCCAGCATCGTCCTGATCCGCCCATAGCCGAGCGCGACCAGCATCGTCAGCCCGGTCAGCGGGAAGATTACCCCCGCCACCGCCATGATCGCCAGCAACCCCGCTCCGGTGCGCGCATCGGGCAGGTTGCTGCGGCCCCGCGGCCCGCGCTTCCACCACATCACCGGCGCGGCGATCGTCAGCAACGCCAGCGCGGCGCACGCGAACAGCATGACCAGCCGGTTCACTTCGCCATATTCCTTGCCTTGGTGAACCGCCGCGCTCCACTCGATCGCCTGCGCCGGACGACCGAAATCACCGAAGCGCGCATCCTGCATCACCCGTCCGTCACCGGCATCGACATAGACGACGTGCGCCGCTCCGGACGGCCCCAGCGTCGCGCTGACCAGATACGGCGCGCCCGGTGTCGCCGGCCAGGTCAGCGTCCAGTCCGCCGCCATCCCGCGCGCCTGCGCCGCCGTCAGTGCGGCGTCGGCGGAAATGCGCGTGGCGCCGCCCATCGGCATCGCATGTTGCTGCATGGACCACGGCAGGTCATGTCCGGGATGGCCGTCGCCGGCCGGCGGGGCGGGGCGGCCCCAGCCCGCGCCCGCAACCCCCGCCTGCACGTTGCGTCCCCAGACCGCGCTCCATGGCATGCCGCTGATCGCAAGGAACAGGATCAGCCCGCCAGCGAACAGCCCGGTGGTGGCGTGCAGGTCGCGCCAGAACATGCGTCCGCCCGGACGTCCGCGCACGGCCACCGTTCGCCCGCGTCCCCACCACAGATACAGCCCGCTCACCACCAGGATGATCGACCAGCCCGCCGCTATCTCGATCAGCCAATTGCCCATCCAGCCGGCCAGCGCGAGGCTGTGCAGGTGCTTGACGGTCTGCATCACTCCGCCCGGACCGGTGGTGCCGAAGACGTGCGCATCATGCGGGTCGACGAACGCCATCCGCAGCGTGCCGTCATGGCGCTGCACCGTGACACGCCAGCTTTCATCCAGCGCGGCGGGCTTCTGCACCTGCGTCACCGTGCCGCCGGTGGCCGCGCCGACGCGCGTGGCCAGCATGTCCAGCGGCAACGTCGCACGCGCCGGCGCGATGTGGATCCAGTCGGCATAGACCTGCCGCTCGATCTCGGGCTTGTAGAGGTACAATGCACCGGTGACCGCCAGCCATAACAGGAACGGCAGCACCAGCAATCCGGCGAAGAAGTGCCAGCGCCACACCGCGCGCTGGAGCTCGGCCGCGAGCGCGGCGGGACGGGAAGGGGACATGAACGACAATCCTCGACTCGGCCCGCGCGCGGACCGGGGTACGTTTTCAGCGGACCGGGAGGATCGTCGGGGGCGCACGCAGCGGGGGACGCCAGCGGACTGACGCGCGCGTCCGGCAAGTTGCGGATGGGCGCGGCACGTGCGACGCCGACGGTGCGATCGCCATGGCAAACAGCACGGCGATCGCCACGATCGCCGCAGCGATGGTTACGGCGGCAAACGGGCATGGTTGCTCGAAGCCGTCGTGATCCGGGGCATCATGGGTCAGGCCGTGACCGTGGGCCTGCATCGCGACGACGCCGGGACAGGCGACGATCGCGACCCGACCATGCGCCACCTGCGGCATAAAGCCGGCTGGCACCAGCAGGCGGACCGCCAGCGCCAGCGCAGCGAAGAGTGCGAGCAGCTGCGGACGGGCGCGGAGACGATGCATCTGGCTAACGCCCCGTCATCGCCAGCGCCGCGTAGCGATCGGCAGCGTCGTGTCCCGACCCTCGATAGGTTCGCTGCGCTCGCCGTGAGGGAAGAGGGAAGCCATGGCCGGCAGTCTATCGCGGGATGGTTAACGCGAACATACCGGATTGGTCAGGATAACTGCTTCATGTCGCACCGGAAAGGCGACCGATCGCGCGATGAAGCAGCGCCGTTGCGCCGCGTCGTGCAGCGACTCCGCCAGCGCGGCGTCGCCTGCGACGATCGTCACCACGGGACGAAGCGTCGCCGCGGTAATCCGGCCTTCACCCGCGGCATCCAGCGTCAGGGCCGCTTCGGCTTCGTCGCGATAGTCGGTCACGACGATCCCGGCGTCGGCACACAGGGGCAGATACCATAATTGATGGCACGCGCTGATCGCGCCCAGCAACAACTCTTCGGGGTTCCAGCGGACCGGATCACCGCGAAAGCGCGGATCGGAAGAGCCCGCGATCGGCGTTTTCTCCGGCGCCGTGATCTCGTGCTCGCGTCCGTAAGCCGTGTAATCGGCGGTGCCCACACCGCGATCGCCGGTCCAGCGGAGCGCGATCCGTGTCATGCCGCGTGCAACCGCCGCGTGCGTCGGTACAGCCACCATGTCACGCCGGCGAACACCAGTATCCCCAGCAACAGCGCCGCCCCTTCGAACCCGTCGACCAGCGCGAGCGGGGCTTCGCTACCGCTTTCGTAGACGATGCCGGCGAACGCGACGTTCCACAGGCTTTCGCCGACGATCATGCCGGTCGCGGTCAACACGCCCAGCCGCTTCCGGCTTTCGGCGTCGGCATGGCGGTCGGCGGCCTTGTCGTACCAATGCCCGATCACGGCCCCGACCACGACGGTCAGCGTCGCGCTCATCGGCAGATAGATACCCAGTCCGACGCCCAGCGGGGGCAGGCGCAGGCGTCCGGCGCGGCCCAGCGCCTCGTCCAGCACGATCGCCGCGACCCCCGCCAGCGCGCCCCAGCCGATCATCGTCCAGTTCAGATTGCCGCCCAGCACCCCCTGCGCCAGCGCGGAGATCAGCGCCGCTTGTGGCGCGGCCAGCGCGTTCGGCCCCGCGCCCGGCATCCCGGCGAAGCCGAACGACGTATAGAGCAGCTGCATGACCGGCGGCACCACCACCGATCCGAAGCAGACGCCGATCACCAGCGCCACCTGCTGCTTCCACGGCGTTGCGCCGACCAGCTGGCCGGTCTTCAAGTCCTGAAGATTGTCGTTGGAGATCGTCGCAACGCCGAAGACGATCCCGGTGACGATCAGCGCATAGGCGACCAGCGCCTGCGTCTGCTCGGCCGGCCCGCCGCGTCCGAACAGCGCGACCAGCAACGTCGCGGCGGCGATCACCGACAATATGCCGATGCCCGACACCGGCGAGTTCGATGCGCCGATCAGCCCCGCCATGTACCCGCACACCGCCGCGATCACGAGGCCGATGACCGCGACGAAGATCAGGCTGCCCGCTACCAACGTCCATTCGCGCGCCGCCAATGGCCCTCCGGCAATGACCGAGTGGAGCAGCCACGCGACCGGGACGAGCATCGCCACGCTGACCGCCGCGACGACGCCGATCGGCAGGTCGCGGTCCTCCGCCGCCATCTCCACGCCGCGTTTCGCCGACAGCGCCGCGCGCAACCCGCCGACCACCGGGCCGGCAATGCGCAGGAGCGTCCAGATCGCGGCAACGCCGATCACCCCGGCACCGAAGAACCGCACATCGCTGCGGAACACATCGCTGGCCCAGCTGGCGACATCGCCGGCCTGTGGTGCGGCCGCGGTCAGGATCGGCAGCACCACCCACCAGCCCACGGCCACGCCCAGCAGGATCGCCATCCCCGCCGATAATCCGATCAGATGCCCGGCACCGAGTAGCGCGAACGACAGGCCGGCGCTGACCCCGGTCGCCCCGCCACCGACGCGGAAATAGTGCGCCGCCTCGCCAGCGATGATCCGCGTCTGTGTCAGGATCGAGAAGCCTGCGGCGGCCAGCGTGCTGGCGATGATCGCCGACAGCCCTTTGGCACTCTCCGCACCGCCGTGCCGGCTTTCCTCGCCCACCTTCAGCACCTCGGCGGCGGCACGTCCCTCGGGATAGGGCAGCATTGTGTCGACCACGAGCGCGCGGCGTAACGGGACCGAGAACATCACGCCCAATATGCCGCCGGTCGCGGTGATCGCGGCGGTGGTGACGAAGGGAAAGCCCTGCCACCAGCCGATCATGACCAGACCGGGCAGCACGAAGATGATCGCCGCCAGCGTTCCCGCCGCCGAGGCGACGGTCTGGACGATGTTGTTTTCGAGGATCGAGGAGTCGCGGAACGCCCGCAGCACCGCCATCGAGATCACGGCCGCCGGGATCGACGTGGCGAAGGTTAGTCCGATCTTCAGCCCGAGATAAACGTTGGCGGCGGTGAACAGCAGGGTGATGATCCCGCCAAGCAGCACACCGCGCAACGTGAGTTCGACGGGCGAGCGGGGAGGCGGGACGGTCATGAGCGGCTGTCTGGCACAAGTACGGCTGATGTGACAGGGTCGCGGGGCAAGTGGCGCGGGTAGGGGGCCGGGTGATGGCGGATTGGCGTTCCAGCCGCTACGTTGGGGGGGATGTACTGCCCGCCCGCCTTCCGCGAAGATGATCCGGCTGTCCTTCGCGCGGCGATGCGTGCCCACCCGCTCGCCACGCTCATCACTACCGGCGCGAATGGCATAAGCGCGAACGTCTTGCCGTTCGTTCTGGTCGAGACGCCCGGCGGCGACACGTTGCGCGCACATCTGGCGAAAGCGAACGGGCAACTCGCCGATCTTCGACAAGCGACACCCGCGCTGGTCGTCTTTCACGGGCCGCACGCCTATGTCAGTCCGTCATGGTACCCGGGCAAAAGCGTGCACGGCAAGGTGGTGCCGACGTGGAATTACGTGATGGTGCAGGCGCGCGGGATACCGAGTCTGATCGACGATGCGGAGTGGCTCCGGACGCAGGTCGACGCGCTTACCGACACGCAGGAGGGGTTTCGTGCAGAGCCATGGGCGACCATCGACGCGCCCGGACCATTCATTCGTGCGCAGCTCGACGGCATCGTCGGGCTGGAAATCCCGATCGACCGTCTTCAAGGCAAATGGAAGTTGAGCCAGAACCGGACTTGCGATGATCGCGTGGGCGTTGCCCATGGGTTGCGGGACGCCGGACGCGACGACATGGCGGACCTGATCCCCGGCGACTGATTTCCGGCAGCCCGCCGTTCAGGCCGCTGTGGGCCCGCGTTCGCCCAGTCTGAAGCGGAATACGCGACCCGGCCCGTCTTCGGGCGCGAAATAAAGATCGCCACCCTCCACCGCCATTCCCTCCGCAGTGTATCCGCCCGCCCGCTGAGAGCGATCGAGAGTCAGCCGAGGCCAGTCGAGCCAGTCGACCGCGCCGTCGCCCCACGCCCGCGGCCCGCCCGCGACCAATTGCCCGTGGACGAACTTCATATCCTGATACCGCGTGCCCGACGTGTTCGGAACGACGCGCATGTGCGCCGGATCGCTGAGGTCGATCACGTAGAGCGATCGACTGTCCCAGTTGCCGGCGACCAGCCATCGCCCCGCGACCGCGACGCAGCCAAGGTGGTCGGCCACCGGGATCCGGCGGCGAACACGCAATGTGTCAGTGTCGATCTCGATCAGCACCGCCGAACTGTTCGCGCGCAATTCGGCCACCGGCACCCAGAGGGATCGCCCCTCGATCGAGATGCCGCCGGGATGATAACGGACGCCATCGGTCACTTCGATGCGACGCACGACCTTTCCGGTTTTGCGCTCGATCTGGTGGAGATAGCCGCGCCGCGTGCGTCGATCGATCGACGTCAACCACATCCGCGGGCCTTGCAGTTCCAGTCCCTGAACGTGGAACAGCTCCCCGTCGATCGGCATCGCGGCGCGAAAGCGGGCCCCCTCAACCTCATGTGCAAACGGTTCGGGTGCAGCCGCGACGGACAGGCTCCACAACAGCAGGAGCGGCATCGTCAATCCCGATCGCATCGTTCGTCGGTCCATCCGGTTCGCCCCCGCCATCTTCCGTGGCTGCGCCTATGCCGCACGTCCGTGTCAGCCCCGTGCCAGTCACGTTGCGGTTTGATGAGCGCTCGATGTCGATCGTGTGATGGCGCGGCGTGGCACATGCGGTCGCCGGGGCGTACACCGATGCGTGCGGGGGGGGGACGCAGTGTTGCGGGCGACCAGGCCACGCTTTTTCGTGTGGCGGGGCCGCAGATCTCGATCGTCGCGCGATCACAAGCGCTTGCCGTCTGCCTGGAACGGCGGCGGTCAACGCGGTCGTCATGCTGGACACCTGGATCGTGGATCGGGATTGGCCTGGGGGGACGGTCTGTGACCCATCCCCCCTTCATCGCTGCCGGTTCGACCGGCGCATCCTGTCCTGTTTTTTCCTGTCGGTCCGCGCTCTATCGGTGCGGCGAATCGATGCCTAGCCGGAGTCGTGACCAAAAAAAAGCCGGGCAATGCCCGGCCTTGAAAGTTTTTAGGAGAGGATGCCTGAAAGGCACACTCCTTTTGCAGCGCACCACGATTCTTCGCAAGTGCAATAAAGCCAATCTCGCTTGCAGCTATTGCAATCGTCGCCACGGTGATCGGCTCGACACAAGGTGCGCAATTGCCTAGCAGCCCCACCATTGAACAAGGAGGCGGGCATGGTGCAGGCGTTGCGGGTGGCACTGGCGGGGCTGGGTACGGTCGGTGGCGGGGTGATCCGCGTGCTCGATGAAAATCGTGAGCTGATTACCCGCCGTGCCGGCCGCCCGATCGAGGTCGTCGCGGTTTCCGCACGCGATCGTGCCAAGGACCGAGGCGTCGATCTGTCGCGATTCGCATGGATCGACGATACCGCGGCGATGGCCGAAGCGGAGGCCGATGTCGTGGTCGAGTTGATCGGCGGCTCGGATGGGCCGGCGTTGGCGTTGGCGCGGCGGACCCTGGCGGCGGGCAAGGGCTTCGTCACCGCCAACAAGGCGATGCTCGCGCATCACGGACTGGAACTGGCCCGCGCCGCCGAGACTGCGGGAGTGCCGCTGAAGTTCGAGGCGGCGGTGGCCGGCGGTATTCCGGTCATCAAGGGACTGCGCGAAGGCGCGGCGGCGAATGCCATCGCCCGCGTCTATGGTATCCTCAACGGCACCTGCAATTTCATCCTGTCGAAGATGGAAGCCGAAGGCCGCGACTTCGCCGAGGTGCTGGCCGAGGCGCAGGCGCTGGGCTTCGCCGAATCGGACCCGTCGTTCGACATCGACGGGGTGGATGCCGCGCACAAGCTGTCGATCCTGGCCAGCATCGCGTTCGGCACCGCGCCCGCCTTCGGTGACGTGGGGATCAGCGGCATCCGTCATCTGCTTGCCGCCGATATCGCCGAGGCGGCGGCGCTTGGTTACCGGGTGCGGCTGGTCGGCGTGGCGGAGGCGGACGCCCCCGGATCGCGCGGCTTGTTCCAGCGCGTTCACGCGCATCTGGTCCCCAACGATCATCCGCTGGCGCATGTCACCGGCGCGACCAACGCGGTCGTCGCGGAGGGCAATTTCGTCGGCCGGCTGTTGTTCCAGGGCGCAGGCGCGGGCGAGGGGCCGACCGCCAGCGCGGTCGTCGCAGACCTGATCGACATCGCGCGCGGCGAATACGGACCGCCGTACGCCATGCCTGCGGATTCGCTGGCGACGATGGTGGCCGCGGACAGTGGCGAACGGCGCGGGCGTGCATATCTGCGCTTCGCAGTGGCGGACCGGGTCGGCGTGCTCGCGGAGATCGCCGCAGCGATGCGCGATGCCGGCGTCTCGATCGAAAGCCTGATCCAGCGCGGTGCGAATGCGGATGGCAGCGTGCTGGTCGCGATCGTCACGCACGATGGCCCGGAACGCTGCGTCGCCGCCGCACTGGAGCGGTTGCGCGGATCGCAGAGCCTGACAGGTGAGCCGATGTGGATGCACATCCTGGGGTAAGCGGGTGTTCCGTCGCCGCCGCGCGGGCGGGGATGACGGCCAATGGACGGACCGCTAAACCCGGGGGCATGAACGACAATCTCACCGCCCACCGGCCGACTTTCGTCACCCATCTCGAATGCTCGCTCACCGGCGAGCATTACGAGGCCGATACGCTGCACAACCTGTCGCGCGCCGGACGGCCGCTGCTCGTGCGCTACGATCTCGCCGGCATTCGGACGGCCGTCTCGCGCGAAACGCTCGGTGCGCGCCAAACCGATCTGTGGCGGTGGCGCGAGTTGCTGCCGGTGCGCCACACCGGCAACATCGTCAGCCTGGGCGAGATCGAGACGCCACTGATCCCGATTCCGGCGAGCAGTGGCGGCACACGCGTGCTGGTCAAGGACGAAGGGCGCTTGCCGACCGGCAGCTTCAAGGCGCGCGGGCTGGTCATGGCGCTGGCGATGGCCAAGGAGCTTGGCGTCACGCGGATTGCGATGCCGACCAACGGCAATGCCGGCGCAGCGCTCGCCGCCTACGCCAGCCGGGCCGGGATCGAGACGATCGTCTTCTGTCCCGAGGACACCCCGGAGGTGAACGTGCGTGAGATCGCCGCCCAAGGTGCGCGCGTGTGGCGCGTCAACGGGCTGATCGACGATTGTGGGGCGATCGTCGCGAAGGGAGCCGCAGAGGGACGCTGGTTCGACTTCTCCACGCTGAAGGAGCCGTACCGGATCGAGGGCAAGAAGACGATGGGACTGGAGCTGGCCGCGCAGCTGGGCTGGCGATTGCCGCACGCGATCTTCTATCCCACCGGAGGCGGGACCGGGCTGATTGGCATGTGGAAGGCGTTCGACGAACTGGAGAGGCTCGGCTGGATCGGCGCCGAGCGCCCGCGCATGTACGCGGTGCAGGCAGCCGGATGCGCGCCGATCGTCCGCGCATTCGAGGCGGGCGAGGAACATGCCGAACGCTGGGAGGATGCGCATACCGTCGCCGCCGGCATCCGCGTGCCGCGCGCGGTCGGCGACTTCCTGATCCTGCGTGCGGTGCGTCAGAGCGGCGGCAAGGCGCTGGCGGTGGGCGATCCCGCCATCCTGGCCGCAGTCGACGATTGCGCCCGACGCGATGGCCTGCTGCTTTGTCCCGAGGGCGGGGCCACGCTCGCTGCATACCGCCAGGCGTTGCGCGACGGTGAGGTCGATGAGGACGAGGAGGTCGTGCTGTTCAACTGTGCGACGGGGCTGAAATACCCGCTGCCGACGGCGGAACAGCGACTGGATCGGCACACCGTTATCGATTTCGACATGCTGTGAATCTCCTCGCCTTCGCCCCGCCGCGCGGTCGACAGCATGATCGCGATTCAGCTTTTGGCGCAGACGCCGGTGGCTTGTAATGTGTCAGAGCGAGTAGGCGGCGAAAAGCGGTCCGAACCACGCCGTTCGACCACGGCGTCGCTCACGCAGGTGGTCGCCGATGTTCTGCCTTCGCGCGGCACCAGTCGGCCAACCCGAAGAAGATGACGGTGCGGCGTTGGTTCAGCAGGACGGTACTTGCTGGATCGTTGCGACGACGAACAGGTGTGGCGGTCGGCGCATGGGTCGACACGGACGATAAGTTCGACGGCATGTGCGTTGTAGGCAGCGATGGTCTGGCCGGGCTTGCTACGCCCGCGGCGTCACGTCCGCCGCGTGCCTCGATCTTCAGCCGGGCGCGCATGCCCTACGTCGCTGGATACCCTTGATCGTCAGCACGAGGTGGCCGAGCCGCTCGCGGATAAGGCCTTCGTCGAGCAGTTGACGGATCGTCGCCGGATCGTTCCCACGCGAGATGATGAGCGTCGCACCGGCACTGCGCGCGGTCCACAGGATTGTCTCGAGCGGCGAACCGCCGGTCATCGCGTTCATCGTTCACCCCCTCGGGCGTGCGAACGACTCGTGCCGCCGCAGGGCCGCAACAGGACCCGGTGCGGGCCGGTCCGTCAACGCCCCCGAAACAACTTGGCCAGGAATGGTTGACGAAACGTTAATGGCGTCCGGCGAAGCGAGCGTCAGCCGCCGCCGTCGCGCTCGATATCCGCGCCGACCGCCGACAGTTTCTCTTCGAGCCGCTCGTACCCGCGATCCAGATGGTAGACGCGCGACACCGACGTTTCACCCTCGGCGACCAGGCCGGCGATGATGAGGCTCATCGATGCGCGCAGGTCGGTCGCCATCACCGGCGCGCCGACCAGCCGCTCGACACCGTTCACCTCGGCGGTGCGGCCGCGCACCTGAATGTCCGCACCCATCCGAGCCAGTTCGGGCACGTGCATGTAGCGATTTTCGAAGATCGTCTCCGTCAGTGTGCTGGTGCCTGGCGCCTTGCACAGCATCGCCATGAATTGCGCCTGCATGTCGGTGGCGAAGCCGGGGTAGGGGGCAGTCGACAGCGACAATGGCTTCAACTGCGCGTCCGACGTGACGAGGATCGAATCCCGCCGTTCCTCGATCCCGACGCCCGCCGCGCGCAAAGCGTCCAGCGTCGCGCCCATGTCGGCGGGCGTTACGCCGGTCAACTCAACCGCCCCGCCGGTCACCGCCACGGCGCAGGCATAGCTGCCCGCCTCGATCCGGTCCGGCATTACCGAATAGGTCGCGCCGTGCAGGTCGGCGACGCCCTCGATCTCCAGCGTGTCGGTGCCGACGCCATCGATGCGCGCACCCATCGCGATCAGGCAACGACACAGGTCGACGATCTCGGGCTCGCGCGCGGCATTCTCGATCCGGCTCGATCCCCGGGCGGTCACCGCCGCCATCACGACATTTTCGGTCGCCCCGACCGAGACCACCGGGAAAGCGTAGCGCCCCCCCGCCAGCCTGCCGCCGGGGGCCGTGGCGGTGACGTATCCCGCGCTCATCTCCAGCTGCGCGCCGATCGCCTCGAGCGCCTTCAGATGCAGATCGATCGGGCGATTGCCGATCGCGCAGCCGCCGGGCAGCGAAACCCGCGCCTCACCCGCCCGTGCCAGGATCGGACCGAGCACGAGGATCGATGCGCGCATCTTGCGAACGATGTCGTACGGGGCTTCGGTCGAGGTCAGTTGCCCCGCCCGGATCGTCATCACCCGGCCGAATTCTTCGGGGCGGCTGCCCTCGATTCGCGTCGATGCGCCCAGTTGGTTAAGAAGATGGCCAAAACCATCGACGTCGGCGAGGCGTGGCAGGTTGCGGAGCGTCAGGGGCTCGTCGGTCAGCAACGCGCACGGCATCAGGGTCAAAGCGGCGTTTTTAGCGCCGGATACGGGCAGCTTGCCGTTCAGGCGGTTGCCGCCGCGGATGAGAATACGGTCCATCCGGCAGGCTCTATCGAAGCAGCGCGCCGTCGCCAAGCGAGCGTGACATGCACATGCCCGACACTTGTTGATCGGTTTTAATGCGCGGCCGCCCCACGCCCGCGTAACGATCTTGCGACATTGAGGATCACCATTGCGTGCCAGCGCTTAGTTTCGCCGATCGGGTCGGCGATGTTCTTCCCCTTTCCGCGATCGAGCGCACCGCCTTGGCCTACCTGAGCGAGCGCGAGCGGCCGCTTCGTCGGGGGGCGACGCTGGTGCGGCAGAACGAACGCTCGGGCGAACTCTTCACGCTGAAAAGCGGGATGATGATGGGCTACGTCCTTCTGGATGACGGCAGCCGGCAAATTCTGCGATTTCTGTTTCCGGGCGATCTGCTGGGCACCGACGTACTGGCTTACGGTCAGGCGCAGCAGACGCTGGTAGCGATAACCGATAGCGTGGTAGCGCCGATCGACCGAATCCTGCTGGCCGAGGCGGCGTTGCGCCATCCGCGCCTGGGTCTGGCGCTTGCCGCATTGGAGCAGGCGGAATCGACGGCGATGGCGGACCGTCTGTCCGCGATCGCCAAGACGTCCGCGCGGGCGCGGGTAGCCTCCGTGCTGCTGGAGATCCGTGACCGCATGGGGCGCGGCGATGCGGCGATCGCCGACAGCTTCATTCCCGGGCTGACGCAGGAAGAGATCGGCGACGCCATCGGACTGACGTCGGTGCACGTCAACCGGATGCTGCGTCAGCTGGAGGACATGCGCCTGATCGCGCGAAACGGCGGGCGCTTCACGATTCTCGATGAAGTCGGATTGCGCCGTGCCGCCGGCCATGTGGACCGGCGCGCCGGCGTCGATCTGTCATGGCTGCCCGAATTGCAGCGGGAATAACGCTCAGCGTTGCCGCTGCACGCCGCTCGCGGCCAGTTGCGCATTGATCGAGGCGACCAGCCGCTCCAGCGCGGCGGCGTCGCGACCCTCCGCTCGCAGGGTCAACGCGGCCTGCGTGTTCGACGCACGCAGCAGCCACCAGCCGTCGCCGGTGGAAACCCGCACTCCGTCGGTAACGACGACGCTTGCGCCGGCATCCGACAGGCGCGCCGCGACTTCTTCCACCACCACGGTCTTTCGCGCTTCGGGAACGGTGACGCGCCACTCGGGCGTGGCGATCCGCGCCGAGGTTTCGCCACGCACCTCGGTCAGCGATCGGCCCGACAGATGCACCGCCCGGATCAGCCGCACGGCGGCGTACAGCGCGTCGTCGAAGCCGTAATATTCATGACCGAAGAAGATGTGGCCGGACAGCTCACCCGCCAGCGGGGCGCCGACCTCCTTCATCTTCGTCTTGATCTCGCTGTGCCCGGTTCGCCACATCACGGATTGTCCACCCAGCGCGGCGATCCGCTCGAACAGCGCGTCGCTCGACTTCACATCGGCGACGATCGTGCTGCCGGGTAGTTCGGCGAGCAGCGGTTCGACCAATATGGACAGGATCTCGTCACCCCACAAAGCGCGTCCCTGCGCGTCGACTGCGCCGATGCGGTCGCCGTCGCCGTCGAAGGCAAGTCCGAAATCGAGCTTCTTATCCGCGACCAACGCCTGCAGGTGCGCCAGATTGGCCTCCACCGTCGGATCGGGATGGTGGTTGGGGAAGGTGCCGTCGATGTCGCAGAACAGCAGATGATGTTCGCCCGGAAGCTGCGCGGTCAACGCCCTGATCGCCGGGCCGGCGGCACCGTTCCCGGCGTCCCAGCCGATCCGGTACGTTCCCCCGGCATAGCCGGCGAGCAGCCGCCCGACATACAGGTCGAGCACGTCGGCGTCGGTGACGGTGCCCGCGCCTTCCTCCCAGTCGCCGGTAGCAGCGAGCCGCGCCAGATCGCGCACGTCCGGCCCGCAGAAGCTGTTCCCGTGCATCACCAGCTTGAAGCCATTGTCCTCGGCGGGATTATGGCTGCCGGTTACCTGCACGCCGCCATCCACCTCTAGGGTCGCGGCAGCATAATAAAGCATCGGCGACGGGCCGAGCCCGATGCGCACCACGTCGACGCCCGACGCCACCAGCCCTGCGACCAGCGCGGCCTCCAGCATCGGCGAGTGCGTCCGCCCGTCATATCCGACCGCGATACGTCGTCCCCCCGCGCGCCGCACGCGCGTGGCGAACCCACGCCCGACCGCATGGGCATCCGCCTCGGTCAGCGTGTCGCCGACCCGTCCGCGGATATCGTAGGCGCGCAGGATTTCCGGCGAGATGACGTGCGTCATCGCACCTCTTTCAACGCGGCGAGCAACGTATCGCGCGCAGCGTTGACGCGGCGCGCGCGCTGTTCCGATCCGCCGCGATCGGGGTGCAGTTCGCTCATCAGGCGGCGGTGCGCGGCGCGGATCTCAACCGCGTCGGCGCGTGTGCCCACGCCGAGAACGCGACGCGCCTCGCCCAGCGGAGTCGGTGGCTTTTTCGCGGGCTTGCGCAGCAGCATCCACACGCCCCACACGATCAGTGCGGCGACGATCCACTTCATCGCCATCTCAGGCGGCCTTCGTCACGGCGATCTCGGGAAGCGCCAGCGCCGCCATCATCTCGCGCAGCTCCTGCCGTGCGGCGACGTGGCTCAGCCCCATGCCCCCGAACTCCTTGGCGTCGAGCAGGGTCAGTCCCTTGGGGAAAAGCTCGCGATAGATCACGCGTTCGCCCAGGCCGGGGATGATGCGGAACCCGACCCGCCGCGCCAGTTGATCCAGCGCCTCCGACACGCGACGCATGTTGCGCGCCTCCAGATATTGCAGGCGGTTGCGCAGCACGACCCAGTCGATCGTCGTCCCATCCTCCCGCGCACGCGCCTTGCGCGCGTCCCAGATCAGCTCCGAATAGAAACTGGGGCGCACGACCTTGTAGGTCTCCGGATCGACCTGCCCGATCAGATCGAAGTCGACGAAGCTGTCGTTCATCGGCGTTACCAGCGTATCGGCCAGCGCGGCGGCGATACGCGCCGCGGGGTCGTCACGCCCGGGCGTGTCGATCACCAGGAAGTCGTAACCATCGGTGAATTCGCGATACATCGCCCCGAACGTACCATCGGCACGGCCGTCGCCGGTCGCATGGACCGGCAGTACCAGATCGATCCCGGCCCGCTTCACCGTCGCCTCGCGATTGTCGAGATAGCGCCCCAGCGTGCGCTGGCGATGATCCAGATCGATGCACGCCACGCGCGCACCCTTGGCCGCCAACCCGATCGCGACGTGAACCGCCGTCGTCGACTTGCCCGTTCCACCTTTTTCGTTGGCGAACACGATCACATGCGTGCGACCGTGTTGCGCTTCCGTCCCCGTTTCGGACAATTCGTCGCATCCTCGATTGATTGCGTCCTGTCGCGACCATAGAACCCCCGCCCGCGCAATTCGAGGGGTAACGGGTGGAAGTGTATCGTGATCTCGCCGGCCTGCGCGCGGCGCTCGTCGCGGCGCGCGCCGATGGCCGGGAAGTGGCGCTGGTGCCGACCATGGGCGCGCTGCACGCCGGGCACGTCGCGCTTGTCGAGGCGGCACGGCGGCCCGGCACCACCGTGGTCGCCTCGATCTTCGTCAACCCGAAACAATTCGGCGCGAACGAGGATCTGTCGCGCTATCCTCGCAAGGAAACCAGCGACATCGCGATGCTGGCCGACGCCGGTTGCGACCTGTTGTGGCTGCCCCCGGTCGAGCAGATGTACCCGGCGGATTTCGCCACCAACGTCTCCGTGGCCGGGGTCAGCGACGGCTGGGACGGTGCGGCGCGCCCCGGTCATTTCGATGGCGTGGCAACAGTGGTGGCGAAATTGTTCAATCAGGTTCGCCCGACCCGCGCGTATTTCGGCGAAAAGGATTTCCAGCAGCTGGCGGTGATCCGCCGCATGGTCGCGGACCTCGATTTCGATATCGGGATCACCGGCGTGCCGACGCAGCGTGAGGACGACGGCCTCGCGCTGTCCTCGCGCAACGTCTACCTGCTTCCGGACGAGCGGCAGAAGGCGGTGGCGCTGCCGCGCGCGCTGGGCATTGCGGCGCGCGCGGTACTGGCGGGCGGCGACGCGGCCAAGGCGCTGGCCGATGCCACGACCACGCTGACCGCAGCGGGATTCGCCGTCGATTATGTCGCATTGGTCGACGCGGAGACGCTGGAAAGCGATCCGGCACCTGGCCGGCGGCGGCAATTGCTGGCCGCGGCGCGGCTCGGCAACACACGGCTTATCGACAACCTCGCCGTCGATCCCGCATGATCGAGCAACTGGCTCATTGGCAAAGATTTTGATGATTTCGGCTTTAACCATTTGGTGAGCCGAATCGGTGCACACCTCAATCCACATTGAAGGATGGAGGGGTGATCCGATGGTAACCGAGTTCGATATCGCGCTACTGGCGCGCCGCACTGCCGATGCGACCCGTGGCGATGCCGACGCCGCCTATGATCTGGGCGTGGCCTTTTCGACAGGGACGACCGGCGTCGCGCTGGACCTGATCGAAGCCCATAAATGGTTCAACCTGTCGGCGGCGCGCGGCAACGTGGCGGCGGCTGGTGCCCGCACCGAGATCGCGGAGGATATGACCGCGCGCGAGATCGCCACTGCGCAGCGCGCCGCGCGTGATCTGCTGGGTGGAATGCAGCGCCGCGCTGCCTGATCGTTCGTCGCGGCGACGACGCGGGACAAGGTATCGTCCGCTAGTCGTCTGTGCTGCGGCATCTTCTTGACCCGCCGCGCCTGCCCGGCGCATAGCCCGGTCATGGAGAATTCGACCGAGACGCCGTCCTTCGAAGCCGGCCTGCGCGAGCTCGAGGAGATCGTCGCTCGGCTCGAATCCGGCGATACGCCCCTGGAAGAGGCGATCCGCCTGTACGAGCGGGGCAGCATGCTCAGGCAGCGCTGCGCCGATCGTCTTGACGCCGCGCAGGCGCGGATCGAGGCGATCCGGACCGGCGCCGACGGTCGCGCCGCCGCGGTCGAGCCGTTCGCCGCTGCATGACGATCGCCGCCACCGCCTCACCGCAGTTGAAGGCGGCACTTCGTGAAGTGTCGGCGGAGATGGATCGGCGTTTCGATGCGCTGCTCCCGATCCCTGCTGATCCTCGCGCGGATCTGTACCGCGCGATGCGCCATGCCACGATCGGTGGTGGCAAGCGGTTGCGCCCGTTGCTGGTGTTCGCGACCGCACGGCTGTTCGATGTCGCGCGCGATGCTGCGGCGCGGGTGGCGGTCGCGCTGGAGGCGATCCACGTCTATTCGCTGATCCACGACGATTTGCCGGCGATGGATGACGATGACCTGCGGCATGGCAAGCCCACCGTTCACAAGGTATTCGACGAGGCGACGGCGATCCTTGCCGGCGATTGTCTTCATGCGCTGGCATTCGAGGTGCTGGCGGACCCGGCGACGCATGCAGATCCCTTCGTCCGCGCCGAACTGATCGCCGATCTCGCGCGGGCCTCGGGCCCGTCGGGCATGGCGGGGGGACAGGCCATGGACCTGAAGGCCGATGGCACCCGTTTCGACCTGAACACCGTCACCCGGCTGCAGCAGATGAAGACCGGCGCGCTGATCGGTGCGGCGGTGGAGGGCGGGGCGATCCTCGGCCGCGTCGCGCCGGAGGGGCGTCGCCATCTGCGCGGCTATGCGCACGATCTCGGTCTCGCGTTCCAGATCGTCGACGATCTGCTCGACGTCGAGGGAGACGAGGCGCTGGCGGGCAAGAGGCTGCGCAAGGACGGCGAACAGGGCAAGGAGACGTTCGTCTCGCTGCTCGGCGTCGATCGGGCGCGGCAGCAATCGCAGATGCTGGTCGACCAGGCGATCGATCACCTGCGCAGCTACGGCCCTGAGGCGGACCTGCTCCGTTCGATCGCCCGCTTCGTCATCGAACGGCGCGGCTGAGGATGGAGCTACCCATGCGTATCGGCGTCTACCCCGGCACCTTCGATCCGGTGACGCTGGGCCATATGGACATCATCCGCCGGGGCGCGAAGCTGGTCGACCGGCTCGTCATCGGCGTCACCACCAATCCCGGTAAGTCGCCGATGTTCACGCTCGATGAACGGATGGCGATGGTTGAGCGCGAGGTCGCCGCCACGAAAGGTGACATTTGCGTCGTATCGTTCGACTCGCTGTTGATGGACTTCGCCGAGCGCGAGGGGGCGAGCATGATCGTCCGCGGCCTGCGCGCGGTTGCCGATTTCGAATACGAATATCAGATGGCGGGCATGAACCAGCAGCTGAACGACCGGATCGAGACGGTCTTCCTGATGGCCGATGTCTGTCTGCAACCGATTGCCTCGCGCCTGGTGAAGGAGATCGCGATCTTCGGCGGCAACATCGCCAAGTTCGTGCCCGCTGCGGTATGCAGGGATGTCGTGGCGCGCGTCGAGCGCGATGGTCGGCGCGGCGGCTAGGTTCCAACCGGATTGCGTCCGCGGGCGTGAGTAGTCGAGCGCGACCGCGTCGTTGCCTGGGAGCGATGATCCGCTTCGGCTGGAGTGCGGCCTTGACGAGACATCGCCGGCCCGTTCCCTTCCGCATTCCCGCACGGCTCAAGACCTTGGCGTCCCGGCGCTCGCGTTCAGTTTGGCGCAAGGTCGCTTTTAGTCTAGGGCAGGGCAACCCGATTTCACCCGAAAGACCCGATGCGCCCGTTCGCCCTTATCGCCGCCGCGCTTGCCGCGATCGTGTCCGTTCCTGCCGCCGCGCAGGAGCGTCTCCCCGCTCCGCCGTTGTCTGACAAGACCAACATCTGGCTGCTCGATCTCTCGACGGGTGGCCGCGTCGAGATCGCGCTGCGTCCCGACGTCGCGCCGAAGATGGTCGAGCGGATCAAGACGCTGACTCGCCAGCGTTTCTACGACGGCTTGCTGTTCCACCGTGTGATCGATGGGTTCATGGCGCAGGGTGGCGATCCCAAGGGCGACGGCACCGGCGGTAGCCAGCTTCCCGACTTGCCCGCCGAGTTCAACTATATGCCACACGTCCGCGGCGCAGTGGCGGCGGCCCGCGCCGAGAAGGAGGACAGCGCGAACAGCCAGTTTTACATCGTGCTGCAACCGCGCTTCCAGCTCGACAAGAAATATACCGTTTTCGGTCGCGTGATCGCCGGCATGAACTATGTCGATGCCATCGAGAAGGGTGAGCCGCCGCAGAACCCGTCACGGATTGTCCACGCCTATATCGCGTCGGACAATCCTCCAGCTTATCAGCCGCTTCCGGTCGCCGCGCCGCCGACTTTGCCTGCAACGTTGCCGACGCTGCCGACGCTGCCCGAAACGAAGCCGGCTGCCGCGCCGCGGAAATCCGCCAACCGCCGCTGATGCACGTCGATCTGTTCGATTTCGCGCTTCCGCCAGAACGGATCGCGCTGCGCCCCGCGACGCCCCGCGACGCCGCGCGGATGCTGGTGGTGACGCCGGAGGGACTTGCCGACCGCATCGTTGCGGATTTGCCGTCCCAACTGCGCGCCGGTGACCTGCTGGTGTTCAACGACACGCGCGTGATTCCGGCACAGCTGGAGGGAACACGCGGAACGGCGCGGATCGGTGCGACGCTGCACAAGCGCGAGGGACCACGTCGCTGGCGCGCCTTCGTACGCAACGGTCGACGTCTGCGCGAGGGTGACGCGATCGACTTCGGCCACGAGGTCACCGCCACCGCGCACGATCGGGAGGAGGATGGCAGCTGGGCGCTGGCCTTCGCCGGCGACGAACCGGTCGAGCTTCTGCTGGAGCGTGCCGGTCGCATGCCGTTGCCGCCGTACATCGCGGGCAAGCGCGACACCGACGCGCGCGATGCCGCCGATTACCAGACGATGTTCGCCGCCGAACCCGGTGCGGTCGCCGCGCCGACCGCCGCCCTGCACTTCACGCCCGCGCTTCTCGCCGCGCTTCAACACGGACGCATCGACCATGCGACGCTGACGCTGCATGTCGGGGCGGGTACTTTCCTGCCGGTCAAGGCCGAGGATACCGCCGACCATCGGATGCATGCGGAATGGGGTCGCATCGACGCCACAACCGCCGCGCGCCTCAACGCGGTGCGGGCGGGCGGCGGGCGCGTAATCGCGGTAGGCACCACCTCGCTACGGCTGGTCGAAAGCGCGACGGATGCCGATGGGCAGGTCCAGCCGTTCGAGGGCGACACGTCGATCTTCATCACCCCCGGCTACCGCTTTCGCGGTATCGATGGGCTGATGACCAACTTTCATCTGCCCCGGTCGACCCTGTTCATGCTGGTATCGGCGTTGATGGGCCTCGACAGAATGCAGGCGGCCTACGCTTACGCCGTCGAGAACGACTATCGCTTCTACTCCTACGGCGATGCCAGCCTCCTGATTCCCTGAGCATCCCCGCGCCACCCTGCTCGCCTGACGCACTATGGCAAGTGCTCGCTAACTTTGCGCAGACGTGCGACAAAGCTGATACGAATCAATCATCGCTTGGTAGATTACGTCCGATTGACTGGCATAGATCGGAGCGTTCTAGGTAGGATGGGGGGGGCGAAGACCAGTGAACTCCATCGAACGCCGTCTGAATGCCATCGTCGCCAACTCCCGGATGGCCATCTTCCTGATGGACGACCGGCAGCAATGCATCTTCATGAACGAGGCGGCGGAGGCGCTGACCGGCTATCGGCTGGATGAGGTTCTGGACCGGCCTTTGCACGACGTGGTCCATCATCAGCACCCCGATGGTCGATCCTATGCCCTGGCGGAATGCCCGATCGATCGCGCCTTCCCGGAATGTGAGCGCATGCAGGGAGAGGAGGTCTTCGTCCACAAGGACGGGCATTTCTATCCGGTGGCTTTCACCGCCTCGCCGATCGCGGGCGACGATGGCGAACCTGTGGGCACGATCATCGAAGTGCGGGATCTGACGGAGGAGAAGGCGCGGGATGCCGCGTTGAAGGAAAGCGAAAGCCGTTTTCGCAACATGGCGGACCATGCGCCGGTCATGATGTGGGTCACCGACCCTTCCGGCTTTTGTACGTATCTGAACCGCCAATGGTATGAATTCACCGGTCAGACCGACGCCGAGGCGCAGGGTTATGGCTGGCTCGAAGCGACACATCCCGATGACCGGCAGCGTGCCGAGGACATGTTCGTATCCGCGAACGCACTCCGGTCGTCCTTCAGGATCGAATACCGCCTCAAGCACGCGTCCGGGGCGTATCGATGGGCTATCGACGCCGCCAGCCCGAGATTTGGCGATGACGGTGAGTACCTCGGCTATGTCGGTTCGGTCATCGATATCGACGAACGCCGCGAGGCGGAGGAGCGGCTGGCGCTGAGCGAGGAGCAACTGCGCCTCGCCCTGGATGTGGCGGAGATCGGCGAGTGGGACGTCGACCACATCAGCGGCAGCATGTTCTGGCCGCCAAGGGTCAAGGCGATGTTCGGTATCTCGCCGGACGTTCCCGTCACACTCGACGATTTTCACAATGGCGTGCACCCGGACGATCGGGAGCGGACACGCGCCGCATATGAGTCGGCGAGCGATCCCGACCGTCGGGCATTGTACGACGTCGAATATCGGACGGTCGGGCGGGAGGACGGTGTCGTCCGTTGGGTCGCCGCAAAGGGACGCGGGCTATTCGATGCGCACGGAGCCTGCTTTCGCGTGATCGGCACCGCGATCGACATCACTGCGCGGAAGGCGGCCGAAATACGGTTGCAGCAACTCAATGAACTGCTGGAGCAGGAAGTCGCGGAGCGTACGGCAGAGCGCAACCGGGTATGGGAGATGAGCCGGGACCTGCTCGGCATCATGGGGTTCGACGGCTTTCTGAAGGCGATCAACCCGGCCTGGCAAACGACGCTCGGCCGCGATACCGAGACGCTGCTGGCCCTGTCGTTCCGCGAGCAGGTTCACCCCGACGATCACCAGGCGGTGGTAGGGGCGATGGAGCGGCTGCGTCGCGGCGAGACGGTGGAAGGGTTCGAGGACCGGATCGCCCACGCGGACGGATCGTGGCGCTGGATCTCGTGGACGCTCGTCCCGGAGGGGGAGGTGTTCTACGCGGTCGGCCGCGACGTGACGCTCGCGAAGGAAGCGGCCCTCGAACTGGCGCTTGCACAGGAATCGCTGCGCCAAAGCCAGAAGATGGAGGCGATCGGCCAGCTGACCGGGGGCGTGGCGCACGATTTCAACAATCTGCTGACGCCCATCATGGGCTCGCTGGACCTGCTGCAACGAAAGAGACTGGGCAACGAACGCGAGCAGCGGCTTATCGAGGGCGCGATCCACTCGGCCGACCGCGCGCGGGCGCTGGTGCAGCGGTTGCTCGCGTTCGCGCGGCGCCAGCCGCTGCAGCCCGCCGCGGTCGATATCGGTGCGCTGGTGGAGGGGATGGCGGATCTGCTCGCCAGCACGACGGGGCCGCAGGTTCGTGTGCTGGTGGAAGTGGCCGACGATCTGCCCCATGCCAAGGCCGATGCAAACCAGCTCGAAATGGCGCTGCTCAACCTCGGCGTGAATGCGCGCGACGCCATGCCGCATGGCGGAACCCTGAGGATCACGGCGACGCGCGACAGCGTCCGCACCCCGCGCGATGGACTCGGTCGGGGGCATTACGTTCGGCTGTCCGTGGCGGACACCGGCATCGGCATGGATGCGGCGACGCTGGCCCGGGCGGTGGAGCCGTTCTTTTCGACCAAGGGTGTCGGCAAGGGCACTGGCCTCGGTCTATCCATGGCGCACGGTCTGGCCGCGCAACTCGGCGGGGCGCTGTTCATCCACAGTCGGGAGCGCATCGGCACCAACGTCGAATTATGGCTTCCGGTCAGCGCCTCGGCGATGGGCATCGACGATCCCTCTCCCGTCCCTCTGCCCGATAGCATTGCCGGTGGCCTGATCCTGCTCGTCGACGATGAAGAGATCGTGCGGACCAGCACCGCGGACATGCTGACCGAATTCGGGTATGAGGTGCGGGAGGCGTCGTCGGGCGAGGCGGCTCTGGACCTCGTCGCGCAGGGCGTCACGCCCGACCTGCTCGTCACGGACCATCTGATGCCGGGTATGAGCGGCGTGGATCTTGCCGTGGCATTGCGCCGGATGTTGCCGGAGCTGCCGGTGCTCATCGTCTCGGGCTATTCCGAAGTCGAGGACGTGACTCCCGGATTGCCGCGGCTGACGAAACCCTTCCGAAGCGCGGAGTTGGCGGCAAGTCTTGCCGCGGTTCTGGTGAAGCGGGCCTGATCTACCGGCTATCCTCGTGCGGAGCACCTCCCGGGAAGCGCGCACGTGTTCCCGCTGCTTCAGGTTAGGGGAGGCATCGACATTCGCGGATAATCGTTACCGCCGCATGATCGAGCGTCATTTCGTTAGGCTACGTGCGCGCGGTCCGCTTTCCCAAGAAGAGGAGCAGGCGATCCGCGCAGCGGTATCGGAGGAGCGCTCCTTTCCGAGAGGCAGCATGATCGTGCCGGCGTTTGTGGTGCAGCACCACAGCACGTTGCTGCTGGACGGCATTCTGTGCCGCTACAAGGATCTGCACGACGGACAGCGCCAGATCACCGAACTGAACGTGGCCGGGGACTTCGCGGATCTGCACAGCTTCACGCTCAAGTATCTCGACCATGATGTCATGAGCCTGACGCCGTGCCGTGTCGCGCTGGTGCCGCATGACGCGTTGCAGGCGATCACCGAACGCTTCGCACGATTGGCGCGAACCTATTGGTTCAGCACGAACCTCGACGCCGCGATCCACCGCGAGTGGGAAGTGTCGCTGGGCCGCCGCACCGCCCGCGCCCGCGTGGCGATGTTGCTGTGCGAACTCTTCGAGCGGTTGCGGATCGTCGGGCTTGTCACAGGGGACGGTTACGATCTGCCGCTTACCCAGGCGGATGTGGCGGAATGCACGGGGCTGACCGGAGTGTCGGTCAATCGGGTGCTGCGCGACCTGCGCGAGGGCGGCCTTGCCACGTTCAACGGTGGAAGGGTCCGTATTCTGGACCGTGACGGATTAAGGCAGGTCGCCGAGTTCGACCCACGCTACCTCTACCTCGGTGACAGCGCGTGAGGCCGCTCGGTTGCCTTGTCGCCCTGCCTGCGCTGTTGGCGAGCGATCCGGCCTGGGCATGCACGCTGTGTCACAGTCGCACCGGCGAGGCCGTTCGGACCGCGATCTTCGGTGCCGATTTCTGGATCAACATCGGGGCGCTGCTCGCCCCCGCTCCCGCGTTGTGCGTCGCGGTTCTCGCAATTCGCAGATACCTGCCGTGAGATGAGGCCGATGGATCACCCGAACCCAACGACGAAGCCACTGGTGACCGCCGGCCTGACGATCGGGATCGGGATGGGCGGCTTCGTGGACGGCATCGTCTTTCATCAGATATTGCAGATCCACAACATGCTGTCGGCGCGGATCTCCACCGACACGCTGGTCGGCGCCAAGGTGAACATGGTGTGGGACGGTCTGTTTCACGCCGCGGTGTGGATCGCGACGGCAGCGGGCATCATGCTGCTGTGGCGTGCCGTCCGGCGGCCGGATGTGGTGTTGTCTGGCAAGGTCTTGTTCGGTGCGACGCTGATGGGTTTCGGCCTCTTCAACCTGGTGGAGGGGGTGATCGACCACCACCTCCTCGGCTTGCACCACGTGTACGAACGATGGGGGCGGTCGATCTGGGATTACGTTTTCCTCGGATCGGGCGTGGCGTTGTTTGCTACCGGATGGTTGATGGCGCGAACGGCCCGGGACTGATCCTGCGGCGGCACGGGCGCGATCACCGCTGTGCCGGCAACTCACCCTTGGGCGCGGTACTCAGCCGCCGGATCAGGTCGGTCTCCGCCTGGCGATAAGGCGTTCCGTCACCGCGAAACACCTCATGGAACCAGATCGTCGGTTCCTCCAGCACATACGGCTTCTTCCAGCTATCCCACGGCAGCCGAGTCTGCGTCTTTCCGTCGACGAAGCCCCAGTTCATCATCGCGACGTTGTACCGCTTGCCGATCGGCAGGGACCCGTCGAAGGTCGAGCCGTTGCCGCGCGCCATATATTCGGTGCACAGGATCGGCCGGTTGTATGGCAGCAACTGCCTGACCCGCGCCTCGAACGTTTCGGGCCAGCTGTAATCGTGGAACGAGATCACGTCGGACTGGCGCAATTGCAGCGTTTCCATCGGCGTCAGCTTGCCACCGGTCGGCGTCCAGTCGTCGTGCTGCCAAACACCAGAGGTGATCGGTTGCGACGGATCGGCGTCGCGCGCCCAGACGAATACCTGCGCCAGCAGCGCGCGGACCAGCGGCTCCTTGCCTTCCTGCCCCTTATACTGGTCGGCACCGTTGTCGGGTTCGTTCCAGACGTCCCAACCCAGGATACGTGCGTCGTCGCGGAAGGCGGCGATGACGCCCTGCACATACGCCTTGTATGCGGGGTAGCGGCGCTTGTCGCGCAAGCCGGGCAGTCCCGGTCCCTGCACCCAGCCCGAATTGTGGACGCCGGGGATCGGCGGGTGCTGTGGTCCCAGCCTGGGATCGGGATCCCAGCAGCTGTCGAACAGCACGAACAGCGGCTTGATCCGGTGGCGCGCGGCGATGGTCAGGAACTCGTCGATGCGGCGGCGGAAACCGGGGGCGTCTCGCTGCCACAATTGATCGTGCAGGAAGACGCGCATCGTGTTCATGCCGGTTCGCTCCGCCCAGCCAAGCTCCCGATCGATCCGCTGCGGATCCCAGGTGGCGGACTGCCACATCTCCAGCTGGTTGATCGCGGAGGCCGGCGTGTAATTGGCCCCCACCAGCCAAGGCTGCGCCTGATACCATGCGTTGGCCTGCGTCTCCGTCCAGCGCGGACGTGCGTCGACGGGCATCGCGGTGGTCGCCGTGGTCGCTGCCAGCAGGACCAGAAGCCGCTTCGTCATTCCACTCTCCCGAACACGAGCGTGGAATATGCCGAGAGACGCGTGCGAATAAAATGCTAATCTTTTTAACTATCCGTTAACACAAGCGAATTCCCCCCGCGCTCCGGCGCGTGTAGGCGCGGGCGCTATAGCGCGGCATCGCGCATGGGAGGATGACGTGAACAAGGCCCTGACCGCGACGGTATCGACGCTGGCGCTGTTCGCCGCCGGGCACGCGACCGCGCAGACCGCGCAGGAGGCACCCAAGCCGACGACGGCTGCGGACGCCAGCGCCAATCCCGTGATCGCCGCCGATGCGATGCAGGACGACGCGACCGCCGGTGAAGACATCGTCGTCACCGGGTTGCGGCGCAGCCTGGAATCGGCGCAGAGCATCAAGCGCAACGCCGAAGGGATCGTCGACTCGATCGTAGCGGAGGATATTGGCAAGCTGCCCGATGTCACCGCCTCCGCCGCGCTGGCGCGCGTCACCGGCGTGCAGGTGACGCGTGCTGCGGGTGAAGCCGCAGGCGTGCAGATCCGCGGGCTGCCCGATATCTCCACCACCTATAACGGGCGCGAGATCTTCACCGCCGAAAATCGCTTCGTCGCGATCCAGGATTTTCCCGCCGGCGCGGTGCAGGCGCTGGAGGTCTATAAATCTTCTACCGCCAACCTGATCGAGGGCGGGATCGGCGGGCAGGTGAACGTGCGGTCGCGCCGGCCGTTCGACTTCGACGGCTTCCAGCTGTCCGGCTCGCTGAACGGCGTGCATTGGGAGCAGAGCCAGCGACTGGATTACAACGGCAACCTGCTGGTCACCAATCGCTGGGACACCGGGATCGGTGAAATCGGCGTGCTGGTGAACGCGGCGATCTCGAACATCGACTATCTGGACGCCACGCGTGAGGTCGATCGCTTCGTTACGCCCGAACCCGGTGCGCCGGCGGATGCGAAGGGCTTCACCCGACCGAACGGGCAGGGTATCTTCTACGGCAGCGGCAATCGCTGGCGTCCGTCGGTGAACGCCGCAGTGCAATGGCGTCCGGCGAGCAATTTCGAAGTCTACATCGATGGCCTGTTTCAGGGCTATCGGGCGGAGGATCGCAACCATTGGCTGTTCGTGCCGACGTTCGGTGATGGTGCGCAATACAGCAACGTGGTGCTGCGCGACGGCAGCAACTCCGTGCAAAGCATGACCGTCAGCGGCGCATCGACCCCCGATGGCTACGATGCCTTTACGAAGGCGCGCACTGATACCTACCAGCTGGCGGGCGGCGCGATCTGGACCGTGGGGCGACTGAAGCTGACCGGCGACGTCGCCTACACCGACAGCACCTATACCCAGCATAGCGCGAACATCGATTACGCCTTCACCAGTTCGCCGACGCGCAACGTCGATTTCGACATCGCGCGCGGGCAGGGTGGGGGCGTGTTCGACTTCGTGAACTTCGATGCGTCCGATCCGAACAATTATGCATTGCGCGGACTGTTCGACGCCAATTTCCGCGCCACCGGCAAGGACTGGCAAGCCCGGCTGGACGCCGAATATGACGTCGGATTGGATTTCCTGCCCAAGTTGCAGGCGGGTGTCCGCTTCAACACGCGTGACGCCGCCCGCTTCAACGGCCAGCGTTATGCCGGGCTGATTCAGACCCAACTGCGCTATCCCGATCTTCCCGTCACGATCCAGCCGATCACGCGCGGTTTCCGGTTCGACAACGACCAGCGGGTCACCGTCTTCCCCGGCGCGACGTTCGACAGCGTGTTCGACAATCGCGATCCGCTGCGCGCGATCGCCGGCTTCACGTCCGGCGATCCGGCGTTCAACGATCAGGAAACGTTCACCGCCTCCGAACGGTCGTGGGCCGGCTACGCCCAGGCCAAATATGCCTTTGACGCCGGCGTCCCGATCGAAGGCAACCTTGGCCTGCGCGTCATCAACACCCGCACGCAGGTGCTGGGTAATTCATTCGACGCCACGACCAGCACCTTCACGCCGGTCGCGCAGACGAACAACTATACCGACTATCTGCCCAACGCCAATCTGCGTGCGACGCTCGCCAACGACCTGCAGTTGCGGCTTGCCTTCACGCAGACGCGCACCCGCCCGAACTTCATCGACCTCAACCCGTCGAGCAACGTCGGCACCGTGCCGACGGCGTGCTCGACCGAGGGGGTGGACACCGTCAATTGCTTCGTGCCGGTCACGTCGGGCAACCCCAACCTGAATCCACTGCGCTCGAACAACTACGACCTGTCGCTGGAATGGTATTACGCGCGTGCCGGTTCGCTGACCGCGGGGGTGTTCCGCCGGGACGTCAGCAATTTCATTTTCCGCAGCACCACCAACATCACCGTCGCCGGCGAACCTGACCGTCGCGTCAACGCGCCCAGCAACGGCGGCGACGGTCGGGTACAGGGCGCGGAGGTGGCGTTCACCGGCTTCCTCGACATCGCCAGCCTGCCGGAATGGGCGCGCGGGTTCGGTGCGCAGGCCAATTACACCTATCTCGACGCCTCGACCGAGCTTGCGCCCGAGTTCCGCAACCGTCTGGCGGGGCAGCAGCCGTTTCCGGGCGTATCCGAACATTCGTTCAATCTGGTGGCGTTGTACGAGCGTCCGGTGTTCTCCGCACGACTGGCGTATAACTGGCGCTCGCGCTTCGCGACCGAATATCAGGATCTGCAGGCCGGGTTCCTGGCGCCCTTGTACCAGAAGTCGTTTGGCGTGATGGATTTCTCGACGACGGTCACGCCGGTGCCGAACGTCACGATCGCCTTTGACATGCTGAATGTTCTCGGCACGCCCGTCCGGAACGAGCGCACGTACAACGATGCGGGCGACTCCTATCCGTTCCAGGTGCGCTATATCGAGCGGAGCTATTCGCTCGGCGTGCGGTTCCGCTTCTGATTGCAACGCGTTAAGGCCCGTCGATGACCATGTTTCGAACGTTTGCCGCCGCCTTGCTATTCGCGGGCGCCGCGGTTCCCGCACTCGCCGACAATCCGCAGTTCCAGGGCGCCGACCCGCATGCGATGATGATCGGTGGCGAGCTGTGGGTTTTTCCGACCGGCGGCCCGGCGGGCAGTTGGGAGGCGGATCGCTTCGGTGCCTTTTCCTCGCGCGATCTGAAGACGTGGCGGCCGCGCGGCGAGCTGATCCGACGTGAGCAGATCCCGTGGATCGGCGCGGACGGCGCGTCGGAGCATTTCCTGTGGGCACCCGGCGTCGCGACGCGCGGTGGCAAATGGTATCTCTATTACTCGGTCGGCCCACAGAACCCGACACCCAGCCGGATCGGCGTCGCGGTCGCTGACCGGCCCGAGGGTCCGTATCGCGACAGCGGCCAGCCGCTCATCACCGGCGGACGCGGCTTCGAGGCGATTGACCCGATGGTCTATGTCGATCCGCGCAACGGCAAGGCGTACCTCTATGCGGGGGGCAGCGCGGGCGCGAAGCTGCGCGCGTGGGAGTTGACGGCGGACATGATCGGGCTGGCGCGCGAAGTGCCGGTCGCCACGCCCAAGAACTTTACGGAGGGGGCGTTCATGCACAAGCGTGGCAACCTCTATTATCTCTCCTACAGCCACGGTCGTTTCGACGGCCCGGATTATTCGGTCCATTACGCCACCGCCGCGTCACCGACGGGTCCGTGGCGGTATCGCGGTGCGATCCTGACCAGCGACAAGCGCCGCAAGGGGCCGGGGCATCACAGCTTCGTGCGCACGCCGGACGGCCGGTGGCTGATCGTCTATCACCGGTGGGAGCAGCCACGCGGAACGGCACCGTTCCGTGGCGAACGGCAGGTGGCGATCGATCGGGTGAGTTACGCCCGCGATGGCCGCATCCTGCCGGTCCGCATGACCGAAGGCAGCGCATCGCCGACATTGTCCTTAAACGGGACAGGTCGCGACGGCAGTAAATAATAGCTTCAAAAAGCGGGTTCTGACTCGCACCGTAAGGGTCTATCGCGCGCGCATCCGCGGCGCCGTGGATCGGGGGAGCTACCCCCGGCGGTGAATCGGGGGAGAGGAAAGATGGCGAATTTGCTGCGCGCGGCCATGCGGCTGCTGTATCGTACGCTGCCGCCCAAGCAGTCGTTGCAGGTGCAATATGCCAAGGCGCTGGGTCGGTGGCCCGATCTCGATAATCCCAAGACCTTCAACGAACACGTGCAGGCGTTCAAGCTGGCACCGCGCAACCCGTTGCTGCCGCTGCTCGCCGACAAGGTGCAGGTGAAGGAGTGGGTGGCCGAGCGGGTCGGGCGCGACGTGGTGATCCCGACGCTGTGGACCGGCAAGGTGCTGCCCGCCACGCCGCCGTGCGCTACGCCGTTCGTGGTCAAGGCGAACCATTCGTCGGGCTGGAATCATTTCGTCCGGGCGGTCGATCCGGCCGAATGGCTGACCCTTCGCGAGACGTCGAAGGAGTGGCTGGCGACCGACTGGTATCCGTACCTCCACGAATGGTGGTATAACGAGATCGAACGGTTGCTGCTGATCGAGCCGATGATTGGCGAAGAGCTGAACGACTATAAGTTCTTCTGCTTCGATGGCGAGGTGAAGGTCGTGCAGGTCGATGGTGGGCGCTTCACCGACCATCGGCGTTCCTTCTACGATCGCGACTGGAAATTGCAGCCCTTCGAACTGGCGCACGACCTGATTGATGGCGACGTGCCGCGCCCGCGTCATTTCGCGCGGATGATCGAATTGGCGGAGACGCTGTCGACGGGCTTTGCCTTCGTGCGGATCGACTTCTACGATCTGGAAGCCGGCCCGATGTTCGGCGAAATGACCTTCGCACCGGGTGCCGGGTTCGAGCGTTTCTCGCCGGATTCGGCCGACGTCATGTTCGGCGACTGGTGGAAGGAAGCCGCGCAGCGCACGCGCCGCGACGACCGGCAGGACTTGCTGCGGGTCGCCGGGTGATCGCCCGGATCAGGTGCGTGCGAACTTCGCCTTGATCGTACGCACCTGATCCAGCCGGAGCAGCAGGATCGCGCCGGCATAGACGACGCCCCCGGTCGCCAGCGCGACCAGCGTCATCACCACGCCGGTGACGCCCGCGAACGGGATCAGCGCGGCGGCCATCGCGCCGCTGGCGACCAGCACCTTCGCGGCGTCGCGGCTGGCCAGCCGAATGCCGAACACGCGCCGCGCCAGCCATGCGCTGACGACATAGCCACTTCCTTGCGCCAGCAGGGAGACGCACGCGATGCCGATCAATCCATAACGGTGCAGCGCCAGCGGGCCGAGCAGCACGAACGTCGCGATCGCCAGCGCCGGGGCGATCATCAGCAGCCGCATGTGGCGGGTCAGCTGGAAGGCGACCTGGAAATGGTAGATCGTCAGCAGCCGCAGCAACGCGGCGGCGGTGACCAACGGCAATAACGGTGCGCTGCGATCCGCCAGTGCGGCGCCCAGCAAGACGTGGCTGACCGGTCCGGCGAGTACAGTCGCGGCAACGACGACGGGCAGACACATCGCCATATAGAGGATGGCATTTCCTTCCAGCAGGGTGCGCGCCCTGTCCGGTCCCTCGTCCTCGTACGCCCTGACCATCGCCGGATACATGGTAATGTTGACCGCCAGCATCGCGAAACCCAGCGTCTTCTGCAGGAGATCGGCGGGCGCGGCGTAATAAGCGACGCTCGATGTGCCGAGGATGTGTTCGACCTGATAGCGATCCAGCACGCCCACGCCGTAGGAAAGCCCCGAACTGAGCATTAGTGGCGCGCCCAGTTTCAGCATGTCGCCCATGATCCGGTGTTCGCCCGCATCGCTAACGCGCAGCCGCAATCGCCGCCACACGTCGTCGGTCGCGATCCCCCCGATCGTCGCGATCGCCTGCCCGATCACAAGACCCAGCAGCACGCCGGCAAGTCCCTGATCGTAGCCAACCACGAGCGCCAGGCCGATGGCCAGCGACAGGGCCGAGCGGGTGACGATCACACCGAACGTATGCCACGCCTCACCGCGGGCGCGGCTGACGACGTTCAGCATCGTCAGCGCAACTTCGCTGACCAGAAACAGCAACAGCACCCACAGCCAGTGCGGAGCCAGTCCGAAGATCGTCCGCCCCGACAGGAACAGCGCGGTCACCGCCAGCGCCAGCATCAGGATGAAGGTCGCGACGATCGTGAACAAGGCGTCGGCGCGGTCCGGGTCGATGCGCGTTGCCGATGTCGGTGAGTACAGCGTTCGCGCACCGACGATCCGCGCCCATTCGAACAGGATCGCGTTGACCAGCAATGCAGTGGTGGTGATCAGAGTGTATTGCCCGAACTCGGCGGGTGGCAGCAAACGCACCCATAACAGCAGGGACACGAAGTTCAGCCCGCTGGAAATCGCAAGGCTGAGGGTGTTGAGAACCGCTGGACGCGCCACGATCTTCCTCTTTCAGTAATACGCTGCGCGCAGATTTGGCGCGTCGGCGATCCGCATCGCCGAAGGTCGGTTCGGATGCGTGGATTTGCACGGGCACATGTGGCCAGATGCTAATGATCTTCTATCAAGCGGCATGGCCGATCAGTGCGCCCTTGATCCCGACGCGCTCGCAGTTTGCGAGCAGGTCGGCCCGCCAGTGCGTCATGTGCGCACCTGAGCGGCCGCGACGCAGGTGCCGGCTACCTCGTTGGCTATCGAGTGCATCGTGCTTGATCCCGCAACGTCCGAAAGCGCGCCTTGTGCATCAAATCGTTCAAACGGCAAGTGATTAGAATGCGACGATGTTGCATGGCAGCATGTCGGCGAGGTGACCCGGTGCGTCGTGATCGGTTCTTACGATGCCCGGATGCGCTCGCAAGGAGAGGCTCGGCGGCCGTTCCCCGAACGCAACCATACCCGACCGCGAAGGGCGACCGGGTATGGCAAAGGAGGTGACCAGATGGCGCGTTCCGCATCGTGATCGATCCGGAACGCGGCCGGCATCATCGCCGGCAGTAAGGGGAGTTGTCGGCACGCTCGACCGCGTTGCCTGCCAATGCGCCGGCTCCCGCGCCCAGCACCGTACCCAGCGTGCGATCGCCGCCCCGGTCGATCGTTCGACCCAGCAACCCGCCGGCGATCGCGCCGATGACCGTGCCGGTGGTACCGCTCTGGCAACCGCGATTGCCGTCGCGATAACGGCGGGCATCACGATAGTATCCGCCGCGATCGTCGCGCTCATATCCCCGTGAGTCGTCCCATCCGCCGCGATCGTCGGCGTAACGCCGCTGGTCGCTCCATGCGCGGCGATCATATCCGTCGTAGCGGGGTTCGTCGTTCCAGCCATCGCGATGCGCCTGACGATAGGCGCGGCGGTGGTCACGATAGCCGTCGTCGTCATAGCCCCGATCGTCGCGTGCGTAATAATCCGACCGATCGTAACGCTGCGCCTGCGCCGCCACGGGCGTCAGGGCCACCAAAGCCAACGCCATCGATCCCAGTCCGGCCGACATCTTTCTCAGCATGTTTTCGCTCCCGTGACGCATCACCGCCGCACCGGAAATCAGCTGCGACGATCACGCAATGGAGCGGCGCGGTTGAGTGGCCGCTGAATGCATCCGTTATCCTGCGTTAAGCCAGCCCCGATGCGGTCTGGGCGAAGCCGGTATCGCCGCGCCGCGCTGCCGGGTGCCCTTGCCCGTGCTTGCGGTCACGCCGATCCTGCCGCAGAGATACGGCAACCATCCTGCCGGAGTTCCCCCATGCCCCGTCTTGCCCTGCTGCTGCCGCTGATCGCCCTTGCCAGTGCCGGGGTCAGTGCGCAGCAACAGCCGCCGGCCAGCGGCGACATTCCTGCGACGTTCCGGCTTCCCACCGCCGCCGACGACTTCGTCAAGCGCGAGGTGATGATCCCGATGCGTGACGGAGTGAAGCTGCACACCGTCATCGTCGTGTCGAAGAATGCGACGAACGCGCCGATCGTGCTGACGCGCACGCCGTACAATGCGTCCGCCCGCGCCAACCGCAGCGACAGCCCGACGATGCTGAACGCCCTGCCGCTCGCCGACGAGATCTTCGTGAAGGGCGGCTACATCCGCGTCTATCAGGACATCCGTGGGAAATATGGATCGGAGGGTGATTACGTCGTGACCCGGCCCGTGATTGGCGCGCTGAACCCGACCAAGGTCGATCATGTGACCGATGCATGGGACACGATCGACTGGCTGGTGAACAAGGCGAACCTGCCGCAATCGAACGGGCGGGTCGGGATGATCGGTTCGTCCTACGAAGGTCTCACCGTCGCCATGGCGCTGCTCCATCCGCACCCGGCGCTGAGGGTCGCCGCGCCCGAAAGCCCGATGATCGACGGCTGGATGGGCGACGACTGGTTCCACTATGGCGCGTTCCGGCTGGCCAATATCGCGTGGCTGGGCGGGCAGACCGGCTACAAGGCGGGCGGCACCGTGCCCCCGACCGGCGGCTGGGACGATTACGACAACTTCCGCGAGGTCGGCTCGGCCGGCGACTGGGCGCGCAAGTCCGGCTACGATCAATTGCCGTACTGGACGCGCATGTCGCAGCACCCGTCCTACGACGGCTTCTGGCAGGGGCAGGCGCTCGACCGGCTGCTCGCCGCCAATCCATCGAACGTTCCGACGTTGTGGGAACAGGGTTTGTGGGATCAGGAGGACATGTACGGTGCGATCACCGCATGGGAGACGCTGAAGGCCAAGGGGAAGGTCGGTAACAACTTCCTCGTGATGGGGCCGTGGCGGCACAGCCAGATCAATCGCGACGGTCGCAGCCTCGGGCCGTTCCAGTGGAACGGCGATACCGCGGCGCAATTTCGCGAGCAGATGGTGCTGCCACTGTTCGACCAGTATCTGAAGGACGGACCGCCGGCCAACCTGCCCGCCGCCGCCATCTACAACACCGGCGAAAACCGTTGGGATCGCTTCGCCGACTGGCCGCTGGCCTGCGCGCAAGGATGCGCCGCGTCGCTGACGCCGATGTATCTGCAGGCCGGCGGAGGACTGGCGACGGGCAAGGGCACGCCCGGCGGCGATGCCTATGTGTCCGATCCCGCCAAGCCGGTGCCGCACCTGCCGCGCCCGGTCAATTTCGGCGATGGACGCTGGGGCGACTGGCTGGTCAGCGATCAGCGCCATGCCGATGGTCGCCCCGACGTGATGACCTACACCACGCCGGTGCTGACCGCCCCGATGCGCGTGTCCGGCGCCCCCATCGCCGACCTGTATGCCGCCACCACAGGCAGCGACGGCGACTTCGTCGTGAAGGTGATCGACGTCTTCCCTGCGGAAAACGCCACCGACCCGAAAATGGGTGGATACCAGCTGCCGATCAGCCTCGACATCTTTCGCGGCCGTTATCGCGACAGCTTCGAAAAGCCGAGCGCGATCCCGGCGGGCAAGGTGCAACGCTATCGCTTCCGGCTGCCGACCGTGAACCATGTCTTCCAGCCGGGGCACCGCGTGATGGTGCAGGTGCAGTCCAGCCTGTTCCCGCTCTATGACCGTAATCCGCAGACGTACGTGAAGAACATCTTCTTCGCCAAGGCGGGCGATTACCGCAAGGCGACCGTCACGATCCAGCGTGGCGGCGTGCATGCCAGTGCGGTGCTGCTCCCGATCGTCGCCGTGGAACAGCCGCAAATCGCTAAGCGGTAGGCGGAGGTCGATCGGCGGACGACCACGATCCGACAAGCTAACATACGGCAATCGATTGGCATGCTTTGTTGATCGTGTGCAGCTTTCGTCGCAGCATGATGCGGGGCCGAACGGGGTATGCCGCGTAGATGAAGCGACCTTTTGGCACGAGCGAGATGGCTGAGCGAATCCGGTCGTTCGATTGGGCGAGCACGGCCCTGGGCGCGCTGTCGGGCTGGCCCCCCGAATTGCTGTCGACGGTCGAGACGATGTTGGCGATACCGGGGCCGGCGACGCTGCTGTGGGGCGACGCGTACCTTCAGATCTACAACGACGCTTATATCGATATCGCCCGTGACCGGCATCCCCATCTGCTCGGCCGACCTGCGGCGGAGGGGTGGCCCGACGTCTACAATGATGACGCCGCGCAGCGCCTGGCGACGGTGCGCGCCGGCGGGTCGCTGTCGCTCGCCGGGCTGGAGGTGGCGTTGCGCGATGCCGGGGGCCGGTACGAGCAGCGGACGTTCGACATCGCCTGGTCGCCGGTCCGGGACGCTGCCGGCGCGGTGACGGCTGCATTGCAGACGCTGGTCGAGGTTACGTCGCATCGGCGTGCGACCACGCGCATGCGGGAAAGCGAAGCGCGCCTGCGCGTGCTGGCTGAAACCGGCGACCACAAGCTGTATCGGATGAGCGCGGACTGGCGACAGTTGCTCAGCATGGAAGGAAAGGGTCTGTGCGACGACGTTTCCGAACCAATTGACGACTGGATCGAGCGCTATGTCACACCGGAGGACCGTGCCGATGTCGCCGCTGCGGCAACGGCGGCCATCGCAGGCCCGACCATGTTCGAGCTGGAATATCGCATCCAGCGTCCCGACGGTTCGATCGGCTGGGTGTTGTCGCGCGCCGTCCCGCTTCTCGCCGCCGATGGCACGGTCGCGGAATGGTTCGGCGCTGCGCTTGACGTAACGGCACGGCGCAACGCGGACGAGGTCCTGCGGCGCAGCGAGGAACTGCGCCGGATCGCGCTCGATGGGGGAGGCCTCGCGGCATGGCGAGTCGACCTCGCGGCGCGTCAGATCCGTGGCGACGCGCGTTTCTTCGGCCTGTGTGGCCTCCCGCACAGCGACGAGGGCCGCCCGATCGAGGATTTCACCGACCTGCTTTCCCCAGCGAGCGCGGCGGCGGTCGCGCGGGTCGCCGGGCGGCTTATCACGCCGGGCGAGGAGTTCGACGGCGAGCTGGAGATTGCCGCCGGGCCTGGCGCCGGGCGGTGGTTGCGCTGGCGTGGCCGCGCCGATGCGGCGTCGGCCACGGTGATCCAGGGGGTGGTGTTCGACGTCACGGAGCAACGCCACGCCGTGGCGGCGGTGCGTGACCGTGAAGAACTGCTGCGGCAGTTTGGCGATGCTTCGCAGAACGCCCTTTGGATCCGCGATGCCGCCTCGCTGCAGTGGCGTTATCTGACGACGGCGTTCGCCACCATCCACGGGCTGACCCGCCGTGAGGCATTGGCGGGGGATCATTACCATCGCTGGATCGAGCAGGTTCTGCCCGAGGACCGCCCCGCGGTCGAACGTGCCGTAGCGCAGGTGCGTGATGGAGAGCACGTCAGCGTCGACTATCGCATTCTCCGCGCCTCGGATGGCGAGACACGCTGGTTGCGCACCATCGAATTCCCCATCCGTGACGACGACGGTCGCGTCGCGATGATCGGCGGGATCGCGGCGGACGTAACGGCGTCCCGGCTCGCCCGCGAGGCGCTGGAGCGTAGCGAGGAGCGGTTACGCAGCGCGGTGGAGGTCGGTGGTATCGGCCTGTGGGACTGGAACATCGCCACCGACGAGGTGCATTGGTCGGATCAGCATTATATGTTGCAGGGATTTGCGGTGGGAGAGGTTGAGCCCAGCTACGCCGCGTGGCTGTCGCGCCTGCATCCCGACGATCGCGGGCAGGCCGAAGTCTTGCTACAGGCGGCGATGGCGGACCGCACGGCCTATGCGCACGAATATCGCGTGATCCATCCCGATGGTTCTCCGCACTGGCATGCCGGCCGGGGACGGTTTTTCTATGACGACGACGGCCGACCGGTGCGAATGGTCGGGGCGATGATCGATGTCACTGCACGACGGAACTGGGACGAACGCCAGCAGGTGTTGATCGCCGAGCTTCAGCACCGCACCCGCAACCTGATCGGCGTGGTGCAATCGCTGGTCGACAATATCGTACGTACCAGTCGCGATCTGCCCGACGTGCGCCGTCGCCTGAGCGACCGGTTGCAGGCGCTCGCCCGTGCGCAGGGGCTCTTGTCGCAATTGAGCGAGGAGGATCGCGTAACCTTCGACGCGGTGCTCGATGCCGAACTCGCCGCCCTGGACGGCAACGCCGCACGTGTCACCCGCCGTGGACCGCCAGGCGTGCGGCTGCGTTCGTCGACCGTTCAGACGCTGGCGATGGCGTTGCACGAACTGGCGACGAACGCGGTGAAATATGGTGCGCTGGGGCAGCCCGGCGCGCGGCTGGCGATCGAGTGGCGCCTCGAACGGACGAATGACGGCAGCGGCCCGTGGCTGCACATCGACTGGCGGGAAAGCGGTGTGCGGATGCCGGAACAAGACCCCTCGGCAACCACGGCGGGTTCCGGTCAGGGACGCGAACTGATTGAACGCGCCCTGCCATATCAGCTTGGTGCGCGAACATCGTACACGCTGGGGGCGGACGGCGTGTGGTGCATGATCTCCATTCCGGTCTCGGCACGTGGCGAGAGGTGAGGCCCCGCCGTGAACGCAGGCGGGGAGATGGCCGGCACGCATGCCTGCGGAATGCTCGTGCGTCATGATGCGGCGGACAGCGCCTGATAGGATGCCGGCCACGACTCTTTTCCTGGGAGAGGGCAACTCTCTTCCTGGAAGAAACAGCGTGTTGAACTCACGCCTACCCGCGGGAGTGAGACGGGTTTATGCCGGCTGGCAGAAGGAGACGACCGATGACCGACACCATGATCCAGCGTGCCGGCCTGCACGTCGCCGAGGTTCTGGCCACCTTCATCGAGCAGCACGCCCTGCCTGGTACCGGCATCGCGCCCGATGATTTCTGGCAGGGCGTCGCCGGCATCTACGCGCGCTTCGCACCCGAAAATGCCGCGCTGCTGGCTATTCGCGACGCGTTTCAGGCGCGCATCGACGAATGGCACCGCGCACATGCCGGCCGGCCGGTCGATCAGAACGCATACCGCACATTCCTGCACGATATCGGCTATCTCGTCGCCCGTCCTGCACCGTTCGCGATCTCGCCCGCCGACGTCGACGACGAGGTCGCGCGAATCGCCGGGCCGCAGTTGGTCGTGCCGATCCTCAACGCCCGTTTTCTGCTGAACGCCGCCAATGCGCGCTGGGGCAGCCTGTACGATGCGCTTTACGGGACCGACGCGCTTCCCGGACGCCCCGCGACGACGGGCTACGACCCCGATCGCGGAGAGCAGGTGATCGCCTGGGGCCACGCTTTCCTGAACCGTGCGGTGCCGCTGTCGAACGGTAGCTGGCGCGATTGGGCGGGCGGCACTCCCGAACTTGTCGATTCGTCGCAGCTGGTCGGGCGGGCCGGTGATAACTTGCTGCTGCGTCACCATGGCCTGCATATCGAGTTGGTGATCGATCGTTCCCATCCGATCGGACGGGACGATCCGGCGGGGCTGGCGGACATCGTGCTGGAATCCGCGGTCACCACCATCTGCGACCTCGAGGATTCGGTCGCGGCGGTCGACGCCGACGACAAGGTCGCCGCGTACGCCAATTGGCTTGGCCTGATGCGCGGCGATCTTCGCGAGACGTTCGAGAAGAACGGCGCCACCATCACCCGTCGCCTGAACGACGATCGGACCTATCTCGATGCTTCGGGCACGGCTTTCCGGCTGCCCGGCAGAAGCCTGTTGCTGGCGCGCAATGTCGGGCATCTGATGACTACCCCGGCGGTCAGGCTACCCGATGGAGCGGATGCGCCGGAAGGCATTCTCGACGCGATCGTCACCAGCCTGATCGCGCTCCACGATCTGCGGCGCAACGGCGAGCACGTCAATTCGCGCGCCGGCTCCATCTATATCGTCAAGCCCAAGATGCATGGACCGGACGAGGTCGCATTCACCGGCCGCCTGTTCGATGCGGTTGAGGACCTGCTCGGGCTGGCGCGGTACACGATCAAGGTCGGCGTCATGGACGAAGAGCGCCGCACCGGTGCCAATCTGGCCGCGTGCATCCATGCGGTGCAGCAACGGATCGTGTTCATCAACACGGGCTTCCTCGATCGTACCGGCGACGAGATCCATACCGCGATGCAGGCCGGCGCGATGGTGCGCAAGGCGGAGATGAAGAACGCCGCCTGGATACGGGCATATGAGGATCGCAACGTGCAGATCGGGCTGGCCTGCGGCTTTTCCGGTCGCGCGCAGATCGGCAAGGGCATGTGGGCCGCGCCCGACCGGATGCGCGACATGCTCGACCAGAAGATCGCGCATCCGCGATCGGGCGCGACCACCGCCTGGGTGCCTTCGCCAACCGCCGCGACGCTCCACGCCACCCATTACCACCTGATCGACGTCGCCGCGCAACAGGTGGCGCGTGCCGCCGAAGGGGAGACGCCGGTCGACTCATTGCTGACCATCCCGCTCGCGGCGCGGCCAGAGTGGTCGCCCTCCGACATCGCGGACGAAATCGACAACAATGTGCAGGGTATCCTTGGCTATGTCGTGCGCTGGGTCGATCAGGGGGTCGGCTGTTCCAAGGTGCCGGATATTCATGACGTCGGACTGATGGAGGATCGCGCGACGTTGCGCATCTCCTCGCAGCATATCGCGAACTGGTTGCTGCATGGCGTAGCGACCCCGGCGCAAGTCGATGCCGCCTTCGCCCGCATGGCCATGAAGGTCGATGCGCAGAACGCCGCCGATCCCGCCTATCGCACGCTGGAACCGGCCGGTCTGGCGATGCAGGCTGCCCGCGCGCTGGTGTTCGAAGGCGCGGCGCAGCCGAACGGCTACACCGAACCGTTGCTCCACGAATATCGACGACGTGCGAAAAGACAGCGCTGACCTATGTCGGTCGTGAGGCGTAAGTATTGGCAGGGGGCGGGAGTGCGCCGTCAATCGTCCCGTGTGGTCGTATCACACGGCGACCGGCGGTAGCCGGCGGCCGCCGCGACCGGGTCCGCTTCTGCCGTAATCAGACCTTCAGAAGTATGCTGCGTCGGTCGAGCGCATGCGCGAACCAGCAGCACGCGAACGTATAGGCCAGCGCGCAAAGCAGCGATCCCCTCGGTCCGGGGACGGCAGCTTGAAACCAGGCCGCGCCGATCCAGCTGTCGAGGCCGGTACCTGCCGGCCGCACCGCGGTCGTCGTGGGAGAAGATGCGCGTGGCGATCGGGCTGCCAGCCGACCGCGGGCAGGCGGGCGCCAAGCTGATCCGCCGCTCGATGGCGACGCTGGTGCGCAAGCGGATCGGCGAGGCAACTGGCGACAGGGCGAGTTGATGCTCGGCCACGTCAAGGCGTCAATCAGCGACATCTACGCAATCCCGGATCCGGCCAACCTCGGACTCGCGCTTGCCGCCACCGCGGCGATCATCGACCAGATCGAGGCGCTGGTGCCGGGGGCTTTCACGATAACCGCCGCGAAATCGAAGATAAACAACTGAAGGTAAGACTCGACTTCCCATCTGCGCACGTGATCTAACCTGTGATCTGAAACAAGGCATAGTGGACACGCTTTGGAAAATTGGAGAGTTCCCCTGAGGTGAAAGGCGAACTCGATGACGAAGCAGCGACGGTTCACGAAGGAATTTGAGAACGAAGCGGTACGAATGGTGGGGACCAATGGTCGAGACGTTCTTCAAGACCATCAAATCCGAACTCGTCTGGCGGACGGTCTTCTACACCCGCGACCAGGCCGCGCAGGCCATTGCCCGCTAGATCGACGGATTCTACAACCCGGTCCGGCGCCACTCCGCGCTCGACTATATCAGCCCCGCGCAGTTTGAACGAACCGTGTCACGCTGACCAAATGCCTCTCCACTTAAGCGGGGCACGTCCATAGTCCGCCGGAATGATGTGCTCAAAGAGAGCCCTCGTTGCCCATCGGGGCGTCGGGAAATTATCCGGGCTGTCAGCGGGCTCAGATCGCTGTGCCATGACCGCATGTGATGTGTTCTGCATGGCAATCCTCGCTAAGCCGTAGGGCTTGGATCACGACCGTGTTCATAGGAATCCTAAAACGAGTTCGGTTTGGCTCGATGATGACTCGGCTCGGCGCAACCAGCCCGCCGCCGCTTGATGCGACGAAATTGCGACGCGTGCAAAGCGGTGGGTTTGTCACCGCGCGCGCACCGCGCCCGTTTTGCGGCGATCGTCAGGAAATGTCGGAAAAGTGTGGAGCGGGTGAAGGGAATCGAACCCTCGTCGTAAGCTTGGGAAGCTTCTGCTCTACCATTGAGCTACACCCGCATATCAACGACTTATCGTTGAAAAGGCCGCTGCCGGATCCCGGTTTACAGTCCGGTTTACAGCGGCGACGCCAGCCAATGCCATGAGCGTCATCCTGCCGTCAACACGTATGCCGATACCGACGTTCGATAACGGAGGGCGAAACGCGACCTAGGCGGTCAATCCGCGATGAGGCCACGGGCGATGCGTTTGCCCAAGGCGATCTGACGAGCGGTATCGTCGACGTAGATGCGGCGGATGCGCTCGACCTCCGTTTCGGACCAGCCCATGATGCTGGCGATCTCAGCGTCCGTGAGGTCCGTCGTGGTCATGAGGTAGGTGGCGAAGGTGCCGCGAGCATCGTGCAGATGCTTGTGCCGCCTGTTTGACTGGCCCGCCTGATCGACCTCGACATGAAAGATACTTGCCAGCTTGGCGATACGGGAAACCTCCTTGGTGAGCGTATCGAGGTTCCACGGCCGTCCCTTCGGGTTGACCAGCACCGTGTCCACACCTGACGCACGCGTATGGTCCTTCAGCCTCGCGAGGACCGCGTCGAGTTCTGGAATTCGCGGAACCGTCGCGAAGTGACGGCGGCCTCGGCTGGTCTTCTTCGCCTTCTTGACGATCGCGAACTCGCCAACCGACGCCCATGTTAGGCGCGCGAGATCTTCTCGTCGAAGCCCGGTCACGGAGCAGAGCAGCACGGCGTAATAGACGCATCGATCTTTTTCTCCTGCGGCCTTTTCGAACGCGAGCAGGTCAACCTTCGTCCACACGATCTCCGCACGCTGCCCGTTGACGTAGATCTTCCCAATTTTCTCGGCGACGTTGATCCGCAATGCACCTCGCTGGATGCCGTACTTCAGCAGCGCTCGTAGCACGGTGACGCCGTTATCCGCCGCCCGCGGCGTGGCGGCACGAGCATCGCGCCAGTCGACGACTTTCTCGATCATCCGCTCATCGTTGAAGATCGCGAGTGGAACCTTGCCCCATTTTCCCTCGATCGTACGGACGATCGAGCCCCAGGTTTTCTTGGTATTCTCGCTCAGTCGCGACCATTCCGGGCTCGCCTGCCACTTGTCGATGAGCGTCTGTAGCGTCGTGGGGTTCGGCTGGCGGGCTGCGTCTCGATCCCTCCTCGCGGCGGCGAGACTTTCCAGCGCCTCGGTCGTCAGGTCCGGTCGGGCTCCATCTGCCGACATCACGGGAGGACCACCGCGCCATGCATAGACGTGCCAACGGCTGCTCCCGTCCGCGAGACGCTTTCGGACGAAGTGCAGTCCCCTGATCACAGGCGCGATTCCCATTCGCGGAAGATGTCTTCCGGGGTCGTCGGAGCGGGCTGAGGTGTTTCCGCAACGCTCAGGCGGATGGTGCCATCGGTTTCGACCTCGAGCCTGCCGATGGGCAGACCGGCTTTCATAGCCGCGCGGATCGTGCGGCGGATCGCAACCGCGCTGATCGGGCTCTTCTTGCGCGATACGCGCACGCCATTTTCCTTTCGAGAACCGGTGGTCTCGAAATTGGCCTCATCCTTCCCCCTGCCGGGGCGGATCGAACGGGTGTTCTGATCCGAACGGCTCGCGATGGTCGCGAGGCATTCGAACCCCAACCCGATGGGGTTCATCTCCTCTACCGAGGAGAGCAGCGGTTGGACGAACGGTGTCGGACTAGGCCGGGTTTCGTCCACCTCCGCACGGCGCGCTGACGCCTGGTGTGCGGCGGGTTCTTTAGGATCCAACACGGGAGCGCACTCACGAGCTGCCGCTGGCAGACCCCCGGCCTAGGTGACGACGTTGACCGAGGGCCTGCCAGCGGTAATTCGGAGAGCCTCGCCGCACCGAAGCGCGGCCACGGCCGTGCTTCACAAATCAGCCTGGCCCGGAATAGGCGAGGAGGGAAGAGCCTCCATCGCACTGATCTACATTAACTTGATCACGTTACGCGTGAGGCCGGTGGAAGGATGGATGACCCAGTTCCGGACGCTCAGGCCCCAAGCCGGGCTATCCGAAATCGGTCACTCATTCACTTAAGTCTGACGATCCTCCATCCGCAACGCCGGCTTATTTAGACAATCGTTGGAGTGGTCCGGCGGCTTAGCCGGGTGGCCGACCCGGCTTGATAGATCTTTGACCAGCCTCAAAGCGTCGTCTGTCGTGATCCCACCCGGTCTTGCCTCTTGAAGCGAAAGGCGCCCAAATACCCCACCCGCGACGATCATATCGGACTTGAAGAATGGCCACCCTGTGCGACCTCGCCACGCGCCTGCCCCTGGTGATCGGGAACCTGCTCGACCGCGAGGCCAAGCTGAAGCGTGGCAGGTTCCGCGAAGAGACGATGACCGACATCGTCACTGCCGCGCTGGCCGCGTTCGCCGGTCCCGAGCTTGTCATCTCCTATCCTATCGAAAAAGATACGGGTGCGGATCTTGATCTGCGGTTCTGGAATGTCGAAGCTGACCGCAGCCTCTGGGTGCGCATACAGGCCAAGCGGCTCAACGCCGCCGTGGTCCAGAACAGGAACCGCTCATACGGAGAGCTGCTGCACAGGCCTTCTGTCACCGCCGACTACCAGTTCCGAACTCTGCGCGACACACCTTGGCCCTGGGTTCCCCTCTACCTCTTTTACAATCACGCAAGCGTGGCGGGAGACCCGCACTTCAGGGGTCTGGTCCCTACCGTGTGCGGCGCGAACCTTGCCTATGCCAGCGACGTCGCGGCGGACTTGGAATCGAAGCTCGCGGGCGCGGGGGCGACGCCGAGGACCGGAATGTTCAACGGACGGCTCTCCCTTCTGCGACGCCACTTCTTCGGGCTAGAGGCGCTGCTCTGCCCTGGAGGCGGGCTCCCCGGCACGACCGTCCCGACGCCCGAACGGGTTTCGGCCGCCCTCAGGGACCGCTACAATCGGCGGGACGCTTCCTTATCCGACCAGCCCGTTGGAGAGGAGATCCTGCGAAGGTTATCGGAGCCCCTGACCCTGATGCCGGAGCGAGGTTCGGACGCACGCCTGCAGGATGGTTCTGCGGTCCGCGTGGACCAGCGCCTAAAAAACCCGACGGTGACCTTTATCTCCGGACGCACTAAGGACCGGCGTACGCCGAATATCAGCGAGGTGGCGCCTCAGCGGATGTGAGTTCCATACAAGATAATACATTTTGTCGCCTTCCAGGGCAGCTGGAATACGGGAGCGAACGGTGATTGATCTACGGCGTCGGAGAGGTCCGCGGAAGGGAACCGGACTTTGGCCCTTCTACTATCCACGCCCTTGGGACCTGATGCCGGAAAAAGGCAGCGCCGTCATCATCGATCCCGTAGCCGTTTCGCAGGAGGCAGCCCGAGAACTCTGCAAGGTCGAATGGCCGGGCATAGCGCTGATGGCAGACGACTTTCAGATGTCCCTCCTTGATGACGGTGCCGATGTCGCTGGCATGGCAGAGGCTTGGTTTGACGCCAACAAAGCCGCTGTCGCGGACGAGATCAGGCGACGAACCGTAGACTATCGCGTCGAACGCCTGTCGGCGTCGGCCGCCACCGCGATGGCCGAAGCGTGCTTTGCCTACGCTCAGGGTAGCTATCTTGCGGTGGTGCGCGTTCTAATGCCGGAGTTCGAGGCGGTGGCGCGAACACTTGTCGGCAAAAGAAGCCAGAAGGCCGCGGTCGATGGGCTTCTTCGCCTGATCCAGGACGTGCCGATGATCAGGGAGGATCCAATCGAGGCAATGTCGATGGTCGAATTCATCGACGACCAGCTATTCGCCTCCTGCAAGGACGCCGCTCATGCCGCCGCACGGGGCCAGGCGCCTAATAGACACGCGGAAACTCACGCGCTCAAGAGCTACGGCAATCTACGCGGAGCCAGTTACATGATGTGCGGCACCGACCTGCTGCTCAGGCTGGCGGCGAGACATCTCGATCTCGCGCAGCAGTTCCCACCAGAGGCGACGTGAGTCTTGCGGCCTACGGCGGGCATCGAACACGGCAGCTGCCTAGACCCACAACCGGTCATTCAGGGCGTTCACTCGCTTCCCGAGGGCAGCCATTGGTTCAGGTGGCGCCCGGTCGCCGAGACTGGCCGATTGCAGCCAGACGGGTTTCGGAAGGGCGGGATAAGATAGCTGTCGTTCTAACTAACCCGATCCCGCCTGCCATCGGGGCATTTTCCATCGGCACCAGTCTGCCGTCTTTTAAACCGCGCAAGATGATACGGCTAAATTGGGTGCAGTGCGCCCAAATGACGCACTGGCCGTCACGATGCCCCTTGTCGGTTTGGCGGGCACAACGGTTGCTTCATGCTGATCATACATCCCCGTCCGCTCCTTAGGCGTCGGAAGGCGTAGCGCGCAGCAAGGCAGATCATTAACTTTATCCCCGTGGGGATGGTCGCCTGATTCGGGGGGTAGCGTTGTTACTGGAACAGTTTCTGGATTTGGTCGAGCGCACGCCCGCGATCGCCCGACGACCTAATGATGAGCAGCAGGTTTGCATCAACGCGGACCCGAGCCGACCGACGATGATCGTCGCTGGACCGGGAAGCGGAAAAACAACCGTCCTCGTTCTCCGGGCGCTCCGCCATATGCTCGTCGACCGCATTGCTCCTGAAAACATCGTCATCACCACCTTCACGAAAAAGGCGGCTCGAGAAATCCGGAGCAGGCTGATCGAATGGGGAGAGGCTCTCGTCGATCAAGCACTCGCGACGCCCAATCTTGATCCGGAGGATGCTGCTACTCTTCGACACCTCGATGTGAACCGCGTTGTAGCCGGCACCCTCGATAGCATTTGCCAGGAAGCGCTTGGCTCTGACCGACACGCGGACGAACCGCCTCTCGTAACGATGGAAGCCTTTGCGGCAAACGTGTTGCTGCAGCGCAGAGGGCGGCTGAGCCACATTTTCAACGCTAACCAAGCCGAGATGGCGGCGTATCTAGCACCCTTCACCTTTGACGGGACACCGCCAGATACCGTCGGAGAAGCCGGCCGAGCGCTTGTCCCGCTGGTCGAGCGCTTCATTCAAGACCGAGTGGACGTCGCGGCTTTTGGGGCGGCGAACCAGCCTCTGGCCCAACGACTCATTGCAGGCATTGCGGGTGATTATCGCGCTTATCTTCGCGACAACAATCTGCTCGACTTCTCCAGCTTGGAAGAAGCGATGCTGACGCGTCTCCAGGCCCGGCGCGTACCCACGTTGCTTGCCGGGACGGCCGTCGTGCTGGTCGATGAATATCAAGACACCAATGCGCTCCAAGAGGCGATCTATTTCGAACTCGCCCTCGCAACGAGGGCTTCCTTTACAGTCGTCGGCGATGATGATCAGAGCCTCTACCGCTTCCGCGGCGCAACGATTGAACTGTTCCGTTCTTTTGTTGATCGGTGCCGTACACGTCTAGGCATCGTGCCGCAGGGCCCGTTATATCTGGTCGAGAATTATCGTTCGACGCCTGAGATCGTGGAGTTCTTCAACAGCTTTATCCGAGAAGATCCGAATTTCACGCCTGCCCGCATCCAACCGCCAAAACCAGTGATCCGAGCCAACGCCGCAGCATCGCAGATGCCTGTGCTGGCGATGTTCCGGCCGGATGCCCCGACGCTTGCCAACGACCTTAGCGGCTTTCTCTCGGACGTCTTTCGAGGCGGAGGTTATCGCGATCCCAATGGCCGGTATCCAGATCTACTGCGCCGCGCAGCAGATGGGGGTGATCTGGGCGATGCCGTGCTGCTCGGCTTCAGCGTTCTCGAGATGCAGCGTCCTTATTTCGGCAATCCACCGAGTCCGCGTTTTACCCATCATTTACGGAACGCCCTGCTTGGCAGTGGCATGGCGATGTTCAATCCGCGCGGGCGGTCGTTGCGAGATATCGAACAGGTCGAGCAGCTCTTGGGCTTGGCAATCCTGGCGATCGATCCACCAAATCGCCCGGGTGGACATCTGTTCGAGACGATGACGATCACCAACGAAGCCAAATTCTTCATCCGCCGCTGGGTCGCGGCCGGCAGCGCGCTGCTCGCTTCAGGCCCAGCGCCGGTTTATGGTAGAACGCTCCAACAGGAAGTCGATGAGTGGAATCGCTTTGTGTTCGCTCGGCCCAATCCAAATCCGAAATGGTCTAGCAGGGATTGGCCTTTTCTCGACGTGCTCTACGGGCTCGTCCCTTGGGTTCCCCACTTCGAGGAAGACCCTGAGGGGCAGGTCTATCTAGAGGCGCTGTCGCGTGCCGCGGGTCAGGCGGCCGGTTTCTCGGCATATTCCGGCAAGCTCGTCCGGCCTATCGATCCGAACGTAGATATAGATCATGGTCGACGTAGCATCCTTGCCATCCTTCGCGACGTAATCGCGCCAATCGCCGAGAACGTCATCGAGGTGGACGAAGAAATCATGCCGAATGTCCCGCGGGACCGTCTCAATGTGATGACGATTCACCAAGCCAAGGGGCTCGAATATCCATTGGTGATCGTAGATGTTGGCGCAGACTTTTCGACCAACGCCGTGAAGAACCGGTTCAGGCGGTTTCCTGATATGCCATCGGCGACCGCACAGATTGAAGATGCGTTAGCGCCTTTCACAGCAGAACTCGGTCCGCTCCGGACAGCACGCAGCGGGCTCGATCGGAGCTTTGAGGACCTGATCCGCCTCTATTATGTCGCGTTTAGTCGACCTCAGCGTGTCCTCATGCTCGTCGGATGCGACAAGATGCTACGCTGGAACGCCACCATCAAAAACGTGGCGGCGGGATGGCGGCAAGATGAGAGTTGGGCGTGGCGCGATTCCTCGCCTCAACCGACCGGCAGGCGCAATCCGCCGGTCGTAACCCCGCCGTCCATCCATTTCGTTTGAGAGCGTCGCCATGGAATTGCCGATCAAGCGGCCCGACCGCATCGTTCCCGACTATAGCCTGACCGGCGACGTCCTCTCCTTTTCGCGCTGCCAGCGCAGTTACCGCTACTACAACGGTTCTGCGCTGCCACCCTCGCGACCTGTCCAGATGTGGTATGGCGAGTTCATCCACGGGATGATGGAGAGGACTTTTAGGCTCTGGCAGGATCGTGGAGGCCTCCAATTTCCGTTGCCCTATACGGCTATCACGGAAAACGACATGCCGGGCGAGCCCCCTGCTGGCACCGGTGCGCTTGACCTGCGTGCGATCGGCTGGCCGATCGAGCAAGCGCTCGCACACCAAGGCAAATTTGCGCGAAGCGCTGATGCGCGCATCTCCGCCTATGAGCGCGCGGAAGCCGCAGTCAATCAACTCGGCCCTCATCTCTTCCCGCTGATCGACGTCGCCGAACGTAAGGTGCTGGGGACACGGCCGCTGCCGGCCTCAGAAACACATCGGGCCGAGCGTGCGGCGCGATACGTTCTCCAAGGCATAATCGACGTCCTGGGTCATACCCAGCTAGATGGACAGCCATCCGAAAACGCCATCAAGCAAGCCATCATGGCGTCCAACCCCCACCTGGCCGGCGAGTATGAGATTATCATCGACTATAAGGGATCCCGTCGCCCTCGGGTCGATGACGATCCGCGAGGCGACTGGAAGCTGGGGGAATGGCAAGTCCAGACCTATGCTTGGCTCCGCTCCCAGCAGGCCGACGCGCGTCCCGTCGCGGCAGGCATCCTGATTTATGTGAGTGAGTTGGCGCCCGGGTCGAAAGAAATGACCATGCTACGCACCGAGATGCTCAACAGGTGGACGGATATTGCCCCAACGGCAGGAACGCCGGATTATTATCAGGTGAATGGATGGACCCCCGGCAGTCAGGCCAATCTCTCGCTACCGTTCAGGTTGCAGCGGGCAATTCGCATCATTCCGGTCACTGAGGCGAGCATGATGGAAGCAACGGCGGCGATTGACGGCGTCGTCCGAGCGATCGAAGACTGTGTCACTCACGAGCGACAAAGCATGCAGATCAAGCAGTCTTGGCCAGCGGACAGCAATGACGACGACACCTGCGTCGCTTGCGATTTCCGCGTCTCCTGCGAGCACTACAACGCCACGTAGGGTATATTTCTAGCTCTAATTATTCGACGAAACTGTAGCCGCTCAGCAAGCGCGGCTATTATACAACGATCGCTTGGGTATTTTTAGAAATTCTATGCACCAGTGCCGGCAGGCACGTTTCCAAGGCCGACACTGGTTTGAAATCGCGAATGCAGACTCCGGAGTGTCCGCGCGCGCCTCTACAGTGTCATGCGGGCGCCGGCGGGCAGGTGCTATTGGTTCGGTCCTCACTGAGACGTGTGCTCCGACAAGGGGATATAGCCACATCGCGGTTGGCCGTCGGGCGAAGACGCCCTCATCTTATTGATTCGCACTTTCGAGCGCTATTTATGTCAATCGGCGTCCAAAAGGGACCTCCTTCGTCGTGCAGCGTGACGGTTATGGCGGGCGTGCCGTTCGCGCTGGTTGCGGCGTAGGGCGGGCGTAGCCCGACCGGAGGCGCAACCAGCGCGAAGCGTCTTTGGCCGGTGGTCCCGGGCGTCAGCTGCGGTGCTTGAAGCGCCAGCTGTCGTTGCCGGTCTCGACGATGTCGCAGTGGTGGGTAATGCGGTCGAGCAGCGCGGTGGTCATCTTGGGGTCGCCGAAGACGGTGGGCCATTCGCCAAAGGCCAGGTTCGTTGTGACGATGACGGAAGTGCGCTCGTAGAGTTTGCTGACCAGATGGAAGAGCAGCTGACCGCCCGAGCGGGCGAATGGCAGGTAGCCCAGCTCGTCGAGCACCACGAGGTCGAGCCGGGAGAGCTGAGCCGCCAGCGTGCCCGCCTTGCCGAGGCGGTTCTCCTCCTCGAGCCGGTTCACCAGGTCGACCGTGTTGAAATAGTGTCCGCGGGCGCCAGCTCGCACGACGTTGGCAGTGATGGCGCTGGCCAGGTGTGTCTTGCCGGTGCCCGTTCCACCGACCAGCACGACGTTGCGCTGGCCCGCCAGGAACGAGCCGCTGTGCAGCGAGCGCACCAGGCCTTCGTTGATGGGGGTGTCCTCGAAGACGAAGGCGTCGAGATCCTTCACCGCTGGTAGCCTGGCGGCTGACATCCGGTAGCGGACCGACGCTGCATGGCGGTGGGTTGCCTCGGCACGCAGCAGGTCGGTCAGGATCTCCATCGTCGTGCGCTTGCGCTGCAGGCCGGTGGTCACCGCCTCGTCGAACGCGCCGGCCATGCCCTTGAGGCCAAGCCCCGCCATCGCCGTCATCATCTCATGCCGCTGCATGAAGGCCTCGCAGGCTGTCATAGCGACCGCAGTCGGCACGCGGCGGATGACGCAGCGCCAGGTCTTCGGGCGTGACGATGGTCAACGGTCGTGGCGGTTCTCGCCTGCGGGCCAGGATGTTGAGAATGACGTCGTCGCTGGTGACGCCGGCCAGCAACGCCTCGTGCACGGCTGCTTCAACTGCCTCCAGCCCGTCGTCGAGCACCGCCGCCAGCACCCGTACGAAGCGCCGGTCGGCATCGTCGCCGGCGCCGAGCTTGCGCCGCAGCCGTGATAGCGCAGGTGGCAGCTCCCAGCCCTAGAACGGCGCACCGTTGCGCAGGGCGCCCGGCTTGGTCACCAGCACAGGCAAATAGTGCCACGGGTCGTAGATGGTCCGGTCACGACCGAAGAACCGGGGATGGTCGGCAACGACCTCGCCGTCGCAGCGCACGACGATGCGGTCGGCATACGCACGGACCTGGACCGCACGCCGCACGACCTTGGCCGTGACCGAGTAGCGGTTGCGGTCGAAGTTTATCAGGCACGTGCCGCTTACCGCGTGCTCGCTCTCATAGAACCCATCGAAGGGCGCTACGACCGGCTGGAGCACGCTACGCTCGGCAGCCCATGCCTGAGCAACCGTCAGTTCCTTCTGCTCGGGATGCTTGTGCATGTCCGCCCAGCGCCGGCACTCCGCCTCAAGCCAGCCGTTCAGCTCCTCGATGCTGGCAAAGCGCAGACGCGGCTGGAAGAACCGGCCACGTGCGGTCTGCACCTGGTTCTCGACCTGACCTTTCTCCCAGCCGGCTGCTGGCGAGCAGGCTGTCGGTTCGACCATGTAGTGGCTGGCCATGACCAGGAAGCGCCGGTTGAAGACCCGCTCCTTGCCGGTGAACACGCTCGTCACCGCCGTCTTCATGTTGTCGTAGATGCCGCGCGTCGGCACGCCCCCGAAGAAGGCGAACGCCCGCGCATGCGCGTCGAACAGCATCTCTTGCGTCTCACGCGGATAGGCTCGCACGTATATCACCCGCGACGCGCACAGCCGCACATGGGCGACCTTCACACGCATCGGCTTGCCCGCGATCTCGACGTCCTCGTGGCTCCAGTCGAACTGATAGGCCTCGCCCGGCCGAAACAGCAGCGTGATGAACGCTGGTGCATTCATCACGTCCCGACGACGTGCCTGCCGCCAGCGGGCCGCATAGCGGCGCACCGCATCATACGAGCCGTCGAACCCCTCGCGCAGCAGCAGATCGTGGATACGCGTGATGCGCAGCTTCTCGCGCCGCGGCCGCGCCTCGTCTTCATCGAGCAACGCATTCAGTCGCGCCTGGAACGGCCCCAGCTTGGGCAGCGGCTGCACCTCACGCCGGTAGCCCATGTCCGCCTCCGGCGACCGGATCGCCTTGCGCACCACTTTGCGAGATAAATGCAGGTCTCGCATGATCGCCTTGATGGCTTTTCCCGCCGCGTGCTCGCGCCGGATCCTCAACACCGTCTCCAATACCAACATCCCGATCTCGCCGCCTGACACACCGCCAAGCGGACAGCCTAGACCACCGGGATGAGGGGTCCTTTTTCGACGCCGATCACCCCGCTACCGGGGTCCTTTTTCCACGCCGATCCACAGCTATTTAAACGCCATGTGGCGCAGTTATTGCCGGTTGCGTACGGATACGATGAGAAAAAACTGCACGCCATATTACAGGCTTTGTGATCGCAGACCACGTGGTTGACCGCTCCTAAGAGGCCAGCTACGTGCGTAACACGGCGACTTTGCGTGTAGCCGGGGCTTAAAATTGAGGCAGATACTTTGGCAGTTTTTGGTGAGAACGACGCCGATAGTTATGCAATTTTGCCGAAGAGCGTCGAGGTGAAGCGGCCGTTGGTTATAGGCTGTTGCTCCGCGCGCAAAGCGATCGAAGCATCGTTGCTCGTTGCAGAATTGCCTATCGGGCATATCGACGAAATTGCCGAACGGTGGCTCATATCCCTTTCAGGCACCGAACCCGGTATCGCAGCGGCGGACCTCTACACCGGCCGCTCCTTCAAATACGCCAAAGAGGCAGCGGCCTGCTTGAGCGCAGATCTCGGGATATTGTCGGCCGGGCTCGGTTATGTGGATGGAGCCCGCGCGATTCCCAGCTACAATCTCGCGGTTGGCCCTGGCCCTGCGAGCATCGCGCAGCATGTCCATGATTTCGATCCGCGACGCTGGTGGGATCGTATTGCCTCTGGGCGCTATAGCAGTGACCCGCTTGCCGCCATCGAGCATCGGCCGATCATTCTATTGGCCCTGACTAAAGACTATGCGCGCATGGCTGGCCGGCTTCTTGATAGCCTGGCTGCGCGCCCTGATGGGGTGCGCGTGTTCGGCGCAGGAGCGGCCTCATATGTACCCGGCGCTTTGGTGCGGTGCGTTATGCCCTATGACCAGCGGATGTCGCCGCGGGGGACAAGAGGCGACTTCGCAGGCCGGGCACTGCTGGCGCACGCCCGATTGCTGACAAAGCGGCCATCCCCCCTCTGTCTTGAGCAAGAACGGGAGGAAGTTGTCATTGCCATGGCGCGTGGAAAGGCCCCCGATATCGCGGCGCGGACAAAGACGTCGGATGCGGCCATCGCGCGCGAAATCAAGCCATGGCTCCAAGTCGAGCCCAGAATCAGCCGAACCCGCCTCGTCCGCCGCCTGCGGGATCAATGCGGCATAGCCTGTTCGGACGCTCGAGCGGCACGGATTGCTGAGGCTTTGATCGCATGACATCGCAAGTCATCACCGTTCGGGCCCTTCGCACCCGTCAAGGCGGCCACGACCTTTACATGTTCGCGGTACCGGGCGATCGCGTGCCGGACATCGCCGATATCAGCCGCATCGGTCGCGATGGAGCAGGCGCGCTCGAAGGATATCAGCGCGGAGAGATACGCAACCATGTCGCCGACATCGCCCGCTATTTGGATGGCGGCGATGTTCTCTTTCCCAATCCGATCTTGGTCGCGTTATCGCCAGATGTCCGTTTCACCTCTGCGCGGGGATCACGCCCGCCTAATATGCTGGAGGCCGGGGATGTGGGAACGCTTCGACTCCCATTGAGTCCCGCCAAGCCAGGTTGGATCGTTGATGGCCAGCAGCGCGTGCTGGCATTGGCCAAGGCGAATGCCGCCGCAATCGTGGTGCCCATCGTGGCGTTCGTTTCAACCGACATCGCGGTTCATCGCGAGCAGTTCGTGCTCGTCAACAAAGCCCGTCCTCTGCCCAAGGCCATCGTCGATGCGCTGCTGCCTGCAATGGATTCCGCGATCCTTCCAAGAGATCTTGGCCCGCGCAAGATCCCAAGCGCGCTAGTGGATGCGCTGAGCTCCAACCGTGACTCGCCCTTTTTCGGTCTCATTCGCCGCCCAGGTGCGGAAGGTCCGAGCATTGTAAGTGACCAGGCTTTGTTACGATCGATCAAGCGTTCGATCGGGTCTCCCCTTGGCGCCCTAAGTCCCTATGGCCATGGCGGCGGCGCGCCTGACGTTACGGCGATGTATGGCTTGCTCGCGGGGTTCTGGAGTGCAGTCCAAGAGGTTTTCCCGGACGCTTGGGGCCGGCCGCCCTCGGAGAGCCGGCTCATGCATTCCGCGGGGATCGAGGTCATGGGTTATTTAATGGATCGGGTTCTGTCACGTCCCGACGCGGCCCGCGCGCCACGCGACGCCGCGCTTGCTGCCCTCGAACGGATCGCGCCGCACTGTCGGTGGGCGAGCGGCACATGGGAAGGGCTCGACCTTGATTGGAATGCGATCGAGTGCACCAGCAAGAGCATTGGGCGGCTGCGTGACCATCTGATCCGCCTTGAGCATCAGCCGAGGCTGGCGGCATGAAATTTCTTTTCGCGGACACCGCCGATACCGTTGATCCGTCGTTCGATTTCGAGCGGACACGCAGCCTCAAACAACGTCGTGTCCATGACGACGACGAATATCCGCATGAACATCTCGAGCGAGCGCCTTATGACGGCATATTGTTGTCGCGCGCGGCGTTCAGCGACCATCTTCGATCGGGAAAATATGGTGCCGCCCGCTCTATGCGATTTCGGCGTGAAGGCGCGCGCGTGTTCCTGCGCTATCCCGAAGAGCAATATGCCGGCAGTATCGTCATGGGTGACTGCGGAGCATTCAGCTATCGCGACGCGGAATTCCCGCTCTACAGCGTTGACGATACGCTGGGGTTCTATGCCGACGGCGGTTTTACCCATGGTTGCTCGGTCGATCATCTGATCTTCGACTTCGAGGAAGACGACCGCTCACCCTCGGACGAAGCGAAGCGGCGTCAGGAAATCACATTGACCCTGGCCTCGGAGTTTCTCGAAACGTCCCTGGCGCTCGGTCGGACCTTCACCCCCGTCGGTGTCATTCAAGGATGGTCGGCACAAAGCATGGCCGATGCCGCCGCCAACCTAGTCAAGATGGGCTATCGCAGTCTCGCGCTGGGCGGCATGGCGCGATCCCCGACCGACGATATCGAGCGCGCGCTGCATGCGATCACCGAGCGGATCGGCCTGTCGCGAGTGGCCATCCATGTACTGGGCTTCGGAAAGGTCGAGGACGCGCCGCGGCTCGCCCGGATGGGTGTTACTAGTTTCGACACCACCTCGCCGTTGCTGCGCGCGTTCAAAGACGACCGCCAGAACTATTTCGAGACCGATGGTGAGCGATTGGGCCACTACACAGCGATCCGCATTCCGCAGGCATCCGATGACCGCCATGCCCGAGCATCGGCACGCGCGCGGGCTGTTGGGCAGGAAGAGTTGATCCGGCTCGAAAATATCGCGCTGACCGCCGCGCGCGGTTTTGCTGCCGGGCATGGCGATCTTGAAACGGTGGTTGATCGCATCCTCGACTATGCCAGCATCATTCTTTGGAAGGACAAGCGCTCCGAAAAGTCAAATCTGAATGACTTTGCCAAGTTGCGGGCGATATATCTCAGGTCTTTGGGTGAACGTCCGTGGGAGCGTTGCACATGCCGGGTTTGCAGAGAACTGGGCGTCGAAGCACTTATCTTCCGCTCCACCAATCACAACAAGCGTCGCGGTTTTCACAATCTCGCGGTTTTTCACGAACTGCTCAAATCACAGTCCAAGGTTGCCTTATGAATACAATCAAGCTCGGGCCCGTTATTCGACTGGCGCAATCATCGGAAATGCCCGTCGCAATCTTTCAAGCGACAGCCGCGCAGATTCTTTCCATCGCGCGTGTCGAGCGCGCCGACCGGCGCCAGGACGGAAGGCTGGTCGGCTTTCAGCGCCCCCAAATCCAAGCGCATATTCATGAGATTCAGGACTATCTCAACGAAGATGAGGCGCCGATCCTTCCGAACGCGATCGTAATCGGCTTTTGCGGTGGTGCCTCGATCAAGAAGGACATGCTGGTGGTCGACACCGCTGATGCCCCGCCGGGCTGGGTGGTCGATGGCCAACAGCGCCTGACGGCTGCGACCCGCGCGCAGAACCAGAATTTCCCGCTGCTGGTGTCGGCGTTTCTCTGTCGATCGGTCGCGGAACTGCACAAGCAATTCATACTGATCAATTCGACCCGCCCGCTGCCGCGTGACCTGATCTACGAGCTCATGCCCGGCGTCGAAGGGTTACCGCCACGGCTTTCCGATCGCACGGCGGCTGCCCTCCTTGTCGAGGCGCTAAACTATCGCGATGGCTCCCCGCTTAAGGGGATGATCAAGCAACACACCAATCGAGCGGGCGTCATCAAGGATACGATCATCCAGCGCGTGCTGATGGCGTCGCTTTCGGATGGCGCTCTATCCGCGTGGCGCGACGACACTTCTCAATTGCTGGGTCCTGGTTACGCGATGGTAGCCAACTTCTTCGCCGCAGTGAAGGAGTGCTTCGCCGACGATTGGGAAGGCCAGACACCGAAAACATCACGATTGGTCCATGGCGTTGGTCTTGTTGCGATGGGCTATGTGATGGACGCCTTGGCGTTCGATCGCGATGCCCGGTCGAAGGACGATTTTGTCGCAGGCCTGCAGCCACTGGTCGGTCGCACCGCGTTCCGCGGCGGCGAATGGCAGTTCACGGACCAGCGACGCCTCTGGCACACACTGCAGAACACGGGTGCTGACTACCAACTACTGGCGACGCATCTCGTCAGTTTGGTGCGGCGACCGCGCGGACTCCGTTTGGTGGGAGACCCGGAGTCATGACCCACGAGATCACGAAGGACTTCCGTTTCGATGCGGCCCATACCCTCATCCGCGAGATCGTCGCTGAGGGATCGCGCCGCATCCATGGCCATTCCTATCGCGCACAGGTAACTTTGCGGGGAACGGTCGATCCGACTTCAGGTATGGTGCTTGATCTGGGGGCAATCGAGCAGCGTCTTACCAGTGCGCGGGATGCGCTCGACCATCGGTTCCTTGACGAGGTTCCGGACCTTGGACCCGCGACCATGGAAAATCTCGCCAGTTGGATATGGCGTTCGCTGCGGGCCGATTGCCCGCAACTGGTCCGGGTGACGGTGTACCGGGACAGCGCGGGCGAAAGCTGCAGCTATTGGGGCGAATGATGCCGAAGACCGTGGATGAAAGCGCTCTGGTCTCATTGTCGGGTGGGCAGGATTCCGCGACCTGCTTGGCCTGGGCGCTCGCGCGCTTCGAGCGCGTCGAAACGATCGGCTTTGCTTACGGTCAACGCCACGCGATCGAACTCGACTGCAGAAGCACATTGCGGAAAGCGATGGCAGATCTCAGTCCGGTTTGGTCGGGTCGTCTAGGCGACGATCATATGATTCCCATTGAGGGTTTCGGCCGCATCGGCGACACGGCGATGACCTCGGACATCGCAATTGGAATGACGGCAGCAGGGTTACCCAACACCTTCGTACCAGGCCGGAATCTCATCTTTTTCACTTTCGCTGCCGCAGTCGGATATCGCCGTGGCATTCGCCATCTAGTCGGCGGAATGTGTGAGACCGACTATTCCGGCTATCCCGACTGCCGCGACGACACGCTGAAAGCGCTGCAAGTCACTCTAAATCTGGGCATGGATCAACGCTTCGTCGTGCAGACACCGCTCATGTGGATAGACAAGGCATCGACCTGGCGCCTTACAGCTGAACTCGGCGGGAGCGACCTCGTCGACATCATCCGCGAGCACAGTCATAGCTGCTATCTCGGCGACCGCGCGCATCGGCATGAATGGGGGTATGGATGCGGTTCTTGTCCCGCTTGCGATCTGCGCGCCAATGGCTGGCGGGTCTTTACAGAAGGCTGTTCGGCATGACGACAGGTGATGAGAAGGCACAGAAGCGGCTGCAATGGCTGCTCGACGCGCCTTTGTTCATCGATGAGGCGCTGACAGCTCGCCTGTTCGATGCGGTCGTCCGTCCCTCTTATGAAGTACAGAGCCGCGAAGTCGGCCAGGTCAGCGAGACGGCGCGGCGCCGTCTCCTCGGTGGCGAGGCCGAGGCTGGCTACGATCTTGGGCTCTCGTTCCTGACCGGCGCCCTCAAATTGCGCGGACAAATCAGTGGCGAGCGCGAGACAACCGATAAGGACACGGCATCGACGAAGCGCACCGAGGTGCGCGTTGACACAGCCGGGCGCCGCCTTGAGGAGATCGCGCTGGTCTATCTCAGCAATCATCCGGATCGGATCGTGTTCATCGACGCTGATGGGACGGCTTCGACCTTCGATGGTAAGAGGCTTTCGCTTCAAGATCTGGAGGCCGCGGCCGAAGATCCGCCCCGCATGCTCGCCTTTGTCGATATCCCGCGCAACACGCCGGTCATCCCGATGGCGTGTGAGTGTGAATCTGGAGCCACGGCGCGACTCTACGAAACCTACATCGCGCAGCAATGGCCACAGGAAGCGGAGCGCCCGGTTTACCCGCCCGATGGTGCGGGCCAGGATGAAAGGCGCGCTTATTGGAGCGCTCTAGCCGCCCGTTTCTCCTCGCGCGTCGGCATGGAGGTGATCGAAGCGGCGGGGGCCGGCGGTCGGTTTGGCTGGATCGACTTCCGCGTGCCCATCGGCGGCGCTGGCGATGCCATGCATCTCCATCTTGTTCCCGGCGGAAAATACTACACCGGGGTTTTTGCCTATAACATGGTCCGCCGTGGCTATCGCCAAGGCATTCGGATGGTCGGCACATTGAAGGCAGGGATCGATCTCAATGTCCTTGCCGTGTTTGATCGGTAGCTGCGGTGGCCATAACCCCTGTCATTCTCGCCGATGCGGACAACACGCTATGGGATACCGACAGCGTCTTCGCTGAGGCGCAACTGGCACTCCTGGCAGATGTCGATCGCCTCTTCGATCAGCAGGGCCGCAGCGACGCCCTCGGTCATGTCCGCGCCTATGATCAGGCGCTGGCGAAGATTGACCATCGACATCTGCGCTATCCGCCGCACCTCCTCGTGCGGGCGCTTGCCCTAGGCAATCTCGGCCATGGGCCGGTGGAAGCGGCTCGTCTGACGGGCAGTCACCATACGCCTCCCGCCGTTGCGGAAACTGAAGAAGCGATCGTCGGGCGTTATTTCGAGGCGCTAGGGCGCGGGCCGGAGTTGCTGAGCGGGGTCGTTGATGGTCTCGTCGCGGCACGAGATACCGGCATCGAGGTCTGGATTCTGACCGAAGGGTCAGCCGACCGTCAGCGTTCTCGGGCAGCGACGCTTGGCATTGCCCATCTCGTCAAAGGCGTGAGTGAAGGCACGAAAAACGTCGAGCAGTTCGATCGCCAGCGTCGCCGCTTCGCACCCACACCTGTTGTCGTGATCGGCGATCAGCCCGATCGCGACATTCTGCCCGCGCAAACTGCGGGATGCACCGGCGTGCTCGTACCAAGCGGCTTTAGACCTGGTTGGATCGAAACCGCCGCGTGGCGCGAAGCCGACCATGTGGCTGATCGCTTCGATCGCGCCATCGACTGGATCATTGCCACGATCGGTTCCTCGCGCGCTGACGCCGCCGAATTGGCACCCCGCGCGTAGGATTCCGCGCAACTGCGCAATCCGATGCGCTTAGACGTGAAGCCCAAAGTGTAGCCGGACGTCACCTCGTCCGAGGAGTTTCGAGAAGCGGCGGTATTCTGAATGTTCGCGCTGCCAGCGACCGGCGACGATGGCCGGATGGATGCGGGCCGCGTCGGCAATCGCGTTGATGTCGGCGGTGTGCATGTCGCGCGATGCCATCTCCGTCCAGATCTCGGGCGGGATAAGCGCGTTCATCGCGAACTCGTCGGCCTCGCTTTCGATGTCGTCTGAGCTCTTCAACTCCAGATCATCAAGAATGAGCGTAGTGTCGCCCGAGAGATGCTCGGATACGTGGCAGAACTCGTGCAGCAACGTGAACCAGAAGTTGTCGATGCGATCGTGGCGCAGTGTCATTGCGATCACGTCCACGCCGTCGCCTCGACACATTGCCGCACCGTCGAGATAGGTGCCCGGCAGGTGCTCAAGCGTCACCAGGACTATGCCCCATTTCCTAAGTAATTCGCGCGCGAGTGCCGGACCGTTCGGTGCAGCGCTGAGCTTCGCCAGCTTCCGTGCCGCCTCGACTCCCCGCTCCTTGCGCTTCGGCTTGGTGATCTCGACCCCGTTCGCGAGATGGCGAACTGCGGCCAGCCACGCGGCCAGCGCGACCTGATCGGTCTTCGCGTTGGTGCGCTCCGTGCGCGACTTGCGGAGATGGGCGTTGGCCTCCTGCGGGCCCCCTATCCGATTCATGAAAGCGGCGAACGTCTCCTTCGCGTTCATAAGCTTTAGGCTTCGGAGCTTCTTCAGCGCCGCGATAGACGGTTCCGGCGACTTGGCGGCGGCGCCCTCACCGATCAACGACGCGGCGGGAATACCGAGGTGCCGGTTGAGCGCGCGTATCATGTCGAGCGACAGCGGCCGCGCGCCCGACAGGACCTCTGACACGCGCGCGCGGGATCCGATGTAGGGCTCAAGGTCGCGCGGCTTCAACCCAGCCTGATCCATGCGGAAACGGATGGCCGCAACGGGCGTTGGCGCGTCCATGAAATAGGTCCGTTTCTCGAAGTCTTCGACTACGAGCGATAATATCTCGAATTCGTCCAGCGAGGCGGGATCGTCCTTGTCGATGAGGAGGGACATGCGGGCCTTGGCGGCATCGTACTGCGCGTCAGTGCGGATCGGCGCCACGCTCATGCGCGTCCATCCGACTTCTTCGCGCGGAGCTTTGCTAGCCCCGCGCACGATCCTGCGTATTCCACCAAGGCCACGCCCTTTTCATAACTGATAGCGATCACCGCGCAATGGTCACCGTCGAAGGGGACGGTGAGGCGGCGTCCGGAGAGGTCCGACGACGGAAAGGCCTTCCGGACGTCGGCGTTGTTCGACCACGCGGCAGCCTCAAGTTCGGCGGCGAGCGCTCGCACGCCATCACCTAACCGACCACCGGCCATCCGCGCGAATTTCAAAAGTTCGGGTCTACCGGTCAGCCTCATCGTGCTCTCGCATAGCCGCCAGGATAATGCAAGCAAAATTGGTCCCAATATGGGAGCGATGAATTTTCTTGCGAATCGGATGAACCTGTTGGATATGACGATTCACGTCATCGCTCCCATATGGGGATCGATGACCCGGGAGGCAATGAACATGGACGCAGTTGTTAATATCCGTGCCGGCGTGGTCATCATGGTGGCCGGCGCGAATCTCGAGTTCGTTCCGCTGAAGATCAGCGACGGGACGCCCACCGCGCACCAGATCGCCCGCGCCGCCGGCTGCAAGCCGCCCGCCGACGCGGTCGTGATGCGTGTGTTGGACAACGGTGAGATGGACCTCCTTCGTCCGGATCAGGAGCTGGAGATTGCTGGCGGCGAGCGTTTTGTGGCGTTCCTCGCCGACCACATCTCGCTGCTGCGCGTGGACGGCGAGCGCTATGAATGGCCGGGCGGCGCCATCACGGGTGCGGCGCTCCGCCGTCTCGCAGGCGTACCCGACAACTGCGTGCTCTACCTCCAGCGCGTCGATCGCGCGGACGAGGAAATCCAGGCCACCACGCTGATCGACCTCGATAAGCCGGGAATCGAGGGGTTCATCTCCGTCAAGCGCATGTGGAAGCTGAACGTCCATGGTGTCGTAGTGGAGTTCACCACCGCGACGGTCGTCGTCCGCGACGCGCTCGTGAAGGCTCGTTTCGATCCCTCGAAGCCGTGGCAGATCTTCCTGAAGGTGGTCGGCGAGCAGAAGGCCGAGGTCACGCTCGACACTGTCGTCGACCTGTCGAGGCCGGGTATCGAAAAGCTTCGCCTCATGCCCCGCGCGGTTGACAACGGCGAGGCGCCCGCGCCTCGCCGCACCTTCTCCCTGCTGGAAGAGGACGTTGCCTATCTCAACCGCGTCGGCCTGGTGTGGGAAACGGTCGTCGAGTTGGAGCGGCGCTGGCTGATCGTGCGCAACTATCCGCTGCCGGCGGGCTTCACGGTGGCGACCAGCGACATCGCCCTGGAGATCCCCCCGGACTATCCGCAGGCGCAGATCTATGGCTTCTATGCCCACCCGCCGCTCGCGCTTGCGAACGGGCGGGCGATCCCCAACACACAGCTTACCGGAACGATTAACGGCAAGCCCTTCGTGGGCTGGTCACGCTACCGCCCCGGCCAGCCGTGGGACCCCGATGCCGACAACGTCATCACGCAGTTCGCACTGATCGAGGCTGCGCTGGCAAAGGAGGCGGGAGAATGATGCCGCGTACCTCCATCGCGATGGCGGGTGTCCAGCACCGCGCGCTGCGCGCCCATCTCTTCCCCGGCGACGGCCTGGAGGCCGCAGCTATCCTGCTGTGCGCGCGGGGCCCCGGCCACCGCAGCCGCTACGTGGTCCGCGAAGTGATGCTGGTGCCGCATGCCGACTGTTTCCAGCGCACGCCGGACTTCGTTTCTTGGCCGGGCGCGTGGCTTGAGCGGGCGATCGATCAGGGCGAGCGCGACGGGTTGGCCTTGATCCTCGCCCATTCCCATCCGGGGGGGCTGCTCGGCTTCTCCGATCGCGACGACACTAGCGATCGGATCACCGTGTCGTCGCTCTTCCAAGCATACGGCCGGGCGCACGGCTCGGCGATCATGGTGCCGGACGGCACGGTCCTGCCGAGGCTTTACGATCCCGACATGGCCGTGCGCCCCGTTGATCTCGTGACGGTGGTGGGCGACGACATCGTGTTCCAGTTGGCGGGCGCACCCAAGCGTGCCCCGGCGTTCACGAGCGGGATGACGGATGTGCTCGCCCGGCTCTCCGCGGTGGTGATCGGCGTGTCCGGCACCGGGACGGTCGTCGCTGAGCAGGCGGCACGCCTCGGTTTCGGGCGCGTCATCCTGATCGACTTCGACCGGATCGAGCGCCGCAACCTGAATCGCATACTGAACTCGACCCGTGCCGACGCCGCCGCAGAACTGCTTAAGGTTGCCGCCTTCGCGCGCGCCATCACCGAGTATCGTGGTCCCGATGTCGCGATTCCCGTGCCCGCCTCGATCGACACGCGCGACGCCGTGATCGCGGCCGCCCAGGGCGATGTGTTGTTCAGTTGCGTCGATACGCTCCACGCGCGCCAGATCGCTGATCTGATGGCGTCAGCGTTCGTAATGCCGCTGTTCGACATGGGCGTTACGATCCCAGCCAGGACGGATACGTTGGGCGAGGTCTCGATCATCGATGCTGTCGGCCGGATCGACTATGTGCAGCCCGGCGGCTCGAGCCTGCGTACCCGCGGCGTGTACACACCGAAGACCCTGCGGGCCGAGTATCTCGCGGATGTGGCGCCCGAGGCCCACGCCATCGAGTTGGCGGCCGGTTACATCGACGGCGCAGTCGAGCAGGCGCCCTCAGTCATCTCGCTCAACATGCGCGCGGCATCGGCGGCTATGAACGAATTCATCCTGCGCGCCTTCCCGTTCCGTCTCGATCCCAACCGCGGCTACGCCAGGACGCGCTTCAGTCTCGCCGGCGGTGATGAGGACCACTTCGACGAGGACGACTTCGCGGTGGGCTCGGACAAGCTGCTCGGCCGCGGTGGCACCGAGCCGCTGCTTCGCCTGCCTCGCCTCGGGGTGCCGGAATGAGCCTGTCTCGTTGGTGGCGGGCAGCCACCTGCTTCAAGCCAGCGCGGATGTGGCAGGCCGCTCGCAGGTTCGACCTGAGGCGGCTTTGGCGGGAGGGGCACGAACGGCTAAGGCCGAGGTGGCGCACGGACTTCCTCGATTTCGACGTGCTGCCACCCAAGCTGCCCGCGCGTCGGCTGGTCGTTGCGCGCGATGGTGACGAGTTATGGAGTGTCGGCATGCGCTGCCCGTGTGGCTGCCGCGAGATCATCGAGTTGCCGCTCATCGAGGAAGCGGACCAGCACTGGGCTCTGCATGTCGATGTTCGTGGCCACGCGAGCCTGACGCCGTCGGTCTGGCGCAGAACAGGGTGCCGGTCACACTTCTGGCTGCGGGCCGGACGCGTGCACTGGTGTTAAACTCTCTGGTCACCGGCTTTTCGATAGGTTCGACGTCTCGGCTGCCCCGGCTCGTGTAATCCTGATTGTCGATAATCTTCATCCGTTCGCGATCGACAGGGAGGAGACCAGCCGCAATTGGGGAAACCTTCAATCCAGGAAATGACCAAGGTTGGGCGCATAGCTGTCGGCCGACAACGTCTGAACGAAAGGCCGCTTACTCAACCTCGGCTCCCGGAAGCGGTCAGGCTGTAATCCACCATGAACGCACGTCCGCGTCTTTCCAGATCCCATATCAATCCGGGCTTTTAGGCTTCGGCAGCAGCGGTGGCGTGCTGTCGGCATAGGTAAGCCAGTTCTGCCAGATGACCATTGCGCGCGCTTTGGTGATCCTTGTCCGACAGCCGAGCGCCATGGCACCCCGGATCGTGCCCTGGCTCCACCATTCATAGACGGCATCGCATTCGGCGTCGCGATAGGCGATCCACGCCCGTTCGGACGCGCGCAGCTTTGCCAGCGCGGTCGTGCCTTGTTCCTTAGTGAGGCGCGCCACCGCCGCAGCATAATATCGGTTGAGCTCGGTATCGGCGCGGGCAAGGTCCCCAGCTAGGCATTGCTCGACCTCCGGCGTGGTCGAACCCGAACATGGGTTGCCGGCCGCTAAGAGCAGCGTCGCGATGATGATCGACATATCTATCCCTTCCTCCGTCCCGGTCCCGCCAAACGCTTCCGACTTACAACGTTTCGATCCGGCCGGCCGCACCCGGTTCCTTGGCAATCGACCGGATCGTCACCCGGTCCATCAGCACCTGCACACCCCATGCGACTGCCGCCAGCGCCGCCCATGGCCAGCCGCGGGTCAGCCACACATCGAGATGGAAGCCGTTCGCCGGCAAGGTCAGCCCGCAGGCGATCAGTGCCAGCCACTTGAGGCTGTTCATGGCGAACGACGCCCCGCTCATGATCCACAGCTTCGCGCGCGACGATCCCGGTCGCCACGCCGCCCACAGCAGCAGCGCGGCCGGGACACCGGGCCCCGCCCACGCCGTCCACTCCGGTCCGAGGTTCACCTTGGCGACCATCGCGGCAACGAACGACAGCACACACAGCAGCAGGATCAGCGGCAGCGCGCGGAAGAAGCCGGTGGCGTTGAGCACACCGACCAGCATCAACAGGGCGACGATCGCGACGGCTCCGATCACGGCGATCATGACCGTGCGCCCTCAGAACGCCGCGCGGTCGGTCTTGGGCGCGGCGCCATCGACGGCCGCGGCATAGGCCCGCTCACGGTCGCGGTCCTGCTCGGTGCCGTCCTGCAGCCTGATCGTATTGTCGTTGTAGACGACCGACGCGGTCAGGTTCGGCAGCGCCTCCGGCCGGCGCTGGAACGGCGTAATCATGCCGCAGACGGACTTGAGCGGCGCACTGCACCAGGCGAGCGTCATCCCCTGATCCCGGCTGCCATCGGGCTTGCCGTATTTGGCGATGACCTGGCGCAGGAAGGCGTCGCCCTTCATCCCGTCCTGCGGCATCGTCAGATAGACGCTGGTGACGGTCGAACCGCCGGCGGGTGCTGCGGTCAGGCCGACGGTGATGGCCTCGCGGTTCGGACCGACGCCTTTGAGCTGCGTCATCACCCGGTCGGTCATCGCCGGTGAGGAAGCGGCGCCGGTCCGCCGCCGCGCCGCCTCTGCCCGGATACGCGCCGCGAAGCTCGGGCCGTAGCTCACGCCATTGGTCGCGGGCATCGCATAGCCGGCCTTCACCAGCGCGGCGCGTGCCTCGCTCGCCGACATGCCGAGCCTCACCCCGGCAACGTCGAGCGGGAAAGCCGGCGTCTTCGCGCCACTGACGGCCTGCGGTGTCGCGGCAGCCGGCGTCCCGCCGGCGGGTGCGGCGGCGAGCACGATGGCCGCGGCGGTGAACGTCTTCCTCATGTGTCTATTCCCTCGTGTCGTTCAGCGGATGGCGATGGTGACGAAGCCGGCGGTGTCGGACACGCCCGCGACGTGGCCGGCGTCGAAGGCGTGCGCGACGCCGAACCGCAGCGATGACGTGCGCGACAGCGAGGTCATCCAGCCGAGTTCGAGGTCCAGCTCGCGGGCATCCGGCGCGAGATCGACGGCCATCGTGCGGGTCACGAGCGCACCGCTGACCAGGTCGAACGACACCGGCGCGAGCAGCACCGCACGGGCGCGCTCGACCCGCAGCGGCGACGACAGGCCGAGCGTCGCGCGGCCGCCGAACAGGCCGCTTGCACCCTCCAGCGCAAAGGCGCTTCCAATCAGCGGTCCGCCGAAGCGCAGCAGGTCCGAACCCCCCGACGCCCGGGTCGACGAAGCGGAGGCACGGGCGGTGAGGTCGACGCCTGCCAGCCTCTGGCGATAAATCAGCGTGGCGAGCGTGGTCCGCGCGCCGCTCAGCCCAAGCGTCGCGTCGCCGCGCATGCCGAGCACCTGACCGCGTTCGGCAAGGTCGGACAGTTCGAACCCGAGGCCCAGCGGCATGGCGAAACCGATGACCTGTTGCCGGAGACGCCCGTCCCGAGACGTGCCAATCGAAAAGGAGGCCGACCAACCCCCGCCGGACCATGCCGACATGCTGCCGACCGGCATCGACGCGATACCGCGCAGCGGCGAACCCGCCAGCCCGCTCCCGCCGCCGATCGCGACGTTCGTGCCGAGCGTGACCTGCTGCCCGGCGGCAGGCGAGAAGGACACGACGGCGGGAACGTCCGGACGCCGCATCGCCTGAGCGCCGACGTTCGTCGCGAAGCCGAAGCGCGCGGCCTGAGCCTGCGCCGCGCGCCACGGCGCATCGGTCGAGGCGAGCACCGCCCCGGCGAGCAGCCCGGACCCACGCGTACGCACGCCGGCCGACCCTGTCATCGTATAATCGCGGCCGTAGCGATCGAGCACCGTCATGCCGCCGACCTGACCGCTCAGCGCCGACGCAGCAGCCGACCCGCCAAACGGTGCCGAGGTGGTCAGCGAGGAGAAGCGGGTCAGCACAGCATCGGCTGCCGCGAAGGCAGACGCCGGCGCCTGCGCCTGCATTGCCTTCTCGACGTTGAGGATGCCGGCACCATAGACCGCGTCGACGCCCGGCGCACCGGCATCGGTCGCGGTGTCGAGCAGGATGCGGCTGATCGCCTTGCCGCCNGCCTTCTCGACGTTGAGGATGCCGGCACCATAGACCGCGTCGACGCCCGGCGCACCGGCATCGGTCGCGGTGTCGAGCAGGATGCGGCTGATCGCCTTGCCGCCCAGCTGCGGCCAATATTGCTTGAGCAGCGCAGCCGCCCCTGCGACCGCCGGGGCGGCGAAACTGTTGCCGGTGACGCTGACGATATTGCCGTCCTTGTCGACGACCTGGACGTTGTTGCCGCCCGCCGCGAGCATCCGGTCGGCGAGCGGACCGGCATTGCCGTTCGCGCTGCGCGGATTGCCGTTCTGGTCGACCCCGATCGCGAAGAGGAACCAGTCCTTGTTGGCGCGGTCGGTGCCGACGAAGTTCTCCGCGAACTCCCCGGTGAAGCTGTCCTTGCCGGTCGCGTTGTCGATCGAATTGACCAGCAGCCGGTCGGCGAGGCGCACCTGATCCATCGCGGCGCGCTGATCCTGCGCGATCTGGCCCGTGCCGAAGCCGTTGAGTGACAGGACGCTGACGAACGCGCCTTTCTCGACCGCGTAGCGGATCGCGGGTGCGATCAGCATCGCGTTGGCGCTTCCGCTCTCGGGGATCGGCCCGGTGCTGCCGGCGGTCTGGCCCGACAGGTCGGCCCCGACGATCTTGAGCGCCAGCAGCGTCGCCTCGGGCGCGACGCCCTGCGGCCCCGATCCGTTGCGCGCGGTCAGCGCGACCGAGGCGACGGTCGTGCCGTGGCCCTGCTTGTCGTCGATCGCATAAAGCGCGAGGGTCTCCGCGGGGCAGGTGCCGCAGCGCGCGACGCGCTGTTCGAAGCCGGTGCTGTCCGCCGAGATGCGCCCGGTGAATTCGGGTGTTGAGCGGTTGATGCCGGTATCGAGCACCGCGATCGTCACACCCTTGCCGGTAATGGCGCGGTCATAGGCGTAGGCGGCCTTGGCGATCACCACGGCGCCCGAGGCCTTGTATTCGGCGCTGTCGGCAGATGTTGTCGGTGTCGGAGCAGGTGTGGGTGTGGGTGTGGGTGTGGGTGTGGCGGTCGGCGGCGCAGTCGACCCGCCAGAATTAACGCCACCCCCGCCGCCACAGGCGGCCAACAGCAGCCCCGCCGAGATCACCGATATGTTCGTTATACATGCGCGGTCCCCGCGCTTCCGTCCCTCAACACCCAACGCCCGAACCCCGTTCGCGTCGGTGCCGGTCGGCTCCAGCCGGCGGCACCGCCCCTGTTCACGAGGCGGTGCCGGCCCGAAAGCCGGAAGTTGGAAACCTGCAAAGAGACAGGCGCGAACGCCTTTAGGCCCGAAGGCCCTGGACATACGCGTCCGCCTCCCGGCCGAAACTGGTTCGGACCGGGTCTACGGCTCTCTTTGACGAGGTTTCCACGCCTCGGCCCACCTGCTGGTGAGCGCAGGCAGGTTAAGCGATCTTCCCGCCTGTCGGCAACGCAAATCTTCGCGACCCGACGTCGGGTATTATTGACATGGTAAAGAGATGTTTACATTTGTCGCAAGCACACAACATTCTTCGTGCGTTGCCGCGAAGTAATAGAGTCCGTGCGATTGCGATCCGGGCAAGTATTGACCCAGCGCATACGGCTACTCATATCGACCAGTATATGAACCCTTTTGGTATCTGATGTTGATCGCGGCGCTCATCGAGGCCCGCAGGTCGTCGGGCGTGTCCCAATCCACGCTCGCGGCGCGCATTGGCGTCCCTGTGCAGAAGATCAAGCGGCTCGAGCGGGGCGTCGGTTCGGTCGAGACCCTTGCGGCGGTGATGACCGCGATCGACTTCAGGCTGACCGGTCTTGGGCCGGGCGACACCCTTGGCGCAAAACTGCGCGCCAGCCGGCTTCGGCGTGGCTGGACGCTGGAGAAGGCGGCATCACGCGCGAAGTTATCGCGCACGACGCTCGCCGGCCTTGAGCGCGGCGGCGGATCGGTCGCCAGCCTGCTCCGCCTGTTGACCGTGCTGGCACCGAAAGCCCGGCGCCGCGCAATGGAGCGCGCTCATTGGGGCGAAGGCGACAAGGCCGACCGTGACGTCCGCTTCACCCCGCCCGAGTTCCTGGCGAAGGTCCACCATGCGTTCGGCGCGATCGACCTCGACCCGTGTGGTCATACGCTGAGCCCGGTGGTCGCGAAGCGCCGCATCCTCCTGGAGGAAGGCGGCGATGGATTCGTCGACGACTGGTCGGGCCGGCTCGCCTTCGTCAATCCTCCTTTCAGCGAAACGCTTCGTTGGCTGAAGCGCGCGCATGACCAATGGTCGCGGGGGAATGTCGGCAGCGTCGTCTGCCTCGTCCCCGTGCGCGTCGATTCGCGCTTTTTCCACGAGACGTTGACCGTCGAGGCGGATATCTTCCTCTTGCTGGGCCGGGTCCGGTTCGCCGACATCCGCGGCCGGTCGCAGCACACGCCTTTCTCCTTGATGCTGGTGGCGTTCGGCACCTCGGCCGAACAGCGGGCACGCTGGGCGGAGATCGCCGAGGGATACTGGTTGGCCCGCTCACGCGGGCTCGCCTCACTGCCAGATCGGCCAGTCGTTGATGACGACGCGGCCCGCGACATCGACGCCGTGCTCTACCAGCCGGCTCAAGCGCGCCCCGGCGCGGGCGATGCCCTGCTCGGCGTCGGTGGGCTTGAAGGGCAAGTGGATGATCTCGCCGGGGGCGAGGCGGAAGCTGCCGCGCACATGCGGCTGCGGCAGGAGCAGCGCGCGTGACCCGGTCTTCGACAGCCACAACCGGCAGCCGGGGTGTGAAAAGCAGATCCGGTCGCGCGGCACGAAAATCGCAATGTCGGTCATCACGGTCTCGCCCGCCTGCTCCTCGAAGGTGAGGTGGACGAGGTCGGCCTGCGCATCGCAGGCCATCTGGCCCAACCGCAGCCGCGCGAGCGGATCGAGCCGGTGGCCGGCAAGCAGCGCCGCGGACGGCCGCAACGTGCGGTTGCCCAAGAGCATCGTGGAGACAGCGGCGAGGTGAGCGCGGGCGGCGGTGTTGGTTGTCATCTGGTTCTTCCCGATTTCGTCCCCACCATCGGGGACACTTCATCGGACCATTCCCCGTCTGGCGGGCGCCGCGCCGCCATGGCCGAAGGCACCCGCGATCATCATCGCGGGTGCTGGCAGGCATGCTCAGCCGGGCGCGAAACGCGGCGCCCATTCGTCGTGGAACGCCGACCATTCAGCCTCGAAGGCGACCTGTGCGTCCTTGACGACGAGATCGCGGTGCAGCTCCCCCCATCCGCTGGCACGGTGAACCCGTGCTGGCACCACGCAATGCGCGTGCGGGCGCCGCGCCGACAACTCGTCGCCGGGCATATGGACAACGGTAAGGCTGGTCAGGCGGCGTTCGAGCGCGAGGTGGCGGAGCGCATAGGTGCCGACCATCGACAGGATGTCGGCCGGCTGCCAATCGTGACCGAACCGCATCGTCAGGACGACCGCGAGCAGTTGCTGGTGCGGTTTGACCCTGGCGTCATAGCCGGCGAACACCCCCTCCAGCGCATCCGGCTCGATCGCGACGCCGGGCGCGGGCACCAGACGACTGGTCGTGCAGGTGATCGGCCACAGCCCGTCCGGCCCCCACGCCGCATCGTCCGGCTTGCTCGGCTGGAGCTTCGCGCGGGCGAGATCGGCGGTGGTGTTGCGCTTGCCCTTCGCCCGGGGCCGCATCAGCGCGAAGCCGAAGTCGGGCGACGACCCCAGCGGGTCGTCGAACAGCATGTCGTCGGCGGCGGCCGGGCTGATCCATGGGAGCGACGCCATCACAGGTCCCCCCAGATCTGCGCGAGGAAGACATCGGCGCGCTCGAACCCCGCCGCCATTTCGTGGGCGTAAAGCCTGGGTGGTTCGGGGGCGACCTGAAGGCGCCTCGGGCCGAGCAGGATCGAGGTCCCGGGATCCTCGGCCCAGACGTGTTCCGCCACCAGCCAGACCTGGCCGTGTTCCGTCAGCCACGGGCGCCGCTCGTGACACCACAGGTTCTGCTGGCGGCGCCAGCGGCCGACGGCGCAGTAGAGCATCGGCTTGCCCGCGGTCGACGCCTTCACGACCAGCGCGTCGCAGCGCGCTTCGCGCATACCGCGGTCGATGATCGCGATGTCCCCGCGCGACGGATCGATCGAGGGCACCAGCAGCAACTCGGCCGCCGCGACGTGGAGATAGTTGCTGAACGGCGGTCGCAGCATCAGCGACGTCTTACGGTCGAAGGTCCAGCCGGCCCGTTCGGCGAGCGCCAGCGCGCCGGACAGTGCGCGCGCCTGAGCCAGCGCACGCTCCTTGGTGACGATATACATGGAAGTCCTTGTTCTTGCGCGGGGGCGGCGGGCTGCACGCCGCCCCTGCGCGATCATTTCGCCTTCACGGCACAGCCGCAGGCTTCCTCCATGCTTCTTCCCGCCGGCCCCGGCGGTCCTTCCCGGATGTGCGAGCCGCGGCTAGCGCTCTGGCCCCTTGCTCACCGGCGCCGCCGGTGCCGAGCCGGTCACCAATCCCTTCGACCTCGTCGGGCGACCGTCAGACGTCGACATCACGGTTGCTGCCAGGGCAGCCAAGCCACCGACGGGCTTCCTGTCGTCGGCACGTGCCGTATCTTTCTGCTCCGGTAGGTTCCCGGTCGGCGAGGCGGCGCCGACACCGTTCGGCTTCGGCAGCACGCGCCGAATGTCCGGATGCTTGCGCCAATGCTGCCACAAGGTTTGAAGCGCCTCTGGTCCCTCTCCGGTGGTCGGGTCGAACGCTTGCTGCCATATCGCGTCGCCGAGCCGCTTGATCTCCGACGCCTGCGATTTGGCGATGCCGGTCAGCCGCTTGTCGATCAGCACCTGAAAAGACGGGCTGGCCAACAACACCGCGTCGCTCCGCGACAGCGCGTCGACGGTCAATCTCCCGGCGACCCTGATAACCGGGACACGGTTTTGCGCGATGTGCAGGAACAGGGCGTCGAGCTGGTGGCGCCGTCCAAGCTTGATGCGCGAAACTTCGTCGGCCCGACGCGGGACCACATGCGCTGGCCGCGGCTCGTCGCGTGTAACAGCCTCGGTTATCCGATCCGGCGCCGTCGCTTCGGCCGAAGCGGCGGCTTCCCCACTCGCACGATGTCGCCCATCGTTGAAGGGTATAGTCACTGGTTCAGCTGGTGGTGCGGCACCGACAACATACGCACGCCGCTGGATCGATGCGTTGTCGTCTATCGCGTCGTCATTGGCGGGCACGCCCGCCATCGCACCCACCGACGCGAGCGAGCTGGCGCCAGCCAGTGCGCCGATGGCTTGCAGCCCCTGCTGTTCGAAGGTCATTCCAACGGGCGGAGCGAATTCGAGGCCACCCACGAGCTTCAAGCGCGCCTTCCTCTCGCGCGCGAGTTCCGCCAGGCGGGCGTCGATCGCGACATGCTGCAGGTGCAATTTGCCGATCGCTATAGCTGCCGCCTGGATGTCGGCCTCACCCGCCGCGATGGCGGCCTCGACCTTGGCAAGATGCTCCTCCGCTTCCTGCTTGCGCTTTTCGATCGCCCTACGGTGCGCGACGCTACCACTCACCTGGGCAAGGGACATGACGCAATGGTCGAGCGTCGCCTGCGCACGGGACCGCGCCTGGTGACGGAGGCGATCGTTTTCCCACGCCAGATCCCGTGTCTCCGCAAGCGCAAGCAGCACGGCGCGGCGTTCTACCATCAGGGCAACGCCTTCGGACGACCCGGCGACGCTCTTCGCCAGCACACCATCTTGTTGCTGCCAGGGCGCGAAGTAGCTCTCGGTCCTGCGTCGCTCGGCTAGCGCGGCGTATTGCCAGCTGGCAGCCGCATTGTAGCGGCCGACCGTGGTCGGCACGCCCGCCCGCTCCAGCGCGGCGGCCCGGGTGCCGAGGTGGATCTCGGGCTCCTTGTGGATTCCGAGCGCCTCGTGCGACCGCGCGTCGATCCGGCGCTGGATGCCCCGCAGCGCAAGCCGGTCGTTGCAGATGCCGGCGAAGCGTTCCCGCAGGTGTGGCACGAAAGCTTTGCCAGCGATCGCGGCGTTATAGTGCTCCGGCCGCTTGTCCGGCGCGAGGCTGCGGGTGACCTCGACGATCTTTTCCTGCCGGTGCGGATAGCGGACGCGGGTCTCGCCCTTGCGCCTGAACTCCTCGGCAATCTCGAAATCCCACTTGCCCGGGCCGGGCATCCATTTGGCGGGGCGATCATGCGCGATGACGTGAAGGTGGTAGTTGCGTCTGTCGTTGCCCGGGCCCGGCGCGTGGATCACCGCGGTATACATCATGCCCGAGGATCGCCCCTCCGCGTCGAGGGCGAAGGAGCCGAGATGGTCGCAGAAGTCGCGAACGATTGCAGCGCGATCGTCGGCACCAAGTTCATGGGGCAGCTCGGCGACGTAACGATACTGCGTCCGGCCGGCGGAACCGGGCGTGAAGACGACCGGCGGATCCTTGTCCGGCCACCCCGGCGCGCGCCGCAAGACGTCGAGGATCGCCGCGCAGTCACGCTCGTCGGCGCGGTAGCGCTTCGGCTTGAACGACTTCGGCTTCACCCGACTGGTTGCCCATCGGTTATGCTCGGCACGGCAATGGGTGACGAACGCCGGCGGGAGGTCGTCGGCCGCAGCGTTCAGCCACTGGCCGATCACGGCGGCCTTGATACTCAGGCCCGCATGGCCCTGCCGCTCGCAGTGGTCGACCGCCTCCCAGTAGGCGCGGCGACCCTCGGGATCATCCGATATGTTGCTGAAGATGAGCGCGCGATCCGCGATCTCGACCGCATCGCCGCGCTCGACATAGCCGGCGTGGTCGAGCGCCGACGCGATTTCCACAGCCTCGTCCCGCTCGACATAGGCTGCATGGTTCGCCGCCACGGCGCCCGCTTTCGTGCCAAGCGACGATCGGGTGACGCTGCAGCAATGAAAGTGGAAGCTGCTCGTCATCCCATCCGCCGCCCGCGGACGACCCGGACGGGGCAGCGGTGCGCTGAAGTCGGCGGCGATCTTCCACGCACTTCGGCCGCTGGTCGGCCGTCTGGCAGCCTCTTCCTTCGCCTGCTCCTTGATCCGGACCCGCCCAATGAGGAGCAACTGCTCGTCTTCCTCGCGCGCGCGCAGCAGCGCGGCGAACTTGCCATTCGCTGCTTTGATACTCTGGCTGATCGCCCGCTCGCCGACCACGTTCCGCCTCCAGCACGCCGTGCTGACGGCGTGACGGCTTCAGTCTGGAATGGATCGGCGCCGGCCGCCAGACCCCCCATCGCAACGGCAACCAGTGCCTTCCGGATCACCCGCCGGCGGGTGAGGAGGACCGCGCCCGCAAGGCGCCAACCGGACCCGGCGATCGGGTCCGCGCGCCAGCGTCGCTCGGGGTTTCCCCAGCGACGCGGAATTGCGCCTGAAATTTCCTCATCCGCCCTTAAAACCTTCGCCAGATCCATCGCGGTCTGGCGGCGCGGTCCCTGGCCGGGTATCCGTTCGCGCGAGCAGCATTGGGGCGATGATGGCGAGAGCGGCGAAGAAGACGACGGCGGGCGGGGATCTGGGTTTCGAGGCGGAGCTTTTCCGAGCCGCCGACAAGCTGCGCGGCAATATGGAGCCGTCGGACTATAAGCATGTCGTGCTCGGCCTTATCTTCCTGAAGCACATATCCGAAGGGTTCGAGGCGAAGCACGCCCTACTGCTCGCCGAATATCCCGAGGGTGCCGAGGACGAGGACGAATACCGCGCCGACAACATCTTCTGGGTGCCGAAGGGCGCACGTTGGTCGCACCTTCAGGCAAACGCGAAGCAGCCCGGCATCGGCAAGGTCATCGACGACGCCATGCTGGAGATCGAGAAGGTCAATCCGGGGCTTAAAGGCGTGCTGCCTAAGGATTACGCCCGCCCGGGCCTGAACGCGGTGATGCTGGGCGAACTGATCGACCTGATCTCCGGCATCGGCTTCAAGGACGCCAGCAACGCGTCCCGCGATCTGCTGGGCCGGGTCTACGAATATTTCCTCGGCCAGTTTGCCGGCAGCGAGGGCAAGCGCGGTGGCGAGTTCTACACGCCGCGCTCGGTCGTCCGGACGATGGTCGAGATGCTCGAGCCGTACAAGGGCCGCGTTTACGATCCGTGCTGCGGGTCGGGCGGCATGTTTGTCCAGTCGGAGAAGTTCGTCGAAAGCCACGGCGGGCGGATCGGCGACATCGCCATCTATGGTCAGGAATCCAACCACACGACGTGGCGGCTGGCGATGATGAACCTGGCGGTGCGCGGCATCGACGCCGACATCCGCTGGAACAGCGAGGGTAGCTTCCACAAGGACGAACTGCCCGACCTCCGCGCCGATTATGTGCTCGCCAACCCGCCGTTCAATATCTCCGACTGGGGCGGTGACCGGATCAAGCAGGACGCGCGGTGGCAGTTCGGCCCGCCGCCGGCCGGCAACGCCAACTTCGCCTGGCTCCAGCACATCCTGCACCATCTGGCACCCACCGGCACCGCCGGCGTCATCCTGGCCAACGGGTCGATGTCCTCGACCCAGAATGGCGAGGGCAACATCCGCCGGGCGATGGTGGACGGCGACGTGATCGACTGCATGATCGCGATGCCGGGCCAGCTCTTCTATTCGACCCAGATCCCGGTGTGCATCTGGTTCCTGGCGAAGGACAAGTCGAACGGCATCGGCCGCAGCAGGAAGCTGCGCGACCGTCGCGGCGAGATCCTGTTCATCGACGCGCGCAAGCTCGGCCACATGGTCGACCGCACGCGGCGCGAGTTCAGCGATGCGGATATCGCGAAGATCGCCGACACTTATCACGCTTGGCGCGAGGGGGAGGGCTATGCCGACGTTCCCGGCTTCGCCTGCGCCGCCCGCCACGACGTCATCGCTGGCCACGGCTATGTTCTCACGCCCGGTCGTTATGTCGGCGCCGAAGACGTCGAAGCGGACGTCGTTCCTTTCGTCGAACGCTTCGCCACCCTCCAGGCGACGCTGGAGGAGCAGTTCGCCGAAAGCGCGCGGCTGACCGACGTCATCCGTCAGCGGCTGGCGGGAGTGGTCGTGCCGGACGAGCGCCCGAATGTGTAAAGAAAACCGCGAAAGTTTTGCACGTCGCGGCGCATGTGTAAAAGAAACCGCGATGTTTTTGCAGGACGATGCGAGCCGGGAGAGCTGTCGTGCCGATTGATCTGACACCGCTCGCCAGCGCGATCGCCCGGCTCGAAGAAGGTCAGGCGCGCTATCTAGGTGACACGTCGGACACGCAGATCCGCGATGGCCTGATCCAGCGATTCGAATTCACCTATGATCTCGCGCACAAGATGCTGCGCCGCTATTTGGCGATGAGCGACGCCAACCCGGATGCCGTTGCGCAGATGAGCTTTCCCACGCTCATCCGCACCGCGAACGAGCGCGGCCTGCTGTTGAACGAATGGTCACGGTGGAAGCAATATCGCGACGATCGGAACATCACGTCGCACACCTATGACGAGACGAAGGCGATTAGGGTCGTTGCCGGGATACCCGCCTTCATCGAAGAGGTGCGATACCTGCACGACATAATGACGCAGCGAGCCGAATGAGTTCGCCGATCGCCATCGAAGCTCGGCATGATGCGATCGTACGCGAGACGCTGCTGCAGCATCTTCCCGCCGACACGACCGTCTATGTCTATGGCAGCCGGGCAAAGGGCAGGGCACGGCCCATGTCCGATCTCGATCTGGCGCTATGCGCGTCGAATCCGATCCCGCCGTCGGTCATGGCCGATCTGGCGGAGGCATTCGACGAAAGCGACCTGCCTTGGAAGGTCGACCTGATCGACTGGACGACGACGAGCGACCGGTTCCGCGCGATCGTCGCGCCCGACCTTCGCGTGCTGGTGCCAGGACGGCTGACGGCGTGAACGCTGGTGAGGCAAGCGTCGCCACCGAGGCGCGCGGCGTTGCGCAGACGGCGAAGGACACGCTGGCGCTGATCGAAGGGATGCGGGTGCTGATGGCCGACTACAAGCAGCGCATCCGGGCCGACCACCCCAAAGGCTATTCGCAGGACCTGCTCAACGAGCTGTTCCGCCACCCCTATACGCGGATCAAATATGTCGAGCAGGAACTAGGTGTGTCCCGACCGACCGCGACGAAATATCTCGACACGCTGGCGGCGGCAGGATTTCTGGACAAGCAGCGGATCGGACGGAATAACTACTATATGAATCAGCGGCTGGTGGCGTTGTTTGTGGATGGGGCGGCATGACGACATCATGGGAGACCATGTCGCTGAAGCAAGCTGGCGTAGCGTTGATCGATTGTGTCCATGCGACGCCGAACCCAGTAGCGTTCGGCTACCCCTATGTAGCCATTCCGCAGATGACTGGTGGCCGCATTGCTTTTGACGACGCAAGGCAGATCAGCGCCGACGACTTTGCAACTTGGACCAAGAAAGCCCGGCCCAAGAAGCATGACATCGTCTTGTCGCGGAGAACGAACCCGGGGGTGACCGCGCCGGTCGGCGACAGAGTCGACTTCGCTGTCGGACAGAACCTCGTCCTATTGCGTGCCGACGGATTGCACATCCTGCCCGAATTTTTGCGATGGTTGGCTACCAGCCCACAATGGTGGGCGCAGATCGACAAGTTCATGAACGTAGGCGCCATATTTAACAGCTTGCGTTGCTCCGACGTGCCAAACTTCTTGCTGCCCATTCCTCCTATCACTGATCAACGAACTATTGCCGCCGTCCTCTCCGCCCTCGACAACAAGATTGAACTCAACAGGCGAATGAACGAAACGCTGGAGGCGAGCGCGCGGGCGTTGTTCCGGGACTGGTTCGTCGATTTCGGCCCCACCCGCGCTAAGGCCGAAGGCCAACCCGCCTGGCTCGCCCCCGATCTCTGGTCCCTCTTTCCCGACCGCCTCGGCGACGATGGCGTGCCGGAGGGGTGGCAGATGAAACCACTCGACAAGATTGCTGAGTTCTTGAACGGGCTGGCCTTGCAGAAATACCCGGCGGTTCCGGGCGAGAAGGATATTCCAGTCATAAAGATTGCGGAAATGCGATCCGGCATATCGGCAAACTCGAACCGCGCGTCACCGGGTTTGCCGTCGAAGTACATCATTGAGGACGGCGACTTCCTGTTTTCTTGGTCAGGCAGCTTGCTTGCCAAGTTCTGGACAGGTGGCCGAGGTGCGCTGAACCAGCACCTCTTCAAAGTAACCTCGCTGGAGTATCCCGCGTGGTTCTATACCCACTGGGTCTGGCACCATTTGGAGGATTTTCAGATGATCGCGGCATCGAAGGCGACGACGATGGGTCATATCCAGAGGGGGCATTTGTCAGCAGCAACTACGATCTGTCCTCCGCAGCCTTCTGTCGTGGCCTTTGGCGAGATCATTGCGCCGTTACAGCAGCGTATGATCGACAACCTGATCGAATCCCGCACCCTAGCCGCCACCCGCGACGCCCTCCTTCCCAGGCTGATGTCAGGCGAACTCCGCGTTCGCGACGTCGAGGCGTTGGCGGCATGACGCGCGCTCCCGGCACCCGCGCCTGATGGCGAAGCTCACCGAATCCGTCGTCGAGGACGCAGCGCTCGCCTGGCTGGCTGAACAGGGCTGGCAGGTCGCCTACGGCATCGACGCCTCGCCCGACGGCAAGGCGCCTGAGCGCGCTGCCAACACCGACATCATCCTAACCGCGCGGCTGACTGCCGCGGTCGATCGGCTTAACCCGCAGATCCCTGCCGACGCGCGCGCCGATGCGATCCGCCGGGTGCTGGCGGTCGAGATGCCGGGGCAGGTCGAGGAAAACCGGCGGCTCCACCGGCTGATCGTGGAGGGGGTGCCGGTCGAGTATCGCGCGGCCGATGGCGCGATCCGTGGCGACCGGGTGCGGCTGGTCGATTTCACCGCGCCCACTGGTGGCTTCGACATGAACGACTGGCTGGCGATCAATCAGTTCACCGTCATCGAGCGCGGCCACACCCGTCGGCCTGACATCGTGCTGTTTCTCAATGGCCTGCCCATCGGGGTCATCGAGCTGAAAAACCCGGGCGACGAAAACGCCACCGTCACCGGCGCCTATAATCAGCTCCAGACGTACAAGAGCGAGATCGGATCGCTCTTCCGCACCAACGCGCTGCTGATCGCGTCGGACGGTATGACGGCGCGGATCGGGTCGCTGACCGCCGATCAGGAACGCTTCATGCCGTGGCGCACCGTCGACGGGGAGGACATCGCGGCCAAGGGCGTGCCCGAGCTGGAGGTGATGATCGCCGGCGTGCTCGACCGGCAGCGCCTGCTGATGCTGATCCGCGACTTGACCGTGTTCGGCGACACCGGGCGCGGCATCGTCAAGATCATCGCCGGCTACCACCAGTTCCACGCTGCCCAACGCGCTGTCGCCGCGACGCTGCGCGCAGTGCCGGGCGTATTAGCGGCGGACGCGATGCGGGAAAGCCCGATGCGCTACGGCTTGCCCGACGCTGCCGCGCATCCGGCCGGCGACCGCCGGATCGGCGTGATCTGGCACACGCAGGGGTCGGGCAAGAGCTTCCTGATGGCCTTCTACGCCGGGTTGCTGGTGCGCGAGCCAGCGCTGGAAAATCCGACGATCGTCGTCATCACCGACCGCAACGACCTCGACGATCAGCTGTTCGCCACCTTCTCGATGTGCGCCGACTTGATCCGCCAGACGCCGATCCAGATCGACAGTCGCGAGGACCTGACCGAACGGCTCGACCGCGCGTCCGGCGGGGTGATCTTCACCACGATGCAGAAGTTCGCCCCTCCGCCGGGGACCAGCGACTATCCCGCGATCAGCGACCGCCGTAACGTCATCGTCATCGCGGACGAAGCGCACCGATCGCAATATGGCTTCCGCGCGCGGATCGACCGCAAGACCGGCGAACTGGCCTATGGCTTCGCCAAGTATCTCCGCGACGCGCTGCCCAATGCCTCGTTCATCGGCTTCACCGGAACGCCGATCGAGAAGGATGACGTCAACACCCCCGCCGTGTTTGGCGACTATGTCGACGTCTACGACATTGCCCGCGCGGTCGAGGACGGCGCGACGGTGCCGATCTACTACGAGAGCCGGCTGGCCCGCATCGAGCTTCCGCCCGAGGAACTGCCGGTCATCGACGCCGAGATCGACGGCCTTACCGAAGACGAAGCGCTCAGCGAGCAGGAACGGTTGAAGCAGCGCTGGTCCGCCGTGGAGAAGCTGGTCGGATCGAAGAAGCGCCTGGAGATGGTCGCCGCCGATCTGGTCGCCCATTTCGAGGACCGGCTGGCGGCAATGGACGGCAAGGCAATGGTCGTCTGCATGAGTCGCCGCATCTGCGTGACGCTTTATGAGGCGATCGTGGCGCTCAGGCCCGAATGGCATAGCGACGACGACAAGACGGGCGCGGTGAAGGTCGTGATGACCGGGTCGGCAGCCGACATTCCTGCATGGCAGCCGCATATCGGCAACAAGGCGCGGCGCGACCTGCTGGCAGCCCGGGCGAAAGACCCGACCGATCCGCTGCGGCTCGTGATCGTGCGCGACATGTGGCTGACCGGCTTCGACGCGCCGTCTATGCACACCATGTACATCGACAAGCCGATGCGCGGCCACGGCCTGATGCAGGCGATCGCGCGCGTGAACCGCGTGTTCCGCGACAAGCCGGCGGGGCTGGTGGTCGATTACATCGGCATCGCCCAGAACCTGAAGAAGGCGCTCGGCCAGTATTCCGCCTCCGACGCTGCCGAAACCGGGATCGACGAGGCGGAGGCGGTCGCGGTGCTGCTCGAGAAGTTCGACGTGGTCCGCGCGATGTTCCACGGCTTCGACTGCACGCCCGGCGTTTCCGGCACACCGGTCGAACGGTTGAAATGCCTGGCCGAAGCGATCGAGTTTATCCTCGCCCGGCAGCATGAGGCGGCGGCGAAGGAAGCAAGCGACGAGGCCCGCAAGGCAGCGCACCGCCGTTTCCAGGACGCCGTGCTCGCGCTGACCAAGGCCTTCGCGCTGGCCGCGGCCAGCGACGAGGCCCGCGCGATCCGCGACGACATCGCCTTCTACCAGACGGTCCGCGCCGCTCTTGCCAAGACGGGCGGCGGCAGCGGCTCTGCGAAAGACCGCGACTTCGCCGTCCAGCAGCTTATCGACAAGTCGGTGGTGTCGACCGAGATCGTCGACATCCTGCGCGCCGCCGGCCTCACAACGCCGGACATCTCGATCCTGTCCGACGACTTCCTGGCCGAGGTGAAGGCGATGGAGCGGCCGAACCTGGCGCTGGAGGCGCTGAAGAAGCTGCTCGGTGACCAGATCCGCTCGCGCAGCCGCACCAACGCCGTCGAGAGCCGCCGCTATTCCGAACGGCTGACCGACGCCATCGCCCGCTATCACACCAACGCTGTCAGCACGGTCGAGGTGCTGCAGACGCTGATCGACCTCGCGAAGCAAATCCGTGCTGAACAGGCCCGCGGCGAGTCGGAAGGGCTGACCCCGGAGGAGATCGCTTTTTACGACGCGCTCGCCGACAATGAGAGCGCCGTTGACATCATGGGCAACGACAGCCTGAAGGTGATCGCCGCCGAACTGGTCAACAACCTGCGCGCTAACGCCACCGTCGATTGGTCCCACCGCGAGAGTGCCCGAGCCAGGATGCGTGTGCTCGTGAAGCGAATTCTGCGTAAATACGGCTATCCACCCGACCTTCAGGATGCAGCTGTCCAGACTGTCATCCAGCAGGCCGAATTGCTGGCAGGCGCATGGTGATTTTTCGCGAAGGCAAGGCGAAAACCTGCCTGGCGCGGTTTACAGGGCCTCGGCTAAGCTATTGATTTCACGATGGCCGATTTAGGTCGGTTTACAGCAGAAACGACAGTTTTCTGCCATTTCCTGTAGCTTGGGAAGCTTCTGCTCTACCATTGAGCTACACCCGCGGCGTGATCCCGTTGCCACGGGCGCCGGGGTCGCGTCAACGCGATTCGGCGCTGTTTTCCAGCGCGAAGGCGATGGCCCATGCGCGCCCATGCGCACCGTAGCCGTCGGCGATGCTCAAGGCACCGCGTCGTGAAACCCATCGTCCTGCGCGCGATGCACGTGCACGGAGCCGGAGATGCCGTCGACCGGCGGAGCAGGTGAGCGTCCGCCCGACCATCCCCCGCCGGTCATCATTGGTGCCCCGTCACACCGGCAGACCCGTGCGGCGCGACAAGGGCCGTTATCGGTAGCGAGGCGTCAATCGACGTCGCCGTGCCCGTGACCGACGGTAATGCGAGCGCCGGTGTCCGCACCGCCATCAGCGCCGTTTTCCCACCAGTAAGGCAGACGCTTGCGCGTGCCGGTCGCTACTTCGTTCAGCGTCGCTGCATCGTAGAGGCGGCCGCCCAGCATCACGCGCGCCACCTTGTCAGTATTGCGGATGTCGGCGGTCGGATCGGCGTCGAGCACCACCAGATCGGCAAGCTTGCCCGGCTCCAGCGAGCCGACGTCCTTCTGGTAGCCGAGCGACGTCGCCGCGACGATCGTGCCCGCGCGCAACGCCTCGACCGGCGTCATCCCGCCGCGCACGAAGCTCCACAGTTCCCAGTGCGCGCCCAGGCCGGGCTGCTGCCCGTGCGCGCCGATTGCAACCGGCACGCCCTTGACCGCCAGTTTCCGCGCTTCGCGCGCGGTGACGCCATCGACGTAATCCTCTTCGGGCGCGATCTCGCGGCGGGCGTTCTGCGCAGCCAGGAGGGCAGGCGGCGCGTGGCGCGTTAGCAGCGGGTGCCGCCACACGTCGCTGTGGGCGCGCCAGTATGGATCGCCCGCCGGTCCGCCGTACGCCACGACCAGTGTCGGGGTGTAGCCAACGCTCGTCTGCGACCACAGGCTGACCACGTCATCGTAGAAACGTTCGAGCGGGACATTGTGCTCGACGGTGGAATTGCCGTCCTGCACCAGCGACATGTCGAGCGTGAAGAGCGAACCGCCCTCCGGCACGACTTCCATTCCCTCGGCCTGTGCAGCGGCGACGACCATCTGCCGTTGTTCGCGACGCGGCTGGTTGTAGTTCTTGACGCTGTGCGCGCCCTGCGCCTTCAGCCGGCGGACGATCGACAGCGCATCGTCGTACGTGTCGATCTGCGCATACACGTCGGGGCTCTTGGCGCCGTAGATCACCTCGCCGGTCGAGAAGGTGCGTGGTGCCAGCACCATGCCGGCCTGCTGCATTTCGGCCGCGGGGAAGATCTCCGCCGAGCGCGAGGAGGGGTCGTGGATCGTGGTGGTGCCCAACGCGAGATTGGCCATCGCGGACCAATTCTGTTGCGGGACCAGTTCGTCGTCGCCCTGTGGTCCGTGCGCATGCGCATCGACGAAGCCGGGAACGATCGTCTTGCCGGCAACGTCGACGGTCGTCGCGCCGGCCGGAACCTGTACGGAAGCGCGGGGCCCGACCGCGACGATCCGGTCGCCGCGGATAAGAACGGTGGCGTCGTCGATTGCGCCGCCATCCGCGCTCGCCATCGTGATGACGCGCGCGCCGGTCAGCGCGACGGTGCGGGTCGGCTTGGCTGCGGCGACGTCCATCGACAGCGACACGCCGGTGCGCGGCGCGACGAAGCCGGGCGCGTCGTCCCCGACGGGGGCCTGACGGAACAGGGCGGCGGTATCGGCGGAATAGAGCGTCGGCCCGGCGCTCCAGTGCAGGCGCTTGCCGCCACCGGACCAGTTGATGAAGTCTGCGCCATCGCCGCTGACGCGGGTCACCGGTAGGGCGCCGGATTTAATATCGACTTCCACCGCCTGCTTGCCGGGCATCAAGGGCATGACGAATGCCTCGTAATTCTGGCGGAACGCAACGTAGTCGCCGCCGGGCGAGACCTGGAAATCGTTGACCAGTTCGCCCGCTGCGTGGACGCGACGGTTTTCGCCCGACAGATCGGTGCTGACCAGCTGGCGCTTGTCACCCTCGTTGACGATCAGGAACACGCGGTCGCCGGCGGTGCCGAACTGCGGCGCGGCTGCGTCTTTCGCAACGCGGACCGGTGCGCCGCCAGTGGTCGCCACGCGGTACACGCCGATGCCGGGGTTGCCGCGCGGGGCGGTCAGCTGACCGCCTTCGCCCTGTTCGAACACGATCGTCTTGCCATCGGGCGAGAAGCGAGCGCGACGGTAATGGCCCGCAACGGTGGTGACGGTCTTCGCCGCGCCGCCGCTGGCCGCCACGGTACGGATCTGACCCAGCCCTGCGTCGGTCCAGCCGGTAAACACGATCGTGCGGCCGTCGCGCGACCAGCTCGGCCACAGCTCCATTTCATCGGTGCCGCGGGTCAGCCGCTTCGCCGCGCCGCCGGCCAGCGGCTTGACCCACAATTTGCCAAGCGTCTCGAACACGACCTGCCGGCCGTCCGGCGATACGGTCGCCCACCGCGTCGCCTTCGTCGCGAAGCGATCGGGTGCGACGTCGACCTGCGGGTGTACCGCCTCTGCGATCACGCGGGTGTCGTCGATGCGGAACGGGATCACCGTCGCGCCTGAGCCATCCGCCCCTACACGGCGCAGCTTGCCGCCCGCCCAGAAGACCAGCCCGGTGTCATCGGGCGTCCAGCTCATGTTCGGATAGACGCCCGTCACCGCCCATGTTTCCTGCACGTCGCGGTCGAGCGGGCCGTAGACGATGCGTTCCACGCCGGTGGCGAAGTCCTTGACCCATAACTTCGAGATGTTGTTGTCGCGCCGCACGAATGCGATCCGCTTGCCGTCGTGCGAGGGTGTGGGGCGCACCGATCCGCCGACGCCGGTCACCGCCGTCGTGATCTCGCCGGAGTCGATGTCGTAGCGTTCGATGTCGAACAAGGCGGTGCGCGAATTCTGCGCATATTCGAAGATCGGCCCGGACGACGTGTTTCGGGTATAATAGATGCTCTTGCCATCTGGCGCGTAGGTCGGCTCGCCCAGTTCCTTTTGCAGCACTTCACTGGCGCGCTTCACCAGTTGTACGCCGCCGCCACCGGAGACATGGTACAGCCACACCTCGCCCGTGCCGAGCGAGCGGCCGGTGGTGAAATGCTTCTTGGCGGCGATGAAGCGCCCGTCCGGGCTCCACGTCGGCTGGTTGAGCAGGCGGAAATCTTCCTTCGTCACTTGCCGCTTGTCGCTGCCATCGGCGTTCATCACCCAGATGTTGTCGCCGCCGCCGCGATCGGAGGTGAAGGCGATCCGACGTCCATCCGGCGAGAAGCGCGGCTGGTGCTCGAACGCCAGACCCTCCGCGATACGCGTCGGCGAGCCGCCGGCGACCGGCATGGTGTAGATGTCGCCAAGCAGGTCGAAGGCGATCGTCCGCCCGTCCGGCGCGACGTCGACATTCATCCAGCTGCCTTCGTCGACCGACATCCTCACCTGTCGCGTGCGCAATCCGCGCGGCGCGTTGACGTCCCACTTCGCTGGCTTGGCCGCGGTGGTGCCGGCCTCCGTCGATACCGGGGCGGGTGGGGGGAGCGCGTCGGCGGCAGTGGGCAGTGCGGTCGTCGCTTCATTCTCGGGCGCCTGGGTCTGTTCGACCGGTTTGTCGGCGGGCGGCGTCACTTGCGCGGCTAGCGGCGCGGCGAGGAGGCAGAGTGCGACGGCGGTCATGGCACGATAGGTCACGATGGTGTCTTGTCCCCAGTTTCGGCGACATGGTTAGCCGATCCGCCAGCAGGGTCACGAGGGAAAAGCGCGGCTGTGCCAAACATCTGCGGAAAGTGCGCGGCTGAGTAAAATGGATCAGCGTCGAGGCGGTACCTGTCGCGTTAGAGCCGCGGCAGTCTTTGCCGGGAACCCCTTGTGCTAGAACGATTACCTTTCCATCGCTTCAAAGAATTCAACCTGCTTGACGATGCCGACCGGCAGGCGGTGTTCGCTCTGGGCGAAGCGCCCGTCGATCTGCCGCGGCACGCGGTGTTGCGGCGCGAAAGCGAACCGCCGCGGCATATCTACATCCTGCTGAGCGGGTGGGTGGGATCGTCGGTGCTGCTGCCTGGCGGCGAGCGACAGATCGTGAAGTTCCACCTGCCGGGCGATCTGCTCGGCACGCCCAGCATGTGCCTGGCGCAGGCGGCGGACACGCTGACCGCGTTGACCGCGGTGACGATCAGCCGCGTGCCGGTGGCGGCGTTCGGCGCGCTGTTCGCGAGTTCGCCGCGTTTCGCCGCCAGCATGTTCCTGAGCGTGCAGCGCGAACGGGTGGCGTTGATGGACCGGCTGGCCGCGATCGGCCGCACGTCGGCGCTCGCACGCGTCGCTGCGTTGCTGCTCGACATCGACGACCGCCTGCGTGTCGCCGGGATCGCCGATGGCGAGGGCTTCGAGCTGCCGGTGACGCAGGAACAGATCGGCGACTATCTCGGGCTGACTGCGGTTCATGTAAACCGCGTGTTCCGGCAGATGGTGGAAGGTGAACTGATCGCGCGCGATCGCCAGCGGATCGTGCTGCTGGACGCCTCCCGGCTGCGATCGATGTCGGCGCGTCAGCAACGGGTGATGTCGCGTGATAGCAGCTGGTTATCGGGTGAGCATGCCGCGTAGGTTAACTGCTTCTTGGTGATGTGACCGTATCGCCGCCCCATCGATCTGGCGATGGGGCGGATACAGGCGTGGCGATATTCTACGATGCCAGCGGGCGACGCGCCCGGTGGGTGCGCCTCGCGATTGGTGCGGGGGTGGCGATCCCGTTGCTGCTCGTCGCGATGCTGGCCACGGCGATCCTGCGCCCGATGACCGGCACCGCGCCGCGGTTCGCACCACGCCTTGATGCGCCGCATCGTCGGGATGTGTCGGCGCCGGTGGCGGTCGAGGCGGGGGCATGGTTGCCGCCACGCAGCGGTGCGCGGCTGACCGGCGGGACGATGGGCTTCTACATGCCGTGGGACGCGCCGTCGCGCCGATCGCTGGCCGATCATGTCGGCGAACTGGAATGGCTGGTTCCCGGCCTGGCCACCGTCACCGGCGCCGACCATCGCTTCGTGGCGGAAGAGGATTGGTTCATGCGCGGCGTGGTGGCGCGCGCCGCGACACCGCCGCGCGTCCTGCCGATGGTGCAGAACGCCGCCGACGACGGCAGCTGGGACGGCGCGGGCACCGCTGCGCTGCTGGCCGACCCGGTGGCGCGCGCGCGGCTGGCAGCTCAGATCGTCGCGCTGGTCACGCGCGAGCGCGGGGCGGGCGTGATGCTCGATCTGGAAAGCCTGCCCGCGACCGCGCACCGCGATTATCGCACGTTCCTGGGCGAGCTGCGCACCAGCTTCGCGCCGCGCGGATGGATGGTGATGCTGGCCGCGCCGGTCGCCGATCCCGACTGGGACCTGCGTGCCTATGCCGCTGTAGCCGACCGGCTGGTGTTGATGGCCTATGACGAACATTGGATGGGCGGCGCAGCGGGGCCGATCGCGTCGCAGCCGTGGTTCGCACGCGTCGTCGCGCAGGCGGTAGGGCGGGCCGGGGCGGACAAGGCGATCGTGGCGATCGGCAGCTACGCTTATGACTGGGACGGGCGCACCACCACCCCGCTGGGTATCGACGATGCATGGGCGCTGGCCGCGCGCGCGGGCACGGTGCCGCGGTTCGACGCGGCAAGCGGCAACAGCCGCTTCGATTATGACGCGGCGGGCCGGCACCATCAGGTGTGGTTGCTGGATGCGCCGAGCGCCGCGAACCAGATGGCGGTGGTGCGCCGCACCGGCGCGGCCGGCGTGGCCCTGTGGCGGCTCGGCAGCGAGGACCCGCACGTCTGGCGCACGCTGTCCGGCGCGGGGCGACCCGACCTGCGCGCATTGCCGGCGCCGGCGGGGATCGCGGTGCGCGGCACCGGGGAGATCATGCGCATGGCCGCCGAGACGCGCGCGGGCGAGCGACGGGTGACGTGGGACGGCGAGTTGATCCGCCAGGCATCCTATGTGCGGCTGCCGCAGCCGGACGTGGTGGAGCGGACCGGCGCGCATCGCCGGCAGATCGCACTGACCTTCGACGACGGTCCCGATCCGGCATGGACGCCGGCGATCCTCGACGTGCTGGCGCGCGAGAAGGTCCCGGCGACGTTCTTCGTCACCGGTGCCAATGCGTTGGGGCAAGGCGCGCTGTTGCGGCGGATCGTCGCGCAGGGCAGCGAACTGGGCAATCACTCGACCTCCCACGCCGACCTGTCGCGCCGTTCCGAAGCCGCGATCGCGCTGGAGCTGAAGGCGACCGAGCGGCTGGTAGAGGCGTATACCGGACGGGCGATGACGCTGTTCCGGCCGCCTTTTCTGGGCGATGCCGATCCCGACCGCCGCGACGAACTGCACGCCACGCGCGTCGCGGCGCGGCTGGGGTATGTGACCGTCGGCCTGAACGTCGATCCACTCGACTGGCAGGGTCCGGCGGCGGCGGTGATCGCGCGGCGGGTGATCGCGCAGGTCGCGGCCGGCACCGTGGAACGCCCGGCGCAGATCGTGCTGCTCCACGATTCGGGCGGCGACCGGACCCAGACGCTCGCCGCGCTGCCGCTGATCATCCACGGATTGCGCGCGCGCGGATACGATTTCGTCGCCACCTCGACGCTCGCGGGGCTGGACCGGGGGCAAGTCATGCCGATGTTGTCGGGCAAGGAAGCGGGCAGCGCGGCGGGCACGCGCGGGTTGTTCGACGGGCTGGCATGGCTGCGCGATGCGGGTGCCGCGCTGTTCGCCGCCATCATCGCGATCGGCATCGCGCGCGCGCTGGCACTGACTGCCCTGGCGCTGTGGCAGCGGCGGCGTGAGGCGGCGCCAGCGGGCGCGCCGCACCTGGTGCCGACGTTCGTCTCGGTGCTGATCCCGGCCTTCAACGAGGCGCGGGTGATCGAGGCGTCGGTGCGCGGCATCCTGGCCAGCACCGGGCCGCGCATCGAAGTGATCGTGATCGACGACGGATCGACCGACGGCACGTCGGACGTGGTGGCGCGCACGTTCGGGATCGATCCGCGGGTGCGGTTGCTGACGCTGGAGAATGGCGGCAAGGCGCGCGCGCTGAATACCGCACTGGCGCAGGCGCGGGGCGACGTGGTGATCGCGCTGGACGCCGATACGCAGTTCGAACCCGACACGATCGCCAAGCTGACGCGCTGGTTCGCGGACCCGCGGGTCGGCGCGGTGGCGGGCAATGCGCGGGTCGGCAATGGCCACAACCTGATCACCCGCTGGCAAGCGCTGGAATATGTCACCGCGCAGAATCTGGAGCGGCGTGCGCTGGCGGCGCTGGGTGCGGTGACCGTCGTGCCGGGCGCGGTCGGCGCGTGGCGGCGCATCGCGCTGGACGCGGTCGGCGGGTATCCCGAGGACACGCTGGCCGAGGACCAGGACCTGACCATCGCGGTGCAGCGCGCCGGATGGCGCGTGCGGTGCGACAATGACGCGGTTGCGTGGACGGAGGCGCCGGAGACGGTCCGTGCGCTGTTCAAGCAACGGTTCCGCTGGGCGTTCGGGACGCTGCAATGCCTGTGGAAGCACCGCGCCTTGCTGGGCCGGGGCGGCGCTGGCGGTCTGGGGCGGGTCGGGTTGCCCCAGGCATTGGTGTTCCAGTTCCTGTTCACGCTGGCCGCGCCGTTGATCGACATCGCCTTGCTGCTGGGCGTCGGCGGCACGGCATGGCGGGTGTACGATCGCGGCTGGGACGCGGCGGGCGGTGATGCGCTGACCGTCGCGGCCTTCTGGGCGGCGTTCGCGGCGATCGACCTGCTGTGCGGCTGGATCGCCTATCGGCTGGACGGACGCGAGGCACGCTTCCCGGCGGTGCGGCTGTTGATGCAGCGGTTCGGTTACCGTCAGTTGCTGTACGCGGTGGTGCTGCGCGCGATCCATGTCGCCGCCACCGGGCCGAAGGTCGGCTGGGGCAAGCTGGAGCGGACCGGCAGCGTCGCGGTGACCGGCGCGGCGGAGGACGCAGGAGAAGAGGCATGGCGCGTCGCGGCCTAGGCGATGTTTGTAACCGTTCGTTGCCGAATGTTGCGAATGTTGAGACCCCTGCGCGGCGAATGTTGAGGGTGGGGCGGGGCAGCATGACATGGTCGTGCCCGAGGACGGCGATGTAGGACAGCGCCCGTGGTTCGGTGCTGGCGTCGCGCATCAAAAAAGATAACGTGCGGCGAAATCTCGATTGGGAGAGTCGCCGATGTCATTGTTATCCGCCCTGTTTCTAATGGCAGCGGCTACGCAGCCGGCAAGTGGGTCACCCCCGGCGCAAGGCGAACATGTCGCGATCCAGGCGTCGGACCTCGACCGCAGCGCCACCTTCTACCGCGAGGCGTTCGGGCTGCGGCAGATCCGGACGCCGTTGGCCAACCGTCGCTGGTTCGATCTGGGGCACGACTTCGCGCTGCACATCCTCGACGGGCGGACGGCGCCCAAGCCGTCGAACATCAACGAGCATCTGGCGATCCATGTCGACGATCTGGCGACGGTCACCCGCTGGCTCGACGCGCAGCGACGGCCGTGGACCGACCTGGCCGGCAAGGCGCGGACGATGCAGACGCGCTTCGACGGCGTGCGGCAGATCTATACGCAGGACCCGGACGGTTACTGGCTGGAAGTGAGCGACAGCCGGGGCGTGGCGACGAAGCCGTAAGTATCCGTGTCGGGGCGTTCAGTCCGCCCCGTGCCGCCGCAGCGAGGATGCGCCGGGGCGTTCAGGCGGGACCGACCCGCGGCCCCGACGGCCGGCAGGTGGCGATGACGCGGGCTGCCGCGCTCGCTTGTGGGTTGTTCGCTGCATTCGGGGGCGCGCCTGGCCGTCGTTTCGGCGGGCGCGGTCTGAATGTCGAGCATCCCCGGGGGGCGCTCACGACGACGGCGAGGTGGCGTCAGACGATCGCGTGAGGGACGAAGCGGGCGAGGTCGCGGGTGATCGGGCCGTCGTCCTCGCGGATCGACATGGCGACCGGTTCGTCACCCACGATCCACGAGCCGATCACCGCGTGCTGCCCGTCGAATACCGGCAGCGGGCTGAGCGTCTGGACGATATGCCCCTCCTCGCCGTAGCCGCCCTCGGGACCGCGATCGTCGGCGGCGCCGTCGTGCAGGTGGATGTCCCAGCCCTCGCGTGAGAACAACGGCTTGCGCACCCAGCGATCGCCGATCGCGGCGACGCCCGCGGCATCGTCGGCGAAGGCGGCCGGAAGCAGATTGGGATGGCCGCGATGCCGTTCCCACAACAGGGGCAACATGCCCTTGTTCGACAGCAGCGCCTTCCATGCCGGTTCGAGGAACAGCGTCTTCGTCGCGGGCAGATGCGCGGCGTAGGGCTCCCGCAGCATGTCTTCCCACGGGTAAAGCTTGAACAGCGCCGCGATCAGCACCGTTTCCTCGTCGACGAACTGTCCCTCGCCATCAACGCCGATGCGGTCGATCGCGACGAAGGCCGCGTCGAGCTTCGCCTGTCGGGCGACATCCTCCAGATAGCGGACGGTCTGGCGGTCCTCCTCATGGTCGGCGACGCTGGCGAAATGGACCGTGCTGCCGGCAGTGAACAGCGCGCCGAACCGCGCCACCAGCGCGTCGTGGAGGCGGTTGTACTGGTCCGCGCCGGCCGGCAACGTGCCGTCGGCAAGGCGATCCTCCAGCCACTGCCATTGGAACAGCGCGGTCTCGTAGATGCTCGTCGGCGTGTCGGCGTTGTATTCCAGCAGCTTGGCCGGGCCAGTGCCGTCATAGGCGAAGTCGAACCGGCCGTAGAGCGACGGTGCCTTCGCGCGCCACGATGCCGCCACCACGTCGCGCATCTCGGGCGGGATCGCCAGCCGATGCATCAGCGTGTCGCTGCCGACGACCTCCTCGACCAAGGCGAGGCACAGGGTGTGCAATTCGGCGCTGGGCGCCTCGATGCGCTCCTCTACCTCGTCCAGCGAGAAGCGGTAATAAGCGCGCTCGTCCCAGTAACGCTGGCCGTCCATGTGGTGGAAGGTGAAGCCCATCTCGCGGGCGACATCCTGCCAGCCGGCGCGCTCACCGATGACGATGCGCTCCACGCCGCGTCAGCCGCCGGACTTGTCGTCGAGCCGCCCGGTCTCGCGTCGAGCCTCGCCGCCGTCGCGCGGCGCGGAGAGGCGGGCGAGGATGTCGTCGGCGCTCGACGATCCCGGCAGCAGCCCGGCACGTTCCAGCTTGGCATCGAGGTCCGCGCCGGTGCGCATATCCTCCAGCTCCGCGGAGGCGCGGAACTTCTCCTCGCGCACCGCCTGCCGTTCCTTGAGCCGGGCCAGGCTGTCCGCCGCGGAGCCGAGCTGCGACTGCGCGCCATGGGTGTTGCTGGCGATCTGCGCCTGCGCCTGCTGCACGCTCTCGTTCGCGCGCACCACGTCGACTTCGCGGCGCAACGCCTCGATCTTGCCGTCGCCCGACTTGATGATGCCGCGCATCCGGTCCTCGGCGCCGCGCATGTCGGCGACCTGCGGGGTCTTGGCGTTCACTTCGCGTTCGATCACCGCCAGCCGCTCGGCCACCTCACGCGCGAGGTCCATGTCGCCGCGGCCCATCGCCGCTCGTGCCGACGCCTCGTACTTGTCGCGCTGCGCGGTGAGCTGCTCGATATCCTTTTCGATCAGCCGGCGCTTGGCGGTGACGGTGGCCAGATCGTCGCGCGCCTTGGCCTGCGCCGATCCGGCGTCGCGGATCTGTTGATCGAGGATCGTCAGCGCGCGCGCATCCACCACCGATTGCCCGGCTTCGTGCGCGCTACCGCGGATCAGCGTGACCAATTGCTTCCACATCGACATGACTTTTCCAGTTCCTTTGGCCCGCTTCGCCGGGCCAGGTTCCTCAGACCCGATCGTTCAGGCGGTGCCGAACGCGTGCCGCAGGTCCGCGGCGGCATCCAGCGCATTATGGGCGAGCGCCCGCAGCTCGATCAAAATCGTGCGCAACGACGATTCGACCGACAATTCGCCGATCAGCTCGTAATATTCGCGATCCTCCACGTCGGTGATCGCGAAATTGGAAAGCGGCACCATCTTCTGCGCTTTCAGCAGGAAATGGTTGAAGGCCGCGGTGTCCGGCATCTCGTCGACCGGCCATAGCAGCGAGGAGACGACGATCTGCTCGCCCGCGCAACTCATGAATATCGCGAGATCGCCGTGGTCGCGCATCGTCACGCGCAGGACGTCGCCGACCCGCTCGACCTGCAATTCCTCGCTCTGTTCCGAAGCGCCCAGCGCCTCCGCCAGCCGCTCGATCGTCCACCGCTGCATTGTGTCGGTCACGTTCACAGGCCCTCCGTATGCTTGACACTCCAAGCATAAGCCCGCAGCGTTTGGCAAGGTGCATGGGCACATGGGAACGACGGCATGATCTTCGGCGGCCTGTTCGGCGGCGGGCGCGAGGCCACCCGCGCGCAAGTGGCAGTGGTGCGCGACATCACGATCGGGCGGATGGTGCGGCTGGACGCGCTGGCGTGGCGACGACTGGCCGGCGGTACGTTCACGCTGGACCGCGATACGCTGGAGATTACCGCGCAAGGGATCATCAAGCTGGACGACGGCGGCGGTTACGTTCACCGCTTCTACACCGACGACGAAATGATGTTGCAGGCGGTCAGCCAGCAACCGGACGGATCGGACGCCGACGATTTCACGCTGTTCCGGCCATGGTCGTCGACCTATGCCACCGGCGGCTGGGACGATGCGGCATTCCGCGACCGTTTGAGCCAGCCGCGCTGGGACGAGGCCGGGCTGCCGCCGTTCCGTCGTTTCTGGTACGACGGCGACGAACGGGTGCAGCCTCCGGTGCAGCTGTGGGAAGCATTGTATTACGAGCGCGACGGCGCGCCGGTGAAGCACATCCGCCAGCAATGCATGCTGTATGTCCGCGATCTCGCGCCCGAGGGGCAGGAATTGCTGCTGGCGCTGTCGGCGCGGCCCGAGGGCGGCGATACGACCCACGACATCATGATCGGCCTGCCGCTGTCGCCGGCCGAATTCTCCGCCTGACTAACCGGGAGCACGCCGACCGATGTTCGACCTGACCAATTTCCTGTTCGGCGCGGGGCACTTCCTGCTGGCGTTCGGCATCGCCTGCGTGTTCCTTGCGGGGTTCAAATGGCTGTACCAGATCTCGACGCCATATGACGAGCGGCGGCTGGTGGCCGAGGGCAACATGGCCGCGGCGATCGTGTTCGGCGGCGCGATCGTCGGCTTCGCGCTGCCGCTGGCCTCCGCGCTGGAGGTGACCGCCAACCCGGTCGAGTTCGTCGCATGGGGCGTGCTGGCCGGGGTGATCCAGGTGGTGGCGTCGTTGGTGGTGCGGCGTATGGTCATTCGCGACCTGGTGGCGCGGATCGAGACCGGCAACGTGGCGAGCGCCGTCTATATGGCGGCGACGTCGATCGCGGTCGGGCTGCTCAACGCCGCCTGCATGACCTATTGAGGCCAAAGCGATGATCGACCGACCCTTTCCGCCGCGCAAGCGCTCCGCCGCCGCCGGGCTGACCGCCGCGGGCGCGTTGGCGATGCTGTCCGGCTGCGACGGCGCGCCCGATGATCAGGCGCGCTTCGGCCCACCGACCGAGGTGTCGGCGTTCAGTACCGTCGAGGAGTGCGTGGCGAGCGGCGCGTTCGCCAAGGTGACGTGCGAGAATGCCGCCAAGGAAGCCCGGAAGACCGACGAAAAGGCCGCCCCGCGTTTCGACAGCAAGGGTCTGTGCGAGGATCAGTTCGGTGGCGGGCAGTGCCTGGCGCGCAACGAGGGCGGGCAGAGTTTCTTCGTGCCGTTGCTGACCGGATTCATGATCGGGCAAATGCTGAACGGGTCGGGCGGCTATCGCTACAACGGCCTGTACCGCAATGGTCGCAACAACAGCTGGTACACACCGGGCGGCGCGTGGCTGACCAACGGCGGCTATGGCGGGCGCGGCTATAATTACCAGGTGGGATCGCGCGCGGTCACCGCGCCGGTCACCACGCAGCGTATCCAGACGCGCAGTTCGGTGGTGTCGCGCGGTGGCTTCGGCGGGCGGGTATCGGCGCGGTCCAGCGGCGGATGGGGCGGCGGCCGATCGTTCGGCGGATAACGCAGCCGATTGCGGGTCCATGCGTTCGCCCCTGACGCAAACACGAACAAGGTACAGGGATGACCCGTTTCTTTCACGTCAGTGACGTGCATTTCGGTGCCGAGGACCCCGTCGCCGTCGCATGGTTCCGCGACGTGGTGGCGCAGGAAAAGCCCGACGCGGTCATCATGACCGGCGACCTGACGATGCGCGCGACCAAGCGCGAGTTCGACGACGGCGGTGCGTGGCTGGCCAGCCTGGGCGTGCCGGTGACGCTGGAGGTCGGCAATCACGACATTCCGTATTACTGGGATCCGCTCCGGCGGCTGTTCTCGCCCTATTCGCGTTATGCGGCGGTCGAAAAGATGATCGAGAAGCCGCTGGAGATCGACGGCATCACCATCGTGCCGCTGAAGACGACCGCTCGCGCGCAATGGCGCTGGAACTGGTCCAAGGGACGGGTGAGCAGCGGATCGCTGCGCCGTGCGATGGCGCTGGTGGAGGCGGCGCCGCGCGGCAACCTGATCTTCGTCGCCGGGCATCATCCGTTGATCGAGGGCGGCACGAAAGGCACCGCCAGGACGCGGCGTGGCGACGTCGCGCTCGCCGCCTTTGCCGATGCTGGGGTGCATGCGGTATTGTCGGGCCATGTCCACGATCCGTTCGACGTCGCCTATGAGCGCAACGGCTGGACGGTGCGGCTGATCGGGGCGGGCACGCTGTCGAAGCGGACGCGCAATTCGCCGCCGGCCTTCAACGAGATCCGCATCCATGGCGACCGGTTCGAAACCGTGGTGCGCACGATGTCGGATCGGCCGGAAATGCCGATCAGCGAGACGATGGCTGCGGGACGGTAATCCGGTTATGCGCATACCGGCCGGCGGAACACGGGACCGTCTTGCTGCGCCCGCCATGACCGCGCCGCGGTCGGGAGGACGATGCGCGATCGAAGCGGGCGATGGCGTTCGGCCGTTGCAATGCCTATCTCGATAGCGTGCCAAAGAACATGACCCCCGGCCTGCCCACGCGCGAGCAGATCCTCGACTTCATCGCCACCTCCGCGACGCCCACCGGCAAGCGCGAGATCGCGCGCGCCTTCGGGTTGAGCGCGCAGCAGAAAATCGCGTTGAAGGCGTTGCTGAAGGATATGGGGGACGAGGGGCTGATCGACTCCGCGCCCGGTCGCGCTTTCCACAAGATGGGCGGGCTGCCCAAGGTGACCGTGCTGCGCATCGCCGACGTCGACGAGGGCGGTAACGTGTGGGCGGTGCCGGAACGCTGGGAGGCCGACGTGCCCGCGCCGCGCATCCGCGTGCGTGACCGCAAGCGCGGTGCGCTGGCCGTCGGCGAACGCGTGCTGGCACGGACCGAGGAGACCGGCGGCGGGTGGACCGCGCATCCGATGAAGGTGCTGGCCCCTGCGGCCGAGCAGGTCGTCGGGGTGCTGCGCGGCGAGGGCGGGCGGCTGTGGTTGCAGGCGGTCGACAAGAAGGAGCGTCGCGAGTTCATGGTGGCCGACGCCGGCGATGCGCAGGCCGGCGATCTGGTGCTGGCGGAAATGGCCGGACGCCCGCCGCGCATTACCGCGCGCGTGGTGCAGCGGCTGGGCAATCCGTTTGCGCCGCGCAGCTTCTCGCTGATCGCGATCCACAAGCTGAGCATTCCGGACACCTTCGCACAGGAAGCGCTGGACGAGGCGGAGCGCGTCGCGCGTCAACCGATCGGCGAGGTCGGCGGGTCGGGCGGGCGCGAAGACCTGACCCGGTTGCCGATCGTCGCGATCGACCCCGCCGACGCGCGCGACCATGACGATGCGGTCTGGGCGACGCCGGATGACGATCCCGCAAACGACGGCGGGTGGAAGGTGATCGTGGCGATCGCCGACGTCAGTTTCTATGTCCGCCCCGGCAGCGCGATCGACCGCGAGGCGCGGACGCGCGGCAATTCGGTCTACTTCCCGGATCGCGTGGTGCCGATGTTGCCGGAGGTGCTGTCGGCCGATGTCTGCTCGCTGAAGGAAGGTGAGGATCGCGCCGCGTTGGCGTGTCACATGCAGGTGACGAAGGCCGGCACGCTGAAGTCGTGGCGCTTCACGCGCGCGGTGGTGCGGCTGGCGGCGAACGTCGCCTATGAAGAGGCGCAGGCGGCGATGGATGCGCGCGGTACGGACCGGGAGGTGACCGGTGTCGAGACGGCGGGCACCGACGTCCCGGTGGCGGCTGGCACCGGCTTCGGCTGGGACGTCGGGCTTGTCGACGCCGCGCTGGTGCCGCTGTGGGATTGCTGGCGTGCGCTGGCAGCGGCGCGCGAGAAGCGCGAGCCGCTCGATCTCGATCTGCCCGAGCGGCGGGTCGTGCTCGACGAAAAGGGGCGAATCATGTCGGTCGCGCCGCGCGACCGGCTGGATGCGCACCGTTTGATCGAGGAATATATGATCGCCGCCAACGTCGCCGCGGCCAAGGCGCTGGAGGCGAAGAAGGCGCCGGTGATGTACCGCGTCCATGAGCCGCCCGCGCGTGAGAAGCTGGTGGCGCTGAAGGATTATCTCGAAACGTTCGAGGTGCCGTTCGCGCTGGGGCAGGTGGTCAAGCCTTCCACCTTCAACCGCATCCTTGAGCGCGTCGGCGACGTGCCGTTCCGCCCGGAGGTGATGGAGCAGGTGCTGCGCACGCAAACCCAGGCCTATTATGCGCCCGCCAACCTCGGCCATTTCGGTCTGGCGCTGGGCAGCTATGCGCATTTCACCTCACCCATTCGCCGCTACGCCGACCTGATGGTGCATCGCGCGCTGGTCTCCGCTTACGGGCTTGGCCCCGGCGGGCTGAACGGCGACGAGGATTTCGAGCGGGCGGGCGAGACGATCAGCAAGCTGGAGCGTCGCGCGATGGAAGCGGAGCGCGAGACGATCGATCGCTATGTCGCGGCGTTTCTGGCCGAGCGGGTCGGCGAACTGGTCGACGTGCGGATCACCGGCGTGACCAATTTCGGCTTCTTCGCCACGGTGGACGGGATCGGCGGCGACGGGTTGATGCCGGTACGCGACCTGGGCGGCGAATATTTCCGGTTCGACGAAGCCGCGCGGCGGCTGGTCGGCGAACACAGTGGCGACACGTTCGCGCAGGGGCAGCGCATGGCGCTGCGGCTGGCGGAGGCAAATCCGGTGTCCGGAGCGCTGCGCTTCGAAATGCCCGAGGGCCGGTACGGCGGCGGCGGGCGCGACCGCGCGGAGGCGAAGGGCGGCAAGCCGCCGCGCGTGCTGAAGCGGCGTGGGCGGCCGGGCAACCTGCGCCACGAGAATCGCAAGAAGTAGAGGAAGAACGACGATGTCCGGAGCGGTGATGGCGGCGATGATCGCCAAGGCGCGCAACCGCGTCAGCTGGTACTTCACCTCGGCCGGGGCGACGTCGAAGGCGACGGCGACCCGCTACGAGACCCCCGACGCCCGGCTGGACCGGCGGGTGTTCAAGCGGATGCTGGCGTTCGGGGCGATCGAGAAGACCCCGGACGGGCTGTACTGGCTGAACGAGGAACGGCTGGCGGATTATCGCAAGGAGTCGCTGGCACGCGTGCTCGGCATTCTGGCGATCGCCGGCTTCGCCGCGGCGGGTGCGATGGCGATCGGCGGCTAGCTGGCCGCGACGGTCGGCGCGGCGCCGTGCCGGTCGATCATGTCGCCACCAGCCGCACAGGGTTTCTTCACGTGCAGACCGTGACCGGTGCATGCGGTCTCGCGATCGTGGCGCCGCGTTCGGGCACCAATTGTACGGCGGCGCCCTGCGCGGATCGCGGCTGGTCGCGCCACCTGTTCGATCCTTGGGCCGATCGGACCGGGTGCCGCGTGGAACCTCGTGTTGCCGGGTGCGCAATGTTCCGCCGCCTGTTTGGCGGCACCGGCGAACAGGCCCGATATCTCCTTGTCCACCGGAGCGCCGGCGCAATCCCCGCCATCGATCGGCGCACCGGCAGCATCGCCTCGCACGATCGCTGGCCACCACGTCGTCGACCGCCGCCCGCCACCGTTCGTGTTCCACCACCTCCACGCGGCGTCCCTTCGTAGCGCGACATCCGGCCGTAGATGCGGGCTGACGAGGAAGACGCATCCGAAACGGATGCAGCTGTGCCCGGCGGCGATTGCGGTCGCCGACATGGCGCGGCAACCCGGTGGACGGGAGGCGTGCCGTTTCGGGCGCTTTCCACGGGGGCTCGGGCGATGACTGGTGGTTTGGGCAGGTCGCCTGTCCGATGCGGGCGGGTGCGCGGTGTCATGCGCGCCGTGGCGAGGACGCGCGACCGACTTCGACCCCGGCTGCCAGCGACAGTCGGGGGACGGGCGCTCGGGCGTAATGCACGTGCCGGCGCGCGCGTTCGGGAAATCGCACCACGCGCCCTTCGTCGAACCGCGCGGCGAGGACCGGACCGGCGGCATCGCATCGGGCGAAACGCTGCGCATCAACATTGGGGTGTGGAGCGAGATCGCGCGCATGCCGGTGTTTGCGGACCTCGGCGACTGTGTGCCCGACGAATGCGCGACCAGAAGCGTGGTGTCGTCGGCGATGCCTGACCAGCCGCCGGTCGGGGTGCGGATGGCCGATGACCTGCGGCTGCGCGCGGGGATGCTGATCGACCGGCGCGTGACAAACAGTGCGACGGGAATTGCGTCGGATTGCGGGCAGGGAGGATCGATGGGGGCGGGTGATGCCGGGGTATTTCAAGGGATCGCTGGCGTTCACTTTGCTCTGTCTGGCGACCGGGGCATGGCTGGGCTGGACGATCACGCACGATGTGGCCGGCACGTTGGCCACGTTGTGGACCATATCGGTCCTCGGTGTGCTGGAAGTGTCGCTGTCGTTCGACAATGCGGTGATCAACGCCGCGGTGCTGCGCGACATGTCGCCGGTGTGGCGCCGGCGCTTCCTGACGTGGGGCATCGTGGTCGCGGTGTTCGGGATACGGATCATCCTCCCGCTGGTGATCGTCGCGATCGCCGCCGGGCTGGGGCCGATCGATGCGGCCCGGCTCCCCGCCAACGATCCGGTCACTTACCAGCGGATCATCACCGGCGCGCATGCCGGCATCGCAGGCTTCGGCGGCGCGTTCCTGGCGATGGTCGGGCTGACCTTCTTTCTTGACGAGGAAAAGGACACGCACTGGATCGGCATGGTCGAGCGCCCGTTCGCGGGCTTGTCGCATGCGGCGGGAATGTCGATCGCGATCGTGTTGCTGGCGCTGTTCGGCCTGTCGCGGCTGGTGCCTGCGACGGAGGGCATGACCTTCCTGACGTCCGGGCTGTTCGGGCTGATCGCGTATGTCGCGGTGCAGGCGATCGGCGTTGTGACCGCCGGCGACGGAAATGCGGCGCCGACCGGCGCGGTCGTCGCAAAGTCCGGGCTGGCGGTGTTCCTGTATCTCGAAATGCTCGACGCCAGTTTCTCGTCCGGGGGCGTGATCGGCGCGTTCGCCCTGTCGGACGACCCGTTCGTCATCGCGCTGGGGCTGGGTATCGGGGCGATGTTCGTTCGGTCGATGACGGTGATGCTGGTCGATCGCGGGACGCTGACCGAATATCGCTATCTCGAACACGGCACCTTCTACGCGATCATCATACTGGCGGCGATCATGCTGATCTCGGTTCGCATCGACGTGCCGGCGACGCTCACCGGGCTGATCGGCGCAGCGTTCATCGGGCTGGCCTTCCTCGCCTCCGTTCGGGCCAATCGCCGCGATGCCGTACCGCCCGTTTCGTGCACAGCCATTCCACAGGCAACTCACCACTTATCCACGGACCATGAACCGGTCGCCCACAGGGATATGCAGCGTTGATCCACAGGGATGTCCAGCGATAGTCCAGCGGTTATCACCGACTTATCCACAGCTTTTCAACAGGCCCCTCGATCGGCAAGTTTGTCGCATCTCGGCATGTCAGCCTCGGCAAGGGGGCGCCGGGGTTGACGCGGGCCGCGGCATCAGACGTTCGGCATGTTCTCCGACGCGTTCCTTCGCGCGGCCGGCCACACGACCTGACGCGAGATAGCGCGCAACAACCTGACCGCAGATGCTCCGCCCGCGATGGCGACGATCTGCGGCAAGGGTATCGTTATGAGGTCGGCTGAAAATTCTTCGCGAGCGACCAGGAGTGTCACGCCCGGCCGGCGTCGACGGCGCGCAACTGCGGCTGTGGACATCGGGTGAGGAATGCGGCGGAGGCATGGGTGGTGCTCGCCGTGCTACCCGCTGGCGGTAGTGCCGGTGGCCTGGTCCGGATCAGGGTCGCTATCCCGAAGTTCGATCGTGAGGCGGAGGTCGGGTGCAGCCACGCGCACTGCGACGGCATGGTGGCGCGCGGGCGGTGCAGGCGCTAACTCCCCTCGCATGCCGCATCGTCCCAATCGCCTGTACCTGTCGTCCGACGCCCTGGTCGCCAACTGGCGCGCGCTGGCGCGGCTGAGCGGACCGGCGGCATGCGGAGCGGCGGTGAAGGCGGACGGGTACGGCCTCGGTGCGCGCGCGGTGGTGCAGCGGCTGATCGGGGCGGGATGCCGGGACCTGTTCGTGGCCAGCTGGGCCGAGGCGGAGGAACTGGCCGATCTGGCTCGCGAGGCAGGCGTATCGCTGGCGGTGCTGCATGGGTTGCGGGAAGCGGATCTGACGCTGCTGGCGGCGTTGCCGGACGTGCGCCCGGTGCTGAGCACGGCCGCACAGGTCGCGCGGTGGCGGTTCGCCGCGCCGGGACGGGCGTGCGACGTGATGGTGGATACGGGGATGAACCGGCTCGGCATCGCCGCCGAAGAGATCGCCGCCGGCTTGCTCGACGATGTGGTGGTCGACACGCTGATGAGCCATCTGGCGTGCGCCGACGAACCCGGACACGCGATGAACGAGGCGCAGCGTGCACGCTTCGCGGCGCTGGCCGGACGGACGAATGCGGCGCGGATGAGCCTTGCGAACTCCGCGGGGATCGCGCTGGGTGCCGGCTATCACTTTGATCTGACACGACCGGGACTGGCGCTGTACGGCGGGGTGCCGGTGGCCGGGCTGGTCGGCGCGATCTGCCCGGTGGCGACGATCGCGGCGGAGGTGCTGCAATGCCGCACCATCGCGGCGGGCGAGACCGTGGGCTATAACGCGACGTGGCAGGCCTCGGCCGAGACGCGGGTGGCGATCGTCAATCTGGGCTATGCCGACGGCTATCGCCGGGCCTTGTCGAGCCGTGGGTGCGCGTTCGCGGGGGATGCGGCGTTGCCGGTGGTGGGACGGGTTTCGATGGACCTGGTCGCGCTCGATGTTGGCCGGGCAGACGTGCGGGAGGGCGACTGGGTCCGGTTCGACGACGATCTGGTGCATGTCGCGGAGGCGAGCGGTATCAGCCAATATGAGCTGCTTACGGGCATGGGGCGGCGGTTCGACCGGCATTGGTCGTGACGCCGCACCACCCCCGGGGCGGTGGCACGGAGGATCAGACGGTACGATCGGGGCTATTGTCGGGGCAGCGCGCGTCATGCGACGGTGGCGATGGTCGCCTCCACAGGCGGGCGGTGCCGCGCGGCGTCAGCCGGTATGCGCGTGCAGCCAGGCGGTAAGGGGATCCCACAGCAGGTTGCGCGCGCGACCACCCACCATCATGCCGACGTGCCCGGCGTGAATATCGTGGCGTGACGGCAGCCCGATCGCGGTGGCCGCGGGGACGATCCGATCGGTGAGCGAGACGAACTCGGTCGCGGGGCAGGGCAGATCGTGCGGCACGACGATCGTCCCGTCGACCGTCCATCGGCCCCGGCCGGGGCGATCGGCGGCGAACAGCCCTTCGAACATATCGGCACCGGCGGCATAGGCAAGCGGCGCGCCATCGTTCGCCCAATCCTCCAGCAGGACGAAGCGCGCGGCGGCGGCGGGGGCCATCGTCGCAAAGGCGGCGTATTTGGCGATCGTGCGCGCGGGATCGAGTTGCCAGAAGACGGTCTGCAACACCTCCATCGGCACCACGCCCAACGCGCGGCATCCCGGCGCGACCTGCGCCCACAGCGACGCGAGCGCATCGCGCGGCGCATCGCCATAGCCGCCGAAGCGCCACGGCGCGGCGATCGTCGCGACGCCCGCGACCGTGCCGGGCGGCAACGCGGCGGCGGCGGCCAGCGCGAGCGTGCCGCCGAGGCAATAACCCACCAGCAGCGGCGGCCGCGGCAGCCGCGCGAGCAGCGGCAGCAGCCGCCGCGTGACATGGCCGGCCAGATCGAGCCCGGCATCCTGCGCGCGCGGCGTTCCCCAATCCACCAGCCATGGATGGAAACCGGCGGCGGCGAGGTGTTCGAGCAGCGAATGACCCGGCGCGAGATCGAGCACGAACGGCGGGTTGATGAGCGAAGGGATCAGGACGACCGGCGGCGCATCGCTGCCCCGCGCGCCGTCACGCAGCCGCGCCGCGCCGCTGCGATAGCGAACCGGGCGCGCACGTCGTCGCCGTCGCGGCGCGTCCTGATAACGGCGCAGCCCGGCGAGCGCGGCGGCGGTGCGCTCGGGCGATGTTGCGGTTTCGCGGCGCAGCATGTCGAGGAACAGCGGCAACGGCCGCGGCCCGTATAAGCGATGTTGCAGCGCGATATTCTGTGCGATACCGCACAATGGTTCGGTCATGGGATCTCGAGCGATGAAGAAGCAGCACGCCACCGACGGAGTGGTCGTCATCAAGAAATACGCCAACCGCCGGCTCTACAATACCGAAAGCTCCTCCTACATCACGCTGGAGCACCTTGCCGCGATGACGCGGGAAGGGCGCGAGTTCAAGGTGGTCGACGCCAAGACCGACGACGACATCACCCACAACGTGCTGACGCAGATCATCATGGAGGAGGAAAGCCGCGGGCAGACGATGCTGCCGGTCAATTTCCTGCGCCAGCTGATCGCGCTGTACGGTGATTCGATGCAGGCGATGGTGCCGGATTATCTGGACGCGTCGATGGACAGTTTCCGCCGTAACCAGACCCAGTTCAAGACCGCGGTGGAAGGCGCGTTCGCCGGATCGCCGTTCGCGGACATCGCCAAGCGTAACCTGGAGATGTTCGAGGTGGCGGCGCAGGCGTTCAAGCCGCCTGTGCCGGCGAGTAACGCGGGTGCGACGGGCAACGGCACGAAGGACGGCGAGATCGCCGCGCTGAAGGCCGAACTGGCGCAGTTGCGCGACAAGGTCGACAAACTGGGCGAGTGAACCACGGCGGCGGGGGTGACTGCGTCGCCCCGCGGGCGAGTGGGCGCGGGGATGCCACGGAACCGGTGGGGCGTCCGCGCCGCGCCGGGTCGCCGCTCTCGCGGGAAGTGGCGGCAAGGGAGTTTCGACCGCGGATCAGACGCGCCGGAGGATGACGCGTGCGTCTCAGGCCGCGTCAGGATAGCGCACGTCGGGCGTCTGGCCCGGCGATCCTTGCAGTGTGGCGAGCGAAGAACGGCGTGGAGGAGCGCGGAGGCGCTGCTGCGACCCGTGGCCGTTCGGGATGACGGGCCAGTGTGCGCTGCGTCGTATGGTGGAAGGCCGAGAACGTCGGGCGTGAACCGGCATCGCGGCGACGGCATCCACGATCCCGCACCGAGGACGGACGGGCGCCGTTCGTGGCGGCCGGACGGACCATATGGGGCATCGAAGCGTCGGTTCGTTACCCCGGGCGCGACACATCGTGCCGCAGGTTGATGGTCGCCGAGGACGCGGCACCCCGGTGCGAGGCCGGGATGCCGCGGATAGCCCCGCCGGGGCTGGAACGAGGCGGGGCCGGCAGCCTGCCGGTCAGCGTGGCTTGACGAACTTCAGCGTCATCCGGTCGCTTTCGCCGATCGCCGCGTAGCGGGCGCGGTCGACGTCCTTGAGCGCGTAACTGGGCGGCAACGTCCACACCCCGTTCGGCCAGTCGGCGGTATCTTTCGGATTGGCGTTCACCTCCGACCGGGCGGCCAGCCGGAACCCGGCGGCGGTGGCGTAGCCGACGACGGTGCTGGTCTTCATATAGCCGCTTTTTTCCTCGGCGGCGGCGTCGCGCGCCTCGGGCAGGCGATGTTCGACCACGCCGAGCGTACCGCCGGGCTTGAGCATCCGGAACATCGCGGCGAACATCTGCCGCGCCTGATCCTCGCCACCGAAGCGCCAATTGTGGACGTTGCGGAACGTGAGCACGACATCGGCGCTGCCATCGGGCACGCCCGGCTGCCCCGCGGCGGCGGGCAGCGCGGCGAGCGTGATCTTGCCGTAAGTGGCCGCGTCCTTCGCCTGCAGCCCGCGCACTCCGTTCAGCCCGCGTTCCCACGGACCCGCCGCATAATAGCGCCCGCGCGCTGCGGTGAGCGGGGCCAGGATCTCGCTATACCAGCCGCTGCCCGGCCAGACCTCCACCACGGTGTCGGTGGGCCGGACGCCGAAAAAGGCCAGCGTCGCACCGGGGTGGCGATAACGGTCGCGTGCGGTATTGGCGGCGCTGCGCGTCGGCGCCTTCACCGCCGCCGCGATCGGAGCGGGGACGGCTGGCGCGGCGTGCACGGCCGTGACGGGCAGCGTCACCAGCAGCGCGGGGGCGAGAAGCAGAACGGGGGCGAGACGATGCATGGAAGGAAACCTCTCCGCGGGTGGGGATATGCGAGGCTGACGTGGCGGTGAGCGATGCGCAAGTCCTGCCGTTCGCGATAGCCGCGACGGCGGTGACGATCGCGGTCGCGGCGGGGTGGCGCGATCACCGGCGACGGCACCGGGTCGACCCCGACGCGGTGGGCTGGATCGACTGGACATGGGTGCAGGCCATTGCGCTAATCGTCGCGGCCATCGCGGGATGGGTGGCGCTAAAGCCCTAATCCGACAACGGAACCGGTAGTCGCGTCACGGGTTGTTGGCGGATCGCTGGATGACGTGCACTGGCGCGCCGCCGACTGTGCCACATCGGCACGATCGGCAGTGCGACGACGACAGGCCAGCCCCGACCATCACGGCAGGTGCAGGCATGAAGGCAGATCTGTGTACGATGGCGCCAGCAGTAAGCGCCGATGAGGGCGTGGTTACCGTGCTGTCGCGCTGTGGCGCCAGCTACAACCTGACTGCGGAAGCCGCGATGCGGCTGAGCGAGGAACTGGTGCGGAGCGCGGCACGCGCACGCGGACAACAACGGATGAGCGAACCCCGCACCGGCGACGCCCGCTCACGCTGAGCGTCAGGTTTCCGGGCCGACCGGACGCGGGGTGACGGTGGCGACGATCACCGTGGCGACGGCGCGCCCGACGTCATCCTCTACCGTAACCCGCCAATGTCCCTCCTCCGCGAAGCCGGGATGGCTGGCGAGATAGGCACCGAGCCGCTGGATCGCCTGATTGCGGGCGGCGGGGAGATCGGCGCATTCGACCGGAACCCGATCCTGCTCGCGACCGGCGAAGGTGATGTGATATTGCGGCATAATGTCCCGGAGTGATCGAGTGGTGCAAACGTTACCGTCTCGTTAACCCCGCGTGAACTATCGCCGAAATGATCTGCATCAATAGAAACGTCGCAACATCAATCGACGGCGCCCGCCGGTGCAATCGCCAAGCGTAACGCTGCGCCCCGCCGCCGCCGTGGCCCACCCCGCCAGCGCGCTGGTGGCGTAATCGGCGCGGACCCGCGCTCCGTCGATGGTGCAGATCATGTCGCCGTCGCGCCAGCCGCCGGCCGCCGCGGGACTGCCGCGCATGACATGCAGCACCTTCAACCGGTCCCCGGTCAGCCCGAGCAGCAGGCCGCTGGTCGAGCGGACCGGCGGCGTGGCGGCAGCGGCGGTGGGCGCGAGCAGCATGTGGCCCGCGGTGGGATCGAGCAGCACGCGATAGCGCTGCAGGAAGCCCGAGCCGATCCGGCCCGCGACGCCGATCGTGTCGGAGAAGCCGCCGACCGGCTCCACGCGCACCTCCACATCGCGCGCTTCGGTCTCGCCGACCCGGACCTCCGGCAGGATCGCCATGTCGAAGACCACCGGGCCGGCGAGTCCGAACGAGACGGTGCTGGTGACCGGGCCGGCGGCGGTGCGCGCGTGGGCCCAAGCGGCGGGGCCGAGCGTGATCGCGGAGCCGTCGCCGGTATCCACCACCATCGGCGCGATCGCCCGCCCGCCGACCGCGATCGCGCCGAGATAGATCCGCAAGTCCGGCGCGATCGTCAGCGGGGCGGCGACCCCGGCGAACGGGCGGCTGCCGCTGCGTAACAGGCGAAAGCGACGCGCGCGATAGTCGATGTCGAGCGCATAGGGCGCGGTCAGGTCGCGCCCGACCAGCAGGTCGATCGCGCGCGTTCCGCCCGTCGCCGCGGCGGGCAGGTCGGCCACGCCCAGACTGCCGCCGCGCCGGGTGACCGCGCCGATCGCCAGCCGCTGCGTCGCCACCCGCCCGATCGCCACGGTGCCGCCGATCGCGGTGGCGCGCCCCTCCGCCTGCACCGCCAGCCCGTGCGCGTCGGCATAGCGGCGCGCGAGCACCGAATAGCTGACACCGGTATCGAGGATCGCGGTGACCGGGCGACCGTCCAGCGCCATGGTGAAGCGGATCTGGTTGCCGGGCGTCAGGTCGAACGGAATCCAGCGCGTCTCCGCATCGGGCGCGAGCGCCGACCGGCCCGCCCAGGCCGCGCGCGGATCGGCGGACGCGGAGAGTGGGGCCGGAACCGGGGGCTGAACCGGGGCCGTAGCCGGGGCCGCGATCGGTGCGGCAAGGAGGGCGGCCAGCGGGAGTAGCGACGGGATCGGCACGACCGCAGGTGTAGCGGATCGCGCGGGCGTGTCACGCCGCGCGCGATGCGTCCCGTCGTCGGGCGTGCGCGCGAACTGGCCGCGTCATCTTACAGGCATGCCTCCAGATACGCCTGGTCGAAGCCGAACTGCTTGGCCTTGTCGATCGTGTAGGGGCGCAGGCCCATCGAGCGATATTCGCCGATGATCTTGCCGTCGGCGCTTTCGTCGAGATACTCGAACTTGAACAATTCCTGCGTGACGATCACCGGGCCTTCCATGCCGATCACCTCCGTCACGTTGGTGACGCGGCGGCTGCCGTCGCGCAGGCGCTTCACCTGGATGATGAGGTCGACCGAATCGGCGATCTGGCGGCTGATCGCCTCCTTGGGCACCTTGATGTCCGACATCATCACCATGTTCTCCATGCGCGCCAGCGCCTCGCGCGGGGAGTTGGAGTGGAGCGTGCACATCGAACCGTCGTGACCGGTGTTCATCGCCGCGAGCATGTCGAAACACTCGCTGCCACGGATTTCGCCCAGGATGATGCGGTCCGGGCGCATACGCAGCGCGTTCTTCACGAGATCGCGGATGCTGATCTCCCCCTGACCCTCCAGATTGGCCGGGCGGGTTTCCAGCGGCAGCCAGTGCGGCTGCTGCAGCCGCAGTTCGGCCGCGTCCTCGATCGTCAGCACCCGCTCGCCCGGGTCGATCATCTTGGACAGCGCGTTGAGCATCGTGGTCTTGCCCGAGCCGGTGCCGCCCGAGATGACGATGTTGAAGCGGCAGGCGCCCGCCACCTTCAGCGCGGTCGCCATCTTGGTGCTCATGCTGCCGAAGCCGGCCATCATGTCGAGCGTGATCGGCTTGGCGGAGAATTTGCGGATCGAGATCGCGGTGCCGCGCAGGGAGAGCGGCGGGACGATCACGTTGACGCGGCTGCCGTCCTTCAGGCGGGCGTCGGCCAGCGGCGTGGTCTGGTCGACGCGACGGCCGACCGAGTTGCAGATGCGCTGCGCGATCTGGAACAGATGCTCCTCGTCACGGAAGGCGATCTGCGCCAGTTCCAGCCGGCCCTTGCGCTCGATGAAGGTCTGGTCGGGTCCGTTGACCATGATGTCACTGATCTCGGGATCGGACAGCAATTCCTCGAGCGGGCCCAGCCCGAGCAATTCGTCGACCAGCACCTTTTCCAGCGCGAATTGTTCGCGGCGGTTGAGCGTCAGCTTCAGTTCGGCCAGCACCTCGCCGATGATCGGGCGGAACTCCTCCGCCAGCTCGTCCTTGCCGAGCGTGGCGGCGGCTTCGGGATCGACACGCTCCAGCAGGCGCGGCAGCACCTGCTCCTTGATCTTGTGGATCGACGCCTCGAACCCTTCCATGCGGCTCGACCCGGCCTCACCGGTGGCGTTCTGGCGATCCGACAGCCGCTGCATCGCGTCGATCTGGCTTTGCGGGGTGAGCGGATCGAGCGCGGCCAGCGCATCGAGGGGCGGGGCGGTCTCCACCGGCGCATCGTCGCGCAGGCTGCTGCCGGGCCCGACGTGCATCGGGCGCGCCACGCCGAAGCCGCCGCGTGCGCCGCCGCCCGCGGTGCCGACGCCCGTCCCGTTGCCCCCATTACCCATGCCGCCGTTGCGGCGTCCGAACGCGTTCATCGGGCCTGATCGTCCTCACACTGTCTCAGCCGAGGGTAGCTAGCGGACAAGGCTTACGATTCGGCTAACCACACCGCGCGGCGGCGGCGTGCAGCAAGGTGCGGAATGCGACGCGGCGGAGCGCGAGCGGCAGGCTGGCGTCGGTGGCGATCGCGCCGGTCGCCGCCACCAGCGCGGCGGCGCGGGCGTGCAGCGACGCCGTGCCGGGGTGGAGCGTGGCGGCGGGGAAGGCGGTGCGCAGCCCGGCATCGTCGTCCTCGAACGCGAACCGGCACCAGCCGCGCGCCGTCGCCGCCATCAGGAGCGTACCGGGCGGAGCGGCGAGCGCGACCCAGCCGATCCCCTCCCCCGCGCCCCCCGCCGCAGCGGTGTGCGGGGTCATGCCCAGCCGCGCGGCATCGACATAGAAGCGGCTGGGGGCGGCATAGCCGGCATCGTAGATCGCGGCGGTGACGCTGGCGGTGGCGCGCAACGCCGCCAGCGCGCGGTCGGCGCGGTGCGTCCGCGCGAGTGCGGCGGGCGTGACGCCGGTCAGCCGGCGGAACAGCCGGTGGAAATGATGCGGGGCATAGCCAACCGCCGCCGCGAGCGACGCCAGCGGCGGGCATGTCGCGTCGTCGGCAATCAGCGCCGCGGCCTGCACCACAGCCGCCCGGTCGCGCGCCACCGAATCGGGCAGGCAGCGGCGACAGGCGCGATAGCCGGCGGCACGCGCCGCGGCGGCATCGGCGAGGAAGCGGACGTTGTCGCGACGCGGGCGGCGGGCGGCGCAGCTGGGCTTGCAGTAGATGAGCGTGCTGCGCACCGCGACGACGAACCGCCCGTCCCACGCGCGGTCGCGCGCGACGAAGGCGGCCCATGCTGTATCCGGGTCGATCGGGGCATCCATGGCGGCGGTTGTAGCAGGGGGGCGCCGCGAACGGCATCCCGCCGCTTGCGCCCGAACCGGCCGCGCCGATCGTTTCACTCCGGTTGCATCGCGGCGGCCCCTTTGCTACGCGCGCCGTACCCCAAGCGAGGCGCTTTCGTTGCGCCATCCGTTCGCATGGGTATTGCACCTTTGGGTCATGACGAGGAATTTGGATCGCGTGGAGAGTTCCGGCGGTAATCAGGGCAGCAGCATCCAGGCCGGTCTCGGCGGTCGATATGCCAGTGCGCTGTTCGATCTGGCGGTGGAGGCCCGTGCGGTCGATCGCGTCGAGGAAAGCCTGACGGCGGTGCGCGACGCGCTGGCCGAATCAAGCGAGTTCGCGATGCTGACGGCGTCGCCGGTGATCGCCCGCGGGCAAGCGGTAAAGGCGGTGCTGGCCACCGCCGACGCACTGGGGCTGGACGCGACGACGCGCAGCTTCCTGGGCGTGCTGGCGGAGAACCGCCGGCTGGCCGCGCTTCCGCAGATCATCCGCGCGTTCCGCACGCTGGCCGCGCGCCATCGCGGCGAAACGACCGCCGAGGTCACCAGCGCGCATCCGTTGTCGCCCGAGCAGGTCGACGCGTTGAGGCAGCAGCTGCGCCAGCGTGTCGGTCGCGAGGTGTCGGTGGACCTGTCCGTCGACCCGCAGATCCTGGGCGGCCTGGTCGTCCGCATCGGTTCCCAGATGATCGATTCGTCGATCCGTACCCGTTTGAATGCGCTTGCCAGCGCGATGAAAGGCTGAGTTGATGGACATCCGCGCCGCAGAAATCTCCCGCGTCATCAAGGACCAGATCGCCAGTTTCGGCACCGAGGCGCAGGTTTCGGAAACCGGGCAGGTGTTGAGCGTCGGTGACGGCATCGCGCGCATCTATGGCCTCGACAACGTCCAGGCGGGCGAGATGGTCGAGTTCGCCAACGGCGTGCAGGGCATGGCGCTGAACCTTGAGGCCGATAATGTCGGCGTCGTGATCTTCGGGTCGGATTCCGAAATCCGCGAGGGCGACACCGTCAAGCGCACCGGCACGATCGTGGACGTGCCGGTCGGCAAGGCGTTGCTGGGCCGCGTGGTCGATGGTCTGGGTAATCCGATCGACGGCAAGGGCCCGATCCTGACCGATCAGCGCAGCCGCGTCGAGGTGAAGGCGCCCGGCATCATCCCGCGCAAGTCGGTGCACGAGCCGGTGCAGACCGGCCTGAAGGCGATCGACGCGCTGGTGCCGGTCGGCCGTGGGCAGCGCGAGCTGATCATCGGCGACCGTCAGACCGGCAAGTCGGCGGTGGCGATCGATACGTTCATCAACCAGAAGCAGGCCAACGCCGGCACCGACGAATCGAAGAAGCTGTACTGCATCTACGTCGCGATCGGGCAGAAGCGTTCGACCGTCGCGCAGCTGGTCCGCACGCTGGAAGAGAATGGCGCGATGGAATATTCCATCGTCGTCGCCGCGACCGCATCCGATCCGGCTCCGTTGCAGTTCCTCGCGCCGTACACCGGGTGCGCGATGGGCGAATATTTCCGCGACAACGGCATGCACGCCGTCATCGTCTATGACGATCTGTCCAAGCAGGCGGTGGCGTATCGCCAGATGTCGCTGTTGCTGCGTCGTCCGCCGGGCCGCGAAGCCTATCCGGGCGACGTCTTCTATCTCCACTCGCGCCTGCTGGAGCGTGCGGCGAAGATGAACGAGGCCAATGGCTCGGGCTCGCTGACCGCGCTGCCGATCATCGAGACGCAGGCCGGCGACGTGTCCGCGTACATCCCGACCAACGTGATCTCGATTACCGACGGGCAGATCTTCCTCGAAACCGATTTGTTCTTCGCGGGCATCCGCCCGGCGATCAACGTCGGCCTGTCGGTCAGCCGCGTCGGCGGCGCGGCGCAGACCAAGGCGATGAAGAAGGTGTCCGGCTCGATCAAGCTGGAGCTGGCGCAGTATCGCGAGATGGCGGCGTTCGCGCAATTCGGGTCGGACCTGGATGCATCGACGCAGCGGCTGCTGAACCGCGGCGCGCGCCTGACCGAATTGCTGAAGCAGCCGCAGTTCGCGCCGATGCCGTTCGAGGAGCAGACGGTGTCGATCTATGCCGGCACCAACGGCTTCATCGACACGGTGCCCGTGGCCGACGTCAACCGCTACGAAGCGGCGATGCTGAGCTACATGCGCACCGACCATGCCGACGTGCTGACCGCGATCCGCGACAGCCGCGAACTGGGCAAGGATACCGAGGGCAAGCTGAAGGAAGCGCTCGGGCAGTTCGCGAAGACGTTCGCGTAACAGCGTGGCATCCCGGCGCAGGCCGGGGTGTGCGGCCGCGAGCGAGCGGTCGGTGGCACGAGATCCCGGGGCTTCCCGGGACGACGAAGTTGGGAAGAAATGGCGTCACTCAAGGCCCTCAAGATCCGCATCGGCTCGGTGAAGTCGACGCAGAAGATCACCAAGGCGATGAAGATGGTCGCCGCCGCCAAGCTGCGCCGTGCGCAGGAGGCGGCGGTCGCCGGGCGTCCCTATGCCGAGCGGCTGGAGGGCGTGGTCGCCAGCCTGGCGCGCAATGTCGGCGTCGGCGCGTCGCCGCTGCTGGCGGGGACCGGCAAGGACCAGGTGCATCTGCTGGTGGTCGCCACGTCCGAGCGCGGGCTGGCGGGTGCGTTCAACACCAACATCGTCCGTGCCGCCCGCCGCAAGGCCGAGGAACTGGAAGCCGCGGGCAAGACTGTGCGCTTCTATCTGGCCGGCAAGAAGGGGCGGGTGATGCGCCGTTTCTATCCGAACGGTATCGTCGCTGACCATGACCTGTCGGAGCTGAAGACCGCCAGCTTCGACGCGGCCAAGGACATTGCCGACGACCTGATCCGCCGGTTCGAGGCGGGCGAGTTCGACATCGCGCATCTGTTCTATGCCCGGTTCCAGTCGGCGCTGGTGCAGGAGCCGATCGGCGCGCAGATCATCCCGGTATCGATCCCCGAACGAGCCGCCGCAAAGTCTGCGGCAGGCGGCGATGCGACGGTCGCATACGAGCCGAGCGAGGAAGCGATCCTGGCCGACCTGCTGCCGCGTAACGTGGCGATCCAGGTGTTCCGCGCGATGCTGGAAAATGCCGCATCCGAGCAGGGCAGCCGCATGACCGCGATGGACAATGCGACCCGCAACGCGGGCGACATGATCAAGCGGTTGAGCATTCAGTACAATCGTGCCCGTCAGGCCGCGATCACCACCGAGCTGGTCGAGATCATCTCGGGCGCCGAAGCGTTGTAATCTCACGCATCTTCCGGCTTCGTGCCGGAGGATGTGCCGCAAGCGACACTCCCGTGGAGGGAGATCCCGGCCGATGCCGGGATCACGAGTAGAAGGCAAGGAACGAAGCAATGGCCACCGTCCTAGAGGATCGCCCGACCCATCTCACGGGCCAGACCAACAACACGGGCCGCATCAGCCAGATCATCGGCGCGGTGGTCGACGTGTATTTCCCGTCGCAGCTGCCCGCGATCCTTTCGGCGCTGGAGACCCATAACAACGGCCAGCGGCTGGTGCTCGAGGTCGCGCAGCACCTCGGCGAGAATACCGTGCGCACGATCGCGATGGACGCGACCGAGGGGCTGACCCGCGGCCAGCCAGTCACCGACACCGGCGCGCAGATCCTGATGCCGGTCGGTCCGGCGACGCTGGGCCGCATCATGAACGTGATCGGTGAGCCGATCGACGAGCGCGGCCCGATCGCGACCGACCTGCGCGCACCGATCCACGCCAAGGCGCCGGACTTCATCGACCAGTCGACCGAGAATGCGATTCTGGTCACCGGCATCAAGGTCATCGACCTGCTCGCCCCCTACGCCAAGGGCGGCAAGATCGGCCTGTTCGGCGGCGCGGGCGTCGGCAAGACCGTGCTGATCCAGGAATTGATCAACAACATCGCGAAGGGCCATGGCGGCACGTCGGTGTTCGCGGGCGTCGGCGAGCGGACGCGCGAGGGCAACGACCTGTACCACGAATTCCTCGACGCGGGCGTGATCGCCAAGGACGCCGAGGGCAATGCGATCAGCGAGGGATCGAAGGTCGCGCTGGTATACGGCCAGATGAACGAGCCGCCGGGCGCACGTGCGCGCGTCGCGCTCTCGGGCTTGGCGATCGCGGAATATTTCCGCGACCAGGAAGGGCAGGACGTGCTGTTCTTCGTCGACAACATCTTCCGCTTCACGCAGGCGGGCGCCGAGGTGTCGGCACTGCTGGGTCGTATTCCGTCGGCGGTGGGTTACCAGCCGACCCTGTCGACCGACATGGGCGCGTTGCAGGAGCGCATCACCTCCACCAACAAGGGGTCGATCACCTCGGTGCAGGCGGTGTACGTGCCCGCGGACGATCTGACCGATCCCGCCCCGGCGACGTCGTTCGCGCACCTTGACGCGACGACGGTGCTGAACCGCGCCATCTCCGAACTGGGCATCTACCCGGCGGTCGATCCGCTGGATTCGACCAGCCGCGTGCTGGAGCCGCGCACCGTGGGGCAGGAGCATTACGAGACGGCGCGTGCGGTGCAGGCCACGTTGCAGAAGTACAAGTCGCTGCAGGACATCATCGCCATCCTCGGGATGGACGAGCTGTCCGAAGAGGACAAGCTGACCGTGAGCCGCGCGCGCAAGATCCAGCGCTTCCTGAGCCAGCCGTTCCACGTCGCCGAGGTGTTCACCAACATCCCCGGCAAGTTCGTGCAGCTGGAAGATACGATCCGCAGCTTCAAGGCGGTGGTGAGCGGCGAGTACGATCACTTGCCGGAAGCCGCCTTCTACATGGTCGGCGGGATCGACGAAGCGGTCGCGAAGGCCGAGAAGATGGCCAAGGAAGCCTGAACGCTTCCGTCGCGCTCCTTCCGGGCCGGAAGGGGGGCGACAGGCGGGGCGCTGTCGGAAGACGGATCGCCTCGCCATCACCATGCGTCACCCCGCCCCCTTCCCGCCGGGAAGCGGGAGAAGGACGAACCCCATGCTGCATTTCGAACTCGTCACCCCCGAGCGTCTCGTCCGTTCCGAGGATGTCCACATGATCACCGTCCCGGGCGTCGATGGCGACTTCGCGGTGCTGGAGGGCCATGCGCCCTTCATGTCGACGATCCGCGACGGCGACGTGCTGGTGCAGAAGACGGCGGGCGGGCAGCCCGAGACGATCGCAATCCGCGGCGGCTTCGCCGAAGTGAACGCGCGCGGGCTTACGGTCCTCGCCGAACACGCCGGCTGATTCCGCCGGCTCCGTCGCGGGGCGAGCGATCCCGTCGATGTGACAGTGATCGTCGAGGCGACCACTTGCCGCGAATGATTTGCGGGACGAAAGTCACGGCGCGCCCATCCGGCCGCGGGTCAGCCCTCGCTGACCTCAAGCTTGTCCTTGGACGGCGAGGTCGATGTCGGATGTAGCGCCAGTCTCCCACCGGTCATTCGGGCCGCGGAGAATGCGCATGGCCCATGTCGGCGGCGTCAGGCCGCTCGGGCAGTGTGGCGCTGGTCGGTGCCCCGCAGGTTCGGCTGCGCTGCGCGGGATCACAAACCGCTGGCTGATCGTCGTGACAGGGATCGGCCTGCGCCGCAAAGGTTCGATGCCATAGGTTCCGTGGCACACGTCGAGGCCCGAGCCGGAGCCGGGCCGCGACGGAAGCACGAGCCGGGGTCGAAGGCGAGACCAGCCCTGGTCCAGAGCGGCCGAACCGGAGGCAGAGCGGTGCGGCGGGGTCAGCCGGAAGCAGAGCCGGGGCCGGGCCATAGCCGGCATATCACGATTCGCTGCGTCGAACGGGCGTTTATTCGCCTGTGCGGAGGCGCCCGCTTGCTCAACCCTGTATGCAACGCTGTCCCACGCCGACGTGGGGCCCGCCTGGGTGCGCGCTAACAGGTGCCGTCGCGAACCCGTCGGGCGCGTCAGGCGTCGTTGAATTGCAGACTGGCGAGGCGGGCGTAGAGGCCGCCGCCGGCGATCAGCGCGGCGTGGGTGCCTTGTTCGACGATGCGGCCGCCGTCCATGACCACGATCCGCGAGGCGGCGCGGACGGTGGCGAGGCGGTGGGCGATGACGATCGTGGTGCGGGTGGCCATCAGCCGTTCCAGCGCATCCTGCACCAGCCGCTCGCTCCCGGCGTCGAGTGCGCTGGTCGCCTCGTCGAGCAACAGGATCGGCGCATCGCGCAGCAAGGCGCGGGCGATCGCCACCCGCTGACGTTGACCACCGGACAGGCGCGCGCCACCCTCGCCCAGAAACGTGTCGAGGCCATCCGGGAGCGCGCGCAGGAAGTCGGCGGCGTTGGCCGCCTCCGCCGCGGCCCAGACCTGCGCGTCGTCGGCATCCCATCGGCCGTAACGCAGATTGTCGCGCGCGGACGTGCCGAAGATCACGGTTTCCTGCGGCACCATCGCGATCCGCGCGCGCACCGCGGCCGGATCGGCGGTGGCGAGGTCGACGCCGTCGACCAGGACCTGCCCGGTCGCAGGGCGGTAGAAGTGCTGGAGCAGCTGGAACAGCGTCGACTTGCCCGCGCCCGATGGGCCGACCACCGCCAGCGTTTCCCCCGGCGCGACGTCCAGCGAGAAATCGTGCAACGCCGCGACGTCCGGGCGGCTGGGATAGCGGAACTCGACGTGGCGGAATGCGACGCTGCCGACGGGCGGCTGCGGCAGCGCGACCGGGTGTGCGGGGGCGGCGATCTCCGCACGCTCGGCCAGCAATTCGGCCAGCCGGCCCGCAGCCCCGGCACCGCGCAGCAGGTCGCCGTACACCTCGGTCAGCGCGCCGAACGCGCCGGCGACGATCCCGCCGGTCAGCACGAAGGCGGCGATCGCGCCACCCGACAGTCGCCCGGCGGCGACGTCCTCCGCGCCCTCCCACAACACGAGCGTGATGGCGCCGAAGATCAGCCCGATGACGATCGCGGTCATCACCGCCCGCAACGCGATGCGTTCCCGCGCGGTGGCCATCGTCGCCTCCACCGCGTCGGTGAACCGCGCGCTTTCACGGCGTTCCTGCCCGAACGCCTGGACGATCTTCATCGCGCCGAGCGTCTCGACCACGATCGAGCCGACGTCGGCAACCCGGTCCTGCGAGATGCGCGACAGGTTGCGGACACGGCGGCCCAGCAGCGCGATCGGCGCGATGATGAGCGGGATGCCCGCCAGCAGCAGCGCGGCGAGCTTTGGCGAGATCGCGAAAAGATAGACGAGGCCGCCGACCGCAGTGAACGAATTGCGCAGCGCGATCGAGACGGTGCTGCCGACCACCGTTTCGATCTGACCCGTGTCCGCAGTCAGCCGCGAGGCGATTTCGGAAGGGCGATTGGTTTCGTAGAAGGACGGGCTGAGCGTCATCAAATGGCGCTGCACCTCCGTCCGGATGTCGGCGACCACCCGTTCGCCCAGCCATGCGACGAAGTAGAAGCGCACCGCGGTGCCCAGCGCCAGCACCACGACGATCATCAGCATATAGTGGAACGACTGGGCCACCGCGTCCGGCGATGCGTCGCTGCCCGCAAAGCCGCGGTCGATCACGCGTTTGAAACTGTACGGAATAGCGATCGTCGCGCCCGAGGTGACCGCCAGCGCCATAAAGGCGGCGGTAATCTGTAACGGGTATTTTGCCGCGTGACGAAACACCATCGCGAGGTTGCCGAGACGGCGGGAAGGAGCGACGTCGGGTGCGCTGGCCATGGCGCGGCCTAGCAGTGCCGGACGACGCGCTCAACAATTGCCGTACCGGCGCGATACATGCCGCTTTGGGACAACCCATGTTGTACCTGGCGGAGCGGACACGTATCGTGATCGTTGCAGACGCGTTGCGATGGGCAAAGTCGCTTCAGGTTACCGTGCCTGCGGGCCGGGAAGGGAAGACGCATGTTGTACGATGCCTATGAATTCCAGCGATCGTGGCTGGCCTCGGCCAGCGCGATGGCCACCACCGGTGCGAACTGGCTGAACAATCCTTCCAATCCGTTCGCTTATCTGGGCGGCGGGCCGGTGATGGCGTCCGCGCTTGAGGTGTTCGCCCACGCTTCCGCATCGCGAGGCAAGCCGGCGTTCGGGCTGGACAGCACCATCATCGACGGGCGCGAAGTGCGCGTCACCGAGGAGATCGTGCTGCAACTGCCGTTCGGACAGCTCAAGCGCTTCCGCCGCGAGGGTGTGGAAGGCGGACCGCGGCTGTTGATCGCCGCGCCGATGTCCGGCCATTTCGCCACGCTGTTGCGCGGTACGGTGGAGCGGATGCTGCCGGTCGCCGACGTCTACATCACCGACTGGCGCGATGCGAAGCTGGTGTCGACGCGCGACGGGCGGTTCGATCTGGACGATTACATCGACTATCTCGTCGCCTTCCAGGAGGCGATCGGCGCGGATGACGACGGTCCGGCGGACGGCGCGCATGGTGCGCACATGCTGGCGGTGTGCCAGCCGTCGGTGCCGTGCCTGGCGGCGACCGCGTTGATGAGCGCCGATCGTCATCCGTGCCGGCCGCGCACCCTGACGATGATGGGCGGCCCGATCGACACGCGACAGGCACCCACCGCGGTGAACACGCTGGCGACCGAGCGGCCGTTCGCGTGGTTCGAGCAGAACGTGATCGCCACGGTGCCGATGCTGTACCCCGGCGCGGGGCGGAAAGTGTATCCCGGCTTCCTGCAATTGTCCGGGTTCATGTCCATGAACCTCGGCAACCACATGATGAGCCATTTCGAACTGTTCAAGCATCTGGTGGCCGGCGACGACGACAGCGCGGACGCGACCAAGCGCTTCTACGACGAATATCGCTCGGTCTGCGACATGACCGCCGAATTCTACCTGCAGACGATCGACACCGTGTTCCAGTCGCACAGCCTGCCCAAGGGCGAGATGATGCATCGCGGGCGCAAGGTCGATACCGGCGCGATCACCGACGTGGGGCTGCTGGCGATCGAGGGCGAGCGCGACGACATCAGCGGGCTGGGGCAGACGAAGGCGGCGCTGACGATCGCCACCGCGCTGCCCGAGGCGAAGAAGCGATATTACATGGCCGAAGCGGTCGGCCATTACGGTATCTTCAACGGATCGAAGTGGCGCAACCGCATCGCGCCGGTGGTCGAGGAATGGATGGCCGCGAATTGATGTGAAACGGGGCCGGTCGCTGCTGGCGACCGGCCCCGTTCATTTCCCCGCGTCGGCGGCGATCAGGCCGACGTGTTTTCCGCGGTCGTCTGCACCTTGGCGTGGCTGCCGTCCTCGCTGGGCGTGATCGTGCCGCCGAACAGCATCTTCACGCGGCCCGTCAGCGAGATATCGGATTCCCACAATTCCGCGGAGTCGATGTCGACGCGCAGCAGCGCCAGATTGGGGTCGTTGCGCCCGCCCGGAAACCATGCCTCGACCTGGTTGTTCCACAGCTTGTCGATCTGCGCCGCGTCGTTGTCGATGCGTGCCTGTCCGTCGAGGCAGGCGAAGAAATCATGCCCCTTCGATACGTATTGCGCCATCACGCGACCGCCGCCGGCGAGACGATTGTCCTTGCCGATGAAGAAGAACAGAGTGTCGACCTGATCCTGGTCGAGTTGCGCGGTCAGCGGTTCGTGATGGGCGTGGCCATCGGCCGGACCGACCATGACGAAGGGGCTGTCGGCCATCTTCTTCCACAGATCGGACTTCAGCTTCTTCGGATCGGTGTTGGCATCGGCCATATCGCATCTCCTGTTCTGGTTCGACGGGAGAACGAGGGGGTGGGGCGTTGGTTGCGCGATTGTTCTGCAAGCGTCATGAGCGTCAGTCGCGGCAGATCCGCCGCCATCGCAAGGGAGTGCACGATGACGTTCGCCGACCCGTGCATGTTCCCCGGCATCTTTATCGCCTTCTCGGTTCCGGTCGTGCGGGTGATCGAGGCGTCGCACACGGGCGGGGTCCGGGTCGCAGCCCCGGCTCCAAACGCATGTTAGCCCCGGCCGTGGCAGCGGCAGGAGCTCACATGAGGTGGTGCGACGCCGGCCTTCAAGATCACAGCACCTCGAACAATCCTGCCGCGCCCATGCCGCCGCCGACGCACATCGTCACGACGACGTAACGAACGCCGCGGCGCTTGCCCTCGATCAGCGCGTGGCCGACCATGCGCGCGCCGGACATGCCATAAGGGTGGCCGATCGCGATCGCGCCGCCGTCGACGTTCAGCAATTCGTCGGGAATGCCCAGCTTGTCGCGGCAATACAGCACCTGCACCGCAAACGCCTCGTTCAACTCCCACAGGCCGATATCGTCCATGGTCAGCCCGTTGCGCTCCAGCAGCTTAGGGATCGCGAAGACCGGGCCGATCCCCATCTCGTCGGGGGCGGTGCCGGCCACCGCCATGCCGATATAACGACCAAGCGGCGCCAGCCCGCGCTGCTCCGCGAGCTTCTCCTCCATCAGGACGCTGGCCGAGGCACCGTCGGACAATTGCGAGGCGTTGCCGGCGGTGATGTTGAGATCCGGCCCGAGCACCGGCTTCAACGCGCGCAGCCCATCCAGCGTGGTGTCGGCGCGGTTGCCCTCGTCCTTGGTCAGCGTCACCTTTTCATGGGTGACCTCTTTGGTCTCCTTGTTCACGTTCGCCTTGGTGGCGGTGACGGCGACGATCTCGACATCGAAGCGCCCGGCGTCCTGTGCGGCGGCGGTGCGCATCTGCGAGCGATAGCCGTACTCGTCCTGCGCCTCGCGGCTGATACCGTAGCGTTTGGCGACGACCTCGGCGGTTTGCAGCATCGGCATGTAGATGTCGGGGTGCATCGCCAGCAATTCGCGATCGGGCGCGACGCGCATCTCGGGGGTCTGCACCATGCTGATGCTCTCCACCCCGCCGCCGATCGCGATCTGCATGCCGTCGCCGACGATCTGCTTGGCGGCGGTGGCGATCGCCATCAGCCCCGATGCGCACTGGCGATCGAGCGACATGCCCGGCACCGTCGTCGGCAGGCCGGCGCGCAACAGGCTGGTGCGGGCGATGTTGGGCGATTGATGCCCCTGCTGAAGTGCTGCGCCCATCACCACGTCATCGATTTCCGCACCGTCGATCCCGGCGCGCTCGACGGCGGCGCGGATCGCATGCGCGGCAAGCGTGGGCGAGGGCAAGTCGTTGAACGCGCCGCGATAGGCGCGGCCGATCGGGGTGCGGGCGGTGGAGACGATGACGGCGGAGCGCATGGAGGCGGCCTTTCGCTAGGAATGCTGGACGAAGATCTGCGTGATCCATTCGGCGATCATCGCGGGCTTGGCCTGCCCCTCGATCTCCACCGTGATCTCGGACGTGGATTGATACTGGCCGGGGCGCTTCTCCGCGAAGGAGAGCAGCCGCGAATGGCCGCGGATGCGCGTGCCGGAGGGGACGGGGGCGAGGAAGCGGACACGGTTGCCGCCGTAATTGACCTGCATCGTCGCTCCATCCGGCCCGGGCAGGCCGGGCGTCGCGGCGGCGAGCTGCGGGAGCAGCGACAGCGTGAGGAAACCGTGCGCGATGGTGGTGCCGAACGGCGTGGCGCGGGCGCGCTCGGGATCGACGTGGATGAATTGCCGGTCGCCGGTCGCCTCCGCAAAGGCGTCGATCATCGCCTGGCTCACGACGATCCAGTCGGAGACGCCGACCCGACCGACCGCAGCCTCCATCTCCTCCGGCGTCACGATGCGCACCCTTTGCCAAGTTCGCCACTGTCTACGCGGGCGATGCGGCGATCGGCAAGGGGGTGGCGGACCTAAAGCCCGAATTGTCGCCATGGGCGCTGGTAAAGACGGGCAGACCCGACCTTCTAAGATGGATCCGGCGTGCGGGAACGAAAAAGCCCGCCGACGCGATCGGGTCGCGTCGGCGGGCCATGATCGCCGGGGACGGACCCGGTGGTCGTCGGTCGACGATCAGCGGCAACGCACCTTGCCACGGTCGATCTCGCGACCGAGCAGCGCGCCGGCGCCGCCGCCGGCCAGCGTGCCCAGCAAGCCGCCGCCGACGAGATTGCCGAGCAACGCGCCGCCCGCGCCGCCCACCACCAGCCCTGTGGTGCCGTTGTTGCGGCGACAATAGGCGCGACCGTCCTTGCCGCGATACACCTGATCCTCGCGGCTCAGGCGACGCTCACGGTAATTGCCGCGGCGATAATCGCGCGACGCGTCCCAGTCGTCACGGTCGCCGTGCCATTGGTAATCGCGGCCGCGTTCACGATCGCGATCCCGGCGCTGCGCGTCGGCGGACGGTGCCGCGACCATCGGGGCGGAGACGGTGGCGATTGCCAGCGCCGTCAGCAGGGCTTTCTTCATCTCGATCAATGCTCCTTCTCTTGCCTGCACGAACGTCGCAGGCGGAAGAAGGGTTCACGCCGCCTGCGGCCCGGCCTGTGTTCCGGCCTGATCGTTCGTCGGCGCGGCTGACGGCACGAGCAGTTTCTCGCGCTGCGCCACGATCAGCGGCACGACCACCTGCCCCGCGACGTTCACCGCGGTGCGCCCCATGTCGAGGATCGGGTCGATCGCCAGCAGCAGTCCGGCCCCTTCCAGCGGCAGGCCCAGCGTGGTGAGCGTCAGCGTGAGCATCACCAGCGCGCCGGTCAGCCCCGCAGTCGCCGCCGAACCGATCACCGAGACGAGCGCGATCAGCACGTAATCGGGCGCGTGCAGCGCGACGCCGTAATATTGCGCGACGAACAGCGCCGACACCGCAGGATAGATCGCCGCGCACCCGTCCATCTTGGTGGTGGCGGCGAACGGCACCGCGAAGGCGGCATAATCGCGCGGCACTCCGGCCTTTTCGGCGACATCCTCGGTTACCGGTAGCGTCGCGATCGACGAGCGCGACACGAAGCCGAGGTGGATCGCCGGCCAGGCGACCGCGAAGAAGCGGCGCGGCGACAGGCGATTGGCGGCGAGCAGCGCGGGATAGACGCCGAACAGCACCAGTGCGAGACCGAGGTACACCGCGCCCGCGAAGCTGCCGAGCGCGGCGAGCGACGACCAGCCGTAGCGGACGATCGCGGTGCCGATCAGCCCCGCGGTGCCGATCGGGGTGAGCCGGACGACCCAGCGCAGCAATTGCCGGAAGATCGCGAGCAGCGCGGCGTTCACGGTCAGAAACGCCTCTCCGGCTGCGCCGACCTTCACCGCCGCGGCACCCACCGCGATCGCGACGACGATCAATTGCAGCACGTTGAACGATATGCCGGTGGTCGCGGCCCCGTCCTTCAGCTTCGTCGATGCTTCGAGGCCGAGGATGTTGCCGGGGATCAGCCCGCGCAGGAAATCGAGCCATGATCCGGCGGTGCCCGGTGCGACCGCGCTGGCCGCATCGACGCCGGCGCGAACGCCAGGCTGGAGCAGGGTGCCGAGCGTCAGGCCGATCCCCACGGCGATCAAGGCGGTGATCGCGAACCACAGCAACGTCTGCCCGACGAGCCGCGCGGCATTGCCGAGGTCGCGCAACGCCGCGACCGAGGCGACCAGCGCGGTGAAGACCAGCGGAACGACCAGCGCCTTCAGCAGCTTCACGAAGCTCTCGCCGGTCAGGCGCAGCATCTCGGCCAAGACGCCATCGGGCGCGCCGCGCGCGAGAAAGCCGAGCGCGACGCCGATGGCCATGCCGGCGAAGACCTGCACGGTGAAGGAAGGTTTCTTCATGCGATGGAGGTGGGCGCGCGAGGGGAGCGACGCCAGCAACTTTGCATTTGCAGGCGGGGAGCGCCGCTTGTGCACGACGCGGCGGCCGAGCGCGGAAGTTGACAAAGTTCACGCCACGTCGGCACCGGATGCACGGTTCCCCGCGTCCGCCTCACCGGTGATGCGAAACGCTGCGGGTGGCGGTGCTGCGGCATGGCGTACGTCTACCGGGTGGCGGTGGTGTAGGACAGCGCCGGGGACGCCGATCGCGTTGCGGCACCGTCGTGGCATGCGTGACGGCGTGATCGGGAGTGGCGTGGTCCGGCACCGGATCGCCTTGCCATGTCAGGCAAGACGGGATGAGGGTGGCCGAACCTGGCCCCCGTTCGTGGGCGCAGGGGCTTGCCCGTTCGGCGCGGTGGCGCGCGGGTCGGCGTAGGGCATGACCAGGGTTCCGTCGGGCGCGGCGGTGTAGGTGGTCTGGGTGGGGTAGGCGATCGTGATACCCTCGGCGGCGAAGCGGCGCATGATCGCCACCATCAGCCGGTCGCGCGTGGCGTGCGCATTGGCCCAGTCGTCGCCGGGGGTGTCGACCTGCAGCGCGTAGTCGAGGCTGGAGGCGCCGAACGTCTCGAACCCGGCGCGCGCGACCTTCGCGCCCTCCGCCTCGACCAGTTCGGTCAGCAACGCAGGCAGGCGCGCCAGCGTGTCCGGCGGCGTTTCGTAAGCGACGCCGATCACGTACGACACCCGGACGTGATCGCGCAGCGAGGTGTTCTGGATCTCCTTGTCGAGCAGGTTACGGTTGGAGATGATCCGCAACTCGCCGGTAAAGGCGCGGATCCGCGTCGATTTCAGGCCGATCGCCTCGATCACGCCGCTGGTGCTGTCGTAACTGATCTTGTCGCCGCGCCGGAACGGGCGATCGAAGATGATCGCCAGCGCCGCGAACAGATCGGCGAAGATCCCCTGCGCGGCCAGACCGATCGCGATACCGCCGACGCCGAGACCGGCAACCAGGCCGGTGACGTTCACGCCGAGATTGTCGAGCACCACCACCAGCGCGATCGCGAACACCGCGAAGCTTACCAGCAGACGGATCAGCCCCATCGCGCTGAGCAGCGCCTCGCCCGAATAATGTTCGTCGCGGGTGCGATGCTCGATCGCGCCCAGGATCAGCTCGCGCGCCCAGATCGCCGCCTGGAACACGGTGGCGACCGTGAAGAGGAAGGTGATCGTCTTGTCGACCTCCGGCGGGGTCGCGGCATAGCCGTCGACCAGCTTGGCCGAGAGCATGACGATGAAGAAGGCGTTGGTGCGCGCCATCGCGCGGCCGAGCACCGCCGCCCAGCCCTTGCCCGAAGCGCTACGCTTCGCCAGCCGCGGGCCGAAGCTGCGCAACCAGAACAACGTCAGCGCGATCGCCACGCCGATCCCGATCGCGATCAGGATCTGGAGCCAATTCTGTTGCAGCCAGACGATGCTGGAACGGAACAGCGCATCGACCTGCGCGCCGACGCGCTCGGAATCGAACGCCGCCTTTCCGGCGGCGGCGGCACTGTTGTTGCTCATGTCAGGCGGCCTTCATCTCGCACGCGCCGCACGTATCGAGGAAAGCGATCAGCCCTCGTTCGGTGCGGGTCAGATATTGGGTGGCACGCGGCAGGCGCAGCGACTGGCGGAATGCGGCCTGTGCCGCCTTGTCCTTCCCAAGGTCGATCAGCGCGGGATGGACGTAGGATTTGCGCGCAATGGCGGGGGTGTTGCCGAGGTGTTCGACCACCGGCTCAAGCATCGTCTTCAGCCCGATCGGCGCGGGTGCGGTCGCCAGCGCCTCGAACGCGACGACGCTGGCCCCCCAGGTGCGGAAATGCTTGGCGGTGAAACCTGCGCCCATCGCCGCGCGGATATAGGCATTTACGTCCGACGACGTGACCGCGTGCGGTGCGCCGTCGTCGCCGACATATTGAAACAGCTTCTGGCCGGGCAGGTCCTGACATTTCTTCACGAAGCGCGCCAGGCTGCCGTCGGTGATCTTCAGCTTGCGCTGCTTGCCCGACTTCGCCTTGTATTCCAGCCGCAGCGTGCTGCCGCTGATCTGCGCGTGGCGATCGCGCAGCGTGGTCAGGCCGAAGCTCTTGTTCGTCTTCGCATAGGTTTCGTTCCCGATGCGCAGCGCGGCAACGTCGAGCAGCTTCACCACCGCCGCGACGGTGCGTTCCTTGGTATGGCGGCGCCGTTCGAGATCGGCCTCCACCCGTGCGCGCAATTTGGTGAGCGCGCGGCCGAACGGGGCGCACAGGTCGTATTTCGCCGCCTCCTGCTGCGCACGGAAGCCGAGGTGGTAGCGATATTGCTTGCGGCCCTTCTCATCCCAGCCGACCGCCTGGATGTGTCCATCGGGATCGGGGCAGAACCATGCGTCGGTGTAAGCGGGGGGCAGGCCGATCGCGTTCAGCCGGTCGATCTCGTCCCGATCGGTGATGCGTTTGCCCGCGACATCGTAATAGGCCCAGGCGCCGTGACGCGTGCGCTTGCGGGTGATCCCCGGCCCGTCATCCTCGCAATAAACGATTCCGTCCGCCACCCTCACCCTTCCGCCGGTGTTGCGCCAACATGCCGTTCGAAATGCGCGGCCTGTCGCATCGTTCCGGAACGGGCGCGGCGCGCGGCGGGTTGAGCGCGGCGGAAACTCCCTTTCCATCAGGAGATACACATGGCCGATTTGTCGCAGGCGCGCGTGCTGATGATCGCCGCCGACGGGTTCGAGACGGTGGAATTGTTCGAGCCGCGCAAGGCGCTGGAAGCGGCGGGGGCCACCGTCACGCTCGCGTCGATCAGGCGCGATCCGATTCAGGGCATGAAGGGCGACATCAACAAGGCGGAGACCGCCACGCCCGACATCACGCTGGATGAGGTCGAGGTCGAGGATTACGACGCGCTGGTGTTGCCGGGCGGGGTCGCCAACCCCGACAAGCTGCGCGTGGAGGAGCGCGCGGTGGAGATCGTCCAGCAGTTCATGGACGAGGACAAGATCGTCGCCGCGATCTGCCACGCACCGTGGTTGCTCGCCGAGGCGGACGTGATCGACGGGCGGCGGCTGACCGGGTTCGTGTCGATCCGCACCGACCTGGAGAATGCCGGGGCCGAGGTGGAGGACGAGGAAGTCGTGATCGACGACAATCTGATCACCAGCCGCAAGCCCGACGACATTCCCGCCTTCAACAAGGCGATCATCGACGCGCTGGTCGAGGAACTGGCCGACGCCGATTGACCGGGGCAGGCCGTCATGCCGGGGCAGGACCCGCGTGACGGCCTCCTTACAAGCGCCACGATAGAGAGCGCGTGGTTAACCAGACGGTTACCAATCGCACCCTACACCATCAGCATGTTCGATGACGCCATGCTTCACCCGCAAGCCGCCCGCAGCCAGGGCGTTCTCGCTTCGATGCGCGCCGCGATGGCGCGGCTGCCCTTATGGGCGGACAATTCCCGCCCGCATCGCGGTCCGTTGCGGGCGCATGTCGAGCAGCCGGACCGTGCGGCGGGTGGCGCGTGGATTTCGCCGCCGCGCGAGCAACCGTTGCCGCGCGACCTGAACCTGCCGCTTAGCGCGTTCGATCCCGGGGCGCTGCGCCGTACGGTCGGGCCGGCAGTGGTCGCATCGGCGGCGGCGTTCGTCGATCCGATCATCCTGGAGCGTATGCTGCACCGCATCCCGGCGCGCTGACCTCGCACGCGACGGTCAGCCCTTCGAGGTGGAGCGTCACCCGGTCGCCGCTGCGTTCGCGGGTCGCGACGCGAAGGTCGGCAAGCAACTGACCGGGAATGCCGAGGTCGAGGGCGGCGAGCCCGTCCGTCCAGCGATCCAACGGCGCCCCCGGTGCTGCGCTGACCACCAGTTCGTGGCGATCGCCCGAGAAGGTCGCGCTGTGCCAGCCGGTCGCGGTGTGGCGCTCCACCGCCACCGGCGCCCCGGCGCGCGCCGCCGAACGCGTCACCGCGCGTTCGAAGCGGGACGCGCTCACGGCCGGCGCGCCATCAGCAACGCCTCGACCCGCGCGCACAGCGCCGGCCCCGGAACGCGTCCCCGGCGCAGATCGCGCACCAGCCGTGGATCGTTCACCGCGCGCCGCCCGAACGTGGTCTCCGCCACCCCGGTGCGCCGTAGATACACATCGATATCGCTCAACAGGTTCATGGAATCACCTCCGATCGGCCATGTTCCCTATATGTTCTTCTTTGTTCCGCTTGTCGAGGAAAAATCCTCAGCCTAGGGTGCGGCGATGGATGAGACGCCGCAGCAGGTTTTGACGCGGGCGGCGCGGGCGCGCGGCGTGGCGCTGTCCGCGCTGTCGCGGATGCTCGGGCGAAATCAGGCGTATCTCGGGCAGTTCGTGAACCGTGGCACGCCGCGCGTCCTGCCCGAGCGCGAGCGGCGGATGCTGGCCGATTTCCTGTCGATCGACGAAGCGGCGCTGGGCGCGCCTGCGCCGGTGAGCGAGGAGGTGGCGGTGCCGTGGCTGACGGTGACCGCAGCGGCGGGCACGGGGCGGGTGGCCGACGAACGGTTGATCCGCACCGAGCCGTTGCCCCGCGCGGCGCTGCGCGCGGCGGGGATCGCGGCGGGCGATGCCTCGCTGATCGGCGTCACCGGGGACTCGATGGCGCCGGCGCTGCGCGATGGCGACCGCTTGCTGATCGACCGTGCGGCGCGGCGGATCGGCGCGCGCGACGCGATCTACGTGCTGCGGCGGGGCGAGGCGGTGATGGTGAAGCGGCTGGCGCTGCACGGCGACACGATCGAGATCCGCAGCGACAATCCATTATGGCCGGTCGAACACGTCGCGGCGGCGGAGATCGAGGTGATCGGGCGCGCGCGCTTGCTGCTGCGGCGGCTGTAGCGGGAGCGCGGCGATACGGTTACACCGGCTGGAAACAAGGAGAGGTAGCGCATGAAACTCGCCAGTCTGAAGCAGGGGCGCGACGGCCGTCTGGTCGTGGTATCCGACGATCTGGCCTGGTACGCCGATGCCGGGCACATCTGCGCGACGTTGCAGGCCGCGCTCGACGATTGGGAGCGGATCGCGCCGGCGCTGGACCTGCTTGCCACCGACCTGCGCAACGAGGCGATCCCGCGCGAACGCTTCCACGAACATGACGCCGCCGCGCCGCTGCCGCGGGCTTACCAGTGGCTGGACGGATCGGCCTATGTGAACCACGTGGCGCTGGTGCGGCAGGCGCGCGGGGCGGAGTTGCCCGACAGCTTCTGGAACGATCCGCTGATGTACCAGGGCGGGTCGGACAGTTTCCTCGGCGCGCGCGATGCGATCCCGCTGTCCGACGAAAGCTGGGGCTGCGATCTGGAGGGCGAGGTGGTGGTCGTCACCGGCGACGTGCCGATGGGCGCGACCCGCGAGGAGGCGCTGGCGGCGATCCGGCTGGTCGGGCTGACCAACGACGTGTCGCTGCGCCAGCTGATCCCCGCCGAACTCGCCAAGGGGTTCGGGTTCGTACAGTCCAAGCCGGCGTCGGCCTTCTCACCCGTGTTCGTGACGCCCGAGGCGCTCGGCGGATGGTGGCGGGACGGCAAGCTGCATCGGCCGTTGATGGTCGAACTGAACGGCACACCGTTCGGCCGCGCCGATGCGGGCGAAGACATGACGTTCGATTTCGGCACGCTGATCGCGCATGCGGCGAAGACGCGCACGCTGTCGGCGGGAACGATCGTCGGATCGGGCACCGTGTCCAACCGCGATGGCGAGGGCGGTCCGGGGCGGCCGATCGCGGACGGCGGCGTGGGGTATTCGTGCCTGGCGGAGCTGCGCACGATCGAGACGATCCACGGGGGGGCAGCGAAGACGCCGTTCCTGCGCAGGGGCGATACCGTGCGCATCTGGATGGAGGACGATCGCCACCATCCGATCTTCGGCACGATCGAACAATCGGTCGGCTGAGCGTTGGGCCGGCGCGCGCGCCGGCCAGCGTGCTTCAGGACGAGGTCGCGCCGCAGATCGTCTGCGGAAGGTCGCCAGCGTCGCGCGCCGCCGACGATTGTCGCCGGAGCGCGCGCAGGTGCGGACGACCCAGCATCACGAAGCCGATGAAGGCGGCGACCAGCCGGCGATCGTCGACATCGCGCAGCGTGCGTTCCAGGTCGGTGAGGAAGGCGTCGGTATCGGTGGTGTCGCCGACGCGGCGCGTGTCCATCGCCCATCCGCCGAACTGACGGCGGGGAACGTGCACGCGTTCGACGAAGGCGATCGATTCGTGGCGCGGATCACGCGCGATCCGCGCCATCGTGGCGTCGACCGCGGCGAAATCGCCTTCCAGCGCCTGGATGAAGCGGCGGCCGTCGTGCAGCAGCAGCCCGGTGATATCGAGCCGGGTGTTCGAGGTGGTGGCCACCCGCGACAGTTCCTCCAGCTCTGCATCTTCGAACGGGCGAACGGCGCGGCTGATGTACACAAGCTGAAAAATCGGACCGACCATGATCGATTAATAGACATACATTAAAAATATGTCAGCGGATAATTTGTACAGGATACGGATTGCGGTCAATGAAAGTCGTGACTTCGGACCGGGATATCTGCCTCGGCACGGTCGCGGAAATGATAGTCGGAGCGCGGGCGGACCCGCCAGCCGGGGTCGCCGCGATCGGGTGCGCCGGGATGGGTCGCGCCGTCGCCGCGCGCCACCAGCCGGGGCAGATCGACGTCGCCGACCTGGCGCAGCATCGCGGTCAGGTCGGTCACGCGGTCGACGATGACGTGGACCACCGTGCCCTCCACCTGCACGCGCCCCTTCAGGCTGACCATCGCCGAGGACATGACGACGCGGCGCTGCGCCTCGAACCGGTCGGGCCACAGGATGCCGTTGGCGACGCCGGTTTCGTCCTCGATGGTGATGAACAGGACGCCCTTGGCCGATCCGGGGCGCTGGCGGACCAGGATGATCCCTGCGACCTCGACCGGTTTGCCGTCCCGCGTGCCCAGATCGACGCAGCGCGTGACGCGCTGGTCATCAAGGCGGGGGCGCAGGAAATGCAGCGGATGCGCGCGCAGCGACAATTGCGTGGCGCGGTAATCCTCCACCACCTCTCGCCCTTGCGTCAGCCGGGTGAGCGTGACGGGTTCCTCGCGGCGTTCGATCGCGGCGAGCAGCGGCAGCGGCGCCTCGCCCAGCCCGCGGATCGCCCATAGCGCCTGCCGCCGGTCGAGCCCGAGCGCGTGGAAGGCATCGGCGCGCGCCAGCTTCTCCAGCGTGGCGAGCGGGACGCCGGAGCGCCGCCACAAGTCCTCGACGCTGGTGAAGCGCGCGTCGGCACGGGCAGTGAGGATGCGGCCGGCATCCTGACCGGACAGCCCGGCCACGACACGCAGCCCGAGGCGCAGCGGGGCTCTGTGCCGGCGGCGTGCGGCGGGACCGCGCGCATCGACCAGCGCGGTGTCCCATTCGCTGTCGAGCACGCACACCGGGCGGACCTCCACGCCATGTTCGCGCGCGTCGCGGACGATCTGCGCCGGGGCGTAGAAGCCCATCGGCTGCGCGTTGAGCAAGGCGGCGCAGAACACGTCGGGATGATGGCATTTCATCCATGACGAAGCGTAGGCGATCTTGGCGAAGCTGGCGGCGTGGCTTTCGGGAAAGCCGTAGCTGCCAAACCCCTCGATCTGCTTGACCAGCCGGTCGGCGAACGCTTCCGTGATGCCGTTGCCGAGCATCCCGGCGATCAGCTTCTCACGAAACGGGCCAACGCCGCCGGTCGATTTGAACGTCGCCATCGCGCGGCGCAGCCGGTCGGCTTCTCCGGGGGTGAAGCCCGCGCCGATCACCGCCACCTGCATCGCCTGTTCCTGGAACAGCGGCACGCCCAACGTCTTTTCCAGCACGCGCCGGAGCGCGGGACTGGGATATTCAATCGCTTCCCGGCCTTCGCGCCGTTTCAGATACGGATGCACCATATTGCCCTGGATCGGACCGGGGCGGACGATCGCGACCTGGATGGCGATATCGTAGAAGTTGCGCGGCTTCATGCGCGGCAACATGCTCATCTGCGCACGGCTTTCGATCTGGAACACGCCGAGCGTGTCGGCCTTCTCGATCATCGCGAACGTGGCGGGATCGTCGTCCTGCAACGTGGCGCTGGACAGCGTCATGTCGATGTCCCGGTGTTCGCGCAGCAGGTCGAACGCGCGGCGCATGCAGCCGAGCATGCCGAGACCGAGGATGTCGACCTTCATGAAGCCGAGCTCCTCGATATCCTCCTTTTCCCATTCGATGACGCGGCGGTTCTCCATCGCGGCGGGTTCGATCGGCACCAGTTCGTACAGCGGCGCGCGGGTCAGCACGAAACCGCCGGGATGTTGTGACAGATGGCGCGGGGTGCCGATCAGTTCGCGCGCCAATTCGAGCGCGAGCGCGAGCCGCGGCTCGCCCGCGTCGAGGTTGAGCGCGGCGACATGCTCGGTCGGCACGCCCTCGTTCGACCAGCCCCAGACCTGCGACGCCAGCGCGCCGGTCATGTCCTCCGGCAGGCCCAGCACCTTGCCGACCTCCCGGATCGCGCCGCGGGTACGGAAACGGCTGACCACCGCGGTCAGCGCGGCATGGTCGTTGCCGTAAGTGTCGTAGATCCACTGGATCACTTCCTCGCGGCGTTCATGCTCGAAGTCGATGTCGATGTCGGGCGGTTCGCGGCGTTCTTCGGAAATGAAGCGCTCGAACAGCAGCTGGTGCTTGATCGGGTCGATCGAGGTGATGCCCAGCACGTAGCAGATGATCGAATTGGCGGCGCTGCCCCGCCCCTGGCACAGGATGCCCTGACCGCGCGCGAAGCTGACGATCGAATTGACGGTCAGGAAATAGGCCGCATAGTCCATCTTCCGGACCAGCCCGAGTTCGTGTTCGAGCAGCGTCGCATAGGGGGCGGGCGGGGCGCCGTCGAACAGCCGCGCCAGCGCGTCGCGCGACAATCGCTCCAGCGCCTGTTGCGGGGACAGCGCGGTCATCACGCGTTCCTCGGGATATTGGTAGTCGAGCTCGCGCAGCGAGAAGGTGCAGCGTTCGACGATCGCGGCGCTGGCGGCGAGCGCCTGCGGATGATCGCGGTAGAGCCGCTCCATCTCGTCGGGCGGTTTCAGATGGCGGTCGGCGCTGCGCGTGCGGCGCAGGCCGAGGTCGTCGATCGTGCATTTCTCGCGGATCGCGGTGACGACGTCGTGGAGCATCCGCTTGTCGGGCGCATGGTACAGCACGTCGCCGGTGGCGAGCGGGGCGAGGCCATGAAAGCGCGCCGCCTCCGCGATCCGGTGCAGGCGCAGTTGCTCGCCGGCGCGGCGGTGATGGGTAAGGCAGACATGGCCGTCGCCGCCGAACAGGTCGGCCATCCAGCGCAATTGCGCAGGGTCGGCATCGTCGCCCGGCACCAGCGCGGCGACCAGCCCGCGCGCGTGCGCGGCGACGTCCTCCCAATGGAGGAAGCAGCGGCCCTTTTCGCCGCGCTGCGCATCGGCGCGCGCCTTGCCGCGGCTGAGCAGGGTGGTGAGCCGCGACCAGCCGGCGCGATCCTCCGGCCACACCAGCAGCGACGCGCCATCGACCAAGTCGAGCCGACAGCCCGGCATCGCGCGGACGACGAGTCCGCTGTCGCTGGCCAGTTGTTCGCTGGCATGGAGCGAGCGCACCACGCCGGCGACCGAATTGCGATCGACGATACCCAGCGCGGGCATGCCCATCAACGCGGCGGTGGCGAACAATTCCTCGCACGACGACGCACCGCGCAGGAACGAGAAATGCGTGGTGACCTGCAGCTCGCTGTAGGTCATGCGGCGGCGGATCGTGCGGATCGGCCGGCGGGAGCGTTAGCCGAACGTGCCATGCACGTACCACGACAGGTCGCCGGTGATGCTGCGCTGCGCATCGCCGCGGCGGAACAGCCAGAAGCGGCGGCCTTCGTCGTCCTCGACCTGGAAATAATCGCGCACGCTCTCGCGCTCGGCGACGCGCCGCCACCATTCGCCGGTGATCCGTTCCGGTCCGTCGCCGCGCACGATGCGGTGGGTGATGCCACGCCAGGTGAAACGGCGCGGCCAGTGATCGGGCAGTTCGGCCATGACGTTGTCGACCGGTTCGGGCCGGCGCAGCAGCCGCGTCGGGCGTGGCCAGCGCGGATGCCACGGATGGTCGCTGCCGCGCAGGTCGAGCCGGCGGACATCGTCGCGACGCAGCGCCTGCGTGTCGCCGTCGTGCGCGTCGAGCACGGCGGCCCCGCCGACCGAGCGTTCGGGCACGTCGCTTTCCACCGCGCGCGCGCGCCACAGCCGGCGCGTGCCGATACGGTTGACGATCGCATCGACGAGCGGCGCGAGATCGGGTCGCTCGCCATCGGCCAGGTCGGTGTCCAGCGTCTCCGCATCGAGCGGATCGGCACGGTGGACGTGCAGCGCCAGCGCCTCGATCCCGAAGCCGGGGTCGATCCGCTCCACCTGCCGCAACAGCAGCCGCAGCATATGCGCGGGCGCACGGGTCGGGCGCGCGAAGCCAACGCGGATCACCTGCATCACGGTGTCGATCCGCGTCGCGGCGAGCAACAGGACGCGCGCGCCGCGCCCGCCCGCGGCGAGTTCCTGCGCCAGCCGCGCGACCAGCTGCGCGATCCAGTGCGCGATCGGATCGGCGGTGAGCAGCGGTTCGGCGAAGCGTTGCTCCACCATGATCGCGACCGGCGGCGTCACCGGATCGAGCGGTTCGGCGACACGCCCGCCCGCCTGATCCAGCCGCAGCGGCACCGCCCGCCCGAAACGCCGCGCCAGTGGCGCGCGGGGCAGCGCGGCGAGTTGCCCGACGGTGTCGATGCCGAGCCGGCGGAGCAGTTCCAGCGCGTGATCGTCGATGCGCAGCGCGGCGGCGGGAAGCGGGGCGAGCGCGTCGAGCGTCTCGCCGGGCGGCAGGATGGTGATGCGGTCGGCGGCGTGATGCGCGCACGCCCATGCCGCGCCGGGCGTGTCGGCGATCGCGATGCGCGCGCCGATGCCGAGCCGTGCGAGCAGCCGCACGATCCGCCGCGCCATCCGCGCCTCGCCGCCGTGGAGATGCGCGACGCCGCTCAGGTCGAGGAACAGCGACTGCGCATCGGCGACCGCCACGGTGGGCGACCAGCGGCGGGCGAGCGCCACGGCCAGCCGGTGCAGGTCGCGCGCATCGCCCGCATCGTCGGCATCGCGCACCACCACGTCGGGGGTGGCGGCGCGCACCTGCGTCAGCGCGGTGCCGGGTTCGATGCCCAGCGCGCGCGCGGCGGCGGATACGGCGGCGATCTCGATACGGCTGCCGGTCTTGCGCACGGTGACCAGCGGTGGAGCGGGGTCGTGCGCGACGAATGCGGGGGCGGGGCTGGGGGCCGGGGCAGCGGACGCGGGGGTGCAGACGCGCGACACGGCGGCGGCGGTGCTGCGCCCGGTGTCGAAGAAGGCGGCGACGTCCTTCACGGTCGCACCGGCGTCGTTGGAACCGGGGCGTTGCCTGGCGGCGTGCTTGTCGGGGTGCGGACCGTCGCCGGGGTAGCGGATCGAGGGCATCGCCTGCCATGCGGCGAGGCCGGAGGCGGGCGCCCGGTCGTCGCCGGTGCCACGCGGGCGATCGCGGCGTTCGCCGGACCGACGCACGCCCTCGCCATGGGTGCGCACCGCCACCATCGCCGGCTCGGGCCAGCCGCTCGCCTTGCCGCCGTCGTCGCCGGGCAGGCGCTTGTAGGGATGTTCCGCCGCCTCGCTGCGGCGGCCCATCTCACGCATCGGCGGACGCTGGTGCGCGGGGAGCGCGGCGATGTGGCGTGCGACATCCGCACGGCTTTCGCCCGCGCGGCAGGTATTCGCCCCGCCGGTCGTGTCGTCCACGCCCGTCAGCGGCGACGCGACGGCGGCATCGTCGCGTGCCCAGCGCGCGCCGGGACGCCAGCCGGTGTTGCGCGGCGCGTCGCATTGCTTGCCGCCCCGTTCGGCGTCGCCCGCCGCCTTGAGCGCGGCGAGATCGAGGGCGACGCGCTCAGGCCGCGGCGCGAGGGCTGGCTCGGCCCGCCGCAGCCGGTCGATCGACCAGTCGGGCAGGTAGAGCGAGGCGACCCGTTTCATCGCATGCCTCCACGATGGTTTGAAAGGATTCGCCGCCGCGCTGGCGGACGAGGTTCACGTCCCACCGCGCCCGCCCGACACCGGGCACCGGCAGCGGCGCCGAGGGGGCGGACGTGACCCGCCAGCGCGTCACCGCGGCGGAGGGGACGGCGAAGGGATCGGCCCCCTCACGCGCGTGGCGTTTCATCAGCAGCGCGATCGTGCGTCCGCCCTCCGCGGCGAGTTGCAGCCGGCGGGTGGAGGCCATCGCGGCGCGGCGGGTTTCGCCGATCACCGCGCCCAGTGCGCGGTGGCGCAAACCTTCCTCCATCAACGCCAGCACCTCGGCATCGTCGGAAGCCTCGGCATAAAGAACGCGTTCGGGGGCGAGGCCGGACTGGTACAGGCCGGGCGCGAACAGATCCCGGCGGCGCACCACCCACAGGATCGGCCCCCAGGCGCGCGCGGCGATTCCGGCCATGAACAGCGTCGCGGACGCGTCATCGCCGAGCGAGGGCGTACCGGCCGCCACCTCGTGCAGCGCATCGAGCCTGAGCCCGGTGTTCGCCAGCCGCGAATCGATCGCGCCGATGCCGAACGGCAGCACCGGGCGACGGCGATGGCCATCGCCCTCGATCGCGCGGAGCGTGTCGCGCAAGGATTGAAGAACGCTCGATTCGGCCACGGCAGGTACGACTCCATCAGGAATGTCGTTCCTACTTTGTTCTAAAGTGGCGAGTCGAGTCAATTCGTTGGATAGCCCTGAGATCGTTGCCCGGCCAGCCGAATGCGACGAGGGGGCTTTCGTTGCGATTGAAACAATATTACAAGGGATGGAAAGCGCGTCGGCACCAATGCGACGCGCGGTGGAGAGCAGGATTTGGCCGACGATCCCGGCACTTTGCGTCCGCGCGGCAACCTGCCGCCGCTGTCGCTGCACGTTCCCGAGCCGAAATTTCGACCTGGCGACGCGGTGGATTTCGCCGATGTCGACGTGCCCCCGGCCGGCGCGGCGCGGCGCCCCGATACCGCCGAGGCCGCAAGCGGCTTCACAGAGCTGGCCTATACGATGGTGCGCGTGCTCGACGAGCAGGGCCAGGCGGTCGGCCCGTGGAACCCGCGATTGTCGCCCGACACGCTGCGGCGGATGCTGCGCCACATGGCGACGGTACGCGCGTTCGACGAACGCATGTTCCGCGCGCAGCGGCAGGGCAAGACCAGCTTCTACATGAAATCGCTGGGCGAGGAGGCGGTGGCGGTGGCCGCCGCGCACGCGCTGGATGCCGAGGACATGTGTTTCCCGTCGTACCGCCAGCAAGGACTGTTGATCGCGCGCGGTTGCCCGATGGTCGACATGATGAACCAGATCTATTCGAATCTGGGCGACAAGTTGCAGGGCAAGCAATTGCCGATCATGTATTCGGAGAAGAGGTTCGGCTTCTTCTCGATCTCCGGCAACCTGACCACGCAATATCCACAGGCGGTGGGCTGGGCGATGGCCAGCGCGTCCAAGGGCGATACGCGGATCGCCGCGACATGGTGCGGCGAGGGTTCGACCGCGGAGGGCGACTTCCACTCCGCGTTGACCTTCGCCACCGTCTATCGTGCACCGGTGATCTTCAACGTGGTCAACAACCAATGGGCGATCAGCAGTTTCTCGGGCTTCGCCGGGGCGGAGGCGACGACGTTCGCCGCCCGCGCGGTCGGTTACGGGATCGCGGGGCTGCGCGTCGACGGCAACGATGCGCTGGCGGTCTATGCCGCCACCGCCTGGGCCGCGGAGCGCGCGCGCACCAACGCCGGCCCGACGCTGATCGAGCATTTCACCTACCGGACCGAGGGGCATTCGACCTCCGACGATCCGTCGCAATACCGTTCCGCGGGGGAAGCGACCGCGTGGCCGCTGGGCGATCCGATCCGGCGGCTGAAGGACCATCTGGTCGCGATCGGCGAGTGGGACGACGCGCGGCAGGAGACGATGGACCGCGAGGTCGCCGAGGAAGTCCGCGCCGCGCAGAAGGAGGCCGAGAAGAACGGCATCCTGGGGCACGGATTGCAGCAACCGCTGGATTCGCTGTTCGACGGCGTGTTCGAGGAGATGCCGTGGCACCTGCGCGAGCAACGCCAGCAGATGATCGACGAGGAAACCGCCAGCGGGCGGCCATGGGCGCGCAAGTGACCGCGACCCACCGCCGCTTCGTCACCGCGGACCCGGTCCGCGGTTCCGCTTCCTCACTTCCCGCGCGCGCATGCGGGAACCCGGGTCCGGCCCGGGGCGACGGGATAAGTCGATGACCGATACGATCGAACAACCGGCGGACGACACCGCCGCCACCACCCGCATGAACATGATCCAGGCGATCAATTCGGCGATGGACGTGACGATGGCGCGCGACCCGTCGATCGTCGTGATGGGCGAGGACGTCGGCTATTTCGGCGGCGTGTTCCGCGCCACCGCAGGGTTGCAGAAGAAGTTCGGCAAGACGCGCGTCTTCGACACGCCGATCACCGAATGCGGGATCATCGGCGTCGCGGTGGGCATGGGTGCCTATGGCCTGCGTCCGGTGCCGGAAATCCAGTTCGCCGATTACATCTACCCCGCGCTCGACCAGCTGGTCAGCGAGGCGGCACGGCTGCGCTATCGATCGGCGGGGGAGTTCATCTCCCCGATCACGGTGCGCTCGCCGTTCGGCGGCGGCATCTTCGGCGGCCAGACGCACTCGCAATCGCCGGAGGGAATCTTCACCCATGTCTCCGGCATCAAGACGGTGATCCCGGCGACGCCCTATGACGCCAAGGGGCTGTTGATCGCGGCGATCGAGGACAATGATCCCGTGATCTTCTTCGAGCCGAAGCGCATCTACAACGGCCCGTTCAACGGCCATTGGGATCGCCCGGCGGAAAACTGGTCGAAGCATCCGGGTGGCGAGGTGCCGACCGGTTACTACCGCATTCCGCTGGGCAAGGCGAACGTGGTGCGCGAGGGCGCGGCGTTGACGATCCTGGCCTATGGCACGATGGTGCATGTCTGCGCGCAGGTGGTGGCGGACGAGGGGATCGACGCCGAGATCGTCGACCTGCGTACGCTGGTGCCGCTGGATATCGAGACGATCGAGGCGTCGGTGAAGAAGACCGGGCGCTGCATGATCGTCCACGAGGCGACGCGTACCGGCGGGTTCGGTGCGGAGCTGGCCGCATTGGTGCAGGAACGCTGCTTCTATCATCTGGAGGCACCGGTCGAGCGGGTCACCGGGTTCGACACACCGTATCCGCACAGCCTGGAATGGGCCTATTTCCCCGGACCGGTGCGGATCGGGCAGGCGCTCAAGAAAATCCTGAAGGACTAACACGATGGCGCGTTTCACCTTCAAACTGCCGGACATCGGCGAGGGCATTTCCGAGGCCGAGATCGTGGCGTGGCACGTCGCCGTCGGCGACCGTGTCGAGGAGGACCAGAGCCTGGCCGACATGATGACCGACAAGGCCACCGTCGAGATGGAATCACCGGTCGCGGGCGTCGTGGTCGAGATCGCGGGCGAGGTCGGCGATCAGGTGTCGATCGGTGCCGCGCTGGTGGTGATCGAGGTCGAGGGCGAAGAGGGCGGCGCGGAAGAGGCGGCATCGCCCGCCACCGGGCCCGACACGCTGGAGGCCGAAAACCCCGGCGTGGAGGAGGTGGCCGATGCGGCCCCGCCGGCGCGGCAACAGTCGGCGGGAGTTGGCGACGGCGACGGCGACGGCGACCGGCGACCGGCGGGTGACGTATCGGGCGACGGTGCCGCGTCGGTCCAGCCTGCGCCGGCTCCTGCTTCCACGCCCACGTCCGCCGGACGCGGCGAGGCGCAGGTGCTCGCGTCGCCGGCGGTGCGCGCGCGCGCGAAGGATCTGAATGTCGATCTGGCGCAGGTGCGGATCGCCGACGGCGACCGTATCCGTCATTCGGATCTCGACGCCTTTCTGCGTTATGGCGGCACGCAAGGCTATCACGCGCCGCATGCCAGCCGTGCGCGCGACGACGAGCAGGTGCGCGTCATCGGCATGCGGCGGCGGATCGCCGAGAACATGGCGGCGTCGAAGCGCAACATCCCGCATTTCACCTATGTCGACGAGATCGACGTGACCGCGCTGGAAGAAATGCGCGCCGATTTGAACGACCATCGTGGCGAGCGGCCGAAGCTGACGATGCTGCCGCTGTTGATCGTCGCGATGTGCCGGACGCTGCCCGATTTCCCGATGCTCAACGCCCGCTACGACGACGAGGCCGGGGTGGTCACGCGGTCGGGCCGCGTGCATCTGGGCATGGCGACGCAGACCGATGCCGGGCTGACCGTGCCCGTCATCCGCGACGCGCAGGACCGCAATGTCTGGCAATTGGCGACCGAGATCACGCGGCTGGCGGGTGCGGCGCGCGCCGGCAAGCTGACCCCGCAGGAGATGGGGGGCGGCACGATCACCGTCACCTCGCTGGGGCCGCTGGGCGGGATCGCGACGACCCCGGTCATCAACCGGCCCGAAGTGGCGATCGTCGGCCCGAACAAGATCGTCGAACGCCCCGTGTTCCGGCCGAACGGACAAGGGGGTGACGACATCGTCCGCGCCAAGCTGATGAACCTGTCGATCAGCTGCGACCACCGCGTGGTCGATGGCTGGGATGCCGCCAGCTACGTGCAGGCGTTGAAGAAGTATCTGGAAACGCCGGTATTGTTGTTCGCCGACTGACCTTGCCGGGTCCAGCGGTGACAGTGCGCTACAGGAAGCTGTAGGGGTCGACGTCCACCGCGACGCGGACCTTGGCGGACCATTCGAGTTCGGCGAGCCACGCGCGGATCACGTCCTGCACGTCCAGCGCGCGGCGTGCGTGCACCAGCAGGCGGAACCGGTGCCGTCCCCGCAGCATCGCCAGCGGTGCGGGGGCGGGGCCATAGACTTCCATGCCGTCGATGCGCGGCGCGGCGCGGCCGATCGTGCGGGCGGTGTCGTGCGCGGCCCCCTGATCCTCGCTGGACACGATGATCGCGGCATAGCGGCCATAGGGTGGCGCGCCCGCATCCTCGCGCGCTTCGGTTTCGGCGGCGTAGAAGGCGTCGGCATCACCGGTGATCAGCGCCTGCATCACCGGCGCCTTCGGGCTGTGCGTCTGGATGAAAACGTGGCCCGGCTTGGCCCCGCGCCCGGCCCGGCCCGACACCTGGCGGATCTGCTGGAAGGTGCGTTCCGCCGCGCGCAGGTCGCCGCCGTCCAGCCCGAGATCGGCATCGATGACGCCGACGTTGGTCAGGTTGGGAAAGTGATAGCCCTTGGTCACCAGCTGCGTGCCGACGACGATGTCGATATCGCCCGCCTCCATCCGCGCGACGAATTCGGCTGCCTTGGCGGGGCTCCAGATCGTGTCGGAGGTGACCACGGCGACGCGTGCCGTCGGGAACAGCGCCGCGACCTCGTCGGCGATCCGCTCCACCCCCGGCCCGCACGCGACCAGCGTATCCTCGTTCTGGCATTCCGGGCACAGCCGCGGCACCGGTTCGATATGCCCGCAATGGTGGCAGGCCAGACGGCGGGTCAGGCGGTGCTCGACCATCCACGCGGTGCAGTTCGGGCATTGGAAGCGGTGCCCGCACGTGCGGCACAAGGTGAGCGGCGCATAGCCGCGACGATTGAGGAACAGCAGCGACTGTTCGCCGCGCTCCAGCGTGTCTTCGAGCGCCTTGACCAGCCGGGGACTGATCCAGCGGCCGCGCTCCGGCGGCTCGGCGATCAGGTCGATCGCCTCGATGGTCGGCATCTGCGCGACCCCGAAGCGCCCCGGCAGCTTCACCTCGGCATATTTGCCGAGCGCCACCTGGTGACGGGTCTCGATCGCGGGCGTGGCGCTGGCGAGGATCACCGGGCACGCCTCGAACAGCCCGCGCATCACCGCGACATCGCGCGCGTGATAATGGACGCCGTCCTCCTGCTTGAAGCTGGTTTCGTGCGCCTCGTCGACGACGATCAGCCCCAGGTTCGCATAAGGCAGGAACAGCGCCGAGCGCGCGCCGACCGTCACCCGCGCCTCGCCGCTGGCGATTGCGCGCCATGCACGACGGCGCTGCGTGGCGCGCAGGCCGGAATGCCACGCCACCGGCTCGCAGCCGAAACGATCGTGGAAGCGCTTCAGGAACGGTTCGGTCAGCGCGATTTCGGGGAGCAGCACCAGCACCTGCCGCCCGGCGCGGATCGCGGCGGCGACCGCCTCGAAATAAACCTCGGTCTTGCCCGAGCCGGTGACCCCGTCCAGCAACGTCGGGCGGAAGGCGGCGGCATCCACGTCGCCGACCAGCGTGGCGGCGGCGGCATGCTGATCGTCGGACAGCGTCGGGGGTGCGTGATCGGGATCGGGCACCGGGTACGGGCTGTCGATGTCGACGGGCACGCCCTCGAACGCGCCCGCCTTCACCAGCCCGCGGATCACCGCGTCGCTGACGTCGGCGATCGTGGCGAGCTCGCGGATCAGCCCCTGCCGGTCGCCGATCCGCCCCAGCGCCTGTTCGCGCTGCGGGGTCAGACGGTCGGGAACATGGCCGGTGGCGCGATATTCGACGACGCTGCGCCCGCCCTCCAATGCGGCGGTGGACGACAGCGCCATCCGCACCACCGCCGCGGGCGGGGCAAGGTAATAATCGGCGGTCCATTCGATCAGCCGGCGCAAGGGGGCGCGCAGCGGCGGCACGTCCGCGACCGCCAGCAGGTTGCGCAGGCGGTTGTCGCCGACCTCCGCGTCCGACGGCATCCGCTCCGCCTCCCACGCGACGCCGAGCAACTGTCGCGGCCCCAGCGGCGCGACGACCACCGAGCCGGGCTCTACCGTCATCCCGTGCGGCACCCGGTAGTCGAGCGGCCCAAGGGCGGAGTTCATGACGAGGACGCGCGCGCGGGAGGACATGGTGGACGCCATATGGGGCGTAGGCGAGTCGGAGGGAAGCTGATGCGGAGTCGAGCGCCGGTCGACCGTGGCCGGTACGCGGGCTGCGCCTGCCGCTATGCGACGCGACGGATGTTGCGGGCACCGACGCGGGCGCGCTTGGCGGCGTACAGGATCGTGTCGGCGCGGCGCGCGAAGTCGCGCAGCGAATGGCAATCGTCGTCATATCCGGCGATCCCGACCGAGCCGGCGCTGCTCATCGTCACGCCTCCGGATTCGACCGGCACGCGCAGCGCCGCCTCCAGCCGTTCACGCAAGCCGGCGGTATCCCTGGCGAGCGCGGGATGTTCGACGATCACCGCGAATTCGTCGCCGCCGATCCGCGCCGCGATGCTGCCCATCAGCCACGGTTCGGACAGCGCCGCGCCGGTCAGCCGCAGCACGTCGTCGCCGGCACCATGGCCCAGCGTGTCGTTGATCGCCTTGAACCCGTCGAGGTCGATCAGCGCGAGGTGGAGCGGGGTGTGGTGGCGACGTGCGCGCTCCATCGCCGCGGTCAATTCCCGGTCGAAGGCGGCGCGATTGGCGATGCCGGTCAGCGCATCGGTATCGGCGGAGCGGCGCAACTGCTGTTCCAGCGCATGGCGCTCCGTGACGTCCTGGAACACGCCGACCATCGCGACGACGCGTCCATCGACGATTTCGGGATCGGCGATCGCGCGGACGCGGCGGTGACGACCGTCGGCGGTGATGAGATCGCTTTCGATCGCCAGCGACCGACCGTTGGCGATCGCCTCCTCCAGCGCGGCGCGGACGAGCGGACGGCTGTCGCGCGGGTAGAAGCGCAATGCATGTTCCAGTTCCGGCTTGTCGCCGACCGGCAGGCCGTGAATGCGATAGACGTTGTCCGACCAGTCGAGCACGTTGTCGTCGATCGACAGCCGCCACGATCCGATCGCCGCCGCCTGTTCGGCCTGACGGAAGATCTGGTCCTGCCGTCCCAGACGGGTGACGAGTTCCTCCCCGGTGGTGGCGATGTGGATCGCCTTCAGCGCGGTGCGGCGCGCCTCCAGCAATGCCTCGGCAAGGGTGGCCAGGTGGTTCAGCGCGGCGAGTTCGCGGGGATCGGGCTGGCGCGGGCGATTGTCGACGACGCACAGCGTGCCGACCGCGCGGCGCACGCCGTCGGGATCGGGAACGTGAAGCGGTGCACCGGCGTAGAAGCGTATTCCCGCATCGGTGACCAGCGGGCTTTCGCGGAACCGCGCATCGGCCAGCGTGTCGTCGATCACGGTCAGGCGATCCTCCACCACGGTGCGGTCGCAAAAGGCGGTTTCGCGCTCGAACACCGCGGCGCCGGGGACGGTACGCGCCTTGACGAATACCCGGTCGTGACCGACCAGATTGAGCAGCGCGGTGGAACAGCCGAGCAGTTCCGCGGCCAGCGCGACCAGCGCGTCGAATTCCCGTTCGGGTTCGGTGCCCAGCAGCGCCAGCGCTTCAAGCGCGGCGGCGCGGGCAGCCTCGCCATGGACATCGGATCCGGAAAATATTCGCGTCATCGGTGAAGCTTAGCTGAGTCAGCGTTAATTTTGGTTTGCCAAGATCATTCAACCGCTGGAGATGCGGCAAGGTGACCGATTTGTCCGCCCCGCCGCTGTCGACGCCGCCGCACGAGCTTCCGCTTGCGCTGCAATGGTCGATCCACCTCGCACGCGACCGTCGCCGTTCGGAACATACCGTGCGCGCGTACCGGGCGACGGCGGAGCGGCTGGTGGCGTTCCTGGGCGAACATTGGGGCGAGGCGGTGGACCGTGCGGCGTTGCTGCGGGTCAGCGCGGGCGACCTGCGTGCCTATCTGGCACAGCGGCGCGGACGTGGGCTGGGCAATGCATCGGCCGCGCGCGAACTGTCGGCGGTGCGCGGGTTCCTCGACTGGGCCGGGGGCGCGGGTGCGGCACCGCGGCTGAAGGGGCCACGGGTGAAGAAGGGCATGCCGCGGCCGATCTCCCCCGACGAGGCGGTGGCGCTGGCCACCGACGTCATGGAGGAAAGCGACGAGCCATGGGTGGCGGCGCGCGACTGGGCGGTGCTGCTGCTGCTGTACGGTGCGGGGCTGCGGATCGGCGAGGCGCTGGGGCTGACCGGGGCGGTGCTGCCGCTGGGCGAGACGTTGCGCGTGACCGGCAAGCGTGACCGGACGCGGATCGTGCCGCTGCTGGCACCGGTGCGCGCGGCGGTGGAGGATTATGCCCGGCTGACGCCATGGCCGCTGACGCGTGATGCGGCGCTGTTCCGCGGCGTGCGCGGCGGCACGCTGGACGGCGGGATCGTGCGCGCGCGGGTGCGCGCGGCGCGGGCGCGGCTGGGGCTGTCGGACCGGACGACACCGCATGCGCTGCGCCACAGCTTCGCCACGCATCTGCTGGGGCGCGGCGCGGACCTGCGCGCGCTGCAGGAGTTGCTGGGCCATGCCAGCCTGAGCTCGACGCAGGTCTATACCGGCGTGGATGCCGCGCATCTGCTGGACGTATACCGCAACGCGCACCCGCGCGGCTGACCCGTGCCGCCCGGCGTGACGGTGGACTATTCCGGTGGCGAAACGCGCGGTTTCCACGTCGCGACGCGCCATCCGTACCAGCCGAGCGCCAGCACCGTCACCGCGATGCCCGCCGGGCCGACGTAACGATCGAGTTCGGCGAAGCGGCTGCCCAGTTGATAGCCGGCCCAAGCCAGCACACCGTTCCAGATGATGCTGCCCAGGAACGTCATCGACAGGAAACGCCACATCGGCATCGCCGCCATGCCGGCGGGCAGCGAGATCATCGTGCGGAACGTCGGCATGAAGCGAAAGACGAAGATCACCCAGCCGCCGTGCCGGTGGAAGAAGTGCTGGACATGCTCGACGTCCTCCCACTCCATCGTCAGCCAGCGGCCGTGGCGTTCCACGAACGGCCGGAAACGCGCATAGCCGAGCCGGCGGCCGATCGCGTACCAGAACACATTGCCGGCGGTGGTGCCGGCGGTGCCCCATAGCAGCAGCGGGATCATCTCCATCTGCCCGCGCGCGACCGCGATCCCGCCCAGCCCCATGATGACCTCCGACGGGATCGGCGGCACGACATTTTCCAGCGCCATCAGCAGGAAGATGCCGAGATAGCCGCCCGCGACGATCCAGTGGATGATGAAGTCGGTCACGCCTCCGCCAACGGCGGGATCAGGCGGCGCGTTCCGCCAGCGCGCGTTCTTCGAGCCGGCGATCGACCGCATCCCAGATCAGCCCGGCGACATCGGTGCCGTCGAACGCCTCGATCGCGACGATCCCGGTCGGGGAGGTGACGTTGATCTCCGTCAGCCATTCGCCGCCGATCACGTCGATGCCGACGAAGATCAGCCCACGCCGCTTCAGCTCCGGGCCGAGCGCGTCGCAGATCTCACGCTCGCGCGGGGTCAGCGCGGTCTTCTGCGCCGAGCCGCCGACCGCCAGATTGCTGCGGATCTCGCCTTCACCGGGCAGGCGATTGATCGCGCCCGCGACCACGCCGTCGATCAACACGATGCGCTTGTCGCCCTTCGCGACGTCGGGAAGGAACGCCTGCACCATGTGCGGTTCCCGCCACGTCTGGTTGAATACCTCGATCAACGCCGACAGGTTCTCACCGGCGGCGCGGACGTGGAAGATCGCCTTGCCGCCATTGCCGTGCAGCGGCTTCACGACGATCTCGCCATGACGGCGCAGGAATGCGCGCGCCTCTTCCAGCGAGCGCGTCACCAGCGTCGGCGGCATGAAGCGCGCGTAATCGAGCACGAACATCTTTTCCGGCGCGTTGCGGACGCTGACCGGATCGTTGACGATCAGCGTGCGGTCCGCGACGCGCTCCAGCAGGTGGGTGGCGGTGATATAGCCCAGGTCGAAGGGCGGGTCCTGTCGCATCAGCACCACGTCGGCCTGCTCGCCGATGTCGAGCGACACCGGATCGCCGAAGCGGAAATGGTCGCCCGCCACGCGCTGCACGGTGACCGGATGCGCCCTGGCCCACAATCGCCCGTCCGACCAGTTCAGGTCTTCGGCGGCATAATGGAACAGCCGGTGGCCACGCGCCTGCGCGGACAGCATCAGCGCGAAGGTGGAATCGCCCGCGATGTTGATCTGGTCGAGCGGGTCCATCTGGACGGCGACGGTAAGCGGCTTGATCATGCCCGCGATGTAGGGGGTGGGGGGGCGGCTGTCAGTAGCCGATCCACGCATTCTCGATATGGCGGGGCCGCGTGCCGGGGGCGAGCAGGATCACGTCGACGCGAATATCTTCGCCCGCCGTGGCGTAGCGCGGCATCAGCACCTCCGCGGCGGCGGCGACGCGGGCCAGGCGGCGCTGGTCGATCGCATGGTCGAGCTCGGCGGGGGTGCGGCGCGTCTTTACCTCGACGAAGGCGATCAACGCGCCGCGCCTTGCCACCAGATCCACCTCGCCGGCCGGGGTGCGGACGCGGCGGTCGAGGATCTGCCAGCCCTTCAGCCGCAACCACCATGCCGCCAGCCGCTCGCCGCGTCGCCCGGCCTCCTCCGCGGCGCGGCGGACGGCGGTGGGGCGGGATGGAGGCGGGCGCATCGCGGGCGAGGATGGCGGGTGCGGGCGGTGCCGGCAAGCGCGGTGATGGCGATCGAGGCCGGCGCGGGACGACCGCCCCGCCGCCGCGACGTGGATCGTCGATCCGGTCTCCGGCCTCTACCCGCCGGGTGTCAGCGCGTCCTCGTATCGCTGAACGCCGACACGTCCTGCGCGGCGAGCGGCGCGTCGGGCTTGTAGCCGCTGACCGCGATCAGGCTGCCGTCGGGATTGCGTCCGGCGCGGAACAGCGCGTTGACCTTCTGCCGCTCCGCCCAGGCGAGGCTGTCCCAGTCATCGCGGTCGATGCTGGGGTGGCGCTCGCCGGCCACCGGCGTCTTGTCACGACCGGCGCTTTTGTCGGCCGTGGCCCTCCCGGCCTGTCGGGCCTTCAGCGCGTCGTCGAGTTCGCCGGCATTCACCGCCTGTTCGAACTGGTGCAGGAACTTGTCGAACACCGGCTCCGGAATGTGGTTGGTGGCGGCATCGTTGAGGTTCAGGACGCCGCCGCCGACCTTCACGGTCAGCGCCACGACGCCGTTCTGGACCTGCCACCACCGGCTTGCCGCCTTGACCGCATCGGTGCCGCGCGCGGCGAATTGTTCGCGCGTGCGCTTGATGCCGTCCAGCAGCGGCCGCCGCAGCCGCGACGGATCGTCAGGCTTTATCGCGAACGTCTCGGCAAGCGTGTCGTTGTCGATGAAGCCGGCGAGTGAATCCAGTAATCCCACGTGCGCCTCCAAGCCCCGAACAGGCAGCTAGGCGGGACCGGTTACCGATCGGTCAACGCGACGGCGGAAACTATGGCGGTGATTGAGAAAATCATTTCGAATGAGGTAATTGCATCACCACAAGCTCCGGCGCATCCGCCACGAAGCGGTCGAGGACGCCGTCGGCGATCCGGATCGGCCCGTCGAAGCGCGTCGCGCCGGGGATCGACTGGACCGCCGCTGCCTCACCCGCCAGCCGGCGCGCATCGGCGAAATAGCGGGCGGCGGCGGGACTGGCGGCGTCGGCGGCGGCAAGGCCGGCGGCGGTCTGTTGCAGCGCGCGGCCCCATAGCGCGGTAGCGTCGAGCCACGGGCGCGACTGTTCGGCGAACGACGCGTCCGCCACGCCGGCGCGGATCGTGTCCGGCGCGGCGGCAAGGTCGTCGGCGGCGCGGGCGAGATCGGCGAGGGCGGCGCCACGCGCGGGCGCATCACCGGTGGCGAGCGTATCGCGCACGTGGTTCAGCAACGCGCGGAGGCGGGGTGCCTGCTCCTGCCATGGCTGGCTGCCGAAGGTCGGGGCCATGTGCTGCGTGTCGAAGAAGGTCAGCAACGCGGCGGTGGCACGATCGTCGCCGCCGGCCAGTTCGCGCGCGGCGAAGGTCCACGTCCGCTCGGGATCATAATCCTTGTCGTTCCACGCGAAGGCGGCGACCCCGGTCACCGCGACGCGGCTGGGCGCTTCCTGGTTCATCGGGTTGGACAGGATGCCGGTCAGCTCCGTCGCCAGCCCGGCCTGACGCCGGGCATAGGGGGCCATCAGCAGCCGGCCGGTGGTCTGCGCGAAATCGTTGACCGGGTAATTGTCCCACAGCAGCGTCTTGCGCCCGAACGCCTTGGTTGCGGCCCTGGCATCCGGAACCGAGATCGCGGGCGGCACGACGTCGGTGCCGGTCCATTGCACCACCACCCTGGGATCGAGGTTCTCGCGCAGCGCCGCCTTGTACGGCGTCTCCTTCGCATCGTAATATTCGGTCGGCACCATGATGAGCGGCGGAGCCTGCGGGTCGCGGCGGGTCAGGTCGGCCTGCACGGCGTTGAGCAATTGCGCCTGCGCCTTGCCTGCAGCCTCCGCACCCGACGGACCGAAGGCGGCGCGATCGGCGTCGCAGTTCCATTTCTTGTATTCGATGTCGTCCAGCGCGACGTAGAAGCGGTGGACGCCGATGCCGCGCAGCGCGTCGAACTTGCGCTGCATCGCCTGAAGATCGGCCGGCGCGGAGAAGCAGACCGACGGCCCCGGCGAGATCGCATAGACGAAATCGACATGGTTGCGGCGCGCCGCGGCGGCCAGCGTGCCGAGCTGCGCCAGCGTCCCGGCCGGATACGCCTCCCGCCAGCGATCGCGGGCGTAGGGATCGTCCTTGGGACTGTAGATGTAGGTATTGGCCTTCACCGTGGCGAGGAAATCGAGGTGCCGCGTGCGCTCGGCCATCTTCCAGGGCTTGCCATAGAAGCCCTCGATCGTGCCGCGCACCGGCATCGCGGGATGGTCGCGGATCGTGACGGCGGGCAATTCGGTGCGCTGCACCAGCTGGCGCAACGTCTGCGCCGCGTGGAACAGGCCGTCGGCGTCATGGCCGGCAAGGGTGATCGTGCCCGCACCGGCGGGATCGACGGTCAGGGTATAGCCTTCGACATGGTCGTCGGCCGCGATGCCCGACAGCGCGGTGCGGACGATCGCGGCCGCGGTGGTGCCGAGAATGACGTGCGGCTGATCGCCCTTCGCCGAGGTGCGGCGGGTGATCGTGGCGACTCCTGCATCGCGCAGGATCGATTCGACCAGCGCGACGGTGGCGGGATCGGTGCCGGACGCGGCGACCAGCGTGACCGCGCGCCCGAGCATGACCGTGCCGGGCGCGAGCGTCATTTCGGTCGGTGCCGGGAAGATCGCCGGGCGCGTCGCGGCATGTGCCACGGGTGTCATGAGCGTGGCGGCGAGCAGGGGCAGGCCGATCCGGCGGGCGCGTCGCGTCATGTCATTCTCCGGTATCGTATTGGTATTGCGTACCGGTGTAAGGAGATGTTCACGGGGGGGCAAGTCGCGGATCGTCAGGCCGAAAACCGCACGATCTCACGGGCTTCATCGGCGCCCCGCCATCGGTAAGTCGAAGGTTCGCCCTCAGTCGAGCCGCAAGACTTCGATGTTGCGGAACTGGGTCGGCTGCCCCTCGCTTTGCAGCGCGACATAGCCGCCGCGCAGCGCCAGCGATCCGCCGGCCGCGGCGATCACCGGCTGTGCATCCTTGTCGTCGGGGTCGAGTTGCGCAGCGCGGTAGGTGATCGCGGGCTTGCCGTTCAGGATGTGGGTCACGCGGCCGTCGGGCGTTACCTCCACCTCGACATGCGTCCATTGGCCCAGCGGCACCAGCGGGCCGGTGCCGGTGACGCAATGGCTGGTCGGGCGCTTGCCCTCGAACTCGACGGTGGTGCCGGGCGTGCACAGATTGCCGCTCGGCTCGCGGTTCGGGCGGGGCACGGCGAGCAACTGGAATTCCAGGCTGACCGGAAATTGTTGATCGCGGGTCATCGTGGCGGGTGCCTGCGCATGGAGCATCAGCCCGGAATTGCGGTTCTGCCAGCCCTCGATATCGGTCATCGACGAGCCGGTCATGCGATAGTCGAAGCGCAGCCGATACGCGGTGAGGGGCGCCTTCCAGAACAGATGCCCGAACGCCCCGCCGAACGCCTTGTACCGATCGTAGGTGACGGTGATCGCGCCGTCCTTCACCACGAAGGTGCGCAATGGATCTTCCCCGACCGCGCGCCCGGTGATCTTGGGGGTCCAGCCGGTAAGCGTGCGACCGTCGAAGATCCGCTCCCATTTCTCCTTCGGTGCGGGCGCGGCGGCGGCGAGCAGGAGGCACGACAGGATCAGCAGCTTCTTCATGACGGCTCCGCGGCGAGGAAGGAATGCCGCGGTGCTACCGTCGCCGCCGCGGTACGGCAACGCCCGCTCATGCGTTTGCCCCACCATCGGCACGGCACCGTCAAGCGTCGGGGGCGCCCTTCAGCTCCATCGCGCGGGCGTAGAGCGTCTTGCGGTCGAGGCCGAGTGCCTTGGCGACCTCGCCCGCCGCCTTCGACACGGGCAGGCGGGTCAGCGCCTCGACCAGCGCCGCGTCCGCGTCCTCGGCAGCGGGGGGCGCGGGCGGTTCGGGCGGGGCGACGACGACGACGATCTCGCCCTTGGGTGGCGCATCGGCGTAGCGCGCCGCCAGCATCGACAGCGTGCCGGTGACCGCCTCCTCGAACTTCTTGGTGATCTCCCGCGTGACCGCCGCTTCCCGGTCGCCGAGTCCGGCGGCCAGCGCGGACAGGCACGCGGCGAGGCGTGGCCCCGATTCGTAGATCACCAGCGTGGCGCGCACGTTCGCCACCTCGGCGATAGCGGTGGCACGCGCCTGCTCCTTGGACGGCAGGAAGCCGAGGAAGAAGAAGCGATCGGTGGGCAAGCCGGCGAGCGTCAGCGCGGCGACCGCGGCACACGGGCCGGGGATGGTGACCACCTGATGCCCGGCGGCGCGCGCGTCCCGCACCAGCTTGAAGCCGGGATCGGAGATCAGCGGCGTGCCCGCATCGGACACCAGAGCGACGATCTCGCGTGCCATCCGCGCGATCAACTGCGGCCGGACATGTTCGGCGTTATGGTCGTGATAGGGGGTCATCGGCCGCTTCGTGCCGATGTGGCGGAGCAGGCCGGCGGTGACGCGCGTATCCTCCACGGCGATAATGTCCGCTCCGGCAAGCACTTGGGCTGCGCGGGGAGAAAGATCGCCGAGATTGCCGATCGGGGTGGCGACGATGTACAGGCCGGGGGTCAACGGGTTCACGGGAGTAGTCATGGCAGAGGCGATCGGGCGTTCGCAATGGTCGAACGCATTATCGCGGCTGGTCACCGTCACGGGGGCGCTGTTGCTGGCGGCCTGTTCGACGGTGGTGCCGCGTGGTCCGGTGCAGACCGCACCGACCGCGCAACCCGCGCCGCCCCCGCGCGAGGCCGCGCCCGAGGTGGTGACCGGGCTGGCGCAGGATGCCGCGCGCAACCGCGTCGCGTTGCTGGTGCCGCTGACCGGCAGCAATGGCGGGGTGGGGCGCAGCCTGGCCAATGCCACCCAGCTGGCGCTGCTCGACACGCGCAACCAGCAGGTGCGCATCACCAGCTACGACACCGCGACCGGCGCGGGTGCGGCGGCGGCGCGCGCGATACTTGAGGGCGCGCAGCTGATTCTGGGGCCGTTGCTGGCCGAGGATGTGCGCGCGGTCGCGCCGATCGCGCGCGCGGCGAAGGTGCCGGTGCTGTCCTTTTCCAACGATACCGGCGTGGCGGGCAACGGTGCTTACGTGCTGGGTTATGCCCCGGCGCAGGCGATCGAGCGCGTCGTCGCCTATGCACGCGGGCGCGGCGTCGACAATTTCGGCGGGCTGGTGCCCAACGCGCTGTACGGCAGCCGCGCGTCCACCGCGTTCCTGCGTGCGGTCGAACAGGCGGGCGGGCGGGTGGTATCGCTCCAGACCTATGATCGCGGACCCGGCGCGTTGGGCACCGCGGTGCAGCGGATGGCCAAGGACGCGCCGTTCGGTGCGGTGCTGGTCGCCGACAGCGCCGCCACCGCGGCGACCGCGGTGCCGCTGGTGCGGCGCAACAGCCCGTCGACGCAGATCCTCGGCACCGAATTGTGGAACTCGGACGGCGCGGCGCGATCGTCGGCGGCGCTGAACGGCGCGTGGTTCGCCAGCGTGCCCGACGCGCTGTACCGCCAATATGCGCGCAATTACCGCGCCCGGTTCAACGCCGCGCCCTATCGGCTGTCGAGCCTCGGCTACGACTCGGTGCTGCTGGTGGTGCGGATCGCGCGCGAGTGGCGACCGGGATCGCCGTTTCCGGAGAGCCGGCTGCGCGATGCGGACGGTTTTTCGGGGATCGATGGCGCGTTCCGGTTCGGCCGCGACAATGTCGCCGAGCGCGCGCTGGAGGTGCAGGAGATCCGTGGCGGCGAGACGACTACCGTGTCGCCCGCCCCGACCGGGTTCGGAAAATGACAGACCTGTAAAATAGTGCGGCTGTCCGGTGGCAGGGGGTATGTTCGCGCGGCGGCGGTCGTGTAAGGCGTCGTGATGCCGATCCTGACCGCCGTCACCCATGCCGAACTGATAGCCGATGTCCGCGCGCTGGCCGCGCTGATCGCCCGAGACGCCGCGTGGCGCCCGACCTTGCTGGTCGGCGTCGGGCGCGGCGGGCTGGTCCCCGCCGTCTACCTGAGCCACGCCGCCGGGGTGCCGATGGAATCGGTCGATTACTCCGGGCAGGACGATGCGCGCGCCGCGCCCGCACTCGAACGGCTGGCGGCGCACACCCGCGAGGGCGCGCGGCTGCTGTTCGTCGACGACATCAACGATTCGGGGCGGACGATCGCCCGGCTGCGGACGTTGCTGGAACGGGCCGGTGCGGCGGCGGGCGCGGTGCGCTTCGCGACGCTGATCGACAATCGCAGCTCGGCGACGCGGGTCGAATGGGCAGCGCGGACGATCGACCGTTCGGTGACCAAGGATTGGTTCGTGTTCCCGTGGGAGGCGCTGGCCCCGGCGACCTCGATCGCCGCCGACGCGGCGGCAATACCGGAACGGACGGCCTAAATCCGGTCGACATCCAGCGTTTTACGGGTGCCGGATCGCTCGACATCCCAGATCGTCCGTCTGTTCGGGCGAACCGCGCGCGTACGATCGCGCAGACTTGCTCCATGAAGCGCTGGATGTCGATCCAGCCTGGCCGGTCCGATGGCGATGACGGACGCGACGGCCCGCTCCGGGCTCTGCGCTACGGCAGGGTGACGATCCCCGTGACGTGGATGCTCGCGCCCTCGGCATGGACCGCGCCGTTGACGATGCCGGTGATCCGCACTTCCGCGCCCGGTTCGGCGGTGATGTCGCCGCGCACCATGCCGGAGATCACCACCCGGCATCCCGCCGCGACCGTGATGTCGCCGCTGACGATCCCCGATACCTCGCCATCGTGGTCGAGGCGGATCGCGCCGGTGACGATGCCCGAAAAATCCCTCATGGCTTGATCAGCCCGATCTCGATCAGCCGCTGGCGCAGATAGCCGTTGGCGGTGATCGGTTCGGGATAGCGGTTCGGGTTTTCCGCGGTGATGGTCTGCGGCAGCGTGTCGATCAGGAAATCGGGCGCGGGGTGCAGGAAGAACGGCATCGAATAACGCGAATGTCCGCGTCGTTCGGGCGGCGGGTTCACGACGCGGTGCGTGGTGGAGGGCAGGACGTGGTTGGTCAGCCGTTGCAGCATGTCGCCGACGTTGACGACCATCGCCCCTTCGGGCGGCTTGATCGCCAGCCACTCGCCGGAGGCCCGGTCGCGCAATTCCAGTCCGGCTTCTTCCGCGCCCAGCAACAGGGTGATGAGGTTGATGTCCTCATGCGCGCCCGCCCGCACGCCCTCGGCATCGGCGGGGATCGGCGGATAATGGAGCAGGCGCAGCACCGAATTGCCGTCCTTCACCGCCGGATCGAACCAGTCCGGCGCGAGGCCGAGGTGCCGGGCGATCGCCGACAGCAGCCGGTCCCCGGCGCGGTCGAAGGCGGCGAACAGCTCCACGAAGGTGTCGCGGAACCCCTCCGGACGGTCCGGCCAGACGTTGGGTGCCATGTCGCCGGCATAATGGTGGCCGGGGGGCAGTTCGCGGCCGACGTGCCAGAATTCCTTCAGGTCGACGTGGCGCGCATCCTTGGCGATCTCGGTCTTGAACGGCGTATAGCCACGCGCGCCACCGCCGCCGGGTGCGTGGTAGCGGCGCTTCTCGTCCTCGGGCCGCGCGAACAGCGCCGCAGTATCCGCCCAGGCGCGATCGATCAGCGGCTGCGGCACGCCGTGGTCGGCGACGATCGCGAATCCGAACCGCTCGAACGATGCGCCAAGCGCGGTGGCGAACGCGCGCGGATCACGATCCTGATCGGCAAGGCTCAGCGTGGGGACGTCGGCGGCGGGCGTATCGGGCATCAGGGACAATCCGTTGTTCTGGGCACCTTAGTTAGGTGCTTGCGCGCGGTGATGCCAGCGGGGCGGCGCGGCGGCGGCGGGTGGACGGAACCGCGCGGTGGCGTCTGCCGTTCGATCAGCTTCATGAAGAGGAGCGACGCGATGGGCGGTCATCAGGTGCACGGTCAGGGTTCGGGCGACGACGGCTATGACGAGGATGGCTATGACGAGAGCCAGCGCGCCGAGATCCTGGAGGCGACCCGCGACGGACCGGGCGACGGCACGATCATCGTCGACCTGGAGCCGGACGTCGGCATCGACGACGATGCGGAGGACGAGGACGAGCTGGTGATGACCGATGGCGAGGTCGCCGGTCAGGACATCGCGGCGGAAGCGGATGACGCCGATATCGAGGAAGACGAGGTCCAGGAGGAGTTCGACGACGGCAGCGTCGAGGACGACGAACTGGACGATCGCAGCGACACCGCGTTGCGGCCCTGATCCTTCGGTAACGCGGGCACGGATCGACCGCGTGCATTGACGGAGTGCGGGGCGCGGCGCACCATGGCGGGCGATGTTGATCCTCGCGCTCCTGCTACAGGCGGCCGCTGCGCCGCCGTCCCCGCCAGCGACGTCGCACTCGATCCTTGCCCCCGTCGCTGGCCAGCCATGCACACGCCGACAGGCCGGGGACGAGGTGGTCGTATGTGCCGATCCGCTTCCGGCGCAGGCACTGCCGCTGCCAGGAGAGGCGGTCTCAACCCGCCCGGTGGCGGTCAATCGCGACAGGACCGGAATGGGTGCGCTGAACGCCGAGGATTCGCCATGCGCGACACTGGTCGGTGGATGTCAGGCCGGGCTGGACGTGTTCGGCATGGGCACCGCGCTGTTGCGGGGGGTGCAGAAATTGATCGCGCCCGGCAGCTGCTGCGAGCGTGAGGGCGAGGCGACGAACTCGTTCATGCTTATCGGCGACATGGTGAATGGCCTTGGCCGCTCGGCGGGTCGCAAGGCGGACAGGACGCGGCGGGTCGCAATCGATCTGGACGAACCGGTGCTGGCCGGGCGCGTCCGCCCCTGACCGGATGATGCGAATTTCGTGATGCCGGTGCGACGCCCGGTTCGTCACGGTTCGCGAGCCGTCGATGGCCGCCGAGCCGGGTCGCTGGCGCCCGTGGTGGCGATATCGCACCGGGTGGGATCGACGTTCAGCGCTTCACGGGTGCGGGACTGCTCGCCGATGAAGATGATCCATCCGTACGGGCGCTGCGTACTCGCCTGATCGGGCGGAATTGCGTTATCCACCCGTCGTTGCGACCGTAGCGAAGCTATGTCGGCGTCGGCGTCGGCGTTGGGGTCGGGCGGGTGATCGTTGTGCGCGCGGAAAGCTGGGCATCGCCCGTCACATCCGAGGCGCGGTCGATTCGCGTTCGATGATCGCATGGGCGACGATCAGGTCGGTGGCCGACGTGTCGCCGTCGCCGGTGCCGATCAAGCGCTCTGCGGCACGGAACGCCATGTCCTCGGCCGGTTGGCGGACGGTGGTGAGCGACGGCCAGATCCGCGCCGCCAGCGTCGTGTCGTCGAACCCGGTCACCGCCAGATCATGCGGCAGGCGCACGCCGCGCCGGTGCGCGGCCGCGATCACCCCGGCGGCCATGTCGTCGTTGCTGCACATGATCGCATCGGGCAGCGGGTTTCGGGCCAGCAGCAGCTGCGCAGCCGCCTCGCCGGAGGGTTGGTCGTAGCGGCCGGCGATCAACAGCGCCGGATCGGCCGCTATGCCATGTGCGGCCAGCGCGTCGCGATAACCCTCCACCCGCTCCGCGCTGTCGGAATGACCGGGATTGCCCGCGATCAGCGCGATGCGGCGATGGCCGCGCGCGATCAGCAGCGCGGTCAGCTCCGCCATTGCGGCGCGATTGTCGATCCGCACCGTGGCGATGTCGGGCAGGACATGGCCGGTCGCGATCGCCGCCACCGGCAACCGGAGGGTGGCGAGCATGTCCGATCCGCTCAGCAACTCGGCGAAAGGCGGGACGAGCAGCAGCGCATCGGCACCGCCGCGCGCCAGCGACTGCGCCGCGTGCTCGGCGGCGGCGCGGGACGATGGCTCCTCCTGATGGAGCAGCAATTGCAGCCCGCGTGCGTTGGTGGCGCGCAACGCGCCGACCAGGATCGCATCGAGAAACGGCGCACGTCGCCCGCTGTAGAGCAGGCCGACCGTGGTCGCACGGGCACGCGCCAGCCGCCGCGCGACGACGTTGGGGACGTAGCCGAGTTCGGCGACCGCGGCGTGAACCGCGGCGGCGGTCGCGGGGCTGGCGCGGCCGGTGCGGTTGATGACGTTCGACACCGTCATGGCCGACACGCCCGCCCGCTCCGCCACCGCGCGGATCGTGACGCCCTCGCGGCGACGCCGGGTCATCGCGGCGGCCCGCGCATCGCGGGGCATGTGGGGCAGGCGGGCCGTGGCGTAACCCGCCCCCGCTCGCCGTGCCGCCTGTTCATGGCTGGTCGGGTCATGATGCGACCCGTGACGGATCGCCGCCTGTCGATCCAGAACGAAGCGATCCCGTCGGCGACGAAGCGCGCCCCGGACATCGTTTCCGGAAGGCGCGCTTCTCCTGCGACAGGCGGACGGCGGAGCCCCGGATCGGCACCGGGGCGACCGTCCACTGCGCGGGACCGCTTGATGTCGACCGGCCTAGATCGTGCCGGCCTTCATCAGCTTGACCGCATTGTCGGCGGCACGTGCCGTCAGCGCCATGAAGGTCAGCGACGGATTGACGCATGACACCGACGCCATCTGCGCACCGTCGGTGACGAACAGGTTCGCCGCGTCGTGCGCCTGGTTCCACTTGTTCAACACCGACGTACGCGGATCGGCACCCATGCGCGCGCCGCCCATTTCGTGGATCGCGTCGCCGGGGACGTGTTCGCCCTCGCTGCTCTTCACGTCGGTCAGCCCGGCGCCACGCAGCATCGCCTCGCCCTGCGCCCGCGCATCCGCCATCATCTTCAGCTCGTTGTCGCGGAACGTGACATCGAACTTCATCAGCGGCACGCCGAACCGGTCGACCTTGCCGGGGGTCAGCGACACGCGATTGTCCTCGTACGGCAGGCACTCGCCGAACGCGGTCATCCCGAACTGCCAATTGCCGTAACGGCGCATGCCGTCCTTCATCGACTTGCCGAACCCGACCGGCGCGGCGGGGGCGCGGAAGGCCGAACCCTGATAGCCATAGCCGCGCTTGAAACCGACGCCTTCCTCGCCGCCGACGTTGCGGAAGCGGGGAATGTAGACGCCGCCGGGGCGACGGCCATATTCGATGAAGTCGGTCATCCCGGGGATGTTGCCGCCGATGCTGACGCGGAAGATGTGATCCATGACGTAACGGCCCAGCGTGCCGCTGTTGTCGAACCAGCTGCGTCCGTCGGGCCGCTTGGAGTTCATCATGATCTGCACGGTCGCCAGCGTGGAGGCGCACAGGAACACCATCCGCGCGGTCACGACCTGCTCCTGCCCGGTCTTGCCGTCGATGTAGCGCACGCCGGTCACGCGCTTCTTGGCGGGATCGTAGTCGAGCTTGGTCACCACCGCGTCGGAACGCAGCGTCAGCCGCCCGGTCGCGCGCGCCGCCGGCAGCGTCACCGCCTGCGTCGAGAAATATGCGCCGAACGAACAGCCGTTACCGCACTGGTTGCGATACTGGCACTTGGTGCGGTTCTGGTCCGGCTTGTCCTCGGTCATGTTGGACAGGCGGGTGTTGATCAGTTTGCGGCCCGGAAACTTGCTTTCCAGCCGCGGCTTGATCCACTTTTCCGCGATGTTCATGTCCATCGGCGGCTGGAACTGGCTGTCGGGCAATTGCGGCAGGTTCTCACGCGAGCCGGAGACGCCGATGTACTTCTCGACGTAATCATACCACGGCTGCACGTCCTCGTACGTGATCGGCCATGCACCGCCGACGTTCTCGCGCTTGTTCGCCTCGAAATCCTCCGGCCCCCAGCGGAACGACCAGCGGCCCCAGATCAGCGACTTGCCGCCGACCGCGGCCGGGCGGATCCAGTAGAACTTGCTGCCTTCGTCGAAGGCATAGGGGTTCAGCCGGTCGTCGTTGTAGAACTTGCGGTTGCTGGGCGTGACATAGCCGTGCTTGGAGATGAAATAGTCGCTCTCCATCAGCTCCTTGGGCATCGAATTGCGCGCGGGCACCTCGTAAGCGGGCTTGCCGTCGTAATCATAGCCCTCGCCGTGTTCGACCATGATGCCGCGATCCAGCATCAGGACGCGCAGGCCCTTTTCGGTCAGTTCCTTCGCGGCGAAACCGCCGCTGACGCCGGAGCCGATGACGATTGCGTCGAAAGTATCGGTCGCTGCCATGTGTATTGTCCTCTCCGTCGGCGCGATCAGACGCGCAGGGCGCGCAGCGTGCGGAAACTGGTGGTGATGTCGGGTAGATAGGGCGCGGGTGCCTGGTCGTTCTCGACATAGAAGTGGCGGACGCCGGCGGTGCGGTTCAGCTTGAAGATCGCACCGAAATCGACCTTGCCGTCGCCGACCGCGCACATGCTGCCGTCGGGACGACGATCCTTCACGTGATAGGCGTAGATGCGGCCCGACAGGCGGCGGATCAGCGCGGCGGGATCTTCCCCGGCGGCGATCGCCCAGAAGAGGTCCAGCTCTACCTTCACCAGTGCCGGGTCGCACGCCTTGAGCATGCGGTCGTACAGGCTGACGCCACCGGGCTTGTTGGTGAACTCGAAATCGTGGTTGTGATAGGCGAAGCCCAGTCCGGCCGCGCGCAGATCGCGGGCGAAGCGGTTGAAATTGGGCAGCGCCGCCGTCCAGCCCGCTTCGGTGCGATGCTGATCGGTCATGTACGGCAGGATGACGGTGTCCGCGCCCAGCGTCTTGGCCATCTTCACCATGGCGTCGAAGTCGTTGAGCAGCAGGTCGTAGCCGATGTGCACCGACGGCGCCTTCAGCCCGAGACGGTCCATCGTGGCGCGCAGCGCGGCATGGTCCATCTTCTCATAACCGCCGCCGCCATATTCGACTTCGCGGTAGCCGATCTTCGCGACCTTCTCGAGCGTGCCCATCGGGTCCGGCCCGAACAATTCGCGGATCGTGTACAGCTGGAGCCCGATCGCGCCGAGCTGCGCCGCCTCGGCCGACACCCCGAACAGGCCGAGGGCGGCAAGGCCGCCGGCCCCGGCAAGGACATTACGACGATGGATCATCATGACGAATAGACCTTGTTGACCTGAGCATAAGGGAAGGCGCCGTTATATTCGCCGGGCACCGGCAGGTATTCGCGTTCCTGCGTGATGCCGATTTCCGACGTGTAATAGCCGGCGATCACCATCTGGCGGAACGGGCCGAAGAACGCCTTCCCGCCGGGGAACTTGTCCTCCATCGCCATCGTCAGCAGCGCGTCCATCTGCGCCGGCGTGACCTGCGTGGCGGATTTCCTGTAATCGGCCTTCGCCCGCGCCTCGATCGCGTCCAGCCCGACGACGATCGGCACGCGATCCTCCGGGGTGGACCAGTCGGCGAGCAGCTTTTCGATATACATCGGCACCCCGGCGGCGATCGCGCCCGGCGTGTCGGTGGTGGGGACCACGCGCTCGCTGAGCGCGGTCATCAACGCGCGTTGCGGCGCGGTGAAGACCTGGACGCTGGGTGGCCCCTCGCTGATGACGGGAACGCCGCCGCCCTTGGTCGCCGCCGCCGATGCGGTGGCCGCGCGTGCGAGGGGCGCGAACAATTGCGCCCCGAACATGGCGGCGATGCCGCCCAAGGCATGTCGTCTGTCGATCACTCACCCTCTCCCGAAATATGTGGCGTGCGCGCTATCCGGCCCATCGTCATGCCCATCGTCATGCGACGTCGATCGCGCGGTAAGCGGCGATCAGCCGATCCTCGCCCGCCCGCCCCGGCACCGAATTGCCATGTTCCATACCGATGACGCCGCTGTAGCGGCGTTCACGTAAGTAACGCACTATATTGTGATAATTGACTTCGCCGGTCCCCGGCTCCTTGCGGCCGGGATTGTCGCCGAACTGGATGTAGCCGACCTCGTCCCAGACCATGCCGAGCGAGCGGATCAGGTTCCCCGACTGGATCTGTTCGTGGTAGCAATCGGCCAGCACCTTGACCGCCGGGCTGTTGGCCCCGCGCGCCACCGCATAACCGGCCGCGAACGACTGCATATAGACGTTGGGATGGTCGGTCCGCGTGTTGAGCGGCTCCATCACCAGCGTCAGCTTGTGCGGCGCCAGGATGTCGCCGGCGCGGCGCATCAGGTCGATGACCCGCCCGGTCTGGATCTCGATCGGCACCTTGCGGTCGACGAACCCGGTGACGACCGTCATGTGGCTGGCGTTCAGCCGCTTGGCGACGTCGACGGAGGCACGGACGTCGGCAAGAAAGGCCTCACGCTCAGCACCGTCGTCGCTGCCGAAGATCGGGCGGAATTCCGACCATTTCGGCATCGACGCGACGAACACGCCCATCGTCATGCCGCGCTGTTGCAGTGCCTTCGCCATCGCCTCCTGCTCGGCGACCGAACGCGCGCGCGCCTCGTTGTCCTCCCACGCGCGAAAGCCCTGGTCGGCGGCGAACGCGATCTGTTCCAGCCGGTTCCCGCGGCTGGCGAAGCTGCCTTCGTGCGGCGCGTAATGGAGCGAGAAGGTGGCGGCGTTGCTCACTTTACCCGCTCCCTGCGCGGAGGAGGACAGCGCGGCAGCGACGCCGCCCGCCAGAATGGACCGGCGCGACGGCGTCATGCCGCGGTCGGCCCCGTGCGGCGGCGGCGTTCCGACAACCAGACCAGCCCGAACACCAGCAGCAGCACGATCGGCACCAGCGCCAGCTTCGCGAACGACTGCGATGCGGCGGCGTCCTCGACCTGGCGCAGCGCCTCGCCCGACAGCTGCTTGAACGCCTCGGGTCCGCCGGCCAGCCGGACCTTCGCCTCGTCGAACATGCCGCCGAGCGCGGGCAGGACGAAGAAGCTGGCGAGCGCGCCCGCCGAGCCGACCAGCCCGAGCGCCCATGCCCCGCCGCGCGGATAGCGTTCGGCGACCGATGCGAGCATCGTGGGCCACATCGCGCACACGCCCAGTCCCCACACCGTGGAGGCGAGCAGGGCGGCGACCGGCGACTGCGCGCGCGACAACAGGAACAGGCCGATCGCGGCGAGCAGGCTGGAGATCCACAGCAGCCCGGGGTTCGACAGCTTCGCGGCGACGCGGCCGGCGAAGTGACGGAACACGAACATCAGCGCGCTGACATAGACGAGCAACAGGATGCCGCGCATGCCGACGCGGTTGGTGAGCGCGACGTCGAGCCACTGGCCCGGCGCCAGTTCCGACGACGCGGTCAGGAACATCGCGCCGAACCAGACGAAGAAGCTGGGGCGGCGGAACACCTCGCCGATCATCGTGCCGAAGCTCTCACCCTCGACCGCGCGCGGCGGCGGCGGGAAATCGGTGGTGGCGGCGATGACGACGACGCCGATCGCGGGCAGGAACACCAGCCCCATGATCGCCTGCCACGGCATGACGGCCGCCAGCAGCACGCCGGCCAGCCCGCCGACGATCAGCCCGCCGGGATACCAGGCGTGCAGCACGTTGAGGCGATGGGTGGTTTCTTCGGGGTAGAGGCGCGCGGTCAGCGGGTTGATCGACGCTTCGGCCAGGCCCCAGCCGATGCCGCTGAGCATCATGCCCAGCCAGACGAGCGTGTAGATCGCCATGCCGCTCGCCAGCACGCCCGCCCCGACGATCAACGCGGTGCCGGCGAGGAAGCAGATGCCGCAGCCGATCAGGATGCGCTTGGTGCCGATCTTGTCGAGCAATGCGCTGGCGACGAACAGCGTGATCGCAAAGCCCAGAAACGCGGAACCCAGCGCGGCGCCGATCAGTTCTCCTGCCTCGACCGGGGCGATGGGATCGATCCATTGCGCCTTCAGGCTGCTGGCCACCGCGGCGCGCAACGACGCGCTGACCGCGGCGGTGAAGAGCGCGAGCACGCTCAGCCAGAACAATCGCGAGCGATTAGGCCCGATATACGCCGCTGCCTCAGCCTGCACCCTCAACCCCTTTTGCCGTTATGATTCTATTATCGTATTTTTAGCAGCTTGGCCGATCAGTCGAGTCCAAGCAACCGCCTGTTGGCAGCGGGATCGAATCCGCCGGCGAAATCGTCGAAGGCACGGTCGGGGCGACGGATCATGTGCGCGGCGATGAACGGTGCACCCTCACGTGCGCCATCCTCGGCGTTCTTCAGGCAACATTCCCATTCCAGCACCGCCCAGCCGCGATAGCCATATTGCGTCAGCTTCGAGAAGATGCCGCCGAAATCGACCTGCCCATCACCCAGCGAACGGAAGCGACCGGGGCGATCGACCCAATCCGAATAGCTGCCGTACACGCCCGCCTTGCCGGTCGGGTTGAACTCGGCATCCTTGACGTGGAACATCCGGATCCGGTCGTGATAGAAATCGATGAACTGGAGATAGTCCATCGCCTGCAACACGAAGTGGCTGGGATCGTAGAGGATGTTGGCGCGCTTGTGCCCGCCGACCGCGTCCAGGAACCGCTCGAACGTGGTACCGTCGTGCAGGTCCTCGCCCGGATGCAGTTCGAAGCAGAGGTCGACGCCTTCCTCCTCGAAGGTATTGAGGATCGGACGCCAGCGCTTGCCGAGTTCGGCGAACGCCTCCTCCACCATCCCGGCCGGACGTTGCGGCCATGGGTAGACGAACGGCCACGCGAACGCGCCCGAGAAGGTGGCATGCGCGTCCAGCCCCAGGCGGCGGCTGGCCTTTGCGGCGAGCTTCAGCTGGTCGACCGCCCACGCCTGCCGCTCGGCGGGCTTGCCGCGCAAGTGCTCCGGCGCGAAGACGTCGAAGGCGGTGTCGTAGGTCGGGTGGACCGCGACCAGCTGGCCCTGAAGGTGGGTCGACAATTCGGTGATCGCCACACCCGCCTCGCGGCAGCGCCCGGTCAGCTCGTCTGCATAATCCTGGCTCTCGGCGGCGAGGGCGAGATCCATGCATCGTTCGTCGCGGGTCGGGATCTGCACGCCCTCATACCCGGCATCCGCCATCCAGCGCGCGGCATTGTCCAGCGTGTCGAACGGCGCGGCGTCACCCATGAACTGCGCCAGGAAGACGCCGGGACCGCGCATCACGGGGGCGGAAACCGGGGTGGGCGCGTCGCTCATTTGGCCGTCTCGGACTTGAGATAGGCGATGATCGCGGCCCGCTTTGCGGCGTCCGGGGTCGCGATCGGCATCCGCGTGCCCGGCACCTTCTTCTGCGGGGCGGCGAGATATTCGTTCAGCGTCTTGTCGTCCCACTTCAACTGCGCCTTCTTCATGGCGGGCGAATAGTTGAAGCCCGGCGCGGAGGCGGGGGGACGGGTGAACAGGCCGCTTAGATTGGGGCCGATGCCGTTACGCCCGCCCTTGTTCACGGTGTGGCATGCCTTGCATGCCGCGAACGCCTGCTGTCCGTTCTGCTGCGCCGGGGCGGGGGCCGATACGGCCAACGCCATCGTGGCGACGATCGGGGCCGCGATCAGCCCTGCGATCAATTTCATCGCATCTCTCCAAACCCGATTTGCCAAAGCCAATTTGATTGACGCCAGTTTACCGCTAAACCGGGCGATAGCAAGGCGGCTGACGTTACGGTCTTCGTAATGTCGGTATGCGGATGACGGGAGGATGAATGACGCGGGTAGAACCACTTAGACTGGGCATGGTCGGCGGAGGCGAAGGTGCGTTCATCGGCGCGGTTCACCGGATGGCCGCAGGCGTGGATGGCGACTGGCGGCTGGTGGCGGGCGCGTTCAGCAGCGACGACGGGCGCAACCGGCGGACCGGCGACCTGTTGGGTCTGGACGGCGCGCGCGTGTACGAATCGCTGGAGGCGATGCTCGCCGCGGAGCGCGCATTGCCGGAGGACGAGCGGATCCACGCGGTGTCGATCGTCACGCCCAACCACCTTCACACGCCGATGTCGATCGCGGCGCTGGACGCCGGTTTCCACGTCGTCTGCGAAAAGCCGATGTCGCTGAACCTGGAGGAGGCGCACGCCATCGCCGCCGCGGCGCAACGCAGCGGGCGGCATTACGCGCTGGCCTTCACCTACAGCGGGTATCCGTTGATCGAGGAGGCACGGACGCGCGTGGCGCGCGGCGATTTCGGCGCGATCCGGCTGGTGCAGGTCGAATATTCGCAGGGCTGGCTCAGCAGCGCGCTGGACCGTGAGGGCAACCGGCAGGCGGAATGGCGCACCGATCCGGCGCGCGCCGGGCTGGGCGGATGCCTGGGCGATATCGGCACCCACGCCTTCCAATTGGCTGAGCATGTCGGCGGCGTGCGGGTGGAGGCATTGTGCGCCGACCTGACCACGCACGTGCCCGGCCGGCGGCTGGACGACGACGTCAGCGTGCTGCTGCGCTTCGCGGGGGGCGCGCGCGGCGTGCTGAAGGCGACGCAGGTGGCGGCAGGCGACGAAAACGGCCTGCGGCTGCGCATCCACGGTGAGAAGGGCGGGTTGGACTGGGCGCAAATGGAGCCGAACACGCTGACGCTGCGCTGGCTCGATCGCCCGGCGGAACTGGTGCGGACCGGCGGACCGGGACTGGCCGACTCGACGATGGCGCGGGTACGCACGCCCGCCGGCCATCCGGAGGGTTATATCGAGGCGTTCGCCAATCTGTATCGCGCGGTGGCGGCGACGATCCGCGGCGGCGATGCGGTGGCGGCGCGCGGCAGCCCCGCGTGGTTCCCGGGCGCGGCGGACGGCGTGCGGACGATGGCCTTCGTCGAGGCGGTGGTCGCCAACGCCGCATCGGACCAGAAGTGGAGCGGCCTGGCGGACTGACGGCGTGCCGGTCTCGCCCGGCACGTATCGAAATCCGGTGGTGCGTGCAGGGATCAATCGCCCGCGCGCACCACCCGCGGCAGGATCGCGTCGAGCAGGATCATGCCCGCCTCCGTCACGCGCAACCGCGCGCCTTCCCGGACGATCAGATCGGGCAAGGCGGCGACGGCGGCGAGATCGACGATCGCGTCGACCGGCATCCCGCCCGCGTTCGCGATCGCCTCCACATCGACGCCCTCGGCCAGCCGCAGGCCCATCAGCAACGCCTCGCTGACGCGCGTCACCGCGTCGAGCGGCTCCTCGCTCTCCAGCCCGTGGCCGTTGCGCGCCACCGCGGCGAGCCAGTTTTCGGGCTTGCGGCGGCGGAACGTGGCCAGATGGTCGCGGCGGCCGTGCGCGCCGGGGCCGATGCCGGCATAATCGCGGTAGCGCCAGTAAGCGAGGTTGTGGCGGCTCTCCGCGCCGGGGCGGGCGTGGTTGGAGATTTCATAGGCGGGGATTCCGGCGGCGGCGGTGCGCGCGCGGGTCAGTTCGAACAGGTCCGCGGCGTCGTCGCCATCCGGGATCGCCAGCCGCCCCGCCGCCGCCTCGGTCGCGAAGCGCGTGCCGGGTTCGATCGTCAGCTGGTAGAGCGACAGATGCTCGGTCCCGAACGACAGCGCGCGGGCAAGCTCGGCGTCCCATGCCGCCGGCGACTGGCCGGGGCGCGCGTAGATCAGGTCGAAGCTGACCCGCGCGAAATTCGTCTGCGCGACGGCCAGCGCCCCGATTCCCTCCGCCACGTCATGCGCGCGCCCGAGGAAGCGCAGCGCGTCGTCGTCCAGCGCCTGCAATCCGAGCGAGACGCGATTGACCCCGGCCGCGGCGAGATCGGCGAAGCGCGCCGCCTCCACCGACGAAGGATTGGCTTCCAGCGTGATCTCGACATCGCCCAGCGGCGTCCAGGCGGCAGTGGCGGCATCGATCAGCGCGGCCACGGTGGCGGGCGGCATCAACGAGGGCGTGCCGCCACCGAAGAAGATCGAGCCGAGCCGCCGCCCCGGCAGCAACGCCGCCTCATGCGCCAGATCGGCGAGCAGCGCGCGGTGCCACTCACCCTCGTCCACGGTGGCGCGGACGTGGCTGTTGAAGTCGCAATACGGGCATTTGGAGACGCAGAACGGCCAGTGGATATACAGAGCGAGCGGCGCCGCGGCGCGCGCGGCACGGTCGCGCGCCGCGGCGTCCGGGGCGCTATCGTCGGGCGGGGCGAGGTCGATCGTGGCCATGGTCGCGGCGCATATGGCGGTTCGCTGCGGCAAAGGCCACCGGCGGCGCATGCGGTTCACTTACCCATGTTGCCGTCGCGCGCGGGATTTGGCATCGCGGGCGGTGATGGTTGTACGCCCGCTGGTCGCGTTAATACTCGTGGTGATTCTCTCCGCCCCCGTCGGTGCGGCGGGTGTGGAGTGGCGGATGCGCCGGCCGACGCCGCCGCGCGACGCCAACCTGCTGCGTCGCGACATGCTCGACGCCCACAATCGCGCACGCGGCGAACTGGGGCTGGCACCGCTGGCGTGGAGCCCCGGGCTGGCGGTTGCCGCCGCGCGGCATGCGCGCGAACTGGCCCGCCGCGGGCGGCTGTTCCATGCCGAGCAACCCGCGGGCCGCGCGGGGCAGGGGGAGAATCTGTTCTCCGGCACGCGCGGCGGCTATGCCTATGACGAGATGGTGCGATACTGGCTGGCGGAGCGGCGGCAGTTCCGCAACGCCCCCAGTCCGCGCTTCAGCCGCACCGGTCGTTGGCAGGACGCAGCGCATTACGTTCAGATCGTGTGGCGCGACACCACGGAGGTCGGCTGCGCGATGGAGCCGGGGCAGGCGGAGGATTTTCTGGTGTGCCGCTATTCGCCGCGCGGCGAGGTGCGCGGACGCCGCGCCTATTAGGCGCGGACGCGGCCGACCTCGGCGGACTTCCACCCCGGCGACGGGCCGGGGTGCAAGGGTCAGAACACCGCCGCCACCAGCTGGCGAAAGGCGTCGCCACGGTGGCTGATCTCGTTCTTGGCCGGTTCGTCCATCTCGCCGAAGGTCACGTCGTGGCCGACCGGCTGGAACACCGGGTCATAGCCATGCCCCTTCTCGCCCCGCGGCGGCCATACGAGAGTGCCGTCGACCCGCCCCTCGAACCATTCGACATGGCCATCGGGCCACGCCAGCGCGAGCGCGCAGACGAAATGCGCGTCGCGCGGCGCGTGCGGGGTTTCGGCCAGCTTGTCCTCGACCAGCCGCATCGCATGGCCGAAGTCCTTGTTCTCGCCGCCCCACCGCGCCGAGAAGATGCCGGGATCGCCGCCCAACGCATCCACGCACAGCCCGCTGTCGTCGGCGAGCGCGGGCAACCCCGACAAATCCGCCGCGACACGCGCCTTCAACTCGGCGTTCATGACGAAGGTGGTGCCGGTCTCCTCCGGTTCGGGCAGGTCGAGCGCCGCGGCGGAGACGACCTCCAGCCCGCGCCCCTCCAGCAGGGCGCCGATCTCGCGCACCTTGCCGGCATTGTGGCTGGCGATCACCAGTTTGCCGGGGGCGAGCTTGCGGATCGCCTGCGGCTCCTTGCCCTCTCCGCTCATGCGACGGCGCGCCCTTGCGCGGCGAAGATCTCCGCGCAGCCGATCCGCGACAGGCGCAGCAGGCGCAGCAACGCTTCTTCGTCATAGGTGGCGTGTTCGGCGGTGGCCTGCGCCTCGGCGATATGACCGTTTTCGAGCAGCACGAAATTGGCATCGGCGTCGGCGTTCGAATCCTCGTCGTAATCGAGGTCGAGCACCGGATTGCCGTGATAGATGCCGCACGACACCGCGGCGACCTTCTGCTTGATCGGGTCGGCGGTCAGTTTGCCGCTGGCCATCAGCTTGTCCACCGCCAGCCGCAGCGCGACCCACGCGCCGGAGATCGACGCGGTGCGCGTGCCGCCGTCCGCCTGGATCACGTCGCAGTCGAGGGTGATCTGCCGCTCGCCCAGCACCGTCATGTCGGTGACCGCGCGCAGCGAACGCCCGATCAACCGCTGGATTTCCTGCGTGCGGCCGGATTGCTTGCCCTTGGCGGCCTCGCGGCTGCTGCGCGTGTGGGTGGCGCGCGGCAACATGCCGTATTCGGCGGTGACCCAGCCCTGTCCCTTGCCACGCAGGAACGGCGGCACGCGCTCCTCGATCGAGGCGGTGACGAGCACTTTGGTATCGCCGAAACCGATCAGCACCGATCCCTCGGCATGGCGCGTGAAGCGCGGCTCGATCGTGATGGGGCGCATCTGGTCGGGTGTGCGGCCGCTGGGGCGCATTCAACTCTCCTCAAGGTCGGATCGTCAATGCCCTAGCCGGGTTGGTGCGCGGGCGCCAGCGATCAGGGAGACGGGTATGCGCGCGACGGCGACGGTAACGACGATGATGGCGGCGTTGCTGCTGGCGACGGGATGCACGCATGCCGGGGCCCGATCCGGGCCGGGCGTGCCGCGCGCGATCGAGGGAGACGAGATCAGTTACGCGACCGGTGCATGCTACGGCACTTGCCCCGTCTATACCGTCACGGTCCGTGCCGACGGCACCGGCACGTTCGAGGGCGTGCAGCACACCGCAGTGACCGGGCGACGCGATTTCACCGCCGGTGTCGCGGTCTACCGGCGGCTGGCCGCGTCGCTGGAGCCGTATCGCCCCGACGGCGAGCGGTCGATCGACATGGAATCGCCCGATTGCGGCATGGCGCCGACCGACATGCCGCGCGTCGACGTGCGCTGGGCGCAGGCGAGCGGCGGATCGGGGCATCTCGGCTTCTACTATGGCTGCGCCACGCAGAACGCGGCGATCGCCGAAGCATTGCGCGCCGTGCCCGGCATGCTGCCGATCGCGGCGTTCATCGGGAAACGGTAAGCCGCGTTCCCCGGATCAATCGACCAGCCAGGCCCGTGCGGAGGCGGCGTCGTCGAACAGGCGCAGGTACGGTTGCGTCATGACCCGGCGAACCTGCGCGCGGGCGATCGCGCCGACGACGACGATCGCGATCCGGCTGGCTTTGGGAAAGGGGGCCATGTGCCGCGCAAGCGCGGCCAGCGTATCCTGCGGCTGCGGACCGCACGCGCTCATGTCGATGATCAGGCGATAACCGGGGCGGAAGCGCGCGGCGAGAAAACGGCGCATCACGTCCTGCGTATAGGCGGCGGCCTCCGCGGCGGTGAAGATCCGGTGCCAGCGGATCGCCAGCAGGTGTGCGTCTAGCTCGAACGAAACATCGTACATCATTGATTTCCTTGAAATCGACTCATGCATCGGGCCTCGTTTCGGAAAGATGAAGGACGCTGTGGTTGAGCCGGGCGGCGCGCGCGCATACATCGGCGCGCGTGACCCCATCGCCGCCCATCACCGAATTGACCGACCGCGCGCGCGACATCTTCCGCCGCGTCGTCGACGGTTATCTGGAAAGCGGGCAGCCGGTCGGCTCGCGAACGCTGGCGCAGGCCGGGCTGAACCTGTCACCCGCCTCGATTCGCGGCGTGCTGGCGCAGCTTGAGGTGGCGGGGCTGCTCGCCGCGCCGCACACCTCGGCGGGGCGGATGCCCACCGAGCGCGGGCTGCGGCTGTTCGTCGACGGCATGATGCAGGCGCACGCGCCCAGCGACGAGGAGCGGCGGCAGATCGAGGCGCGCGCCGGCACCGGAGGGCCGGTGGAGGAAGCGCTGGCGGCGACCACCGCGGCGCTGTCCGGCCTGTCGGCGTGCGCCGGGCTGGTGATGGTGCCCAAGCGCGAGGCGGTGCTGCGTTCGATCGGGTTCGTGCCGCTCGGCGCCGCGCAAGCGCTGGCGGTGCTGGTCGGCGAGGACGGCACGGTGGAAAACCGCGTCATCGATCTGCCGCCGGGGGTGGCACCGGGCGCGCTGGTGGAGGCGGGCAATTACATGACCGCGACGCTCGCCGGGCTGACGCTGGCCGAGTCGCGCGCGCGGCTGGACCGCGAACTGGCGGCGGGCCGCTCGGCGCTGGACGCGGCGGCGCGTGCGCTGGTGGAACGCGGGCTGGCGGTGTGGAGCGAGGATGGCGCGCGTCGTGCGGTGCTGATCGTGCGCGGCCACGGACGGTTGCTCGACGATGCCGAGGCCGCGGACGTCGAACGGGTCCGCGCGCTGCTCGACGATCTCGACGGCAAGCAGGAAGTGGCGGCGCTGCTCGATTCGGCGCGCGCCGGGGATGCAACGCGGATATTCATCGGCGCGGAGAACAAATTGTTCACGCTGTCGGGCTCGTCGGTGATCGCCAAGCCGTTTCGCGGGCGCGACGGCAGCGTGGTCGGCGTGGTCGGCGTGATCGGGCCGACGCGGTTGAACTACGCCCGCGTCGTGCCCATGGTGGATTTCACGGCCGCGACGCTTGCCCGCCTGCTCGGGTAGGGACGCGGCGCACAGCAACGAACAGGAAGCGAATGACCGACAACGCCACCCCCGCCGACGACCTGCGCGACGCCACCGCAGAGGCCGCCCCCGAGGTCGCGGAGCATGACGCCGCCACCACGCGCATCGCCGAACTGGAGGAACAGCTCGCCGCCGCGCGTCAGGAAACGCTCTATGCGCAGGCCGACATCCAGAACGTCCGCCGCCGCGCCGAAAAGGATGCCGCCGACGCGCGCGCCTATGCCGCGACCGGCTTCGCGCGCGACGTGCTGTCGGTGGCCGACAATCTCGACCGTGCGTTGACCGCGATCCCGGCGGCGCTGCGGGAGGACGACAAGTTCAAGGGGCTGGTCACCGGGCTGGAAGCCACCGGTCGCGAACTGGCGAACGTGTTCGGCCGTCATGGCCTGACGAAGATCGAGGCGTTGGGCGAGATGCTCGATCCCAACCGTCATCAGGCGATGATGGAGATGCCGAGCGATCAGCCGCCGGGCACCGTCGTGCAGGAGATGCAGACCGGCTGGATGATCAAGGACCGCCTGTTGCGCCCGGCGTTGGTCGGGGTCGCGAAAAAGCCGGACTGACGCACGCGTCGCCGGGGCGGCGCGGCGATCCGGGGGCTGGTCGCCCGCCGATGGATCGTCGCGGCGTCTGCGAGGACGAGGAATGGGAAAAGGGCGGGTCGCGGTGTTCACCGCGCCCGCCCTTTTTCTATGGGACGAAGCGGCCCCGTCTCAGTCGAGGCGGCGCGCCAGGTTGATGTTGAGGCCGAGCGCGGCGAGCGTACCGAGCGCACCCGACAGCAGATAGCCACCCGCCGCCGCCAGCCCGAACGCCTGCGTCAGCGCCAGCGCGGCAAGCGGCGCGAAGCCGGCGCCGAACAGCCAGGCGAGATCGGAGGTCAGTGCCGCACCGGTGTAGCGTGCGCGCTTCGGGAAGTTGCTGGTCACCGCGCCCGATGACTGGCCGAACGACAGGCCGAGCAGGATGAACCCCATCACCATGAACAGGATCTCGCCCGCGCGGCCGCCGTTCAGCAGCTGCGGTGCGAAGCCGCTGAACGCCGCGATGCCCGCGGCGGTATAGCCCAGCACGCTGCGTCGGCCGATGCGGTCGGCGAGCAACCCCGACAGTACGATCGCGGCCAGCCCGACCACCCCGCCGAGCACCTCGATCATCAGGAAGGTCGAGATGTCCTCTTGCGTGTACAGCTTGACCCACGACAGCGGGAACACGGTGACCATGTGGAACAGCGCGAAGCTGGCCAGCGGCGCGAACGCCCCGATGACGATGTTGCGCCACTGCGCCTTGACCGTCGCGGTGACGCGCGACGGCGTGAGTTCGCGGCTGTCGAACAATTTGGCATATTCGGGAGTGACGACGATGCGCAGCCGCGCGAACAGCGCCACGACGTTCAGCGCGAAGGCGACGAAGAACGGATAACGCCAGCCCCAGGAAATGAAGTCCTCCGGCGCCAGCGTCGAGACGAAGAACGCGAACAGCGCGCTGGCCACGATCAGGCCCAGCGGCGCACCCAGCTGTGGCACCATCGCCCACCAGCCGCGCTTCTTTTCCGGCGCGTTGAGCGCCAGCAGCGAGGGCAGGCCATCCCATGCCCCGCCCAGCGCGATTCCCTGTCCGACCCGGAACAGCGCCAGCAGGATCGCCGAGGAATGGCCGATCGTGGCATAGCCGGGCAGGAACGCCACCAGCACGGTCGACGTCCCCAGCAGGAACAGCGCGATCGTCAGCTTCGTGCCGCGGCCGTAGCGGCGGTCGAGCTTCATAAAGATCTGCGTGCCGATCGGACGTGCGATGAACGCCAGCGGGAACAGCGCGAACGACCACAGCGTGGCGACGACCGGTTCCAGATAGGGGAAGATCACCGCCGGGAACACGATCACCGAGGCGATCGCATAGACGAAGAAGTCGAAGAATTCTGAGGTTCGCCCGATGATGACGCCGATCGCGATCTCACCGGGGCGCACGTCATGGTCCCCCTTGCTATGGAGGGCGCGAGCATCCTGCTCGAGCGACGTGGACGAAGCGGTGGCCATATTCATTCCCGATCGATCGGACGTATTCCGGCGTTGCCCTAGCCTAATCGATCGCGCGCGTGGATGGGACAAAATGTCCTATTCCGCTGCGACGCAGCAAAGCCTAGCTGCGCCATCATGATCCGTCGTCCCGCCCGACGTGCGCCTGGCCGCACGCCTTTCGTCCGCTACCTGGCCGCCGCGGGTGCGCTCGTCGCGCTTGGTGGTTGCAACACCGTCGTCATGCGCCCGGCCGGCGATGTCGCGGCGCAGCAGTCGAGTCTGATCGTGTGGTCGACGGTGCTGATGTTGCTCATCATCGTGCCGGTCATGGCGCTGACGGTGGTGTTCGCATGGCGGTATCGCGAACAGAATACCGAGGCGGCGTACGAACCCGATTGGGATCACTCGACCGGGCTGGAGCTGGTGATCTGGGCCGCGCCGCTGCTCATCATCATCGCACTGGGCGCGCTGACCTGGGTCGGCACCCACACGCTCGATCCCTACCGCCCGCTGGCGCGGACCGCGCCGGGCAAGCCGGTGGCGAACGACGTGCGCCCGCTGGAGGTGCAGGTCGTCTCGCTCGACTGGAAGTGGCTGTTCATCTATCCCGAACAGGGGATCGCGACCGTCAACGAACTGGTGGTGCCGGTCGATCGTCCGGTGAAGTTCACCATGACCTCCTCCACCGTGATGAACACGCTGTGGGTGCCGGCGATGGCGGGCATGGTCTATACCATGCCCGGCATGGAAACGGTGCTGCACGGTGTGCTGAACCGCACCGGCAAGTTCGCGGGCCGCTCCGGCAATTATTCGGGCGCGGGCTTCTCGCACATGACCTTCTGGACGCATTCGGTGACGCCCGCGCGCTTCGACCAATGGGTCGCGGGCGTGAAGCGCAACCGCTGGCAGCTCGACAACGCCACCTATCTGAAGCTGGAGCGTCCGAGCGAGAAGGTGCGGCCGATCGGCTTCCGCAACATCGATGCCGGATTGTTCAAGCGGATCGTCGGCATGTGCACGAAGCCCGGTGAAAGCTGCATGGAGGGCATGTCGCACGGCGGCCCCGCGGTGAACGACCGTGCGCCGCGCCCCGGCGAGGCCAAGGGGGCACTGACGCGCGATCCGTCGGAAAAGGGCGAGAGCGAGCATCTCAGCGCCCCGCACGGCGCATCGCCGGGCCAGAACGATCCGGGCGCGGGCAGCAACCGCAACATGACCAGGCTAGAAATTCCCGCGCTGCCGCGCGCCAACGCCTCCAGGGAGGCTTGAGGACATCATGTCGGACGACCTCGTAAAGACCATCTTCGGGCGGCTCACGCTCGAAAGCTTCCCGATCCACGAACCGATCCTGGTCGCCACCTTCGCGATGGTGGCGGTCGGTGGCGCCGCGGTGCTGGGTGCGCTGACCTATTTCAAGCTGTGGGGCTATCTCTGGAAGGAGTGGTTCACCAGCGTCGATCACAAGAAGATCGGCATCATGTATATCGTGCTGGCGCTGATCATGTTCCTGCGCGGTTTCGCCGACGCGCTGATGATGCGCGCGCAGCAGGCGGTGGCGTTCGGCGGTAACGAGGGCTTCCTGCCCGCGCACCATTACGACCAGGTGTTCACCGCGCACGGCGTCATCATGATCTTCTTCGTGGCGATGCCCTTCGTCACCGGCCTGATGAACTATGTCGTCCCGCTCCAGATCGGCGCACGCGACGTCAGCTTTCCGTTCCTGAACAATTTCAGCTTCTGGATGACGGTCAGCGGCGCGGTGACCGTGATGATGAGCCTGTTCGTGGGTGAATTCGCACGCACCGGCTGGCTGGCGATGGCGCCGTTGTCGGGGATCGATTACTCGCCCGATGTCGGCGTGGATTATTACATCTGGGCCTTGCAGATCGCGGGCGTCGGCACGCTCCTGTCGGGCGTCAACCTGCTGGCGACGATCATCAAGATGCGCGCACCCGGCATGAGCCTGATGCAGATGCCGATCTTCACCTGGTCGGCGCTGGTCACCAACGTGCTGATCGTCGCGGCCTTCCCGGTGCTGACCGCCGTTCTCGCGATGCTCAGCCTCGACCGGTACGTCGGCACGAACTTCTTCACGAACACCGGCGGGGGCAACCCGATGATGTACGTGAACATGATCTGGATCTGGGGCCACCCGGAAGTGTACATCCTGATCCTGCCGGCGTTCGGCGTGTTCTCCGAAGTCGTCTCGACCTTCTCGGGCAAGCGGCTCTTCGGCTACACATCGATGGTCTACGCGCTGATCGTGATCTGTATCCTGTCGTACCTCGTCTGGCTGCACCACTTCTTCACGATGGGTTCGGGCGCCAGCGTCAACAGCTTCTTCGGCATCACGACGATGATCATCTCGATCCCGACGGGTGCGAAGATCTTCAACTGGCTGTTCACGATGTACCGCGGGCGGATCCGGTTCGAGCTGCCGATGATGTGGGCGGTGGCGTTCATGCTGACGTTCGTGATCGGCGGCATGACGGGCGTGATGCTGGCGGTGCCGCCGGCCGACTTCCAGTTCCACAACTCGCTGTTCCTGATCGCGCACTTCCACAACGTCATTATCGGCGGCGTGCTGTTCGGGATGTTCGCGGGCGTGAATTACTGGTGGCCGAAGGCCTTCGGGTTCAAGCTGGACAAGTTCTGGGGCACGATCAGCTTCTGGTGCTGGGTCGTCGGCTTCTGGGTCGCGTTCGCCCCGCTGTACGTGCTGGGGCTGATGGGCGTCACCCGCCGGCTGCGCGCGTTCGACGATCCGTCGTTGCAGATCTGGTTCGTGGTCGCCGCGGTCGGCGTGGCCATCATCGCCGCGGGGGTCGGTGCCATGCTGATGCAATTCTACGTCAGCATCCGCGACCGGGAGAAGCTGCGCGACACGACCGGCGATCCGTGGAACGGCCGCACGCTGGAATGGGCGACGTCCTCGCCGCCGCCGGCCTATAACTTCGCCTTCTCGCCGGTCGTCCACGATCTCGACGCATGGCACGACATGAAGTCGAAGAAGGCCGAGCGTCCGACCACCGGCTTTCGCAAGATCCACATGCCCAGGAACACCGGTGCGGGCGTGATCCTGGCAGGGTTGTCGACGGTCGTCGGCGTGGCGATGATCTGGTACATCTGGTGGCTGGCGGCGGTGGCGTTCGTCGCGCTGCTGGCGGTCGCGATCGGCCATACCTTCAACTACGACCGCGATTTCTACATCCCCGTGGAGGACATCGTGACGGCAGAGGATGCGCGTACCCACGCGCTCCAGACGGCAGGGGTGTAACGGTGAGCACGAAGACGCAGACCCCGCCGGGAGCGGAGAACCCGGTCTATTACGACCTGGACGAGCACGAGCATCCGCCGGGCGCCAGCACGATGCTGGGGTTCTGGCTGTACCTGATGAGCGACTGCCTGATCTTCGCGATGCTGTTCGCCTCCTACGGGGTCTATGGCGGCAGCTACGCCGGCGGACCGGGGCCGAAGGAATTGTTCGACCTGCCGTTGGTGGCGTTGAACACGACGATGCTGCTGCTGTCGTCGATCACCTACGGCTTCGCGATGCTGAACGCGGACGAGAAGAATACATCGGCGACGCTGCGCTGGCTGGGCATCACCGGCCTGTTCGGTGCCGCGTTCCTCGCGATCGAATTGTACGAGTTCAGCCATCTAATCCACGAAGGCGCCGGGCCGCAGCGTTCGGCCTTCCTGTCGGCGTTCTTCACGCTGGTCGGCACGCACGGGCTGCACGTCACGTTCGGCATCATCTGGCTGGTGACGCTGATGGTGCAGGTGGCAAGGCGCGGGCTGGAACCGGCCAACGTGCGCCGCCTGCAGTGCCTGTCGCTGTTCTGGCACTTCCTCGACGTCATCTGGATCGGCGTCTTCACCTTCGTCTATCTTCTGGGAGTGCTGCGCTGATGGCTGCCGGGACACCACATGGCCACGCCGGTTCGGCGGTGCACAGCGCACATGACGCGGACGGCCACCCGCACGACGACGATCATGGCGGCGCGCCGCACGGTTCGCGCCGCGAATATTGGATCGGCTTCATCCTGTCGGTGCTGCTGACCGCACCCGCCTTCGGGCTGGTGATGACCGGCGTGATCGCCGACCCGCGCGTCACCGCCGGGATCGTGATGGCGCTGGCGATGGTGCAGATCGTCGTGCACATGATCTACTTCCTGCACATGAACACCAAGTCGGAGAACGGCTGGACGATGCTGGCGCTGATCTTCACCGCCATCATCGTGCTGATCGTGATCGCCGGGTCGCTGTGGGTGATGTATCACATGAACCTGAACATGATGCCGGGCATGCAGATGGAGCAATCGAGCGGCGGGATGTGATGCGTTCGCGCCGCCGGTCCCGATCCGCCCTTGTCGCACTCGCGGCCCTGCTGGCGATCGCGCTGGCGGCGCTGGGCGTCTGGCAGGTCGAGCGGCGGGCATGGAAGCTGGCGCTGATCGAGCGGGTCGAGGCACGGCTGGACGCGCCGCCCGAACCCGCTCCGCCGCCCACGCGCTGGGCGACCATCGATGAGGATGATGCCTATCGCCGCGTGATCGCCGGCGGCACGTGGCGCGCAGTGCCGCCGGTGTTCGTGCAGGCGGTCACCGACCTGGGCGGCGGGTTCTGGGCGCTGTCGCCGCTCGACACGCCCGCCGGCACGATCCTCGTCAACCGCGGTTTCGTACCGCCCGAGGCGCGGGCCGCGTTGCCGCCCCCGACCGGACGGGCCAGCGTTACCGGGTTGCTGCGCGTCACCGAGCCGGAGGGCGGTTTCCTGCGCGACAACGATCCGCCCGCCGATCGTTGGTATTCGCGCGACGTCGCGGCCATCGCGCGCGCCCGCGGATTGGGCACGACGGCACCGTATTTCATCGATGCCGAGGCGACGCCGGACGAGCGCTGGCCACGTGGCGGGTTGACCGTCGTCCGTTTCCGCAACAGCCATCTGGTCTATGCGCTGACGTGGTTCACGCTGGCGGGAATGATGGCGTTCTTCGCATGGCGGATCGCGCGGGCGGGGCGCACGAGCACGGCATAGCGCGTCGCCACCGGCAGGGTTCGTGCGTACAGACCCGCCGGCGCGCCCGCGATCATCCGGTTACTTCACGAAATATCCCGTTACCTTCCATGTGTCGCCCTCACGGACCAGCGTGACGGTTTCGACGGCATCGGCCTTGTGCGTGAAAACCGTCCGGAACTGGATAACCTCATAGGACCCGGCCGGCGCTCCCGGGAGTGAGCGGGCTTTCGTTACGTTCTGGAAGATGCGCGACGACATCGCTCCCAGCGATCCGCGCACCGGCTGAACCATCGCCTTCCACTGCGCCGCCCCCAGTTGCGATTTGAACATGGTCGCCGCCGCGCGCCAGCTTTCGTCCCAGCGTCCGTCGTCCAGCAACGCGGACCACGTACGCGCCGTTTCGAGGCTGGCCGCATCGGACGCGGTGACGCTGGTCGTCTCCTGCGCCGTGTCGTTACCGGCCGGCGCGGTGCCGGCCACGGTGACGACGGCGACCATCGCGATGAAAAGCGACATGATGAACATTCCTCCACTCAGCCAGACGAACCGGCGGGTGACGTTCCACCCCCGATCCGTCGCGTCCGGGGGAAGCATGTCGGCGGCCGCGGCGACCACCCCGAAAACCTCGTCCCTCATCATTTCGGGGGATGGCCGTTCCGCCTCGTCGAGCAGGCGCGCGGCCTCGCGACTGCTCGACACGCCCAGCTTGCGCCGCGCATCGCGCAGGCGTTCGTTGATCGTGTGGACCGACAGGTCATGGCGTCGCGCGATCGACTTCGCGTCATGCCCTTTCAGGAGCAGGCGCAGCGTCTCTTTCTCCCGGTCGGTCAAGGTTCCGATGTCGTCGCGCATAAACCGTCTGTGCCGTTGCCGAAACGACGGCGTAGGGTATTCGGGGCGCGCAATCCATCGCGCCGCTGTCCTACGCCGGGCGCTTCACCTATCCTACCGGTCATGCCTGCCCGCCACCCCGATCGCGCCGCACGCCATCGCATCGACGGTGCCGGTTCGCCCGCGATCGCGAGGCAGACGTGGTGTGAGCTTTGTCAACTTCCGCGCAGGCGGCGGGCCGGTACATCGCTCGACTCGATATGGATGATGGCGCTGCCCATCCGATCCGCCATAGGAACGGTATATGGCCGCATCTGACATCATCGCCGGAACCGGGCTGCGCGAGGATGCCGGACGGCGCAACGTACGGTTGTTGTCGATCCTGCGCTGGCTGGCGGTCGGCGGGCAGCTCGCCACGATCCTGCTGGTGCATTTCGCGGTCGGCATCCACCTGCCGCTCGCGCCGATGCTGGGCGGCGTGGCGGTGCTGGTGGCGCTCAATATCGCGATCGCGCGGATCGTCGGGCTGCGGCCGATCACCTATGGCGCGCTGTTCGCGACGCTGCTGGTCGATGTCGCGTGCCTGACGACGCAGCTGTATCTCAGCGGCGGCGTCGGCAATCCGTTCGTCACCTTGTTCCTGCTCCAGGTCGTGATCGCGGCGCTGCTGCTGCGCGATACCGCCAGCTGGGCGATGGTCGCGCTGACCAGCGCGCTGTTCGCGTGGCTGGCCCATGCCGCGCCGCCCTTCGCATTGCCGCCGGGCTGGGCCTCGACGCTGTCGCTCCCCTATGTCGCGGGCAGCTGGTTCAACTTCACGCTCACCGCGACGCTGCTGACGCTGTTCGTGACGCGGATCGTGCGCAACGTGTCCGAACACGACGCCCGGCTGGCGGCGCTGCGCCAGCGCGCGGCCGAGGAGGAACATATCGTGCGCATGGGGCTGCTCGCCAGCGGCGCGGCGCACGAACTGGGCACGCCGCTGTCTTCGATCGCGGTGATGCTGGGCGACTGGCGGCGCGAGCCGGCGATCGCCGCCTCGCCCGCGCTGCTCGCCGACCTCGACGACATGCGGACCGAGGTGACCCGCTGCAAGGACATCCTCAGCCAGGTGCTGCTCGCCTCCGGCGAGGTCCGCGGCAACGCGCCGGTGCGCACCACGTTGAAGACGTTCCTGTCGGGCATCGTCGGCGACTGGCGCGGCAAGACACAGGTCGCCGCCGCCTATGAGCATCTGATGACCGGCGACCCGCGGATCGTGGCGGACAAGGCGCTGGCGCAGACGATCACCAACCTGCTCGACAATGCCGTGGAGGCGGGCGGGCGGAAGGTGGCGCTGTGCGCGTGGTGGGATGGCGACCGGCTGGTGCTGTCGGTCCGCGACGACGGGCGCGGCTTCGCGCCCGCGATCCTCGACGGGCTGGGCAAACCGTATCTGAGCACGAAGACGCGGCGCGGTGCCGGGCTGGGGCTGTTCCTGGCGGTGAACGTTCTGCGCACGCTGGGCGGCACCGTGTCGGCGCGCAACCGCGACGGCGGCGGGGGCGAGGTGACGCTGACGCTGCCGATCGCGGCGATATCGATCCCGGGGGAGGGCGCATGACCGAGCGACGGCTGCTGATCATCGAGGATGACGAGGTGTTCGCGCGCACGCTGGCACGCTCGTTCGAGCGGCGCGGGTATCAGGTGCGCGCGATCGCCGACCCCGACGAACTCGACGCCACGGTCGCGGCGTTGCGGCCCGATCACGCGGTGGTCGACCTGCGGCTGGGCAATGCATCGGGCCTGTCGTGCGTGGCGCGCCTGCATGCGCTTGACGCGACGATGCGGATCGTGGTGCTGACCGGCTTCGCCAGCATCGCGACAGCGGTGGAGGCGGTGAAGCTGGGGGCGACCAACTATCTGTCGAAGCCCGCGAATTCCGACGATATCGAGGCGGCGTTCCAGGCGGGTGGACAGGGCGATGCGTCGGTCGAGCTGGTGGCGCCGCCCACTTCGCTACGCACGCTGGAATGGGAGCATATCCACCAGACGCTGGCGGATTGCGGGTTCAACGTGTCGGAGGCGGCGCGGCGACTGGGCATGCACCGGCGGACGCTGGCGCGCAAACTGGGCAAGCGGCATCTGTGAGCACGAACGACTAGCCCAATATCTGCCGGTAGAGCGCGATATAGGCATCGGCCATCCGCTCGACGCTGAACCGCTCGGCGACCGCGCGGCGGCAGGCGGCACGGTCCAGATCGGCGACGCGCGCGATCGCGGCCACCGCCTCGGCAGGCGTGTCGACCAGGAAGCCGGTGACGCCGTGGTCGATCAGTTCGGGCATTGATCCGCGGCGCGTCGCGATCACCGGTGTGCCGCACGCCAGCGCCTCGATCACCGAAAGGCCGAACGGCTCGTCGAAGTTGATGAGGTGGAGCAGCGCGCGTGCACCGCCCAGTGCGGCGATCCGCGCCGCGCCGCCGACCGCGCCGTGGTAGCGGATCGCGTCGTCGAGTTCGGGGGCGACGGCACGGTCATGATAGCCCTGATCCTGCACGATGCCGTACATGTCGAGCGCGCGACCGCTGGCACGCGCCGCAGCGATCGCCTCCGCCGCGCCCTTGTCGGGGTGGAGGCGGCCGAAGAACAGCAATGCGTCACTGCCGTGCGGGTCGAAGTGGAAGTCGGCCATCGGAATGCCATGGTGGATCGTCGCGGCATAGCGCAGGTCCGGGTGCCGGTCGGCTTCGCTGATCGCGACGTAGTGGACGCGGTCCTGGAACGGCGCGTACATCGGCAGGATGCGGTCCGACGAAAAGCCGTGGATGGTGGTGACCATCGGCGTGTCGACGACGGCGGCGAAGGCGTGGGCCGGGAAGTCGGCCTGGTTGTGGATCAGGTCGAAGCGCGCGCTTTGCGCGAACAGGTGCGACAGGTGGCGGTATTCCCACACCTTGGCGTCGATCGACGGGTCCTCGGAATAGGACGCGGGCACGACGCCGTCGAGGGTGGCGGCGGTGATGCTGTCAAGTGTGGCGAACAGCGTGACGTCGACGCCGCGCGCCACCAGCGCCTCGGTCAGCAGGTGGGTGACCAGTTCCCACGGGCCATAGTGGCGCGGCGGAGTGCGCCACGCGATCGGGGCGAGCATGGCGATTTTCATTCGCTCGCCCTACGTCATTGTTCTTTCATCGTCACCCCGGCGGAGGATCACGCCCTCGTTCGGGCGCAGCGTCGCGACGGGATCGCCGGCATGGGTCGACAGCAGCGGTTCGCCCTCGATGGGCAGCGGGCGGGCCTCGCCCGTCAGGTTGAGCGCGATCCGCAGCAGCTCGTCGCCATGGCGACGTTCGTAGGCGAGCACGCCGTCGGCCGCGTCCAGCAGCCGGAATGCGCCGACCGACAGCGCCCGATGCGCACGCCGCAGCCCGAGCAGCCGGCGGTAGAGCGTCAGCATCGACGCCGGATCGCCCTCCTGCGCCGCGACGTTGCGGGTCGCCCAGTCGGGGTTGAGCGGCAACCACGGCTCGGCGGTGCTGAACCCGGCATGGGCGCTCGCGTCCCATGGCATCGGGGTGCGCGACCGGTCGCGGCCGATGCCGAGTCCGGGTTCGCGCAGATCCTGCGGATCGCGGATGCGATCGGCGGCGATGTCCACCCGGCCGATGCCGAGTTCGTCGCCCTGATAGAGCGTCGGCGTGCCGCGCAACGTCAGCAGCAGCATCGCCGCGACCCGTGCCTGCGCCTCGCCCAGCCGCGCCGCGATGCGCGGTGCGTCATGGCTGCCGATGACCCAATTGGGCCAGCCGTGCGGCGGCAGCGACGCCTCGTACGCCGCGATCATTCCGCGCAGTCCGGCCGCATCCCAGCTCGACTCGATCAGCTGGAAATTGAACGGCAGGTGGACCTGCGGCCGATCGACGGTGCCGAACCAGCGCGCATGGCGGTCGTTGGGCAGGAAGATCTCGCCGATCAGCACGCGTCCGCCATAGCCGTCGGCCAGGGCGCGCATTTCGGCGGAGATCGCATGCGCTTCCGGCTGGTCGGTGGAATGATGCTGGAGCAGGCGATCGCGGTCGCGGACGCCGGGGCACCATGCGGGGTTGCGCGGATTGTCGGGCAGGCGGTCCGCCTTGACGATGTGCCACAGCACATCGATGCGAAACCCGTCCACGCCGCGATCGAACCAGAAGCGCATCGCATCCAGCATCGCCGCCTTCAGTTCGGGGTTGCGCCAGTTGAGGTCGGGCTGCTCCTTCAGAAAGGCATGCAGGTAATATTGACCGGTGGCGGCGTCATATTCCCACGCCGACCCGCCGAAATCGCTGATCCAGTTGTTGGGCGGGCCGCCATCGGCGGCGGGATCGCGCCAGATGTACCAGTCGCGTTTCGGATCGGTACGGCTCGACCGGCTGGCGGCGAACCACGGGTGCTGGTCCGAACTGTGATTGGGCACGAAATCGAGCAACAGCCGCAGCCCGCGGGCATGCACCGCCGCCAGCAGGCGATCGAACGCGGCGAGATCACCGAAAAGCGCGTCGACCGCGCAATAATCCGCCACGTCATAACCGAAGTCGGCCATCGGCGACGGGAAGATCGGCGACAGCCATATCGCATCGACGCCGAGCGACACGATATGGTCGAGGCGGCGCTCGATCCCGGCCAGATCGCCCACGCCGTCTCCGTCGCTGTCCTGGAAGGAGCGCGGATAGACCTGATAGACGGTGCCGCTTTCCCACCAGGGATGATCGTGTCGTTCGCTCATCAGGATGCGGAACCTGCCGGGCGGACCGCAATCGCGCAAGTCACGAAGTGGGCAACAATTCGTCACCCGCCGCGAAGGAACAATGCCGCTGCCTCGGGGCTTTGCAGTCGATTGTGCAGGGGGCATATATTTTCGGTTCGGGGCGGCAATCGGCGTTTACGACGTTCGGCACGGAGGCGGCGTGGCTGGCGGGGCTGACCGGGTGGATGGTGCTCGGCGCGGTGGTGATCGCCGCTGCCCTGGCCGCGCTGATGTACACGGCCGGTCGTTCGCGTGAAGGCGCGCTGACTCACAAACAGGGCATGCGGCTGGTCTTGTGGGCGGGCGGCGTGGTGCCGACGATCGTGCTGCTGACACTGCTGGTATCGACGCTGCCGGCGATGCGCCCGATCTCCGTAAAGCCCGGCGACCTGCGTGTGATGGTCGAGGGTGAGCAATTCTGGTGGCGGGTCCAATATCGTCCGGCGGGCCGAACGCCGGTCGACGCCGCCAACGAAGTCCGCATCCCGGTCGGCCGCAATGTCGAGCTGCTGCTGGAGGCCGGCGACGTGCTGCACAGTTTCTGGGTGCCGGGTTTGGCGGGCAAGATGGACATGGTGCCCGGGCGTACCAACAAGCTGGTCGTCCATGCGACGCGTGCCGGGCGCTTCCGCGGGCAATGCGCCGAGTTTTGCGGGTTGAGCCACGCATTGATGGCGTTCGATGTCGTTGCGATGGAGCCGGCGGCGTTCGATGCATGGCTGGCGGCGCAGCGCACACCCGCACTCGTGGCCGGCGCGGGCGCGCGGCTGTTCGCGGCCAATGGCTGCGGCGGCTGCCATCAGGTGCGCGGTCTGAGCGACGGAACGATCGGGCCGGACCTGACGCATCTCGGCGCACGCGCCACCATGGCGGCGGGCATGCAGAAGCTGACCCACGCCAATCTGGTGCGTTTCATCAAACATGCGCCCGACGTGAAGCCCGGCGCGCGGATGCCCGCCTATCCGCAGATGACGAACGATGACGCCGCGACGATCGCGCGCTGGCTGGAGCAGTTGCAATGAGTCTCCACGACCAGGACGATCTGGCACTGCGTGCGTCGCAGGAGGAACGGCTTCGCGCGGTGTGGAAGCCGCCCAGCGGCTGGTTCTTCCGCTGGACCGACACCAACAACAATCAGGTCGGCGTGTGGTATACGCTGACCGCGTTCGGCTTCATGCTGTTCGCAGGGGTGCTGGCGCTGATCATGCGCGCGCAGCTGGCGGTGCCCGCCAACGACCTTGTCACGCCATCGACCTTCAACCAGCTGTTCACGCTGCACGGTTCGATGATGATGTTCCTGTTCGCGGTGCCGATGTTCGAGGCGGTCTCGATCATCCTGCTGCCGCAGCTGCTGGGCGCGCGCGACCTGCCGTTCCCGCGCCTGTCGGCGTTCGGTTACTGGAGCTTCCTGATCGGCGGCGTCTTCGTCACCGGCTCGATCTTCTTCGACGTCGCGCCCGACGGCGGGTGGTTCATGTACCCGCCGTTCACGACCCGCACCGACCTGTCGGGGTTGGGCGCGGACATCTGGATGCTGGGGCTCAGCTTCATCGAGGTGTCGTCGGTGGCGGCGGCGGTCGAGCTGATCGTCGGCGTCCTGAAATGCCGTCCGCCGGGGATGCGGCTGAACCTGATGCCGCTCTACGCCTGGTACATCCTGGTCGTGGCGGTGATGATCCTGTTCGCGTTCCCGCCGTTGATCGCGGGCGACGTGCTGTTCGAGATGGAGCGGCTACTTGGGTGGCCGTTCTTCGATCAGGCCAAGGGGGGCGACCCGATCCTGTGGCAGCACCTGTTCTGGATCTTCGGCCACCCGGAAGTCTATATCGTGTTCCTGCCGTCGATCGCGCTGTTCGCGATGATCGTGCCGACCTTCGCGCGCCGGCATCTGCTGGGTTATCCGTGGATCGTGCTGGCGGCGGTGGGGACGGCGTTCCTGTCGTTCGGGTTGTGGGTGCACCATATGTTCACGACCGGGCTGCCCAAGATCAGCCTGGCGTTCTTCTCCGCCGCGTCGGAGGCGGTGGCGATCCCGACCGGCATCCAGATCTTCGCGTTCGTCGCGACGATGTGGGCCGGGCGCGTCGTGTGGTCGACGCCGTTGCTGTACGTGACCGGATCGATCGCGATCTTCGTGATCGGCGGACTCACCGGCGTGATGGTGGCGATCGCACCGTTCGACTGGCAGGCGCACGACACCTACTTCATCGTCGCGCACCTGCACTACGTGCTGATCGGCGGTACGCTGATCCCGTTGTTCGGCGGGCTCTATTATTACTGGCCGCTGATCACCGGCAAGAAGCTGTCCGATCGGCTGGGGCGGATCGCATTCTGGTTCCTGTTCGGCGGCGCGAACCTGACGTTCTTTCCGATGCACTTTTCCGGCTTGCTGGGGATGCCGCGACGCGTGTTCACCTATCCGGAGGAACTGGGCATCGGCGGGCTGAACCTGGCGTCGACGGTCGGATCATGGGTGTTCGCGACGGGGGTCGCGATCGTGTGCGTCGACCTGATGCTGAGCCCCCGCCGCGCCAAGTCACCACGCAATCCGTGGAACGCCGGGACGCTCGAATGGCTGGCGCATCCGGACGATGAGGATTGGGGTATCCGATCGGTGCCGCTGATCGAGAGCCGCTATCCGATCTGGGACCAGAAGAACTTCGTCGCGAAGGTCGACGAGGGGCGCTTCTTCCTGCCCGATGCCGAAGAAGGCCGTCGCGAGACGATCGTGACCAGCGTGCTGGACGCGCGGCCGGTGCAGGTGGTGCGGCTGGGCGGACCGAGTATCAAGCCGATGCTGACCGCCATCGCGCTGGGCAGCGTGTTCATTCTGACCACCTATCACCTTTACTGGGCGGCGCTGGCGGGCGCGGTGGTGACGCTGGCGATGATCCTGCTGTGGCTGTGGACCGGCACCGCCGAGATCCCCGAGAAGGAACGCAAGTCGATCGGCCACGGCATCGAGCTGCCGCTGTACATCTCAGGCGTGTCGGCGAGCGGGTGGTGGGCGATGTTCATCACCATGATGGCGGACGCGACGGCGTTTTCCGGTCTGGTGTTCGGCTACTTCTTCTTCTGGACGCGGCATGAGGATTTCCCGCCGTCGGGCGTCGGTCTGGACGGACCGGGGACGTTCTGGCCGATGGTGGCGCTGGCGGTGTCGCTGGCGGGATGGATCATGACGATCGCGGCGCGCGAAACGAATGCGCGCGGTGCGGTCGGCGTGGCGCGCGGCTTGCTGGCGGCGGGGGCGGTCGCGTCGCTCGCGGCGATCGGTGCCGGGCTGGCCGGGCCATGGCTATCGGGGCTGGCGCCCAAGCTGCACGTCTATCCCGCGATCGTGTGGACGCTGGTGATCTGGACCACCGCACATTCGGGCGTGGGCGCGATCATGCAGCTGTACACGCTGGCGCGCAGTCTCGCGGGCAAGATGACCCCGAAATACGACGCCGACGTCCGCAACATCACCGTCTACCAGCATTTCATGGCGCTGACCGCGATCGTCACCTACGCGACGATCGGCCTGTTTCCGGGGGCGCAATGAAGCGGGAGACACCCCGTGGCCAAGGCCGCCGCACGCTGGGCGCACGGCTTCGCGATCTGCGGGTCACGCTGTGGACGCTGATCGTGCCGCCGGGCGTGTGGGCGGTGCATTTCATGTTCTGCTACCTGTGGGTCGCGGTCAGTTGCGCCAGGCAAGGCGCGTTTCCACGCTTCACCACCGCATTCGTGATCGGCACGCTGGTCGCGCTCGGCATCATCGTCGCATCGGGGGCGATCGCCTGGATGCAGTCGCGGACGCCGGGTGATCCGGCACCGCATGACGAGGGCACCGATATCGACCGGCTGCGCTTCCTTGCGAAGTCCACCCTGTTGCTGGCGGGGTTGAGTTTCGTCGCGGTGATCTTCACCGCCGCGCCCGCGTTGATGCTGACGGATTGCCGGTGATCGCGGGCGTCCTCCTTGCACTGTCGGCGGCCGGGCTGGCGTTGGCCGGGTTGGGCATGACCGGGCATATGGCGGCGCACATGGGCGCGGTGGCGGTGGCGGCGCCGGTGCTGGCGTTCGGGATGGCGTCTCGCAGTTCCGGCGTGGGACGTGCCGGACACGATGCCGGAGGCGGCGCGCCGCTGGGCTGGGCGACGATCGAGTTCGTCGTCGTATGGGCATGGCACGCCCCGGCGATCCGCGCGCTCGCCGACGCGAACGTCGCGGTCGCCGTGGTCGAGCAGGCGATGTTCCTTGGGGTCGGATACGGTTTGTGGCGCGCCGCGCTGACGCATCCGGCCAGCGGGGTAGCGGCGCTGCTGCTGACGTCGATGCATATGACGTTGCTCGGCGCGTTGATCGCGCTCGCGCCGCGACCGCTGTACGCGATGATGGCGATGCACCCTGCCCCGGGGCTGGATGCGCTGGCCGATCAGCAGATGGGCGGATTGGTGATGCTGGTGGTGGGTGGTGCGGCCTATTGCCTCGGCGGTCTCGCGTTGCTCGGCACGATGTTGAGGGAGCGCGCGGCGGCATGACGATCCGGGTTACATGGAGGCGTGCCATCACCGCGCTGGCGATGCTGGCCGCCGCGGGGTTGCTGTTCGCCTGGTCGGGGATCTTCAACATCGCCGCCTCTTCGGGACACTGGCCGATCACCGACTGGTTCCTGCACTGGACGATGCGCAATTCGGTCAAGACCCACGCCTTCTTCGATGCCCCCGACGAGGTGATCGAGAAGGACGGGCAGCTGGTCAGCGCCGCCGGGCATTTCGCCTCGGCATGCGCCAGTTGCCATGGGGCGCCGGGACAGCGGCCGTCGCCGGTGATGCAGGAGGCGACCCCGCCCGCGCCCGATCTGGCGATCAACGCCCGGCACTGGAGCGATACGCAGCTGTTCTACATCTTGCGGCACGGCGTGAAATATACCGGCATGCCGGCGTGGGGCGCGGCGAAGCGCGACGACGAGATCCGGCGGATGGTCGCATTCGTCCGTCGCCTGCCGACGATGACGCCCGCGCAATATCGGGCGCTGAGCGGGCAGGCGCAGGGGGCCGGGACCACCGACGCGCGTGCTTTGGGCAGCAATGTGCTGGCGGGTTGCGTCGCCTGCCACGGCCCCGATGGGCGCGGGCGGGGGCAGCCGGACATCCCGGTTCTCGGCGGGCAGCGTGCGGGCTATCTGGAGGCGGCGCTGGCGGCCTATGCCGACGGCCGGCGGGCAAGCGCGGTAATGGGCAACGCCGCGGCCACCCTCACCGCGCTGGAGCGTCGCGAACTGGCCGCGCACTTTGCGGGCATGCCCGGACTGGGCGGCGTGCCGCGGGGCGACCCGCGCGCGCGGGTGATCGTCGAACGTGGCCTGCCCGAGCGGCAATTGCCCGCCTGCGCCAGTTGCCACGGGGCGGGCAAGCCGCAGCCGGTGCTTGCCGGGCAGCGCGCCGGCTATATCGCGGCGCGGCTGCGTTACTGGAAAGGCGACGGCAAGGAGATCGACGCGCGCTTGCCGCAAAACGTGATGCCGGTCATCGCCCGGCGCATTCCCGAGGAGCTGATCGATCCCCTGGCCCGCTATCTGGCTGGGGACGCGCGCTGATCGCATGCTTGCATCGTCGCTTTAAATCGTCATTCTGGGCTACCGACGCTGCGGGACTCGCCCGAAGGTAGCGCGCCGCCGTCGTCGTACGGCTAACAGGCAGGACGACCGACACGAAGCGAGGAGAGCCGGCGTTGAAGGCCGAAGCCCAAGACGAAACCGATCTCCTGGCAACGCTGGCGCGCAAGAATGCGGTGCTGCGGGCGATCAATCGTATCTTTCATGAAGCGCTGGGCGCGACGTCGGAAGAGGCATTGGGACGATTGTGTCTGGCGGTGGCCGAGGATGTCACCGGCGCGACGTTCAGTTTCATGGCGGAGCTGACGGAAGGTCGCGACCAGATCCACGATCTGGCGATCAGCGATCGCGCCTGGGCGCTGTTCCATCAGACATGGCCTGGCCTGGGGCCGCAAGGCGTGCCGACGCACTTCGACCTGCACGGCCTGTACGGGCGGGTGATCAACGACAACGCCAGCCTGATCGCCAACGACGCCTCGGCTCATCCCGATGCGATCGGCGTGCCGCATGGTCATCCGCCGCTCTCGTCCTTCCTGGGGGTGCCGTTGCATCGACAGGGCGAACTTATCGGTTTGATCGCGCTGGGCAACCGCCCGGGAGGGTTCCGAGATGTCGATCGGATGGCCGCCGAGGAACTGGCGCCCGCGATCGTGCAGGCGCTCTACAGCAAGCGTGCCGAACTGGCGCTGCGCGAAAGCGAGGACATCAGGCGGGTCAGCATGGAGCTGGTGCCTGCCATCCTGTGGCGCGCCGATCACGCCGGCCGCAATGTCATGTCGAACGGGCAATGGTCCGAACTGACCGGACAGAGTGAGCGGGCGGCGGCGGACTGGGGCTGGCTGGATCGGGTGCACCCCGCCGACCGCGACAAGGTAGAGGCTGCGTTTCGTCATTCCTACGCCACGGCGGAACCGATGGAGCAGCAGATGCGGATCCGGTGCCGGGGAGGTGTGCATCGCTGGTTCCTGATGCGGTTGGTGGCGGTAAGCGACCAGCAATCGGCGGACACGCATTGGTTCGGCGCGGCGACCGACGTCCACGTCGTGCGCCAGCTGGAAGAGCGGCAACGACGGCTGGTGGCGGAACTCCAGCACCGCGTACGCAACATCCTGACGGTGGTACGGTCGGTTTTTTCGCGGACCGTAGAGGCCGGTGGCGCGATGGAGGATGTGTCCGACCATTTCCGCGGACGGCTCGACGCCCTTGCGCGCACCCAGGCCATCGTCACGCAGACCGCCAGCGGCCATGTCGATCTGGAAAACCTGATCCGCGACGAATTGCTGAGCATCGGGGTGGCCGATGGTGCGGCCCTGGCCCTGTCGGGACCGGATGTGCCGTTGCCGCCGCGCGCCGCAGAGGCGATCGGACTGGCGGTGCACGAACTGGCGATGAACGCGGTCAAATTCGGGGCGTTGAAGGTGCCCGGCGCGGTTCTGGAGATCGACTGGTCGTGCGACGTGGATGGCGACGGCACGCAGCACGTGCGGCTGGCGTGGATCGAAAAGGGCGTGCCGGCAGTGCCTATTTCGCCTAGCCGTCAAGGGTTTGGGACTGAATTGATTTGCGAGGCGTTGCCATATCAATATGGTGCGGACACGCATCTGGCATTCGTGGGGGGCGGCGTGCGCTGCACTATTACGATGCCGCTTCTTGAGGAAGGAAGCTTGTTCTGACGACCACCGGCAATCTGAAGGGCAGGCGTCTCCTGATCGTCGAGGATGAATATTTCATCGCGTCGGACCTCAAGCGGGCGCTGGAGGCGGAGGGCATGGTGGTCGTCGGCCCTGCCGGGCGGGTGGACGATGCAATGGCGCTGGTCGATCGCGGCGGCGTGGACGTGGCGATGCTGGACGTGAACCTGGGCAGTGCCATGTGCTTCCCCGTCGCAGAGCGACTGGCAGCGCTGGGGATACCATTTCTGTTCCTGACCGGTTATGACGGATGGACGTTGCCCGAACCGCTGCGCGATGTGCCGTTGCTCGCCAAGCCGTTCAATAACAATGCGGTAGTCGCGGCGGTCCGCGCCTTATGCGACATGGAGGAAGGTCGATGATCCGGGGACAATTGCGCGGCGAGGTGCGTGAACCGGCGCTGACGCGCCTGATGGCGCTGACGTCGCTCGACGCCCCCGCGGTTGCGGCGTTGAACGACGCGCTGGCCCATGCCCACCCGATCCGTGTGCGGCGGGACGTCATCACCGAGGGACGCGAGATCGCCGAGCCGCTGCTGCTGCTGTCGGGTTGGGCGGCGCGTGTGCGGCTGCTGCCGGACGGACGCCGACAGTTCCTCAGCTTCCTGCTTCCCGGTGATCTGATCGGATGGTGCGATCATCCCTACGCGCTGGCCGTGTCGACCGTGGTCGCGATGTCGGACGTGACGGTGTGCCCGTTGCCGCCTGCGGAAACCGGCACGCCGCTTCATGCTGCCTATGCGATCAGCCGCGCGATGGACGAAGGACATTTGCTGGCGCAGATCACGCGGTTGGGGCGGTTGAACGCGCAGGAGCGGATCAGCGACCTGTTGCTCGAATTGCACGAGCGTCTGACGCTGAACGGCACCGCGAACAGCAATGGGTTCGATCTGCCGCTCACACAGGAGACGCTGGCGGACGCGCTGGGGCTGACCTCCGTTCATGTGAACCGCATGCTGCAGCAGGCCCGTCGTGAGGGCGACCTGCAATGGCGGGTTGGGCATGTGCGGCTGAGCGATCCCGCCGGGCTGGCCCGAAAGATCGGCCACGCGCCGGTGCGCGTTTCCGCACGCTGAACGCCGCCGAGGTAATCGACCGCGCGGGCGCGAACCACGAAGGTCCGGGCAACGATGGCGGGCGTGCGATGCGACGCGACGCGCTGGCCCGCCGGGCAGCGTTGATCGAGGCTGCGCGGATATGCTTCGCGCGATCGGGCTATTTCGTGCCACTGGAGGAGGTGGCCGATGCGGCCGGTGTCGGTCGAGGCACCTTCTACCGCAACTTCAAGGATCGCATGGCGCTGGCACTGGCGGTGTTCGAGCATGAGATCGACAGGCTGGCGCCGTTGGTCGATGTCGACCTGCCGCTAGACCGCGCGTTGGCCCGGGTCGTCATCGAGGGCGCCGATGCGACCCGGCTGTTCGCACGACTGGCGATCGACATGCCGCTCGATGGCGAGAATCGCGCCGCATTCGATGGCCTGCGCGATCGGCTGCAGGCGCTGCTGGAGCCGCTTGCGGTGCGGGCGCGGCGTGACGGCACGATCAGCATCGGAATGGGCGCGCGCGAACTGATGCTGGCGATGCGGATGCTGGGCGCCATCATCATGCCGGCACCTGCGGCGCTGCGCAACGCCTTGCTCGATGAAGGACTGGCGCTGGTGATGGCGGGGCTACGGCCGCGCTGACCCGGGTGGGTCGATCCAGCCGAGCCCAAGGCTTTTTTGCACCGCGATGTAATTGCCGGTTAACTGCGCCCGACCCTGTTCGACGGCGATCGCGGCGGACACACGTTGGCGTTCGACGTCCAGCTGGTCGACCAGGGTGCTGGTCCCGGCCTCTACCCGCTGCGCGTTGAGCCGCGCCGCCCGTGTCGCGGATTGATCGGCGAGCAGCAATTGCGCTAGTTGCGCGCGGGTATTTCCGAACCGCGACAGGCTGGTTTCCGCGTCCTGCAATGCTTCCAGTACCGCCTGACGATATTGCGCCGCCGCGGCGTCGCGTTGTGCCTCTGCCTGCGCAACGGCGGCACGGTTGCGTCCGAAATCGAGGAATGACCAGCTGAGCATCGGCGCGGCGAGGGTCGCCAGCTTCGACGGGTCGAGCACATCCAAGATACCCGTGCCACCGAGCCCGACGATCCCCATCAGCTTGAGTGAAGGGAACATCCGTGCGGTCGCCACGCCGATCCGGGCGCTGCCCGCCGCCAGCTCGCGCTCCGCGGCGCGGATGTCCGGGCGATGCGCGATCAGCGCCGCAGGGTCGCCGATCGGTACCTGCGCCGGCGGGAGCGGCACCGGGCGAGCCGGTGCGAGCGTCGCGTCCAGCGCGCCGGGCGCGCGCCCGGCCAGGATCGCCAGCTGACCCTTGTACTCGTCGATCTGCGCGGCGAGCGGGATGGTTTGCGCATCGGTTTCGTTCAGCTGGGTACGGAGCCGTTCGACCTGCAATCGGGAGGCGGTGCCGGCGGTGTAGCGCTGCTCGACCAGCGCGAGTTGCCGACGTTGCAGCATGCTCGACTGCGCGTTCAGCGCCGTACGCGCCTGCGCGTCGCGCAACCCGACATAGGCTTGCGCCACCTGCGCCGACAGCGTCACCTGTGCATCGGCAAGTTGCGCGAAACGTTGCTCCGCGGCAGCGTGACCCTGTTCGCGCGCGCGCCGGCCGCCGCCGAACAGATCGGGCTCCCACGATGCGGTGCCGCCGAGGTTGTAGAAATCGAGCGCTGTGTCGCCGTCTTCTCCGCCACCGCCACCGCCATCGCCGATCCCGGTGCCGGGCAGGCGGGCGTTGAGGTACACGCCACTGGCGCTGACGCTGGGCAGCCGCGCGGCGCGCTGCTGCCGGTATTGCGCCTGCGCCGCGCGCAGGTTCGCCGCCGCGGCTTCGATCGTCGGGCTGTGCGCCAGAGCGTCTTCGACCAGCGCGGTCAATGTCGCGTCGCCCAGTGGCTCCCACCAGCGCGCGAGTCCCGGGGCGGGGGTGAGCGCAGCGTCTTGCGCGCGGACGAACGTGCCGCGTGCGACCGCCTCCCGGGCAATGGCGGGCGGACCCTTATAGTCGGGGCCCACGGTGCAGGCGCCGAGCAGCGCGAGCGTAAGCAGGGGAATCGCATGGCGCATCAGTGCATCGCCGCCGGCGCGGCACCCTTGGGAAGCGGACGGAGAAACAGCACGAGCGGGAGGACCAGGAAGGTACCCATACCCATGATCCAGAAGATGTCGTTGTAGGTCATGACCAGCGCCTGCCCTTGGATTTGCTGTCCCAGCGTGCGCAGTGCAGCCTGTGGTCCGCCAAGCGACGGAGCGGTTGTCGAGAGATATTCCTGCACCCGCACCGAATTGGCGTCGAGCGACTCCTCGATCCGGCGGGAATGGAACCACGAACGCTGGTCCTGGATGATCGCGATACCGGCCAGCGCGAAGCTGCCGCCGAGGTTGCGCATCGCACTGAACAGGCCGGAGGCGTCGCCCGCCTCGGCCGGCGGCACGGAACGGATCGCAGCCTGGCTGAGGAACAGCATCGCCAGGATCTGCCCGACGCCTCGCAGCAGCTGCGACGCGGTGAAATCATGCCCGACCGAATCGATCGTCAGATTGGCGTCGAGCAACGCCGATACGCCCATGATCAGCAATCCCGCACCCACCGCCAGCCGGATATCGACGCGCACCAGCAGGATCGGGACGAACGCCATCATCAGGAAACTGGGGATGCCCGCCAGCAGCACGACCTTGCCCGATTGCAGCGCATTGTAGTCCGCGATCGCGGCGAGAAACTGCGGAATGGCATAGGACGTGCCGTACAGCACGATGCCCAGCACCATGCCCATCAACGCGACCGAACCGAACTGCCGGTCAAGCAGCAGCCGCAACTTGATGATCGGCCGCCGCGCGAAGACCTGTCCTGCGATCAGCAGGCCGAAGCCGAATACCGTCACCGCGAACATCCAGCGGATCAGTTCGGAGGAGAACCATTGCTCGCGCTGCCCTTCTTCGAGAAAGACGGTTAGCCCGCCCAGCCCGAGCGCCAGGCCGGCGATACCGAGCCAGTCGGCCTCGCGGAACAGGTGAAGGCGCGACGGTTCGTGGCGCAGGCCGATCAGCAGCAGCAGGACGAGGATGCCGCAGATCGGCAGGTTGAGGAAGAAGGCATAGTGCCAGCTGATGTTCTCGGTCAGCCAGCCGCCGACCAGCGGACCGAGGACGGGGCCGAGGATCGCGGTCATCCCGAAGGCTGCGATGCCGATCGGTTGCTGCGAACGCGGCAGGCGCTGCGCGATGATCGTTTGCGCGGTGGGGATCATCGCGCCGCCGGTGAACCCCTGCCCGACACGGCCGACGATCATCTGCGTCAGCGTGTCGGCGGTACCGCAAATGACCGAGAAGATCGTGAACAGCACCGCTGCGACCAGCAGGAAAGTCCGCAATCCCAGCAGCCGGTCGAGCCATGCGGCCATCGGAATGATGACGATTTCGGCGACCAGATAGGCGGTGGCGATCCACGTTCCCTCCGTACCGCTCGCCCCGATCTCGCCCTGGATCGTCGGCAGGGAGGAATTGACGATCGAGATGTCGAGCGTCGCCATGAACGCACCGAGCGTGCCGGCGGCGACCGCCAGCCAGGCGGCAAGATCGGCACGCTCTGCGCCGCCCGCCGGCAAGGCTTCGTTGCGGGGAGTGGTGGCGGCGCTCGCCATCTTCAGCGCTCCTGCCGATTGGCCTTGCGCTGTTCGTCGCGCAGCCGCTCGATGTCGTCCTTCGCGCCTTTGGTGTCGACGGTCACCTCCACGGACAGGCCGGGCACGAGCAGGCGGCGGGTCCGCGCGGTCGCTTCCAGTGCGATACGGACCGGCACACGCTGGGTGATCTTGGTGAAATTGCCGGTCGCGTTCTGGGGCGGCAGCAGCGAGAACTGCGCCCCCGTGCCGGGCGAGAAGCTGGCCACGCGGCCCTTCAGCGCAATGCCGTCGAGCGCATCGACCTTGATCTCGACCGGCTGGCCCGGGCGCATCAGCGCAAGCTGCGTTTCCTTGAAATTGGCGGTGATGTAGAGCCGGTCGAGCGGCACCAGCGTCATCAGGCGTGCACCCGTGCCGGCATACTGCCCCACCGTCACGGTTTTGTCGCCGACCCGCCCGCCGATAGCGGCACGGATCAGGGTGGCGTTCACATCGACGTCGGCGGCGCTTTGTTGCGCGCGCGCCGCCTGCGCCTGAGCGAGGCCCTGTTTCACCTGGGTCGCGAAAGTCGCGATGCGGCGCTGCTGCATGGCGACCGCAGCCTGCTGCGCGCGAACCGCCTGCGCGGATTGTTGCGCCGCCAGTTGCAATTGCGCGAGCTGTTGCCGGGTTTCCGCACCGGATGCGGCAAGCGGGCGGTAGCGCGCGACCTCGGCAGCATCGTGCGCCGCCTTGTCACGGGCCGATGCCAGTTGCGCGCGCGCCTGGTCGATCGCGGCATATTGTTCGCGGACCTGCGCACGCGCGCTGTCGGTCTGCGCATCGGCGACCGCGATCTGGGCTTCGGCTTGCGCGGCCTGCGCGCGTGAGGTCCGGGGGTCGATCCGCACCAGCGGCTGACCTGCACGTACGTCCTGATTGTCGGTGACGAAGACTTCGGCGACATAGCCGGCGACGCGTGGCGCGACCGTCACCATATCCGCATCGACGCGCGCGTCGTTGGTTTCCTGCATATACCGGCCATGCGACTGGTAGCGCAGATACCAGATCGTGCCCCCGACGAGCGCCGCAAGGGCGACGACGATCAGGATCGCCCTGGCGCGGCCGCTCAGCCGGCGTTTTGCGGGAGGCGTCAAGGACGCGGCCGCTTCGTGCGGTGCGTTGGGCGGGGCAGCCTCTTGCGACATAGGTTCGGTCCAGCAGCGACAGGGGGACTCGGCCCTGCGAGGACCGTAAGCGGACGATATGTCCGGTTAAGGTTGCGCTGCAAGTGCGAAACGTAGCGATCGTGCAGAAGTGGGTCAGCGCGATTGTACTCGCCGCGGCGCAATGCAGCGGGTACGTTGCCGCGATGCGACGCGTGATGGGCGGGCACGGAGGGGAGACAATCGTCGGTGCAGCAAACGTTCGGTCGCAATCTGACCTATGGACTTCACGAGACGCTTGGTCGTGCGATCGTGGTCGGCGATTACGTCGATCGATCTTTCCCCAACGAAGCCGACATCGTGCGCGAACATGGCGTCAGTCGCTCGGTCACCCGCGAGGCGGTGAAGATGCTGGCCGCCAAGGGGCTGCTCGGCGCACGGCCAAAGCAGGGGACGTTCGTGCGCCCGCAGGAGGCATGGAACCTTCTCGACCCCGACGTCCTGCGCTGGTTGCTGGAGCGAGAGGCGTCGATCGATCTGCTACGCCACTTCAATGAATTGCGGGTGGGCGTGGAGCCGGAAGCTGCCGCGCTCGCAGCACGCTGCGCGAGCACCGAGCAACAGGCGGCGATCTCGGCGGGACTGGTGCGGATGGTGGCCGCCGAACGTGGCGAGGACGATACGCTCGACGCCGACATCGCCTTTCACGTCGCGGTGCTGCGGGCGTCGAACAATCCCTTTTTCGCTCAGTTCCGCGACATGGTGAGCACGGCGCTGCGCACCTCGATCCGCTTCACCAATCGTATCGCGGGGCGCAGCGCGAACATCGCCGAACATACCGCCGTGCGCGACGCGATCCTCGCCGGCGATGCTGCGGCGGCGCATGCGGCGATGCGCGCGTTGATCGTCAACGTGCTGACGCTGATCGATCCGCCCGCCAAGCCCTGAACTACCGAACGGCCTGACTGACCTGGGCCCTGACTACAACGTTCGCAGCATTTGCGCCGGGCGGGCGCGCAACGCGGGGATACTGCCCGCGACGCCGATACCAAGCGTGACCAGACTGGCGGTGCCGAGCGTCAGCGCCACCCGCGCCGCATCGGGTGCCCAGCGCATGTCGAAGACGTGAGTGACGACGTACCAGCCCGCGGCCCCGCCCGCCGCCAGCGCGACCGCCGACAGCAAGGCGGCAAGCAACGCATATTCGATTGCCTGCGCCGCCAGCACCTGCCGGGTGCTGCCCCCCAGCAACTTGAGCACGACGGTATCATAGCGACGCGCGCGCCCCGACGCGGCGACCGCCCCGATCAGCACGGCCAGCCCGGCCAGCACCGTCGCCGCAGCGGCGACGCGCACCGCGGTGGCGATCTGCCCGAGCAGGGCCGAGACCTGCCCGATGACATCGCCGGTACGGATCAGCGTGACCGAGGGCATCGCTTCGCCGACGCTCCGCGCGATCGCGCCATCGCGCACTGCGGGCGCGTAGATGCTGGCGAGCAGGCTATGGGGCGCTTCCTCGATATAGCCGGGCGAGAACACGATCGCGAAGTTCAGTCCCAACCCCTTCCAGTCGATCTTGCGCAGTGCCGCGATCCTTGCCGGTACGTCGACGCCCAACACCGATACGGTGATCGCGTCGCCGACCCGCAGGCCCAGCGCAGTCGCGGCGCGATCCTCGATCGAGACGAGCGGCGGGCCGCGATAACCGGCTGGCCACCATCGGCCGGCGACGACCTCGTTGCGCGGCGGCACTGCGGCCGACCACGTCAGCGTGCGGTCACCGCGTAGCACCCAGGCGTCGGCCGGCAGCGTCTTGATCTGCGTGACCGGCACGCCCTTGATCGCGACGATCGCACCGCGCAGCGATGGCACCGCCTCGATCCGGGCACCGGGCGCGGCGCGGCGGACGGCGTCGCGGAAGGTCGTCGCCTCTTCGGCGGGTACGTCCGCGGCGAAGAAGCGCGGCGCGCGTGCCGGGGCGCTGCCGACCAGTTCGGCGGACAGGCTCGAATCGATGACCGCCAACGCGACGAACAGCGAAAAGCCCAGGCCGAGCGCCACCACCAGCCGGTCCGTGGCCGCCCCCGGCCGGTGGAGGTTGGCGAGCGCGAGTCGCGGCAAGGCGGCGCGTGGCCGTGGCAGCCGCGCGAGCAGGCGACGCAGCGCGATGCCGACCAGCCATAGCAGTACGACCAGCCCGGCGATCGCCGCGACGAATCCGAGTGCGAGCAACCGGTCGCTGGACGACAGCACCGCCAGCGCGACCAGCAGCGCGAGCAACAGCGCCATCGCGGCGAGGACGCGCCACGACGGCCGACCGGCGTCGGCGAGTGCATCGCGCAGCAGCGTCGCGGCGGGCACCCGCCGCGCCTGCGCCAGTGCGGGTAGCGCGAACAGCAAGGCGACCAGCACCGCCAGCGCCGCGGCGGTGACGAGCGGCAGGGGATAGAGCGCGAGCCGCGGCGCGATCGGCAGCGCATCGCCTGCGGCCCGGCTGACGATCCACGGCACCGCTGCACCCAGGACCAGCCCGGGCAAGGTCCCGACGGCGCCGACCAGCCCCAGCTCGATCAGGAACAGCCGGGCGATCAGCGGGGAACGCGCACCCAGTACCTTGAGCGTGGCGATCATGCGCGTGCGCGCCGCCAGATAGGCCGACACGCCGCTGCCCACGCCGACGCCGGCGATCGCCAGCGCGGCGAGGCCGACCAGCAACAGGAACTGTCCCAGCGTGGCGACGCCGCCGCGCAAGCCGCGGGCGGCATTGTCGGTGGTGCGCGGGGTCCAGCCCGCGCCGGGGAAGCGGGCCGCAAGGCGCTTGCCAGTGGCTTCCGCCCCCGTCGGGGAGGGAAGCACGATGCGATAGCCGCTGCGGTACAGGCTGCCCGGCTGTATCAGTGCGCTGGCATCCAGCCCGGCCATGTCGACCAACACCGGGCTGCCGAGCGCAAAGCCCGCACCGAGCCGGTCGGGTTCCTCGGCGATCAACCCGATGATGCGAAACGGCGTGGTGCCGAGGCGCAGCGTGTCACCGACCCCCACGCGCAGCCGCTCCGCCAAGGCAGGCGCGATCGCAGCCTCCCGGCCGTGCGGACGTGGGGCGAGGGCCCCGGTAGCGAGACGGAAGCGCCCGACCAGCGGCCAACGATCGTCGACGCCGCGCAAGTCGACCAGCGCGGCGTCCGAGCCGGCGTGGGCCATCGCGCGCATCGACACGACCTCCGCGACCGGACCCGCAGCGGCGAAGGCGGCGAGTTCCTCCGGATTTGCGCGGCGTTGCGAGACGACCAGCTCGACATCGCCGCCCAGCATCGCGCGACCCTGCGCATCGAGCGCGGCAAGCATCGCCGCCGACAAGCTGCCGATCCCGGCCAGCGCAGAGGTGCCAAGGAACAGGCACATCGCCAGCAGCAGCAACCCGCGCCCGCCGCGCCGCAGGTCACGCAGCGCGAGGCTGAGCGCGATGCTCACGCGCGACGGCGATCGGCGACGATCCGCCCGTCGGCCAGTTCGACCACGCGCGCGCAGCGGGCCGCCAGCGCCGGATCGTGGGTGATGACCAGCATCGTCGTGCCCGCCTGCGCCGCACGCTCGAACAGCAGGTCCATGATCGTCGCACCCGTGGCGGTATCGAGATTGCCGGTCGGTTCGTCGGCGAACAGCAATGCCGGTCGCCCGACCAGGGCGCGCGCGATCGCCACGCGCTGCTGCTCGCCGCCGGAGAGCTGCGCGGGGTAATGGTCGACCCGTGCGGCCAGCCCGACCGCCGCCAGCTCATCGCGCGCGCGGACGAACGCGTTCGCATCGCCGGCGAGTTCGAGCGGCACCGCGACATTTTCCAGCGCGGTCATCGTCGGCAGCAGGTGGAAGGCCTGTAGCACGATGCCGATCCGCCCGCGCCGCGCCACGGCCAGCGCATCCTCGTCCAGCGTCGTGAAGTCGCGCCCGACCACGCGCACCTCGCCGGCAGTCGGGCGTTCCAGCCCGGCGAGCACCGCCATCAACGACGACTTGCCCGATCCCGACGCGCCCAGGAGCGCCACGGTTTCTCCTGACGCGACGGTCAGGTCGACGCCGTGGAGGATCTCCACCCGCGCCGGCGCGCGGCCGAGGGCGAGTCGCACGTTGCGCGCGACGATCGGGGCGTTATCGATGGGGGATGAGGAACCGGTCACGATCGCATCGATACGAAGGGTGGCGGTGGCTTGTCCATCCGATCCTGCTGATGTTGCTGGCGGCACCGGCTGCCGCGGCACCGCGGGCACCATTGATATGGGCGTTCGGCGACAGTTTGACCGCGGGTTACGGCCTGCCGCCCGCGCAGGGCTTTCCCGCACGGCTGCAGGCCGAGCTGCGGCGGCAGGGCGTCGCGGCCACGGTTCGCAACGGCGGCGTGGCGGGCGATACCGCGGCGCAGGGGCGGGCGCGGCTGCGCTGGGGATTGCGCGGGCTGAAGGCGGTGCCGGATCTGGTGATCGTCGAACTCGGGGCGAACGACATGTTGCGCGGCCTCCCGCCGGCGCAGGCGCGCGCGAACCTCGATAGTATCCTGACCGAACTGCGCGCGCGCAACATTCCGGTGCTCTTGGCCGGCATGCGCGCCGCGCCGAACATGGGTGCCGATTATGCGCGCGCGTTCGAGGGTATGTACCCGGCGCTGGCGCGCAAGCACGGCGTGGCCCTGTACCCGTTCTTCCTCGACGGCGTGGCCGGTCAGCGTGATTTGTTTCAGGGCGACGGGCTGCACCCCAATGCACGCGGGGTCGATATCGTCGTGCGGCGGATCGCGCCTGCGGCGCGCCGCGCGCTGAAGTGAACGGGATCGCTTGTCGTTCGAGGGGGTTGATGGGGTGCAAGGAGACGCGATCATGATGACCGACCCCGACAAGCATGAGACCGACGAGGATCAGGCCGCCGCGATGGAAGAGGCGCAGGAACAGGCCGCCGAGGAGCGCGAGGAAGAAGGCGGATATCAGTGATGCCTATGGGGCAGTCTGCCCGCGGCGATGCTATCCGGCCTGGCCGAGGCTGGTAAGATCGTCGAGCGTGTTGATGTTGGCGAAGGCTACGCCGGGTAGCACTGGCATCGCGCCTTCGCTGACCGCCCAGCGGCGGATCGCGCGGGGCTGATCGTCGAGCAGGTAAGAGAGCAACGGCACCGCAAGACGAACCGGCCACAGGCCGATCGTCGGTGCCTCTGCCGCATAGGCCGGTGCGGCCGCGATCAGCGCGGCGATCAGTTCGGGCGACAGGGTGGGTGTATCGCAGGCGGTGGTCAGCACCGCGTCGAAGCCGTGATCGGCGGCATGGGCCAGCGCGCCGGCAATCCCGCCGAGCGGGCCGAGATCCGGGAACGGCAGGTCCGGCACGGTGGCCACCGGCGCGGATGGACGCCCGACCACCACCAGCGTCGCGCTATAGGGACGCAGACTGGCGAGCGCGTGATCGATCAGCGCGGTCCCGTCCAGCAATGCCAAGGCCTTGTCGCTGCCGAAGCGCGTTGCCTTGCCACCGGCGAGAACGGCACCCAGAATATTCACAGGAAAGTGGAAACGGGCAATCCGCCCCCCGTCAGAGGGGCGGTGTGCCGATGGGTCAGAGCGTGGTGAACACCACGCCGACCACCAGCGCCTGGGCCGCAAGGGCCAGCGCGGTGCTGGCAGCGGTTTCGAACATGCGCATGGGAATAGTCTCCGATCGCCGGAGTAATCCGGCACCGAGGCATGTGCGTTTTATTACCCCGCTGCGCAATAATCGAACAACGCATTCGTACTTGCACCCTTTGCAACCGGTAGCTTAACGGATTCGCAACCGCTGCGTCAGCCGAGTCCTTAGCGGGCGAACACGCGCTCGAAGATCGTATCGACATGGCGGTAGTGATAATCGAGGTCGAACTTCTCGTCGATTTCGGCGGTCGACAGCGCTGCGGTGACTTCCGGATCGGCCTTAAGCAACTCCTGCAATGACAATTCGCCGTCCGATTCCCACACCTTCATGGCGTTGCGCTGGACCAGCTTGTATGAATCCTCGCGGCTGACGCCCGCCTGGGTCAGCGCGAGCAGGACGCGTTGCGAATGGACCAGCCCGCCCATGCGATCGAGGTTCTTCTGCATCCGTTCGGGATAGACCAGCAATTTGTCGATCACGCCGGTCAGGCGCACCAGCGCGAAGTCGAGCGTGATCGTCGCGTCGGGGCCGATGTAACGCTCGACCGAGGAGTGGCTGATGTCGCGTTCGTGCCAGAGGGCGACATTTTCGAGCGCGGGCGTGACGTAGCCGCGCACCATGCGCGCAAGGCCGGTCAGGTTCTCGGTCAGTACCGGGTTGCGCTTGTGCGGCATCGCCGACGAACCCTTCTGGCCCGGCGAAAAATACTCTTCCGCTTCCAGCACTTCGGTACGTTGCAGGTGGCGGACCTCCGTCGCCAGCCGCTCGACCGAACTGGCGATGACGCCGAGCGTCGCGAAGAACATCGCGTGACGATCCCGCGGGATGACCTGAGTCGAGACCGGCTCGATTGCAAGACCCAGCTTGTCGGCGACATGTGCCTCCACACGGGGATCGATGTTGGCGAACGTGCCGACCGCGCCGGAGATCGCGCATGTCGCAATGTCGTCGCGCGCCGCCGCCAAGCGGTTGCGGTTGCGGCGGAACTCGGCATGCGCCTGCGCCAGTTTCAGGCCGAAGGTCACCGGCTCCGCATGGATGCCATGGCTGCGGCCGATCGTCGGCGTCAGCTTATGTTCGTGCGCGCGCCGCTCCAGCACCTCCAGAAGCCGGTCGAGATCGGCAAGCAGGATGTCCGACGCGCGCGCCAGCTGCACCGACAAGGTGGTGTCGAGCACGTCGGAAGAGGTCATGCCCTGATGCATGAACCGTGCGTCGTCGCCAACCTGCTCGGCTACCCAGGTCAGGAAGGCGATGACGTCATGCTTGGTAACCGCTTCGATCGCGTCGATCGCCGCGACGTCGATAGACGGGTTCGTCGCCCACCAGCGCCACAGCGCGTCGGCGGCGCTTCCCGGGACGACGCCCAGTTCCGCCAGCGCCTCGGTCGCATGCGCCTCGATCTCGAACCAGATGCGATAACGCGCCTCCGGCTCCCAGATCGCGGCCATGTCGGGGCGGGAGTAGCGGGGGATCATGCGCGCGGTCCTTCGATTTGGAGTCCGGCGGGCGGGTAGCAGTGTGGGCGCGGGCGGGCAAATGCCCGCGCCCGTCACGCCAGCCGGATGGTCTTGCCCTCCCGCACCGAGCGATAGATCGCTTCCACGATCCGCATGTCGCGAAGGCCTTCTTCCCCCGAGACGATCGGTTCACGGCCATCGGTGACGCATTGCGACAGGTGATCCAGCTGCCCGGCGAATTGCGTTTTGGCCGGGCCGGGCGGTGGCGACACCTGCTGTTCGCGCCCGTCGCGCCCGGTCCACAATTTGTTGCCGTCGTAGCGGGTTGCAGGTTCCAGTTCGACGCGGCCCTTGCTGCCCATCAGCAGGATGTGGTTTTGATTCGCCGAATACATCGACTGGCAGCTGGCGATCGCGCCGGACGGAAACTCGAGCGTCCAGTCGATCATATCCTCGACCTCGCGGAAGCGTGGATCGCTGCGGTCCGTCGATTCGCGCGCGGTGACGGCCACCGGCTCCTCTCCGGTCATGTATCGTGCCGCCTGCAGGCTGTAGACGCCCATGTCCATCAACGATCCGCCACCGGACAGCGCGCGCTTCAGCCGCCACGCATTCGGATCGCCAGCGGTGAAGCCGTGTTCGGAACGGACGTAGCGGATCTTGCCGGTGTCCGGATGTTTCGCCAACCGCATCGCCGCGATGTTGGTCGGCTCGAAATGGCAGCGATAGCCGATCATCAGCTTGCGTTTCGCCGCCTTGCACGCCGCGATCATCGCCTCGCATTCCGCGACCGACACCGCCATCGGCTTTTCGCACATGACATGCTTGCCGGCCTTGGCGGCGCGAATCGAATATTCGGCATGCATCGAGTTGGGCAGGCAGACATAGACGATATCGACATCGGGATTGTCGCGGATGCTGTCGAAATTGGCGTAGGAATAGATGGCGTTATCGGCGAGGCCATGTTCGGCGGCGACCTTCTTCGCCTTGGCAGCGTCACCGCTGACCACTGCCGCCAGCCGGCTATGCGTGCAATTCTTGAACTCGGGAATGATGCGTCCCAGGCCGTAGCCGCCCAGTCCGACGATCGCATAGCCGAGCTTGCGTCCGGCCGGCTGCGCGCAGGCACCGCCGGCGACCAGCAGCGGCGCAGCGGCGATAAGCGTGCGGCGTCCGATCTCCATCCCCGTCTCCCTTTTTTCTTTTGCGATACGAGGCTGCGGATGTCGGGCGACTAAGTCAATCCGTCTTATTTCAAACGCATAGCCAGGCCTGCGACGATCAGATCGACCCGGTCGACTGTAGCGGCAACGCGTTGGTTGACGCGCCCGGCCACATCGCGAAAACGCCGCGCCAGCGCATTGTCGGGTACGATCCCCCAGCCGACCTCGTTCGACACCAGCACGATGCGCGCTGGCGTGATCGCCAGCGCGGCAAGCAGCGCATCGGTCGCGGCGTCGATGTCGGCGTCACCCAGCAAAAGGTTCGACGTCCAAAGCGTCAGACAGTCGACCAGCACCACCGGCGCGTCGGCGGAGGCGATCGCCTCCGCCAGCGCGAGCGGCGCCTCGATCGTCCGCCAGTCCGCGTCGCGATCGGCACAGTGGCGGGCGATCCGGTCAACCATTTCGGCATCGAACGCCTGCGCGGTAGCGACGAAGACGCGCGGCGGCGCGAACGCCTCCGCCAGTGCCTGCGCATGGCGGCTCTTGCCCGAGCGCGCGCCGCCGAGCACCAGCCGGGTGCGCCATGCATCGTCGTTCATGCGATCTTGCCCCTTGCCTGCCAGCGCGCGAACGCTGATGGAGGGTGCCGTCCGCCAAGTCGAGGCTCGATACACGTTGCGCGACCTGACCTTCCACGGGGGTCGCCTGGAAGAGGCGGCACGCCTGTTCCCCGCCGCGCCACGGCCATGGCTGGACCTGTCCACCGGAATCAATCCGCATCCGTGGCAGCCGCTGGTGCCGCTGGCGATCGATCAGTGTCGCCTGCCGTCGGAGGACGGGCTGGCGGCGTTGCTGGCGGCGGCGGGAGCGGCTTTCGGCTTTGGCGGCGCGCTGGCGGCGACGCCCGGGAGCGAAGTGGCGCTGCGATTGCTTGCGACGGCCGGGTTGCCGCCGCCGTGGTATGTCGTAACCCCCTGTTACCGCACGCATCGTGACGCGCTGCCCGGTGCAGCCATGATCGCGCCGGAAGAGATCGAGGCGGTGACGCAGGGTACACTGTTGCTGGCGAACCCCAACAACCCTGACGGGCGGATGCTGGCGCCGGCACGATTGCTGGAGGTGGCGCGGCGGCTGGCGGCATGCGGCGGGGTGTTGGTGATCGACGAGGCGTTCGCCGATGCGATGCCGGACGCAAGCGTGATGCCGCTGCTGACGGACGATGACGGCGTCGTGGTGCTGCGCTCGTTCGGCAAGTTCTACGGGCTGGCCGGGGTGCGGCTGGGGTTCGTCGCCGGGCTGGGCGCGGTGGTGGAGCGGGTCGCGGCGTGGCTGGGCAGCTGGCCGGTCTCGGCGACCGCTCTTGCGTATGGCGTTGCGGCATATCGCGATATCGAAGCGGCGGCGGCGATGCGCGGGCGGTTGGCCGAGGAGGCGGTCGCGATGGATGCGCTGCTCGCGCGGCATGGATTGGTCGCGCGCGGGGCGTGCCCGCTGTTCCGGCTGGTGGAGGATGATCGCGCGCCGGCCGTTTTCGCGCGGCTTGCGCGGGCGGGCATTCTGACGCGGCCGTTCGAAGAGGATGCGCGCAGGCTGCGGCTGGGCTTGCCCGCGGGCGGGTTTGCGCGACTGGCGGCGGCGCTGGCGGGTGACTGAGCCGGTGGCGCTCGCCGCGCTGGCAATCGAGGCGGCGGTCGGGTGGCCGGGGTGGCTCTATGCCCGGATCGGGCATCCGGTCGGCGGGATCGCGCGGGTGATCGGGTGGTGCGAGAGGCGGTGGAACCGGCCCGATCTGCCGCGGCAAGTACTTGGGATAGCGACGACTTTGCTGGCCGTCACCATGACGGCCGGGCTGGCGGCCCTGGCGGAGCGGGGAGTGCGGGCGCTGGGGCTCGGCTGGGCGGGGGTGGCGGTGCTGGCGTGGCCGGCGCTGGCGCAGCGGAGCCTGTACGATCACGTCCGTCCGGTGGTGCTGGCGCTGGAGCGCGGCGACCTGCCGGCGGCGCGGCGTGCGGTGGGGATGATCGTCGGCCGTGACACCGCGACTCTGGACGAAGCGGGGGTGGGGCGCGCGGCGATCGAGAGCCTGGCGGAAAGCTTCTGCGACGGAGTTGTGGCGCCGCTATTCTGGTTGCTGGTCGGCGGATTACCAGGCGTCTGGGCGTATAAGGCCATCAATACAGGCGATAGTTTGATCGGCCACCGCGAGGAGCGCTGGCGCGCATTCGGCTGGGCGACGGCGCGGATCGACGATGTCGCGAACCTGATCCCGGCGCGGATCGGGGCGATCCTGCTGTGCATCGCGGGCGGCGGCGGGTGGCGGGTGATGTGGCGCGACGCACGGCGACACGCCTCCCCCAACGCCGGCTGGACCGAGGCGGCGATGGCCGGGGCGCTGGGCGTGCGGCTGGCCGGACCGGTCGTTTATGACGGTATCTTGTCGGACAAGCAGTGGATCGGCGACGGACGCGCGGCGGTCACCACCACCGACCTGCGTCGGGCGCTGCGCGTATTTGTCAGGGCGTGCGTGCTGCTGTGGATCGTGACGGGGGTGATCGCATGGGCGCGCTGATGCTGCAGGGAACCGGATCGGACGTGGGCAAGTCGGTGCTGGTCGCCGGTCTGTGCCGCGCATTGGCCAATCGCGGCGTGACGGTGCGCCCGTTCAAGCCGCAGAACATGTCCACCAATGCCGCCGTCACCGCCGAGGGCGGGGAGATCGGGCGGGCGCAGGCGACGCAGGCGATCGCCGCGCGGGCCGCGCCGCACGTCGACATGAACCCGGTGCTGCTGAAGCCGCAGGGCGACCGGACCTCGCAGCTGATCGTGCGCGGGCAGATGCGCGGCACGTTGGCGGCAGCGCGGTGGCGTGAAGGTCGCGAGGGGCTGTTGGTAGAGGTGCTGGAGAGTTTCGCCGCGCTGCGGAAGCAGGCCGATATCGTGCTGGTCGAAGGGGCCGGATCGGCCGCCGAGATCAACCTGCGCGCCGGCGACATCGCCAACATGGGGTTCGCGCGCGCAGCGGGCGTGCCGGTGGTGCTGGTCGGTGACATCGATCGCGGCGGGGTGATCGCATCGCTGGTCGGCACCCGTGCGGTGCTGGACGACGGCGATGCGGCGATGATCCGCGGGTTCATCGTCAACCGGTTTCGAGGCGACCCCGCGCTGTTCCACGACGGTTATCGCACGATCGCGGCGCGGACCGGGTGGCGCGGGTTCGGGGTGGTGCCATGGCTGCACGAAGCGGCACGGTTGCCGAGCGAGGATGCGGTGGTGCTGGAACGCCCACGCGCGGGCGTGGCCGGGCGGGTGCTGGTGGCGTGCCCGGTGACGCGGCACATCGCCAATTTCGACGACCTCGATCCGCTGCGGCTGGACCCCGGTATCGAGGTGGCGATGATCCCGCCGGGCGCGCCGATCCCGGCCGCGGCGGCGCTGGTCGTGCTGCCGGGGTCCAAGGCGACCATCGCCGATCTGGCGTTCGTGCGCGAACAGGGGTGGGACATCGACCTGATCGCGCATCGGCGACGCGGCGGGGCGGTGCTGGGATTGTGCGGCGGGTATCAGATGCTGGGGCGGACGGTGGCCGATCCGCTGGGACTGGAGGGGCCGGCGGGGCAGGTCGCGGGGCTGGGGTTGCTGGACGTCGATACCGTGCTGGGCGGCGACAAGGCGCTGCGTGAGGTGCGCGGGCACGCGCGCGGCGCGCGGTTCGAGGGGTATGAGATGCATCTGGGCGAAACCGTCGGCCCGGATACGGCGCGGGCGGTGGCGGCGTTCGACGACGGACGCCGCGACGGCGCGACCAGCGCGGACGGGCTGGTGGCGGGCACGTATGTCCACGGGCTGTTCGGGCTGGCGGAGCAGCGCGGTGCGTGGCTGGCGGAGGCGGGGTCGGGGCCGGACCACCATGCGTCGGTCGATGCCGCGCTGGATGCGATCGCCGACGGGCTGGAGCGGCACCTGGATGTCGACGGCTTGCTGGCGCTGGCGCGGTCCTGACCGTCAGGCGCAGGCCAGCACGGCGAGCAGCGCGGTTTCGAGCAGCTCGATCCCCGCGCCATGTGCGTCGCCGTTGACCCCGCCGAGCCGACGCCGGCACCATGCGGCATAAGCGAGGACCAGCAGCGGCGTCGCCAGCAACGCCGGGGCGACGACGCAGGCCGCCGCCAGCACCGCGGCCCAGCCCGCGATGTCGCGCGGGCGTGCCGCGGTCGCGACCTGCGCCCCCAGCCCCGTGCCGAGCGGCGCAATCCAGCGCGCCCAGCAGAGCGGCGCGATGCGCGTGGCGAACGGCACCAGCGCCACGCGCCCGTCGCCGGCCAAGGCGTGGAGCAGCACCAGTTTGGCGATCAACTGCAGCGCGATCGTGACGACCGCGAAGCTGCCGGCGTGCGGATCGCGCATCACCGCCAGCAGGCGGGTGCGGTCGCCGTGCGCCGCACCGATACCGTCCGCGACATCGCCCAGCCCGTCGAGGTGCAGCGCGCCGGTGACCGCGACCCAGGCGCCCAGCCCGGCGAGCGCGGTGATCCACGGATCGTGCGATGCGATCGACGCCGCCCACATCGCGCCTGCGACGATCGCGCCGACGACCATGCCGACCAGCGGATAGCAACGGATCGCGGCGGCGACGTCGCCCGGCGTGCCGGAGACGTGCGGCACCGGCAGCCGCGTAAGAAAGCCGAAGGCGAGCCACAAACGGATCATGCGGCAAGCCGGACGATCTGCGCCGCATCGGGCCACAGCCGCAGCGTGATCACGGACGCACAAGGCAGGTCGAAGGCCCATATCTGTCGCGTGTCGAACCCGCACGTCACCGCCAGCGCGGCGCGGATCGCGCCACCATGGGTGACGACCAGCGCCCCATCGTCGAGCGCGGCCAGCGCATCGGCGATGCGTGCGACCAGCACCGACCAGCGTTCGCCGCCGGGCGGGGACGCGGCGTCGGGATCGCGCCAGAAGGCGGCGACCGCATCCGCATCAAGGGTGGCGGGATCGCAGCCGTCCCATGCGCCGAAATCCAGTTCGCGCCAGCGCGCGTCGTGCCGGACCTGTGGTGCGATCGCGGCGGCGCAGGCGCTGGCGCGGACGAGGTCGGAACTGACGACGTGCGTGAAGGCGCATGTGGCGGCGGCCCGCGCGCAGGCGGCGATCCCGTCCGCGGTGGCGGCGACGTCGCGGTGGCCCAGCCAGCGCCCCGGCAGCACGGTCGCGCCGTGACGCATCAGGTGGACGGTGCGCGCGGCGATCATGCGGCTTCCCGGCGAAGCCGATCGCCGGCGGCGATGCCGATGCGTACGGGCGGGGGCGTGCGGCCCGATGCGGCGGCGCGATCACGGGCCGAGGCCGAAGCCGGCGACGGCGATGGTGACGGCGACGGTGAGGGGGCAGGGTGGCGCGGGATCGTCGCGGTAGCGCCCATTCCGTTATGCCGGGCGCTTGCCAGCGCATCGTGGCAAGCGGAGGTGGTATGCGGGGCGATCATGCCTCCGACACGCCGGCCTGATCGAAGGTGGCCATGCCGTTGTGCGCGGCGAGGGCGGCGCGGACGAGCGTGGCGGCGAGCGCCGCGCCGCTCGCTTCCCCGAGCCGCATGTCGAGCGCGAGCAGCGGAGCGAGGCCGAGCCGTGCCAGCAGTCGCGCATGGCCCGGTTCGGCGGAGACGTGGCCGGCGAGGCAATGGTCGACGATCGCGGGCTGCGCGGCGGCGAGCGGGGCGAGCGCGGCACCGGTGATGAAACCGTCGAGCAGCACCGGCACGCGCGCTGCCCGCGCGGCGAGGATCGCGCCGGCGATGGCGGCGATCTCCCGTCCGCCCAGCCGGCGCAGTCGCTCGAACGGGGTGGTGGCGTCGGCGTGGCGGACGAGCGCGGCGTCGACCGCCGCGACCTTCGCCGCGAGCGCATCCCCCGCAACGCCGGTGCCCGGGCCGACCCAGTCCACCGCCGCGCCGCCGTAGCTGGCCGCGCACAGCGCCGCCGCCGGGGTGGTGTTGCCGATCCCCATCTCGCCGGGGACGAACAGGTCCAGGCCGGGCGTGACCGCCGCCGCACCGGCATCGAGCGCGTCGAGGCATTCGGCCGCGCTCATCGCGGGTTCGATGGTGATGTCGCCGGTGGGCCGGGCGAGCGACAGCGGCACGATCGTCAACGACAGGCCGGCGGTGGCGGCGAGCGCGTTGATCGCCGCGCCGCCGACTTGGAAATTGGCGACCATCTGCGCGGTAACGGCGGGGGGAAAGGCGCTGACCCCGCGCGCCGCGACGCCGTGATTGCCGGCGAAGATCGCCACGCGCCCGGTGTCGAAACGCGGCCGGGCGTTGCCCTGCCAGGCGGCCATGAACAGCGCGATGTCCTCCAGCCGGCCGAGTGAGCCGGGCGGCTTGGTGAGGCGCGCCTGCCGTGCCGACGCCGCCGCGCGGGCGGCGGCGTCGGCGCGCGGCAGCGCGGCGAGCGCGGCGTCGAAGGCGGCGACCGACGTGAAGCGCGTCATGTCGTCGCTTTCGCAGGTGCGGACCGGCGGGTGGATCTGCGCTCCTCCGCCGCCCCGCTGGTCGGTCCGGTGTCGGGGTCGGGAAGGTGGCGCATCAGGTCGTGGTCCCGGTTCTCAGGAGTGAGATGGGCGGGCACATAGCCGATCCGGCCGCGCGTGCGCAGTCGCGACGTGCGATGCCGGAGCACGGCGAACCGTGGCCGCCGCGACCGCGATCGGCGGCGCGTCAGAACCGGCCGCGCACGCCGGCGTAGACGCTGCGCCCCAGCGCACCGTAGCGGGCGATCGTCTCATAGCGTTCGTCGAACAGGTTCTCGACCCGCGCGAACAGCCGTACCTGCGGCGACAGCGGCAGCTCGCCGCGCAGATCGACCAGCGTGTAGCCGTCGAGCCGGGTGCGATTGGCGGCGTCGTCGAACGATGCACCCGCCCAGCGCGCGGCGATGCCGAGCGATCCGGCCTCGGCAAAGCTGTAGGTCGCGGAAAGGTTGGCGGTGTCGCGCGGACGGCGGGGCAACCAGTTTCCGAAAGTGGTGCCGGCGGAGCGATCCTCCGACAGCGTCCAGCTGTAATTGCCGGCGAGCGACAGGTGCGCGCCGATCTGCGCACGCGCGACCGCCTCGACCCCGCGCGCGAAGGCGCGGGCGACGTTCTGGTAATAGCCGAAGCGCTGATCGGTGGTGGAACCCGGCACCAGGCAGAGCGGATCGGTGCCGCCGAACGTGCAGCCGGTGTAGACGATCTGGTCGCGGGTGCGGCGCTGGAAATAGGTGCCGCCGATCGCGAGGCGGTCGCCCATGACGCGTTGTTCGACGCCGGCTTCCCAGCCGCTCGCCTGTTCGGGGGCGAGTGCGCGGTTCCCGTATTCGGAGAACAACTGGTACAGGGTCGGCGCCTTGAAGCCCTCGCTATAGCTGGCGCGCAGCATCGTGCCGGTAGGCAGCAGCCAGTTCGCGCCGCCTGCGAACAGCGTCTGCGCGCCGAAGCGGCTGTGATCGTCGTGGCGCACCCCGCCGTTCAGGGTCAGCCCGCCGAACGGCTGAAGCGCGAGCTGGCCGTAGATGCTGGTCAGTTCGGCGCGGCCGCGTGCGGGATCGCCCAGCGCGAACGGCGGCGCGAAATCGGAGGAGGCGGTGGTGAAGCGACTGACCTCGTTCTCGACGCCGAACACAGCATCGACCCCGCGCACGATCGCCAGCGTGCCCTGATATTCGAGGCGGTGGTTGCGCCCCACCGCATCGAAGGTGCGGGGCTGCGACGGGCGCGACGGGTCTTCGTTGGTGCGATCGGTGTCCGTGTAGCCATAGCCGAAGCGGTTGCGCAGCCGGGCGTCGAACAGGTCGATGTTGATGCCTGCGTAACCGACGAACTCGCGGTTGCGGCCATATTCGGGCGTGTCGCCGCCGAACCCGTCGAAATCGCTGCGATTGTCCGCATAATGGCCGCGCAGGTCGGCGCTGACGCCCGGCCCGAGCGTCACGACCGCGCGACCCTGTACGTTGCGGTTCGAGAAACCGTCGCGCTCGGTCCCAGCCGCCAGCGCGGAAATGCCCTGCGTGGTGAAGGTCTGCGCGCCGATGCGCCATGCCAGCGGCCCGGTGGTACCGCCCAGCGCGGCGCGGGCGCTGACCATTTCGCGCGCGCCGCCCTCCAGATCGAGGCTGCCCTCGAGCGCGGCGGTGGGCAGCGGGGTGACGATGTTGACGACGCCGCCGATCGCCTGGCTGCCCCACAGGATCGACTGCGGCCCGCGCAGCACCTCGATCCGGGTGGCGTCGCCGACCAGCAGGTTGGCGAAATTGTAGCCGCCGCCGGGGGAGGAGGGGTCGTTGATCTTCACGCCGTCGATGACGACGACGGTCTGGTCCGCCTCCGCGCCACGGATGCGCAGCGACGTGGTGGTGCCGTAGCCGCCGTTGCGCGACAGCGATACGCCGGGCGTGCGCAGCAGCAGATCGCCGACCGACAGATCCTGTGCACGGTCGATCGCGGCCTTGTCCAGCACGGTGACTGCGGCGGTGACGCGATCCGCGCCGACCGGCGCACGGTTGGCCGAAACGACGATGTCGTCGCCGTCGGCCGGGGCGGCGACGTCGGGGCGGGGCGCCCGGGCGGGTTCCTGCGCGAACGCGACGGCGGGGCAGAGCAGCAGCGGGAGGATGGCGATGCGAAGCGACATGGCGGAGCGACCTTTTGACGACATGAGGCCGCGCCGGCCGCCGCGCGCGACGATCGCGGCCAGCGGCCCGATCCACGCGTCGTCGACCGCCGCGGCGGTGACATCGTCACGCTGGGCCCGACCGCCGGGTTCGCCCGATGCGATCTTCCCGTCCGACCGGCGCACCCTGCCCGAGCGGAGGACGACATGCGGCAGGCAGGTCTCCTGGCTAGCGGGTCGTCGCCGGACCGCGCCGCCTTCTCGATCCGGCGACCGGATCAATGGCATGAGGCGCGCTGGCTCGCCGCTTACAGTTGCAGGGGCAGCCGGGGTTCACCCGTTCCCTTTTGATCCCCGGTGAAGGGGAACCTGTCGCGGCGCGCGCCCTAACCGCGCGACGCGCGCGGGTCAATCGGCGGCGGAACCGCGATCAGAACTCGACGCCGGCCTGCGCCTTCACGCCGTCGCGGAACGGATGCTTCACCTGCGTCATCTCGGTGACCAGGTCGGCGGCCTCGATCAGCGCATCGGGGGCGTTGCGGCCGGTGATGACCAGATGCTTCATCGGCGCGCGCGCGGTCGCCACCGCCACGACCTCGTCCACGGGCAGATAATCGTAGCGCAGGACGATGTTCAGCTCGTCGGCGATCACCATCGCGATCGCCGGGTCGGCGAGCATCCGCTGCACCTCGTCCCACGCGGCGCGCGCCGCCGCAACGTCGCGCGCGCGGTCCTGCGTGTCCCAGGTGAAGCCCTCACCCATGGCGCGAAACTCGATCAGATCGGGAAAGGCATCGAAGATCGCCTTCTCACCGGTGGTCATCGCGCCCTTCACGAACTGCACGACGCCGACCTTCATGCCGTGCCCCATCGCGCGCACCGCCATGCCGAAGGCGGCGGTCGACTTGCCCTTGCCCGCGCCGGTGTGAACGATCAGCAGGCCGCGTTCGACCGTCTTGCTTTCCATCATAGTACGGCGCGCGGCCTGCACGCGGCGCATTTTCTCGTTGTGGCGCTGGTCGCGATCGTCGGTCATGCCGCCGTGCATAGCGACGCGATCACGCCCCGGCCAGCGCGGCTTCCACCTCCGCCACGCTGATCCCGAACACGCTGGCCAGCGCCTCCGGCGAGGCGCCGCGCGCCGCCAGCGTGCGGATGCGCGTCGGGTCACGGTCGGTGGCGTAATGGCGGGTATCGCGCTCCACCGGCTTTTCGCCGGTCCGCGCAAGCGACCCGGTGCTGCGGCGGCGCGGGCGAGCCTCACGTTCGTCGACCAGCGTGGCGCGACGCTGTTCCTCCTCCTGCCGACGCGCCTCTCGCGCCTCCTCACGACGGCGGCCGGCAGCGTCACGCTCGGCGGCGCGATGTTCGGTGCGGGCGACGGCGGCAGCGACGCGTTCCTGCGCGCGCCGCTCGCGATCCCCTGCGCGCCGTGCAGCGCGGTCGTCCTGGTCGGTCACGTCCGATCACCTTCCCGTCGAAAGCACGGCGTCAAAGCGCTGCGCGCCGGCTACGTCAACTCAGCCGACCTGATCGAGGTAGGTGCCGTATCCCTGCGCTTCCATCTCCTCGCGGGGCACGAAGCGCAGCGCGGCGGAGTTGATGCAATACCGCAAGCCCCCGCGGTCGCGCGGGCCGTCGTTGAACACATGGCCCAGATGGCTGTCCGCCCCGGCGGAGCGCACCTCGATCCTCACCATGCCGTGCGTGTCGTCGTGAAGCTCCTCCACGTGCGCGGCGTCGATCGGCTTGGTGAAGCTGGGCCAGCCGCAATGTGATTCGTATTTGTCGGCAGAGGCGAACAGCGGCTCGCCCGAGACGATGTCGACGTAGATGCCCGCCTGTTTGTTGGCGAGATATTCGCCGGTGCCGGGGCGTTCCGTGCCGCTTTCCTGCGTCACGTAATATTGTTCCGGGGTCAGCCGGGCCAATGCCTCGTCGGTCTTGCGATAGTCGGTCATGACGTCCTTCCTTCGTTTCGGCGGAGCGGTGACGACCTCCAAGCGCAAGTTGGTCACGGGATGCCCGCCAAACCGCTGCTCCGCATGGCATACGCCATCATCGTTCGTGCCGTCAGAGCATTAACGGCTGCGCCCTGCGCGGGTTGCCTGACCGGTGCGAGCGCTTCGCGGGGCGGCCGTTCGGGACGGCGGAGGCGCGGGCGTTCGGCGTGGTGGCTCGTCGTCCACGGGAACAACAGGCGAGATCGACAGGAAAATGGCGCGCCCGGAGGGATTCGAACCCCCGACCAAGGAGGTAGAAGCTCCTTGCTCTATCCATCTGAGCTACGGGCGCCCGGCGCTGCGCCTAGCGCGGATTGCGGGTGGAAGGAATGGGGGGCATGATCCCGGCATGAGGGAAAGGACCGGCATAACGCGGTTGGCGGCGGACCGGATCGATGGCGGGCGGTTGCGCCATTACGATGTGGTGATGGCGGCGTTCGTCGCGATCCTGTTGCTGTCGAACGTGCTGGGCGCTGGCAAGGTGGCGCAGGTGCGGCTGCCCGGCATCGGCGACTGGCCGTTCGGCGCGGGCATCCTGTTCTTTCCGGTCAGCTATGTCATCGGCGACGTGCTGACCGAGGTCTATGGCTACGCCCGGGCACGGCGGGTGATCTGGGTCGGCTTCGCCGCGACGCTGTTCATGGCGGGGATGGCATGGGTGGTCGTCGCGCTGCCGCCCGCGCCCGACTGGCGCAACCAGGCGGCGTACGAGACGGTGTTCGGGCAGGTGCCGCGGATCGTGTTCGCCAGCATGTGCGCATTCTGGGCCGGGGAGTTCGTCAACTCCTACGTGCTTGCCAGGATGAAGGTGATGACCGAGGGGCGCCACCTGTGGATGCGCACGATCGGATCGACCGTGGCGGGGCAGGCGGTGGACAGCGCGATCTTCTATCCGCTGGCGTTCTGGGGCGCCGCGGGCTGGACGCCGCAGCTGGTGATGGTGGTGCTGTTCACGCAATGGGCGCTGAAGGTCGGCTGGGAAGTGCTGCTGACGCCGCTGACGTATTGGGTGGTCGGCGCGCTGAAACGCGCCGAGGGGCTGGACGTGTACGACCGGGGAACCGATTTTTCCCCGTTCCGCGCCGACCTGTAGCGGGGCGAACAAGGCCGGCCGGCCGGCGGAGCGGTTATGCCCCGACCGTCTCCAGCAGCCCGGTGAACATCCGCCGTCCGTCCATGCCGCCGTGCGCGCCCTCGATGCGGCGTTCGGGGTGCGGCATCATGCCGAGCACGTTGCCGTCGGCGCTGACGATGCCGGCGATCGCACGGGCGCTGCCGTTGACGTCCTCGGCATAGCGGAACGCGACGCGACCTTCGCCTTCCAGCCGGTCGAGCGTATCGGCGTCGGCGACGTAATTGCCGTCGTGATGCGCGACGGGGAAGCTGACCCGTTCCCCCGCGCGATAAGCGCGCGTGAAGGCTGTGGCGGCGTTTTCGACGGTGAGTGCGACATCGCGGCAGACGAAGTTCAGCCCGGCGTTGCGCATCAGCGCGCCCGGCAGCAGCCCGGCCTCGGTCAGGACCTGAAAGCCGTTGCAGACGCCCAGCACCTTCAGCCCGCGTGCGGCCTGTTCGCCGACCGCGCGCATGATCGGCGAGCGTGCCGCCAGCGCGCCGGAGCGCAGATAGTCACCGTAGGAGAAGCCGCCAGGCACCGCCACCACGCCGATGCCGGCGGGCAGTTCGGTGTCGCGGTGCCAGACCATGAGCGGAGCGGTGCCGGTCGCCTGCTCCAGCGCCACCGCGATGTCGCGGTCGCAGTTGGAGCCGGGGAAGACGATGACGGCAGTCTTCACGCGCGCTCGATCCGGTAGTTCTCGATGACGGTGTTGGCGAGCAGCCGGCGGCACATCGCATCGACGTCCGCATCGGTGGTGTCGTCGGCGACGTCGAGCTCGATCAGCTTGCCGACGCGCACGCCGCCGACACCGCCGAAGCCGAGTCCGGCCAGCGCGTGTTCGATCGCCTTGCCCTGGGGGTCGAGGACGCCGGGTTTCAGCGTCACGTGGATGCGCAGTTTCATGGCCGCGCGCTATGCCCCGGCGCGCGCGCCGGGGCAAGCCGGTGGTTACTTCCCGCGGCTCTTGCGATGTTCTTCGAGGTCGAGCACCGCGGTGTCACCGCCCTCGGGCAACAGGCCCAGCCGGCGGGCGACCTCCTGATAGGCCTCGACCTCGCCGCCGAGATCGCGACGGAAGCGATCCTTGTCGAGCTTCTCGTTCGATTCCATGTCCCACAGGCGACAACCGTCCGGGCTGATCTCGTCCGCCAGGATGATGCGGCCGTAGTCGTTGTCCCAGATGCGGCCGAATTCCAGCTTGAAGTCGACCAGCCGGATCCCGACGCCCGCGAAGAGCCCGCTGAGGAAGTCGTTCACGCGAATCGCCAGATCGGCGATGTCGTGCATCTCCTCCTGGCTGGCCCAGCCGAACGCGGCGATATGTTCGTCGGAGATCATCGGATCGCCGAGCGCGTCGTCCTTGTAATAATATTCAAGGATCGTGCGCGGCAGCTTCACGCCCTCCTCGATCCCCAGCCGCTTCGACAGCGAGCCGGCGGCGACGTTGCGGACCACGACCTCGATCGGCACGATCTCGACCTGCCGGATCAATTGTTCGCGCATGTTGAGGCGACGGATGAAGTGCGTCGGCACGCCGATATGGTCGAGCAGCGTGAAGATATGCTCGCTGATACGGTTGTTGAGCACGCCCTTGCCGTTGATCGTGCCCTTTTTCTGGGCATTGAAGGCGGTGGCGTCGTCCTTGAAATACTGGATCAGCGTGCCGGGCTCCGGACCCTCGTAGAGGATCTTCGCCTTGCCTTCGTAGATCTGCCGCCTGCGTGCCATGCTTGCCCCTCGAAAAGAAGCGCCCCGGCGGCGCAGGTTTGCGGACGGCCGGGGCGGGAAATCAGCCGTGGCTATAGGGGAAGGGGGCGGGGGCTGCAAATCACGCGCGTGACCGGCTGGCGCGCCAGCGGCGGAAGCGCCGCCAGCCGAGGACCAGCAGCCAGATCGCCGGGCCGACGATCACCAGCCACGGCGTGGCGGCGATGACGAAGGTGATCGCCGCCGCCGCGCTGACCGCGAACGAATCGCCGCCGTCGCGGAACGCCAGCCGGATCGGCGCCCAGACGCCGCCCGACGGAGTGACGGCATAGGTGATCGTCACCTCCGACATCGCGACGCGGCGTTGCAATTCGGTGCGCAGCGAACGCGCCGCGTCCAGTTCCTGCTGCACCTCGGCATAGGCCTTTTCCGCGGCGACCAGATCGCCGACGCTGCCGCCGCCGTTCTGGACCAGCCTGAGCAGCCGGTCCGACAGCGCCTGTTTGGCGCGCAGCCGGGCATCGACGTCGATGACCTGTCTGGTGACGTCCTCGGCGGTGACGCGGCGCGATTGCAGCGCGCCGCCGGCCTGCGACACGCGCGTGTCCAGCCGCTGTCCGAAGGTGCCGGCGAGGCGGGCGTCGACCAGCAATCGCATGGTGCCTGCATCGTCGCCGCGCGGATTGCGGGTCACGGCGTCCTCCATGACGATGCACCGCTGGCGGGTCAGCTTGCGGCACAGGCCGAGGTGGTCGCGGTGCACCGCATCCAGCGTGCCGGGATCGAGGCGGTAGGCCAGCGCATAGCTATAGGCGATCCGTGGCGAGTCGGCGTCGGCATCGGCGGTGGGTTTCTCGACGTCGAACGTGTTGAGCTTGCCGCTGTTCTGCGCACTGCCGCAGGCGGCGAGCAGCAGGGCGACGCCGAGGATCATCCGCCGTATCATCATGGCCGTCCCTTTCACTTGCCGGCGAACGCCGCAGCGATCAGCCGTCTGGTTTCCGACCAGGCCGGGGTGCCGGGGGTCACCAGTTCGACATGGCCGGTATCGGCGACCTCGTGCAACGCCACCTCGTCCCCGGCGGCCCGCGCCCGGGCGACATAGCCGGTCGCCATGCGCAGCGGGATGATGCGATCCTCGCGGCCGTTGACCAGATCCTGCGGTATCCCGAGCGGCAGCAGCCGCGGGACGGAGGTGTCCGCGTAGGGATCGGTCCGGCCGGTGCCGACCAGCCGCGCGACGACCCGCGTGCCGCAGCCGTTGTCGGGGCTGGCGGCGGTGTCCTCCAGATCGGGCAATCCGCCGAGGCTGACGACATGCGCGATCGCGAGCGGCGTGGCGGTGGCGAGCGGGCTGGACCCGGGAAGGCGGGCGCGGGCGGCGAGCCACAAAGCCAGGTGCCCGCCCGCGGAATGGCCGACCGCGACGACCAGCGACGTGTCGAGCGCAAACCGGGCGGCATGGTCGCGCAACGCGTCGGCCGCCGCCGCCGCATCGGCGAAGGTGCCGGGATAGCCGCCGCCGTCGCGATCGACGCCACGATAGTCGATGTTCCACACCGCATAGCCGGCCGCGCGCAGATCGCCCGCCACCCAGTCCATCAGCCGACGGTCCGCGATCTCCGTCTGCCAGCAGCCGCCGTGGACCATCAGCACGGTGCGGTGTGGCCCCTTGCCCGCCGGCAGCCACACGTCGACCTTCTGCATGGTGTCGGTGCCATAGGCCACCGTCGCGTCGGGCGCGGGGCGCGGGCGGGCGGACAGATCGGCCCAGGTAAGCGGCGCGTGCGGCATGGCCGGCGTACATGCCGCGCCAAGCAGCGCGGCGGCAAGTGCGATCAGGCGCGGCGTTCCCGCCACAGCGCGGGCAGCGACAGCAGGGCGATGCCGCCGAGCGCGACGAGGGTCTTCAACCATTCCGCATACGGCCCGTGACGTTGATCGACATAATAGACCGCATAGACGATCGCGACGTGCCAGACATAGACATGCAGCGAATGTCGCCCGAGCAGGCGCAGGAACGACAGCGAGAACAGCCCGCGCGCCACGGCCGCAGCGCGCCGCACGCCGGGGCGACGATGGTCCGGCCCGGCGATCAGCAGCCATGCCAGCCCGGTCGCGGCGGCGACGAAGTTGAGGAGATAGATCGGGCCGAAGTCGCCGCGGATGCCGAGGGTGTCGATGCGATCGATCAACCATTGCGGCAGGGCACCATAGGCGCTGGCAAAGCGCAGCGGGGCGAAGAACAGGCACGTCGCCAGCGCGGCGATCGCGGGCGTGGCGTCGTCGGCGTGGAACACCTTGCCCCAGACGACGCGACCGGATGCGGTGAGCGCGCCCGCGATCAGCCCGGAAAAGAACACCAATTGCCAGCCGAGCAGGTTGAAGCTGGCGCGCAGTCCCTGTCCGTCGGTGCTCGTCACCCAGCGCCCGAGCGGGTCGGTGAGGACATGCTGAAGGCCCAGTTGCCCCGCGACCCACAGCAGCCCCGATGCGGTGGCGACCAGCGCGACTCGTCCGTCGAGGCACCAGCGCAGCACCGGCGGCGCGACCAGCATGTAGAGGACGTATTGCGGCAGGATGTCCATGACGGTGGGCTGGAACAGGAACGTCGCCACCGCCGCCAGCCGCAGCGGGTCGCCCGGCAGGCTGGTGTGCCCCAGCCAATTGCCCCATGCCACCCCGGCACCGGGCAGCAGCGCACGCGCGACCAGCACCGCGACGACGATGCCCATGGCGTAGCGATACAGCTGGAACGCGCGCCGCCACACCTGGGCTCGACCCTCTTCATAGCCAAGTTTCAGCATCTTGCGGCCATAGACCAGCCCGATCATCAACCCGGACAGGAACACGAACCCCTGCGCGTCCTCGACGAACGCCAGCTTGTTGTGGTTGACCTGCTGCATCCAGTAGTCGCCCTGGAAAACCAGGTGATTTATCAGCATGAAGACGAGGAAGAAGCCGCGCAGGCCGTCGATCATTCCGTAGCGTGGCATTCGCACTCCCAATGGCCCCGACCACGATTCCCGGTCGGGAGCCTCTTAACGCGGACGCTTCCGCCTGATACGCGGATAGCCATTCATGGCCAGCGACCTATCCGACAACCCTCCGATCGGCATATTGGACGCCCCGTTCGACAGTGCGTTGAGCGAGCGGTACCTTGTCTATGCGCTGTCGACGATCACCGCGCGGTCGTTGCCCGACGTGCGCGACGGGCTCAAGCCCGTTCACCGCCGGCTGCTGTGGGCGATGCGGCTGCTGAAGCTCGATCCGGCGTCGGGCTACAAGAAATGCGCGCGTGTCGTCGGCGACGTGATCGGCAAGTACCACCCGCATGGCGACCAGTCCGTCTACGATGCGATGGTGCGGCTGGCACAGGATTTCGCGCTGCGTTACCCGCTGGTCGACGGACAGGGCAATTTCGGCAACATCGACGGCGATAACGCCGCGGCATATCGCTATACCGAGGCGCGGCTGACCCAGGTCGCGATCGACCTGATGGACGGCCTGGACGAGGACGCGACCGAGTTCCGGGCGACCTATAACGGCGAGGAGCAGGAGCCGGAGCTGTTCCCCGGCGCGTTCCCGAACCTGCTGGCCAACGGCGCCAGCGGCATCGCGGTCGGCATGGCGACCAGCGTCCCGCCGCACAATGCCGCCGAGCTGATGGACGCCGCGATCATGTTGATCGACCGGCCCGACGCCGACGATGCCGCGATCCTTGAGCATGTGCGCGGACCGGACCTGCCGACCGGCGGGCTGCTGGTCGATGCGCCCGCGATCATCGCCGAAGCCTATGCGACCGGGCGCGGCGCGTTCCGCGTGCGCGCCCGCTGGGCGATCGAGCGCGAGAAGGGCGGGGCGTGGACGATCGTCGTCAGCGAGATTCCGTACGGCGTCCAGAAGGGCAAGCTGATCGAGCAGATCGCCGGCCTGATCAACGATCGCAAGTTCCCGATCCTCGCCGACGTTCGCGACGAGAGCGACTCGGAAATCCGCATGGTGCTGGAGCCGCGCAGCCGCACCGTCGATCCACAGGTGTTGATGGACGGATTGTTCCGGCTGTCCGACCTGGAGGTGCGCGTACCGCTCAACCTGAACGTCCTCGACAAGGACCGCACGCCGCGGGTCATGAGCCTGCGCGCCGCGCTGGCGGCATGGGTCGAGCATCAGTTCGTGGTGCTGCGCCGCCGGACCGAGCACCGGCTGGGCAAGATCGCCGACCGACTGGAACTGGTTGGCGGCTATATCGTCGCGTTCCTCAATCTCGACCGGGTGATCGAGATCATCCGTACCGAGGACGAGCCGAAGGCGGTGATGATCGCCGAATTCGAGCTGACCGACCGGCAGGCCGAGGCGATCCTGAACATGCGGCTGCGAAGCCTGCGCCGGCTGGAAGAGATGGAATTGCGCCGCGAGCGCGAGTCGCTGGAGAAGGAGCAGGCCGGGCTGGCCGCGCTGCTGGCGTCGGAAGGCAAGCAACGCACGCGGTTGAAGAGCGACTTCCGCAAGGTGCGCGATCGCTACGGCCCGGAGACCAAGCTGGGCGCGCGGCGCACGACGATCGAGGAGCAGGCCGCCGCGCGCGACATCCCGCTTGAGGCGATGATCGAGCGCGAGCCGATCACCGTCATCCTGTCGGCGCGCGGCTGGATCCGCGCGATGAAAGGCCATGTCGACCTGTCCGCGCCCGAGACGCTGAAGTTCAAGGAAGGCGATGGCCCGGCGTTCGCCTTTCACGCGCAGACCACCGACAAATTGCTGCTGGCGGCGGGGAACGGCCGGTTCTTCACGCTGGCGGCCGACAAATTGCCGGGCGGACGCGGGTTCGGCGAGCCGGTGCGTGCGTCGATCGATCTGGACGGCAGCGTGCCGATCGTCGCGCTGCTGAGCGCGAGCAAATCGGCGCGGCTGCTGGTGGCCGCCAGCGACGGTCGCGGCTTCATCGTGCCCGCCGCCGACGTGATCGCGGAGACGCGCAAGGGCAAGACCGTGGTAACCCCGCGCGCCGGCGCGACGCTGGTCGTCGTCTATCCCATCCAGGCGGGGGACGATTTCGTCGCGGTGATCGGCGACAATCGCAAGCTGGCGCTGTTCCCGATCGCCGACCTGCCCGAGATGGGACGCGGGCAGGGCGTGCAGTTGCAGCGGTACGGTGGCGGCGGGCTGGCCGATGCGCGAACCCTGGTGTTCGCGGATGGATTGAGCTGGGCGATGGGCGGCGACAGCGGGCGCACGCGCACCGAAAGCGACCTGTCGCAGTGGCGCACCGCGCGCGGCGCGGCCGGCCGCATGCCGCCGACCGGGTTCCCGCGCGACAATCGTTTCTAGCGCTGGTCCGGGATACGGCCCCCGGCACCGCCGCAGCCGCTCGCCGCCGCACTTAAAGCCCGCCTTAACCCTTCGCCGCTATTGCGATCGGTGATGGCAACGCGTGCGACATGGCTGACCCGGCAACTGGCGACCCAGCCCGATTCGCCCGCGTTGACAGCGCGGGACGGGGCGCTGGACCTGGTGCCGATCCCGCTGGCGCTGCTCGCGATGCACGAAGGCCGCGTGCACCGGGAAAGCCATAACCGCGCCTTCGCGCGCGTCGGACTGATCGACGACCCGCAGATCGCGCCGATGGTCGAGACGTTCCTGGCCGGCAACGTACCGAGCGCGGAGCGCGAATGGCAGACCGGCGCCACCGTCGAGCGGCGGCATTACCGGGTCAGCCTGTCGCGATTGCCGTACCGCAGCGATCCGGCGTGCATCGTTTCGTTCGTCGATCAGACCGCGGAGGTGCGTACCGAGGAGACGCTGCGGCGCGAGATGGCGACCGACAGCCTGACCGGATTGCCCAATCGGGGCGGGTTCACCGACGCGCTGGAGGCGAGCATCGCGCTGGGCGACGCGCCCTGGGCGGTGTTGATGATCGACCTGGAGCGATTCAGCCGCTTCAACGCCTGCCTCGGATCGTTGACGGGCGACGAATTGCTGATGACGGTCGCACGGCGGATCAAGGGCGCGTTGCGCGCGCGCGACACGCTGGCGCGCACCGGCGGTGACGAATTTGGCGTGCTGCTGACGATCGATGCCGGTCGCGAGGAAGCGGATCAGGTCGCGCGGCGCATCCGCGACGCGCTGGCGACGCCGTTCCGGCTGAGCGAATATGAGCTTCGCGTTTCGTGCGCGATCGGGATCGCGTTCGGCGATGCCGGGGTCGGCGACGCGGAGGACATCATCCGCCACGCGCAGGTGGCGATGAAGAAGTCGAAATCGACGAAGAATGCCGAATCGTACCAGACCCGCGCGCTGGACAATGCGCGCGCCGAGTTCGCGATGGAGACCGCGCTGCGTCGCGCGATCGAAGGCGAGCAGCTGAATCTGGTCTATCAGCCGATCTGCGATCTGGCGACCGGGCGGGTCAACGGGTTCGAGGCGCTGGCGCGGTGGACCGACGAACAAGGCGTTCGCCACGAACCGGCCCGCTTCATCCCGGTCGCGGAAGAATCAGGGTTGATCGTTCCGCTGGGGCGTTGGGCGCTCGACAGCGCGTTGCGGACGCTGGCGTCGTGGGACGTGCGCGCCGGCGGGTTCTGCGACGCCGCGGTGGCCGTTAACCTGTCGCCGATCCAGTTGCAGCGCGACAGCATTCCGGCGGTGGTGGAGAAGGCGCTCCACGACTCCGGCCTGGCCGGCGAGCGGTTGAAGCTGGAGATCACCGAGAGCGCGCTGATCGCCGATCCGGACCGGATCGCGCGCGTGCTGACCGGGTTGAAGGGGCTGGGCGTCACGATCGCGATGGACGATTTCGGCACCGGCTTCTCCAACCTCGCCTCACTCCAGAAGCTGCCGATCGACGTGCTGAAGATCGATCGCAGCTTCGTCACCGGGTTGCTGACCGACCGCGACAAGGTGGCGATCGTGCGCGCGATACTGGGGCTGTCGCAGGCGCTGGGGATGGCGACCGTCGCCGAGGGTATCGAGGCGCATGAGGTCGGCCAGACGCTGGCCGCGCTGGGATGCACATTCGGTCAGGGCTATGCCTATGCCCGTCCGCTGGAGCCCGACGACGCCTATGCGTTCCTGCGCGAGCGCAACGCCTGATCCACTTCCGCGTCGGCGATCGCCGCCACGCGTTCCTCCGCCGGGAAGCCTTCCGCGATCCAGCGATCCTCGATACGGCGCAAGGTGTGCGCCACATCCGGCCCCTTCGCCAGCCCGCGCGCCACCAGCGCACCGCCGCCGAGGGGCAGAACGGGCCGATCCCATGCGAGCAGCGGGCGCGGATCCTGCCCCGCCAGTAGCAACCGGTCGATCGCGCCCTCCACGCCGGCGCGATAGCCGAGCGCCAGCGGCCCTTCCTCACCCGCGCCGGCGGTGGCCTGCATCAGCCGCTTGCGATCGACGTTCGACAGCTTCAGCCGCGCGCCGATCGCTTCGGCGGCCTCGGGGGCGATCAGGGCGGCGAGGCGGCGGATCGCCGCTGCGGGAACACCCGCCGCAGCCTCGCGCCCGGCCAGCGTGGCGAGCCGCGCCGCACCGGCCGCGTCGATCTCCGGCAGCACCGGGCGAAGGATGCCGCGTTCCTGCATCAACGCCACCACCGGCACCGCGCGCGGTGCGACCAGCAGCTTGAGCAATTCGGCGGCGATCCGCTCCCGGCTGAGCGCCATCAGGTCGTTGGCGCGCGCGACGCATGCCGCCAGCCCATCCGCGTCGATGACTTCGCCGAACCGCGCATGGAAGCGGAAGAAGCGCAGGATGCGCAGATGGTCCTCGGCGATGCGCCGCAACGGATCGCCGATGAAGCGCACGCGCCGGGCCGCCAGATCGTCGAGCCCGCCGAACCAGTCGAACACCGCGCCGGTCGCGGGATCGGCGTAGAGCGCGTTCATCGTGAAATCGCGCCGCGCCGCATCCTCTCGCCAATCGTCGGAGAAGGCGACCACCGCGTGACGGCCATCGGTGACGACGTCGCGGCGCAGCGTCGTCACCTCGACCATTGTACCGTCGGCGATCGCAGTGACGGTGCCATGCGCGATCCCGGTCGGCACCACCTTGATCCCGGCGGCTTCGAGTCGCCGCACCACCTCCTGCGGCGCGAAGCTGGTGGCGAGGTCGAGGTCGGCAACCGGCAGGCCCAGCAACGAATCGCGCACCGCGCCGCCGACCCAGCGCGCGTGGCCCGACGCGGCGTCCAGCGCCGTCGTCAGCCGGTCGAGACCCGGCCACGTCCGCCATCCGGCGTCGGGCAGCGTCACGCCGGCCATCGCAACCGTCGCGAAAGGTTGACGATCATCCCCGCCGTCGCGCCCCAGATTCGCCGATCGTTCCACAACATCTCCACGTAACGCCGCTCCCGCCCCTCGAACATCGCCGCGGCGGGGCGATGGTTGGCGGCGTCGAGCAGGAAGGCGAGCGGTACCTCGAAGACGCTGGCGACCTCCGCCTCGCTCGTCACCAGCGGCAGATCGGGCGGGATCACGCCGATGACCGGCGTGACGCTGAACCCGGTGCCGGTGCGATACGGGTCGACCGTGCCGATCACCGTTACAGCGGCGCGGGGAAGGGCGATCTCCTCCTCCGCCTCGCGCAGCGCGGCGGCCACCGCATCCTCTCCGGGATCGAGCCGGCCGCCGGGAAAGGCGACCTGACCGGGGTGGTGACGCAGCGTTTCGGTGCGCTGGGTGAGCAACACGCCCGGCTCGGCGCGGTCGGTGATCGCCACCAGCACTGCTGCCGCGCTCAGCGGGTCCATCCCGGAAGGATCTTGATCGTCACCTGCGATCGGCGGCGACCCTGCGGCTCGGGTCAGTGCCGCCGCCAACCGGTCGGCAAGGGGCACCATCACAGCGCGAAGAACGCACCGGCGCTCCACACGCCCGGCGGGCTCGCTCCGTCGGCCAGCGCGCGCTCGACCAGTTCGTAATAGACCGAACGCGCCACGAGCGCCTCCAGGCCTGGGCGGACGAGCAGGTACGGATGCGGCCCATCGGGCTGTTCCACAAAGCGCAGCGGGTGCGCAGCAGATGCCGTGACCACGTCGCCGGTGTTGAGCCGGAACCCCAGCGTCGCGTTACGGCCCTCACCCTCCGCCTTCATTTCCAAAGCGACGAACGGCGCATCCTCCACCGCAATGTCGAGCTTTTCGGCCGGCGTGACAAGGACGTAGCCGCCATCCGGTTCGCGCCGCAGGATACGGCTGAACGCGCGAACCATCGCCGGACGTGCGATCGGCGAGCCCTGATGAAGCCAGGTTCCGTCGCGCGCGATCCGCATCTCGCTATCGCCGCAATGCGCGGGGTGCCAGCGTTCGACCGGCGGCAGGCGATCGTCGGCCGTCAGCCGCGCGATGTCGGCGATCGTCAGCGTGTCGAAATCGGGGGGCGGTGCCATCGGCATGATCGCCCAACTAGGACGCGGGGCGGCCCCGGTAAAGGTCGTGACTTTGCTGCGAGGCGGCTGCATCCGCCGCGACTCGCGGACCCACCGCCCCGCCGCCCGATGGAACCCCGGCCCCGCGCGCGAGCAACCGGTGGCGTTCGACAGGGCCGGGCAGCCGCCACAGCGCGGTCGCCGCCGCGTCGAACCCGAAGAAGCGTCCGTAATATTCCGGATCGCCGATCAGCATCAGCGGCGGCCCGCCCGCCGCCGCGGTCAATGCCGCCTCCATCAACCGGCGGCCATGCCCTTCCTGCTGCCGATCGGGGGCGACCGCGACCGGTCCGACCAGCACCAGCGGCCAAGTCGTGCCGTCGTCGGCGTCGAAGCGCACCGGCCAGCATTGGATCGACCCCAGGAGTCGGTCATCTCCGACCAGTGCGAAACTGAGTTCAGGGATCGCGCGGATGCCGGCGCGGAGGCGGTAGGCGGTCCGCGTGTGACGATCCGCGCCGAACGCGACGTCGAGCAAGCGCTCCACTGCGGCGTCGTCCACCGTCCCGATCGGCACCATCTGGATCACGCGTGCGATTCCTCCTGCCCCGCGATCGAGGTGGACGCCCGGGCGCGCGGGCTTTAGCGGGGTCGGCACCGAACGCAACCGGATTGACCGAATGAAGCTCTACGACGCCGATCGGGCACCCAGCCCGCGCCGGGTGCGGATCTACCTCGCGGAGAAAGCGATCTCGGTCGAGCGCGTTGCGGTGGACCTGCGCGCGGGCGAGCATTTGCAGCCCGCCTATCTCGCGATCAACCCGCGCGGCACCGTGCCGGCGCTGCAACTCGACGACGGCGAGGTGATCGGCGATTCGGTCGCGATCTGCCGCTTTTTCGAGGCACTGCACCCCGATCCGCCTTTGTTCGGCGCGCGTCCGGTCGAGATCGCACGCATCGCGGTATGGACGCGGCGCATCGAAGCGGAGGGCTATGCCGGCGTGGTCTATGCGCTGCGCAACACCGCGGCCCGATTCGCGGGGCGGGCGGAGACGGGCCGCTGGCCGCCGCTGGAGCAGATCCCGGCGCTGGCGGAACGTGGGCGTGCGATGTGGGGCGCGTTCGTCGAAACGCTCGACTCGCGACTCGGCGAAAGCGAGTGGATCGGGGGCGACCGCTACAGCTTCGCCGACATCTCCGCGCTGACGGCGGTGGATTTCGCGACCGCTGCGGGGCTGGGCGGGGCGGGCGAAGCGGCGAACGTCATGCGCTGGTACGAATCGGTCGCGGCACGTCCGAGTGCCGCCGCATGAGCGACGCGCGCGACACGCTTGAACTGGAGGTCCACGACCTCGAGGTGCAGGTACTGACCGGCATCTATTCCGAGGAAACGCACCTGCCGCAGCCGCTGCGGATCGACCTGACCGTGCTGCTCGACGCGCCGTCGCACTACGCGCCGGACACACCGCTGTCCGCGTCCAAGAACTATCTCGACCTGAAACATGCGGCGACCGACGCGCTGTCGACCGCCGGTCATTTCACGCTGATCGAGGCGGTGGCCGATCACATCGCCGAGACGCTGTTCCTCCAGGACGTGCGCGTCCGGCGCGTGAAGGTGAAGATCGTCAAGCTGGCGATCGCGGAGGCCGGCGAATCGATAGGCATCACGCTGGTACGTCATCGCCGCTGACCGGCGGCGCGGCGGCGGGGGTGGAGCGGCAGGCGCCGAGTTGCTCGATGACGAACGCGTAATCGGCCTGCGCCTGGCTCGCGTCGTCGGGTGCCAGCGCCGCGGTGCTGCGTTCGGGCAGGGTCGCGGGCAGCGCGCAGGCCAGCCGATACCATAATAACGTATCGCGTTGCGGCGCGGCCGCGGCGTCGTCGATGATCTCGCTGAGCGCTACGGACCAGCGCGGCTGCTCGCCGGGGCGGCGAAGCACCGACAGGGCGGCGGGGCGGGAATCGCGGGTGCGGAGGAAAATCTGCGTCTCCCCCTCGCCGGGCAAGGCACCGGGAACGTGAAACGCATTGCCGACGTCGGTGATTACCGGAGGTGCATCGGGTGCGGCCAGTTCCGACGCAATCTTGCGCACCCGTTGCTCCAGCGTGGCACTCCAATCCTGCTGCGCACCTGGTTCGACCAGCTGAACTTGCCCCGATTGTCCCGCAACGGGACGCGCAAAGGCCAGAACACGACGCTTTTTCAACGACGGTGGACGGCCTCGCCAATCCGGCGCGGCATCGACCACCCAGCCGATCCGTGACGGGATCGCGCTTGCGCCGCGCACCAGCGTGGCGACGTCGGCCTCCACGTAGAACCGCGTGGTGCCGGGGGTCGCGCCGGCCGCCTCGGCCCCCTTGATGCGCGATGCGGAGCGAATCGTCGCGTCGATCACCAACGGGCTGGCGATCACCAGGTCCGCCAAGGTGGCGTAATCGGGGGTGGCAGCGGCTGCGCTGACCGGCGGTGCGGCCTGGGCGTGGGCCGGGGCGGAGGGCGCGAGCAGCGCAACGCTACAAAAAAGTTGGAAAAAAATACGCTTGGTCATGATGCATGGGATAGACGTGCGCGCATAAACGATACAGAAATAAAAACGTCGCAGTCCGGTTGTACGTTTGTTGCGTCCGACAAAGCGTTTGCGCTCCCAAAACGGGCGCGATAGGACTTGTGTGTCTGTGGTAGTCCATCGGGCGCTACGGAAAGGTAAACAACCCGGCCGGGTCGCGATCCGGCCACGCACGGGCCGCAGGATGAGGGAGTTTCGTTGCTGAATGGCCTATTCTGACCAGAAGATGAGCGGGGGCAAGGTAGGCGCGCTGGTAATCGTCGCGCTGATCCACGTCGCCCTTGGCTATGCCTTCATAACCGGCCTCGCGACGAATTTCGTCAAGAAGCAGGTCGAAAAGTTGAACACGTTCGACGTCGAGGAGCCACCGCCCCCGCCGCCGGAGGAGCCGCCGCCCCCGCCGCCGGACACGCCGATGACGCCACCGCCGGTGGTGTCGCCGCCGCCGATCGTGCGTAACCCGAACCCGCCGCCGATCGCGGTGCAGACGGTTCCGACGCCGCCGACGACGTATGTCCCGACGCCGACGATCGCTCCGCCTGCTCCACCCGCGCCGCCCGCGCCGCCGGCTCCGCCAGCGGTCAGCAAGGCTGCCGGTCTGAAGGGCAACCCGGGCCAGTTCTTCGGGGCCGACAATTATCCTCCGTCGGCGATCCGTGCCGAGGAACAGGGTCGTGTCGTCGCGAAGCTGACCGTGGGCACCGACGGGCGCGTGACCGATTGCGTCGTGACCACGTCGAGCAATTCCTCGGCGCTCGACCAGGCGACGTGTCGCATTGCCAAGAGCCGCGTGCGGTTCAGCCCGGCGATCGATGCCACCGGCAATCCCGTCACCTCCAGCTATACGCTGCCGGTGCGATGGGTGCTGCCAACCAATTGATCCGCGTGACCCTGGCCGCGCGGACCACCATCGCCGGCCGACAACTTATCTGGCTTAAGGAAGAAACCGAATGATCATCAACATCCTCGCCGCGGGTGGGACCGCGGCAGCCGAGAACCAGTTCGGCCTGCAGCAGGCGCTCAAGGAAGGCGGCATCATCTCGCAGTCGGTCTTCACCATCCTGGTGGTGATGTCGGTCGTGTCCTTCTACATCCTGTTCTCCAAGCTGTTCGAGCAGCAGAAGATCATCAACCAGGCCAAGCGCGTGCGGGCGCAGTTCTGGAACAGCAATTCGCTGCGCGAAGGCTCGGCGAAGCTGGAGAAGAACTCGGCGTACAAGCAGCTGGTCGACGACGGTCTGGCAGCCCAGGAGCAGCATTCGAAGCTGACCGATCCGATCGAGGCGCATGACTGGCTGCACGGCTCGCTGGCGCGTTCGGAAGCCGCGATCAACTCGAAGCTGGGTGGTGGTCTGGCGTTCCTGGCGACCGTCGGCGCGACCTCGCCGTTCATCGGTCTGTTCGGCACCGTGGTGGGCATCTACCGCGCGCTGATCAAGATCGGTGCGTCGGGCGATCCGTCGATCGACAAGGTCGCGGGTCCGGTCGGTGAGGCGCTCATCATGACCGCGCTCGGCCTGGTCGTCGCGGTTCCGGCGGTGCTGGCGTACAACTGGCTGCAGCGCCGCAACAAGTCGATCGCTGAAGACCTGTCGGCCTTCTCGAACGACGTGCTCGGCTTCCTGGCATCGAACGGTGCGGTTCGCCCGTCGATCGGCAACACCGTCGCCAAGGCGCCGGTAAAGCCGGCAGCGGCGACCACGACGGCCGGCCAGGCCGGCGGCGTGCAGACCCGCCCGTAAGCGATGGTGCAAGCGGGGCCGCCAGCACGGCGGCCCCGTCGATCACCGCCCGCTGCGCCGTGACCGCCCTGGCGGTGCGGCGTAACGGAATGAAGAATAGGAAAGCCTGATCCATGGCGATGAGCGTTGGCGGGGACTCCGCTGAAAAACCGATGTCGGACATCAACACGACGCCACTCGTGGACGTCATGCTGGTTCTCCTCATCATCTTCCTGATCGCGGTTCCGGTCGCGATCCAGACGGTCAAGGGCATCAAGCTGCCGAGCGTTCGGTTCGATCCGACCGTGACCAAGCCCGAGAACGTCTCGCTCTCGGTCAACTCGGCGGGCGACGGCGGATGCCAGGTGTTCTGGGGCGTCACGCCTGTGACCCACCAGGAATTGCTGGATCGTGCGGTCGCCAAGCTGAAGACCGAGATCGACCGTCAGGGTGGCGTCGGCAATCCTGATCTGGAACTGCCCGAGGCGCATATCCGCGCCGACGTCAACACGCCGTGGCGCTGCGTGGCGGGGACGATCTACAACATGCAGATGGCCGGCTTTGCCAAGGTCGGGTTCATCTCGCAGCCGACCGTCGCCGGTTGACGCGGCAAGTGAGGAGTAGCTGACATGGCAATGAGTGCTGGCCGCGATGACGGCGAACCGATGATGGAGATGAACACGACGCCGTTGATCGACGTCATGCTCGTGCTCCTCATCATGTTCATCATCACCCTTCCGGTCCCGACGCATGCCGTGAAGGTCGATCTGCCGGTCAACGATCCCAAGGCGCAGAAGCCGCCGGTCGACCCGATCAAGAACAAGATCGCGATCGACGCTGCTGGGGGGATCACCTGGAACGGCACACCGGTGAATTCGGGTGTGCTGCGCCAGTATCTGGACCAGTCGGCGGCGATGAGTCCGGAGCCCGAGCTGCAATTCCAGCCCGATCCGGCGACCCGCTACGACGTGGTCGACCAGACGCTGGCCGACATCAAGCGGTCGAACGTGACCAAGCTGGGGTTCGTCGGCAACGAGCAATATTACAAGGAGTTCTGATCGCCTCGGCGGTCCGGTCTCCGACGGAAGTGAACGGGCGGTCCTGCGGGGCCGCCCTTTTTCGTCGGAGGGCCGGCGGCAGGCGGTGGTACCCCGAAACCGCTTGCGCGGTTGTCAAATAAGTGACACCTTCATGTCATAAAAACGTAACGCGCTTGTCGGGCGCGTACGAGACAGGAGGGTGAAATGCTCAAGAACATCATGTTCCCTGGCGTGCTAGTCGCAGCTTTGTCAGTGATGCCGGCGAGTGCGAAGGATCGCGTCGGCTATCAGGCGATTGCCGCTGGCAGCCTGACCCAGGCGGAGCGTACGATCGAGGCCGAGCGGACGATCTTCCCCGAGCGCCCTGAATTGATGCTCAATCTCGCGGCCATCTACGCACGGACTGGCCGTGACGCGCAGGCCCGTGCCCTATATGGTGATGTGCTGGGCGCCGATCCCGTTGCCATGGATCTGGCGGATGGCAGCGTTCAATCGTCGCATACGCTGGCGCAGAAAGGCCTGGCGCGGCTGACGACGACGATGGCGACCCGCTAATCAGGCGTTGCCTGCGGGGCACATTGTGTTGCCCTCGCGACACCCCGACCCTCCCGTGGTTCGGCGACGAGGCTGTGGTGGAGAGCGACGTCGTACCGTAGGTTGACGACCGAAGCCGGCACGTGGGCCACATTCCGGCGTAAATGTCCCATGTTGCCGGCACTCCGCCGGCGGTATGAGTGGCCGGTGAGTACGGCGACCTGATCTTTTGGCCGACCGGCCGGACAAAGCGATCGCGCCGGATATTGCCAGCGTCTCCGCTCGGCTCGATGGTCAGGCCATACGAGGCCCTGTGCTTGCTCCCTCCCGAGGGGCCAGGCTGATCGGCCATTTCGCCTGGGGCACTACCTTTACGCGGCGGGATGCTTGTCCCGACCGCGGCTTCTTCCAAACTTCTCATGCGTGACAGCGATGGTCGCGTTCCGTGTGATCCGTTCGTTACGGCACCTGACGCGAACCGAAGTCGTCCTGCATCGAACCGCCGGATGCGGGGCAGGCCAGCTGGGCACGAGATGTTGCCGCAACGTCGAGAGCCTGATCTGGTCGCGCACCTCCATGACGCTTGGCCGGGTGACCGGAGTCGCAAGTGGCTCGTGCGAAGGAGCCGAGACGACGACGGCGCGCCTCTTACAATCGCGGCAACGTCACTCCACGCTGCCCCATGTACTTGCCGGCGCGATCCGCATAGCTCGTCTCGCACGGCTCGTTGCCGCTCAGGAACAGGAACTGGCACGCTCCCTCGTTGGCATAGATCTTGGCCGGCAGCGGGGTGGTGTTCGAGAATTCGAGCGTCACATGGCCCTCCCATCCCGGTTCAAGCGGCGTGACGTTCACGATGATGCCGCATCGAGCGTAGGTGGACTTGCCGAGACAGATCACCAGTACGTCGCGCGGGACGCGGAAATATTCCACCGTGCGGGCCAGCGCGAAGCTGTTGGGCGGGATGATGCAGACGTCGGTCTTGCGATCGACGAAGCTGTTGGCGGCGAAGTCCTTGGGGTCGACCAGCGCGTTGTCGACGTTGGTGAAAATCTTGAACTCGTCCGCGACGCGCGCGTCATAGCCGTAGCTGGACAAGCCGTAGCTGATGCAGCCGTCGCGGCGTTGCGACTCGACGAACGGCTCGATCATCGCGTCACGCTGCGCGTGCTCGCGAATCCAGCGGTCGGACATGACGGACATGATGCAATTCCCCCGATAGACAGTGCGCTTTCGCGGCTGGCGCGACGGCGCGCAAGGTCCGCGTGCCGCCGCGATGGCGGGTCGGGCCTGCATGGGCTAGGCAAAGCGGCGATGCTGTCGTCGCTCCTGCCGCTCGCCTATCGCTTACGCCTCCGGATGCTGGCGCTGCTGAAATGGCCGACGCGCGGCGTAAAGTTGATCGTGAGCGATGCTGATGGACGGGTGCTGCTGGTCCGCCACCGTTACGGGCGCAGCGACCTTTATATGCTGCCGGGCGGCGGGATCGGGCGTGGCGAAGCGCCGACGATGGCGGCGGCGCGCGAATTGCGCGAGGAGACCGGCTGCACGGTGCACGCGCTGACGTTGATCGCGCGTCACGAGTCGCGAACGGAGGGGCGGCCCGACACCGTGTTCCTGTTCGCCGCGCGCACCGACGATACACCGGTGCCCGACCGGCGTGAACTGGCGGAAGCCATCTTCGTCGACCCCGGCGCGCTGCCGGCCGCTACGTCGCCGGCGACTCGGCGACGGATCGCGGAGTGGCAGGGCCGCCGCCCACGCGATAACGCATGGTAGTCAGCTGCGATTCATTCTCACCGCCTCGCGGCCTTGCCCCTCCGGGGGCGGGGGTCTAGAGCGTGCCCGTTCCGTTCGCAGCTGCGAGAGAGGCGAGAGAGACATAGTGGTCGATCTGTCGCAATACCTACCGATCCTCCTGTTCCTGGGGGTGGCGCTCGCCTTGTCGAGCGCGTTCGTCTTCCTGCCGATGGCAGTGGCCAAGCTGACCGGCGCGGCCAAGCCGTCGCCCGAGAAGCTGTCCGAATATGAATGCGGGTTCCCCGCGTTCGAGGACAGCCGATCGCAATTCGATGTGCGATTTTATCTCGTGGCGATCCTGTTCATCATCTTCGATTTGGAAGCGGCGTTCCTATATCCTTGGGCAGTCAGCGTTTTCACGCTGGGCTGGACCGCCTGGATCTCGATGATGATCTTCATCGCCGAACTGGCGCTCGGCCTCGTCTATGCATGGAAGAAGGGAGCGCTGGAGTGGGAGTAGAAGCACACTCCGGGCCGATCGGGCTCGTCAACAATCCGGAACCGGCGGGCGGCGTATTGGCGCCCGATCAGGGATTCTTCGACAGCCTGAACGGTGAATTGACCGACAAGGGCTTCCTGGTCACGTCAACCGAAGACCTGTTCCAGTGGGCGCGTACCGGCTCGCTGTGGTGGATGACGTTCGGGCTGGCGTGCTGCGCAGTGGAGATGATCCACGTCAACATGCCGCGTTACGACATGGAGCGGTTCGGCGCCGCGCCGCGTGCGTCGCCGCGCCAGTCGGACGTGATGATCGTCGCGGGTACGCTCTGCAACAAAATGGCACCGGCGCTGCGCAAGGTCTATGACCAGATGTCGGAGCCGAAGTACGTCATCTCGATGGGGTCGTGCGCCAATGGCGGCGGCTATTACCATTATAGCTACAGCGTCGTGCGCGGCTGCGATCGTGTCGTTCCGGTCGACATCTACGTTCCGGGCTGCCCGCCGACCGCGGAGGCGTTGCTGTACGGCGTGATGCAGTTGCAGCGGAAGATCCGCCGTTCGGGGAGCATCGAACGGTGAGGGCGCCTGCTCCTGCATTTGCCGCGACGCTGAACGACGCCACGATCGATGCGGCACGCGGCGCGATCGGCGCGGCCTTGCTCGATGCGTTCGTGGTGGCGGGCGAGGTGCAGCTGCATGTTTCTTGCGACGCGTTGGTGCCGGCGCTGACCGCGCTGCGCGACACGCCGGGGCTGGAATACCAGCAGTTGATGGAGATCGCCGGCGTCGACTACCCGGAGCGCGTCGAGCGCTTCGAGGTGGTGTATTGCCTGTTGTCGCTGACGCGCAACCATCGTCTCCACGTCCATGTCGGCGCGACCGAGGACACGCCCGTGCCGTCCGTGACGGGGCTGTGGCCGGTCGCCGGCTGGCTGGAGCGCGAGGTGTACGACATGTTCGGCGTGCTGTTCGCAGGCAACCGCGATCTGCGCCGCATCCTCACGGATTATGGCTTCCGCGGCCATCCGTTCCGCAAGGACTTCCCGCTGAGTGGCTTCGTCGAGATGCGCTACTCCGAGGAGTTGAAGCGGGTCGTGTACGAGCCGGTGAAGCTGGCGCAGGATTTCCGCACTTTCGACTTCACCAGTCCATGGGAGGGCGCGGAATACGTGCTGCCCGGCGACGAGAAGGCGAAGCTGCCCGAGGCGAAGGGCGCGCCGACACCGGCCACCGCGACCGAGGTGCAGAAGGCCGGAACCGGCGAAACGCCGAAGCGCGATGCGCCGGCACCGAGCCAGCCCTACGCTAAGAAGGACACGACCAGCACCACGCAGACCGGTGCCGGGCGTCCCGAAGCCGATGCCGAGCCGAAACCGGCCGACCCCGACGTCGTGCCGACGAAGGACCGAGGGCAGAATCAATGACCGACACGCTCGTCCAGAAGGATCAGGCGGTCGACCGCGAGGTCGATCCGGCGATCGAGAAGATCGTCCATGCCACCGACGCCTCGCACCCGAACGAGGGCGACGTCGCGATCCAGAATTACACGATCAACTTCGGTCCGCAGCATCCGGCCGCGCATGGCGTGCTGCGGCTGGTCATGGAGCTGGACGGTGAGATCGTCGAGCGGATCGACCCGCACGTCGGCCTGTTGCACCGCGGCACCGAGAAGCTGATCGAATACAAGACCTACGCGCAGGCGCTGCCGTATTTCGACCGGCTCGATTATTGTTCGCCGATGTGCATGGAGCATACGTTCGTGCTGGCGGCAGAAAAGCTGCTCGATCTCGAAGTGCCGTTGCGTGCGCAGTACATTCGCGTGCTGTGCGCGGAGCTGACGCGTATCAAGAACCACATGCTGAATCTGGGTTCGCACATCATGGACGTCGGCGCGATGACGCCGAACCTGTGGCTGTTCGAGATTCGCGAAGACTGTATGGGTTTTTACGAGCGGATTTCGGGCGCGCGCATGCACGCCAATTACTTCCGCGTCGGGGGCGTGCACCAGGATCTGCCGGTCAAGCTGCTCGCCGATCTGGCGGAATGGCTCGACACGCGATTGCCGCGGTTGTTCGAAGATGCGATCAGTCTGGTGGCCGACAACCGCATCTTCAAGCAGCGCAACGTCGATATTGCGACGGTCAGCCGCGAGGATGCGATCGCCTGGGGCTTCTCCGGCCCGATGATCCGCGCCGCCGGCGTGCCATGGGATTTGCGCAAGTCGCAGCCATATGACGTTTACGCGAAGATGGACTTCGACGTGCCGGTCGGAACGCGTGGCGATTGTTACGATCGGTTCATGGTGCGCGTGGAGGAGGTTCGCCAATCGGCGCGGATCATGAAGCAGTGCCTGCGCGATATGCCGGAAGGGCCGATCGCGTCGCTCGATCGCAAGGTCGTGCCGCCGAAGCGCGGCGAGATGAAGCGATCGATGGAGGCGCTGATCCATCACTTCAAGCTGTATACCGAGGGCTATCACGTTCCGGCGGGCGAAGTGTATGTCGCGACCGAGAGCCCGAAGGGCGAATTCGGCGTCTATCTGGTCAGTGACGGCAGCAACAAACCGTACCGCTGCAAGATCCGTCCCACCGCTTTCTCGCACCTGCAGGCGATGGATTTCATGAGCCGCGGCCACATGCTGGCGGACACCACCGCCATCTTGGGCGCGATGGATATCGTTTTTGGCGAATGTGACCGCTGATGGCTGACGCACCCGTAATCCCCGACGAAGCGGAAGTCCGCGCACGCTGGAGCGCGTTCCAGTGGAGCGACGACAGCAAGGCGAAGCGGGACGCGATCCTGTCGCGTTACCCCGCCGGGCGCGAGCAATCCGCATCGATCCCGCTGCTCGACCTGGCGCAGCGGCAGGTCGGCGCGGAGACGCAGACGCAGGGCTGGCTGCCTGTTCCGGTGATCGAGTTCGTCGCACGCGAAATCGGCGTGCCGTACATGCGCGTGTACGAGGTGGCGACCTTCTACACGATGTTCAATCTGGCACCCGTCGGCCGGTTCCACGTGCAGGTGTGCGGCACCACCCCGTGCATGTTGCGCGGGTCGGACGACGTGCTGGCGGCGTGCAAGAACAAGGGCCTCATCAAGGGGCGCACCACGCCCGATGGCCTGTTCACGCTGACCGAGGTCGAGTGCATGGGCAATTGCGCGTCGGCGCCGATGGTGCAGATCAACGACGACAATTACGAGGACCTGGATTACGATCGGACGATCGCGATCATCGATGCGCTGGCCAGCGGCGGCACGCTGCGGCCGGGCACGCAGGAGCCGGGGCGTCACACCGTCGAGCCGAAGGGCGGACCGACCTCGCTGACCGCGATGGTGACCGACAATCACGATTACCGGTCCGAATGGGGCGATGCGACGCAGGAGGTTGGAGCATGAGCCTGCACGATCGCGACCGGATCTTCACCAACGTGTACGGTTATCAATCGTGGCGACTGGACGCCGCGATGGCGCGTGGCGATTGGGACAATACCAAGGCGCTGCTCGAACTCGGGCAGGACAAGATCATCGACGTCGTCAAGGCATCGGGATTGCGCGGGCGCGGCGGGGCGGGATTTCCGACCGGCACGAAATGGTCGTTCATGCCCAAGGAACCCAAGCCGGACCGGCCGAACTTCCTGGTCATCAACGCCGACGAGTCCGAGCCGGGATCGTGCAAGGACCGCGAGATCATCCGCCACGATCCGCACAAGCTGATCGAAGGCGCGCTGGTCGCGGGGTTCGCGATGCGGGCGCGGGCGGCGTATATCTATATTCGCGGTGAGTATATCCGCGAGGCCGAAACGCTGTTCGCGGCGGTCGCCGAGGCATACGACAAGGGGCTGGTCGGCAAGAACGCCTGCGGCTCCGGCTATGACTTCGACGTGTTCGTTCATCGCGGCGCGGGTGCGTACATCTGCGGCGAAGAGACCGCGATGCTCGAAAGCCTCGAGGGCAAGAAGGGCCAGCCGCGCCTTAAACCGCCGTTCCCCGCCGGGGCGGGGTTGTATGGCTGCCCGACGACGGTCAACAATGTCGAATCGATCGCAGTCGCGCCGACGATCCTGCGGCGCGGTGCCGCGTGGTTCTCCGGCTTCGGTGCGGAAAACAATCGCGGGACCAAGCTCTTCCAGATCTCGGGGCACGTGAACACGCCCTGCGTGGTCGAGGAAGCGATGAGCATCCCGTTCCGCGAACTGATCGAGAAGCATTGCGGCGGTATCCGTGGCGGCTGGGACAATCTGCTCTGCGTGATCCCGGGTGGTTCGTCGGTGCCGCTGGTGCCCGCCAAGGACATCATCGACGCGCCGATGGACTTCGACGGATTGAAGGCGGTCGGCTCCGGGCTCGGCACCGCGGCGGTGATCGTCATGGACAAGTCGACCGACGTCGTGCGCGCGATCAGCCGGCTTTCGTACTTCTACAAGCACGAGAGTTGCGGCCAGTGCACCCCGTGCCGGGAGGGCACCGGGTGGATGTGGCGGATGATGGAGCGGTTGCGGACCGGCGACGCCGAAATCGGCGAGATCGACATGCTGCAGCAGGTGACCAAACAGGTCGAGGGTCACTCGATATGCGCGCTGGGCGACGCCGCAGCGTGGCCGATCCAGGGCCTGATCAAGCATTTCCGGCCCGAGCTGGAACGTCGCATCAAGGAACGGGGGGGTGACCTCGCCCCCATGCAGGAAGCTGCCGAATAATGCCCAAGGTCAAAGTCGACGGAGTCGAGATCGAGGTGCCGCAGGGTGCCACCGTGCTGCAGGCATGCGAGCTGGCCGGCAAGGAGATCCCACGCTTCTGCTATCACGAGCGACTGAGCATCGCCGGCAATTGCCGGATGTGCCTCGTCGAGGTGAAGCCCGGCCCGCCGAAGCCGCAGGCGAGCTGCGCGCTGCCGGCGGCGGAGAACCAGGAAATCTTCACCAACACGCCGATGGTGAAGCATGCCCGCGAGGGCATCATGGAATTCCTGCTCATCAATCACCCGCTCGATTGCCCGATCTGCGATCAGGGCGGCGAGTGCGACTTGCAGGACCAGTCGGTCGCTTACGGTCGCGGCCATTCGCGGTTCGACGAGAACAAGCGCGCGGTGACCGAGAAGTACATGGGGCCGATCGTGAAGACGGTCATGACCCGCTGCATCCAGTGCACGCGCTGCATCCGGTTCGCCGAGGAAGTCGCGGGGGTCGAGGAAATCGGCGCGATCTATCGCGGCGAGAACATGCAGATCACCTCCTATCTGGAGGAAGCGGTCACCAGCGAATTGTCCGGCAACGTGGTCGATCTGTGCCCGGTGGGCGCGCTGACCAGCAAGCCATACGCGTTCGAGGCGCGTCCGTGGGAGCTTCGCAAGACGCTGACCATCGACGTCATGGATGCGGTGGGCACCAACATTCGCCTCGACAGCCGCGGTCGCCAGGTGCTGCGTTGCGTGCCGCGCGTCAACGACGACGTGAATGAGGAATGGGCGAGCGACAAGACGCGCCATGCGGTCGATGGTCTGGTGCGCAAGCGGCTCGACCGCCCGTATGTGCGGCGCGATGGCAAGCTGCACGCCGTAAGCTGGGACGAGGCGTTCGCGGCGATCGCGGCGGTGGATCACGGCGGCTCGATCGCGGCGGTCGCGGGCGATCTGGTCGATTGCGAGACGATGTTCGCGGCCAAGGCGATGCTCGCCTCGCTCGGCTCGTCGCTGCTCGAAGGACGGCAGACCGGCATGGACTATGATACGTCCAGCCTTGCGGCGGTGAATTACAATACAACGATCGCGCGCACCGAAGAGGCGGACGCGATCCTGCTGATCGGCACGAACCTGCGCTGGGAAGCGCCGCTGGTGAACACGCGCATCCGCAAGGCGATCAAGAAGGGGGCCAAGGTCTTCGCAATCGGACCGGAAACCGAGCTGACCTACAAGGTCGAGTGGCTCGGCGCCGACCTGAGCGTGCTCGGGAACCTGCCCGAGCGGGTGAACGAGTTGTTTGGCAAGGCGGCCAAGCCGATGGTGATCGTCGGCGGTGCAGCCCTGAAGGGGGCGCATGGCGCGGCGCTGGGTCTGGTCGATACGCTGGGGTTGGTGAAGGACGGGTGGAACGGCTTCAACGTCGTCCACATGGCGGCGAGCCGAATGGGCGGGTTGATGCTCGGCTATGCGCAAAAGGCGGGTATTTCCGCGCTGTACGATGCGAAGCTCACCTTCTTCCTTGGCGCTGACGAGTGCGATCATGCGCGTTTCAGCGGTTTCAAGGTCTATGTGGGTCATCACGGCGATCGCGGCGCGCATCACGCCGACGTGATCCTGCCGGGTGCCAGCTATGCCGAGAAATCGGGGACGTGGGTCAATCTGGAAGGGCGCGTGCAGCGTGGCGAGCGGGCGGTGTTCCCGCCGGGCGATGCGCGTGAGGACTGGACGGTCTTCCGGGCATTGAGCGAGCGACTGGGTCGCACGCTGCCGTTCGACACGCTCGACGCGCTGCGCGCGGCGATGGCGCTCGATTGCCCCGATCTGGCCACGCAGGGTCTGCGCACCTTCGCGTGGACCTCGCCCGCGCCGGGCACTGCCGCGCAGGGTGTGCTGGAAGGCTATCCAATCAAGGACTTCTACCTGACCAACGCCATTTGCCGGGCGTCGCCGACGATGCAGCGTTGTTCGGCGGAACTGGTGCATGGCGAAAGCTTTGCGGAGGCGGCGGAGTGACCGACTTCTTTCAACATACCGTCGGCCTTTCGTTCGACTGGGCGTGGTTCCTGGCGACGATCGCGGGCATCCTGCTGATCGCGTTGCCGCTGATGTTGTCGGTGGCGATGATCATCTACGCCGATCGCAAGATCTGGGCGGCCATGGCGCTGCGGCGCGGGCCGAACGTCGTCGGCCCGTTCGGGTTGCTGCAGTCGTTTGCGGACGGATTAAAGGTGTTCCTGCAGGAAACCATCGTTCCATCGGCCGCGAACCGCGGGCTGTTTCTGCTCGCGCCGATCATCACGTTCACGGTCGCGTTGATCGTCTGGGCGGTGGTGCCGTTCCAGCCCGGCGTCGTGCTGGCGAACATCAACGTCGGACTTCTCTACGTGCTCGCGGCGTCGTCGCTTGGCGTGTACGGGATCATCCTGGCAGGCTGGTCGTCCAACTCGAAATACCCGTTCTTCTCGGCCATCCGGGCTGCGGCGCAGATGGTGAGCTACGAAGTCGCGATCGGCTTCGTGCTGATCTCGGTGGTGCTGTGGGCGCAGTCGTTCAATCTGGGGACGATCGTCGAGGCGCAGAAGGGCTTGTACGGCTTCATCAACGGCTTCGGGTTCAACCCGCTGTTGTTCCCGATGAGCGTGGTGTTCCTGATCTCGTCGCTGGCCGAGACGCAGCGTGCGCCGTTCGACCTGACCGAGGCGGAAAGCGAACTGGTCGCGGGGTATCAGACCGAATATTCGTCGATGGCCTTCGCGCTCTACTGGCTTGGTGAATATGCCAACGTGCTGCTGATGTGCACGCTGAACGCCACGTTGTTCTGGGGTGGGTATCTGCCGCCGTTCGACTGGGCGCCACTGTACGTCGTGCCGGGGATTATCTGGCTGTTCGCCAAGATTCTGTTCTTCTTCTTCGTCTTCTCGTGGATCAAGGCGACGGTGCCGCGTTACCGTTACGACCAGCTGATGCGGCTGGGCTGGAAGATCTTTCTGCCGCTATCGCTGTTCTGGGTGTTCCTGGTATCGGGCGTGCTGATGTTCATGCGCGTGGGAGTGTAAGATGGGTATCGCGCAAACGATCAAGGCGTTCACACTCTACGAGTTCGTGAAGGCGCATGCGCTGACCTTGAAGTATTTTTTCAAGGCCAAGGCGACGATCAACTATCCGTACGAGAAGAATCCGCTGAGTCCGCGATTCCGTGGCGAGCACGCCCTGCGCCGCTATCCCAACGGCGAGGAACGCTGCATCGCGTGCAAGCTGTGCGAGGCGGTGTGCCCGGCGCAGGCGATCACGATCGAGGCCGAACCGCGTGATGACGGCAGCCGCCGCACGACGCGCTACGACATCGACATGACCAAGTGCATCTATTGCGGCCTGTGTCAGGAGGCGTGCCCGGTGGACGCGGTCGTGGAAGGCCCGAACCTCGATTTCGCGACCGAAACGCGCGAGGAACTGATCTACGACAAGGCCAAGTTGCTCGACAACGGCGACCGGTGGGAACGCGCGATCGCCGCGAACCTTGCCGCCGACGCGCCGTACCGGTAGGCGCTCGCGTGACATCAGGGGTCGACATGATTTTGACGGTTCATTTCAGCGTGCTCCGCGGGCGCATGCGTGCGGGGAAGGCGCTATGATCCAGGCCATCGCCTTTTATCTGTTCGCCGCCATCGTGCTGGTTTCCGGTGCGATGACGATCTCGTCGCGCAACCCGGTCCATTCGGTGCTGTGGCTCATCCTCGCCTTCTTCAACGCGGCCGGACTGATGGTGCTGGTCGGCGCCGAGTTCATCGCGATGCTGCTGGTGATCGTCTATGTCGGCGCGGTCGCGGTGCTGTTCCTGTTCGTGGTCATGATGCTCGACATCGACTTCACCGAATTGCGTGCCGGCTTCGTGCGCTATTTCGGGATTGGCCTGGTGCTGGCCGTCGCACTCGTCGCCGAGATCCTCATCGGCGTGGGGGCGTGGAGCGCCGGCGGGATCGACCTCGCGCGTCGCGCGGCACCCACCGACCATGTCGTGCCGAACATCGTTCAGATCGGTAACCTGCTCTACACGCGTTACCTGTTCATCTTCGAGGGCGCTGGCCTGGTCCTGCTGGTGGCGATGATCGGTGCGATCGTGCTGACCCACCGTGAGCGTTCGGGTTCGCGGTATCAGAACATCTCGCGCCAGAATGCGCGCCGTCCGCAGGACGCGACACGCAACGTGCGGCCGGAGATCGGGCAAGGGGTTCAGCTGTGAACGCGGCGATGTCCGGAGGCGTCGGCCTCGTCCATTACCTCGTCGTGGCGGCGCTGCTGTTTACGATGGGCGTGCTGGGGATCTTCCTCAACCGCAAGAACATCATCGTCATCCTGATGGCCATCGAGTTGATCCTGCTGGCGGTGAACATCAACCTCGTCGCCTTCTCCGCGGCGTTGCAGGATCTGGTCGGACAGGTCTTTGCGATGTTCGTGCTGACCGTCGCTGCCGGCGAGGCGGCGATCGGGCTGGCGATCCTCGTCATCTTCTTCCGCGGCCGTGGGTCGATCTCGGTCGACGACCCCAGCCGGATGAAGGGATAAGTACCGGTGCACTCGATCCTCTTCATCGTTTTCCTGCCGCTGCTCGCGGCGATCATCGCCGGTTTCGCCAACAAGTCGTTCGGCGAGACGCTGCCCAAGGCACTGACGACCGGCGCGCTGTTCGTGTCGTGCGCGCTGTCGTGGCCGGTGTTCATCGGCTTCCTTGCCGGCACCAGCGAGGCGACCGTCACACCGGTGCTGCACTTCATGACGTCGGGCACGTTCGACGTGTCCTGGGCGCTGCGCGTCGATGCACTGACGGCGGTCATGCTGGTCGTCATCACCAGCGTCTCGGCGCTCGTCCATCTCTATAGCTGGGGCTATATGAGCGAGGATCCGGATCAGCCGCGCTTCTTCGCCTATCTGTCGCTGTTCACCTTCGCGATGCTGATGCTGGTGACCGCCGACAATCTGATCCAGATGTTCTTCGGCTGGGAAGGCGTCGGTCTCGCCAGCTATCTGCTGATCGGTTTCTGGTTCCGCAAGCCGTCGGCCAATGCGGCGGCGATGAAGGCGTTCGTCGTCAATCGCGTCGGCGATCTGGGCTTCATGCTCGGCATCTTCGGCACGTATCTGGTGTTCGATACCGTCTCCATCCCGGCGATCCTCGCTTCGGCACCGTCGATGGGCGGCTCGACGATCGGTTTCCTGTGGTTCCGCGCCGACACGATGACCGTGTTGTGTCTGCTGCTGTTCGTCGGCGCGATGGGCAAGTCCGCGCAGCTTGGGCTGCACACGTGGTTGCCCGACGCGATGGAAGGCCCGACCCCGGTGTCGGCGTTGATCCACGCCGCGACGATGGTAACCGCGGGCGTGTTCATGGTGTGCCGCCTGTCGCCGATGTTCGAGATGTCGCCGACCGCGATGGGCTTCGTCACCTTCATTGGCGCGGCGACCTGTCTGTTCGCAGCCACCGTCGGGACGACGCAGACCGATATCAAGCGCGTGATCGCCTATTCGACCTGCTCGCAGCTCGGTTACATGTTCTTCGCAGCCGGCGTCGGTGCCTATGGCGCGGCGATGTTCCACCTGTTCACGCACGCCTTCTTCAAGGCGTTGCTGTTCTTGGGCGCCGGTTCGGTGATCCATGCGATGCACCACGAACAGGACATGCGCTTCTACGGTGGTCTGCGTAAGGCGATCCCGATCACCTTCTGGGGCATGCTGCTGGGTACGCTGGCGATCACCGGCGTCGGTATCTACGGTATCGGTGGGTTCGCAGGCTATCACTCGAAGGATGCGATCATCGAAGTGGCCTGGGCCGGCGGCGCGCCCGTCGCGTCGATGGTCGGGGTGTTCGCGGCGCTGCTGACGAGCTTCTATTCATGGCGGCTGATGTTCCTCACCTTCTGGGGTGAGCCGCGCTGGGCCGCTTCCGAGCATATCCAGCACGCGCTGCACGACGCGCACGGTCACGGCCATGAAGACAGTCACCGCCATGACGCTGTGCATGACCATGACGATGCGCATCACCCGACGCCCGCGGCCGAGGATGCCGGCCATGCGCCGCACGTCGAATCGCGTGGCTTCAACGAGATGCCCAGGGGCACCGGCGGGTATCATCCGCACGAAAGCCCGTTGGCCATGCTGATCCCGTTGATCGTGCTGTCGGTCGGCGCCGTGGCCGCCGGGTTCGTGTTCCATCGCTGGTTCATCGAGCCGGAGAGCGCCGGAGCATTCTGGAAGGGCGCGTTGTTCTTCAACGAGCATCTGATGCATGCCATGCACGAAGTGCCACTGCCGGTGCAGCTGTCCGCGACGATCGCGATGCTGACCGGGTTGCTGATCGCGTACATGACCTACATCCGGTCGCCGGATGCGCCTGCGAAGTTCGCGGACACGTTCCAGCCGCTGTACAGGTTCCTGTTGCGGAAGTGGTATTTCGATGAACTGTACCACTTTCTGTTCGTCCGACCCGCTTTCGCGATCGGCCGCCTGCTGTGGCACCGTGGCGACGAGGGGACCATCGACCGCTTCGGGCCGAACGGCTCGGCGTGGCTGGTGCAGGTGGGAAGCCGCGTCGCCGTCCGCCTCCAGACCGGATATGTCTATACCTATGCTTTCGTCATGCTGATCGGGCTTACCGCCGCGGTCACGTGGGCGATCGCTGGCTGAGCGGGGGAGAAGGAAAATGTCGTTCCCGATCCTTTCGTTGATGCTCGCGATCCCTGCGATCGCCGCCGTCGCGTGCCTGTTCCTCTCTCCATCGGCCGCGCGGATGACCGCGCTGGTCGCCACGTTGCTAGATCTCGCGCTCGGCGTCGTGCTGTGGACCAGCTATGACGTCGGGGGCGCGCAATGGCAGTTCGTCGAGTATGCACCGCTGTTCGGCCGGTTCGGCTGGGCGCTGGGTATCGACGGTTACGCGTTGCTGCTGATCGTGCTGTCGGTGTTCCTGATGCCGATCTGCATCGGTGCCAGCTGGCAGGCGGTGCAGAAGCGCGTGCCCGAGTATATGTCGGCCTTCCTGTTCACCGAAGTGCTGATGATCGGCACGTTCGCAGCGCAGGATCTGTTCCTCTTCTACATCTTCTTCGAAGCCGGCCTGATTCCGATGTTCCTGATCATCGGTATCTGGGGCGGGGCGAATCGTATCTACGCGTCGTACAAGTTCTTCCTGTACACCCTGCTCGGCTCGCTGCTGATGTTCATCGCGATGCTCTACATGAGCATCACCGCCGGCACGACCAGCATCCCGGTGCTGCTGAACTACGACTTCCCGGCCGATGTGCAGACATGGCTGTGGCTGGCGTTCTTCGCTTCGTTCGCGGTCAAGATGCCGATGTGGCCGGTCCACACCTGGCTGCCCGATGCGCACGTGCAGGCACCGACCGCCGGGTCGGTCATCCTGGCCGGCGTTTTGCTGAAGCTGGGTGGTTATGGCTTCCTGCGCTTCAGCCTGCCGATGTTTCCGGAAGCGTCCGCCAGCCTCGTCTGGCTGGTCTTCGGCCTGAGCGCGGTGGCGGTGGTCTACACCAGCCTCGTCGCGCTGGTGCAGTCCGACATGAAGAAGCTGATCGCCTATTCATCGGTGGCGCACATGGCGATCGTCACGATCGGCCTGTTCGCCTTCAACGCCCAGGGGATCGAGGGCGCGATGATGGTGATGCTGGGTCACGGCCTCGTATCCGGTGCGCTGTTCCTATGCGTCGGCGTGATCTACGACCGGCTGCACACGCGTGAGATCAGCCGTTATGGCGGGCTGGCGAACAACATGCCGCGCTATGCGATCCTGTTCCTGCTGTTCACGATGGCGTCGGTCGGCTTGCCGGGCACCAGCAACTTCGTCGGCGAATTGCTGAGCCTGATGGGAACGTATCAGGTTTCCACCACGATCGCGCTGGTGTGCACCACGGGGATCATCCTGGGCGCGGCGTACATGCTGTACCTTTATCGCCGGGTGGTGTTCGGCGAGATCAAGTCGGAAGAGGTTCGCGCGATGTCCGATCTGACCCCGCGCGAATTGTGGCTGCTGGTCCCGATCGCCGCGGCGGTGCTGTGGATGGGTATCTATCCGGAAAGTTTCCTGGCGCCGATGCGCAAGGACACGCAGATCCTGCTGGCCCGTATCGACCGCGCTCGCCCGGCTGGTGACTCGCTTCCGACGAAGGGCACCGGGATCGTCCCGGCGGCCCATGCCGAAACAACGACGCATGCAGCGACAGCGCATGGGAGCGCGCACTGATGGATTACGCCGCCAACCTCGCGATGACCCTGCCCGAGCTGGTGCTGGCAGTCGGCGCGATCGCGCTGATGCTGGTGTCGGCCTGGGGCGGCCCGTCATCGACCAAAGCGGTGTCATGGGCCGGGGTCGCGGTGCTGGCCGGCGCGATGATCGCGTTGACCGGCCCGGCGTCCAGCGGGGGCAGTGCGTTCTACGGCCTGTACCGCGCCGATGCGTTCGCCGCGTTTGCCAAGGTGCTGATCTACGTGGCGTCGGCGATCGCGATCATGATCGCACCCGACTTCTTCCGCCGGACCGTGGGCGCGGATCTGCGCCCGGAATATCCGGTGCTGATCCTGCTGTCCGCCTGTGGCATGGGGATGATGGTGTCGGCCGCCGACATGCTGACGCTGTATGTCGGTCTCGAATTGCTCAGCCTGTCGAGCTATGTGCTGGCGAGCTTCATGCGACAGGATGCCCGATCGGCCGAGGCCGGCCTGAAGTATTTCGTGCTGGGCGCGCTGGCGAGCGGTATCCTGTTGTACGGGATCAGCCTGGTTTATGGCTTCACCGGATCGACGCTGTTCGACGAGGTTGCAGGTGCGTTCGCCTCGACGCCGCTGACCGGCGATGCGCGATCGCTGGGTCTGCTGTTCGGGCTGGTGTTCGTGTTTGCGGGGATCGCGTTCAAGATTTCCGCGGTGCCGTTCCACATGTGGACCCCGGATGTGTACGAAGGTGCACCGACGCCGGTGACGGCGTTCTTCGCGTCCGCGCCGAAGGTAGCCGGCATTGCGCTGGGCGTGCGCGTCGCGATCGAGGCGATGGGCCCGGCGGAGGGGCAATGGCGGCAGATCGTGATATTCGCGGCGCTGGCGTCGATCCTGCTGGGCGCGGTCGCCGCGATCGGACAGCAGAACATCAAGCGCCTGCTCGCTTATTCGTCGATCAACAACGTCGGCTTCGCGCTGATCGGTCTGGCGGCCGGCACGCCCGAGGGTGTGGCCTCGGTGCTCAGCTACATGGCGATCTACGTCGTCATGACGGTGGGCAGCTTCGCGGTCGTGCTGCAGATGCGCGACGCGGACGGGCAGCCGGTCGAGACGATTGACAGCCTTGCGGGACTGTCGCGGACGCGGCCGGCCCTGGCCGCGGCGTTGGCGACGTTCATGTTATCGCTCGCGGGCCTTCCGCCGCTGTTCGGCTTCTACGCCAAGTTCGCGGTGTTCTATGCCGCGGTCGAGGCGGGCTTGTTCCCGCTGGCGGTGGTCGGCGTGGTGTTCAGCGTGATCGGGGCCTATTATTATCTCCGGCTGGTCAAGACGATGTACTTCGACGAACCGGCCGCGGCGTTCGGTCCCGGCGACAGGCTGGAAGGTGGAGTGATCGCGGTCGCGGCGGTCATCGTCTCGCCGCTCGGTTATCTGGCGATTCCAGCGTTGTCGGCGTGGACGCTCGCCGCCGCGGGCAGCCTTTTCTGAGGCACCGGCGCTGGCACGCATCCTAACGGTACCGGCGACCGGTTCGACCAACGTGGACCTGCTGGCCCTGGCCGGCAACAGCGAGGTCGGGGAAGGCGTCTGGCTTCGTGCCGAACAGCAGACAGCCGGACGTGGCCGTCAGGGACGGGCGTGGCAGTCGCCGTGGGGCAATCTGTACGCCAGCACGATCGTGGAGGTGTCGCCGCACGATCCGCTCGCCCCGGGGCTGGCGCTGGTGGCGGCGGTGGCGCTGGAGGAGGCGGTCGGCGCGGTTCTGCCCGACGCGACGTGGCTGCGGCTGAAGTGGCCGAACGACCTGCTGCTCGATGGCGCGAAGCTATCCGGCATCCTGCTGGAACGAGCGGGCGCGCATGTGGTCATCGGGATCGGCGTCAACGTCGTGGACCATCCGGCGCTGGATGATCGCGCAACCACCAGCCTGCATGCCGCGGGCGCGATCGTCGACGCCGCGACTTTACTCGACGATCTTGCCGATCGGTTCGCGGCGTGGCTGGCGCGGTGGCGCTCGGGTGGTATCGCACCGGTCGCGTCGCGCTGGGCGGAGCGCGCCCATCCGCAAGGTACGGTGCTCGACGTGCGCCTTCCGGACGGGCTGAGCGTCCGGGGACGATTTCTCGGCCTTGATGACGGCGGGGCGTTGCTGCTGGGGTTGGCCGATGGCACGCGGCGTGTCATCCATGCCGGCGACGTGTTTCTGGTGTGAGGGGAGGGGAGATGCTGCTCGCCGTCGACGCCGGCAACACCAATATCGTCTTCGCTCTGGTCGAACCGACCACGCGGGAGATACGGGCGCGATGGCGCATCGCCACCGATCCACGCCGCACCGCTGACGAATATGCGGTGTGGCTCAGCCAGTTGTTGGCGCTGGAAGGATACACACGCGACGATGTCGGCGCGGTGATCGTGGCCACAGTCGTGCCGCGCGCGCTCCACAATCTTGAGGTGCTGGCCTCCAAATATTTCCGCACCCAGGCGTTGGTGGCGGGTCGCGAACCGGTGGAATGGCAATTGCCCGTCGACGTCGACGAGCCACGCAGCCTTGGTGCGGACCGCGCGGTGAACACGATCGCGGCGCACGCGCTGCATGCGGGTGACCTGATCGTGGTCGATTTCGGCACGGCGACCACGTTCGACCATTCGGATTTCGACGGCGCGTACAAGGGCGGGATCATCGCGCCCGGCATCAACCTGTCGCTCGATGCGCTGGTGATGGCCGCCGCCAAGCTGCCGCGGATCGCGATCGAGGCGCCTGCCAACGACAGCGTCATCGGCCGCAACACGGTCGACCAGATGAATATCGGCATCTACTGGGGCTATATCGCGATGATCGAAGGGCTGGTGGTGCGCATGCGGCGCGAGATCGGCCGTCCGGTCAAGGTCATCGCCACCGGCGGGCTCGCCACATTGTTCGAACGACATACCGACGCCTTCGACGCGATCGAACCTGACCTGACGATCCAGGGACTGGCGATCATGTATGAACGCGCCCATATCAACGGATGAACGCCACGCCGGCGCGCGCATTCGTTTCCCCATGCCTGTCGCAGATTGCGCGGCCAGGCGGCGATGCCGGTGCTTGAAGGATTAGAATGACACCGAAGAATAACGAGCTACTTTTCTGCGCGCTGGGCGGGTCGGGCGAAATCGGTATGAACGTCACGCTGTACGGCCATGCCGGCAAGTGGCTGATGGTCGATTGCGGCGTGACCTTTGCCGACGCGCATTACCCGGGGATCGACGTGATCCTGCCGGATCTGCGCTTCATTGAGGAGCGGATCGATGATCTGGTCGGAATCGTCCTGACCCATGGGCACGAGGATCACATCGGCGCGCTGCCGTACCTTGCCGAGGACCTCGGCGTGCCGATCTACGCGACGCCGTTCACCGCCGGGCTAGTGCGTGGCAAGCTGGAAGAGGAGCGGATCGAGGACCGCGTCAAGATCCGGCTGGTGCAGGCGCGCAAGTCGTTCAAGGTCGGCCCGTTCGAGGTCGAGGTCGTGCCGCTGTCGCACTCGATCCCCGAAGCCAATGCGCTGGTGATCGCGACACCGGCAGGCAAGGTGTTCCACACCGGCGACTGGAAGCTCGATCCCACGCCGGTGATCGGACAGCCGTCCTCGCCGGAGGAACTGGCCGAGATCGGTGCCGAGGGCATCGACGTGCTGGTGTGCGACTCGACCAACGTCTTCAACAGCGAGGCATCGGGCAGCGAAGCCAGCGTCCGCATCGGCCTCGCCGAAAGCGTCGCGCGTGCGCGGGGTCGCGTGGTGGTGACCACCTTCGCGTCCAACGCCGCGCGCCTCCATACGCTCGGCAAGGTCGCGGAGGAGACCGGCCGGCGGCTGTGCGTCACCGGGCGTTCGCTGGACCGGATCATCCGCGTGGCGAAGGCGACCGGCTATCTCAAGGACTTCCCGCAGACGATCGACGTCGACGCCGCGATGCGCCTGCCGCGCAACAAGGTGCTGATCGTCGCAACGGGCGGGCAGGGCGAGGAGCGCGCCGCGCTGGCACGGATCGCCGCGGGCAGCCACCCGGTGGCGCTCGACATGGGCGATATGGTGATCTTCTCGTCCAAGCAGATCCCCGGCAACGAGGTCGCGATCGGGCGCATCCAGAACCAGCTTGCCGCAAAGGGCGTCGAGATGGTGACCGAGAAGCAGGCGCATGTGCATGTTTCCGGGCACCCCGGTCGGCCGGAACTGGCGCAGATGTACGGCTGGATCAAGCCGACGTCGCTGGTACCCGTGCACGGCGAGATGCGGCACATGATGGAGCACGCCCGATACGGCCTGTCGCAGGGTATCCCGAACGCACTGGTGCAGAGCGACGGCGATCTGGTGCGGCTGGCGCCGGGCGCGCCGAAGAAGATCGGCAACGTGCCGGTCGGGCGACTGGTGCTGGACGGCGACGTGATCCTGCCCGCCGATGGCAGCACGATCAACGAGCGCCGCCGTATCGCCATCCACGGGCAGGTGTCGGTGGGTATCGCGGTCGACCGCAACGGTCGCGCCGGTGGAACGCCGGAAGTGCGCGTGCAGGGCGTACCGGTCGAGGACGAGCGTGATCCGTTCCTGATCGAGGCGGCCGAGGCGGCGGCGGAGGCGATGGCGGGCCGCCCGCGTGACCGCGAGCGGCTGCGCGAGGACGTGCGGATGGCGGTGCGCAAGGTGGCGACGCGGTGGACCGGCAAGAAGCCGATCGTCGATGTCGTGATCGTGCAGGTCTGAGCGGGACGTGATGCCGATCGCCGGCCCGCACCATGATCGTATCGTCGTGCGCGGAGCGCGCTGACGATGCGGTGGACCTCGCTGCTGGCGATCTACATTCTGTTCTGGGCCTTCTCGGTCTTTCTGGTGCTGCCGTTCGGGGTGCGCACGTCCGCCGAAGCGGGCGAGGCGCATTTTCCCGGCAGCGCCGAGAGCGCCCCGCACGAATTTTCGCTACGCAAGGTGCTCGTTCGCACCACGATCGTCGCGACGGCCTTGTTCGCGCTGTTCGTCGCCAATTACGAGTTCGGCTGGGTGACGACGCAATCGCTCGACTATGTCGATGTCACCAACGTGGTCGAGTGACGTATATCGTGGCAATCGATCAGCGAAGAGCGCAAGCATAGATGATGACCGACGCGCCCGATCCTCGCCTGACCGACGCCACTGGCCACGCCTGGCCGCGGCTGTCGCCACTGGGCACCGGGGTGCGCGGGCGCTGTCCACGATGCGGGCAGGGGCCACTGTTCCGCGGCTTCCTGACCATCCGCGATCATTGTCCGGTATGCGGGCTCGACTATTCCTACGCCGATCCGGCCGATGGCCCTGCGGTCTTCGTGCAATTGTTCGCGTGCCTCCCGGGCGTCGTCTTCACGCTGATGCTGCAGATCCTCGCCAGCCCGCCGTGGTGGGTGCACGGGCTGGTCAGCGTGCCAGTGCTGCTGATCAGCACGGTGTTGCCGCTACGCCCGATCAAGGGCTGGCTGGTGGCGAGCCAATTCTACTTCAAGGCGCGCGAAGGGCGGCTGGTCCGCGACGAGTAGGTGTTGGCGCGGCGCGGGAGTGCGGCGCTCAGCTTTCGAGCGGGTAGAGCGCGGCCACGATCGGACGTCCCTCGGCGCGTAACACGCCCCAGGCGCGGGCGGCGGCACGACTGTCCATCGGCTCGATCCCGATCTGGCGTGCCTCCAGTGCCGTCACCAATGCGCGGGGCGGCCGTCGCAGCGTGGCTCCGGTGCCGAGCAGAACGAACTCGATCGGCTCGTGCAGCAGTGGTGCCAGGGCGGTCTCGTCGAGCGCCTCCAGCAGGGGAGGCGTCCAGCCGTCGGCGCGCGTCGCGGTCAGCAGCAGCGCGGGATAGATGCCCATCGTGCCGTCGGCGGCGTCGACCTTGAAACCGGTCGGGCCGAAGCCTCGCACCAGCGGACCAGCGGCGTCGCGCTCCCGATCTATCCTCATCGCGTCGCTTCCCAACGGGTCAGGAGCGCGGTCCGACGCGCTCGGCATTGTCGATGGTGCTGCGCACCGGCTTCTCGCTCTCGGGCTCTGCGCGCAGGCCAAGGGTGATGAGCAGCGAGGACGACACGTAGATCGACGAATAGGTCCCGACGATGATGCCCAGCGTCATTGCGGCAGTGAAGCCGCGCAGCACGTGTCCGCCGAGGAACAGCAGCGCGCCGAGCGCAAGCAGGATCGTCAGCGAGGTCATAACGGTGCGCGGCAGCGTCTCGTTGACCGACAGGTTGATGATCTCGCGCATTTCCATCTTGCGATAGCGGCGCATGTTCTCGCGGATGCGATCGTCGATGACGATCTTGTCGTTGATCGAATAGCCGATGATGGTCAGCACAGCAGCGACGATGTTCAGGTCGAACTCGAACTGGGTCAGCGCGAAGAAGCCGAGCGTCATCAGCAAGTCGTGCACGATCGCCACGATCGTCGACACGCCGAATTGCCATTCGAACCGGAAGATCGCGAACAGGCCGATGCCGAGCACGGCCAGCACCACGGCGAGGATACCGTTGCGGATCAATTCGCCCGAGACCTTGCCCGACACGGTCGAGTAGCGACGGAATTCAGTGCCGGGGAACGCCTTGGCCAGCGCGCCCTCGACCTTGCGGACCGCGGTGTTGGTCGCCCCTTCATCGCCGCCCTGCTGAACCGGCAGGCGAATGGTGATGTTGCGCTTGTCGCCGAACGGCTGGAGTGCCGCCTCGCCGACGCCTTGCGCATCGACGACCTCGCGCACGCGGCCGAGATCGGGTTCCTGCGCGAACCGCTCCTCGATCATCAGGCCGCCTTCGAAATCGACGCCGAAGTTCAGGCCCTTGTAGAACGTCAGCCCGACGGCAAGCACGCTGAGCAGCAGCGTCAAGCCGAACGCCCAGCCGCGCAGGCGTACGAAATCGATATTGGTGTCGTCGGGGACGAGCTTGAGCAGTTTCATAGGTCGCTTCCAAAACGCGCCATCCCGGTGCCGGGAATTGCCGACGTCCGCCGGCATGACGGTTGGTGTGTCATATGTTGATCGTCTTCGGCTTGGTGCGGCGCAGCCAGCCCGCGACCAGCATGCGCGTGAAGGTGACGGCGGTGAACACGCTGGTGGCGATGCCGATCAGCAAAACGACCGCGAACCCCTTTACCGGGCCGGAGCCGAGCACGAACATGATGATCCCCGAAATCGCGTGCGTCACGTTCGCCTCGAAGATCGTGCGGCTGGCCTCCTTATAGCCCAGCTCCACCGCCTGCACCACGTTGCGTCCACGATGCCGCTCCTCGCGGATGCGCTCGTTAATAAGCACGTTGGCGTCGACGGCGGTGCCGATCGTCAGCACGAATCCCGCGATGCCCGGCAGCGTCAGCGTGCCGTTGATGAGCGCCATGACGCCCAGGATCACGAACACGTTGATGACGACTGCCAGGTTCGCATAGACGCCGAACCGGCCATAAGTGACCAGCATGAACGCGACGACCAGCGCCACCGCGACCGCGGAGGCGAGGATGCCGGCCCGGATCGAATCGGCACCGAGATCCGGGCCGACGGTCGACTCCTCGACGATCTTCAGGTCGACCGGCAGCTTGCCCGAGCGTAGCGCGATCGCGAGCTGGTTCGCGCTTTCGACCGTGAAGCCGCCGCTGATCGAGGCCCGGCCGCCCATGATCGGTTCGTTGATGTTGGGGGCGGAGATGACGGCGTTGTCGATGATGATCGCAAACGGCTTGCCGACGTTTTCCTGCGTGGCGCGCGCGAAGCGGCGACCGCCCTGGCTGTCGAAGGTGATCGCCACCTGCGGCGCATTGGTCTGCGGCTCGAACTCCTGACGCGCATCGCTCAGCATGTCGCCGGTGATGATCGTCTGGCGCTTCACCGCGATCAACGGAATGCCCGAGGGATTGTTGGGGTAGGGCAGGATCTGGTCGCCGGCCGGTGCCTGGCCCTTGGCCAGTGCCTGCGGATCGGCGTTCAGATCGACCAGCTTGAATTCGAGCTTGGCCGTCTTGCCGAGCAGGTCCTTCAGCGCCTGCGGATCCTGAAGCCCGGGCACCTGCACCACGATGCGGTTGCTGCCCTGACGGACGATGGTCGGCTCGCGCGTGCCCATTTCATCGATGCGCCGGCGTACAACCTCGGTCGCGTCGCCCATCGCAGTCTCGATCGCCTGCGTCAGGCCGGCGGCGGTGGGGGTGAGGACGAAGCGGCTGGTATCCACGACCTGGATGTCCCACTGCCGCTGCCCGGTCATCCCGGCACCGGTGCCGGTGATCTGGAGCAGGCGTTCGCGTGCGGCGTCGACCTGCGCAGGGTTGCGCAGCAGGAAGGACAATTGACCGCCGCGGCCGGAGATCTCGCCGATCTCGATCCGCGGGTTCTGGCGGCGCATCTCGGTCTGCACCTGCTCGCGCATCGCCTCGACCCGCGCGGTGGCGACGTCGTTGGTATCCGCCTCCAGCAGCAGGTAACTGCCGCCGGCGAGGTCCAGCCCCTTGTTGACGCGCGGCACGTGGAAGCCCCAGCCGTTCGTCAAGCGCTCGGGAAGGAACGTCGGGATCGACAGCGATACCAGCACCGCGAGCAGCAGCCAGATGCTCACGACCTTCCAGCGGGGAAAGTCCAGCATGTCAGTCGTTCGCCGGCTTGCCGCCCAGCGGAGTGATTTCCGCCAGCGTCGCCTTCACCACACGCACACGCGTATTCGGCGCGATCTCGACCTCGATGAAGGCGTCCTCTACCTTCGTGACCTTGCCGACCAGTCCGCCGGCGGTCACGACCGAGTCGCCCTTCTTCACCCCGGCGACCGCCGCCTGCAACGCCTTCATCCGGCTTTGTTGCGGGCGAATCATCAGGAAATAGAAAACGACGAAGACAAGGAGCAGCGGCGCGAGGCTGATGAAGCCGGCAAGGCCGCCACCCTGGGCGGCGCCGCTGGCGGTCTGCGCATAAGCGGGAGAGATAAGCATCGGTTTCCGTGCATGACCGTTGGGCGGCCGGGATACGGCCGCGCGAAGCCGCAGCCGCTATCATCGCGGCGCGGCGCGCGCAACACGCCTGCGGTCGCGTGACCGCAGGCGTGGCGTCCTACCCGCTTGCATCGCGCCGCGACCGGGCGTAGAGGCGCCCCCTCGGTCGGGGCGTAGCGCAGCCTGGTAGCGCATCACACTGGGGGTGTGGGGGTCGCAGGTTCGAATCCTGTCGCCCCGACCAAGAGTTACAATCAGGAAAAATCCCTCCGGTCCCGTACTTTAACCTGTTATAGTACGGGTTCGGGAACGATGTGGTGTGACCCTGCGAAGCGCGAGCGCCTTCGCAGAGGCAAGATGCCCGTTTCCCGAAGAGGGGGAAGGGATGGCACCAGCCGCCGACTTCAACATTGCAGGCCGTGCGGCGCCACCGCGCCCGTCGTCATGACGCGGGCGGTACCGTCCTCCGCGCCGATCGATGATGGTGCGTCAAGACGCGTGACCATCGCCGCCGGCGATCCGGTGCGTCATCGCCTCGACCTGCTATCCCCCGGACTAGCCGAAGCCATCGGCATCCGGACACGGCGATTCGCGGCGCGGACCGTGCGCGCGCGGCGCGAAATCGTCCATGGCGGGGAGTGGCCGGTGGGGGTGGTGGCTTTGCGATCGGGGTGGGCCGCATATGTCCGACATTTCGTCGACGGCCGGCGGCAGATCCAGCATCTGTTCCTGCCCGGCGACCCGATCGTGCTCGACCGCCGGTCGCCCTATCCCGCGACGATCGTCGCGCTGAGCACCGCGACGTTGATCGACCTGGACGGCCTGCGCACGCCCGATCCCGCAGTGTTCGACGACGCGCTGCGACGTCACGCGACGCTGACCCTCCACCACCTGCTGGATGCCACCGCCCGGCTGGGACGCCAGTCGGCGATCGAGCGGTTCGCGCAACTGTTGCTGGAGGTGCGCGGGCGGTTGCTGCCGGTGGGGCTGGTGAGCGAGCAGTCGTTCCAGATGCCGCTGACGCAGGAGATGCTCGCCGACCTGCTGGGGCTGACCAGCGTCCACGTCAACCGCACGCTGCAGGCGATGCGCCAGCAGGAGCTGATCGCGCTGATCGGCCGCGAGGTGACGCTGTTGCAGCCCGACGAACTGGCGCGGATGGCCGATTACCAGTCGCCGCCGTCGCCCGACGCGGCTACGCATTGAGCGATGAACAAGGATCGGATCGGCATCGGCATACGGGCGGGGCGCGGACCGTGGTGGTACCGCATCGTGACGGGCGTGCTGCTGTTGTGGGGCGCGCTGGGCGTGTGGGCATGCGTGTCGCAGCTGACGCAGGGCGCGGCGGCGATGGGCGCGGCAAGCGACTATGATCGTGCACTTTTCGATGGGCTGCCGTGGTGGTACCGGCTCGACTACGCGATCGCGACCGGCACGATGCTGCTGGGCGCGATCGCACTGATGCTGCGGTCGCGCCATGCCGTGCCGCTGCTGACGGTGTCGCTGGTCGCGGTGATGATCCAGTTCGGCTGGATGTTCGCGATGACGGACATCATCGCGGTCAAGGGCCCGTTCGTGCTGTATTTTCCGCTGCTGATCCTCGCCATCGGCGCGCTGGCGTTGCAACTGGCGCACCTTGCGCGTCGACGCGGGTGGATCGTTTGAACGCACTGGCGTAGCACTGCCACCATGTCCACGACCTTCACGATCGATGCGGCGACCAGCCGCGCCACCCCCGTCTCCGCACCGATGAAGCGATTGACCGTGCCCGCTATTCGCGCTCGCAAGGCCGCGATCGCAGCCGGCACCGGCGCGCCGCTGGTCATGCTGACCGCGTATACGGTGCGCATGGCGCAGCTGATGGACGCGCATTGCGACATGCTGCTGGTCGGCGATAGCCTGGGGCAGGTCATCTACGGTTTGCCGTCGACGGTGCCCGTCACGCTGGAGATGATGGCGGCGCACGGCGCGGCGGTGGTGCGGGGCAGCCATCATGCCACCGTGGTGGTCGACATGCCGTTCGGCAGTTACGAAGCATCACCCGCACAGGCCTTTGAAAATGCTGCGCTGTTGATGAAGCAGACCGGTGCCGCGGCGCTGAAGCTGGAGGGCGGGACGGCGATGGCGTCGACCATCGCCTTCCTGGTCGAGCGAGGTATCCCTATTGTCGGACATATAGGTTTGACGCCACAGGCGGTAAACGCGTTGGGTGGCTATGGCGCGCGCGGACGCAGCGCGGACGAAGCGCAGAAAATCGTCGCGGATGCGCACGCGGTGGCAGGCGCGGGCGCGTTTGCGCTGGTGATCGAGGGGGTGGTGGAGCCCGTCGCGGCGGCGATCACCGACGCGGTCGCGATCCCGACGATCGGGATCGGCGCTTCGGCACGTTGCGACGGTCAGGTGCTGGTCGCCGAGGACATGCTGGGCCTGTTCGAGCGGACGCCGCGCTTCGTGAAGCGATATGGCGACATGGCGGCGTTCGTGGCGGAGCGGGCGGAGCGATTCGCCGGCGAGGTGCGCGACCGGAGCTTTCCCGGCGCGGAGCAACTGTACGCGCCGCGGGATTGAGCGGCCCTTTCGTTTCGTCGGGCGAGCGGCTACACGCCAGTCGTTTTCCGTATAGCCCGGAGTATTCGGTGGCCCTGACGCCGCAAAACAATGAAGCGTTCCTGCGCGAGGTCGACGACGAGCTGCGTCGCGACCAGGCGATCCACGTGTGGCGGCGCTATGGCGTGGCGATGATCGCGGGCGTCGTCGTCGCGTTGATCGCGCTGGCGGCGGTCCTGTTCTGGCAACATCGCCGCGAACAGGCCGCCGGGCGCGAGGGCGAGCAATTGCAGATCGCCTATGACGCGCTGGCGTCGAACGACACCAGGGCGGCGGCGGAGCCGCTGGCTGCACTGACGCAGTCGGGCCGCGACGGATACCGGGTGCTGGCGATCTTCACCCAGGCCGACATCCTGTTGCAGAAGAACGACCTGAAGGGTGCCGCCGCCAAGTTCGCGGGCGTGGCGCAGGATTCGTCGGTGGCGCAGCCGTTCCGCGATCTTGCGACGATCCGTCAGACCAGCGCCGAGTTCGATGCGGTGAAGCCCGAAGTGGTCGTGGAGCGGATGCGTCCGCTGGCGGTGTCGGGCAACCCGTGGCTGGGCAGCGCGGGCGAGTTGATGGCGGCCGCATACCTGCAACAGGGCCGCCGCGATCTGGCCGGACAGGTGTTCGCGCGGATCGCCGCCGACCAGCAGGTGCCGGGCTCGATACGTCAACGCGCGGTTCAGATGGCGGGCGTATTGGATGACAAGACCGCCGGCACGACGCCCGGCGCGAAGGCCGCTTCGGCCGGCAACAAAGGTGTGACGACGCGATGACGACACGGGTGGCGACCGGCCTGGCGCTCGCCGCGCTGGTGGGATTGAGCGGCTGCGGCATCTTCAAGGGTTCGCCCAAGAAGACGCCGACGATCGGCCAGCGAGTGCCGATCCTGATGTCCGAGAATCAGGCGACGGTCGACAAGGGACTGGAGAACGTGCCGGTGACCTTGCCGGTGGGCGTCGCCAACGATGCCTGGTCGCAACCGGGCGGCAATGCCGCCAAGTCGATGGGCCATCTGCTGATCGCGTCCGCCACGCCGGCCAAGGTGTGGACCGCGCAGATCAACGGCGGCAGCAACCGCGCGCGGCTGGCCGCCGGGCCGGTGATCGCCGAGAACAAGCTGTTCGCGGTCGACGTCGATGCCACGCTCCACGCCTTCGCCGCCGATACCGGCGCCAAGCTGTGGACGCGTGCGCTGCCCGAGAACGACGAGAATCGCTCCGCGCGGTTCGGCGGCGGGGTGAGCTATGACGAGGGGAAGCTGTACAGCACCGACGGGCTGGGCGATGTCGTCGCGGTGAACGCCGCCGATGGCAGCATCGTGTGGCGCGCCAAGCCGGGCGGGCCGTTGCGCGGTGCGCCCACGGTGGCCAACGGGCAGGTCTATGTCCTGAGCCAGGACAATCAGATCTTCGCGCTGGGGCAGGCCGACGGCAAGGTCGTGTGGACGCAATCGGCAAGTCTGGAAACGCAGGGCGTGTTCGGCGTCGCGGCGCCGGCGGCCAGTTCCGGTACGGTGGTCGCAGGCTTTTCGAGCGGCGAGCTGAACGCCTATCGCTACGAGAATGGGCGGACGTTGTGGCAGGATGCGTTGTCGCGCACCTCGATCACGACGTCGGTGTCGAGCCTGGCGGACATCGACGCCGATCCGGTGATCGAGGACGGCCGTGCTTACGCGGTCGGGCAGGGCGGCCGGATGGTCGCGCTGGAGATCGCCACCGGGCAGCGGATGTGGGAGCAGAACCTCGCCAGCATCTCGACCCCCTGGGTGGCGGGCGAGTGGATTTTCGTGGTGACCGACGATGCGCGGCTGGTGTGCCTGTCGCGCGCCAACGGCAAGCTGCGCTGGGTCAGCCAGCTGCGCGCGTTCAAGAACGAGGAAAAGCGCAGCGACCCGTATAACTGGTTCGGCCCGGTGCTGGCCGGCGACCGGCTGTGGATGACCAATTCGCGCGGCGAGATGGTCAGCGCCTCCGCGATCGACGGCAGCGTCCAGACGACGATCGAGGCGGGCAGCGAATTCTCGCTGGGACCGATCGTGGCCAACCAGACGCTGTACACGCTGGACGAAAAGGGCGTCATCACCGCCTGGCGGTGACGCGCCGGTCATTCCTTCTCCGCCGCCGGACGGGTCTTCGCTTTCCCGTGGCGGGGTGAGGGGCGTATATCCGCCCGGCGTCCCAAGCGGCGGTCGCGGCGGGTGGCGTCGACGCGGCGGACGTCGCGCCCCGCGCCGACGGAGATCGCCGCAACCTGCACGACGGGCAGGCGATCCGGCGTTGGATCGTGTATCCCGTCATCCCCTTCGCCGGGGCGACGGCGTGTGTGCACTATCGCCCTTGCCGATAAATCATTAGGTCACGCGCATGTCCCGTCTTCCCATCGTCGCGATCGTCGGCCGTCCCAATGTCGGCAAGTCGACGCTGTTCAATCGTCTGGTCGGCAAGCGGCTGGCGCTGGTCGACGACCGGCCCGGCGTCACGCGCGACCGGCGCGAGGGTGACGCGCACCTGCTCGGGCTGGAATTTCGCGTCGTCGATACCGCGGGCTATGAGGACGAGGATCCGGAGACGTTGCCGGGCCGGATGCGCCAGCAGACCCAGGCGGCGGTCGACGACGCCGACGTCGCACTGTTCGTGATCGATTCGCGGGCCGGGATCGTGCCGCTGGACGAAGAGATCGCACGCTGGCTGCGCAGCGCCGACACCCCCGTGATCGTGCTGGCCAACAAGGCCGAGGGGCGCGCGGGCGAATCGGGCGTGTACGAGGCGATGGCGCTGGGCTTTGGTGATCCGGTGCCGTTTTCCGCCGAGCATGGCGAGGGTGTGGTCGATCTGTTCGAATCGCTGCTGCCGCATCTGGAGCCATTGCAGGTCGAGGAAGAGCACGAGCCGTATGTCGACGAACTCGATGCGCCGCTGAAGCTGGCGATCGTCGGGCGGCCGAACGCGGGCAAGTCGACGTTGGTCAACCGGATGCTGGGCGAGGACCGGATGATTACCGGGCCGGAAGCCGGTATCACGCGCGACTCGATCTCGGTCGACTGGGTGTGGCATGGTTCGATCGACGGCCCGCGCGACGTGCGACTGATCGACACCGCCGGGATGCGCAAGCGCGCCAAGGTGCAGGACAAGCTCGAGAAGCTGTCGGTGGCCGACGCGCTGCACGCGGTGGATTTCGCCGAGGTGGTCGTCCTGCTGCTCGATGCGACGCTGGGGCTGGAGGCGCAGGATCTGCGCATCGCGGACCGCGTGCTGGAAGAAGGCCGTGCGCTGGTGATCGCGTTGAACAAGTGGGACGTGGCGGAAAATGCCTCCAGCCTGTTCAACGGCGTCAAGAAGGCGCTGGACGAGGGGCTGGCGCAGGTGAAGGGCGTGCCGTTGCTGGCGGTATCGGCGGCGACCGGCAAGGGCATCGACCAGTTGCTGGCCGCGGCGTTCGAGACGCGCGCCGCCTGGTCGCGGCGTGTCGGCACCGGCGAGCTGAACCGCTGGTTCGAGCGTGCGATCGAGGCCAACCCGCCGCCCGCGCCGGGGGGCAAGCGCATCAAGCTGCGCTACCTGACGCAGGCCAAGACGCGTCCGCCCGGTTTCGTGCTGTTCGGGACGCGCGTCGACGAACTGCCGATGAGCTATCAGCGCTATCTTATCAACGGCATCCGCCGCGAACTGGGGTTCGGTGCGGTGCCGGTGCGGCTGATGCTGCGCGCACCCAAGAACCCGTTCGCGAAATAGCCGCTTACCTGCCGTTTACCGGTTGCCGCTACGTCTTCGCCGCGGAGTCCGCAGCAGGAGACGTTGGTGGCGGTGGAAACGAGCAATCTGGTCGATGGGCCGACGCTGGCGCGAGCCCGGGCCGAGCTGGGGACCGGATTCGCGCGCATCCTCGGCTACTTCCGCGAGGATGGCATCAAGTCGCTATGCGCGCTGGAGGAAGCGGTGCGGCGGGACAATGCGGTGGCGATGGTGATCCCGGCGCATACGCTAAAGGGAGAGGCGCGGCAGTTCGGCGCCGACGCGCTGGCGACGCTGGCTGAGAAGATCGAGGATCACGCGCGGTCGTGCATCGAACATCACGATTCGCCGCAGGACGCGATCGAGGACGTCGTCGCGCTGCGCCCGGTGTTGTTGCAGACGCTGGCGTTGCTGGAGCGCGACGTCGCGCCGATGGCGGGCGTCACGGCTGCCGTCGTGGCGGCCCCGACGTCGGCGGTGATGGCACCGCCGCTGCCCCTCCCTCTGCCCCTCCCTCTGCCCCTCCCTCTGCCACGTGCGCGCGGGGGGTTCGGGCGTAAATCGGGGTAGATGGGGTGCGGCGGGCATCACGCCCGCCGCATCCGTCATCAGCCGTTGAGGTAGGGTGCCGCGCCGGCGGCGGGCTTGTCATGCTCGCTGACCGAGTTGAGCTGGATGTAATTGTGGATGCCCATCCGCTCGATCATCTCGAACTGACGCTCCAGCGTGTCGACATGCTCCTCCTCGCTGGCGAGGATGCGCGCGAACAGCTCGCGGCTGACATAGTCCTTCACTTCCTCGCAATAGGCGACCGCCGCCTTCAATTGCGCGACCGCCTCGATCTCCATCGCGAGATCGGCCTTCAGGATCTCCTCGACCGTCTCGCCGATGCGCAGGCGACCGAGCAGCTGGAAGTTGGGCAGGCCGTCGAGGAACAGGATGCGCTCCGCCAGCCAGTCGGCGTGCTTCATCTCGTCGATCGATTCGTGCCGCTCGAACTGGGCGAGCTTGTAGACGCCCCAGTGATCGAAGAGGCGGTAATGCAGCCAATATTGGTTGATCGCGGTCAGCTCGTTCCTGAGCGACTCGTTCAGGAATTCGATGACTTTCGGGTCACCCTTCATCGTAACGGCCTCCAATTGAATGAAGGCCGGATACAGATGTCGGGCGCGGCTTGGAAGCCGTAAACCAGGTCAATGCTGATTGAGAACGTTACGCCGCAGCGCGCTCGTCAGCGATGATCTCTCGTGCGAACGCTACGCATTGTCCGCACTTGGCCTGACGACCGAAGCATCGATAGGCCTGGCAGGCCGTCGTCGCGCCGGATCGGGCGGCTTCACGAACCTGACACTCGCGTATCGCATTGCAGACGCAGACGACCATAAGGACTCCCTTGGCGATGGTCGTGTCATGCCAATAATGCGAATGGATCGCAAGCTAAATTGCGTCGCGCTCGCAAGAAGTGCGATGAAGCGGGGCGAGGTGGCCGCGGATAGCCGCGCGCCACAGCCATTCCGCAGGCCCATGGGCGAAACGCGCCAGCCACCAGCGCGGCCATAATAGCATGGCCGCCCAGCCGGGCACGACCAGCAGGTACAGCGACGAGCGGTCCCAGCGCGCGAACTGCCCGCCGCCCCAGCCGTAGAACAAGGCGGTGAAGGCGATGCTGCAGGCCAGATAGTTGCTGAGCGCCACGCGACCCGCCGCGGCGATACGGCCGCTGAGCGGCCCCGTGCCGAGCGCGAGCAGCAGGACGGCGGCGTCGCCCGCGACGGCGAGCGGGCGGAGCAGCGGCGCGGCGACGAAGCTGGCGAGGACGACCGCACCCGCAGCGAAATCATGCGTGATCGTCCGCCACGCCAGCATGGCATAGACGGGCAGCGTGAGACCGAGCGCGAGCGCGGCGACGATGGCGTAGCGGCGACGCGGCCATGCACCGGTCAGGAAGCCGCTACGCAATCCCGCCATGCCCAGCAGCATATAGGCCAGCGTTTCCGGCCCATTGGCGAGAAAGGCGGTGAGCGGTCCCGCCTCCTCGTGCCAGCGCCATGCGACGTTGGTGGCCCACGATCCGCGCAGCGCCGCGACTTCCCGCGCGAGCGCGGCGGGCGTGGAGCGGCCGAACACCGCCTCCAGCACGTTGCCGCCGAGGCTGGCGATCGCGAGGCCGTTGATCGTCGCGACCAGCAAGGCGGCGGCGGCGGCGAACAGCAGCAGCCGCATCGGCGCGCCCGCGAACAGCAGCGCGACCGCGCCGACCATCGCGTAGAGTGCGAGGATGTCGCCGCTCCAGACGAGATACAGGTGCGCGCAGCCCATGACGAAAAGAGCCGTCATGCGGCGCAGGTGGAGTGCCGCGCCATTGTCGCCGCGCGCATCGGCGCGCTGGACGACGAGCAGCATCGATGCGCCGAACAGCGTGGCGAACAGCCCGCGCATCTTGCCCTCGACCAGCACGAAGGTGAGCGCCCACACCCCGATGTCCGCGGGCGCGGTCCCGCCCGCTGCCGCCGGAGAGAAATAAGCCGCGACCGGCAGCGCATAGCCGGGCAGGTTGGCGACGAGGATGCCGAGCAACGCCGCGCCGCGCAGGAAATCGAGCGCGACGATGCGGGTGGGGCGGACAGGTGTCGAGTCTTCGGTCATCGCAGGCCGGGGATGCGACGGGCGCAGTCCTGTATGGCGACGGGACCACGTGGATGGCGGGGCGAACGCGACCGGTTCGTTGGGCGTTTGCCGGCGCACATCGCGACGACGGGCTGGCCATGCCGACCCTCGCGGTGCGGAGCGCGGCCGAGCGGTGGAGCGCGCGTCGGCGCGGTCGCATCGTTCGCACGGCCATCGGAGCGGGCCGGGGCGAGATCGACGTCCGCGACCGGTCGGGCGGCGCGCCGGCCGGCTCCACAACCGTCGGGCACAGGATGACGGCCGGTCGGGGCGAACGCGGCGACGTGCCCGTCGCCGCGTTCCACCCGGTGAGACCGGCCTATAGCGCCGCCTCGGTCGCCATCAGTTTGGGGAAGAAGCCTTCGTGTGCGGCGCGCAGCGCGTCGAGCGGCACGCAATAATCGCCGCCCGCCAGCTCGAAGATGATCCGCGTACCGATGGTGCGGCCAAGCGGCTCGGCCTCGACATTGGCGTCGAGCGCGGCTTGCAGGAAGTCGAGCAGCGCATGGTCGTGGACGGTCACGACGTACACGCCCTGATCCTCGGCAAACAGCGAGGCGGCGGTATCGTGCGGCAGCGCGCGATCGATCATCGCGCCGATATTGCCGGCCAGCGCCATCTCCGCGATCGTCACGGCGATGCCGCCGTCCGACACGTCGTGAACCGCGCCCAGATGCCCGGCGGTGATCTGCGCGCGGATGAAGTCGCCGGCGCGGCGTTCCAGATCGAGGTCGACGCGCGGCGGCGGGCCTTCCTCGCGCCCGTGCAGCTCGCGCAGCCACAGCGACTGGCCGAGGTCGCCGCGCCGCGTGCCGACGACGACGATGATGTCGCCGGTCTGCTTGAAGGAAATCGTGGCGTTCTTCTGCCAGTCCTTGAGCAGGCCGACGCCGCCGATCGCCGGGGTGGGCAGGATCGCCGAGCCACCGCCGGTCGCCTTCGATTCGTTATAGAGGCTGACGTTGCCGCTGACGATCGGGAAGTCGAGCGCGCGGCACGCCTGCGCCATGCCGTCGAGGCAGCCGACGATCTGGCCCATGATCTCCGGGCGTTGCGGATTGGCGAAGTTGAGGCAGTTGGTGATCGCCAGCGGGGTCGCGCCGACCGCGGTCAGATTGCGCCACGCCTCCGCCACCGCCTGCTTGCCGCCCTCGACCGGGTCGGCGAAGCAATAGCGCGGGGTACAGTCCGTGGTCATCGCCAGCGCCTTGTCGGTGCCGTGGACGCGCACCACCGCGCTGTCGCCGCCGGGGCGCTGCACGGTGTCGGCGCCGACCATGTGATCGTATTGCTCCCAGATCCAGCGACGGCTGGCGATATCGGGCGAGGCCATCAGCGCGAGCAGGTCGGCGGCCGGGTCCTTGCTCTCCGGCACGTTCACCAGCGCCTTGGCGGCCGGCGTCGGGACATGCGGGCGATCGTAGAGCGGCGCGTCGTCGGCGAGCGGCCCGAGCGGGATGTCGCACACCGTCTCGCCCCGCCATTTCAGCACCATGCGCCCGGTATCGGTGACATGGCCGATGATCGCGAAGTCGAGTTCCCACTTTTCGAAGATCGCGCGCGCGAAATCCTCGCGGCCCGGCTTCAGGACCATGAGCATCCGCTCCTGCGACTCGGAGAGCATCATCTCGTACGGTGTCATGCCCGCTTCGCGCTGCGGCACGTCGTCCATGACCAGCTCGATGCCGACGCCGCCCTTCGAGGCCATTTCGACCGAGGAGGAGGTGAGGCCGGCCGCGCCCATGTCCTGGATGGCGACGATCGCATCGGAGGCCATCAGTTCGAGGCACGCCTCGATCAGCAGTTTCTCGGTAAAGGGATCGCCGACCTGCACGGTCGGGCGCTTGGCATCGGCATCCTCGCCGAAGTCCGCCGAGGCCATGGTCGCGCCGTGGATACCGTCGCGCCCGGTCTTGCTGCCGACATAGACGATCGGATTGCCGATCCCGCTGGCGGCGGAATAGAAGATCTTGTCGGTATCCGCGACGCCGACCGTCATCGCATTGACGAGGATGTTGCCGTCATAGGCGGGGTGGAAGTTCACCTCCCCGCCGACCGTGGGCACGCCGACGCAATTGCCGTAGCCGCCGATGCCGTGGACGACGCCCGAGATCAGGTGGCGCATCTTCGGATGGTCGGGCCGGCCGAAACGCAGCGCGTTCAGGTTCGCCACCGGGCGCGCGCCCATCGTGAACACGTCGCGCAGGATGCCGCCGACCCCGGTCGCCGCGCCCTGATACGGTTCGATGTAGGACGGGTGGTTGTGCGACTCCATCTTGAAGATCGCGGCCTGGCCCCGGCCATCCGGACCAGGACCGATGTCGATCACGCCGGCATTCTCGCCCGGGCCGCAGATGACCTGCGGCCCTTCGGTCGGCAGCTTCTTCAAGTGGATGCGGCTCGACTTGTAGCTGCAGTGTTCGGACCACATCACCGAAAAGATGCCGAGTTCGACGAGGTTCGGCTCGCGCCCGAGCGCGCCCAGCACGCGCTCATATTCCTCGGGAGACAGGCCGTGGTCGGCGACGATCTGTGGCGTGATGGCGGTCATGCGCGGCGCATAGCGGGGCGCGGGCGCGGATGCCAGATGCGGTTTGCGGGTTCGGGGTTCGGGCGGGGGTTTCGGGAGGGTGGGCGAGGGGCCGTGCTGGCGGACCATGGACCGTGGCGTGCCCGTGGACCCGCTCCGGATGCGGCAGTCAGACGGGGTCGGGAGGCGCGGGCTTTGGATTATGCCCGCGCCACGGGTCGCCGTCGGGGTGAGTGCCATTGTCGGCGGCATGATGTGGCGCAGGTAGCGCGGGACGCCCCGGATTGCTTCGCTTCGCTCGCGATGACGGGCGGCTTACTTCCGCCGCCGTCGCCGCAGCCGGCGGAGCAGGCCGCGTTTCTCGAACGACTCGAACATCTCGCCCGGTCCTTCGGGATCGAGCACCTCGTTGTCGGCCAACCATTTCTCGACACCGGTCAGGTCGTCGATCTCATAGGGCACCAGCGTGCGGCCGCTGCCGCGCAGCGCCTCGATGGTCGCGATCAGACCATCGCGCTCGATCCGCGCGGTGACATCCGCCGGATCGGCGTCGAGGTGTTCGGCAAGCAGATCGGCGCGGATCGCGGCGATCGTCTCCGGTTGCTCGGTGATCGTGACGTCGCATTCGGTGTCGAGCCGCAGCGAGCGGTTGTTGAAGTTGGACGAACCGATGCGCAGCGCGACCTCGTCGATCACCGTCACCTTGGCATGGCAGTAGATCGGCCCGCCACCCTTCGTCACCGGGTGGTAGATGCGGAAGCGGCCGTGGCGATCGCGCTTCTTCAGTTCGGCGACCAGGCGCGCCCGCGCGGTGTCCATCGCCAACGGTTCCAGCCACCCCTGCGCGGTGACGGGATTGATGACGACGATTTCCGGCGGATCATCCTCTGCCAGCCGCTTCGCGATCGCCTCCGCGATGCGACGCGAGGCGAAATACTGGCTTTCGGCGTAGATGCGCTTCGTCGCGCCCGCGATCAGCGCGAGGTAGAGCTGCTCGATCTCCAGCACCTCTTCCTGCCCGTCATGTTCGGGCTGGCTGCGCGAGATCGCGACATCGATGTCGGTGAATTGCGCGGTCAGGCTTTCGGGCCAGCACGTCCCCTCCCGCGCGGGCGGCGGCGCGACCGGAGCGCCGCCGGCGATCTGCCAGCGGGTGCGGCACAGCTCGCCGAGCGCGACGGCGACCGGGCCTTGCAGCGCGGTGGTGACGTCGTGCCACGGCTTGTACGCGCGGCCGCTGGGCGAGCGGCGGTGCGGATCGTCGTCACGATGCTCACGCGTGTCCCAACGCTCGTCGGTCATGTCGATGCCGCCGCAAAAGGCGAGGCAATCGTCGATGACGACGATCTTCTGGTGCTGCGACGCGGCGAGCGGGTGGTGGCCATCGAGCTTCAGGTGGATGCGTGGTTGCCGCCAGCGCCATTTCAGCAGCGTCCACAACGTCTTGCCGCGACCCAGCGTCTTCATCGCGCCGGTATCCCAACGCAGGATATGGACTTGCAGCCCCGGCGTGCGCTTTACCAGCCACGTGATGAAGTCACCGACGTCGGCGGGTGCCTCCGGATGATCGTCGTCCCATGCGAGGCGGATGCGCGCGTCGAAATCCCAGCCGACCAGCAGGATCTGGTGCCGGGCGTTCAGCATCGCCTGACGCGCGGCGCGAAAATAATCGTCGGCATCGACGACGACGGAGGCGCGCGTCGCCTGTTCCACGCGCCAGCGCGCGGCGTCCGGAAGCCTCACAGCAGGTCGCGCACGCGGTCGGCCGGACGCGCAAGCACGACGCCGGCGGCAGTTTCGACGAACGGGCGCTGGATGGTGGCAGGATCGCGCACCATCAGGTCCAGCGCCTCGTCATCGTTGGCGACGGCGGGCGCGTCCTTGCGCAGCGCCGCGGACGGCGCGACCCCGGCGCGCGCGCACAGCCGGGCGAGTTCGTCGCGCGATGGCGGGGTCTTCAGGTATTCGACGACGGTGACATCGGCCCCCGCGTCGTTCAGCAATGCCAGTGCCGCGCGCGACGTGGAGCAGCGCGGGTTGTGGAAGATGGTGGCCTTCATCGGACACCGTGTGGCAGGGCGCGCGCCGCCGGTCCAGCGGTTAGGACGCCGCGGAACGGAGAGTCTGTGCCGTCGAGCCCCGGTCCGGCGGGCAGGCCGAGCAGGTTGCGCAGCAGCGGGGCGATGGCGGTATTATCGAAACTGCGCAGGCGCTTGCCTGCCTGGAACGCCGGGCCGCTGGCGATGAACAGCGCGCGCATGTCCGGCGCGTCATTGTCGAAGCCGTGGTTGCCGCCCGCCGCCTGCGCGGTCGGCGCGGTCTTCGCGATCGTCCAGCCGCCGCCGGGGCCGTCCTCGGCCAGGCACAGGTACGGCGGGATGCGCGGGTGGGTGCCGTAGCGGAAGCGGGCGGGGATCTGCGCCTTGCGCCAGCATTGCATGTGCGGATGCGCGCGGAGCAGCGCGGCGGCGACCGCGGCGTCGCGGCCGGGCAGGGGGGCGAGCGTGGCGTAGGGGCCGGCCTCGACCACGCGCGCATCGGTGGCGGGAACGATCGTGTCGAGCGCGATGGTGCGGCGGGTGTCGGTGGGGGCCATGCCGTGGTCGGAGACGATCACGAGGTTGGCGGGCTGTCCCAGACCGGCAAGCTCCGCGGTCAGGCGGCCGATCGCGGCGTCGACGCTGGCGATCGACTGCGTGGTGCGCGGGTCGGCGGGGCCGAAGCGGTGGCCGGCGGTGTCGACCTCCTCGAAATACAGCGTCAGGAACTGCGGGCGCGTGGCGGCGGGGCGACGCAGCCAGTCGATCAACGCATCGACGCGCTGGCGATCGTTCACCGGCTCCGCATATTGCTGCCAGTCGGACGGGCGGGTGCCGCCGGTCGTCTCGTACGGCCATGCCGCCGCGCGGGTGCCGCCCCAGGCGACGCTGGCACCCGGCCAGAACATCGTCGCGGTGCGGATGCCGGCGCGCTCGGCGGTCACCCAGACCGGTTCGGCGGCATTCCACCAGAACGGATCGTCGGTGGCCATGGTGAAGGTCTCACCGGGGCGGGCGGCGTCCTCCATGCTGTTGGCGGTGATGCCGTGGTGATCGGGGACCAGCCCGGTGACGAGCGTCCAGTGGTTGGGGAAGGTCTTGGACGGGAAGGACGGGCGCATCGCCGCCGACACGCCGGTCGCGGCGAGATGCGACAGGTGCGGCGTGACGCCGCGGTCGAGATAGTCGGGACGGAAACCGTCGATCGAGACGAGGATCGTCACGGACGGGCGCTGGGCGGTGGCGGCGGTAGCGGCCGGCGCGGCGCGGGTGGTCACCGCGGACAGCGCGGGCGGATCGTGGGGGAAGGCGCATGCGGAAAGCGTGGCGAGCAGCGCGGCGAGCGGGAGCAGGCGGACAGTCATGGCGCGCGCTTACGCCGCGTGTCTTTCAGAACAAAGACCAGTTGCGGGAACGCGATCGGTGTGCCGCGCTTTGTGGAGGGATGCGCCGGTTGCTTCCCCTGATCTGTGTCTCGCTGGCCGCCTGTGGCGGAAGCGGGGAGGAGCGGACGCCGCCCGCCGCCCCCACGCCGACGGCAACCGCGCCCGCACCACGAACGCCGGTGATGCAGATCACCCCCGCGCCCGGTGGAACACCCGAGTGGCTGGAGCCGCAGCCGCACGAGGGCGCGAACATGCGCGCGCCTTACGGCGAGTTGCTGAACAAGCCCGTCGCGGAGGGCGCGCGGAAGTAACGGAGCGATTCGCGCCATCCCGGACCGGGTCCGGAACGGCGATCGGCTTACACGTTGAAACGGAAGAGCAGGACGTCGCCATCATGGACGACATATTCCTTGCCCTCCTGACGCAGCTTGCCCGCATCGCGCGCGCCCGCTTCGCCATTGCAGGCGATGTAGTCGTCGAACGCGGTCGTTTCGGCCCGGATGAAGCCGCGTTCGAAGTCGGAGTGGATCGCACCCGCCGCCTGCGGTGCCTTCGACCCGGCCTCGATCGTCCAGGCGCGGGCTTCCTTGGGACCGACGGTAAAGAAGGTCAGCAGGTGGAGCAGCGCGTAGCCGGCGCGGATGACGCGGGCGAGGCCGGTTTCCTCCAGACCGAGCTCGGCGAGGAACTCGGGCCGGTCCTCGGGCGGCATCGTGGCGATCTCGGCCTCGATCGCGGCGGAGACGACCACCGCCTGCGCGCCCTCGGCCGCCGCCTTCTCGAACACGCGGGCGGAGAAGGCGTTGCCGTTCGCGGCATCTTCCTCGTTGACGTTGCAGACGTAGAGCACCGGCTTGGCGGTGAGCAGCTGCGCCTGGTCGAGCACGCGCTGCTCCTCCGGATCGGCGACCTGCGTCAGGCGCGCCGGCTTGCCCTCGCGCAGCAGATCGAGCGCGCGGCCTAGGACAAGAGCGCCCAGCTTGGCCTCCTTGTCGCCCTGCTGGCCCTTCTTGGCGAGATTGGGCACGCGCTTTTCGAGGCTGTCGAGATCGGACAGCATCAACTCGGTCTCGACCGTCTCGGCATCGGCGATCGGATCGACGCGGTTGTCGACGTGCTGGATGTCGTCGTTCTCGAAACAGCGCAGGACGTGGACGATGGCGTCCACTTCGCGGATGTTGCCGAGGAACTGGTTGCCCAGCCCTTCGCCCTTGCTGGCGCCGCGCACCAGCCCGGCGATGTCGACGAAGCCGAGCTGCGTCTCGATAATCTTGGCCGAGCCGGCGATCGCGGCGAGCTTCGACAGGCGCGGATCGGGGACGCCGACGTTGCCGACGTTCGGCTCGATCGTACAGAACGGATAGTTTGCCGCCTGCGCCGCGGCCGTTTCGGTCAGCGCGTTGAAGAGAGTGGACTTGCCGACGTTGGGCAGGCCCACGATGCCGCAGCGGAAACCCATGGCGAAAACCTGTGTGATGAGGAAAGCGCGCCAGATAGGCGAGTGGCGCGCGCGTGGCTAGAGGGGCGGGTCAGCCGACCGCCATGCCCCACAGCAGATAGCCGTTCAGCACCACGATCACCACCGCGATCAGCCAGGCCAGCGCGGCCAGCCAGCGCGGCGCGGCGAAGCTGCCCATCAGCGCGCGGTTGCCGGTGTAGAGCACCAGCGGGATCACCGCGAACGGCAGTTGCAGGCTGAGGATTACCTGGCTGAGCACCAGCAGGTTCGTCGCACCACGGTCGCCGGTCGAGGCGACCACCACCACCGCGGGGACGATCGCGATCGCGCGCGTCACCAGCCGGCGCAGCCACGGCGCGAGCCGGATGTCGAGAAAGCCCTCCATCACGATCTGCCCGGCGAGGGTGCCGGTGACGGTCGAATTCTGCCCGCTGGCGAGGAGGGCGACCGCGAACAATACGCTGGCCGCGCCGACGCCCAGCATCGGGGCGAGCAGGCGGTGCGCATCCTCGATCTCCGCGACCTCGAACCGTCCCGCGCTATGGAAGGTCGCCGCGGCGAGCATCAGGATCGCGGCATTGATGAAGAAGGCGAGCCCGAGTGCGACGGTCGAATCGATCGTCGCCAGCTTCAGCGCCTCGTGCCGGTTGCCCTCTTCGTCGCCGTACGCGCGGGTCTGGACGATCGAGGAATGGAGGTAGAGGTTGTGCGGCATCACCGTCGCACCAAGGATGCCGATCGCGATGTAGAGCATCGCGGGATTGCGCATGATCTCGGGCGAGGGGACCAGCCCGGCGGCGGCGGCGCCCCAATCCGGCCGCGCCCAGAACAGCTCGAACGCGAAACAGCCGGCGATGACGATCAACAGCGCGGCGATGAACGCCTCCAGCCGGCGAAAGCCGTAGCGTTGCAGCGCAAGGATCAGGAACACGTCGAGGACGGTGACCAGCACGCCGTAGATCAACGGCATGTCGAACAGCAGCTTCAGCGCGATGGCGGTGCCCAGCACCTCCGCAAGGTCGCAGGCGACGATCGCGATCTCGGCCAGGAACCACAGCAGCCACGACACCGACCGCGACGAATGCCGCCGGCATGCCTGGGCCAGGTCCAGCCCCGCGCCGATCCCGAGCCGTGCGGACAGCGACTGCAGCACGATCGCCATCAGGTTCGACAGCAACACGACGCTGAGCAGCGTGTAGCCGAATGCCGATCCGCCGGCGATGTCGGTGGCCCAGTTGCCCGGATCCATATAGCCCACCGCGACGAGCCAGCCGGGACCGACGAACGCCAGCAGCTTGCGCCAGAATCCCGCCCCGTGCGGAACAGGGACGGAGGCGAAACTGTCGCCAAGCGAACGGGTGGGAAGCATCGGGACAGGTGAATGCGGGAGAAGTCCACAGGTTTCAACCGCACACCGCGCAAACCGCCGCGCGGCTTGCCGTGGATCAACGCGGTCCCGGCGGGCGACGCGGGATCGTGCATTGCGCGTTCATCGTTGATCCACGATAGTTTCGGCCATGCGTTTCCTGCCCTCCGCCGCGCTTGCGCTGCTCGCCGCCGTGCCCGTCATGGTCCCCGCCACCGCATTCGCCGCGACGCCGATCGCCGGACGCTATTTGACCGAGGACGGTGCCGGGGTCATCACCGTCGGCCCGTGCGGCGGTGTCGTTTGCGGCAAGCTGACCAGCATCCTGAAGAAGCGCCCCGGCGCGCCGGACACCGACGTCAACAATTCCGATGCCGCGTTGCGCAGCCGACCGGTGCTGGGCATGCCGATCCTGTCGGAGTTCAAGGATGCTGGCACGGACTGGCGCGGCAAGATCTACGACCCGCGCAACGGCAAGACGTACAAATCGATCGTGGCGAAGAATGCCGACGGGACGCTGGCGGTGAAGGGATGCATCGCATTCTTCTGCAAGACGCAGACGTGGCAGCCGGCGAAATAGGCATTGTGGCGTGGACATAGCGCACGAGGCGGCGGCGGTCACAGGTGTCCGCGGCGTCAGGTGAACACACGCCGGTCGCCTGCGCTTACCCTTCCAGCTGGTTGCCGCCGCGGCTTGCGGCAAGGGCGACATGGGAGCGGGCGAGGATCAGCGATTCCTCCTGTCCGCCGGCAAGGCCGGTGGCGATGCCGGCCGAAGCGGTGACCATGCCGATCGGCTCGCCGCTGCCGCGCAGTCGCAGGCGGCGGGCGGCGAAGGAGGCGAGCGCCTGTTCGATGCGCAGCCGTGCCGCCGCGATAGGCAGGTCGCGGGTGATGAACAGGAATTCGTTACCGCTCCAGCGGATCAGCTCCTCGTCCTCGAACGCCTGTTGCAGGGTCTGGGTGAACGCGTTGAGGACGTTGTCGCCGACCGCGCGGCCATAACGATCGTTGATCGCCTCCAGCGCGTCGACGCTGAACGCCAGCACGACATGCCCCCGACCCGCTTCGTCCGCACGCTCGATCAGCCCGCGCGCGCCGCTGCGGTTGAGCGCCTGGGTCAGATCGTCGCGGCCGGTGTCCTCGGGAATGGGCAGCGGTACGATATTGTCGCGCAGACGCACGACCTCGCTACGCAGCACCGCCAGTTCGCGTTCGGCATCGGACAGGCGCACGACGAAGTCGGCGGCGGTGGCGGGTAGATCGCCGTCCTGCCCGACCATTTCCCCCATGTCGCGGCCGAGCGCCTCCGTCAGGTGATGTGCGTCGCTGGTAAGGGTGCCCAGTTCCTGCGCCTGTCGCGCGACGGTGCGTTCGCGGCGATCGAGCGTCTGTTCGCGCGGCGGGGCCAGGAATCGTTCGACCAGCAGGTGCACCGCCGCCGCATTGAGCCGCAATCCGTCATCGGTATGCAGCGCGACCGCCTCCGACAGCTTCGATCCCGGTGCGGCGATCAGCGCCAGCGCGAATTCGAAATGCGCGGGCGTCGGATCGAGCTGATGCAGTTCGAGGAAGTTGAGCGCGCGGCGCGCGCGGTCGAAAGCCGTCTTCATCACCCTTCTTCCGCCAGCAGCCTGTCCCTCCTCTATTCGACGCCATCGTTAAGATGCCATGAAACATGCGTTCAGACCGGTGCGGCGTCCGCCCCCGCACCGTAATGATGCCAGGTGAAGATCGCCGCCGCGCCGCGATGCGGACGCCATGGCTCGGCAAGGTCGCGCGTCAGCTTCTCACCGGGGCGTTCGGGCAGCCCGAGGATTCGGCCGGTTTCGATCTGCACCGCCAGATCGCCGGCGGGCCAGATATCCGGCCGCCCCTCCGCGAACAGCAGATAGACCTCCGCCGACCAGCGGCCGATGCCCTTCACCCGCATCAGCTGGGCGATCGCCTCCTCATCGTCGGCGGGCAGATGGTCCAGATCGAGCCGTCCGGTCGTCACCTCCTCGGCCAGGCTGCGCGCATAGCCGGTCTTCTGGCGCGAAAAGCCGCAGGCGCGCAGCATGTCGTCGTCCAGCGCGGCGACCACCGCGGGATCGGTCGGGTCGCCCAACGCCTCCAGCTTGCGCCAGACCGCATCGGCGGCCTTCACGCTCACCTGCTGCCCGACGATCGTGCGCAGCAACGTGGCATAACCACGGGCGCGGACCCGCGGCGCGGGGTAGCCGACACGTTCCAGCGCCGCGGCGAAGGCCGGTTCGCGTGCGGCCAATGCGTCGAGTCCGGCGTTGAGGTCGACAGCGTTCAGCCCCATCGCATGGGCCATTGCATGCGGGTGGGCTTGCCGTCATGGGCGCAGCGATCATGGGTGGAGAACATATGGCCAAGCTTATCGTGGAGACCCGCAGCGGGGAAGAACGCGAACTGGAGGGCCAGACAGGTTTTTCGGTGATGGAGGTGATCCGCGATGCGGGCATCGACGAGATACTGGCGCTGTGCGGCGGTTGCTGCAGCTGCGCGACGTGCCACGTGCATGTCGACCCCGCCTTTGCCGACCGCTTGCCGGCGATGAGCGAGGACGAGAACGATCTGCTGGATTCGGCCGCGGAGCGTGATGCCACCTCGCGGCTGTCGTGCCAGATCGAATTCGGCCCGGCGCTCGACGGCCTGCGCGTGCGGATCGCCGCGGAGGATTGAGCGATCGGCGTCATCCCCGCCGGTGCGGGGATGACGCGAACGCCTTATCGTATCGTCGCGGCGTAGAGTGCGATGGCGGCGGCGTTCGAGACGTTGAGGCTTTCGACCCGACCGGAGATCGGCAGCTTCGCCAGTTCGTCGCAATGCGTCTCGGTGTTCTGGCGCATTCCTTCACCCTCCGCGCCGAGCACGATCGCGATGCGGCGTGCAGGGCCGATCTCCGCCAGCGACTGCGGCAGCGTCTGCGTGGCGTGGCCGGTCAGGCCGATCCGCCAGTAACCGGCCTCCGCCATTTCCTCCAGCGCGCGGGCGAGGTTGACGACCCGCACCCACGGCACGCTTTCCAGCGCTCCGCTGGCGGAGCGGGCGAGCGCGCCCGATTCGGGTGGGGCATGACGGTCCTGCGTGACGATGCCCAGCGCGTCGAACGCCGCCGCCGAACGCAGGATCGCGCCGACGTTGTGCGGATCGGTGACCTGATCGAGCACCACCAGCGGGCGCGGACGCTCGGCATCGTCGGCGGCACCCTGTTCCAGCAGGTCGCCCAGCCAGACGTCCTCCAGCGGATCGACCTCCGCCACCATGCCCTGGTGCGGCGCGTCGGAGGGGACCAGCCGGCCGAGATCGGCGACATCGGCATAGACGACCGGCAGCACCGACGGCAGGTCGAGCGCGCCCAGCGCCTCGCGCGTGCCCCAGATCTTGCGCACGACCCGTTCCGGATTGGCGAGTGCGGCGATGACGGCATGGCGGCCCCAAAAGCGCGGGCGGTTGCCGGGTGCCTGGCTGGGACGGTGACCGCGGCGCGCCATCAGCGTGCGCCTCCGGCAGGGGTGGCAATGATGGGGCAGGGCAGGCGCATGACGGTTCGGGTCCGTGATTGTCGAGGGGCGGGCGGGCGCGGACGCTATGCGCCGCCGCGACGGAGTGCAACCGCAGCGAACTTTGTCGCGCCAATGGACGGAAGGGGCGTTGACAGACCGCCACCGCGCGGGCATTGCGCGCCCTCGCTTTGACAGCGCCGCTCGTGGAAGGGTGGCCGAGTGGTTAAAGGCAGCAGACTGTAAATCTGCCCACGCAAGTGTACACTGGTTCGAATCCAGTCCCTTCCACCAACCCTTCCGGGTTATCCCAACAAGATCAACCGGTGCCCGCCTCCAGGGACTTCGACGTAGCGTCGTCGGCTGGCAGCCGCGCGCCGTTGCGTGTCGCATGGTCGTGGCCGGAGCGGTGGTGCGGAAGTGGCTGGGTTTCCCGGCTGATCCGCTCCGAGTGGACTCCGTTCAATCCCGGCGGTGAGCGTCGGGCAAGATAGCACCATATTGGCACGAGTGAGAGCGGCGTGGGTCAACGATCCACCGTTCGTGCTTTCAAGCGGGAAAACAGGGCATTGCGGGTGGAGGCACCACTTCGGTCGTGAGCGCATTCATGCTGCATGCCCCCCCCCGGGGGCATCTATTTTAGACCGATCCGGCCCTTTATTGATGCAGGTCAGGGATTTTGCCGTCGATTTGTGCCAATCTGGATTATGCCTGATTTTGATATAGCGATCATCGACGGAGAAATGGTCGATGCGATAGTCGCAGCCTACCCTGATATCGGGATCGCCCGGCAGTCGGCGGTTCGAGCGGCAGTCGAACGCCTGCTGAACGCGGCCACGCCCGAACCCGTTCGGATCGCGGATTGCGCGATCAAGGAGATCGGTAGCGATGAAGAACTGGCGTTCACCGTCACCTTGTCGATCACCGAGTTCAAGTAACCGTGTCGGAGCTCTCGATCAGGCGACTGGACTTGTCCATGAAATGTAAAGAGAAGCGTTGCATGATCTTTCAAACGCCAATCACTTTGCAACGATTCTGAGTTCGGGTTCGAAGCGGAGATCGCGCGATTCCGTCGCGCTTTCCCGAACGGCTAATGTGGACGTGGCACGCCGCCGCCTGTCCGTTCCTGCTCCATCTTGATCCGGCTGTGGCTGATATTTTCGCCGACGAAGACGATCACCCAGATCACCGCAATGGAGACGGCCATGATCATGAGCAGACGCAGTGCGCGCCGGCTCGGCATCTTCGGATCGGTCATTGCTTGCTCCGCCAGTTCGTTCGGCCGGATCTGTGATCGCCTGTCGTCGCCGTGCCCGTTCCGCGGGGACGAGCAAGCCGCTCACGCGCCGCTGATCTTTTGCCCGGCATTGTCGCCATCGGACGGCGACTTCTTTTTGGCGGTCTTTTTCGCGCCGGTCCCGGTGCCGCCGCCTCGTCCGGTGCCGAGACTGCCGCGTGCTCCGTCGCCGCCCTCGGTCGGGATCGCTCCCTGGTTACCGCCGGCTCCCTTCTGTGCCATGATGGCCTCCATCTTCGACTATACGTCAACAAGGCGTGGTGCCCGGCCAAGTTCCCAATAGATTCAGTGACTTGGATTGTTGATGGGCGGCATCCATCCAAATTTCGATGCTGCCTCGACTTCAGCGCCATCGGGCTGGGAGATCGCGTTGCGGCGAGGGTCGGCGCTGTTTCCCGGTCGCGCAACGGCCCGGTGGCAGCATGTCCCATCGTCATGCGTTCGTTCCTCCACAACGAGAATCGGCCCGGTCTTCCGCGCGGCGACCCGGCAAGCAAAGGATGCGGGCGTGAGGTTCAGGGCGATCATGATGCTGGTGAGCGGCGCGACCGCGGCGGTGACCGGCGCGCAGGCGAACCCGCCATCGCCGCCGCAGGGCGGCGGTACGGTCGCGGTCATCTCACCCACGGATGCCGATCACGACGAGGGATGGAGCCGCATATCGCGGGAGGCCGCGCTGATGGTCCTTGGAGATAAAGGGTTCACTCTCCTTGATGATCGCGACCATGCGGCCTATGTTGCGGAAGTGATCACGACGCGGAGCCAGGTGGGCACGTCGGTGGCAAAGGCGCGCGGCGAAACGCCGGTGGTCGCCGGCGCGAGCGTGAGCATCCCGATCGCACGGCGCAAATCGGTGCTGGTCCCGATGCAGCGGACGATGATCGAGATCCGCCTTCGGAAGCGCGGCGGCGCGACGGCGTTCTGGCAGGGGTCCGCAGTCACGGTGCGTGCCGGGAAAACGTCCGGCGCGCTAGCCGAGCGGCTGGCGTTCGAGCTGAGCCAGGCGGCGCTGAGTTCCTACCCGGGCACGACAGCCGGCACGATCAGCATTCCATGAACCGTCGGGCGGGGTCGCGAACCCCGCCGGGGAATCCTGCTCACGACCCGAGGCACAGGCCGGCCCGGCCCCGCATCGTGTTTCGATACCTGCATCGACGATCCGCGACATGCCGAGCGGCATGAGTTGCGACCGAAAGGGTCCTTTTTTTCGCGGCCGATACGCCAGTCGAACCCAACCTTAATTAATAGTGGGGCATGGTACGGCGATGAAGAGGGGCGACACGTCGTGCTGGTGACGATCAAGACCGAAGAGGCGCGCGTGGGCATGTTCGTCCACTCCGTCGCGGGGGGGTGGATGGCCAGTCCGTTCTGGCGCTCGCAGCTTGTCCTCGCACGGACAAGCGAGATCAGGAAGCTGCGCGAGTCGGGGATCGGCGAGATCGTGATCGATACCGCCAGGGGCGTCGGCCCCGCGGTTGCCGCTGTGAACGAGCCGACCGCCGCAAGCGTCATTCCGGTGTCCGGAGCGGAACCGGACGCGTCCGAACCGCAGGCGTCGACGATCGATCGCGCGGTCACACGGCGGCGTCGTACGCCCTTGTCGGCGCAAGAGCGCGCGCTGGCGATGGTCGACGCATCGAAAGGCGTCGTGCGAGCGATGTTCGACGAGGTGCGACTGGGCAAGGCGGTGGACGTCAACGCGATGGCGCCGCTGGTCGGGCAGATCGGCGAAGCGATGACGCGCGATCCCGGCGCGATGCTCAACGTCACGCGGCTGCGGACCAAGGACGAATATACGTACATCCATTCGATCGCCGTCGCGGCGCTACTGATCAATTTCGGGCAGCATCTGGCGCTGCCCGACGCCGACGTCCACGAACTGGGGCTGGCGGGGCTGCTCCACGATATCGGCAAGATGGCTGTGCCGAGCGCGCTGCTCGTGAAGCCGGGCCAACTCGACCCGCCCGAAATCGCGCTGGTGCGCCACCACCCCGAAAAAGGCCATGCGCTGTTGAGGGCCGGTTCGACGGTTTCCGAAACGGTGCTGGACGTCTGCCTGCATCATCACGAGCGGGTGGACGGGCGTGGCTATCCCTTCGGCCTGACCGGCGAGCAACTGAGCCTGGCGGCACGGATGAGCGCGATCTGCGACGTGTATGATGCCGTCACATCGCAGCGCCCGTACAAGCGTCCGTGGGCGCCCAGCGACGCCTTGTCGCGGATGCGGCAGTGGAGCGGACATTTCGATCAGGACCTGCTGACGTCGTTCATCGACAGCATCGGCATCCAGCCGATCGACGGGCTGGTGCGGCTGTCGTCCAGCCGGCTGGCGCTGGTGATGGAGGGCAACGACCAGCATCCGACCGAGCCGCGGGTCCGCGTTTTCTACGACATTCCGCAGCATCGGCTGCTTCCGCTTCAGGACGCGATCGCATCGCATGATGGCGATCCGGTGCACCGCGCCGAACGCGGCAGTCATTGGTTCGGCGAGCGCTGGGACGGGATGAAGGCGGCGATCCGCGCCGGCACGATGCCGCGCGCGGACGACGAAACGGGCGAACCGATCGCCGCACCACCTAGGGGAGTGTTGTCGTGAGCCTGTCTTCCATACCGGTTGCGATACGCCGCCGCGACCGTGTGCTTGGCTGGCTGGCCGGCGACCTGCCGCCTCCACCGACGACGGAGCCGGCGCCCGCGCCGCCGCCGCCGCCGATCAACGTCACCGATCGGCGCATCACGCTGCGGCGGCGGTTGTTCGACGACATCGGCACGATGATCTTCGCACACGGACTGACCCCGTCCCCGCGCGCTTACGGCGTGCTCCACGCCTATGTATCCGGTGAGGATGTCCACACCCGGGCGGCAGTCGCCCGACAGCTGCACGGCACCGACGGACTGAGCGACGCCGTCGTGATGCGCATCGCGGAGGGCCATGACGAAGAGCAGGCGGTCGAGCTTGCCCGCATCGCCGGGGCGCTGGAGGCGCGGATCGCCGACTGCCTGGCGGCAGCGGGCGAATCGCGCGGGGGCGTGGAAACGTTCGGCACCGCGCTCCACGCGGAGGCGGGGCGACTGAGCAGCGATCCGCAGGCGACGCTGGCGCGGGTCATCGGGCTGACGCAGGCCGCGGTGAAGGCGTCGCGGCTGGTGGAGGCCAAGCTGCACCGCGCGCGCGAGGAAGCGGACGCGCTCCGTCAGGATCTGGACCGCGCGCGTCGGGCCGCCGAACACGATCATCTGACCGGATTGCCCAATCGACGCAGTTTCGAAAACCGGCTGCGCGAGCTGGTGGTGGACCCGGACCAGCGGAACGCGGCGGTCGCGTTGCTCGACATCGACGATTTCAAACAGGTCAACGACCGGTTCGGCCATCCGGCGGGCGACCGGGTACTGAAATTCGTCGCCGCTTTCCTGCGGTCGCAACTGCCGATCAAGGTGCTGGTCGCGCGCTACGGTGGCGAGGAGTTCGCGCTGCTGTTCGACGGCATGGCGATGGACGAGGCGATGACGATCCTAGACGGCGTACGCGACCGATTGTCGAAACGCACGTTGATCCATCAGGACAGCGGGGAAGGGATCGGGCAAGTGACGTTCTCGGCGGGCGTTACGCCGCTGGGCCTCGGCGATCCGCTGGCCGCCGCGGATCTGGCGCTCTACGCTGCCAAGAACAGCGGCAAGAACCGCGTCGCGCGTTCGGCAGGAGCATAGCGGCCGCAGTACCTGTATCTGCCGGCCAGCGGCGAACTACCGCATCGGGCCGGCACCGATCGCCGTTTCCGGTTCCCGCGATACCGTAACTCCGGGCGGCATCGAAGATGCGATCGGCGCGACCCTCTAGCGGGCGGCGTCGGCAACCTGCGCCCAGGCGGCGATCTCCGCATCGTGGCGACGCAACACGCGCAAATCGCCCGCGCGGCAGTGCGCGAGGTCGACCGTGACCACGCCCTCCCATTCCCATGTGGCATTGCCGTACAGCGTCACCATCGCATCGGCGGCGGCGGAGGCGCGCACCAGTCCGCCGCGGTTGAGCACCGTCACCGCTTCGCCGAACGCGATGCGCCCGGTCAGGCACGCGGCGTAGGTGGAGGCGGCCATCGCGCTGCCGCAGCTGTCGGTCAGCCCGACTCCCCGCTCGAACGTGCGGACGAACAGCGTCGCGGGATCGCGGACCTCGACGAACGATACGTTGGCGCGATTGGGCAGCCAGTCGGGTGCCGTCTCGCACCGTTGCCCCAGACCGGTCAGTTCGGCCTCGTCGATGCGATCGACGAACGCGACCAGATGCGGGTTGGGCATCGCCACCGCGGTGAACAGCCGATCGGTACCGAGCGCCTCCAGCGGAGCGTCGACCAGCTGCGTACCGGCACCGGTGAGCGGCCAGCGCGCGAGATCGAGCGCGGCGGGGCCGGCAACCTCCTCGATCGTGTAGACCGACGGGGCGAGTGGCGCGGCGGCGGCGACCGCGGCATGACTGGTCTTCAGCCGCGCGACGGCGCGGTCGATGCCCAGCGCCTCGAACCCGGCACGCGCGACGCAGCGCAGCCCGTTGAGACACGTCTCCGCCTCCGACCCGTCGCTGTTGAACATCCGCATCCCGAACGCCGCCTGCGCATCGCCGGCGGTCAGCGCCAGCAGCCCGTCGCCGCCGACCGGCCCGGCACGATCCGCCAGTGCGCGGGCGAGCCGCGCCCAATCGTCGTCCGACAGCGCCAGCGTGCGACCGTCGACCAGCGGGAAGTCGTTGCCCGACCCGTGACATTTGATGAAGCGGCATTCCATCATGCCTATCTGCTGGCGCGGACGGGCCAGGGCAAGGGTCGCGTCGCCGAATCAGGGCAGGCGGTAGTGATCGGCAAGTCGATCAAGTGCGAGCGTCAGCACCAGCCGCCCGCTGCGCGTGGGCCAGCCAAGCGCCCGCTCGCTGTCGGGCAGGCTTTCCCCCGCGCACACCACGCGCCACAGCACGTCGGACAGGCCCGGGCCGGCGGCGGCGATCGCCGCGTCGAAGCGTCGCTTGGCGGCGAGCTGCGCTTCGGCGGGGTCGAGCCGCGCGCCGCCACCGCCGTCGACCCGCGCCGCCCAGCGCATCGTCACCGCCGGCCCCAGGGCGGCGCGTTCGTGATCGACCTGCAACCGCTCGCCCGCTTCGTTCTGGCGCGCGGTGACCAGCTTGCGCGCCGCCAGCCACGCCAGCGGCGATTCGCGGCGGTTGACGGTGACGCTGCGCTGGCCGCGCCCGTGCGCCGCGAGCGGACCGCGGCGGCCTTGTGCGTCGATCGTCTGTTCGACCAGGTCCCTCATCCATGTTCTCCATCTGTGTCAGGCGGTGGCAGCAGATGTTGGAGGATGTAGGACAGCGGTTTTCAAAGGCGGATCGCACCGGCGGCGCGAACCGCGGCGAGGCTCGGCCAGCCATTGACCGCCATCAGGAGGTCCGCCTCCGCCAGCACGCATTTCAGGACGTGCGCGCACCCGTCCCCACCACCCAGTGCCAGCCCGTAGCAATATGGGCGACCGAGGCCCACGAGGTCCGCGCCCAGCGCGATCGCCTTCACCATATCGGTGCCGGAGCGCACGCCGCTGTCGAACAGCACCGGTATGCGGCCGGCGACCGCATCGGCGACGGCGGGTAGCAAGTCGATCGCGGCGATCCCGCCGTTCGCTTGCCGCCCGCCATGGTTCGAGACGTAGATGCCGTCGGCCCCCGCATCGATCGCGCGGCGCGCATCGTCGGGGTGACAGATGCCCTTCAGGACGATCGGCAGCGTCGTCAGCGAGCGGAGCCAGCCCATGTCCTCCCACGTCAGCACGCGTCCGAACGTCGTCACCCACGCCGCGATGGCGGCTTGCGGGTCTTCCTCCGGCGGGCGGGCGAGCAGCGCGCGGAACGCCGGATCGGTGAAGTAATTGGCGAGCACCGCGCCGCGCAATTGCGGGAAGCTGGCGGTGTTCAGGTCGCGCGGACGCCAGCCGGTCACCCAGGTATCGAGGGTGACGACCAATGCGGCATAGCCCGCGGCCTCGGCGCGCGCGACGATGCTCGCCGCCACGTCCGGGTCGCGCGGGGTGTAGAGCTGGAACAGCGCGGGCGTTTCGCCGCACGCGACGCGGACATCCTCCAGCGGATCGTTGGCGAGGGTGGAGGCGCAGAACGGCACGCCTGTCGCCGCCGAGGCGCGGGCGGCGGCGAGATCGCCGTGGCCGTCGTCGGTGCAGATGCCGTTGACGCCGATCGGTGCCATGAACAGCGGCGCGGGCAAGGCGTGGCCGAACATCGTCGTCGACAGGTCGCGCCGTGTGGTGTCGACCATCATCCGCGGGATCATGCCCCAGCGGTGGAAGGCGGCGGCGTTGGCATCCTGCGTCGCCTCGTCACCGCAGCCGCCCTGCACGTAATCGCGGACCGAAGGCGGCCAATGCGCCTCCGCGCGGGCGCGCAGCGTGGCGTGATCGACCGGCCATTGCGGGACGGCACCCGACAGGCCCGCGAAGTAGATCGCGTTCTGATAGTCGCCGTAATGCGGCATGATCCTCTCCAGCTCGGAGGGAGACTGCCGGGACGCACGCGGGTTGTCGATGGCGTTGCGGTGGGTGGTGGCGGCCGCGCCGCCCGACGCCGTTCGCCCGGGCGGGATGCGGCCCGCCGCCGCGCCGATGGCGTCCGTTCGTCGTGGTTCGACACGTGACCGGAGCGGTCGGAAAGGCGTTCGGCGGCGACCATGAAAAAGCCGAGGCGCGCCAGGCGACCTCGGCTGTTCCTTTCTCATCGGCCGGGCATCGCACGGCCTCCGGGTGCTCCGCCGGCCACGGCCCGGTGGACCGCGCCGACGGTGGCAGGTGTCTCGCGGGTGGCGACGCTACCCGCGAACGCCTTTACGCGCCGGCGACTTCCGCGGTGTCGACCTTGATGCCCGCACCCATCGTCGAGCTGACGGCGACCTTGCGGACGTACTTGCCCTTCGCACCCGACGGCTTGGCCTTCACCACCGCGTCGACCAGCGCGTCGAAGTTGCGACGCAGGTCTTCCTGCGCGAACGACGCCTTGCCGATGCCCGAGTGGATGATGCCCGCCTTCTCGACCCGATATTCGACCTGACCGCCCTTGGCTGCCTTCACGGCCTCCGCGACGTTCATGGTCACCGTGCCCAGCTTCGGGTTCGGCATCAGGCCCTTGGGCCCCAGCACCTTGCCGAGGCGACCGACGACGCCCATCAGATCCGGGGTCGCGATGCAGCGATCAAAATCGATCGTGCCACCCTGGATCGTCTCCATCAGGTCCTCTGCACCGACGACGTCGGCGCCGGCGGCGCGTGCCTCGTCAGCCTTCGCGCCACGTGCGAACACGCCGACGCGCACCGTCTTGCCGGTGCCGGCGGGCAGCGTGACGACGCCGCGAACCATCTGGTCGGCGTGACGCGGATCGACGCCCAGGTTCAGCGCGACCTCGATGGTCTCGTCGAACTTGGAAGTCGCACCCGACTTCGCCATCGCGATCGCCTCGTCGATGCCGTGGAGCTTCTCACGGTCGACCGTGATCGCCTTCTGCTTCTTGCTCAGCTTCGCCACGGTCTCAGCCCTCCACCACTTCGAGGCCCATCGCGCGGGCCGATCCTTCGATGATCCTGGTCGCCGCTTCGATGTCGTTGGCGTTCAGGTCCTTCATCTTCGTCTGCGCGACCTCGACCAGCTGCGAACGCGTGATCTTGCCCGCCGAAACCTTGCCCGGCTCCTTCGAGCCGGCCTTGAGGTTCGCCGCCTTCTTGATGAGGAAGGTCGCCGGGGGCGTCTTCGTCACGAACGAGAAGCTGCGGTCGGCATAGACGGTGATGACGGTCGGCAGGGGCGAGCCCTTCTCCACGTCACCGGTCTGTGCGTTGAACGCCTTGCAGAATTCCATGATGTTCACGCCGCGCTGACCCAGCGCCGGGCCGATCGGCGGCGAGGGGTTGGCGGAACCGGCCGGGACCTGCAGCTTGATATAGCCTGTGATCTTCTTTGCCATCTGTCTCACTCTGTTACGGGGCGCGGCCGTTGCCGGTGCGCCCGGTTCAAGTCTAGCGGTTCGTCCGGGTGCCACCGTCGCAGCACCCTCCCGCACGTTCCAATCTGTTGGATGGGAAGCGTGCGCCGGTAGCCGATCCCGTGCGATTGCGCAACGGGAACATCACGGTAGCGGGGTGAATGTCCGCTTTCGCACAGTTCGACCCAATCCAGATTGATCCCGGGCAAGAAGATTGCCTGCCGCGCGGATCGGCCGTAGCCCCTTCGGAATGGGCGAACTGGTTCCGAGGACGGGAGCTTCACACAACGGCGCGCCGTTGTCGCTCAGCCGTGCCCCGCCGCCCTCGCTCGCCGATTACGTCGCGCGATTCTTCGTCACGATCATCGAGCGGCCCGGGGACGCGTTGCTCGACGACTTCCTGCTCCACGAAAACACTTATGTCCGCGTGCCGCTGGGCGGAACATGGGAGACGTTGGTCGACGATCGCTGGGTCGGTTACGAAGGGCCGATGTTGTTCGGTGCGCAGCAACGCCGCTTCCCGGTACGGTGTCGCGGGCCGGTGATCGCCGCCGGCTTTTCGATGCGGCCCGGCGGCTGGTTCGCCTTCTGCGACGAGCCTGCGGATCGTCTGGCCGACCGTGTGTTGCCGCTCGACGGTGAATGGGGCGCGGCGCTGCGCTGGGCCAGTGCGGACGTCTACGACGTCGAGCAGACGTTCGCGCGGATGGAGCAGGTGGTGCGTGATCGGGTCGTCATCCGCGCGGTTCCCGCCGATCCGGTGAGCGCGGCGTTCGAACGGATCGCGCAGGTCGATCCGACCCGCCCGGTGGCGGACATCGCGGCGGAATTCGGCATGTCGGGGCGTCGGCTGGATCGCGTGGTACGCGCCCAGTTCGGTCACTTGCCCAAGACCGTGCTCCGCCGCAGCCGCTTTCTGGACGTGGCGGCGGTGATGCGCGGGCTGGCGGTGCCGACCGCCGACGCACTCGCCGAGCTACGCTTCTACGACGCGTCGCACCTGAACCGGGAGTTCCGCGAGTTCGTGGGCATGACGCCGGCGCAGTTCCGCCGCACATCGACAATGCTGTTCACGCCGAGCCTGGAGGTGCGCCAGCAACGCAAATACGTCGATCTGGCGCCGCATGTCGTCGCCGTGCCGTGGCGCGACGACGTACTTGGCGGCGCACCGGGCCAGCCCGCGACGCCGATGTCCACGTCCGGCTGAGATGCCCCCGTCCGGCTGAACGCGCGGACGGGGCATCGCAAAGCGCTTACTTGCTGCGCTCGACCTGTTCGAAGTCCAGCTCGACCGGGGTCGCGCGACCGAAGATGCTGACCGAGACCTTGACCTTCGACTTGTCGAAATCGAGTTCCTCGACCGTGCCGTTGAAGCTGGCGAACGGACCTTCCAGCACCTTGACCGCGTCGCCGATCTCGTAATCGACCTTGACCTTGGTCTTGGGAGCGGCGGCTGCTTCTTCCTTGGAATTCAGCATCCGGGCCGCCTCGGCATCCGAGATCGGCTGCGGCTTGCCCGAGGAGCCGAGGAAGCCCGTAACCTTGGGCGTGTTCTTGACGAGGTGGTAGACGTCGTCGTTCATCGCCAGTTTGGCCAGCACGTAGCCGGGCATGAACTTGCGCTCGACCGCGATCTTCTTGCCGCGCCGCGCCTCGGTGACCGTCTCGGTCGGCACCTCGATCTGCTCGACCAGTTGCTCGAGACCCATGCGGGTCGCCTCGCTCATGATCGAATCGCGGACCTTGCCCTCGAAACCCGAGTAGGCGTGGATGATGTACCAGCGCGCCATGTTTAGAATTCCGTCCTTACTGCGCCAGGCTCAGCAACGCGTTGACCACGGCGTTGAAGATCGAATCGACCGAGAGGAAGAACAGCGCGAGCACGGTGGTCATGATGACGACCATCACACCGGTCATCACCGTCTCGCGCCCGGTCGGCCATACGACCTTCGCGGTCTCGGTCCGGACCTGACGGATGAATTCCAGCGGGGTCGTCTTCGCCACGGATCTGCGCCCTCGTTGAGCCCTGGCCCTGGTTGAGCCTGAAAAAAGTCCCGGCATGGACCCGCTACCGCTGCCCGGTCGATGACCGGGAAGCGGTGGCAAGCCGTCCGCGCTGTCGGATGTGTCGATCGACATAGGATCGTGCCCGGGAAAAGGCAAGCGGGGCGGATGGATGCCCCCGCCGATCGCGGGCCGCAATCGCCGGCCAAAACGAAAAGGGGCCGGACGCAGCGCGCCCGACCCCTTCGTCAACGATCGCGCGCCGTCCGGGCGGCGCGCGGATCCCGATCAGTTGCTGTCGGAATCGTCGTCGTTGTCCTTGACGATCGCGATGACGCCGATCGCGGCGACGCCAGCGGCGATGATCGCGCCGAACAGGCCGGCACCGGCCAGGTCGCTCTTCTTGGCCGAAGGCGAAGCGGCGCGCGACTGCGCGACCGACAGGCTGGCGGCCGGGTTGGCAGCTGCGGCGAGCGCAGGGGTGGCGATGAGGCTGAGCGCGGCGGCGCCGGCGAGGATCGAACGCATGTGAAAAACTCCCTTGGTGGACGTAACCCGGATCGGGCTATGGCGGTACGAGCCACAACACGCAAGCCGCGGTTTGGGTCCGTTCCCGACAATCGGATGGTCGCAGTAGAGATGAGCCATCAACCCTGAAGTCGATGACGAACTGGCGAAAGCGCGGCCATGGCCGGCTGCCGCATATGTCAGTTGAGGCGTAGTTGCTTGTAATCGTTCGCGGTCTTGATGCTCGAACAAGTGCAGGTCAGGACCGACCAGCGGCCTGTGCGCCTGACCGTTCGCGTGCGCCATGATCCGCCGCCCTGCTTCAGAAAGTCGGCGTGCAGATGTGCGGCATGTTGCGCGAAGTCGTGAAAGTCGATCCGGTGGTGGGCCAGCACCAGCGTCCCGCCGGGCCGCAAGGCCCGCGCCACGTCCCGCGCCGTCCGCTTCATCTCGCGAGGTGAGAGATAGTATAGCAGCTCCGCGATCACGACCACGTCGTAGTGCCTTCGCGGAAGCCGTCCCGGTACGGCCAGCCGGATCGCGCGCGCGCGCGGCTGGTGCGAGCGTAGCGCCGCAGCGACGAGGCGGGTACCCGCGGACGTCGCCTCCGTCGCGTCGAGCCGAAGCGTGCGTGCCGCGATCGCCCGGCTGTTCGAGCCGTTGCCGGCCGCCAGTTCCAGGATACGACCGTGCGGCCCGGGGCCGATGGCGTGCAGGATCGCTTCGCGCTTGATCGCCTCATCACGATCCTCGAACGTGCGCCATGGATCGGGATCGCCGGAAAAGGTTCGCTCGAAACCCTCGATCGTCATCGCCTTCATCGGTGTCATACGGGTGCGAAAACCTCTTGCGGCCGGCTGAAAGCGGCGATCTGTCGCGCCGTCATCGCGAACCCGGCCGGATCGTCGAGGATGCGCCCGGCCTGGGTGCGATAGCTGCGGATCGCATGGCGCTTCACCAGTCGTTCCTGCGTGGTCAGGTGGATCGGCTGCGCACCGCATAGCCGTCGTCCGGCGGGCCAGACCGGATAGGCCCACCAGCGCACGCCCATCTGGCGCCGCGCGGCCGCAGCGACCACGCGGTGGTCGGGATGATCGTCCGCCCTGGAAGGAGCGAGCCCCAGCAACGGCTTCGGCAACATCCGGGCCGCCCTGGCCACAAGGCGGCGCACGTCGTCGGCATGCGCCTTCAGCTGACCATCGGGCAGGTCGAGGAAGGTGACGGCTGCCGCACAGACCCCGATCCTGCGCATTACCCGGCGCGTTTCCCGCCGACGCTCTTGCGTCAGGCGCCGGCGCGGCCACGTGGGACTGCCGCGATGCGAGCCCGCGCCGTCGCTTACCACCAGCACGCACACCCGGACGCCGCGCCGCGAAAGGCGCGCGATGAGGCCATGGGCGGCGATCGCCTCGTCATCGGGGTGGGGGGCGACCACCAGCACCGATCGCGCATGCCCGAGCCGCCGCGTCACAGCGTCACCCGTAGCGTCCCGGCCGCCACGGCGGCGCCGACCTGCATCCGCTGCGCGTCCGGACCCGGTTGCCGCAAGTACATCGACAGATCCGTGACGGGGGCGGAAAGGGGGTGATCGCGGAACAGCGCCTGAACCCCGACCGCTTCCTGTGCCAGCCCGATCGCTTCGCCGCCCGCGGCGTAGACCGCCGCCCGCGCGGCGGCGACCAGGGGCAGGCGCGCGGCATCATCCCGAAACCATCCGTCGGCCGCGTGACGGACCGACGCGGCCGCTGCTTCGGCAACGGCGTACAGCCGGGCCAATCGTCCGGCTTGATGCGGATCATCCGCCCGCCCGGCCTTCAGGAGGTGATCGCGGGTGCCGTCGACCAGGCTGGCGATGCCGCCGGCCTGAACCGCGGCGAACCGCAGCGCGCCACCGCTGAACCACGGCTCGCGAACGTAGTCGCCGGGCAGCCCCAGAAGGGCATCGGACGGAAGGGGAGCATCATGCCAGCGAACCGAATGGGTTTCGGATCGCTGCATGCCGACGACCCTCCAGACTTCGCGATCGATCGCCGGAGGGACCCGCGCGAGGTCCAGCATGACCAGCTGGCGCCCCGCCGGTGCATCGACGGTGACCAGTGCGTGCGTCAGCACGCCGGCGCCCGAAGCGAAATCCTTGCCGCCGGTCAGCCCGCCGGCGGCGAGCCGGAGCGGCTCACCGGGGGCATCGGCATTCCACACGCCGATGGCGCCACCAGCATCAACCACCCCGGTCATCGCCGCACGTTGCTCCGCCGTCCCGTAGCGCGACACGATCTGCATCGCATCGACATGCCCCTCGAACAGGCGACCGAGCGGCAGATCCTCCCGCCCGACGCGGTATAGCAGCCGAAGCAATTCCAGGAGCGTCGACCGGTCGCGCGGGTCCGCGACATCGCCCAGTTCGGCGCTCAGCCCCGCGATGCGGGCGCACAGCGCGGTCACGCGGCTTGCGCCGGCGGGGTGGCTGCGGCCAATGTCGCCAGGACGGCTTCCGCGACGGCAAGCGTCACCTGACGCATCCCCTGCGGTGCGATGGGCACGACACGCATCGCGAACGCTTCGGCATTGGGGCAATCGCGCGCGACGCCGAGGATATGATCGACCGCGAGGTCGATCGCGCCGGCCAGCAGGTTGAAGTCGGCGGTCGCGAAGGCCCGTCGCGCAAGCGCGTGTCGATCATATTGCCACAATTGGTCGGCGGGATGGGTCACGCAGACGCCGGCCAGCCCCTGACGGTCCAGCATGGTCAGCGTCGTCGCCAGCCCGCCCTGTGCCCGCCCATCGCGTCGATCCGATGTGTACACGACGCTCGCGGCATCGCGGCGTACCCGGAGGCCCGCGCGCGATGCATCGTCGATCAGTCGTGCGTCCTCGCCGCTGACGAGCGGCGCGAAGCCGCCAAGTTTATCGTAGACATCGGATCGGATAGCGATGTTTGCGCCGCTGGCGTGGTGATGCGTGGTGGCGCTTTCCCAGCCGACCGGGTCGGCCCGCCGACGCAGCGCGAACAGGCGCGTGTAGTAACGCTCGATCCGATCCTGTCCGGCGTGGCTGCCTCCTCCCCTTCTAACGACATTGCCGGCGACGACGTCGGCGTGATCGAGCGCCGACGTCGTCGCCTCCAGCCAGTCCCGACGCGGCCAGCTATCGGCATCGGTGGTCAGCAGGATGCCACCGGCGGGGCCGAGCGCTTCCATACCGAGGCGCATCGCGCGATGACGCGCAATGCCGGCATTCGAGGGAGACCGCTCCACAGCGGCGGTACGCACCATATGACGCGACCGTCGCCGGTAGGAGGCGGCTACGTCCGCACTCCCGTCGACGCAGCCGTCGAGCAGGAGGCAGGCCCGGACCGACGCACCGGCCGGAACCACGAGCTGCTCAAGGGCGTCGAACAGACGCGGCAATCTTGCCACCTCGTCGCGCACCGGTATGCATATCGCAATGGCGGGCGTGTCACCTTGCGATCCGGCCAAACGGTTCAACCGATGGCCTCGCGCCCGGCCTGTTCGAAGATTCTTGCGGGCGGGTCGACCAATCCTAACCTGGGCATGAGAATTCCTCCGGCAGCTTGTGCCATGGAGGCACACCCTCAAGCAGGCGCTTGGTTCGGCGACGTAACGGGCGGGCGCGATTCTTGTTCAGCGCCGTAGAAAATCAGCGCGCGTCGTCGGGCAAGCTGTTCGTCACGATGCCATCGGGACGGATTGCCCGTGCTCCTCGATCGGTCCGGCGCACCGTTCCAGTCGCGCGTGCCCGTCACGCCGCTGTTCACCGAAAGAGATTGGCCTTCGCCAGCTCGATCACCTCGTCTCCGCGACCGCTCAATACCGCGCGGGCGGCGTACAGGCTGAAGCCCTTTGCCTGCTCAGCCTGGATCCTGGGTGGCATGACGAGTTCCAGCCCCTCCGTCACCACATCGACAAGCGCGGGGCCGTCGTGGGCGAAGGCATCGCGCAACGCCTGCTCCAGCGTGTCCGAGCGGGTGACGCGTGCGCCGAAATACCCCATTTCGCGCGCGATCGCCGCGAAGTCCGGATTGCGGAGCGACACGTTGGTGTCGACATATCCCGCCGCTTTCTGCTCCATCTCGACGAAGCCAAGCGTCGAATTGTTGAAGACGACGATCTTGATCGGCAGCTGCATCTGCACCGCGGTCAGCATGTCTCCCATCAGCATCGCCAGACCGCCATCGCCCGACAGAGACACGACCTGACGCCCGGCGAACGCGCCTTGCGCACCCAGGGCCTGCGGCAGGGCATTCGCCATCGAGCCATGATTGAACGAGCCGATCAGGCGCCGCTTGCCGTTCATCGTCAGATAACGCGCGGCCCAGACGGCGGGTGTCCCGACGTCCGCCGTGAAGACCGCGTCCGCCGCCGCGATCCGGTCGACCATCGTCGCGACGAACTGCGGGTGAAGCGGCTTGTCACCGGCGCGAGGGGTGGCGAGATCATCGAGTCCCTGACGGGCATCGCGATAGTGCGCGCGCGCCTTGTCGAGGAACGCGCCGTCCCGCGCGGCCGCGATCAGCGGCAGCAGCCCGCGCGCGCATTCGCCGACGTCGGCCACCACACCCAGGTCGAGCGAAACGCGCCGCCCCAGCGCGCCGGGATCGCGGTCCACCTGAACGACCTTCGCCTTTTCCGGGTAGAAGTTGCGATACGGGAAGTCGGTGCCGAGCATCAGCAGCGTGTCGCATTCCATCATCGCGTGATAGCCCGACGAAAAGCCGATCAATCCGGTCATGCCGACGTCATAGGGATTGTCGTATTCGATCCACTCCTTGCCGCGATAGGCGTGAACGATCGGGGCCTTCAGCGCGGCGGCCAGCGCCACCACCTCGTCATGCGCGCCCGCGGTGCCCGCGCCGCACAGCAGCGTGACCGCCTTCGATCCGTTGACCAGATCGGCGATCTGCCGCAGCGTCGCCTCGTCGGGCAGCAGGCGTGGTGCCGCCAGGGCCGGGAAAGGCACCGCGCGCGTGTCGGGCGCATCCTGCAAGGCGACGTCGCCCGGGATCACCAGCACCGCGACGCCGCGCTGACCGATCGCGGTGCGGATCGCGCGATGGAGTATCTCCGGCATCTGCCGCGCGTCCTGCACCATCTCGCAGAAATGGCTGCATTCGCGGAACAGCTCGGTCGGATGGGTTTCCTGAAAGTAGTTCAGTCCGATCTCGCTCGACGGGATATGCGCCGCGATCGCCAGCACCGGGACGTGGTTGCGGTGGCAATCGAACAGACCGTTGATGAGGTGCAGGTTGCCCGGACCGCAACTGCCCGCGCACACCGCGAGCTTGCCGGTCACCGCCGCTTCCGCGCCCGCGGCGAACGCGCCGGCCTCCTCGTTGCGGACATGCATCCACGCGATCTCTCCCGAGCGACGCATGCTGTCGTTGAAGGCGTTCAGGCTGTCGCCCGTCACGCCCCAGATGCGCTCCACCCCGGCCTCGACCAGCGTATCGTTCAGAAGATCGGCGATCGTCTTGCTCATCGTTCCGGCATCCATGGTTGTCGCAGGCCGACGGGGCCCGAGCATGGACGTGCAACGCATCGGCGGTAATTAGCGCCCGATCAAAATGCGTATGAGCGATTGCAGACGCTGCAGCTGCGATCCCTTCGGCGACGCCGTCTCATCGCGTCCAGATCAGCTTCGCGTTCGCGAATTCCCGCGGGCCGAATGTCGATAGCTCCCGGCCGTAGCCCGATTTGCCGACACCGCCGATCGGCACGCGCGGGTCGGAGGCGGAGATGCCGTTGACGAACACCGCTCCCGCCCGGATGCGGCGCGCCAGACGGTCGGCGCGTGCCCGGTCACTGCTCCACAACGCAGCCGACAGGCCGTAATCCGTTGCGTTGGCCAGCGATATGGCGTGATCGGCATCGTTCGCGCGAAGGATGGCCGCGACGGGACCGAACAATTCCTCGCACCCGGCCGCCATCGCCGTGGTGACGTCGGCGAGCACCGTCGGCGCATAATAATGACCCGGCCCGGGCAGCGCCGCGCCGCCCAGCAGCAGCCGCGCGCCGGCGGCGATGCTGGATTGTACGTGGCGGTGCAGTTCGTCGCGCCCGCGTGCGCGCGCCAGCGGGCCGATGAAGGTGGATTCGTCCGCGGGGTCACCGACCACCAGCGCGGCGGTCAGCTCGACCACGCGCGCGGTGAAGGCGTCCAGCACCGACGCCTCGACGATCAGCCGCTTGGCGGCGATGCACACCTGCCCCGTGTTCAGGAAGCGCGAACGCACCGCCGCCTGGGCCGCGGCCTCCACATCGGCATCGGCGAGCACGACGAAGGGATCGATCCCGCCGAGTTCCAGCACCGACTTCTTCAGGTGCCGCCCCGCCTCGGCGGCGATGGCCGCGCCCGCCGCGACCCCGGCGGTGACGGTGACCGCGGCGACGCGGCGGTCGGCGATGACGGCGGCTATGTCGTCCTGCGCCACCGGCAAGTGCGTGAACGCGCCGGCATCGATGCCGGCCGCGTCGATCGCCTCCGCCAGCGCGGCGGCACAGCCCAGCACGTTGTCGGCGTGTTTCAGCACGAAACCGTTGCCCGCCAGCAGGATCGGCACGGCGGCGCGCAGCACCTGCCACAGCGGGAAGTTCCACGGCATGACCGCGAACACCGGGCCGATCGGTTGCCACACCAACATGGCGACGCCGTCGTCCTCGACCGGCAGCACCTCGTCTGCGAGCATCGCCGCGCCGTTGGCGGCATACCAGTCGCAGAGGCCGGCGCACTTCTCGACCTCGCCGCGTGCCTGCACGATCGGCTTGCCCATTTCGGCGACGATCAAGGCGGCCAGCGCCTCGGCGCGCGCGCGCAATAGCTGCGCCAGCGTTCGCAGCCGGTCCGCGCGGTGTGCGACAGGCCGTTCGCGCCACGCGGTCCAGCCGACCCAGGCGTGCTCCAGCGCGGCATCGATCGCAGCACCGGTCAACAGCGCATGTTCGGCGATGATGGCGCCCGTGGCGGGGTTGGTCGAGAAAACGCGCGTCATACGTCGAACCTTATGATCTGGCGTACCGCGCGACCGGCATGGAGGTCGTCGAAGCCGCGGTTGATGTCTTGCAGCGACAGATAGCCGGTGACCAGTCGATCGACCGGCAAGCGCCCGGCGCGATACAGCGCGATGTAGCGCGGTATGTCACGCGTCGGCACGCAGGTGCCGATGTAGCTGCCCTTCAGGGTGCGTTCCTCCGCCACCAGCGCGACGATGTTGACCGCCAGTGCGGCGTCGGCGGGCGGCAGCCCGGCGGTGACGGTCGTCCCGCCGCGCCGGGTCATCGCGACCGCACTTTCCAGTGCGCGCACCGATCCCGCCATCTCGATCACCACGTCGCACCCGCCGCTGGTCAGGGCGTGCACCTGCTGCGCTGCCTCCGGACCGGCCAGGATGGTTGCGGTCGCGCCGAGATCGCGGGCGAGCGACAGCTTGTCTTCCATCAGGTCGACGGCGATCACCTGCGCCGCCCCGGCCGCTATCGCGCCGAGCACCGCCGCCAGCCCGACGCCACCCAGCCCGACCACCGCGACGCTTTGTCCCGCAGTGACCTTCGCCGTGTTCACCACCGCGCCGACCCCGGTCAGCACCGCGCAGCCGAACAGCGCCGCCTCGTGCAGCGGCAGATCGCGGTCGACCCGGACCAGCGAGCGGCGCGAAACCACCGCGTGGCTGGCGAAGGCGGAGCATCCGAGGTGATGGTGGACGGTGCCGTCCGCATCGTGCAGCCGCGTGCCGCCCGACAGCAATGTCCCGGCGCCGTTCGCCGCGGCACCGGGGCCGCACAACGCCGGTCGACCCTCCGCGCATGAAAGGCAGTGGCCGCAACTCGGCATGAACACCATGACGACATGATCGCCGATCGCCAGATCATCCACGTCGGAACCCAGCGCCGCGACGATGCCGGCCGCTTCATGGCCCAGGGCCATCGGTATCGGCCGGGCACGATCGCCGTTGATGACCGACAGATCGGAATGGCACAGGCCCGCCGCGGCGATCCGCACCAGCACCTCGCCCGCACGGGGCGGGTCGAGTTCCAGCGTCTCGATCCGAAGCGGGCGGCTGTCGTCATACGGAAGCGGCGCGCCACGCTGGCGCAGGACGGCGGCCTCGATCTTCATGGATGGTTCGATCCTGTTCGCGGTGGCATGCAGGGTACATAATGTGTCGCGCCCCGTCGCGATCCCGCAAGCGCGCCAGGCATGTGTTCGACGTCGCTTCGGATCGCGGCGACCGGCGGCCAGGACGAACGGGACGATCATGACACGCGAGACACTTCTGCCGCGAAGCGCCTATCCATGGTGGCAGCCGATCGTCACGCGGTGGAGCGACAACGATGCCTACGGCCACGTCAACAACGCGATCTACTATCACTGGTTTGACACCGCAGTGAACAACTGGCTGATCGCGGCAGGGCTATTGGACGTCGCCCACGGTGACCCCATCGGACTGGTGGTGGAAACGCGGTGCCGGTACGCGCGGTCGATCACCTATCCCGAACCGGTCGAGATCGGAATGGTGCTGGACCGGCTGGGCACGTCGAGCGTGACGTACCGGCTGGGCGCTTTCGTGGCGGATGGGACGGAAGCCGCGGCCGAGGCGCTGTTCACCCACGTCTGCGTCGACCGTGTGACGCGCCGGCCGGTGCCACTGCCCGGTACGTGGCGGGACCGGCTGGAAACGCTTGCCCCGGTTGCGCCGAAAATCAGCGATCCTTGGTGATCAGGGGGTCGTTCTGCCCCAGCGGGTCGGTTGGTCGGACACGGTCAGCGACAAGGTGCCGCCCGCGGTGATGTCGGACTGGCGCAGGAAGGGAGCGGTTAGCGGACGTCCGTTCAGCGTGGCCGCCGCGATGTAGATCCGGCCCGGTTTCCAGTTTCGGGTGACGATCGTGAAGCGTCGCCCCGCGGGTCCGGTGATCGTGCCGCGTGGTTGATGGGGCGCGTGGAGATAATATCGGTCGCTCGCCAGCTTCGGAAACAGTCCCAGCCGGTTGAACACATAATGCGAGCTCATCGCGCCATTGTCCTCGTCGCCGGGATAGGCATTGGCGGTGAACCGACGGAAGATGCGATCGGCCCAGTAACTGGCGAGATCGGGGCGGCCGACCTCGCTGAACAGCCACGGCGTGGCGAAACTCGGTTCGTTCGTGATGTCGATCAGCCCGGTGTCCAGCGCGTGGCGCAACCGTTCGGTGAAGCGCGCCTGGCCGCCCATCATCTCCACCATAGCGGGTATGTCGTGGAGCATCGCATAGGAATATACCCATGCCGTGCCCTCGTAGAAGCCGACATTGTCGTACTTCTTGCCATCCCAGCCGATCTTGGGATCGAGTGCCTGAAAGCGGCCATCGGCGTGGCGCGGGATGATGAAGCCGGTGAAGCCGTCGCTGGCAGCGGTTGGGTTCCAGACGTTGCGCCAGCTTCGCGAGCGCTCGATCAGCGCGGCGGCGTCCTTCGTCGCGCCGATCGCGGCGGCCAGCCGGGCGGCATAGAAGTCGTTGAGCGCGAAGGCCGGGGTCGACGACCCGGAGCGCGCGCGCTGGTTATCGGGTTCCGGGCTGCGATCACCGACCGCGAACCAGCCCTGCACCAGATAGCGCGGACGACGTTCCTCTTGCGCGTTGTGGAGCGCGACCCGCGCCGCGCTGTTCCAGTCGATGCCGGGCACGCCGCGGATCAGCGCCTCGCCCAGCACGTTGTCGACTTCATCGCCGCCCTGGCCGACATGATAATTGCGCCCGGCGACGAAAGTGGTGTGCGCCGCGCCATAACGCTCGAAGGTGCGAACGATCGAGGCGATGTTGTCGCGATAGATGCCGGGGCGGAGCAACGACATCAGCGGAAAGCCGGTCCGATAGGTGTCCCACAGCGTGTAGTAATCGTCCCAATGCGCCGTCGATCGCTCCTCGACCGGCTGGTCACGGCTGCGGTCGCGTGGCTGGATCGCGCTATGATAGAGCGCGGTGTAGAAACGGCGCTTGTCCGCGTCGCCCACACCGTCGATCGTGGCGCGGGCAAGCTCGCGGTTCCAGTCCGCCTGTGCGCCACGGCGAACGGCGTCGTAATCCCAGCCGGGAATGTCTTCCGCCAGCAATTCGGCGGCGCGCGCCGCGCTGGTGAACGAAACCGCGATCTTGAGTTTCACGGGCGTGTCAGGCGAGGCGTCGAACTGCCACCAGCCCGCCAGTCGGGTGTCGGCGGGCGCGGTCGCCCGTGTCGCGCCGGCGCGATCGTCCTTGCCGACGCGGACGCCCCAGCGGGTCGGGGCGCGATCGAGTTGCGCCGCGAACCAGATATCGACCTCGGCCGGGTTCCAGTAGCTGCGCGCGCGAACCCGCCCGGCGATGCGACCGTGGACGGGATCGAGCGTCAGGTCCGCGCCCGCGCTCGCCAGTTCGCCGCGGATCTTGCGGGTGACGTCGAACACCATCGTCGCGGGCTGACCGGCCGGATAGGTGAAACGATACATCGCGGCGAAGGGGGCAGGGGTCACCTCGGCGCGGATGCCGTAGCGGGTCAGCGTCACGGCATAGGCGTCGGCCGCCAGCCGCTCGTCCGCCTTGGGCGAGAGATGTCGCGCCTCGTCGAATACCGGCGCGCCGGTCTGCGGCGAGATCAGGAACGTGCCGTAACTGGTGCGCCCTCCCGACCCCTGCGTATGCAGTTGCGCGAACCCGCTGATCGGCGCGTCCTTGTCATAGCCGGCGTTGCTGCCGACCAGCGTCTGCGGGCTGGGGTGGATCGAGCCGGCGGGGCGGGTGGGGCCGGGCACGGTGTCACCCTGGTCGTCGTTGCCGGTGCCGATGCGCGGATCGACGTAGCGGAACAGGCCCGATCCGTCCGTGGACAGCGCGGCGGTCGCGGTCACCGACACCATCAGGCCGAGGGCGACGGTCGTGCTCGTCTTCATGCGCGCTCCTGCACTACATTTGTCGGACAGGCACATCATAGATGGCCGCCGTTTGAAACCACCAAGCGGCGACGCCTCCGCGGGGAAGCGTCGCCGGTCGCCCGGGGAGAGCCCTAGAAGGTCGCGCGCGCCGTGATCGTGAAGGTCCGACCGTCGTAATCCGCCCGCCGGATCAGCCGCGGATCATTCTCATATTCGATGCGGATGGCGTTGGTCAGATTGTAGGCATCGAACGACAGCGACACCGTCTCGGTCAGATTGGCGGACGCGGAGAGATCGAGCTGGCCGCGCGCCTTCACCTGCCGCGCCGCACCGGTGAACGTGCCCGCGGAGGCAAGGTCGTATTTGCTGCGGATGTTGTACACCAGCCGCAGGCCACCCTTGTCGGTTTCGTAATAACCGATGACGTTGGCATTGTGCTTCGACACGCCCGGCAGGGTGGCATCGGCACCGGTGGCGGTGCGTCCGCTGATGCTGGTGAAGGCATAATTGAAGCCGCCGCCGAGGTGGCGCAGCGCACCGGGCAGGAAGTCCAGCGACTGCTGCAGGTTGAATTCCACACCGCGCACGGTGATCGGATTTTCCTGGTTCTGGAAGCCGCTGGCGGTGACGAGGAAGGGCGTCGGCACCGCGCCGCCGGTGAAGATCTGGCTGCTTTCGCAACGATCGCCGTTGATGCGGAGCGTGCCGAGGCCCAGCGCGGTCCCGTCGGCCGGGCACAATTGCGCGGAGTCGGTGATCTGCCCGATCAGGCCGGTGATCCGCTTCTGGAATCCCGCCACCGAGATGATGCCGTTGGGCCGGTTGTACCATTCGAGCGACGCATCGAACGACGTCGAGTCATACGGGCGCAGATCGGGGCTGCCCAGCGTCACCGAATAGATGCCGTTGCTGGGATTGCCGACGATCGTGGTCGGCGAGAACTGCCGGGGCTGCGGGCGGACATAGGTGCGATAGGCCGCGCCGCGCAGCAGCAGCTTCTCGCTCAGATCGGCGACGATGATGAACGACGGCAGCAGCTTGCCATAGCGCTGGGTGTAGTTGTTGTTGCGGAAATCGGCCGGCGACCCGATCGTGCCCGTCAACGACAGACGGTCCAGGGAGTCGATCGAATTGCGCGCGTATTCATAACGCAGTCCGCCGTTGCCGCGGATGCGGATGCCCCCGATGTCGAACGCATATTTCGCCTGCGCATAGCCGGAGGCGACGTCGGTCTGGTTGGTGAAATTGTAGAGCGCGTAATTGTTATCGTTGTAGCGGATGTTGAATCCCGCGGGCGACAGCGCGCCGCCCGGATACAGCGTGACTGGCAGCAATTTCGACAGCGCGTAATCGTAGCGGGTCGACTGCCAGTTGGTGCTGTAATTGCCCAGCTTTCCGCCGAAGAAATCGTCGGCGACCGGTGCGGTCTGCACGAAGCTGCCGTCGATGTTCCGGGTTTGCAGGCCGAAGGCCTGCGTGCGGTACCCTTGCGAGATGAACTTGTTGTGTTCGAAGCGGAAGCCGGCCTGGATGCCGCTCAGTACGCTGTCCTGAAAGGTGCGCTCGACATCCCATTGATAGGCGAGGAGTTCGTTGGTGGCGTAGCTTTGCGTGCCGGTCAGCTGCAAGCGGTTGGTGCGTCCGGCGTTGGTCGGTGAATTGTAGAATTGCGTCGGATCGGCCACGCCGCCCCAGAACCAGTTCGGCACCGCGCTGGTGATGAGCGGATCGGGCGAGAGCACATAGCCGAAGTTGCCGACGTCGCCCGCGCCCGTGCGCAGCGTGCCGGCCGCGCCGTTACCGGCGGCGGTCTGCAAGCGGTCGAAATCGATCGACGTCTCTTCGGAGCGGTTGTTGGCCTTCGATGCGGTCAAGACGGTCGACAGCCGCCATGCGTCGTCGCTCCATTCCGCCTTGCCGTTGATCCCCCAGCTGCTCTGACGGATGCCGAGCCGGCGCGTCGACGATCGCGGATCGGCCGGGTTCGTGAAATCGAAGTCGGTCACGACGTAGCGGCCATCATCCAGCCGGATCGGGTCCGAACGCGGCGTCAGCACGCTGGTGTCGTTGTTTCCGACGATCGAGAGGTACTGCATCGTCTTGGGCAGACGTCGATCGGTGTAGAAGCCGGTCAGGCTGACGCGCGTCCGATCGTCCGGCTTCCATTCCGCGCCCGCCGCACCGGTGTAGAGATCGCCCGGATTGAGCCGCGAATATTGACGAAGCTGCGAATTGTAGAGGACGCCGGTCGTCGTGGTCGATCCGGTGCACGACGGGCAGGCGGCCGAACGCGCATAGTAACTGCCCAGCACCCCGGCATTGGCCTGCGCCTGGCCGGCGGAAAACGGCGAGTAGCTGTTGAACTGGACCGTGTCGCGGCGGAAATTCTCTTTCTTGTAGGCCAGGACGCCGAAGACGCCGAAGCTGTCGGAGAAATGATGATTGTAACCTACAGTTCCCGCGGGCGCGAACTTGTCGCCAAGCTGGTTGTATTCCAGCGCCGCCTTCACGAAGCCGCCTTCCTTGCGGCTGAGCGCGGGGGCGATCTGCAGATCGACGTTGCCCGACAGGCCGCCCGATTGTGCGTTGGCGAGCGGCGACTTGTCGATGACGATCGCGCTGAAGATGTCGGCGTTGAACGCACCCAGCGGTGCGGCTTCGGTCAGGATCGGCTCGGCGAAGGCCACGCCGTTCAGCGTCAGGCGCGCATATTCACCGGGCAAGCCGCGCAGGTTGATGGTGGCGTTGCGGCCTTCGGCTTCGCGGTTGATCTGCACGCCGGGAACGCGCTGCAACGCTTCGCCGACGTTCAGGTCGGGGAAGCGCCCGAGCCCGTCGGAGGAGATGCCGTCGGTGATCGCGATCTCGTTACGCTTCGACCGGATCGCGTCGGCATAGCTCTGCCGGAAACCGGTGACGACGATGTCGCCTTCGGGCTGCGGCAGCGCCTCCGGCTGCGATTGCGGATCCGCGGCGGTCGTCTGATCGGGGTTGGCGGGGGTCGCGACCGTGGGGGTCGCAGGATTTGCGACGGCCTGCGGCGCGGTCGAAGCCTGTTGCGCGAAAGCTGGCGTGCCGGCGAGCATCGTTGCGGCAAATAGTGTCGCGTCGAACGAACGACGCCGCGAAACGGCAAGACTCATTATCATCCCCTCCCCATCGAAGCATTGCGCTCCGTCATTTCGACTGTTCTGCAGCCCTTTTCTGAGATCGACCTGCTTTGCTATTGGCCGACCTATTGGTAAGGCCAATATGTCCGGATTGGCCTAATGTGTCAACAAATATGGATGGGAGAGGTAAGTGCATGAAACAGCGTCAAGAAAAGCTGTACCAGCGCATAGTCGCGGCGATCGGCGAGTCGATCGGAGCGGGCCGCTATACGATTGGTATGCGTTTGCCCGGCGAGCGTGAACTGGCCGAGGAGTTCGGTGTGAGCCGGCCGACAATCCGCGAGGCGATGATTGCGCTGGAAATTCATGGGCTTGTCGAGGCGCGTCATGGATCGGGCCTGTATGTGACTGCGCCGTCAGGCCAATTGCCTTCGCCGCGCGAACTGGATATCGGTGCGTTCGAGTTGATCGAGGCGCGTATCCTCTTCGAGGGCGAGGGGGCGGCGCTGGCGGCATCCGTGATCGACGACGAAGCGCTTGCGGAACTCGACGGGTTGCTGGAGCAGATGGCAGGCTGCGACCCCGCCACTCCCCAAGCGATGGAGATCGACCGGCATTTTCATCAACGAATCGCCGAGGCGACCGGCAACACCGTGATCGGCACGGTCGTGGAGACGCTATGGAGTTTGCGCGATCGCGCGCCGCTGAGCGCCCACATCTTCGCCGAGGCGCGTCGCGAGGGCGTGCATCCGCGGGTCGACGAACACCGTTCGATCGTCGAGGCATTGCGCGCCCGCGACGCCGATGCGGCCCGTCACGCGATGCGCGAGCATCTGAAACGGGTGGTCGATGATCTGTTGAACGCGACCGAAGTAGAAGCCTTGCGGCAGACGCAAAGTCGCATCGACGAACAACGCGACGCCGTTCGCCGCCGGTTGCATCCCTGAACCTACCCGCAATGACCGATCGCGGATCGTCCGGTAGGAGAGATGAAGGGCGACCTTGTCGGCCGGACCACTTCCAGCACTTAGTGGGGGAAGTGGTGCCCAAGGGCGGGATCGAACCACCGACACTACGATTTTCAGTCGTATGCTCTACCAACTGAGCTACTTGGGCGCACCGCTTTTCAGCGGCGAGGCGCGTCCCCTAATCGGTGTCGGCGTGGCTGTCCAGCGATTCCGTGTCGATCGTTGCGCCGGGAAGGCGATACCCGTCGCTGAGCCATCTCAGCAGGTCGCGATCCTTGCAGCCGCGGCTGCAGAACGGGGTATGCGTGGGCGTCGCCGGTGCGGCGCAGATCGGGCAACGAGACTTGGTCATCGGTCGAAGATAGGGGCGCGGCCGGTGCGGCGCATCAGCGCGGCCATCCAGTCGTCGCGGGATTCGATCCGCTCGCGCACCGCCGACGGCAGCCGGAAGCGGTTGGATGCCCCGGGCGGCGTCCGTTCGATCATGCGCAGCGTGGCGCGCGCCGCCGCACTTGTCGCATCCTGCAGCAGTCGTTCAGGCAACGATGCCCGCGGCCGCGGACGGACGACTTGAAGAAAGCCGAAGCCGTTGACCGCAGTCCGCTCGAATGGTCCGGGAAGTTTGGCGTCGAGCGCGGCGGCGACGTCATTGCGCAACGCCTTGCCGCTGATGCTGGGAAAATCGATGCCGATCGATCCACCGATCGCATGGCGGCGGATCGCATGTGCCACCGCGACTGCGGCCCGCAGCGCCAGCACGTCGGTCGGCCCCTCACCGTCGACATCGAACAACGTCATGGCCGGGGTCGGCGTCATCCGTAATGCACCGCCTGAAAAGGCGATTTCACCGGTCTGCGCCTCTTCCATCACCTCGGACCAGCCGGCGGCTTCCAGCGCGTCAGCCTCGTGCGCGTGCAGCACGCGCACGGGATGAGCGGATCGGGTGATGCGGGCCAGCAGGTCGGGGCCGGGGGCGGGTTCCGCATCGACGGCCCGGCCGCGCGCGCGCTTGGCGCGTCCGGGTTCGGGTATTACCTCGCGGACGACCTCGATCGTCAGCGACGCCCCGAGCGTCACACCGGACGGTGCGCGATCGAGCAAGACTTCCTCGCCGTCGTCGAGCGTCGCGACCGATCGCTCGGTCAGCCGCGCGCGCGCGATCGTCCCGACGCGCAAGGTGCCGGGGAGTTCGATGCGGGCGGCGAGGATGTGATCGTCGTCGACCAGCGCTGCCCGCGCTTCGCCGATCCCGTCCTCGTAGAGCCATTCAGGCAAAGGACACGCCGCTCGCCAAAAGCAATGCGCGGGTTTCGAACAGCGGGAGGCCGACCACGCCGGAATGACTGCCGTGGAGGAAGCGCACGAACGCCTCGGCCCGGCCCTGGATCGCATATCCTCCGGCCTTGCCCAGGCCTTCGCCGCACGCGACGTAAGCGTCGATCTCGGCGGCGGACAGCGGCTTGAAGGCCACGATCGTATCTGCGAGGCGCGTGCGCACCGTGCCATCCGGTGCGATCGCGCAAACTGCGGACAAAGCGTGATGACGACGCCCGGACAGGGCGCGCAGCAACGCGCGCTGCACATCCTCGGTCCCGGCCGGCGGCAGGATGCGGCGACCGAGCGCGATCGTGGTGTCGCCCGCCAGCACCGCCTCGCCTGCGTCACGGGCGACTGCTTGCGCCTTTTGCGTGGCGAGACGCAGCGCATAGTCGCGCGGCACCTCACGCGGCTCCGGCGTTTCGTCGATATCGGGCGCGACGACGCGATCGGGCACGACGCCGATCCGCGTGAGCAGGTCACGGCGGCGCGGCGAGGAGGAGGCAAGGACGAGACGGATCATCGGAATGCGCCGGCGACCGGCCGGCGGTCCGTCGTCAGGATGGCCCGGGGCCGCCACGACCCGGCATGAAGCGATAGGTGATCCGCCCCTTGGTCAGGTCATATGGTGTCAGCTCAACCAGCACCTCGTCCCCGACCAGCACACGGATGCGATTCTTGCGCATCTTGCCGGCGGTATGGCCAAGGATTTCATGATCGTTCTCGAGCCGGACGCGGAACATCGCGTTGGGCAGCAGTTCAACCACCTGCCCGCGCATCTCGAGGAGTTCTTCTTTCGCCAAACGGTGTCTCTTTCGCGTTGAGTGCGCGCGGCCTTAGCCGAGAGAACGAAAAAAGGAAAGGCGCGCGACGCCGGGCGCCGTTGCGACGCCGTGATGTACCGCAGATAGGTCGGTCGGTCGCGCCGTGCAAGCCCACTGCAGCGATGCGCCGATCACCCGCGTCGATGGTACCGGGCGGACATCGGAACGGTCTGCCGGGGACCGCTCAGCCCGCCGCCAGCAATGTGTCGAGTTCGCGCGAGAGGCTGTCGAAGCGATACGGCTTGGCGAGGAAACGGCCGTCATCGGGTATGGCGTCGCGAGTCGGGTGCGTATCGCCCGAGGTCAGCAATATCCGGATCGCAGGCCAGCGTTCGTGGACGACCGCCGCCAGCCGCAGGCCGTCCATCGAGCCGGGCATCCGGATGTCCGTGAACAGCACCTTCACATCACGCCCACGCTCCAGCACATCGAGCGCCTCGTCGGCGGAGCCGGCCTCGATGACGCGGTAGCCCGCTTCCTCCAACGCGTCCGCCCCGATCATCCGGACGAACAATTCGTCTTCGACGATCAGCACCGTCGTGGCGTGAGCGCCGATCATGCCGCCGCCACGCATCGTTGGGTCGCGGCGATGGGCGGCCACGGTAAAGCGGCCGGGCGGTGCATCGATGCGCCTTTCGAAAAGGCGGTCACTGGTCTGCGCTTCGCTGACGAAGCCATGTCAATGCCGCGAGTCCGAGCGCAGCTCCTGTCACGGTCGCGGTGGCGAAGCGATGCCGGCCCACGGTTTCGTACACGCTGACCCGGCGGCCATGCTGGTCGGCCGACCGCTCGTGCCCGCCGTTCACCGGCGCGGCGAGGTTGTCATGCTGGCTTGCCGCGCGCGTGGGATCCCGAAGCCACGGCAGCAGCAACGGGCCGAGCCGGTCGAGCAGCGTGGGGAAGTGGAGTGCGCCCAGCACCTGCAAACGCCCCATTCCGCCGACCGTCACGTCGCGGCGACGATGTTGTGCGGCATCCAGAATCGCCTCGGCGACCAGTTCCGGCGCGTATACCGGTGGGGGCAGCAACGCGGCACCGCCGAGATGATTGGCCGCATGATCCGCGATCGGCGTGTCGATCCCGGCGGGCTTGATGAGCGTCACCGCCACGGGCAGGCGGTCGGCGATGATCTCGATCCGCAGCGAGTCGACATACCCCTTCACGGCATGCTTGCTGGCGGCGTAGGCGCCCATGCCGGGGGAGGGGATGTCGGACACGATCGAGCCGACCGTGATGATCGCACCGCCTTCGCGCTGGAGATGCTCGACGGCCGTCAGACACCCATGAACCGCACCGAAGTAATTGGTGCGCAATAGTTTCTCGTGCTCGTCCATCGGCGTGTCGAGCAGCTTGCCGTAGATCGCCACGCCCGCGGCGTTGACCCAGGTATCGATGCGGCCGAACCGCTCCACCGTCTTCGTTGCCGCACGTTGCATGTCGCGCAGGTCGCCGACGTCGCCAATCGCGAAATCCGCGCTGCCGCCGGAAGCCTCGATCTCACGCGCGACACCGGCCAGCGTCTCACCATCGCGCGCCACCAGCATCACCCTGGCACCACGGGACGCCGCCATCCGCGCGGTCACCAGCCCGATCCCGGAACTCGCCCCCGTGATGAGCATGACCTGGTCCGGCAGCGGTTTAAGCTTGAGGTTCACGGGACTTTTCCCTGCATGTCAGTTGCGTGAAAGGGAGAGAGGACGGGAATAACGCAATGTAAACCATTCCAATATCTGTCGATATTCCTTCTAGAACCCGCCGCGCCCGCATCGGTTCAAGCGATTGTACAGATTTGCTGACAGCATGGCGATTGTCGTTTGCCGGCCTGCGTGCTGGAAGGCGAAGCATGACGGAGATGGCGATGACGACATGGACCCGCGCGACCCGTGCAGCCGGTGCCGCAGGGTGGCTGATGCTGAGCGCATCCGCCGACGCACAAGGGGCGCGACAGGTGCGCTACGACCTGTCGTTTCCGGACGTGGCGCATCATCAGGCACGTATCGTGGCGACGTGGCGGGGCGTTCCGGCGGGGCCATTGCGCGTACAGATGGCACGATCCTCGCCCGGACGGTACGCGCTGCACGAGTTCGCCAAGAACGTCTATGCGGTGACGGCGACCGACGGGGCGGGACGTCCGCTGCCGCTGACCCGTAGCGACCCCTATGGCTGGAGCGTCACCGGGCACGACGGCACGGTCGTGGTCAGCTACACGTTGTTCGGCAATCGTGGCGACGGCACGTATGCGCAGATCGACGCGACCCATGCGCATCTCAATCCGCCTGCGACGCTGCTGTGGGCTGCCGGCTATGAAGCCGCGCCGGTCACGGTGCGGATCGTGCCTCCGGAACCCGGCTGGCGCGTTGCCACCCAACTTCCCCCCGTTCCCGGGATGACGGCCACGTTCAGTGCGCCGGATCTGCACTATCTGATGGACAGTCCGATCGAGGTCGGGCGTCACGAATTGCGTGAGTGGAGCGTCGGCGATGGCGGCGACAGCGCAACGATCCGGCTGGTCGTCCACCACCGTGGCACCCCCGCCGACGTCGACGTGCTTGCGGCGCAGGTCAGGCGATTGATCCCCCAACATCGGGCATTGTTCGGTGAATGGCCACGCTTCGACCATGGCAGCTACACCTTCCTCGCCGATTATCTGCCGCAGGTGTCGGGGGACGGGATGGAGCATCGCAACTCGACCGTCGTCAGCGGGCGCGCTCCGCTGGACGGCATCAACGCGCAGCAACTCGGCACCATCTCTCACGAATTTCTTCACGCCTGGAATGTCGAGCGATTGCGGCCGCGCGAGCTGGAACCGTTCGACTTCAGCCGCGCCAATGCCACGCCCTCGCTGTGGTTCGCGGAAGGGTTCACGAACTATTATGGACCGCTGATGCTGCGCCGTGCGGGGCTGACCGGCATCGACGACTGGCTGGGCGCGATGGGCACGACGCTCAACCAGGTGCTGTTGTCGCCGGCGCGGCGCAACGCCGGCCCGCAGGAGATGAGCCTGCGGGCACCGCTCGCCGACGCCGCTTCCCCAATCGATCAGGTCGGACCGGACGTCTATCTATCCTATTATCCTTACGGGCAGATCGTGGCGCTCGCCCTCGATCTGTCGATCCGTCAGCGTTTTCCCAGGCTGTCGCTCGACGATTACATGCGCCATCTGTGGCACCGCCACGGGCGAACCGAACAACCATATGGGGCCGACGATCTTCGTCATGCCCTTGGCAGCGTGACGGGTGACGTCGCCTTTGCCGATGCGTTCTTCGCTGCCTCCGTTCGTTGCAGCGCGTTACCGGATTTCGCGCCGTTGCTGGCGCAGGCCGGGCTCGTGCTGCGCCGTGCCGCGCCGACGCGGGGCTGGATAGGGGGCGAGGGAATCACGACGACGCCCGAGGGCGTGGCACTATCGACAGCACCCGTTGCGGGCTCTCCGCTCGACATTGCGGGACTGGACGGGAGTGATCGTTTGCTGACGATCGACGGCGCGCCGATTGCAGATGCCGCGGCGTGGCAGGCCGCGCTCGGCCGACTGACTCCCGGTGCGACGACGACGATCCGTTTCGCGCGTCACGGGGTGGAGCAACAGCGCAGCGTTCGTGCAGTGGCCGATCCGCGCGTGCAGGTCGTCCGCGCCGAGACGATCGGCCGGCGGCTCAGTGCGCGGCAGCGTGCGTTCCGCGCCCGATGGCTTAACGGCTAGTTAACCATTCGGCGTCAAGTTCCTGTCTTTGTGTCATTCATTGACACACAGTAGAGCAAGGTCGACATGCGCATCATGGCTCAGCGGCAATCGCGCAACGTCTCGCTCACGTCAGACCTGGAGGCGTTCATCGCCCACAGCACGGAGGCCGGCGAGTACGGCAGCGCCAGTGACGTCGTTTGTGCCGCATTGAAGCTGCTGCGCGATCAGCCGGCGCCCCCTGAAGCGCTGCGCGACTGGCCGATCGGTGGGGGCGAAACGGGCGGGATGATCCGCGACGGCGACTGGACCCATCACGCTTTGGGTCCGGTCGAACATTGGTCGGCAGCGCTGCGGGTGACGGCGGCGAACGTGGTCAACTCGCCGGTCGCGAAGGCCCTGATGTGGGGCCGTGAAGGCGTGATGCTGTACAATGACGCCTATCGGGAGGTTGCCGGAACGCGTCATCCCTGGATGTTCGGCAAGGGAGCTGCAACGGCGTTCCCGGAGATCTGGGACTGGAACCAGGCGATACTGGAGCGTGGTTTCGCCGGCGAGGTCGTCAGCTATCGCGATCAGCCGCTGACGTTGCTGCGCGACGGGCAACCGACCGAATTATATTTCGACCTGTTCTATACGCCTGTCACCGAAACCGACGGCTCGGTGGGTGGGGTGCTGTGCACGGTTCTCGACAACACCGCACGCCTGACGCTGGAGCGGCGATTGGCCGCGAGCGAGGCGGAGTTGCGCCTCGTGACGGATGCCTTGCCGTTGCTGGTGTCGTTCATCGATCGCGATCTCGTCTATCGCTACGCCAACCAATATTACTTCGAATGGTTCGGCATGAGTGCCGACGACGTGATCGGGCAGCACGCGCGCGACGTGATCGGGGAGGATAATTTCCGGCGACGGTTGCCGCTGATGGAGCGGGCGCTGGCCGGCGAAACGATCGTGGAGGATTCGACGCTGCGGCATGGCGACGGGTCGTGGCGTCGCGCCGACATACGATATCTGCCCCGACGCGACGCAGACGGCATCGTGGTCGGCTTTCAGGTGATCGTGCTCGACGTCGAGGATCGCGTCCTGCGTGAAGAAGCGCTGAATGCCAGCAACGCCAGGTTCCGCGCCGCGATGGAAGCGACCCACGGCGTCCTGTGGACCAACGATGCCGATGGACGGATGTCCGGCGAGCAGCTGGGCTGGGCGATGCTGACCGGGCAGACTCCGGAACAATATCAGGGCTATGGCTGGACGGATGCGGTGCACCCCGACGACGTGCAGCCGACCGTGGCAGCGTGGCAGCGTGCCGTCGCGACGAAATCCACCTTCGTGTTCGAGCATCGCGTGCGGCGCCATTGCGGGACGTGGCGGACGTTTGCGGTGCGTGCCGTCCCGCGCATCGACACGCACGGCGCCGTGGCCGAATGGGTCGGCGTCCACACCGACATCACGCACCAGCGCGTCGCGGAGGCGGCGTTGCGCGACCATGCCGGTCAGCTCGAACGTCAGGTTCGCCATCGGCAGCGCGCCGAAGAGCAGCTGCGACAGCTCAACGACACGCTGGAAGCGCGGGTGATCGCGGAGATCGCGTCGCGCAACGATGCGGAACGCAAGCTGGCGCAATCGCAGAAGATGGAGACGGTCGGCAAGCTGACCGGTGGCGTCGCGCACGATTTCAACAATCTGCTCCAGGTCGTCTCCGGCAACCTTCAGCTCCTGCATAAGGACGTGGCCGGCAACGATCGTGCGGAAGCGCGGGTCGCCAACGCGCTGGCGGGGGTGTCGCGCGGCGCGCGGCTGGCCGCGCAACTGCTGGCGTTCGGGCGGCGGCAGGCGCTGGAGCCCAAGGTCGTCAACGTCACCCGCTTCGTACAGGGCATGGACGACATGCTGCGCCGCGCGATCGGCGAGGGGATCGAGGTGGAAACGATCTTCGGTGGCGGATTGTGGAACACCTTCATCGATCCCGGCCAGATCGAGAACGCGCTGCTGAATCTTGCGATCAACGCGCGCGACGCGATGGACGGGCACGGAAGGCTGACCATCGAACTGGCCAACGCGCATCTGGACGACGATTATGCGCGCCGCCATGACGAGGTGCTTGCGGGACAATATGTGATGCTGGCGGTAAGCGACACCGGGTGCGGCATGGACCAGGAGATCGTTGCCCGGGTGTTCGAGCCGTTCTTCTCCACGAAGGCAGAGGGCAAGGGTTCGGGACTTGGCCTGTCGATGGTGTACGGGTTCGTCAAGCAATCCGGCGGGCACGTGAACATCTATTCGGAGCCAGGGCACGGGACGACGATCCGCCTCTATCTGCCCCGTGCAATGGAGAGCGAGGACGTCGAGGTCGTGCCGGATACCGGACCGATCACCGGCGGAAACGAGACGGTGCTGGTGGTCGAGGACGATGACGAGGTCCGTGCCACCGTCGTCGAGATGCTGGGTGACCTCGGTTATCGTGTGCTGAAGGCGGTCGATGCGCAGAGCGCGCTGAACGTGGTCGAAAGCGGCATCGCGATCGACCTGCTGTTCACCGATGTGGTGATGCCCGGTACGCTCAAGAGCCCGGAGCTGGCGCGCAAGGCCCGGCAGCGCCTGCCCGATATCGCGGTGCTGTTCACCTCAGGCTATACCGAGAACTCGATCGTCCATGGCGGGCGGCTGGACGCGGGCGTCGAGTTGCTGTCCAAGCCGTACACGCGCGAGGCGCTGGCGTGGAAGATCCGCCACGTGCTGGCCAACCAGGGTCAACGCCAACGCGCCGCCGTGCCGCATTCAGGATCTGTCGCCCGGCCGGTCGAGCCGACAGGCGATCGCCGTACCGTCCTGCTCGTAGAGGACGATGCATTGATCCGCGGTGCGACGGCCGAGGTCTTGCAGGAGGCGGGGCACGTGGTCGTCGATGCCGCCAGCGCCGAGGAAGCGATGGCGGCGCTGCAAACCGCGTTGATCGACGTTCTGGTCACCGATGTGCATCTGCCCGGATCATCGGGGCTGGAACTCGCGGCACGTGCAGCCGAACTGCGTCCCGGTATCCGCATCGTGGTGGCGAGCGGCGACATCGGCGCGGTCGAGGGCAAGTTGCCGGGCGCATATCTGCTGGCCAAGCCATATGGCGCGCGCGACGTGCTGGCTGCGGTGGTGGATGTTCCCCGACGCACAATTACCCGGGAGGACGAGCGCAGCTGACGCCGCCGGCGGCGACTATCCGGCGGTGAACGTCATGCCCGCATGCGCGACCAGCCGGTCGCGCAGCGACGTGCCCATCAAGGCACCGGGCGTCCAGATGCCGCCCTCGCCCTGCACGTCGCGGATCAGGCACAGGGCACTTTCGGCCAGCATCCGGGACGTACAGCCATAGCCGGGATCGCTGTCACCGGTCACGACGGTGTCGAGCCGGGAGCCGTCCGGCATCAAGCCGGCGAAGAGGATGTCGAAATGACCGGCGTCGCGCTCCGCCCTGGATGGACCCTCGCCGGGCTTGGGCCCCTTGTCTCCGGCAAACGGGTTAAGCTTCGCCATCGCCTCCGCCGCTGCCTTGCCGAGATCGCCAAGGCCGGTCACCACCATCTCGTCATACACCAGATCGCCCCACGACTGTCCGAGCAGGAAATTGGTGCGATGGACGTTCTTGGTATTGATCGGAGCCATGATGAACGGCGCCACCCACGCCTGAAGCGTGGCGTCGTATTCGGGAAGCAGTCCGGCCGGCTGGTGCGGACCGGCGTGCCCGGGGGTGAGCGCGAACGGATCGGTGAGCAGCCCCAGCAATGACGGCTGGCGCGCCGCCGCGGCCAGCGTCGCCTTGAGGCTGGCCACGGTGCCGCCCGAGAAGCCGCCCTTCACGCGGCGCACCCGCGCCTTTACTCGCGGCACCGGCTGTCCGAACCGCGCCACCGCCGCTTCCTGTAGGGTGAGTACGCCAAGGTCGAACGGGATCGAGTCGAAGCCACAGGAGAAGACGATCCGGGCCCCGCTGCGCTTCGCCTCGTCATGATGGGCGTCGATCATCAACCGCATCCAGCCAGGCTCGCCGCACAAATCGACATACGCCGTTCCGGTTTCGGCACAGGCGGCGATCAGCGCGCTGCCGTGCAGCTGATACGGGCCGACCGTGCTGATGACGACACGCGTCCGGCTGCACATATCCCGCAACGCGCGGGCATCATCGCTGTCTGCGACAAGAAGGGGAACATCCACGCCAAGCGCTTCACGCACCTTCGCAAGTTTCGCAGCGGAGCGACCGGCGAGCGCCCAGCGAGCCTGGCCGTCGTACCGGCTGGCGATATATTCGGCGACCAGACCTCCGGTAAAGCCGGTCGCGCCGAACAGCACGATGTCGAAGTCGTCCGCCATGTCGCGTCAGCGCTGCTTCGTCGAACCGGCACCCGTCAGCGGCATACCATCACCGCCGGTGCGGTCGTCGTCGGGATCCTCTCCCTCATGTCCGCCGCCCGCGCTTGCGCCGCTGCCGTGCACCGCACCCGTTTCGGGATCGAACGACGCCCGTCGCCCGCTGTCAGGCGTGGAGGACGCCTGATCGGGCACTTGCGAGCGTCGCGGCGACACCGAGCCGGACGGCTCCTGTTCACCCATCCGCCGCTCGTCATCGAGCGTATACTCCTGGCCGAAGGTGCCCGTGTCTTTATCGAAGGGGGGCGGCGGGTTTTGCGGGGGCGCTGAGGAGTTGGTCATGCCGCTTCAACGCGGTACGGCTCCTCACGATCCCGCAAGCGCGGGTCAGCGGGGCGTGGGCTGACTGGCGGGATGCTGCTCGGCGGCCAGCGCCATCGCCCGCGCCGTGCCGGTAGCCGGCTTGACCTTCGCGGCCTCTGCCTGGCGACCAAGCGTCAGGTACAGCACGCCGGCGATCAACAGGCAGATCACCAGCAATGCCGGCCAACCCGCGATGCTGTGGCGGACGACGTGGGGATGGTCGTTGGTCATGGGATCGCGCTCCGACGAGGAATTCGTTCGGGGTGCAATAGCCGATCCGTCGTGCGTGTTCCCGGCTGCGGAGTTAAGATTTGTTGCTGTCAGGCCGCGCGCGGGTGGGCGCTTTGCCGGGCCACGGCGGCTTCCGCCTGCGCAAGTGCGCGAGGATCGTCCACGTCGAGCCACCACGCCGTGCCGATGTCGACGACGCGCGCGCCCCGCGCAGCCGCAAGCGTCTCCACGCCCGCCGAAATCGAAACCGGTCCGCCGGCCGTGACCGCTGCGCGCAACGCATCGTGGAAGCGAGCATCGACAGCGAAGACGCCGGTGTCGTAGCAATCATAGTCAGGCAGATGCTTGCCGATCGCAACGATACGATCGCCGTCGGTGCGGACGCGCGTGACGTCGTCCAGATCGACCAGAGGATTGTCGAGCCGGCGATCGATGCCGAGGGTCAGCGCCGCTTCGGGAGCGGCGATGACGCGAGCCACCAAAACAGGATCGATCAGGTGATCCGCCATCATCAACAAATGACGGCGCGGGCCGATCGTCGCCGCGCCCGTCAGCACCGAATGGCCGTTCGGCAACGACCAGTCGGCGGTTCGCACGCAGCGGACCGGTACGCCGATCGTCGCAGCGGCCATCGCAAGATGACGTTCCAGCCGATCCGCTTCATGACCCGTGACAACGGTGACCCCGTCGACACCGCCAGCGACGGCGGCGCGCAGCACGCGCTCGATCAACGGCACGCCGTTCACCAGCGTGAGCGGCTTGGAAGGGGACACCTCGCGCAGCCGGCTGCCATAGCCGGCTGCGACGATCAGCGCGTGCAAGGTCGTGTCGCCCTTACTCGGCGGCGAGACGCGTGTCGGCGTGGATGAACTCGTTCGTCATCGCCGCCGCCACGTCGTCGGTCACCTGCTGCGGGGGATGCTTGCAGAAGAATGCCGACGGGCCTTCCAGTGCGCCACCGATGCCGCGCTCCATGCCCAGCTTCACACAACGGATCGCGTCGACGACCACGGCCGCCGAGTTCGGCGAGTCCTCGACCGAAAGGCGCAGCTCCAGGTTCATCGGCACGCCGCCGAACAGGTCGCCTTCAAGCCGCAGGAAGCACAGCTTGTTGTCGCCCAGCCACGGAATGTAGTCCGACGGACCGACGTGGATGTTCTCGTCCGCCAGCCGCTCGGCGATCACCGCCTGCACGGCCTCGGTCTTCGATTCCTTCTTGCTCGCCAAACGGTTGCGATCGAGCATGTTCATGAAATCGGTGTTGCCGCCGGTGTTCAGCTGGTAGGTGTGATCGATCGTCACGCCGCGCTGGCCGAACAGGTTGCTGAGCACGCGGTGGACGATCGTCGCACCGACCTGCGCCTTCACGTCGTCGCCGATGATCGGCAGGCCGGCGTCGGCGAACTTCTTCTCCCACTCCGGACGCGACGCGATGAACACGGGCATGCAGTTGACGACGCCGAGGCCAGCCTCAAGCGCGCATTCCATGTAGAATTCGGTCGCCTCCTGGCTGCCGACCGGCAGGAAGTTGACCAGGATCTCTGCGCCGGTACGCTTCAGTTCGGCGATGATCTCCGCCTTTTCGGCGTCGCGCGTGTCGTTGATCTCGAACCCGCGATCGTTGGCCGCTGTCAGCATGTGCGGCGCAACGCCGTCCAGCTTGGCGCCCATCTTCACGATCGTGCCGGTCTTCGGCACGTCGGCGTGGAAAACCTTCGTGCAGTTCGGCTTGGCGAAGATCGCCTCGCCCAGATCGAGCCCGACCTTGCGCGAATCGACGTCGAAGGCCGCCACGAAGTCCAGATCACCGACCTTGTAGCCGCCGATATCCTCGTGAATCAGGCCCGCGGCGGTGTTGCTGCCGGCGTAATGGTATTTGCCCTGCACGAGACTGCTCGCGCAATTGCCCACACCGATAACCGCCACCTTGATCGTCGCCATTCTACCCCACTTGCCGACGCATGGCCGGACGAAAGTCAAAAACGTTGCCGCTTCGTGACAGATACGATGCATCTGTCAAGCGAGCCGATGGCCTGTATAGGCGCACCGAAGCAATCTCGCGAGGGACGCGTGAACGAATCTGAACCGGCTGTGGCGGGAAAGCCGCGAGAGTTACAAGGCTTTCTAAATCGTACTCTTTATCATCCGCTGGCCCATGTGCTGGCGCGCGCGCTGGTGCCGACTCCGGTAACGCCGAACATGGTTTCGGTGGCCGGGGCCGTGTTGGTGATGGCGACGGCGGTGCTCTACGCATGGATCGCGACTCCCGCCGCGATCGCGTTCGGCTTTTTCCTGCACTGCGCCTGGCACGTGGTGGACGGGGCGGACGGCGCGCTGGCCCGCATGTCGGGACGCGCGTCGCCATCTGGCGAGATCGTCGACGGCCTGTGCGATTATGCCGGTCATGGCGTCCTCTATCTGCTGCTCGCGGCTTCGATGGACGACCGGATCGGGTGGGTCGCCTGGCCGATTGCATTCGCCGCGGGGTTCAGTCGGGCGGTGCAGTCAGTGTTCTCGGAAAGTCAGCGAAGAACCTACCAATGGTGGGCGTACAATACGCCGTGGCTGCAGAACGCCCGTTCCGACGGACGCGGCATCGGCATCGCCCTGTCGAACCTGTACCTGAACGTGTGGCACGCGCTGTCCCGGCCGACGCAGGTCGTCAACGCGCTGGTCGCCAGTGCCGAAGCCGATCCGCCGGAACGACGGCGGATCGCGGAGATCGCGCGGCAGGTCGGGTCGCGTGCGCTGCCGCTGCTGGCGGTGCTGGGCGCGAATCCACGTACCATCCTTCTCGGACTGAGCATGATCGCGGGCACGCCGCTGTGGTTCTTCCTGATCGAGATCGTCGTGCTGAACGTCGCGCTGGTGATGGCGATCATGCAAGCCGCGTTTCTGGGCAAGCGCATCGCGCGTCTGATCGCGAGCAGCCATCGATGATCGCCGGAACCCGCCGAAGGCGCGGCGGGTTGCTGGAGAGATAGACATGGGAGGAGCACGAACGATGCGACGGATGGTGATGATGGCGGGTGCCGGGCTTCTTGGCCTGTCGCTGGCCGGGTGCAACGACGAGGGCAAGATAGCGACGGGTACCCCCGTGGCCGGCGGGGCGAGCGCGACCGCGATGCTGGCGACCGCCAGCGGCGGGTCGGCGGGTCGCGCCACCGCGACCGAGGTGGCGGGCGGCGTGCGCTTCACCGTCGATGCCAGCGCCATGCCGCCGGGCACCCACGGTGCGCACGTGCATATGGTCGGGCGCTGCGACGCCCCGGACTTCGCCACGGCGGGCGGGCACTGGAACCCGACCCAGGCCAAGCATGGTGCGATGAACCCGCAAGGGCCGCATCACGGCGATCTTCCCAATCTGGTGATCGGCAACGACGGCCGCGGCACCGTCGGTGCGACCATACCGGGCGCGACGTTGGCCGGAATGCTGGACGCGGACGGCGCGGCGATGGTGATCCATGCCCAGGCCGACGATCTGAAAACCGATCCCAGCGGCAATTCCGGCGGGCGCATCGCGTGCGGGGTGTTCCAGCCCGCCTGAGCGGTCAGATCGGTTCGCCTGCCGCCCGGGCGCGCGCTTCGCGCGTGCGCTCGGCGGCGGGGAAGCGGCGATAGGCGGCCAGCCCTGCCGCGATCGTGATCGGTACGCTGAGCAGCAGCGAAAGCATGCCGGTCGACAGGCTGCCGGTGAGCGTCGAGATCCGTCCGGCCAGATATGGTCCCAGCGCGAGGCCGATCAGCGTCGTGCCGATGAAGAAGGTCGCGGTCGCCGTACCCCGCATGCGCGGCAGCACCAGATCCTGCGTCGCGGCCGCTGCCGACCCCAGTCCCCAGGCCGCGAAAACCTGCGCGCAGAAGATGCAGACGTAGAGCACGGCCGGGGTCGATGTCGTGTAGCCCACCACCATGAACGGCACCGGAAGCACCGCGCTCGCCAGTACCGGCACCAGCCGCCCGGCCGGATTGCTGCGGCGCAGGCGATCCGCGAGCATTCCGCCGGTGGTCACGCCGATGAACCCGGCCGCTGCGCCGGCACCGCCGATGAACAGGCCGGCCTGCGCCGGAGTCACCCCCAGCACACGGATCGCATAGGGCGCCGCCCAGAAGCTGGCGGCATAGGCCATGAACGCGTTCAGGCCGTAGGCGAGCACCGTGCAGACGAAGGCGGGGGTGCCGAGGATCAGCGCGAACGTAGGAGGATCCCGACGTTTCAGGGCGCAACCCCACGAGAAGACGGCATAACCGCCGATCCCCACCGCGATCCACTGGGGCAGCGGTTCACCGGCAGCGTGCAGGCCGACGACGATCGCGATGGTGGTGGCAAGGCCGGCGAGGTTGACGAGCAGCGCGCGGCGTCCTCCGCGGGCGGCACCGATCAGCGTGAGCGGCGGCAGGATGGTCACCAGTTCGTCGGCGAACGCACGGAAGGGTGCGGGGTGCGGCGGTGGAGTCGGTAACCCTTCCACCGCGCCGCGGACGGGTTCGCGAAGGGTGGCGATCACGAGCGCGAGGAGGAGGCCGGGCAGGCCGACCGCGAGGAACGCGGCCTGCCATCCGGCGAGGCCGAGCGGTCCGCCGGTGGGGAAGGCGCGATTCCAGTTCTGCACGATCAATCCACCGATAAACAGCGAGCAGCCGCCGCCGACGTACAGTCCGGCCGAGTAGATCGATAAAGCGGTGGCGCGCAGCCGCTTGGGAAAATAGTCTGATATCAAAGAGTAAGCGGACGGCGATGCGGTGGCTTCTCCCACCCCGACGCCGATCCGCGCCGCGGCAAGCTGCGTTCCGGTCGACGACAGCCCGGACAAGGCGGTCATCGCCGACCATAAGGAAAGCCCGGCGGTCATGAGGCGGACACGGTGCCAATTGTCGGACAAGCGCCCCAGCGGGATGCCGAATAAAGCGTAGAACACCCCGAAAGCGGTGCCGTACAGAAAGCCGAGATCCTCGTCGCGCAGGTTCAGATCGCGCTTGATGTCCTCGGCCAGGATCGAGATCACCTGACGATCGACGAAGTTGAGGACGTAGACCAGGAACAGGAGGCCCAGCGCATACCATGCATAGCCGCTCGCGCGGGTATCGTCCGTCTGCGTCATGCACCCTCTCTTTCGGGCGAGCTTAACAGCGTCGCGATCGAAGGGAAGGGGACGTCTCCCGCCTTATTCGAGCGGCCAGCGCGCCACCGTTTCGTAGCGGGCACCGTCATGCCCGAGCCGGCTTTCGTAGAGCGTCAGGTGCGTGAGCGGGAACGAAGGACTGGCGAGACCGGCGTGCCGCGCGATCCAGCGATCGACGGCCATCGGATCGGCGGCGCCGCGCGCCAGCCGCGCCAGCGTGACGTGGGGCAGGTAGCGGCGCGTATCCGGCGCTACGCCCGCGCGCGCAAGTGCTTGATCGACCTTGCGATGAAGCGCCGCGAGCGGCTCCGGCGGCGCGACCCGCGCCCACAGGGTATCGACCCGCCCACGCCGGTCGAACGTGCCGACCCCGTCGATCCGCGCGACCGGCACCGGCGCGACGACCGTAGCCAGCACGGCGGCGATATCCTCCGCCTGACGCCGGTCGACCTCGCCGATGAAGCGAGTGGTGAGATGCAGTTGCCCGTCATCCTGCCAGCGTGCGCCGGGCACGTCGCCCATCGGATCCACGAGCAGCGAGCGAACCGGCGGGGGCGGGCGCAACGCGACGAACAGGCGATGCATGATGCTGTAACGAACCTTTGCTGTCACCGTCATGGGCCGACCCTCGCTTGAAATCGGGGGACCGGCGCGCAATATTCCCTGTATCCGACATATCTGTCCGGATGAAGGAGCAAAGAGACAATGGCCAATTGGTCCGATCCCCGGCCCTCCGCTGCCCCGTTCGGCGGGACCGCTTCGGGCACCCGCACGGAGGCGCGCGACGCCGGCCTGCGGTCGTACATGCTGTCCGTTTACAATTACATGGCGTCGGGCGTCCTGCTGACCGGCATCGTGGCGTTGGCGTTTGCGCTGTCCGGCTATGCGCAGGCCGTTTTCCAGACGCCGCTGCGCTGGGTCATCGCGCTGGCACCGCTCGGCTTCGTCTTCGCGATGAGCTTCGGTCAGGGCAAGTTCTCGACGTCGACGTTGAAGGCGATGTTCTGGGGCTTCGCGGTCGCGATGGGCCTGTCGCTGTCGTCGATCTTCTTCGTCTATTCGCCGATCGCCATCGCGCAGGCGTTCGCCGCCACCGCGGCGGGCTTCGCGGCGTTGAGCCTGTATGGCTATACGACGAAGCGTGATCTGTCGGCATTCGGCACGTTCCTGATCATCGGCCTGGTCGGCCTGATCGTTGCCAGCCTGATCAACATGTTCGTAAATTCGGGTCCGCTGGGCCTGCTCATCTCTCTGGTCGGTGTGCTGCTGTTCGCCGGGCTTACCGCCTATGACACGCAGCGTACCAAAAGCCTGTACTTCCAGGTCGCGGGCCATGGCCCCGAGATGGTCGGCAAGGCCGTGGTGATGTCGGCGCTGAGCCTGTACCTCGACTTCATCAACATGTTCCTGTTCATTCTCCGCCTGTTCGGCGGGAACCGCGACTGATCCCACGGGATTGGGCGTTCGAACGCTAAAGGGTCCGGCGGGCAATCGCCGGGCCCTTTTTTTTGACTTCATTCGCAAGGACATTGGTGGCGATGCGGCTTTCGATCGAAGCCATGCTGGATTATGGCTTTCCGGCCCCGGCCGACGTCCTGCTGCAGATCGAGGTCGCGGCCCGGCCCGATCAATTGCTGGAGAAGCAGGCGCTGATGATCGAATCCGATCATCCGATCCGCGCGGTGGCGGGCGAGGACGGCATCGGACAGCGTTGCTGGGCACATGCCGAGGGTCGACTGGTCGCGCATTACAGCGCGACGGTGGTGATCGATCGTCCTGTGCTGCCGATCGGCGATCTGCCCGCGACGCCCGCGGCTTACCTGCCGGCCACGACCATCCCCTATCTGTTTCCCAGCCGTTATTGCGAATCCGACCGGTTCGAGAACTTCGTGCGGCGCACTTTCGCGGGGTTGCAGGGTGGTGCTCTGGCGCAGGCGCTGGCGGAGTGGGTGCGGGAAAATCTCGAATATATGCCGGGGCCGCCGGGAGCAGGGGCATTGCATACTTTCGCCGAGCGCCGCGGCGTGTGCCGTGACTATGCGCATCTGCTGGTTGCTTTGGCGCGGGCGGCGGAGATCCCGGCGCGCTGCGCGTCGGTCTATGCGCCGGATGTCGATCCCCAGGATTTCCACGCCGTGGCGGAGTTGTGGCTGGACGGTGCGTGGCACCTGCTGGACGCCACCGGCATGGCCCGTCCCGACGAGATGGCGCTGGTGGGAGTGGGCCGCGATGCCACCGACATCGCGTTCATGACGATCTTCGGGACGGCGATGTTGTGGGAGCAACGCGTGCGGGTGACGCGGGTCGGGCAGGAACGCGGCGCGACGTCCGGCGTTGGGATGTAAGCGAATATGTCCAAAAATCATGAGGAGGGTATGATGACCGAAGCGAGCCCGATCGACGAACGCGCGCTCGACAGCCTGTCGGTCGCACCCGAGGCCGGCAATGCGGGGGGATCGAAGGACGCCCGGCAGGACGCCGGGCAGGATCGCTCGATCGACAAGCGGCTGCGCAAGCACCCCGGTAGCGAGGATGCGCGGCTGGACGCCGGACTGGACGAGACGATGGATGCATCCGACCCGGTCTCGATCACCCAGCCGGGGCGCGGCGAGCCCGCCCCGTCCTCCGGTTTCGACGCCGCCGAGGAAGCGGAGCGCCAGCGCGACGCCTGAGGACGGCGGCGATCGAACGTTGCCCGATCGTCACCGTACATCGCTATTTCGAGATCCAGCGCTTCGCTTCGTCGCATCTTTGTTGCGGCGCAGCGGAGCGCGTGCTGCTTTGTGACGATCGGAAGACGGCGCGGTTAAGGCGATAATTAACCCTTTTCCCGCATTCTTTCGATGGTTGGATCATGCACGGCGGGGTGTGGCGATGGAAAGGATGCGGGCGGCCGAGGGCGCGATGACGCTGGCGGAAATGAAGGAGTTCGCGACCTTCCCGGCGGCGACCCAGCGCTATATCCGACGGAGTCTGGATATCGGGCTGGACCGCGACGACGCACTGGCGCGCTGGTCGCGCGACGTGGTGGAAACCGCGAGCATCCGGGCGCAGGCGCAGCATTATCGTCGCCTGCCCGCGTTGAGGGCCTTGGTTCCCGACGACAGCGGACTGGATGCGGCGGAGCAGGTTCTGGCACCGCTGATCACGCTGGCGGCATTCGACCTGGGGCAGGGACGGATCACATCCTTCTCGGCATTCCGCTTCCTTTTCGAGCGGTTGGTCGGGGCGCGGGTGCGCCCGTGGTTGCCGTCGGCGTTTTGCGCGGCGGCGGCGATGCCGCACCTTCATCCCGAATTGCGGCGGCGGCTGTTGCAGTCGATCAGCGAAGCGGCGGCGACCGCTTCGGGTTGGTCGTCACGGCAGCCGGCATTCTTTCCTTATTGGGTCGAGAAGGTCGATACGGCGGCGCTGCCGCACTGATCTACTCAGACAATGCGTAGCGCGATCGCCAGCCCGATGTCGTGCGCTGCGTCTTCGAAAACGATGCCGACGCGCGCCAGATACGCCATCAGTGCGGCGGGAAGGGGCGTCGTCGTGCAAATCTCGACCGACAACGGGGGGCGAACGCGATTTTCGCCGGCGACCAATCCGTCGTAAAGCGCGTCGAGGTTCGGCCCGTGCCAATCGGGCGCGCCGAGTGCGGGAAGCAGCGCCGCCCAGAATTGTTCGCGCGTCCGCCAGTCGCGCGCGTCGAGACGGATCAGCGACACGCGCGCCAGCCCGTGGCCCCGCGCGCCGCCTGATCGAGGTGGAAATGGTCGCGGTGCGCGGCGTTGTAATCGGGCGACAGGACGGTGGCGAACAGCCGGCACGCGCCGTCGCGCACCTCCCGCAGGAACGCCGCCTTCGCGGCGTCATCGCCGGTGGCGGGCCAGTCGCGCGCGACGCTGATCCGCGTGCCGTCGGACAGGCGGAACCCGGCGATGTCGATCGCGTCGGCGGTGGCGTGTTCGCTCCACGCGCCGGCATCGCGGCCGTAGAGGCGGCGGCACGAATAGCTGCCGAAATGATCGACCTGCACCACGCGCGCGCCGAAGTGCCGGCGCGCCGCCGGGGCCAGGACGTCCCATTCCCACATCACCACCGCCGCCGCGACCGGGCAGGCGATGCCGAGGTCGGCGGGTGCGAAGGCGGTGGCCCGTGCGCCGCCGCGGGTCAGCCGCACCGCATCGTCATAGCCGCACTGGCGTTCGCGGCGCGGCGGAAGGGCGGTGAAGCGCACCCCGGCCCGCGACAGCAACGCACGGCATCCGGCGGCGTCACCGGTCAGCGCGGTCAGTTTGCGTCCGGTGAACAGGCCGACCGGCTCCCCGAGGTCGAGCGGCGCCCAAGGCAAATCCTGAGGCCGTCCCCGCAATGCCCCCCATGCGACCAGCGCAACGGTGGCGAGCAGCAGCAGCACGGCGACGCATGCGACGATGCGGCGGAACGTGCGCGCTATCCGCGCCGGACCTCGTCCAGCGGATGTGCGGTCACGGGGTAGCCGAGGTCGTCCGGAATGCAGAGCCAGTCCTTCCCGTCGCGCCGTTCGGTCCACGGCGCGACCATGCGCACCGGTGTGGCGCGGGCGTGCGCCACCGCGGCGGCATGATCGGCAAACCGGGCAAGTCGTTCGAGGTTGCAACGCGTTGGAAAGATGATCGCCAGTCGCCCCGCATCCGCATCGGCCAGCACCGCCCGAGCGCTGGCCCAGCAGAGCCGCACGTTCTCCGTCCCGTCGACCTGCGGCGGCGACGCGGCGGCTGGCAGGCGCGCGAGGTAGAAGCGGGTGTCGAACCGGCGGACCGGCATGTGATCGGGCCGCCAGCGCGCGAACGCGACCAGATCGTCGAGCGCGAGCGTCGCACCGGCGGCGGCGAGTGCGGCGGACAGCGGCGCTCCGCCGTGCAACGCGGCGCGCATCGTCGCGATCGCGGCGGCATCGGGCAGCGGGGTGACGCCGATCGGCAGACCCGCCTCCTCGATCGTCTCGCGGATCGCGGCGATGCGCGCCGCGCCCTCGTCGATGTCGGTCCAGCCGAGCGCCAGCGCGAAGGTGCGGTCGGCGGGATCGACGCGGCCGCCGGGGAACACCATCGCGCCGGGCGCGAACGCCATCGCGCCGGCGCGTTCGACCATGAGGATGTCGGAAGGGCCGTCCGGGCGATCGCGCATGATGATGATCGTCGCGGCGGGGATCGTCGCGGCGGGGGTGGCGCCGGGCATGTCGGTTCGCGATGTCATGGCGGCGGTTGATGGAACTGCGCGGAAGCTCGCCGAAAGACCTCAAGCATTCGACACAAGGATAATTCCTTCGGCGCCTGCCGGGGTTGGTACCGGCGAATGTAACGGTCGACGCCGCTGGTGCAAGGGTCGGGTTGTGATCCCGTCCAGGTGGTACCGCACGGCCCGTCGCGCATGGCCAGCGGCTCTACCGACATCGCAACAGGATCGAGCGATGCTTCGGCCGCGGCGGGTATTTCCCGCCGTTTCGCCAGCCTTGTCCACCAGCCGGGCGACGAGCAGGTGGAGCGTGCCTGCGATGTCCGGCGGCAGTTCAGCGCTTCGGCTCGACCAGCTCGATCACGAAATCGCCCGCGTGCAGTTGCTGCGCGTCAGGATCGTCGATGCCGATCGCACGATCGCCGCGGTAGACCCGCACGATCTGGCCGCCGGTCACATCACCGGGCGATTTGCCGACCTCATCCGCCCGCACCGTACGCTCGCGCAGCTCGACCTTGCCGTTGCGCGTGACGAGGTCGGCCACATAGTCGGCGACGTGCGGCCCGGCCGTGCATTGCGCGAGCAACTGCCCGCCGAAGCTGACCGGGTTGACGATGATGCTGGCGCCGGCGTCGCGTGCGAGCAGTTCGTTCTCGATCGCGCCGATCGACACGGCCACGGCGGCATGCGGTGACAGCCGGCGGCACGTCAGGATGATCAACACCGCGGTATCATCACGCCCGGGACAGACGATGACGGTGCGTGCCGTCTCGACCTTCGCGATTTCGAGCACCTTGTTGTGCGTCGCATCGCCCTCGACCGTCGCGACGCCGAGCTCCTCGGCAAGCCGCAGCCGATCGGCGTTCGTGTCGACCACCACGATGTGTTCGGCCGGATGGTTACGCTCCAGCAGTTCGCTCACCGCCGCCGAACCCGAACGCCCGTAGCCGCAGACGATGACGTGATCCTTCAGCTCGCGCCTGATGAAACCCATACGCCACCGCTCCCAGCCTTGCCTCAGCATGAAGCTGTACGCGCTTCCAAGGAAGATAAGGAAGACGAAGATCCGGATCGGCGTGACGACGAACGTGTCGAACATGCGCGCCGCGTCGCTCACCGGCACGATGTCGCCATAGCCGACCGTGGTCACGGTGATGACGGTGAAATAGACGATATCGAGGAAGCTGACCGCGCCATCGGTGTTGTCGCGCAGACCGCTGCGCTCGATCCAGTGACCGCCAAGCGCGATGCCGACGAGCAGCAGCACGGCCACGCCGCGAATGGCGAGCGTGGTCAGCGGCGACAGGCGTCCGGCCCGGTAGAAGCGCGGACGCGCCGCCAGCACGGCGGCGCGCGCCGCCAGCCGGCCCGGTGGCAAGGCCGTCCTGATCGGTCGCTGATGCTTCACGGGGCCGGGTCCATCATCATGCTTCCGTCCCCGGTATTCCAGAAGCTGCCGTCGTCCATTTCACGGGCAGGGAGCCGGGCAGCGTCGCTGAGGCATCGAGCCTTGCACATCATGCCCGCGCGCTGCAACGGGCGACTGCCATCCGGCCGTGGATGCTCGATCGCGTGCCGAATCCGCCCGCATCGCACCGGACCTTGCGATACCGGCCGTCGTCGTGATCTTCACCGCCGTCCGCTTCGGGTGACGTCACGTCGTATCGTCGTATCAGACCGGTGGCCGGCGGTTCAGCGCTTCGCTTCGGCGAACCGCTTCGACACCGTCTTCCAGTCGGCGACCTGCCACCATGAATCGAGATAATCGGCACGGCGGTTGCGGTGCTTGAGGTAATATGCGTGCTCCCAGACGTCGTTACCGAGCAGCGGCGTGCCGCGCGTCGCCGCCACGTCCATCAACGGATTGTCCTGATTGGGGGTCGATGTGACCGCGAGCCTGCCGTCCGCCCCCACGATCAGCCATATCCAGCCAGAGCCAAACCGGCCGGTTCCGGCCAGCTTGAACGCCGCCTTCATCCGCTCCATCGAGCCGAACGCCGCATCGATTGCGCGCGCGAGTTCCGGCGACGGGTCGCCGCCGGTGCCGGGGCGCGTCATCGTTTTCCAGAAAAAGTCGTGGTTCCAGTGGCCGCCGGCGTTGTTGCGGACGGCCGCCGGGGCCGATCCCGCTTGCGCGAGCAGGTGTTCCAGCGGATGGCCGGAAAGCGTGCGATCGGCGGCAACGGCCTTGTTGAGCGCATCGACATAAGCCTGATGATGCCGGTCGTGATGCAGGGTCATCGTTTCGGCATCGATCACCGGCTCCAGCGCGGTCGCCGGGTAAGGAAGCGGGGCGAGCGCAAAAGCGGGAACCGCGGGTCGTTCCTGCGCGGCGGCGGGCGCAGCGAGGGCGAGGATGGCGAGGATGGCGGGCCGGTATCGCATCGAGATGTCTCCTTCACAGCCCGACGCTGAGGCCCAGTCGCACGTCGCGACCGGCCAGCGGGGCATAATCCTTGAGAAAGCTCGCGTGGCGGCGGGCGATCACGTCAAACAGGTTGCTGGCACTCAGCGTAAGCCGCAGTCCGCGTCCGGACAGCGGCGTCCAGTCGGCGCTGAGATTGACGAGTGAGAAGGCATCGCTCGTCGTCTCGAAGCCGGTGACGCGCGTCTGGCGGGTGCTATGCTCGACTTCCGCGCGCATACCGATGCGGTCGCCACGCCCCTCGATCCCGCCGAGCAGCCGCAACGGCGGTATGCGCGGGGCGGGGCCGAAGCCGTCGATCGTGGCGCGCACCGCATCGACCAGTCCATCGGCCTTCAGCGTCAGGCCGGGACGCGCGACGAAGCGTACCTCGCCCTCGACCTCGAATCCGCGGTACGTGGCATCGCCCTGTGCAAAGCGGAAGACCGGCAGATCCTGGATCACCTGCCCCGTCTCGAATTCGTAGATATAGCCTGCAAAGCGCGTCCGATAGGCCGATGCATCGAGCCGCCACGCCGACCCGGAGAGCCGGGCGACCAATTCGATTCCGCGCGCGCGCTCGATCCCGAAGCCGGTGTCGCCGATCTCGTAGGATTGGGTGCCGATATGTGCGCCATCCGCCAGCAGTTCCTCCGCCGCCGGGGCGCGGGCGGTGCTCGACAGGTTCACGCCCAGCTTCACGCCGGGCGCGACCGCCGCGAACGCGCCGCCGGCGATCGATGTCGCGGTGAAATTGCGATCGAAGCCTGCCGCTTGCGCGCGTATGCCGGTCCATTCGACCCGCCCACCGCCTTCGAACCGTACCGGGCCGACCGCGACCTCCTGAAGCGTGAACAGGCCGTTCTGCACCGTCTCGTTGGGCGGCACGAAGGCTTCGGCTCCCACGGCGCGGAAATCGCGGAAGAAAGTCTGTACGCCGCTGACGCCCTGCCAGCTGCCACGCTGGCGCTGGCGCAACTCGGCCCGCGCCTCCAGGCCCCTGTTGGCGAAGGTGGTGCCGTTGGTGCTGTCGCCCTCGACATGGCTGTAATCGGCATAGCCGCCGCGCAGCGACAGCCGCTCGAACGGGCCGGGCAGCAGCACGGAGGCGCGCAGATCGGCGCGCCATTGCTCCGCCGCGATCCGCACCGCCTCCTGTTCGGCACCGGGCGTCAGCGCATAGCGGATCGGCAGGCCGTACCGCGTTTCGTAGCGGGTGATCGCGACGCCCAGATCGCCGCCCTCGTCGATGAAGGCGGCACCCAGGTTGGCGGTGCGCGTCCGCGCGCTGGTATTGGCGAGGCGGCCCGACAGGTCGGCGAGGCCACGAACGGCCGGATCGGTGCTCTTGCGCGCCTGATCGCGCAGCGGCGCGGACAGCACCGCGCCGCCCACGCGCAGGTCGCCGGTGTCGGTCAGGCTGCCGCCACCGGCCACGACGAAGCGGTTCGATACGCGCACGCCAATGTTCGCGCCCGCGGATCGCTCGTCCGCCGCGGAACCGAGCGATCGGCGCGCCTGCATGGACAGCAGCCCTTCGGGTACGTGCGTCGGCACGCGGCGGTCGAGCACGTTGACGACCCCGCCGATCGCCGACGATCCGAAGCGTAGCGAGGCTGGCCCACGCAGCACCTCGATCCGTCCGGCGAGCAACGGATCGATCGCCACCGCATGGTCGGCCGAGGTGTTCGACACGTCGAACGCGCCGATCCCGTCGGTCAGCACGCGCACCCGCTCGCCGGCCAGCCCGCGCAAGACCGGGCGCGAGGCGTTGGGGCCGAAGCTGGTGGCGGACACGCCGGGCAGCCGCGCCAGCGCGTCGCCGATCTGTGGTCGCAGCGACCGGTCGAGCGCTTCGTCGGCCAGCACCGACACGGGCGACGCGGCGTCGCGCGGATCGCGCTGAAAGGTGGCGGTGACGACGATGTCGTCACGGTCGACGGGCTTGGCGGGATCGTCCGTCGTGGTCGCGGCTGCGGGAGTGGCCATCAGCGCGCCGACGGCCAGCAACAGGCGCGATGTCATGCCAGCCCCCGGTTGCGCAGCAGCGCGGCGGCATCGGGCATCCGGCCGCGAAAGGCGAGGTAGCTCTCCGCCGGGTCGCGACTGTTGCCGCGCGACAAAATCTCGCGCCGCAGCTTCGTCGCGAGCGCCCGGTCGAACACGTCGCCACGCTCCTCGAAGCCCGCGAAACCGTCGGCATCCAGCACCTCCGCCCAGGTATAAGCGTAATAGCCGGCCGCATAGCCGCCGTCGAAGATGTGGCTGAAGTGCGCGAGCCGGTGCCGCATCCCCACCGCTTGCGGAACCCCGAGATCGGCGAGCTGCGCCGCTTCCCAGGCCTGCGTGTCGAAATCCGCCGGCAACGCGCCAAGCGAGTGAAGGCGCATGTCGAGGATCGCGGACGAAAGCTGCTGAACGGTCAGATAGCCCTGGTTGAAGGTTCGCGACTCCAGCAACGCCGCGAGCATCGGTTCCGGGATCGGCTCGCCCGCGGCGTTACGGGCATGGGCGCGCAGGAGCGCCGGCTGGCTGGCCCAGTGTTCGTGGATTTGCGAGGGCAGTTCGACGAAGTCGCGCGATACCGCCGTGCCCGACAGGCTGGGGTAGCGCACCTTGCTGAACAAGCCGTGCAGGGCATGGCCGAACTCGTGGAACAGCGTCTCGGCGTCGTCGATGCTGATGAGTGCGCGCTCGCCCGGTGCCGGCGGCGTGAAGTTGCAGTTGTTGACCACGATCGCGCCTTGACCAAGCAAGTCGCTCTGGTCGCGCAACGCGTTCATCCACGCGCCGGGCCGCTTGGTCGGGCGGGCGAACCAGTCGGCGTAGAACAGGCCGGTCGACGTCCCGTTCGCTTCGCGCACCTCCCACACCTTCACACCTTCGGCATAGCCGGGGACATCGGCGCGCGGCACGAAACGGATGTCGTAGAGCCGCTTCACCGTGTCCATCAGCGCGGCGACCATGCCGTCGAGCGGAAAATACGGCTTCACCGCCGCCTCGTCGAGCCGGAAGCGACGGCGGCGTTCCCGTTCGGCATAAAAGCGCCAGTCCCATGGCTGGATCCGGTCGATCCCGTCGGCGTCGGCCAGTGCGAGCAACGCGCGTTCTTCCTCGTGCGCGCGGGCCAGCGCGGGGCGATACACCTGCATCAGCAAGTCGGTGGCCCCCTGCGGCGTCTTCGCCATCGCGTCCTGCAATGCGAAACCGGCATGGCTGGCGGCACCCATCAGCTTCGCGCGTTCGATGCGCAGTTCGACCAGGCGGCGGATGATGGCGGCGGTGTTGTTCGCATTGGCATTCGCCCCGCGCCGATCGAAGGCGTGGAACACCTTCGCGCGCGCGTCGCGGTTCGTCGCCGCGGTCAGGAACGGCTCGACCGCGGAGCGGGTGGCGGGGATGAGATAGCCGGGCTTGCCGGCCTTGCGCGCGGCGGTGGCGGCAGCGCCCTTCTGATCGGCGGGCAGGCCGGCAACCTCCGCCTCGGTGAGCAGTACATCGCTGGCTTTCTGGTCGGCGAGCAGTTTCTGCCCGAATTGCACGCCGAGCGCGGCCATCTCCTCGTTGATCGCGGCAACGCGCGTGCGCGCCGGGGGAGCGAGCGCTGCGCCGGCCCGAACGAAGCGTCGATGCGTCTCGTCCAGCAGCCGCGTCTGTTCCGGGTCGAGTCCGAGCGTCTCGCGACGGCGGAACAGGCGATCGACCCTGGCAAAGAGCACCGGATCGAGCGAGGTTTCGTTGGAGAAGCGGGTAAGATCAGGCACGATCGATTCCTCGATGTCCTGAATCTCCGGGGTCGCGTCGGCACCCGACACCGTGAAGAACGCTGCCGATATGCGCGCCAGTTGCTGCCCCGATCGCTCCATCGCCTCGATCGTATCGGTGAACGTCGGTGACGAACCCGCGGCGGTCAGCGCCCGGTGCTCGGCCCGCGCCGCCGCAAGCGCCGAAGCGAAGGCGGGGCGGTAGTGGGCTGGACGGATCGCGCCATAGGGCGGCACGCCGTCGGGCCACTCACCCAGCAGCGGGTTGGCGGGGGACGCCGCGTAAAGGGGCGCTCCAAGCAACGGGATGGCGGCGCCAGACATCAACAAGGTACGGCGGTTCATGAAAGTCCTTTTGCGATGATGGCGTAACCGCCGGGGATGCGGCGCCGCCCCCTGCGGCAGCTTACCCGTCTCCGGCGACGGGATTGTCGATGATGCTGACGCTTCTTCTTACGGGACGTGGCGACTTCGGATGGGATCGATCGCGAGCACGAGGCGCCGCGCGCCGGTTGCCACGATCGGCGGCGAGCGGTGAAGCACGGGCGGCGGATCGATCAGCAACCGGCCCTTGAACACGCCTGCCGCGCCGGTCGGCACCTCGCAGATCGCCTCCACCGCCGCACTGCGGCACCATTGCGTACCGGGGCCGAGATAGGTGCACAACAGTCGCAGCGTGACGTAATCGGCGTGGAAGCGACGGCAAGCATCGGTTTCGATCACTTCCAGCCGCAGGCGCAGTCGATCCTCACCCGTCAGCGCGGCATGTCGCCGCAGCAACAGGCCGACATCCCCGGCGAGCAGGGTAGCGACGGGATCGGGATAGCCCGCGTCGCGCAGCGTCCCATCGAGCAGCGCATCGGCATCGACGTCGACCGACAGATCGCCGATCGCATCGAGGTCGAGTACCGCAAGCGCGGACCGCAGCGCATCGGATAGCGGCCGCCACCAGATCGCCAGCGCCGCTTCGGGTCGGGCGATCGCATCGAGTGAGGCACGGTCGTAACCGAACGTGACGGCACCCTCCAGCATGGTCAGCGTCATTCGGCGGCTTCCAGCTGACGCTCGCCCCAGGCCGGGAACGGATCGCGCAACGCCGTCCACAGCGCGGGCGTGAACGTTGCGGCCGGCACAAGGCAGGCATCGAGCCGCCGCCGGATGTGCTCTTCGTCCATGCCGATGCCGATGAACACCAGTTCCTGCCGCCGGTCGCCCCAGATGGGATCCCAGTGTTTCGCGACGAACTCCTCGAAACGCGCGTCGTCTGGCCATTGATGCCTGGGCACCGCCGCCCACCAGCGGCCCATCCGCGCGGTCCCGGTCTGGCTGCCGGCGACGGCCAGCTCCCCGACCCAGTCGGGGCGGGTCGCCAGCCAGAAATGGCCCTTGGCGCGCACCACATGGTCAAGGCCGCCATCCGTCAGAAAGGCATGGAACCCGACCGGATCGAACGGCGCGCGTGCGCGGTAGACGAAGCTCTCGATGCCATATTCCTCCGTCTCGGATTGATGGTGCGCGTAGCCGTACAGCTCCTTGGCCCACAGCGGGTGACGCGAGGCCTGCTCCTCGTCGAACAGGCCGGTGGCGAGCACGAGGTCAAGATCGATGCGGCCATGATCGGCGGGGACGATGATCGCATCGGCGTTGAGGCTGGCGACCAGCTTCCTGACCGTGGCGAGCTGCCCGGACGACACCGACGATGCCTTGTTGACAATCACCACATCGGCGAACTCGATCTGTTCGACCAGCAGGCCCACCAGGCTGCGCGTGTCCTCCTCGCCCAGCGTCTGGCCGCGATCGGCGAGGAAATCCTCGCTGGAATAGTCCGCCAGCAGGTTCAGCGCGTCGACGACCGTCACCATCGTGTCCAGTCGTGCGACATCGCCCAGCGACGCGCCCTCCTCGTCGCGGAACGAGAAGGTGGTCGCGACGGGCAGCGGCTCGGAAATGCCGGTCGACTCGATCACCAGATAGTCGAACCGGCCCGCCGCCGCGAGCGCACGCACCTCGACCAGCAGGTCGTCACGCAGCGTGCAGCAGATGCAGCCGTTGGTCATCTCCACCAACGCTTCTTCCGACCGCGACAACGCCGCCTCTCCGCCGCGGACGAGATCGGCGTCGATGTTCACTTCCGACATGTCGTTGACGATGACCGCCACCCGTCGTCCCTCGCGATTCGCGAGGATGTGGTTGAGCAGCGTCGTCTTGCCCGCACCGAGAAAGCCGGACAAGACAGTCACGGGTAAACGACGATCGGATGGGAGGGGGCTTGCCATGACAATCATCCAATGTGATACGATACAACATCACATAAACGGAGAACCAGATCGATGTCCAGTGCCCTCCAGATGACGGGCCAGCCCAACCAGCGCGCGCTCGATTCCTTGGCGGTGTGTGTCGGCGTGACGGAAGACGAGGCATGAGCGGCGTCCTTGCGGGCGCGGGAGCGCGCATTCCGGTGTCGGTGCTGACCGGCTTTCTGGGCAGCGGAAAGACGACCGTCCTCAACCACCTGGTCCGCTCGCCCGGCATGGCGCGCGCGTTGGTCGTCATCAACGAGTTCGGCGCGGTCGGACTGGACCATGAACTGATCGCACGATCGAACGAGGATCTGGTCGTCGAGATGATCGGCGGTTGCCTGTGCTGTACTATCCGCGGCGACCTTTCGCGGACGCTGCGCGCGGCGCCGTGGCGCTTCGCGCGCGAGGGACGGTGCTGGTTCGACCGGGTGCTGATCGAGACCACCGGGCTGGCCGATCCGGCGCCGATCCTCCACACGCTGATGACCGATCCACAATTGGCGACGCTGTACCGGCTCGACGCCGTCATCGCGACCGTGGACGCGACCGCCGGCATGGCGACGCTGGACACGCAGGCCGAAGCGGTGAAGCAGGCCGCGGTCGCCGACCGGATCCTGCTGACCAAGACCGATCTCGCCGACGCCGCCAAGCAGCGCGTGATCCGCGACCGGGTCGCTGCGCTCAACCCGGGCGCACCTGTCATCGCGACGACGAACGGGGTTGTCGATCCCGCGTTGCTGTTCGATGTCGGTTTGTGGGATCCCGCCAGCAAGAGCGACGACGTGAGCCGCTGGCTGGCGGACGAGGCAAGTCGCCCCGATCACCACCACCACCATCATCATGACGTGAACCGGCACGACGACGGCATTCGCGCGACCTGCCTGACGTTCGACACCCCATTGGACCCGCTCGCTTTCGACCGATGGCTGGGGCTGCTCACCATGTTCAAGGGTGCCGACCTGCTGCGCGTGAAGGGGATCGTGAACCTTGCCGGGCACGATGCGCCCGTGGTCGTCCATGGCGTGCAGCACGTCTTCCACCCGCCGGTCGAACTGGATCGCTGGCCGTCGGCGGACCGGCGGACGCGGATGGTGTTCATCACCCGCAACATCGATCCCGAGGAGCTCCGTGGCACGCTCGCGTTGATGACGATGGGGTTACACGACGTCAGCTTTCAGGGGCTGATCGAAAGCGTGGCTGCGGGGATGCCGGCATGATCGGCATCGACGCTTTCGCCGATCGCATGCCGACCCGCTGGTTGGATTTCGCCAGCACCGACAGCGCCGATGACGGCCTGTGCGGCCGTGGCGGGACGACGTCATGGCGGCGTCGCGCTGGGCTTCTGTGATCGCGCACGTAACATTCGAGAAGGATCAAGCGAGATGTTTACCGAAGACATGGTGCACGGCGCCCTGCAGACCTGGTGCGACAATGTGGTCGCGGTCGGCAAGGCTCACGCCGACGGTGGGGATGCGCGCGCCGTCGCGACACAGGTGCTCAGCGACAATTACGACTATGACGGCGGCAAGGTTCTGTTCAAGCCGACCCTGGCGTTCGGCGCCCAGACTTTCCGACCGACGAAGGACGGTGCCCTGGCCTATTTCACAGGGGGCAGCGACGAATTCCGTGACGATAAGGGATTCAAGCTGAAGCCCTGGGTAAAGGTGTGGTATAGCAAGGAAGACTTTATCCTGCATGGCGATCTGGCGATCGTGCAGTGCAACGTCCACTTCATCGGTCTGGACGACAGTCACATCTTCGTGAACAAGAGCTTTGTGTTCAAGGAGTGCAAGGATGCAAAGGTGCGGATCGTGCTGCATCAATCGTCATTGCCGTACCAGCCGTAATAGGCACCGTAAAACCGACACGGAGCAGTGTCAGGGAAGCCGCCTCATTCCTTGATGGGCGGCCCTGACGGGCGGCCCTGACGGACGGGCGTGCTGTATCTGCCGAGGATCGGCCGTCGAGTGGTCGATGAGCCGAAGTGCCAGATCCGCCGGATCACGGCGCGATCGGAAATCCTCGATCGTCCCGGCTGCCGACGCACGGGCATCGTAGCGAGATGACGGGACGATTCGGCGAAACCGCTCGGGCGGTCTGCCGGCCGGGTTCTTGCCCCGCGCCGACCACGCGCGAAGGCCGCTTTATCGGTTCGCGGTCCGGCCATTAAGCGGTTGAATAATGGCAGGAGTGGGGGGACTCGAACCCACGGCCCTCGGTTTTGGAGACCGATGCTCTACCAACTGAGCTACACTCCTATGCGGGCGTGCTGTTGAACGTATCCGTCCCGTTCGTCAAGCGATTGCTGACCATGATCAGGCGGCGCGCGTCTGCACGCTGCGCATCGCCAGCGCGCGCGCCTCCGCGACGGGCAGCGGGCGGCCGAAGTAATAGCCCTGGATGTTGCGACAGCCGAGGTCCTGGACCATGCGCAGCTCCGCCTCGGTTTCGACCCCCTCCGCGGTGGTGGTCATGTCGAGGCTGTCGGCCATCGCCACGACCGCGCGGATGATCGCGATCGCCTCGGCCCGGCCGGCGGCGGCGGTCTGCACGAAGCTGCGATCGATCTTGATCGACGAAAAGCGCGTCGAGCCGAGATACCCCAGGGAGGAATAGCCGGTGCCGAAATCGTCGAGGCTGAGCCCGACGCCGAGCGCGAGTATCTCCCGCAGGACGCGCACCGCGCCGGTGCCCTCGCGCAGGAACACGCTTTCGGTGACCTCCAGGTCGAGGCGAGCGGGCGCGATGCCGCTGTTCGCGAGTGCTTCGGTGACGATCGTGACGAAATGCGGGTTGTGGAGCTGTTCGGGCGATACGTTCACCGCCACGCGCACGTCCTCCGGCCAGCCCGCCGCCTCCGCGCAGGCGGTGCGAACCACCCATTCGCCGATCGCCGAGATCAGCCGCGCTTCCTCCGCGATCGGCACGAACTTGGACGGCGGGATCTGCCCGAAAGCGGGATGCCGCCAGCGCAACAGCGCCTCGAACCCGCGCAACGCGCCGGTCCGCGCGTCGACCACCGGTTGATAGTCGAGCGACAGCTCCTCGTTCTCCAGCGCCTTGCGCAGCGCCATTTCGAGGACGCGGCGTTCCTCCGCCTCGGCATGGAGTTGCGGTTCATAGGCGTGGAAGGTGCCGCCGCCCTGATCCTTGGAGCGGTAGAGCGCCAGATCCGCGGAACGGATCAGCGTTTCCGCACTGCGCCCGTCACGGGGCGATGTCGCCACGCCGACCGATGCGCCGATGTAGAGCGTGTGCTGGTCGACCTCGTACGGCTGCGACAGCGTATCGATGATCGTCGCCGCCAGCCGCTCGACATGGCCGGGATCGTCGGCGTCGCGCACGACGACCGCGAATTCGTCGCCACCCAGCCGGCCGACCAGTTCCCGGTCGCCGACCAGCGCGGCAAGCCGTTCCGACACCTTGCCCAGCAACCGGTCGCCGACCGGATGGCCAAGCGTGTCGTTGACCGCCTTGAAGCGGTCGAGGTCGATCATCATGAACGCGCAGCGGGTGCGCCATTGCTCTGCGCGGGCGATCGCCTCGGTCAGCGACTCGTTTACGAACAAGCGGTTGGGCAGCCCGGTGAGCGTGTCGAACCGCGCCAGCCGCGCGATCTTCGCCGCGGAGGCGCGCGCCTCCGTCACGTCGGAGGCGACGCCGCGGAAGCCGCCGAAATGCCCGTCGGCGTCGCGTCGCGGCGAGGCGGCGATCTGCCACCAGCGCTGCTCGCCGCGGACGACGACGGGCAGGTCGAGGTCGCGGATATTCTCGCGGTGCTGCAGCCGCGTCGCCAGTTCGCGCAGCGCGGGCGCGACATGCCCGGTGTTCCAGCCGGGACCCGCCAGCACTTCCAGCAACGGACGCCCGTCGATGTCGTCCCGATCGAGCCCGCAGGCGACCGCGAAGCGCGGGCTGGGCTCCACGATCCGCCGCGCGGCATCGGTCTGCCACAGCCAGTCGGAGGACGTGTCATCGAAATCGCGCAGCAGCAGGCCGACCGTCTCGTCACGCTCGGCCAGCCCGACTTCCGCCACGTGGAGCAGCGCAAGCGCGCGGGCGCGGTCGAACGTGGCGATGCACAGCAGCGCGGCGAACAGCAGGTCCGCCATGGCGCCGAGCGGGCTGCCGGCCAGCGTCAGCGAAACGGCGGCGGCCATGGCGGGCATCCCGATGAAGATCGCCGCCGCCATGACCAGCGAAACCATGGCCAGCGCCGTAGCGGCCATCAGCACCGCCATCACGACGTGCAGCGCCAGCGCGGTGGCGACATCGACGTGTTGCGCGATCGCCAGCGGCACGATCGACCACGCCACCCCGAGCGCCAGCGCCTCCGCGATCGGCTGGCGCATCGTCGCCAGCTCGGCATAGCCACCGGCGCGGCCCGGCGCGCGCAGGCGCCGGATCGCGGTGCCGACCGCCACGACGCCGACCGAGACGGCCCATGCCGCCAGCCACATCGCCGGCACGCGCCTTTCGAGCAACATCGTCACGATGGCCGCGCCGATCAGATTGGCCGCCAGCAGCAACAGCGCGCGCTGTCGCCCGGCGAACAGCTGCGCCGCGCGAATGCGCGCCCAAAGGTCGGGATCGCTTCCGTCGCGCAGGCCAAGCAGCGCGCGCAAGGGGATGGTCGGCAGCGGAGAGGCGAGAGATCCGGTCACCCTGCGGGCATAACACCACGCTGGTTGACGAAGCGTTGCCCCGGCACGCACTTGCCTGTGCACGGCACGGTGTTGCCGGGCGCGGTGTCGACGCCGGGATAGCCGCTCCCTGCATCGTTTCGGCTATCAAACAGCGGCTTACGCTGTCGCATCTTCCCGCATCATGCCAGGATCGTGCGACGCGGCCCGGTAAAAAAATCCTCGCACCGGCAAACCTTGCCGGCGCGACGGGATCAGGCGGCGAGGTCGTAGGGCTTTATCTCACCGGCGAGATACAGGTTGCGCGCCTTGGCGCGGGACAGCTTGCCCGAGCTGGTGCGCGGCAACGTGCGCGGCGGGATCAGCTCGACCACGCAGTTCATGCCGGTGACCGAACGAACGCGGTCGCGGATCTCGTCACGCAGGCGCACGCGCTCCTCCTCGTCCGAGCTGCGGCATTGCACCAGCACCGCCGGCGTCTCCTCGCCACCCGGGGTGGTGATCGCGAAGGCGGCGATGTCGCCGGCCTTGAAGCCGGGCAATTGCTCGACCGCCCATTCGATATCCTGCGGCCAGTGGTTGCGGCCGTTGATGATGATCATGTCCTTGGCGCGGCCGACGATGAAGATGTAGCCGTCCGACATGTACCCCATGTCGCCGGTGTCGAGCCAGCCATCGACCAGGCAGGCGTCGGTCGAAGCCTGATCGCGGAAATAGCCGACCATGACGCTGGGGCCGCGGCACCACACCTTGCCGATCGCGCCGTCGGGCAGCGGGGTGCCGTCCTCCTCGCGCACCTGGATTTCCATATCGCGCACCGCCTTGCCGCAGTTCACGATCGCGCGGTAGCGCTGCGGGCGATCCTCGCCATGGTGCGCGCCGGACAGCTCGGTTTCCTCGACCAGCTCGACGCGAATGCCTTCGCCGGGCGGCATCAGCGACACCGCCAGCGTCGCCTCCGCCAGGCCGTAGCTGGGCAGGAAGGCGGTGGCCTGGAACCCGGCGTCGGCGAAGGCGTCGACGAACGCCTGCATCACGTCGGGACGGATCATGTCCGCGCCGTTGCCCGCGACCCGCCAGCGCGACAGGTCGAACCGGTCCGACGCCTTCGTCTGCGACGAAATGCGCCGCGCGCAGATGTCGTAGCCGAACGTCGGCGAGTAACTGAGCGTGGTACCGGCGTTGCGGCTGATGAGGTCGAGCCACGACAACGGCCGCCGCGCAAAATCCTCGGTCTTCAGGTAATCGGCCGACACCTGGTTGGCGAGCGGCGACAGGAAGCAGCCGACCAGCCCCATGTCGTGATACCAGGGCAGCCACGAGATGCAGCGGTCGCTCTCGACGATCTGCATGCCATGCGCGTGGGCGGCGAGGTTGCTGAGCAGCGCGCGGTGGGTGACCGTGACGCCATGCGGGAAGCGCGTCGAGCCGCTGGAATATTGCAGGTAACAGACGTCGTCGCTGCCGGCTTGCGGCAAGGCGGCGTCGGGGGCGGGGCGGGTGCCGAATTCCAACCAGTCGACACCTTCCACCCCGGCGGCCTGCGCGGCGGCGCCGGCAAGCAGCGCCAGTTCGGCCGGATACATCAGCAGCTTCGGATCGCAGCTGGCGAGCTGGACGCGGAGCTGGTCGATATAGGCTTCGCGGCCACCGAACGAGGTCGGCAGCGGCAGCGGCACCGGCCACGCACCGGCGAGCACCGTGCCGAAGAACAGCGCGGCGAATTCCGGGCCCGTCTCGGCAATCAGCGCGATCCGGTCGTGCGGGGCGACCCCGGCCGCGATGAGCCGCAGCGCGGCGGCATGGGCATCGGCGCGCATTTCCGCATAGGAATAGCTGTGCACCAGCGTGCCGCGCGCATCGTGGAAGTTCAATCCGCGCACGCCATCGGCCGCATAATCAAGCGCTTCGCTCAAGGTAGCGAAGTCGGAGAAGCGACGCGGCAGACGATCGTCCGTCGGCGTGGCCGTCGGCTTCGCCGTCGCGGTGGCGGTCATCGGGGCGAGGTCGATCGTCATCCTGTGTTCCTGTCGCACCTGTAACGTGGGCGCAATGGTTGATCGGCAAAAAGGGCGGGTTTGCCGTCACGTGTTAAAATTGACCCCCAGACTCCATGGTTACTGTGGCACAATCAAGGCGTGTCCGCTCCTCGATCCACCACCCCGTCCGGCCGCCGTCCCGCGCCACCCCCGCTGGACGCCGCTGCGCTGGACCGGCTGGCGCTGCGTTATGTCGAGCGGTTCGCGACATCGCGAGGAAAGCTGACGCAATATCTGGCGCGCAAGATCCGCGAGCGCGGCTGGGATGGGGAAGCGGTCGACCCCGCGACGGTCGCGCAGCGGATGGCCGATGCGGGGTATGTCGATGATCGCGGCTTCGCGGACCAGAAGGGCGCGGCGCTGGCGCGGCGCGGCTATGGCGCGCGGCGCATCGCCGAGACGCTGCGTGCCGCCGGGCTGGACGAGGAGGATCGCGCGCCGGCGGTGGCCGAGGCGCGCGGCGCGGCGCTGGAGAGCGCGCTGCGGCTGGCGCGGCGCAAGCGGATCGGTCCGTTCGCCACGGTGCGCCCCGACCCGCGCGACCGGGAGCGGCACCTGGCCGCGCTGCTGCGGGCGGGGCACGACCTGGCCACCGCGCGCCGCGTGGTTGACGCCGCGCCGGGCGAGGTGCCGGAGGCCGAATAGTAGGTCGTAGTAGATCGCGACTTGCTTTCGGCCATGGTGCAGTGCACCGATGTGGATCAGGGGTTGCAAGGGGGCGGGACGCGACGTGCAGGACGGGCCGGTCGCATCGATCGATGGCGGGACGATCCGCACCGGCGAAATCCCGGACGCTGGCGCTGACCGTGGCGCGGGCGACCTGCCGACGGTCGCGCTTTCGGGCGTACTCAAATGGTTCGACGCCACGCGCGGGTTCGGGTTCGTCGTCGCGGACGACACGGCGATGGGCGACGTGCTGCTGCACTTCACCGTGCTCCAGGCCTATGGCCGCCGCACCTTGCCGGAGGGGACGCGCGTGCATGGCCGCGCCGTGCAGGGCGCGCGCGGGTGGCAGGCGGTGGCGATCACCGCGCTGGATCTGGCCACCGCGGCGGAGACGGTGCGCGACCGCGATCTGGCGCGGCTCGACCCGGAAATCGTACCCGACGACGCGGCGGCGCAGGCCGACTGGGAAGACGTGTCGGTGAAATGGTTCAACCGGATCAAGGGGTACGGGTTCCTGGTGGCGCTGGCGCGGCCGGGCGACATCTTCGTCCATATGGAAACGCTGCGCCGCGCCGGGATCGCCGACGTCGAGCCCGAGCAGCGGCTGCGCGCCCGGGTGGTGCCGGGACGCAAGGGGCCGCTGGCGGTGGGGGTCGCCGCGCCGGAGTGATGACGGCGATGCGCATCGGGCATTGAACGCGCGGGCGCACGCGGGTAAGCGAGGCGGCACGATGGGCATCAACCTCAACCCCTTCACCTGGTGGAACGGCGCAAGCTGGGGCACGATCTTCTACGGCCTGCGCGGCAAGCGGCAGGTGGGCGAGGATTCGCTGGGCAATACCTATTGGCTGGGCGGCCGCGACACGATGGGCGAGCCGCGCCGCTGGGTCATCTATGCCGGCGCGAACGACGCCAGCCGCGTTCCGCCCGAATGGTTCAGCTGGCTGCACCGCCAGATGGACGGCGTGCCGACCGAGGTGCTGCCGCCGCCGCGCCGCTGGGAAAAGCCGGCCGTGCCCAACATGACCGGCACCGCATACGCCTATCGTCCGCAAGGGGCGCTGGAGAAGGGTGGCAACCGTGCCGCCGCGACCGGCGATTACGAGGCGTGGAGCCCCGACGCGTGAAGCGCCCGCTCGCGATCGGCGGGCTGGTTCTGATCGCGGCGGCAGGGGTGACCTGGGCGGGGCTGAGCCTGCGCGGGACACCGCCGGCCGCGCCTTCGGATACTCCGATCGTGAGCACGCCGATCCCCGACCGCGCGGGTACGATGCCGCCGCTCGGCGACGACGAGGTGCGCACCGACGGGCAGGACGCGCCGGTCGATGCCGGATCGACCCCGATGGCGCAGCGGGTCGCGGTGCTGGGGCTGCTCAACAAACGCAACGGCGTCAGCCGTGACATCACGCTGAAGCCCGGTCAGGCTGGGCGGATCGGCGACGTGATCGTCCGGCTGCGCGCGTGCGAGAAGACCGCCCCGTGGGAGCCGGAGCAGTTGACGGGCGCGTTCGTCCAGCTTGAGGTGCGCCGCGCCGACACCGGTTGGCGGCGCGTGTTCTCCGGCTGGCTCTACAAGGAGCGTCCGGCGCTCAACATCGTCACGGACCCCGTCTACGACGTGTGGACCAGGAGCTGCACGATGGCGTTCCCGGACACCGCGCCGTCGGCGCCGCCGGCAGCCGCATCGAGCGCGAAGAAATCGCCGGCATCGGCGGCGGCGGCTGCGCCGGACGATGCCGCGGCGGACGAGCCGGTCGAGGAAAGGGCCGCGCCCAGCAACGCCATGTAATCGGCGCGATCGATCTCCTGCGCGCCGAGCGAGGCGAGGTGGGTGGTCATGAATTGGCAGTCGAGCAGGGTAAAGCCGCCGGCCTTCAACCGCGCGACCAGCGCGGCGATCGCGACCTTGGACGCGTTGGTGGCGCGACTGACCATGCTTTCGCCGAAGAACGCGCGGCCGAGCGCGAGGCCATAGAGCCCGCCGACCAGCCGGTCGCCATCCCAGCATTCGACCGAATGGGCATGACCCAGCGCGTGGAGCCGCATGAACGCGCGTTCGATCATCGCGTTGATCCACGTGTCCGGGCGATCCGCGGCGGATTCGGCGCACAGGGCGATGACCTGCGCGAAATCGCGATCGACGGTGATGCGGAAGCGATCGGCGGCGACGACCCGCCGCAACGAGCGTGACAGGTGGAAGCCATCCAGCGGCAGGATCGCGCGGCGGCGCGGTTCCACCCAATAGATGCTGTCCGCATCGCGGCTGTCCGCCATCGGAAATACGCCGACCGCATAGGCGCTGAGCAGCAGGGCGGGATCGAGCGTCCCGGCCGCGGGCGTCGGGGCGGTCAAGTGCGAAGTTGCTCGATCGTGCGCCACAACTGCGCGAACGCGGCGGCGGCCGGGCTGCGTGGTTGCGCGACGCCGGTCGGCAGACGCTGCGCGGTGGCATTCTCGACCGCGCTCGCCATCGGGATTACCGGCCAGTCGGGGTGGCGTTCCACCGCCTCGATATGCAAGGCGCGGCGCCGGTCGACCATCATATGCACCGGCAGCATCGGCACCTGTCCGCCGAACGCGCGGTCCAGCATGGCGAACGCCTGTTGCGAGAAGGCGGAGGGCACGACCGGTACGACCAGCAGGTCCGCGGCGCGCACCACCTGCTCCGCCGTCTCGGTCAGACCGGGCGGGCAATCGAGGATCACGGTGTCGTGATCGCCCAGTTCGGCGATCAGCTTGCGCAGGCGGCGCTTCTTGTCGAGCGCGCGCAGCAGGTGGTTGAGATCGCGCAGCGAGGCATCGGCGGGCAGCAGGTCAAGCCGATCGAACGGCGTGGCGCGGATCAGCTTGTCAGGCGCGACGCCGCGCGCGAACAACGCCCCGGCGCGATCGTGCGCGGCGCCATCGCCCAGCAACCATGTCGCGGATGCTTGCGGGTCCAGATCCCATAACAGCGTGCGGCGCGCCGACATCGTGGCGGCGCACCACGCCAGATTGATCGCCAGCGTCGTTTTCCCGACGCCACCTTTAAGGCTGTAGATCGCGACCGTCGTCATGCGCCCAAGGCTACGGCCCGGGGACGAGCGGGGCAAGAAGATGATGCGGACCGGAAGCGGTGCGAGCAACGGGGGTGATGTTCGTCGTCGCGCCGCGCGATGCGATCCGCGTGCGGCGCGGCCGGCCACGATACCGTCGAGGCCGGCTGCGGCTCAGGTGGGTTTGACGGCGGAAAAGCGTTCGATGAAAGCGATGCGGTGCGGTCCGAAAGCCTCCGCATGGGCCGGTCCGGGACTATGCCCCGGCCGGCGGCGGGGGCGGGCCGTGTCTGGCCGCCCCCGCGTCGCGGATCAGGAGTGGCAGACCAGTTCGGGCTTGCCCGGCGTGGTCAGCTTGATCTCGCTGGTCGAGCCGGTCATCTTCCAGCCGCCTTCCGCGATCAGCGGATCGCCGGCCTTCTCGCTCTTCAGCGTGGTGGCCGCGCCACCCTTTTCGGTGCGCACCACCGCCTGCTTGTCGCCGTCGAAGAAGGTGACGTAGGCGAGGCTCTGATCCTTGCAGCGCATGGTCTTTTCCGCCTTGATCGCAGGCGGCAGTTCGATCGGGCCGGCATTGGCGAGCGTCGACGCCATCGGATCGGGATTGCTGTCCAGCACCTGCGGCGAGGTGGGTTCCGAGTTGCAGGCCGACAACGCCAACAGGGCGGCGGCCACCGAAAGGGGAAGGGTTTTGTGCATGAGGGGCCGCTATGCCGATGCACATTACTCCGTCAAGTGCGCGGTTGCTGCGCTGCATCAGGCGCGCGGTCACTCGTGGAATTCGTTCATGTCGGGGATGCGTCCGAACGCGATCTTCGTGCCGACCCGGTCGAGCCGTCCGCCGTGCGTCGCGCCAACCGAAACCGCGTGCCGCCCGAATCGTTCGTTGATGCGGTCCATCGCGCGGCTGAGCGCAAGGCCGCGGGTCTCGCGCGCCAGCGGATCGTCGGCGTCCAGATGCGCGAACAACGAATGCTGCTCGCCCGTGACCGGTTCGATCTCGGCCAGGGTCACGCCGATCATCCGGCATCCGCTGCGGTGCGCCTGCTCCTGCGCGCGCAAGCGGGGCAGCAACGTGTCGAGGATCGCCAGCACCGCGAAACTGTCCTGCGTGGCGGGCAGTTTCGCGGAGGTGCGCCACATGGTCTTGTCATCCTCGAACCGGGCGTGGAGCACCAGCAACCGCGCGCGATATTCCTTGCGGCGCAGGCGGCTGGCGGCCTTCAACGCCAGCCGCCGCGCCGTCAGCCGCACCGCGCCATAGCCGCGCTTGCCCGGCGACAGGACGTGGCTATGCCCGATCGTGCGGCTCTGCGTCGGCTTGTCCGCAAGGTCGACGCCGTGGAGCAGATACCATAGCCGGTCGCCGTTGGTGCCGCCCCAGGCATGGCCCGCGTCGCGCGGGCGGCGCGCGAGCAATTGCGCGATGTCGTTGACGCCGTCGCGTGCCAGCCGCCGCTCCATCTTCGCGCCGATCCCGCTGATGTCGCGCAACGACAGGCGATACAGCGCGTGCGGCAGGTCCGCCGCCTCGAACACGACCAGCCCGTCGGGCTTCTGCAGATCGGATGCGAGCTTGGCGAGCAGGCGGTTGGGCGCGATGCCGACCGAGGAGGTCAGGCACGCGCCGACGCGTTCGCGAATGCCTGCCTTGATCCGCCGCGCCAGCGCCTCGGCCTGGTCGCGGCGGTTTTCATTGTCGAGCAGGCGGCAGGCGACCTCGTCGATCGAACAGACGCGGGTGACCGGCACGTGCCGTTCGATCTCTGCGACGATCGCGTGGTGGAACGCGACATAGCGTTCGTGGCGTGCGGGCGTGACGACCAGTTCGCGGCACAATTGCTTCGCCTCCCACACAGGCGTCCCGGTCGAGATGCCGAAGCGCTTGGCCTCGATCGACGCGGCGATCGCCACCGTCGTGTCCGACCCGACCGGGGCTACGATCACCGGGCGACCGCGCAGGGCCGGCTGCAATTGTTGCTCCACGCTCGCGAAATAGCTGTTCAGGTCGAGAAACAGCCAACGCAGCGGACGGGGCGGCAGATCGTGCATGGGCGACTCGGCTGAAAACGAAACGGGAACATGACAGATGCGGGAGGCGATGGCGAGGGCGGGCAAGCCGCGGGTGGGCGGTGGATAGTTTCATTCGCTTGCGGATCACCGGCGGCATCCGCATCTACGCGGCATGCTTACCACCCCCGATACGCTGGCCCTGATCGGCAACACGCCACTTGTCCGACTGAAAGGACCAAGCGAGGCGACCGGCTGCGACATCTTCGGCAAGTGCGAGTTCGCGAACCCGGGCGCGAGCGTGAAGGATCGCGCCGCGTTGTTCATCGTCACCGATGCCGAGGAGCGCGGGGTGCTGAAGCCCGGCGGCACGATCGTGGAGGGCACCGCCGGCAATACCGGGATCGGGCTGGCGCTGGTCGCCAACGCCAGGGGGTATCGCACGATCATCGTGATGCCCGACACCCAGTCCAAGGAGAAGATGGACACGCTGCGCGCGCTGGGCACCGAACTGGTGACGGTGCCGGCGGCACCTTATTCCTCGCCGTGCCATTTCGTCCACACTTCGCGGCGGATCGCGGAGGAGACGCCGGGCGCGGTGTGGGCCAACCAGTTCGACAATATCGCGAATCGCCGCGCGCATATCGTCGGCACCGCCGAGGAGATCTGGACGCAGATGGACGGGCGGATCGATGGCTTCACCTGCGCGGTCGGGACGGGCGGGACGCTCGCCGGGGTCGGGCTGGGATTGAAGGCGCACGATCCGGCGGTGTGCATCGCGCTGAGCGACCCGCATGGCGCGGCATTGTACGACTATTACGCCTGCGGCGAGCTGCGCGCGGAAGGGTCGTCGGTCGCGGAAGGGATCGGGCAGGGGCGGATCACCGCCAATCTGGAGGGTGCGCCGATCGATACGCAATTCCGCATCCCCGATCAGGAGGGGCTGGACTGGACCGACCGGTTGCTGCGCGAGGAGGGACTGTGCCTCGGGCTGTCGTCGGGGATCAACGTGGCGGGCGCGGTGCGGCTGGCCGAGCGGCTGGGACCGGGCAAAAGAATCGCGACGATCCTGTGCGACACCGGTTTCCGTTACCTTTCCACCCTGTACGATCCGGCCTGGCTGGCGGCCAAGGGACTGGTGCGGGGTGCCGCGTTAACGAATTGATCGACAGTCGCGCGATGATCGGGTAGAATTGCGCGACCGATGAAGGTGACACGCAAAGACAAGGCCGCTGCCGAACGGCAGCAGGCAGAGCAGACGCGCCAGCGGGTGCGCGTCGGAATGATCGGGCTGGCCGCGGTCGTCCTGTTGATCGGGCTCGCCAGCGCGATCTTCTCTTCGGTAAATCAGCAGCAACCCGTCAACGTCATCGGTGCGGCGCAGCCGGAACAGGTCGCCAACATGAGCGCACCGGCCTCCGCCCCCGGCGCGACCGCGACCAACGAGCCGCTCGCGGAAATGGGCGTGACCCCCGGCGCAGCACCCACGCCGGCCCCGCAGCCCGAATCGCCCCCCGTCCCGAACCCTGCCGCGAGCAACGGAACGTTGTGAAACCGACGCCGCGGCACTTGCCCGCGGGTCGACGCCGTCTTCCTGGCGTACGCCGGGGAGAATCGGGGAGGACGTGCCTGGCCCCGGAAATTTACGAGTTTTCCTCCGCGATTCGGCTGCGTGCGGGCGCACGCGGCACATCCCGTGCACAGGCTATGCTACGGAATTCCGCGAGATTCCGACGCTTGTAGCGCCTCTCCCCGACTTTCCCCGAAAATCCCTTCTCTTCCCCGTTTAACCCTGATACCTAACCACTACGACATTGGGGGCAGACCACTGTTGTTTGCTGACAGCAACGTCGGCGTGCGGCGAGGGTCGTGCGCCGGGCAGGAGGATCGTGCGCTCCAGGTGCGAGGTGGGCGTGAACGACAGGGTGGATTATCAGGGAAAGGGACTTGGCCTTGTCGATGACAAGGGCCGGGTCGCGATTCCCAACACCCTTCGCGCCACACTCGCGAAGAACGCGCCGCGCGACGACGGCAAGGATGGCGGCACCGTCATCATCGCCCCGCATCCCGAACACCGTTGCCTGATCGCCTACGACCCCGGCTTCGTACCGTTCTGGAAGGCGAAGCTGGAGGCGCTGGACGCCGCGCAATTCGCGACCAGCGGCCGCACCGACTATAACATCCTCGATCGCGCAGGCGGCGCGGAGCCGCTGCCCTTCGACGGATCGGGGCGGTTCATCATGCCGACGTTCGAACGCCGTTACGCACGCATCGCGGGCGCGGCGGTGTTCCTGGGCGCGTTCAACTGGATCACGATCTGGGCGCCCAGCGTCCTGATCGAGACGCCGGGCATCGACCCGTTCCTGAAGGAATATGTCGAGTTCGCCTGCGAGGACAAGGGGATACCCCTGTCATGACCGGCGTCGTGAACAACGTCGCGGACGATATGGTGTCCGGCTTCGCCGCCCCGCATGTTCCCGTCCTGCTGACCGAAGTCGTCGATGCGCTCGCCCCCGCCCCCGGCGAGCGCCATGTCGATGCGACTTTCGGTGCCGGCGGCTACACGCGCGCCATCCTGGCGACCGGCGCGGCGGTGATCGCGTTCGATCGCGATCCGGACGCCATCGCCGCCGGACGCGCGCTGGAGGGTGAGGCGGCGCTGACGCTGGTGCCGGCGACCTTCTCGGCGATGGTCGCGGAACTGGCGGCGCTGGACGCGGTGCCGGTGGACGGCGTGACGATGGACATCGGCGTGTCGTCGATGCAGCTCGACCAGGCGGCGCGCGGCTTCTCGTTCCAGAGCGACGGTCCGCTCGACATGCGGATGAGCCAGGACGGCATGTCCGCCGCCGATTTCCTGAACGAGGCGGAAGAGGAGGCGATCGCCGACGTCCTCTATCGCTATGGCGAGGAACCGAAATCGCGGCGGATCGCGCGTGCGGTGGTCGCGGCGCGCCCGCTGCTGACGACCGCGCAGTTCGCGCATGCGGTCCGCAAGGCGCTGGGCCACCGCCCGCACGACAAGAAGGACCCGGCGACGCGCGCGTTCCAGGCGGTGCGTATCCACGTCAACGGCGAGCTGGACGAGCTGGAGCGCGGCCTGGAAGCGGCCGAGCGCGTGCTGGCGCCCGGTGGGCGGCTGGCGATCGTGACCTTCCATTCGCTGGAGGACCGGATCGTGAAGCGTTTCCTGCGCGACCGGTCGGGCGGTGCGCCCGGCGGATCGCGCCACATGCCGGTCACTGCGCCGACACGCGCACCGACCTTCGAGATCACCGCCCGCGCGATCCGCGCGGGCGAAACGGAGCTGGCCGCGAACCCGCGCGCCCGCTCCGCCACACTTCGCACCGCCCGGCGTACCGGGGCGGCCCCTTGGCGTTTGGAGGCGTAACGATGGCGGCGATATATCGATTGAAGGGGCTGGGATGGCTGTCCGGCTGCGCGGTCGTGGCGATCGGCTTCTATCTCGTCTCGTCGCAGGTCGCGGCGGAGCGCAAGCGGCTGGAGCAGGTCGACCGCCGTATCGTGAGCGCCGAACGCGACATCCGCGCGCTGGAAACCGAATTCGACGTGCGCGCGAATCTGGCGCAGCTGGAACGCTGGAACGGCAACACGCTGGCGTTGACCGTGCCGACCGCGCGGCAGTTCGTTCGTGACGAGCGCGCGTTGGCCGCGCTGTCGCCGGTACAGGGCATGCCGGTGCCCGGGCGCGACGTGCCGGTGCAGACCGCGCAGCTGATCGTGCCGTCCGCGCCGGTCGTCGTCGCGCCGGTCGCCACCCCGGCGGTGGCGACCGCCAGTGCCGGCGCCGCCGTCGTGAAGGTCGCCGCGGTGCAGGTCGCCGCCGCCAGCATGCCGGTCACGGTGACGCGGGTCGCGGCGCGCGCCGCCGCTGCGCCGGTGAAGGCCGCCAAGGTCGCGATGCTCGACCGCGGGCTGCTGAGCGACAATACGATCGGTGACCTGCTGAGCGGCGCGCGCGCCGAGCGGAGCCGCTTGCGGTGACCACGCTGGTCGCCCGACCGTTACGTGCCGGCCGCTCGGGCGACCAGCGCCAGCAATTGCTGGCGACGCAGCACCTGCGCCTGATGATGCTGATGCTGGTGTTCGCGGCCGGCGTGCTGATCGTGATCGGGCGGCTGGCGATGCTGGGCGTGCTGTCGGGTGGCGAGCGGGGGACGGCCGCGGTGCTGGCCGCGCCGCGCGGCGACATCGTCGATCGCAACGGCGCGCCGCTGGCGCGGACGATCGACGCGTGGACGATCGGCGTGCACCCCAGGAAGCTGCTGGGCGATCCGGCGGAAATCGCGCAGAAACTGGCCGATCTGATGCCCGACAAGGGTGACCAGCCGTGGTTCCTGGCGCAGATCACCAAGCCGGTCAGCTTCACCTATCTCAATCGTCGCGCCAGCCCGGCGCTGGTCGAGGCGGTGAACGCGATCGGCGAGCCGGGGATCGTGTTCGAGCGCGAGACGCAGCGCCTGTACCCGCAATCGACGATGGCCGCGCACGTGCTGGGCTTTATCAGCGGTGGGCACGGGATGAGCGGGATCGAGCGTGCGCTGGACGAGCGACTGACCAACCCGGCGACGATCGGCCAGCCGGTGACGCTCTCGATCGACACGCGCGTGCAGGCGGCGATGGAGAGCGAGCTGAGCCGCGCGATGACCACCTTCTCCGCGCGCGCGGGCGGCGGCATCGTGCTCGACGCCGCGACCGGCGAAGTGGTGGCGATGGTGTCGCTGCCGACGTTCAATCCCAACCGGGTCGGCATGTCGGGCAGCGAGCAGCTGCGCAACATCACGACGCAGAGCGTGTTCGAGCTGGGATCGACCTTCAAGCCGATCACGATGGCTGCCGCGATGGATACCGGGGTGGTCACCTCGTTCCAGCGCCGCTTCGATGCGACGCATCCGTTGCAGGTCGGCCGGTTCACGATCCATGACGAACGCGGCGATCCGAAGCGGTGGCTGAACATGGCCGAGACGCTGATCTATTCGTCGAACATCGCCACCGCGCGCGTCGCCGACGAGGTCGGGCCGCAGCGCATGCAGGCGATGTTCCGCAAGCTGGGCTTCGACACCCGCCCCGATATCGAAGTGCGCGAGAAGGGGCGTCCGCTGTGGCCGACGTTCTGGGCGCGCACCACGACGATGACCACCGCCTACGGGCACGGCATCGCCGTGACGCCGCTGCATCTGGCCAACGCCTATGCGGCGCTGGTCAACGGCGGCACGTGGCGACCGGCGACGCTGCTGAAGGTGCAGCCGGGCCATGCGCCGGCCGGGCGGCGTGTCATCAGCGAGGCGACGAGCGCGCGGATGCGCCAGATGCTGCGGCTGATCGTGATGCGCGGCACCGGACGCAAGGGCGATGCGCCGGGTTACCGCGTCGGCGGCAAGACCGGCACCGCCGAGGCGGCGGTGGCGGGCGGGTACGACCGGTCGCGCAATGTCGCCACGTTCGCGGCGGCTTTCCCGATGGACGCGCCGCGCTATGTCGTGGTGGCGATGCTCGACTCGCCGCTCGGCACCAAGGAAACCGGTGGGTGGAAGACCGCCGCGTGGAACGTCGCCCCCGTGGTCGGGCGCACGATCGCGCGGGTCGGCGCGATCCTGGGCGTGGTGCCGGACGACAATCGCGATATCGATGTGTCGGACATCGTGCCGACCTTGTGGGACGATCCCGATCGTCGTCCCAAGGGCGAGGGCCAATGAGGCGGGCGGCATGAGGCTTTCGCAACTGGTCGACGGCGGCGGCGAGGTGGCGGTCACCGGGTTCGCCATCGACCATCGCAAGGTGGCGCCGGGCACGATCTTCGGCGCGTTCGAGGGCGCACGCGTGAACGGCGAGGATTACATCCCGGCGGCGGTGGAGGCCGGGGCGATCGCGGTGGTCGCGCGGCCGGAGGCGCAGGTCGAGGGTGCGCTGCACATCCGCGACTATAACCCGCGCGAGTGCTTCGCGCGGTTGGCCGCCCGCTTCTTCGCGCCGTTCCCGCCGGTCGCGGTCGCGGTGACCGGCACCAACGGCAAGACCTCTACCGTCGAGATGACGCGGCAATTGTGGCGAATGGCGGGGCACCATGCCGCGTCGATCGGGACGCTGGGCGTGGCGACCGCCGACGAGCGGGTGGTGACCGGGCTGACTACCCCGGACGTCGTCACCTTCCTGTCGAATGTCGCCGGGCTGGCGCGCGAGGGGGTCAGCCATCTCGCGTTCGAGGCGTCGAGCCATGGGTTGAGCCAGTACCGGACCGAGGGGCTGCCGGTACAGGCGGCGGCGTTCACCAACCTCAGCCGCGATCACCTGGATTACCACGGCGACATGGCGGCGTATTTCACCGCGAAGCTGCGGCTGTTCGCGCAGGTGCTGGCGGACGACGGCACCGCGGTGGTGTGGGTCGATGATGCGAATTCCGAGCGGGTGATCGATCTGGCGCGCGAACGCGGCAATCGCGTGCTGACCGTGGGCGAGCATGGCGACGACCTGCGGCTGGTCGCGCGCGATCCGACGTTGCTGGGGCAGGGGCTGACGATCCGTGCGGCGGATGCGGAACACCGCGTCACGCTGCCGCTGATCGGCGGGTATCAGGCCGCCAACGCGCTGATCGCCGCCGGGCTGGTCATCGCGACCGGCGGCGACGTGGCCGCGACGATCGCCGGGCTGGCGCGGTTGCAGCCGGTGCGCGGACGGCTGGAGCGCGCGGCGATCACCGCCGACGGCGCGCCGGTCTATGTCGATTACGCGCATACCCCCGACGCGATCGAGGCGGCCTGCGCGGCGTTGCGCCCGCATGTCGAAGGGCGGCTGATCCTGGTGCTGGGTGCGGGCGGCGACCGCGACTCCGGCAAGCGGGTGCCGATGGGCAAGGTCGCGGCGGCGGCGGCGGACGTGGTGATCGTGACCGACGACAATCCGCGTAGCGAGGATTCGGCCGCGATCCGCAGCGCGCTGCTGGAGGGTGCGGCGGGCGGGCGCGAGATCGGCGACCGGCGCAGTGCGATCGCCGCCGCCATCGCAGAGGCGCGGAGCGGCGACATCGTGCTGATCGCGGGCAAAGGCCATGAACAGGGGCAGATCGTCGGCGATCTGGTGCTGCCATTCGACGACGTCGCGGTCGCGCGCGAGGTGGCGGCATGACGCTGTGGACCGCCGCCGAGATCGCCGCCGCCACCGGCGGTACAATGTCCGGCGACTTCGCCGTGAACGGAGTGGCGTTCGATTCGCGCGAAGTCGGGCACGGCGACCTGTTCGTCGCGCTGACCGGCGAGCAGACCGACGGGCACCGCTTCGTCGAGCAGGCGTTCGCGCAAGGGGCCGGCGGCGCGATCGTGTCGCAGCCGGTGTCCCGTCCGTCGGTGCGGGTCGGCGATACCTTCGCCGCGCTGGAGGATCTGGCGCGCGCGGCGCGCGCACGGGTCGCCGGCAAGGTGATCGGGGTGACCGGATCGGTCGGGAAGACGTCGACCAAGGAGGCGCTGTTCGCCGCGCTCGACCGTGCGCCGGGCATCCGCGCGCATCGCTCGGTCAAGAGTTACAACAACCACACCGGCGTCCCGCTCAGCCTGGCGCGGATGCCCGCGGCCACCGATTTCGCGGTTCTTGAAATGGGGATGAACCACCCCGGCGAGCTGGCGCACCTGACCACCCTGGTGCGCCCGCACGTCGCATTGGTGACCGCGATCGCGCCGGCGCATACCGAGTTTTTCCCGGACGAGCGCGCGATCGCCGATGCCAAGGCCGAGATCTTCCGGGGGCTGGAGCCGGGCGGCACCGCGATCGTGCCGTTCGACAGCCCGCACCGCGACCGCCTGATCGAGGCGGCCAAGCCCTATGCCGGGCGGATCGTCACCTTCGGGATGGACCGTGCCGCCGATGTCGGTGCGGGCGACGCGATGACGCTGCGCGGCGGGGGCAGCTTCGTCAACGCGACCGTGGGCGGGCGCGAACTGAATTTCACGATCGCGCAACCGGGGCGGCACTGGATCTCCAACGCGCTGGCGGTGCTGGCGGTGGCCGATGCGGTCGGCGCGGACGTGGCGCTGGCCGGACTGGCGCTGGCGGAACTGGGCGGATTGCCCGGACGCGGCGCGCGGATCACCGTGGCGGTCGGCGGCAAGGGCGACGCCAGCGGCGAAGCGGTGCTGATCGACGAAAGCTACAACGCCAATCCGGCATCGATGCGCGCGACACTGGCGGTGTTGGCGCAGACACCGGGTCGGCACGTCGCGGTGCTGGGCGAAATGCGTGAGCTGGGCGACGGCTCGGCGGATTTCCATGCCGGGTTGGCGGCGGACGTGATCGCGGCACGCGTCGAAGCGGCCGTGCTGGTCGGTCAGGCGATGGCACCGCTGGCCGAAGCGCTTGAGGGTCGGATCGATTTCGTCCATGTGCCGGATGCTGCGCAGGCGCTCGACCGGTTGCGGGCGTTGATCCGCCCCGGCGACGCCGTGCTGGTGAAGGGGTCGAACGGCGTGGGCCTGTCGCGGCTGGTGAGCGCGCTTGCGAACGGGATAGGTTGAGTTGCTGTACTGGATCGCCGAACAACTCGGTTTCACGAGTGGTTTCAACCTAATCCGCTATCTGTCGTTCCGCGCCGGCGCGGCGGTGGCGACGGCGCTGTTCATCGGCCTGATCATCGGGCCGAAGTTCATCGGCTGGTTGCGCGTGCGTCAGGGCAAGGGACAACCGATCCGCGCCGACGGACCGCAGACCCATCTCGCCAAGCGCGGCACCCCGACGATGGGCGGGCTGATGATCCTGACCAGCCTGGTGCTGTCGGTGATGATCTGGATGGACCTGCGCAATCCGTTCGTCTGGGCATGCCTGTTCGTGACGCTGGGCTTCGGTGCGATCGGTTTCCTCGACGATTACGACAAGGTGCGGAAGGCCAGCACCGCGGGCGTGTCCGGCCGGGTCAGGTTGCTTCTGGAGTTCGCGATCGCCGGGGTGGCGGCGTGGATCGTGATGCAGGAGAACGGCTCCGGCCTGTACCTGCCGTTCACCAACCGCTATTTCATCGACCTCGGCTACGCCTATCCGCTGTTCGCGGCGTTCACGATCGTGGCGTTCGGCAATGCGGTGAACCTGACGGACGGGCTGGACGGGCTGGCGACGATGCCGGTCATCATCGCCTCCGTCGCGTTCATGCTGATCGTCTATCTGGCGGGTAACGTGAAGTTCGCCGATTACCTCGGCATCCCGCACGTGCCGCGCGCCGGCGAACTGGCGATCTTCTGCGGCGCGGTGGTCGGCGGCGGGCTGGCGTTCCTGTGGTATAATGCCCCGCCCGCGGCGGTGTTCATGGGCGACACCGGCAGCCTGGCGCTGGGCGGTGCCCTCGGCACGATCGCGGTGGTCGCGCATCACGAAATCGTGCTGGGGATCATCGGCGGGTTGTTCGTGGTCGAGGCGCTGTCGGTGATCATCCAGGTGTTCTGGTACAAGCGCACCGGCAAGCGCATCTTCCGCATGGCGCCGATCCACCACCATTTCGAGCAACTGGGGTGGAGCGAGCCGACCGTGGTGATCCGCTTCTGGATCATCGCCCTGGTGCTGGCGCTGGCGGGCCTTTCGACGTTGAAGCTGCGATGATCGTCGCGCGAGACTGGGCCGGAAAGACATATGCGGTGCTCGGGCTGGCGCGCTCGGGCACCGCGACCGTTCGGGCGCTGCTCGAAGGTGGTGCGCGCGTGACCGCGTGGGACGGCGACGTGACAAAGTGCGGTGCGCTTGAGGACGAGCTGGCCGGCGCGGCGCTGACGATCGCCGATCCCGCGACGCTGGACCTTGCCGCGTTCGACGCGCTGATCGTTTCCCCCGGCGTGCCGCTCAACACGCACCCGCTTGCCGCGGCGGCGCGCGTGGCGGGCGTGCCGGTGATCGGCGACATCGAGTTGTTCGCGCAGGCGCGCGGCGACCTGCCGGCGCACCGCGTCGTCGGGATCACCGGCACCAACGGGAAATCGACCACGACCGCGCTGGTCCACCACATCCTCGACACCGCAGGCATACCGGCGTTGATGGGCGGCAACATCGGCCTGCCGATCCTCGCGCAGCAACCGCTGGCGGAGGGGGGCGTCTATGTGCTGGAATTGTCCAGCTATCAGATCGACCTGACGCAAACGCTCGATTGCGACGTAGCGGTGCTGCTGAACGTCACGCCCGACCATCTGGACCGTTACCAAGGGCTGGCGGACTATGCCGCCAGCAAGGCGCGGCTGTTCGCGATGCAGACGCTGCCGCATCTGGCGATCGTCGATTACGAGGCGGAGGCCGAGTTCGACGTGCTCGCCGACGCGCCCGCGGGGCTGAACATGCGCTTCATCGACGGCGTGCCATTGCCCGCTGATCAGGCGCGCTGGCCGTCGTTGCAAGGCCCCCACAATGCCCAGAACGTGCAGGCGGCGGTCGCGGTCGCCGAGGCGCTGGGCATCGGCGCCGACGACATCGCGCGCGCGCTGGAAAGCTTCACCGGATTGCCGCACCGTATGGAGCGGATCGCGACGCTGGGCGGCGTGGCGTGGATCAACGACAGCAAGGCCACCAATCCCGAAAGCACCGCGCCCGCGCTTGCCGCTTTCCCGCGCATCCACTGGATCGTTGGCGGCAAGGTGAAGGGCGACGGGCTGGACGCGTGCCTGCCGCATCTCGGTAACGTGGTGCGCGCCTATACGATCGGCGAGGGCGGGCCGGGCTTCGCGGCGGTGCTGCGCGGGCAGGTGCCGGTCGCGGAGGTCGAGACGCTGGAGCGGGCGGTGAAGCTGGCGGCGCAGGAGGCGGAGCGTGGCGACGTCGTGCTGCTGTCGCCCGCCGCCGCCTCGTTCGACCAGTTTCGTGATTTCGAGGCGCGCGGTCTGGCGTTTCGCGCCGCGGTGGAGGAACTGGCATGACCGATGTTCGCGCCGGGCACCGTGGCGAACGCACGCGTGAGAAGATCGCGTTGCGCGATCGCGGCGGGCGTGGCGATCCGTCGCCGCTGGGCACGTGGTTCTGGGATATCGATCGCGTGCTGTTGTTGCTCGCGCTGTTCCTGATCGCGATCGGGCTGATTGCGGTGGCCGCGGGGTCACCGGCCAGCGCGGTGCGTTATTCGGGCGAGCATCTGAAGTTCGCGCCGCTGCATTACTTCTGGCGGCAGACGATGTGGGTGGCAGTGTCGTTGCCGGTGCTGTTCGTCGTCTCGATGCTGCCGCTGACGATGGCGCGGCGCATGTCGCTGATCGGCGCGGCGGTGTGCATCGCGCTGATGGTGTTCGTGCCGTTCCTGGGCGTCAGCGTGAACGGGGCGCGGCGCTGGGTCGGGTTCGGCTTCGCGCAGTTCCAGCCGTCCGAGTTCCTGAAGCCGTTCTTCGTCGTGACGGTGGCGTGGCTGCTGTCGTTCAAGTCGCGCGATGCCGACCTGCCGGTCACCGCGATCACCGCGGGGCTGACCGGGGCGATTGCGGTGTTGCTGATGCTCCAGCCCGATTTCGGGCAGACGGTGATTTTCTGCACGATCTGGCTGGCGCTGGTGATGATCGCGGGCACGCCGACGCGGGTGATCGTCGGGTTCCTGTCGATGATCCCCGTCGCGCTGGTCGCGGCGTATCTGTTCTACAGCACCGCGACCAAGCGGATCGACGCCTTCCTGTTCCCCGGCGTGGAGGGTGAGGGCGCGGCGGATCACTTCCAGACCAACGCCGCGCACAATACGCTGACGTCGGGTGGCTGGTTCGGCACCGGGCCGGGCGGGGGCACCGTGAAGTTCGGCCTGCCCGAGGCGCATACCGACTATATCTTTTCGGTGATCGGCGAGGAATTCGGCCTGCTGGCGTGCATGATCGTCGCGCTGACCTTTCTGGCGATCGTGGTGCGGGTGTTCGTGAAGCTGCTGGACGAACAGGATCCGTTCCGGCTGCTCGCCGCGTCCGGGCTGGCGGTGCAGTTCGGTGCGCAGGCGCTGATCTCGATGGCGGTGAATACCGGGCTGGCCCCGTCGAAGGGCATGACGTTGCCGTTCATCAGCTATGGCGGATCGTCGATGATCGCATTGTCGATGGGCATGGGCTTGCTGCTGGCGTTCACGCGCCGCAATCCGTTCCTGTTGCGCAGTCCCTATATCGCGCAGCAACGCTGGAGCGCCGAATGACGCAGGTCCGCGATTTCCGCCCCCGCCACTACGTGCTCGCCGCCGGCGGGACCGGCGGGCATATGGTGCCTGCCGCGGCGTTGGCGACCGAGTTGACGAAGCGCGGGCACCGCGTCGCGCTGGTCAGCGATGCGCGAGGCGTGCGCTTTCCGGGATTGTTCGAGGATGTGCAGACCCATGTGATCCCCGCCGGCCGCTTCGCGGGCGGGCCGCTGGGCTGGGCGAAGGCGGCGCGGCTGATGGTGCAGGGGCGGGCGATGGCGCGCGAATTGTACCGGACGTTCCGGCCCGCCGCCGTCATCGGGTTCGGCGGCTATCCGGCGTTTCCGGCATTGTCGGCGGCGTTCGCCGCGGGCATCCCGACCGCGGTCCACGAACAGAATGCGGTGCTGGGGCGGGTCAACCGGCTGGTGGCCGGGCGCGTCGATGCGATCGCGACCAGTTATGCGCAGACCGAGCGGATGAAGCCGCGCCACCGCGCCAAGGCGCATCTGATCGGCAATCCGGTGCGCGAAAGCGTGCTGGCGCTGCGCGCGAAGCCCTATCCGGTGCCCGAGGACGACGGCATCTTCCGCGTGCTGGTGACCGGCGGCAGCCAGGGCGCGTCGGTGTTGAGCCAGGTGGTGCCCGACGGCCTCGCGCTCCTGCCGGTCGCGTTCCGGCGGCGGTTGCAGGTGACGCATCAGGCGCGCATCGAGGATATCGATGCCGTGCGCGAGAAATATGCGAGCCTCGATATCGCCGCCGATCTTGCCACGTACCTGCCCGACCTGCCGGAACAACTCGGCTGGTCGCATCTGGTCATCGCGCGCGCCGGGGCATCGACGATCGCGGAGCTGACCGCCGCCGGGCGCCCCGCGATCCTCGTGCCGCTCCCCTCGGCGACCGACGACCACCAGACGGTGAACGCGCGCGAGATCACGGTGGCGGGCGGCGCGCGTACCATCCCGCAGACCGCCTTCACCCCGCCGGAACTCGCCAAGCAGATGCAGAAACTCGGTCTCGATCCCGAAGCCCTCGGCAACGCCGCCACGCGCGCGCGATCGTGCGGCGCGCCCAACGCCGTCACCGATCTGGCCGACCTGGTCGAGAGCCTGGACGCGCCCAAGGCGCGCGTGATGGTGGGCAAGGCGCAGACGAAGCGGGCGTTCGCATGACGGGCCTTCCGACAAGCGCAGGACCGGCGACGCCTTTCGTCGGAGGCGTTCGGTGAAGGGGGTCGCGACTGACATCGGCACGATCCATTTCGTCGGCATCGGCGGGATCGGCATGTCCGGCATCGCCGAGGTGATGCACAACCTGGGCTACGAGGTGCAGGGCTCCGACGTGGCCGAAGGCTATGTGATCGAGGGGCTGCGCGCGCGCGGCATCGCGGTGACGATCGGGCACGAGGCGGCCAATGTCGACGGCGTAGCGGTGGTGGTCACCTCCACCGCAGTGAAGCGCGGCAACCCGGAGGTGGAGGCCGCGCTGCGCAATCGTATCCCCGTGGTGCGCCGTGCCGAGATGCTGGCCGAGCTGATGCGGCTGAAATCGACCGTCGCGGTGGCGGGCACCCATGGCAAGACGACGACGACCTCGATGGTCGCGGCGCTGCTGGATGCCGGGGGCGTCGACCCCACCGTCATCAACGGCGGGATCATCAACAGCTATGGCTCCAATGCGCGGCTGGGCGCCAGCGACTGGATGGTGGTGGAGGCGGACGAGAGCGACGGCAGCTTCCTGCGGCTGGACGGTACCATCGCGGTGGTCACCAACATCGATCCCGAACACCTCGACCATTACGGCAGCTTCGACCGCGCCAAGGACGCTTATGTCGAGTTCGTCGAGAACGTGCCCTTTTACGGCGCGGCGTTGCTGTGCCTCGATCATCCCGAGGTGCAGGCGCTGATCCCGCGCGTCCGCGACCGGCGGATCGTCACGTACGGCTTCGCGGCGTCGGCGGATGTGCGCGGCGTGAACGTCACCCCCTACCCCGGCGGTAACCGGTTCGAGGCGCAGATCCGCGAACGCGACGGCAGCGTGCGCTCGATCGAGGGAATCGACCTGCCGATGCCGGGCCGCCACAACGTCCAGAACGCACTCGCCGCGATCGGCGTCGCGCTGGAACTGGGTATCGACGATGCCACGATCAGCCGGGGTTTCGAACGGTTCACGGGGGTGAAGCGGCGCTTCACCAAGGTCGGCGAAGTGGCGGGTGCGACGATCGTCGACGATTACGGACACCATCCGGTGGAGATCCGTGCGGTGCTGTCGGCGGCGCGCGAATCGGCGCAGGGGCGCGTGATCGCGGTGGTGCAGCCGCATCGTTATTCGCGGCTCGGCAATTTGATGGAGGATTTCCGCGGCGCGTTCAACGACGCGGACCTCGTCTATGTCACGCCGGTCTACGCCGCGGGCGAGGCTCCGGTGCCGGGAGTCGATGCCGAGGCGCTGGTCGCAGGGTTGCGCGATCGCGGCCACCGGCAGGCGGCGGTGGTGGCGGATGCCGCCGCGCTGGCCGAGGAACTGGCGGGCGAGTTGCGCGCGGGCGATCAGGTGATCTGCCTGGGCGCGGGCGATATCACCAAATGGGCCGCGGGCCTTGCCGCCGCGATCGAGGCGCGCGCGTGACCGACCGTTTCGACTCCTCGCTCCGCCGGCGGACGCGACCGGTCGTCATGCCGCGTTTCCCGGGTCGTGCCGGTACGGTCGCCGCGCAGTCACGGACGCGATGGGGGCGGGGCGGTCCGTGGTGAGCGCGCTTCCACCCGTTCGGGGCCGGCTGACCGCGCAGGCACCGCTGGCGCCGCTCGTCTGGTTCAAGGCGGGCGGTGCGGCGCAATGGCTGTTCGAGCCGGCCGATGCCGACGATCTCGGCGACTTCCTGCGCGCGCTCGACCCGGCGATGCCGGTGATGGCGCTCGGGCTGGGCTCGAACCTGATCGTGCGTGACGGCGGGGTGCCCGGCGTCGTGATCCGGCTGGGCAAGCCGTTCGCGGGCGTCGCCGCGCTCGATGGCATCACCTTGCGCTGCGGCGGCGGGGCGAGCGGCATCCTGGTGTCCTCCACCGCGCGCGACGCCGGGGTGGCGGGTCTGGAATTCCTCCGTTCGATTCCCGGCACGGTCGGCGGGTTCGTGCGAATGAACGGCGGCGCTTATGGCCGCGAAACCGCCGACGTGCTGGTCGAGGCCGACGTGATCCTGCGCTCGGGCGAGCGACGCACGCTGTCGGCCGGCGAGCTCGACTATACCTACCGTGATTCGGCGTTGCCCGAGGGTGCGGTGGTGGTGGCGGCGACGTTTCGCGGCGTACCGGGCGAATCGGCGGCGATCCAGGCCGAGATGGACCGGATCGCGGCGGCGCGCGAGGCATCGCAACCGCTACGCTCGAAGACTGGCGGATCGACGTTCAAGAACCCGGACGGGCACAAGGCGTGGGCGCTGGTCGATGCCGCCGGATGCCGCGGGCTGCGGCGCGGCGACGCGCAAGTCAGCGAGAAGCACACCAATTTCCTGCTGAACCTCGGCACGGCCACCAGCGCCGATATCGAGGCGCTGGGCGAGGACGTGCGCGCGCGCGTGAAGGCGGCGCACGATGTTGAACTGGAATGGGAGATCCAGCGCGTCGGCGTGGCTCCCGAAACGGGAGAGGGCGCATGACGGCGCTTCATATCGCGGTGCTGATGGGCGGCCTGTCCGCCGAGCGCGAGGTGTCGCTGTCGTCGGGCAACGGCGTGGCCGACGCGCTGGAATCGCGCGGGCACCGGGTGACACGGATCGACATGGGGCGCGACGTCGCGGCGCGGCTGGCGGAGGCGGCGCCCGATCTGGTCTTCAACGCGCTGCACGGCACGCCGGGCGAGGACGGCAGCGTGCAGGGTCTGATGGATCTGATGGGGCTGCGCTACACGCATTCCGGGCTGGCGACGTCGGTGATCGCGATCGACAAGGTGCTGACCAAGCAGGTGCTGGTCCCGGCGGGCATTCCGATGCCGGGCGGGCGGATCGTCACCGCGGCGGAGATCCACGCGGGCGATCCGCTGCCGCGCCCCTATGTCCTGAAACCGGTCAACGAAGGATCGTCGGTCGGTGTGGCGATCGTCACCGACGCGGGCAATTACGGCAATCCGGTCGCGCGCGATGCGACCGGGCCGTGGCAGGCGTTCGACGAGCTGCTTGCCGAACCGTATGTGCGCGGGCGGGAGCTGACGACGGCGGTGCTGGACGGCGTCGACGGTTCGCGCGCGCTGGGCGTGACGGAGTTGCGGCCGAAATCGGGCTGGTACGATTACGACGCCAAATATACCGACGGGATGACCGACCACATCTTCCCCGCCGAAATCCCCGACGAGATCACGCAGGCGTGCATGGCGCTGGCGCTGCAGGCGCACCGGGTGCTGGGGTGCCGCGGCACCAGCCGCTCCGACTTCCGCTGGGATGACGAGCGCGGGGTCGACGGGCTGTTCCTGCTGGAGGTGAATACGCAGCCCGGCATGACCCCGCTCAGCCTGGTGCCCGAACAGGCGCGGCATACCGGCATGAGCTATCCGGAGCTGGTGCAGGCGATCGTCGACGAGGCGGTGGCGCGATGAGCCGCACGATCAAGCGTGGCGCATCGCCGCCGCCGCGCCGCCCGGCAGGCCGGCGGCGCGTGCCCAAGGCGTCGCTGGGCGACCGGTTGATCGCGAAGCTGCCGATCGGTGAGGATACGCTGCGCAAGGCGGTGACGTGGACCGTGCTGGGCGGGGTCGCCATCGCCTCGGTGTTCGTCGCCAATCTACTGGGCGTGCCGCAGGCGATCGGCGCCGGCGTGGCTGAGGCGGCGGGTCGTGCCGGGCTGCGGGTAGAGCAGGTCGACATCACCGGATTGAAGCGGATGGACCGCGAGACCGTCTATGCGATCGCGCTGGAGGACCAGTCGAGCCGCGCGATGTTGCGCGTCGATCTGGAGCGGGTGCGCGACCGGTTGCTGGCCTACGGCTGGATCGCCGACGCCTATGTCGCGCGGCGGCTGCCCGATCGGCTGGTGATCCACATCACCGAGCGTGAGCCGGCGGCGATCTGGCAGGATCACGGCCAATTGACCTTGATCGACGCGACCGGGCGATTGCTCGCCCCCGTCTCCGCCGCGCGGATGCCGGACCTTCCGCTGGTGATCGGTCCGGGCGCGAACGAACAGGAGCCGGGCTATCAGGCGCTGCTCGCCGCCGCGCCTGCGCTGCGCCCGCGCATCCGCGCCGCGACCTGGGTCGGCAACCGGCGGTGGGATCTAACCTTCACCACCGGCGAGACTCTGGCATTGCCGCAGGACGGCGCACCACAGGCGCTGATAAAGTTCGCGCAGATGGACGGGGCGGACCCGTTGCTGGGCAAGGGCTGGCTGCGCTTCGACCTGCGCGACCCGGCGCGCATGTTCGCGCGCCGCGCCGGGCAGGACAAGCAACAGGTGGCGGACGACGGGCGCAACGATCCGCCCGCCGATGCCGCCGCAACGGGCACGGCGGGTGGCAACGTGACCGGCGACGACGACAAGATCACCGAGGCGCGGGCGGGCGATGCGCTGCGCAGCGGCGAGGCATGAGGGGGTAGGGCAATGGCGAAGGCAGCACCGGACGGCCTGATCACGGCATTGGACATCGGCTCGTCCAAGGTATCGGCGATGATCGCGCAAAAGGGCGATGGGGGCGAACTGGTGGTGCTGGGCACCGGCCAGCGCGAGAGCCGCGGCGTCAAGCGCGGCTATATCGCCGACATGGATTCGACCGAGGTCGCGGTGCGCGAGGCGGTGGAGCAGGCCGAACGCATCGCCGGCTTCAATATCGAGAACGTCTGGGCGGGCTTCTCGGCCGGCGGGCTGGTAAGCGACGAGGCGTTCATCGAGGCCGAACTGGGCGGGATGCGCATCGAACAGGCCGATATCGACGCGCTGCTCCACGAAGGCCGACAGTCGATCGACCCGCAGGGGCGGATGGTGCTGCATGCGCAACCCGCGCTCTATACGCTCGACGGGCTGACCGGCGTGAAGAAGCCGCTGGGGCTGCACGCCGACCGGCTGGGCGTGCACATCCACGTCATCGCCGCCGATGGTTCGCCGGTGCGCAACCTCGACCTGTGCGTTCGTTCCGCGCACTTGGAGGTGAAGTCGATCATCGCCAGCCCCGTCGCGACCGGGCTGGCGTGCCTGACGCACGAGGAACGGGACCTGGGCGTGGCGCTGGTCGAGATCGGCGCGGGGATCACCAACGTGTCGCTGTTCGCGGGCTCGATGCTGGTCGGGCTGAAGTCGATCCCGTTCGGTGCGGCGGACATCACCGACGACATCGCCAGCGCCTTCGGCACCACGCGATTGCAGGCCGAGCGCATCAAATGCTTCCATGGCTCCGCCAATGCGTCGCCGCGCGACAATCACGAGATGGTGACGATCCGCGAGCGCACGCAGGAGGAGGATTCGGAGGCGTTGCAGATCACCAAGGCGGCGCTGATCGCGGTGATTCGCCAGCGGCTGGAGCATCTGGTCGGCGAGATCCAGAATGCGCTGAGGGAACTGAAGTTCGAAGGTCCGGTCGGACGGCAGGTGGTGCTGACCGGCGGCGGCGCCGAACTGAAGGGCATCGCGGATTATGCGCAGCAGGCGCTGGGCCGGTCGGTGCGGATCGGGCGGCCGCGCGGGCTGACCGGGCTGCCGGAGGCGCATGCCGGGCCGGGTTTCGCGACGTTGGCCGGTCTCGCTTTCTTCGCGGCAAGCGACCCGATCGACCTGCGGGGGCTGGTGCCGTCGCAGCAGATGGTGCATCGCCAACGCGGGATGCGCGGCTTCTGGAAGCTGGTGCAGGCGGCCCGGGCGAATTATTGACGCGATAGCAGGGCGTTTCGCGGTGTTTCCTCTTTCGCCGCGCGCTCGCATGTTGCACATCGGTGTAAACGGCCCGTTGACGTATCTGCGCGACGGGCGGACGGAGTAAGTTTGCGATGAGCATCGAATTCATCACGCCCGACGTGGACGACCTGACGCCGCGTATCACCGTGATCGGCGTCGGCGGGGCCGGCGGCAATGCGATCGCGAACATGATGCGCGCCGACGTGCAGGGCGTGAACTTCCTGGTCGCGAACACCGACGCCCAGGCGCTGAAACAGTCGGAGGCGGATCAGAAGATCCAGCTCGGCGCGAAGATCACGCAAGGGCTGGGCGCGGGTAGCCGTCCCGAAATCGGCCGCGCCGCCGCTGAAGAGACGATCGACGAACTGTCGCGTCTGCTCGAGGGCAGCCACATGTGCTTCATCGCCGCCGGCATGGGCGGCGGCACCGGCACCGGTGCGGCCCCGGTCATCGCCAAGGCGGCGCGCGACATGGGCATCCTGACGGTCGGCGTCGTGACCAAGCCGTTCAGTTTCGAGGGCAATCGTCGTTCCAAGTCGGCCGATGCCGGCATCGAGGAACTGCAGAAGTTCGTCGATACGCTGATCGTCATCCCGAACCAGAACCTGTTCCTGGTCGCCAATGCGAACACCACGTTCAAGCAGGCGTTCGAAATGGCGGACGAGGTGCTGCAGCAGGGCGTGCGCGGCATCACCGACCTGATGGTCATGCCCGGCCTCATCAACCTCGACTTCGCCGACGTCCGTTCGGTGATGCAGGAAATGGGCAAGGCGATGATGGGCACCGGCGAGGCGGAAGGCGACGACCGCGCGCTGATCGCCGCGCAAAAGGCGATCGCCAACCCGCTGCTCGACGGCGTGTCGATGCAGGGCGCCAAGGGCGTGATCGTGTCGATCACCGGCGGCGACGACATGCGCCTGCTGGAGGTGGACGAAGCCGCGAATCACATCCGCGAGCTGGTCGATCCGGACGCCAACATCATCTGGGGTTCGGCGTTCAATCCGGAGCTGGAAGGCAAGATCCGCGTCTCGGTGGTCGCCACCGGTATAGAGAGCGTCGGCCAGGCAGCCACGCCAGCATCCGCCAGCGCGCCGTCGGAGCCGCCGCGCACCTTCAGCTTCTCGGCCCCGCGCCGGTCCGATTCGCCTGCCGCCGGCCCGGTCGCAGCCGCTCCAGCGCCGCAGCAGGCCGCCGCGCCGCAACCGACCGCTTATGATGCGACCTCCGCCGTGCCGCCACAGCAGCCGAGCGGCGCGGCCGCAGGCGCGATGGCCGAAGGCGTGCCGCCCGCAAACGCCGGTGCCGGAATCGATCCGTCGCCCGCGCGCCCGACCGAGGACGAACTGGTGCTGGGTGCCGAGTCGCTGATGCCCGCACCGGCACCGGCGCCGACGGCGAACCCAGCCGGTCGCCGTTTCCTGTCGCCGGGCGGCGAGGAAGAAGCACCCGTGGCACCGCGGGTGAAGCTGGGCGGGACGCTGTTCGAGCGGATGCAGAACGCGACTCGCAACGCCGGTGGCCGTGCCGCCGAAGACGACACGCGGGAGCCTGGCGACGTGCCGCGCTTCCTTCACCGCCAGAACAACCAGTAACCGCCGGCTGCGCGGCGATGCGGGCGCAGGCCATGCATCGCCGCGACGGCTCGCTTCGTCGCACCGCTGCCGACGTTGTCATTGCCGGTAGCTCGATCCGCGTCTCTATGGCGCGATGACCTCACGCCCCCCGTTGTCGCGACTGTGCCGGAGCGGTTCCGGGATGCCGCGCGCGGATCGATCGAACATATTGCGACGCCGGCCATGATTGCGCACTTCCGCCCCGACGCATCAGCCGTCACCAGCGTCCGACCGGGCACCGCGCCTGCGCGGATCGTCCGGCCGGCGGGTATCCGTGCGGTGGACCGGGAGCATGTCGCATGATCCGTCCCGTGCACCGCCCCGCGCTTTTCCGGCGCATGGCGCTGGCGCTGGCGCTGGCGCTAACCGTCGCGCCGATGCTGGCGATCGCACCGGCGCTGGCGCAGGAAGTGGTCGCCACCCCCAATCCCGATGCCGACCGTCTGGGCGATGTGGTCCGTCGGCTGGGCAGCGCCCCCCGCGACCTGTCGGCGCTGATCGAGGCGGGCGAATTGTCATTCACACTCGGCGACGCGACGGCGGCGGCGGCATTCTACAAGCGCGCCGAGGCCATTGATCCCAACAACGGCCGGGTGAAGGCGGGGATCGCGCGCATCCTGGTCAATGGCGAACGGCCGGGCGAGGCGCTGCGTTTCTTCGAGCAGGCGCAACGGCATGGCGCACCGATGGCGCGCTATGCCGACGATCGCGGGCTGGCCTATGACCTGATCGGCGAGCAGGAGCGTGCGCAGCAGGATTATCGGCTCGCCTTGCAGCAGGGCGGACGCGATGCGGCCGAACTGGACGAGGTTCGCCGCCGCTACGCCCTGTCGCTGGGCATTTCGGGCCGGCAGGAAGAGGCGTTGGCGCAGATCGACGCGCTGTTGCGTCGGTCGGATCGCGGCGCATGGCGCGCCCGCGCCTTCATCCTGGCGATGAATGGCGACGTGAGCGGTGCGAACCGGATCGCGGCCAGCATGATGCCGCGCGGCATGGCCGGCGGGCTGGCGGCGTTCTTTCAACGGCTGCCGACGCTTTCGCCGGTCGACCGGGCCTTTGCGGTGCATTTCGGCGAGGTGACGCCGACGGCGGCGCGGCTGGCGGATGCGCGATCCGTACCGACGCTGAAGCCGCTCGACACTCCGGGGCGCGTGCAGGTGGCGTCGGCACCGGTCGTACAGCCGCTGCCGACCCAGCAGCGCCTGTCGCGCAGCGAGCAACGCCGCCGTGATCGCGCGGCGCGCGCCACGGCAGCGGCGGCGCGCACGGCAACGCCGCCCCCGCAGGTCGCGACCGCGGTCCAGCCGAATCCGGCGTCAGCGTCTCCGCAAGGGGCCGGCCCTTCAGCGCCTTCGACCACGCAAGTCGCGCAGTCCGGTGCGCCGGAACCGGCCGGCGTGGCCGCTTCCGCGCCGACGCGGGTCGCGCAGGCCGGACCCGCGCCGGGGTCACCCGGCAGTGCGGCGGTAAATCCGCCCGCCACGGCGCAGGCGGCGTCGTCGGGGACGCGAACGTTTCCGGCACCACCGGCGCAGGTGGCGTCATCGGCGGCGCGAACGTCACCGGCGCCATCGGTGCAGGTCGCGTCATCGCCGGCTTCCGTCGCTGCCACGGTCGCGCGAACCGCGCCGCCGCAGGTCGCCGCCGCGGTCACGACGCGGCCGGTGCCGCCACCGGCGCGCCGGATCGCCGCGCCGCCGGTCCGCGCGAACCCGCCACGGATCAGCGAAGACTCGATCCTCGCCCGGATCGTCGCCGGCATCTCGGTGCCCGCCACCGAACTGGGCGTCGCGCCGATGCCGGGTGCGCAGCGCGTACCCGTCGTCGTCGCTGCGCCGCCCGCCCCCGCGACGGCGGCGGCGCTGGACGAGGCGGCGCGCACGGCTGAGCGCAATGCCGCCGCCGACGATCAGAAGCGCCCCCGGCTGGCCGCCGCGAAGCGCGCCGCGCAGAAGGCACCGGTGGTCGAGGAGGAGGAGGCGAAACCCGCGCCCAAGCCGATCGATCGCAAGGCACGTGCGAAGGAACTCGCCGCCGACAAGGCAAAGAAGGAAGCGGCCGCCAAGGAAGCTGCCGAGAAGAAGGCCGCGCGCGCCGAGCCCGAGCGTATCTGGGTACAGATCGCCAGCGGGGCGAACGCCGCCGACCTGCCCAAGGCGTGGAGGGGCGCGCAGGACAAGGCCGACGCGCTGGCCGGCAAGCGCGCGTACAGCGTGCCGAACCGCGCCACGAACCGGCTGGTGACCGGGCCGTTCAAAACCGAGGCGGAGGCGCGCGCGATGGTCAACACGTTGAAGAAGCAAGGCTTGTCCGCGTTCAGCTTCACCAGTGAGGCCGGGCAGAAGATGACACGGCTGGGCGGCAAGTAATATGAACGATCGCGCGCCCTGGGCGTCGGACCCGGCGCGCAGCCATGGACGGTTGCATGCCGAGGAAAGCGCCGATCGCGGCCCGCGCGACGCGTTCCAGCGTGATCGCGACCGGATCATCCATTCGATCAGCTTTCGCCGCCTGCGGCACAAGACGCAGGTGTTCCTGGCTCCGGACGGCGATCATTTCCGCGTCCGCCTGACCCACAGCCTGGAAGTGGCGCAGATCGGGCGGACGATCGCGCGGGTGCTGGGGTTGAACGAGGATCTGACCGAGGCCCTGTGCCTCGCGCATGACATCGGCCATCCGCCGTTCGGCCACGCCGGCGAGGATGCGTTGCGGCAGGCGATGGGATCGGCGGGCGGGTTCGATCATAATGGCCATACGCTGCGCACGCTGATGCGGATCGAGCGGCCCTATCCGCGCTGGCCGGGGCTGAACCTGACGTGGGAGACGCTGGAGGGACTGGCCAAGCACAACGGACCGATCGCGGCACCGGCATGGGCGCTGGCGGAGGCGGACCGGGAGGCGGGACTGGAACTGACCAGTCACGCCTCGCTGGAGGCGCAGGTCGCGGCGCTGGCGGACGACATCGCCTATGACAATCACGACATCGACGATGGCCTGCGTGCCGGGCTGCTGACGCTGGAGCAGATCGGGGAAGTGCCGCTGGTCGCCGATGGATGGCGACGGGTGACGGCGCGCTTCCCGGATGTGGCCGCCGACCGCCTGGCGGGCGAGCTGATCCGCAGCCAGATCGGCGCGATGGTGAACGACCTGATCGCCGAGTCGCGCACGCGGATCGCGGCGGCCGGGGTGGCCAGTGTCGAAGACGTGCGCGCCGCCGGCACGCCGCTGATCGGCTTCTCACCCGGAATGGCGGCGGCCGAGCGTGCGTTGAAGCGGTTCATGTACGCCAACCTGTACCACCATCCCCGGCAACTGGCGGCGGCAGGCGCGGCGCACCGCGTGGTGGCGGGCCTGTTCGCGGCCTATCACAGCGATCCCGGCTTGTTGCCGGAAGAATGGCGGCTGCGGCTGCCCGAAGCAGAACCAGAGGTCAGCCGCCATATCGCGGACTTCATCGCCGGGATGACCGATCGTTATGCGGTATCGCGCTATCGCGAGACGGCTGGGCCGATCGACCTGCCCGAGGGGTTCTGACCCCCGGACGGCACGGCTGCCCCGTATCGTGAGGAGCCGTCCGGAGGCGCCCTCATCGCCGCCCGGTGATGGTCCTTTTCCATGGCCTCCCCGGCCGTGAACCGGGGGGCCGCTCGCTGACGAGCGCAGCGGAAGTGGAACCCCGGCATGGCCGCGACGACGCACGGTCCCGCTGGCCGCCCGACGCGCGGGGAAGACCGGTCAACCCTCAGTTGCTGGCGAGCACCTGGGCCAGCGGCCGGGGAGCGCGGAAGGACACCGTGCGGCCATTTGCCTGTCCGGAGACGCGCGTGCCCTTGACCGTGAGGCGAAACGGTTCGTCGCTGCCGACTTCATGTCCCTGGATCAGCGTGGTGCCGTCCCCGTTCGGGGTGACGGTGTAGACGTAGCTGTGCCCGTCGCGGGTGAAGCTGCGCTCGGCAGGGGCGGCAAGCGCGGCGGCGGGCAGCAGGATGGCGGCGGCAGCGGCGATGATGGTGAGCGTGCGCATCGTTCGTTTTCCTGTCAGTAGATGACGCGGCGCAGCATCCGTGTTGCGGTGCACAAGGGCAATTGTCGGTCGCGCATTCGTCATTGCAGGTGCCGCAAGGGCGTTTGGTGCACCGACGGCTTTTGCGTCCCGACCCCCCTTGGGCTAAGCGCGCGTGCATGACGCTTTTCACCCGTTTCACCGCTTATGTGGATGCCGCGCTCGATGCGCTGACCGTCGCGGGCACGCTGCCCGCCGATCTCGACCGCCGCAACGTGACGGTCGAGCCGCCGCGCGACGCGACGCACGGCGATCTGGCCACCAACGCCGCGATGGTGCTGGCCAAGCCGGCACGCACCAACCCGCGCGCGCTGGCCGAGGCGCTGGCGGGCGAATTGCGCGCACTGCCCGAGGTGGCGGAGGTTTCGGTGGCCGGACCGGGCTTCATCAACCTGAAACTGCATGATGATGTCTGGCGGGAGGAGATCGCGACTATCCGGCAGGAAGGTGGCGATTATGGCCGCTCGACCCGCGGGCAGGGCGTAACGGTGAACATCGAATACGTCTCCGCCAACCCCACCGGGCCGATGCATATGGGGCATTGCCGCGGCGCGGTGGTCGGCGATGCGCTGGCCAGCCTGCTGGAGTTCGCCGGGAACAAGGTGATCCGCGAATATTACGTCAACGACGCCGGCGGGCAGGTCGACGTGCTCGCCCGATCCACCCACCTGCGCTATCGCGAGGCGCTGGGCGAGGCAGTCGGCGCGGTGCCCGAAGGGCTGTATCCCGGCGACTATCTGGTCCCGGTCGGGCAGGCATTGGCGCAGGAGTTCGGCGACCGCTACGCCGCCGCGCCGGAGGGCGAGTGGCTGGCGCTGTTCCGCACCCGCGCGGTGGCGGCGATGCTGGTGCTCATCAAGGATGATCTGGCGTTGCTGGGCATCCACCACGACATCTTCTCGTCCGAGGCGGAATTGCAGGCCGCGGGCAAGCCCGAGGCGGCCGAGGCGGTGCTGCGCGCGCGCGACCTGATCTACGACGGCGTCCTCGAAGCGCCCAAGGGCGAGACTCCCGAGGATTGGGAGCCGGTGGAGCTGCCGCTGTTCCGTTCGACGAAGTTCGGCGACGATCAGGACCGCCCGATCCGCAAGTCGAACGGCAACTGGACCTATTTCGGCGCGGACATGGCCTACCATTTCCAGAAGGCGGCGAATGCGGATCAGCTGATCGACATCTGGGGCGCCGATCACGCCGGCACGGTGAAGCGCATCCAGGCGGCGGTCGCGGCGCTGACCGAGGGGGCGACGCGCTTCGACGTGAAGCTGGTGCAGATGGTGCGGCTGCTGCGTGGTGGCGAGCCGGTGAAGATGTCGAAGCGGGCCGGCAATTTCGTGACGCTGGCCGACGTAGTGCGCGAGGTCGGCAAGGACGTGGTCCGCTTCACGATGCTGACGCGCCGCGCCGATGCGCAGATGGACTTCGATTTCGCCAAGGTGGTCGAGGCGTCGAAGGAGAATCCGGTCTTCTACGTGCAATATGCGCACGCCCGCGTCCATTCGCTCCACCGCCGCGCGACCGAGGCGGGTATCGCGATCGGCGACGGTGATCTGTCGCGCGCCGATCTGTCCCGGCTTGATACGGAGGAGCTGGCGCTGGTGCGGCTGGCCAGCCAGTTCCCGCGGGTGGTGGAAACCGCCGCGACCGCGCGGGAACCGCATCGTATCGCCTTCTATCTTTATGATCTGGCTGCCGAGTTCCACGCGCTGTGGAATGCCGGTAACGACCGCCCGGATCGCCGCTTCCTGGTGCCCGACGATCACGGCGTCACGATCGCGCGACTGTCCTTGGCGGCGGCGATCGGCCAGATTATCCGCAATGGCCTCGCTATCATGGGGGTAGAGGCGGTTGCGGAGATGCATTGATGCGTGACGGGGAGCCGATCGGGCGGGTGAGCGACGCGGATCGCCTGCCGTGGCTCGACACGGTCGAGGCGGACGATCCCTATGCGGTGCCGGTCGGGCGGATCGTCGCGCTGGTCGCGGTCGGCCTGCTGTTGCTCGCCGCGGTGGTGTTCGGGCTTTACAAGTGGAAGTTCGCAGAGGGGGCGGGCGACGGGCGGCTGATCGCGGCACCGGCGGGCGACTACAAGATGCGCCCGGAGGAGCCGGGCGGCATGAAGGTGATCGGCGAGGGTGACTCGGCGATCGCGGCAAGCGCGGGTAGCGCCACCGACGCCGCCATCGATCTGCGGCAGGTGCCCGAGGCACCGGTCGCGCGCGCGACGACGCCGGCCGCCACCCCCAGCGCGGCGGGATCGGGCGGTGCCTCGGCCAGCGCCGCCGTGCCGCAGGCGAGCGCACCATTGCGCGCGCAGCGTCCGGTCGCCGCCCCGGCGGCACCGGTGCCGGGCGCGGGTTCCGGCGGTGCGATGGTACAGCTGGGCGCGTTCCCGAGCGCGGCGGTCGCCAATACCGCCTGGAGCCAGATCGCGCGCCGCTTCGGCTATGTCGCGACGTTGACCAAGGTCGTGCAGCCAGCGGTGGTGAAGGGGCGCACCGTCTATCGCCTGCGCGTCGAGGCGGGCAGCGCGGGCGCGGCCGCCGATCTGTGTGCGCGACTGAAGCTGGCGGGTGAGGGGTGCTTCGTCACCGGGTAGCGCCCGCGCGCCGAACGGAGCCTAGCGGATCGAGAAGCTGTAGGTCGCGCCGACGCCGACCGACAGCTGGTTTTGCGAATCGACCCGCCGGATGATCGGCGACCGGGCGGCATCGTCGATCAGCCGCTCGTACAGCGCCTGGGCCTGTAGCCCCCAATGCCGCGTCAGTTCCACGTTGACGCGGCTGGTCAGACCGACCGAATAGAGCCCGCTGCCACCATTATAGCGCGGCAGCCCCGTGGCGATCGACGCTTCCGGGGAGACCCCGAACCAGTTGCGCTGGAACGGTGCATCGGCCAGCGTCACGCGCGGCCCCAGCGACACCAGCCAGCGATCGGCGTCACGCCGGACATAGTCGGCACCGAGTTGCGCGATCCAGCCATTGTGCCCGCCGACTCCGCGGCGCACCGCACCGCGCAGTCGCACCCGGTCGCTCTGCCACCACAGCGCGTAGATGCCCGCCTCGAACGTGCGATCGACCACTGGCAGCCCGGGCAACAGGTCACCGCTGCGTCGCCGCCCGGTCAGCAGAAAGGTCGGCCCGATCTCCAGCTGCCGGCCGCGTCGGAACAGCGCGATCGACGGTCCGTCGCCCGGTGCACCGAAGCGGAACGGCGTGTCGCCGCGGGTGCGGGCGATGCTGATCATCGGGTTGAGCCGCAGGGTGTCGTTGCCCGGGAAGCCCGGCTGCAACTGCGGCCCCAGCGCGACGCGGATGCGCAGCGGCGGCTCTACCGGCGCGTCGACCGGCAGGGTCGGGGAATAGGGCTCCGCCGCCTCGGTAGGCGCGATCGCATCGGGAGGAACCGGCACGTCCTGCGCGCTGGCGGGCGTCGCGGCGGCGATGCCGATCGCCAGGGTCGTCCCGTTCCACCACCCGCTGCACCGCATTGCCGTCTCCTTCATCGCCGCGCTGCTACGCTTCCCCGCGCCCGGCGCAAAGGCAATTCCACGCCGGCCCGATCCGCCGTAGAAGCGCGGGCATGAAGCCTGTCATCTTCGGCCTGTCCGGCCCCGTCCTGACCGAGGCGGAACGCGCCTTCTTCCGCGCGGTGCGCCCGGCCGGCTACATCCTGTTCCGCCGCAACGTCGAAACCCGCGCGCAGGTGCGCACGCTGACCGATTCGCTGCGGGAGATGGAGGGGCGCGACGATGTCGCGATCCTCGTCGATCAGGAGGGCGGGCGCGTCGCTCGGCTGGCACCGCCGGAATGGCCGGCGTTCCCCGCCGGTCCGGCGTTCGACCGGCTGTACGAACGGGCGCCGATGTCCGGGATCGAGGCGGCGCGCGCCAATGGTCATGCGCTGGGGTTGATGCTGTCGGAGGTCGGGATCACCGTCGATTGCCACCCGATCCTCGACGTGGCCCGTCCAGACACGACCGAGGCGATCGCATGCCGCGCGTTCGGTCGCGAGCCGATGCGTGTCGCCGCGATGGGGCGCGCGACGCTGGAGGGGCTGGCGGCGGGCGGCGTCGTCGGGATCGTCAAGCATATGCCGGGCCACGGGCGCGCGTTGCTGGACACGCATTATCATTTGCCGACCGTCACCGCCTCCGCCGAGGAACTGGAGGACGACATCGCGCCGTTCCGCACGTTGGCGCATGCCCAGATGGGGATGACGAGCCACATCGTCTATCGCGCATGGGATGCCGACCGGCCGGCGACGCTGTCGCCGACGGTGATCGAGGAGGTGATCCGCGGTCGGATCGGCTTCGATGGCCTGTTGATGACCGACGATATCGACATGAAGGCGCTGAGCGGATCGGCGGGCGACAAGGCGGCGGGCGCGATCGCGGCGGGATGCGACGTGGTGCTCGATTGCTGGGCGCGGATGGCGGAGATGGAGGAGATCGCCGCCCGGCTGGGCGAGATCACGCCAGCGGCACGCGCGCGACTCGACCGTGCGATGGCGGGACGGGTGGCTCCTACCGGGGACATGGCGGCGCTGGTGGACAAGCGCGACCGGTTGCTGGCGTTGGTGGAGGAGGCGCCGCAGCCTTGAGGCCGGGTGCGCTTGCCAGCGGCGATGCCGGGCCGGTGAAAGTACAGAACCCCGGGGCCAGCCCGGGGTGACGCGATTTGGTGGGCCTGAACGCCGATTCGAGCGGACAAGCCCACCGGACAGTGAGGATTTTCCGTCCCCTGCCGGCGAGCAGACCAGGCGTCGAACGTCCGCCGGACGTCGGCCTCAATCCTGCCTGGCCAGCCATTCCTCCAGCCACTTGATCGTATATTCGCCCTGCCGGAACTCGGGGTCGTCGAGCAGCGCCTGATGCAGCGGGATGGTGGTCTTCATCCCCTCGATCACGAACTCCTCCAGCGCGCGGCGCAGGCGGCGCAGCGCGCCTTCGCGGGTGGTGCCGTAGACGATCAGCTTGGCGATCATGCTGTCGTAATAAGGCGGCACGCGGTAGCCGGCGTACAACCCCGAATCGACCCGGACGTGCATGCCGCCCGGTGCGTGATATTGCTTCACCAGACCGGGTGAGGGCATGAACGTGCGCGGATCCTCGGCATTGATGCGGCATTCGATCGCATGGCCGCGGAAGACCACGTCTTCCTGCCGCAGCGTCAGCGCATGGCCTTCCGCCACGCGGATCTGTTCTCGCACCAGATCCAGCCCGGTGATCGCTTCGGTCACCGGATGCTCGACCTGCAGGCGGGTGTTCATTTCGATGAAATAGAACTCGCCGCCTTCCCACAGGAACTCGATCGTCCCCGCGCCGCGATAGCTCATATCGGCCATCGCCTTGGCCACGATTCCGCCCATCCGGTCGCGCTCCGCCGCCGTGATGACCGGAGAGGGTGCTTCCTCGACCACCTTCTGGTGGCGGCGCTGGAGCGAGCAGTCGCGCTCGCCCAGATGGATCGCATGGCCGTTGCCGTCGCCGAACACCTGGAATTCGATGTGTCGCGGGTTGCCGAGGTACTTTTCCATGTAGACAGTGGCGTCGCCGAACGCGGCCTTCGCCTCGGTGCCCGCCTGCTGGATCAGCGTTTCGAGCTGGTCGGCCGACTGGCACACCTTCATGCCGCGTCCGCCGCCGCCGCTGGCCGCCTTGATGATGACGGGATAGCCGATCCGCCCGGCCAGTTCCTTCGCCTCGTCCACGTCGCTGATCGCGCCATCCGAACCGGGAACCAGCGGCAGGCCCAGCGCACCCGCGGTGCGCTTGGCCTCCACCTTGTCGCCCATCACGCGGATGTGTTCGGGCTTCGGTCCGACGAAGATCAGATTGTGCAGCTCGACGATCTCGGCGAACTTGGCGTTCTCGCTCAGGAAGCCGTAACCGGGATGGATCGCGTCCGCGCCGCTGATCTCGGCGGCGGAAATGATGTTCGGGATGTTGAGGTAGCTGTCGGTCGCCGCCGGCGGCCCGATGCAGATCGCCTCGTCCGCCAGCCGGACGTGCATCGCGTCCGCATCGGCGGTGGAATGGACCGCCACCGTCTTGATGCCCATCTCGTGACAGGCGCGGTGGATGCGCAAGGCGATCTCGCCGCGGTTGGCGATCAGTAGTTTCTTGATCTGGGCCACAGGCTTACTCGACCACCACCAATGGCTGGTCGAACTCGACCGGCTGGCCGTTGTCGACCAGGATCGCCTTGACCACGCCCGCCGAAGGGGCGGTGATCGGGTTCATGACCTTCATCGCCTCGACGATCAGCAGCGTGTCGCCGGCGGCCACGCTCTGCCCGACGCTGGAAAACGGCTTCGCGCCCGGTTCCGCGGCGAGATAGACGGTGCCGACCATCGGCGAGCGCACCGCATTGGCGTCCGACGCTGCGGACGGGCCGGCGACATCTACCTGCGGCGCGACGGCGACGGGCGCGGCAGCGGCCGGCGCAGGCGCGTAATGCATCGCCGGCGCGGCGTTGATCGCGGCGGCCTTGCGCGCGACGCGGATCTTGCGGTCGCCGTCCTCGACCTCGATTTCGGTCAGCTGCGTGGTATCCAGCAGTTCGGCCAGCTGGCGGACCAGCTCGACGTCGACCTGCATCGCGCCGCTGTTGTGAGAGATGTCAGACATGCAACCCCGATTTCCCTGACCCGATTCCTGACCCAATTTCCTTGGCCCGATTTTTTCGACCCGACATCGTCGGCCCGGGCGCGCCTCCTGTCAGAAGCGGGCCGCGGCTTCAAGCGCGAGCTGGTAGGACAATGCGCCGAACCCCGCGATCGTGCCCTTTGCAGCACGCCCGACGAACGAGACGTGGCGAAATTCCTCCCGCAGGTGCGGATTCGACAGATGCACCTCGATCACCGGCGTGCGGATCGCCTTGATCGCGTCGTGCACCGCCACCGACGTGTGGGTGAAGGCACCGGCGTTCAGGATAACCGCGCGCGCATCATGCGCCTGCGCCTCATGCAGCCAGTCGACCAGATGCCCTTCGTGGTTGGACTGACGCATGTCGATGGACAGACCCAGTTCGCGCGCCCGATCCTCCAGCGCCCCGGCGATGTCGTCCAGCGTGTCATGGCCATAGATCTCCGGCTCGCGCGTGCCGAGCAGGTTGAGGTTCGGGCCGTTCAGGACATAGACGGTGTCGGTCATCGCGGGCACCATCGCACCCCGCGCCGCCCGGCGCAACGTTGCCCCGCCGCGCCCGCGCGCCTAAATGGCAGGCATGGCACATACCGACGGCACCATCACCATTTCCGTGAACGGCGAGCACAAGCGCGTGACCGCCGGGATCACCATCGCCGAACTGGCGCAATCGCTGGGGCTGGTCCCTGAAAAGGTCGCGGTGGAACGCAACCTTGAGGTCGTGCCGCGCTCCACGCTGGCGCAGGTGACGGTGGAGGACGGCGACGAGCTGGAGATCGTCCACTTCGTCGGCGGCGGCGACCATCCGGTCGCGGCGGATCCGATGGCAGCGACCGCCAACGATAGCTGGACGGTCGCGGGCCGCACCTTCCGGTCGCGATTGATCGTCGGGACCGGCAAGTACAAGGATTTCGCGCAGAACGCAGCGGCGGTGGCGGCATCGGGCGCGGAGATCGTCACCGTGGCGGTGCGCCGCGTGAACGTCAGCGATCCGAACGCCCCGATGCTGACCGACTATATCGACCCGAAGAAGGTGACGTATCTGCCCAATACGGCAGGTTGTTTCACCGCCGACGACGCGATCCGCACGCTGCGGCTGGCGCGCGAGGCGGGCGGCTGGGATCTCGTCAAGCTGGAGGTGCTGGGCGAGGCGCGGACGCTGTACCCCAACATGCGCGAGACGCTGACCGCGACCGAGGTGCTGGTGCGCGAGGGGTTCAAGCCGATGGTCTATTGCGTCGACGATCCGATCGCGGCGAAGCAACTGGAAGAGGCGGGCGCGGTGGCGATCATGCCGCTGGGCGCGCCGATCGGCTCGGGACTGGGTATCCAGAACCAGGTGACGATCCGGCTGATCGTCGAAGGGGCGGGCGTTCCCGTGCTGGTCGATGCCGGCGTCGGACAGGCGAGCGACGCGGCGGTGGCGATGGAGCTGGGCTGCGACGGCGTGCTGATGAACACTGCCATCGCCGAGGCGAAGGACCCGGTGCTGATGGCGGCGGCGATGAAGGCCGCGGTCGAGGGTGGGCGAATGAGCTATCGTGCCGGACGCATGGGCAAGCGCCGCTACGCCGATCCGTCCAGCCCGCTTTCCGGCCTGATCTGAGCCTGCGATCCGGCCTAAGTCTCTGGTTTGATCCGATCCCCCGAATTGATCTGAGGCAAGGGAATTGCCGCCGACCCGGAACCGCATGGTGCCAGCACCGTTCTGTCATCGATAGTTTTCAACGAGGAGATCGACGATGGGCGAGCTGACCGACAAGATCAAGGGCAACGTCAACGAGGCCATCGGCAAGGCGAAGGAAGCGATCGGCAATAATACCGAGAATGCCGATCTCGCGGCGGAGGGCAAGGCCCAGCAGGTCGAAGGCAAGGGCGAGCAAGTCAAGGGTAAGGTCAAGGGCGCACTTGGCGACGATATCTAGGCTTTGCCGTCACGTAAGTTGACGAGGGTCGCCCCGCAAATTGCGGGGCGACCTTTTTTGTTATCGGTCATCATAAACGCAGGCGGGCTCGCCCGGAGAAGTCGTTCACGTCGGCCGCGATATCGCAGGCGTTACCTGCTTCCCAATAGTCCGATCCCGATTCCGACCGCAGCGATCGCCAATACCATTGCGACGATCATCAATGCGCCGTCGCGCACGGTGATCGCCAGTCCGAAGGCGGCGATTGCCAGCATCGGGGCGGTGGTGGCGAGCGGAAGCAATTCGAGCGGCGGGACGGCGCAGGCCAGCGCGATCACGCCGAACGCCGCGGCGCGGACGAACGGCCCGCTGGTCAGCGCGGGCAGGCGACCGTGGAACCAGCGATCCATGAAGCGCGCGATCCCACGCGTCTTGTCGACTGCCTTGCACACCTTCCCGGACGCCAGCGAGCGCTTGCGCACGAAACCGGGCAGCCACAGGTGACGGCGGCCCAGCGCCATCTGCACCGCGATAAGCGCGATCACCGCCGCCATCGCGGTGGGCAGCCCGGGGATGCTGCCCACCGGTGAAATGTCGATCAACGGCATGACGATCAGGAACGGCCCGAACCCGCGGCTGCCCAGCGCCTCCACGACATCGCCGACCGCGACCTCGTCCTGCTTTTTCGCCAGACCCTCGATCGCGTCGAGGATGTCGCCGACACTGTGCGGTTCGTCTGCCATGCGATGCTAAACCCGCATCGCCCGGCGGCGGTTGCCTGCCGTGACGTGCGGACCCGCGTCAGTGTCGTGCGATCGCCGACAGGGTGGTGGCCGGCGTGATCTCTTCGATGTCGGTGCGGCAATGGAGCAGGCGCACGCCGCCTGCGGCCAGCAACCGGTCCAGCGCGGGGGCGAAGTCCGCAGTGCGTTCGACCGTCTCTGCGGTGGCGCCATACGCGCGGGCCAGTGCGGCGAAATCGGGATTGTGCAGCCGGGTCGCGGCGGGACGACCGGGGTATTCGCGCTCCTGATGCATGCGGATCGTGCCATAGGTGCCGTTGTCGACGACAACGACCAGCAGATCGGCACCGTGCTGGATCGCGGTCGCCAGTTCCTGACCGTTCATCAGGAAGTCGCCGTCGCCCGCCACCGCGACGACGCTGCGCCCCGGACGCCGCAGCGCGGCGGCGACCGCGGCGGGCAGGCCGTATCCCATCGCGCCGGCGGTCGGCGCCAATTGCGTCCCCGGCCCGGCGTACTGCCAGTAACGATGCCACCAGCCCGAGAAATTGCCCGCGCCGTTGCAGATGATCGTGTCGGCGGGCAGCGCCGCCTGCATCGCCGCGACACATGGGCCGAGATCGAGCGCCACGCCGTCGCGCGGATGCGGTGTGCGCCACGCCTCGAACTCGGTCCGCGCCTCGGCGGCATGCGGATGCGCGGGGCCGTCCAGCGGCACCAGCGCCTCGGCGAACTCCGCCATGCCGGCGCAGATCGCGAGATCGGTGGCATAGACGCGGTGCAATTCCTCCGGATCGGGATGGACGTGCACCAGCCGCTGCCCGGGGTGATCGGGCGCGATCAGCGCATAGCCGTCGGTCGTCGCCTCGCCCAGCCGTGCGCCGACCACCAGCAACAGGTCGGCGGCGCGGACGCGCGCGGCCAGTGCCGGGTTAGGGCCATAACCGAGGTTGCCGGCATAGGCCGGGCAATCGTTGGCGATGGCATCCTGCCGGCGGAAGGCGGCGGCAACGGGCACCCCGGCGCGGGTTGCCCAATCGGCGAAGGCGGTGGCGGCGGTAATGTCCCAGCCCGCGCCGCCGACGATCGCCAGCGGATGCTCGGCGGTGGCGAGCAGGTCGCGCAGGCGATCGAGCGTATCGGGGTCGACGTCCTGTCGCGCGCGCTCGATCCGCGCCCGGTCGGTGGCGGTGACGGTGTCGAGCAGCATGTCCTCCGGCAATGCCAGCACGACCGGGCCGGGGCGGCCGTTCATCGCGGTGGCATAGGCGCGGGCGACATATTCGGGAATGCGCCGCGCATCGTCGATCCGCGCCGCCCATTTGCACAAAGGCGCGAACATCGCCGCGAAATCGACTTCCTGAAACGCCTCCCGGTTGCGGGTCGCGCGATCGACGTCGCCGATGAACAGGATCATCGGCTGCGAATCCTGCATCGCCACATGCACGCCGATCGATGCGTTCGTCGCGCCGGGGCCGCGCGTGACGAAGGCGACGCCGGGGCGGTGGGTCAGCGTGCCGTCGGCGCAGGCCATGAACGCCGCGCCGCCTTCCTGTCGGCACGTAACCACCTCGATCGCGGGCGTATCGTGCAGCGCATCGAGTACCGCGAGGAAGCTCTCCCCCGGCACGGTGAACACCCGGTCGCACCCTTGTGCGACGAGCTGGTCTACGAGGAGGCGGCCGCCGGTGCGTGGGTTGGTCATAGGTCATTGATATGCCGCCCGAGCGATGCGGTCGACCCGAAAAGCGCGGAGCCGGGACGCCCGTCGACCGATCCGATTCGGACCTACCTGAGCGCCGATCCGTCCGCATCATCGATAGCATTTCGCCCGACGGCAGCCGCGCCGGCTCCGACCGATCCGGCCGGGGGGTTCGTTGCCGTCACGGGGGAAGACAGGATGTACGTCGGACAGGATCTGGTCGATCGCGCCATGACGCGCGACCGGCAGCGATATGTGCTGGGCGCGCGGGTTCATCTGGCCAATCCGGACTGGTCAGGACCATGGGATTGCGCGGAGTTCGTGGCGTGGTGCGTCTATCACACGTACCGGACGGTGATGGCGGTGCGTCCGCCGAACATTCAATCCGGCGAGTCGTTTTCGGGTTGGTGGTATGAGGATGCGGCCGCCGGCGATCTGCTGATCCCGGTCGAGCAGGCGATCGCCACGCCGGGCGCGATCCTGATCCGCAAACCCGGTGCGTTCGGTATGAAGGTCGGGCATGTCGCGATCTCGCGCGGAGACGGCACGACGGTCGAGGCACGATGCGCGAAGGACGGCGTGCTGGTCGTGAAGGATGCGGCGTCGCGCTTGTGGACCACCGGCGCGGTCGTTCCCGGAGTCTCTTACGTCAGCGACGCCGGCATGACGGTCGTGCTCGCGCCGGCCGGTGACCTGCTGCACCTTGCGTCGCCGTTCATGCGCGGCGATGCCGTGCTCGCGGTGCAGCAGGCGCTGAAGCAGGCCGGGATCGATCCGGGTCCGCAGGACGGCGTCTACGGCCCGTCCACGGCCGACGCGGTCGCCGCCTTCCAGGCGCTGCACGGGCTGGCCGTCGACGGCGTGGTCGGGGCGGAGACGCGCGCGGCGCTGCCTCTCTGAAGCGTGTACCTTCGTCGCCGCGTCCCCGTATTCGTACGGGGGCGCGGCATCGCGACCGTTGCCTTGGCCGTGCCCGGCGCTAATGAACGGACGTTCGCGATACCGCGTCGCCGCCCGGCAGTTCCGCTGTCCGCGTAGCGGGTGAAGCGGCGCGGCCGATTGACGAGGGAGAGCGCAAGCCGTGGTCAACAAGGTGTACGACGATGCCGCCGCCGCGCTGGACGGTCTGCTGTTCGATGGCATGACGATCTGCGCCGGCGGGTTCGGGCTGTGCGGTATCCCCGAACGGCTGATCGATGCGATCCGCGATGCCGGGACGACCGGGCTGACGATCGCCAGCAACAATGCCGGCATCGATGGCGAGGGGCTGGGCAAGCTGCTGCGCACGCGGCAGGTCAGGAAGATGATCTCCAGCTACGTCGGCGAGAACAAGGAGTTCGAGCGGCAATTCCTGGCTGGCGAACTCGAGGTCGAATTCTGCCCGCAGGGCACGCTGGCCGAACGCTGTCGCGCGGGCGGGGCGGGTATTCCGGGCTTCTACACCAAGACCGGCGTCGGCACCCAGGTGGCCGAGGGCAAGGAGGTCAAGGAGTTCGACGGGGAGGAATATATCCTCGAACGTGGCATCCGCGCCGATCTGTCGATCATCAAGGGGTGGAAGGCGGACGAGAGCGGCAACCTGATCTTCCGCAAGACTGCGCGCAATTTCAACCAGCCGATGGCGACCGCCGGCAGGATCTGCGTCGCCGAGGTGGAGGAAGTCGTGCCGGTCGGCAGCCTCGATCCCGATCACATCCATTTGCCCGGCATCTATGTGAAGCGGATGATCGTCGGCAGTCCGTACGACAAGAAGATCGAGTTCCGCACCGTGCGTGAGCGCGCCGCGGCGTGATGCGCGCGGGCGTCCTGCTGGCGCTGGCCGCGACGCTGGGCGGGTGCGCGGCGCAGCGTCAGGTGCTGCTCGGGCGGCCGAGCGCGCCCGCGACGGCGGTCGATCCGCCCGCGCCGCTCGCCGTGCCGCCGGGCATGGCGTGGCTGTACGGCTCGGGCGAGGCGGCGGCGCTGTCGGAACAGGCGTATAACGGCATGGTCCGCTACGTCCGCGACGTGCTGGAATCGGCGCGCGACCGGCGCGGACGGCTGCCGTCGCAGCGGCGGGCAGGCACGCTGCCGCGCTGGCCGGGGTCGGCGGTGCTGGTGCCCGGCGCGACCGCGGCGATGCCGGAGACGTTGCCGTGCGGCACGCTGCCCCCGGCGGTGGTGCTCGACATGGACGAAACGGCGGTGCTGAACCTCGGCTACGAATATGACGACGGGCAACACCCGCGCCCCTTCGACCAAAAGCGTTGGGAGCGCTGGGAAAAGGGCGGCATGGACAAGGTCGTGGCGGTGCCGGGTGCGGTGGCGGCGTTCCATGCACTGCGCGCGATGGGCGTCACCATGGTCATCAACACCAATCGTTCCGCCGCCAATGCCGACGCCACGGTGCGCGCGCTGGCCGCCGCGGGGCTGGGCGCGTTCACCCACGGCGACACGCTGTTCCTGAAGGGCGATGTCGACGATCGTTCGGGCAAGGACGGACGCCGCGCCGCGATCGCCGCGAAGTATTGCGTGGTGGCACTGGCCGGCGACCAGCTGGGCGATTTCGCCGATCTGTTCAATCCGCCGGGACCGGCGCCGGCGATCGGGCGGCGGATGCTGACGGCGGTCGGCCCGATCGAGGGACGCTGGGGCAACGGCTGGTTCGTGCTGCCCAACCCGGTCTACGGCACCGGGCTTGGCACGGGTTGGGACGAGACCTTTCCGCCCGACAAACGCTGGAGCGACGCGCCATGATCGCCACGACAATCTTTCGGAACGGGAGCCTGAACTGATGCCGCACGAAGCCAGGGGCTGGGATCGCAACGGCATGGCCGCGCGCGCCGCACGCGAGTTGCGCGACGGCTATTACGTCAACCTCGGCATCGGCATCCCGACGCTGGTCGCCAACAACATTCCCGACGGCATCACCGTGACGCTGCAATCGGAAAACGGGATGCTCGGGATCGGTCCGTTCCCCTATGACGATGCGGTCGACCCCGACCTGATCAACGCCGGCAAGCAGACGATCAGCGAACTGCCCTCCTCGGCCTATTTCGGCAGCGAGCAGAGCTTCGCGATGATCCGCGGCGGGCATATCGACCTGACCGTGCTGGGCGCGATGGAGGTGTCGCAGGGCGGCGACATCGCCAACTGGATGATCCCGGGCAAGATGATCAAGGGCATGGGCGGCGCGATGGATCTGGTGGCGGGGGTCAGGAAGATCATCGTCGTGATGGAGCATGTGTCCAAGGACGGCACGCCGAAGTTCATCCCCGCCTGCACCCTGCCGCTGACCGGGCGCAACGTCGTCGACATGATCGTCACCGATCTGGCGGTGTTCCAGCGCCCCGGTCACGACGCGCCGTTCCGGCTGGTCGAACTGGCCCCCGGCGTGACCGCCGACGAGGTGAGGGCCAAGACCACCGCGCACTACGTGGACTGATCGGGGATGGCCTATACGCTCATCACCGCGAACCGGAATTATTCCAGCTGGTCGCTGCGTCCGTGGCTGTTGATGACGATGCTCGACATTCCGTTCACCGACCGGATCGAACCGTTCGCGGCAATGGACAATCACGCAGCGTTCCGCGCCTTTTCCCCGACCGGGCAGGTGCCGGTGCTGCTCCACGACGGACGCACGATCTGGGATTCGCTGGGGATCGCGCTGTATCTGGGGGAGCGGCATGATGGCGTGTGGCCGACCGACCCGGCGGCGCGCGCCTGGGCGATGTGCGCGGCGACCGAGATGCATGGCGGGTTCGGCGCACTGCGCGCCGGGCGGACGATGACCGTCGGGCAGCGGGTGACGCCCGATGAAACGTCGCCGCGGCTGGCGCGTGACGTCGAGCGGCTGGCGGAATTGTGGGCGGAGGGTCTGGCGCGTTTCGGCGGCCCGTGGCTGGCGGGCGCGGCGTTCGGCGCGGTCGACGCCTTTTTCGCGCCGGTCGCCTACCGTGTGCGCACCTATGGCATCGACGTCGGTGCAGCCGGCGCGCGCTGGGTGGCGTGGATGCTCGACCAGCCCGCGATGCGCGTGTGGGAGGCGGCTGCGCTGGCCGAAACTTTCCGCGAGGCCACGCACGAGGCGGAGGTTGCGGCGGTGGGCATTGTGACCGCGGACCATCGCGTCCGTCCCTGACGCCGCCGCCACGACATTTCGTGTCGCGTGAACTTGGAGCGACGATGCTTTTCGTTTAACAGCCGCGCATCATGTCCACCATCCCGCGCACATTGTACGAAAAGGTCTGGGACGCTCATGTGGTCGAGCGTCGCGACGATGGCTCCTGCCTGATCTATATCGACCGGCACCTCGTGCATGAGGTGACCAGTCCACAGGCGTTCGAGGGGCTGCGCGCCGCCGGTCGCCGCGTGCGCCGGCCCGAACTGACGCTGGCGGTGCCGGATCACAACCTGCCCACGACCGCGCGCATCGATGCGAACGGGCAGGAACTGCCGATCGCGGATCGCGAGAGCGCGGAGCAACTGGGCGCGCTGCGCCGCAACGTCGCCGAATTCGGCGTGCCCTATATCGACGCCTTGTCGGCGCGCCAGGGCATCGTCCACGTCGTCGGTCCTGAACAGGGTTTCACGCTGCCCGGCACCACGATGGTGTGCGGCGACAGCCACACCTCCGCGCATGGTGCGCTGGGGGCGCTCGCCTTCGGCATCGGCACCAGCGAGGTGGAGCATGTGCTCGCCACGCAGACGCTGATCCTGTCGCCGTCGAAGACCATGGAAGTGCGCGTCGACGGCACGCTCGGCTACGGCGTCAGCGCCAAGGACGTCGTGCTGGCGATCATCGGACGGATCGGCGCGGCGGGCGGCACCGGCCATGTAATCGAGTTCACCGGCGAGGTCATCCGCCATCTGTCGGTCGAGGGGCGGCTGACGATCGCGAACATGTCGATCGAGGGCGGTGCGCGCGCCGGGATGATCGCGCCCGACGAAGCGACCTTCGCCTATCTGAAGGGCCGCCCGCTGGCACCCACCGGCGCGGACTGGGACAAGGCCGTGGCATGGTGGCGGACGTTGCCGAGCGATGCGGGCGCGCGTTACGACCGCAGCGTGGTGCTGGATGGCAGCGCGATCGCGCCGGTGCTGACGTGGGGCACCAGCCCGGAGGATGTCGTGCCGATCACCGGCGTCGTGCCGGCGCCCGAAAGCTTCGCCGACCCGTCGAAGCGCGAGGCGGCGCAGAAGTCGCTGGATTACATGGGGCTGGCGCCGGGGATGCGGATGCAGGACGTGCCCGTCCAGCACGTCTTCATCGGCAGTTGCACCAACAGCCGGATCGAGGATCTGCGCGCCGCCGCCGGGGTGGCGATCGGGCGGCATGTCGCCGATGGCGTGCGCGCGATGGTCGTCCCCGGATCGGGGCTGGTCAAGCGACAGGCCGAGGCCGAGGGGCTGGACCGCGTCTTTACCGAGGCGGGGTTCGAATGGCGCGAACCGGGCTGTTCGATGTGTCTGGCGATGAACCCGGACAAGGTGCCGCCGGGTGAGCGCTGCGCCTCGACCAGCAACAGGAATTTCGTGGGACGTCAGGGACCTGGCGCGCGTACCCATTTGTTGTCGCCGGCAATGGCGGCGGCGGCGGCGGTCACCGGAAGGCTGGCCGACGTCCGCGAACTGATGGGCTGAGACGGAGGAACGTGAAATGAAGAAGGTGCTGATGTTCCTGATCGCCGGATCGGTGCTGAGCGGCGTGGCCGCCTATGCCGCGATCGCCAAGCCGGCGATCCCGCCGAGCCGTCCGGCGCGCTGATGGAGGCGGTCACCCGTGTTTCCGGCGTCGCTTATCCGTGGGGCGCCAAGAACGTCGACACCGACGTCATCATCCCGGCGCATTGGCTGAAGACGATCAAGCGCTCCGGGCTGGGGCAGGGGGCGTTCGAGACGGTGCGCGCGCAACCCGGCAACATCTTCGACGATCCGCGCTATGCCGGCGCGCCGATCCTGATCGCGGGGGATAATTTCGGCTGCGGATCGAGCCGCGAGCACGCCGCCTGGGCGCTGGGCGACATGGGCGTCAGGGCGGTGATCGCGCCGAGCTTCTCCGACATCTTTTCCGGCAATGCGTTCAAGAACGGCATCGTGCCGGTGGTGTTGTCACAGGAGGCGGTCGACCGGCTGGTCGAGGTCGCGAAGACCGATCCGGTGACGGTCGATCTGGAAACGATGACCGTCACCACTCCGTTCCAGGATCGCTTCCCGTTCGAACTGGACGCGTTCCGCCGCCGTTGCCTGATGGAGGGGCTGGACGAGGTCGGGCTGACACTGGCAAAGGATACCGCGATTTCGAAGTTCGAGGAGCTGCTCGATGAAGAGCGCCCCTGGATCATGGGAGAGCGGGCAGATGCGGGCATTGCTGTCGAGGGCGCCGGGCGGACCTGAAACTCTGGAGGTCGGCGACCTGCCCGATCCGGTCGCCGCGCCGGGTGAGGTGGTGGTCGCGATACGTGCCTGTTCGATCAACTATCCCGACGTGCTGGTGATCGAGGATCGCTATCAGTTTCAGCCGCCGCGCCCGTTCGCGCCGGGCGGCGATATCGCCGGCGTGGTCGCGCAGGTCGGGGCCGGCGTCACGCAATGGCGGGTCGGCGACCGCGTGATCGGCACCGTGTTGATGGGCGGCCTCGCCGAACGGCGCGCGGTGCCGGCCGATGCGCTGTTCCCGCTGCCCGACGAGCGCGGGTTCGAGGAAGGTGCGGCGCTGCTGCTCACCTATGCCACCAGCATCCATGCGCTGGTCGATCGCGGGCGGATCGCGGCGGGCGACCGGTTGCTGGTGCTGGGCGCATCGGGCGGTGTCGGGCTGGCCGCGGTCGAGCTGGGCAAGGCGTTCGGCGCCTATGTGGTCGGCGCGGTGTCGAGCGAGGAGAAGGCGGCGGCGGTGCGGGCGGCCGGCGCGGACGAGGCGATCGTCTACCCCCATGCGCCGTTCGACAAGCCGGCGTCGAAGGCGCTGGCGGACCGGTTCAAGGCGGCGGGCGGCGCAGGTGGATTTCAGCTGATCTACGACGCGGTCGGCGGCGATTATGCCGAGCCGGCGCTGCGTTCGATCGGGTGGGAGGGCCGCTATCTCGTCGTCGGCTTTCCCGCTGGCATCCCACGGCTGCCGCTGAACCTGACGCTGCTGAAAAGCTGCGACGTGTGCGGCGTGTTCTGGGGCGCGTTCGCGGGGCGCGATCCGGCGGCGAACCGCGCGCACATCATGCGGTTGCTGGACCTGTGGCGCGACGGCCGGATCGCACCGCGCGTGACGCAGGTGTTTCCGCTGGAGCGCGGCGGAGAGGCGATCGCGCGGCTGGGTGCGCGCACCGCGATCGGCAAGCTGGTGGTGCGCGTCGCGGATTGAGCAGGCGTTGCACAGGGAGCCCGCGCGGACTATCCATCGCGGATGTACCGACGGGAGCCAGCATGACCCTTTTCGACGATCGAGAACGCGCGTTCGAGGCGAAATACGCCCGCGACGAGGAGGTGGCGTTCCGGATCATCGCGCGGCGCAACCGGCTGGTCGGGCAATGGGCGGCGCAGCTGATGCAGCTGACCCCGGCCGAAACCGATGCCTATGCCAAGGCGGTGGTGCAGGCCGATTTCGAGGAAGCGGGCGACGATGACGTCGTGCGCAAGATCTATGGCGATCTGACCGCGGCGAACGTCGATGTCGAGGAGGCGGTGGTGCGCCGCGCGCTTGACGAGCAGCTGATCGAGGCGCGCCGTCAACTGATCCAGCCGGAGTAACGCGGATGCCGATGGAAGGTAACGAGATCGTCGCGCTCATCAAGGCCGGGATTCCCGATGCGGAGGTCGAGATGACCGATCTGGCCGGCGACAACGATCATTGGGCGGCCCGCGTGACGGCGGCGTCGTTCGCGGGGATGCCGCGCGTGCGACAGCATCAGGCGGTCTATGCCGCGCTGGGCGGGCGGATGGGTGGCGTGCTGCATGCCTTGCAGTTGACCACCGCCGTCCCGAAGTAAGCGACCAGCAAGACCGTATCGTGAGGATGACCAAATGACCGACGACGCCCATGCCCGCATCGACGCGCTGGTGAAGAGCAACCCGGTGGTGCTGTTCATGAAGGGCTCGCCGCTGTTCCCGCAATGCGGCTTCTCCAGCCGCGCGATCGCGATCCTGGAGCGGCTGGGCGTGGCGTTCGAGAGCGTCGACGTGTTGCAGGATCAGGCGATCCGTCAGGGGATCAAGGGCTATTCGGACTGGCCGACCATCCCGCAGCTGTATGTCGGCGGCGAGTTCGTGGGCGGGTCGGACATCATGATGGAGATGTACGAGGCGGGCGAGCTGGGTGAATTGTTCCAGCAGGCCGGTGCCGCGAAGGCGGTGGAAGCACCGCAGGCGTAAGGCCCGGCGGCAGAGCGCCTCCACGGCGTTCGTCCTGGCTGGTGTGGTGAAACGACCCGGGTGCCCGATGGCGGCACCCGGGTCGTTTCGTCCTGCAGCCATGTCGAAGCATCGTCGTGCCAACGATCCGCTATTGACTACAATCGTAATCGTGACGATTACAGGCGTAGTCGAAGGCTGGAGCGAGGGAGCGAGTCGTGGTCGAGCGGATCAGCGATGCCGAACATGCGGTCATGGAGGTGTTATGGGACGATAGTCCGCTCACCGCGCAGGACGTGACCGAACGGGTGGACCCCGCGCGGGGGTGGAGCGCCGCGACCGTCAAGACGCTGCTCGGACGGCTGCTGACCAAGGAAGCGGTCCGGCACGAGGTCGACGGCCGGCGCTATCTCTACAGCCCGGCGGTGCAGCGCGAGGATTATGTCGCGCGCGAGTCCGACCGGCTGATCGACCGGCTGTTCGGCGGGCGGTTGACCCCGCTGGTCGCGCACCTGGCCGAGCGGGACGCGCTGAGCGCGCAGGACATCACCGAGATCGAGGCGCTGTTGAAGGCGCTGAAGCAATGACCGCCTGGGCGATCGAGGCGATGCTGGGGTCGGCGCTGCTGATGCTGGCGGTCGTCGTGCTGCGCGCGCCGGTGCGCCGCGCGTTCGGCGCGCACGTGGCCTATGCCTTGTGGGCGCTTCCGGTGCTCCGCCTGCTGCTGCCGCCGTTGCCGGAAGGGTGGCGTGGCGAGGCATTGCCGGTGCTGCCGGCCGCCGAACCGCTGATTATCTCGCTGGGTCATCCGGTCGCCACGCTGCCGGTCGAAACGACCGCGGCATCGATCGGCTGGCCGTCGGTGGCGTTGTGGCTGTGGCTGGCGGGGGCCGCGACGCTGATGGCGTGGCAGGCGTTCGGCTATTGGCGGTTCCGCTACAAGGTGCTGCGTCACGGCATCGCGGTCGACCGCGTCGGATCGGTGACGGTGGTGCACAGCATTGCGGCGGACGGCCCGTTGGCGTTCGGCGTGTTCGACCGGGTGGTCGCGTTCCCGCGCGACTTCGCGGCGCGCTTCGACCCGCAGGAACGCGCGCTCGCGCTCGAACACGAACTGGGTCATCATGCGCGCGGCGACCTGATCGCCAATTGGGTCGCGCTCGCCGTCCTGGCCTTGCACTGGTTCAACCCGCTGGCGTGGATCGCCTTCCGCAAATTCCGCGCCGATCAGGAAATGGCGAACGACGCGCGCGTGCTGGCGCGCACCGACGGCGCGGCGCGCCACGCTTATGGCTGCGCGATCGTGAAGGCCGCGCATGGGCGGGCGGTGTCGCCGGCCTGCCACCTCAACACCGTGAAGGATCTGAAAGGGAGACTGAAGATGCTGGGCAGGAAGAAGGCGACGCGCGTGCAGATGGCGGCGGGCGGCGCGGCGATCGCGGCGATCGCGATCATCGGGCTGGCGTTCACCGCATCGGGCACGCAGGCCGCCGAGCGGGTGCGCGCGGGTGTGGAGGATGCGACCGGCGTGGATATGCCGGTGGAGCCGCCGCTGCCCCCCGTCACTCGCCACATCGTCACCGACCGCCAGCGCGGGCGCACGACGAAGGTGACGGTGACCACGGATGGGCGCACCGTCACCTACACCGGCGCGCAGGCCGACGCGTATCTCGCCGCGCATCCGGTGCCGCCGGTGCCACCCGCGCCATCGATGCCCGACGTGCCGCCTGCTCCGCCGATGCCGCCTGCTCCGCCGATGCCGGACGTACCGCCCGTCGGCCCGGTGCCGCCGATGCCCCCGGTGCCGCCGGTCCCGCCCGCGCCCGGCACCGTTGAAGCGACGGCGATGCGCGACGCCGCGCTTCACCGTCGGGCGGCCGAACTCGGCCGCGCGGCGGCGATCGACAGCGCCCGCCTGCAGCGTCAGGCCGCGGCGATGCAGCGGCAGGCGGCGCGGTTCGATGTCGCGCGCATCCGCCGCGACGCCGCCGAACTGGAGCGCGCCTCCGGCCGGATCGAGCGTCAGTCGCTGCGCGCCGCGCTGACCGATTTGCAAAGCACGCGCGCCGGTATGTTCGCCAACGCCGATGTCCCGCAGGAACATCGCGCCGCGGCGCTGGCCGGCATCGACAAGGCGATCGCCGAACTGCGCGCGCGGATCGCCACGCGCGACTGACGATGGCGTGCCGTCCGCGCGGGGGCTTGCACCCGCCGGGCGGCACCGCCATGTGACGGCAAGATGGCCGAAGACCTTCCCACCGGCGTGGCCGTGACGCTGGAACCGCTGGTGACGCGTGTGCTGGCCCCCAACGCTTCGGCCTATACGCATACCGGCACGCAAACGCATATCGTCGGGGACGCGGCCGGCGACGTCGCGGTGATCGATCCCGGCCCGGCCGATCCCGCGCATCACGCCGCGTTGCTGCGCGCGATCGCGGGGCGGCCGGTGCGCGCGATCCTGGTCACCCACCACCACCGCGATCATTCGCCCGGCGCAGCGCGGCTGGCGCGAGAGACCGGCGCGCCGATCGTCGGTTGCGACCCGATCGTGGTGCGCGCGGCGGGCGAGCAAGCCGATGCCGCGTTCGACGTTGGTTACGCACCCGATCGGGTGTTGATCGAGGGCGAGGGCATCGCGGGTGACGGCTGGATGCTGGAGGCGATCGCGACCCCCGGTCACACCTCCAACCACCTCGCCTTCGCGCTGCGCGAAACCGGTGCGCTGTTCTCCGGCGATCATGTGATGGGCTGGGCGACCAGCGTCGTCTCGCCGCCCGACGGCGACATGGGCGATTATATGGCCAGTCTCGAAAAGCTGCTGCTGCGCGACGATCGCGTCTATTATCCCGGCCATGGCGAGCAGGTCGATCGACCGCAGCGGCTGGTGCGCGGGATGCTCGGCCACCGCAAGCAGCGTGAGGGCCAGATCATGCGCATACTGGGCGGCGCGCCGCACGCGGTGCCGGCAATGGTCGCGCGGATGTACGTCGGCATCGACTCGCGGCTGGCTGGTGCGGCATCGCGCTCGGTGCTGGCGCATCTCCTCGATCTGGCGCGGCGCGGGCTGGTGGGGCAGGAGGGGGACGTATGGCGGATCGTCTGACCGGCGTGGGCAGGTTGCTGGTATCGCTGGCGATCGCCGGCGCGATCGTCGTCGCCACCTGGGTCGGCTATCGCCATTATACCGAACATTATGCCGTCACCACCGATGCGGATGGCCTCGCCGTTGCCCGCGTCGTTGCCGGCCGGCTGTACGGCAGCAACGAATTGCGCGTCAGTCATCTGTCCGGCACCGTGCAATCCACCGCCGCGACGACGCGCATGTTCGGGTGGCTGAAGTACGTCCGCCTGATCAAGGCGCCGTACGACGTCGATTATTTCGTCGCGCTCGGATCGCTGCGCCCGCGCGATTTCCGCTATGACGAACGACGGCGCACCTTGCTGGTCGAGGTGCCCGACGTCGTCGTCGGCACGCCCAATGTCGACGAAAGCCGGGTGACGCTCGACACGACGTCCGGCGTCCTGCCGACGCGCGCGGCCATGGCCGAGTTGCAGAAACGCGTGTCGGCCAAGGCAACCGACGTCGTCGCGGCGAAGGCACGCGAACCGGAAAACCTCGCCAGGGCGCGGGACAACGGCCGCGCCGCGCTGGAGCGGCTGTTCGCGGGCACGCTGGAGGCCGCGGGACTGCCGGTTCGGGTCGAGGTGCGCTTCGCGGGGGAGCCGCGCCCCGACAATCGCGACCGCTGGGACATGACCCGTTCGCTCGACGAAGTGCTCGGCAACTCACGCTGACTTGATCCCGCCGCGCGGGCGGGCCATCTGCTGCGGCATGGAACAGCCGACGAACCTTGCGGGCATCGACCTGCGCGCCGAGATCGACCGCCTCCGCAAGGAGCGCAACGCCGTGATCCTCGCGCATTATTATCAAAAGCCCGAGATCCAGGACCTTGCCGATTTCGTCGGCGACAGCCTGGATCTCAGCCGCAAGGCGCAGGCGACCGATGCCGACGTGATCGCCTTTTGCGGCGTGCGCTTCATGGCGGAAACCGCCAAGATCCTGTCGCCGCACAAGACGGTGATCCTGCCCGACATGGATGCCGGATGCAGCCTGGAGGACAGCTGCCCGCCCGATCAGTTCGCGGCGTTCCGCGCACAGCATCCCGATGCGATCGCGCTCACCTATATAAATTGCTCGGCCGCGGTGAAGGCGCTCAGCGACGTCATCGTCACCTCCTCCTCGGCCGAAGCGATCCTTGCGAAGATCCCGGCGGACCAGAAGATCATCTTCGGCCCGGATCGCAATCTCGGCGGCTATCTGGCACGCGCGACCGGACGCGACCTGATCCTGTGGCCCGGCGTCTGCATCGTGCACGAGGCGTTCAGCGAAACCGAATTGCTGAAACTTCGCGCGCAGCACCCCGCCGCGCCGATCGCCGCGCACCCGGAATGCCCGGCGGTGATCCTCGACCATGCCGATTACGTCGGCTCGACGCGCGGCATCCTCGATTACGCGATGGCGATGCCCGGCGACACGCTGATCGTCGCGACCGAACCGCACATCATCCACCAGATGGAAAAGGCGCTTCCCGGCAAGACCTTCATCGGTGCGCCCGGTGCCGACGGCAATTGCAACTGCAACATCTGTCCGTACATGGCACTGAATACGCTGGAGAAACTGTACGTCAGCCTCCGCGACCTGTCGCCCCGGATCGAGATGGAGGAAGGTTTGCGATTGCAGGCCAAGAAGAGCCTCGACGCAATGCTGGCGATGGCCGACACCAGCGTCGGGCAGGGCGATCTCGGCCCGGTGAAGGTGACCGGCGACTAGCGCCGATCGACTTTCGACGGGGATCCCCGGAACCGCCGTCATGGCGAGCGTAGCGAAGCAGCCAAGGCGTCATGCGGAACGCTGGATTGCTTCCTTGCGCTTGCCATAACGGATGGACGGCGCAAGCCTGCCAGATTGTGCGCGCGCGGTTCGCCCCGACAGGTGGATCATCTTCATCGGGGAGCGGTTCGGCACTCGTAAGACGCTGAACGTCGATCCGGCGTGGACGTCGCGCGGACCCGGCGGGCGCGGTGATCCCGCCGCGCCGCGCCCCGCACCGCCCCGCCCCGCCCCGCATTGCTCCCGCTGTCCTACATCATTCGTGCGCTGGTAAGGTCGGCCGGTCATGGCTCGGATCGCTCCCACCGCATCGTCCGCCACATCCCCTCCCATCACGCTTGCGCCGGAACGTCTCCGACGGGGACGTGGTGTGAGGTTTGTCAACTTCCGCGCGGCCGCCGCTCGGCCGGCAAGACCCTTTCTCTCGATCGTGGCACGGGTTACCACGTCGCGATGAAACGCCTGATCCCGCTCGCGCTCGCCCCCGTTGTCCTCGCCGCCGCACCCGCCGCCGATCCGTACCGCTGGCTGGAGGAGATCGATGGGCCGCGCGCGCTGGGGCAGGTCAAGGCGTGGAATGCCGAGACCGAGGCGTTGCTTACGAAGGACCCTCGCTACGAACGGGATCGCGCCCGCGCGAAGGCGATCCTCGACGACGAGGCGCAGATCGCCGACGCCGACGCGGTGCTGGGCGATCGGGTGACGAACCTGTGGCGCGATGCGAAGAATCCGCGCGGGCTGTGGCGGATCGCCGCGCTGGACGACTATACCGCCGGCAAGCCGCAATGGCGGACGTTGATCGACGTCGACGCGCTGGGCAAGGCGGAGGGCAAGAGCTGGGTATGGCATGGCGCCAGCTGTCTGGAGCCGGATTACGCGCGTTGTCTGGTACGGCTCAGCCCCGGCGGCACCGACGCGCAGGTGGTTCGCGAATTCGATCTCGCCACGGGCCGGTTCGTCGACGGCGGCTTCGTCCTGCCGGAGGCGAAGAGCGACGTGGCGTGGGTCGATCGCGACACGTTGCTCGTCACCACCGATTGGGGAAAGGGGTCGCTGACCACCTCCGGCTACCCGCGTATCGCCCGGCTGTGGAAGCGCGGCACGCCGCTCGCCGCCGCGACGACGGTGCATGAATCGCCCGCCAGCGCGGTGGAGGTCAGCGCGGGATCGTTCGTCGATGCCACCCGCCGCTGGCCGGTGGTCAGCGTCGGGCATACCTTTTTCGAGCGCGAGTTGCTGGTCCAGGCCGCCGATGGCCGTTTCGTGCCGCTGGGCCTGCCCAAGGGCGCCGACGTGCTCGACGTGATCGACGGGCGCGCGGTGGCGAAGCTGAACAAGGCTGCGGATGGCTTCGCTGCCGGCGCGCTGGTCGCATGGCCGCTGCACGATATCGTCGCCGGGCGTCGTACACGCGGCGAACTGGTGATGGCGCCGGGCGACAAGCAGGCGATCGAGGAAGTGTCCGCCAGCGATCATGTGTTGTGGGTCAAGCTGCTCGATGACGTGTCGGGCCGGCTGCTGGCGCTGCGCCGGCAGGGCGACGGGCGCTGGACGCCGACGCCGGTCGCGCTGCCCGACAACAGCACCGTGCATCTCGGCACCACCGCCGGCCAGCGCGACACGGCGTTCGTGACCGTGGAGGGGATGCTGACCCCGCCGACGCTGTATGCCGTGCGCGCGGGGGCCGCACCGCGCACCGTGCAGGCGCTGCCCGCCCGCTTCGACGCCACGAAATATCAGGTGGTGCAGCGGTTCGCGACCTCGCGCGATGGCACGCAAGTGCCCTATTTCCTGGTCACGAAAAAGGGCGCGGGCGCCCGTGCGCCGGCGCTGATCCACGCTTATGGCGGCTTCCGCGCGGCGCAGACGCCGACCTATCTGACCGGCCAGCCATATCGCGCCGGGCCGCTGGCACTGTTCTGGGTCGAACAGGGCGGGGCCTATGTGCTCGCCAATCTGCGCGGCGGCGGCGAATACGGGCCGCGCTGGCATCAGGCCGGGTTGCGGGAAAAGCGCCAGAACGTGTTCGACGATCTCCATGCGGTCGGCGACGATCTGGTCCGCACCGGCGTGTCGACCAGGGGGAAGATCGCCATCTCCGGCCGCTCCAACGGCGGGTTGCTGGTCGGTGTCGCGATGCAGCAGCGCCCGGACCTTTACGGCGCGGTGATCGCCGGGTCGCCGCTGGAGGACATGCAGCGTTATTCGCATCTGTCGGCGGGCGCGTCGTGGATCGACGAATATGGTGATCCCGACAAGCCGGCGGACTGGGCATTCATCCGCCGCTACTCGCCGTACCAGAACGTCAAGGCCGGGGTGCGCTACCCCCCGGTGCTGTTCTATCTCTCGACCAAGGACGATCGCGTCCATCCCGGCCATGCGCGCAAACTCGCGGCGCTGCTGAAGCAACACGGTAACCGTGTGTATTTTCACGAGTATCTTGAGGGCGGCCATTCGGTCGGGGCCGACCATGCGGAGGATGCACGACGTGCGGCGCTGCTCGACGCCTTCCTGCGGCGGGAATTGATGGGGAAGTAGCCCGAACCGGACGCCCGGTGCCGGGGGTGGCGGAGCGGGACTATACCCGCCCGTCGTCCGCCAGCGCGCAGGCCGCGCCGGTTTCGACCTGCAAGGTCGCATGGCCGATCCCGAACCGGTCGTGGAGCATGGCCTGCGCAGCATGCAGGAACCCGTCGCCGGGGTGACCGGCGGGCATCGACAGATGCGCGGTCAGCCCCGGTTCGGTGGTCGACATCGGCCAGATGTGCAGATCGTGGACGGTGGCGACGCCCGGCAGCGTGGCCAGCGCCTCCTTCACCCGGTCGTAGTCGATGCCGCGTGGCACGGCGGCCAGTGCCATCTCCACCGTCTCGCGCAATAATCCCCAGGTTTGCCAGAAGATCACCACCGCGATGACGAGGCTGGTCAGCGGATCGATCCACGCGATCCCGGTCAGCCAGATCGCCGCCCCCGCTGCGACGACCCCCGCCGATACGATCGCGTCGGCCAGCATGTGGAGGTACGCGCCACGCACGTTGACATCGCCCTTGCGTCCCCTGGCGAACAACCACGCGGTGACGGCGTTGACGACGATTCCCGCCGCCGCAACCGCCGAGACGCTTGGTCCGGAAACCGGCGCGGGTGCGCCGAAGCGCTGCACCGCCTCCAGCGCGATCGCGCCGATCGCGACCAGCAACAGCAGGGCGTTGGCGAGCGCGGCGAGGATCGTCGACCCCTTCAACCCATAGGTAAAGCGCTTCGACGGTGCGGTCCGCGCCAGCGCCGCCCCGCCCCAGGCGACGGCGAGGCCAAGGACATCGGACAGATTGTGCCCGGCGTCCGCCAGCAGCGCGACCGACCCGAACAGGAAACCGGCGGCCCCCTCCGCGACGACATAGGCGAGGTTCAGCCCGATGCCGATCGCGAATACATGGTCCCAACGTTCCGGCGGGGCATGATGTGCATGGGAATGGCCGTGGCCGTGGCCGTGGCCGTGATCGTGGTCATGCCCGTGGCCATGCCCGTGGTGGTGATGCCCGGAAACCATGCATCGCCCTTATCATCGCGCCGCATCAGAAGGAACGGCGTCGGTACGGATGCTTAGTGGCGGATGGCGAACCAGATGACGTGGGTCGCGCCCTTGCCGTTGTCGCGGGCACGGACCTTCACCTCGTCCACCGCGAACCCGCTGTCCGCCAGCCGCCGTGCGAAGCGCGGATCGGGCGCGGCGGACCATACCGCCAGCACGCCGCCGGAGCGTAGGGCGCTGCGCGCCGCGGCGAGCCCGCGTGGACCGTACAGCCCGTCATTGCCCGGACGGGTCAACCCGTCGGGGCCATTGTCGACATCGAGCAGGATGGCATCGTAACGGCCGGAACCGGCCCGGATCGCCGCGCCGACGTCGCCGATCTCCAGCAGGACGCGGGGGTCGTCGAGGCAGTCGGCGGTCAGCGCCGCCATCGGCCCGCGCGCCCACTCGATGATGCCGGGCACCAGTTCGGCGATGGTGACACGCGCCTTGGCATCCAGCCGTCCAAGGACCGCTCGCAACGTGAAGCCCATGCCGTAGCCGCCGATCAGCAGGTGCGGCGCAGGGCGATCGGCGATGCGGTCGCACGTCATCGTGCCGAGCGCCACTTCCGAGCCGCTCATCCGCGTGCTCATCAATTCGTTGCGGTCGAGCACGATCATGAAGTCGGCACCGCGGCGGAACAGCCGGAGCGGCGGGCCGTCCGGCACCTCCGCCACGCCGACCAGTTCCGGGCGAATCACTTCTTCTGACGGGCCTTGCGTGCGGCGTACCGCGCGTCGCGAGCGGCCTTGAGTTCGGCGGCCGTCGGCAGGACCGGCGGGCGCTTGGACGCCGCGGCGGCCTCTGCCGCGGCCGCTTCCTCGGCGGCTGCCTGCGCGCGCGCCTCTTCCTTGGCGGCCTTTTCGGCCTCGATCGCGGCCTTGCGTGCAGCGCGCTTTTCCGCCTCGGCGGCTTCCTTGGCCTCGCGCGCGGCCAGACGCGCAGCGACCTCTGCAGGATCGGGGGCGGCCTTGTTCTTCAACGCGTCGAGTGCGCGAGCCTTCGCGTCGCGGGCGGCGGCGGCGCGCTCGTTGAAGTCCGGGGCCTTGTAACCTGCCATGCTGCGAGAATCTCCTTGGGTACGACGATAGCGCCGATGGCGGCAAATAGCACAACGGCCCCGCATCGCTGCGGAGCCGTCGGGAGCGCCCGACGAGCGCTAGCTGCTGGACCGGCGGGCGTGATTTATACGTCCACGGCCGCGACCACGCAACCGCTTTATCGGCCGCCGTCGACCGCGGCCCGCCCCAGCGCGGGGTCGTCGGTGAAGAACGCGTCGATGCCCAGCGCGATATAGCGGCGCATTTCCGCGATCGAACCGGCGGCGCTGCGGGCGTTCTCGTCGCCGCCGCTGCGGAAGTCGGCGGCGACGAACCGGTTCTCCGGACGGAAGGTCCACGGGCAGACCTGTAGCCCGGCGGCATGCGCGTCGGCCACCAGCGTGGTCGGCGCGGCAAGCCGGCCAGCGGCGTCGAGCGGGATCAGCGCACGGGTATTCGGCGCAACGACATCGGCGTAGCCCGCCATTTCGCGCAGCCCGGCGGGCGCGATCATCGCGCGGTAATCGAGCGTCCCGTTCGCCCGAACCACGTCGGCGGGGCGCTGCGCGGGGCCGCCGATCAACTGCACCAGCCGGACGTTGCCGCCAGCCGGCACTTTGCCGCGCAGGTAGCGCAGGTTCGCGACCTCGAACGACTGGACCTGCACCGGTGCACGGCGGGTATAGGCATGCGCGGCCAGCACTGCGAGAAAACGATCCTCCGGCGGCAGGCCGGCGCCGGCGAAATAGGTGGAGTGCTTGAGTTCGGGGACCAGGCCGATCGAACGGCCGCGCGCCGCGGCCTCGGCCGCGGTAAAGTCGATGATCTCGTCCAGCGTGACGATCTGGAACGCGTCGTCATAGCCGCGACTTTCCGGTCGCACCGCGCCCAGCCGCTCGCGGGCACGCAGCGTCTTCAGCTCGGCGAGCGTGAAATCCTCCGTGAACCAGCCGGTCTGCGCGTCGCCGTCGATCGTTCTGGTAGTCCGGCGATCGGCGAAACGCGGATGATCGGCGACGTCGGTGGTTTCGGCGATGTTGTTCTCGTGCCGGGCCACCAGCACCCCGTCTTTGGTCGGCACCAGATCGGGCTCGATGAAGTCCGCGCCGTCCGCGATCGCCTTGGCATAGGCACCCAGCGTGTGTTCAGGGCGTAAAGCCGACGCGCCGCGGTGCGCGAACACCAGCGGACGCGGGGCGGGCGCGGCCGCCCCGCCCGAGGTCGCAACCCCCAGTGCCAAGGCGGAGCCGATGGCGGCGCGGCGCGTCATCACGCTCAGAAACCGGCGCTTAGCGTGACGAACGCCTGACGCGGTGCCAGCGGGAAGAAATTGTACGTGCCCGATGCGGCAGCGATGCTCAGCGTCGAATATGCCTTCTTGTCGGTGATGTTGGTGATGTTCAGGCTGACGTTCAACTTCTTGGCCAGCCCTGTGCCGGACACCGGCAGGTCGAAGCCGACGCGGCCCGACAGCGTGAAATAGCCCGGCACCCTCAGGTCGTTCGTGAACGTGGCATATCGCCGACCGATGTAGTCGCCGATAAGCTGCAACTCCAGCCCGTCGCCGCTCAGCGTCGCGACCGTCTTGTTCAGCCAGTCGGGCGATCCCGGCACCTTCTTGCCCGCCGTCGGCACCACCGTTTGCGCAGCCCCCACGGTGTAGTCGTCCGCATAGCGCGAGTTGTTGTAGGACAAGGCGTTGTACAGCGAGAAACGCTGGCCGAAACGCAATGTCGCCGCCGCATCGACGCCGTCGGTGCGCACGCTGCCGACGTTGGCGATGATCGGCGCGCCGCTGATGATCGCGGTGATCGTCTGCGTCGGACTGATCGCCAGCAATCGGTTCGAGAAGTCGACGTGATAGTAACTGATCTGCCCCTCGAACCCGGTCAACGGGCCAAGATCGAGCGCGCGGCGGGTGCGGATACCGCCTTCGTAGGTCCAGCTGGTCTCCGGCTTGGTATTGTCCTTGAAGAATTCGAACAGTGTTTGCGTACCAAGCGCGAACGGCGACAGGCCGGCGGCGGCGCTGGTCTGGAACTGGCGGATGTTCTTTTGCGCGTTGACGAACACCTGTTCATGGTCGGTCGCATCCCACAGCGCGCCGGCTTGCGGCAGGAACCATTCGTCGGTGTCGATCCGTCCGACCGGCAATTCGCGCGATCCGGTGAACGATCCGGGGATCGGCTGCACCGGCACGCGCTGGCGAGCGCGCTGGAAGGTGCTCTTGAACCCTGCCTGCAGGGTGAGGGTCGGAACGACCTTCCATGCGTCCTGGATATGCGCCTGGATCTCGGTCACCCGGATCTCGCTGCCATATTGCGTGATGAGCGGGTCGGCGAGGTCGCCGGGCCGTTTGTACGGCGACGATGGATTGTCGATGTCCAGCGCGTACCAGCGGCGATAGGCGGCGGAGCTCTGATGCTCGTACCAGCCGCCGAGTTCGATCTGGTGGTCGCCCAGTTCGGCGCGCAGCGTGGAAATGCCACCCGCCCGGTCGATGCGATATTCGGTGGTGCGGGTGGCCAGATCCGAACCGCCGAAGATCGTCGACAGTCGCGCCAGATTGGTGGCCGAGGTCGGGCTGCTCCCCGCGACGCCGGGATAGTAGAAGGAGAACAATTGCGGCAGCCCGGCGACGGTTATCGGACCGGCGACGATGCCGACACCATCATTGTGGTGGAAATAGGCCTGGTTGGAGAAGGTCACCCCGTCGCTCACGCGCCAATCGTATTTCAGATAGCCGAGATAATCGGTGCGCAGCGCGGCGCTGTAATAATTACTGTAGTTCGCGCCCGCCGCGGCATAGCTGGCAGCGCCGTTATAGGGCTGCTGATTGGCGAGATAGGCGCGAGCCCGCGTGAAATCCGGATACAGGAACGGGCGGATGTAGGGCTGGTACGTCTGGGTGGCGGAGACGACCGTCGCATCCTCGTTCGGCTCGGCCTTGTCGGAAAAGGCGAAGTATGCGGTCAGTTTGCCGGCAGCATCGTCGTGGACCAGCTTGGCATTCGCCTGCCAGCCCTTTTGATAGCCTTCGAAATCCCAGGCCCGCGCCCGCTGGCGCACGCCCGAGATGTAGAAGCGCGTGTTCTGGCCGATGTCGCCGCTGTCGAGGCGAACGTAGCTGCGCGTCGAATCGTAGCTGCCGACGCTCTGCGCGGCGGTGATGCCGAAGTCGACGTGCGGATCGCCGGTGAACGTGTCGATCGTCCCGCCGAGATTGCTGGTCGAGGCGGTGCCGAGGTCACCCGCACCCGATGCGAGCAGCACGCGCCCGACATTTTCGGAGATCACGGCCCGTTGCGGGCTGAGGCCGTTGTAATTGCCGTATTGCTGGTCGCCCAGCGGCACGCCGTCGAGTGTGTAGCCGAGCTGTTGCGCGTTGAAGCCGTGGACGAACAGCGAAATGTTCTGTTCGTTGTTGCCCCACGGATCGGCAGTCAGATACGTGACGCCGGGCAGCGTCTGAAGCGCCTTGAGCGGGCTGATGCCGGGGAGGATCTTCTGGATCTCGGTCCCGGTGATCTGCGCGACCGACCGGGTTGCCGCACCGGTCACGACGATGTCGCCGCCGGCCGGTTCGGCTGCGGCGGCGGGCACCGCCGCGTCGTTTGTCGGGACGGGCGCGGTCGAGAGGCTTTGTGCCAGCACGGGGCTGGCCGCGCACGCGAACAGCGCGCTGCCGGCGAGCAACATCGAACGAAGCATGATCTTTTCCCTTTACGTGTCGCGTCTTGGCTGACGCGGCATTGTGATCCGGCCTTGGGCGCGGCTGTTTGCGGGCGCGTTACCGATCGGTTGCACGTTCGTGACGATCGCGCGGCGGCGGCGTGACAATCGCGCCCATGGGCCTTGGCGGGCGAAAGTTCGTCCGACATCGCTGCCCCTCCGCGATGCGCCTGGAGCGTTGCCGCCGGGCGCGGCCCCCCCCGGCGGTGGCGTTACGGGGACCGCGGCGGCTTAACGCCGGGTCGTGCGTTGGCGCGGTTCCCCAGACGTGGAAAGGTGAGCGATCATGCGTCGATTCCTGGTCGCCGAGAGCGAGACCCCCGACGAGCGCGCTGCGCGCCGTGCGCACACCGGGCAAAGTTCGGGCGAAACCTATGCCGATACGTTGCGTCAGCTGGATGCCGGGGCGACGATCGAAATCTGCCAGCCGGCGGACGTGGACGCGCCGGTGTTCACCCCGGACGGTCTGGCGCGCTACGATGCGGTGTTCCTCACCGGATCCCCACTGCACGTTTACGACGACACGCCCGAGGTGCGCCGGCAGCTGGCGTTCATGCGCGCGGTGTTCGCGTCGGGAACGCCGTCGTTCGGATCGTGCGCCGGGTTGCAGGTGGCGATCGTCGCGGCCGGCGGGAGTGTGCGCAAGATGCCGCAGCGGATGGAGGCGGGCTTTTCGCGACGGATCGTCGCTACCGAAGCGGGACGGGCGCATCCGCTGCTGGCAGGCCGGCCGGCGACGTGGGACGCGCCGGCGGTTCACGGCGACGAGGTGGAGACGCTGCCCGACGGTGCGACCTTGCTGGCCGGCAACAACGTGACGCGGGTTCAGGCGGTCGAGATCCGTCATGACAAGGGCGTGTTCTGGGGCGTGCAATATCACCCCGAATTGTCGCTGGGCGAGATCGCGATCGCGCTGCGTCGGCAGGCGGATGGCCTGATCGAGGCGGGGCTGGCCGAGAAAGAAGAGGAGGTCGCGGAGCGCGCCGACGTGATCGAGGCATTGCACCATGCGCCGGAGCGCCGGTCGCTGCGTTGGCGACTGGGCGTGGATGGGGAACTGGCCGACGTCGATGGGCGACGGCGTGAGATCGTCAACTTCCTTGCGTCACTGCCGACGATCGACCGGCGCGGCGCGCGGTAGCTGTCATGCGGGGCGTTCGCCCACCCCGCGGCAGCGATCCGAGCAATATTTCACCGCATCCCAGTCGCGTGCCCATTTCTTGCGCCAGGCGAACGGCCGATGGCAGCTCGCGCAGATCTTTTCGGGCAGATGCGGTTTCTTGTGCGCCATGGCACCATCAACAGCCATTGGCGGTCGCTCGATCCCGGTCGGCGATGCTACGATCGCGCGTTGGATGGACGACAAGGGAGCGGGATGATGCGCACAGAAGCAGGCGGGCCGGGGCGGCGCGTGGTGGTGGCCGGTCTGGCGGGGGCGATGCTGTCCGGGTTCGCGCCGGAGGTTGTCACGGCACGGGTACGGCGGCTGGCTCCGGCGTTCGACCGGATCGTCGCGGCGGACACGCCGGTCGAGGTGATCGCGACCGGCATCCGCTGGGCTGAGGGGCCGGTGTGGGTAGCGCGCGATGGCGGCTATCTTCTGTTTTCGGACCCGCCTGCCAACATCGTGCGCCGCTGGTCACGCACGTCGGGGACGGCGTCGTTCCTCTCGCCCTCGGGCGCGCCCGATCCCGACCCCGCGATCCTGCGCGAGCCCGGTGCCAACGGGCTGGTGCTGGATCGTGCGGGACGATTGCTGATCGCCAACAGCGGAGGACGCTCGCTCGACCGCGTCGATCTGGCGACGGGGCGCAGGACGGTGCTGGTCGATCGCTACCGGGGCAAGCGCTTCAACAGCCCCAACGACATGCATGTCGCGCGCGATGGAGCGATCTGGTTCACCGATCCACCCTACGGGTTGAAGGGTGAAGACGCATCGCCGGCACGCGAGATGGACGTGAACGGCGTGTATCGCTGGCGCGAGGGAGGTGAGGCGGTGCTGGTGGAAGCGGGGCTGACCCGCCCCAACGGCATCGCGTTGTCCCCGGACGAGCGCCGCTTGTACGTAGCGGTTTCCGATGCCGCCGATCCGCGCGTGATGGCCTATGATCTCGGGCGGGACGGCATGCCGACCGCCTCCCGCGTGCTGGTGTCGGGCAAGGCGGCGCATCAAGCGGGGAAGCCGGGCCTTCCGGACGGGATGAAGGTGGCCCGCGATGGCACCCTGGTGTGCTCGATGCCGGGGGGGATCATGTTCCTGACACCGGAGGGAGAAGCGATCGGCATGATCGAGACGGGCATGGCGGCAGCGAATGCGGCGTTTGGCGAGGGCGGCCGAGCGCTGTTCATCACCTCGTCCGATCGCGTGCTGCGTGTTGCGCTGCGTTCCGGCTGGCAGGGATAACCGCACCTATTGATATCCCATGGATGTGGTGTAGTATCGGTGGGCGATAGCGTGCGGCTGTCGGCCACGAAGGGGATGTGCGTTGATGAAGAAGATCGTTTTGGGCGTGTCGGCGGCGGCGTTGGCCCTGTCGCTGGGTGCTTGCGGCTCAAAGACCACCGCCAACGACAGCGCGGTCAATGCCGACTTCGGCAACGAGATTGCGCTCAACGACGCGCTGCCGGTAGATGAGAACGCCTCCACGCTCGACAATGCCGAGGCCGCGGCGCTGCCGTCGAACGCGGTGGATGGCAACGACACCGGGGTGGCTGCCAACGCATTCTGATGCTCTTACGGACGGCCGATACAGGGCAGTCCGTCACTTGGACCGTCTGGAGTTGCTCCCTGACGAAACTGGCCCGGCACCTCGCGGTGCCGGGCCTTTTGTCAGGCGGCGGCGAGCGCCGGCTCGGTCGCTGCGATCCATCCGCCGCCGAGTACGCGGTCGCCGGCGTACAGCACCGCCGCCTGGCCGGGAGCGACGCCATATTCCGGCGCATCGAAGATCAGCCGGTCGCCATCCATTCGCGCCGGAACCGGCTTCGCCATCGAACGCACCTTGGCGGTGAGCGGGCCATTCAGCGGACCCAGTACGTTCATGCCGTCCAGCCGTGCTGCCGCAACGGCCAAAGCGATACGGGGACCGACGACGACGCGCCGCGCCTCTGCCTCAAGCCGGACGACATAGAGTGGCTCGGCGCTTCCGCCGATCTCCAGCCCGCGCCGCTGACCGACGGTATAGTGGACCAGTCCACGATGTTCGCCCAGCTTGCTTCCTGACAGATCGACGATGTCGCCGCCCGTCGCCGCCTCCGGCCGCAATTTCTTGACCAACGCCGCATAGTCGCCGTCGGGGACGAAGCAGATGTCCTGACTGTCGGGCTTGTCGGCGACCATCAGCGCCAATTCGGCGGCCAGTTCGCGCACCCGCGGTTTGGGTAGCCCGCCTAGCGGGAAGCGGAGGAAATCGAGCTGCTTCTGCGTCGTGGCGAACAGGAAATAGCTTTGGTCGCGTGCCGGGTCGGCGGCACGGTGCAACTCCGCCCCGCCAGCGCCCTCGACGCGGCGGACGTAATGACCCGTGGCGAGACAATCCGCGCCGAGATCGCGGGCGAGTGCCAGAAGGTCGGTGAACTTCGGCCCCATATTGCACTGGACGCAGGGGATCGGCGTACGTCCGGCGAGATACTCGTCGGCAAAACGATCGACCACGTTCGTGCGGAAGCTGCTTTCGTGGTCGAAGACATAGTGGGCGATGCCCAGCTTGTCGCAAACCGCGCGTGCATCGCGGATGTCCCGACCCGCGCAGCATGCGCCGGCGCGTTTGGTCGCTTCGCCGTGGTCGTATAATTGCAGCGTGACGCCGATCACTTCGGCACCGCTGCGCGCGGCCAGCGCCGCAACGACCGAGCTGTCGACCCCGCCCGACATCGCCACGACGATGCGCCGCGCGCCCGGCGCGAGCTGAAATTCACCGCTATCCATGATGATAGCATCATACAGCCGCCCCGACCCGCGCGTAAACCGAAATGAACGAAGCGTTTCCAACGACTTTACGCGCCCTTCAGACCGAGGCGGCTAGGATCGCGACATGACTCCTGAACCGCCTTCTCCCGATGCACCGCTGCTCGATAGTTTGCGTGCCCGTCAGCGTGCCTCGCGCACGGCGCAGGTCGCGCGCGCGCTCGACGTTTCGCCCCCGCCGCCCGGCGGGGCGTTCAACGCCGATGCCGCCGCCCGGCTCTCCAGTTGGAAGCAGCAATGAAGAGGTCGTTTACCGCACCGCTTTAGGAGCCGTTCAATCCATAGCCGTTACGCAGCAGTCACGACATGGAGATGGGGTCACGGCCCCGAACCGAGGTTTGGAATGATCGAACAACATAATAGCATTCGTCCTGTAAAGGTGATCGGCCCGTTGGGTGAGCCGTTGACGCTCGACTCGCTGCCGCCGTCATCGACGACGCGGTGGGTGGTCCGTCGCAAGGCCGAGGTGGTCGCCGCGGTAAGCGGCGGCTTGCTGAGCGTCGACGACGTCTGCGCGCGCTACGGCCTGACGGTAGAGGAGTTCGCCGGCTGGCAACGCGCCATCGACCGATCGGGGATGCCCGGGCTGCGGGTCACCCGCATCCAGCACTACAAGTCGTTGTACGAACGCCAGCAGAAATTCTGATGCGACCGGCCCCGTCCCGTACCGGAACAATGCGGAACCCCCGCTAACACAGGTTTCGGACTAAGGGATTACGGGGCCGGAACAATGTGCCGAGTTCGTGAGTAATTCCCGCCAGAGCAGCCACTTTGGGCGCATCTGAGGGGAGTTGTAACATGGGTATCATTCTTTGGCTTATCATCGGCGGCGTCATCGGCTGGTTGGCCAGCATGATCATGCGTACCGATGCGCAACAGGGCATCTTCCTGAACATCGTCGTCGGGATCATCGGTGCGTTCCTCGGCGGTCTGATCTTCTCGGGCGGGTCGATCAACAACGCGCCGCTGACGATCTACTCGTTCCTGGTTTCGCTGCTGGGTGCGGTCATACTGCTGGCGATCGTCAATCTGGCACGTCGCGGTCGCGTGCGCTGAGCCAGCGTCGCAGCGGAAGCACTTGATAGCGGCCGCCCGGGCGAACCGGGCGGCCGCTTTCGTTTATTTGAGAAGGAAACGAACGTTGACCGCAGCGGTCACGTCCGTTTCGCCCGGAAGCACCGTCGTTTCGGCATCCGCGGACTGCACCATGCTGGCGCGCATCATCGGCATCATCGGCGGCCGACCGCCACTGTTTTCACCGGCCTCGTCGATGCCGACGATCCGCGTCACCGACAATCCCGCGGCCCTGGCGTAAAGTTCGGCGCGGGCGCGGGCGCGGGCGACCGCCTGGCTACGCGCCTCGTCCAGCGCGCTCTCGGGGTCTGACAGAGACAGATGCGGGCCGTCGATCTGGTTCGCACCGGCCCGCACCAGCGCATCGAGCACCGCTCCAGCGCGCGCGATCTCGCGGAACCGGATCGTCACCGTATTGCTCGCCTGATAACCGGTGATGACGGGCGGCTGTTTCTCGGCATATCGATACTGCGGCGACAGCGCGACGTTGCTGGTCGACAGGTCGCGCGCCGCGATCCCGGCCGCCTTCAGCGCCTTCGTCACGGCTTCCATTCGCCGTGCATTGTCGGACAAGGCATTGGCCGCGACCGTCGCCTGGGTGACCACGCCCGCGGTGATCGTCGCCAGATCCGGGGTCCGCGACACACGCCCCGTCGCGCTGACGTTCAGCAACGCGCCTTCCGGTACGATGGCCGCAACCGGTGACGTCATCTGGGCCGCAGCAGGCAGGGCCATGCCCGCCCCGATGGCCAGCGTCACGCCGGTCAGCATTCGATACATGCGGAAATCTCCCTTGATCCTTGTCAGCCGGCCTTTGCGATGGCGCGGCGGAATGCAAGATGAACGGGACAGGGCGTTGCAAAGATTATAAGAAACCTCACGTCGTCCGCCGCTTGCCATGGTGACGTATGCGTGTAATACACGCGGGCGTGAAGGGGAAATCATGACGTATCAGGGCGGGGAGATGCAGGGCGAGCAGCTGGTGATCGAGGATCGGTCGCCACGTCGGCGTCGGCGCTGGCTGCTGATCGGTGGAATCGCCCTGTTGCTGGCCGCCGCTGCCGCATGGTTCTTCACCCGGTCCAGAACGTCCGAGGCGGCACCTGCCACCGCCGCCAGCCAGGCTCCGGCCGTCACCGTGATCGTTCCGGGCGCGCAGCAGGTCGTGCGCACCGTCAGCGCCACCGGCACCCTCGCCGCGACCCGTGAGATGCCGGTCGGCGTCGCCGGAGAAGGCGGCATGGTGTCGCGCGTACTGGTCGAACCGGGGCAGTGGGTGCGTGCCGGACAGGTGCTGGCGACGATTGATCGCTCGGTCCAATCGCAAACCGCGGTGTCGCTCGCGGCGCAGATCAACGTGGCGCGGTCCGATCTGACGCTCGCTCAGTCCGAACTGGAGCGTGCGCAGAGCCTGGTCGACCGCGGCTTCATCTCCAAGGCGGACGTACAGCGTAGGATCGCGACGCGCGATGCTGCGCGTGCCCGTTTGCAGGTGGCGCAGGCGACCTTGTCGGAGCAGCGCGCGCGCAATGCACGGCTCGACATCCGCGCACCGGCGGCCGGGCTGATCCTGACCCGCGGGGTCGAGCCGGGGCAGATCGTCAGTTCGGGCACGGGCATGCTGTTCCGCATGGCCAGGGGGGGCGAGATGGAGATGCGCGCGCAATTGTCCGAGGGCGACTTGCAGGGGGTGCGCGTCGGTTCGCCCGCGAAGGTCGTGCCGGTCGGCGATACGCGCGCCTTTTCGGGCAGCGTGTGGCAGGTGGCGCCGGTGATCGACCCGCAGACCCGACAGGGTATCGCGCGCATCCGGCTGTCCTATGACACCGCGCTGCGGCCCGGCGGCTTCGCGTCCGCGACGATCACCGCCGGCGGGGCGACCCAGCCGGAGCTGCCGCAATCCGCGCTGCTGAGCGACGATCGCGGCAATTACGTCTATATCGTCGACGCGCAGAACAAGGCGCAGCGGCGCGCCGTGACGCTGGGCAGCGTCGCCGAGGATCGGGTGGCGGTGGCCAGCGGGCTGACCGGCGACGAGCGCGTGGTGCAGTCCGCGGGCGCGTTCCTGACCCCCGGTCAGATGGTGCGTCCGCAACGCGCCAAGGCGACCGGCAAGACGGCCGCGCGGTAAAAGGACGGCATTCATGGGCTTTCGCAACATCTCCGCGTGGTCGATCCGCAACCCGGTGCCGTCGATCGTCCTGTTCCTGATGCTGACGGTGGCGGGGATCGTCAGCTTCATGCGGATGGACATCAACGAACAGCCCGACATCGACTTCCCGATCGTCTCGATCGACATCACCCAGCCCGGCGCCGCCCCCAGCGAGCTGGAAACCCAGGTGACGCAGCGTGTCGAGGCGGCGGTGCGCTCTCTGGAGGGCATCGACGAAATCCAGTCGTTCGTGTCGGAAGGCACGTCGACCACGATCGTCCAGCTCGACATCGGCACGCCGATCGACCGCGCGGTGAACGAGGCGCGCGACGCCATCACCCAGATCCGCGGCAACCTGCCCGAGGGCATTCTGGAACCGCAGGTCGCGCGGGTGAAGATCAACGACAACGATCTGGGCAGCTATACCGCGGTCGCGACCGACATGACGTTGGAGCAGCTCAGCTGGTACATCGACAATACGGTTACGAAGGAGCTGATGTCGGTGCCCGGCATCGGATCGGTGACCCGCAATGGCGGAGTCAGCCGCGAGATCCGCGTGATCCTCAACCCCGCACGGCTGGCCGCGCAGGGGCTGACCGCCAGTCAGATCAACGCCCAGCTGCGACAGGTAAACCTCAACGCACCGGGCGGGCGCGCCGAGATCGCCGGTGCGGAACAATCGGTGCGCGTGCTGGGCAACGCCCGAACCGCCTATGAACTGGGCCAGTTGCAGATCAACGTCGGCAACGGTCGCACGATCCGGCTGTCCGACGTGGCGACGGTCCGCGACCTTTACGCGGAACAGCGTTCGGCCGCGTCGGTCGACGGGCGGCAGGCGCTGTCGTTCGACTTCACCCGTGCGAAGGGCGCATCGGACGTTACCGTGTTCCGCGACGCGCGCGCCAAGCTGGAGGCGCTGGAGAAGCGGAACCCGCAGGTCAGCTTCAAGCTGCGTCTGGACGGGTCCAAATATCCGCTGGAGCAGTTCAATACCGCCATCCACGCGATGATCGAGGGCGCGATCCTGGCAGTGATCGTCGTGTTCCTGTTCCTGCGCGACTGGCGGGCGACGATCATCTCGGCGCTGGCGATCCCGCTGTCGGCGATCCCGGCGTTCTGGTTCATGGACCTGATGGGCTTCACGCTCAACAACATGACGATGCTGGCGCTCAGCCTGGTCGCGGGCGTGCTGGTCGACGATGCGATCGTCGAGATCGAGAACATCGTCCGGCATATGCGCATGGGCAAAAGCGCGTATCAGGCGTCGATCGACGCCGCGGACGAGATCGGGCTGGCGGTGCTGGCGACGACGATGGCGATCGTCGCGGTGTTCCTGCCGGTCGGACTGATGCCGGGCATCGCCGGCCAGTTCTTCAAGAACTTCGGGCTGACCGTCGTGGCGGCGGTGCTGATGAGCCTTGCGGTGGCTCGGCTCATCACCCCGATGGTCGCGGCCTATTTCCTGAAAGCCGGCGGGCACGTGGAACATGGCGGCGGGCCGTTGCTGAACGGGTATCAGCGTTTGCTGGTGTGGACGCTCGACAGCACCGCCGCGGCGCGTGCGCGTGCCAAAGGCGGGGTGCACCGCGTGCTCGGCTACTGGCGGGATCACCGGCTGTGGATGATCGGCGCGGGCGTGCTGTCGTTCGTCCTGACCGTCGCGATGTTCGCCACCTCGGCGATGACGTTCCAGCCCGCGCGCGACATGCCGCGTTCGACCGTTACGATCACCATGCCGCCGGGCAGCACGCTGAACGCCACGCAGGCGGTAGTGGATCAGGTCTATGCACTGATCCGCCGCCAGCCCGAGGTGGAGAGCGTCTACACCCGTACGCTGGTCGGATCGGGTCGCGTCACCGCGCAGCTGCGTGAAAAGCGCGAAAAGACCTCGACCGAGTTCGAGCGCGCACTGTCGCCCGATCTCGCGAAGATCGCCGACGCGCGCGTCAATTTCCAGTCGCAGTTCGGCTGGGGCGACAACAATCGCGACGTGTCGATCACGCTGGGCGGCGACGATCCGGTCGTGCTGCGCGAAGCGGCGGACCGGCTGGTCAAGGAAATGGGGACGATCCCCGGCCTGCTCGCACCGCGCATCGCAGGCGACCTCAATCGGCCGGAGATCATCATCAAGCCACGGCTGGACCTGGCCGCCAGCCTTGGCGTGACGACCGCGGCTTTGTCGAACGCGATCCGGATCGCGACGATCGGCGACATCGACCAGAACAGCGCGCGCTTCTCGTTGAACGACCGGCAAATCCCGATCCGCGTCGCGTTGGAGCAAAGCTCGCGCTCGCGGCTGGCGACGATCCAGAACCTGCCCGTCCCGACGCTGACCGGCGGATCGGTGCCGCTGAACCTGGTCGCGGAGATCGGGTTCGGTTCCGGCCCGACCCGCATCCAGCGCATCAACCAGCAACGGCAGCTGACGATCGGCGCAGACCTGAGTCCGGGACAGACGATCAGCGTCATGTTGCCCAAGGTCAAGCAGTTGCCGGCGATGAAGAGCCTGCCGATCGGCGTGGGCGAACTGAGCGTCGGACAGGCCAAATGGCAGATGGAGATGCTTCAGAACTTCATCATCGCGGTGACGGCAGGCGTGTTCCTGGTCTTCTCCGTTCTGGTGCTGCTGTATCGCCGGCTGTTGCCGCCGCTGGTCAACATGGCGTCGTTGACGCTGGCGCCGTTGGGCGGTTTGATCGCCCTTCGGCTGACCGGCAATCCCTTGTCCATGCCCGTGTTCATCGGGCTGCTGATGCTGCTGGGGATCGTCGCGAAGAACTCGATCCTGCTGATCGACTTCGCGCTGGAGGAGATGCAGTCGGGCGTGCCATCCTATGATGCGATCGTCGACGCCGGGCACAAGCGTGCGCAGCCGATCGTGATGACCACGGTGGCGATGGTGGCGGGCATGGTGCCGACCGCGCTGTCGCTGTCGGGCGACGGTGCGTCACGCGCCCCGATGGGGATCGTGGTGATCGGCGGTCTTATCGTCTCCACCCTGCTGACGTTGCTGATCGTGCCGGCGGCGTTTTCGCTGGCGATCGGGGTGGAGCGGCGGGTCGGGCCGTGGCTGGGCCGGCGGCTGCTCACCTATCGTCCGGGCGATGGCGATCCGGTGATCGACCATGTCGCGCAAGATGCGATCGGCGCGCCGCACGGGCGGATACCGTTCCGCGGTGAGGGTTCGCATCCCGCGGAGTAACGGGCGGGGTGTGAACTTCGGCGCGGATCGGGGATTGTTACGGCAATGATCGTTCGCGCCGCTCCCCCACCTGCTGCCCTGATCCGGATGCGCCGCGTCGCCACCGGCTTGCTGGTTCTGATGGCGGCGTCGTTCTTCGCGTCCCGCGCGCTGGAGCCGCGTCATCCCGCTTTCGGTTTCGTTCGCGCCTTCGCCGAAGCGGCGATGGTCGGGGGATTGGCGGACTGGTTCGCCGTCACCGCGCTGTTTCGCCATCCGCTGGGCCTGCCGATCCCCCACACCGCGATCATTCCGCGCAACAAGGATCGTATCGGCGACCAGCTGGCGCAATTCCTGCGTGAATATTTCCTGATTCCCGCGGTGGTCGCGCGCCGGATGCAGCGGATCGACGTCGCCGCCGCCGCCGGGCGCTGGCTTGCCAACCCGCGCGGGGCGGGGGGCAGCCGGCTGACGCGCGGCACTTCGCGGCTGGCGATCGAGGTGCTGCAGGCGCTCGATCAGGAACGTCTTGGCGGCATGGTGCGCGCAATGCTGGTGACGCGGGTGCGTGAGACGGAGCTGTCGCCGATGCTCGGCCGCGCTCTGTCGGCGGCCATCGCCGAGGATCGCCATCGTCCGGTGATCGATGCGCTGATCCGCTGGATGCGCGGTGCGTTGACCGACAACGAGCATCTGGTGCGGGCGATGGTTCATGACCGCGCCGGCGCGGTGCTGCGCTGGACCGGTCTGGATGGGACACTTGCCAACAAGATCATCGACGGCCTCGACAAACTGGTTGCCGATATGGCGGACAATCCCGACCATCCCCTGCGTCTGAAGGTCGAGGAATCCATGGCCGGCATCGCCGAGCGGCTTCAGCACGAACCCGGAATGCGTGCACGGGTCGAGGATCTGAAGATCGAGTTGCTGGAAAATCCGGCGATGCAGGACTGGATCAACGGTCTGTGGGAACAGGCACGGGCGGCGATGTTGCGCGCCGCGCGCGATCCCGATGCACTGATGCGCGGCAAATTGGGCGATGCGCTGCAACAGCTGGGCGCGACCTTGCAGAACGATCCGCGACTCGGGCGGATCATCAACCGGTTCGTGCGCCGCACGGCGGTGGGCGCGGCGGCGGATTACGGCGATGCGATCGTCCGGCTGGTATCGGAAACGGTGCGGGGATGGGACGCACGCACGATCACCGCGCGGCTGGAGAACGCGGTCGGCAAGGACCTGCAATTCATCCGTATCAACGGGACGTTGGTCGGTGGGATGGTGGGCGTGGCCATCCACACGATCGACGTCGTTTTGTGAGTGGGCGATCACAAAAGGAATACGCGCGCGGAACGATCGCCGGGTTTGGCGCTTGTGACGGGATGAGCTTTGCCGCATGGACCAATCGATGAGTGCGGCAGCCGACTTCAGCGTAGCGCGCGACGACGATCGCGACGGAGCTTCCGGAGGCGGCGGGCAGGTGCTTCGCTTCACTGGCGATCTCTCGCTTTCGCGGCTCGGAGATCTGCCGGCGCGCTTGTCGCGGCAGGACGGTGACATCGCCGCCATCGATCTGTCGCAGGTCGAGCGGATCGACACGATCGGCGCCTGGGTGATCCATCGGTTCGCCCGTGAGCGGCAGGCCCGGATCGAGGGGCTGAGCGGCGACGGTCAGAACCTGCTCGAACAGGTGCAGGCCGCCGATCAGCCGGTGCAGATGCGCCCCCAGTCGCACTCCGCGTTCCGGCGCGTGCTGGGCGAAGTGGGGGAGGCAAGCGCACAGGCGGGGCGTACAGCGCTCGGCTTGCTTGCATTCATGGGCGAGACGATGATCGCCTTTTGGGGCGTGATGCGCCATCCCAGCCGCTTCCGGTTCAACGCGACGGTCCAGCGCTTCGAGGTGGTCGGCGTGTCGGCGCTGGGCATCATCGGCCTGATGAGTTTTCTGATCGGCGTCGTCATCGCGCAGCAGGGCGCCGTGCAGTTACGCCAGTTCGGGGCGGAAGCGTTCACGATCAACCTTGTCGGTCGCATCTCGATGCGGGAACTGGGCGTGTTGATGACCGCGATCATGGTCGCCGGCCGATCGGGTTCGGCGTTTGCGGCGCAACTCGGCACGATGAAGCTGACCGAGGAGATCGACGCGATGCGGACGATCGGGGTGTCACCGATGGAGGCGCTGGTTCTGCCGCGCACGATCGCCGCGGTCATGCTGATGCCGCTGCTGGGCTTCTATGCATCGATCACCGCGATCATCGGCGGCGGTCTGTTGTGCTGGTTCGCGCTTGGTATCCCTCCGGTCGCCTTCGTCTCGCGGATCCGGGAGGTCGTGCCGATCACCGACGTCTATGTCGGGTTGATCAAAGCGCCGGTATTCGGGGCGATCATTGCGGTCGCCGGCTGCTTCCAGGGAATGCAGGTCAAGGGCGATGCCGAGCAGGTCGGCCTCAAGACGACTTCGGCAGTCGTGCAGGCGATTTTCATGGTGATCGTCGTCGACGCGTTCTTCGCCGTCTTCTTCGAACAGATCGGCTGGATCTGATGCCGCAGAACAATCGCGCCCGCGCCGACGATGCGCCGATCATCAAGGTCAGCGGGCTGCGCAATGTCTTCGGGGATCAGGTGATCCACGACGATCTCGACCTCGAAGTCCGGCGTGGGGAAATTCTCGGCGTGGTTGGCGGGTCCGGCACCGGCAAGTCGGTGCTGATGCGGTCGATCATCGGCCTGCAATCGCCCAGCCGCGGAGTGGTCGACGTTTTCGGTGAGCCGACGCTGGATCGCAGCGAACTGGATACCGTCGAGATAAGGAAGCGCTGGGGCGTGCTGTTCCAGGGCGGCGCGCTGTTCTCGACCTTGACCGTCGCCGAGAACGTGCAGGTGCCGTTGCGCGAATTCTATCCGGAACTTGACCTGACGCTGCTCGACGAGATCGCATCGTACAAGGTCGTCATGACGGGATTGCCCGCAGACGCCGGCCCGAAGTTCCCAGCGGAGCTGTCGGGTGGGATGAAGAAGCGTGCGGGGCTTGCGCGCGCGCTGGCGCTCGATCCGGAATTGCTGTTCCTCGACGAACCGACCGCCGGCCTCGATCCGATCGGTGCAGCGGCGTTCGACGACCTGACCAAGTCGCTTCAGAAGACCCTGGGTCTGACCGTGTTCCTCATCACCCACGACCTGGATACACTGTACGCGATTTGCGACCGGGTGGCGGTGCTGGCGGACAAAAGGGTCATCGCGGTCGGCACGATCGACGAACTGCTGGCGCTGGATCACCCGTGGATTCAGGAATATTTCAATGGCCCGCGTGGGCGCGCCGCCGTTTCCTCGCAAGAGCGTAGCGCCGAACGGGCAGCTATCGCGAACTCGGCCGGGATGGCGCAATCGCCGGGCGCGACGACGCACGATCATGCGCGGCACGGCGGGCCGACTGACCTGACCAAGACGGACGACGTCACCAGGCCGGCACATCGGGCCGGCGAGAAGGGCTGAGAGATGGAAACGCGTTCGAACCATGTCCTCGTCGGCGCGGTGGTGCTGATCCTGCTGGCGCTGGTTGCGGTATTTACGGTGTGGATCGCGCGGATCGGTGGGGCTGAGGAGCGTGACTACGACATCTTCTTCCGTCAGGCGGTCGACGGGCTGGCCAAGGGGTCGTCGGTCACGTTTTCAGGCGTCCCTTCGGGTCAGGTGAAAAGCATATCGCTGTGGCAGCCTGATCCACAATATGTCCGCGTGCGCATCAGCGTGAATGACGAGACGCCGATCCTGCGTGGCACCACGGCGACGATCCTGGGCAGCTTCACCGGCACCAGCACGGTCAGCCTCGATGGTGCGACCAAAGGCGCGCAGCCGATCGCCTGTCCCGAAGGCGAAGCGGCGAAAAGCGTATGTCCGCTGGGCGTGCCGGTCATTCCGACCAAGACCGGCGGGATCGGCGCCATCCTGAATTCCGCACCGCAATTGCTGGAGCGCCTGTCGACCCTTACGGAACGGTTGACCGGCATGCTGAGCGACCGCAACCAGGCGTCGATCGCGGGCATTCTGGACAACACGAACCGGTTGACCGACGCGCTGGCCGATCGCGGACCCGAAATCGCGGCGACGCTGGCGCAGACCCGCGTCGCGATCGCGCAGGCCGGGAACGCGGCCGAACAGATCGGGGCGCTGGCCCAGACCACCAACGGCGTGCTCGCCAACGACGTGCAGCCGGCGATGGCCAATCTAAACAAGGCGATCACCGCCGCGCAACAGAGCGCCGAGACGCTGAACGGGGCGATCGGCGACGCACGGCCGGGGCTGACGACCTTCAGCAAGCAGACCATCCCGCAGGTAAATCAACTGGTGCGCGACCTGCGCATCACCGCTTCCTCGCTGAAATCGATTTCGGAGCGAGTAGAGCAGGGTGGTGCCAGTTCGCTGGTGGGGCAGCCGGCGCTGCCGGACTATAAGGGGAAATGATCGTGCGTCCTTTCGCGAACAAGCTCCTGGTCGTCGCCGCGCTGATGCCACTGGCGGGGTGCATCCGGTTCGGGGCGGCGCCACCGCCCTCGTTGCTGACGATCGCACCGCAGGTGCAGCCGACCGTGGGAACCGGGCAGAGCTCGGCAACCGGGCGTTCGATCGTGGTCGAAGTGCCCGCCGTTCCCCAATCGATCGCCGGCACGCGCGTGCCGGTGCAGGCGACCGACACGTCGATCGCCTATATCAAGGACGCGCAATGGGCCGAGCCGCCGGCACGGCTGTTCGCGCGCCTGTTGTCGGATACGTTGACGGCGCGCGCGCAGATGGTCGTGCTGTCGCCCGCGCAGTCGATTGACGATCCCAGCGCGACGCTGAGCGGCGAATTGCGTAGTTTCGGGGTCGATGCCACGCGGCGCGAGGCGGTGGCGATTTACGACGCTACGTTCATGCCGGCTGGCAAGACCAACGTGGAAAAGCGGCGTTTCGAGGCACGAGTGGCGGTCGGCGAGATCGACGCCGCGCAGTCGGCAGTGGCGCTGAGCCAGGCCGCCAATCAGGTCGCGCAGCAGGTAGCCGACTGGGTCGCCGCGCAACGCTGACCCACTCAGCGAGCGCGCCGCACCTCCAGCGGTATCTCACACACGTCGGCGCCACCCGAGCCGATTGTGGGTGCCGGTGGGTTCTCCCTGTGACGAACGAGCGCTGCGAAGCGGATGTTATCGGCTGCACGATATTCGAAGCGCGGGCGCGTGGCGAGGGGCATGTCGCTGGCCAGCGCGACCGAAATGATCGTTGTCCGCCCCTTCGCATCGCCGAGAACACCCATCGGCGGCGGGCCTCGCGTAAGTGCCGACAGGTATGACATTCCCTCGATCACCCGACCGGCCACTGCATAGTTCCGGTCCAGGCGACGAGCCGACTGCCCGATCGGCGTGAACAGCTCCGCTCCCGTCCCCGACGTCGGCGGCGCGTCGCGCGCCACGCCCACCATGCCGTAGCAGTGCGTAAGCCATTGATGCCCCCGCCCGTCGCTTGCCACCGGCCAGCCATCTGCGGTGATCCCCGCAACCGCCGAGTGCGTGTCGGTTCGCGACATCCGCTGTGCGGGCCTGAAATGGGCAATCTCGAACTCGGGCGTCACGCTGCTGGCTACACCGCTCGGCAACGTCTTTTTCTCCGTGGCGTCTCCCCATTGCGTCACCCAATTTTCCTGCACCCGGTAAACGCTTTCGCCGTTCCACCAGCCCGCCGTCGCCAGCCGGCTGATGTTATCGACGTGCGCAGGCGAGAGTTCGGCGGCAAGGCGGATCACCACCACCCGATCGCCCGACAACCGCATCACAAGCACTTCATCGTCCGGGATCGTGCGCCAGTCTTGCGGTAACGGATCGTGTGGCAAGGGTGTGGTGGTCGCGGCCTGGAGCAGCGAGAGCAGAGAGGCCAGCAGGGTCATGGCACATAGCGTGACCCATTCCGCACGACGGTGCAATCGAGCAGCTTGCGTTGCCGCGTTCCAGCCACTAGGGCGAGCACTTCCATGCTATGCGGAGCGGTGGCCGAGTGGTCGAAGGCGCTCGCCTGGAAAGTGAGTATACGTCAAAAGCGTATCGAGGGTTCGAATCCCTCCCGCTCCGCCACTTCGGTCCCCGGCTGGGCGCCGCCGATGCCTCTCCTTGCGCGAGTCAAGAGCATCCTGAGCAGGTCGCTTTCCCATCACATCATGCGGGGATCTCGACGCGCCGGGCGAGCGCGCGCAGGTAATCCCGCCGATAGTCGCCTCATCGCGCCGCACCCGTTCGCGCACCGCGTCTGACGACCGGCCGACCATCCCAGCCGTGATCTCCCGTTCGTCGGTGCTCTCCAGCATCGCCTTGGCATGGTCGGCATCGACGCGGAACGGGTCGCGGACGGGCTCAACCGGCTCGCGGGCGTGTTCGTGCCGGGTGGTCACACGCCGGTCGTGGACCTGATGCACGACACCAAGCCGATGTTGGTGCACAAACGAGAAGCCAGGCCTCGGCGTGGCAAATTTCTTCGCACTCCGCGCCGCTTGCCCGGCGGAGCGTCTTCATGCCGCTAATGAGGTAATCGTGCTGGAAATGGTTCTGGCGTTGCGACACCGTGTACTCTGCGGTGTCATGGCCTAGGATTCTGAAATGATCCACGAAATTACGAGACGGGAAAGCCTGGCGGGCGCACTTGCCATCCCGTTGGCGCCGTATGCGGCCGTCTCGGCGGGTGAGGCGGGGCTTGATGCTGCGGCTCGGCGTAGCGGTTTGCGTTTCGGCTCGGCCTTGTCGGCGCTCTCGCACGGTGCTTCGATGGACAATCCTGCTTACGCCACGCTGCTGCGGGAGGATTGCGGGCTGCTCGTCGCCGAAAACGAGATGAAGTGGCAGCATCTCAGACCCGCACCTGGGCAGTTCGACTTCGCCGCGTTCGACCGCATCATGGCATGGGGGACGCAGCATCGCATGGCGGTACGTGGTCACAATCTGCTTTGGCAGCGCCGCAAGTGGATGCCGACATGGCTCGAAAAATACGACTTCGGTGCGCGTCCGGCACAGTCTGCGAGCGACATCCTCGTCGATCATATCACCAGGGTGACGCGGCGTTACGGAAAGCGGATCGCCAGTTACGATGTGGTGAACGAAGCGGTGACGCCGGAAACCGGAGCGCTTGAGGAAACCGCGCTGAGCCATGCGCTCGGAGGCACGGAAGCGACGCTCGACCTCGCCTTCCGAACCGCGCACGAACAGGCGCCCCATGCCGAACTGGTCTATAACGATTACATGAGCTGGGAGCCGGGCAACGCGGCGCATCGTGCCGGGGTGCTGCGGCTGCTGGAAGGATTTCGGCGGCGCGGGGTGCCGGTCCATGCGCTCGGCGTTCAATCGCACCTCGTGACCGCCGGAATGGATACGAACGGCAGCGCCCGCTCCTATGAGCGCGACTGGCGGCACTTCCTCGATGTTGTGACCGGCATGGGATATCGGTTGCTCATTACCGAGCTGGACGTGCGCGACAACGGCCTGCCGGCGGACGTCGTGGTGCGTGATCGCGGTGTCGCGGATTATGCACGGCGCTATCTTGACGTCATGTTTTCCTATCCTCAGCTTCGTGACGTGGTCGCCTGGGGATTGTGCGATCGTTTCAGCTGGATCGGCCCGTTCGAGCCGCGTGCCGACAAAGCGGCACGGCGACCCTGTCCCTATGATGCCGACTACAGACCCAAGCCGCTGCGCGCGGCGATCGCGCAAGCGCTGGCGGCAGCGCCGCCGCGTCCGGCTTGAGAAATGGGAGGTAGCGCTGCGACGCTACCTCCCCGGTGCGGGATCAGTAATTGGCGCGCAGGATGATCGAGAAGCGGCGGTCGTTGGTGAAATACGACCGTGGCGCCAGATCGTCGGAGCCGCCCTTGTACGCTTGCAGCAGCTTCGTGGTCGTATTGGTGAGGTTCACGCCCTGCACACCCAGTTTCACGTAGCGGTTTATGTTGATGAAGGCCGACGCGTCGAGTTGCCCGGTCTGGTCGTTGAAGATCGACGTGTACGGGAAGATCACGTCGGCGGCGGTCAGCAGGAAACGCGAGCGCCAGTTGTACGCCGCGCGTAACGAAATCGGTCCCTTTTCATAAAAGGCCGTCGCGTTGAAGTTATGCTTCGACAATCCCTCCAAGGGCAGGTTCCCCTTCGCGATCGTCGAGCCCGACGACGGGGTGCCGCCGTTCAGGAACGAGTTGGGCAGGCCCGAACTGTCGATAAACGTATAGTTGCCGTTGAATCCGAGTCCGTTGAGGAAGCCCGGCAGGAAGTCGAAGGTTTGCTGGTATGCAACCTCGAAGCCCCTGATCTTGCCCTTGCCGCTGAAGTTGGCGGGACCGCGCGCCTGGATGTTCTGCGTGATACCGTTGTTGGTGATCGAGCGGTTGACCAGCGACTGGTAGAAGAAGCCGTCCACAGTCTTGTAGAAGGCGTCGATCGACAGCTGCCCGACGCGCGCGAAGTACCATTCCACCGTTGCGTCGAACTGCCACGCTGTGGCGGGCCTCAGGTACGGGTTGCCGGCGTTGATCGTGACCGTGCCCGACCCCGGCTCCAGCGCGTAGGTCACATAAGGACGAATGTTCGCAAAGTCGGGGCGTGTCAGTACCTTCGACCCGGCAAGGCGTACAATGACGTCGCGGGTCACCCCCAGCTTCAGGTTAGCGCTGGGCAAGAAATAACCATAGCTGTTGGTGAAGAACGCCGGCTGGGACGCATAACCGTCGGTCGCGAACGTACGGAGCCGCTCATATTCGGTCGCACCCAGATTGCAGACGCCGCCGGGCTGGGTGACCTGCGTCGTTCCGTCAGGCAGCTGCCGCGACGTGGCGACGCACCGGGTGGCGAAGGGATCGACGACGCCCAGTTCGGTGCGATTGGGTACGGCGGTTTCGGTCCGCGAGTTGACGGTGGTGCGGACATAACGCAGCCCGACGTTGCCGGAGACGCGGATGTCGCCGAACAGCGGCTCGCTGCTGCCGAATTGCAGCATCGCATACGCCGCCGTGTCCATCTGGCGCACGTTGGACACTTCGGAGGGCAGGAACGCCGAACCCGGTATTGCGCCGGCGCGCTGCCCGGCCGCCAGGAAGCGGTTGGTTGCGGTGGCACCATTGGTGTTGCGCCAGATATCGTTCTGGGTCTGGAAGAAGCTCGTGGCGGAATTGTAGCCGTTGATGAGGTCGCCGTTGTAATAATAGGCGCTGGGCGGTGCGTTGGTTTGTCCGCGATAGAAGTTGTCAAAGGAATATAACGAAGATCTACTGGTGTCGCCCTGGTTGAAGGTCACCGGGGCGCCGGACCAGATCTCGCTGATCGCGCCCCAGTTGTACGCGGTGTAGCGCACGTCCTGCGAGCGCTCGGCATAACGGGCGCCGAACTTCACTCGCTGCAGAAAGTCGCCGTCGTCGAACTTGTAGGCGAAGTCGCCCTTGACCTGATATTCCTCGCCGACGCTCTGTTCGATATGGTCCATCGCGGCGCGCCAGAACTGGAAGTCGCGGCCGCCGAAATACTGGCTGTCGGTGGCTGCCGCCATCGCCGGGTTCGGCGTCGCCCAATTTGCGGCCAGCGTCAGCGGCTTGTGCGGGATGACGACCGGCAGGTTGCCGGTCAGGTCGAGCTCGGTGTCCGCGAAGGTCGACCCGAACACGCTGAGATCGGTGACGTCGTGCTTGGCAGAGGTGTAATCGACGTCGAGGCCGATCGACCAATGGTCGTCCGGATTGATCTTCAGGTTGAAGCCGGCGTCCTTCACCAGATTCTCGTCATAGACCTGCCGCCGCGACAGCGACTGCTGCGTGCCGCCCGACGGGACCGTCGTTGTGGCCGAGCCGCTCGACGCGGTGCGCCAGCCCGCACCAGGCAGCGTGATGAAACCGCTCTGGAACAGCCCGTTGCTGTCGTAGACGTAATTGGGATAGGCCCCGCCGGTTGGATTGTAGCCGTTGCCGCGCTGGTTGTTGCCGAAGGCGAACTGGCCCGACCCGTTCAGCTGGCACTCCGCGCGCGTGGTGGTGTTGCCAGCGCCGTTGAGCGGGCCGTTGCTGTTCTGCTGGCAGCCGGCCGGGTAGGTGCTGTATTCCGACAGGTCAGGCGCGGTTTCGAACGTGTGTTCGCCCCATGCGTTGCTGGAATGCGTGCGCAGGAACTGCGCCGTAAAGGTCGTGCGCTCGTCCGTGCTCTGCCATTGCACCGCCAGCGCCTGGCCATCACGCTTGCGGTTGTAGTCCTGGCTGCGGAACTGGCCGCCGATCGGGGCATAAGCGATGCCGGTCGGATCCGCGAACCCGTCCGCGCCAGGCACGCCGGCGCTGCCGCAGACGTTCGCGGGATTGGGGAAGGATGCGTCGCCGACGCCGGTGATGGTGCCGGGCAGCAGGGAATTCGCATCGGTGCTGCCGGGCAATTGGTTACGGCAGGTGACGGTCGTGTTGGTGCCGGTGCCGGTCGCCGCCTGAACGCCGTCGCGGGTCTGAAAATTCGTGACCTGGATGCCGTCGGCGCGGCTCTTGAGCTGCGAATAGGAGGCGTTGGCGAGGATGCCGAAGCGCCCGATCGGCGTTTCCCATGTGTTGGACACGAGCAGCGACCCGGTCGGCGCCCACTTCTTGGCGAAATCGCCGTAATTCGCCTCGACGCCGCCGCCGATATGGAAGCCCTTGTTGTCGAACGGCTTGCGCGTGTTGAGATTGACGGTGCCGGCGAGGCCGCCCTCGACCAGGTCGGCGGTGGCGTTCTTGTACACCTCCACCGATCCGAGCAGTTCGGACGGCACGTCGGCAAAGTTGATCGCCTGCCCGCCGATACCGGCCGAGAAGGTGTCGCGGCCGTTGAATTCAGAGCGAACGAAGTTCAGCCCGCGGACGTTGACGCCCGACCCCTCGACCGAGAAGTGATCCGGGTCGTTGTTGCCGGCGAAGCGGTTGATCGACACGCCGGGCACGCGTTGCAGCGCCTCGGTGACCGAACGGTCGGGCAGCGCGCCGATATCCTGCGCGGTGATCGCGTCGACCACGGTGTCCGAATTGCGCTTGATCGTCTGAGCGTTGGCGAGGCTCTGCCGGATGCCGGTGACCACGACGTCGTCGGCGCCGGCGGCGTCGCTGGCGGGTGTGTCAGTGCCCTGCTGCGCGGCTGGATCGGCGCCGGGCGTGTTGACCGAGGGGGCGGTGCCGGCGGTGTTCTGCCCGCTGGCGGCACCGGTCTGCGCATAGGCAGGCGAGCTTAGCGCAAATACGCACATCGCGGTGGCGGAAACACCGGCGAGAACGGCCTTGTTGCGAATCCGGGTATGCGCACCACGCGCACGCACCACGTCGTCGAATGTCATGACATCCCCCCCCTTAATTCAAACCTGTAACGATGTCTCATCGCGAAAATCGCGCGGCATCTTCCTGTTCTGGGTACGACCGTCATAGACCTGACGCAAGATGGTTTGTTTGCGCTACCAGAAACTTTTAGCCGCTGCGGGAATGCCGCTTCCCGGCGGCCGGAACTGCGGTATGACGAGCGTCGTCGGGGCACGTACGAGCGTGTCGGCGCGGGGGTGGAGCGGATGGAGAAAACAGCGCGACAGCGCGTGGTGGTCGTCGGTGGGGGCACGTCCGGCTGGATGACCGCAGCCGCGCTCGCCAAGCTACTGCCGACGCGCTGCTCCGTCGAGCTGGTCGAGTCGGAGGCGATCGGCATCATCGGCGTCGGCGAGGCGACGCTGCCGCACATCCGCGCGTTCAACGAACGGCTGGGCATCGTCGAGGCCGAGTTCATGGCGGCCACGCGCGCCACCTTCAAGCTGGGGATCGAGTTTCGCGACTGGGGGCGGATCGGTGACAGCTACATCCACCCGTTCGGCACCTTCGGTCGCGGCGGCGGCGACGTGCAGTTCCACCATTACTACACGCGGCTCGCGTGCGCCGGCGTGGCGTTGCCACCGATCGAGGCGTTCTCGATGGCGTGCGCGCTGGCGAGGGCGAACCGCTTCGGCCCGCCGTCGCGTGACGCGCAGCAGATCGCCTCCACCTTCGGCTACGCCTATCAGTTCGACGCGGTTGCCTTCGCGCCTTATCTGCGCCGGTTCGCCGAGCGACTGGGCGCGCGCCGCACCGAAGGGCGGATCGTCGCAGCGGAACGCGATCCGGAGAGCGGCGACGTGACCGCGATCCTCCTTGACGACGGGCGGCGCATAGAGGGCGACCTGTTCGTCGATTGCTCGGGGTTCGCGGCGTTGCTGATCGGCAAGGAACTGGACGAACCGTTCGAGGACTGGTCGCGCTGGTTGCCGGCCGATCGCGCGGTGGCGATGCCGTGCCGAACCGCGACGTCGGTCACGCCGTTCACCAGCGCGGTGGCGATGCCGTCGGGCTGGCGCTGGCGCATCCCGCTCCAGCATCGCACCGGAAACGGCTACGTCTTTGCCAGCCACTTTCTGTCGGAAACCGCCGCAGCCGATGCGCTGACCGCCGCGGTCGAGGGAACGCCGCTGGTGGCCCCGCGCACCGTGCGGTTCACGGCCGGGCGGCGCACCCGCAGCTGGGTGGGCAACGTCGTCGCGATCGGCCTTGCTTCCGGCTTTCTGGAGCCGCTCGAATCGACCAGCCTCTATCTGGTGCAGCAGGCCATCACCGCGCTGGTCGAACTCTTCCCTGAACGCGCGATCTCGTCCATCGACCGGGACGAGTTCAACCGCCTGATCAACATGGAATACGACCGCGTCCGCGACTTTCTGATCCTGCATTATCATGCGACGGAACGCGATGATTCCCCGTTCTGGAACTATGTCCGGACGATGGCGATCCCCGACAGCCTGGCCGAGAAGATGGAGCTGTTCCGCCGGCGCGGGCGCGTGGTGAAGTATCGCGAGGGCGCGTTCCTCGACGCGAGCTGGGTGTCGGTCTACCTCGGACAGCGCGTCCTGCCCGCCGGCGCGGATCCGCGCGCGGAGGGGCCGTCGCACGACAGTCTCGTCGCCGGGCTGGAGCGGATGCGTGGCGAGATCGCCGGTGCGGTCGGCGCGATGCGCGATCACGCCGACTTCCTGGCGGATTATTGTCCGATGCCGGCGGCGGCATGACGATGCTGGATGCCCCGATCCGCCGGATCGTGATCGTCGGCGGCGGGATCGTCGGCTGGTCCGCGGCGGCGGCGCTGCGCCGGCGGGTGCCGGGGCTCGCCGTGGCCATCGTGATGATGCCGCCCACTGCGGATGCCCTGGCGGATCGCATGCCGCACACCTTGCCGTCGACAATCGGCTTCCATGACGACCTCGGCCTGCGTGAGGAGGACGCGGTGCTGCGCGCCGGCGGCGGGTGGCGGCTGGGCACGCTGTTCGAGGGGTGGGCAGGGGACCTGCCGTCCTATGTCCACGCCTACGGGCCATATGGGCAGCCATTCGGGACTGCATCCTTCCACCATCACTGGCTGCGTGCGGCGCGCGTCGGCACCGCCGCGCCGTTCGATGCGCATGCGCCGGCGGCAGTGCTGGCGCGGGCGGGACGCATGCCGGTGCCGTCCGTGGCGACTTTCGCCGGTACGCAACTCGCGCTGGTGCTGGACGTCGCGCGGTATCGCGCGATGTTGGAGGCATTCGCGCGGCATCTGGGTGTCGAGGTGATCGACGGCGCGGTCGCGGCGGTGCGGCTGCGCGCGGCGGACGGGTTCGTCGAGCGACTGTCGCTGGCCGATGGCCGCGCGGTGGAGGCCGACCTGTTCGTCGATGCCAGCGGCCCGCGCGCGGTGGTGCGTGGTGCGATCGACGCCGACTGGGACGAGTGGAGCGGGTGGCTGCGTTGCGATCGCCTGATGACGGCGGAGGGTGCCGCCGAACCGGCATCGCCGCTGGACCGCGTCACGGCCTTGCCGGCAGGATGGCGGTGGCGCAGCGCGGCGGCGGGGCGGACGCTCCACGGAGTGTGCTATGCCGGCGATCTGTCGTCGGATGACGAGGCGCGCCGCGAACTGGCCGCGGCCGGCGGCACGGCGGCGAGCGCCGCGATCTCGTTCCGGCAAGGAACGCGCCGGGCGGCATGGGCGCGCAACTGCGTCGCGGTCGGCGACGCCGCAACGGTCATCGAGCCGCTGGATTTCACCAATTTGCATCTGGCGCAGAGTGCGATCGACCGGATCGTGGCGATGTTGCCGGGCCGGTCCTGCGACCCCCTCGAGGTGGCAGACTACAACCGGCAGGCGCAGGCCGAAGTTACACGCGTCCGCGACTTCGTGCTCTGCCATTATGCCACCGCGCGCCGGGCCGGGCCGTTCTGGCAGCGGCAAGATGCCTTGCCCGATAGCCTGGCGCGGACGCTGACGCTGTTCACAGAGCGTGGACGCCTGCCGTTTTTCGAGGAAGAGACATTCGCGCGCGACGACTGGCTGGCGGTGTTGCTGGGGCAGGGCGTGCTGCCGCGCCGCATCGATCCGCTGATCGACACGACCGCGGCCGAAGACAGCGACCGTGCGATGGCGGCGTACCGGGCGGCGATCGCGCAGGCGGTTCTCCGCTGCCCCGCGGTCGACGGATATCACAACATGCAGCGGGAACGGCTGGTCCAATGAACGAACATACGATCCGGAGCGTCGTTATCCTCGGCGGCGGGACCGCGGGCTGGATGGCGGCGGCGGCGCTGTCGCGGTTCCTGAACAACGGGGTCACCCGGATCACGCTGATCGAATCCGAAGAGATCGGCACGGTCGGGGTGGGGGAGGCGACGATCCCGCCGTTGCGCACCTTCAACCAGATGCTGGGCATCGACGAGCACGATTTCATCCGCGAGACCGGCGGAACGTACAAGCTTGGCATCGAATTCGTCGACTGGGGCGATGTCGGCGAGCGGTACTTCCACCCGTTCGGCGCGCACGGGCACGATATCGGCGGCGTGCATTTCCACCAGCTGTACCTGCGCGAGCGGCAGCGGCGCGTGCTGCCGGACATTTCCGCCTGGTCAATGAGCGCGGTGGCAGCGCAGGCGGGCAGGTTCGCACCGCCTGCCCCGCAGGCGCAGTCGGCGGTAAAAGACCTGTTCTACGCCTATCATTTCGATGCTGCGCGCTATGCCGGATTTCTGCGCCGCTTCGCCGAACGCAACGGCATCCAGCGCGTCGAGGGCAAGGTCGTCGCCGTTGCGCAGCGTCCCGAGGATGGTCACGTCACCGCGTTGAAGCTGGACGACGGCCAGATCGTCGGCGGCGACCTCTTCATCGATTGCTCGGGCTTTCGCGGCGTGTTGATCGAGGAAACGCTGGAAACCGGCTATGAGGACTGGCGGCACTGGTTGCCGTGCGACCGCGCCGTCGCCGTGCCCAGTGCCAATCCCGGCGATCCAGAACCCTTCACGCGGGCCACCGCGCGCGGGGCGGGGTGGCAATGGCGGATCCCGTTGCAGCAGCGGATGGGCAACGGCCTCGTGTATTGCAGCGAGTTTCAGCAGCAGGGCGCGGCCGAGCGCGAGTTGCTCGCGAACCTGGAGGGCGTGCCGCTCACCGATCCACGCCACCTGGCCTTCACCACCGGGCGCCGGAAGCTGGCATGGAACCGCAACGTGGTCGCGCTCGGGCTGGCGTCGGGGTTCATCGAGCCGCTGGAATCGACCTCGATCCATCTCGTCCAGTCGGGGATCGCGCGCCTGATCGCGCTATTCCCGGATCGCCGCTTCGATCCCGTGGAGCGCGATGAGTATAACGCGCAGATGCACGAGCTTTATGCCGACGTGCGCGACTTCGTGATCCTGCATTACAAGGCCACGCGCCGCGCCGACACCCCGTTCTGGGATCGTTGTCGCACGATGGCGATCCCCGACAGCCTGGCGCGCAAGATCGCGTTGTTTCGCGGCAAGGGGCGCGTGTTCCGCGAGGGACGCGAACTGTTCGCGACGACCAGCTGGGTCAGCGTCTGCATGGGGCAGCATGTCTTGCCCGAGGGCCATGAGCCCGCCGTCGATGCGCTGGACGAGCAGAAGGTGGCGGGTGCGCTCGAACAGATGCGACGCGATTATCTCGACGTTGCCGCGCAACTGCCCACACACGGCGACTTCCTGCGCCACATCGCTGGCGCGCCGGGCGCTGCCACGCCCGTGCCGTCGGCGGAATTAGCGCCGACCTTCTCGTTCGCGTCCGAGACGCCGTTCGACTTCTCGGCCGACCCGCTGTGAGGGCGGACGCGCTTCGCCGGGTCGTGATCGTCGGCGGCGGCACCGCCGGGTGGATGGCGGCGGCGGCGATCTCGCGCGTATTGGGCGAGATGCCGGGGCTGGCCATCGAGCTGGTCGAATCCGAAGCGATCGGCACGGTCGGCGTGGGCGAGGCGACGATCCCGCAGATCGTGTTGTTCAACAAGATGCTCGGCATCGACGAGGCCGAGTTCATGCGCGAGACCCGCGCGACCTACAAGCTGGGGATCGAGTTCGTCGACTGGCTCCACCCCGGGCACCGCTACGTCCATCCGTTCGGTTCCTATGGGCTGGACATGAAGGGGATCGAGTTCCACCACTTCTGGCTAAAAGGGCGGGCGCTTGGCGACGCCACGCCGCTCGATGCCTATTCGCTGGCGATCGTCGCCGGCGTGCAGGGGCGCTTCGCGCATCCCCGCCCGGATCAGCCCGGCTCGCCGCTGTCGAAGCTGGGCTACGCCTTCCAGTTCGATGCGGGGCTTTACGCGCGTTTCCTGCGACGGCTGGCGGAGGCGAACGGGGTCCGGCGTACCGAGGGGCGGATCGTCACGGCCGAGCGCGACGCCGAGAACGGCCATGTCGCCGCCGTGGTGCTCGACAGCGGCACGCGGATCGCGGGCGACCTGTTCATCGACTGCTCGGGCTTTCGCGGGTTGCTGATCGAGGGCGAGATGCAGGCCGGGTTCGAGGACTGGAGCCAGTGGCTGCCGTGCGACCGCGCGGTGGCGGTGCCCTGTGCGAACGGCGGCGACCGGCAACCGCTGACGCGCTCGACCGCTCGTGCGGCCGGCTGGCAGTGGCGCATCCCGCTCCAGCATCGCATCGGCAACGGCTATGTCTACGCTTCGGCGCACCTGTCCGACGACGAGGCCGCCGCCACGCTGCTTGCCCATCTGGACGGCGCGCCGCTCGGCGATCCGCGCTTCCTGCGCTTCGCCGCCGGGCATCGTCGCCGCGCGTGGGTGGGTAATGTCGTGGCGCTCGGATTGGCGGGCGGCTTTCTGGAGCCACTGGAATCGACCAGCATCCACCTCGTCCAGTCGGCCATCGCGCGATTGCTCACCTATTGGCCGACGCAGCGGTTCGACCAGCGCGAAATCGATCGGTTCAACGCCGCGCATGTCGCCGACTATCTCGACATCCGCGATTTCCTGGTCCTCCACTACAAGGCGACGCAACGCCGCGACAGCGCGTTCTGGGATTATTGCCGTACCCTCGCACCGCCGCCGGGGCTGGCCGAGAAGCTGGCGATCTTCGGTGCGAACGGCCGGGTGTTCCGCGAGGGAGAGGAATTGTTCACCGAGACGAGCTGGTTGTCGGTGATGGTCGGACAGGGGGCGGTCGCGAGCGGCTATCACCCGGCCGCCGACCTGCTGTCGGATGCCGAGACGCTGGCGCGGCTCGCGCACATCCGTCACGTGGTCGCGGAGACTGCGGCGCTGCTGCCGGCGCAGGACGATGTGCTGCGCCGGATCGGATGCGACCTGCTGGAAGCTGCCGCATGACCCCCGCGCCGTTGCCCGAGATCGAGTACATCGACCGCCGCACCTTCGAGGAGGAGATCCGCCCCGCTGCACGCCCGGTGGTGCTCCGCGGCATCGCGCGCGAGTGGCCGGCAGTGGCGGCGGCGCGCGCGTCGGCGGAGGAGGGCGTCGGCTATCTGAAACGGTTCAGCCGCCCGGACCCGGTGTCGGCGATCCTCGGCGAACCGTCGATCGGCGGCCGGTTCTTCTATACCCCCGATTTAAGCGCGATGAACTTCGTGCGCGGGCAGACGCCGCTCGACCCGTTCCTCGACCGCCTGCTGCGCGATCGCGATCATGCGCAGCCCTATGCGATGGCGATCCAGTCGGTGCCGCTGCCCGAGCTGTTGCCGGGGTTTGCCGCCGAGAATGCCATCACTCTGGTCTCGGGCGAGGTCGTGCCGCGCATGTGGCTGGGCAATGCGATCCGGGTCGCGACGCATTACGACCTGATGGAGAATATCGGCGTCGTGGTGATGGGGCGGCGGCGCTTCACCTTGTTTCCGCCCGAGCAGGTGGCGAATCTTTACATGGGACCGCTGGAGCTGACCCCCGCCGGGACGCCAGTCAGCCTGGTCGATCCCGACAATCCAGATCTCGCGCGGTACCCGCGCTTCGCCGAGGCCGCGCGCTTCGCGCAGGCGGCGACGCTGGAGCCGGGCGACGGCATCTATATTCCGTTTCACTGGTGGCACGCCGTCAACTCGCTCGACCCGGTCAATGCCTTCGTCAATTACTGGTGGAACCCTGCACCCGTTGGGTTAGGCAATCCGTACGATGCCTTGCTGCACGCGCTGGTGTCGATCGCGCCGCTGCCCGTCGACCAGCGCAACGCCTATCGAGCCGTCTTCGAGCAATTGGTGTTCCGCGGCGACGGCGATCCGTCGGCGCATCTGCCGGACGCCGCGAAGGGGGTGTTGGGACCGATCGACGCGACGGCCGCGGCGCGCATCCGCGCGACGCTGCGGGATAGTCTCTCGCGGTCCTAAGGGCGTCCGCCGAGCAACCGGATCAGGAAGCCGCGCAGGCGCTCGGTCCGCGCAGGGCTGGCCGGGGCGAGGATGCCGCGTGCCGCTTCCGGCAGATGCGCGCCGGCCTGTGCGGCATCGGCATCGAAGACATAATGGTCGAACCATGCGCGCCACGCCGCGCGCGGCGCGGGTGGCAGGTCGCGGATCGCCATCAGCGCATGGACCAGCGCGCCAAACGGTGACGCCGTTTCCTCGTGCGTCCACCAGTAGTTCACCAGCACGTTCAGCCGATCGAGCGCGGCGACATGGTGCCACCAGATCGCCGGGATGAAGATCGCGTCTCCTGCCTCCAGTTCCGCAACCTGCGCATCGGCAAGCGCAGCGGCGAAGCGCGGGTATCGCGCGAGATCGGGCGCATCGGGATCGACCATGCTCGACGGCGGCCCGGCCAGCGTGTTGTCGAGCGGGCCGATGTAGAGATTGGCGATCTGATCGGGCGGGAAGAGCGTGAAGCGTCGGCGCCCGTGCACGACGCACGCGATGTTGTTCGACTGGTCGTAATGAGTTGCGACGCGGGTCGCATTGCCGATCCACAGCCGCGCCGATGCATTGCCGGTCGGCAGCCCGAGCGCGTTGCTGGCCTCCCAGCCGGGCAGATGATCGGGGGCGGTTACCGCGTTGGCATAGAGTGCGTGCGGCGCGATCGTCGCGTCTTCGGCATAACGAAGTAACTGCCCGAGCAACTGACCCAGCACGACCTTCTGCCGGTGGAAGTTGAAGCCGGTGAGATCGTCGTTGTAGAAGAAGCCACCGCCGATCTCCGGCGCGCCGATCATCACGTCAAGTGGCTGTCCGCCACCGAAGCCGGACAGGTATCCGGCGATCGCGCGGTCGCCGTCGCGGCCGGCGCGCACCGCCGCCCAGTCGCGCACCTGCCCGCGAAGAACGACCGGCGCATAGCCGCTCGCGACTTCTTCGGCGAAGGTCACAGGATCGACCGCCATGCGTTCCGCGACCTGACCCGGGCGGGGCAGCGCTGTCATCGCTTGCTTGCCTCGGGGATCAGCGCGGCGCGGATCGGTTCGGCCCACCGGTCGCGGTCGATGTCGTAGACGATGAAGTCGCTGTCAAATTGCCAGTAAGCCCAGGGGAAACCGTGCGCCTCCGCCTCGCGGCGCACGGTCGCGGTGTAGCGCGCCCGGGCGGCGACCGGCGTGCCGCTTTTCTCATAGGCGCCGAACTCGCCCATCAGCACCGGGCGGTCGTTCGCCTTCGACCAGGCGGCGACCTTGTCATAATCGCTGCGGATACGTGCTTCGTCGGCGACGGTGAAGGGAATGTTCTTCAAATCGGCCGCCTCGCCGGCCCATGATGCGCCCTGATGCGTGAAGCGGAACGGTTCGTAGGAGTGGAAGGTGACGAGAATGTTTCGGTCGCTTTTCGGCAGTTGTAGCGTCGGCAGCTCTTCCAGATTGTTCCAGCGCGTCGGGCCGATCACCAGAGTCCGCCGCGGGTTGGTGGCGCGGACCATCGGGATCAGTCGGGCGAGCATCGCGTTCCAGCGGGCAGCGTCGAGTGGCGCATGCGGTTCGTTCAGCAGCTCGAACAGCACGGTGTCGGGCGCGTCGCGGTAGCGGTCGCCGATCTGGCGCCAGAAGGCGAGCAGCTTCGGCTCGCAGGCATCGGGTGCCTTGGAACAGACGTCGAAATCATGTTCGTCGAGGATCACGCTAAGCCCGGCCGCCGACGCTTCGCTGACGACCCAGTCGAGCGTTTCTAGCCATCTGGGATCGAGCCGGTTCTGCGCATTCATGTGCCGGAACGATTGCAGGACGACGCGGACGAAATCGAAGCCGCCTTGCCGGATGATCTTGAAGTGGCGCGATTGGAAGCGTGCCCTGGATCGATCCTGCCAGATCGGGTCATAGCCGATGATGTTGACGCCCCGTTTCAGTCGCGTGGCGCTGGCCCAGGCCGGACCGGCCTTCACGGAGGCAGGGTTGTCGGCCGGGACGGCGAGGGACGCGGCGGCGCTCAGCAGGAGAAAACTTGGGGGCATCAAGCCGATCCTTCACGATCAGAGACCATAACGGGCTATTACTGTACCCCGAAGCTCTTGTCCTTTATCGTGATTTCCCGCGGGGTGATGTTTTCAGCTTGGAACGCCATCCCACTGATCGACAGGCTTACCGCGAACGACGCTCCGCCGCATTGGCGGAATGACAGGCGCTCGTCAGCTGAACGTCGCCGGCGACGAACAATTGCACCGTGTGGAGAGCGGTTCCGCCCGCGCTGCGGGACGACGACACGTGGCGGAGAACGCGCTGGTCGCTACCGGACTCGAATCCGCGCGTCTTATCCGCGCCCATGCCAAGCAGGTCGACTCCTGTCAGCCCGGCGACATCGTCACCTTCCGCCAGCCCCGAAAGGGGGCGCCCGCGTCCCGGCAAAGGTATCGCGCCGATGCCGTGACCGCCCAGACCGGCAGCGGACGGCGCTGCCTGCCCGGTCGGCTACCGCTTCCCACACTCGTGAGCCAGATTGGACACGTCTCAAAGTTCTTCAGCTCGCGCCTGGTCACGTGCAGGGAACATTGCTCTCGACCCTGCCATTGGTGTTATAATTGAGGTTCATTCCATCGACGCCCTCGATGACGGACGTGCATTTCGTGGCCGGCGTGGACAGGGCCGTCGCCCCGGTCATCCGCACTGCATAGGGGAATGCAGCACCGGTGACGGCGCCCTTTTCCGGCTGCCAGCCCAGCGATTGGTATGCGCCCGGGGTCGCCGTCACCACGAGATACATCTTCTCATGTTTCGCCACCCCGAGCGTGATGGTTGCCGAACCCGTGCCGGTGATCTTGCCCATCGTCGAGTATCGAGGCGTTCCGTCTGCGCCGACCGAAACCAGCATGGTGCGCCATGCGGCCGAACTGCCGGTAGTAGCGCCCTTTAAGGTCACCGATACCTGCGATCCGTTGACCGTCAGCGGTATGAGGTGCGAGCCCCATTGCCGCAACGGACGCGCTGTTGACGAGGCGTAGTTGCCCACGCCATTTGCTCGCAAGGATGTGTAGACGTTTCCGGCAAGATCGGAATTCCGAATGTCCGTCAGTGCCTGCTGATGCAGAAAGTCCATCGCAACCAAGCGCGCGCCGTACCATCCCATGTCATCGGCGAACGAAGCGTAGCCGGAGGGATAGACACCAGCCGCCTGCGCCTGTCGAATGAACGTCTCTGTCCAGTCCTCCTTCGATGCGCCCGCGCCGTCTCGCAAGTTGCCGGTCCAGCCCGACCACAGGAAAGGTCGTGTCTTGTCCTGCTCGAACAGGAACGACATGAAGGGGAAGCTGCCGTAACGATTGTTGGACCAGAGCGGTCCGTTTTCCAAATTGCTCAGATATCCGACCAGGAAGTATTCTTCCGTTTGTGATTGTGTAAACGCCGTCCATTCGGCGCCGGTTTCCCAGATCGGCCCTGCACTGGCCCGATCGCGAAATCCACCGCTGTAAAACTGTATAGCATGGCCGAACTCGTGAATGGCCGTGAGCGATCCTTCCTGCACGGAGGGCGCATCGACGAAGATGCCGTCTGCACCGGATGCGCCGCAGCCGGTATCGTCGCCATTTTCGATGAACGGCATTCCGGTGCCGCAAATGTAGATATTGATCTTTTTGCGTCCTGAGCTTCCGGAATACGGCATTGGGGCTTCGAGGATGAGGCGATCGATTTGCCACGCACTTTCGAACGATCGCCCCACTTCCGCGATGAAGGTATTCCATGGAACGTTGAGGCTGGCTTCATGGCGATAACTGAAATTTCTGGTCTTCGTGCCGTACATGATGTTGAAGTGTTGCGTCTGATATGTGCGCACCGCGCCCGAGCGTATCTCATCCAGGGAAACCAGATTCTGCTCCGCAACGGAAACGGCATAGGAATTCGGGTCGGATGTGGAAGGGTGATTGTCAATTTCGGCCCGGATGAAACTCACATCGGCGGCGATGAAGGACGAGGACCTGAACTGCCGGCGGCACCCGTCCGGCATCTCCAGCACGACCGATTGCCGCGACTCGCCGACATCCTGACCGTATGCCTGAATAAGTCTTGCAGAAAATGGACTGCCGGTACGGGTGCCAGACGTATCGTAAGAACCGGGAGTTCCTGCACTCTTGCCAACGTTTAACGGCGTCCAGGTCCGAAATGCAGCACTGCCCCACGGGTACCGACTTGATGTGGACTGACATCCAATCGTCGATGCAGCGGCCCGCTCAGTACCAGCGGCAGCCAATAGGGATTCTCCGGCAATTAGAGATGTTTGGTTCGGGTTGCCAGGGACAACTGAAATTTGACGTTGACCGTTCTTAGTCTCGGTCGTCGATACCCAGGCCAAAGCAGCACCTGCTACCGACAATAGCGCAACTGTCCCCATCCGCTTACGCATTGGTTGCCCCTTTTCTGTATCCGTTATACGATGGCTTATCGTAGGGGAATTGCAAGCTCTGCCACGGTGGTAACTTTGATGCCGGCTGTGGGGACACAGGGGGTGCGCAGATCGAAAGCGCGGCTGTAGCGCGACTTGCCGCACCATTGCGTTGACCGTTGATGCCTTCTCGTATTCTGAACCGACTGCTGCACAACGAATGTAGATGTGACAGAGACTATCACCTTCAACATTCAATGGTCGGCGCGCGGCGAGGCGCGCAAGCGGGCGCGAGAATATGCCGCACTCACGGTCGACGAATATTGCGCCGCGGCCACGCAGATGCGGTTCAGTTCGAACCGGCTGGCGATAATCGACGGTCGGCTGATCCTGGTCGACGCCGACCTCGCCGGATAGGACCCGGCATCGTTACACGTGCTCTCGAAAATCTACTGCTACAACCACTGTCTGGCCGGCGATGTGTTCGACATGCACCCCCGTCCGCGTTCGCGGGGACCACCACCTGTGTCGACCGCAAAGCGATGCTGACGCGGGCAGCGTTACCAGTCAGAGTAACGTCGCATCGACCTAACCCTCTGCCCGGCGGCGGAGGGAGCCATTCAACCGCACGCCGCCACCGTTTCGGCTGCCAGCCCCTTCGGAACCGCCGCGCGCGGCGCCAGCGCCTCCCATTCCTGCACTGCCAGCCCCGCATGTCTCGTGCCCGCACCCGAGGCGTCGAGCACCGCGCGCAGGCAGCGCGTCGCGATCGCCGGGAAGCGCAACGTCTGCCACGTGCCGGGCGCGGTGCCGTAGCTACTGACGCCGCGCACCGGTTTCCACCTGCCGTCCCAATATTCCAGTCGCCACCGCGCCGGTGGTGCAACGCCCTCGGTCGAGCCGGCCGGGTGATCGGCCCAGAACTGGATGCGGCTGCCGTCCAGCGTCACCGGCTGGGACCAGCGATATTCGATCCATTGCTGCGGCGGGTTCTGCGGCGACCAGCTTCCCCACAGGTCGGGCGGCAGGGGCGCGTCCTTCACCATGCCGTCGTTCAGCGCCTTCATCCAGTATTGAACCGGGACCGGCTCGTTCGAGGCATGCGCCTGTGCGGCAGCGGCGATGTTCCGCGTCGGGGCAGGGGACGCGACCGGGCGGCGCGTCGGCGTCACGGGGCGGATCGCGGCGGGGAAGACGCCGTCGTCCCATTCCATCCGATCGATCGCCACGCTGCGGCGAAAATGCCCGCCACCGACCGCGTCGGCAGTGTGATAGGCGAGATACCACTGTCCCCTGAATTCGACCGCGCCGGCATGGCTGGTGGTCGAGCTGACCGGTTTCAGCACCGTGCCGCGCCACGTCCACGGGCCCAGCGGGGACGAGGCGGTGCCATAGGCGATGCACGCATGGTAAAGCGCCGGGGTACAAGGCGAATCCGGCCCGGCATTGTTGCCGGCGTACAGCATGTAATAGGTGCCGCGCCGCTTCATCAGCCACGGCGCCTCGAAGAAGCCGGTCAGTTTGTCGACCGACACCGGTCGCCCCTTCAGCGTCACCATGTCGCGCGCCAGCTCGACGCCGCGTAGCTGCCCGAACGTCCCCCAGTACATGTACACGCGCCCGTCGCCGTCGATCAGTACGGTCGGGTCGATGTTCTGGATGTCGTTGCGTACCGGCATCAGTTGTGACGCGATCGGGCCGGCGGGATGCGCGTCGCGCCACGGGCCGGTGATACGGTCGGCCACCGCAACGCCGATCGCGAACCGGTCCTGCGCCGCGCTGACGCGCTGGAGCACGGGGGCGTAAAGGTAGAAGCGACGGTCGGGCCCCTTCACGATCTGTCCGGCATAGGCGCGGCCCGGCTCGGCCCAGGGGAACACCGCCTCCGGCTTCGCGATCGCGGGATGGTGTCGCCATCGACCTGACGCAGGATCCTGCGTCGACAGCAGCTGCCATTCATTCATGATGAAATCGTTGACGCCCGCTGGTGCCTCGTCGCGGCCAGCGAGTATCCACAGCGTGTCGCCGTTGACCACGGGCGCGGGGTCCGTCGAATAATATCGCCCGTCGGCCAGGATGGGGTTGCCCGGTGCGGTCACCGGCGACCGGTCCTGCGCCAGCACGATCGCGGGCAGGGCAGCCATCATGGCGGCGCGGATCGGCTTCATTTCACGTCTCCCTTGGCGCCGAGCAAGCGCGCGCCGAACGCCGGCCTGGCGGTCTGCCCCTCGTGCGGCACGACGCGCGCCGTAATGGCGCCGTTCGGTCCAGCCCTCCGGACGGCGTCGATGCCGGTATTCTCCGGCTCAACCTCCGCGCGTTCCCGGGTTCGCGGTTCATCGTTACCGTACGCTTTCGAACATACTCTCACCGATGTCGCCAAGCGCTGGCGGCAAGCTCTGGCACGACTTGGCAACCCTTGTTCGATCCGGAGCCGATGCTGAAAATGCCGCTGTTCGGCTCCATGCAACGAGCCAATCGACCATGACGGGCGGCGTTGTCGGCGACGTAGCCGCGCCGAGATCATGTTTGGCAACCTCAAAAACTGGCGCCCCATGACATCCCGCTACGATCCCTGTCGGGATATTCTTCTACGCCGTTACGATCGCCGCCGTCATATTCTGGCAAATCCGCGAATTCAAACTTCGCGTCAGAATCGTGCGGTTATACGGGCACTATACTGCCGCGAAAAATAGCGAATATCGCGCGGAAGATCACGGGACCCATAATACCACTGAACGCCATTTCGCGTGAGGTTATTTGCCTGGAGCGCGATAGACAGGTTCTTGTTGATGTCATACCCGATCTGTGAATCCAGTCTTTCTATAGGGTCCTGATACTGGTTCGCATAAGGATTGTCCTTGCTTCTCTCTATTTGTTGGCGAGACTGCCAGTTGTAAGCGACCCTTATGTTCAAGCCATTACGTTCGTAAAATCCCTGCACATTGTATACATACTTGGAAACGAACAAGTACGGTCCATAAATGAACGATTCTCTGTTATTTTTGTCAAACGTCGGGTAGGCCTGACGGGTGATGTTGATTGTACCATTCACGTCGACGCCGAACGACTGCAATATACCTGGCAAGAATGAAAAGAAGGTAGAGGCGCGACCTTCGATGCCCCTAAACTTGCCTCGTCCCAAATTGCGCGGGCGCTCAGCCTGTACAGGCACGCCGTCCAGCTTTCCGATAAACTCAGGCCTAATCCTGTTTGCGATCAGTCCATCCTGATTCCACTGCCATGCCGCCAGGCTGACCACCCCGGTGCGCCCGAAATACCATTCCAACGAAGCATCGTACTTGCTCGACTCGATCGGACCCAGATTGGGGTTGCCTCCTGATGCTGTCGGAGCGCCACGATCTTCCAGATTGAGCGCAATGCGTGGGCTCAACTGTAACAGGTCCGGTCGCCCGATGTCGCGCGTATAAGCAAGGCGCAGCTGCATCTTGTCGGTGAAATGGACAACGGCGTTAAGGCTCGGCATCACATCGAGGTAGTTGCCGTCTGCGGTTGCCGGAGTCGTTTGTTCGACAATGCGGGTGATGCCGTTCTCGAGGACATTCTCGCGCGTGCTGCCAAATGCCTTCAACTGGTTCAGAGTGTTGACGGCGCGTACTCCGAGTACGCCCTCGATCGGGAAGCCCAGCTTGATATTGTAGTGCAGCATGCCGTAGACGGCATAGCTCTTTTCCCCGCCACCGTAAAATTCATTGGTCGGATATCGTGGTTTCAGGCTGGTCAGACCAGGATCAACATGGGAAACCAGCGATAGGAATGTCGGGAGTGCTTTGGCGAAGGACGACGCGTCGCCCATTAGCCAGCTTGCGTTGGCGGCAGCGTTGCTGCCGGCGAACCCGCGCTTGACCTGCGACAGCTTGTAGCCGGGTAGTGCGCTCATCGGAACGCGGAGATCGCCGAAGGTCCGATAGGCGTCGTTGCGCTCAATGGTGCGATTTGCGTACCGGACGCCGAATTTGAAATGATCGATAAATTGTGAAAACGTGTTGAGTTTAAGATCGGCCTTGAATTCGGTTTCCTTGCTGTAGCCGTAGTACCTTCCTTGGGTGAATCCATCGACATACCGATAGTTTTTTCGGTCGAGAAGATCTACGCCCTTAAAGGAAACGTCGGGTCCGCCCTTTGGATCTTTATCCGTATTGAACGTTACGTCGAATTTCGGAGCCTGGTTATAGCGGACCCAATGGTATAGATTGCTGTTCTCGTCATTGGAGCGCGTGTAGTTCATCCATGCGGTAGTTTCAAACCTATCGCTCTTGTAATCCACTTCAAATCTGGCGTTGTAATCTCGTGTCTCGCCCGGCCGGTATTGTCGACCCGGTCCGAACGGCATCGTTCCGTCCACCGACGTGGACTTAACCGTCCTGCCGTCGGCAGAAAGCACGATATTGCTCAATCTTTGCTGTGGATCAAACAACGGGATGTTGAAGTCGCTGTCCACGTATGTCCCGCGAGTATTATTGAACCCACCTTCAGCGATGAAGCGCCAGTGGTCGTCCGGGCGCCATTCTGACGAAATCTGTAATCCGGTACGACGGGTGGAGCCATCCTGCGTCGTGAAGCCGACAGTACCCGGCATGAAGATGTCTGCGGGCGTCGCGGTGGGCTCGATGATTTGTCGATTGTCGGTTGGGCGCCCCGGAAAGCCGTTCCACCGGGTCGATTCGTTGTACAGGAACTTTGAAAACGTGCCGGTGACCAAGAAACCCATTTGCCCAAGCGCAGTTTCTCCGTTGTAGCCTACGATCGCCGTGGCCGTCGGATTGAACGTACGGACCTGATCCGCGTAATCGTAATTCAGTGAGAAGATGTAGGTCGGCCCCTGCTTGAAGTCAGTCGGCCGGCGCAGGCTGACGTTGACGACTCCCGTCTGACTGCCTTCGATCTGGTCTGGCGTACGTGTCTTGAACACCTCGATCGACCCGATCAGATCGGACGAGATGTTATTGAGCGCCGCGCCCCGGCCCTCACCGGTCATGCTCTGCGATCCATTGACCGTCGTCATGACGCCGCTCAGGCCACGGATCTTTACCTCGGCGCCCTCGCCCCGGGTGCGGGTAATCTGGATGCCGGGAACGCGCGACAGGGCTTCTGTCACGTTCCGATCCGGTAGTTTGCCGACGTCCTGCGCCAGGATGACATCGACGATCTGGCTGGCGCGCCGCTTGGCGTTGCGCGCCGACGCGGCGCTCTCCTTGATGCCCACAACGACGATATCGCCAGTCAGGCGACCGCTTTCGTTGGACACGCGAGGTCCCTCGTCACCCTTGCCATTCTGCCGGACGGCCGCCTTCGCAGGTACTGGCTTGCCGGTCAGCAATCGCTGCGCCCCGGCGGTGGCGCCGCGCTCTTTCGGGGTCGCCGCACGGGCTTCGTCGATTTCGATCGTTGCCTGTTGCGGGCTTTCTGTGGCGGCCTGCGCCGGTGGGTTCCCCGGCTGCGGATCGACCGTCTGCGCCGTGCAGGGGATTGTCGACGCCATGGTGATGGCAAACAAACCGGATCCACCAAAAAGAAATGATCTCAACATCATGTCGCCCCCCTAACTTACCAACTTTATCATCTGAGCGTAGCTTGTTACGTCACCAGACTAGCTTAGAAGGTTCCTCATACATCAACAAAAGACTTGCTTCAACGTATACGTTGTACGATTATCGTAATTACGGTTCGTAATGAGGGCATTTGAAATAAAGCAAAAATGCGGACTTATGCCTGCGGATATTTGCCAAGTGCCGAGAATCTTTATGATTCCGGTCATCGTTAAGAAAGGGAGTGGAGCATGGAGGAATCGACGCTAGCACCAACGGTGACGTCCGTTTCCGATCACAAAAGCCGCCGGTTGTTGCTGGCGAGCCTGGTTGGAAGCGTATTAGCTGCGGGTGCGTCCAAGCCGGCATCGGCGCAGATCGCGGCGGGGGTGGATATCGATCCGCTCCAGGTGCTGACGAACATGTTCTACACAAGCGTCAACTACTCACAGACCGGATTTTATGCCGACGAAAAAGGTGGACGTCAGTTGGGGGTGGAACTGATTCGGTCGGGCGAACTGACCGGACAGCCGGTCACCCGCGCGACCGGCGCACGGCCGACGCCGATCGACACAGAAAGCGTTCGGGCGCGCGTCAACGAGATTATCGATGAGTGCTTTTGGCGATTGGTGGTTTCGCGCCGGTTTCTGCGGGCCGAGGCGCCGGGGCAGAAGGCGGTCGATCTGTCGCCGCAGGCATTTACCGCAATGTTTCGGGCGGCGGGTGCGATTGAAGCCGACCAGACTTTTGATCCCTATGAGAACGAAGGTAATTTCGTACTCGGCCTGTTCGCGCTGACGGACTTCTACCCAATGGCTGTCCACGGCATGGCACCGTTGATCACGAACGAGATCGCGCGGGCGTGGCTGGGCGGGTTTGCGGCCGGTGTCGGCAACAACACGGCCAATCTACGGGCCTTGATCGTCGATATGTCCGTTGATCGACCTGAATTGATCGAAATGGCGGACCAGATAGCGCTGTGGCACGATCAGGTCGCGGGCCTGCGCGGACCGGACCGACGCATCTGGCCGGGCGGCGCGCAGACCGGGGATGTGGCGAATCTGTGCCCGCTCGATGCCGACGGCCTGGTCGGCACGATGACGCCGCAGCAGGTCTTCAACATCCTCTTCATGTCGTCCACGGCCACGACCAAGGGCGGCTTCTTCCCGGATGGCGTGAATGGCAACATCAAGACCAGTGCTGCCCGATGAGCAGCGGTGATCGACAGGCAGGAAATCGGGGGGAGCTTGAAATGAGGGGCACTTCAAACAATACGGCACCGATGGTGCATGGCGACCGGCGCCGCTTCATGCGGCTGGCCGGTGGAACCGCGGCAATGGCTGCGGGCCTCCAGCTGTTGTCAGCGTGCGACGATGACGTGCAGGGTTCAGAGGCGGTTCCGGTCGCGAATGCGCCCACCCCGGCGGCGACGGTGGCGGCCTATACGCCCACCGACGCCGATCGACTGAACTTCGTCCTCCAGCTTCACTATCTGTTGGGTTCCTATCTTCAGGCAGCGGTCAACGGCACGACATTGCCCGCGGCACTGACGGGGGGCAGCGGCACCGCCGGTACGGTCACGGGCGGCCGTCGGGTGGCCCTTTCCGACCCGCTTCTGCTTTCGCAGCTGCAGGAGATCGTAACGGACACAGTCGCGCAATTGGGTTATCTGCGCCGTATCCTCAGCGGCGGCGCCACCGCCATGCCAGCGATCGACATAACCGGCGGTCAGGGCGGCCCCTTTCAGGCGATCACCGTCGCGTTTCGTGGGCCTAACGCAGCGCCGACGCCGGCATCTACCGGTGTACCCGTCTTCTTTGATCCCTACGCCTCCCCGGTCGATTTCCTGTTGGGTTCGATCGCCCTCAGCGGGGTCCTGGTCAGTGCGATCGCCGATATAGTCCGCTCGATCGGCGCGGCGTTCCTACCCGGGATCGTAGCCCTGGCATCGGCCGCGGGCGCGCGCGATGCCGTGTTGCGGGCAGCCCTGTTCAAGTTGGCGTCGGCAGAAATGGAGCTTGCCGAGGGTGAGCGGGGTAAGCCGACCATCTTCGATCGCTCCGGGTTCATGAGCGATGCGCGCGATTCCTATGACAGCGATCGCAATCAGGACGAGGGTATCGGCGATAACAAATACGCCAATATCCTGTCGGCAGACGAAGACCGCAATGCCTTGCGACGTACACCCGAGCAGGCTCTCGCCGTGGTCTATGCCTCGGCCAGTCCGAAGACCAGCGGCGCATTCTTTCCCAACGGGGTCAACGGACCGGTTCGTACCAGCGGTTCAAACGTCTTGTCCTGAGACAACGGGCCTGCACGTACGCATGCCGCCACGCATGCGTGCAGGCACTGCGGCAAGGTGTCGTGAAGCTGTATCCGGTGCGTTGCCGCTACCGTGATGATCCGTTCGGAGCGGAAGAAATACGATGATGAATTACCAGGGACATCACAGTTGTTCGGCGGGGCGGGCATCGTTGCGGAGTTGCGCCGTGTCGAACATCGACCCATCTCGCAGGTGTGGGTCACCCGCCGCGTCGCCGCCGGGCCGAGGGGCCGATGCGTAGCAACACTCTTCGCGCGCTTCGCTTCCTCGTCGTGGCACTGGCACTCGGGCCGATCGCCGCGGCCATCCCGGCGCGTGGCGAAGGCTATGTCGCACAGGCGGTCGGTCCACCACCGGCAAGGCTGAAGCTCGATCCGTTCTATAAACGGTACGTCGATGCGGCGGGGTTGCCGGTCGTCTCCTCAGCGGCCGTGCCGGACGCGGCCCTGCTGACGGCACGCGACATCGCCGTGGCGATGCTGATCGAGCGCCCCGACCTGCGCCGCGCGATGATCGCGCGCGGCTTTCGCGTCGCGATCATGGGACAGGACGAAGGCACCGTCGATCTGCCCGAACAGCGCGACTGGAAGAAGCCAGCACGCGACGACCCGCGGCTGACAGCGTGCGAGCGCAAGCTGTACGACCAGCGGATCGGCCGGCAAAGCGATGCGCAATATTGGAACGACCGCGCGCGGGGCATGGGCGGCGATCTGACCAGCGCCGCGACCGAGAACCTGCTGGGGCTGCCGGGCACACGGTATTTCGGCGAGAACATCTTCGTGCACGAATTCTCGCACGCCATCCTTGAGGCGGTTCGCACCGCCGATCCGGCGCTCTATGCGCGCGTCGATCGTGCCTATGTGTCGGCGATGGCGGCCAATCTGTGGAAGGGCGAATATGGCGCCACCTCCGTCGACGAATATTGGGCAGAGGGGACGCAGACCTGGTTCAACTCCAACCGGCTGACTGTGCTCGATGGGCGGCGGATCCTGAACGACGCCGATCTGTCGGGCTATGACGTGGCGCTCTTCAACGTACTGTCGGAGGTATATGGCGAGCGACATCGCTTGCCGGGCGACGTGTTTTACAGGCACCCGGCGCGCGTTCCGCCCGGAGCGCCGCCGGTGTCGACCGCCGAGGTGTGCTGAGCGTCACCGGCGGACAAGTTGCATCGTTAAGAGGCCAGGCGTTTGGTCCCGAGCTTCGATGACGCGTCATCGGCGCAAGCCTGGACGGATGCACCATGCAACAGGGTCTACACGGCAGCGCCTGGACGACGGAAGCAGTCCGTCGAGCGATACAGCATAGCCGAGAAAGCCTGAGGGCGCTGACCAGGTGCCGGTACGAATATGTCTGGTTCGACGGCACGCAGCGGCCGCACGCGCCGGCCGATCCGCGCAGCGTCTTCGGCGCGGCGCGGGCGCGCTTCTGACGACGCATGCGGAGAAGGAGATGACCCGACGGACCGAGCATCCGAACATCCACCTTCTCCTCGCCGCCACCGGTCAGAAGCGGAACCGCACCCCCGCCGACAACAGGCTGGCTCCCCAACGCACGTCGCGCGGCTCGACGCTGACGACCTGCGGGAGCGAATCGATGAAGCCCTCGATCTCGCGATAGAGCCGGGGCGCGACATCGCGGTGACCGGGCTGGCGCCAATCCGACTGGTCGGGCGCTTTCGCCGGATCTGACATGCTTCACGCTCGATCTCGACGCGCTCGGCCGGACGATGGCCCGCGAATTGGTCGCGATTCTCGCGGCGAGAGACAACACCGGCGCAAATCGCTTCAACGGCGATGATAGACTCGATGATGCATGAGAACGTCTCGCAATAGCATTGACAAGCATGTACTTGGCTCATATTCGCTCGACGAGATGCGGACCCGAAGATCGACTTTCCCGATGACGTCACGCGCCGCAGCCACTGCGTCGCGGGCGGTCGATCGTCTCTCGGACCGCCGCGAATGGTCGCCCCGGCGTTTCGACCGGTGACAGCGCCAGCCCAGGCCACAGCGCGCAAGCCGCAGAGGCGGCGCTGGCGCTCGTGGTGGCTCAAGCAGCTGCATACGTGGCATTGGGTCAGCGCTGCCGTATCGCTGGTCGCGATGCTGCTGTTCGCGGTGACCGGCATCACGCTCAATCACGCCGGCAGTATCGCCGCCTCGCCGACGGTGGCCGATCGTTCCGGAACACTGCCGCGCGTGCTGCTTCCGCAACTTGCCGGCGTGCGTGGCGCTGATGCGCCGTTACCGCGCGCGGTGGCCGACGCGGTAGCGAAAGCGGTGAAGGTCGATCCCGCCGGCCACGCGGTCGAATGGTCCGATGCGGAAGCCTATGTCGCCCTGCCACGCCCCGGCGGCGACGCATGGGTCAGCATCGACCGGGCCACCGGGGCGATCAAGGCGGAGATCACCGATCGCGGCTGGATCTCGTACCTCAATGACCTGCACAAGGGCCGCAACGCCGGGGCGGCGTGGTTCTGGTTCATCGATGTATTCGCCGTCGCCTGCATCCTGTTCACCCTGACCGGGCTGCTGCTGCTCCAGCTTCACGCGCGGCATCGGCCATCGACGTGGCCGGTCGTCGCGCTGGGTCTCGCCGCACCCGTCATCATCGCCCTCTTCCTGATCCACTGAGAGGTTTCCCATGCGCCTATCCCGCCTTGCTCTGGTCGCCGGCGTACTCACCGCACCCGCCGCGGCCGACGCCGGCACCATCAAGGTCACCGTGCCGCAGCTGTCCGTCGCCGAATACCATCGCCCGTACGTTGCAGTGTGGCTGGAGCCGGTCGGCGGCGGCGCGGCCCGGACGCTGGCGCTCTGGTACGACGTCCGGAAAGGCCGCGCGGAGCCGGGCACGAAGTGGCTGGCGGACCTGCGGACGTGGTGGCGCAAGGGGGGGCGCAGCCTGAACCTGCCGGCCGACGGCGTGAGCGGCGCTACCCGCGCGCCGGGGGTGCATACCATCGCGCTGCCTGCCGACGTGAAGCCGGGCGCCTACGTCCTCAACGTCGAGGCGGCGCGCGAAACCGGCGGGCGGGAACTGGTGCAGGTCCCGCTCACCGTGCCCGGCGCGGCGCGCGCCAGCGGCAGCCACGAACTCGGCCCCGTCGCCGTCACCACCCGCTGATCGCCCCGGAGAACCACGCGATGCTCACCCGTAACCGCCTGCTCGTCGCCGCCGCGCTGCTCGCCTTGCCTGCCGCGGTGTCTGCACACCGCATGTGGCTGCTGCCGTCCGGCACGGTCTTTTCCAATACCGACGGCTGGGTCACCGTCGACAATGCGGTGTCGAACGACCTGTTCTACGCCGATCACCAGCCGGGTCGACTGGAGAACGTGAAGGTCTGGCAGCCCGATGGCACCCCGGGCGCGGTGCAGAACGGCAGCACCGGCCGCTATCGGTCGGTCTTCGACGTTCGGCTGGACAAGCCCGGCACATGGAAGATCGGCAGCGAGATGTCGGGCGTCATGGGCAGTTTCAAGGTCGATGGCGTGGAGAAGCGGGTCGGGGGCCGCGGCGGGCCGCCGCCGGCCGTGGGCGGGCAGCGCCAGCCACCGCTGACCGTGGCCGATATTCCCGGGAACGCGACCGACGTGCAGTTGACGCAGACGTCGGCACGCAACGAGATCTTCGTCACCGCGGGCGAACCGACGCGGATCGTGCTGAAGCCGACCGGTACCGGGCTGGAGTTCGATCCGGTCACCCATCCCGACGAATTGGTCGCCGGTGAGCCCGCGCGCTTTCGCTTTCTGGTCGATGGCCGGCCGGCACCGGGCCTGAAGGTGACGGTCGTCCCCGGCGGCAAGCGCTACCGCGATGCGGAGGGTGCGCGCGAGCTGACGACGGGCGCGGACGGCGTGGTCGCGGTCGAATGGCCGACGGCGGGGATGTACTGGCTGAACGCGACCGCGACCGACGCCAAGGCAACCGTCCCGCGCGCGACGCAGCGGCGGATGAGCTACACGACGACGCTGGAGGTAATGACGCCCTGACCGGCGTTCCACGGATCGCACTGCCTGCCGCGATCGATCCCGCCGCATTCGCCGGCATCGACCGGGCCGCGCCCGTTACCGTGCTCGAAGGCGAGACGATGGGAACGACGTGGCGCGTACGCTGCGCCGGGCGAGTGTCGGCGGAGGCAACGACCGCCGCGATCGAGTCGCGGCTCGCCGATCTCGTCGCGCAACTGAGCCATTGGGCACCGGAATCGGCATTGTGCCGCTTCAACGCTGCCGCGGCGGGGACGTGGCACGTTCTTCCCCCCGATCTCGCCCGCGTCGTCGATCTTGCGCTGTCACTCGCCCAGCAAAGCGACGGCGCGTTCGATCCGGCGATCGGGGCGCTGGTCGATCTGTGGGGTTTCGGCCCGCCCGGACCGCGTCCGGTACCGGACGCCGGGGAGATAGCGGCGACGCGTGCCGGCGGCGGCTGGCGGCGGCTGGCGTGGCGACCGCGGCAACGCTCGTTGTTCCAGCCCGGTGGCGTCCGGCTCGACCTGTCGGGGATCGCCAAGGGCTATGCCGTGGATGCGCTCGGCGATCTGCTCGCCGCAACAGGGTCGCGGCATTACCTCGTCGAGATCGGCGGAGAGTTCGTCGGGCGCGGCGTCCGCCCCGATGGCGATCCGTGGTGGGTGGATCTTGAGGTGCCACCCGGCATCATCCTGCCGCCGTTGCGCGTCGCCCTGCATGGTATCGCGGTCGCCACCTCGGGCAGCTACGTCCGCGGCGCGCACAATCTCGACCCGCGCACCGGGCGACCGCCCACGAACGGGATCGTCGCCGCCAGCGTGATCGCGCCGACCGCGGCGCTGGCCGACGCCCTCGCGTCGATCGTGCTGGTCGCCTATCCCAACGACGCCGTGACGCGCGCCTATCCGGTGCGACTCGTCACCGCATCGTCGCCGGCCGGCGGCGAGGTGCTCTCCCCACCGCTGCTTGCCATGCTGGCCGATCCCTGAACGGGCTAGACGACCGCGCTCAGCGCGAGGGTGAACACCAGTCCGAAGACGCCGACCAGCGTCTCCATGACCGACCACGACCGGAACGTCTCGCCCAGGGTCAGCCCGAAATATTCCTTGAACATCCAGAATCCGGAATCGTTGACGTGGCTGCACATCAGGCTGCCCGCGCCGATCGCCAGCACCATCAACGACGGGTCCACACCGCTTGCCGCCATCATCGGCTGGACGATACCAGCTGCGGTCAGCCCCGCGACGGTCGCCGATCCCAAAGCGATGCGGATCACCATCGCGATGCCCCAGCCGAGCACCAGTGGCGGTACGTCGAGGCCGCCCAGCCATGATGCGAGCGCCGCCGCGGCCCCGCCGTCCACAAACACCTGTTTCAGCGCGCCGGCACCCGCGACGATCAGCAGGATGCCCGCGATGTCCCGGACCGCGTCGGCGCACCCGGCGGACAGCGCGGCACGGTCACGGCCCTGCGCAACACCCAGCACGACGATCGCCAGCAGCAGCGCGACGAGCATGACGACGTTGGCGTCCCCGACGATCGCCGCGACCGACAACGCGGCTTCGGACATCCCCGCCGTTGACGTCACCAGCGTCGCCAACGCAAGCATGGCGACCGGGGTCAGCGCCACCGCGAAGCTGACCAGCGTGCCGGGCAGCCGTCGTTCGGGCACCTCGACGGCGGGGATCGCGGCGGCGTCCGGAACCGGGGTCGCGGGAACGATCGGCACCGGACGGGCGGCCACGCGCTTCAGCGTTTGCGCGAACAACGGCCCGGCGATCAGCAGGGTGGGGATGCCGACGATCAGGCCGTACAGCAACGTCCGGCCCATATCGGCGCCGAATTGCCCGACGAGCGCAGTGGGAGAGGGGTGGGGCGGAAGGAAACCGTGGGCGATCGACAGCCCCGACAGCATCGGAATGGCAAGGTAGATGGTCGGCAGGCCCGAACGCTGCACCACCGAGAAGATCAGCGGCACCATCAACACGAAGCCGACGTTATAGAACAACGGAATACCGACCAGAAATCCCGCCGCCGCCAGCGCGACCGTGATCCACCGCCGCCCTGCGATCCCGATCAGCGTGTCCGCGATCCGTTGCGCCGCGCCGCTGTCGGCAACGATGCGGCCGAACATCGCCCCAAGGCACAGGATGGCGGTCAGCGAACCCAGCATGTCGCCGATCCCGCGGGTGATGCTGCCGGTGATGACCGCCGGCGGGCTACCCAGCAGCAGCGCCGCCGCGATCGCCGACAGCAGGAAGGCGACGAACGGATGAAGCTTGGCCACGGTAATCAGCAGAATCAGCAACCCGACCGCGACGAACACCGCCAGCAGCGTCAACGGCCGGCCTCCGTCGCGCACAGCAGGCGCGCAATTGTCGAACAGGTCGGCCGGCGATGTGCCCGCGTCGCGATGGCCGGCCGGGCAGGCCGGTGCTGATCGAAGGTCATGTCGGCGAAAATCCAATGTTCGATGATGCTTGGCGGCAGGCTCGCCGGTTCGACCGTCCTCGGTCAATCCGAAAAGCGCGCCGCGCTCACCACCATGTCGCGTATAGCGCGATCAGGATCAGGACGAGGCCCAGGCTGGCGGCATTGAACCCCGTACTGGTGCGAAAGTCGATGCCCTGCACCGTGACTCGATTGGCGTCGGCTCGCGAACGCACCAGCAGCGACAAGGCGATCGCCAGCGCCAGGCTGAGCAGGAAGACGAGGCTCATGCGATTGAGGAACGGCAGGTCGGGCAACGCGGCGCGCAACACATAGGACAGCACCACCGATCCCACCGCCGCGCCGATCGCGCCCGCTTCGTTGGCGCGTTTCCAAAACAGCCCCAGCAGGAAGATCACCGTGATGCCGGGCGTGAAGAAGCCGGAGAATTCCTGGATGAACTGGAACGCCTGATCCGACTGGCCGATCAGCGGCCGGGCGGTCAGCATCGCGATGACGATCGATACGCAGGCCGCGATCCGGCCGACCAGCACCAGCTTGCGCTCGTGCGCGGGGTCGGCGCGGCCATCTTCCGCGGCGGTGGGCTGGCGATGACGCTTCGCATAGAGATCGAGCGTGAAGATCGTGGCGATCGCGTTGATCTTCGATGCGGTCGACGCGATGATCGCCGCGATCAGCGCTGCGAACACCAGCCCGAGCAGGCCTGGCGGCAACAGCCGCAGCATCGCCGGATATGCCTGATCGGGCTTGGCAAGGTCCGGCGCCAGCACGACGGCCGCGATCCCCGGAACGACGATCACCAGCGGCATCAGCAATTTCAGGAACGCCGCGAATACGATGCCCTTCTGCGCTTCCGGCAGGCTCTTGGCGGCAAGTGCGCGCTGGATGATATATTGGTTGAATCCCCAATAGCTCAGGTTGGCGATCCACATGCCGCCGACCAGCACCGCCAGCCCTGGCAGTTCCTTGTAATGCGGGTTGTCCGGCGACAGGATCATGTCGAAATGCCCGGGCACGCGGCGTGTCAGCTCCACGAAGCCGCCGACGATTCCGGCTTCGCCGCCGATGGTGCGCAGCGTCAGCGCGGAAACCAGCAATCCGCCCAGCACCAGCAGCGTCACTTGCACGATATCGGTCAGCGCCACCGCCTTCAGCCCGCCCCGCAACTGGTACAGCACCGCGAAGGCGCCCAGCCCGACCAGCGCGACGTTCTGGTCGATCCCCGCCACCTGATTGACCGCGATGGAGCCGAGCCAGATGATCGAGGTCAGATTCACGAAGATGTACAGCGCCAGCCAGAACACCGCCATGATCGTGCGGATCGACCCGCCGTACCGCTGCTCCAGGAACTGCGGCATCGTGTAGATGCGATTGTGAAGGAAGATCGGCAGGAAGAACTTGCCGACGATCAGCAGCGTCGCCCCCGCCATCCATTCGTATGACGCGATCGCCAGCCCGATCGCATAGCCTGATCCCGCCATGCCCACGATCTGTTCGGCGGAGATGTTGGCGGCGATCAACGATGCGCCGACCGCCCACCACGGCAGCGATTTGGACGCCAGGAAATAGTCCGACGTATCCTTGCTCTCGCCGGGTTTGTCGCGGCTGACCCATTGCGCCAGCGCGAAGATGCCGATCGCATAACCGATGACCACGACCAGATCGATCGTCTGCAACGTCATGCCCGTCCTCCCCCGCGACCGCCCGTGCGGTTCGTCCTGCGACGATGTGTAGGCGAGAGCGGTCGCGGCTGTCAGCCGAAATGCGCGATCGCCTGCGAACCCGCGCCAGCGCATGCGGCACGCTGCAGGCTTTTCATCCCGACGTCGTCGAGATCGTTAATAAAGCATTGATATTACAATAAGGATCGGTTTAGCAGAGTGAATAATGCAAAACCGTAGCGGTATTTGCGCGGTCAACGGGAGAGGAACGGGTCATGCGAACGTCGCTGAAAGTGTGTCTGCTGCTGGGCAGCGTGATCGCGGGCAGCCCGGTGCTGGCGCAGGCCGCTGCGCCGGCCGGATCGGTGCAGGATGGCGGTGCGGCGACCCCGCGGGAGCCAACCGCGACCAGCGCAGAGGTCGGGCAGGACGATGGCAGTGCCGGCGCGGCCGGTCAGGACATCGTCGTCACCGGTATCCGCAGCAGTCTGGCGACATCCGCCCGGATCAAGCGTGATGCGCAGCAGATCGTCGACACGATCTCCGCCGAGGACGTCGGCAAGTTCCCCGACGCCAATATCGCCGAGTCGCTCCAGCGCATCACCGGCGTCGCGATCGACCGTTCGGGCGGCGAGGGGCAGTTCATCACCGTCCGCGGGCTGGGGCCGGAGTTCAACACCGTGCTGGTCAACGGCCGCGTCATGGCGACCGACAATCCAGGGCGCGAATTTTCGTTCGATACGCTGTCGTCGAACATGATCCAGCGCACCGACGTGTTCAAGTCGAGCGTGCCGGAGTTGCAGGAAGGCGGCATCGGCGCGACCGTGAACATCATCACCGCCCGGCCTCTCGACGGGAAGAAGGGCTTCAACTTCGCGGCGTCGGCCGGCGCGATCTACGACTCGCTCCGTGACAAGGTCGGGCCGGATACGTCCGCGGTCGCTTCCTGGACCAACGACAGCAAGACGTTCGGCGCGGTCGTGTCCGGGTCGTACACCGATCGGTACAGCCAGCTCGATTTCATCCAGACCGAAGGCTGGCTGTTCGGCCCGCAACAGATCGTTGCCGGCTCCCCTGACCAGACCGGCTTGCCGGCCAGCGCGGTTACCACCAGCGGTCCGATCCACACGCCGCAGAACGTGCAGTTCAACCGCTTTCAGGAACGCCGCCGTCGCATCAACGTCGCGGGCGCGGTACAGGCGCAGTTGACCGAGAACCTGCTGCTGACCGTCGACGGCATCTATTCAAAGTTCGACGTCTTCACCGACCGCAACTACTTCGTCACCTTCTTCGCCCAGCCGTTCATCGGCTTGCAGACCGATGCCAATAACACCGTCACCAACTTCAACCGTTTCGGGCTGGACTTCCTTGCCGCCAACCCGGCGATCGCGGCGGGCGGCTACCCGGCCGGGGTGGTCGACAACATCACCGGCCCGACCAACCGGCTGACGCAGACCTATCAGGTCGGCGGCAACCTGAAATGGAATCCGACGGAGGACATCGAGATGCGGCTCGATGTGTCGCGTACCCGCGCGACGCTGCGCACGCCGGGGCAGTTCGTCGTGGTCGGCGCGCGGACGAAGACGGCGCCGGCCTTCGACCTGAACAAGGGCGGCGACGTGCCGATCGTCTCCAACCTGGGCAACATCACCGATCCCGCGATCGCCACCGCGCATTATCTCGACGTGTCGAACGGCAGCGCGCGCGACGACGGGCAGGAATATCACTTCGACACCACCTACAAGGTACAGGACAGTGTGCTGCGGGCGGTCAACATCGGGTTTGGCTACACCGATCGGCAGAAGCAGCGTTTCTCGCGTAACAACCAGGACGGGCAGTGCGCCTATTGCGGCTATGAGCTGCCGATCGATCCGTCGCTGATCCAGGCGTACAAGCTCGACAATTTCCTGTCCGGCGCGTCGGGGGCGGATGCGGCACCCAAGCAGTTCTTCACCTACGATCCCAATGCGATCATCGCGTACCTCTCCGATCCCGCGCGGTTGGCGCAGGCGCGGGGCGGTCGCACGCCGCAGCAACAGGCGGAGGAGGCGGCACGGTTGCTCGCGCTGCCCGGCGGGCCGTTCGGCGTACGTGAAAACCTGAACAGCCGCCTCGACGTGACGGAGCGGGTGCTGGCCGGATATATGTCGATGAACTTCGGCGGCGAACGGTGGAGCGGCAATGCCGGCGTGCGCGTCGTGCGGACGCAGACGGTATCGCGCGGGTTCGAGCTGCCGGTGCTGGCGATCCGCCAGACGCCGGGCGACGACACGCTGCAATATACGTTTGGCACCGCGAGCCCGGTCACCGTGCGCAACAGCTACGTCAACGCGCTGCCCTCGGCCAACATCAAGTACAACGTCACCGACAAGTTCGTCGCCCGCGCCGCCTTCTCGCAGACGGTGACGCGGCCCACGCTTACCGACCTCGGCGTCGACAACAGCTTCGGCGGGCGTGTGTCGGTGCCGTTGTCGAGCGGCGGCAACCCGACGCTCAGCCCGTTCCGGTCGACCAATTACGACGTGTCGCTGGAATGGTATCTGTCCTCGGTCAGCTATCTGAGCGTGGGCGGCTTCTACAAAAGCCTCAGCGACTTCCTCGAACTCCAGACGCTGCCGGTAGCGCGTTTCGACCGCGTATTCCAGGACACCCGGACCCGTAACGGGCAGACCGGCAATATCCGGGGCATCGAGGTCGGCGGCCAATATGCGCTCGACTGGGCGCCCGGCGCCCTGTCCGGCCTGGGTGTCACCGGCAATTACACCTATGTCGCCAGCAAGGCCGAGCGCGATCAGGCGCTGAGCGATTACGAATGCGGCTATAACGGACTGTCTCCGCATTCGGCCAACGGCAGCGTGTTCTACGAGAAATACGGCATTTCGGCGCGCGGCTCGTACAATTGGCGCTCCGAATATCTGCGCGCCTGCCGTTCGGATCAGGGGCGGCCGCGCAATCGCTCCAGCTACGGCCAGTTCGACTTCAACGTCGGTTATGACATCACGCCGAACTTCCAGATCTATGTGCAGGGCGTGAACGTCACCAATCAGCGTGTCCACGACTGGTCCGCGATCGAGGATCGCTTCCTGCTGTTGCAGGACACGGGCGCACGCTACAATTTCGGTATCCGCGCCAAGCTGTAACGGTCACTCTGTTCCAGCCGCCACTGACGGCGGCTGGAACAAACATCGCAAGTTCATGTTTTCACCGGATTAACCATGTCGGCATCCAGCCGGCTCCGAGGAAGCCATGACCCGCACGACCTGGAGTTCGATCCGCCCCACCGCTGCCCCCCCGTCGAAGCGGCGCATCAACGATGACCCGATGGCCGGATTGACCCCGGTCGAGCGGGCGATGGCGCAGCGCCTGACCTCGCGTCACGCCTGAGGCGGAGCGGAGGCCGATCGCCGCTGCGACATGCGGCCGATCGGCCACACCTTGCGCGCCTTCGATGACACGCAAGCGATAACTCTTTCGCATTTCACAAAACTGTCGTCTTTCCCGCCCAACGGCCACGCAAAGCAAAGCCGTATCGGGGACCAGATGACCGCCTTCACCAAGAGCGCGCTACTACGCGCCACCTACCTCACGATGCTCGCGGGCGTCGTTGCGCCTGCGGCCTCGGCGCAGACCGCCGCCGAACCCGCGACCGCCGTCCGGACGACCAACGCGGAAACCGGTGCAGGGGCCGAGGCGGAGACCGACGGCTCCACCGACATCATCGTCACCGGTTCGGCGCGTCGCCAGCGGCGCTTCGACGTGTCGTATGCGATCAACTCGCTGGGGCAGGACGATGTGAAGCGGCTCGCCCCGCTCAACTTCGCCGACCTGCTCGGCAAGCTGCCCGGCATCCAGGTCGAGGCGACCGGCGGCGAGGTGCAGAACGTCACCCGCATCCGCGGTATCCCGACCGATGACGGCTATGCGGTGTTCCAGCAGGACGGCCTGCCGCTGTTCCACGACATCAACGGCAATTTCTTCCGCGGCGACAGCCTCAACCGGTTCGACCTGATGACCGAGCGGGTCGAAGTGGTGCGCGGCGGCCCCGCGCCGATCTTCGCCAGCCAGGCGGCAGCGATCGTCAACAACATCACCGTCACCGGCACCGAAACGACGCGCGGCAAGGTACAGCTGACCGCTGGCACCACCGATCTCTATCGCCTCGATGCGATGCAGTCCGGGCCGCTCGGCGAGCGTACCTATTATGCGATCGGCGGGTTCCTGCGTCGCGACGGCGGGCAGCGCGACAATGGCTTTCCCAACGATCGCGGCGGGCAGATCCGTGCCAACATCAAGCACGATCTCGATAATGGTTCGGTGCGGTTGAGCGTGAACTACCTCAACGATCACAACACTTTTTACCTCCCGATCCCGGTCGCCGACCCGCGCAACCCGTCGGTGTCGCTGAACCGCTACATCGACTTCTTCCACGGCACGCTCAACTCGCCGGCATTCCGCGGCGTTACGCTGAAGTACCGCGACGCGGCCGGTGTGACGCAGAGCGAGACGCGCGATCTCGCCGATGGGCGGCACATGGAATATGGCAACGTCGGCCTGCAATATGACGGCGAGTTCGGCGGCTGGCAGCTGGCGGTGCGCGGCGGCTATACGAAAGGCCGACTGAACTTCGACGCGCTGTATTCGACCTCGAACCCGCGCGACGCCAATGCGTTCGCCGGCGACTTCCGCGCCGCCGCCAACACTGCGTTCGGCACCGCTGCCAATCCCGTGGCGCGGCTAGGCTATGCGATCGCCGGCACCAACGGCGCGACCGCCTACGATCCCTATGCCGATTCGGGGCTGGTCGTGCCGGCGCAATATCGCGGCGTCGGCTCCAGCTTCTATTCGGGGCAGGGTGACGTCAGCGTGACGCGCAAGTTCGAAACCGGCATCGGCTCGCATGACGTGCGCGTCGGCGCCTACGCCTCGGCCTACGGCCTGACCAACAAGGCGGTGTATCAGGATTACCTGATGGAAGTGCGTGGGCAGCCGCGTACGCTGGACCTCCTCGCCTATGATGCGAACGGCAAGGTTCTGGGGTCGGTCACCGACAAGGGCGTGCTGCGTTACGGCACCACGCTCAACCAGGGCGATGTCGATTCGACCGTCTACTCGCTTTACGCCAACGACACCTGGGAAGTGTTGCCCGGTCTGCGCATCGATGGCGGCATCCGCCACGAATGGTACCATATCGAGGGTTACGGGCTGACCACGGCCCAGGACGGCGTCAACCTCGGCGATTCCGCAACGCTGGCCGACAATGCGGTGCGCACCTTCGATGGAGCACGCCAGAGCCGTAAGGACAACCCGACCGCGCTCAACTGGACGGTCGGAGCCAATTACGACGTCACCGACAATTTCGGCGGCTATGTCCGTGCCTCGCACCTCGAAGTGCCGCCGCAGTCGAGCAGCTATTACAACATCAATCCGGTGCTGGTGAAGACGCAGGCCGACCAGTACGAGGCCGGGCTGAAGGCGTCGTTCGGGCGCAATTATCTGTACCTGACCGGCTTCTACACGAAGTTCGATCCGTTCAATGCGTCGTTCGTCGCGTTCAACCCGAAAACCGGCCGCAACGATCAGGCGGTGCCGTTCATCGGGCAGGCCGAGGTAAAGGGCGTGGAGGTCGACGGCACGCTGGCACCGGTGCGCTGGTTCTTCGTCTCCGGCTCGTTCACCTATCAGGACCCGCAGTACAAGAACCTCGCCAACAGCTCGGGCGCCGATCCGTCGGCCGTCAACGGCAATCAGATCATCCGCGAACCCAAGGTGTTCGGCAACGTCCGGCCGACCTTCTCGTTCGATGCCGGTGGCGACACGGTCGAGGTGTATGGCCGCTATGAATATACCGGCCGCCGTTTCGTCGACCTGCTCAACAAGACACGTCTGCCCGCGTACAACACCTTCGGGCTGGGCGCGACGCTGACTCATGACGGGTTCCAGTTCCAGGTGGTCGGCGACAATATCTTCCAGAACAAGGGTCTGACCGAGGGTAATCCGCGCATCGACCAGTTCGACGGGCAGACCTCCGCAGACGCGATCTACGGCCGTCCGATCTTCGGGCGCAGCGTCCGCTTCATCGTCAGCAAGGCATGGTGATGCGCGGGGCGTCGGTGCTGGCGGCGGCGATGCTCGTCGCCGCGCCGGCGCCTGCTGCGCCGGTGCGCGATGCCCGGCTCGCCGCGATGGCGGCGCGGCTTTTCCCGGCTTTGCACGGCCGCACGCTGGCGGTGGACGCGCGCGACGGGCGGATCGCGGCGTGCGAGCAGGCACCGGCGTGCATCGTCGAGGCCGCGATCGTTCGCGACGACGAACGCGATGCCAGCGCCCGTGGTTCGGACGACGTCCGTCGCCAGATCGATGGCCTCAACGACGTGCTGCGCGTCTACGGCGTCGGCAAGCTGCCGCGCTATCCGATGGTCGACGGGTCCGACGAACCGTTCGGCAGCCCGGCCTTTGCCGTCAGGGTCGCCGATGCGGTGATGCTGGCGCGCGCGCAGCAGGACGATCCTGCGATCGGGGGCGACGCCAGCGTGTCGCTGGCGCTCGCGCTGCTCGACGCCAACGACAAGGACGCGGCGATCGCGTTCGAGCCGCTCGACCCCCGTTACAACGCCGCAGCGCTGGCGAAGGCGCGCCGACTGGACTGGACGCGCCACCGCTACGCCGCGATCCTTGCGCTGGGTGTCGGCCCGGAGGACACGGCCACGCCGCTCAGCCCGCGTGGCAAGCTGAACGTCCGCCTCGCGGCAGAGCGTTTCGCGCAGGGGTTGGCCCCGTTTATCATCGTCAGCGGCAGCGCGGTGCACCCGCGCGACACGCCGCATGTCGAGGCGCTGGAGATGCGCCGCGCGCTGATCGAGCGGTTCGGCGTGCCCGCTTCGGCGATCGTGGTGGAGCCATATGCGCGCCACACCACCACCAACCTGCGCAACGCGACCCGCCGGCTGGTCGCGCTGGGCGCGCCGCTCGACCGCGACATGCTGGTCGTCAGCAATCCCGGCCATATCGACGCGATCGCCAGCCCGGCGTTCGTCACGCGCAACCAGCGCGAACTCGGCTATCAGCCGGCGACCGTGGGACAGCGGGTGTCGCCGTTCGACATCGCGGTTCGCCCGTCGCGGACTGCGCTGCGCATCGATCCTGTCGACCCGCTGGACCCGTAAACCGGGTTATTCCAGCAGGATCGAGCGGTCGATCTCGGCAATGCTGCGAACGCCCGTCAGCGCCATCGCGACCCGCATCTCTTTTTCGATCAGCGCCAGCAACGTCGCGACCCCCGCCTCGCCGCCGGTCGCCAGCGCGTAGAGCCACGCCCGCCCGAGCAGCACGCCGTCAGCCCCCAGCGCCAGCATCCGCACGACGTCCAGCCCGGAGCGGACACCCGAGTCCGCCAGCACGGTCAGCCGCCCCTTCACCGCCTCCGCGATCGCCGGCAGGGCGCGCGCGGTGGACGATGCGCCGTCCAGCTGCCGTCCGCCATGGTTGGACACCACGATCGCATCCGCGCCGGCATCGGCGGCGGCGCGCGCATCGTCGGGGTCGAGCACACCCTTGATGACCAGCGGACCGTCCCAGGCGGCGCGAATCCACGCAATGTCGTCCCACGCGATCGACGGATCGAAATTGGCGCCCAGCCAGCCCATGTAGTCGTTCATGCCCGACGCATTGCCCAGCACCGGGCGCAGGTTGCCCAGCAGATGCGGGCGCCCGTGCAGGCCGACGTCCCATGCCCAACCGGGCCGGCCGATCGCCTGCATGACGCGGCGTAACGGCCCACGCTTCCCCGACATTCCCGAATGCGCATCCCGGTACCGTGATCCCGGCACCGGCATGTCGACGGTGAAGACCAGCGCCTCCGCACCCTCCGCCTTCGCGGTCGCGATCAGGTCGGCCATGAAGGCGCGGTCGCGGATCACGTAGAGCTGGAACCACAGCGGCCCCGGCGTCGCCGCGCGCACTTCGGCCAGCGAACACAGGCTAACCGTCGACAGCGCGAACGGAATGCCCGCCGCGTTCGCCGCACGCGCCGCCTGCACCTCGCCACGTCGGCGGTACATGCCGCCGATCCCGATCGGCCCCAATGCCAGCGGCAGCGGCCGGTGCGCGCCGAGCAGCGTCGTCGACAGATCGAGGTCCGCCACGTTGCGCAGCACACGTTGCCGCAGCCCCAGTCTGGCGAGATCGTCGACGTTCGCGCGCAGCGTCATCTCGCTGCCCGCGCCGCCATCGGCATAATCGAACAGGAAGCGTGGCAGCCGCCGCTGTGCGGCGCGGCGGAAATCGAGCGGCGAGGAAATGATGGTCATGTTGGGGCCTCGGTCTGACCCTGTCGGGCTATGGGCAGTGTGGGCGGCGGGCAAGCGGAAAGCGGTCGACGGGTCGTTTCCCGTCTACGGGCGTTCAGTCGCGATGTTGCTCGCCGTCATGCTCGCCGCCGCCCCACCCGCGTTCGATCCGCTACGTTTTTTCACCGGTCGGACGCGCGGCACCGCTGAGCTGAAGGCGATCCTGCACGCGCGGCAGCCCGTCGCCGTGCGCGGCACCGGCGCCATCCAGCCAGACGGCAGCCTGTCGCTCGATCAGGTGGTGCAGGAGGGCGACAAGCCGTCGCGCATGCGTCACTGGCGGCTCCGCCGTGTCGCGCCCGGCCGCTATACCGGAACGCTTACCGACGCGCGTGGCCCGGTGGACGGCGTCGTGACGGGCGATCGCATGCAGATCGACTTCACCAGCACCGGCGGCTTCCGCGTCAGCCAGTCCCTGACGCTCGCCCCCGATGGGCGCAGCCTCTCCAATCGGCTGGTGGCAAAGCGTTTCGGCATCAAGGTCGCGGTACTGACCGAACGGATCGAAAAGCTGGATTGAACCGCCGTGGCGGCCGGAACGCGCGGCCGCGGCCGGCGGTTTGGCCTGCTCGCGACCGGAGAGACAAGATGAACGACGCCGCATCCGTACAGACCCGCCAGCGGGAGATCGCTGCCGAACACTTGCTGTTCAAGCTGATCGAATATGTCGAGGCGCGGCATCCCGGGCTGCTCGATCACCTGGAGGCCAGTCTCGATCACCTCGGCGATCCCGCCACCGACGAGTCCAAGGATGACGAGGCGGTCCGCCGCATCGCCGCTCGGATGATCGCGGGCGCGCGGCACGAGGGATCTCCCGGCCACTGAGGCAAACCGCGCCGGGTGGCCGTCAAGCCACCCGGCGGCTGCTGCGTCAGAAGCCGTAGCTGACCCGTGCATAGCCGAACCGCCCCGGCACGTCGTACGTGGTCGGGTCGTAATTGTTCAGGCTGCACGAAAAGCATGCCGGTGGATCGGTGTCGAAGACGTTGTTGACGCCCAACGTCAATGCCACCCGCTCGCCGACCCAGTTCGGGCGAAAGGTCAGTTGCACGTCGCCGTAGAAGCGGCGGTCCAGTTCGTTGCGTCCCTGGTTCTCGATGACGTTGTCGATGTAGCGGCCGGTGAACGCCGCCGCGACCGGGCCGATGTCCCAGTCGATCGTCGCCTGACCCTTGAAGTGCGGATACGCCTGATCGGGGCTGCCACGCTCCGTCCCGGTGTAGTTGGTGGTCGTGGTGCCGGTGGTGGCGGGCACGACCTCTTCGTAGCGCAGCAGGTAGTTGCCGCTGACCGACAGACCGAACGTGCCCGCGCCGGTCTGCCGCGTGCGCATCGTGAACGTCGCGTCCACGCCGCGGGTACGGATGCCGCCGGTATTCAGCAGCACGCCGTTGATCGCCGAAACGAACCCGTTCGGAGTACGATTGACTGCCGCACACGACAGCGCGTCACCGGACTGCGCGCACCGGGCAAGCAGCACCTCGGCCGGGATCGACGCGATCGCGCCGTCGACCTTGATGTCGTAGTAATTGACCTCAAGGTTCAACGCGCTGGCGAAGCCGCTGCGCGCCCATGCCGGGCTGTAGACGCCGCCGAACAGCAACGTGCGCGCGGTTTCCGGCTGAAGGTTGCGGTTGCCGCCGGTCTGCACGCTGATCTGACCGCCCTGCGGCTCGACGTAGCTGCCGTTGGCTGGCACGCCGTTGGCTACGCAATTCGCGCGCACCGTGGCATTGCCCTGGAACGATCCGCCCGTCGCGCTGGTGCACGGATCGTCGAGCGTCTGGTCGAAGCGAGACTGCGCGCCGAACAATTCACCGATCGATGGCGCGCGGTAGCTTTCGGCATATTGCCCGCGCAGCAACAGGTCACTCACCGGCTTCCACAGCGCGCCGCCGCTGAACGTCGTATTGCCGCCGAATGTCGAGAAATCGGAGTGTCGCGCAGCGCCGTTCAGTTCCAGCGACTGCATGAAGGGCAGGTCGCGCAGCAACGGTACGCGTATTTCCCCGTAGAATTCGTCGACGTTGAATTGCCCGCGCGCCGCCTGCGCCGGGATGTCCGCGCCCAGCCCGGCCTGAATGATCGGATCGGGGGTGAAGCTGCCCTCCTGGTCGCGATGCTCATAGCCAAGCGCCACCCCCACCGCACCGCCGGGCAGGTCGAACAACTCGCCTGAAAGGTTGACGGTATAGTCCTTCAGGCGCTGCGAACTGCGCGAGCGTTCGTCGAAACCGACGAAGGCCAGCATCTCCGGCGTGATCGATCCCTGTCCGCCGAACACGTTGAAGGGCACGCACTCGCCGGTGCACGCCGCGACCGGGCCGAGCGCCTGCGCCAAGCGCGCAGCGTTCAGGTTGCCGGTGAACAGCTGATGGGCGTCATTGGCACCCAGCACCGCATTGGCGTCATAATACCAGCTGCGTCCGAACAGCGAGAAGCGCCCGTCGACCGTTCCTGTGACAGTAAAGGTGTCCACGGTCTGATTATAGGTGCGTCGCCCGGCCTCGATCAGGCGGCGGCCGATCAGCGAATAGGTCGCCGGCTGGCCATTCGCGCCCGAATTCAGCGTGATGCCGAACGGATTGTACGGGTTGGTCGCGTCGATCGAGATCGTGTCGAGCAAATTGCCGTTGCCGGCGTCCGGCCCCAGGTTGAGCGGCAGGAACGCGGCCTGGTTCTGCGATTGGCGATGTGCCCATGTCGCCTTCAGCCGCAGGTTGAACGCTTCCGAGAATTCAGCGCGCGCGTTCATGAATCCGCCGTACCGCTCGTTCGGGGTCAGGAAATAGTTGAATGGCGCGAAGTTGAAGCGGTCGGCCGCGGTGAATGCGCGAAAATCCCCGCCGGCCAGCGTCGGATCGTAGACGCCGCGCCCGCTCAACGGCGCGTTGCGTACCGTGATCGTCCCACCCGCCGGCAGAGACGGATTGCCCGGACTGAACACGACGCGTCCGTTCAGCGCCGCCCCCGAACAGCCGCCGATCGCGTCGGTGCAGCTCGTCTGGCCGGGATTGGGGAACTGCGAAATCGAGCGGTTGGCGGCGCGAACCGGGTCCTGCTTGGTATAGAAGCCGCCGAGGTCGAGGTGGACGCGGTCGTTCCCGCCGCCCCAGCTCAGCTGGTAATTCTGCGTGCCGCCGTCCTTCTCGCGCAGATACTGGCCATATTGCGCCTGCGCGCGGAAGCCTTTCTGACCGGACTTGGTGATGATGTTCACCACGCCGCCGATCGCATCCGAGCCGTACAGCGCGGAGGCGGCGGATTGCAGCACCTCGACGCGCTGGATCATCACGTCGGGGATCGAATTGAGGTCGACCGTGCCGGGGATGCCGCTGGCGCTGGATCCGTTGACGTAGCGGAGGCCGTCGACCAGCACCAGCGTGCGCTTGGCGCCGAGGTAACGCAGGTCGATCGCTGCCGACCCCGCGCCGACGCCGCCACCGTCGGGCGGATTGCCGAAATTCCCGGAATTGTTGAACTTGCTGTTCAGGCCGCCCGACGATGCGGGGATCCGTTGCAGCACGTCGGCGAGCGACGACAATCCGGTCTTGGCGATTGCGGCGTCGTCGATAGTGACCACCGGTGAGGGGTTGTCCAGCGGATCGCGGCGAATACGCGAGCCGGTGACGACGATGTCGCCCCCCTCGGCCGCTGCGGCTTCGACGGGGCTTTGCTCGGGCGCAGCCTGCGCCAGGGCGCCGGCCGGCGCGAGGGTCGCAGCGATGAACGCGATGACGCTGGTACGGTGAGCAAGGAAGTGCCGCATAAAGTCCCCTGTTATGGAGCGCTTATAATGTGCGCCTGAAGGAAGAAGTGTGGCCGGCGGCCCGTGGATGCTGCAAGAATTATAGTGCCAGATCAGCCCGATGATGGTTAAATTCCGTTAATAGTGCCAAATTTAACACATATGTGTTCATAGATGTGTGGGGTGGGCTGGGATCGATGGATCGCTCACGGCGCTGCGTGGAACGTGGGGCCGCTTCATTGCGAATGCATCGGCGGTGATCGAGCAAATGCGCCCGACCGCGCGAACACGGTTTGCCCGAACAGGGGGATCATCTTCACTGGCGAGCGGTCCGGCACCCGTGAGGCGCTGGATGACGATCCGGTCTAGTCGCGTGGCAGCGCCGCCAACACCGCCGCCACATGCTCGCGACGACAGACCAGCAGGTCGGGCAGGTACGTGTCGGACTGGTTGTAGGTCAGCGGGCTGCCGTCGATGCGGCTGGCGTGAAGGCCGTGCGCCAGCGCGACGGCGGCCGGGGCGCAGCTGTCCCATTCGAACTGGCCGCCAGAATGCAGGTAGATGTCGGCCTGTCCCAGGATCACGCTCATCGCCTTGGCTCCCGCACTGCCCATCGGCACCAGCTCGGCCTCGAGCGCCGCGGCGACCGCCAGCGCCTCGGCGGCGGGGCGCGAGCGGCTGACCACCATCCGCAACCGCGCGGGCGCGGGCGGCACAATCAACGGTACATCGCTGCGTAGCACGATCCCCGACGCGGGCAGCGCCACGGCGCCGATCGCCGGCACGCCGTCCACCGCCAGCGCGACATGCACCGCCCAGTCATCGCGCCGCTCGGCATATTCGCGCGTACCGTCGACCGGATCGACGATCCACACCCGTGACCTGTCGAGCCGGTCGCGGCAGTCCTTTTCCTCTTCCGACAGCACCGCGTCGTCGGGTCGCTGCGCGCGCAGCGCCTCGACGAGGAAGCGGTTGGCGATCGCATCCCCGGCGCAGCCCAGCGCAGCGCCGGCCACGGTATCGCTGTCGCGCACCGTCATCAGCAGCGCGCCCGCCGTCCGGGCGAGATGCGCGGCGAGCGCCGCATCGTTCATCGACTCATCCACAGCCCCGCTCACGATCGCCGCAGCAGCAGTGCGACGATCTCTTCCGCCGCATCCTCGGGCGTCGTCGCCGTCGTGTCGATACGCACCTCGGGTCGTTCGGGGCGCTCATAGGGGCTGTCGATCCCGGTGAAGTTCTTCAACTGCCCGGCCCGCGCCTTCTTATAGAGGCCCTTCACGTCGCGGCGCTCGGCTTCCTCGAACGGCGTGTCGACGAACACCTCGACGAACTCGCCACCCGGCAGCATCGTGCGCACCATCTCGCGTTCGGCACGGAACGGGCTGATGAAAGCGGTCAATACGATCAGCCCCGCATCGGTCATCAGCTTCGCGACCTCGCCGACGCGGCGGATGTTCTCGATCCGGTCGGCTTCGGTGAAGCCCAGGTCCTTGTTCAGCCCGTGCCGCACATTGTCGCCGTCGAGCAGGAAGGTGTGCCGCCCCAGCGCATGCAGCTTCTTCTCGACCAGATTGGCGATCGTCGACTTGCCCGATCCCGACAGGCCGGTGAACCACAGCACGGCCGGTCGCTGATCCTTCAGCGTCGCATGCGCGTCGCGCCCGATGTCGATCGCCTGCCAGTGGACGTTCTGCGCACGGCGCAGGCTGAAATGCAGCATCCCCGCCGCCACCGTGGCGTTGGTCAGCTTGTCGATCAGGATGAACCCGCCGAGCGTGCGGTTGTCAGCATAGGGCTCGAATACGATTGCGCGATCGGTGGTCAGCTCCACAACGCCGATCGCGTTCAGATCCAGCGTCTTGGCCGCAAGCTGTTCCAGCGTGTTGACGTTCACGACGTATTTCGGCTGCTGCACCGTCACCGACACCGTCTGCGTCCCCAGTTTCAGCCAGTAGCTGCGCCCGACGCGCAGCGCGTCGTCGGCCAGCCACACCAGCGTCGCCTCGAACTGGTCGGCGGCCTGCGGGGGACGGTCGGCGGCGGCGATCACGTCGCCGCGCGAACAGTCGATCTCGTCGGCGAAACAGAGCGTCACCGACTGTCCGGCGACCGCCTGCTCCACATCGCCGTCCAGCGTCACGATCCGGGTGACCCGACTGGTCTTTCCCGAAGGCAGCACGCGCACCGCATCGCCGACCCGCACGATGCCGCTCGCGATCAGCCCGGCGAACCCGCGAAAATCCAGGTGCGGGCGGTTGACCCATTGCACCGGCAAACGGAACGGCTTGTCGGCGTCGACCGACGACAGCAATTCGACCGTTTCCAGATGCTCGACCAGCGTCGGCCCGTCGTACCACGGCGTCTGCGCGGAACGGATCGTGATATTGTCGCCCCTGAAGCCCGAAATCGGCAGCGCGGTGAACGTCTCGATCCCGATCGATCGCGCAAAGGCGGCATAATCCGCGACGATCGCATCGAACGTCGCCTGATCGTAACCGACCAGATCCATCTTGTTGACGGCCAGCACGATGTTGCGGATGCCGATCAGGTGGCACAGGTAGCTGTGCCGCCGGGTTTGCGTCAGCACGCCCTTGCGCGCATCGATCAGGATCACCGCCAGATCGGCGGTCGACGCGCCGGTCACCATGTTGCGCGTATATTGTTCGTGGCCGGGGCAATCCGCCACGATGAACTTGCGCTTGTCGGTGTTGAAGAAGCGGTAGGCGACGTCGATCGTGATGCCTTGTTCCCGCTCGGCGGCCAGGCCGTCGACCAGCAGCGCGAAGTCGATCTCGGCACCCTGCGTGCCGACCTTGCGCGAATCGCTCTCCAGCGCGGCCAGCTGATCCTCGAAGATCATCTTGGAATCGTACAGCAACCGCCCGATCAGCGTGGATTTGCCGTCATCCACCGAACCGCAGGTGATGAAGCGCAGCATCGTCTTGTGCCGATGGCTGTCGAGGTAGGCATCGATGTCGCGCGCGACCAGTTCGTCGACGACATAGGCAGGTGCATCGGTCATCAGAAATACCCCTGCTGCTTCTTCACTTCCATTCCCGCGCCGCCGGCATCCCTGTCGATCGCACGGCCTTGCCGCTCGCTGGTGGTGGTCAGCAACGTTTCCTGGATGATCTCGGGCAACGTCGTCGCGCGGCTCTCGACCGCACCGGTCAGGGGATAGCAGCCCAGCGTGCGGAACCGCACCGACCGCAGCACCGGCGTCTCGCCGGGGTGCAGCGGAAAACGATCGTCATCGACCATCAACAGCATTCCGTCCCGCTCGACGGTCGGGCGCTCGGCCGCGAAATACAGCGGGACGATCGGCACGTCGTTCAGGTGGATATATTGCCAGATGTCCAGCTCGGTCCAGTTGGAGATCGGGAAGACGCGGATGCTTTCGCCCTTGTTCTTGCGCGCGTTGTACAGGTTCCACAACTCCGGCCGCTGGTTCTTGGGGTCCCAGCCATGGGTCGCGGTGCGGAAACTGAAGATGCGCTCCTTGGCGCGGCTCTTCTCCTCGTCGCGGCGCGCGCCACCGAATGCGGCGTCGAAGCTCCATTTGTCGAGCGCCTGCTTCAACCCCTCGGTCTTCCACATGTCGGTGTGCACCGCGCCGTGATCGAACGGGTTGATCCCGCGTTCGATCGCCTCCGGGTTCTGGTGGATCAGCAGGGTCATGCCGCTCTCGGTCGCCATCCGGTCGCGCAGGCGATACATCTCCCGGAACTTCCACGTGGTATCGACGTGCAGCAGCGGGAAGGGCGGGGGGCTGGGGAAGAATGCCTTGCGCGCCAGATGCAGCATCACCGCGCTGTCCTTGCCGACCGAATACAGCATGACCGGGTTGGCCGCCTCGGCCACCACCTCGCGCATGATGTGGATCGCCTCGGCTTCCAGCCGCTGGAGATGGGTCAGTCGGATCGGATCGAGCATTCACTTACCTCTGCACCGGCGCGCGCGTCCCGGTCCGTCATGCGCCTGTCATCCCCTGCGCCGAAATGCGCACGAGCGGGGCGTGGATTTGATTGCGCCGCGGCAATGCCAGCTTTTATGCGGTCGTCGTCCCCATCGCGGGTCATTGCTGCTACGGTCGCAGGCAAGGCGCTACAAACGAAGGGTTTTACGATGAAAAGCGTGAAGATGACCGCGATGATGGCGGCACTGGCGGCGGGGCTGATGACCGCGGGCGGCGCGCTGGCGCAGGAAGTGCGCGTCATGACCTTCAACGTACGCTTCGCCAATCCCGCCGATGGCGCCAACGTGTGGTCGGCGCGGCGCGAGGTCTTCATGCGCACCGTGCGGGAGGCGGATGCCGATGTGATCGGCACGCAGGAATTGCTCCGGTCGCAGGGCGAGGATCTGGTCACCGCGCTGCCCGGCTATCGCTGGTTCGGGCGGGACCGGCTGGGCGGGCACGACACCGAATATATGGGCATCTTCTACCGTGCCGACCGGCTGCGGCTGCTGCGCAGCGGCGACTTCTGGCTGTCGGAGACGCCGGAAAAGCCGGGCAGCATCAGCTGGGGCGCGAACCTGCCGCGGATGGTGACCTGGGGCGTGTTCGAGACGATGCGCGACAAGAAGCCGCTGCGCTTCGTCATGGCGAACACCCATTTCGCGCATCGCGGTGCGGAGGACGAGGAAGCGCGCACCAGCAGCGCCGCGTTGATCGCGAAGCGGTTGCCAACGATCGCCAGGGGCCTGCCGATCGTGCTGACCGGCGATCTGAACACCCGGCCGGACAGCGCGGCGGTTCGTCGCCTGACCGCGTTCATGACCGACGCGTCCGCACCCGCGCGCACGAAGGATGCGCCGTCCGGCACCTTCCACGATTTCACCGGCACGGCCGAGCCGGGCAAGTGGATCGACTACGTCATGGTGAAGGGCTTCCGTCCGGTGTCCGCCAGCGTGCTGACCACGCATGACGGCGCGCGCTATCCGTCCGATCATTTTCCCATCGTCGCGGTCGTGAAGGCGGACTGACCGTTACAACGGTCGTCCCGCCTGCAACCGTTCCAGTTCGACGGGATCGTGGGTGCAGGTGACCGTCACCGCGTCCCGGCGCTCGATCGACAACCGCCGCAGGCGTTGCTGGTTGTCGATCCGCGCGGTGGCGTCGACCTCCATCAGCCGTTGATATGCGCGCAGGCCCGGCGTGCAGCGCCGCCGCGCCTGCCGCATCTCGCCACGATAGAAATACGCGTCCCCGGCATGGAGCAGCCACCGCCCGTCGTCCTTGCGCACCGCGACCCCGGCATGGCCCCACGTATGCCCCGGCAACGGCACCATCAGGATTTCCGGCGGCAACCCTTCCAGATCGCGCACCGCGTCGAACCCGAACCAGCGCTCGCCGCGCGCACCATAGCGTTGCCAGCGATCCACTCCGTTCAGCTGCGCCGGCCGCCAGCGGTTGCGCGCCACGATCCCGGCACGCGGGCCGGTGGCATCGTCATATTCGCGCTGCATCACGTGCACGGTGGCGTTGGGAAAATCCTCCAGTCCGCCGGCATGATCGAAGTCGAGATGGGTGGCGACGATGTGCCGCACGTCGCCGGCGGCATACCCCATCGCCTCGATCTGGCGGATCGCCGTCTCGCGTTCGTGCAGGCGGATGTTGAGCATCATCCGCCATGGCACGCTGATGCGCGGATCGGGCTGCGCGTGGGGATGCGCGACGTCGCGCAGGCCGTAACCGGTGTCGACGAGCACCAGCCCATGTGCATCGGTCTCGATCAACAGGCACTGGCACACGATGTGCCCGAGCGGGCCGCGGCTTCGTCCGTCGAACAACGCACCGCCCAGCGGGCAATCGGTCCCGCAGTTCAGATGAAAGATTCGCATCGGTGCCTCCCGTCGAATGGCAGTTCAGACCGTAAGGCACTGATAAAGCCGCGATAACGGAAGGTCGTTCCGCGAGAATTGACGACTGTCGCCAATTTGCGCGTGGTCTTAACATCGGTCGCAAACGTACCATGGCAGGCGCCGGTAAGGGCGCGTCGCCGTGCGATGCTACCGACCTGCCACCGACCGGCTCGGCCTGGTAACGATCGTCGCCGCGACCGGCCTCGCGATCGCGATGACCCACTATCGTAGGTGGCGACCGCATCTGGAACGGCCGCGCTCACGTTCGACGACCAGGCTCCGCGTCGGCGCAGCGCCGACGCGTCGGGTCAACCGCAGCTCAGCTTCACCACATTGCCCGCCGCATCGGTTTCGATGTTCAGCCGGTCGGGACGGAAATCCATCGTCAGCATGTCGCCGGTGGCATAGCGCCGCACCGATCGCGCACCGCTCAGCCGCTGCGCCTCGGCCGCCACCTGCGCCGCCGGACGACCGACCAGCGCCTGCGCGGCGTTGGCATCGCATTGCACGCCCGGTGTAACGTTGCCTGCCACCGGCAGCGCCGGCTTTGCGCAACCTGCCGCTGTCAACAGCCCCCCGGCGACCAGCGCGACCGCGCGCTTCATGCCGCCGCCTCGGTTCGTGTCATCTTCAACCGTCCATCCTGCACAGCGAAGCCCAGGCGTCCTTCGACCAGATCGAGCGCGTCCTGCCCGAACTGGTCGAACCGCCAGCCCTGCAGGATCTGCAACCCGTCACGCTGCCCGGCGGCCAGCGCTTCCAGCTCGTCGCCGCGCGCCAGCAGCCGCGGCGCGACGTCGATGTCGCGCGCGCGGATCTTCAGCAGCAGTTTCAACAGGTCGGCGACCAGTGCGCCCTCCTTGCCCAGCCCGGGCTTGCGATCCTCGCGCGGCGGCATCTCCGCGTCGGACAGCGGTGCGGCATTGTCGATCGCCGCCAGCAACCGTGCGCCGATGTCGTTGCCCGCCCACGTCTGCGACAGGCCGCGCACCTTGGCGAGGTCGGCCTGCTTGCGGGGCGGATGGCCGGCGAGATCGGCGATCGTCTCGTCCTTCACGATCCGGCCGCGCGGCAGGTCCTTGGCCTGCGCCTCCAGCTCCCGCCACCGGGCGATCGCCTTCAACCGGCCGAGCACGTCGGCCTTGCGGCTCGATACGCGGACGCGCTTCCACGCCACGTCGGGATCGTTGGCGTAATTGGCGGGATCGGCCAGCCGCTCCATCTCCTGGTCCAGCCACGCGCCGCGCCCGGTCTTCTTCAACCGATCCAGCATTTTAGGGAAGATATTCGATAGATGCGTCACGTCGCCGATCGCATATTCGATCTGCCGCGCGTCCAGCGGGCGGCGCGCCCAGTCGGTGAAACGCGCGCCCTTGTCGACCTGGATGCCCAGCCAGCTGTCGACCAGGTTGGAATAGCCGATCTGCTCGCCTTGCCCTAGCGCCATCGCCGCCACCTGCGTGTCGAACAACGGGTGCGGGGTGCGCCCGGTCAGGTTGTAGATGATCTCGATATCCTGCCCGCCGGCATGGACCACCTTCAGCACGTCCTCATTGTCGACCAGCAGGTTCAGCAGCGGGGTCAGGTCGATGCCGGGCGCCATCGGGTCGATCGCCGCGGCCTCCTCGGTATCGGCGATCTGAATCAGGCAGAGCTCCGGGTAATAGGTGCTCTCGCGCATGAACTCGGTATCGACGGTGATGAAGGGCGCGTCGGAAAGTCGCGCGCACAGGTTGGCGAGCGTAGCGCTGTCGGTGATGAGCGGATGAACATGCATAAGTGGTCGTCCATAGCCGCGTGCGTCCGGGTTGACAAAGAGGGTTCCGAAAGGGGAGGGCGCAATCATCGCACCTTTCGTCCCGCGCCTGCGTGGGACGCCTAGTCAGAGACCATCGTCATGCACGCCTATCGCACCCACAATTGCGCCGCGCTGTCCGCCGAACAGGCCGGCGACACCGTCCGCCTGTCCGGCTGGGTGCATCGCAAGCGCGACCACGGCGGCGTGCTGTTCGTCGACCTGCGTGACCATTACGGCATCACGCAGATCGTCGCCGACAGCGACTCGCCCGCGCTGGCGATCCTCGACGGCGTGCGCGTCGAATCGGTCGTGACGATCGACGGCAGCGTGAAGCGCCGCTCCGAGGGCACCGTGAACCCGAACCTCGCGACCGGCGAGATCGAGGTCTACGCGCGCGGGGCGACCGTGCTGTCGGCGGCCGAGGAACTGCCGATGCCGGTGGCGGGCGAGCAGGATTATCCCGAGGACATCCGCCTGCGCTATCGCTTCCTCGACCTGCGCCGCGAAACGCTGCACGCCAATATCGTGCGCCGCACCAAGGTGATCTCCGACATGCGCCGCCGCATGGAGGATGTCGGCTTCACCGAATATTCGACGCCGATCCTCACCGCCTCCTCGCCGGAGGGCGCGCGCGACTTCCTGGTGCCCAGCCGCATTCATCCCGGCAAGTTCTACGCACTGCCGCAGGCGCCGCAGCAGTACAAGCAGCTGTTGATGGTCGCGGGCTTCGATCGGTATTTCCAGATCGCGCCGTGCTTCCGCGACGAGGATCCGCGCGCCGACCGGCTGCCGGGCGAATTCTACCAGCTCGACCTCGAAATGAGCTTCGTCACGCAGGAAGAAGTGTGGGAGACGATGGAGCCGGTGATCGGCGGCATCTTCGAGAAGTTCGCCGATGGTCGCACCGTGACGCCGTCGGGCGCGTTTCCGCGCATCCCGCATCACGAAGCGATGCTGAAATACGGCAGCGACAAGCCCGACCTGCGCAACCCGCTCATCATCACCGACGTGTCGTCGCATTTCACGACCTCCGGCTTCGGGCTGTTCGAGAAGATCGTCGGCTCGGGCGGCGTCGTGCGCGCGATCCCGGCACCGGGCACCGCGGAGAAGAGCCGCAAGTTCTTCGATGAGATGAACGAATGGGCGCGCGCCGAGGGGCATGCCGGGCTTGGCTATGTCACCCGCAAGGGCGGCGAGTTCGGTGGGCCGATCGCCAAGAACCACGGGGCCGAGGGGATGGAGGCGCTCTATGCCGCGCTCGGGCTGGGACCGGACGACGGCCTGTTCTTCGCCGCCGGCAAGGAGGAGCAGGCCGCCAAGCTCGCCGGGCTGGCGCGCACCCGCGTCGCCGACCAGCTCGGCCTGATCGAACAGGGTGCGTTCCGGCTGTGCTGGATCGTCGACTTCCCCTTCTACGAATATGACGAGGACGAGAAGAAGGTCGAGTTCGCGCACAATCCGTTTTCGATGCCGCAGGGCGGGATGGACGCGCTGACCGGGCAGGATCCGCTGACGATCAAGGCGTATCAATATGATCTGGTGTGCAACGGCTATGAGATCGCGTCGGGATCGATCCGCAACCAGCACCCTGATCTGATGGTCAAGGCGTTCGAGCTGGTCGGCCTGTCCAAGGCGGATGTCGAGGAGCGGTTCGGCGGCCTGTACCGCGCATTCCAATATGGCGCGCCGCCGCACGGCGGGATGGCGGCTGGCGTCGACCGGATCGTCATGCTGTTGTGCGACGCGCAGAATCTGCGCGAAATCTCGCTATTCCCGATGAACCAGCGTGCCGAGGATCTGCTGATGGGTGCGCCGTCGCCGGCCTCGGTCAAGCAATTGCGCGAACTAAGCGTGCGCGTGACGGCGGATGCGCCGAAGAAGGACGTCGGCGCGACGGTCAGCCCGCACGCCGGGTGAGGCGAGGGGAGAGGGGCGAATTCGTCCCCTCCGTCCACCGCTCGCCAAAGAAAACGGCCGCCCGCCCCAGCCATGGGGACGGGCGGCCGCGTTCATCGGAACGATCGCCGCTTACGCTGCTTCGTAACGTCCGTCTTCCTGCAGCACGTTCAGCTTGCCGTCCTTGATCGCGAAAACCGCGCCGTGCAGCGCCAGTGATCCGTCATTGAGGCGCGACTGGACGAACGGGAAGGTCTTCAGGTTCTCGATCGATACCTTCACGCCCTCCTGCTCCAGCGCCTTCTGCCCCGCCGGGCCGTCGCCATGCTCCGCGATCACCTTCTCCCGCGCGTCATCGAGCAGCTTGATCCACTCCGCGACGAACCCGCCTTCACCCGGCTTGGCATCGCGCAGCGCGCCGGACAGCGACGCCTTGACGCCGCCGCACTGGCCGTGGCCCAGCACCAGGATCTCGTCCACCTTCAGCACCGTGACCGCGAACTCCAGTGCCGCCGACACGCCGTGCAGGCCGCCGGACGGGTCGAACGGCGGCACCAGATTGGCGACGTTGCGTACCACGAACACCTCGCCGGGTACGGTGCCGAAGATCGTGGCCGGATCGACCCGGCTGTCGGAACAGGCGATCACCATGACCTTGGGCTGCTGTCCATCGGCCAGCTTGCTCCAGCTTTCGCGCTCCTCGATCCATTCGTTGCCGCGAAAGCGGTAATAGCCCTCGATCAGGTCGTGGAACTTTCTCATCCTACAAAAGCCCTTCGTTGTTTCCGGAGTGAGTAAACGCTATCTGTCGGTGATGAACGACATGACCCCGCTCCCGGCTCCCGTGCGTCAACGCAAGCCGGACTGGATCCGGGTGAAGGCACCCACCAGTGAAGGCTTCGCGGCTACCCGGGCGCTGATGCGCTCGAAAAGCCTGACCACGGTTTGCGAGGAGGCGGCATGCCCGAACATCGGGGAATGCTGGACCAAGAAGCACGCCACGGTGATGATCCTCGGCGACACCTGCACCCGCGCCTGCGCATTCTGCAACGTGAAGACGGGGATGCCGCGCGCGGTCGACGCGATGGAGCCGCAGAACGTCGCCGATGCGGCGGCGCAGATGGGTCTTGCTCATATCGTGGTCACCTCGGTCGATCGCGACGATCTGCCGGACGGCGGGGCGAAGCAGTTCGTGAAAGTCATCGAAGCAATTCGCCGTACCAATCCGAACACCACCATCGAAATCCTGACTCCCGACTTCCGTAACAAGCATGAGGCGGCGGTAGAGGCAATCGTTGCCGCACGTCCGGACGTATATAATCACAATCTGGAAACCGTGCCGCGGCTGTATCCGACGATCCGCCCTGGCGCTCGTTATTATGCGTCGCTGCGGTTGCTTGAGAGCGTCAAGAAACTCGATCCCTCGATCTTCACCAAATCCGGCGTGATGCTGGGATTGGGCGAGGAGCGGCTGGAGGTTCATCAGGTGATGGACGACATGCGGTCGGCCGACATCGATTTCCTGACGATGGGCCAGTATCTCCAGCCCACGCCTCGCCATGCGAAAGTCGCGGATTTCGTGACCCCCAAGGCGTTCGACGCCTATGCCGCGATCGGGCGGGCCAAGGGGTTCCTGCTGGTCGCCTCGTCCCCGCTGACGCGGTCGAGCTATCACGCCGGCGACGATTTCGCGAAGATGAAGGCGGCGCGCGACGCAAAACTGGCCACGCGACCGAATGCCTAAACATAGCGAGACGCGCCGGCTGCCCTACACGCCGCAGCAGATGTTCGATTTGGTCGCGGACGTGCGGCGCTATCCGGAGTTCCTGCCGTGGGTCAGCGCGATGCGCGTCCGCAAGGACGGCGAGGAAGAGACGCTGGCCGACATGATCGTCGGCTTCAAGGGCCTGCGTGAGACGTTCACGTCGAAGGTGACGAAGCACCATCCCGACACGATCCGCGTCGAATATATCGAGGGTCCGCTGAAGTATCTGAACAACGACTGGCGGTTCCGTGCCGATGGTGACGGCGGTTGCCTGGTCGACTTCTCGGTGGATTTCGCGTTCAAGAACCGGATGTTCGAGATGCTGGCCGGGCAGGTGTTCGGCGTCGCGCTGCGCCGGATGATCGGCGCGTTCGAGGAACGCGCCGCCGTCCTCTACGGCGCGTCGGGCAGCAACAATTCCAGCGCGCACAGCGCCGCCTGAAGCCGCACGCCACCACGGCCCAGATCGCCGAAGAAACGTTTGTCGGCGACCACGTCCGCCGGGTCGCCGCCACGCTCCGCGCGGGCGAACACGACGGTGCCGACCGGCTTCTTCTCGCTGCCGCCGCCCGGTCCGGCGACCCCGGTGATCGCCACCGCCACGTCCGCGCCGGATTTGATCAGCGCGCCTTGCGCCATGCTCCACGCCACCGCGATCGACACCGCGCCGAACGTGTCGAGCACGTCGCCGCTGACACTCAGCAGATGTTGCTTGGCGGAATTGGAATATGTGACGAAGCCCGCTTCCAGCACCTCGGACGATCCGGGGATCTCGGTCAGCGCAGCGGACACCAGGCCGCCGGTGCAGCTTTCCGCCACCGCGACGCGGCGGCCCAGCGCCCGATTCGCCTCCACCACGCGTCGTGCGGCGTCGACCAGTTCCGGCGGCAATGTCATGTCGCTCATGATGCGGGGCACACCGGCAGATCGGGAATGTCGGTGCGCTTGCCCTTGTTCTTCTCCGCCTTGAGATATTGCAAGGTGGCGACGACGATCCCGGCGGTGTTGCGGGGCGGCAGCGGCTCCAGCAACGTGACCAGCCGGTCCAGCGTCGGACAGTCGGCGGGCTGGATGCGTCCGCTGATCTGGGGGGCGAAGATCGAGGTGAGCATCGGACGCGCATAGTCGCTGAGCAGCAGCAATTCCACCGCGGGATCGCTGAGCTTGGCGATCGCGGTGCGTGCCGCCGGCCAGGCGCGATCGGCCTCCCGGTCGTATTTGGCAAGGAACTCACCGCTTTGCCGTCGCAGCAGGCTGGTGGCCGGCAAGCGGGCGCACACGCGCCCGGCATCGCGGATGATGTCGGGCATCGCCACCAGCGCGATCGACTCGGCATCCGATGCATTCAGGCACGCGCCCTGTGCAGCGGCGACCGGCGACGCGACCAGCGCCACGATCGTGCCAAGCGCGGCAAGCGTCCTCATGCCGGCCACGTGCGCGGCAGTTCGATGGTGGCGATCGCCTGCGCGGCGATCCCTTCACCGCGTCCGGTGAAGCCAAGTCGTTCGGTGGTGGTCGCTTTCACGCTGACCCGATCGGTCGACAGGCCCAGAAGTTCCGCGATACGCGCCTGCATCGCTGTCCGATGCGGCCCGATCTTCGGCGCTTCGCACATCAACGTCACGTCCACGAAGGTGATGCGCCCGCCGCGCTGCTCGACCAGCGATCGCGCATGGCGAAGGAATTGCCCCGATTCCGCGCCCCGCCATTGCGGGTCACTGGGCGGGAAGTGCGTGCCGATGTCACCGGCGGCGATCGTGCCGAGCACCGCATCGGTGATCGCGTGCAGCGCGACATCGGCGTCGCTGTGCCCCGACAGCCCCTGATGGTGCGGGATCAGCACGCCACCCAGCCACAATTCCTCGCCATCCTCCAGCCGGTGGACGTCGAAACCGCTGGCGGAGCGCGTCTCGGTGGCGACGCGCGCCTCCGCGGCGGCGAAATCGGCGGGGTAGGTAATTTTTTCGAGCATCGTATCGCCTTCCACCATCGCCACCGTCCTGCCCAGTGCGCGCACCATCTGCGCGTCGTCGGTGGCGACCGTTCCGTCCCATCGCGCATGTGCCTCGGCCAGTGCATGGCGACGAAACGCCTGCGGGGTCTGCACGCGGCGCAGGCGATCCCGCGCCACCGTGACACCATCGATGGCGACCAGCGTGTCGGCGACCGGCAGCACCGGGATCGCGCCTTCGGCGGTGTCCAGCGCCGCCAGCAGCCGATCGATCACCGCCGCCGATACGAACGGCCGCGCCGCGTCGTGCACCAGCACGCGCGTCGCCTCGCCCAGCGCGGCCAACCCCGCCGCGACGCTGTCGTGCCGCTCGGCCCCGCCGATCACCCATTCGGCACCCGGCAGCGCTGCATGCAGCAGCGGCTCCTGACCGGGCGCGATCGCCACGACCACGCGGTCGATCGCGGGATGCCCCGACAGCGCGTCATGGCTCCACGCCAGCATCGCGCGGCCGGCGAGCGGGGCGAATTGCTTGGGAAGAACGCTGCCGCTGCGGGAGCCGGTACCGGCGGCGACGATGAGGGCGACCGTGGTCATGCGTTGCGCCCTAGAGCAGGTTGCGGCCCGAGGAAATGGCTTCGCCGCGCGCGGAAGCGCTCAGCCGCAACCTTGCCAGCACGGCCCCTATCGGGTATCTGCCTATTTTTAAGGCAGTACCGGCACCCCTTATGCTTCGACCCATCCAGATCGGCGATGTGCGGATCGACGAGCCTGTCGTGCTTGCGCCGATGACCGGCGTGACCGACCAGCCGTTCCGCACGCTCGTCCGTCGCTACGGTTCGGGGCTGAACGTCACCGAAATGATCGCCAGCCAGGCGGCGATCCGCGAGACGCGGCAGTCGATCCAGAAGGCGGCCTGGCACCTGTCGGAGGAACCGGTGTCGATGCAGCTGGTCGGCTGCACTCCCTACGAGATGGCAGAGGCGGCGAAGCTGGCGCGGGACAAGGGCGCGGCGATCATCGACATCAACATGGGCTGCCCGGTACGCAAGGTGACCAATGGCGACGCCGGATCGGCGCTGATGCGCGACCTGAAGCTGGCGACGCAGCTGATCGAGGCGATCGTCGCGGCGGTTGACGCACCGGTGACGCTGAAGATGCGGATGGGTTGGTGCCACGACAGCCTGAACGCCCCCGAACTGGCGCGGATCGCGGAGGATCTGGGCGTGAAGATGGTGACAGTCCACGGTCGCACCCGCAACCAGATGTACAAGGGCGTGGCCGACTGGCGCTTTATCCGCAGCGTCAAGAATGCGGTGTCGATCCCGGTGATCGCCAACGGCGACATCTGCTCGGTCGAGGATGCGGCGGAGGCGCTGGAGCAATCGGGCGCGGACGGCGTGATGATCGGGCGCGGCGCCTATGGCCGGCCATGGGTGCTGGCGCAGGTCATGCACTGGCTGCGCACCGGCGAGCGATTGCCCGATCCTTCGCTGGACGAGCAATATCGCGTCATCGCCGAACATTACGATGCGATGCTGACGCACTACGGCACCTTCACCGGCGTCAACATGGCTCGCAAGCATATCGGCTGGTATACCAAGGGGCTGAACGGCTCGGCGGAGTTTCGCAACCGTGTCAATCAGGAACCGGACGCCGATCGCGTCAAGGCGATGCTGGCGGAATTCTACGCTCCCTACCGGTTGAGCGACGCGGCGTGATGCTGGCGACTCGCGGCCCGGATGCGGCGGAACTGCTCGCCGCGCTGCCGGTCGCGGTGCTGGTGGTCGATGCCGCGGACCGGATCGCGCGGGTGAATGCCGAGTGCGAGACGCTGCTGAACCTGTCCGAACGCGCGATGCTGGGCCAGCCGCTGACCGCGATCGTGTCGTTCCCCGATGCCGACGCGCGCCGCGACGCGCATGCCTTCGCGATCTACGACGCGGCGATCCAGACGGTGCGCGGCCTGCAATTGCGCGTCGACCTGGTGGAGGCGGCGGTGGTCGACCATCCCGGCTGGCGAACGATCACGCTTCACCATGCCGGCGCGTCGCGGCGGCTGGGCGTTTCGACCGACCGGGCGGCTGCGGCGCGATCGGCGGTGGGCGCGGCGGCGATGCTGGCGCATGAGATCAAGAATCCGCTGTCCAGCATTCGCGGCGCGGCGCAGTTGATCGCGGACGGCGTCGATGTCGCCGGGCTGACCCAGTTGATGATCGCCGAGGTCGATCGCGTCGCGGCGCTGATCGACCATATGGAGGATTTCACCGACACGCGGCCGCGCGAGGTGGCGGCGATGAACATCTACCCGTTGCTGGCCCATGCCCGCGGAGTCGCGCTGGCGGGGTTCGCGCGCGGCGTCGTGATCGAGGAGCGATACGATCCGTCGCTGCCGCAGGCGTTGGGGAACAGCGACGCGTTGTTGCAGGTGATCGTCAATCTGCTCAAGAATGCTGCGGCGGCGCTGGGCGAGCGTGGCGAACGGCGGATCACGCTGGCCACCGCCTACCGTCACGGCGTGACGGTCGCCGCCGGCAAGGGGCGCGGACGTACGCCGTTGCCGATCGAGATCTGCGTGATCGACAGCGGGCCGGGTGCACCCGCCGACATCGCCGACCATTTGTTCGATCCGTTCGTGTCCGGGCGGCCGGAGGGCAAGGGGCTCGGGCTGGCGCTGGTCGACAAGCTGGTGCGCGATATGGGCGGGATCGTGCAATATTCGCGAGAGGGCATTCCGCACGAAACGGTGTTCCGCATCCTCCTGCCGCGGGCCGTGGCATGACGCGCGTCCTGCTGGTCGATGACGACGATGCGATCCGTACCGTCGTGGCGCACGCGCTGCGTCGCGCCGGCCATGAGGTGCGCACCGCCGCGACATTGGCCGAACTCGGGCGGGAACTGGCAAGCCATCCTCCCGACGTGTTGCTGACCGACGTGGTGTTGCCCGACGGCGACGGGATCGATCACGTCGCGCGGGTGCTGGCGACACGCCCCGACTTGCCGGTGATCGTGCTGTCGGCGCGCAACACGTTGACCACCGCGGTGCGCGCGACGGAGGCGGGCGCCTATGACTACCTGCCCAAGCCGTTCGACCTCGACACGCTGACCCGCACCGTTGCGGCGGCGCTGGCGCGGCGCGGCGGCGCCGCCGATGAAGCGCAGGTGGCGGATGACGATCCCTCGCTGCCGCTGATTGGGCGTTCGCCGGCGATGCAGGACGTATACCGGGTGATCGCGCGGGTCGTCTCGAACGACCTGACCGTGCTGGTGTCGGGCGAATCGGGCACCGGCAAGGAACTGGTGGCGCGCGCGATCCACGATCTGGGCGCGCGCCGCGCCGCGCCGTTCGTGCCGATCAACATGGCCGCGATCCCGCGTGACCTGATCGAGGCGGAATTGTTCGGCCACGAACGCGGCGCGTTCACCGGCGCGGCGCAGCGTACCGCCGGACGGTTCGAGCAGGCGGCGGGCGGCACGCTGTTCCTCGACGAGATCGGCGACATGCCGATCGAGGCGCAGACCCGGCTGTTGCGCGTGCTGCAATCTGGCGAGTTCACGACCGTCGGCGGCGCGCGTACGATCCGCGCCGACGTCCGGATCGTCGCGGCCACCAACCGCGATCTGCGGCAGGCAGTGGCCGGGGGGCAGTTCCGAGAGGACCTCTATTACCGGCTCGACGTCGTGCCCATCGCCTTGCCGCCTCTGCGCGAACGGCGCGGCGATGTCGCGGAACTGGCGCGGCACTTCCTCGATCGCGCCGTGACCGAGGGGCTGCCGCGCAAGACGCTGGAGGGCGAGGCGGTGGCGGTGCTGGAGGCGCACGACTGGCCCGGCAACGTGCGTGAACTGGAGAACCTGATGCGCCGGCTCGCCGCCCTGTCGCGCGACGACCGGATCGGTGCGGGCGAATTGCGCGCGACGATCGGGCGCGGCAATGGCGACGCCGTGGACGCCGCGCCCGATCCGGGCATCGAGGCGGCGGTGCGCGCGATGATCGAGCGGCTGGCACGGCAGGAACCGCGCGCGCTGGACGATGGGTCGCTCTACGCCCGCATCATCGGCGAGGTGGAACGCCCGCTGATCGAGGCGATGCTGGCACGGCACGGCGGTAACCAGCTGCGTGCCGCGCGCGCGATCGGACTGAACCGCAACACGCTGCGCAAGCGGCTCGATATGCTCGGCATCGATGTCGGCGTGCGTGGTGGCGGGATGATCGACGCCTGACCGCGGCGCCATGGCGCGGGACACGCCGTGGCTTGATCGCGATCACGTGCGTTAAATATGTGTTTTCCATGCAACACTGATGTTGTAGCAACAGGGGGATGTTCGCAGGAGTGACTTCTTCCTCCTCTTCCCCGACCGGTGCGGGGCGCCGCGTCGGCGTGACGCCCGCGATCGAGCTGATGGTGCTGGCCGCCGCTGTGGCGGTGGCGGTCGCCAGCTATTTCGCCTTACGTGGGGAGGGGGATCCAGGTCGGTTGATCCAGCCGCCACTGGTCGCCTCGCTGCTGGTCGCCAATATCGTCACCGGGATCGCGTTGATGATGCTGCTCGGCCGGCGGATCGCGATCAGCCGCGCCGCGCGTTCGCCGGTCGGGGTCGGTGGACGGCTGCACGTGCGGCTGGTGCTGTTGTTCTCGCTGGTCGCCGCCGTGCCGGCATTGCTGGTGACGATCTTCGCCTCGCTGCTGTTCCAGTACGGCGTGCAATTCTGGTATTCGGACCGTGCACGCGGCATGTTCGAGAACGCCGCTTCGATCGCGCAGGAAAGCTATCGCAAGGAACTGGACCGCGTATCGAGTGAGACGGTGACCATGTCGGGTGATCTGGCGGGGTACCTGCGCGACAATGCGATCGACAGCAAGCGCTTCACCGAGGGGCTGTTCTACCAATTGTACCTGCGCAACCTGTCTGAGGCGCTGGTGGTGCAGCGTGGGAAGGACGGCGAGCTGCGCACGCTGGCGCTGGTCAATCCCTACGACCGGCCGCTCGACCGCAACGTCACCCCCGCGATGACCGCCAAGCTGGACGCGGGCGCGCGCACCGTGGTGATCCCGGCGTCCGACCGCGTGGGCGCGCTGACCCCGCTCGACTACGAACCCGGCACCTATCTCTATTCGGCGCGCGTGTTCGACCAGCAGCTGGAGGCGCAGATGAACCGCGGCAGCGCGGTGCTGGCCGATTACCGGCAGCTGATTGCCCGCGCCCGCTCGCTGCAATTGCGCTTCAACGCCGCGCTCCTGATCGTGTCGCTGCTGATCGTCGGGGTCGCGGTGTGGATCGCGTTGACCGTCGCCGATCGTCTCGTCCGCCCGGTCGGCGAGCTTGTCGATGCCGCCCGCCGTGTCGAGGGGGGGGACTTGTCGGCGCGCGTCACCGAAACGCGCGAACGTGACGAGATCGGCACCTTGTCCAACGCCTTCAACAGCATGACCGCGCGGCTGGTGGCGCAGAATACCGCGCTCACCACCGCTAACGCGCAACTCGACAGCCGCCGCGCGTTGATCGAGGCGGTGATGTCGGGCGTGTCGGCCGGCGTGATCTCCATCGACGCCACCGACCGCACCATCCGCCTCATCAACAGCTCGGCGCAGGTGCTGATGGGGCTGGCCGAGCCGCCGGTCGGGCGCAAGCTGCACGACGTCGCGCCCGAACTCGATGCGCTGCTCGACCAGTCGGGGCGCGAAGCGGCGGTGCAGCTGAACGTGCAAGGTGAAATGCGGACGTTCGCGGCCCGGATCGCGCGTGACGGCAGCGGCCCGATCATCACCTTCGACGACATCACGCAGCAGCTGACCGATCAGCGCCGCGCGGCATGGGCGGATGTCGCACGCCGTATCGCGCACGAAATCAAGAACCCGCTGACCCCGATCCAGCTCGCCGCCGAACGCCTGCAACGCCGTTACGGCAGCAAGATCGAGGCGGGCGACACCACGTTCGCGCGGCTGACCGACACGATCGTGCGGCAGGTGGGCGACCTGCGGCGGATGGTCGACGAATTCTCCTCGTTCGCGCGGATGCCCAAGCCGGTGTTCCGCGACGAATCGCTGGTCGACATCGCGCGGCAGACCATGTTCCTCCACGAAGTCGCGCATCCCGGCATCCGCTTCGCGCTGGAACACGCCGATCCCGCCCCCTCGCTGGTTTGCGATCGCCGTCAGTTGGGCCAGGCCTTGACCAACATCGTCAAGAACGCGGTCGAGGCGGTCGAGGAGGCCGACGCGAGCGAGGGCAGCATCACCATGACGTTGGCCGACGTCGACGACCGCGTGACGATCGCGGTCAGCGACACCGGCATCGGCCTGCCGCTGGAGCGCGACCGCATCGTCGAGCCGTATATGACCACCCGCGCCCGTGGTACGGGGCTGGGCCTCGCGATCGTCAAGAAGATCGTCGAGGAGCATTTCGGCACCATGACCTTCGCCGATCGGCCCGGCGGCGGCACGATCGTCACCCTGTCGTTCGATACCGGCCCGCTCGCCGCGCTGGTCACCGACGACGATCATCCTTCCCACGACGACGGTCGCATGATCGCCGCGTTGACCAGAAACCGGATCTGAACCCATGGCGCTCGACATCCTCGTCGTCGATGACGAACTCGACATCCGCGAACTCGTGGCCGGCGTGCTGGAGGACGAGGGTTATGGCACCCGCACCGCTGGCGACAGCGGCGCCGCGCTGGAGGCGATCGCCGTCCGGCGGCCCAGCCTCGTCCTGCTCGACGTCTGGCTGCAAGGCTCGCGGCTCGACGGTTTGGAACTGCTGGAGGAGATCAAGCGTCGCGATCCGTCGATCCCGGTGCTGGTGATCTCGGGCCACGGCACGCTCGACACCGCGGTCGCCGCGATCCGCAAGGGCGCGGCCGACTTCATCGAAAAGCCGTTCCAGGCCGAACGCCTGTTGCTGATGGTCGAACGCGCGACCGAGACCGAGCGGCTGCGCGCCGAGGTGAAGTCGCTGCGCGCCGCCAGCGGGCGCGGCACCGACCTGACCGGCAGTTCCACGGCCGTGAACGCGGTGCGCGCTACCCTGAAGCGCGTGGCGGCGACGGGCAGCCGGGTGCTCATCATGGGGCCGGCGGGGGTCGGCAAGGAGGTCGCGGCACGCCTGCTCCATGGCTGGAGCCAGCGCGCCCACGCCAATTTCGCGATCGCCAGCACCGCGGGGATGAACCCGGAGCGGATCGAGGAGGAATTGTTCGGCGTGGAGGAGGGCGGTGACCTCGTCCGTACCGGACTGCTCGAACAGGCGCATGGCGGCACGCTGTTTCTCGACGAGATCGCGGACATGCCGCCGGCCACGCAGGCCCGCATCCTGCGCGTGTTGACCGATCAGAGCTTCACGCGCGTCGGCGGCACGCGGGTGGTCAAGGTCGATGTCCGCGTCGTTTCCGCCACCGCGCGCGACCTGAGCACCGAAATCGCCGAAGGCCGGTTCCGCGAGGACCTCTACTATCGGCTCAACGTCGTGCCGGTGACGATCCCGCCGCTCGCCGAGCGACGCGAGGACATTCCGGCGCTGGTCGAGCATTTCGTCGCGCATTATGCCGCCGAACGCCGCGTACCGCCGCCGGAAATCGCCACCGATGCGCTGGTAGCGCTGCAATCCTACGAATGGCCGGGCAACGTCCGCGAATTGCGCAACGTGGTGGAGCGTACCATCATCCTGACCCCGGGCGACCGGATCGGGCGCATCGATCTCGATCTGCTGCCAGCTGAAGTGCTTGGTACGCAGGATGCCGGGACCGCCGGCAGCGCGATCATGGGTGCGCCGCTCCGCGAGGCGCGCGAGACGTTCGAGCGCGAGTATCTGCGCGTGCAGATCCGCCGCTTCTCCGGCAACATCTCACGCACCGCCAGCTTCATCGGGATGGAACGCTCCGCCCTGCATCGCAAGCTGAAGCTGCTCGGGATCACCGAGACGCGCGAGGAATAGCTGAAGGGGCGCGGTCGGCCCCGTATCGACACCGTCATTGCGAGCGTAGCCAAGCAATCCAGTGCCGGACCACAACGCCGTGGCCGTTCGCGCGACGCTCCGATCTGCGTCATAACGAACGCGATCCCGGGCACCATCATTTGCCGCCCGTGGCGAAAGCGGGATCGCGGGCCGGGTTCCGCGTACGGTCCAACTCCGCTCCGTCCGGAGCGAGGGAAGTCGCGCCGTCAGCCGCTATGCTGTCCTACATTCCCGCCGCCGGTTACCGTCGCGCCCATGCCCGACCATCAGCCAACCCCGCGTACCGCGCTGCTCCGCACAGGGAGACGGGCAGGGCGTCGGCAGCCCCGACGTGGTGTGAGGTTTGTCAACTTCCGCGCCGTCGCCGGACGAATCGGCGCTTCTGCGACGCCGTCATCTGGACGCCGGCCCTGCGGAACCCTAACTTGGCTCGGTCGCTTCCATGCGGCGCAACCGACGCCGGCAACGGCGCGCCTCGCGGGGAACCTCCCGCCAAGAACAAGGACACGTAATTCATGGCCGACAAGCAGACGTCGCTTCAGGATCTGTTCCTCAATGCGCTCCGCAAGTCCAAGACGCCCGTCACCATGTTCCTCGTCAAGGGGGTCAAGCTCCAGGGCATCGTTACCTGGTTCGACAATTTTTCGGTGCTGCTCCGTCGCGACGGCCAATCGCAGCTGATCTACAAGCATGCCATTTCGACGATCATGCCCGCCGGGCCGGTCGATGTCTCGGGAATCGTCGGGCAGATGGCCGATAGCACCCGCAAGCAGCCGTTGTTGCAGGACATTTTTCTGACGGCGGTGCGCAAGTCCGAAGATCCCGTGACGATGTTCCTCGTCAACGGGGTCATGTTGCAGGGTGCGATCGCCGGGTTCGACCTGTTCTGTATGCTGCTCCAGCGCGATGGCATGGCGCAGCTGGTCTACAAGCATGCGGTATCGACGATCCAGCCATCGCGGCCGCTGAACCTGTCCGGCGATCAGGACGAGGACGAAGATGACGACCATGACGCCGACGATGACGGCGGGGAGGAGTGAGACGGCCAGCATGAGCACCGGTTTCGATCGCGACCGCGACGAATTCACCCGCGGCGCGCGGGCGATCGTCGTCTATCCCGACCTCGGCGGATCGTCGCGCGACGCCGATGCCCGGCTGGAGGAAACCGCCGGTCTGGCTGGCGCGATCGGCGTGGTCGTCGTCGACCGGGTGGCGTTGCGCGTCCGCACGCCACGCGCCGCGACGCTGATCGGCTCGGGCCAGATCGAGGAGCTCGCCGCGCGTGCACGGATGGAGGATGCCGGGCTGGTCGTCTTCGACGGCAATCTGACGCCGATCCAGCAACGCAATCTGGAAACCGCGCTTGAGGCCAAGGTGATCGATCGCACCGGGCTGATCCTGGAGATCTTCGGTGAACGCGCCGCGACCGCCGAGGGGCGCTTGCAGGTCGAACTCGCCCACCTCGATTATCAGTCCGGCCGGCTGGTGCGCAGCTGGACCCACCTCGAACGCCAGCGCGGCGGCTTCGGCTTCCTCGGCGGTCCCGGCGAGACGCAGATCGAAGCCGACCGCCGCTTGATCCGCGACCGGATGGCGCGGTTGCGGCGCGAACTCGAACAGGTCACCCGGACGCGCGGCCTTCATCGCGAGCGGCGGCAACGTGCGCCATGGCCGGTCATTGCGCTGGTCGGCTATACCAATGCCGGAAAGTCGACGCTGTTCAACCGCCTGACCGGTGCGCACGTGATGGCGGAGGATCTGTTGTTCGCCACGCTCGATCCCACGTTGCGCCAGATCAGCCTGCCGGGGATCGACAAGGCGATCCTGTCGGACACGGTGGGCTTCGTCTCAGAACTGCCGACGCAGTTGGTCGCGGCGTTCAAGGCGACGCTGGAGGAAGTCGTGTCGGCCGACCTGCTGGTGCACGTTCGCGATGTGGCACATCCCGACAGCGCGGCGCAGAAGGCCGACGTCGAGGCGGTGCTGGCAGAGGTCGGCGTGACCGATGAGACGCCGGTGATCGAGGCGTGGAACAAGCTCGACCTGATCGGGGGCGACACGCGCGAAGATCTGCTGGCGGAGGCGCAGCGCCGCGATGACGTGGTGGCGATCTCCGCATTGACCGGGGAGGGCGTCGAGGCGCTGGTGCGGCAGGTCGCCGAACTGCTGACGCAGGGGCATCAGCGATATGCGCTATCGCTCGATGCCGGCGACGGTGCCGCCGCGGCGTGGCTCCACGCGCATGGGGAGGTATTGGACAGCCATGTCGAGGATGCGAAGGTGGTCTATCACGTGCGGATGTCCCCGGCCGATCATGAGCGGTTCCTGACGCGCGAGCACTAGAAGCGTTCGACGCCCGACGGGATCGCCAACAAGGGCCGTCAACGCTTCGCGACGCACGGGATGGCGGGTGGATGGTACCATCCGCCGGTCGTGCTAATGCGCTTGGTCCGAACGGATGGGTATCTTCACGGGCGTGCAGTCCGAATCCCGTGAGGCGGTCCCGATCGGGCGGGCGGGCCTAAGACCTTGTTTGGGGTCGAGAATGTGACACCTTCATCCTCGTCGTGCCGCCCGCGACGATGGTTATTCCGCCGCCTTGGCCCGCACCCAGAGTGCTTCCTTCTCGTCCAGCGACAGCGCGGGGAAGGAAGCGCCCGCCTCCTTCTCCATCGCCGCGAACCGACGCTCGAACTTCGCGTTCGCGGCCCGCAACGCCGCTTCCGGATCGACGCCGTGGTGTCGCGCCCAATTCACCGTCGTGAACAGCAGGTCGCCGATCTCCTCGGCCACATCTTCGGGGGTCGTGGCGCCCTCGACTTCGGCCAGCTCCTCGTCGATCTTGGCGCGTGGCCCCGCAGCGTCGGGCCAGTCGAACCCGACCCGCGCCGCGCGCTTCTGTAGCTTTTCGGCTCGCAGCAACGCCGGCAGCCCGGTCGCGACCCCGCTCAACGCGCCGGTCGCGCCCTTGGTCACGCGCTCGGCAGCCTTTACCTCTTCCCAGCGATGGTGCCCGCCCTCGGCCTCGTCGCCGAAAATGTGCGGATGGCGGCGCTCCATCTTGTCGCTGATCGCCGCCACGACGTCGCCGAACCCGAACACGCCCTGTTCCTCGGCGATGCGGCTGTGGAACACGACCTGAAGCAGAAGGTCACCGAGTTCATCCTTCAACTCGGACAGGTTGCTGCGTTCGATCGCGTCGGCGACCTCGTAGGCTTCCTCGATCGTATAGGGCGCGATCGTCGCAAAGGTCTGTGCACGGTCCCATTCGCAGCCGTCCGGCCCGCGCAGGCGCGCCATGATGGCGATCAGCCGTTCGATCATCGCTGTTCTCCGTAGCCGGCTGCCGATCGCGGCCACCCGCGCCCGCTGGTGACGGTGGAAGGCCGTCGGCGCAAGCACGCGCGCTGACGGTCGTCGTCCAGCGCCTAACGCTTGCCCCGCCAGCGTAGCGACCGGTCGTTCAGCGCCGCAAGGTCCGTGGTGCCGGCCGCGACCTCTTCGCCCAGCGCGATCGCCGCCGCCAGCACGGCATCGGGTGCGTGAACATAAGCGGGGCGGCCGTCGATATGGTCATACCATCGCCCGCCGCACGCATGGTCGAGCAGGATGCGCTGGAAACAATGGTCTGCCCGCACCGGCCAGCCACGCGGGGCTGCCAGTGCAGGCAGTGTCTCCCGGGTAAGCGCGAGCCAGTAGCGTTCACGCCCGGCACGTGGCGTCTGACCACTGGCGGACATGACGGCGTCAGATGTGGATCGGCTTGCCGCGCACGGCCATCGCCGCTTCCTTCATCGCCTCCGAATGGGTCGGATGCGCGTGGCAGGTATAGGCGATGTCCTCGCTGGTGGCGCCGAACTCCATCGCCTGCGCGGCCTGTGCGATCATCGTGCCCGCCACGCTGGCGATGCACCACACGCCCAGCACGCGGTCGGTGTTCGCGTCGGAGATGATCTTCACCAACCCGTCGGGTTCGTGGTTGGTCTTGGCACGGCTGTTCGCCATCATCGGGAACTTGCCGACCTTGATCTCGCCCTTTTCGCGCGCCGCTTCCTCGGTCAGCCCGACGCCGGCCACTTCGGGCCAGGTGTAGACGACAGACGGGATCACGTCGTGGTTCACGATGCCGTGCTGGCCGGCGATGTTTTCGGCCACGGCGATGCCCTCGTCCTCTGCCTTGTGCGCCAGCATCGGACCGGGAACTACGTCGCCGATCGCCCACACGCCATCGGTCGCCGTGCGGAAATCATGGTCGATCTCGACCTGTCCACGCGGATTGGCCGACAGCCCGGCAGCCTCCAGGTTCAGCCCGTCCGTGTTCGGCCGGCGTCCGATCGAAACGAGCACGTGGCTTGCCTCGATCGTGGTGGCTTCGCCGCCTTGCGCCGGCTCGACGGTCAGCACCGCGCTGTCACCCTCGACCGCGACCTTCGTCACCTTGGTCGACAATTCAAACTCGATGCCCTGCTTCTTGAAGATCTTGTTGGCTTCCTTGCGGATGTCGCCATCGAAGCCGGGCAGGATCTGGTCGAGATACTCGACGCACGTCACCTTCGCGCCCAGTCGGCGCCACACGCTGCCAAGCTCCAGCCCGATCACGCCGCCGCCGATCACCACCAGATGTTCGGGCACGGTCGGCAGGTCGAGCGCGCCGGTCGAATCGACGATCACCTTCTGATCGATCTCCACGCCGGGCAACGGGGTGACGCTGGAACCGGTCGCGATGACGATGTTCTTCGCGGTGACGGTCTGGCCCGCGACATCGACGCTGTGCGCATCCTTGAACGCGGCGCGACCCTTCAGCCACGTGACCTTGTTCTTCTTGAAGAGATACTCGATGCCGCTGGTCAACTGCTTCACCGCGTCGCGGCGCTGGCCATGCATCGTATCGAGGTCGAGCTCGACCGTAGTCTTGATGCCCAGCTTTGCCATCGCTCCGTTGGCAGCGTGATCGTACAGTTCCGAGGCGTGAAGCAACGCCTTCGACGGGATGCAGCCGACGTTGAGGCAGGTCCCGCCCAGCGTCTCGCGCGCTTCCGCACAGGCGGTGCGCAAGCCAAGCTGCGCCGCGCGGATCGCGGCCACATAGCCGCCAGGGCCGGCGCCGATCACGAGGACGTCATAATCGTATTGCTGTTCGTCAGCCATTTCCATGCCTCCACCCCGGCGCAGGCCGGGGGCCAGTTACGGGGCGGATATGGTGACCGCCGCGCCCGCTTACATCCGCCGTCATGCCCGGCTCCGGCGGTCGCCGGAGCCGGGTACACATCTTACAGGTCGATCAGGATACGCGTCGGATCCTCGATCGCGTTCTTCAGCGCGACCAGGAAGGTCACCGCCTCCCGGCCATCGATCAGGCGGTGGTCGTAGCTGAGCGCGAGATACATCATCGGGCGCACCACAACCTGTCCGTCGCGAACGACCGGGCGTTCCTCGATACGGTGCAGGCCCAGCACCGCCGACTGCGGCGGGTTGATGATGGGGGTCGACATCAGCGAGCCGAACACACCGCCGTTGGAGATCGTGAAGGTGCCGCCCTTCATCTCATCCATCTTCAGCGTGCCGTCCTTGGCGCGCTTGCCGAAGTCGCCGATCGTCTTCTCGATACCCGCGACCGACAGGTCCTGCGCATCGCGGATCACCGGCACGACCAACCCGTTTGGGGCGCTGACCGCGACGGAGATGTCGGCGTAATCGTGATAGACGATTTCGTCGCCTTCGATGCTGGCGTTGACCGAAGGGATGTCCTTCAAGGCCATCGTCGCGGCTTTCACGAAGAAGCCCATGAAGCCCAGCCGCACGCCGTGCTTCTTTTCGAACAGATCCTTGTACTTGGCCCGCGCCTCGATCACCGCGGTCATGTCGACGTCGTTGAACGTCGTCAGCATCGCGGCGCTGTTCTGCGCTTCCTTCAGCCGCTTGGCGATCGTCTGACGCAGACGCGTCATCTTCACGCGCTCTTCCTTGCGGCCGCCCGTCGACGCGGCGACCGAAGGAGTCTGTGGGGCGGCTGCCGACGCCGGCGCAGGAGCGACGGGCTTGCTCGACGCGGCGGCTGCAACGTCTTCCTTGGTCAGGCGTCCGTCCTTGCCGGTGCCCTTGACCGTCGACGGATCTACACCGTGCTCCAGGACAGCACGGCGCACCGACGGCGAAAGCGCGGCGGCGTCGTGGGGCGCCGCGTTCGTGGCGGCAGGCGCCTCGGTAACCGCTGGCTGCGGTGCCGCGGCCTTCGCGGGCGCACCATCGCCGCTCTCGATCGTCGCGATCAGCGCGCCGACCTCCACCGTGTCGCCGACCTTGGCGGCATGCTGACCCATGACGCCGGCGACCGGCGACGGCACCTCGACCGAGACCTTGTCGGTTTCCAGGCTGGCAATGGGCTCATCGGCGGCGACCGCGTCGCCGGGCTGCTTCAGCCACTCACCGACCGTCGCTTCCGTGATCGATTCGCCCAGCGTCGGGACCAGAACTTCGGTTGCCATCTCTCACCTCGTCGTCGCGGCCGTGGCCGGATAATGTCGTTAGCGGGTCCGGCGCGCGCCGGACCGACTAACATCGGAATGGATTACGCGGACGGTGCCGCAGCCTTCTTGGTCGTCTCGGCGTCACGGGTGCGACGGATCTCGTCGCGCACGTTATGCCCCAGCGCATCGGCGATCAGCGCACCCTGCTCGGCCTGGTGACGCTTCATCAGCCCGGTGGCTGGCGAAGCCGCGGCGGTGCGTCCGGCATAGCGCGGGCGTGCGACCCGTGCCTTCGCGATACCCAACGCTTCCTCGATGAACGGTTCGACGAAGAACCAGTAACCGTTGTTTTTCGGCTCTTCCTGCGCCCAGATCACCTCTTCCAGGTTGGTCATCCGCGCGATCCGCTTAGCCAGCGCCTCCGCCGGGAACGGATAAAGCTGCTCGACGCGTACGATCTGCGTGTGCTGATCGCCGGCGGCGTCCCGCGCTTCCATCAGGTCGTACGAAACCTTGCCGGTGCACAGCACCAGCCGCTTCGTCTCGGTGTCCGCCGGAGCGGACGGATCGGACAGGAGGCGGCGGAAGTGAGAGTCGCCCAGGAAGTCCGCGGCGCTGCTGACCGCGAGCTTGTGACGCAGGAGCGACTTGGGCGTGAACACCACCAGCGGCTTGCGAAAGTTGCGGTGCATCTGTCGACGCAGCAGGTGGAAGTAATTGGCCGGGGTCGTGCAGTTTGCGACCTGCATGTTGTCGCCAGCGCACAGTTGCAGGAACCGCTCGGGACGTGCCGAGCTGTGTTCCGGCCCCTGACCCTCGTAACCATGCGGCAGCAGCATCACCAGGCCGTTGGCACGCAGCCACTTGGCCTCACCAGACGCGATGAACTGGTCGATCATGATCTGAGCGCCGTTGACGAAATCGCCGAACTGCGCCTCCCACATCACCAGCGTCTTGGGGTCCGCCAGCGCGTAACCATATTCGAAGCCCAGCACGCCATATTCGGACAACGGGCTGTCGAGCACTTCGAAGCTGCCGTGCGGCACGGTCCACAACGGCACGTATTTGTGCTCGTCATTCTGGTCGACCCACACCGCGTGGCGTTGCGAGAAGGTGCCGCGGCCCGAATCCTGCCCCGACAGGCGGACGCCATATCCTTCGTGGAGCAGCGAGCCGAACGCCAGTGCCTCGCCGGTCGCCCAGTCGAAATTGCCGCCGGTCTCGAACATGTTGCGCTTGGCATCGAGCACGCGCGCCAGCGTCTTGTGGATCGCGATGCTGTCGGGAACCGTGGTCAGCGTGCGACCGATCGAATCAAGCAGCTTTTGTTCTATCCCGGTCTCTACGCTGCGACGCGCGCTTTCAGCGTCGGCGGGCGCGTGGAGCCCCGACCAGCGACCGGCGAACCAGTCCGCCTTGTTCGGCTTGTAGCTGCCGCCGGCGTCGAACTCGCCTTCCAGCAACGTCGTATATTGCTTCACATTGTCGTCGACCCACGCCTGATCGACCACCCCTTCGGCGATCAGCCGCTGGCTGTAGATCTGGCTGACCGGCGGATGCTCGCGGATCGCCTTGTACATCAACGGCTGGGTGAAGCCGGGCTCGTCGCCTTCGTTGTGGCCGAAGCGGCGGTAGCACCACATGTCGATCACCACGTCGCGGTGGAACTTCTGACGGTATTCCATTGCGATCTTCGTGGCGAAGGTCACCGCCTCCGGATCGTCGCCGTTGACGTGGAAGATCGGCGCCTGCACGCCCTTTGCCACATCGGACGGGTAAGGCGACGAGCGCGCGAATTGCGGGCTGGTCGTGAAGCCGATCTGGTTGTTGATGACGAAGTGAACGCAGCCACCGGTATTGTAACCGCGAATGCCCGAGAAGCCGAGGCATTCCCACACGATGCCCTGGCCCGCGAAGGCGGCATCGCCGTGGATCAGCACGGGCAGTGAACGGGCGTGCGTTTCCAGATCCTTGTCGATCGTCTGGATCGCGCGGATCTTGCCGAGCACGACCGGATCGGCCGCCTCCAGATGTGACGGGTTGGCGACCAGCGACATGTGAACCTTGTGGCCGTCGAATTCGCGATCGGTGGAAGTGCCGAGGTGATATTTGACGTCGCCCGAACCGCCGATGTCGTCGGGGTTGGCGCTGCCGCCAGCGAATTCATGGAAGATGACGCGCAACGGCTTGGCCATTACATTGGCCAGGACGTTCAAGCGGCCGCGATGCGCCATGCCGAATACGATTTCGTTGACGCCGGCAGCGCCACCATATTTGATGACGCTTTCCAACGCAGGGATCATGCTTTCGCCGCCGTCCAGGCCGAACCGCTTGGTGCCGACATACTTGCGACCGAGGAACTTCTCCCACTGCTCGGCCTCGATCACCTTGTTCAGGATCGCCTTCTTGCCCTGCGTGGTGAATTCGACCTGCTTGTCCTTGCCCTCCATACGCTCCTGGAGGAACTTGCGCTCCTCGACATCGGCGATGTGCATGTATTCCATGCCGACGTTGCCGCAATAATTGGCGCGCAGCGTGTCAACGAGTTCGCGGATCGTCGCCCATTGCAGGCCCAGCGTGCCGCCGAGATAGACCGGGCGATCGATGTCGCCGTCCGAGAAGCCGTGATAGTCCGTCTTCAGATCGGCGGGCAGTTCGCGCGCCGACGACAGCCCGAGCGGATCGAGGTTCGCCGCCAGATGGCCGCGGACACGGTAGGTGCGAATCAGCAATTGCGCACGGATCGAGTCCGCAGCGGCGCGGACGATCTCATCCTGCGACGGTGCGGCGGCAGCCGGGGTGGGGGCAGGCTTGCCACCCTTCTGCGGCTTGGCGGCCGGCTCCATCTGCGTCGGGTCGAGCCCGGCGGTCAGGTCGTCGGTCGTGGTCAGCGGCCAGCGCTTGTTGGTCCAGGACGGGGCGCCCATCGAGCCTTCGAGCCCTTCGAAGAACGAACGCCACCCGGTGTCGATGGAGTCCGGCGACTCCTTGAAGCGCGCATAGAGCGCGTCGATGAACGCGGGGCTGACGCCGCCGGCGATGTCGCTGAAATCCTGGCCTTCGTAGCCCATGTCACGCTTCCTCGGGGCCGCCCGGCTTTTCTTCTATGCGTCACCCCGACGAAGGTCGGGGTCCAGAGCCGCGAGCGGCCCGCCTGCCGCTCTGGATCCCGACCGAGCCGGGATGACGAGATGATCTTACCCGTTCAGCACGCTCAACAGCGTCGAGCCGAGTTCGGACGGGCTGGCCGCGACCTTGATCCCGGCAGCTTCCATCGCCGCGATCTTGCTCTCCGCGTCACCCTTGCCGCCAGACACGATCGCGCCGGCGTGGCCCATGCGACGTCCCGGCGGTGCCGTGCGGCCCGCGATGAAGCCGGCCATCGGCTTCTTGCGCCCGCGCTTGGCCTCGTCGATCAGGAATTGCGCCGCCTGCTCCTCGGCGTCGCCGCCGATCTCGCCGATCATGATGATCGACTGCGTGGCTTCGTCGGCCAGAAACAGTTCCAGCACGTCGATGAAGTTGGTGCCGTTGACCGGATCGCCGCCGATGCCCACCGCGGTGGTCTGACCCAGGCCGGCGTTCGAGGTCTGGAACACCGCCTCATAGGTCAGCGTACCCGAACGAGAAACGACGCCGACCGAGCCCTTCTTGAAGATGTTGCCGGGCATGATACCGATCTTGCACTCGCCCGGCGTCAGCACGCCCGGGCAGTTCGGACCGATCAGCCGCGACTTGCTGCCCGACAGCGCACGCTTCACGCGCACCATGTCCAGCACCGGGATGCCTTCGGTGATCGCGACGATCAGCGGGACTTCCGCATCGATCGCCTCAAGGATCGAGTCCGCGGCGAAGGGAGGCGGAACGTAGATCACCGACGCATTCGCACCGGTCGCGGCGACGGCCTCGTGCACGGTGTTGAAGTTGGGCAGGCCCAGCTCCTCGTGAGTGGTGCCGCCCTTGCCGGGCGTCACGCCACCGACCATCTGCGTGCCGTATTCCAGCGCCGCCTTGGTGTGGAAAGTGCCGGTCTTGCCGGTCATCCCTTGCGTGATGACCTTGGTGTTCTTGTCGACGAGGATGCTCATCGGGTTCCTGTGCCTTTTAGCCATCACCCCGGCGCGGGCCGGAGTCGAGTTGCTGTGCCAGCTTCGGAAAGAGGTCGCGCCAGCCCGGGTTCATCACCACGATCTGACGCAGCGTCCCGCTCCGTCGCCACTCCTTCGTCTGCTTCTCGCACACATCGCATCATCGATACGATCATGAACCTCGAACCAGACCAACGTCTTGCCCGTACCGGCGACGGAAACGCTCGCGATGTCATCGCGGTGTTCCGAAACGCGCCGACAGGGCGGTGGCTACGTCTTCGTCGAGCATCCAATTACGGCGCTCGACGCAAGATGGTCGTATCCACGCTCCTCCACCATCCGCCCTCCCGGTAACCACCAGGACGAAACCCCGAGCGCTGCCGGGGCAGGAAGATAGCTTACTTCTCCAACGAGCGGTCGATGCCCTTGCAGGCGACCAGCAGTTCCTTGACCGCATCGACCGACACCTGAAGGTTTGCCTTCGCTTCGTCGGACAGCTTGACCTCCACGATCTTCTCGACGCCATTCGCACCGATCACCACCGGTACGCCGACGTACAGATCGTCCACGCCGTATTGGCCGGTCAGATGCGCGGCGGCGGGAAGAACCCGCTTCTGGTCGTAGAGATACGCTTCGGCCATCGCGATGCCGCTGGTGGCCGGCGCGTAATAGGCCGAGCCGGTCTTCAGTAGCGCGACGATCTCGCCGCCGCCGCCGCGGGTGCGCTTGATGATCGCGTCGACCTTCTCCTGCGTGGAAAAGCCCATCTCGATCAGGTCGCTGACCGGGATGCCGCTGACGGTGCTGTATTCCAGCACCGGCACCATCGTGTCGCCGTGGCCGCCGAGCACGAACGTGTTCACGTCCTTTACCGACACGGCGAATTCCTCGGCAAGGAAGTGGCTGAAGCGCGCGGAATCGAGCACGCCGGCCATGCCAACGACCTTGTTGTGCGGCAGACCGGAAAACTCGCGCAGCGCCCACACCATCGCGTCGAGCGGGTTGGTGATGCAAATCACGAACGCCTCCGGAGCGTTGTCGCGGATGCCCTCGCCGACCGCCTTCATCACCTTGAGGTTGATGCCGAGCAGGTCGTCGCGGCTCATGCCGGGCTTGCGCGCGACACCGGCCGTAACGATGATCACATCGGCTCCGGCGATATCGGCATAGTCGTTGGTGCCGGTGATCTTGGCGTCGAAGCCCTCGACCGGACTGCATTGCGACAAGTCCAGCGCTTTGCCCTGCGGCACGCCGTCGACCACGTCGAACAGGACGATGTCGCCAAGACCCTTCAGTGCTGCGAGGTGCGCGAGCGTGCCGCCGATATTACCGGCACCGATCAGCGCGATCTTCTTGCGGGCCATCCCATCCCTTCCGTCGTTGACGTTCGAATGGTCATGCCGACTACGCCCTTCGCGGGCATCGGGCAACCCGTAAAGCGCCACCGGTGAAAGTTTAATTGCAAGTGGTTCGCAACATCATTAAGCGGTGCCATGGCCTTTGGCGAGATAGTCTTCCGATCGCATTTCCTCCAGCCTGCTCGCCGTTCGCTGGAATTCGAATGCGCCATCGCCGTGCGGGTACAGCTGGTCGGGCGCAGCATCCGCCGAGGCGAGCAGCTTGACCTTGTGTTCGTACAGCGCGTCGATCAGCTGGACGAAGCGCGCCGCCTCGTTGCGATTGTCCGGCCCGAGTACGGGAATGCCGACAAGGATCACCGTGTGATAGCGACGCGCGATGGCGAGATAGTCGGCGGTGCCGCGCGCCTCGCCGCACAGCTTCTTGAATGCGAAAACCGCCACGCCTTTCAGCGTCTTGGGCACACGCAGCGTTCGTCCCTGCACCATCAGTTCTTCGGAAGGGACGTGGTCGCGATCCTCAGGCGGATAGTCGGTGAGACGGAAGAAGGCGGCGGAAAGATCCGCGGTGGCCTGTTCGCCGTTCGGTACGCACCAGGTCTGCTGCGTACCGAGCCGGTCGCGGCGATAATCGACCGGCCCATTGAGCGCGATAACGTCGAGGCGCTCCTCGACCAACGCGATAAAGCCGAGAAAATGCTCGCGGTTCAATCCGTTGCGATAAAGGTCGGCGGGTGCCCGGTTGGAGGTGGTGACCACAGTGACCCCGGCCTCGATCAACGCCGTGAACAGCCGCGACAGGATCATCGCATCGGGTGAGTTGGTGACCATCATCTCGTCGAACGCGAGAAGTTGCGCCTCTTCGGCCAAAGCGGCCGCAACGGGGGCGATCGGGTCGCCTTGTTCCTTGCGGCGCTCGGCGGCAATCCGCGCGTGCACCTCCAGCATGAACTCGGCGAAATGGACGCGGCGTTTGCGCGTGATCGCGACGTGCGTGAAAAACAGGTCCATCAGCATCGACTTGCCGCGGCCGACCCCGCCCCACAGGTAAACGCCGCGTGCAGGGATTACACGCCTGCGGAACACGCCGGTCGTGCGAGGTTTCTCGAGTTCGGCGGCAAGGGCATCCAGCCGCACGGCGCCCGCCGCCTGCTCGTCGTCGGGCCGCAACTCGTCCGCGTCGATCAGCTTCTGATAGGCGGCGAGCACCTTGCCCATTTCATTCGACCCTTCCGCAACGCTGAAACGTCGCGACTTATGTTGCCATGCACAATAAGCGCGAGGCAATGCGGAAGGATTGCGGCGGGATCAAGCCACGGATGATTGCTGGCAGTCCGCCGGTTCTTGCGCGGGAAGCGCAGATGCGGCCGATCAGACCAGCCGCTCGACCTCCATCTTCTTGATTTCCGCGATCGCCTTGGCCGGCGACAGCCCCTTGGGGCAAGTGTTCGCGCAGTTCATGATCGTGTGACAGCGATACAGGCGGAACGGATCTTCCAACGCGTCCAGCCGCTCGCCGGTCATTTCGTCGCGACTGTCGGCCAGCCAGCGATATGCCTGCAACAGGATCGCCGGGCCAAGGAACTTGTCCGAGTTCCACCAGTAGCTCGGACAAGATGTCGAGCAGCAGGCGCACAGGATGCACTCGTACAATCCATCCAGCTTGGCGCGTTCCGCTGGCGACTGGAGCCTCTCCTTGCCGGCCGGCGGCGGCGTCACCGTCTGCAACCACGGAGTGATCGACGCATATTGCGCATAGAAGCGCGTGAAATCCGGAACGAGATCCTTGATGACGTCCATCGCAGGCAGCGGCGTGATCTTGATCTCGCCCTTCACGTCTTCGATCGCGGTGGTGCAGGCCAGGCCGTTGCGGCCGTCGATGTTCATCGAGCACGATCCACAAATGCCTTCGCGGCACGAGCGGCGGAAGGTGAGCGACGGATCCTGCTCCGATTTGATCTTGATGAGCGCATCGAGCACCATCGGTCCACATTCGTCGAGATTGACCTCGAACGTGTCGTAGCGCGGATTTGCACCCGAATCGGGATCGTAGCGATACACCTTGAAATTGCGCATCGTTCCGCCTGGCTGCGGGGAGGCGTGCTTCTGCCCGCCCTTGATCTTGCTGTTTTTCGGGAGCGTGAACTCGGCCATGCGCGCGTCTCGTCTTCGTCGGTTGATCGTCGGCGCGCAGGAGGCGCACCGGCGCCATTACTCGGGCGGCGGGTACACGATCGCGAGCGTGGCCGCAAACATGTCCGTCGCTGGCCTAGTTAGCCATTATGTCCCGAGTCTCAAGAGGTGATCGCGTGCTCTATCGCTGCGAAGGCGATCAGCGCCATCGCGTCCATTGCCTTTGCCCCGTGACGCGGGCGCCCTGACCTTGCCCCTCATCCCCGCCGCGGGCCGACGAAGCCGAAGCGCGCGCCGTCGCCGTCCCGCGCGACTGCCGAATAGTCGCCACCGGGGATCCGATCCGGCCCCTGTTCCAACGTGCCACCCGCATCGCGTAGCCGGGCGATGGCGGTATCGACGTCGTCGACCTGGAAATAGATCAGCCAACCGGGCGTCGCTCCGTGAAACACCGGCATCGTCGCACCGAGGCACGACGTGTCGCGGTATACGAAACGATAGTCGCCCAGTGGCCCCATCGGCATGGCGCCATCGTGTCGCCATTCGAACAATGCGGCGTAGAAGGCCATCGCCGCATCCTGATCGGGCGCGGTCAACTCGTTCCAGACGGCGTGACCGGGCGTTGCGTCGTCCGCGCTGGCGAAGGCGCGCGAACTCTCGTCGATCGCACCTCGCATGATGTAGAACGGCGTGCCGTCCGGATCGGCAAGCAGCGCGATCCGGCCGACTCCGGGCAGATCGTGGGCCGGCATCCGCACCGCTCCACCGCTGGCGAGCGCCTGCGAGACCGCCACGTCGACATCGTCGACACCGACGTAGAGGAGCCAGCCCGGCCGGATCGCCGCGCCCGCAGGGGTCGTCATGATACCGCCGACGCCGTCGCCATCGGCCGTCGAGACGATGCGATAGTCCAGCCCGCCAGCGGGGGGTGTAGCGATCGTCCAGCCGAGCGCCGCCGCATAGAAAGTCTGGGCGCTGTCGGCGTCACGTGCCTGATATTCGTACCAGATCGGCGTGCCGTGCGGATTTCTCATGCGGCTTCCTTTTGGGGTCAGGCGGTTGCGGGGGCGTTGCTGATGTCCATGAACATCGTTTCCCAGGTATGGCCGTCGAAATCCTCGAACGCGCCACCGTACATGAAGTGTTGATCCTGCACCGCGCGGGTTTCCCGACCACCGGCCTGGCGTGACGCAGCGTGGATCGCGTCCACCGAATCGCGGCTGTCGAAGGACAGGCATAGCAAGGCGGCGCTGACGGCATGGGTGTCCGCGATCGGCTTGTCGGTGAAGGTGGCGTAGAACGAATGGTCGAGCAGCATCACGCTTATCGTGTCCGACCAGCGCATCGCCGATGCGACCTCGTTCGAAAAGGCCGGGTTCTTCTCGAAACCGAGCGCCGTGTAGAATGCGGTGGCGCTGGCCACGTTCCTGACCGGCAGGTTCACGAAGATCATCCGCACGGCGCATCCACTCCGATTCGCTATTTTCGCGGATGATGCGCCCATCGTCCGCGCGGGCAATCGCTAAATGGCGGTCGGACCTAAAAAAAGGCGGCACATGCCACGTCGACGGTCACCTGGGTGAATCGGCGGGCAACCGGGCGGCGGCGCGGGCGTTCCGGTATCTGTTCCACCAGCCAAACCACGGCGGGTCTGGTGTTCGCGGCGGGTTGACGCGGACGCGCCGGCTTCGCAGTGGTTCGGGCCACTCCAGCAAGACGGCGTACCGCATGACCGATATCCCGAACACGCAGCCCGACAGCCGGGACACCACCATTCTGGATGCGCCCGACAAGATGGTGCGCGTGCGCGACCTGTTCGGGATCGACTCGGACATGGAAGTCCCGGCCTTCTCGGAAGCGGACGAGCGTGTGCCCGATCTGGACCCCGCCTATGTGTTCGATCCGGATACGACCCTGGCGATCGCCGCTGGCTTCGCCCACAATCGCCGCGTGATGGTGCAAGGCTATCATGGGACCGGCAAGTCGAGCCATATCGAGCAGGTCGCCGCGCGGCTGAAATGGCCGTGCATTCGCATCAATCTGGACGCGCACATCAGCCGTATCGATCTGGTGGGGCGTGACGCGATTGTCCTGCGCGACGGGCAGCAGGTTACCGAGTTCCGCGAGGGATTGCTGCCATGGGCGTTGCAGACGCCGACCGCGCTGGTGTTCGACGAATATGATGCCGGGCGTCCCGACGTGATGTTCGTGATCCAGCGCGTGCTGGAGACCGAAGGCAAGCTGACGCTGCTCGACCAAAATCGCGTGATCCGCCCGAACCCGTATTTCCGGCTGTTCGCAACCGCCAATACGGTCGGGCTGGGCGACACAAGCGGCCTGTATCATGGCACCCAGCAGATCAATCAGGGCCAGATGGATCGCTGGAACGTGGTCGTCACCCTCAACTACCTGCCCGCGGCGACCGAGGCGCAAATCGTGCTCGCCAAGTCCGGCGAATACGACAAGCCCGAGGGCAAGAAGCTGGTCGAAAACATGGTTCGCGTGGCGGACTTGACCCGAAAGGGTTTCGTCAACGGCGACATTTCGACGGTTATGAGCCCGCGCACCGTGATAACGTGGGCGCAGAACGCGTTGATCTTCGGTGACGTCGGCTTTGCCTTCCGACTGTCGTTCCTCAACAAGTGCGACGAGGCGGAACGCGCCATGGTGGCGGAATATTACCAGCGCGTGTTCGGCAAGGATCTGCCCGAGAGCGTGGTCGCGAAAGCTTGATGGCACGGGGCATGCGGCCGCTGCGGGGTGCGGGCGCGTCGCCATCCCGGCGGCGCTGCGGTCCGCGTCTGCCCCCGTGCGCAAGGATGTCGATCAACGTCCGGTCGATGGAGCGAGCAACATATTGGTACGGGGCAAGCGTGATCGCACGCTGGCAGACCCTGGCTGCGAGATAGTCCGACAATGGCCACTGATACCCCGATCGATCGCTTCAAGGCCGTGCTTGGCGGCACCGCGCGTGCGTTGTCCGACGAGGCGGAGGTGGAACTCGCCTATACCGCGGATGCGCCGGCGCAATCGGGCAAGCACATGCGCGTGCCGATGCCGGCACGAACGCTGCCCGCCGATCAGGTGGCCGAGGCGCGCGGCTTTGCGGACGCATTCGCGTTGCGCTTGCGGCACCACGACGACGCACTTCACCTTCGCGGCGCACCGGCAGAGGCGACCGCGCGGGCGGTATATGATGCGGTCGAAAGCGCGCGGGTGGAGGCGCTGGGCAGTCGTGGCTACGCGGGGATCGCCGACAACCTGGCGCGCGCGCTCGACGTCCGGTTGCGCAGCGACCCGATCACCCGTGCGCGCAACCGCAGCGAGGTTCCGCTGCCCTCTGCCCTGGGGTTGATGGTGCGCGAGGCGCTGACCGGCCGGTTGCCGCCGGTCGAGGCGGAGCCGGGACTGGCGCTGGTGCGCGACTGGATCGGCGAGAAGGCAGACTTGAGCGCCCTGGCGCTGGCGCTGGACGATCAGCGTGCTTTTCAGGGGCTTACGCGTAAGCTGCTCGAGCAGCTTGAGCTGGTCGAGGGCGAGCAGGAGCCGCAGGAGAGCGACGAGGGCGGCGACGACGAGGAAGGCGAGGAGAACCAGGACACCGACCAGGCCGACGAGGAAGAAGCGGAAGGCGCAGAAGGCGAGACCGACGTCGAGGCGCGCGGGCAGCAGCGCGACGACCGGTCGCAGGAGGGCGAGAGCGAGGAACTCGAGGGCGACGACATCGACGATGCGGAGGGCGAGCCCGGCGACGATGGCGAGGAAGGGATGCAGCCGGTGCGCCCCAATCGTCCGTCGAACGATTTGTCGGCGCAATTCGATTATCGCGTGTGGACCGAGCGGTTCGACGAGGTCGTGGCGGCGACGGAATTGTGTGATGCCGAGGAGCTGACCCGGCTCCGCGGCTACCTCGACCAGCAGCTCGTGCACCTGCAATCTACTGTCTCGAAACTGGCCAATCGGCTTCAACGCCGTTTGATGGCGCAACAGTCGCGATCGTGGGATTTCGATCAGGAGGAAGGCTTGATCGACGCCGCGCGGCTGGCGCGTGTCGTGGTCAACCCCATGCAATCGCTGAGCTACAAGGTGGAGCGCGACACCGAGTTCCGCGACACCGTGGTGACGTTGCTAATCGACAATTCCGGCTCGATGCGCGGCCGGCCGATTTCGATCGCGGCGATCAGCGCGGATATCCTGGCGCGCACGCTGGAGCGGTGCGGGGTCAAGACCGAAATCCTCGGCTTCACCACGCGGGCCTGGAAGGGCGGGCAGAGTCGCGAAACCTGGCTGGGGGCGGGGCGGCCGCCGCAGCCGGGACGGCTCAACGATATCAGGCACATCGTCTACAAACGCGCCGACGAACCGTGGCGGCGCGCCCGTACCTCCCTGGGGTTGATGATGCGCGAGGGGTTGCTGAAGGAAAATATCGACGGCGAAGCGCTGTTGTGGGCGCATGCGCGGATGATGGCGCGGCCCGAGGAGCGGCGCATCCTGATGGTGATCTCGGACGGTGCGCCGGTCGACGATTCGACGTTGAGCGTCAACTCCGGATCGTATCTGGAGCGGCACCTGCGGCAGGTAATCGCCTGGATCGAAAAGAAATCGCCGGTCGAGTTGGTCGCAATCGGCATCGGGCACGACGTGACGCGCTATTACAGCCGTGCGGTCACGATCATGGATGCCGAGCAATTGGGCGGCACGATTATCGAACAGCTTGCCGCGTTGTTCGATGCCGAGTGAGCACGCCAGCCCCCTCTGCGACACGATATTAACTCAGACAGCATATGCCTGCACGCCGCGGTTCGCCAGCGGGAGCCGCCTTGTGCCGGGTGCATATATTGCGGTGCGCGAACCGTGATTGCGGCGCCCGAAGGCGGCTTCGTGGGGCCGGTAAAGCGATCCGTGACGATCGCCGGGCATGCGACGTCGATCAGCCTCGAACCGGTTTTCTGGCGCGCGCTGGAACGCGCGGCGCGCGAACGGGCGCTGCCGCTGTCGGCGCTGGTCGCGCAGATCGATGCGCTGCGTGTCGCGCAGGGAGATCCACCCAATCTCGCGAGCGCCATCCGTTCGTGGCTGGTCGCACATCCGTCGACATTTTGCGACAGAGGTGAGAATAACTCGCATCAGGATTGACTTTGAAAGTCACTCGCAATAGCTGGCCCCAACGAAAAAGCGGGGCTCAGTCATCATGTCGTCGTCATCCACATCCTTCCTTGCGTTGTCGTGCATCGGCTTCATCGCCAGCGCGCCGGCCGCCGCCGAAGCGGCTGACCGCGCGCCCGCCGCGCAGGACGGCCGGGCACGGATCGATCGTGACGACGTGGTCGTCACCGGAGCGCGCGTGCAGGGGCCGGGTGAGCTGGAGAGCCCGAAGGCGACGTCGGCGCTGATCGACATGCCACAGACGGTGACGGTGATTTCGGACCAGACCCTGCGCAAGCAGAACCTGCTGACGCTGCGCGATGCGTTGCAGACGATCCCGGGCATCACCTTCGGCGCGGGCGAAGGCGGCGGAGGCTATGGCGACAGCATCAACCTGCGCGGATTTTCGGCGAACAACGACATCACGATCGACGGCATCCGCGACAGCGCGCAGTACAGCCGCACCGATCCGTTCAACCTGCAGCAGATCGAGATCTACAATGGCGCCAATTCGGTGTTCAACGGATCGGGATCGGTCGGCGGCACGATCAATCTGGTCAGCAAGGAACCGCGCCCCGAGGATCTGACCATCGCGCAGGCCGCGATCGGCACCGACGACTATTACCGCGCCGCGATCGACGCGAACGAGCGGGTCACCGACATGGTCGGCGTGCGATTGAACGGGGTGTACCACCGCAACGGCGTGCCGGGCCGCGACGTGGAGAAGTATGAGCGATGGGGCGTGGCGCCGGCGGTGACGATCGGCATGGGCACGCCGACCAGCCTGACGCTGGCCTATGTCCATCAGGAGGATCGCAACACGCCGTTGTACGGCGTGCCTTACTACAACAACGATCTGGTCGGCGGGTTAATCACCGGCGCGGATCGCAGCGATTATTACGGTTATCGCAACCTCGACCGGCAGGACGTGAACATCGACCGCCTGACCGCGACGCTGCGCCATTCGGTCAACGATCATCTGTCGGTCCGCAACCTGACGCGGTGGCAGCGCGTCGCGCAGTATAGCGTGACCAGTGCGCCACAAGGCACCTTCTGTCTGGCGAGCGGCACGCAGCCGGTGCAGGTGGCGGGTGGCACGTCAGGCTCGGGGTGCCCCACGACGTTACGCCCCGGCCAGTGGCTGCCGTCCGGCCCGCGCGGGCTGTTGCGCGATCAGGAGAACCAGCTGTTCGCCAACCAGACCGACCTGCGGCTGGAACATGGCGCGGAGGGAAGCATCCGCAACGTCGCCAACATCGGCGTGTCGATGATGGTCGAGGATTACAAGATCGCGGCGGGATCGCTGCTGCGCAACGCGGACGGATCGGCGACGACGCCGCTGCCGGTGCTGGCGATCAGCAACCCGGACACGGTATACCGCGGACCGATCAACAACGTGACGACGTCGCGAGCGCAATCGTCGACGCGCAACGTCGCGGTCTACGCCTTCGACACGCTGGAACTGGGCCGGCATTTCGAGCTGAACGGCGGCGTGCGTTGGGAACAGCAGCTTGCCGAGTTCAACCAGCTGCCGATCCCCGTCGCACCGGGAGTGACCCAGCCGTTGCCCGCGCAGTTGGGCCAGCGTAACAACGAGCGGCTGTTCTCCTACCGCGCCGGGCTGGTCTATCATCCCGTGCAGGATGTCAGCCTGTACGCCAGCTATGGCAATGCCAAGACGCCGTCTTCGGCGACGGTGCGGCTGGGCTGCACCAGCGTGTCGGGCACGGTGGTGACCAGCACGTGCGACGTCGCACCGGAGACCGCGAAGAATTACGAGATCGGCGCGAAGGCCGGGCTGTTCGGGCGTCGGCTGGAATTGACCGCGGCGGTGTTCCGCAACGAGCGGACCAATTACCGCATTCCATCGAACGACCCCGCGCTGCCGACGGTGCAGGTTCTGGACGGGCGCAGCCGCGTCGATGGTATCGCGCTGGGCGTATCGGGCAACGTCACGCCCGCATGGATGATCTTCGCCAATTACACCTATCTCGACAGCAAGGTGCTGCAATCGGTATCGGACTTCTGCCTGGCGCGGCCGGGTGGCCCCGGCTGCGGCAACAGCGTGGCCAACCCCGATCCGCAGCGCGACCGGCGGCTGGTGCAGACACCGCCGCATTCGGGCAGCCTGTTCACCACCTACAAGCTGCCGTTCGGCCTGGAGGTCGGCTACGGCCTGACCTATCAGGGGGCGATCACGACCTATGTGCCGAACCTTGCCAATGCGACGTTGCTGAAGGCGGACGATTACCTGATCCATCGCGCCTATATGGCGTACAGCTTCCGCGAGGGGTTGACGATGCAGCTGAACGTCCAGAACTTCACCGACGAAAAATATCTGACCAACGTGCGCAACAACCTGAACGCCAGCGGCGTCGTGACCGGCGGCTGGGCGATGCCCGGCGACCGGCGGCAGGCGGTGCTGAGCGTGTTCTACAGCTTCTGACGTCCGGCCGACCATCACCCCGGACGTGATCCGGGGTGATGGTTGTGGCGCGGTCGGATCGGGCGGAGTCGCGCCGCGGCGCCGGCCACGCGAGGCGCATGGCGACCCGGCAAATCGAAGCACGGCGTATGCCGGTGCGGATCGCTGCGCTACGCTGGCCATCACGCACCCATCTATCGGACGTATCGCCATGTTGATCGCCATTCCCGACGTTCTCGATGCCGCGACGCTGGCGCGGGTGCGCGGCGTGGTGGAAGCGGGCGAGTGGATCGACGGCAACGCCACGTCCGGGCCGCAGGCCGCGCTGGCCAAGCGCAATCGCCAATTGCCCGAGGACGGCGCGGCGGCGCGCGAGGCGGGGGCCGCGATCATTGATGCGCTGGGGCGCGCGCCGCTGTTCGTGGCGGCGGCGTTGCCGGCCAAGGTCTTCCCGCCGCTGTTCAACCGATATGAGGGCGGTGAGGATTTTGGCCTGCACGTCGACAATGCGATCCGCATGAAGCGCGGCAGCGACTTCCGGATCCGCAGTGACCTGTCCGCGACATTGTTCCTCCAGGATCCGGGCACCTATGACGGCGGCGAACTGGTGATCGAGGATCAGTTCGGGGTGCAGGAGGTGAAGCTGCCGGCGGGGCATATGGTGCTGTACCCGGCATCCAGCCTGCACCGCGTCGCCGCTGTCACGCGCGGGGTGCGGCTGGCGAGCTTCTTCTGGATACAGTCGATGGTGCGCGACGACGGGGCGCGGCGCATCCTGTTCGATCTCGATCGTGGCGTGCAGGCGGTGGCGGCGGCGCAGGGGCATGGCGCGGCGGCCACGGTGCAACTGACGGGTGTGTACCACAATCTGCTGCGACGCTGGGCCGAGGTCTAGGAGAGGGCCGACATTCGGCCGGTCTGCCTGCAAGCGCCGTCATCGCGAGGGTCGCGGTGCAAGCCGAGACGTCGTGCGAAACGCCGGATCGCCTCGTCGTACTCGCAATGACGGGCGGACGAGGCAAAGCCGGCCGATCGTGCGAGTGAGGTTTGCCCGAGCCGATGGATCATCTTCATCGGCGATCAGTCCGACACCTGCGGCGCGCCGAACGCCGATCCGGCCCGAAGCAAGGGCCGGGCGGTCGATTGACGGCGTTGACCGTCACGCCGAAGCAGGTCCGGCTGCCGGTGTCGGGCGATGCCGCCGGAGCGACATTCGGTAATAGCGGCGTCCGGCGACGGGCGCGGCATGAAGTCGTGAACGGTCCGTCGATGCGGTCCGGACCGTGCGTTCGACGGTTAGTGGTTACTTGCGGCGGAACAGGCAGTCGAACTCGATCGCGCAGGCGGGATCGTCGCGCATCGTGTTGACGGTGCGGAATTGCGCCGGGGTGAAGCCGAGCGCATCGATCTGCGCCAGCGCCTCGTTGAAGGTCCAGATCCCCTCGTAGAGCGCGACCACCGGCAGTTCGAGCAGCAGCGCGGAGGTACGCGCCAGCGTTTCGCCCGCACCCTCCAGCACCGCGCGTTCGTGGCCCTGCGTGTCGATCTTGAGCAGGATCGACCGTGCGGGATCGCCGGCGAGCGCGGCGTCGAGCGTGGTCATCGGCACCGTCTCGGTTCCCAGCACGGTCGGATCGACCGCCAGTCGCCGCGCGGTAACGTCGTCCAGCGCGTGGAGCGAGTTGAGCGTGTGGTTGTCGTAAAGATTGATCTCGACCGCGCCGGGCGCGGCGCCCAGCGCAGCGCGCGTGACCGTCCATTTCGGGTCACTGGCGGCGCGTTGTTCCAGTGCCTTGAACACCTTGCCGACTGGCTCGAACGAATGCAGCCGCCCGGTGAAGCCGCGTTCGCGCACGCCCTCCGCGAATTGGCCGAGGTTCGCGCCGACGTCGACCACGAGGTCGATGTCGCGGGTGCGCAGGAAATTGCCGAACGTCGCGGCGCGTACCGCCTCCACGCCGAAGCGGTTCATGATCTTGTTCGCCAGCGCACTCAGCATGTTAGCCCCCTTTGCCGTTGTCGCGGCATGTCAGAGCGGGCGGGGGCGCGCCACCGATTTCTTGGGATGCGCCGCGACCGGTTTCGGGACGTGCCGGGGTCGGCCGGGGGCGACCGGGCGGGGCGAACCCCGCCCGGCACCGTGTGCGTCAGCCGATCTGCTCGTCCTGCGCGCCGCTGTCCGGGCGTGCCGGGCCGAGGATCGGTTCCTCGCCGAGCGGACGGTTCGGAAAGACGGTGAACTCGCCGCGCCCGTCGATCGACGGACCGCTGGTCCAGCGCCCTTCCGGATAGGTGCCGTCCGCCGCCGTGGCGTAGAAATTGTAGTTGTTCTCCTGATCTTCCATTTCCTGCGGGAAGGAATTGGGGATCGGCAGATTGGCCGTGCCGCCCAGTTCCTCGATCACCGCCAGCCATTGTTGCTGGTGCATCGTGTCACGCGCGATCATGTAGTGGAGCATCTTCTTCATGCCCTCGTCATGCGCGGCGTTGAACAGCCGCACCGCCAGCACGCGGCCGGTGCTTTCCGCCGCGACGTTGCAATACATGTCCGCCGCGACGTTGCCGCTGGCGTAGATGTGGCTCATGTTGAAGGGCACGCCATCGGAGTCCATCGGCATGGCCGCCAGCCCGCCGGACAGCAGGTTCTTGTGGATCAGCCCCTCGATCTCCTGCCGGCCGTTGCCGCCGCCCATCACCGCGCCGACGATGCCGTCCGCCGCGCCTTCTTCCTGAAGCGAGGCTGGTGCCTTGTCCAGGTTGAGCGCGACCGCCGTCGCCAGCATCTCGATATGGCCGATCTCCTCCGTGGCGGTGTGGAGCAGCATGTCGCGATATTTGGAGGTCGGTGCGCGATTGCCCCACGCCTGGAAGAAATATTGCATGCAGACGCGGATCTCGCCCTCCACGCCGCCGATCGCCTGCTGCAACATCCGCGCGAAGGCGGGGTCGGGCTTCTCGACGGTGACGGGATATTGAAGACGCCTGTCGTGATAATACATGCTGCTTCTCCGCTTATGGTGCGGTGGGGCAACCGATCAGGGCACGATAAGTTGTTGAGCTAGCGTTATAAAACGCCGCTTTTTCTGGGTGATCTGCATCAACGGCGGGGTGCCGGGCTACCCTGTGGGGCAGCGGGCCGCGTCACCCCGGCGCGGGGCCGGAGTGACGGGCAGGACGCGTCGGTTCAGCGTCCCAGCAGCACGCGGGCCTGACCCGCGATCTGCGCCAGCATCGCCGCATTGGGTGCCTGCGCGTTGCGCGCGCGATCGATGACGGCGCGGAATTGACCGACGCGCGCGGCGTTGCGGGCCAGCCACTCATCGACCAGCGCCTCCGGATCGGTGCCGCCGCCACGGCCGAGGAAGTCGAGGCGCAGTTGCTGGAAATCGCGGGCGAGGCCGGCGATCAACAGCCGCTCCCAGGGGTCGCTGGGGTTGATGCGCGTGGCGGTGCCCTGCGCCCAGTCCAGCCCCAGCCCCTCGCCAAGGCGGGTGAAGGCGCGCGCGAGCGGCGTTTCGTCGATGCCTGCGCGCTCGCCGAGGTCGGCGAGGCCGACCGCGCCGTCCATCTCGAACAATCGCACCACCCGCAACGCAAGATCGTGCGGCGCGCCGGCCGCCTCCAGCGTGTCGGCGATGCGGCGCGAATGGGCGCGCGTCTCGTCGAGCAACAGGTCGTCGGTGGCCGCCTCAAGCCGCGCGATGCCGCCCGACAGACGCGCGAGCGCGGTGGACGGCATCGTACCGGGGGCCGTGGCGCGCAGCAGGTCGGCGATCTGCGAGCGCACCGCCACCGCGACCTCGTCGAACAGCGCGAGGCGACCGCTTTCGGGCATCGCGGTCGTTTCGATCGCCTGCCACAGCGCGGCGAGATCGAACTGACGCTCCGCGACGACGAACATCGCCGCGATGTCCGACAGGGTCGCGCCCTCTTCCTCGGCAAGTTCGAAGGGGTGGAGGATGCCGATGCGGTTGATGATGCGATTGGCGAGCTTCGTCGCGACGATCTCGCCACGCAGCCGGTGCGCGTCAATCGCGGCGGCGAACCGGTCCTGCATCGCGCGCGGGAAGGCGGCGTGGAGGTCGGGCAGCAGCGCGGGATCGTCGCCGAGCGGCGATTGCTCGATCGAGTCCTGCAGCGACAGCTTGGCAGTGGCGAGCAGCACCGCGAGTTCCGGGCGGGTCAGCCCGCGGCCCTCGCCGGTGCGGCGCAGCAGGTCGGTGTTGCCGGCCAGCCCCTCGACCCGCCGGTCGAGCCGGCCGGCTTCCTCGAACACCTCGATCAGGCGGACATAGCTGGGCAGCGCCTGCGCGCCGCCGCCCTCCGCGATCGACAGGCCGAGCGTCTGGAGGCGGTTGTCCTCCAGCACCAGATGCGCGACGTCGTCGGTCATGCTGCCGAGCAGGGTGTTGCGATCCTCGAACGACAGCCGGCCCTCGATCATCTCGCGGTTGAGCGCGATCTTGATGTTGACCTCGTTATCCGAGCAGTCGACGCCCGCCGAATTGTCGATGAAGTCGGTGTTGATCCGCCCGCCGCGCGCGGCGAAGGCGATGCGCGCCGCCTGGGTGACGCCCAGATTCGCACCCTCGCCGATCGCGATGGCGCGCAATTCCTCGGCATCGACGCGCAGCCGGTCGTTGGCGGGATCGCCGACGGTGGCGTTGTTTTCCGCCGCCGCCTTCACATAGGTGCCGATGCCGCCGAACCAGATCAGGTCGGCGGGGCTTTTCAGGATCGCGGAGATCAGCGCGGCCGGTTCCAGCCGGTCGGCGGCGATGCCGAGCGCGGCCTGCACCTGTGGCGACAACGGCACCGACTTCATATCGCGCGCGAACACCCCGCCACCGGCGGAGATCAGCGCCGTGTCGTAATCAGCCCAGCTGGAGCGCGGCAGCGCGAACATGCGCGCGCGCTCCGCCCAGCTGGTCGCGGGGTCGGGATCGGGATCGAGGAAGATGTGGCGGTGGTCGAACGCCGCGACCAGTTTCACCGCCTTCGACAGCAGCAGGCCGTTGCCGAACACGTCACCCGACATGTCGCCGCAGCCGACGATGCGGATCGGCTCGGACTGCACGTCCAGCCCGCGTTCGGCGAAGTGGCGCTGGACCGAGACCCACGCGCCCTTGGCGGTGATGCCCATCGCCTTGTGGTCGTAGCCCTGCGACCCGCCGCTGGCGAAGGCGTCGCCCAGCCAGAAATCACGATCGAGCGCGATGCGGTTCGCCACGTCGCTGAACGTGGCGGTGCCCTTGTCCGCCGCGACGACGAAGTACGGATCCTGCCCGTCGAGGATCGTCACCCCTTCGGGATGCACCACCTCGCCCGCGACGATATTGTCGGTGATCGACAGCAAGGTGCGGATGAAGATGCGATAGGCCTCGGTCCCCTCCGCCAGCCACGCGTCGCGATTGGACGGAGCGGGGAGTTGCTTGGCGTAGAAGCCGCCCTTCGCACCGGTCGGCACGATGACCGCGTTCTTGACCCGCTGTGCCTTCATCAGCCCGAGGATCTCGGTACGGAAATCGTCGCGGCGATCGGACCAGCGCAACCCGCCGCGCGCAACCGGGCCGGCGCGCAGGTGGATACCCTCGACCCGCGGCGAATAGACCCACACCTCACGCCACGGCAGCGGGGCGGGAAGGCCCGGAATCCTCGCGCTGTCCAGCTTGAAAGCCAGCGCCTCGTTTGCGGCATCCGTGAAGGCATTGGTGCGCAACGTGGCATCGATCACCGCGCGGAAGGCGCGCAGGATACGATCGTCGTCGATGCCGGTGACCGCATCCAGCCCGGCGTCGATCACGCCCTGCGCGGCATCGGCGTCAAGCGTCGAGGCGGGATCGTGGATCGCGGTGAACCGGTCGATCAGGGCGTGGGTGACGTCACGGACGCGGGTGAGCGTGTCGACGACGTTCGCCGGGCCGTAGCTCATCCCCGCCTGCCGGAGATATCGATACCATGCGCGGAACAGCACCACCGCGGAGGGCGACAGCCCGGCCTCCAGCATCAGCCGGTTGAAACCGTCATCCTCTGCGCGACCCTCCAGCACCTGCGCCAGCGCTTCCTGCAGCGTGTCGGCGGCGGCGAGAACGGCGGGCACGTCGGCGCTGGTTTCGAGCGTGAAGTCGTGGATCGAGCTGCGTTCCTCGTCGGTCAGCGCGGTCGGCATCTCCTCGATCACGCGGAACCCGAAATGCTCCAGCGCGGGCACCGCGTCGGACAGCGCCAGCGCGCCGCCCTGACGATAGATCTTGAGGTGGAGCATGCCGTCGCCGCCGGCGGTGAAGCGCACTTCACGATCGGCGTCGCCGTCGAGATTGGCGATCGAGACGATATCGCGCGCCGCCTCGTCAGCGGAGGCACCCGTGCGATAGCGCGGGGGGAAGGCGGCGGCGTGGCGCAGCGCAAGGCGCGCGGCCCGGGCCGGCCCGACCTCTTCGGTGAGCGCGGCCTCGATCGACGGCGCCCAGCCGCGCACCATCTTTTCGAGAGCGGCGTCGAGCATCATCGCATCGGGCAGCACGCCCGCGCCGCGCAGGTCGATCGTGTAACGCAGGAGCGCGACACGGCCATCCTCGACGCTGGTCGACCAGTTGAGCACCTGACCATTGGCGGCATCGCTCAGCATCTCACCGATCGCGATGCGGCGCGCCGTCGTCATCTCATCGCGCGGCAGCCACACGAAAGCATAGAGGTGGCGGCCGAGCGGGGAGGGGACCAGCACCAGTTTGGGCCGGGGACGATCCGCCAGGCTCATCGCGGTGAGCGCCAGTTCCTCCATCGACGCGGCGTCGACCGCGATCATCAGGTCGTGCGGCAACGTGGCGATGGCGTGGGTCAGCGCCTTGCCGGTGTGGCCGGCGGGATCGAAGCCGAACTTCGCCTCGCTGCCCGCCAGCCGCTGACGCAGCACCGGCACGCTGCGCGGGGGCGCGTTGAGCGCGGCGGACGTCCACAGCCCGGCATGGATCGACAGGCCGGTGACGCGCCCGCCGGTGTGGATCGGCACCACCAGCAGATCCAGCGGCACGCGGCGATGGACCGGCGAGATCAGGCTGGATTTCAGCAACAGCGGCGCGGAATTGCCCGCCGCGAAATAGTCGACCGCCAGCCGCCGCGAACGATCGGCGAGGATCGGCACCTCATGATCGTTGGTGACGATGCCGAGCGACGCGACCGGGTCCGCATGGCCGTCCGCATGCCAGCGTTCGTGCCCGAGCAGCGTGAAGTGGCGATCGAGGAACCAGCGCAGCAGCGCCGCACCTTCCGGATCGCCGCCGACATCGTCGATCACACCGGCGTCGGCGGCCAGCGTGCCCTGCATCGCCCGCCAGTCGCGTACCGCGACGCGGACGTCGGCGAGCAGTCGCTCGATCTCATCGGTCAGTGCGCGCCGGTCACGCGCGTCGACGCGTTCCAGTTCGACGTAGATCATCGATTCGGGTCGGCCGTCGGCATCCTCGATCCCGGTCAGCCGCCCCTCGGCATCGCGGGTGACGCGCACCACCGGGTGGATGACGCGATCGACCGCGATGTCGCGGTCCCCGATCGCGGCGGCCACCGAATCGACCAGGAACGGCATGTCGTCGTTGACGATCGCCAGCCGCATGCGACGGCGCGCGCCGTCGCCGGGCAGCTGTTCCAGTGCGAGCGCCGGCGTACCCGCGGGGCGCACCGCCGCGGTCTGCGCGAGGAAGGCCGCGGCCTCCGCCTGCTTGTCCTCGCCGAAGCCGGCGAGTTCGCCCGGCAGTGCGCGATAGGTGAGCCGCGCCGCCAGCGCCGCAGACAGTATCTGAAGAGACTTTTCCGCCATGACGCCGCTATGCGCCCCTTGACGGGCTACCTCAAGGCTTGCCGCACTGCATCATGAAGGGGTTAGGGGAGGGGCATCGCGGCCGGCGCGCCAACGACATGCGACGCCGGCATGCACGACCTCAGGCACGGCGTTCGCCTCCGGGCCGGGCCGGCCGGGCGGCCGGATGGCGGGTCACGTCCGCGATGACGAACGACCTATCAGACGCGCTGGATCTGCGTCAGGAAAGGCGGCGCAGCACCTGTTCGGCGAGCCGCGCATCGTCACCGATCGCGCCGACGACGACGATGCCGTGCGCGGTTGCGCGTCCGAGCAGGACGACGGGTGCGCCCTCGTCCAGCCCGCTGTCGATCGCGAGTTCGGCGAGCACGGCGCGATCGGCGAGCGGCAGCGCGGACGCTGGCGCATCGGGCCGACGCGTGGCGCGCTCGGCCGCGACGATCCCCTTCACGCCGCCCTCGACGCGTTCGAGCGCGTGGGCCAGCGCGCCCTCACCGATGCCGGTGCGCTGCGCCCAGGCAAGTACGGCCGCCGCCTCTGCCAGCCGGGTCTTGTCATGATCGGTGCCGAAGACGAGCTTGGCGATCGCGGTCATCGGCGCGCGGGCCTGCGGACGGATGCCGGCCTCCTCAAGGAGGATCGCCAGTCGCGCGGGATCCTCGTCGGCGGCGAGCGCGACGTCGTGCGCGCGACCCAGCGCGCGGTACAGCGCGGCGTGGCTGCGGATATGCGCGGCGCGCGCAGCGGCGGCGCTGTCGCGCGCGGCGGCGAGGCGATCGTCCAGGGTGGCAAGTGCGGGTTCGTACGCGGGCTCGTCCTCCGGCCCCGCCGCGCAGGGGCCATCCGCCCAGACGCCGCCGGGCACCGGATCGTGGCGCGGCGCGCGCAGTGCGACGGCAAGCTCCGCGTCCAGGCCGGCCTGATCGACGGCCGGCGCCAATTCCTTCCAGTTGATGACGCCGTAGATATAGTCGATCGTCTGCGCGTCCGACGAGAACGGCATCAGGATGCCGCGATACATGGTGTTGTGGCCGCGCGTGCCGGTGAATTCCGCCTCGAAGCCGATCGGCGCGCGATTGGCGATGATCTGCAGGTAATGATCGGTCAGCCGTGACAGCAGCGAGCGCGACGGCACCTCCGCGATGCGCGTGATCGACTGGTCCAGCCCGCATTCCTCGCGCAGGGTGCGGCCGAGATACTGGATCGCGGGATCCTCGACCCCGGCCGAGAAGTCGAGCAGCACGCTGTGCGGGCCGAAATCGGCGATGCTGTCGGGCTCCAGATCGTCGATCGACGGATAGGGACGATCGCGCAGCAGCGACACCCAGTGATTGTACGCGCGGACATGCATCCGGCGCTCGTCGGGGCCGATCGGCGCGTGCGGTTCGCCCACGCCGCCCTCGGTGGGGTCGTCGTCCTGGCGAAGATCGTCGTAGCCGCGCGCGCTGTCCATGCTCATCGTCCCGGCGAGCGGCCTGTCATTGAGCCGAATCGCGGGATCGCTTTTGCGCCATGGATGGTAAACGCACGGTAAAGCCGCGAAGCGCTTGTCAGCCGCATTTCCCGCTGCTAAGCGCCGCCTCCACGACGCACCGCATGCGGTGCGTGGTAGGCCGCTTTAGCTCAGCTGGTAGAGCATCGCATTCGTAATGCGGGGGTCACAGGTTCGAGTCCTGTAAGCGGCACCACCCTTCTCTAAGCTACTGAGAAGGCTGAAAACCTCAGCAAATCAGCCACTTTTTGACGGACGCCTGTTACAAACGTAACAGAGGCGACAACGATGTGCACCCACCTCTCCAAGCGCGGCGCGACCTACTATTTTCGGCGGGTCGTGCCTGAGGAACTGCGGCCTTTTCTCGACGGTCGGCGGGAGTGGATGATCTCACTGCGCACGAAGGATCGTGCCGACGCCAAACTGGCTATTCCCCCGCTCACGATGTCCACGGATGCCGAGATGGTGGCGGCAAGAAAGGCGTTGGCTGAGCACGGCGGCGATGCCGGGGCAGGGAAGCCTGCTGAGAGCCGATCCCGCTTCCCCGGCATGTCGAGTGCTCTTTCGGCTCGGCTTGCTCAGGAGCGCGCTGACAGGCGCGAGGCGAGGCAGCGTTTGAGAGAGCAGATGGAGGAGACGGCTGGAGCCTTCTCCACGTCGGAACTCGATCCGGTGCACGCCATCCTGAAAGACATCATGCGGGAGAGGGAGGAGGAGCGGCAACAGGCGTCCACTCCGAAGGAAGCCGTTCCAGCGCAGCCCGCGCTACCGCTCATCGAGCTATTCGACGCCTACGCTATCGAGCAGGGCATGAAGGCCGTGACGGCCAATGAGTGGCGCGGCAACATGCGGGCGCTGGTCCGGTATTTAGGGCATGATGATGCCGCCCGCATCACCGTGGAGGACATTGACGGCTGGCGTGACTTCCTCTTGGCGGAAAAGACCAAGCGAGGCGGGCCGCGATCAGCCCGGACGGTCAAGGACAAGTACATATCGGCTCTGCGTTCGACCCTGAACTACGCCATCAGCAAGCGGAAGCTGGCCCAGAATGTGGCGGCTATGGTGGACGTGCGGGTGCCTCGCAAGGCGAAGCTCCGCGAGCGCGACTTCACCGCCGATGAAGCCAAGACCATCCTGTCCGAGACGATGAAGGAGCAGGACGGCGTATCTGTGTTCATGCAGCGCGCCCGGCGGTGGATACCGTGGCTGTGCGCGTACACTGGCGCGCGAGTGAACGAGATAAGCCAGCTTCGCGGCAGTGACGTTGCCGAATTGGACGGCATTTGGACCATCCGCATCACGCCTGAGGCGGGCACGGTCAAGTCCGGGCAAGCCCGCACGGTGCCGTTGCACCCGCATCTTATCGAGCAGGGGTTCCCCGGCGTTGCGACCGGGGGCGATAGTGGGCCACTGTTCTACGATCCGGGCAGGGTGCGTAAGCCGGGTCCGGGGAACCGCCACGTCAAGAAGGTTGGAGAACTGTTAGCCGGGTGGGTCCGGGATGCCGCTGGCATAACCGACCCGAACGTGCAGCCGAACCACGGATGGCGGCATCTTTTTAAGACGCGCGCAGGGGACGCGGGGATGCCAGAGCGGGTTGCTGATGCAATCCAAGGCCATGCGCCCAGGAGCGTTGGGCAGACGTATGGCCGCGTGTCGCTCCAAGCTATGAACGATGCCATGGCCAAGCTACCCCGCTTTGTGATCGACTGAGCGCGTCCCAACCTCCTGCAATCCTATGGACAGGTCGATGGCGGAGGCTCAGTGTTGACACGCGGGTTGCCGATGGCCATCGGCGCGCCGTCATGAGACACGCGATGGACGAGATCGACTTCAAGGTAGAAGTGCTGGCGTGGGTTCGCCGCGCGTCTCGGGGCCGCGCCTTGCCGGTGATCGCTAGCGAGTTTTCGCTGAATGGCACTGGTATCAGAGCCGATCTAGCCGTCCTGAGTGATTGTTTCCTTGGGGTAGAGATCAAGAGCGCGTCCGACACGCTCAAGCGGCTCCCCAGCCAGATGGACGGCTACTCGCGGTACTTCGACCAAACCATCCTTGTCGTAGCATCTAAGCACGAGGCTGGCCTTGAAACCCTGAACCTATGCGGTGCGCAGGTATGGACTTATCGGCAGCCAGACGGGCTTGCTTGTTTGACGCAGGGGAAGCCCAATGATGTTGTTGGTCACACCCTTTTGGGGCTGTTGACCGCAGAGGAGGAGCGCCGCGCGATAAAGCGCTTGGCGACCGGCGCGGATGTTCATGAAGCTGCCCGATGCGAGTTTGAGACGGCCTTCAAACAACGGTACGCCGCCACTAGTGCGAAGTTCTGGGAAGCCGTGCGAGGGCGAACAATCCGCCGCGACGACTTGACCATACTTAGCCGCTTCCACGAACAACGAGTGCAGGGGCGTATTGCGGCGGCTGAGGAGGAGCGCCGATGGGTTGCATGGGCGGCGCGAGTTGCGGTGGCTGGGCCGGATCACCCGCCCTTCCAATCGTCCTCGGTGTCGTAGAGCGAAGCCGGATCGTTGATGAAAGTCTGCCGCTGGAGGTGAATGTTGATGCGGACAGCGGTAGATCGGGCGGGAGTTTTGATTGCTGAACTGTCACCGCCTGCCGTGCGCTCAATCATCAGCGTACCCCAGATACGGAGTGCGGGGTCGAACACGGAAGGTTGAGCGCGAAGCAACATCCTAGCTTGCTCGGCGTAGCCATCGAAGCCATCAAGGTCGCTGCGGTAGAAGCGCCAGTCGTACGGGAGTGGGTAGTCTATCCTCGGTGCAGGTTGCCCGCCGCCGCCCTTTTGGCGCTCGTATCGCGCGCTCCCTCTGTCGCTATAGATCATCCCCCAAGTTCCTATCTTGGACGCGACTTCATCAAACAGGAGGCGCTCAAGTATGAGCTTCGCAGTGACAGACTTGAAGTTGTCGGGGAACGATGAACCTGAAATCGCTATCGAGGCTACCGGGCATGACTGCCTGATGTTTCGGCAGTGATTAACAACAAAAACTGCGCGCTCTAGCGGGTCATTTGCGACGTATTCCTCATCTAAGACGAAGCAGGTATCGACCCCGCCGTTCGTTAGTAGACCAATTTTAGTGGCGATAGCCCCAAGTGCCGCGTATGCGGCCTTAGGTACGACTACTACAATCCCTCTTCCAAGCTCGTAGAAGCAGGTCACTTGCTGGTCTACTTCATCAAAGGCCTCAAGCTGGACGGCGGGGATAAAGTGCTCGTGTCCGGGCTTGGCTATGAAGTCGCACCAGTTGGCGTAGCCGCTTCCCTTATGCCGCAATCTAGCGAGGTCAACGTGGACCGGCTTGCTACCTGACCCCTCGGCTGCACCAACCGCGATGACCGTCGGGCGAGGGCCGTATGCCTCATTAAGGCGATCCAACGCACTTTGAAGCTGGAGAGCAGTTGTCCAAGGACGCAAGTGGACGAGTGGAAGAAGGTGGTCCTTCGTCCTGTCCGGAAGTTCCTGTAAAGCGCGCATCTCTGCCGGGCGCAGCGATAAGAACGGGAGGTAGGGAACGGAGGCAAGATCGCGCAGCGCCATTAATCAACAATCCCCAGCTTGATGCCCATCGCGGCAGGCGAAACCTTGAAGGTGTCAGCTAATGCTTCGCGAACGTCCGTGACACCAAGTGTATGTGCGACCGCAAGAGCGTTGTTCACCAAGTTGGCTGGCATTATGATGTCTGATGCGAGCCGGTTAGCCTCAGCCTCAATGCTTGAGGACTGATTGGAGCGATAGAGCGCATCATCGGATATGCCTGTCCCGATCAGCGGGCGGTGCAGTAGGTAGTGCGCGATCTCATGAGCCACGGTAAACCGCTGTCGTGCAGGATTGTCATGACGATTAACCCGGATGATGTACCGATCCGGTCCATAGGGCCTGATCTCGCCGGATTTTCCGGGCGCAAGGGTAGCGGCTTTAACAGTTAGGCCTAGGTCACGAGTAAGGCCAACCAAGTCAACAGGAGCGGACCTTTGATGCCGCTGAATTACCTCTCTCACGTCGGAGGTTAATGAATGCCATTGCCAGCTATCGGCGACCGTAGTGTGCATCGCCCGCTATTCCTCAGTCTGATCTTCGTCGTGGTCAAGGTCGTCGAGGGTGTCGGCGTCTACCATTCTCGCCTCGGCCTGATCTAAATCTACGTCGCGCTGATCTCCAAGGGTCATAGCATTTACCTGTTCCCGGATCAGCTCCTGCAATGCCTGAGGGGTTATCACCCGCAATGCCACCCTCTCAGCTTGTTCCACTAAGACCGGCTCAGCAGTTTCCGTCATGTAGAGCTTGATCTGCTCGACCGCCTCCGCCTTCGCGACGTTTGCAGCGGTGGCGGCAGAGACTTTCATGAATGCCCTGTAGCCGTACAGGGCTGCCAGCGCGGCGATCAGGCCGAACACCGCGAGGATCACCGTCACGGCGGTGAGGGCGATGGCCGCAAGATCGCCGTAGCTCACGCCTATGGGCACAACCCGCAACTCGCGGGTGGATAGCGCCCAGACGACAACGCCGCCCACGAGCGCGCCTACAAATGCCCATGTGACCCTGTAGATCGGAGGCCCATCCTTCCCTTGTGTCGTCATGCTGTGCCGAACCCCTCGGAGGCACAATAGCAGAACAAGCCGGTTAGCAAAGAGCATTGACAATCGCGCCTGCTATGGGCATTTGGCCCACCGCGCCCCGTATAGCGCCCCGGCTGGCAAGGCAGCATCGGGTTCACCGGAACGTACCTTGAGCGTTCCCATGAGGCAGCAAGCGCCGTCAAACTTGCACATCCCCATCTGAGCTTCGGCTCATCGACCGAGCGGGTTCACCGCACTTAAACCGCACAACGATGCGGGTTGGCGGCAAGGGCTTTGAGCCTGAGCCGGGGCCATAGAGCATAGCTCAACCTTCCCTGATCCGGGTGCCCGCAAGGCGAGCGATCAGCGCACTTGAGGAATAGGCGGCGCAATAGCAGCCGTGTCTATTCCACCGACAACTCGTTTAACGCCAAAGGCAAGGGGCTGGGAGGCTTGGCCCTTTGCCTATGGCGTTGCAGAGCTCGTGGTAACGATTTGCCCGGAATGATTTCAAGGACAACGCAAAACCGGCAAAAACACCTGCTTTTCTTAACCGGAAATGAGGCAGTTGCGCTAGGATTTGGTTCTATTTGAATGGACGTGTCACTTCAACTCGATGTCCATGGATTGAACGACGAATAATGCTCGTTGGTGGCGCTGATCATCTCGTAAAAGGGGCCTTCGGCATCGCTACGCCTAACGATTATCACCATGGCAGCCAATCCGGAGTGGAACGCCCCCCTTGATCTTACAAGATTCCTCATCCATCTTTCAAGATTGCGAACGGCTTCATTATCATCAATCGATGCTCCTACGATAAGAACACCGCGGCTATTGCGATTGATCTGACGAGATGACCCCTTAAGAACCTTCTGCAGCCGAGATTTTATCCGCCCCTCGTCCGTACTGCCTGTTATAATTTGAAACTCCTCAGGCGCCTTCACTTCCAGGTGAAATTTCTCGGCAGCGCCTCTTCTTATATAGAGGTCTGGGTTTGGGACGCCATGCTGGTCTTCAAGTGACAGGCCGACCATGCTTCCGCCGTCTGACGTAAGCATATCAGCGGCCATTAAGCTGAATATAGTGTGAAAGAAATTCTTCTTATTCCCAAATTGTTTGGCAACTACCGGAAAGCGATGGCTAAAGGCCCATCTATCGCATATGCTGTTGAAAAGTTCTATAATGTGTATCGCCACTAGCGCTTCATGGCTTGTCTTAGACTCGTCTTGTTCCATAATCCGACCAAGCGACTCTAGCGCCCAAGTCAAAGGGTATTCAAACCTAACGTTTGGCCCATTTTTCCTGACCACATTTTTCTGGGAATTGTAGTCTACAGACGTTAACTCTACGTATCTAGCTCTGGTAAAATCTAGTAAAGCTACATCAACCGGGCGAATTACTTCTGTTCCTAGTGGCCGGCACATACCGTGTGCTTTTTCGACCGCTTCAGGTGCCGACATAATTACAGATGGAAAATAATCTATTGTGCTAGCAATTAAGTAAGACCTACCCTTGATCACCGATGTGATAATAGTAGTAAGTACCTCCCCGTCTTCAAGCGGCGGAGTTTTTGAAATTGCGCCGCATTTAAAGCACCTTATGGCTATTTCCACAAAACAATCGGGATAATACCCCTCAATCAGAATTTGCCCGCACCCTGCTTGACACTCGAAATTTCTAGCGCATTCAACGCTACTTTTGAAGACTGGGTCTTTGCTGCCCTGGACTATGTTGCAAACATCTTCGTTCATTTGCGCTCCGATCGCTTCAGATTGCCAGTCTAGCTAGCGCTAGCGCTGCCGCCTACGGCCTATTTTTGCTAGAGATCTGAGAGGGGGCAACTCCGACCAACCAAGTGCGCGATTTCCCCCGTGGGGGGGGTAGGCTTACGACTATGACACGCGCGCGCGTCCTGCTATATTTCGCGCGGTTCTTCATCCCGGCGTAGCGTGTCATAATAGCCAAGTCTTAGCCTAGCTAGATCATTGACCCTGCCGGTGCCCTGCCTCGCAAGTTGTAGCTTGTGAGCCATGCTAGGTGGCGTGCCGATGCCTACCTCAAAAGGTACTTGACAGGCTTATGATGCTACCTCACATATCTGGCGTACCTTGTGAGGATTGGACTATGAGCCGCGTTGCCTACTTCCGCGTATCAACCGAGGCGCAAAGCATTGAAGCCCAGCGCAAGGCGTTGGGCGACGGCTTCGACCGGGAGTTCGCCGATGAAGGCGTAAGCGGGGCCATCCTCGCTGCTGATCGTCCCGGCTTCGCCAAGCTGCTCGACTACATTCGGGAGGGTGACACGCTCTACGTCTATGCCTTGGACCGGCTTGGGCGCGATGCTTTGGACGTACAGGCCACAGTGCGGAAGCTGCTAGACCGGGGCGTGACGCTGGACGTGAAGGGGCTGGGGCCAATTGGCCGTGGCGTGGGGGAGTTGATCGTGGCCGTGCTCGCCCAGATGGCTGACATGGAACGCCAGCGGATCAAGGAACGGTGCGACAGTGGCCGGGTAGCTGCTCGCGCTTCGCTAGACAGCACGGGGCTGACGCATCGCGGCAAGGCCAGCTTGGGCCGTCCTTTCGCCGCCGATGCGAAAGCTGTTGCAGCATGGCGGCGCGAGAACGGCGCGACCATCCGGCAGACTATGGACCACTTCAACATCAGCAAGGCATCCGTGTCTCGCTATTGCGCGGAGAACGAAGCATGACGATGCCGCACGCATACACCGTCGCGAACCTCGCCGAGCGATGGGGCACCAGCGACACTTTCGTCTACGACCAGATAAAGGCCGGTCGGCTTCGCGCGTTCCGGCTGGGTGGAAAGCTCATTCGCGTCCGGCCCGACGCCGTGGACGAATATGAGAAGGCGGGCGAGATCGAGACTGCGGCTGGCTGTGCGACTGCAACAATCCCCCAGGACGACACTCGACCAAGCGACGCCACCCTCGCGCGTCTGCTCAGGTTGTCCCACACGCCCCTCTAGAATGCCCAGAGAAGGGCGCTGAGAAGCGTTCTGGCTAGACGGGTGCGCAGGTGGCGTCGCACGAACGATCCTCCCCTGCGCCCTTCCCAGCCGACCCGACTAGAGCATGTGTACTGTGCGACTAAACCACTTTGTAAGCTACTGAAAACATTGGTCGTTTTCGACGGTTGAATTGATGCCGTCTCCGGACAGGAAAACACTCCTTCCAATGGCTCGGCAACGGGCATGAACGCCACGAGGAGGGCCGCGCTTAGCGGCTGGCGTCACCGGCAGCTATCAACCGCGTAAGCTTGACAGTTCCATGCAGTTAGCACCGGCTCTCTCATATCTATTGCAGTCTGAATTAGCCCAGCTTCGCTAGTGGATACGGGAGGAGGCCGGACAGCATCACCGACATAGCTCTCTAGGTTCCATAATAGTGAGGCTAAGGATTAGGCCGGATTGATAGTGCTGCTTGCAGCTAAGACATGAATATGCCTACCATTAGCTGTAGCATAAGCATGAATATGGGCTTATCCGAGACGTTTTTGCAAAATAGGCGATGCATAGTCATCGGATTTAACCTCCTGCACCTTACGACCTGACTTCACCTGATCTAACCGCGATCGCATTAAGTAGGAGGTGGATGTGTCTTAGACCGTGAAGTTCGCGAAGCGTCGTCAATCCGTGCCAGTGCAGCCGGGCCCATCATTTGGTTTGGACGAGCATATATGGTATCTCGCGTCATTGTCAGGGCTGGTGATAGTCGCCGAGTAGCGGACTTGCTGACTTGCAAGGCTGCCCGGATTGAAGCCGGTGCCCAGATCAAGCGGTTCCTGTTCCGGACGGCGGCAGCTTCCACAAGGCCAAACGCCGGGGCGACAAGGCGATGGCTCTGGCCAGCTTAGCTTGATCGCGCCCGTTTTCGCGGCCTTTCCTGTGAGTATACGCGCACGGGCTATCTCTCTGAATACATCGGGACTTAGCTCCCGCGTAAAACCACCACCCTAAACCGGAGTAGCCATGGCTACATACAACGTCAGTGACGACGCGCTTAACAGCGAGGCGGCGCGCCAGTATTTCACTCGGGCTGATCGAAGGATTGTCATTGGACTTAGGTACGCGCTTGAAATGCTCAAGCTACCCGTGCCTGAGTACGCGCATAGACGGGAACGTGGTCCCAGCCCGGCGCGAGCCGTGTTGACCGCGTACCGCGCTGACAACCCCGAACCCCTCGCAACAACCTTAGCTCCGCGCAAGCCTAACGCTTCGGCTGAAACCGTAGCAGCGGCCCGCGCCGAACGTCCCTAACCCCAACCTTCAATTCAACTGGACCATAATGACTGACACACTGCGCCCTTCGGAAATCCTCCGCATCGGCATCATCGACAATCACCAAGCCCTTGCCGCTGCGCGGGCCGACCTTGAGCTTTACAAGCGCCTGATGGCCAGCGAAGCCTTGCTAGCCCAGCTAGAAGCTACCGAAGCCCAATACACCCGCGACCTAGAGAAGGTTGTCGCCAAGGAAGCGGCTGAGGATAAGCGTAAGCGCAAGGCGGCGATACGGAACTTGGCTATCACAACCACCATGCCGGACCGCGCCAGTGGCGTTCTCAGCGCTACGTTCACAATCTCGTGGGAACAGCCTTCGTATGACCACGAGACGCGCGAAAGCCGCTGGACGGCAAAGCGGGCTGTAGGTTTTACCTCTCTGAGCGAGGACATCTACGCGTACTTGATGGAGTTCCGCCGCGAGGCCATCCCATCCCTGATTATGGACTTGGCCCCGGAAGACCCCGAGTTGGCGATGCACCGGTACTTCGTGTCTCGGTCACGCGGCTTCGTGTCAATCTAAAGCGATGACCGCACCCCGAACCGCAGAGCAGTGGGGCGCATGGGCCAAAGAGGATCGGACCTTTGTTCGTCCTGCGCGCACCGGGGCAGCGGCCACGCTGGAGGAGCTTGCCTTGTCGGCAGGTTCCTTCGCCGCACCAGCCGTTGAGCTTGCTCAGTGGATCGCTGCATCTAAGTGGATCACGACGCAGCGCCCGTGGCGATGTCGCCATGGACCTACTGATATGCGGGAAGTATCCCGGCAAGTCGCCCGCTACGCGAATGTACTGGCAAGTGCTGCGGCTCTCAGAGGGCGTCCCATACCAATTTCGGTCGCTACGACCATCGCGGCGCGTAGATCGGATAAGCAACGGGCGCTCACGGTATTCGCGCGGTGGCAGAAAGCAGGGTCGCCGATGCTCGCTATCGGCATAGAAGCTGTACGCGGGTACCTACGCCAAGTCGCCCGCCGCATCCCCCTGACATGGGAGGAGCGCTACGGCGACGATGCCCGCGAAGCCATCGCCAATCGGGTGCGCGCAGCTCTTGAGGCTGCCTGCACTCCACAGCCTGAAATTAGTTCCCGTCGCGAGCCGACGTGAGCCTACCAACTCAAAGGAACATATGACCCAATACCTTTACCGGGAGCCGCGCGTCTGATGGCTACCGGATATCTCCGATGGCAGCATCCAAACCGCAGGCGGTGAGGCTTGGCGTGCCGCGCCCGGTACAAAGCCATTCCGCGCATTGCTGGGTCTGCAACAGGACGAAGCCGACAAGGTGTTCACCAGCCTTGTGGACAAGCGCCTCAAGGCAGCCGGATTTGCGTCCGGCATGGATGCCGCGCTCGACATCAACTACGTCAACAAGCCGAACGGCGATGTTGCCTTCCACATCGTCGCGCATGGCAAAGACGGCGAGCGCCGCAACGTCCTGATCGGCGTGCCGGACTTCAAAGCCGCTGCACGCGAGCGGATCAGTTCCAACGTGAGCGCAAGTCAACCTAGTCCGGCGCAAGTTCAGGCGAAGGCAGCGGTAGCGCGCGGCCTAAATCCGCATCGTCGTGTGAACGGCGAGACGGGTTGGCAGCGTCTTAAACGCATAAACCTTGAATTCGCCGCTGGCGGCAAAGCAACCCTATAAGGACTACAATCTTGCACTACATGCCCGGTCGTGCGACCGGAGAACTAAAGCGTTTGCGGAGCTTCGCACCCCGTCAGGACCACAATCTCGAAGCGCTTCGCCCCACTCCACGACCTGTGGAGAGAAAGCCAAATTATGTTTGGGCCGCCAACCTTGATGAGTTGCACGCCGCCTGCGGGAAACACGGCGATGCCGTTCTGATCGACCTTACTTGGTGCATGGTCCTGAAATGGATCAATGTGGAGTGGGATCACGCCAAGCTTACGCACGGGGCCGACTTCTCGTATGAGGTTGCGCGCCTGTGCCAAGACGATGATCGGGTGCGGCTTAAGTTCCCGTCGTCAAATGGACGGCCTTGGACCTCGCTGCCACCGAAGTTCGCAGAGGAAGACCAAGCGTACATACGCTCAGTCGCCAGCGACATCATTGATAATTGGCAGCGTTCTTGTCGCCGCTTCCTCACGCCGCAAGTTATTGCCAACCAACACAAGCGTGTCTTGAGCGCTATTCGTTACATCGAAAGGAACGCCCGTTGACGGGCTTTGTATCTGACCTATTTCCGTTCCATCCGCCCGAGGGTGGGTGGGCAACTACTGTAAATGAACTTCGCGCCCGTATGGGCAAGTACGTGGAACCGCACATTGTGGCGTCTATGTGGGTGTGTGTGTCAGCATGGCTGCATGGCGGAAAGGCGGAAGGGGCGTTGACCGGCGACATCAACGCCACCGCCACGGCTGTCCGGCTGAGGGGCGTGCTGGATCAGCGACGCTACAATAACCCGGCTTGCCGCGAGCCGTGGTTTGATGGGCATGCTGCGCACTTCCTGTCCGATGATGAGCGTGCCGACGTTGACGCGCTTGCGGACAAGGCTCGGGAGGAATGGCTTGCCGCAGGCGGCACCCTCAAGGATCACATGATCCGCAGTTGCCATCAGGCGGCGCTATACGAGCGCAACCTTGTTGAAGCGGGGTTGGTCGCTTGAGCGCGCTGCAAGGCCGTGTCGGCACGAAGATCAAAGCGGTACTCACCATCCTGCACAAGGGCGGCTACGACGTGGGCGGCATCGAACGGCAGGCAGAGAACGCGATGCGGCGCGGGCAACCCGCAGCACCCGCCTATGAAGCCGCCGTGGGCGCGTTCCTGCGCGGCTCACCAGCTATGAAGCCCACTCTTGAGCGGGTGACGAAGCTGATCGACCAGAGCGACGCCGCCACGGTGGCGAAGTACGAACATGCCTTGAGCGCGTACATCACGAACAGGGATGAGACTGCCATGGACGCGCTGGAGCCGATGATGCGCGCGGATTTGACGGCCATGGCCGTTCGATCCGGCGAGTTGTCGGTGGAAGATGCCGGTGCCGGGCGAGTGGATTGGGCCGGGATGGGGATGCCGGGCCTGGCGGGCGGCCGCGCGGTTGAAGCCGGTGCCGCTCTGGCGTCGCCAGCGCCCGCGCCGCAGACCTTCGCGTTCGCGTCTGGGACGGCTGGGAAGGCCGTTCCGCAGACGGCCACGCGGACTACACCGGCACCGGCCTTCGCTAATCAGGCGGGCGCTGAAGGCAGCATCACGGGGTATCGAACGCCGGGTGTGGCGGCGCGATGGGATGCAGCCCTGTTGCCAACGTACAGCAAGCCGTCGCCATACGCGGGCATGTCGCCGGGGCAGATTAGAGATGCGTACTCCGCTGATGCAAGCGCGCCGCGCGGCTGGGTGGAGAAGCCGAACGATATTTGAGCGTGAATGGGGAGGGGGTGGGAGCCCCCCCCCCCCTTTGAATAGAAGTGACTTTTGGCCTTGATCATGCCGTGGTATGGTTTCGCAACTGTGGAGAGGTGCGTGTGGCTCGAGACCCCAAAATTGAAGTGGCAGGTATAAATATCAGAATACCTGAGAGTCATGATCGTGATTATACCGCGTTAATCACTGAGCTGGCTGACCTTAGAAAAGGCGTTAAAATACGAGGGGAAACCTTTCTCGCTATCAGTTATTGGAGCGAGCAGGAAAGGATTGGGGTATTCTCTAAGTATACCGAAATTGATGTGGATGGTCAATGGTTCGATTTGGACGACTTTGACGCCGCCAGTTCCGAGATGCTTGAGGAGGTAAGAATACCGGCAAATTTAAAGCCTAATCTGTCGCAATTCTTTTTTGCTCTGGAGCCGGACCTACATGTCATTGCTTTTGAAGCGTACGCTGACAGTAAAGGACTAAGTGCTAGGTCGGTGGAGCGATACTTCTCTGAGGCTTTGAAGTCGCCGAGCATTGTCAGTAGATTTGGGCGAGTGGAGAGTGACGCCGTTAAGAGCTACGGTGAGATTGAGCGAATTCTCTCGCTCCCTGATCTAAAAGAGCTCCGCCTAACCATCAGGCGTCCAAATAGCGATGATGTGGGTGGGAGGCTTGCGCGTATCATTGAGGAGCGTCTGAAAGAAAACGGCGGCGATGAATATGAAGAGGTTTACAAAGCTAAAGGGTCTCATAACTTGAGTCCTTCTGAGAGAACGCGTGAGCTCGCGCTTGTTGCGGGTGAGAATGGGCAAGTAAAAGGGCGTAGTCTGGTAAATGGTGTGATGACTGACACCGATACAAACGATAGGCCGCTTATAGAAACAACGACGTTCAAATCCGACGAGCCGGGACTTCCAATATTTGTTCGGGTGGCCAAGTCTTTATTCTCAAGAATTCACGCTATGAGGGTGGCTCTCCGTGGATGATGGGCACACGGGTCTTCGTGAATCCTTAAGCTTGCTTTACAGAAGCTACGGCGGTGTTCGGTCATTCTTGGCGTCTGAGTACTTGTGGCTGACGGCCATCTTAACCGCATTGTCGTGGCGGTTGGGGGCGGAAGAAAAATGGGCCGAAATCGCAAGAAGTATTTTGCCTACATTGGCAGGCTTCTCAATCGCGGCGTATGCGATATTCTTCGCGGTTCTTGACGAACGAGCTCGGCAGGCTCTTCGCGCTCCCGATCCCGAGCTTGGAGGGCGTTCTCCACTACTTGTTCTCGCAAGCTCTATAAGCCACGCCGTATTGATCCAAATCACTGCGCTTGTGATTGCAATTATTTTTCCGTCTAAGCCCTTTCCATTTTTATCTTGCTTGGAGAATGCTGGAATTTGGGCAAACATCATTATCTCATTTACGGGACTTTTTTTTACGCTCTATGGTGTTGTGTTAATCTTGGCGTCTGTTTTATCAATATTTAGAATTCTAGAGATTAGGTCGAGAGTTTAGTTGCGCGATGGTGTGTGGTCGCGGGGGTATGTGGAAAGGCTTCCTCTGCTGCACCGACGCGACTTGCTAAACCAAGCTTAACTGCTACATCTGACTGTACCAAATGGTGCAGGCGTTACAAGAAAAGTGACGGTTTTCTGCGGTTTTTGTCGCTCAGGTTCGAGTCCTGTAAGCGGCACCACCCACCTTCAACATTTTTGTGATTTTACGGTAAGTTGGCGGGAGGCGCCTGCTGCGAGAGCCCACATGCGTTCCCTCATGTGGGCGCGGCTTGCTCCGAACAACCGCGAACAACGGCGGCTTATGCGACTCGCCGTATAGGTCTTTTTCATGCTTCTTGGTGCAGTCGGTTTCGGCAGCCAGGAGATCGACGTTGACCGCCTTCCATCCCGTGCCTCCAGCGAAAGCGATACAGCTCGTCGAAGCGGCCGGCATCTCGAATGCAGCTCAACTCATCCGCGACTTCGCCGCTGCCGGGTTGGTGAAGTCCTACGCGCTGGTCCTGGAGACGATCGAACCGGCTGGCCGCAGGACGTGCGTGCGGGGCGGCGCGATACCGACGGGGCTATGGCAGCGGATCGTCGGCGATGGCGTCGAGGACGCCGCATGGATCGGTGGGGCCGTGTGGCTAGCCGGTGCCGATCTGATCGGGGGTATGCCGGCGGCTATCATCACGGGCATCGGGTTCAACGACAAGGATCTGCAACGGCTGATAGAGCACCAGCAGGGCGGTGTCCCGAAGCCTGCGGCGGCGAAGAAGGCATCAGTCGTGGGCGTCGAGCTTGTGCCTGAACTTCAATCTGCGGAGTCGCCGAAGCGTCAACCAGATTCATCTGCCATCCCTAACGGCGCGCTCCTCGCCACAGTGAGGCAGGTGGAGGCAGCGTTGGGCTTCGGTCGCACGAAGGTCAATGAGCTGATCAACGCCGGCCGACTGGAGCGTGTTAAGATTGATGGTGGCGTGCGCATCACCGTGGCGAGCGTCAAAGCGTTAGCTGTGCAGGCCGGCCCTTGACGGCGGGGGGGGCAGTGCTCGATTGAGCAGTTTACCGCAATCGGAGGCTCAGTGGAGCACAAGCGAATAAAAGCGGACCCGCTGCTTGCCGGCTTTTACAGCCCGGACGATGTGGCGCGCCTGCTTCAGGTCGCTTCTCCAAAGCTCCGAGGTTGGCTCAACGGCTGGGGTAACAATGGGGCCGGTCCCATCATCGACCGTGATTTCAAAGGCGACCGGACGATCAGTTTTCTCGATTTAATCGAGGTACGGTTCATCGAAGCTTTCCGCAAGCAGGGCGTGCCCATGCAAACGCTACGGCGGGCTGCGGCGCGAGCTCGCGAGGATTGGAAAACGACCCATCCGTTCGCCCTGTCTAAAGCTAAGTATCTCACCGATCGTCGCCACGTTTTTGCGCAGGTCGCAGACGAGGACAAAGACCGGGTGACCTGGGACATGGTCTCCGGGCAGCACGAAATGTGGGATGTAATCGAGTCAACGATCGCGAAGGGGGTCGATTTTGACCCCGCGTCTGATCTTGCGACGCGGTGGTTTCCGCTACCAAGCGAGTTCCCCGGCATAAGCATCGATCCAGCTGTAGCGTTCGGTAAGCCCGCGTTGGCCCTAGAGCGGATCCCTACTGCTGCATTGCATAGGATGTGGCGAGCAGAGGGTGGCAATATCGGGCGGGTTGCCCAAGCTTACGGCATTGGGCAAGACGCCGTGCGATCGGCTGTCGAGTATGAGATAACGATAGGCAGTTGAGGATCCGAGCAGACGAGCACATCGCACCAGCGATTGTTCAGGCGGTGAGCGACATCGCCCTGGGCGAAGGATTCGAGCTTACTTCGGTACTGAACGCCGGCTTCGCAGGGGCCACGGACGTTCACTGGATTACAGCTTTCGCAAACGACGGTGGGGAAGCAATCCTGACTGCCGACACCGATTTTTTTAAGCTGCCGCCCCAAGTGCTTGCGGTTCAGCGCACAGGCGTGCGGGTCATCCATCTTCCATCGCATTGGGCGAATGCCAAACGGGCGTTGCAGGCGGGTCATCTGCTAATTTGGTGGCGACGTATAGAAGCGCAACTCACGGCTATGAAGCCACGCGAGTGCTTCACTATGCCGTTCAACTTATCCGAAGACGCCGATATGAAGCGCGTCCCTCTGGACTTTCAGAGCATGGGCAAGAAGGCAAGAAAAGCCGACAGGCGAAGCTATATGGGCTAATCATCACCTCTTGGCCTTGGCCGCCGCAATGGCGCACATATAGGCACCTCGTGCACTGGCACGCGGCTTTATGCCGCCTTTGCATCGAGAAGCCTCCCGGCCTCATATTTCCTGCTTGGAGGATGCGAGATATGTGGCACGTCCTGATCATGGAAGACGAGCCGGACCGAGCCATGCAGATAAAAGATGTGCTGCGCACGGGCGGAAGCAGTCCGTCCCGGACAGCACTATGGAAGCGGATGCCATCGACGCGGGATGGTGATTTTACTAGCCCCGCTTTTTTGCGGAAGCTCGAACTCCAAACCCACTGAATGCAAAGTGACTATAACCTACACACCCTAGCGCTAATATCCCCAAGACAGCCACAATCGCCTTCGTGATATCTTCCCTGCCGGTTGGGGCAAATACCGCCAGGAAGGCCGCCACAATCACAAAAAACGCGGCAATCAAGTACAGACCAAATCGCAGACTCTTGATCGCCCTCAGCTGCTCCCTGGCGAGCTCGGAGCCAGCCTTGATGGCATCGTCCCCTTTTGAGTCAATCGATTTTAGCCATCCATCTGGTTGAAAATCCATCTTAAATCTCCTCGAATAAACAACAGCATTTGCACTAAGAAACTGCATTCCACAGCATCGTCACGCAGCTAAGAACGCGGTGGTGGCAATATGCAACGGAAGGTGCTTTGACGCCAAAGCGCAACGATCAAAGTTATATGTTGCAAAATTCACCTACCAAGGCAGGCTATTCGGTCGGATGATCGCCATTACGTCTTTACGCCTTGTAATCGGCCTTACCCTTACGCAAGCTTTTGCCGCCCTTGCCTGATCGATGGTTTTCATTTTACTGCCACCGCCGCCTGCCTCGATCATTAGCCCGCTTCCCCAGCCGATTGCGACGTGAGTGGCACGACCTTTTCGCCCATAAAACACTACGTCACCGACGTCGGCATCTTTCCGAGCAACGACGATTGTGCCATACTTCTTGTCTGAAAAATGCTGATATAGCCCATTCGCGGACTGATCGCCTCTTTTATCAAGGCCGAGCTTACCAAGCGCCCATTGAGCGAAGCCCGAGCAATCGTAAGAATCAGGTCCATCCTTTCCCCAAATATACGGTTTTCCAAGCTCCGCTTTACAAGCACTTTTGAAATCTTCACGGTTCATTTGCGTCCTCCCATTCACCAAAACCTAAGGTATGAAAACCCTTAATTGATACCCACGCAGCTAGCGCACATCCAGTTCAACCCTCGATGACAAAGACGGAGCCAGCGTAAACTCAGGCGGCCGTTTATCTACGGGCTTCAGAATATCAGCGGAGAATAATCCTCTCGTTTCAACGCTAAGCTCATTCAATGCTTCCAAAATGGCTTTTCTCTTGCTGTCTGTTGACGGCAAAGGAGCATTTGCAAGCGTTACCGGATCCTTGCTTAGCACCGCTACAGAATTAGACCCTAGCTTGTTCGCTATATTGGCCAAATCATCGGCCGTCGGATTGCCCTTAAATAGCCAGTACAAGGCACCTGCCTGGTCGGGAGAAGCTGGCCCAGGAAGCCCAAGCTCCATGCCCAACATCCTCAAAGCTTTATCATCAGTATCGACGACGGATTGATCCTTACGAGGAGCAACTTCCCCAGCAGCTATTGCTCTCTTTGTTAGGTCAAGAATGCTGGCGGGCGTACATATAACTTGATGGTCGATTAAATACATTACCGAGTTTTCAAATGAGCTCAAATGAGACTGCAATAGACCGCGACGGTGCGCATCTAAAGCACGGAACGTAAGCTGCCGGACTGAGTGAATATTCTCCGCGCCGAACAAGAAATGCCGGTCCACTACATCTATCCCAGCCAGCGCAGCTGTTGATCCGAGAGAAAGGCCTTGCAGGTATCGATCGCTGCGCGCGCCCGAGAATCCTTTTAGTGCTACCACGCCACTTAAAACGGCTATTATGGGCGTAATAAGATCACGACTAATCTGAGATCCGCGCTGGATAGAGCCCATCTGGCGGAAAAAATCGTTGCAATTTGATCTGACCAGCAAGACGCCACTATCGACCATGAGGGGCGCGCCATCGTTTGACTTCACTGCGCCGTCAACGGAGTATCGAAAGTTATTAACGAGATTTTCGGTTTTAGACTGAACTGCACCTTTTTGATTTACGACACCATTCCCAGTGATTATCTGGGGCGGCCCCTCTATTGAGTAGCAACCCGTTAGGCAAAGGCTGGGTATCAGAATAGAACCTATAAGCCAGCGCATTCCTGTTCTCCCCCGAATCGTCAGGAGAGAGAGTGATATTAGAGCCGGTGCATTGCAAGATTGGCAAAGCCAATTGTAATAAAGCTCACGCTTAGGTGACGAACATAGCCTCGACAATTGCTTGCATCAGAATGCTGCGTGGTACGGGCACACTAACCGACGTCCAACCTGCATTCTGAGCTCGGCGCAGGCCGTATAGCCCTATCCACTGCCGACCGTGTTGACGCCAAGCCCGTTGCAGCGACGGCACCGGGAGCAACACGCACGTAGCTGCCGGCGCGTGAGCATAGGCGATGAAGTCGCACGCTAATGGCTTCTGCACCCAGCCGGGTGATTTGCGCACCTCGTCGGACCATCGCTCCAGCAGGACATCTGAGCTGCTGCCGGTCCCATGGACACCTAGTTAGGCTACATGCGCTTGCCGCTCGAAGTCCATGGGGCTGAGATAGCCCAGGGTCGAGTGCCGGCGCGTCGGGTTGTAGAAGCGCTCGATGTAATCGAACACGTCTGCCTTCGCATGATTGCGCGTTCGATATGTCTTCCGGCCGATCCGTTCGGTCTTCATCGACGAGAAGAAGCTCTCCATCGCTGCGTTGTCCCAGACGTTGCCCGACCGGCTCATCGAGCAGGTGACGCCATTGTCGGCCATCAACCGCTGGAACTGCTCGCTCGTGTATTGGCTGCCCTGGTCCGAGTGATGCAGCAGGGCGTCGGGCTTTCCGCGTCGCCAGATCGCCATCATCAGCGCATCGGTCACGAGCTGGGCGGTCATGGTGTCGCTCATCGACCATCCGACCACGCGGCGCGAGAACAGGTCGATGACGACAGCGACGTAGAGCCACCCTTCGGCCGTCCAGATGTAGGTGAAGTCGGCGATCCACCTCTGGTTGGGCGCCTCGGCGGTGAACTGGCGGTCGAGGATGTTGTCGGCGATGACCGACCGCAGGCCGTCGTCCTTGGGCAGGCCACGACGTCGCGGACGGGCCCTCAGGCCATGGACACGCATCAGCCGTTCGATGCGATGCAGACCACATGACAGGCCTTCGGCCAGAAGGTCGTGCCAGACGCGCCGCGCGCCGTAGGTGCGATAGCTGGAGATGAAGCTCGCGCGGACTCTGGTGCCGAACTCCTCATCACTATGGGCGCGGGCACTGGGCGCACGAACCAGCCAGGCGTGAAAGCCGCTTGCCAAGAAACACCGAGCGCTTCGCAGATCCACGACACCGGCCAGATCCCTCGGTGCTTCGCGATGAACTCGAACCTCATATCGAGTCCCTGGCGAAGTAGGCCGCCGCTTTTTCGACACCGGCCAGATCCCTCGGTGCTTCGCGATGAACTCGAACCTCATATCGAGTCCCTGGCGAAGTAGGCCGCCGCTTTTTTTAGGATGTCGCGCTCGGCCTTCATTCTAGCCAACTCGCGGCGCAGCCGCTCAATCTCCTGCTGCTCGGGCTTCAGCACGCCGTGTCCGGGAAACGCCGATCCTGGGTCAGCCGTCTGTTCGCGCACCCACTTGCGCAGCACGTTCTCGTGCAGGTCCAGATCGCGCCGCCTGCGATACCGACACCCCGCGTTCCCGCACCAGCTTCACCGCCTCGAGCTTGAACTCGCGGCTGAACTTCCGTCGTTGCATCTCCATCCTCCGGTTCCAAAAACACCTTATCTCGGTGTCCACGAAACCGGCAGCAGCTCAGTTTGGCGTGCTCACGCCCATCGTGGTGGCCATGGAACGACCTTCAACAGAGGGCATCTATCACCGTCCATCCACGATGTCGCCGGTATCATCACCCGGACCATTGGTTGTCGATCCCAGGCAGGTGAAACCCCGGATATGATCGGTATACCGAGGGCGCTGGCTGCTTTGGACGCATCATGTGGTAGGGGTGCGCTTAAGGCCAAAATTCATCGATCATAACCAGAAGATGACGGTCGCAGCGAGGAAAACGGCGGAGAAGAAGACCGTTGGGGCACCGGTCGTAGCGCGTTGCAACGCGGCGCTAGTCCTTCAGACGGCCGAACATGATCTCGATGCGGCTGCGCCCTCGGTGGTGCCTTTAGCCGTGCTTCACTGGCTCGTTGCGCGATCTCCGACCTAGGATGCATGGCCGGATGCTCTTGGCTTCTAGCGCGTCCCTGAATCAATTCGGATCATAGCCGCGGTCGCCAAGCAGCCATTGCGCCGCAGTCAGCGTAGTCCCATCCGGTCCATCTTCTTGAGCAGGCCGACCCGCGACAGCCCGAGTTCGCGGGCGGTGTGTGTGTGGTTGTGGCCGGTGCGCGCGAGTGCCTCGACGATGCGACGGTGTTCGAGCGCGGTGACCTCTTCGTCCAGCGTTCCGAAGACGGTGTGGATCGGTGCCGCGGGCACGTCACCGACGGCAAAGGCAAGATCGGCTGCACCGACCACTACGCCGGCCGCTGCGGGCACGGCTAGCGCCGCGGCGCACTCGACGGCGGCGCGCAGTTCACGGACGTTACCCGGCCAGTGGCGTGCCGCCAGCCAGTCAAGTGCATCGGGAGCGAAGCTTCCGCGACCCTCGCTTGCCCGACGCAGGAAAATGCAAGCCAGCAGCGGCACGTCGCTCATGCGGTCGTCGAGCGATGGCGTTCGCAGGACGACGCCCTTCAGGCGGTAGAATAGGTCCTCACGGAAGCTGCCGTCCGCCACCGCAGCGGTGAGGTCGCGATGGGTGGCAGCGACGATGCGGACGTCGGCCATGCGCGGTGCGCGCGCGCCGACCGGCTGGTAGCTGCCATCGGCAAGGAAGCGCAGCAGCTTCACCTGCATCGCGGCCGGCATCTCGCCGATCTCGTCAAGAAACAACGTGCCGCCGTCCGCGGTCTCGATCAGGCCGGGACGATCGCTGGCCGCCCCGGTGAAGCTGCCCTTCAGATGGCCGAACAGCTCGCTTTCCAGAAGCTCGGCTGGCACCGCGCCGCAATGGATCGGCACCAGTGGCCGGGCAGCACGTGGTGACATGGCATGAATTGCCCGTGCGACCAGTTCCTTGCCTGTGCCGCTCGGCCCGAGCACCAGTGCGGGCAACCGCGTCGGCGCGACGCGGCGGATCAGATCGCGCAACGCCGTCATTGCGGACGACGCGCCGACCAGACCCATATCCTCATCGCCGCCAGCCTGCGCCTTGAGCATCGTCACCTCTCGCGCCAGCCGCGCGCGTTCGAGCGCACGGGCGACGACCACGCGCAACAGGTCGGGATCGACCGGCTTCGCGAGGAAGTCCCATGCGCCTGCCTCGACCGCCTTCAACGCCAGTGCATGATCAGCATGGCCAGTCATCACCACCACGGGTGCCGGCGCGAAGGCCGCGATCAGCGCCAGTCCGGCCTCCGGATCATGGTGCGGCGGCATGGCGAGATCGAGCAGAACAAGGTCGAAAGGCTTGGCCGCGAAGGCCGCACGCGCGGCATCGCCATCGCCCACCACCTCGACCTTATGACCCAAGCCACGCAGCCAGGCGCCGGTCAGTCGCTGGAACGCCGGTTCATCGTCGGCAAGCAGGATCATGGCGTTGCTCCGAAGGTGAGACGGAAACAGGTGGACCATCCGCCACGATGGGCAAGCGTGACGGTGCCGTCATGCGCTTCCATGATGCGGCGGACGATCGCGAGGCCAAGTCCGGTGCCCCCGGGGCGTCGTGACACGAACGGACGGAACAGGCTGTCGGCAATCTCCGGCGCGATGCCAGGGCCGTTGTCGCACACATCGAGGATGATCGTTGGCCCAGGTTCCGCGAATATCGCGACCCGTGTGCCGAGCGCGCGGGCATTGTCGACGAGGTTGGTCAACACGCGCATCAGTGCCTGCCGGTCGGCGAAGAGTGTCAGGTCGTCGGGGACGTAGGTATCGATCCCGAACGCTGCGACCAGATCCGACACGCGCACCGGCTGCGGCGCGATGGTCCAGGCGCGCGCATAGTCGAGGATGTCGGTGACGAGGTGGTTCATGCGCGCGACCTGTTCACCAATCTCCGCCCGAACCTCGGCCGGGGCGCCGGTCGCGGCCATTTGAACGATGCCGAGCGGGTTGCGCAGGTCGTGCGCGATCGTGGCCGCCAGCGCGCCGATCTCGGCGAGGCGTGCCTCGCGTTCCGCCTCGACCAGCAAGTGCGCGGCAGCGAGGCGGCGCGCACTCTCTGCGACGATGATCGCGAAGCGCTCGGCGACGTGGCGGGTAGCGGGTGGGGCCTCGTCCCAGCCGACCAGCGTCACCGCTTCTCCGGCGACGGTGAGCGTTGGACCATCGCCGGGCAGGCTCAACCGCCGTGTCAGCAAGGCGCGTGCGGTATCAGCCAGCGTCGTCTCGTCCGCCGCAGCCGCCAGTTGGTCGCGCCACTGCGCGACGTCTTCCTCGCTGATCCGCCCGCCGGGGAAGACGAGGCGATCCACAAGGCGCTTCAACGGCGCCAGGATCACCAACCCGAGCGCAAGTGTTGCCGCAAGCGCCGCCCAGGTTGCGAACAGACCCGCGGGACGACCGGCAAGCGCGAGCGGCAGCGAAGCGATCAGCGCGCTCGCCGCGCCCGCTCCTGCCACCAGCAGCAGCCAGACCAAGCCGCGCCGCGCCCACACGTCCGCGGCCATGAAGCGGTGCCGCAGGATGCCGTAGACCAGTGCCACCGAATAAAGCGGCAGCAACAGGATTGGCCAGGGATAGGCGTCGATGCCGAGCGCAGGGAAGGCGAAGCCGGTCAGTGCGATGAGGCCGATCAGGCTGGAGACGAACACCGCGCCGGCCTGACGCTGGTGCTGCCCAAGTTGTTCGCGCCAGGTTCGCGCGAGCCGCAGATGACCGGCGATCGACAGCAGCGCTGCCACCATCAGTACGCCCCAGCCTACTGGCGAAGGTATGAACATGCCCGGAAAGCCGCGCCACGGCACCACCTCGCCGACGCCGAAGACGAGACCGACCAGCGCGGCGAAGGCCGCGATCGCATAGCTGGCGATCGCCACCGGCCGCAGCGCGCCGCATAGGGCAAAGGCGAAGACGAGATGAACGAACGCCGCGGCCGGCAGCGGCGACAGCGCGATCAGCATCGTCGTAACCGGCGACGCGTTGGGACCGAGGATCGGGGGCAGCGCCTGCGCGACGCTCCACAAGGCAACGCCACCGAGGAAGATCGAGAGCAGTGTCGATCCCGGCAGTGCTCTGGCGCGCAAGGCGACAAACGCCGCGAGGAGCGCACTGGCAAGCGCGGTCAGCGACAACGCGCCGATATAGGCGAAAAGGCCGACAGCCGTATCCATCGTTGACAGCATAGCAGGGCATTCCGTTCACTGCGTTAACATCTACGCGTATCTGTTCCGTCGGGAAGCGCGCATTTTCGCCATTCTCCGCAACTGGCATGCCATTCGCATAGCACCTCCCGAGCCGGGCGATTGTCGCACGGCGCTCGAAGGGAGACTGTCCATGTTGCTACCGATCGCAGCCTTGCTGCTGACCTATGCATTGACCGCATTGATCGCGATTCTTGCCGCCGTCGTCCTGTGGCGTCCCTTGTCGATCCTGCTGGCCGAACTTTGCGGCACCGAGCAGCGCTCGCGTTTCTGGGCGGTGTGGTCGACGGTGATGATGGTCGCCACCCCGCTGCTGTTCGTGTCGGTGCGCAGCATTGCTACCAGCCCGACCGATCTGGTGCAGGGCACGATGACCAGCGCCTTGTTCGGCGTGCTGCTGGCGCTTGCCGGCATGGGGTTCGCGGTCTGGAGCCGCACGCCCCGCGCCGACGCGTGACGGATCCGACGATGCATGTCCTCATCATCGGGGCTGGCGGCTTCATCGGTCGCCATCTCACGGGCCGGCTGGTGGCGGAGGGCGTGCGCGTCACCGCCGCCGGCCGTGCCCCGGAAAGACTGGAGCGGCTGATCCTTGGTGTGGCTGCCCTGCGCTGCGACCTGAGCCAAGACGACATCGGTGACTGGCGCAGGCGGCTTATTGGGGTGGATGCCGTGGTGAACTGCGCCGGGCTGTTCGGCGACACGCGCGGCTACACGGATGTTCACGAGCGCGGACCGGCGGCGCTGTTCGACGCCTGCCGCGCGACTGGCGTGGGCCACGTCGTCCAGATTTCCGCGCTGGGCGCGGATGCGCGGGCCGCCAGTGCCTATCACCGCAGCAAGGCCGCCGCCGACGATCATCTGGCCGCGCTCGACCCGGCCGGCAGCGTGATGGGATGGACGGTGCTGCGCCCGTCGCTGGTGATCGGTCGCGGCGGACGAAGCAGTGCGCTGTTCGCGGCGCTAGCCGCGCTGCCGGTCATGCCGCGTCTTGCGCAAGCCGGAGGTCTGGTGCAGCCGATCCACGTCGACGATCTGGTCGAGGTCGTCATCCGATTACTGCGCGCACCGCTGCCACTGGCAAAGCGGCTGGATGTCGTCGGGCCGCAGGCGATGACCACCGATGCACTGACCGCGTGTTTCCGCCAGTGGCTGGGTTTGCTGCCCGCGTGGGGCTTTACCGTGCCGCGGCTGGTCCTGGCTGCGGTTGCGAGGATCGGGATCGGACCGGTCACCCGCGAGGGTATGGCAATGCTCGCCGCCGGCAACACCGCCGCGTACGCGCCCATGGTCCTTGCTACCGGCCATCTACCGGCACCCCTGCACCAGGCATTGGCGCGGCACCCGGCGATCGATGCCGATCTTCGTCAGGCCCGGCTCGTGCCAGTGGCACCCGTCCTCCGCCTGATGCTGGCGCTGGTGTGGCTGGCCGGGGGAATCGTCCCACTGGTCTTCACGCCGCAGGCGACCAGTGCCGCATGGTTGGCTCGCGTCGGCCTCACCGGCATGCCGGCCACTGCGGTTCTCCGGGCGGGCTCGATGGCGGACATCGCGATCGGCCTGGCGCTGCTCGTTCGCAGCCGCGGCGCGGCGCTCGCGGGCGTCGTGCTCATGACCGCCTATACCCTGATCCTGACACGCATCGCGCCCGAGCTGTGGACTGATCCCTTCGGCGCGCTCGTCAAGAACGCTGCTGTCCTCGGACTGTCGCTTGCCGTCCACGCGCTGGAGACCCGTCATGGCTGACTATCTGCTGCTCAAGACCGTCCACATCCTCAGCTCAACCCTGTTGTTCGGGACGGGGCTGGGCACCGCCTTCCACGGCTGGATGGCGAACCGTTCGGGCGACGCAGCCGCGCGCCGCGTGGTCAACCGCAACGTCGTGATCGCCGACTGGCTGTTCACGACGCCGGCGGTCATCGTCCAACCGGTGACCGGTGTGTGGCTGGCGCAGATCGCCGGCTTTCCCTTGACGACAGGGTGGTTGGCGGCGTCCATCGCGCTTTACTTGCTGGTCGGCGCCTGCTGGTTGCCGGTGGTGGCAATCCAGATCGAGATGCGGCGCATCGCCGATCGCACGCCGGCAGGCGTGCCATTGCCGCCGCGCTACTTTCGCCTCTCGCGGATGTGGTTCCTGCTGGGCTGGCCGGCGTTTATCGGGGTCATCGTCATCTTCTGGCTGATGGTGACCAAACCGGAGATCGCATGGTGACCGTGCCGCTGTTCCGCCGCCTGCTAGGCCCCGCGATCGACGCGCTGCCGCCAAGCCTGCGCGCCGCTCACGATAGTGACCAGAACCAGCGCTGGTCGGGGCGCGCCGAGGTAGAGGCGAGCCGCACCCCGTTGGCTCGGCTGCTTTGCCGGATGATGCGACTGCCTGCGCCGGGATCCGACGTGCCCGTCACCGTGACCTTCGAGCGCCACGGCGATCGCGAGCGCTGGTGTCGGAACTTCGCTGGCCGCCGCTATGAAAGCACGCTGTCCGAACGGCGCGGCTTGATGGTCGAGCGGATGGGGCCCGCCACCAACATCTTCCACGTGTCCGTAGAAAACGACGCGCTCCGGCTCGACCTAGTCGGCTTCCGCTTCTTCGGCATCCCGCTGCCCTCGGCGTTTCGGCCGCATTGTAATGCCAGCGAGCGCGAGCAGGACGGCCGCTACCTCTTCGACGTGCCGGTCAGCCTATGGTGGTTGGGACGCATCATCCGCTACACCGGCTGCATGGACCGCCACCATGACTGACGGGCACCCGATCATCCTGTTCGATGCCGAATGCGTGCTGTGTTCGGCCAACGCGCAGTTCATCCTCCGCCACGACCGCGCTCGCCGCTTCCGCCTTGCGGCCATGCAGGGCGAGGTCGGTGCAGCTCTGTTTCGCCGTCACGGCATCGATCCCGCCGATCCCGACACGATCATCGTTGTCGATGGCGATCATGCGTTGCGCGACAGTGATGCGGTGATCGCTATCTATGCCGGGCTTGGCTGGCCGTGGCGTGTGGCGGCGGGGGCAAGGATCGTTCCCCACGCACTGCGAGATCCCGTCTACCGGTGGGTGGCGCGGCACCGCTACCAGCTCTTCGGCAAGCGGGCGACGTGCTGGCTTCCACATCCCGAGGATGCGGATCGCGTGTTGTGAAAGTTGCGCCGCTCTAACAACGAAGGCCGCTTGGCGGTCGGAACACGTCCACCCTCAGCGGCGGGAGATCGAAATTCTCCAATGATCTGAGTGCCCAGTTTCGTCTGATTGGCGGCACCACACTGATAAAATCGCACCTCCATAGAGGACAAAAGCCGGCACCAGCTCGGGGGTTGTCGTGCCTTAGCTTGACTTTTTCCAGAATGTTCCTCATATGTTCTTCTACATTGACGGGGCGGGGCAGAATGATCGAGACATCTGGCGGCAAGCAATCGAGCGCTTTTTCATGGTGGCTGCGAACCGGCAAGCTGCCACCCGCGCTTAGCCCTGACGGTCTCGAACTTAAATTCAATCCGTGGCACGATCCAGACGACGGCCGGTTCACCTTTGCCGCCGCGGGACGCCGTTATGGTGTTATCAGGACTGATTCAGGTAGCAGTGAGAAACGTCGAGCTCCAACCAGTTCTGATCGCGCGCCTGTTTTAAGGGATCGTAGCAAGTCGCCGCCTTCGACATTGCCGAAGGCGGGAATGTCACGTGCTGAAACGGCGGCGGGAAATATCCGGGGGCCGGTAAAGCGTGCGTTGTCCAAGGTGCAACCCAGGCCCGTCAAGGCATCGCGGCCCGGCAACCAACCTAACCCTGTTACTGAATTCGTCGGTGGCGTTGGCGAGGGACTTTACGACGTCGGTAGAGAAACGGTCGCGAGCGTCCATGCCGCGCTGTCGACGAATCCAGCAACCACCGTTCGTAACATGGGTCTTGGTGTAGCGGGCATGATCGATACCGCGATCGCTGCCGAGGATACGCCCGCTTATATTCAGGTTTCGCGTGCGGCGAGCGCCGTCGCCAACGCCTCGGCGCGGGACATTGGTCGTGCCACGGGGACGGTTGCCGGGAACGTTGCGCTGGCGGCAGCGCCGGGGGCGGCGGTCTCAAAGGCTGCCGCATTGCGCAGACTTCGCATGGCGAGGCCGCGAACGACCTTTGATCCCCCGCAGATCGGCTGGGTGAAAGAGACGGTCAGGTCGCAAAAGCCCTGGAAGGCTTACAACGACGCCGCGACGGGTGCCAGACCTGGTCTGGCGCCGACGTTAATCCGGACGATGGCGGACGGCTCGAAGCGGCCAGTCAAATTCGATGGAATTCTAGGCGATTACGTGATCGACAGGAAGTGGTCTGTCGTTGATAGGCCCCGGGCGCGGGCCCAGATCTTGCGTCAGTCGCAGGCGCTGGCAGAACATCGCCTGATCGGAACTTGGGAGGTCCCAACGCCTCTTCAGAAGGTCAAGGCTCTGAAGCTGCTCAAGAAGATGAACATCACGAACATCTACGTAAAGGTCGTCAAGCCATGATTGCCCTACAGGTCGCGAGCATTATTGCGGAGTATGTGGTGTTCCTAGAACTGACCGACGAGGAGGAGTTGAACCCCGATACCGCCGTGAAGATGATGGAGGCTCTCGGCGGCCATCTCGAAGAACTGGACAAGGGATTTCTTCGCGAACTGGTGGATGCATTTCCGGTTATAGCGGAGGGATATAGTGGCGAGGCGCAGGAGGTGGTGCGCGATATCGCCCATGGCTTTTACCTTGAAGAGGCGCTTGCCGCCGACGATCCCGTGAGACTGGTCGAGTTGGAAGCGTTGCGCGACGCAAGAGATTAAACGGGAAGCAAGCGCCAACCAACGTAAAGGCCGCGTGACATAAGGGTCGATGCCTTTTCATCAGCGATAACTGACCGATATTCTCCAATGATCTGAGTGCCCAGCTTCGTCCCCTGTGGGGCACCATCCTCGTGACATCCCACCTCATAGAAGACAAAGGCCGGCACCAGCGCGCGGGGTTGTCGTGTCGCAGGCTTGACTTTTTGCAGACCGTTCTCTATATGTTCCCGTCGCAATGACGAAGGCGGGACGGCATGATCGGGATCTCTGGCGGCAAGCAATCGAGCGCTTTTTCATGGTGGCTGCGAACCGGCAAGCTGCCGCCTGCGCTCAGTCCTGACGGTCTCGAACTCAAATTCAATCCGTGGCACGATCCGGAGGACGGCCGGTTCACCTTTGCTGGCGCGGGACGCCATTATGGTACGAGCGGGACCGACGCGGTTAGCAGTGAGAAACGCCCGGCTCCGACCAGTTCTGATCGCGCCCCTGTTTTATGGGATCGTAGCAAGTCGAGGACTTCGACATTGCCAAAGGCGGGAACGTCACGTGCTGAAACGGCGGCGGGAGATGGCCAGCGGCCGGTGAGTCGTGCGTCGCCCAAAGTAGAACCCAAGCCCGTTGTGGGATCGCGGCCCGGCAACCAGCCGAACCCTGTCACCGAATTCGTCGGTGGCGTAGGCGAAGGACTTTACGACGTCGGGACAGAAACGGCGGCAGGAGTCCGCGCTGCGCTGACGACGAATCCGGTGACCACCGCTCGCAACGCCGGTCGCGGTATCGCGGGTATGATCGATGCTGCGATCGCTGCCGAGGATACGCCCGCGCGTATCCAGGCTTCGCGTGCGGCAAGCGCTGTCGCCAACGCGTCGGCGCGGGATATCGGTCGTGTAACGGGGACGGTTGCCGGGAACGTTGCGCTGGCGGCAGGGCCGGGGGCGGCGCTCTCGAAGGCGGCCGCATTGCGCCGACTTCGCATGGCGAGGCCGCGCACGACCTATGATCCGCCGCAGATCGGTTGGGTAACGGAGACGACCAAGTCGCAAAAGCCCTGGAAGGCTTACAACGACGCTGCGACGGGTGCCCAGCCCGGTCGGGCGCCGACGTTGATGCGAACTATGGCGGACGGTTCGAAGCGGCCAGTCAAGTTCGACGGCATTCAGGGCGACTACGTGATCGACCGGAAATGGAAGGTGGTCGATGCTCCCCACGCCCGATCCCAGCTCTTGCGACAATCGGAGGTGCTGGCAGAACATCGCCTGATCGGTACGTGGGAGGTTCCTACTCCTGCTCAGAGAGGCAAGGCACTGAAGTTCTTCAAGAAGATGAAAGTCACCAATATCCACGTGAAGGTAGTCAAGCCATGATTGCTATGCAGGTTGCGAGCTTGATCGCGGAATATTATGTGTTCCTAACGTTGACTGATGAAGAGGAGCTCAATCTTGACACTGCCGTGAAGATGAGTGAATCTCTCGCCGACCATCTGGAAGAGATGGACAAAGTATTTCTTCGCGAGCTAGTGAATGCCTTTCCGATTATAGCGGAGGGATACAGTGGCGAAGCGCAGGAGGTTGTGCGCAACATCGCCCGCAGCTTGTATCTTGAAGAGGCACTGGCAGCTGACGATCCCGTCAAACTGGCCGAGTTGGAAGCGCTGCGCGACGCGAGGGACTGAGCGCCGGCTGGAGTTTCAAAACAGCGTGATCATGGCCTCGTCCATCTCTATCACCGGCGACTGATCAAAATTTTCCAATGATCTGAGTGCCCAGCTTTGGCCTCTGTGGGGCACCACCCCCCTCCCAGATGCGTCACACGCCAGGGAAGATGGCGAGATCATCCGCCTGTTGCGTTTGTCTGGTACAGACGGCTGCCATCGTGCGACCGGTGCATCCTATAGTTCGTTCTTGACCTGGGCATGACCCAGCAGCGCGAACAGGCCGGTGCCGCCGATGATGTTTCCCGCCAGCGCCGGCAAAAGGAATCCGGTGGCTACCCAGCCTGCGGTCACGTCGCCATGCCAGAGCAGCACGAATGCCTCGGCGGCGCCTGCGATCACATGCGCGAACCCGCACAGCGAGATCGCATAGGTTACCGCGACGACCACCATGAAGCCGCTGCCCTCGATCGCCGAGCGTATCCACGCGATCGACGCGATGAGGAAGCCGGCCGGGATCGCCTGTAACAGCGTGTCCATCACGCCGCGCTCGACCAGTTTGTGCGATACCACAACCATCGCGTCGAGTAATTCCGGCGACTGGACGTGCCCGACCACGACCAATGCCGCGATCGCCGCCGCGCCGATCAGGTTAGCCACGAACACCGTCACCCACAGGCGCGCAAGGCGCAGCATGCCGCGCATCGTCGGGTGTTGGGCTACCGGCAGCACCGCCACCGCGGTATGTTCGGTGAAGAGCTGGAGCCGTCCGAGGATGACGATCAGGAAACCGAACGGATAGCCCAGGGCCACGACCATTTCCGACCAGCCCGCCTCAGGCAGGTAGAGGTGGAGCGCGCCACTGACCCACACGGAGGCCATGATGGCGATGCCTGCCGCGACGCCGGACCAGAATAGCGACGATATCGGTCGCTCCAGTTCGTCTTCGCCCTGTTCGACGACCGCGGCGTGGACGACGCGTGCGGTGGGGGCGCTTCGTTCCTCGGCCTCGTGTGCCTCGTCCGCGCGTTCTTCGGCGTCCATCTCGTTCCCCTGTTCCAGGCGGATCAACGCATGGATGCGGCAGCCGTCGCCTTGGGTCGATGCGGAAAGTTCGGTATGTCGCGGGTGGTGATCGACGGCGCCGGGGGCGATCTCGTTCGTGTCGGCGACGCCTGGCGTCCGCACGGTCGCGTGGAGAGCTTTATGGACGCGGGCTCCGACGCCGCACCACGCATGCACGAAGGCCGCGGGATCGCTCCCGCGGCCTTTATCGCCGTGGATGGCGATCGTCAGACGAAGCGGAGCGCCGTCTTCCGGCGCAGCGCGATGCCCATCACGCCGAAGCCGAGGACCATCATCGCCCAGGTGGCGGGTTCGGGAACCGCCGCCGCCGCCTTGACCTGGAAGTTGGCGCTGATCTGGCCCTTGGTGCCCAGATCGATCGACACATTGTCCACCGCGCCGTCGAAAGCGCCGCCCCAGCCACTGCCGATACCGATCTCCAGCCCGTTAATCACCGTACCCGCGCCCAGTGCATAGGTCTTGCGCCCGGTCGATCCGGTGTAGACCGAACCGTCGAGGTAGCTGGCGAGCGACTTGTCATAAACCTGGGCGTCGGTGGTCCCGCCGGTGGGGAAGCTGCCGATGTAATTGGCGGTACGCTGATAGAAATAGTCGCCGGTCAACGTCGCGGTCTGCCAGCTGTCGGTGGTGACCGTGCCAACGCTGTTGTAGACGCCTTCCCAGATGAGAAGCCCGCTTTTGCCCTCGGCGTTGGTGAACGAGAAGCGCAGCGCCGGCAGAAAGTGGCCGGCGACGGTTGAGGTCGACGAGCGATAATAGTCGAACGAGATCGCGCCGTTCGCGATGTCGGCAAGCGTCACGTTCTTGCCGGCGAGGCTGTAGGCAAAGTCCGCCTTGCCGGAGTTGGCCGGCGTCTTGAGCTGCAACGACCCGTTCTGTCCCGCCCCTGGCGGCGTGTAGGTGTCGTTGATCACCGCCGTCCCGCCGCCGGCGAGGTTCGCAGACTTCCACCCTTGCAGGTTGCCCGGAGTCACTTCCGCTGCATGAGCGGCAAACGGCGTGAGCGCCACGATCAGCGGCGCTACCCAATATTTCGACATTCGATCCCCCCAAATCTTGTTCGGTCGCGGGACGAGTTGCCCGACCGCGACCGACTTCTTTGTTAACAACAAGTTAACGGCGGCAAAGCTGAGCATTTTTACAGCTGTGCCATATCGGGAATGGGGGGGCGGGCGCAGGTTTCTGCCATGGTCCTGGATGTCGCAGCAGCGGGCAGGCGCGCTGCCGTCCGCCCGACCGACCCCTGCCGATGGCGAGGCCTAGGCCTACCCCTTCATCAGCCCCGCCGCACGCAGGGCGTCGGTGATGGCGGTCGCAGGATCGAACCGGGCCGGCGCGCGTGGTTCGCCGATAGTGGGTGCCGGGCGGGTGCCGCCTGGCAGCGGCGGGGCGACAGCGGGAACGATGCCCCAGAAGGCGGCGATGCGGTAGGTGGAGGAGATGCCCGCGTCGATCATATGCGCGGCAGGCGTGCCGCACGCCTCGTCACCGGAGGTGGCGAGCGGCGTGCCATGTCCCATGCCGGCGACGGCATATTCCTCCACCACGGCGCGACCGGCCGCGTCGCGCCATGTGCGGCGGGTGTGGCCATCGACCCGTTCCGCCGCGTCGGACGTGGTGACACCGTGGACGCCGCGCCATTGCTCCACGATCAGAGCGGCGTTCGAGGCAGCGACGGTGGCATCCGCCGTGCCGTGCCAGATCGACACCGTGGGCCATGCACCGCGATGCGCGGACGCTGCCCGTACCTTCACGCTGAGCGTCGCGCGATCGTGGCCGTTGCCGCGCATCCGCTCCAGCGCCTGCGGCACCCCTGCGGCCGTCCCGAAGGGAAGGCCGGCGATGATCGCACCGCTGGCGAACAATTCGGGGTAGCAAGCCAGCATCGCCGCGGTCATCGCGCCGCCGGCCGACAGCCCGGTGACGAAGATGCGGGTCGGATCGAGCCGATGTCGCTGCACGGCGGCGAGGATCATCTCGCGGATCGATGCCGCTTCCCCGCCGCCGCGCCGCGTATCCTCCGCCGAGAACCAGTTGAAGCAGAGATTTGGGTTGTTCGCGCGCTGCTGCTCCGGGAACAACACCGCGAAGCCGAAGCGGTCGGCGAGCGACGACCAGCCGGAGCCATGATCGTAGCCCGCCGCCGTCTGCGTGCACCCATGCAGGACGACGACGAGCGGCGCACCCGGCGCCAGATCGGCGGGAATGTGCAGGAACGCCTTGAGCGCCCCCGGATTCTGCCCGACGTCCTCCATCGGCGTGAGTCGATCGTCGCGCCCACCTGTCTGGGCGGCAGGAGCCATGTTCTTGAGCCGGGCAATCGTTTCGGAAATCGAGCGCATGATGATGCTCCTTGCCGACAGTGAGGAGCGTCGAACCGACGATGCGACTGCCACGCACGCCGACGTTGTGCGGTGCAGCATAACTGGTGCCTGCAAGACGATAGCGCAAGGATGCGGTTTGGAGCGCGCCGTCGCGGAGATCCGACGATGCAGTCGGGCTCATGCATGAAGCGGACTCGTTCGGACCACCTGGAGATCATGCAGATGGCATGTCGCCGGTCAGCGAAAAGGGGCGCCCTTCACAGGACGCCCCCTCGTCTCGATCTGCCGAGCGGAACGGGATCACCCGCTCCGACGGGGATCAGATGCCGTTGCCGAGGTTCGTGTCGGCATCGTTGGTGCGCATATCATCGGCCTTCTTCTCGCCGGTCTCGCGCACCGCGTCCGCCTTGTTCTCAAGCTGGTCTTCTGCGGTGTCGTTGCTGACGTCGTCCGCCGCATCCTCGAGATTGTCCGCGACGGCATCGGCGTTCGCCTCGATATTGTCGGCGGCCTGCTCGCGCGGGCTAGAGTTGCAGGCGCTCAATGCCGCCGTACCGGCCAACAATGCGATCGCGAAAATCTTCTTCATGAAAACCCCTTTTGGCTGGAAGCATTACCCAGGCGCGTAGAAGTGCTGCCGTCGTCGAATTGTTCCGAACGGCCGGGAAGAGAGGCGAGGTCGGGCCGGCCGCCATCCCTGCGGCGGGCGGCCGGGTTCCCGGCGAAGGGGGCGGATCGCCCGGCCAGCCGGTCGCGCGGAAAGGACCGCAATACGGGTAAGGGGCAGGGGACTATTCAAGCGGTGTCACCAGACCCTAGACTCCGATCGCATTGACTGTTCCGACGCAGCATGGATAAGTTCGGCCACAATATAAGTGGGTTGGGGAGAGATATGCGCGAAGCTCATGCGCGCGGTGCGCCGGTAATCGATCGTCGCGATGCGCTGGCCGGCATGGTTGCCGCGTTCGGCGCGACCGTGTTCGCCCCATTGGCCCGCGCCGCAGCCTATGAACCCAATCCGGCGATCAACACCGGGGCGCCTGCCAAGGTGTTCACGCCGGCGCAGCGTGCGCTGGTGGCGGCGCTGAGCGAGCGCGTGGTGCCCACCACCGACACGCCGGGTGCGATCGCGGCGGGCGTCCCCGCCTATATCGAACACATGCTCGGCGACTGGGCGATCGACGACGAGCGCGCAGTCATCCTGGGCGGCCTCGCCACGATCGACGCGCGCAGCATGACCGATTATCGCACCCCCGCCGTCAAGGCGACGCCGGCGCAACAGGACGCACTGCTGACGCTGGCGATGACGGGCGGGTTGGCGGACGCCGCCGAGTTCTTCCCGGCGTTCAAGCAACTCGTGCTCACCGGCTATTACACGTCAGAAGTCGGGATCACGCAGGAGCGGCATTACCTGCCGGTGCCGGGCGATTACGACGGCGCGTATCCCTACGCCAAGGTCAAGCGCATCTTCTCGTCCTGAGCGGGCGGGCGGATCGCACCGCCCGGCCACTTTCCCCGAACATCCATCCCGCGGGCTTCGCACATCATGACAGCAACTGATCGCTTCGACGCAATCGTCATCGGCTCCGGCGTGAGCGGCGGCTGGGCCGCCAAGGAACTGACCGAAAAGGGATTGCGCGTCCTGATGGTCGACCGGGGCCGCATGGTCGAGCATGGCGAGGATTATCCGTTCGACGGCAAATCCGCCTATGACATTCCGGCGCGCGACAAGATGCCTGCGGCCCTGGCGAAGAGTGACTATTTCGCGCTGAACGGCTGGGTATCGCCGGCGACGCAGCCGTTCTTCATCAACGATCGGCTGAATCCGTATGACTATGACGCCCCCAACAAGTTCAACTGGGTGCGGCCGTCGGTAGTCGGCGGCAAGTCGCTGACATGGGGGCGATGGAGCTTCCGCTGGGCGCCGAACGACTTCGAGGCGAACCGGCGGGAGGGCGTCGGCACACCGTGGCCGATCGGCTACGAAGATGTCGCCCCCTGGTACAGCTATGTCGAGAAGTACATCGGCGTATCGGGCGGGAAGGAGAATCTGGACTATCTTCCCGATAGCGAGTTCATGCCGCCGTTCCCGATGAACGTCGCCGAGACGTGGCTGAAGGAGCGGCTGGAGAATGAATTTCCCGGGCGCAAGCTGATCAACGCCCGGCTGAGCAACATCACCGAGGACAAGCCGGAGCAGAATCGCTCGCGTTGCCAGAAGCGGTCGCAATGTTCGCGCGGGTGCAGCTTCGGCGCGTATTTCTCGACGCAGGCCGTGACGCTGCCGGCGGCGCGGGCGACCGGGCGGCTGACGCTGCGGTCAGACACATGGGTGACCAATCTCGAATACGATCCGGCGCGCAAGCGCGTGACCGGGGTGCGGATGGTCGATGCGAAGACCGGGCGCGCCGAAGTGGTCCAGGCGCGGATGGTATTCCTGTGCGCGTCGGCGATGAGTTCGCTCCACGTGCTGCTCAACTCGCGTCCGGCGGACAGCGAGCGCAGCTGGTTCCATTCGAACGGCGCGCTGGGCAGCGCGGTCATGGATCACATCTTTCGGGTCGGGGTGTCGGGCGACATCCCCGGCATGACCGATCTGGTCGAATATGGCCGGCGCCCCGGCGGGGTCTATGTCCCGCGGTTCCGCAACCTTGCCGCGGAGGAACTGCCCTTCAAGCGCGGCTATGGCTATCAGGGGCAGGCGAGTCGCCAGCCCGCCGTCGTCGACGGGTTCGGCGCGGCGATGAAGCACGGCATGCGCGAATACGGGCCATGGCGCTTCTCGATGGGAGCGTTCGGCGAGTGCCTGCCGTACGACGACAATCGCGTCATGCTGAACTTCGCCAAGACCGATCGCTTCGGAACGCCGCTGCTCCGTTTCGACGTGACGTTCCGCGACAACGAGATCCGGATGATGGACGACGCGCTGGAGCAGGGGCAGCTGATGCTGCGCCGCGCCGGGCTGACCAATGTCACGGGCGGTCGCGGCAAGCATGTCCCCGGCGAGGCGATCCACGAAATGGGCGGCGCGCGGATGGGGCGCGATCCGGGCACGTCGGTGCTCAACGGCTGGAACCAGGCGCATGATGCGCCGAACCTGTTCGTCACCGACGGCGCGCAGATGGCGTCGGTATCGTGCGTCAACCCGTCGCTGACCTTCATGGCGATGACCGCGCGCGCGGCGGATCACGCGGTCAAGCAGATGAAGGCGGGCGTGATCTGATCGCCGCCGGCGGCGGTCAGGCCAGCGTGCGGGCGTAGAAGGCGAGGGTGAGCGCCATGGACTGGAGAAACAGCGCCGGATCGTAACGCGGCCCTTCGTCGCGGAGGAAGGCGTGCTGCGCGTTCCATTCATGCCATTCGTACGCCGCGCCGACTTCCTCCAGCCGGTCGCGGATCGCCGCGCGACCGGTAAGCGGGACGTGCGGGTCCTGCCGCCCCCAGACGAACATCAGCTCCGCCCGCATGTCCGGCAGGCGCGCCAGCGTGTCGTCGCGCCGCCCTTCTCCGAGCGTGCCCGAATGGATGTCGGTGGGATAGAAACACGCCGCGGCGCGGACGCGCGGGTCGAGTGCGGCACGCGCGGCGAGATGGCCGCCGAGACAGACGCCGAACGTCGCCAGACGGCCATTGCACGCCGGATGTGCCGCAAGTGCGCCGAGCGCGGCATGCGCATCGGCATCGAAGGCCGCGACCGGCTTGGTGATCTTCAGCGCGTTGCCGCGTGCGGTCCCCTCCGCGTCATAGGCGAGGATTGTGCCGGCCGCTTCGTATTCGTGATAGACTTCGGGCACCGCAACGACATGGCCGTTGCCGGCGATCATCGCCGCGAGGCGGCGGATCGGCGCGGTGACCTGATAGATTTCGGAAAACAGCAGCACGCCGGGGAATTCCCCGTCGGCAGCGGGGCGAAAGACATGCATCCGCATCGTGCCGCCCGCCGGCACGTCGATATCGAGAACCTCGTCGCTGCGCAGGATCATGCCGTCGCCTCCATCGTTGCGGTCAGCCGCCCCCTTAGGGACGAAGTCGACGGCTGGCGACCGCAGGCCTTTTTGCAACACTGCCTTATTCGTTAAGGATGCTGTGTTAGCCTCCTATCATGACAAAGCCGACCTACAAGATCGAGCCGGACGTGCGGGGAGAGTTCCTCCGGCTGACGTTGACCGGTGACTGGGGCGCAGAGATCGCCGCGCGCTTCGCGGACGATGTCGCGGCGACGTTGCAACGGATGTTGAAAAGCGGCTTGCGTCACGGCCATCTGCGAACGTTGATCGATATGCGGGAAAAGAACGTCCTTCCGCAGGAGGTGGCGAACCACTTCGCGCGAATGGTGCGGCCCGATTCGCCGTCGCGCAAGATCGCGCTGATCGTATCGGGCCCGCTGCATCGCCTTCAGACCAAGCGCATCGCCGATCACCGCCACGCCGTTTTCGGGGACGAGGCAACGGCGCTGGCGTGGCTGTACGCGGAGGATACGGCCGAACGCCCGCGCTGACGCGATCAGCCCGCGCGCCCGGTGTCCGGCGTACTGCCCGCCGCCGAATGGTCGAGGCGGGCGACCAGCGCATCGAAGGGCATCGGGCGATCGATGAAATAGCCTTGCGCATAGTCGCAGCCGACCGCGCGGAGGAAGGCCAGATTGGCGGCATCCTCGATCCCTTCGGCCACCACCTTCAACCCCAGCGCATGCGCGAGATCGATCGTCGAGCGCACCAGCTTGGCGTCGTTTTCCCGTTCGTGCGCGTATTGGACGAAGCTGCGGTCGATCTTCAATTCGCTAAGCGGCAGTTCGCGCAGGTAGCTGAGCGTCGACTGGCCGGTGCCGTAATCGTCCATCGAGATCGCGACGCCGCGCGCGCGGAAATGATGCAGCGTGGCGGTGGCGGTCAGCGGATCGGACATGGCGGCAGACTCGGTCACCTCGAAGATCAGCGCGCTGGGCGGGACCGGCGCGGTATCGAGCATCCGGTCGACCGCGGCGATGAAGGCCGGGGCGTCGAGCAGCTTGGCGGAGATGTTGACCGCGGCGGTTACGCGATGCCCGGCGGCGCGCCACCGTGCGGCGTCCGCGATCACCTGTGCCATGACGTAGAGTGTCAGCGGCTCGATGCGGTCGGTCTGCTCGGCCAGCGGGACGAATGCGCCCGGCGACACGAACCCGCGCTCCGGGTGCCGCCAGCGCACCAGCGCCTCGACGCTGCCGATCCGGTCGGTCGCCAGCGCCAGTTTGGGCTGGTAATGGACCTCGATCTGCCCGTCGAGGATCGCGGCGTCCAGCTCGCCCATCAGCGATACCGCATGTTCCAGCCGGTCGCGGTCGAGCGCGGCGCGGCGCCAGAACACGCCCGCCGCCGCCGCTTCCCCTGCGGCCAGCGCGGCGGCGTGCATGTCGCCATCCTCCGCGATGCCGAGCGCGACGGCGACGTCGACCTTGCGCCCCATGATCTCGACCGGCTGGAGCAGCAACGTGCGCATGGTCGCCAACATGTCCTCGACGATTTCGTGCGTCGGCAGATGCAGCGCAAGCTGGTGGCTGCCCACGCGGTAGACCGCGTCATGCGCGCTGCACAGGCGCAGCCGCTCCGCAGTCCGGACGATCGCCTGCGCGACCTGCATGTTGTCGAGCAGCGCCGACAGTTCCTCCAGGTTGGTGAGCTGGAGCACCGCGGCGATGCCGGTCGCGGGGTCGGTGCGTGCCGCGAGCGCGCGCTGGTTGGGCAGGCCGGTCGCTTCATCCCGCAGCCGGCCGTCGCGAAAGCGGCGCACGATGTCGCGCGCCACGGTGAGCATCCCTGCGGCGGCGATCATCAGCAGGCCGAGCCCGAGCGGGTAATGCGCCGCAAGGCCGCGCTGCACCGAAAGAATGACGATGGTCATCGCGACCATCGCGGCCACGAAACACGCCCCGGCGAAATCGCGGCGGCGCGCCCGCACGATCGGCACGCACAGCGCCAGCGCCAGCGCGAACGAAGCCAGCGGCGCACCGCGGACGGGTATGCCGCGCAACAGGGTCTCGGCACCCAGCGCCTGAATGGTCACGCCGGGCAGCACGCCGCGCAGCGGCGCGGGGTAACGGTCGCCCATCTCGATCGCGGTGGCCCCGATCAGGATGTTGCGCCCTTTGACCAGTGCGGGATCGAACGCGCCGCGTTCCACCGCGACGAAGCTGAGCCGCGGGATCGTGGCAGGGTCGATAGCGAAATCGACGGGGTAATCGGCGTCCGCGACCCCTGCGCGCGCGGCAATATACGCCGATAGCGACGGGCGCGGGGTGCCGGCGGTGATCGTCGCCATCGGCAATGCGCGGACCAGCCCGTCGACGTCGGGCGAGAAACTGACCGAGGCGAGGCTGGCATGCGCGCGGAACGCCGCGAGCGGCAGCGCATCGAGGTTGCGGCGATCGCCCGCGCCCGCCTGCTGCCCGAACGTGGGGAGGGTGACCAGTCCACCGGCGCGTTTCAGCGCGGCGGCGAAGGCGCGGTCGTCGGCCGGATCGGACGCGCTGGAGAAATCGACGTCGAAGACGATCGTCGCCGCTCCTGCGGCGCGCAGCCGGTCGACCACCGTGGCATAATGGTGACGTGGCCACGGCCAGCGGCGAATCTCCGCCACGCTGCGCGCGTCCATCTCGACGATCGCCACCCGGCCACTGGCGGCGTGCGACTGGACCGCGAAGCGGAGCGGCTCCAGCGAGCGCCTGATCGGACCACCGACGCCGGGCAGCATCGCGACCATGCCGACAAGGGCGGCGGCGGCGAGGATCAGCGCGTTGCTGGACGTGCGCATCAGAAGGCGCGCGCCACGCGCAACGAGATGCGCGGGCGGCGATCGCCGGTGTCGAACCGTTCGGGGCCGAGCGGCAGTGCGACCTCCGTCATCCAGTCGAACCGGCCGGTGCCGATGCGGAGGCCGATGCCGGCCGAGGCGAGGCTGCCCCCGCCGAACCCGCCGCGCCAGTTCCCGACCACGCCACCATCGGCAAAGGCATAGACTTGCCCGCGATCGACGACGCTGCCGGAAATGCGGCCGGTGTCGACGCGCAGTTCGAACGAGCCCATCACCCCGTTGTCGCCGGTTCGTTCCGCATAATCATAGCCGCGACCGAAGGCAGGACCGCCAAGGCCGATCTCGGCGGCGGCCAGCAGCGGCCGCGACGACACCTGCCCTGCGCTGGCGATCACCACGCTGAACGGCTTGCCGATCGTGGCCGTCCAGTCGACCATGTAGGTACCGGCGACGAACCGCGCATCGCCATCGAAGCGCGAGGCGAGCAACGAGCCTTCGCGCGTGCCGCCGCCGACCGGCAGCCCGGCAAGCGTCGCGACCTCGCCACGCAGCAGGCCGCCGCCCAGCGTCGCGCTGCCGCCCAGCGTGCCGGTAAGCGTGGCGATGCGATCGCGGCGTAGGCGGCGACGCGCCAGATCCTGGTCGGTGCCCAGCGCGCGCAGCTCGGCGGTCGCCCACAGGCTGCGCGCGCGGGTACGGAGCAACGGATATTGCAGCGCGATCGCCGCGTCGGCGCTGCGCCCGCGCACGTCGAGCGTGCGCAGAATGCCGCCGGGACGCGTGCGCGCCAGCGAACCCGAGGCCGAGAGCACCGCGCCATCGCTGCCCAACGCCGCGCCGTAGCGCGCGCGCAGAAACGTGAATTCGGTTGGCTGGAGCGGCGTCTGTGAGACGATCAGCGACAGTTCGTCGCCGTCCTGCGCCAGATCACGCACGCTGGCGAGCGCGGTGGAGCGAACCGGGCCGACTTCCTTGCTGCCGCGATTGTCGAGCTGGACATAACCCGACGCACGATCATGCTCGATCGTCACCAGCAGGATGCCGAAGCCGTCCTGCCGCACCAGCCGGCTGTCGACGATCCGCACGCCGGGCACGTCGCCGGCCAGCGACAATGCGCGCTCCAGCTGTTGCCGTCGCACGGGCGCGCCGGTCGCCAGCGCGCGGGCGAGCAATCGGTCCGCGGTGGCGCTGCGCGCGCCGATCACGCGGACGGCGTCGATCCGGCCGAGGTCGAGCGCGATGCGCAGGATGCCGTCGCGCAGGCGCTGCGCCGGCACCTGCGCGGTGGCGAAGGGGTAGCCCTGCGCGCGTGCGACCGCCGCAATCGAACCGGCGAGTGCGGCGACGTCGTCACGGCTGAGTTCCTGTCCGGCCACGTCGGCGATCGGGGTGGCGAACACCTCCGCGCCAAGCGGGCCGCGCCCCTCCACGATCACCGCGCGCACGATGCCGGTGATGCGCGCGTGATCTTGCGCGGTAGGGGCGGCGCGTGTCGGCGGCGCGGGCGTGCCGGTGTCGGGTACGATCGGCGTCGGCAACGTCCGTTCGATCAATCGCGGATCGGCGCGGTCGAGCGCGGTCTGCGCTGCGGCATTCTGCGACATCAGCGCGAGCAGTACCGACCAATTTACCTTGCGCGCCATGCCGTCCCAACTCGCCCCATCACGGACGGCGGGTAGCCGCGAAGAGGTTGTGAATTGGTTTAGGCTTCCACGTCAGCACCTTACGACATCGTAAACCATGCATGGTGAGAGGTTCTCAACCGTCCACCGGCCATGCGGGACGGAAGTGATCGGGGGCATATGGCCCGCGGTACGGGAGATCGTCATGCGCCGCGCCCTGTTCGTCTTTCTGGCGGCAACCTGCTCCGTCCCGGCGCTGGCCGCGCCCGCCGGCTGGACGATCAGCGAGGCTGCAGGCACGGTCACGATCGCGCGCTCGGGGGTCAGCACGGTCGCCACGCGCGGGATGGCGGTGGCGGCGGGCGATGTCGTCACCACCGCGGCCGGGGGGCGTGCGGTGCTGGTGCGCGGGTCCGAGTTCATGATGGTCGCACCGTCGTCGCGGCTGCGGCTGCCCGCCGAAGCACAACCCGCCGGGGTGACGCGCGTCGTCGAGGAGTTCGGCAACATCGTCTTCATGATCAAAAAGAAGATGACCCCGCATTTCGAGGTGAAGACGCCGTATCTGGCCGCCGTCGTGAAGGGCACGACCTTTTCGGTCGGTGTGTCCGATCAGGGAACGGCGGTGCAGGTGCTGGAGGGCGCGGTCGACGTTGCCACCCTGGATGGCGGCGCGCACGATCTCGTGACGCCGGGCGCGGTGGCGATGGTGTCGGCTTCGAACCGCATGCGCATGACGATCGAGGACAATGGCGTGTCGCGGGTGATCGATTCGCCCGCCGCCGCCACGGTCGACCCGGCCGCGCCGCCCGCCGCCGCTCCCCAGGCGCCCGCCGAAGAACCCGCAGCGGAAGTCCCGGCGGGGGAAGCGACGCAGCCGGCGGCGGCCGCACCGTCGGTGCCGGCGTCCGTCGTTGATGCTCCGGCGAGCATCGTCGTGGCGAGTGGCGCGCCGACGCTGACGGAGGCGGTATATGCGCCATCGGCGTCGCTGTCGGCGGTGACCGGCGGGCTGGTGTCCGGAACGATCGGCGGCGAGGTCGGCGGGGTCGCAGCGGCGACGCGCATCGCCACCGAAGCGGCGACGACCACGACGCGGGTCGTGGAAACGGCCTCGGTCATCGTCGCGCAACAATCGATGTCGCTGGCGGCGGCGGAAGCGGCCGAGAAGACCGGCGCCGACGCGGTCGCCGCGACGCAGGCGAGCGCCGAGGCGGAGCGGACCAGCGCAAGCGCGACCGCCGCCGCTGCCACCGCCGCGGAGGAAGCGGCGCGTGCTCGAACCGAGCAGGAGCAAAGCGCAGCGGCGCGCGCTGCCGCCGCGACCGCAGCCGACAACGCCGCCCGGATCGCCGCCGTCGCTGCCGAGCAAGCCGCGCAGGCGGAGGTCGAGCGGCTGGCGAGGGCAGGCGCGCAGGCGCAGGCGGAGGCCGAGGCCAGCTTGGCGGCCAGGGCCGCGCAGGACATGGCCGCCGCCACTGCGCAGGCGAATGCCGAACAGGCGGCGCAAGCCAGGGCGCAGGCCGATGCCACGCTGGCGCGCGACAGCGAGGCGCGACTGGCGGCAGAGGCCGCCGCGAGTGCCGGCGACGCACTGGCCGTGCAGCAGGCGCAGCGGGTTGCGGCCGATGCGGCCGCGCGCAACGCGGCGGAAGCGGCGGCGACGTCGGCGGCCGAGATGGAGCGGAACGGCGCCGCCGCGCGGCAGGCGGTGGCCGCGTTGCTGGCGCGCGCGCAAGCGCTTGCCGCCGACACGGCGGCGCGGATCGCCGAGGCGGCGCGCGAGGCGCAAGCTGCGGCCGAGGCGCAGAACACGCTGATGGCGCATCAGGCGGTGCAGGCCGCCACGCAGGTCGCAGCGCGACAGGCGAGCGAAACCGCTGCACGACTGGCCGCCGAGGCGCTGGCGAACAATGACCCGGCCAGTCATGCCGCCGCCGATCAGGCCGCGCGCGAGGCGGCGCGCGCCGCCGATGACGCGGCACGTGCCGCCGAGCAGGCCGACAGGGCCGGGCGCGACAAGGCAGCGCGCGACGCCGCGAAGCTGATCGCCGATCAGACCGCGAGCGCGGCGCGCGAAAGCGAACGCGCCGCGAGGGAAATGTCCGACAAGGAAAGCGACAAGGCGGCCAAGGAAGCGGACAAGGCCGCCAGGGAAGCCGCAAAGGCGGCGGAGGCAGTCACCAAGGCGGCTGAGGAGGCGGCACGTGCGGCGGAGCGCGCCGAACAGGCCGCGCGCGACAAGGCGGCGCGCGATGCCGCAAAGCTGGCGGCCGAGCAGGTCGCCGCCGCCGCGCGCGAAAGCGAGCGGGTCGGCAAGGACGCGGCCGACAAGGCCGCCGCCGCCGCCCGCGAAGCCGAGCGCGCCGCCCAGGAGGCGGCCAAGGCAGCGGAGCGCGCCACGAAGGCCGCGGAGGAAGCGACGAAGGCGAATGCCGACAAGGCAGCGCGCGAGGCGGAAAAGCTTCTGCACGATCAGGCCGCGGCCAAGGCGGCGCAGGAGGCAGAACTAGCGACCAAGGAGGCTGCGCGCGCATCCGAGGCGAAGGCTGCGCGCGATGCGGAGCAGGCTGCCAAGGCCGCGGAACGGACGGCTGCGAAGGCGGCGGAGGATGCCGCCAAAGCGCAGGCGGAGGCCGCGGCGAAGGCAGACAAGGAGGCCAAGGACGTGTTGAAGGGCGCTACCAAGGCAGTCGAGCAGGTGGTTCAAGGCGCCGGCAGGCAGGTCGAGGAAACCGCCAAGAAGCTGATCAACCTGCTCAAGCCGTAGCGATCCCAAGGCCGCCCGTCGGTCGCGCCGGCTGGGCGATCCGCGCGACGCAAACGCCGTGCGCTCAGCCGAACCTGCGCGTCACCTGGTCGATCGGAACATCGTGCAACCGTCGGAAGCGCGCTTCGATCAGGCTGAACATTCCGAAGCCCAGCAGGCCCGCGCCGACGATCAGATCGAACGGATGCGTCAGCCATCCCAGCACGCGGGCCATGCCGCCGGTGCCGCCTGCCTGTTCCTCGATGCCGGCGTTGAAAAGCAGCCAGCCGCTGATGAGGAAGACGATCCCGCGTGCGGCGTAGCCGGCCCGACCGCTCCATCGCACCCACGGATGACGGGCGATGCGGGGATCGAGATAGCGAAGGAACGACCCCTTCGCCGCCTTGACGAGCTGCACGATCCCGAGCGCGAGCAGCACCACCGCCGCGATCATCACGAGCGCCCAGCCACCGGGCAGGCGCAGCGCCACCTGCGCACCCTCACGCGTGCCATCGCCGGAAAGCGCCGCGCCGCGCATCAGCCCGACCGCCTGCCACGCGAGCGCCAGATGGACGACGCCGCTGACGCCCGCCCCCACGCGTTCGGCCCAGCCTTTTCGGTCGTCACCATGCCGTTCGATGTCGAGCGCGGCATCCGCCAGTCGCCAGATACCGTAAGCCACCAAGCCGAGGGTCATGACCCCCAGCAGGATCTGGCCGCCGCCCTGACCGAGGAATTCCAGCGCCCCGCTGGGATCTTCCGCCCGCCCGGTCCGCAGGATCAGCGCGGCGATGACGATGTAGAGCAGGCCACGCGTGGCAAAGCCGACCCGTGTCAGGAAGGTCAGGCGGGCATTGGTTTTCATGCAGGTTCCTCCGATTGAACGAGAAACCCGGTGTTCGCCCGGTCGTTCCAACGCTGTAATGAACGAACGGCGGCCACTGATGGCCGATGCGCCTCGCCTGATGGTGATAGGGCGGGCACGATGCCATACACGCCGCGGGTGAAAAGCGGGATCGTGACGGCTGAAAGCACAACGGCCCCGCGATCGCTCGCGAGGCCGTTGGAAAATCTGGTGGACGCACTTGGGCTCGAACCAAGGACCCGCTGATTAAGAGTCAGCTGCTCTACCAACTGAGCTATGCGTCCATTGATCGGCGGGAGAAGCCGTTCCGAAGAACCGCCCCGCGATCGGGAAGCGCGCCTCTAACAGCGCTTCGCGGATTCGCAAACCCTTTTTTTGACTTTTTACCAGCGCGTGCGCTGGCGCAGCGAGATCGAGCGATCGATGCCCATCAGGATGCCGAGCGAAATCAACACCGTCATCTGCGCCGAGCCGCCGAAACTGACCAACGGCAGCGGGATGCCGACGACGGGAGCAAGGCCCATGACCATCATCAGGTTGATCGCCATGTAGAAGAAGATCGTGGTCGCCAGCCCCGCGGCGGCCAGTTTGGCGAAGCGATCCTCGGCGCGCACGCCGACGTTCACGCCCCAGCGGATCACCAGCAGGAAGCCGATGATCAGGAACGCACCACCCGCCAGGCCCCATTCCTCCGCCATCGTCGCGAAGACGAAATCGGTGTGCCCCTCGGGCAGGTAATCGAGATGGCTTTGCGTGCCTTGCAGGAAACCCTTGCCGAACAGCCCGCCCGATCCGATCGCGATCTTCGACTGGCTGATGTGATAGCCGGTGCCCAGCGGATCGCTTTCGGGGTCCATGAAGATCAGGACGCGGTGCCGCTGGTAATCGTGGAGAAGGTAGGTGACCGCCAGCGGAATGGCGATCGCCGCGCTGAGCGCACCTCCGACGAATAGCCGCAACGGGATACCGGCGAGGAACATCACCGTCGCCCCGCCCGCGCAGATCATCAGTCCGGTGCCCAGATCGGGCTGCATCATGACGATCAGCGCGGGCATGCCGATCAGCACCGCGGCCGGCCAGATCGCCTGGAAACGCCGGGTCTCTGCCGCGGGCAGCATGTCGTAGAAGCGCGCGACCGCCAGCACGATCGCCACCTTCATCAATTCCGACGGCTGGATGCGGATCGGCCCGAAGCCAAGCCATCGCTGGCTGCCGCCGCGCACCGCGCCGAGCAGTTCGACCATGACCAGCAGGATCAGGAAGGTGCCGTAGATCCAGAAGGCCGAACGTTTCCACCAGTCGAGCGGCACCCGCGACAGCGCGACGGCACCCATCATGAACACGGCAAAGCGCAGCCCTTGCGGGATGACCCATGGCCGGATGCTGCCCCCCGCCGCCGAATAGAGCACGACCAGCCCGAAGCCGCCGATCGCGGTGACCAGCAACAATACGCGCCACGGCAGCGCGACGAGCGGGGCGGGGACGAAGCCGCTCATCGCGGGCCGGCTTCGCGGTCGCGCGGCGCGGCGCGGCGCTCCGCTTCGGTTTCCGGTTCGGGCGAGCCGGTGCGCGCCGGGCCGTTGCCGGCCACGACGTCGCGTGCCGCAGCTTCGGCGGCGGCGTTCGAGGCGTCGGTCGCCGCCGCGACCGCGGGCGAGGCGGAGGCGGGGGTGTCGTCCTGATCCGGCACCACAGGCGGTGCGGGCGTATGCGCCGCGCGGAAGGCCGCGCGCTGCGTCGCCAGTCGCGTGGTGATGTCGCCGCCCCAGGTCGGCTCGACCTCCGCCAGGCTCTTCATCGCGCGGTCGCGATCGAACAGATAGGTCATGATGTCGCGTCCGATCAACGGCGTGTCGAGATTGCGGATGGTGTGGCCGTTATGTTCCAGCACCACCGCCGCGGCATAGCGCGGATTGTCGTAGGGGGCGAAGCAGACGAACAGGGCATGGTCGCGCAGCTTGAACGGCAGCTGCCCGTTCTTGAGCACGCCCGAGCGCCGCTCCGCCATGGTGATGCGGCGCACCTGCGCCGTGCCGGTCTTGGCGGCCAGCCCGATCCCGGGCACCAGCATCCGCGCCGCGCCGCCGGTGCCACCGCCATTGACGACGCCGTTCATCGCCTCGCGGATCAGGCGGAAATGTTCGGGATCCATCGGCAGCGGCTCGGCGCGCGGCTTGAACGGATCGCGGATCAATGTCGGCACCAACGCGCGCCCGGACGCCAGACGGCTGGCCATCACCGCGAGTTGAAGCGGATTGGACAGGACGTAACCCTGGCCGATCGAGGCGTTCAGCGCATCCGCGACCTTCCAGTCGGTGTGATACTTTCGCTGTTTCCACGCGCTGTCGGGGACGGTGCCATAACGCTGCGTGGCGAACGGCAGGTCGAACTTCTGGCCCAGCCCCAGCGCCCGCGCGACGGGGGCGATCCGGTCGTAACCGACCCGGCGCACCATTTCGTAAAAGTAGATGTCGCAGCTCTGCATGATCGCGTTCTTGAGATCGAGCGGGCCATGGCCGCCGCGCTTGTGGCAGTGGAACACGCCATTGCCGACCCGCATCGCGCCCGAGCAGAACACCCGCTCGTCCGCGCCGACCCCGGCGGCGAGCAGCGCCAGCCCGTTCATCGGCTTCACGGTCGATCCCGGCGGATACAGGCCCTGCGTCACCTTGTTCATCAGGGGGACGTGATCGTCCTCGCTCAGCATCTTCCATTCGAGCTGGCTGATGCCTTCGGAAAAAGTGTTGGGATCGTAGGCCGGCATCGACACCATCGCCAGCATCTCGCCGTTCTGGCAGTCGAAGACCACCGCCGAGCCGGAATTGGTGCCAAGCCGCCGCGCGGCATATTCCTGAAGCCCGGCGTCGATGGTCAGGCGCAGCGTGCGTCCGGGCACGTCAGGCCGGGTGGCGAGTTCGCGCACCAGTTTGCCGCGCGCGGTGACCTCGACCCGCTTGGCGCCGGGCGTGCCGCGCAGCAGCGGCTCCATCGTCTTTTCCAGCCCATCCTTGCCCAGCTTGAATCCCGGCGTGACGTAGAGCGGATCGCGTGTCTTCTTGTATTGTTCGGCGGTGGCGGCACCGACGTAGCCGATCAGATGCGCCACCGCCGCGCCGCCGGGATAGTGGCGGGCGAAGCCGCGGGTCGGCTGGACGCCTGGCAATTCGGGTTGACGAACCTGCACCGCGGCGAACCGGTCCCAGTCGATGTTCTCTGCGATCTCGACCGGGCGGAAACCGGGGGCATGTTCCAGTTCGGCCCGGATGCGCACCAGGTCCTCTTCGGTGAGCGACAACAGGCCGCGCAGCCGCTCCAGCACGCGGTCGGGATCTTCCAGCCGATCGGGGATGACATCGACGCGAAAGTCGGTGCGGTTGCTGGCGATCGGCTGCCCGTGACGATCGACGATCCAGCCGCGGCGCGGCGGGATCATCGTCATGCTGACGCGGTTGCTTTCCGCCAGCAGATTGTAATGTTCGTTTTGCGCGATCGCCAGATAGCCCATCCGCCCGATCAGCAGCCCGCCCAGCCCGAACTGCCCGGCACCCAGCAGCCAGGCGCGGCGCGAGAAGCTGTAGCTTTGCGCGGCCTCGGTCATGATGCGTGGCGCACGCGGCCTCATAATGCGCGCCGCAGGTCGATCCACGCGACCAGTCGCGCCGTGGCGGGGAAGACGAGGATCGAGATCACGATCTGGATCGCTAGAACGGTATCGACATGCGCGCCGAGGGGCGTTGCGACCAGCCGCCCACCAACCAGCGCCAGCGAGATCGCCAGCGCGGCGGTCGCCCAGCTTTGCAGGAAATCACGCACGCCCGAGCGAGCGTCGATCGCGTCGATCAGGAAATAGGCCAGCGTCCACAGCAACATCGCGCTGCCTATCGGTTGCCCCGACAACAGATCGTCGAACAGGCCGAGCAGCGCCGGCGCCCAGACGCGCAGCGACAGCGGCGCCAGCGACCGCCACGACAACAGGATCAGCAACCCGACCGGGGGCAGCAGCGGGAGTGTCGCGCCCCACGGCAGGATCGTGACCAGCGAGCCGGCCATCACCGTCACCCACGGCAACAGCCGCGCCCGCCCGGGGGTCAGCGGTTCGTCGAACGGCGAGCGGGCGGGGAGGGTCACGACGGCGGTGCGGGCGTCGGAGCCGGCGACGGGGTTGGGGTCGGCATGGGGGCAGGTGGCGGTGCGGGCATGAACGCACGATGGACGATCGCGAAATCGAGCACGTCGGGGCGTGCGAACGGCCGCGCCGGTGCACTGTCGGTGCCGTGGCGCAACACCTGCGCGACGGGCACGCCGGGGATGAACATGCCGCCGGTGCCCGACGTGACGAAGATATCGCCGGGCCGGAACTGACCGTCGGCGGTATCGATCGTGCGGATGTCGATCAGTCCGTCGCCGCGACCGGCGGCCAGCGCCGGGCGTCCGTCACGCGAACGGCGCACGGGCACGACGCTTTCGGCATCGGTGACCAGCAGCACGCGCGCGGTATTGGGGCCGGCGTAGAGGATGCGGCCGATCAGTCCTTCGGGGCCGCTGACGGGCTGGCCGTCGGTCACCCCCTGCCAGCTGCCGGCGTTGAGCAGGCCGAAGCGCCGGGTGCTCGATGCACTGGTGCTGACGATCCGTGCCGCGGCGACCACATCCTGTCGGCGGTCGCGAATCTGGAGCAGCGTACGCAGACGGGCGTTTTCCACGCGCGCCTGCCGGCCGACCAGCAACGCGCCGCGCGCCCGCGCCAGACGCGCGCGGAGTTCGGCGTTCTCGTCATGGACACGCCACCATGTCCCGATCGTCTCGGGCACGGCAGCAACCGCGCGAACCACCACGCCGCCAGCAGAGGAGAGCGGGGCGGTCGCCTCCGCCAATGCGGCGCGTGCCATGGCAAAGGCGGCCGGATTGAAGGTCGACAGCGCAAGCAGCACCGCCCCTACCACGGCCCCGGCGATGCCGAGGACGTAGGTGACGAACAATCCATATTGGGCGCGCCGCGAAAAGCCGGGCCGCCGATCCCGCGACGGCGCCATTGCCGTCACCTCCCGCCTTCGAGATTAGCCGTTCTGGAGCACTGCGCGGAACAACGGGTCTTCCATCGCGCGCCCGGTGCCTACCGCGACGCAGATCAGCGGATCGTCCGCGATCGTCACCGGCAGCCCGGTTTCGTCGCGCAATACCTCGTCCAGCCCCTGCAACAGCGCGCCGCCGCCGGTCAGCACGATGCCCTGGTCGACGATATCGGCCGCCAGTTCGGGGGCGGTGTTTTCCAGCGCGATGCGCACGCCGTCGACGATCGCGGCCACCGGCTCGCTGACCGCCTCGGCGATCTGCGCCTGATTTATCTGGATTTCCTTGGGCACGCCGTTCACCAGGTCGCGACCCTTGATGTAGACGGTCTTGCCGATGCCGTCCGCGGGAGGCTTGGCGCAGCCCAGCTCCTGCTTGATCCGCTCCGCCGTGGCCTCGCCGATCAGCAGATTGTGGTTACGACGGACGTAGCTGACGATGGCTTCGTCCATCTTGTCGCCACCGACCCGCACCGAGGTGGTGTAGGCGAGGCCACGAAGCGACAGCACCGCCACCTCGGTGGTGCCGCCGCCGATGTCGACCACCATGCTGCCGACCGGCTCGGTCACCGGCATGTCGGCACCGATCGCGGCGGCCATCGGCTCCTCGATCAGATAGACCGCGCTGGCACCGGCGTTCTGTGCGGCGTCGCGGATCGCGCGGCGCTCCACCTTGGTCGAGCCCGAGGGAACGCAGATCACGATTTCCGGCCAGCGCATGAACCGCCGACGGCCGTGCACCTTCTCGATGAAATATTTGATCATCTGTTCCGCGACGTCGATGTCGGCGATCACCCCGTCGCGAAGCGGGCGAATCGCCTCGATCGAGCCCGGCGTCTTGCCCATCATCAGCTTGGCGTCGTTGCCGACCGCCTTCACCCGCTTCACGCCATTGATCGTCTCGACCGCGACGACCGACGGTTCGTTGAGCACGATGCCGCGACCGCGGACGTACACCACGGTGTTCGCGGTCCCTAGATCGATCGCCATGTCGTGCGAGGTCATCTTGAACAGGCGCGAGAAGATCATTGACGTTGTCGTCCGTGTCGTTGTCGCCGGAATGGGGGGCGCCGGCTGTGATCGTCCAAGTCCGCGCCTGCCGCAGGAATCATGCTGGCGATGCAATCTGCGGGGTCGCGGGATGCCGCCGCTTGGGCTAGGTGCTGCGCTGTGTCAATACGCCGCCTCCCCTCGCATCTGGTCAACCGTATCGCCGCCGGTGAAGTGGTCGAAAGACCAGCCAGCGCGTTGAAGGAGTTGGTCGAGAATGCGATCGATTCGGGCGCGACGCGAATTTCTGTCGTGCTGGCAGCCGGCGGTATCGAACGGATCGAGGTGGCCGACGACGGCTGCGGCATGACGCCAGCCGAGATTTCGCTGGCGCTGGAGCGGCATGCCACCTCCAAACTTCCCGATGAGAACATCGAACAGGTCCGCACGCTCGGCTTTCGCGGAGAGGCGCTGCCGTCGATCGCCTCGGTCGCGCGGCTGACGATCGAGAGTCGCCCGGCGGGCGCGGAGGGGTGGGCGCGGACGATCGACAACGGGGCGCCGGAGCGCGACGGCCCCGCCGCGCTGCCGCCCGGCACGCGCGTCGTCGCCGAGGCGCTGTTCGCGCGCGTGCCCGCGCGGCGCAAGTTCCTGCGCTCGCCGCGTGCGGAATATGCATCATGCCTGGACGTGGTGCGGCGACTCGCGATGGCGCGTCCCGATATCGCTTTCTCGGTCGAGCATGACGGGCGGCGCGTGCTGTCGGTCGCCGCCGCCGACAGCCGCCCGGCGCGGGTCGCTGCGCTGACCGACCGGGCGCTGGCCGACAATTCTGTCGCAATCGACCTGGAGCGGGAGGGCCATGTGCTGGGCGGGGTCGCGGGGTTGCCGACCTTCCACCGCGGTGTGGCCGACCATCAATATCTGTTCGTCAACGGGCGGCCGGTGCGCGACCGCCTGCTGATCGGGGCGATCCGCGGTGCCTATGCCGAAATGATGCCGCGCGACCGGCATGCGGTGGTCGCGCTGTTCCTCGACGTCCCGGCCAATGAGGTCGACGTGAACGTTCATCCCGCCAAGACGGAGGTGCGGTTTCGCGATCCGGCGCTGGTGCGCGGGATGATCGTGTCCGGGCTGCGCCGCGCGCTCGACGCCGCCGGGCACCGCGTCGCGCACGAACAGCCGACCGACATCGCCGCGCTGTTCCGCACCGAAATCGCCCCGCCGGCTGCGACCGCTTCCCATTGGCCCGCATCGACCGCGTCGGGGGAGGCGACCGGCTCCGGCGTCCACGAACGCCGCCCGACCTTCTTCGCGGCCCCACCGCAGGCGCGACCCACACCGGACTGGACCCCGCCGCCGGTGCGGGACGACTTTCCGCTCGGCGTGGCGCGCGGTCAGGTCGCCAAAACCTATATCGTCGCGGAGGCGGAGGACGGGCTGGTGCTGGTCGACCAGCATGCGGCGCATGAACGGCTGGTGCTGGAACGGATGCGCGCCGCGCTGGCGGGCGGGCGCGTGGCCAGCCAGTCGCTGCTGATCCCGGAAGTGGTCGAGCTCGACGAACCGGCATGCGACCGGCTGGAGGCGCGCGCCGCCGAGCTGGCGGAGTTCGGGCTGGAACTGGAGCGGTTCGGCACGCGCGCGGTGCTGGTCCGCGCAACGCCCGCATTGCTCGGCAGCGGCGATCCCAAGGGGCTGGTCACCGACCTCGCCGACGAACTCGGCGCCTATGACGAGGCGTTGTCACTGCGCGAACGGCTGGATGCGATCGCGGGCACGATGGCCTGCCATGGGTCGGTGCGGGCCGGGCGCGTGCTGTCCCCGGCCGAGATGAATGCGCTGCTGCGCGAGATGGAGGCGACGCCGCATTCCGGGCAATGCAACCACGGCCGCCCGACATGGGTGAAGCTGGCGCATGGCGACATCGAGAAGCTGTTCGGGCGCAGGTGACAGGCGAGGGCGACCACGCCTTCGATCGTCGATGCCGCGAACCATCCTGCGCCCGCGCGATCGCGCGATACTCCATTGGAGCCACTCGCAGTTTCACTTGAAGCGATGCACGGGTACCGCCGATCGCGCCATCCCGACGGACGCGCCACTCCGCGAAGGCCATCGAAAAGCTGGTGCACCCGACTGGATTCGAACCAGTGGCCTCTGCCTTCGGAGGGCAGCGCTCTATCCAGCTGAGCTACGGGTGCCGGTGAGCGTCGCCTAGCAGGCGTTCGCGGCGGGCGCTACCCGTTTTGATGCGGGAATTGTCGTCGCCCGGCCTTGTCGTTCAGGAAGGGTCAGGTCTTCGTCGCCTTTGCCGTGGGCGGCGGTGTCTTGGGACTGAACGCGCACAGGTCGATCTCGACACAGCGCCAGCATTCCGGTTTGCGTGCCTTGCAGACGTAGCGGCCGTGCAGGATCAGCCAGTGATGGGCGTGGACGCGGAACGGTGCCGGCGTGACGGCGTCGAGCTTCTTCTCGACCGCCAGCACCGTCTTGCCCTTCGCCAGCCCGGTGCGATTGCCGACGCGGAAGATGTGGGTGTCGACCGCGAAGGTTTCCGCGCCGAACGCGACGTTCATGACGACGTTCGCGGTCTTGCGCCCGACGCCCGGCAATCTCTCCAGCGCCTCGCGGCTGGCCGGCACGTGCCCGCCATGTTCGTCGATCAGCGCCTGCGACAGCGCGATGACGTTTTTGGCCTTGGTGTTGAACAGCCCGATCGTGCGGATGTGCTGCTTCAGGGCGTCCAGCCCGAGCGCCACCATCTTCTGCGGTGTGTCGACGCTGGCGAACAGTGCGCGCGTCGCCTTGTTGACCCCGGCGTCGGTCGCCTGCGCCGAAAGGACGACCGCGACCAGCAGCGTGTAATCGTTGACCGATTCCAGCTCGGTTTCCGGATGCGGGTTGACCTCGGCCAATCGGTGGTAGAATTCGGCGACGTCCCTCCGGTTCACGGCGACGCCCTCAAAGCCCGAGCACGTCCGCCATCGCATAGCGGCCGGGTGCGCGACCGGCGAGCCACAGCGCCGCCTTCACCGCGCCGCGCGCGAAGATCGTGCGATCCTCGGCGCGGTGGCCGATCTCGACGCGCTCGCCCTCTCCGGCGAACACCACCATGTGATCGCCGACCACCGATCCGCCACGCAGCGATGCGAACCCGATCGTCCCCTCGCTGCGTGCCCCGACCAGCCCGGCGCGGCTGTCGACACGCACCTCCGCAAGCCGGGTGTCGCGCCCCGCCGCCGCCGCTTCGCCCAGCAGCAAGGCAGTCCCGGACGGTGCGTCGACCTTGTGCCGGTGGTGCATCTCCGCAATCTCGATATCCCAGTCCGCGCCCAGCCGAGCCGCAGCTTCGCGCACCAGCACGCCCAGCAATGTGACCCCCAGCGAGGTGTTGCCGGTCTGGAGCACCGGGATCACGACCGCCGCCTGTTCGAGCAGCGCATGGTGCGTCCCGAACAATCCGGTGGTGCCGATCACGATCGGGGTGCGTGCCGCCACCGCCGCCGCCAGATGGGCCTCCATCGCGGCGGGCGTGGAGAAATCGACCAGCACATCGGCAGCCTGCGCGATCGGCAACGGATCGCTTCCCGCATCGCCGCCGCCCGCGATCGCCACGCCCTCGGCCGCGGCGATGGTGGCGATGGCGCGGCCCATCCGGCCGTTGCTGCCATAGATGCCGATGCTGGTCATGCGGGATACCTTGAACGGAAGGGCGAATGCGGCGGCACCCTTCGCACGAAAGGTCCGGTCACGAACAGGGGCGGGATGGCATCGCCGCTCTACAGCGCCAGATCGGGATGCCGGTCCGGCTTGACGCGGGTCGCCGCGGGCCGCGGGGTCTGCGCGACATGGACGGCGGGGGAGGGGATGGCGAGTTGCAGGACCTCCGCGGTCGCGGCCCATTCGCTTGCCAGCGCGTCAGGCCTGTCGTTGAGCGGGACGCCGTAGCTGGGCACCATCGCGCGGATGCGCTGCTGCCACGCCGGGGTGGCGAGCCGATCGGCAAACACCTTCTGCAACAGGTTCAGCATGATCGACGGCGCGGTCGATGCGCCCGGCGACGCGCCCAGCAACGCGGCGATCGAACCGTCCTTCGACGCGACGATCTCGGTGCCGAGTTTCAGGACGCCACCCTTTTGCGGATCGCGCTTGATGATCTGCACGCGTTGTCCCGCCTGCCACAGCCGCCAGTCGGCATCCTTGGCGCCGGGCAGATATTCGCGCAGCGCGTCCATCCGGTCTTCCTGGCTCATGACAAGCTGCCCGGCGAGATATTCGACCAGGTCGAAATCGTCCCAGCCGACCGCCAGCATCGGTCGGAAATTGTCCAGCGTCACCGATGCAGGCAGGTCGAAATACGACCCTTCCTTCAGGAACTTGGTAGAGAATGTCGCAAACGGGCCGAACAGCAGCACCTGACGGCCGTTCAGATAGCGGGTGTCGAGATGCGGCACCGACATCGGCGGCGATCCCGTCGCCGCCTTGCCATAGACCTTGGCGAGGTGGCGATGCGCGATGCCCGGCTTGTCAGTGACGAGGAACGAGCCGCCGACCGGGAAGCCGGCGTAGTCGTCGGCCTCGGGAATGCCCGACTTCTGAAGAATCGGCAGCGCGCCGCCACCGGCACCCGCGAAGACGAAGCGCGCGGTGATGACCTGTTCGTCATCGTCCTTCATGCCGCGCGCGGTGACGCGCCACGTGCCGTCGGCGTTGCGCTCCAGCGAGCGGACTTCGTGCCCGGTGGTCAGCGTGAACTTGGGATGCTTGCGCAGCGCACCGACATATTGACGCGTCACTTCGCCCCAGTCGCAGTCGGTGCCGAGCGGCGAGCGCGTCGCGGCGAGTTTCTGTCCGCCCGCGCGACCTTCCATCATCAACGGCACCCATGCGGCGATCTGCGCCGGGTCGTTGGTGAATTCCATGCCCGAGAACAGCGGACTGGCACCAAGCGCCTCGTGCCGCTTCTTCAGGAAGGCCGCATTCTCGTCCCCCCACACCAGGTTCATGTGCGGCGTGGAGTTGATGAAGGTGCGGGGATTGCCGAGCACGCCGGCCTTCACCTGCGCGGCAAGGAATTGACGCGTGACCTGGAATTGTTCGTTGATCTCGATCGCCTTGGCGATCTCCACCCGGCCATCGGCCTTGTTGACGGGCGTGTAGTTCAGTTCGCACAGCGCCGAGTGGCCGGTGCCGGCGTTGTTCCAGCCGTTGGAGCTTTCGTCGGCGACCGTATCCAGCCGCTCGACCAGCTCGATCGACCAGTCGGGTTCGAGCTGCGTCAGCATGACGCCCAGCGTCGCGCTCATGATCCCGCCGCCGATCAGCAGTACGTCGACCTTCCGCTCGGCCGCCGCCGCGCGGGCGGACGGCGTGGCAATGGCGGCGGTGCCGGCGGCAAGCGCCGAGCCAAGCAGATTGCGGCGTGTGACGCCGTTCGTGACTGGGATGGTTTCGGTCTGCACCGCTCTGGTCTTTCCGTTGTGACGATGTCCTCCCCGGCGACAGGCCACCGGGAAGACCATCGTTCGATGATCGTCGAGCGTGCAACGTCGGCCAGGGCCGGGGCTGCGCGCGTATGAAATCCTCACCCAAAAACGGAACGTGTCGGTGCTTCACTTGGCGTCGAAAGCGACGAGGTTCAAGGCGCGGGCGGGACAAAGCCCGTTCCGCCCGCGTGCGGTGCGTGCACGCGGGCGTTCAGGTGACGGTCAGCGCCAGCCGCCCGTCACCCTCGTCGACATGCACCGTCGCGCCGTCCTTCACCTCGCCGCGCAGGATGAGATCCGCGAGCGGATCCTGCACGTAGCGCTGCACCGCCCGCTTCAACGGACGCGCGCCATAGACCGGATCGTAGCCGACCCGCCCGAGCCACGCGCGTGCCGCGCCGGTCAGGTCCAGCGTCACCTTGCGATCGGCCAACAGCCGCCCGACCCGCGCCAACTGGATGTCGACGATCGGCCCCATGTGCGCCTGTCCCAGCCGGTGGAACAGGATGATCTCGTCCAGCCGATTGAGGAATTCCGGGCGGAAATGCGCGCGGACCACGTCCATCACCTGTGGCTCGACGCTTTCCACCGCCTGATCCTCGGCCATGTTGGCGAGATACTGGCTGCCGAGATTCGAGGTCAGGATGATGAGCGTGTTCGAGAAATCGACCGTGCGCCCCTGTCCGTCGGTCAGGCGCCCGTCGTCCAGCACCTGCAACAAGACGTTGAACACATCGGAATGCGCCTTCTCGACTTCGTCGAACAGCACCACCTGATACGGGCGCCGCCGCACCGCCTCGGTCAGCACGCCGCCTTCCTCATACCCGACATAGCCGGGCGGGGCACCGATCAACCGCGATACGGCGTGCTTCTCCATGAACTCGCTCATGTCGATCCGTACCATGGCGTTGGGATCGTCGAACAGGAACTCGGCCAGCGCCTTGGTCAATTCGGTCTTGCCGACGCCGGTCGGGCCGAGGAACAGGAAGCTGCCCAGCGGACGGTTCGGGTCCTGCAAGCCGGCGCGCGCGCGGCGCACCGCGGTGGAGACGGCGCGGACGGCGTCGGACTGGCCGATCACCCGCTGGCCGATCACTTCCTCCATGCGCAGCAACTTGTCGCGCTCGCCTGCCAGCATCCGTTCCACGGGTACGCCGGTCCAGCGGCTGACGACACCCGCGATGTCGTCGGCGGTCACTTCCTCGCGCAGCATCGCGCCCTGCGATGTCGCCGCAGCCTCGGCCAACTGCTTCTCCAGCGCGGGGATGCGCCCGTAGGACAGCTCGCCCGCTTTCGCCAGATCGCCCTGCCGCTGCGCCTGCTCCAGTTCCAGCCGCGCGGCGTCGAGCCGTTCCTTCAGCCTGGCCTCGCCCGCGATCTTGTCCTTTTCCGCCTGCCAGCGTTGCGTCAGCGCGGTGGATTGTTCCTCCAGATGGGCGAGTTCGCCCTCCAGCGTTTCCAGCCGATCGACCGATGCCGCATCGGTTTCGCGCTTCAGCCCCTCGCGCTCGATCTTGAGGCGCAGGATGCGACGGTCGAGCGTCTCGATCTCCTCGGGCTTGCTTTCCACTTCCATGCGGATGCGGCTGGCGGCCTCGTCCATCAGGTCGATCGCCTTGTCGGGCAGGAAACGGTCGGTGATGTAGCGGTTCGATAGCGTCGCCGCCGCGACCAGCGCGCCGTCGGTGATCCGCACGCCATGGTGCAGTTCGTACTTTTCCTTCAGCCCGCGCAGGATGCTGATCGTATCCTCGACGGTCGGCTCGCCCACGAACACCGGCTGGAAGCGCCGTTGCAGCGCGGGGTCCTTCTCGACGTACTTGCGATATTCGTCCAGCGTGGTCGCCCCGACGCAGTGCAGTTCGCCACGCGCCAATGCAGGCTTCAACAGGTTGCCCGCGTCCATCGCGCCTTCGGATTTGCCCGCGCCGATCAACTGGTGCATTTCGTCGATGAACAGGATGATGTCGCCATCCGCCTGCTTCACCTCGTCCAGCACGCCCTTCAGCCGCTCCTCGAACTCGCCGCGATACTTCGCGCCCGCGATCAGCGCTCCCATGTCGAGCGACATCAGGCGGCGATCCTTCAGCGTGTCGGGCACGTCGCCATTGGCGATGCGCAGCGCCAGCCCCTCCGCGATCGCGGTCTTGCCCACGCCGGGTTCGCCGATCAGCGCCGGATTGTTCTTCGTGCGGCGGGCCAGGATCTGGATGGTGCGGCGAATCTCCTCGTCGCGGCCGATCACCGGGTCCAGCTTGCCGTCGCGCGCCGCCTGCGTCAGGTCGCGCGCGAACTTCCTGAGCGCGTCATAGCGGTCTTCCGCGCCGGCGGTGTCGGCGGTGCGCCCGCCGCGCAGCTGCGTGATCGCGGCGTTCAGCGCCTCGGGCGAAGCGTTCGCCGCCTTCAGCGCGCGCCCGGCAGCGGTGGTGAGGCTAAGCGCGAGCGCGACCAGCAGCCGCTCGACGGTGACGTAGCTGTCGCCCGATTTCTGCGCGATCTGCTCGGCCTGATCCAGCACGCGCACCGCATCGGCGGCAAGGCCGGGCGTGTTCTGTGCGCCGGAGCCGCTGACCGCCGGAATCTTCGCCAGTGCGGCATCGGTCTCGGCGGCAGCGCGGCGTGCGTCGCCTCCCGCCGCGGTGATGAGGCCGGTGGCCATGCCCTGGTCATCCTCCAGCAGCGCCTTGAGCAGATGCTCGGGCGCAATCTGCTGATGGTTCATACGGATGGCGACGGTTTGCGCCGACTGAAGAAAGCCCTTGGCGCGATCGGTGAATTTTTCGAGGTTCATCTGGAAGCCCTGTCGTTCTTGGGTGTCAGATGGTGTTGCTATTCGGCAACACAAGGGGCGACGTACAGCCCGCTTGCAGCCGCAGAGCTAGGCTGGCACCGCTGCACGCGCAACCGTGGAGGCAAAAGTGGCGCGTCGTATTCTGGTGACCGGGGGCTGCGGCTTCGTCGGGCGGCATCTGGTCGCGAAGCTGGCTGGCGAAGGCGGCAACGAGGTGTGGATCATCGACGACCTGTCGACCGGCAAGGCGCCGGCCGATTGGGAGGTGCCACGGTTGCGTGCGGTGGGCGAGCAGGGCGGCATCGGCTTCCATGAGGTCGTCGGCCATGACGCGGTGGTGCGGTTCATCCGCGCCGATTTCGTCGCGGTGGCGCAGGCCGAACTGGGCATGACCCCGTCGCTGGGGCTGGAAAGGCTGCCTGCGTTCGACGAGGTCTATCACCTCGCCAGCGTGGTCGGCGGACGCAACGTGATCGACAACGATCCGCTGGCGGTGGGCATCGATCTGGCGATCGACAGCACCTTCTTCCTGTGGGCGGCCAAGGTGTCGCGGCCCGCACGTATCCTCTACGCCTCGTCCAGTGCCGCCTATCCGGTCGACTTGCAGGAGGCGGGCGAAAGCCGCGCGCTGCACGAAGACGACATTTCGTTCGAAAAACGGCTGGGCCTGCCGGATTATACCTATGGCTGGAGCAAGCTGACCGGCGAGTATCTCAGCCGGATCGCGCACGCCAAATACGGGCTGAACGTGGGCGTGGTGCGGCCGTTCTCCGGCTATGGCGAGGATCAGGACGTGGTCTATCCGTTCCCGGCGATCGCGCTGCGGGTGGCCGCACGTCGCGATCCGGTGCGGGTATGGGGGTCGGGGCATCAAACCCGCGACTTCGTCCACATCGACGATGCCTGCGACGCCTGCCTTGCGGTGTGCCGGGGGGTGAGCGACGCGCGCGCGTTCAACATCGGATCGGGCGTGGCGACGTCTTTCCTGACGCTGGCGGCGCGGATGGTCGAGCTGGAAGGCTATGCCGCGCCGGTGCTGGGAACCGAGGGCAAGCCGGTCGGCGTCGCCGAACGTTATTCCGACGCGACGCGGATTCGCGAGGAACTCGGCTGGCGGCAGACGATCCCGCTCGACGACGGCATCCGCCGCGCGCTGGATTATGCGCGGTCGCGGCTGGCGCGCGGGGTCGAGCCGGATTGATCGCGGCCGCTTACGCCACCCACGTCTTCTCGCGCAGATTGAGATGCCCCAGCTTGCGTGCGCGCAGCCGTGGCCCGAGGAAGCGGTAGAAATACCAGTCCTTGGCCGCGGCGGGCGTGAAATGGTAGAGCAGCCGCTCGGCCAGCGTCCAGCGCACCCGCGTCCGATCTGAGCGCCGGTCCGACGGCACGCACCACAGGCCGTAGGGATAGACGATGCGGCCCTGCTTCACGACCCGCTGCATGATCTCGTGGTCCATCAGCACGTACGGCCAGAAGCGTTCGGCATAGCCGCCTGCGGCGACCAGCGCGGCGGTGCGGAAGGTCTGCCCGAAACCGCCGGTATGGGTCTGCTTCGGCCACAGCCGGCTGACGATCTGATTATGCCGCCGCTTGCGCAGCGCGCGGGCGGCATCTGGCGGCACGTCGGTCGCCATCGCGGCGACGATATCGCTGGCTGTATAGGCGGCCTGCGCGGTGGCGAGATAGTGCGGCGGGTAGAAGGTGTCGGCATCGCCGAACGCGACGAATTCGGTCGACAGCGACGGCATCGCCTCCTCCAGTGCGAAGATCTTGCCGGGGCGCGCCTCGGCCAGGTGGACCACCTCTACGTCGGGCAGCACCGCCGCGCGCGCGATCGCCGCCGACCCGTCCGTCGAGCCATTGTCGACCAGCAGCAGCCGGAACGGCTTCAGCGTCTGCGCGGCGAGGCTGGCGAGCGTCGCGGCGAGATAATCCGCCTCGTTGTAATAAGCGATGACGAACGTCCACCTCATGCGCTCGCCTCCACGAGCCGCAGGAGCGTGCGGCATGCCGCCTCGCTCGATCGCAACCCGTGGGTGGCGACGACATGCGCCCGCGCCGCCGCCCCCATCTGCGCCATGCGCGCCGGATCGCGCAGCAATGCGGCGACCAGCGGGCGATAATCGCGATCGGTGATGCGCAGCCCGCATTCGGGCGGGATCACGTCGGCCCCCAGCCGGTCGGCGAAGCCGACGACCGGCCGGCCGCACGCCATCGCCTCCGGAATGGCGCGCGGGAAATAATCGCGTCGGCCGGCGTGGAAATACAGGCCGGCCTGCGCGAGCAATCCGGGCACGTCGGCATGCGGCACATGACCCAGCCAGTCGATCGCGGGATAACGCCGCGCCATCCGTGCCGCCTGCGGCCCGCCGCCCGCCACCGCCACGCGATGCGCGCGGGACAACGCACCGACCTCGGTAAAACTCTTCCAGCGCGTGACACGGCTGACCGACAGCACGTCCCACCGTCGCCCGGTGTCGATCGGCTGGAACAGCCCGGTGTCGATCGTCTTGGGCAGCCGCTCCATGCGCGCGCGCGCGATGCGTGGGCGGAACCAGCCGCCCGCCGCCAGCGCCGCTTCCTGCACCGCGCTTTCGGTGAACAGCAGCCGTGCATGCGGGACCAGCCGGCTCCAGTAATCGCCGCCGACGATCAGCGCGAATGGACGACGATCCGGGCGCAGCGCGCGGTCGAACAGTCGGTAACCCGCGCCACCGTTCGTGCCGATCAGCACGAACAGGTCCGCCGGGTCGGCGCGGGCGGCGGCGACCATCGCATCGCTGTGGTGATCGCGCGATTTCGTCCCGCCGCCGCTGCGGGCGAACAGCCGGATGCGATAGGGCGCCCCGAACGCGGGGGCGGAGAGATGCTCGGCGGCCTGCGCTGCCACGCCCCACAACTCGACATCCACCCCGAGCGAAGCTAGGAGCGCGGGCATCCGCCGGTCGCGATTGTCCCAGCGTAGCCACTCCGCCGGATCGACGACGCTGTGATAGGCCGGATAGGTGAGGACGAAAACGATGCGTGCCATGGGTATCTCCCACGCCGTACCAGCGCCGGCACGCGCTGCCTAGGTGAGCCAACGACCGTGAACACGCCCATTGCGCCTTTCGCCGACGAGGGGCCGCGCGTCTCCTGTCTGATGGTCACCGCCAACCGGCGCAAGCTGGCCGAACGGTCGGTCGACTGTTTCCTGGCGCAGGATTATCCGAACCGCGAACTGGTGATCGTGGACGACGGGGAGGAGGATTATGCCCCGATCCTAGCACGCGTGCCGGCGAACCGCGTGATCCATCACCGCTTGCCCAGGAATCCGGCCACGACGCTGGGTGAGTTGCGCAACCTGTCACTCGACCTCGCGCGCGGCGCGTTGATGGCTCATTGGGACGACGACGACTGGTTCGCGCCGCGCCGCCTGTCGCGCTCGGTCGAGACACTGGGCGACAAGGCGGCGGTATGGGGCGAGGCGACGTTGATGCACCTCGACGATCCCGCGTGGCTGGATCGCCCGTATCTCAGCTGGTTCAAGGGCGGCGCGCCGAGCACGATCGTCCATCGGCGTCGCGACGACATCCGGTACCCCGCCGAACGCAAGGGCGAGGACAGCACGTTCCGCGACGCGTGGCTGCGGCTCGGCACCGCGCTGATCCCCAGAAGCGAGGCGCATCTGCTGATCCGCTGCTTCCACGGCCACAACACCTGGGATCGCGGCCATTTCGAACGGCGGCTGGCGCTGCGTCCGGCGCAGATCGTCGAGTGGAAGGTGCGGCAGCTGACCGGCACCACCGCGCGCTACTCGGCCTTCCGCCTGTCGCCGGCGCAACGCGCCGCGTTCGACGCCTATGTCACGCAATCGCGTGCGCTGGCGCTGTTTTGAGCGCAACGGCACGCTGGCAGGAATGGGCTGCGCGGCCGGGGGTCCGCGTCGCGGGGCTGGTGCTGCGCTGGGCGTTCTTCGCCGGTATGATCGGGTGGATGATCCTGAAGGTCCGCGCGATCGGCTGGGCGCAAGTGGGGCGGTCGCTGCCGACCAATCCGCTGTTCTACCTGTTGTTCATCGTCACCTTCCTCGTGCTGCCGGCGTCGGAGACGATCGTGTTCCGCACGATCTTCGCCCGGCGGCTGCCCGGTGCCTTTCCGGTGCTGATCCGCAAGCGCGTCTACAACAGCGCGCTCGTCGGCTATTCCGGTGAACTGTACCTGTTCGTCTGGCTGCGGCGAACGATCGGCCTGTCGAAACGTGTGATCGCGGTCGGCCTGAAGGACAACGCGATCCTCTCCGCAATCGCATCAGGCGTGGTCACCGCGCTGTTGCTGATCGGGTTCGCGGCGGCGGGCAACGGACGGCGGATCGCGGCGTGGCTGGACCCCGGCCCGGCGTTGCTGATCGCCGCGCTGGTCGGCGCGGTGTTCCTTGCGCCGTTGCTGTTCAGGCTGCGCCGGCAATTGATCGCGATGCCGGCGGCACAGGCGGGCAGGGTGCTGGGCGTGCATGTCGCGCGGATCGTCGCCGTCGTGCTGCTGCAGGCGACGCAATGGGCGGTGGTGCTGCCGCAGGAACCGTGGAGCGTGTGGCTGGTGTTCCTGACCGCGCAGATGGTCATCTCCCGCCTGCCGATCGTGCCGAACCGCGACCTGCTGTTCCTCAGCGCCGCGCTGCAGATGAGCAACACGATCGATGGCCCGCGCGAGGCGATGGCCGGATTGCTGCTGGCGGGCGGGGCGCTGACGCAGGGCAGCAATCTGGCGTTCTACCTGATTACCTCGTTGTGGAAACAGCCGCCCGCCGACGTGGTGGAGAGTGTCGAAGGGGTCGAGGTGCCGGAGGATGACGACGGCGACCGGATCGCCGGCGTGCCGTAACGCCGGCGGCACGCGAAAACCCTAGCGCGCCACCTCCGCGACATCGGGCGGTGCCCAGCCGCCACCCATCGCCTGATATAGCGCGACATAGCTGTTGAGCCGGTCGGCCCGCGCCTGCGCCAGCGACAGTTCGGCGTTGAGCAACGTGCGTTGCGCATCCAGTTGCTCGATATAGCCGGAATAGCCCGCGCGATAGCGGTTGCCGGCGTTCTGCAACGCGCCGCGCGACGCGGCCTCCTGCTCGGCCAGCGCGCGCGCCTGCTCCCCGGTGCGGCGCACCCCGGCCAGCGCATCCTCGACCTCCCGAAACGCGGTCAGCGCGGTGCGGCGATAGGCGAACGCGGCCTGATCGCGGCGCGCGGTGGCGGCGCGTTCCTGCGCGCGCAGCCGCCCGCCGTCGAAGATTGGACCGAGGATGCTGGCCCCCAGCGAGAAGATCACCTCCGGCTGCGCCAGCGCGGTCGACAGGACGAGGTTGCCCGATCCGGTCAGCGACAGGTTGGGCAGCATCGCCGCGCGCTGGCTGTCGAGCGTGCGGTCGGCGGCGACCAGCGACTGTTCGGCCTGGTACAGGTCCGGGCGTCGGCGCAGGAGGTCGGCGGGCAACCCGGCCGGGATCGTCGGTGCGGCCAGTTGCTCCAGCGTGACGCCGCGTGCGATGTCGCGCGGCACGTCCCCGGTCAGCAATGCCAGCGCGTTCTCGGCACGCGTGATCGCCAGTTCGGCGGCGGGCACCAGCTGGGCGGTGGCGGCATATTCCGCCTGCGCCTGACGATATTCCAGCCGCGAGCTGTAGCCGGTCTCGAACCGCCGCCGCGCGATGCGCAGCGCATCCGCGCGCGCCGCCAGCGTCGCCCGTGCGATGGCCAGCCGGTGGTCGAGCGCACGCAGCGTGATATAGCCTTGCGCGGTGGTCGCCGCGGTCGCCAGCCGCACCGTGTCCGCCGCCGCCTGCGTGGCCAGCAATTGCGCACGCGCGGCGCGCGTCGCCTGCCGCAGGCGTCCGAACAGGTCGAGGTCGTAACTGAGCGTAAGGCCCGGCTGCACCGCCGCCGATCGCGCGGTGGTGCCCAGCGCGCTGATCGTCTGCCCCTGCGTTTCGGCCGCGGTGCCACCCAGTTGCGGCAGCAGCTGCGCGCGCGCCAGCGCCTCGGCCGCGCGTGCCTCCTCTATGCGTGCCGCCGCGGTCAGGATGTCGACGTTGTTGGCCAGCGCGCGCTCGACCAGCGCGGTCAGCACCGGATCGCCGAATGCCTGCCACCATCCGCTGCGCACCACGTCGCCGGCGGGCAAGGCGTTCCGCCATGCCGGCGGCGGCATCACCGCCGCGCTGTCGGGCGCGGCGCGGCGCGGGCCGGGCAGCGCGCAGGCGGCGAGCAATACCGGCGCGAGGACGGCGACGCGCCTCATCGCGGGGCGGGTGCGCCGGTGGTATCGACGCGCGCCTGTACCGACATCCCCGGGCGCAGCCGCGCGGCGAGGCGCTGACCAGGGTCGACGCGGATGCGCACCGCGATGCGTTGCGGCACCTTGGTGAAATTGCCGGTGGCGTTGTCGGATTTCAGCACCGCGAATTCGCTGCCCGCCGCGGGGGAGATCCGCTCGACCCGCCCGGTCAGCCGCGCGTCGGCCAGTCCGTCGACGGTGAAGCTTGCGCGCTGTCCGACGACGATGCGTGCGGTTTGCGCTTCCTTGAAATTGGCGATCACCCATGTTTCCGGCGGCACCAGGAACATCAGCTGCGATCCGGCAGTCACATATTGGCCGACGCGCACGCCGACCTCGCTCAACCGGCCGCTCTCCGGCGCGCGGATGACGGTGTTCGACAGGTCGATCGCCGCCAGCCGCAGCGCGGCACGCGCGCCGGACACGCCGGCCTGCTGCCCGCCGCGCCCGACCTCCACGGTACGAATATCCTGCCGCGCGATCTCCTGCGCGGCCTGTGCCTGATCCAGTTGCGCCTGCGCCTGCCGCAGCGCTGCCAGCGTCTGGTCGCGTTCGCGCAGCGACACCGAACCGTCGGTGACCAGATCGTTGACGCGGTTCATGTCGGCCTGCGCGCGCATCAACTGCGCGCGGGCGTTGCCGACGGCGGCTTCCTGCGCACCCAGGCTGGCGGCGCGGCTGGCGGCGGTCTGGCGCGAGTTGGCGAGCGTCGCCTGCGCGTTCTCCACCTGCGCCTGCGCCTGTTCGACGCGCTGCTGGTAGATGCGGCGATCGATGGCGACCAGCGGCTGGCCCGCGCGCACATTCTCGAAATCGCGGACCAGCACCTGCGTGACATAACCCGACACCTGCGGCGCGATGACGGTGGTGCGCCCGCGGACATAGGCGTTGTCGGTCGATTCATAGCCACTGGTGAACGGCCAGATCCGCCACGCCGCCAGCACCGCGACCATCCCCGCCGCCGCGAGCACGACGATCAGCGCCACGGCGGTGCGCGACAGGATCGGCGGACGCCAACCCGAACCGGCCGGCGCGGCGGTTTCGGCCACGCGCTCTTCGGTGGCGGGTTCGGCGGAAACGGGTGGGCGGGTGTCGGTCATGCGGAAGCCTGAACGCGCGCGCGCCAATGGCGACGCACCAGAAGGAAGAGAAGATAACAGAAGGTCAGCGCGGCCAGGATCGCGATCAGGCGGAAGGTATCGGCGAAGGCCAGTACGTTGGCTTCGCGCGTCGCCGCCTGCGACAGCAGCGCGCCGCCCTCTGCGGTGCGTAGCGCGGGGTCGCCCACGACGCGTGCGACGCCGCTGGCGCCCGCCTGCAACCGCGCCTGCACAATCGGGTCGGTCGGGTCGACGGCCTGCACCAGTGCGGCGCTGTTCGCCTTCTCTCGCACCACCTGATACGTGCCGAGCAGGGCGGTGCCGGCCAGTCCGCCAAGCGAGTTGATCATCCCGAACAGCGCCAGAAAGCTGATGATGTGGCCGGTCCCTTGCTGCAACGCGCGGGTCATGCCGAACAGCAGCGATGGGCCGAGGAAGAACGCGCCGGCGAAGGCGATGGTCGCCTGGCTCAGATACAATTGCGGCGCGCGCGTCAGGCTGGTCGCGTAGCTGTCCGCCCACGCCGCCACCGCGACCAGCCCGATCGCCAGCATCACCGGATGCGTCAGCCTGGCGGGGTTCAGCGTGATCGCGCTGGTGACGAAGCCGGCGACGGTCGCCAGGAAGATGATCGTGAAGAACGGCACCAGCTGGTCGTTGTTCTGCCCCAGCACCGTCAGCAGCCCGACCGCGCCATAGGTTTGTTCGGACAGCACGATCCGCGCCATGATCGTCACGATCGTGAAGCGCACGATGTCGGCGCTGCCCAGCCAGCGGGTGTTGAGCAGCGGGTTCGCGCGATGATGCTCGATCACCAACGCGGCGGCGAGCATCGGGATCGCGGCCAGCAACGCCCAGCCGATCCACGCCGCTTGCGTCCACCACACGTACCGCCCCAGCCCGAGCACCGCGGCGAACAGCGCCATCGACCCCGCGAACAGCGTGAAGGTGATGAAATCCAGCCGCTCGAACGCCTTTTGCCGGGTGGTCGGCGGCAGCCGGAAGGCGAGCACCGCCGCCAGGCTGAGCGCGGCCAGCCCCAGTTCGAACAGGTACAGCGTGCGCCACTGGCTCATCGACAACAATTCGGGCGAGAACAGCCGCGCGAGCGGGGTGGCGCATTGCGGGATGCCGATCCCCAGCACGATCGCGCGCAGCCGCCACTTCGCCGGGAACGCCTGCATGAAGTAATAAAGCGCGAACGTGTTGAGCGCCGCGCCGGCCATTCCGCTCGCCCCGCGCACCAGGATCGCGGACCAGAAACCGTGGACGAACAGGTGCGCCAGCGTCAGCAGCATGTACAGCGTCAGGAACAGCAGCGCGAACGAGCGCAGGCCATATTGCTGGCGGAACTTGATGAGCAACAGGTTGATGCTGACGTTGGTCATCACATAGACCGTCGGCAGCCACGCGATCTCCGCCGGGTCCAGCCCCAGCGCGCCCGCCAGCGTCACGGTGTTGGCGGCCACCAGTGCATTGCCGAAGCCGCTGGTCAGCCCGATCAGCACCGCGACCAGCGCATAGGCGATTTGCCGGCGCAGCGGATGCGCGGGCGAACCCGGCGACCCCGGCATGACCGGCCGCTCGTGAGGCGCATAATCCCAGCGTTCTTCGCTCAGGACGTCGCGGAGGCGGGTGAACAACGACACGGCTGGTTGTACCCTGTCGTCAGTGCAGGCGTAGCGGGGCTACGCTCGCGCTGACGGGGATGGCGGCAGTCACTCCACCCAGTCGAGGCCGAGATCGCGATACACGCTGCGATCCTCGTCCCAATTGGGCTTCACCTTGACGTGCAGGTACAGATGCACCTGACGGTCGAGCAGCACGGTCAATTCCGCCCGCGCCCGCGCGCCGATCTCCCTGATCCGCGTGCCGCCCTTGCCCAGCACGATCGCGCGCTGCGACGGGCGCTCGACCAGGATCTGCTGGTGGATCTCGGTCGATCCGTCCTCACGGTCGGTGAACTTCTCGGTTTCGACGACGCTGGCATAGGGCAGTTCGGCGTGAAGCTGCAGGTACAATTGCTCGCGCGTCACCTCCGCTGCGGTCGCGCGTTCGGTCGCGTCGGACACCTGATCCGCGGGATAATGCCACGGCCCGGGCGGCAGCGCCCTGGCCAGCGCGCGCTTGAATTCGGGCAGGCCGTCGCCGGTCTGCGCGGAGATGAAGAAGGTCTCGGCAAACGGCAGCAGGCCGTTCAGCCGTTCGGCATGAAGCAGCAGTTTGGGCTTGTCGGCCAGATCGACCTTGTTGAGCACGAGGTAGATCGGCTCGCTGCGCCCCTTCAGCGCCTCGACGATCTCAGTCACCTTGGGGCCGAGGCCGCCCTTGCCGTCGACGACCAGTGCGATCACGTCCGCGCCCTCGGTCCCGCCCCAGGCGGCGGCGACCATCGCACGGTCGAAGCGGCGGTGCGGCTCGAAGATGCCGGGGGTATCGACCAGCAACAATTGCGTGTCGCCCTCGATCGCCACGCCCATCAACCGGGTGCGCGTCGTTTGCGCCTTCGGGCTGACGATCGCGACCTTCTGCCCGACCAACGCATTGACGAGTGTCGATTTCCCCGCGTTGGGCGCGCCGACCACCGCCACCAGGCCGCAATGCTGCGTCACCGGTTGGTCAGGCGAATGTTGCGAATGTTGAGACGCTGGCGGGGTTTCGTTCGGAACGGTCATTCGCCCGCAATCGCATTCTTCAGCCGCGAGAAGAAGCCCTGGCTCTGCGGACATTCGTCACCGGTCTCGGTTTCGCGGAATTCCTCCAGCAGCGCACGTTGCCGCGTCGACAGCTTGGACGGCGTCTCCACCTCGATCTGGATCACCAGATCGCCGTGGCCGCGGCCCTGCAACACCGGCATCCCCGCGCCGCGCTGACGCAATTGCTTGCCCGACTGGATGCCGGCCGGAATCTTCACCTCATGACGGCGACCGTCGAGGCCGGGGATCGACATCGTGCCGCCCAGCGCCGCGGTGGTGAAGCTGATCGGCGCGCGGGCGAACAGCGTGGTGCCCTCGCGCTCGAAGATAGAGTGACGCTTCACGTGCAGGAAGATGTACAGGTCGCCCGCCGGTGCGCCGCGCGCGCCCGCTTCGCCCTCTCCGGTCAGCCGCACGCGCGTGCCCTCGTCCACGCCGGGAGGCACGTTGACGCTGAGCGTCTTGGTCTTTTCGACCCGGCCTTCGCCGCGGCAGTCGCCGCACGGATCGGTGATGACCTGCCCCGAGCCGTGGCACAGCGGGCAGGCGCGCTCGACCACGAAGAAGCCCTGTTGCGCGCGCACCTTCCCATGGCCCTGACAATGCTGGCAGGTGTGCGCGTGGGTGCCCGGCTTCGATCCGGTGCCGTGACACGTGTCGCAGGCAGCGGAGACGTCGACGGTGATCTCCGTCTCCTTGCCGTGGAACGCCTCCTCGAGCGAGATCTCCATGTCGTAGCGCAGGTCGGCCCCGCGGCGGACCTGCTGCCGCCCGCCGCCGCGCTGCTGCCCGCCCATGAACTCGCCGAATACGCTTTCGAAGATGTCGGAGAAGCCGCCGAAATCCTGCGACTGGTGACCGCCACCGCCGCCGTTACGGAACGCGGCATGGCCGAACCGGTCGTAGGCGGCGCGCTTCTGCGGGTCCTTCAGGCAGTCATAGGCCTCGCTGACCGCCTTGAACTTCGCCTCGGATTCCTTGCAACCGGCGTTCTTGTCCGGATGATACTTCATCGCGAGCTTGCGATAGGACGATTTGATCGTCCCGGCATCCGCGGTACGCTCGCATTCGAGCAGCTCGTAATAGTCGATTTCGGTCATGCGGCCTCTAGGTCGGATCGGCGGTCAGGCGAAAGTGCGCGGACGACCCGGTATCGATGCCGTCGTCCCCACGCGGGCGGCGATCCGGAGCCTCCGGCATCGCGGCGATCGTTCGCGATGGCCCGTGCGGTGCCCGGCCGGCGCGCGGATGACGGGCTGGCGTGTTTCGTATCGGTGGGCGAGGAAGTGGGGGCGGGCACGAACGCTGTCGCTTGTCGCATGATCCCGCTTCCTCGCAACACCTCACCCTTGCCCTCTCCCCGGCGGGGAGAGGGTGGATGCGTCCTTACTTCTGCTCGTCGACTTCCGAGAATTCGGCGTCGACGACGTCGTCCTTCTTGGCATCGGCCTGCTCGGCGTCGCCCGTCGGTGCGGCGTCGGCCTGCTGCTGCTTCTCGTAGATCGCCTGACCGAGCTTCATCGCGACCTGCGCCAGCGCCTGGCTCTTCTCGTTCATCTGCTCGGGGTCGCCGCTCTCGACCGCAGCCTTCGCCGCATCGATGCCGGACTGGATCTCGGACTTCAGCGCCTCGTCGATCTTGTCGCCATTGTCCGCCAGCTGACGCTCCGTCGTATGGATCAGCGATTCGGCGTTGTTCTTCGCCTCGGCGGCGGCACGACGCTTCTTGTCGTCCTCCGCGAAGCTCTCCGCATCGCGCACCATCTTGTCGATATCGGCGTCCGACAGGCCGCCCGATGCCTGGATGCGGATCTGCTGCTCCTTGCCGGTGCCCTTGTCCTTGGCGGACACGTTCACGATGCCGTTGGCGTCGATGTCGAACGTCACCTCGATCTGCGGCACGCCGCGCGGGGCGGGCGGGATGCCGAGCAGGTCGAACTGGCCGAGGATCTTGTTGTCCGCCGCCATCTCGCGCTCGCCCTGGAAGACGCGGATCGTCACCGCCTGCTGATTGTCATCGGCAGTCGAATAGGTCTGCGACTTCTTGGTCGGGATCGTGGTGTTGCGATCGATCATGCGCGTGAACACGCCGCCCAGCGTCTCGATGCCCAGCGACAGCGGGGTGACGTCCAGCAGCAGCACGTCCTTGACGTCGCCCTGCAACACGCCCGCCTGAATGGCGGCGCCCATTGCGACGACCTCGTCCGGGTTGACGCCGGTGTGCGGGTCCTTGCCGAAGAACGACTTCACGACTTCACGCACGCGCGGCATGCGGGTCATGCCGCCGACCAGCACCACTTCCGAGATCTCGGACGCGCTGACGCCCGCGTCGGCCAGCGCCTTCTTGCACGGGTCCAGCGTCCGCTTGATCAGGTCCTCGACCAGCCGCTCCAGATCGGCGCGGGTGATCGTCTTCACCAGATGCTTCGGGCCGTTCTGGTCCGCGGTGATGAAAGGCAGGTTGACCTCGGTCGAGGCGGCCGAAGACAGTTCGATCTTCGCCTTCTCGGCGGCTTCCTTCAACCGCTGGAGCGCCAGCTTGTCCTTGGCGAGGTCGATGCCCTCGTCCTTCTTGAAGCCCTCGGCCAGATATTCGACGATCTTGTTGTCGAAATCCTCACCGCCCAGGAAGGTGTCGCCGTTGGTGGCCTTCACCTCGAACACGCCGTCGCCGATCTCCAGGATCGAGACGTCGAACGTGCCGCCGCCCAGATCGTACACCGCGATCGTCTTGCCGTCCTGCTTGTCGAGGCCATAGGCCAGCGCCGCCGCGGTCGGCTCGTTGATGATGCGCAGCACCTCGAGGCCGGCGATCTGGCCGGCATCCTTGGTCGCCTGACGCTGGGCGTCGTTGAAGTACGCCGGCACGGTGATGACCGCCTGCGTCACCGTCTCACCCAGATAGGATTCGGCGGTTTCCTTCATCTTCTGCAGCGTGAAGGCGCTGATCTGGGACGGGCTGTAATCCTTGCCGCCGGCCTGCACCCATGCGTCGCCGTTGGCACCCTTCACGATGTGATAGGGGACCAGTTCGGTATCCTTCTTGGTGATCGGATCGTCGAAGCGGCGGCCGATCAGGCGCTTCACCGCGAAGATCGTGTTGTCACCGTTGGTCACCGCCTGCCGCTTGGCCGGCTGCCCGATCAACCGCTCGCCATCCTTGGCGAACGCGACGATCGACGGCGTGGTGCGCGCGCCCTCCGCGTTCTCGATGACCTTCGCCTTGCCGCCTTCCATCACGGCGACGCACGAGTTGGTGGTGCCGAGGTCGATACCGATTACTTTTGCCATGAGTGCTTTACCTAGCCCCTGCATATTTGTGACTTCATCGCCGAAACGCTCCGTTACGGCAGCGCAACCGCGTTTGACGAAAAGCGATATAGGTGGCGTCCCGCGCCCCGCAAGATTGCGGCGGGAACCATTGCGCGTCGCCTGCGTGGAACGTAGAGGAGTCCATCATGCAGACCGCCCGCATCTATCAGCGCCCGAAGAACGCCATGCAGTCCGGCAAGGCTCGCACCGACAGCTGGCAATTGGAGTTCGAGCCGGGCGAAGCGAAGCGTGCCGATCCGCTCACCGGCTGGGCCGGCAGCGGCGACACGCGCGACCAGATCCGGCTGGCGTTCCCGACCTGCGAAGCGGCGGTCGCCTATGCCGAGGCGGAGGGTCTGGCCTATGTCGTGATCCCGACGCCGACCAAGACGTTGAAGCTGCAAAGCTACGCCGACAATTTCCGGTAAGGTGGCGGGGCGGTACGCCGTCCGCCGGAGCGGATCGACGCCCGACTCCCCGGCGTGAGATTCCTTGCTTCGATAGAAACGACGACTGTGCGGTTTGCCCGGATGTGATCCGGGGCAGCGCTGTCGCTTGCGAACGGCAAGTCACGAGATCCCGTTCACGTCGGGGCGGATGTCACCTCCGGTCGCGAAGCCGAACTTTTCTCAGGCGATCAGCACATCGGCGAGCAGCACCAGCATCTTGACGTCCATCGCCACGCCGGCCGCGCGCTTGTTCGCGACGAAGGCGGCCAATTCGCTGCGCGGCACCAAATGCACTTCGATGTCCTCATCGGCCTCGCCGCCGCCGTCGCCGACCTTCACCAGATCGTGCGCACGCACCAGCGTGAAACCCTCGCTGTTCATGCCGGGCGACGAATAGAAGAACCCCAGATCCTCGATACGTCCGGCGCGGTAGCCGGTTTCCTCCTCCAGTTCGCGCGCTGCGCCGGCCGACACCGGCTCGCCCTCGGTTTCATCGCCGATCAGCCCGGCGGGCAGTTCGAGGCAGCGGCAACCCAGCGGCACGCGATATTGCTCGACCAGCACGACGCGGTCGGCATCGTCGATCGCGACGATCACCGCGGCCTGGATGCCGCGCTGGCGGGAGACGAACTCCCAGCCGCCCTGGGTCACGACCTTGATATAGCGACCCTCCCAGGCGGTTTCGGGCGGGAAGGCGGCGTCGCGGTGCGGATGGGTCATGGCGCGTTGTCTATCCGGGCGATGGCGCTTGGCGAAGCGAAAAACCGTGGTTAACCTCGATCGTATCATCGCAACAGGGAAGGGCGAACGTTCATGCTCAAGGATTTCCGGGCGTTCATCGCCCGTGGCAACGTGCTGGACCTCGCGGTCGGCGTCATCATCGGCGGCGCGTTCGCCACGATCACCAAGTCGTTGACCGACGATATCATCATGCCGGTGGTCGGCGCCATTTTCGGCGGCTTCGACTTTTCCAGCTTCTTCATCCGGCTGGGGCCGGTCCCGTCGGACTTCAAGGGATCGCTGGCCAGTTACGCGCAGCTGAAGGCGGCGGGGGTGCCGCTGTTGGGGTATGGCGAATTCGTGACCGTCGTCATCAACTTCGTCATCCTGGCGTTCATCGTCTTCCTGCTGATGCGCAGCGTCAACCGCCTGATCGCGACCGTCGAGCGTGAAAAGGCGGCGGGCAGTGCGGAGCCGGCAGCCGACCCGGCGGAGGTGGTGCTGCTGCGCGAGATTCGCGACGCGTTGACGACGCGCGGACCGATGCCGCCGCAAGCCTAGCGCCGTCACCCGGCGGGAGGCCGCCCGACAAGAAAAAAGGGCCGTAGAGGATCGCTCCTCCCGGCCCTTTTCCCTGCCCGCGCTGCGGATCAAGGGACTTCGGGCACCTCGACGATGCCCTGACCCAGATGGCTATGCCGACGGCTGTAGCCGAAATAGATCACCATCCCCACCGCGCCCCAGACCGGCAACACCAGCATCGCCGCCGAGGGCAGGTTGAAGAACAGGAACACGCAGCCCGCGATCGTCAGCGGCCCGACCAGCCACAAGGCGGGGGTGCGGAAACTGCGCGCGTGATCCGGCGCGGTGCGGCGCAGGATCATCACCGCGACCGCGACCATCGCGAAGGCGTAGAGCGTGCCCGCATTGGCGATGTCGGCCAGCTGGCCGACCGGCAGGAACGCGGCGGCGAACGCCACGCCCACGCCGGTCATTGCGGTGACGATGTGCGGGGTCTTCCACTTCGGGTGCACCGTCGAAAGCCGTTCGGGCAGCAAGCCGTCGCGGCTCATGACGAAGAAGATGCGCGTCTGGCCGAACATCAGGATCAGGATGACCGACGGCAGCGCGACGAAGGCGGCGATACCGAGCAGGTTGCCCACCCCCGACCAGCCGATCACGCGCAGCACATGGGCCAGCGCCTCACCCGAGCAGACCAGCGCATCCTTGTGCTGCGGCAACGCGCACTGGCGCGCCAGTTCCTCGGACCCGGCGGGGAAGGGGATGCCGTTCGGCCCGATGATCGGCTGTCCGCCGATCGTGCCGATCGCGCCGGCCGCGACCAGGATGTAGAAGACGGTGCAGAACAGCAGCGACCCGATCAGCCCGATCGGCACGTTGCGCTGCGGGTTCTTGGTCTCCTCCGCCGCGGTCGACACCGCATCGAAGCCGACATAGGCGAAGAAGATCGTCGCCGCCGCGCCGACGGCGCCCACCCCGGTGCCGAACCCGCCGAACACGCCGGCGGGCAGGAACGGGTTGAAGCGATCGGCGCTGAAATAATCGCTGGGCAGCGTCAACGCGACGAACGCGGTCAGCGCCGTCACCTTGATCGCGACCAGCACGGCGTTGACGCGCGCGCTTTCGGTGGTGCCGACCATCAGCAGCCACGTGATGAGCAGCGCGATGACGATCGCGGGCAGGTTGATGAACCCGCCCGGTGCGCCGCCCAGCGCCAGCGGCGCGGCGGACAGCCATGCCGGCAAGTGCACGCCCATGAACTGGTTCAGGATCGTGCCGGTAAAATACCCGGACCAGCCGACCGCGACCGCGCTGGCCGCCACCGCATATTCGAGGATCAGCGCCCAGCCGACCGTCCAGGCGAGCAACTCGCCCATCGAGGCGTAGGTATAGGTGTAGGCGGATCCTGCCACCGGGATCATCGCCGCGATCTCCGCATAGCAGAGCGCGGCGACGATGCAGATCGCGCCCGCGATCGCGAATGCCAGCATCAGGCCGGGACCGGCCTTTTGCGCGCCCGCCGCCGTCAGCACGAAGATGCCGGTGCCGATGACGCAACCGATACCGAACAGGGTCAGCTGGAACCAGCCGAGCGTGCGGTGAAGCGACTTCTTCTCCGCCGTGGCGAGAATGGCGTCGAGAGGTTTGACGCGCCCGAAAATCATGTAGGTCGAAGCCCCCGAAAAAACTGCTTGGGGCGGAGCCTAGCGACGGATCGCGGACGCGCAATAGTATTGCGTCGTGATGACGGTATCAAACGCGACTATCGTTGTGGGCCAGCATCGGGCCAAGCGCGCGACCGCCCATGATATGGACGTGCAGGTGCGGCACTTCCTGATGCGAATCGAGCCCGGTGTTCGCGATCAGGCGATAGCCGCCGGCGACCAGCCCCGCCTCGCGCGCGGCATGGCCGATCGCGCGGGTGAAGCTGACGATCTCCGCCCCGGTCGCGTTCGCCGAGAAATCGTCCCAGCTGACGTAGCTGCCGCGCGGCACCGCCAGCAGGTGCGTCGGTGCCCATGGCGCGATGTCGTGGAAGACGATCGTGTGCGCATCCTCGAACACGCGCTTCGACGGGATCTCTCCGCGCAGCAACTTGGCGAAGATGTTGCCGTCGTCATAGGGCAGGGTGGCGTCCACGCTCATGCGCGCATCCTCATTCGGCACGGAAGGACAGGGGGATCGGCCCGCGCGCCGCTTTCTCGTCATGGCCGCTGGTGCCCTCGCGCTGCGCCAGTTCGGCGCGCACGTCGTCCAGCGTCAGCCCGGCATCGGCCAGCAGCACGAACAGGTGATACAGCAGGTCGGCCGCCTCCGGCACGATCGCGCGCGCGTTCTGCCCCATGGCGGCGATGACCGTCTCGGTCGCTTCCTCGCCCAGTTTCTGCGCGATCCGCCCGCGCCCGCGCGCGAACAGCGAGGCGGTATAGGAGCCGTCGGCATCCGCTCCCTTGCGCGAGGCAATCGTCGCGAACAACCGGTCGAGCGTGTCGGTGGAGGTCATGCGTGCCGGGGTGCCAAGTCGCGCGCCCGGGGTCAATGACGATCAGCCGAGCGGCGCGCGTACCGCCACCCCGGCCGCGGCCAGTGCGGCATGGGCGTCGGCGATCGTCGCCTGGCCGAAATGGAAGATCGAAGCCGCCAGCACGGCCGAGGCATGGCCCTGCGTCACGCCCGCGACCAGATCGTCCAGCGACCCGACCCCGCCGCTGGCCACCACCGGCACCGCGGTGCGATCGGCGATCGCCCGGATCAGGTCCAGGTCGTAGCCGCCGCGCGTCCCGTCGCGGTCCATCGAGGTGACCAGCAATTCGCCCGCGCCCAGTTCGGCGAGGTGCAGCGCATGCGCCACCGCGTCGATGCCCGTCGCCCGCCGGCCGCCATGGGTGAATACTTCCCAGCCCGCGCCGCTGCGCCGCGCGTCGATGCTGGCGACGCAGCACTGGCTGCCGAATCGCTCGGCGATGTCGGCGACGATCTCCGGCCGCGCGACTGCGGCGGAGTTGACCGCCACCTTGTCCGCCCCGGCCAGCAGCAGCGCGCGCGCATCGTCGGCACCGCGCACCCCGCCGCCGACCGTCAGCGGCATGAAGCAGACGGCCGCGGTGCGGCGCACCACGTCCAGGATCGTGCCGCGTGCCTCGTGGCTGGCGGTGATGTCGAGGAAGCAAAGCTCGTCCGCGCCGGCCGCATCGTAGGCGCGTGCCTGTTCGACGGGGTCGCCCGCATCGATCAGGTCGACGAAATTGACGCCTTTGACGACGCGCCCGCCGGCAACGTCGAGGCAGGGGATCACGCGGGCTCGGACGGTCATGCGGCTGCCATGCCCGCGGGCGCGCGCAAGGGCAACCTTCGCTACGCCGGTGTCGACGACGCGGGGGCGTGGCGAGGATCGACGGCATAGCGCCGCGCCAGCGCCGCGCACACGAACAGCTGCACCTGGTGGAAGATCATCAGCGGCAGGACGATCAACCCGACGCTGTGGGCGGGAAACAGGATCGCGGCCATGGGTATGCCGCTCGCCATGCTCTTTTTCGATCCGCAGAACACCGTCGCGATCTCGTCCGCCAGCGGGAAGCGCAGCGCGCGCGCCGCCAGCGTGGTGGCGGCGAGCACGATGGCGAGGATGACCAGCGACAGCAGCAGGATCGCAAGCAGCGTCAGCGGCGACAGCTGCGTCCAGAGCCCGGCGACCACGCCGGCGCCGAACGCGGCATAGACGACGACCAGCACCGATCCGCGATCGACGACGCTGGTCAGCGTCGGATGCGCGAGCAGCCAGCCTTGTGCCCACGGCCGGATCGCCTGGCCGACGACGAACGGCAGCAGGATCTGCACCGCAATGTCGCGGACCGCATCCAGCGACAGCCCGCCACCGGCGCTGGTCAGCAGATGCGCGACCAGCAACGGCGTCAGCACCACCCCGACGAGGTTGGAGAGCGACGCGCTGCACAATGCCGCCGGCACGTTGCCGCGCGCGATCGAGGTGAAGGCGATCGACGATTGCACCGTGGACGGCAGTAGGCAGAGGTAGAGCAGCCCGGTGACGACCTCCGCCGGCAACCACGCGCGGGTCCCCGCGGCCACCCCGATGCCGATCAGCGGAAACAGGGCGAACGTGCTGGCGAACACCAGCAGTTGCAATCGCCAGTTGGCCAGCCCGGCCCAGATCGCCTGCGGGGCCAGCCGCGCGCCGTAAAGCAGGAACAGCAAGGCGACCGCGATGGTGGTGCCATGGTCCACCCATGTCGCCGCGGCTCCGCGCGCCGGCAGGACCGCCGCGAGCGCGACGGTGCCGATCAACAGCAGCAGGAAACGGTCGGCGCGGGCGAGCAGCCGGCGCAGCCGTCCGGCGGCAGGCGCGCCGGTCAGCCTGCCACCCGCAACGCTTCGGCCAGGTCGAGCCGTCCGTCGTACAGCGCCCGCCCGGTGATGACGCCCTCCACGCCGTCGGCCACATGACCGCCAAGCGCATGGATGTCGTCGATCCCGGCCACGCCGCCGCTGGCGATCACCGGAATGCGCACCGCCGCGGCCAGCGCGACGGTGGCCGCGACATTGCACCCCTTGAGCAGCCCGTCGCGACCGACGTCGGTGAACAGCAGCGCGGCGACGCCCGCATCCTCAAACCGGCGGGCGAGATCGGCGACCGGGGTGGTGGAGACTTCCGCCCACCCCTTGGTCGCGACCATGCCGTCGCGCGCGTCCACCGCGACGACGATCTGTCCGGGATAAGCGGCGGCCATATCGCGGACGAATTGCGGCTGCTCCAGCGCTGCGGTGCCGATCACGACCCGCGCGACGCCCAGCGCCAGCCACGCTTCCACCGCGTCCGGGGTGCGGATGCCGCCGCCCAGCTGTACCCGGCCCGGAAAGGCGGCGACGATGCCGCGCACCGCGTCGCCGTTGACGCTTTCGCCGGCGAAGGCACCGTCCAGGTCGACGACGTGCAGGTGGGTCGCGCCCGCCGTGGCGAAGGCGCGTGCCTGCGCCGCGGGATCGTCGCCGTAGATCGTGGCGCGGTCCATGTCGCCCTCGGCCAGGCGGACGACCTGCCCGCGCTTCAGATCGATGGCGGGGAAGACGATCAGGGGCACCATGCAAGGAATCTTTCGAGCAACGCCAGACCGTAACGCTGGCTCTTTTCGGGGTGGAACTGCACGCCCAGCACCGTGCCGCGCGCGATCGCGGCGGTGACCGGTCCGGCATGGTCGGTCGTCGCGACGACACCGGGGCCGACGAAGGCGTAGCTGTGAAGGAAATAGGCCTCGCCCGGCACGATCAGCGGATGGCCGGCGGTCGGCACCACGTCGTTCCAGCCCATGTGCGGCACCTTGGCATCGCTGCCCGCGGGGTCGATGCGGCGGACTGTGCCGGGCAGCCAGCCCAGACCGCGGTGCGTCCCGAGCTCCTCCCCGGCATCCGCCAGCAACTGCATGCCGACACAAATCCCGAGGAACGGCGCACCCTGCGTCAGCACGCGTTCCTCCATCGCCTCGACCATGCCGGGCACCGCGCGCAGCGCCGCGGCGCACGCGCCGAACGCGCCGACGCCGGGCAGCACGACGCGGTCGGCGCGCGCCACCACGTCCGGATCGGCGGTGACGGTCAGGTCGACGCACCCCGCCGCGCGCAACGCATTCTCGACCGAATGAAGATTGCCCGCCTGATAGTCGATCAACGCCAGCGTCATTGCGCCAGCGCCTCCAGCCCCGGCGCGACGATCGAGGGTGCGACCTCGATGAAACTGTATTCGGCCAGCCCGTTCAGCGCGAACGGATCGGTCGCGGCCCATGCCTCCACTTCCGCGCGGGTGCCGCGCGCGGCGATCATCCCGCCGGTCAGCGGCACCTGTCGTCCGGCGAACAGCAGGCGACCGTCGTCCGCCGCGTCGCGCAGCCATGCCAGATGCGCGGCGCGGTGCGCATCGATCTGTTCGATCGGCACCACATAGTGGAGGACGATCACGATCATGCGGCGGTACCTCCCAGCGTTCCCTTGGTCGACGGGATCGCGTCGCCCTTGCGCGGGTCGATCTCGACCGCGGTGCGCAGCGCGCGCGCCAGCCCCTTGAACATGCTTTCGGCGATGTGATGATTGTTGTCGCCGTACAGCGTCTCGACATGCAGCGTGATGCCGGCGTTCTGCGCGAAGCTGTGGAAAAAATGCTGGAACATCTCGGTATCCATGCCGCCCAGCCGCGCTTGCGAGAAGCGAGACCGCCACACCAGCCACGGCCGCCCGGAAATGTCGAGCGCGACGCGCGTCAGCGTCTCGTCCATCGGGCTGAGCGCATCGCCGTAGCGGCGGATGCCGCGCTTGTCGCCCAGCGCCTGCGCCACCGCGCTGCCGAGCGCGAGCGCGGTGTCCTCGACGGTATGATGCTCGTCGATGTGCAGGTCCCCGTCGCAGCGGATATGCAGATCGATCAGCCCATGACGCGCAAGCTGTTCGAGCATGTGATCGAAAAAGCCGACGCCGGTCTTCACGTCGTAAGCGCCGCTGCCGTCGAGATTGACGGTGACGGCGATCCTGGTTTCGGTCGTGTCGCGGCGGATGGTGGCGGTGCGCATGCGCCGTCCATAACGCGCGGTGCCGTCCAGGCAACCGTGCCAAGCGCCTTGACCGCACCGCCCGGCGCGCTACCCATGGCGGCATGAGCGATATGCTGCCTGACAGTCTGATACCTTATGACGAAATCGTGCAGGAAGCCCTGCGTGCGGTCGTGGGGCGTGTACTGGGAACCGTGGCCGAGTCGGGCGGGTTGCCGGGCGAGCACCATTTCTACATCACCTTCAAGACGCAGGCGCCGGGGGTCGACATCCCGCAGCGGCTGATGGAGCGTTTCCCCGACGAGATGACGATCGTGCTCCAGAACCGATACTGGGACCTGACGGTCGATCAGGAACGGTTCTCGGTCGGGCTCAGCTTCAACCAGGTGCCGTCGAAGCTGGTCATTCCCTATTCGTCGATCACCGGTTTCCACGACCCGACGGTCAATTTCGAGCTGCGCTTCCAGGCGCAGGAGGGGCCGGGCGACGGCCCCGGCGGGCACGATCCGGCGGAGAACGACGGCCCCAGCGTGACGCCGGTCGAGGATGGCTCGAACGTCGTCGCGGTGGATTTTAAGCGGAAGAAGTGACGATGCGAGCGGTACAGCGCCTGTGCCGCAATCGCACAGCGATGCACGTGCACGGCCGTCGCGCCGGCGGCGCGCCGACGTTATCGGATTTGCGCCCATGACGTGCTTTCCGCCCCGTCACCATTTCGCTACCCGCGCGACGCCTGTCGGCGCAGGACGATGATCGAGACCATCTCCGCCCCCGGCGAGGAGGAACTCGCCGCGATCCTCGCGCCGCTCGCTGCGCACAACGATGCCGCGACCGGGGCGACCGAACGGCACAAGCTCGCGCTCGTGATCCGCGACCATGCCGGTGCGATCGCGGGCGGGCTGTGGGCGGAGGTCGGCTATCGCTGGCTGTTCGTCAAATATCTCGCCTTGCCGCCGGAAGCGCGGGGTCGGGGGCTGGGCCGGGCGCTGATGCGGGGGGCGGAAGAGGAAGCATTGCGGCTGGGCTGCATCGGCGTGTGGCTGGACACGTTCAGCTTCCAGGCGCGCGGCTTCTACGAAAAGCTGGGTTACGGGGTGTTCGGTCGGATCGACGATTTCCCGCCGGGCGAGGCGCGGTTCTTCTTGTCGAAACGGATCGGCTGACCCCGGGCTTCGTGCGCAGCCTCCGCGGTTATCGGGGCTCGGGATGCAACAATCCGGCATCGACGCCGGTTTTCGCTCCATGACCCACGCCACCCGCACCGAAACCGACTCGATCGGCCCGATCGAGGTTCCCGCCGACGCCTATTGGGGCGCGCAGACCGAGCGCAGCATCGAGAACTTCCCGTTCGGGGCGCGGGAGCGGATGCCGATCGAGATCGTCCGCGCGCTTGCGCTGGTGAAGCAGGCCGCCGCACGGGTGAACCGCCGCCACGGGCTCGCCGCGGACAAGGCGGAGGCGATCGAACAGGCCGCGCAGGACATCGTCGCGGGCAAGCTCGACGACCAGTTTCCGCTGGTGATCTGGCAGACGGGCAGCGGCACGCAAAGCAACATGAACGTCAACGAGGTGATCGCGGGACGCGCCAACGAGATCCTGACCGGCACGCGCGGCGGCAAGTCCCCGGTTCACCCGAACGACGACGTCAATCGCGGGCAATCCTCCAACGACAGCTTCCCGACCGCGCTGCACATCGCCTGTTCGATCGCTGTGCGGCAGCGGTTGATCCCCGCGGTCGAGCGGCTGCACGATGTGTTGGCGGCGCGCGCGCGGGAGTGGCAAGATCTGGTGAAGATCGGACGCACCCACCTGCAGGACGCGACGCCGCTGACGCTGGGTGACGAATTTTCAGGGTATGCGCACCAGCTGGACCGTTGTCTGCGCCGGATCGAGCCGGCGGTGGAGCAGGGCACCGACCGGCTGGCGCAGGGCGGCACCGCGGTTGGCACCGGGCTGAACGCGCCGGCCGGGTTCGCGCGCGATTTCTGTGCCGAACTGCGCGGGATCACCGGCATCGCGTTCAGCCCGGCGGACAATCTCTTCGAGGCGTTGGCGTCGAACGACCCGCTGGTCCACCTGTCCGGGACGCTCAACACGCTGGCTGTGGCGTGCACGAAGATCGCCAACGACATCCGCCTGCTTGGCTCCGGCCCGCGTTGCGGGCTGGGCGAACTGGATCTGCCCGCCAACGAACCCGGCAGCTCGATCATGCCCGGCAAGGTGAATCCGACGCAGTGCGAGATGCTGACGATGGTTGCGGCACAGGTGATCGGCAATCATGTCGCGATCACCGTCGGCGGCGCGCAGGGTCATCTGGAACTCAACGTGTTCAAGCCGGTGATCGGCGCGGGCGTGCTGCGGTCGATCGACTTGCTGGCGACCGGCTGCGACAGCTTCGCCGCGCGCTGCGTCGACGGGCTGCGCGCCAACGAGGCGCGGATCGGCGAACTGCTCGATCGCTCGTTGATGCTGGTGACCGCGCTCGCGCCCGAGATCGGCTACGATCATGCCGCGAAGATCGCCAAGCACGCGCATGAGGCGGGGCTGACGCTGAAGGAAGCCGGCCTCGCGCTGGGGCTGGTCGATGCCGAAACCTTCGACCGGGTCGTGCGGCCCGAAGCGATGCTGGGGCGGTGACCGGAACCGACGCCGCGGCGCGGCATTGTTGATCCGTAACAAACAGGGGTTTCCAACATGGGTGCAACCACGATCGGTGCGCTGATCGGCGGCGCGATCGACTCGATGTCGGGCGACGACGGCGCGGCGGATGGCGCGCTGTACGGCGCGATCACCGCCAACGTCCTGAAGCTCGTGTTGCCGGTGGTCGCGACCTACGCGATCGGCTGGGGCGTGCTGAAGGGTTTGTCGGTGTTGGGTGAAACGGTTTCGGAAAGGACGAAGGCATGATTCGCAGCATTTTGGGCGCTCTGGTCGGGCGTGAGATGGACAAGCGCGGGCGTCAGGGCGGTGCCGGCGGCGCGTTGATGGGCGCGTTCGCCGCACGCGCGGTGACCCGCATGGGTCCGCTGGGCTGGGCGCTGGGCGGTGCCTATGTCGCGAAGAAGGCGTATGATCGGCATAAGGCCGGCAAGGTCGGCCAGTCGACGCGCGTGCCGCCGGCGGTGTGAAGGACGGCGGGTGGCTTGCCCGCCGCAGTCGGCGGCGCTGCCATCGCCTGATCGATGTCGAGCGCCGCGTTCGCCGCAAGGCAAGGCGCGGCGTTTCGCGTTGGCGCGATCGCCTCGCCCCGCCTCGCCTCGCCTCGCCTCGCCGCGACGCGCTGCGTTCGCGCCGCCGCCCGGCTTGAAGTTCCCGGTCGACGCCGCCTAAGACGCGTCGCCACCACAGACGAAAAGGCAATTTCATGAAGACCCGCGCCGCCGTCGCATTCGAGGCGAAGAAGCCGCTGGAGATCGTCGAGCTCGATCTCGAAGGTCCGAAGGCGGGCGAGGTGCTGGTCGAGATCATGGCGAGCGGCATTTGCCACACCGATGCCTATACCCTCGACGGTCTGGACAGCGAGGGGCTGTTCCCCAGCGTCCTCGGGCACGAAGGTTGCGGCGTGGTGCGCGAGGTGGGTGCGGGCGTGACCAGCGTCGCGGTCGGCGATCACGTCATCCCGCTGTACACGCCGGAATGCCGCCAGTGTAAGTCGTGCCTGTCCGGCAAGACGAACCTGTGCACCGCGATCCGCGCGACACAGGGCAAGGGGCTGATGCCCGACGGTACGACGCGCTTTTCGTATAAGGGGCAGCCGATCTACCATTACATGGGCTGTTCGACCTTCTCGAACTTCACCGTGCTGCCCGAGATCGCGGTGGCGAAGATCCGCCCCGACGCGCCGTTCGACACCAGCTGCTACATCGGATGCGGCGTCACGACCGGGGTCGGCGCGGTGGTGAACACCGCCAAGGTGGAGCCGGGCGCGACGGTGATCGTGTTCGGGCTTGGCGGCATCGGGCTGAACGTGATCCAGGGCGCGAAGCTGGCCGGCGCGGCGCGGATCGTCGGCGTCGACCTCAACCCGGCGCGGGAGGAATGGGGTCGCCGCTTCGGCATGACCGATTTCGTCAACCCGAAGGATGTCGGCGACGTCGTGCAGCATCTGATCGCAATGACCGATGGCGGCGGCGACTATACGTTCGACTGCACCGGCAATACGGCCGTCATGCGGCAAGCGCTGGAGGCGGCGCATCGCGGCTGGGGCGAATCGATCGTGATCGGCGTGGCGGAGGCCGGCAAGGAAATCGCCACGCGTCCGTTCCAGCTGGTGACTGGCCGCGTGTGGAAGGGCACGGCGTTCGGCGGGGCGCGGGGTCGCACCGACGTGCCGAAGATCGTCGACTGGTATATGAACGGCATGATCGAGATCGACCCGATGATTACCCACCGGCTGACGCTGGAGGAGATCAACAAGGGCTTCGACCTGATGCACGCCGGAGAGAGCATCCGCAGCGTCGTGGTGTATTGAACCGCGCACGGCGCGGCGGATGAATGACAACAAGGGGGAATAGCCATGTTTTCGCATATGATGGTCGGTTCGAACGATCTTGGCCGCTCGCGGATCTTCTACGACGCGGTGTTCGGCGCGCTTGGCGCCAGGCCGGCGGCCGAGGATGACAAGGGCCGGCTGATCTACGCGCACAATGGCGCGTTGTTCATGGTCACCGCCCCAATCGACGGCGCGCCGGCGTGCCACGCCAATGGCGCGACGATCGGCTTTGCGATGACCGGTCCGGAGCAGGCCGACGCCTGGCACAGGGCGGGCGTGGAACATGGCGGCACCGCGATCGAGGATGCGCCCGGCGTGCGTGCGCTGCCGTTCGGCCCGCTGTACCTGGCCTATCTCCGCGATCCGGACGGCAACAAGCTGTGCGCCGCCTATCGGATGCCGGCCGAGTGACCACCGTCACCGTCCGCGTGACGCGCCGCGACTGACGCGGGCGGCGTGGGCCGGTCGCCGCCGCTCACAGCGCCCGGCACCGCCTCACGCCGCCCCGCATTCGTCACATCAGGAGGAAGCGACACCGATGCAGACCGTCTCCACCGCCCGCGCGCACGGCGGGACGCAGGGTGTGTATCGCCACGCCTCCACCGCGACCGGCACCGACATGACCTTTTCGGTCTACGTCCCCGATCACGCGCCCGGCGTGGCGTTGCCGGTGGTCTGGTATCTGTCCGGCCTCACCTGCACTCACGCCAACGTAACCGACAAGGGCGAGTATCGCCGCGCCTGCGCCGAACACGGGCTGATCTTCGTTGCGCCGGACACGTCGCCGCGCGGCGATGACGTGCCGGATCGGGACACATGGGATTTCGGCAAGGGTGCCGGCTTCTATGTCGACGCCACGCAGGAACCATGGTCCGCGAACTTCCGCATGTGGTCCTACGTCACCGCGGAGCTGCCCGCGGTGCTGGGAGAGGAGTTTCCCGCCGACATGGCGCGCCAGTCGATCATGGGGCATTCGATGGGTGGCCATGGTGCGCTGACGATCGCGTTGCGCCACCCGGACCGGTTCCGTGCCGTTTCCGCCTTCGCGCCGATCGTCGCGCCCACGCAGGTGCCATGGGGCAGCGCGCTCGACCGATATCTGGGTGCGGACGTCGCGGCGCAGCGGCGACACGATGCGGTCGCGCTGATCGAGGATGGCGCGCGCGTCGCCGACCTGCTGGTCGATCAGGGCGAGGCCGACGCCTTCCTGACCGAACAATTGCGGCCGGAGCTGCTGGCGCGTGCCTGTGCGGAGGCTGGGATCGACCTGACGCTGCGAATGCAGCCGGGCTACGACCATAGTTATCATTTCATCTCGACCTTCATGGCCGATCATCTCGCATGGCATGCGGCGCGGCTGCGCGCTTGACGCCATATGGCATGACGGGCCATCAGCCGGCATGGACATTCCCGGACCCGCCGACCCGCACCATATGAAGCGCCGCGGATTGCTGTTCGTGCTGTCCTCGCCATCCGGCGCGGGCAAGTCGACGATCGCGCGGATGCTGCTGGCCAGCGAGCCGGAACTGTCGCTGTCCGTCTCCGCCACCACCCGCGCGATCCGCCGTGGGGAGGAGGATGGGCGCGACTATCACTTCGTCTCGCTGGACCAGTTCCGTGAGATGGCGTCGAACCACGAATTCCTCGAATGGGCCCACGTCTTCGATCAGCGATACGGCACGCCGCGCGCGCCGGTGGATGCGATGCTGACCGCGGGCAAGGACGTGCTGTTCGACATCGACTGGCAGGGCGCGCAGCAATTGCACCAGATCGCCGGGGGTGACGTGGTCCGCGTGTTCATCCTGCCCCCGTCGATGGAGGAATTGCGCCGCCGGCTCGAAGGGCGCGCCACCGACGCGCAGGAGATCATCGACCGCCGCATGAGCCGCGCCGATGCCGAGATCAGCCATTGGGACGGCTACGACTATGTCCTGGTCAACGACGACGTGGAATCGTGCTTCGCCAAGGTGAAGACGATCCTCGCCGCCGAACGCCTGAAGCGTTCGCGCCAGACCGGCCTGATCGGCTTCATCCGCAAATTGCGCACGCCCGCGGGTTAGCCGGGTGTGGCGGCCGTCGACCCGCCGGGTCGCCACGGCGATTGTGGATTGCGCATGGATCGGCGTCGCGCCAGAAATCGGCTGATGGGACGTGACGGGGGCACATGCGCATATTCTTCGCTCTTCTGGTGATGGCCGCCCTGATTGCCGCGACGTCCTTCTGGCACGGCGCGACCGGATCGCCCTTGTCGAAAACGGCCTGCCAGATCCTGCCGCTACTCCCGGCGTTTGGCTTGTTGATCGGCGTGACCCGCCAGAAGTCCTGAACGTCCGGGCTCTTCCGGGCTGCATGCACTGAAGGGTGTGGATAGTCGTTCTCGGCGATCGGTCCGGCACCGGTGAACCCCGGATCAATAGGGATATTGATCGAATAGTTGCAGCCGGGCGACTTTGGACCCCGGCGCGATCATCGCGCCGGGGGCGATGACCGCATTCGCCCCGATCCGCACGTTGTCCCCGATCAATGCGCCGAACTTGTCCACGCCGGTATCGATGATGCCGCTCGCCAGCCTGATGCGGATTTCCTTGCGATCCAATTCGTTGCGGTAATTGGCGACGATCGCCCCGGCCTCGATGTTCACGCGCGACCCGATGATCGAATCGCCCACGAAGTTCAGATGCGCGATCTTCGACCCCGCGAACATGAAGCTGCTCTTCAGTTCCGAATTCGGGCCGATGATGCAATCCTCATCCAGGAAGGTGCCGCCGCGCAGGTAAGATCCGGCCGCGACGAAGCTGCGCGCGCCGATGATGCCCGGTCCTTTCAGCACGACGCCGGGCTCGACGGTCGCGGTCCGGTGGATCGCGAACTCACCGTGTCGATCATAGTCGCCCCCGAGCTGTCGCACGGCATCGCGAACGATCCGCTCGACTTCGCGAACGGCGATCCATGGCGCCAGATCGATGCCCGCGAAGGGCGATGTAGACCAGCCGGCAACATATCCGGAAATCGTGGAGTCGGTCACGTCATGGTCCTTTCCGGGGGCGACAGCGCCGCGGCTTCGCCTTATCCCGCGTCCAGCAGCGTCAGGAAGCGCGCCGCGCCGTCGAAATCGTGGCGCTTGCCCGCGCGCGCCTGCGTGGCGAGCGTGTCCTCGCCCCAGCGTTCGGTTTGCCAGTCGTCATCGACCATCGCCGCTGCCCATAGCGTGTCCGCGTCGATGGCGCGCTCGGCCAGCGCCAGCGCGCCGACCAGCGTGCCGGTCAGCGTCACCAGCGGTGACAAGGCGGCGAGGTGGAAGGGGTCGCGGCTGGCCACCGCCTCGGCAAGGCGTACGATCGTGGCGGGGGGCTGTGGCTGGTGCATGATGCCGGTCACGATCGTGAAATGCACGTCGTAGCGATCACGCGCCCAGTCGAGCAGCGGGTCCCATGCCGCCGACTGTCGCGCGATCAGCTCCGCCGGACCATCCGCGCGGTAACATAGCAAATCGCTTTCGGCATAGATCGCCAGCCCGTCCGCGAAGGTCGCCGGCGACGCCGCCACCCGGTCGATCGCGGCATTGGCCAGCCCGGTCAGCGGCATCGCACGCGGGTCGATCGTCTCACCCACCGCGCGCCATTCGTCCGCGACCGCCGCGGCCAGCGCGTGGGTCGGCGGGGCGAGCGGCGCGCGACCGGGGGTGCGCACGGGGCGATCGTCGAGTCGGATCGCGCCGTCGGCATCGATCGCCACCTCGGTCCAGAAACGCTTCACTTCGGGCTTCTCCAACGTCGCGCCAGCGCGCGGGGCACGATCGCCAGCATCCACAGGGCGCTGACGACGATCGCGATCCCCAGCAGCCTGGGGGCGAGCGTCTGCGCCCGGCCCAGCAACACGATGCCGAGCAGCGCGCCCGCCGTCGCCGCCAGCCGCACCGCGACCATCGCCGCCCAGCGTGGGCGCGCCGGGTCGTTCATGCCGCCAGACACGCGGGCAGGTCGGCGCAGCGCCGCGCCATCGTCTGCGCCCCGGCGCTCCACAGCGCATCCTCGCGGTGATAGCCCCAGGTGACGCCCACCGCCCGCACCCCTGCGGCACGCGCCATCGCCATGTCGAAACTGGTGTCGCCGATCATCGCGGTCATATGGGGCAACGCGCCCGCCTCCGCCATGGCGGCGTGCAGCATCGCGGGATGCGGCTTCGACGGATGGCGGTCGGCGGTCTGCAACGTCACGAACCGGGGCGTCAGCCTGTGATGCGCCAGCACGTGCGCCAGCCCGCGGTCGGACTTGCCGGTGGCGACGCCCAGTGCCCAGCCGTCGGTGGCCAGCGCGTCCAGCGCCGGGACCAGCCCGTCGTACAACGGTTCCTCGTCCAGTTCGCCAGTGTCGCGCATCGCCCGGAACGTCACCTTGTAGGCGTCGGCCAGCGCGACGTGGCGATGGGGCTCGGCGGCGGGGGCCAGCACCGCCATCGCCTCGACCAGGCTCAGGCCGACGATGGCGCGAATCGCCGGGCGCGGCGGCGGCGTCAGGCCGGCACCGTCGAACGCGCGTTCCATCGCCCGGCAGATGTTGGCCTGACTGTCGACGAGCGTGCCGTCGCAATCGAAGACGGCGAGTCGGATGGGCATGGCCCTCGATTAGTCGGCGAGCCGTGAGAGGCAAGCGGCAAGACGCCGCGTTAACGACTTCGTGACGGACCGCCGATATGGTTAATCGCAAGCCGGCGCCGGGGGGTGTCGGCGTGGACTTTCATGGAGCCGAGGGGCGGATAATGATCGAAGCCGTTGCACTGACCTATGGGATGTTGCTGAGTTTCGTGCTGAGCGGCGCGTCGCGCAATCGCAAGCTGTCGCGCGCGAACCCGCCGGTGCTGATGTACGTCGGCTATGTGCTGTTCGGGATCACCTGTTCGGTGGCGGTGATGGCCGGCACGTACGCCGCCTGGGGGGTGGCGAGCGGCGCGGCGATCTGATTCGCCGCCCGCAGGGTCAGCCGCGCTTGCGCGCCTGCGCATAGGTGCCGAGCACGCGCACCCATTTCGAGTGGAAGCCCAGTTCCTCCATCGCGCGGTCGAAGGCGGGATCGCCGGGCCGCCCCTCGACATCGGTGAAGAATTCGGTCGCCGCGAAGCTGCCGCCGCGCTGATAGCTTTCCAGCTTCGTCATGTTGACGCCGTTGGTCGCGAACCCGCCCATCGCCTTGTAGAGCGCGGCGGGGGTGTTCCTCACCTCGAAGATGAAGGTCGTCATCCACGGACCGTCGCCGACCAGCGGCCGCGCGCCGCGCGCCAGCGTGACGAAGCGGGTGGTGTTGTGGTCGGCGTCCGCGATGTCGGTCGCCAGCAGTTCCAGCCCGTAGATCGCCGCCGCGCCCGGCGGGGCCAGCGCCGCGATCGCGGGATCGCGCAGCTCGGCGACCATTGCCGCCGCGCCCGCCGTGTCGGGATAATTGACCGGTGCGATGCCATGTGCCCTCAACCAGTGGCGGCATTGGCCCAGCGCCTGCGGGTGGCTCATCGCTTGCCGCACCGCGTCGCGCGTTCCCCAGCCGATCAAGGCGTGGCGGATGCCGAGGAAATGCTCCCCGGTGATGACGAGCCCGGATTCGGGCAGCAGGAAATGGATGTCGGCGACCCGGCCATGCAGCGAATTCTCGATCGGGATGATCGCGCAATCCGCCGCGCCGGTCTTCACCGCATCCAGTGCATCCTCGAAACTGAAGCATGGCAGCGGCAACGCCGATGGGAATGCCTCGTTCGCGGCGACGTGGCTGTTCGCGCCCGGCGCGCCCTGAAAGGCGACCGCGCGATCGGGCGCGGCGGCGGCTGCCTGGGTCATGGCGGCGACGATCGGGCGGGCGGGGGCGGCGTAACTTTGCATGGCTTGCCGGCCTAGAAGAGCATGTGTCGCTGCTCAAGCGCTTGCGATGCGGGATGGCCCTTTCTATGGAACGGTGAAGTGAGAGGGGCGAAGCGGCGACATGGACGACCGGACCAATACGATTTTCGGCTGGGCGCTGGCGGCGGCGGGGACGGCATTGGGCCTGTCGATCGCGGGCGGCATGCTGTTCCATGGCGAACGCCCGGAAAAGATGGGCTACGCGATCGAGGGCGTCGAGGAGACCGGCGGCGGCGGCGCGGCCGAGGTGCCGATCGCCTCGCTGCTGGGCGCGGCGGACCCTGCCAAGGGTGCGGAAGTGTTCAAGAAGTGCGCTGCCTGCCACACGATCAACCAGGGTGGCGCCAACGGCATCGGTCCGAACCTGTACCACACGATGGGTGAGGGCGTCGGCCAGGGCAAGGGCGGCTTCGCCTTTTCCGACGCGCTGAAAAGCGTGGGCGGAGTGTGGGACTTCGAGAAGATGAACGCGTGGCTGACCAGCCCGCGCAAGTTCGCCAACGGCACGAAGATGACCTTCGCCGGGCTCGGCAATGCCGAGGATCGCGCCAATCTGATCGTCTATCTGAATCAGCAGGGCTCGAATCTGCCGCTGCCCGCCGCCCCGGCGGCCGGCGCGCCGACCGATCCGGCGGTGGCGAACGTTACCGAAGCGACGAAGGGCGACACCGCCGATCTGGCGAACACCGGCACCCCGGCATCGGGCGCGCCGTCGGTCGATCCCGCCGCCAGCGAGGACAAGGCGCTCGGCGCGGTTCCGCCCGCCAAGCCCTAAGTCCAGCGCGATGTCATCGGGGGCGTGGCGTAGCGATCCGGTGCGGATCGCCGCGCTACGCCCGCCGTCGCATCAACTGCCTTCCAGCCACGCCGCCACGTGCGCCGCGATCGGCGCGAACACGCGATCGTCGTCTGATGCGGCCGGCGGCTGTCCAGCGTCCGACGCGGTGCGAATCGCGATATCCAGGGGCACACGGCCCAGGAACGGGATGCCTGCTTCCCGCGCGGCTGCCTCCGCCCCGCCGTGACCGAACGGGTCGGATACCTCGCCGCAATGCGGGCAGGCGTAACCGGCCATATTCTCGACCAGCCCGATGATCGGCACCCCGGCCTTCACGAACAGGTCGATCGCCCGACGCGCGTCGATCAGCGCAAGATCCTGCGGGGTGGAGACGATCACCGCGCCAGCCGGTCGATGCTTCTGCACCATCGTCAGCTGCACGTCCCCGGTGCCGGGCGGCAGGTCGACCACCAGCGTGTCGGTGGCGCCCCAGTCGGCATCGATCAACTGGCCCAGCGCGCCCGCCGTCATCGGTCCCCGCCACGCGATCGCACGGCCCGGCTCCACCAGCTGACCCATCGACAGCAACGGCACGCCATACGGCGTCGCGACCGGCAACAGCACCTTGTCGCGCGCTTGCGGCCGTGTGCCCTCCACCGCCATCAACCGCGGCTGCGACGGACCGTAGATATCGGCATCGACCAGCCCGGTACGCCGCCCGGCGCGGGCAAGCGCGATCGCCAGATTCGCCGACAGCGTCGATTTGCCGACTCCGCCCTTGCCGCTGGCGACAGCGATGATGCGGCGCTGCGTCCGTTCGGCGGTGACGACGGTGCGCACGTCATATCCGGGCAAGGCGGCAGCCATCCGCACGCTCGCCTCCAGCGCGTCGCGCGCCGGCGCATCCAGTCCGCTGGCATCGATCACCACGCCGATCCGCTGCGCCTCGATTCGCACCGTCGCGCGGGTGCCGGCGACCGCACGGACCGCCTCGATCACGTCTTTCTCGCTCATGGAGGCGATCCGTAGGCCCGTTGGCGCGGCTTGCCACTGTTTTTCGCGACGCGCCTACCTATAAAGACCAACATGACCATCCTGCGACGCTGGCTCCGGCGCCCGAACATTCTTGCCGCCGACAATAACGGACCCTGGGGAGGCGACGGTGGCGACGACAGCGCCGGCCCACGCAATCCATGGTCGGTGCCGCCCGGCGGACGGCGCGCCACGGGCAGCAAGCCGACCGCGCTGGACGAATTCCTGAAGAAGGCGCGCGTGGGCGGCGGCGGTGGGGGTGGCGGCGGTGGCCGCCCGCAACTGCCGCTCGGCGCGTCGGCGCGGACGCTGTGGCTGATCGGCGTCACGTTGTTGATCGCGGTGTGGTTGCTGCTCACCTCCTTCCATCAGATCGGGCCGCAGCAGCGCGGGGTCGTCACCTATTTCGGCAAATATTCGGGGATGCTGGAGCCGGGCATTCGCGTCACCCTGCCTGCCCCGATCGTCAACGTGACCAAGGTCGACGTCGAGCAGGTGCGCACCGACGAATTTCCGCAGGACGGCGGCGAGACGGTGCTGACCGGTGACCAGAACATCATCGATCTGGCCTATACCGTGCGCTGGCGCGTGTCCGATCCACGCAATTTCGTGTTCGAGATCAAGGACCCGCAGGAGACTGTGCGCGCCACGGCGGAAAGCGCGATGCGCGCGGTGCTGGCCACCACGCGCATGAACGATGCGATCGGTGCGGGACGCGGCACCGTAGAGGCGCGGGTGACGCAGGTGATGCAGCAGATCCTCGACAGCTATCAGGCCGGCGTGCGCGTGCAGGGTGTGTCGATCAAGCAGGCGTCGCCCCCGGCGGCGCTGGTGGACGATTTCAACGCCGTCACCGCCGCGCAGCAGGAGGCGGTCGGCGCGCTCAACAACGCGCGCAGCTATTCGCAGCAGGTGATCGCGCGCGCGCAGGGCGAGGCATCGGCCTTCGACCAGGTCTATGCGCAATATCGCCTCGCCCCCGAGGTGACCCGCCGCCGCATGTATTACGAGACGATGGAGGCCGTGCTGGCCAAGACCGACAAGACGATCGTCGAGACGCCGGGCGTCACGCCGTACCTGCCGCTCGATCGCGCGCGACGGCTGGTGGAACCGACGCAGCCGGCTGCATCGCCGCCCGCCGCGGCTGCCGCCCCCGCGCAGGAGGGGCAGCGCTGATGTCGCAGTTGATGCGCAATCCGATCGCCGCCGGAATGCTGGCGCTGGTGCTGGCGATCGTCGCGGCGGCGACGTTCGCGATCGTACCCGAAACGCAGCAGGCGGTGGTTCTGCGGCTGAACAACCCGGTGCGGCTGGTGAACCAGTGGCAGCCGGGCCAGACGATCGGCAACGACGGCGCCGGGCTGATCGCGCGCGTGCCGTTCATCGACAAGATCGTGTGGGTCGACAAGCGCGTGCTTGACGCCGATCTCGACAACACGCTCGTGCTGTCGACCGACCAATTGCGGCTGAACGTCGATGCCTATGCACGCTTCCGGATCGTCGATCCGCTGAAGGCGGTAACCTCGACCGGCAGCACGTCGAACACCGAGGAGCGCGTCGCGGACCAGTTGCGCCCGTTGCTGGGCACGGCGCTGCGCAACGAACTCGGCAAGGTGCCGTTCGCGACGTTGCTCAGCCCGGAGCGTGGCGCGGTGATGGACGCGATCCAGAACTCGCTGCAAACTTCCGCCCGCCAATATGGTGCCGAGGTGGTCGACGTGCGGATCAAGCACGCCGACCTTCCGGAGGGCAGCCCGCTGGAAAGCGCGTTGCAGCGGATGCGCACGGCGCGCCAGCAGGAGGCGAATACCATCCGCGCGCAGGGGCAGAAGCAGGCGCAGATCGTGCGCGCGGAGGCCGATGCGCAGGCCGCGCGCGTCTATGCCGACGCGTTCAGCAAGGATGCCGACTTCTACGATTTCTATCGTGCGATGCAGAGCTATCGTCATACATTCGGCGCCGACGGCAATCCGCCGCCCGAAGGTTCGACCAATATCATCATGAGTCCGAACAATGGCTATCTTCGTGCGTTTCAGGGAGGCGGCCGTTAATTCGTTCTGACGGCGTCGTTCACATTCAAACGCCGTTCATCGCCACTGTGGCAATAGATGTTGCGTATTCATCACTTTCGGATCGGGTGACCAAGAGGACATGAAAACCGTGCGTTATGCTTACGCCCTGACCGGCGCACTCCTGCTCGGCGGCACTGCGGCGTCGCTGGCGCTTCAGAATCCGGCAACGGCGCAGATCGCGCAGAACGAACCCGGCGCGATCAACGCCGCGTCGCCGCGCGCCGGCGCGCCGATGAGCTTCGCCGATATGGTCGCCAAGCTTCAGCCGGCGGTGGTCAACATCTCCACCACGCAGAAAGTGACCGTTCAGCAACAGGCGAACCCCTTTGCCGGCACACCGTTCGGCGAGTTGTTCGGCCAGTTCGGCGGTGGCGGTGGTGGCGGCGCTCCCGTCACGCGGGAAGGTCAGTCGCTCGGCTCGGGCTTCCTGATCTCCGCCGACGGCTATGTCGTGACCAACAACCACGTCATCGCGCCGGCTGCGAAGGGCGCGACGGTCGAATCGATCACGGTCACCTTGCAGGATCGCAAGGAATACAAGGCCAAGCTAATCGGCCGCGATCCGACCTCGGATCTGGCGGTGCTCAAGATCGTCTCGCCGACGCCGCTGCCGTTCGTGAAGCTGGGCGATTCGACCCGTGCCCGCGTCGGCGACTGGGTGGTCGCGATCGGTCAGCCGTTCGGCCTGGGCGGCACGGTGACCGCGGGCATCGTCTCCGCGGTGCATCGTTCGACCGGTCAGCCGGGTCCGTTCGACACGTTCATCCAGACCGATGCCGCGATCAATCAGGGCAATTCGGGGGGACCGATGTTCAACCTGAATGGCGAAGTGATCGGTATCAACAGCCAGATCTACTCCCAGTCGGGCGGCAACATCGGCATCGGCTTCGCGATCCCCGCGACCGAGGCCAAGCCGATCCTGGCCACGTTGATGAAGGGCCAGTCGGTCCAGCGCGGTTACCTGGGCGTCAGCATCCAGCGGATGACCGACGACATGGCCGCCGCACTGGGGCTGCCCAAGGATCAGGGCGAGATCATCGCCCGTGCCGAGCCGGGCGGCCCGGGGGAGAAGGCCGGTCTGCGTGCCGGCGACGTGGTGGTCGCGATCAACGGCGAGGCGGTGACGCCGGAGCGCACGCTGTCGTCGCTGGTTGCCAATGCCGCGCCGGGTTCGACGATCCGGCTCGAAGTCGTCCGCGCCGGCAAGCGCCAGACGCTGAACGCCACCGTGGCGACCCGGCCGAGCGACGATCAACTCGCCGCGCTGAACGGCGGGGCCGAGGGCGAGGACGGTTTGCCGGAAGAGGACGGCGCCACGCAGGCGACGCCGGGGTCGAGCTCGCTCGGCGTCGCGGTCCAGCCGCTGACCCCGCAGATCGCGCGGTCGATCGGGGTCGACTCGACCGTGCAGGGCGTCGTGGTGGCGGCGGTCGATCCGGCCACCGACGCCGGGCAGAAGCTGAAGCGCGGCGACGTGATCTCCTCGGTCAATTCGCAGCCGGTGCGCACCGGTGCCGATGTCGCGCGCATCGTCGCCGCGGCGAAGGCGGCGGGGCGTCCGTCGGTCTTGCTCAGCATGACCCGTGGGCGCGTGTCCGGCGCGCTGATCGCGGTGAAGATCAAGTAAGCGCAGGCTTCCTGCCGCTGGCCAAATGGGCCGCCGCATCGCATGATGCGGCGGCCTTTTTGTTGGCCGCGGAGGAATGTGCATGGCGGACGGAGGCATTCTGATCGGTGCCGGGGCGGGCGGCGTTGCGCCGCAGCGGCTCGAACTGGCGCGCGCCAATCGGCACGGCCTGATCGCGGGCGCGACCGGCACCGGCAAGACGGTCACCCTCCAGGGTATCGTCGAGGGGTTCTCGAACGCGGGCGTCTCCTGTTTCCTCGCCGACGTGAAGGGCGATCTGTCGGGATTGGCGATGCCGGGATCGGCGACCGCCAAAAGCCATGCCGCCTTCGCCGCGCGCGCGGCGGAGATCGGCGCGAGCGACTGGCATTACGGGGATATGCCCGTGCAATTCTGGGACCTGTTCGGTGAGCAGGGTCATCCGGTCCGCACCACGATCACCGAAATGGGGCCATTGCTGCTCGCACGGCTGTTGGGGCTGAACGCGGTGCAGGAGGGCGTGCTGACGATCGCCTTCCACCTTGCGGACGAGGAGGGGCTGCTGTTGCTCGACCTCGACGACCTGCAGGCGATGCTCGCGCATTGCGCCGGACGCGCCGAGGAATTGACGACCCGCTACGGGAACGTCTCCAAACAGTCGGTGGGGGCGATTCAACGCGCGCTGCTGCAATTACGTGCGCAGGGGGCGGAGCATTTCTTCGGCGAACCGGCGCTGGAGCTGGACGATCTGTTCGGCACCGATGATCGAGGGCGTGGGCTGGTCAACATCCTCGCCGCCGACAAGTTGATGGCCTCGCCGCAGCTATATGCGACGTTCCTGCTGTGGCTGCTCGGCGAGTTGTTCGAGCATTTGCCGGAGGTCGGCGACATCGACAAACCCAAGCTGTGCTTTTTCTTCGACGAGGCGCATCTGCTGTTCGACGAAGCGCCGGCGGCGCTGCTGGACCGGGTCGAGCAGGTCGTGCGGCTGATCCGCTCCAAAGGCGTCGGCGTTTACTTCATCACCCAAAACCCGATCGACGTGCCTGAAGGGGTCGGCGGGCAACTCGGCAACCGCATCCAGCACAAGCTGAACGCCTTCACCCCGCGCGATCGCAAGGCGGTGCAGGCTGCCGCCGACACGTTCCGCGCCAGCCCCGGCGTCGATGTGGTGACCGCGATCACCGAATTGCGGACCGGTGAGGCGCTGGTCTCGCTGCTCCAGATCGACGGTGCGCCCTCGCCGGTGCAGCGAACGCTGATCCGTCCGCCGGCCAGTCGCGTCGGCCCGGTCACGCCGGAGGAGCGCCGCGTGCTGATCGATACCGACGCGATCGGCGCGAAGTACGACGTGCGGGTCGATCGCGAATCGGCCGAGGAGATGCTCGCCGCGAAGACGCAGGAATCTGCCGCGGCCGCCGCTGCGACGCGCGCGTCGGGCGACGCGGAAAAGGCGGCGGTCATGCAGGCCAGGGAAGACGCCCGCATTGCGCGCGAAGCCGAGCGGACCCGCCGCGCCGCCGAGCGCGAGGCGGCGAGCGACCCGTGGGGCAGGGCGATGACCTCGGCGACGCGATCGGCATCGTCGGCGGTCGGGCGTGCCGTCGCCAACGAGGTGACGCGCGCGGTATTCGGGTCGTCGCGCCGTGGCGCGCGCAGCGGCGGATTGCTGGGGCAGGTGATGCGCGGGGTGCTGGGCGGCCTGATGCGACGCTGAGGCCGCCGTGGCCGCCCTCCTCGTCGCGATCGCGGCGAGGCGGCGGTGACTTTGCGCGTCTTTTCCGCTAGGGGCGCGCGCATGACGACCGAATACGACCGCCCGCTGCTGACCCCGCCCGACGGCCACAAGAAGGTGCTGCTGCATTCGTGCTGCGCGCCGTGTTCGGGTGAGGTGATGGAGGCGATGACCGCCAGCGGGATCGACTATACCATCTTCTTCTACAATCCGAACATCCACCCCAAGGAGGAATATATCCTGCGCAAGGAGGAGAATATCCGCTTCGCCGAGCAGCACGACGTGCCGTTCGTCGATGCCGATTACGACACCGTCAACTGGTTCAGGCGCGCGCGCGGTATGGAGATGGAGCCGGAACGCGGCGCACGGTGCACGATGTGCTTCGACATGCGGTTCGAGCGGACGGCGCTGTACGCGCACGAGCATGGTTTCCCGGTCATCACCTCTTCGCTGGGCATCTCGCGCTGGAAGAACATGGCGCAGATCAACGATTGCGGCGAACGTGCGGCGGCGCACTATCCGGGCGTCGGTTACTGGACGTTCAACTGGCGCAAGGGTGGTGGCGCGGCGCGGATGATCGAGATCTCCAAGCGCGAGCATTTCTACCAGCAGGAATATTGCGGCTGCGTCTATTCGCTGCGCGATACCAACGCGCATCGCGTGTCGCAGGGGCGGGAGGAGATTCGCATCGGCGAGATGTTCTACGGCGACGATCCCGCCGGGTGAGCGTGACGCGCCCGTCATGCCGGATCGGGTCCGGGATGACGGGCGTGCCGCATGTTACGTCACGCGTTCGGCGACCAGCGTCTCGACCACCGATGGATCGGCGAGCGTCGAGGTATCGCCCAGGTTGGCGGTGTCGTTCTCGGCGATCTTGCGCAGGATGCGGCGCATGATCTTGCCCGATCGGGTTTTGGGCAGGCCGGGCGCGAATTGCAGCGCGTCAGGGCTGGCGATCGGCCCGATCTCGCCGCGCACCCACTGGCGCAATTCGTCGCGCAGCGCGTCGGACGGCTCGACCCCGGCGTTCAGCGTGACAAAGGCGTAGATGCCTTGTCCCTTCACGTCATGCGGCATGCCCACCACCGCGGCCTCCGCGACCTTGGTGTGGGAGACGAGCGCCGACTCGACCTCGGCAGTGCCCATGCGATGTCCGGACACGTTGATGACATCGTCGACGCGACCGGTGATCCAGTAATAGCCGTCGTCATCGCGGCGACACCCGTCTCCGGTGAAATACTTGCCGGGGTAGGTGCTGAAATACGTCTGGAAGAACCGGTCGTGATCGCCCCACACCGTGCGCATCTGCCCCGGCCAGCTGTCGGTCAGGCACAGATTGCCCTGCGTCGCGCCGTCCAGCACCTTGCCGTCGGCATCGACGAGCTGCGGTTGCACGCCGGGTAGCGGCTTCGTCGCCGATCCCGGCTTCAGGTCGGTGGCATAGGGCAGGGGCGAGATCAGGATGCCACCGGTCTCGGTCTGCCACCATGTGTCGACCACCGGGCAGCGACCGCCGCCGACGACGCGGTGGTACCAGTTCCACGCCTCCGGGTTGATCGGTTCCCCGACCGTGCCGAGCAGGCGCAGCGAACCGCGATCGTGCTTCGTCACCCAATCGTCGCCCTCGCGCATCAGCGCGCGGATCGCGGTGGGCGCGGTGTAGAGGATGTTGACGCCCAGCCGGTCGATCGTCTCCCACAATCGCCCATGATCGGGATAATGGGGGACGCCGTCAAACATCACCGTCGTCGCGCCATTGGCCAGCGGGCCATAGACGACATAGCTGTGCCCGGTGACCCAGCCGATATCGGCGGTGCACCAGAACAATTCGCCGTCGCGGTAATCGAACACGTCCCGGAACGTCTTGGTCACCCACAACAGGTAACCGCCGGTGGTGTGCAGCACACCCTTGGGCTGCCCGGTCGAACCGGAGGTGTAGAGGATGAACAGCGGGTCCTCCGCGTTCATCGGCTCGGGCGCGCACTCGTCGTCGACGTCGGCCAACGCGTCGTGCAGCCACAGGTCGCGTCCTCCGGTCATCGCGACGTCACCGCCGGTGCGACGGATCACCAACACGTTTTCCACGCCCGGGCAATGCGCCAGCGCCTTGTCGACATTGGCCTTCAGCGGGATGCGCTTGCCCCCGCGGCAGCCTTCGTCGGCGCAGATGACCACGGTCGAATCGCAATCCCGGATACGGTTGGCGAGGCTGTCGGGAGAAAAGCCGCCGAACACGATCGAGTGGATCGCGCCGATCCGCGTGCACGCCAGCATCGCCGCCGCCGCCTCCGCGATCATCGGCAGGTACAGGGTGACGCGGTCGCCCTTCTTCACGCCCAGCTTTTTCAGGACGTTCGCGAACCGGCACATGTCGAGGTGCAGTTCGCGATAGGTCAGCGTCCGCGTCTCGCCGGGTTCGTCGCCCTCCCACACGATCGCCGGCTGATCGCCGCGACTGTCGAGGTGCCGGTCGACGCAATTGACCGACACGTTCAGTTCGCCGTCCGCGAACCAGCGGATGCGGAAATCCGCCTCGTCGAATGATGTGTCCTTTACCTGAGTGAACGGCGTGATCCAGTCGATTCGCGCCGCTTCATCCCGCCAGAAACCTTCGGGGTCGTCGACCGACCGCTGCCATGCGGCATCGGCCGTCGCGCGATCGATGCTGTCGCCGGTGCCGTCGCGGGCGGGGTACACGGTATCGCTCATGCGTATCTCCTATGCGGGCACGCGATGACGCGGAAGCGGGCGGCGGGTCAAGTCGGTGAGCGTTCCAGGTCGGCGGACACCCTAGCCATCGGCATATCTCTGCCGTATAGGCGCCCCGCGGTGCCTGTGCGGGCGTGGCGAAATGGTAGACGCAGCAGACTCAAAATCTGCCGTAGCGATACATGTCGGTTCGAGTCCGACCGCCCGCACCACCCACCCCCGTGCGGGTCGAATGTCGTTATCCCGAGCGTCGCGTCGGCCGCCGGTACGGTCCGCCCGTCAGGCGATTCCCAGGTCCGCCGGCCCGAACGCATCGGGCAACAACTCGCTCAGTCGATAACTGGCGACGGCACTTCCCTCCGCCCCGGCGCAATGCACCGTCAGATCGCGACCGCCCAGTTGCGCGGCCTCGTTCAGCACCTGCCGGCACCGTCCGCACGGCCGCACCGGCGTATCGCCGGTGGCTTGGCCGGCGGCATCCATCGCGCCGCCGATCACCCCGACCGCCACGACCTCGCGCAGCCGCCCCTGCGACGCCACCGTCGCGATCGCCACCGTCTCCGCGCACAGCGACAGGCCGTAGCTGGCGTTCTCGAAATTCGCGCCGGTCACCAAGCTGCCGTCGGTCAGCAATACCGCCGCGCCGACCGCGAATCGGGAATAAGGCGCGTGCGCGTGGCGCGCCGCGTCGCGGGCGGCGGCGATCAGCCGGGTCGCTTCGTCGTTCATTGCGCAAAGGCTCCTTGTACGGCCACGTTCCAGTTCACCGGTCCTTGCACCCCGTCGATGTGACGCATGTCGCTGGCGCGCCATATCGCCCAGGGGCGCGAACCGTAAGCGGGCTTGAGGAACTTCCCCGCCGCCCACCAGCGCCGGTCGAACGCCTCGGTCAGCCGATAATCGTCCTCCACGTCCGCGGCGATGCGCAGGATCACCGGCGTGCCGGTATGCGCCTCGATTCGCTCGATCATCGCCCGCACGCCGGCGACCAGCGCCGCGCGTTGCGGCCGGTCGGGGCATTGCGCGTCATAGTCGAACGCGATCGCGGCGGGCAGCGCGCGCAGGTCGCGCGGCACGACGGTGTTGAACACGTCGCCCTGCACGCGGGGCGACTGGCAGAAGGAGAAGACGTGCATCGCGCCGCGCTTCATCCCGATGCGCGCCATCGCATCCCAGTTCGCCTGGAAATTTCGGTCACGCGTCGTCGCGCCGACCGTCGCCACCGCATAGCCGAATTGCGCGCCCGCGCCTTTCAGCACCGGCCACACGATCGTCCCCGTCGTCTCCGACACGTCGACCCCCTGCACCGGATAGCGCTCCAGCGGCGGCGACCAGCGCATCGCCAGCCGCCATCCCGCGACACCGGCCAGCGCGAACGCGGCCAGAACCAGCACGAGCCGTCCCAAACCCCACATAATCGAAACTCAAGCCTTGATGTGCAGGACGCAGATCAGTGTGAACAACCGCCGCGCCGTGTCGAAATCGATGTGAATCTTGCCGTCCAGTCGCTCACGCAGCAACTCGGCCGCTTCGTTGTGGATGCCGCGCCGCGCCATGTCGACCGTCTCGATCTGTGCGGGCGTCGATTGGCGGATCGCCTGAAAATAACTATCGCAGATCGCGAAATAGTCACGGATCGGCCGGCGGAACCGCGCCAGCCCCAGCACCAGCGTCTCCAGCGGCGACCCGTCCTCGCGCGCGATCGCGACGGCCAGCCGCCCTTCCTCGACGCCCAGCCTCACCCGGTACGGCCCGGCATAGCCATCGTCGTGCACGCGCTGCGGGGCGAAATGATTCGCCTCGATCAGGTCGAAGATGGCGATCCGCCGTTCCTGCTCGATATCGGCCGAGCGCCACAGGATCGTGCGCTCGTCCAGTTCGATATCGATGATCCGCGGATCGGCCATCCGCTGCCGATACGGCCGATCAACCACGATTTCCACAGGCCGCTTCATCGCAAGCGCGTTTCGGCGCGCGGGCGGGGCGGCTATAGGCTGGCGGATGGCGACTCTGGCATTCCCTCATGCGGCCGCGGCCGAACCCGTCCACCTGCCGCGCAACGTCGAGGCCGAGGCCGCGATGCTGGGCGCGATGATGATCGACAACCGGCTGGCCGACGACATCGTCGACCGGCTGGAACCGATGCATTTCTACGAACCGGTGCACGGCCGCGTGTTCGCCGCGATCAAGACGTTGCGCGGACAGGACATGCTGGCCACCCCGGTGACGCTGCGCCCGATGTTCGAGGCCGACGAGGGGATCAAGGAACTGGGCGGGGTCGCCTATCTCGCCAGCCTGACCGGCTCGGGCGCGGGGCTGATCGGCGCGCGACAATTCGCGACGCAGATCTACGACCTTGCGATGCTGCGCACGCTGGTGTCGGTCGGTCACTCGATGGTCGATCGCGCGATGGACACCAGCGAGGAAGTGAACCCGCGCGCCCAGATCGAGGCCGCCGAGGAGGAGCTGTACCGCGTCGCCGCGGACGGCGGTGCCGAGAACAGCGTCAAGAGCTTCGCGCAGGCCAGTACCGCGGCCGTGAAGATGGCGGAGAAGGCGCTGAACTGGGGCGGGAACCTCAGCGGCGTCACCACCGGGCTCGATTCGATCAACTCGAAGATCGGCGGCATGCACCATTCGGATCTGATGATCCTCGCCGGTCGTCCCGGCATGGGCAAGACCTCGCTGGCCACCAACATCGCGTTCAACGCCGCGCAGCGCTGGATGCGCGACATGCGCGACGGCATCCCGCCGGCCAAGTCTGTCGGCGCGAAGGTCGCGTTCTTCAGCCTGGAAATGAGCGCCGACCAGCTGGCGACCCGTATCCTGGCCGAACAGTCGCGGATCAGTTCCGAGGCGCTGCGCATGGGCAAGATCAGCAAGGCCGAGTTCGAACAGCTGGCGGCGGCGGCGGCCGAGCTGGAAAACCTGCCGTTCTTCATCGACGATACCGGCGGCCTGACGATCGCCTCGCTCCACACCCGTGTCCGGCGGCTCCAACGGCGCCACAACAACGAGATCGGGCTGGTGGTGGTCGATTACCTCCAGCTGCTGACCGGGTCGGGCAAGGGCGACGGCAATCGCGTGCAGGAAATCTCCGAAATCTCGCGCGGGCTGAAGACGTTGGCCAAGGACATGAACGTCCCGGTGCTGGCGCTGTCGCAGCTGAGCCGTGCGGTGGAAAGCCGCGAGGACAAGCGCCCGATGCTGTCGGATCTGCGCGAATCGGGCTCGATCGAGCAGGACGCCGACATGGTGTGGTTCGTCTTCCGCGAGGATTACTACACCGCGCAGCGCGAACCCAAGCGCCCGATGGAGGGCGACGAGGCGCGCGTGTTCGAGGATCACGCCCGCTGGGCCGCCGACATGGAACGCGTCTATGGCCTCGCTGAACTGATCGTCGCCAAACAGCGCCACGGCGCCACGGGCAAGGTCGTGCTGAAGTTCGATCCCACGATCACGCGGTTCAGCGATTACGCGGGCTTCTGATCGCTCGATAAGCCCGCAGTTTCAGCAACAGGTCCACCTGGTGCCGGCAGCCGTTCTTCAACAGCACCGCCCTGATCTGCGTGCGCGGTATCCGGCGTGGTGTCGCGCGCGGTCGTGATCGCGCGGGCGTCGCCGCCATGGGCCAGCATGCCCCGAACGTCCCGCTCGGCCGCGGTCAGCTCGCTTTCCGCAGCGAGCAGCGCGACGGCGCTGTCCACCCCGCGCGGCGGGTGCGGAATTGTCATCATGACCTGACCCGGCGCCAGTGCGTCGGCGACGATCGGCGCGACGCGCTCGATCAGATCGCCGCCCGGCCGCTTGGAGCGCAGCCGAGTTCCGGGCCGCGCTGGAAAGAGAGCGGCGCTCGGCGCAGGACGACGTGGACAAGGTGAAGATCTGGCCGGTCGCGACCTTGTCGATCGGCTGGCGTTTTCAAGCCGGTAAAGCCGGGTGGAGCGGATCAGCGCGGACGATAGGCGATCTGCGCACGACCCTCCGCCCGCACCGGCAGGAACAGCCCCGCACCGGTCACTTGCAGGCGACCGGTGACGACCCGCGCCATGTCGGTCGACAGGAAGAAGTCGCCCTCCTGCCGCGCACCGATCGCCGCCTGCGCCTTGCCCAGGATGCGACGGTAATCCGGCGCGAAATCGTGCTGGAGCGCCAGTGCTACCGCTTGCTGGACCTGGGCGGCGTCGAGCAGGCTGACGATCAGGTCGACCGCGTCCGAATCGGTGTCCGCCGCCAGCTGTACGTCGCGCGCGCGCACCAGCTGCGAATCCTCCTCATTATAGGGTTGCGCGGTCAGCCACGCCTGTCCGGTGGTCGCCGGGAAGTCACGATCGCGCGGCGCCACCTTTGCGGTGACGCCCACCGCCAGCCGGTTGTCGGTGGTGGCGTAGACGGTGACCTTGCCGAAATCGACGTCGACCGGGCCGACGCCGGTCAGCGTAATTCCGCGCGCCGCCAGTTTGCGCAGCGTGCGCAGCACGATCGGCTCCAGCTGCGCATAATCGGCGAGCACCGGGATGAAGAAGCGCAAGCCCGGCTGCCCCGCGACCCGCGAGGGCGGGGGCAGCGGGATGGGCGCGGGATCGGCGGGGCGCGGGCCGACGAACGTCTGGGTCAACGCCTCGGCCGCCAGCGTCATGCGCAGCTGCCGCCCCTCGATCCGGTAACCGCCAAAGCCCAGCGTCCGCGGTGCGATGCGCATCCACGCGGGGGGATTGCGCCTGCTGAGTTCGATCACGGTGAAGCCGTGCCGCCACGCGCCGTCCAGCTGTGTGCGCAGGTCGAGCTTCGCGACCTCCGTGGGCAGGTCGCGCTCCAGCTTGGCGACGACGCGCTTCAGCTTCTCGTCGGCGCGGCTGGCGAAGGTGACCCGCTGCCCGGCGATGTCGATCCCCGGCGGTTCGCGCCAGTCGTAGGCCAGATCAAGCGTCGCGCGCGGTTGCCAGTCGCCGCCGATCCCCAGCCGACCGGTCGCGCGGACAGTCGCGCGCGCGGTCACGGTTTCGCCCAGCACGCCACCGATGTCGCGAACCCGGATCAGCGCCGAAACCGGCATGGTAATCGTCAGCTTTTCTCCCGCGCCCGCTACGCTGATGGTGCCGCGGGTCACTTGCCCGACGATGCGGCATCCCAGATCGGGCGTCACCTTCACGCGCCCGATGCCCAGATCGACGCGCTTGCCCGCGACGCATTTCTCGCGACGCTCGTCGATGGTCCACAGCACGCGCGGGGTGCGCCGGTCGAGCCCGCGCTCCAGCATCCGCAACTCCGCGGTCACCGGCACGACGATCGTGGACGTCTGATCCGGGAAGGGCGCGATCGCGCTTTCGACGCGCGGTGGTGCCGGGGCGGGATCATGGCGGGAACACCCCGCCGCCAGCAACGCCATCACCGGGAACATGCGCCGCAACTTGATCTCCATCACCCCGTCGGTGATGTTACCAATCCGTAACGGCTGGTTTCGATCCGTGGCGCTGCGGCGTCAGAACAACAATGTGGTCGAATAGACCAGCGCCCCGACCGCTGCCGAGGCCGGGATGGTGATGACCCAGGCGATCACCACGCTCTTGGCCACGCCCCACCGCACCGCCGACGCGCGGCGCGACACGCCCGCGCCGATGATCGAACCGGTGATGGTGTGGGTGGTCGATACCGGAATGCCCAGCGTCGATGCGGTGAACACCACGATCGATCCGGCGGCGGACGCGCTGAAGCCCTGATGCTGCGACAGGCGGGTGATCCGCGATCCCATCGTTTCGATGATCCGCCAGCCACCGGTCATCGTGCCCAGCGCGATCGCGATATAGCAGCTGATCGCCACCCAGTGCGGCACCTCGAACGGCCCGCTCAGATAGCCGGTCGAATAGAGCAGCACCGTGATGATGCCCATCGTCTTCTGCGCATCGTTCAGCCCGTGGCTCAGCGAATAGGCGGCCGACGATACCAGATGCAGCGTGCGGAAGCTGCGTTCCGCCTGCGGCGCGGTGGAGCGGCGCAGCGCCCAGCTGGACAGCAGCATGACGCCCATCGCCAGGAACATGCCGATCATCGGCGACAGCACGATCGCCAGCAGCGTCTTGTTCAGCCCGGCCCATTTCACACCGGTCAGCCCGGCATGCGCCACGCCCGCGCCGACCAGCCCGCCGACCAGCGCGTGGCTGCTCGACGAAGGAATGCCCTTGAGCCAGGTGACGACGTTCCACGTCATCGCCCCGCCCAGCGCGCCGAAGATCACCGCCGGCGTCACCACGTCCTGATCGATCAGCCCCTTGCCGATCGTCTCGGCGACGGCGTGGAGGCTGGGCACGGCCAGCGTCAGGAAATAGGCGGCGAAGTTGAAGAAGGCGGCGAACAGCACCGCCTGCACCGGCGACAGCAGCCGCGTCGCGACGACGGTGGCGATCGAATTGGCGGCGTCATGCAGGCCGTTCAGATAATCGAACGCCAGCGCGACGCCGATCAGGCCGACCAGCAGCGGAAAAGCGAGTTCATGCATGGATGCGGGACCAGCGTCAGGCGTGGTCGATGACGATGCCGTCGATCTCGTCGGCGACGTCCTCGAACGCGTCCAGGATACGTTCGAGATGCTTGTAGATCTCGCGATCGACGACAAAACGCAGCGTGTCGCTCTGCCCGTATTGCTGGAGCGAGCGGCGTAGCCCGGCGGCGTGGAAATCGTCGGCGACACCCTCGATGCGGATCAGTTCCTCGGTCAGTTCGTGCAGCCGCGCGCCGTTGCGGTTGATGTCGCGCAGCAGCGGCATCGCCTCCACCGCCAGCCCGGCGGCCTCGACCGCGACCTTCGCCATCTCGTGCATTTCCGGTGCGAAATCGGTCACCCCGTACAGGTCGATCGCGGAGGCGGCGGCGTACATCTCGTCGATCGTATCGTCGAGCGCGCCGATCAGCGCGGTGATCGATCCGCGATCGAACGGCGTCAGGAACGTGGCGCGCACGCTTTTCAGCACGTCGCGCGTGATCTCGTCCGCCTCACTCTCGCGCGCGTTGATCTCGGTGAAGAGCGCCGCACGGTCCGGGCCACCTTCCAGCAACCGGGCGGTGGCGCGTGCGGCGGTCAGGCCGATGGCGGCATGTCCTTCGAACTGCTCGAAGAAATTTCCGGTCTTCGGCAGCAGCCGCTGGAACCAAGCGAACATCGAACTCCATCCCGAACGAATTATGAGAACAAGCTGGCCAGCCCTGAACCAGGGCGGGCCGCCATGTCAGACGATCCCGTGCACGTCATGTAAGACATTTGCGTGACTCGCGTGCCGAACGGCACCTTCCGTCTCCTGCGCCGCGCGTCGCCGTCCCATCGCGGGACGGCGTTCACGACCGGCTCAGCTTCGCTCGTACCAGATTGAACCGGCGTCGAACAGCGTCGTGGCGTCCACCGTTCCGCCGGAGGCGAAGGCGATGCGCGTGCCCTTCGCCGGGCGGCGTCCGTGCAGCGCCACCGCGACGCGCAACCCACGATCGCCATGGCGTCGCTCGAACGCGATCACGTGCGTGTCGCCGCCTTCGCCGCCGCCGTCGACCGTCGCCGGAACATAATCGCCGTCCGCGAACAATCCCGGGTCTTCACGGCGCAGCCGCAGCAGGTCCGCGATCAACCGCAACTTGGGCGATGTGCCGGCGGCCAGCGCCGCCTGCCGCGCCGGATAGTCCACCGGACGGCGATTGTCGGGATCGACCAGGCTGAGGTCGGCGAACTCGGTGCCCTGGTACAGGTCCGGAACGCCGGGCAGGGTATAACGCAGCACGACCTGCGCCAGCGTATTCGCCTGCGCGGCGGCATCCAGCGTCGCGACCAAGCCCTCGATCAACGCGATCGCCGCCGGGTCACCGGGCAGCGCCTCCACCAACGCGGCCGCCGCCTGCTCATATGTTTCGTCGGGCGCCTCCCATGACGACCGCAGCTTGGCCTCGCGCAGCGCCTTCTGCTGCCACGCCTTGATCCGCTCGACGAAATCCGCGTTCGCGCCGTCGTTCGACCATGCGCCGATCAACGTCTGGAACAGCATGTAGCGGTCGGCATCGTCGACCCCATTGTCGTCGCGGTCCAGCCACTTGAGCGCCGCCTCCCGCCACGCCGCTGTCTGCGCGCTGATCGCGGCGAGTCGCGCGCGCGTATCCTCGCCACGCTTGTGGTCGTGGGTGGCGGTGGTCAGCATCGCGCGCGGCACGTCACGCGCGCGCGCCATCATCAACGCGTGGAACTCGGCCGGAGTCGTCGCCATGCGATCGGCGTCGAAGCCGACGTCGTTGCGCGACAGCAACCGTCCATAGCGGTAGAAGCCGGTGTCCTCCACCGCCTTGGCCGCGATCGGCGCCGACAATTGCTGGAAGCGCCGTACCGCGTCGGCGGTGGTCGCCCCGCCTTCGCCCCCCAGCCACGACAGGATCAGATCGGCGACATGCGCCTCGCCGGGCGGAATCAGTTCGGCGACCCGCGTGCGGGCCAGCGCGCGGATCGCGTCATCACTGGCCGGCGCATCGGGGCCATAGGTGCGGTAGACCGGGAACACCCACAACAGCCGCTTGATCGCGCGGCGCAGCATCGCGTCGGTGACGCCATCCGGGGCGACCGCCGCGAACGCCGCCACGCAGGCGTCGAGCTGTCCGGAAAACTGCCACGCCAGCAGGTCCTGTCGCGCCTGGAATTCCTCGGGCTCGAACGTCGCGCTGCGTCCGCTGATCTCTTCCCACAGCGCGCCCAGCGGCTCGGCCCCGGCGGGATCATGGAGCAATGCGGCGACCTGCTCCATGAAATCGTACCCGCTGGTCCCGTCGACGCCCCAGCCCAGCGGCTGCGGCTCGCCCGCGGCAAGGATCTTCTCGATCACGATCCACGCATCGGGGCCAAGCCGCTCGCGCAGCCGCCGGGTATAGCCGATCGGATCGGTCAGCCCGTCGACATGGTCGATGCGCACGCCGTCGATCAGCCCTTCGTCGTGCAGCCGGAAATATAGCGCGTGCGTCTTCTCGAACACCGCGGGATCCTCGATCCGCACGCCGGCCAGTTCGTTGATCGAGAAGAAGCGTCGCCAGTTCAGCTCGTCGTTGGCGACCCGCCAGAAGGCGAGGCGGTAGTGCTGGCGCGCCAGCAGATCGGCCAGCGGCAGGGTGTCGGCGCTCGTCTGGTCCGCATCGCGCACAGGAAAGCGATGCTCGCCATACGCGACGATCGTCCAGCGGTCGTCCTGCTTCTCCAGCGCGAGGTCGCCGTCCGCCAGCGCTTTGGACAGGGGCGCGCCGAGCACCGGCAGCACCACCGGCACGCGCCAGTCGATGTCGAACACCGTGGCATGTTCGCCGTCCGGTCCGTGCGTCAGCACGTCGCGCCACCATGCGTTGCCGTCGCCCGCGACGCCCATGTGGTTGGGCACGATGTCGATCACGATCCCCATGCCCCGTGCGCGCAGCGCGGCGACCAGTGCGCGGAACCCGGCCTCGCCGCCCAGCTCCGGATTGATCGCCGTGGGATCGGTCACGTCATAGCCGTGGGTCGAACCCGGCGTGGCGGTGGTCACGGGCGAGGCGTAGAGGTGGCTGATGCCGAGTTCGTCGAGATACGGGACCAGCGCCTCCGCATCGGCGAAGGTGAAGTCCTTGTGGAACTGGAAGCGATAGGTGGCGCGGGGCGGCGTCATGCGTGTCTCTCCGCGTTGAGCAGGGCGGTGCGGCGCGCGACGTCGCCGCGTGCGAGCAGGGTGGCGGTGGGCGCATCCATGCGCCGCCGCCAATTGGGATGTTCGTCGATCGTGCCGGGCAGGTTGGGCTGTTCCTCCAGCGCGAGCAGATCCTCGAACGGCACGATCGCCAGCGGGCAGGGCGCGCCCGCGACGTGCGCGATCATCGCGTCGACCGGCGGCGCGACCGGCGGATCGCCCGCGCCGTTCCCGGACGCCGTCATCGCCTGCCACAAAGCGGTGCGCTCCCGCGCGCGGTTGACGCGGTCCGCGCCGCTGCGGCCCAGTTGCTCCGCCCAGTCGATATCGCGCCCGCTCCACCAGCCGGCCAGCGTCGGGGTATCGTGCGTCCCGGTCATCGCCACCGCCGCCTCGTCCCATTCGGCCGGCGCGACGAACCCGCCCTGCCTGTCCCGCTCGAACGGCAGCACGCGCATGCCCAGCATCGACCGCTGCGACAGCGTGTCGCGGAAACCGGCGGGCACCGTGCCCAGATCCTCGGCGATCACCAGCGCCTCGGCACGATGCGCCTCGATCGCGACGATGCGGCGCAGGTGATCGCCCGGCATCCGCAGGTACGCCCCGCGACCGGCGCCTTCGCCCGCCGGGATCACCCACAGCCGTTCCAGCCCCAGCGCATGATCGATGCGGATGCCGCCGGCATGCGCCAGCGCGACCCGCAACGTCTCGATGAACGCGCCGAAGCCGCTGCGCCGCAGCGCGAACGGATCGAGCGCGGTGATGCCCCAATTCTGCCCGTCGGGGCCGAGCGGGTCGGGCGGCGCACCGACCGTCAACCCCGTCAGCAACTCGCCCGGCGCACTCCACGCATGGCTGCCGCCGCCGTCCATCCCCACCGCCAGGTCGGCGATGATCCCGGTCGCCATCCGCTCCTTCGCGGCACGTTGCGCGGTGGCGAGGCCAAGGTCGGTCAGCCATTGCAGGAACGCATGGAACGCCACCTCCCGCTCGTGTTCCGCGGCGAAGCGGATCACCGCCTCGCCGTGGGGATCGCGATAGGCGGCGGGCCAATCCTGCCAGCCATGCTCGCCCAGCGCCGCATGCAGCGCATCGAAGCGGGCGTGCGCCTCCAGCGCCGCCCCGCGTTGCCGGCGATAGGTGTTGGCCGCCACCAGCGCGCCGTCGTCGGCCGCGTCGAAAGCGGCGCGCAGCTTCGCCATGCGCGCGCGCGCCGCCTCTGGCCAGTCGATCAACGCGTCGCCGTGCGCGGGGGAGGAAGGCAGGCCGATCAGCCCGGGATCGGCGAGCAGGACATTGTGGAACAGCCGCGTCGATGGCGAATAGGGGCTGAATCGCGTCGGATCGGCGGGGAACAATGCGTGGGTCGGACTGATCGCCAGCGCCTGCGCGCCGACCCGCCCGAATGCCGCCGCCGCCTCGGCCAGCGCCCCGGCATCGCCGAACGCGCTTTCGACGCTGCCGCGCAAGCCGGGCACCTGCACTGCAACGCCCCATCCACGCGCCGGCGTGGCGCAGCGCCGCGGCGCGACCGCCAGCGTATATGTGCGCCCATGAAGGTGTAGCTGGTGGTAGCCGACCCGCTCGACCGGCGGCAAGGTGCCGTCTGCCGTGACCGGCAGCGTCAACCGCTCGCCATCGTCGAGCAGCAGTTCGGCGGTCCTGTTCGATCCGCTGCGCGGTCCGGCCGGCACCGCGATCGGCGCCCCGGCGTCGGCGGAAAGGAACGGGGTCTCGGGCGCGGTCGTGTCGAGGCAGGCGAGGATCGCCTCCAGCACCTCGTCGTCGACGCGCTGGGCGCGCCCGTCGGCGTCTTCCCAGTCGCGCGACAGCCCCGCCGCCGCCGCGCGTGCGTCCAGGTCGCTCACGCCTCGATCCATGCGACGAAACGCTCCCCGTCGGTGAAGAACGGATCGGCACTGCCCGGCAGCGTCGCGGGTTCGTCACCCAGATCGACCGCCACGCCCAGCGTGCTGCCATCGCCCAGCCGCCACCGCGCCACCACCGCCGCCTCGCCCAGCACCTGCGCGCCCACCGCCTGCGTGCCGGGCAGATGCGGCACGATCCGTTCGCGACGCAGCCTCAGCAACCGGGAATACAGGTCGCGCCACGCCGCCGCGTCGGCGCCGGGTTGCGGCACGGACGCCTCGAACGTGGTGACGGCGTTCGGATCGGGAATGCGCGCGCGCGCTTCCGGATCGGAGAAGGCGTCGAACTTCGCGAACTCTCGCCGTCGTCCCTCGCGCACCGCATCGGCCAGTTCGTCGTGGAAATCGGTGAAGAACAGGAACGGCGTCGCGCTCCCTTCCTCCTCGCCCATGAACAGCAACGGTACTTGCGGAGACAGCAGCAGCAGGGCGGTGGCGGCGCGCAGCTTCGCCGCATCGGTCAGCGACACCAGCCGCTCGCCCATCGCGCGATTGCCGACCTGATCGTGGTTCTGGAGGAACGCCACGAATCGCGTCGGCGGCAAATGCGCGCTGGGCGTGCCACGCGGCTTGCCGTCGTGGTTGGTCGAACCCTCACCCTGATAGATGAAGCCTTCCGACAGGCACCGCGCCAGCCGCTCTGCGGGACGATCCGCGAAGTCGGCGTAATAGGCGCTGGTCTCGCCGGTCAGCAGCACGTGCATGACGTTGTGGAAATCGTCGTTCCACTGCGCATCGTACCCGCCGTCGCGCAGCCGCGCCGCGTCATTCTCCTCGTTCTCCAGCACCAGATGCACGTGCCGGCCGGGCAACGCGGCGCGGATCTCGCCGGCCATCGTATCCAGGAACGCCGGGTTGCCGATCGCATGGACCGCGTCGAACCGCAGCCCGTCGATCCGGTAATCGCGCAGCCACATCAACGCATTGTCGATGAAGAACCGCGCCACCGGCTCGCGCGTCACCGCCACTGCGCCGCCCCATGGCGTATCCACCGCCGCGTCGAAGAAGCCGCTGGCGTAGCTACCCAGATAATTGCCGTCCGGACCGAAGTGGTTGTAGACCACGTCCAGAAACACGCTCAGCCCGACACCGTGCGCGGCATCGATCAGCCGGCGCAGCTCGGCGGGCGAACCATAATCCTCCTGCACCGCATAGGGCAGCACCCCGTCATATCCCCAGCCGCGCGTGCCGCCGAACGCGCCGACCGGCATCAACTCGATCGCGGTGATGCCTGCGGCCGCGATCGCCGGCAGCCGCTCGGTGAGCGCGGTGAACCCACCCGACGTTCCGGCATGGCATTCCAGGATCACCATCTCGTGCCACGGCCGCCCGCGCCACTCGGGATGCTGCCAGTCGTGGTCGGTCGCTTGCACCACGCTCCAGCCATGCACGCCGCCCGATTGCCCGCGCGACGCCGGGTCCGGCACCGCTTGTCCCGCGATGCGGAACCGGTAACGCGTGCCCGGTCCCTCGGCGCGGTCGAGCGCGAACCATCCGTCCGCGTCGCGCTCCATCGCCGCCGCCGCGCCGCCGTCGATCTCCAGCGTCACGGCATCGGCATCCGGTGCCCACAGGTGGAAGCGCGTGCCACCGCCGGGCAGCGGCGCGGGTCCCCAATGCATCATGCCGCCACCGCGTTGCGCCAGGTAATCAGCACCGCACCCTGCGGCGCGACCTCGTAGCTGTCCTCGATCGCCATCTCCCCCTGGTCGGGCTTCGCGCTATCGATCAGGACGGTGCGCCCGGCATGCGGCGCGGGGAGGTTGAAGGTGACCGGATCGCCCGCCGCGTTCAGCAACAGCGACACGACCTCGATATTGCCTTCCTCATCATGCACCGCGCGGCGCATCATCAGCGCGCGTCCCTCGGGATTGTCCCAATCTTCCGGCGACAGCCGCTCGCCGCGCTCGTCCCACCATTCCAGATCGTCGACGCCCTCGGTTGCGGTGCGGTCGCCATGCAGGAACGCCGCCGCGCGCAGCGCCGGGTAGCGGCGGCGCAACTCGGCCAGCCGTGCGGTGAACTCGATCTGCACCTGACCCTCGGGCGTCGCCGCCGCTTTCCAGTCGAGCCAGCTGATCTCATTGTCCTGGCAATAGGCATTGTTGTTGCCCTGCTGCGTCCGCCCGAACTCGTCGCCCGCCACCAGCATCGGCGTGCCGAGCGACGTCAACAATGTGGTCAGCATCGATCGCATCACGCGCCCGCGCGCCTCGTTCACCGAAGTATCCTCGGTCGGTCCCTCGACGCCCCAGTTGCACGATGCATTGTGCGAGTGGCCGTCGCGATTGTCCTCGCCATTCGCCTCGTTGTGGCGCTCCTCGTACATCACCGTATCGGCCAGCGTGAAACCGTCGTGCGCCGACAGCAGGTTGACGCTCGCCCACGGACGCCGCGCGCGGCGGTCGAACAGGTCGCCCGATCCCGCCAGCCGCGCCGCCAGGTCGCCGCGCTTGCCCGGTTCGCCGCGCCAGTATTCGCGCACCGTGTCGCGATATTTGTCGTTCCATTCCGCAAAGCCCGGCGGGAAGTTGCCCAGCTGATAGCCGCCCGGTCCGACGTCCCATGGTTCGGTAATCAGCTTCAGCCGGCCCAGCACGGGATCCTGCCGCAGCACATCGAAGAACGCCGATCCCGGATCGAAGCCATGCTCCTCGCGCCCCAGCGTCAGGCCCAGGTCGAAGCGGAACCCGTCGATGCCGAAGCTGGTCGCCCAATAGCGCAGCGAATCCGCGACCATCTGGATCACGCGCGCCTTGCTCATGTTCAGCGTGTTGCCGGTGCCGGTGTCGTTGATCGTGTAGCGGGGATTGTCCTTGACCAGCCGGTAGTAGCTGGCGTTGTCCAGGCCGCGCCACGACAAGGTCGGGCCTTTCTCGGACCCTTCGCAGGTGTGGTTATAGACCACGTCCAGGATCACCTCGATCCCGGCCTTGTGCAGCCGGTGGACCGCGCGGCGCAGTTCGTCCTGATGCTCCGACGCCATGTAGCTCTGCTCGGGCGCGAAGAAGCCGAGCGTATTATACCCCCAGTAATTGCGCAGGCCCTTCTCCTGCAGGAAGCGATCCTGCGTGAAGGTGTGGATCGGCAGCAATTCGATCGCGGTGACGCCGATGCGTTGCAGATGCTTGATGACCGCAGGATGGCCCAGCGCGGCATAGGTGCCGCGTTCGCGCGCCGGCACCAATTCCATCAGCTTGGTCAGTCCCTTGACGTGCGCCTCGTAGATCACCGTGTCGGTCCACGGCGTGTTCGGCCGCCGATCGCGCGACCAGTCCCAGTGATCGTCGACCACCACCGCCTTGGGCATGGCCGGCGCGCTGTCGCGTTTGTCGAACGACAGGTCTTCCTTGCGGTGTCCGATGCGATAGCCGTGCAGCGCGTCGGTCCACTTGATCTGCCCCTGAATGCGGCGCGCATACGGGTCGAGCAGGAGCTTGTTGGGGTTGAAGCGGTGCCCCGCCTCCGGCTCGTACCGTCCATGCGCGCGCAGGCCGTAGACCAGCCCCGGCCCGACATCGGGCAGATAACCGTGCCACACCTCGTCGGTGCATTCGGTCAGCGGCAGCCGCTGCAACTCGCGCTTGCCCGCTGAGTCGAAGATGCAGAGTTCGATGGCATCGGCATTGGCGGAAAAGACGGCGAAATTCACGCCCTCGCCATCGAAAGTGGCGCCGAGCGGATAGGGCGATCCCGGCAGAAGCCGGTCCGGCAATGCGTGCAACGATGTTCTCCGGTCGGGAGGGGAAGGGCGTCGGTATCTTGGCGGCGCGGGTGCGCGTCAGTTCGTGCGCTTGCGCCGCGTCGCCGGTTTCTTGGTCGCCGCCGGCTTGACGTCCGGGGCCTTGGCCGCCGGCGCGCCGGGCGCTTGCGGTGCGGAGGTCGTGGCGGGTGCCGGCGCCGTGCTCGACGTCAGCGGGGTCGAGGCTGGTGCATCATCCGGCTTGGACGTGGGTGGAGCCGGGTCCGCCCGGTCGTCGCCGGTGACCGCTGCGGCGGCTGCGGTGCCGTCATCCGGATCAGCGACGTCGTTCCCGCCTGCCTCGACATCGCCGCTGCCCGGCGCGTCATCGGTGACGTCACGCTCGGCGGTTTCCCAATGCTCACGGTCGCGCCCGTGCGGCTCGCCTTCCTGCTGCCACAGGCGATATGCCCGTTCGCGGATACGGGCGTTACGATCGTCGACCATCAGTTTTTCCCTTCTGCCTGGGAGCAGAAACTCGCGAACTGCCGCTTCGTTCGCACGGTCCGAAAGAAAATCAGCGCCGCGCCAGCAACAATGCGCTGCCGATCGCGAGTCCGTCCTCCACCAGCCCGCTGGCCGCCTGGCCGTAGCGTCGCGCCGCGGCCTTACGCAGCCGCAAGGTCAGGTGTGATGCGGCGACCGCCGCGGCGGCTCCCAGCATCGCGCCGATCAGCCGGTCGCCACGTGGCGCGCACGCCGCTCCGACCAGCGCGCCGCTCACCAGCCGCCCCGCGATCCCGGCCGGCACGGTGCGGTCCGGCGCGTTCCTCATCTTGTCGCCGGCCAGTTCGCCGGCGGCCAGCATCAGCGTGCCCGCCGACAGTAACGGTTCATGCGCGCGACCATGGTTCGCGGTCCGCGCCAGCGCGGCCAGCGGCGTCATCGACCGCGCACCCGCCACGGCACCCATCAGGATCGATCGTAACATTCATCGGCCTCCCGCCCGTCTCCGCGCATCAAACAACGCAACCGCGATCGGGTTCACGGCTGTCGCTTGGCCTTGATTATTAATCGGAACTTCAGTCGCCTGTGCGATGGCGGTGAACAGGTCCCTCTGCGGGGGCGGCGAATACGGGGGGACGGGCAGTGTTGGCATGGTTTCGGGATGTCGCGCCGATCAGGGCGAAGTTCACCACGCTGGGCATCTTCTACACCGGGTCGGCGCTTGCCGCGCTCGGCGCGACCGCCGGCCTGGCTCATGGCGTGCTGACGGGCGGTGCCGCGACCGGCATCGCCGCCGGCACCGTCATCCTCGTGGCGCTGGTGGCGATCATCTCGCGCCGGCTGGTCTGCGATCCTTACGTCAACACCGTCGTTCGGATGGAGGGGCTGGCCGCCGGTGACCTTGCCAGCGCGATCAACTACACCGGCTCGCGCGATTGCGTCGGCCGCATGACCAAGGCGATGGAGGTCTTCCGCGGCAACGGTCAGGCGCTGGCCGCCGCGGCGGCGACCCAGCGCGAGGTGGTCGACGCGCTCGGCCATGGTCTCGGCCGGCTCGCCGACAACGACCTGACCTATCGTATCGATCGCACCTTCACCGCCGATTACGACGGGCTGCGCCTCGACTTCAACCGCGCGATGACCGCGGTGTCGGATGCGATCACCTCGGTGACGACTGCCGCCAACGGCATCAACAGCGGCGCGTCCGACATCCGCCAGGCCTCCGACGATCTGTCGCAGCGCACAGAGCAACAGGCCGCGTCGCTTCAGGAAACTGCCTCGGCGATGGACGAGATCACCACGACGGTTCGCGAGACGGCGGCCGGTGCGCGTCGCGCCAACACCGCCGTGAGCGAGGCGCGGACCGAGGCGGAAAGCTCGGGCGAGGTCGTGCGCCGCGCGGTCGA
>NZ_LMLS01000003.1 GCF_001421995.1 Sphingomonas sp. Leaf231
CCATCCATGGCAGGAATACCTCGGCGCGGGGTGGAGCAGCCCGGTAGCTCGTCAGGCTCATAACCTGAAGGTCACAGGTTCAAATCCTGTCCCCGCAACCAACAATATCACAAACGCCCCAGACCACACGCTCCGGGGCTTTCGTGCGTTCGGGGCGCATGCGAAGCTCCACCGACGATATCAGTTTGCTACACAGGTAAATCGAGAGCACTGCCCGCCGGCATCAGCACCACACGGCTTCATATGAGCACGAGAGTGTGCTCAAAGCCCTCAGCCCCTACTCTCGTGCTGCTTGCTCTGCCAACGGCGTGACGTGCTCCCCAGAGCTCTATCAGCCATAACTTTAATCCGGGGTTGCTATGAGGGTCCCACGGTTTCTCATCTAGGTCGGACGTGAGTTTCCGGCGTTCATTCGGCCGCGATCGCAGCATATTCGACCGGCGTCAGCCAACCTCCACCGCCATTTCAACGATGCTTCGCGTCGCTGGAACCTTGGGCGATTCCGCCAAGCGATATGTGAGCTCGCGCGTGAACGCATCGACTACGGTCCGCGTCCGCAACCGCCGTCCGTCGAACAGCGCGTCGGATACAAAGTCCATCGACCACATCTCGTTGGCCGCCGGAGCCGCAGGTTGCCAGTTGCGGTTGGCAGCGCTGACGTTGCGGCGGGGTTTCTCGAGCCGAAGGCCCAGTCCATCGTCCCGGTAGAGCCGGTACACGCGCCTGTGATTCACGAACGGTCCCTCTTTGCGCAGCAGGATGTAGATGCAAAAGAAGCCGTATCGCGTCCGCGTCGCCGCCAGATCACGGATCTGCAGCATCAGCGGCGCCTGGTCCGGTCGAAGCGACACGTAGCGCACCGACGACCGGCGCCGAGCAGCTGCGTCGGTCGCTGACACCGTGGGAAGCCTGAACGTGCGCGACGAGCTCGCGCCGTCTTCCAGGCGTTAAGGCTTTTTGGCCAGAACGTCCTGCAGGATGAGCCTGTACAGGCTCAGGTCCGCGACCAGCTGCTTGAGCTCGCAGTTCTCTTCCTCCAGCAACTTCACCCGCCGCAGTTCGCCTACGCCCACGCCACCGTACACCTTCGCCCAACGATGGAACGTCTGCTCCGATATCTTCATTCGTCGGATCACCTCCGCCGCCGATGTACCCGCTCCACCTGCTTCAGCGCGAACGCGATCTGCTCCTCGGTTTGCCTCGTCTTCTTCCTGTCCAAGCTCCTCGCCCGGAGACTTCAAAGGGCCAGGAAACCTTTACTTAGCTTGGGTGAAAAAACAGGGAGGGCGTCAGTGGGTCCCCACAGTCCCATGCTAGCATATCGTTAGTGAGCGCGTCATCGCGCCAGATTCGGGAAGTCGACGTTTTCGCCGGGATTCCTCCCTGTGCGATCGGGCCGCAGAGCGCCCGCGGCATACGGAACCCGACCCGCCAGTGGCGCCGTCGGTGAGACCTGCATCGGAAAGCGGATACCCCGTGATCGGTCTTTGAGCACTTGCCTCAACGCGATCGATGCTACAGGCGGAGCGCCATTCCAGCGCCCACCGTGACGGTGTCGAGGCTCATTCTTATAGTTACACCTTCATTTTCAATAGTTTGGGTCGGAGTAAAGAGCCTTTTCGCCTCGAAGGTCGCGAACCAGGTGTCATTGAGTTGATAGTCAAAGCCGGCCTTAATCTGTGGGGTCGGCGGGGTCGAAACCCTAAAATCATGAATATATCTATCGGCTGGTTTCTCGCCAAAATACCAACTGACGACGACTCCCGCGCCAACGAAAGGCTTGAACCGGCCTTTGGTCGGAAGATGGTACTGTGCGGCGAGCGATACAGGCAGGCTCCAGACGGAACCAACGTCGATATCGCCGTAGGCCGTGTCCCTTAGCGTGATGTCGGTCTTCACTAAGCCCGCCTGTCCGGTGACGGACCAGCGATCGGCTGCAAAAACGCTGATATCGACATCTGGAAGAACCATAGGCGGGACATCGATGCGACCACCGATCGCGTCGACGATCGACTTCTGATTGTAGGGCACGATCCTCGTCACCCGCGCCCGAATGGCCACGTCACCCGATGCAAAGCCGCGCCAGGAGCCGATATTGTGTGCGACGGCAGCGTGAGCGGCGAATGTGCCGAACAGGGTCAGGAGCGCACGAAGGACGAACGGAACATTCACCATCGCCGATCCGATACGGTGCGGCACCCATTTTCTGACAGCCAAAGCATCTCGCATCCCATAATGAAATCGTCTTAAACGATAATGGCATGATATTTATTAAGCGATGTAGTCCTATTTCCTACATATGGCTGCCATGGCAACAAAGTCGTTAACGTTTCACTTGCAGCTGCCGACGGACTTGAGATGTCAGTGATGGTAGATGTGACGACACTGCTCTTTGCAAGCAGCACCGCGAGAGCGGGATTTATCCTGATATTTCTGATCGCAAGCTTCAAAAGCGAGGCACGGGTAGCATTCGGATACTGGACCGTCAGCATCATCTCCTCGGCGGCCGCCTTACTCTTGATTTACAGTGATTCAAGTTATCCCTACTTCGCAGCCGGACGTGGCACGGTCATCTACGCGATTGTGGGCCTTAGCCTGTCCAGCATCTGGGCAGGCGGGCGCACCTTTTTCGGACTCGGGGTAGACAAGGTCCGCTTCGCGATCATGGGACTCTTTCCGGGGCTCGTTTATGGCGGCGTCCACCTTTTCGGGATGAAGCCGATCGCGGCGGTGCTGCTGACGATCGCGACGCTAAGTTTCTTGATGGCTGTCGCGGCGCGCCCGTTCCTTGCTCGAAACCGGCGGCGGTATCTGCCATCGCAATTGCTCGTGGGCACCGCGCTGGTAGCCTACTCGGTCGCGCTGGCGCTCTCCGTCGTCCTGATCATCGTCAGAGTTCGAGCTTTCGGTGCAATAACGCAACCGTCTATGACCGAAATTGCCTTGTCGTTGTTCATCGACCAGTTGATGGGCGTTCTGACCTATGTCGGCCTGATCGCGATGTCGCTGGAAGATGCGCAGGTGCGGCTAAAGGCGATCGCGTTGATGGACCCGCTGACCGGACTGGCGAATCGACGCGGGGTGCAGTCCCGGACAGCGGCCCTGATCATGGCATGTCGTTGTGCGAAAAGGCCAGTGGCCGTGTTGATCGTAGACCTCGATCATTTCAAATCGATAAACGACCGCTATGGCCACGTCAGCGGTGATATGGTGCTGAAGGAATTCGCCGATCGACTGTCCTCGCATTGCCGGCGCGAGCAGGATGTGACGGGCCGCTGGGGCGGCGAGGAGTTCTTGGCAGTCCTGCGCGACACGACGCTTGAGCAGGCCATCGATATCGCGGAGCAATTGTGCCGGCGTGTTTCGGAAACGCAGTTCGATATCGGGGGGCAGGCGATCGTGGTCACCGTCAGCATTGGGGTGGCCGCGATCGACGACCACATCTCCGCCTTGGAACACGCCGTGAAGAAGGCGGACGAGGCGCTGTACGACGCCAAACGCAACGGCCGTAACCGCGTCTGCAGTGCAATCCCGCAGCCGTTGCTTGCCATTGCCAGCTAGGCGAACACGTCGGCCTTCACGTGATGGCGCGTCCGACAGGTCTTTCGGCCGATCCGATCAAGAAGAAGCTCTGCATCGCGGTGTTGTCCGAGACGTTATGCGACCGGCTCATCGAGCGGGGAGCACCGTTGTGCGCCATCAGTCGCGGGAACTGCTCACTCTTATGCCGCGTACCCGGGCGGCGTCATCAGTCCCATCAAAGCGCTGAATGTTGCGGGGGCGATCGACGGAGGCGCAATGCTGATCAGCCAATCAGTCATCTGCCACAGCGTCTCGCCAGTCGATTCCAGCGCGCGGTAGCCGTGCGGCTCGTTCGGCAGGGCGACGTATCGGACGGTTGCGCCATTCTCCTTTAGCGCGGCGTACATGCGCTCGGACTGGATGATGCAAACTGGGGCACAGCGGCTTGGGAAGGCGCCGGCCAACGTCTATCAGACGTTGGGCACCCTGACGCAGAAGGGTGCGGTGCTGGTCAGCGACGATGCCAGCGAGAAGCGAACCTACAATCCGATCCCGCCGCGACAGCTGATGCATATCCTTCAGCAATCGTTCGAGCGCCGGACCCGCAACGCCATCCTGGCACTTGAGCAGGCGCACTGGGCTATCTCAGCCCCATGGACTTCGAGCGGCAAGCGCATGTAGCCTAACTAGGTGTCCATGGGACCGGCAGCAGCTCAACCGGCTGTTCACTGCCTCCAGGCGCGGTCGGTACTCGGCATCAGCCGGGAAGACGCGAACTCCATTGGCAGCGTTTCCCAGACATATCGGGGCACCACCGTGGCGGGGAGAATCCGTCAGAACGGCGCGGGTAGCGGACGATCAAGTCGCGCCCGGATCAGCAAGTCCGGCGAGAGCCACAAAGGTTAAGGAGTCGGCTGGCGGTGGTGTAGGCCGAGGCGATATGCGCCGATGTGGCCCTGCCCACCAACCCTAGAAGCGTGCCGCCATCCCCAGCGTCATGCGCCGCCCGGCACCACGATAATAAGCGAAGCTGCCCGATCCCGCCGCCTGATTGTTGGGACTTACATAACTCTCATTCAACAGGTTGTCCGCCGCGATGTAGAGTTCGACCGGGCCGATCGCGTAACGCGCGCTTGCGCTCGTCAGGGTTGTCGCGTCGGTGTCGACGAGGCCTGCGCCCGCCTGCGCCGGCGTGAAGAAAGACGATGCGCCATAGTGAGAGATCTGAACACCGAACCCCAATCGTTCGGTGGGGGTCCAGTCTGCGCGTGCCGTCACCCGCAGCGGCACGACGACATCGGTCGCGTAGTTGATGTAGCGACCTGTGCCTTCGTCGAACACCTTGCCGCGCTGTAAGGTGAACACCCCAGATAATTGCAGCCTTGGATCAAGCTTTACGGCGAGATCGGCCTCGATCCCGTGAAAACGTTGCGGCGAGCGCAGCGGGATGAGCGGGCAGATCGGCGTGATGCCCGCGCACACGGGATCAGCCTGCAACAGTGCGGCGCTATCAGACGTCGAGTAATATGCCGCCGCGTTGAAGCGCAGTGCGCCGTGCGTGGCGCGAATGCCGACTTCGTACTGATCGGATGTCGCGGGCTCCGGCGTCAGTGTCGCAGGATTCCGGATGCGCCGGGCCGCACGACCCAGCTGTGACAGTTCGGCACCCTGGCTGAACCCCGCATAGAGCTGGATCGCATCCGTCACCCGGTACACCGCCCCGACGTTGAGGAGCGTCAACTTCGATGTGCCGATCCTGCCCGGGACGCCCGCGTCGCCGAGAGTGGGGCTATAGGAACGATCGGTGATCTCGCCACGATACCATTCGTGACGCGCGCCCCCGGTCAGCGTCACGGAACCCAGCGTCAGTTCGCCCTGGGCGAAGGGAGCAAAGGTGCGCAGAACGATTTCGGGGGAAATCACACCGATCACCGCCTGGTTTGCGGCGGCATCGACGACGAAGCGGTAGAGAGCGTTGCGCGTGTAATCGAAACCATAGCTGATCTTCAACGACGCACCGTCGCCGAGCCGATAGTCGCGCACTGCTGCCGAGCGGAACCCGAACCGGTCGTTGCGGCGGTTCGAAGCGAAGAAGTCGTCCCCGCTGGCGGCGGCGAAGAAATTGTCTCGCTGGCGGATCACCTGGTTCTGGTAGAACGCGCTGACGCTCACCGCATGACCGAGCATGTCGGGATTCGTATAGCTCAGGGTTGCCGTGAGATTACGATCGAGCCCTTGATCAACTTGTGGATGCGCTGCCACCTCGACCACCCGTGCTATACGGGTTGCCGGGATGAGCGCGCCGGACGGATAGAACTGGCGCCCGACATTCTCGTTGTGAAAAGTGGTAACAAGCCGCAATTCAGATGCATCGGGCAACGTAAGGCCGAATGACCCGAGCACGTCGACGGCCTCGTACCCGCTCGACAGCAGCGGATCGCCGACTGCATCGCGCGCGCGACCACCATCGGTATGGCTTGCCGCAACATAGTAATCGGCGATGCCGCTTCTCTGGCCGGCACCGGCATAAAGGTCCGTCGTGCCAGTCGCGGTCTTGTGCTTGGTATTGAAACTGGTTTGCGCGGTGACATCGACGGAGAGCGCCTCGGTTCGCCCACGCCGGGTGATGACGTTGATGATCCCGCCGGGGGAACCGGCACCGTAAAGCGCGGTGCCGCCTCGCACGACCTCGATTTTCTCGAGTGCGAACGGATTGATCGTGAACGGTCCCGTGCACGAGCCCTGGCGCAAGTCTTCATTGACCGGAACGCCGTTCAATTGAAACGACACGCCGCGACCCCGAATTCGCGTAAGACATGCACCGCGATCCTCGCTATCCTGGATGTTAAGGCCGGGGACGACCGCTTCGAGTGCCGAAAGAATATTACGGTTCTGGCGGAGTTGCTGCCCGATCTGCTCTTCGCTCGCCGTCGACACAGACAACGGCAGTTCTTCCAGTGCGGAACCCGATCGACTAGCGGTCACCACGATGTCGGTACCCGCGGTCGCAACATCTGGAAACGATTGGGCGCCAGCTGACCCCGCGTATGAGATAATGGCGGCGAAAGCCAGTTTATACAAATACTTGCGCAACTACGCCCCCTAAGCTGAGCAAATCCCGTAGCATTTACATGCGTTCTTGCAAGTCATTATCATAATTTGGGGTGCCGGCGGCCGATGTGTGACCTGTCACTGGCAAGCTTGTTCAACAATTAGCGGATGATGATTGAAGCCGCCGACGCACTTCCGCGATGATCATTGGCGAAGCCGGACGGACACAATCGATCGCCGCAGGGTCGCGAGAGTCCGACCGTGCAGTCGGCCGATCGGCAAGGCATGACGATCAGCTGCAAGCCGGCGCGGGTTGTGGCCCCGAGGGCGTGAGGAACCGCGCCCATGACCACCTGAAAATGAAACCTTTGCCTCGACGGAAGAAACGGCGGCGCGTTTCACTTTGAAATCAAACGCCTATGTCGATCCGGTCAATAGTATCGCAGATGTTCCATCGGCTTTGCGTCTTTCAGGCGTGCGATAATTCCGATTATACTTCAGCCGTTTGACAGCCGAACAAACCCGCCACTTGACGATACAACATATCATTTGTACTTCGCCGTCAAAGCGGGGTATTCAACATGCATGCAATGACGTCACGCCGGGTTCGCTGGGCGCTTCTCCTGGGCACCTGCTCCATTCCGGTTCTGCCACTTCAGGCGCAGGGACCCGCGGCCGACCCGCCGGCGGAGGCGCGGACCGCAGGACCGAATGACGTCGTCGTCACCGGACGTAGTAGCGTGAAGCCTGACGCCGAATTGGTGGGGCTTCCGATCACCGTGCTGACGGGGGACGAACTCGCGCACCGCCGTCAGGGGGGATTGGGCGAAACCCTTGCTGGGTTGCCAGGCATCCACCTCGACAACTTCGGCGGTGGTGCGTCGCGACCGGTGATCCGTGGCCAGACGTTGCCACGGATCGAGATCCTGAGCGACGGCGCGAACGTGTTCGATGCATCATCGGTGTCGCCCGATCACGCGATCGGCACCGATCCGTTGCTGCTCGACACGATTGAAATCCAGCGTGGGCCGGCGGCGGTGCGTTACGGCGGCAGCGCGGTGAACGGCGCAATCAACCTGATCGACAGCAAGGTGCCCAAGTCGATCCCGGCGGGGGGTGTGACCGGCGGCACCGAGGTCCGCTTCGGCACCGGCGACCGGGAGAAGACCGTGGTCGGCAAGGTGACGGCTGGGCTCGGCGCCTTCGCGATCCATGCCGAAGGTTCGAGCCGGGCGAGCGACGACTATGCCGTTCCCCGCACCTATGGCAGCGACAGCTTGCGCCATTCCTTCGCGGCAAGCTCAAGCTACAGCGCAGGGGCGTCCTGGGTCACGTCCAAGGGATATCTCGGCGCGGCCTATACCCGCCAGACCGCCACCTACGGTCTGCCGGGCCACAGCCACGCCAACGCCGCATGTCACACGCACCGGGTGCGTCTGCACTGCGCGCTCCACGGCGGGATCGAAAATCCGTTCGCCGATATAGACGACAGTCTGCCCGCGACCATCGTTCTGCATAGCAGGCGGGTCGATATCCGCGGTGACTACGATCGGCTATTACCGGGAATGGATCATCTTCGATTGCGCATGTCCTATACAGACTATACGCAAAAGGAGTTTGACGGCGGGGTCAGTTTCAACAATTTCGGGAACAAGGTTTACGACGGGCGGGTGGAGGTAACTCATCAACCGTTATTAGGCTTCGTCGGCACGTTTGGGGCGCAACATACCGACGGTTTGTTCACCGGCCTCGACGAGATCTCTCCGGGTCCCAAGCCCTTTTATCGGCCCAATCCTTACAAGACCGAAGACACCGGCATCTTTTTGACGGAAAAGCGATCTTTTGGCAGAGCCACTATCGAGGTCGCAGCTCGCAAGGACTGGCGGCATCTTGGGATCGTAAAAGATTATTACGATCCATTCGGCTTTGCGAATAAAGAAGGAATGAAAGAACATATAAGATTGTGGGACATTTCCTACGCAAAATATTACCCTCCGTCGACTGTAAACCCCTTCTCCATATCGCTTGGCGCAAATCTGGATCTGGACGACGGCTATTCGATGGCCATGTCGCTGGCACGGTCGGAGCGAGCGCCCGGCGTGCGCGAGCTGTTTGCCAGAGGCAACAATCTGGCGACCAACACCTTTGAAGTCGGCTTGGCCAAGACAAACTATTATCCCGATGCGAAGCAGCCGCCACTTACGAATATTCTCGAGACGGCCAAGTCCCTTGATCTCACCCTGGTGAAGAAAGGCGGTAAGCTGGAGTTCGACATCGGATTCTTCTACAAGATCATCGACGACTACATCTTCGCTCGCAGGATCGGCGCGGAGCCCGGCCACCTGTTTTTGTTCTACACGCCGGCTGACGTGCGCTTCATGGGTCTCGACGGGCAGGTCAGCTATCGACTGGATGCCCGCTCGAAGATCACGCTGTTCGGCGATTATGTCGATACCAGGCTGAGGAACGAATTACCCAGGATTTCGCCGGGGCCGCGCGCCTCCCTTTCCAACGAACCGCCGCGGAAGGACAATCTGCCCCGGCTTCCACCGGGACGGCTGGGCGTACGCTATGCCTTCGCCGACGGACCGATGACGGCGGATGTCGAATACAGCCGCACCATGGCGCAGAACCGCCTCGCCTTGTACGAAACCCGCACCGCCGGCTACGGCAACCTGAACGCCACCGTCGCATATCGCCTCGGCATCGCGCCGGGGAAAAGCGTGGAGTTCTACGCCCGCGGCAGCAATCTGGGCGATGAGTTCGCGCTTGCGCATACATCGTTCGTCAAGAAACAGTCGCCGCTGCGCGGCCGCAACATCGTCTTCGGCATGCGCCACAGTTTCTGATCGCGGGCGGGGAAGGATCGGACGAGGCCGTGGCGGCAAGGGCGCCCTTGCCGCCACAATGAAGCGCCGACGACATGCGCAGCTACGTCGGCCGGACGCCGTAAGATGTCATGGCGCGTTACGGTCCGGCGGAGCGCTTCTCGCCGGCCTGAGCGCGTGACGACCACCCGATTCACCCCGCCGACCCGGTCGGCCAACCGATGCTTCTCGCGATGTACGCGCGGCGTCAGGGTCGACCGTGGATGTTCGACGCTTTCGAACGATCCAGGGCGGGGTGTTGATCGTGAGTGATCCGTTTCGCCCGTCGTCAGCCCGCGTCGCAGGCGGCAGCGCCGCGGACGCGATCCCTCAAGCCACCTGCCCGCTTTATCGCAGCCCGTTCGAGCGGCAGGCCGGACGCATCGCATGCAGCGGTACCGTAGTCCGAAACTCCTTGCCAAAAAACGCCGGCTCCGCCAATAAGATGATATAGTGTATCAATGAGGGCCCTATGGTCAGTCAATCCACGATCCCCGTCACGGTCCTCACCGGCTATCTCGGTGCGGGGAAGACCACGCTTCTCAACCGGATCCTCAGCGAAAACCACGGTCGCAAATACGCGGTGATCGTCAATGAATTCGGTGAGACAGGCATCGACAACGACCTGATCGTCGATGCAGATGAAGAAGTGTTCGAAATGAACAACGGCTGCATCTGCTGCACCGTACGTGGCGACCTTATCCGCATCATCGAAGGATTGATGAAACGAAAAGGCGCGTTCGACGCGATCATCATCGAAACGACAGGACTCGCCGATCCTGCACCGGTCGCGCAAACGTTCTTCGTCGACGACGATGTCCGCTCCCGCGCCAGCCTGGACGCGATCGTGACCGTGGTGGATGCGCGGCACGTCTCTGCACGACTGGACGACAGTCACGAAGCAGAGGAGCAGATCGCCTTCGCGGACGTGATCCTGCTGAACAAGACCGATCTCGTCACCGAGCAGGCGCTCGAAGAGGTCCGGCAGCGGGTACGGGCAATAAACGGCCACGCCCGGTTGCACGAAACGCAGAATTGCGTCGTCCCGCTTGAGGAGGTGCTGGAGCGCGGTGCCTTCGATCTCGAGCGCATCCTGGAGATCGAGCCGAACTTCCTTTCGGAAGACGATCACGAGCATGACGACGCGATCACCTCCGTATCGCTATTCTCCGACGCGCCGATCCGGCCCGAGTTGTTCATGCCCTGGTTGCGGAAGCTGACCGCCGAACAGGGGCAGGACATTCTAAGGCTGAAGGGTGTGCTGGCCTTTGCCGGCGAAGACCAGCGCTACGTTGTGCAGGGCGTCCACATGCTGCTCGACGGCGACCACCAGCGCGACTGGAAAGCCGGCGAGGAACGGGTCAGCCGCATGGTCTTCATCGGCCGGAATCTGGACAAGATGGCGCTGCGCGAAGGCTTCGACGCTTGTGCAGCGCGCCGCGCCGCCTGATGACGGTCATGGCACGAGACGAGCCGCTGGTCCTGCGTTTCGGCCGGCACATCCCGCTCGACGCCGAACCGACCGCCTTGCTGTGGGTCGGCGAGACAGCGGCTGTCGCGCTTGGCGACGGCAGCCTGCGCTGGATCGACGATGCCGGGCACGCGCGCGCGTGCCCGGTCCATGGCGGTGCGATCCTGGCGGCGTGCCGCCACCCCGATGGTGCGGCGATCGTCACCGGCGGGGACGACGGACGTGTCTGCCGCGTATCGTACGACGGCGAGGTCGACGAGATCGGTCGGTTCGAGCGGAAGTGGGTGGGGCATCTGGTGGCAAGTCCCGCCTCGCGACTGATCGTGGCGGGTGTCGGCAAGGAGGCGATCGTCTGGTCGGCCGGCTCCACCGCGCCGTCGCATCGCTACACCGTCGACGCGACGATCGGCGGTCTTGCGCTCGACGGCAAAGGCAAACGGCTGGGCATCGCCCATTATAATGGTGCGACGCTGGTGTACGGCACCAACCCGGACAGCGGGCGTGTCGCCCTGAACTGGATCGGATCGCATCTGGCCTGCACGATCAGCGCGGACGGACGCTACATGCTCACCGCCTTGCAGGAAACCGGCCTGCATGGCTGGCAACTGCCGGAACTGCCGGAACTGCCGGAACTGCCGGAACTGCCGGAACTGCCGGACATGCGGATGTCCGGCTACGCCGCCAAGACGCGCAGCTTTTCATGGGATCGACGCGGCAAATGGCTGGCCACGAGCGGCGACGCCCAGGCGATCCTGTGGCCCTTCGAGGGCAAGACCGGGCCGATGGGCAAGGCGCCGCTGATGCTTGCCCAACGCGAGGGCGCGCTGGTCACGCAGGTGGCATTTCACCCGAAGGATGATCTGCTCGCGGTCGGATATAGCGACGGGGTGGTCGCGCTGGCTCGCCTCGCGGACGATCACATGCTGTTGCTCGATGGCGCGTCGGACGACGGCCACGGCAGCTACATCACGGTGTTGGGCTGGAACGATGCCGGCACCCGCCTCGGCTGGGGCGGCGAGGCCGGGCGGATCGGCATCCTCCATATGGACGCGCGCGCATGAAGAGCCCGTGCGTCGACGTGTGTCGCTTCGACGGCCGTACCGGCTGGTGCGTCGCATGCGGGCGCACGCTGCCGGAATGCCGCGAGTGGAAGAAAGCGCCGCGTCCACGACTGCTGGCGATCAGCAAGGCGTTGCCGGGCCGGCTGACCAAGCTGGAAGCACGTGGGCCTAGAGTGGTCGAGGACGCATGATGGTCGAGATGTCCGCTCTTTGGCTCATGTTCGTGCTCGGCCTGCGCCACGCGCTCGATCCCGATCATGTCGCCGTCATCGACAATATCGTCTTTCGAACGGTGGATGCACAGCCACGTATGGCCGCATGGACGGGGACCTTCTTCGCACTGGGCCATAGCCTGTCGGTTGCGATCGTGGCGATCGGCGTGTCCCTTGCTGCCGATGCCGTCGCGGTGCCGACCTGGACCCGGGCGGTGGTGGACGTCGCCGTCATCGGCCTGCTGGTGATCGTCGGTACGCTGAACCTGCGCGCACTGCTCGGCGACGACGATTATACGCCGGTCGGCTGGCGTACGGGACTGGTGCCGCGACGGCTGCGGCGCAGCAATCATCCGATTGCCGTGGTGGCGATCGGTGCGATCTTCGGCCTGGTGTTCGACACCGCAACGCAGGCAGCCGCCTGGGGCGCAGCGGCGACCGCCAAGGGCGGCACGCTTGCCGCGGTCGCGATCGCCGCCACCTTTGCCGCCGGCATGCTGCTGGCAGACACGATCGACAGCCAGGTGGTCGCCCGCCTGTTGCGGGCGAAGACCCGACGGGCTGGTACCATCCGCCGCTATCGCCGCGCCGTCGGCTGGGTGGTGGTGACGCTGAGCTTCGGCACGGCCGGCTATGCACTGGCGGAGATGGCGGGGCTGGATGCCGTCGTATCCGATGCCGGCTTTACCGCCATCGGCGTCGGTACGGCCGCCGCGATCGTCTGCCTGCTGGCAACCGGGCGCTGGCGCGCGCGCCTGGCAGCGCGCGCCTGACGGACACCGCACGGGCTCACCTGCCGTCGTATGCGAATAGTATTCATGCCCGCCTGGATTCTTGAAGTCGATGTCGGCGGGCGGGCGTGATCGCTTACCAGATCAGATCTCGTTCGATACGCACCGTTTCCGGCAGCGGCGAGGTGGTCGACGCACTCGGTAGGCGTGAAGGTGTCGATGGCGGCACCGATGACGCGGAAGATGTCAGCAACGCTGGACGCAGCGGCCTTGCGCAGGAGCGCCTTCAGCTTGGCGAAGGCATTCTCGATCGGATCGAAGTCTGGCGAAGGGGAAGGAAGAGCAGCCGGCCAGCCCTTGCCTCGACCGAAACCCCGAGGATCACGACGTCATCGGGTTCGAGCGTCAAGGCGCCCGCCCGGGCGACCCAAGCCTCGAACCATGCCCTGGTCATCGGTCCGTCAATGCCGAGCGTTACGGTTATGGTCGTCACCAGCCTAGAGACAGCAGGGTCGCGCACCGCTTCCAACATCAGGTACCGGTTCGCCGTTTGCCGCGCGGGGCAATTCCAGACATTCCTGATCAGGGATATCGCGGTGTCTGCCCGGAACGCTGCCGATCTAATGAGCGGTTTCGTCGCAATCGTTGTCGATAACACGGGATTGGCGATCAGGGGCGATACTGGCAGCCGACTGTTCAGCAGATCTCCCTCATGCCTGCGTCTATTGACGGGCCGGCATGGTGCCCCTCATCGCCGGAACAGCGCAAGGAAGGGTGTGACAATCTCCCATTCCTCCGATGGTTTTGACCCTGGCCATGACGAACGACCCACATGACCCGCTTACTGTCGGGGCTGCGGAATATCGGAGTGCAGTCGCGCCTCCTGGCCATCGTGGAGCAGTTTTCGCCGTGCACGGGAACGAGAAGGGGGCATCAAGGCTGCATCGGGCCAGCGTTCCGGAATCTGGGTTGCGGCGCGCAGGTCGGCAGAGGCTTTCACCGCAATGACGGCACACCGATGTTGAACTCCGATACCCGCCTCATCCGAGGTCCAGTGGGTAGAAGGGTGATCGCACGGAAGTCGCGTGGTCGAGCCGGTGCGCCGCTCATGACGCAGCCCGACCTAATCGATTGACCATTCCCACAGGCCGGCATTCGCGGTTTCGACCGTCAGGCGCACGTAACGAGCGGTCGCCGGGTGGGGGAGCGTCACGGGCGACCCGGTGTGAGAAGCCGGTGCGACCAGAGACGACCAACGCTGGCCATCGCGCGACGCTTCGATCGTGTAACGATAGTTGCGGGTGGCGAATTCCGGCCGAAGCCGGCTGCCCTTGATCCGGCGAACGCTGCCCAGGTCGGCGGTGAGGGCTGCCTTGCCGGTCGCAGGTGCGCGCCAGAGCGTCGCGTAATTGTCGTCGCCGGCGCGACCCGCCGTGCTGTCGCCACCGACCGGCTTCCATCGCAGCCCCTTGTCGCGCGCGGGGGAGAAGCCCGCGACGGAACCACCATGTGTCGGGCGCACCTGCGCCAGCGTGCCGTCCCCGCGGATCACCAGCCGGTCGATGGCCACCTGGCGAAGTACCGCATCACCGCCCTGCGGCCATGGCAGCGCCTGACGATGATAGAGGATGTAGCTCCGTCCCCCCGATCGGAACACCGTGTGGTGCCCGGGGCTGACGATGTCGTTGCGCGAGTCGGTCTGCAGTATCGGGCTGTTTGCCGCCTCCCGGAAGGGTCCGAACGGCGTCGCGGCGATCGCATAGCGGACCTTGTAGCTGTCCTTGGTGGTGTTGCCGTCGCTATAGGTCAGCAGGTAACGCCCGTTCGCCTTCATCATGAATGGCGCTTCGAAGTAATTTGCCGGCGTCACGTCGCGCGGTTCGCCGTCGAAGGTCACCATGTCGGGCTTCAGTCTGACGACGAAGCAATGGCCGTTGACCCAGTGCAGCCCCGATCCCCAGTAAAGATAGGCCTGTCCGTCATCGTCGATGAACGCCTCGGCGTCGATCATGTGGTAGGCAGGAGCGAAATCCCTCGCGATCAACGGCTTGCCGTGATTCGCGTCGCGCCACGGGCCGGCAGGGGAGGGCGCCGTGCCGACCCACACTTCGCTGCCGACCGAGACGTACATGTACCAGCGGCCGTTCGCGGCCTTGACCACCGATGGTGCCCACACCTTGGCATCGCCGGAGGTCGGGCTGCTCGCGGCGGCCTTGGTCGGCCATTCCGGAGTCGCGAAGCGCCAGTCGCGTCCGTTTTCCGACGTCCACATCCCCAGCCGGTCGTCGCCCCACGGGTCGATCGTGGCGAAGATGTACCAGCGCCCGCGATCATTGACGATCGACGGGTCGGCAAAATAACCGGGGAGCAGCGGGTTCGCCGCGCCGGTCGCATCCCAGCGTGCGGGCTGATCGGCGGCGAGCACCCACGGTGCGGCGAGGAGCAGCAGCGCTCGCGCCCCGATGCGGGGAGACGGCCGTCGGGTCGGGCGGGGCATGTCAGGTCCTTTTCGGCGGATGGCGTGCGATAGCCTAACGAGCGTCTGACGCGCTGCAAAGCGGCCGCGCATTACCCCGCGGCGACGATGCTACCGCGGGGAGATCGACCGACAATCTCTCGGCCTAGAACCGGTAGTAGCGACCCTCGTCGTTTGGATCTTCCTCTTCGGGGGGCGGTCCGCGATCGTCGGGCAGGCGGCCCGGCGCGACGCGCTCCGGGTACCGCTGGCGCGGCTCCGGCGGCTGTGGCAATTCGATCCCCAGTTCGCGCAGGCGATCGACCGCCTCCTCGATGGTCGGTTGCGCGCCGTCGATCACGCGCCCGAACTGGTCGATCGCCTCACCTTCCATATTGTCGAGTGGCGCACCCATCTCGTCCTCGGCGGGCGCGACCACGACGGGGATGTTGAGCGCCGACATCATGAATTGCCGCCAGATTTGCGCAGGCATGCCGCCGCCATGCAGCCCGGGGTTCGGCGAACTGTCGTCCTTACCCACCCATACGCCGACGACCATGTTCCCCGCAAAACCGATGAACCAGCCATCACGCCCACCCTGGCTGGTGCCCGTCTTGCCGAATGCGTCGACGGGCAGATTGGCGTCGCGCCCGGTGCCGCGGATCGATGAGCCGAGCAAGGAGCGCATCTCGTCGCGGATCTTGCCCGGCATCTCCGTGTCCCGTCCGGCAATCGCCTCGTACCAGCTGGCGTTGCGGTTGCCGGTGACGCCGCGCGGGGTCACCGGGTAGCGGCCGTTCGCAACCGCGGCATAGGCGCCGGTCAATTGCAGCAGCGACACTTCCGCCGTGCCCAGCCCGATCGTCGCCTCGTTGGGAATGGGCGTGGTGATGCCGAGGTCGCGCGCCGCCTTGATGACGTTGCGCACGCCGACTTCCTGCGTCAGCCGTGCCGCCACGACGTTCGAGGACCGCGCAAAGGCGCGACGCAGCGTGATCGGGCCGAGGTAACGGCCGTCGTCGTTGCGCGGTTTCCATCCTGCGATCTCGACCGGCGAATCGTCGCGCACGTCATCCGGGGTCAGCCCCGCGCGCAACGCGGCGAGATAGACGAACAGCTTGAAGGTCGAACCCGGCTGCCGCCTGGCCTGCACCGCGCGGTTGAACGCGCTGGTACGATAGTCGCGCCCGCCGACCATCGCGACGACTTCGCCATCGGGACGCATCGCGACCACCGCAGCCTGCAAGCCGCGCAAGCTCGCCTGCCGCACGACCCGTTCGGCGGTCGCCTGCAGCCCGCGATCGAGCGTTGTCTTTACCCGGGCGTCGGTGCCGGCGTCCCCGGCCACCTCACGCGCGGTGGGCAGGACCCAGTCCGCGAAATAAGTGCCGGTCGGCAATGTGTTGGCGCGTGCGGGCAGCACGCGCTGCGGTTGAACGGCCGCCGACTCGCGAGGGGTGAGGAAGCCGGCGGCGACCATCGCGCGGACGACCACCGCCTGGCGGGCGCGCGCGCCCTTCAGGTTGCCGGTCGGGGCCAGCCGGGACGGTGCCTTGACGAGGCCAGCGAGCATCGCAGCTTGTCCGACATTCAGCTTCTGCGGCGTGCGGCCGAAATAGTGCTTCGCCGCCGCGGTCACGCCGTACACGTTGTCGCCGAAATACACGTTCGACAGGTACCGCGACAGGATCTCGTCCTTGCTGAGCCACGCTTCGAGCCAGAACGCGATCATCATTTCGCGGATCTTGCGCGCGGCGGTCCGGTCCGAGTCGAGGAAGGCATTCTTCGCCAGCTGCTGCGTGATCGTCGACCCGCCCTGCCGCACGCCGCCCGATCCGACGTTCGCCCAGGCGGCGCGCGCGATGCCGCGAGGGTCGATACCCCAATGCGAATAAAAGCGCCGGTCCTCAATCGCGAGGAACGCCTCACGCACATGCGGAGGGAGCGTTTTGGCGTCCACGGGCGCGCCGATGATCGCGCCGCGGCGCGCGATCGGCGTCCCGTCGGCTGCGGTCAACGTGATCGACGGCGGGGTCGGCGGCTTGAGCGACTGCGACAATGGCGCGGTGAACGCCAGCCAGATCACCGCGAGCACGAACAGCACGATCGAGGCGGCCAGCCCGCGCACGATCCATTTGCCCCATGCGATGCGACGTCGCGGCGGGCGTGGCGGCTCCCCGCCGTCATCGTAGCGCGGCGGATCGCGATCGTCGTCGTGCCATGCACCGAACGAAGGCAGGGGATCGGGCGTCGCGCCACCGGGCAGATCGCCGCGTGCGTGGTTGTAGCGGACACGGCCGGTATCGTAGGGATCGGGGCGCATGGCTGATGGTGTCCTACGCTGATAGAACAGTTGTCGCAAGCCTCGCCCGCGTACCGTAAAGGATAGCCAAATGCAGGATGTTGCGAAAGGCGCTGTTGCGCCGCTGGTGGTGGGGATCGGGGGCACGATCGGGGGCATATCCTCGACCGAACGCGCGTTGCGTATCGCGCTCGGCGAAGCGCAGGCGCAGGGATTTCGCACGCGGATGTTCGGTGGCGCGGATATGGCGCGGTTGCCGCTCTACGATCCACGCGCCGCGACACGCACTCCGGAGGAGCGCGCGTTCGTCGACGCGGTGCGACAGGCGTCGGCGGTTATCATTTCCAGCCCCGGCTATCACGGCAGCATTTCGGGGGTCGTGAAGAACGCGCTCGACCTGCTGGAGGAAACCGCGCGCGACCCGCGGCCTTATCTGGCGGACATGCCGGTCGGGCTGATCGCGACCGCTTACGGTTGGCAGGCGACCGGTTCGACCATCGCGGCGCTGCGATCGATCGTCCATGCGCTGCGCGGATGGCCGACGCCGTTCGCGGCCGCGATCAACACGCAGGCGACCCGCTTCGACGACGAGGGCGGGGCGAGCGATCCGGCGGTGGTCGAACAGTTGCGGCTGGTCGGGCGACAGGTGGCGCGCTTTGCGCCATTGAGCGCGTGATCGGCGTCCGCCCACGGCGCAGCGCGCTGTTCCTTCCTGCATCGAATGCACGTGCGATCGAGAAGGCGCGGACGCTGCCGTGCGATGTCGTGATCCTCGACCTGGAGGATGCGGTGGCGCCGGCGCAGAAGGCGGCGGCGCGCGACGCGGCAGTGGCGGCGGTGCAGGCGGGCGGGTTCGGCGCGCGTGAGCTGGTGGTGCGGGTGAATGCGCCCGACACGCCGTGGGGAGTGGACGATCTCGCCGCGCTTGCGGGAACGACGGCCGACGCGGTGCTGCTGCCGAAGGTCGATGTGCCAGCGAGGCTGGTGACGGCGCGGGCCACGCTCGGGCAGGGGCTGGCGCTGTGGGCGATGATCGAGACGTGCCGCGGCGTGCTGGCGCTGTCCGCGATCGTCGCGAGCGCAGCGGAGACGGGGCTGGCCGCCTTGGTGGCAGGCACCAACGATCTGGGGCGAGAACTGCGCTGCCGTGTAGGCCCGGACCGCGCGCCGTTGCTTCCGGCGCTGTCGCAGATCGTGCTGGCGGCGCGGGCGACGGGATTGATCGCGCTGGACGGCGTCATCAACACGCTGGACGATCAGGCGGCGATCGCGGCGGAGTGCCGGCAGGGCCGCGACTGGGGGTTCGACGGCAAGACATTGATCCATCCGGCGCAGATTGCGGCGGCCCATGCGGCGTTCGGGCCATCGCGGGAAGAGGTGGCCGCGGCACGGGCGGTATTGGCGGCGTTCGACGGGCGCGAGGATGAGGGCGCGATCCGCGTGGAGGGACGAATGGTCGAGCGACTGCATCTTGAAGAGGCGCAGCGCACGCTGGCGCTGGCGGGGATGATCGCGGGATCGGCCTGATCGGCGAGAGGCCTGCGCGGCGACGGCGGGCGGGTAGCATCATCCCGGATTAGGTCCGGCGTCCGGATGGAGTGCGCGATATCATCGAAGGGGCGATCCGGTCAGGCCTAGGTCCGGCAATATCCCTCACCGGGCTTGACGATCAGGCAGTCCTTCTTGCCCGCCAGCCATTTGAGTCCGGTCTGGTCACCGTTGCCGGGCACCGCGACCTCCGCGACGCCGTTCCGCATGAAACGCAGTCCTTCGGTGGTGATCGATCCGGTGAAGGTACCGCGATGATCGAGATCCCATTGCATCTCCAGCGCCGTCCCGCCGCCGGCCCGGCGGGCGACGTTCAGGAACATGCCTTCCACGCCGACCCAGCGGCCGAGGTAACGATCTTCGATCGCAGCCGTGGTCGCGGGATCGTCGCGCGGGGCGGCGGCCGCGCCGACGCGCTCGGTCGGGCTGGCGGTGGGCGAGGGATCGGGTGCGGGTTGCGCACAGGCGGCGAGCGCCAGTGGCGCCGCGATCAGGCACGAGGACACGGCGTCGAGCTTCCGGACGAGCTTCATCATGGCACATCAACCGGCAGCGGCGACAAAGCGTTCCGGGTAGCGTTCGCGCGCGGGGGTCGCTAGAGCGCCCCTGTCCTCAGAACACGGGAATCGATCCTTGCGTATCGCCATCGCCTGCGACCATGCCGCCGTCTCGCTGAAGGATGAACTGCGCGACTGGCTGACGAACGAGGGGTACGACGTGCTTGACCTCGGCACGCACGGCAGCGGCAGCGTCGATTATCCCGATTACGGTCGCCGGCTGGCCGATGCCCTGGCGTCGGGGGATGCCGATCGTGGCATCGCCTTGTGCGGGTCGGGGATCGGCATCATGATCGCGGCGAACCGCAACCCGGCGGTGCGCTGCGCGCTCGTCCACGAACCGTTGTCCGCCGGGCTGGCGCGCAGCCACAACGACGCGAACGCCATCGCGCTGGGTGCGCGGCTGATCGGCCCCGAGATGGCGCGTGCCTGCGTCGCCGCATTCCTTTCCACCGATTTCCTGGGTGGCCGCCACGCCGCCCGTGTCGACATGCTCAAGGAGCTTGCATGAGCACCAATCCGACTTCGCTTTCCGGTATCCAGCCGGACGGTTTCTTCACCCGCGGCCTGGCCGACGCCGATGCGGCGGTGTTCGCAGGCATCGAACATGAGCTGACCCGCGAGCAGACGCAGATCGAACTGATCGCGTCGGAGAATATCGTCAGCCGCGCGGTGCTGGAGGCGCAAGGGAGTGTCTTCACCAACAAATATGCGGAGGGTTATCCCGGCAAGCGCTATTATCAGGGCTGCCATCCGTCGGACGAGGTCGAGCAGCTGGCGATCGATCGTGCCAAACAGCTGTTCGGCTGCGGCTTCGTCAACGTGCAGCCGCATTCGGGCGCGCAGGCCAATGGCGCGGTGATGCTGGCGCTGGTCAAGCCGGGCGAGACGATCATGGGCCTGAGCCTCGACGCGGGCGGGCACCTGACACATGGTGCGCGCGCGGCGATGAGCGGCAAATGGTTCAACGCGGTGCAATATGGCGTCGCCGCCGACACGCACCTGATCGATTACGACGCGGTCGAACGGCAGGCGGTGGAGACGCAGCCCAAGCTGATCATCGCGGGCGGGTCCGCCTATCCGCGGCACATCGATTTCGCGCGCTTCCGGTCGATCGCGGACAAGGTCGGCGCGATCTTCATGGTCGACATGGCGCATTTCGCCGGGCTGGTCGCGGGTGGCGTGCATCCCACCCCGTTCGGCCATGCCCATGTCGTGACCACCACCACCCACAAGACGCTGCGCGGCCCACGCGGCGGCATGGTCATGACCGATGACGAGGCGATCGCCAAGAAAATCAACTCGGCGGTATTCCCCGGTCTGCAGGGCGGGCCGCTGATGCATGTCATCGCCGCCAAGGCGGTGGCGTTCGGCGAGGCGCTGCGTCCCGACTTCAAAAGCTACGCCGCCGCGGTGGTCGAAAATGCCAAGGTGCTGGCGGCGACGCTGAAGGAGCGCGGCGCGGACCTGGTGTCGGGCGGCACCGACACGCATCTGGCGCTGGTAGACCTGACCCCGCTGGGGATTACCGGGCGCGATGCGGACGAGGCGCTGGAGCGTGCCGGCATCACATGCAACAAGAACGGTATTCCCAACGATCCGCTGCCGCCGGTGAAGACCAGCGGCATCCGGGTCGGCTCGCCCGCCGGCACCACGCGCGGGTTCGGCACCGCCGAGTTCCGCGAGATCGGCAATATGGTCGCCGACGTGCTCGACGGACTGCGCGAAAAGGGCGAGGGCGGCGATGCCACGGTCGAGGCGCAGGTGCGGGAACGTGTTCGCGCGTTGTGCGCTCGGTTTCCGATCTATCAGTAAGGAGAACGATCGGTGGCCGAATTCGACAGGAAGATCGACGAAGTGCGCGGCACGGTGAAGAGCACGCCGGGGCTTGGCAAGAGCATGGCGAAGTGGAGCGCGCTGGGCGCGGTGGCGGCGATCCCGTTGCCGGTGGTCGGGCCGATCTTCGGTGCAATCGCCGGCGCGGCCTGGGCCTATCGCAAGGGCACCAAGAACAAGTGACCGCCTGAATGCGCTGCCCGTTTTGCGGCCATGACGCCAGCCAGGTGAAGGATAGCCGCCCCACCGACGATGGGGCGGCTATCCGGCGGCGGCGGCAATGCGAGGGGTGCGCGGCACGATTCACCACGTTCGAGCGCATCCAGTTGCGCGAATTGACGGTGGTGAAAAGCGAGCATCGGCGCGAGCCGTTCGATCGGGAAAAGCTGCTTCGTTCCATTTCGATCGCCGCGCGCAAGCGGCCGGTTGAATCGGTGCGACTGGAGAAGCTGGTCAGCGGTATCCAGCGGCAACTGGAAACCGGCGGCGAGCCGGAAGTCACCGCCAAACGCATCGGCGAGATGGTCATGGACGGGTTGAAGGGGCTGGATTCGGTCGCCTACATCCGCTTCGCCAGCGTCTATCGCGACTTCAGCGAAGCGCGCGATTTCGAGGAGTTCGCCGGCACCGTGGAGGAAGTCGGGCGGGGGTGATCGTCATCCTGCCGCCGCTGCCTTGGCCGGTATCCACCAGGCGAGGATGCATCCTGCAGGAACATCGCGAGCTTCGGCCCCGGTGCCCGGGCAACGTCGATCGTCGCGCGATGGGTCCTGGCGCTCTCGTCGATCCAGCGCCCATCGTCGGGATCGCCGACCCGTCAGGCACGACAGGCGCACGATCGACGTGGCAAAGCGCATTCGACCGCTTGGCTCGCCATCGCCGCATGCAGGTTAGAACCGAACGGAAGCTATGATCGAACCCACTTCTCCTCCCCCCGTGATCGTCCTCGTACGGCCTCAGCTTGGCGAGAACATCGGCAAGGCGGCGCGTGCGATGCTCAACTTCGGGCTTACCGAATTGCGGCTGGTTGCGCCGCGCGATGGCTGGCCGAATCCGCAGGCTGGCCCCGCCGCATCGGGCGCGGATCTGGTGCTGGAGGGTGCCGAGGTGTTCGAAAGCGTGGCCGACGCTGTGGCGGATTGCGCGCATGTCTATGCCACCACCGTGCGCAAGCGCGGGGTGACCAAGCCGGTCGTCACGCCCGAGCAGGCCGCGCAGGTGATCCATCGTGCTGCAGCCCGTTCGGCGATCCTGTTCGGGCCGGAGCGGTCGGGGCTGGAAACGGATGACGTCGCGGTCGCGCGCACGATCATCACAGTGCCGATCAATCCCGAGTTCGGCAGCCTGAATCTGGCGCAGGCGGTGATACTGGTCGCGTACGAATGGTCGAAGGGCCTGGCGCTGGCCAGTCCGCCCACCGTCGATATCGAGCCGCCGGCCGCGCAGATCGAGCTGGACGGGATGATCGCGCAACTCGACGCCCTGCTGGACGAGGGCGGATATTATTTTCCGCCGGATCGTACCCCGGCGACACGGCGGATGCTGCGGACGTTGCTGACCAAGCCGGGTTGGTCGGGGCCGGAGGTGCGCACCGTACGCGGCATTCTGTCTTCGCTGGTGCCCAAAAGGCCGCGCAGCGGCTAAGCCTTACTCGATCGTCGGTGTGGCCGGACGTCCGTCGCAGTACGAACGCTCGGACCGTGCAAGCGAGAGGCCTCTGGCGACGGCGCGCTTGATGATGAGGCGGATCGACCCGTGCCGCGCGCTTGAGGAACTGTCACATTCACGGAGCGAGCGGAGCCGGTCGGTTGCGACCAGCAAGCCGGTGGGCGTACGGACGTATAGACCGCCACGGCGCGTAAACGGCGCGATCCGGCGGCGTACGGTCGTATCGGGGAGCGCTAGCGCACGCGCTACCTGCGCGACGCGGACGGCGTGGTGCGGGCGTAGCGTGTCCGTCCGCGCCAGGGCGGTCGTCGGATCGCTGGCGTACAAGCGATGATTGCCGTGCAGCACCGCGGAGAAAATGGCCAGATCGATCGATTCTTCGCACAGAAAACGATTTGTATCCACGAGCGCAAGGATCAGGTCGGCGGCCGCGCACGCGCCATCGTCCAGCGACAGGCAGGGTTGGTCTCCACCAGCCTTTGCGGGGATGGCTCCGCAAGCGACGCCATCTGCGATCAGTCGCACGAAACAGTCGTGCGAGAACCGCAATCTCTGCCAGCTCTCCGGCTGCTCCCAATGGTGATAGGATAACATTACGCCTGCGGGCGTGCGTTCGCATATGCCTTGATTGACAAGTGTGCAGATATGTCGGCGAATAGTTTCGAAAGGCCGACCCAGCGACATGGCGGCCGAATGCACCGATATCGTACCCCGACGCTCACCATGCGAAAGGCTGGTTCGTAACAGCAGGCAAAAAACCATAAAGCGGTCCATGTTGCCTGCAAAGCAGCGAAGTCCGACCATGTTCATGCTGGTATGGAATTCCGCAAGAAGTCGTGCGAGCGGTGCTACCGGTTCTCTGAGTGAGCGTGTGCGCGCAGATCCGTCCTCGAAGATCGACCGTTGCAATGTCGCCGCATAATTCGGCACGTTACCGCTCCCATCCACCTAGATCTCGATCATGTTCCTGCGCCGAAAAGGCGAAGAACCGTCTTGCGATCACAATGGTGTGCCATGCGCCGGCTGTAACATTCAATGAATATCGAGCTTAACCCCGCGCTTCCTAGTGTCATCAATGGACAATCATCAGCCAGGTCACTGGAAAGGTGCAAAAAAGCCCATTAGTTTTGTTTTGTTGCCGGAAAAGTTGGTTTACCATGTTGGCAGTCAATATCAACCGGCAGAAGTATTTGAAAACGTTAGATCTTGCCGCAAGATACAATCTTGGTCACCAATAGCGGGTGCCACGAGCACCCGCCGCTTTCGACCACACTAGTCCTCAATCATCCACTTCGGGCAGTGTGGGCACGCGTTGCGAATGGCCGGATAATGCGGCGTCAAGGGCATGGCGGTCGAGCTTGCCCTCCCAGCGCGCGACGACGATCGCCGCAACCGCGTTGCCGACGAAATTGGTCAGGCTGCGACATTCGCTCATGAAGCGATCGACGCCCAGGATCAACGCCATGCCCGCCACCGGCACGGTCGGCACGATGGACAGCGTCGCGGCCAGCGTGATGAAGCCTGCTCCGGTCACGCCCGCAGCCCCCTTCGACGACAGCATTGCCACCCCGAGCAACAGCAATTGCTGTCCGATCGACAGATCGACGTTGCACGCCTGCGCGATGAACAGCGCCGCGAGGGTCATGTAGATGTTGGTGCCGTCGAGGTTGAAGGAATAGCCGGTGGGCACGACAAGCCCGACAACGCCGCGATCGCAACCTGCCGCTTCCAGCTTCGTCAGCAGTCCCGGCAACGCCGGTTCGGACGAGGAGGTGCCGAGCACCAGCAGCAGTTCCCCCTTGAGATAGCCGATCAGGCGCAGGATCGAGAAGCCGTGCAGCCGCGCGACGATCCCGAGGATACCGAACACGAATACCGCGGAGGTCAGATAGAAGGTGGCGACCAACCCACCGAGATTGACGAGGCTGCCGACGCCGTATTTGCCGACCGTGAAGGCGATCGCGCCGAACGCGCCGAGCGGGGCGACGCGCATCAGGATCGCGACGATGCGGAAGACGACGATGTTCAGCCGCTCAATCAGGTCGAGGACCGGGCGCGCCGGCTCGCCCACGAGGCTGAGCGCGACACCGAACAGGATCGCGACGAGCAGCACCTGCAGGATGTTGCCCTGTGTCAGCGCAGAGATCAGCGTGTCGGGGATGATATTGAGCAGGAAGCCGGTCAGCGTGGTGTCATGCGCCTTTTCGGCGTAATCGGCTATCGCGCCGCTATCGAGCGTGGCGGGATTGATGTTCATCCCCGCGCCGGGTTGCACGACATTGGCCACGATCATGCCGACGATCAGCGCCAGCGTTGAGAAGAAAAGGAAATAACCGAACGCCTTGCCGGCGACGCGTCCGACGGCGCTCAATTCGCGCAGCCCCGCGATGCCGCTGACCAGCGTGAGGAAGATGACCGGTGCGATCACCATCTTCACCAGCTTGATGAAGCCGTCGCCCAGCGGCTTCAAGGCCGCGCCCAGTTGTGGGTAGAAGTGTCCGAGGATCGCACCCGCGACGATCGCGATCAGGACCTGGACGTACAAATGATGGTGAAGCCGGCGTGGCCCCTCGGCCGCGGGCGGAATCGTGGTGGCGTGCATGACCTCTCCTGGCGTCCCCTGTTTGCGGACGTCTTCGTAGAGGCTAACCCGAATCGCGCCGAGCATCAAAAGTGTACGGCTCTTTACGCTAAGCTATTGTTTCCCCAAGAAAAGCTTTCAAGATCGATCGGCGGGGTCCGCGATGTCGTGCAGGAATCCGCCTGCACGGTTACTCGGCCGTGCTAGAATCCGCACGTCAGGGCCGGCCGGCGCGGTCCCAGGCGGCGATGTCCGCCACCGCCTGCGCCACCGTGATCCGCGGCCGGTATCCGGTCGCCACCATCCGGTCGATCGTATAGCGCACGGAGGTCCGGAAGCGCTCGACCTCGTCATGCGATGGCGTGCGCACGACAAAATGTTCGAGCGCAGCGGACGTTAGCCCGGCGCGCGCGCCGGCAGCATTCAAGGCCTTGGCCAGTTTGCGCGCGCCCAGCGTCAGCCGCCCCGGCAACGCGCCCGTCGCACGCGGTGCCTGAATCGCATCGCGCAGCGCCTCCAGATAGGCATCCCAGGTCGGGATATCCGGACCGTTGACGTTGAAGGTGCCGGCCAGCGGCGCGTCGTTGACGGCGAGATGCGTGATGAAACCGGCCAGATCGTCGACATGGACCAGATTGGCGTCGCCACGCCCCGCCGCGCCAAGCACGGGCCAATTACCATCTTGAAGCCGATCGAGATAAAGTGTCGTCCACGCCGCACTTCCGGGGCCGTAGATCAACGTCGGACGCAGGATCGCCACCGCCATGTCGTCGGCTGCCGCGCGGCACGTCGTTTCTGCCACGATCTTTGCCGCGCCATAGGCACCGTGCGGATGATCGGTGGCGGCATCCTCGTCGACGCGGCCGCGCGCTGCGCCATATACGGCGACCGAGCTGAGGTGAACGAAGCGCCGCACGCCGGCGGCGCGCGCGGCGGCGAGCGTTTCACGCGTGCCATCGACGATCACGCGCGTGTCGCGTGGGCCACCGACCGCGGTGTGGACGACAGTGTCCACGCCCGGCATCGCGGCGGCCAGTGCGGCGGGATCGAGTACGTCCAGCGCCAGGCCACCGGGCGGCGGGCGGCGGTGCCCGGCGGCGACGGGAACCCCCGCCGCCTGCAACGCGGCCACCACGCGACGCCCGACGAAGCCACCCGCGCCGGTCACCAGCACCTTGCCCGTCATGCGCAACGCTCCTTGAGATGGTCGGCCAGCCGCAACGCCAGCGCGATTGCGGTCAGCGTCGGGTTCGCCTGGCTCGACGTCGGCGTGACCGAGGCGCTCGCGATGTACAGCCCGGCGACCCCGTGTACGCGGCAGTCGCGATCGACCACGCCGTTGCGTGGATCGGCCGACATGCGGGTCGTTCCGCTGTGATGGCCGCCATAGGCGGCGGCGTCGAGCATGGCGGGTTCCAGCGCGTCCTCTTCATAGGCGAGCGTGCCTGTACCGGTGCGCGCCAGTTCGTCGCGGAACAAGCGGTACGTGGCTCGTGCCGAGTCGAAATCCGCCGCGGCGACGCGCCAGTCGACGTGGAGCCGCCGCATGCCCAGCGCATCGCGTTCGGTCGCCAGCTGGACCCGACTGTCCCAATTGGGTGATTGCTCGCTGACGAACTCCAACGGGTAGCGATTGTCGCGCGACGGCAGCGCGATCGAAGGAATCCTTCGCGATGCAAGGTACCGCTTCACGCCCCAGGTGCGGACGAAATGGGCAAGTTGCAGCGGGTGACGGGCGATGTTGCCGATGTGGCGGAGATACGGGCCGATCGATCGATCAGCCTCACGCGCGGCACGACTGTATTCGTATTTGACCGCGAACGCGGCCAGGAACATCAGCGACAGGACCGGGTCGCCGTGCGAAGGATCGTTGGCATCGCGGATGTGCAGGCGTGCGGTGCCATTCAGCAGGCGGTGGGCGCGTTGCGCGGCCGGCGTCGGGGCGAGGCGCCGACGGATATAGATACCCTCGGCATCGCGCTCGTAATCGAAGCCGATGCTGCGCGGCGCGCCGGTGAAATGCGCCATCCCGAACGTCGCCGCGAGGTGACACATATAGCCCCGGCCCAGCCATCCCCCGGCGTTGCCCGGTCCATCGGGCAGCACATCGTCCGAGGCCAGCAACAGCCGCGCCGTTTCCAGTCCACCTGCAGCCAGCACATAGTGGCGGGCGTGCACGGGCCACGTCGTGCCATCGGGCGCGCGGACATCGAGATGGTCGACGCTGTTTCCGTCGGCCGCAAGGCGCACGCCGGTGACCGGCGCGTTGGTGACCACCCGGACATTTCGCGCGGCGGTAAGCTGCTTCCCGTAACGCGTCCAGAAATTGGTCGGGCGGCTGAACCGCTCGATCGTGGTGTGCAGCCATTCGCCGTCGAGACCTGGGACGATCGGTGCGGAAGGCACGTGGTCGAACGCCCCGGCCTCCGCCGCTTCCATCGCCGCGGGATAGTAACGCGCCACCTCGTCATAGCCGATCGGCCAGCCGGAATGGGCGACCCAGGGACGTGGTTCGAAGTCGATCGGGTCGAACGGGATCGAGCGCCCGCCCCACAAGGCGGTCGTCCCACCCAGCGCGCGGATGCGGTAGGTGTCGAGCGGCCAGTGGACGCGCGGGTCGGCGACCGTGCCGGCATAGGCGTCCTGCACTGCCGGATTGGCATGTGCAGCTCCGGCCTCAAGCACCAGTACGTCGAGCCCGAGCGCGCCGCAGCGCGCCGCCAGCGTCAGTCCCGCGGCACCCGATCCGACGATGCAGACGTCTGCCGGGCCGGGTGGGGCGCTCAATTCGGTGGCATCAGCTCGCACGTCGTCTCCTGCGCAATGGTTGCCGAGGGGTAGCACGACGGCGCGTCGGAGCAAGCACGACGGCTCCGCCGCATCGGCGACGGAGCCGGATTATTCTTCGAAGGTCAGCCGATTACAGGATCGCGCGTGCGATTGCCGCCGCCTGCACGTCATAGGCCCAAGGCGATTCGTGCAGGCTGTCGGTGAAGGCACCGCTGGCCTGCGCGACGGCGCGTCCGCCCAGTAACGCTTCCTCGTCCACGAACAGGGCGTCGATCTCGAACGCCAGCGCGCGCAGCGCCGTGCGCCATTGCGCGCGCTCCGAATCGCCGCCGCCCGTAGGGCTGGTGCCGCCGACCGCCGGCCATGCCAGGATCACGCTGCCCGTTAGCCGCGCCTGCCGTGCGATGGTGCGGATGTTCGTCAGCCAGTTTGCCATCGGCTGTTTCTGCGCCAGATCATTGGTGCCGAGATTCACGATCGTCAAATGCGGCGCATAGGTGGCCAGCGCGGCGGCCGGCGACCACGGACCCGTCGTGTCGGCCTGAAAGGTCGAGGTGACGCCGAACACCCCGAAATTGACGATCTCGATCCCCGGACGCGCGCTGTCCCATGCGACCAGACCCACCAGTTGCAGATTGCCGGTGGTGCCGGTGCGTACCACCATGATCGGATTGGCGTCGCGGGCCTGGAAGGTGACCTCCAGCCGCGCGAACCCGCCGACCGGGCCGGACGGCGTCAGCGGGACGCTCTCGCCGCCCTTGCGCACGCTGAAAGCAGGGCGGTCGCTGCCGTTGCGGATGAACACCGAGCAGCGATCGACGGGGCCGGCGGGCTGGAATTGCGCCGGGTTGGAGTTGTTCGTGCTCATCGCCGCCCCACCCAGCGAGTTGCCGCCGCCGCCCCAACCGGAAAAGCCGCTTCGTCGCGGGTCGTAAATCAGCACGTCGGCGATGCTGGCCAGTCCAGCGCAACCGAAGAAGGCGTCGGCGCGGATCGGCAGCCCCCCCGCCGCGAGCAGTGCCGAGACACGTGCGGGCCGCGCACGCGCGAATGCGCCGGCCGTGCCGGGGCCGGGGCCGGTGCCGGCACCCGCGCCCATCGTCTTGCTGTCGCCGACGAAAGCGATCCGCGCTGCATCGGCCATGCCGCTGCGTAGGCGCCCGCGCGCCGCCGACCACGCCAACAAGGCGGCGGGCGATGCAGCCTCGACGGATGGCAGCGCCACGCCGATGCGCGCCAGCGCAGCAACGCTCACCGCGCCGCCGATCGATCCCGAAGTCCGCGTCATCTCAGGCCTCCGCGATCAGGTGGGTAGCGGTGGTGCCGGTCGCGCGGACGTACAGCGCGCGGACCGCGACGTAACTGGCGTCGGGCAGGTTGCGGTACGTGACGTCCTCCGATCCGCCCACGCCACGCAGCGTGATCGTGCCTCCGCCGCCGACGTAGATCCCCTTGGGAACGTTGGGCAGCGGCGTGACGTCATCGGGAACGATCGCGAATGGCGCGGTGGCGGGGGCCACCGGGCTGTCGTTGTTGTTCTGGAACCGGTCGGGCATCGTTCACGTCCTCCAATATCGGGAACGTTCCATTTATGTTCATAGGTTACTTGTAGGACAGCCCCTCGTACAGCGGTGGGCACCCAGGTGTTTTCGATTGGCGGCGAAGCGCTTAGGCTTTAGCGTCCTTGTGCCATCCCGCCATCAGGCGCGGTCGGCAAGCCGCCATGACCAGGAAGTGCGTTACACGATGGCCCGATCGCTGACCCTCGATGCCGGTGACCTTGCCCCGGCAGAGCCTGTCCGGCCACCGGCCCGGCCAGGTACGATCGGCGCGGATGTCTCGGCCACACCGCCGTCCTCCGACGACAAGGTCGTGCTGGCGTTGTTTGCGATCGGCGTGATCGGCAATGTCGTGCTGCAGAAATTCGCATGGCCGTTGAAGGCGGGCGGGTTCGTGCCGCTGGTGTTGCCGCTGTTCGTCGGCGCGATCGTCGCCGCGCCGATCCTGCTGCGGCCGCGTTTCGATCCGGTCCGGATCGGCGGGTTCTTCCTCGCCTTCCTCGTGGCGTCTTTCTCGACCTTCTTCCTGGCACCGCGTTACAGCGCGTCCAGCCTTATGCTGTTCGCTGCGCTCTATGCGCCGTTCATGATCCAGTATGAGACCAGCGCGGCCAATTACCGGCGCTGCATGAACCTGTTCGTCGCGGTGATGTTGGGCTTCGTCGGCGTCACGCTGGCCCAACATCTGATCCAGCTGGCCGCATCGTTCCGTGCCTGGCCGAACCTGAACCTGCTGGTCCCGGCTCCGTGGCTGGTGCCCGATTACAATTATATCCAGCCGATCATCTACGGCTCGCGTTTCATGAAGCCCAATGCGGTCGTCTTCCTCGAAGTGTCGCTGCTGTCGCAGTTCATCGCGCTGGCGCTCGCGGTCGAGCTGACGCTGTTCCGGCGACCGATCCGGCTGATCGTGCTGGCCAGCGGGCTGTTGATGACGATGGCGGGTACGGGCGCGTTGTTGATGGCGCTGACGCTGCCGGTGCTGCTGGGCCGGATGCGGTTGCGCAATGCCGTCGTGATGATCGCGATCCTGGTGCTGGTGTGCCTGGTCGCGTTCCGGCTCGGCTGGTTCGACATCGTCAGCTCGCGCATGGACGAATACAAGCAGAACGGCTCCAGCGCGAACATGCGCTTCATCCTGCCGCTGGAGCGGATGGTGGAGTTCCTCCACGATCCGCGCGGGCTGATCGCCGGGATCGGCGCGGGCCAGATCGAGAAGGGGCGCAACTTCATCTGGTGGCCCTTCACCAAGGTGGCGATCGAATATGGGTTGCTGAGCGCGATCCTGTTTTACGCGTGGGTGATCTACTGCCTGTTCCGGCGCGCGCCGGACCGTGCGCTCGCGTTCGTGCTGGTGGTGTGGTTCTCGTTCGAGGGTACGCTGCTGACCGCGCACAACGTGCTGTCGCTGGTGTTGTTCGGAACCCTGCTGCGCGTCGCGCCCGAACAGGGCCGGCGTCGGCGTTCGAAGGAGCCTGTGCCCGAGACAGCGGAGGCGGCACCGGTCCGTCGCCGACGGGTCGAGCCGATGCCGCCGGCGGCACCGGCCGGCGACGTCACAGGAGAGGCGTTGATCGCATTGCTTGGTACGCCCGATACCGGTGGGCGGCTGATCTACGCGATCGGCGACCTGCATGGCCGGGTCGACCTGTTCGACCGGTTGATCGGTCGCATTCGTGCCGACATCGCCGCGCATCCCGGCGGGTACAGTGACCGCCCGATGATCGTGCTGCTGGGCGATTACATCGATCGCGGTCCGGCCTCCGCACAGCTTATCGAGCGGATCCTAGCCCTGTCCACGGACGAGGCGATCGAATGGCGTTACGTACTCGGCAATCACGAGGACGCGATGGTCGCGTTCATCGACGAACGGAGCAGCGGGCAAAGCTGGGGCCGGCACGGCGGCGCGACGACGCTCGCCTCCTATGGGGTGAAGGCACCGGACGATGCGAGCGGCTGGATGACGGCGCGCGAGCAATTGCGCGCGGCGGTGCCCGCGTCGCATGATGCGTGGCTACGCGGGCTGGAGCATCATATCGTGCAGGGCGAACTGATCTTCGTCCATGCCGGGCTACGCGCAGGGGTGCCTTTGGCCAAGCAGCGGTTGAAGGACATCCTCTACATTCGCGAGGAGTTCCTCAGCACCCCTGTGGATGGCGGGATGCTGATCGTGCACGGCCATACGCCGCAAGACGAAGCTTATGGTGCGGCGGGGCGGATCTGCCTGGACAGCGGCGCCTATGCCACCGGCGTGCTGACTGCCGCGCGCTTCGATGGCGGGCCGGTCCGATTCTTGACGACGCGGTGACGGTGCAGGTGCGATAGCGCCGTCGCGCGGCGCTACGTCTCCGATGACGATCCTCAGCGTCGCCGCAACGGACGCATCGGCCGCAGCCGGACCGCGAGGCAGATCACCGTCGGCCAAAAGAGCGTGTTGATGATGTCGGGGATCGTGTCCCACCAACGCCAGCTGTGATAATGGAGGCGGTCGAGCACTTCGTTCGCCATTTCGGCCGCCACGACCACCGACAACGGGATGAGGGTGCCGAGCGAGCGCCGCGTCACGATGCGCGCGATCATCAGCACCGCCATCCCGGCGTGGATATGCAGGACGGTATCGGTCGTACCGGTACCGTCCCCGATCCACGTGATGAAGCGGGCGTACAGTCCCGGAAGGTCGATCACGCGCCTACTTCTGGCAGGCGACGATCGCGGTCACGACACTGATGGTTTCCTGCGGATCGCGCACGCGCACGCAATCGACCCCGGCTTCGTGCGCCGGATAATCGTTGCCGCCGGGGAAAATCGCGTCGCCGATGAACAGCATGTCGTCGAGATCAAAGCCACTTTCCGCGGCCAGCTTGCGCAGGCCGTAGCCCTTGTCAACGCCTTCGCGCGTGATGTCGATCGAGGTCGCGCCGCCCATGTTGATCGCAAGGCCGGGCAGCCGCTTGCGCAAGTCGGCCTGGATGACCTTGCGCTTCGCAAAGTCGGGATCCCAATGTTCCTTGGCTTCGAGCGGGGCTTCCTGGCCAAGTGCGGAGAAGGTGATCTGGCTGCCGCGATCCTCGATCCGCTCGCCCCAGGTCTGCTCGGGGACGAAGCCAGTCGCCTCCAGCGAGTCACCGAACGCGGTGATGATCTTCTGCTTTTCGGCGTTGTCGAACAGTTCGGCATAAACCGTCTGCCACGTGCCGTTCTCATAGGTGAACAGCTTGGTGCCCGTCGTCGGCATCAGCCACAGCCGCGAGCGATCGGCACGGGCAGGCAGGCGGCTGGCGACCTGCTTGTCGAATTGCGGCCAGTCTCCGCCGGAGATGACCGCTACGTCCGCAACCGTCAGCAATTCCGCCAGCGTCTCGCCCATATCGTCCTTCAACGGTTGCTTGCTGAGTGCCAGCGTTCCGTCCAGATCGAAGGCGACGAGCTTCTTCATTCGGTATCTCCGCGCGGCAGGATGATCGTGTCGATGGCGTGCGCTACGCCATCCGCGTCGTTCGCGCGAGTGGTCTCGTGCGCGGCGGCCTTCACCGCGTCGGGGGCATTGCCCATCGCGATCGACAGCCCGGCGCGCGCCAGCATCGGCAGATCGTTCGCCTGATCGCCGATTGCAACCGTATCGGCCAGATCGATGTCCAGCGCGTTCGCGAGCGCCGCGATCCCATCCCCCTTGTTGGCAGTGATTGCCGTCACGTCTAGGTAATAGGTTTGCGATTGCGCGACGGTCGCCCGCTCGCCGAATGCGGCATGGACGCGTTCGTAAAGCGCATGCAGCCTTTTTTCATCATCGCTGACGAACGTGACCTTGTCGGCGTGATCGAGCAGATTGTCGAACGATTCGACCACCACGGGCTCCTGCGCGCTGCTGTGCCGCTCGCTTTGCGTGTGCGCGCCGTCGCCGTCGCTGGCGTACCACCGGTCGTCGGCGAAGACCCAGATGTCGACACCATCGGCCATGTCGACGACGCCGCGCGCGACCGCAGGGGAGAGCGTGACATGGCTGACGATCGTGCCGTCGCGGCGGAACACAATCCCGCCGTTGAACGCGGCGACATCACCATCGAGGCCGAGTGGCTCCAGCAAGGGGCGAATGCCCGACATCGGCCGCGCGCTGATCACGGTGAAGCCGATTCCGGCCGCACGCAACCGGTCGACTGCGGCGATCGTGGCCGGGGTGAGGTGCTTGTCCCGGTCGACCAATGTGCCGTCCAGATCCGACACCAGCAGGCGGATCGGCATTATTGCGGCATCTCGACATGCCCGCCGAAGCCGAAGCGCATTGCCGACAACACCTTTTCACCGAACGTGTGCTCGACGCGGCTGCGGTAGCGCGCGAAGAGCGCGGTGGTCAGCACATGGGCGGGTACTGCTTCCTCCATCGCGGCCTCGATCGTCCAGCGACCTTCGCCCGAATCGGCGACGTTGCCGGAGAAGCGCTCCAGCATGCCGTCCTCGGACAAGGCGTCGGCAGTCAGGTCGAGCAACCACGAGGAGATAACGCTGCCGCGCCGCCAGACCTCGGCAATGTCGGCCAAGTTCAGGTCGTAGCGCTGATCCTCCGGCAGCTTGTCGGAAGCCTTGCCCTTCAGCACGTCGAATCCTTCGGCATAGGCCTGCATCAAACCATATTCGATGCCGTTGTGGATCATCTTGACGAAATGCCCGGCACCCGCGGGACCGGCGTGGATGTAGCCGTGTTCGGCACGTGTGTCGGCCGCATCGTCCGTGCGACCGCGCGTGCGCGGGATCGTGCCGGTGCCGGGCGCCAGCGCCGCGAAGATCGGGTCGAGATCGCGCACCACCTGGTCGGGTCCGCCGATCATCATGCAATAACCGCGCTCTAGCCCCCACACGCCGCCAGACGTGCCGACGTCGACATAGTGAACACCTTTTTCCGCCAAAGCCTTCGCCCGGCGAATGTCGTCCTTGTAGAAGCTGTTGCCGCCGTCGATGACGATGTCGCCCGCCGCGCTGCCCGCTGCGATCCGGTCGACCATCCCGTCGGTGATCTCGCCATGCGGCAGCATCACCCACCAGATCGCGGGGCTGCCGGCCTTCGCCCGCGCATCGTCGACCGACGTGGCCGCGATCGCCCCTTCGGCCGTGAGTTTCGCAACAGCGTCCGCGTCACGATCGTAGGCGACGATCTCATGCCCGGCCTTCATCAGGCGGCGTGCCATGTTGCCACCCATCCGGCCGAGGCCGATCATTACCACTCGCATTGCGTAACTCCTCGCTTGCCGCATAATCGTCCTGGCCGGCGCTTGGTTCCGACCGCGCAACAACCGTCTGGAGCTGCCGGCCCGTGCCACACCCCCGCTTGCTCGTGATCTTCGGCACCCGTCCCGAGGCGGTGAAGATGGCCCCCGTCGTCGCCGCCTTGCGCACGTATCCGGAGGTCACGACGCGGGTGCTGGTGACGGGGCAGCACCGCGAACTCCTTGATTCTGCACTCGCGGCGTTCGGGATCGTTCCGGATGTGGACCTGAACCTGATGCGCGACGGCCAGGCGCTCGATCAATCGCTGGCGGCGATGCTGGTCGCGATCGGCACGGCGATCGACCGCGAGCGCCCCGACCGGGTGGTGGTGCATGGCGACACACTTACCACGCTGGCGGCGACGCTGGCCGCGCACTTGCGGCGTGTGCCGGTCGCGCATGTCGAGGCGGGCCTGCGCAGCGGCGACCTGTCGGCACCTTGGCCGGAGGAGGGCAGCCGTCGCGTGACGGGGGTGATCGCGGACCTGCATTTCGCACCGACGACCGCAGCGGCGGCGGCGTTGCGTGGCGAGAACGTGCGTGCGGAAACCGTTCATATGACCGGCAATACCGTCGCCGACGCACTGCGAATGATGCAGGCGCGGATCGCCGGCGATCCCGCAATGGCGGCGGGGGCCGATGCGGTCCTGGCGCGCTTCGGGGGCAAGCGGATCGTCACCGTCACCGCGCACCGGCGAGAGAATCAGGGAGCGGCGCTGGGCCAGATCGCCGACGCATTACTCAGACTGGCTGGTCGCGGCGACCTGGGGATCGTCGTGCCGCTGCATCCCAACCCGGCCGTAGCGGCGATCTTGTCGGACAAGGCAGGTGCATGCGGCGCTATCGCGCTGGTGCCGGCGCTCGACTATCCTGCGTTCGTGCGGCTGATGGCGGCGAGCACGCTGGTCCTGACCGATTCCGGCGGGGTGCAGGAGGAAGCGCCGGCGCTCGGCGTGCCGGTGCTGGTGCTGCGCGACGTTACCGAGCGCCCCGAAGCGGTGGCGGCGGGCGGCGCGCGACTGGTCGGAACCGCGACGGCACGGATCGTGGCGGAGGCGTCGAAGCTACTCGACGATCCGGCAGCTTATGCAGCGATGGCGGTGGCGCGGCATTGCTATGGCGACGGTCATGCGGCGGAGCGGATCGCCGCGATCCTGGTGCGCGAGACCGCAAGGTGACCACGACCGCGCCTTCGCGACCCCAAGCTTTTCTGCGCTTGCCGGGCCGGCATCCGTCGACGCAGGACGGATCTATGAAGAGGGGCAGGCAATTGTGGACGCGCTGAGTACGCTGGCGGGGTTTCTGGTCGGCGCGATCGTCGGGCTGACCGGGGTGGGCGGCGGATCGCTGATGTCGCCGCTGCTGATCCTGATGTTCGGCGTCGCGCCCGCCACCGCCGTCGGCACCGACCTGTGGTTCGCGGCGATCACCAAGATGGTCGGCGGTACGATGCACCACCGCCAGAACAATGCCGATTGGGCGATCGTGCGGCGGCTGTGCTGGGGCAGCCTGCCCGCGGTGGCGATCACGCTATGGTGGCTGTGGGACCATGACCAGAAGGCCGAGAGCGGCGGGTTGATCGTGCGCGTGCTGGGCGCCACGCTGGTGATCTCCGCATTGCTGACGCCGTTCCGCACGATGCTGGCACGGCGCTTCGCCCGGGCGGAAGGCCCGCGCGCGACCGCATTCCTGCGTTGGCAACCGGCGCTGACCGTGGCGGCCGGGGCGTTGCTGGGGACGCTCATCACGCTGACGTCGGTGGGCGCGGGTGCGCTGGGCGCGACGTTGCTGCTGATGCTCTACCCGTTTCGGCTGAACGCCAAGCGGCTGGTGGGCACCGACATCCTGCACGCGGTGCCGGTCGCGCTGATCGGCGGGATCGGTCATGCGGTGATCGGCAACATCGACTTGCCGTTGCTGGGCAGCCTGTTGCTGGGATCGGTGCCGGGGGTGATCGTGGGCGCGAAGCTGACCGATCGCCTTCCCGAACGGGTGGTGAAGCCCGCGCTGGCGCTGGTGCTGCTGATCGTCGGGATACGGTTGTTGCTGTGATGGCTCAGCCGAGCGCGGCGCGCACGCGGCCCGACAGCCGGGCGACCGCCGCATCGTGGATACCTGGGGTGCTGACGAGCACGCCGTAAGCGCGCGGATCGGCCTTGTTGAACGCAAGCGGCGCGCCCAGCGCATCGCTGACCGATGCGCCCGCGGCGCTGGCGACCAGCACGGCGGCGGCAATGTCCCATTCGTTGCCCCAGCGCAGCGTGGCGACCAGATCGGCACGGTCGGCCGCGACCATCGCGACCCGCAACGCGATTGAATTGGGCTTTTCGACCGCAGTCAGATCCCGATCGGCCTTGGGCAAAGCGTCGACGGGCACGCGTGCGCCCGGCAGCACGTCGCGTCCGCCCACCGTCACCACCGCGCCGTTGCACGTCGCGTCGCCATCGGCGGTCGCGCGCCACACCTCGTCACGGGCCGGCGCATCGAGCACGCCGATCACCGGCCGACCATCCTCGATCAAGGCCACCGACACGCACCAGCCGGCACGGCCGCGGATATAGTCGCGCGTGCCGTCGATCGGATCGACCACCCACACCCGCCGCCGCGACAGGCGATCGGGATTGTCGGCGGTTTCTTCCGAAAGCCAGCCCGCGTCGGGAAGCAGCGCGCACAGTCGCGCGTGGAGCATGTGGTCGACATCCAGATCGACCTCGCACACCGGGCTGCCCGGTTCCTTTTCCCAGCGCGCGAAATCCGTGCGCCACCGCGACATCGCCATCTGCGCCGCCTCGCGCGCGATCGCGGCGACCGCGTCCGAGAGAGCCGCGAGATTAGCCACCGGCGATCGTCATGCCGTCGATCCGCAGCGTGGGGACGTTGACGCCCTGACGAAAGACCAGATCGTTGGCGGGGGTCAGCGCAAGGTACATGCCGAGCAGGTTGCCCGCGATCGTGAACCCGGCGACCGGCCCGGCGATCTGGCCGTCGCGGATCGCGAAGCCCGCCGCGCCGCGGCTGTAATCGCCGGTCACCGGATTGACGCCCTGACCGATCAGTTCGGTGACGTACACCCCCTCCGCGATATCGGCGATCAGCGTCGCGACCGGCACCTTGCCCGCCTCCATATACAGGTTGCTGGTCGAGACGCCCGGTGCGCCCGCGATACCGCGCGCGGCATGGCCGGTCGGTTCCAGCCCGAGCTGCCGCGCCGACGCGCTGTCGAGCAGCCACGTTTCCAGCATGCCCGCCTCGACGATCGCGACCGGCGACACCGGCAACCCCTCGCCATCGAAGGGGCGCGAACGCAGGCCGTGCGGGCGATGCGGATCGTCGCGGATCGTGACGCCGGGCGCGAAGACGGCGGTGCCCAGCGCGTCGAGCAGGAAGCTGGTGCGGCGGGTGATCGCCGTGCCCGAGATCGCGCCGCTCAGATGGCCGACCAGGCTGGCGCCGACGCGCGGGTCGAACACGACGGGCATCGTGCCGCTGCCCAGGTTGCCCGCGCCGAGCCGCGCCACCGCCCGCTCCCCCGCCAGGCGGCCGATCGCCTCCGGGGCGTCCAGATGCGCGCGGTGCCGGGCGGAATGGAAGGCGTAATCGCGCTGCATCGCGCCGCCTTCTCCGGCAATCACGCTGGCCGACACGCTGAAGCCGGTCGTGGCATAGCTGCCCGCAAAGCCGTGACTGGTGGCGAGCGCCCAGACGCTGGTCGACGCGCCCGCGCCCGCGCCCTCGCTGTTGCTGACGCCCTCCACGCTGCGCGCGGCATCCTCGGCGGCAAGCGCGGCGGCGCGCAGATCCTCGGGCGTGCAGGGGTGCGCGTCGGCAAGGTCGAGCAGCGGCGGCGCGCCGTGCAACAGCCGCTCCCGCGGGGCAAGCCCGGCCCAGCGATCCTCCGGTGCCTCGCGCGCCATCGCCACCGCACGCTCGACCAGCGCATCGAGCGCGGCGGTCGACAGGTCGGAGGTCGAGACGCTGGCCGAGCGTTGCCCGACGAAGACGCGCAGTCCGAGGTCCTCGCCTTCCGAGCGACCAACGTCCTCCAGCTTGCCGAGGCGCACCGACACCTCGGTCGATCCGTGGGCGGAAAACACCGCATCTGCGGTGTCGGCACCGGCGGTGGCGGCGCGGCGGACGAGGTCGTGCGCGCGTTCCTGCGCCTGATCGGGGGTCAACATCGTAGCGACTTTATAGGCGGAAGGAGGTGGTGGCCATATCCACGCTTCAACGCGCCGCGCCGCGGATTAGATGCGCGTGCCGACCGCGACGCACGCCAGGAACATCAGCAGCCCGGCCGTCCGGTTGCTGCGGAAGCGATCCAGCGCGCCCGTGCCGTCGCCATCCCGCAGCGTCGCGACCTGCCAGCCGAGATGGGCGGCGATCGGCACGAGCGCGGCGAGCACCAGCGGATCGGTGCGCATCTGCCAGAACGCCGCCGCCCACAGCGCCAGCGCCAGCGCGTAGCAGATCGTCACCCCGGCGCGAACGTGGCGGCCGAGCGCCAGCGCGGAGGAGCGGATGCCGACCAGCGCATCGTCCTCCCGGTCCTGCAAGGCGTAGATCGTGTCATAGCCGACCACCCAGAAGATCGTGCCGGCATAGAGCAGCAGGCCGGGCAGCGTCAGCGTGCCCCATGTCTCCGTCCAGCCGACCAGCGCCGCCCAGGAAAAGACCAGCCCCAGCCACGCCTGCGGCCACCAGGTGATGCGCTTCATGAAGGGATAGGCGGCGACCGGCGCGATCGCGGCGAGCGAGACGATCGCAGCCGAAAGGTGAAGCTGGAGCAGCACCAATAGTCCGACAAGGCACAATGCCAGCAGCCATATCCATGCCGATTTCGTCGATACCGCGCCGCTGGCGAGCGGGCGGTCGCGGGTGCGCGCGACGCTGGCGTCGAGGTCGCGATCGACGATGTCGTTGTAGACGCACCCTGCGCCGCGCATCGCGATGCTGCCCAGCAGCAGCCATATGATCAGTACCCAGCGTTCGACCGCGCCGCCGGCCAGCGCGACGCCCCATGCGCCCGGCCAGAACAGCAGCCACCAGCCGATCGGACGGTCGAACCGTGCGAGCGAGGCGAACATCCGCGGGCGCGGGGGCAGGAGCGAGAGCAGCCCGCGATGCTGGCTGTCGGGAACGATGTCGGTCACGTCGACCCGGATAGCGCCTGCGGCCACGATCGTCAGTGCCTTATCTTGGCCCTTTACGGTCCCTAGATGACGAAGATGATCGCGATCCTCGCCCTGCTCGCCGCCGCTGCCAGCGATCCGCTGGCCGGCACCTGGCGCAACGCCGCCGACAGCGTGCGCATCCGCGTCGCACCGTGCCGTGGCGAGCCGGGGATGTGCGGGACGGTGGTGTCGGCAAACGCGAAGGCGAAGGCGGATGCCGCCGCGGCGGGGACCGACCGGCTGGTCGGCACGCCGTTGTTCCGCGGCTTCGAGCGCGACGAGGACGGGACGTGGACGGGCAGCGTGTTCGTTCCCGATATCGGGAGCGAGGTCGACGGATCGCTGCGGCTGGAGGGACGCGGCACGCTGGTGGCCGAGGGGTGCCTGTTCGCGGGGTTCGGCTGCAAGGAGCAGCGCTGGACGCGCATCGCCGCGAAGTGATCCACCTGTCGGTCGCGATCGGCCGGTTTTTCGAGGCGCTGTTCTATGCCATCCTGCGCGTCGCCGGGGTGGTGACGGGCGCGGTGCTGGGCATCGCGCTGGCCGGTGCGCTGCTGTTCCTGCTGGCGCGGGTATTGATCGGATGGGGAAGGAAGAAATGATGGGGGCGGTGCCCGCCTGGCCGCCGCGCTCGACGCCGCGGCTGTTCGTCGAGACGCCGCTGGCCGCCGGGCCGTTGACGCTGTCGGGAGCGCAGGCACATTATCTGGTCGCAGTGATGCGCACGAAGCCGGGCGATCCGGTGAAGCTGTTCGACGATGCAAGCGGCGAATGGCTGGCGACCGCCGGCGTGGTGGGCAAGCGCGACCTGACGCTGGACGTGACCGAACGCCTGCGCGAGCGGGAGGCGGTGCCGGACCTGTGGCTGGTCGCCGCGCCGCTGAAGAAGGGGCGGGTCGACTGGATGGCGGAAAAGGCGTGCGAACTGGGCGTCGCGCGGCTGGTGCCGGTCGTCACGCGCCGCACCGTGGTGGACAAGCCGAACACCGACCGGCTGCGCGCCCATATGATCGAGGCGGCGGAGCAATGCGGGCGGACGGCGGTGCCCGAGGTTGCGGAAATGGTGAAGTTGCCGGCGCTGCTGCGCGACTGGCCCGGGGGCCGCGCGCTGTTCTTCGCCGACGAAACCGGGGGCGCGCCGGCAGCGGAGGCGATGCGCGCACGGCGTGGGCCGGCGGCGATCCTGATCGGGCCGGAAGGCGGGTTCGACGACGACGAACGCGCGGCGATCCGGGCGCATCCCGACGCGGTCGGCATCGGGCTGGGGCCGCGTATCCTGCGCGCGGATACCGCGGCGGCGGCGGCGGTTGCGGTGTGGATGACCGTGGCCGGGGACTGGTAGGCCGCGCGCGATCGGACGCCGATACTCGGGTGCAATGCGCGCTTTATCCACCGCAAGCCGATCCACCCTAGCGCGGCCGTTCGTCGCGGCGTAATGCGCGGCCCATGACGACCAAGACCGTTACGGACAGCCACGCAGCGGTCATCGAATCGCGCCACCAATTGATCGACCGGTTCGCCGGGGGCGAGAAGCCGGCCGAGCGCTGGCGGATCGGCACCGAGCACGAGAAGTTCGTCTATGCGACCAGCGATCATCATGCGCCGGCGTGGGACGAGCCGGGCGGCATCCGCGACCTGCTCCACGCGCTGGAGCCGCATGGCTGGCGCCCGGTCGAGGAGGGCGGCAAGATCATCGCGCTGACCGGTGCCGACGGTTCGGTCAGCCTGGAGCCGGCCGGGCAGTTCGAGCTGTCGGGCGCGCCGCTGGAGAATCTGCATCAGACGTGCGCCGAGACCGGTCGCCATCTGGCGCAGGTGAAGGAAGCGGGCGAGAAGCTGGGCATCGGGTTCCTCGGGCTGGGCATGTGGCCCGACAAGACGCGCGCCGAGCTGCCGATCATGCCCAAGGGCCGCTATGCGATCATGCTGCGCCACATGCCGCGCGTCGGCACGATGGGGCTGGACATGATGCTGCGCACCTGCACGATCCAGGTGAACCTGGATTATGCCAGCGAAGCCGATATGGTGAAGAAGTTTCGCGTCGGGCTGGCGCTGCAGCCGCTGGCGACCGCGCTGTTCGCCAATTCACCGTTCACCGAAGGCAAGCCGAGCGGCTTCCTCAGCTATCGCAGCCACATCTGGTCGGATACCGACCCGGCGCGTACCGGGATGCTGCCGTTCGTGTTCGAGGACGGCTTCGGGTACGAACGCTACGCCGACTACATGCTCGATGTGCCGATGTACTTCGCCTATCGCGAAGGACGCTATATCGATGCCGCCGGGCTGAGCTTCCGCGATTTCCTGCGCGGCGAATTGTCGGTGCTGCCAGGCGAGAAACCGACGATCGTCGATTGGGACGACCATCTGTCGACCGCCTTCCCCGAGGTGCGGCTGAAGACCTTCCTGGAAATGCGCGGCGCGGACGGCGGGCCGTGGAACCGGATCTGCGCGCTGCCGGCGTTCTGGGTCGGGTTGCTCTACGATCCGGTCGCGCTGGATGCGGCATGGGACGTCGTGAAGCACTGGACGCTGGAAGAGCGGCAGGCGCTGCGCGATGCGGTGCCGAAGCTGGGGCTGTCCGCGCCGATCGCGGGCGGCGGGCAGTTGCGCGACATCGCGGGCACGGTGCTGGACATCGCGCATGGCGGATTGAAGGCGCGCGCGCGGTTGAGCGGTGCGGGCGAGGACGAAACGGGCTTCCTGGAACCGCTGCGCGAGATCGTGCGTGCGGGCAAGGTTCCCGCCGAGCAGTTGCTCGACCGGTATCACGGCGTGTGGGGCGGGGACGTGTCGCGCGTCTACGGCGAGGCGAGCTTCTGATCCCCGGACCGCGCGGTGCCCGGTGCGGGCAGCGCGCGGTCATGTTTCACCGTGCCGCGGGCCAGCCGCCGGCATCCCAGACGAGCGGCTGGATCTGCAACGTCGGCGCGCCGTTCCGCTGCGTGTCATAGGCATGATAGACGATATGGTCGCCGCCGGGCTGTTGCAGGATCGCGACATGCCCGCGCCCGACATAGCGGCTGGTGGTCCCTTGCCCCGACGCGAGCACCGGCGTCCCGCCGCCGTCGAGCATCGCCTTGCCATCGCGGTCTACATACGGGCCGGTCGGCGCAGCGGCGCGTCCGACGACGGTGTTGTAGGTGCTGGCCGCGCCCCGACAGCAGCTGTCGAACGAGACGAACAGGTAATAGAAGCCGCCGTGGCGGATGACGAACGGCGCCTCGATCGCGCCGGGTGACGGGCGGGTGGCGATCGCCCGGAGCGTGTCGCCGCTGCGCCGCAGCCCGGTGGCAGGGTCCAGCTCGATCAGTTTGATGCCGCTCCAGAAACTGCCGAACGCCATCCATTGCCGGCCGTCGGCATCGGTGAAGACCGCCGGATCGATCGCGTTGTAATTGTCGCTGGTCGACGATTGCACCACCGGTCCCCGGTCGACCCAATTGGCGGCAGGGGCGGCGGGATCGATGCGGGTGGCGGTGGCGAGCCCGATCGCCGAGCGATTGGTTCCGAAGGTCGAAAGCGAGTAATACAGGCGGTATTCGTTGCCGACCTTGACGATATCGGGTGCCCACATGCCCGTCGCACCGGGGACCGCAGCCGCCGCCCAGGCGGGCAAGGCGGCGTAGGAACCGCCGCGCAGCGTCCAGTCGGTCAGGTCGGTCGACGTGCGCAGGCCCAGAAAGCCCTCCGCATCGCCGGCGTTGCCGGTGGTGAACAGATGATAGGTGCCGTTATCCAGAAGGATCGCGGGATCGTGGACCGGGCTGGTGTTGCCGGTCAGCGCGATCGAGCCGGTGTCGGCAGGAGTCGGCGTGGGCGTGAGTGTCGGGCTGGGCGTCGGCGTGGGAGTAGGGGTCGGCGCGACGACCACCGGAGCGACGCCGCTGCTGCTGGTACCGCCGCAACCGGCCAGTAAGGCAAGCGCCATCGTGGCGCCGAAACGCTTGTTCATCATCCTCTCCCGTCCCTTTTATGGGGCGGCCGTCGCCGGCCGCCCCGTCGTGCATCAGTCGAAGGTGTAGCGGACGCCGATCGCGAAGGTGCGCGGGATCAGCAACGTGCCCAGATTATATTGGGTCTGGTTGCCGGCATCGTCGAAGCGGTAATATTCCTGCTGCTTGGCCTTGGTCAGGTTGGTCGCATCGAAGGTGAGGCCGAGATCCTCGGTCAGCTTCGCGGTGAGTTGCAGGTCGAGGCTCTTGTCCGGGCGACGCCACACGCCGATCGGGTTGGCGAACAGCGCCGCTTCGTTGCGCTGGAAGAACTCCTTGCGCCAGACATAGGACAGGCGCGCGCCGACCGGGCCACGATCATAGGCGAGCGTCGCGTTGTACGAGAAATCCGACACGCCCGCGAAGGCGGAGCGAAGCTGACCGGTGACGGCACCCGCCTCGTTGAATTCCGGCACGTTCTGCGACGAATCGAGGAAGGTCGCGCTGCCCTGCACGCCCAGCCCGTCGAGGAACGACGGCAGGTAATGCGGGAAGTAGACCAGCCCGATCTCCGCGCCCTTCAGCACGCCGGCCGAGGCGTTTTCCGGCCGGTTCACGACAAAGCTGTTCGTGTTCAGGCCGGTGTTGAGCACGGTAACGCGCGAGCGGGCGCCGATCACCAGCCCATCGATCTCGCGCCGGAACAGCGTGGCGTACAGCGCGCTGTCGCGGTCGAAATACCATTCCAGGCCAAGGTCGTAACTGGTCGCCTCGGTCGGGCGCAGCGCGATGTTGCCGCTGCTGCCGGTGCCGTAGCCGACGTTGGTGAGATCGCCGGTCAGGTTGAAATTGGGGTTCAAATCCCCGAATTGCGGACGCCGCAACGTCTTGCCGAAGTTGAAGCGTGCACGCAGCGTCTCGGTCAGGTCGTAGCGGACCGTCGCCGACGGCAGCAGGCGGCTGGTCGCCTGCGATCCGCGCAGCCGCGCACCGGCGGCATACCGGTCGGTGAAGGTGAAATTGGTGTCGACGTCGACGTAGCGGACACCGGCCTGGATGTTGAGCGGACGGCCGAAGATCGTCAGCTGCGCGTCACCCTGGATATAGGCCGACATCGTCTTTTCATTGATGTCGAACACACGCGTCAGCGCCAGCCGGTCCGAGGTCAGGATGTTCGGGAACTTCGTCTGGTACAGGCCACGGATCTCGTCGGTATTGTCCAGCAGGTAATAGCCGTTGGTGTTGACCCACGAGGTCGGCACATCGGCCTGGCCGTCGAAGAACCCCTTGTTGGTGTATTGCAGCCCCTGTGGCAGCGTCGCGAAATTGGCGCCGAGCCCGCCGTTCGCGTCGGCGGCCTGCGAACGCACGTCGCTGGCGGCGTTGCGTGCGTCGTAGCGCAGCCCGGCCTTGATCTTGCGGAAGAAGCCGTAATCCCACGACTGGTCGGCATCGAGGGTGGCGGTGAACGCCGAGCCCTTGTCGCGATTGTCGTTGTCGTAGAATTCCGCGGCGGTCCAGCGCGCGGGATCGAGCAACTGGCTGTTGTCGGAGAAATTGTACGACGGGATGCCGTCGCCGGCGTTGAAATCGACATCGATCCGGCTGGCGACACGGTTGACGCGCATCGCGATGAACTCGGTGCGGTTCTTGCTGGTCTGATACGCGGCATCGGCGACGATCTTGCCATTGCCGACGTCCCACTTGCCGTTCAGCGCATAGACGAAGCTGTCGGTGCGCGCGCGCGTCGCATCGCCGCTGTTGAAGCCGAAGACGTCGCCGACCTGACGCGATTTGATGATGTTGCTGTCGGGATAGAGCGTGATCGTCGAGGCGGGATTGGGGCCGAGCTTGCCCCAGAAATCGACGAACGAGAACATCAGGCTGTTGTTGGTCGTCTGGCGAAAGCCGCTCCAGAAGAACTCGGCGGTGTAGGTCGAGGACGAATTGGGCGACCATTGCAGCGCGGCGTTGACCGACGGACGCTCGCGTTCACCCAGCAGGTCGCTGCTGAACACCGCGTCGCGCGAAAGGTAATATGGCGTGGCGATGCCGTTGACGAGCATGGTCGAACCGGGCGTATCGGCCAGCCCCTCACGCGTGCCGGGCAGCCATGCGCCGAGCCCCGGCGCGGGCGCGGCGAAACCGCTGGAGCTGGAGGCGAGCGGAAAGATGCGCTGAAGCGGCGACAGCCCGGTGCCCGCGGCGGGGTTCTCGGTCGCGAACGGCACCTGCGCGCCAGCGGCCACCGACATGGTGCGGAACTTGGTGCGCGACCAGCTGCCGTTGACCAGTACGCCGACGTCCCCGAGGCCGGTTTCCCAGCGATTGCTGATGAGGCCGGACACGTTCGGATTGAAGGTGTCGGCCTGCTCGTTGTAGATGCCGCGCGCGACGCCGGAAATCGCGAAACCGTCGAAATCGAACGGGCGGCGGGTGAAGACGTCGATCTGACCGGCCAGCCCGGTTTCGATCTGGTCGGCGGCCCGCGTCTTGTAGACGTCGACGCGTTTGACCAGATTGGCGGGAATGTCCTGCAATGCGAACGACTGGCCGGTGGTCGTGAAGATGATGCGGCCGTTCATCGTCGTCAGCGGATCGGTGAGGCCGCGGATCGACAATGCGCCCGCCTCTGCATTGCCGCGATCGGTGACCTGGACGCCGGTGACGCGCTGAAGCGCCTCCACCACGTTGTTGTCAGGCAATTTGCCGACGTCCTCGGCGACGATCGAGTCGACGATCTGGGTGGCGTTGCGCTTCACGTTCAGCGCCCCGACGATCGAGGCGCGCACGCCGGTGATGACGATGTCCTCGGCGCCGTCGGACGGCGTTCCGTCGGTAACGGGCTGTGACTGCTGGGCAGCGGTGCCGGGTGCCAGGCCGTCGGTCTGCGCCTGGGCGGCGTTCGCGATCAGCAGCGATGCGGCGGAAACGGAAAACAGGAATGTAGCGCGGTGTGCCATGTCACCCTCCCCTTGATTGCACTTTTTTGCTTATTACTCGGACATATATAATTTGTCCGTGCGTGCAATAGGAAAAATATAGCGAACGTTTTGGTGATGAAGCGGCGTTGGGAAGCGCGACGTTAGTCGTACACCAAGCTCCATTGCGCGGTCACAAAAAAGCGACCCGAAGCGTCATGCTCCGGGTCGCGTAACCAGCTACGAAAGCGGCAGTTCAGGTCAGGCGCGGGGCAGCGGCCCGTTGGCGAGCGGCGGATCGAATTGCGGCACGCCCGCAGCGTCGTAGCGGATCGGCTGCACGCGGGTATGGCGATTGGGATCGAACAGCGGATCGCCGACGATCTTCTCGTAATCGCGCGCGTGATAGACCAGCATGTCGCGCCCGCGTTCGTCGACGGTGAAGCTGTTGTGACCGGGGCCGAAGATCTTGCGTTCGCGCGACGTCTTCATCACCGGTTCCGGCGACTTCGCCCACACCGCCGGGTCCATGATGTCCGCGTCGTCACGCGCGGTGAGCATGCCCAGGCAGTAGCGCGCATCGGTGGCGCTGGCCGAATAGGTCATGAACAGCCGCCCATTGCGTGCCAGCAGCGCCGGTGCCTCGGCGACCTTGAACCCGCGAATCTCCCACGGCAGCGTCGGTACGGTCAGCCGCGCCGGCTTCGCTGCGAAGGTCAGCGGTGTCGTCAGCGGCGCGAGATAGAGGTTGGAGTTGGTGTCGAAACCCTCCTCACGCTGCGCCCATGCCATGTAGCGGGTGCCACGATGGACGAAGACGGTCGAATCGAGATTGAAGCTGTCCCACGGCGTCCGGAGCTGGCCCAGCACCGTCCAGGTGCCGGTCATCGGATCGGGCCCGTCGCAGACCACCGCATGGGTTCGGATGCGGAACACGTCCTCACCGCCGCCGCTCGGCCCGGCGGCGAAATACATGATCCACTTGCCGTCGATCAGATGCAGTTCGGGCGCCCAGAGGAACCCCGACAACGCGCCGGTCTTCTCGTGCCGCCACAGCACCTTTTCGGGGGCGGTGGTCAGGCCGGCGATCGTGCGCGCGCGGCGCAGCACGAGCCGGTCGTATTCGGGCACCGAACCGGTCAGGTAATACCAGCCGTCGGTGTGGCGGAACACCTGCGCGTCGGCGCGCTGGCGCACCAGCGGGTTGACGATCGTCGCCGCCGCCCCGCTGCGCCGCGCCAGCGCGGGGGCGGCGGCAAGCGCCGCGCCCCCGGCCACGAACAGGCGGCGCGACAGATGCATCGCGCTGCTCATCAGTTCAGGTCCAGCATGACGACCGACTTGGCCGGCAGCGTCACGGTCAACTGACCGCCGTTCAGCTGTGCGCCGTTGAAGGCGACCGGCACGACGGCGTTGGGCGCATCGAAGGTGTTGAGCGAATTGACCTTCGGCCCGGTCAGGACCTGCCCCGAAACGCGCGACGCGGTCAGCCCGGTGATCGTCGTCGTCACCGTGATGTCGCGGTTCGGATCGGCATTGGCGAGCGCGACGTGCGCCACCCCGGCCTTGTCGCGGACCGCCGAGGCGCTGACCGCCGGCATCACCCACTGATCCTTGTTGTACCACGGCGACTGGATGTCGATCGGCAGGACCGTGCCGTCCATGAACGGCTTGTACATCTTGAAGACGTGATAGGTCGGCGTCAGCACCATCTTGTTGCCATCGGTCAGGATCATCGCCTGCAGCACGTTCACCATCTGCGCGATGGCGGTCATGCGGACGCGATCGGCATGCTTGGCGAAGATGTTGAGGTTGATCGCGGCGACCAGCGCGTCACGCAAGCTGTTCTGTTGACGCAGGAAACCCGGATGCGTGCCCGGATCCTGACCGTACCACGTGCCCCATTCGTCGACCGCCAGGTACACGCGCTTGCCCGGATCGTACTTGTCCATGATGGCGCTGTGCTTGGTGACCAGCTCCTCCATCTTCCACGTCCCGGCGAGCGTTTCGGCCCAGCCCGTCTCGTCGAAGTCGATCGCCGACGCCCTGGGCGCCCAGCCGCCGGGGACGGTGTAATAATGGAGCGAGAGGCCATCGAGCTTGTCGCTCGCCTCGCGCATCATCACCTCGGTCCAGTTATAATCGTCGACGTTCGCGCCCGAGGCGATCTTCTCGATCTTCGTGCCGGCCGGTGCCTTGATGAAGGTGGCGTAACGGCGCGTGACGTCGGCGGCATATTCCGGCTTCATGTTGCCGCCGCAGCCCCACAATTCGTTGCCGATGCCGAAATACGGCAGCTTCCACGGTTGCTTGCGGCCGTTCTTCGCGCGCTCATCGGCGAGCGACCCCGCGGGCGAGGTCATGTATTCGACCCACTCGGCCATTTCCTGCGGCGTGCCGTTGCCGACGTTGCCGGAAATGTAGACCTCCGCGCCGATCTGCTCGGTCACGTCCATGAACTCGTGCGTGCCGACGGTGTTCGGCTCGGTCACGCCACCCCAGTGGGTGTTGATCTTGACCGGGCGCTTGTTCTTCGGGCCGATTCCCTCGCGCCAGTGATATTCGTCGGCGAAGCAGCCGCCCGGCCAGCGGATGACCGGGGTGCCGAGATCGCGCAGCGCGCCGACGACGTCATTGCGGAAACCGCGCGTATTCGGGATCTTGCGATCGTTGCCGACCCACAATCCGCCGTAGATGCCGTTGCCGAGATGCTCCGCGAACTGGGTGAAGATGCGCTTGTCGTAGGTCGGCCCGGCCCTGTCGGCGCGCAGCGCGATCGTCGCCGTATTCGGGGCCGTATTCGGGGAGGCCGCCGGGGCGGGGGCGGGAGCGTCCTGAGCGGTCGCAGCGCCCAGCGACGCGGTGCCCAGCGCAAGCGCGCCGGCATAAGCGAACAAACGTGCCTTCATCCTATCCTCCCGAATGAGGCGCCGGACGATTTTGTCCCGACGCTGTTTTTTCCTCATTACTCGGACATTAGATTCCGCTATCGCCGAATGCAACGTTCGTTTCGTGCCGAGATGCGGGTTGCCACACGTTGCGGAAACGGATCACAAAGGGGGGGTGATGGCGGATCGGGAGAGCGGCATGCCGCAAAAAGGCGGCGATGCACAGGCTGATGAAGCGGCTGCCCACGACGGCGTGCCCGCCGAGGGGGTGGCCGCGGACGCGGCGGTCGTCGATGGCGCCGTCGTCGATGGGGCGCGCGGATCGGTGCGCGGCACCGGGCGGCGGCTGCACGGCGCGATCGCGCATAAACTGGGCACCGCGATCGTTTCCGGCGAATATGCGCCGGGCGACACGCTGTCGGGCGAGATCGCCTTTTCCGAAGCGCTGGACGTATCGCGCAGCGCGTATCGCGAAGCGATGCAGGTGCTGGCCGCCAAGGGGCTGGTCGAGAGCCGCCCGAAGGCAGGCACGCGCGTGTTGCCGCGGGAACGCTGGAACCTGCTGGACCCGGACGTGCTGGCCTGGGCGTTCGCGGGCGCGCCCGACGTGCAGTTCGTGCGCGCGCTGTTCGAGTTGCGCGCGATCGTCGAGCCGGCGGCGGCGGGGCTGGCGGCGCAGCGCCGCGACAAGGCCGATTTGAAGGCGATGAAGGATGCGCTGGGCGGCATGCGTCGCCACACGCTGGCGACCGAGGCGGGGCGCGCCGCAGACAAGGATTTCCACAATGCGGTGCTGCGCGCGACGCGCAACGACGCGCTGATGGTGCTGAGCGCGAGCATCGGCGCGGCGATCCACTGGACCACGCAGTACAAGCAGCGCGCGCGCGCGTTGCCGCGCAACCCGATCCCCGACCATGTCCGCGTCCACGATGCGATCGTGGCACAGGACGTGGTGGCCGCCACCGCCGCGATGCGCACGCTGGTCGACCTGGCGCTGGAAGATACCAAATCGGCGATGGAGGAATGAGCGGCGAGCCGTTTCGTCCGCGCCAGGTCGTCTCGGCCGACGGGCGCTGACGGGAACGGTCAACGGCCGGCCTGGATGCGCCCGCCGACCACCAGCGCGTCGCGACCAAGGGAGCGGAAGACGCATCGCAGGTCCGGCTCGATGCTGAGCAACGATGCGACAGGCGCTCTCGACGATCAGCGCGCTTCGACGTGTTCGATGCAGCGGTAGCGCCGCCTAAGCCACGCCGCGCTGACGGCAGGACGATGCGGTGGTGCGGGTGGTGCGTGCCGACCCCGGTGCGGACCAGCGCGCCGCCGAGATGGTGCCCGGCGGCATCGAGGCGGCGGTCCCCCGCAGCGCAACCAGCCGCCCCGCGCCCCGGAGCCACGCCCGCGCCGATGACGTGGTGGGTGGCACGGGTCAGCGGATGTTCGAGCGGCCCGTAGCCGCCGCTGTCGCGGACCGCCACCTGGTGCGTGCGGCACGCCCTTGTATCCCGTTGGTGCCCCGCGCCGCGACGGCGCGTGACAGGCCAAGACGCTGGCGATGTACGCACGCTTATGTCACGGAGCGGGGATGATTCCGTTTGCGTTGTTCCTGCTTTCCGCGGCCCTGTCGAATGGCGGGCCGCAGGATGGCGACATCACCGTCCGCGCGCCGTTGCCCGCCACGCCGCAGACCCCGGCCACGATGGTGGTCGAACCGGCCGCGATGATGATCGCAGCGTGCGACCGGGACGGCGATGCGCTGGTCGAGCGATACGAACTGGAGGAATGTGTCGCGGCGTCGTTCGCCGCGATCGATACGGGCAGGACCGGACGGATGCGCTATATCGCGTTCGGCGACTGGGCGCTGCGGTTCCTGGGCGATCGTGCGGCGTTGCCAAGCCCGTACGAGGTCGATCGCGACAATGACGAGGCGGTGACGCTGGTGGAGTTGCAGGATCATTTCTCGCGGTTGTTCGCGCGGTACGATCGCGACGCCAGCCACGCGCTGAGCCGGGCCGAGCTGCTGACGTATCGCACGATGCCGGTCGACGCGCAGGGGCCGACCGCGGGGCGGCGGCCGGAAAAGAAGAAGACGTCCGCCGCATCGCGGCGCGGGGACCGGCGATGACGCGATTCGGCTTCGCGATCGCCGCCACCGATGGCGCGGCGCGCACCGGCACGATCGCGATGCAGCGCGGCACGATCCGCACGCCGGCGTTCATGCCGGTCGGCACCGCCGCGACCGTAAAGGCGATGAAGCCCGCCGACGTCGAGCGCGCCGGCGCGGACATCATCCTGGGCAACACCTATCACCTGATGTTGCGCCCCGGCGCGGAGCGGGTGGCGCGGCTGGGCGGGCTGCATCGCTTCATGGGATGGGACAAGCCGATCCTGACCGATTCGGGCGGCTATCAGGTGATGAGCCTGTCGGCGCTGACCAAACGATCCGAGGAGGGGGTGGCGTTCGCGTCGCATCTGGACGGGACGCGACACATGATCACGCCCGAACGCTCGATCGAGATCCAGCGGTTGCTGGGCAGCAACATCGTGATGGCGTTCGACGAGCTGGTGCCGACCACCTCGACGCGCGAGGTGCAGGCGGCTGCGATGGAACGATCGATGCGCTGGGCGCGGCGCAGTCGCGACGCCTTCGACGGCGGCGGCGACCATGCGGCGTCGAACGCGATCTTCGGGATCCAGCAGGGCGCGCTGGACGAAGGATTGCGGCGCGCGTCGGCCGATGCGTTGGTCGACATCGGGTTCGACGGCTATGCGATCGGCGGGCTTGCGGTGGGCGAGGGGCAGGAGGCGATGTTCGGATGCCTCGATTTCGCGCCGGGGCAATTGCCCGCCGACCGGCCCCGCTATCTGATGGGGGTCGGCAAGCCGACCGACATCGTCGGCGCGGTGGAACGCGGCGTCGACATGTTCGATTGCGTGATGCCGACGCGCTCGGGGCGAACGGGGCAGGCGTTCACGCGCGGCGGCCCGATCAACATCCGCAACGCGCGCTTCGCCGAGGATCAGGGGCCGCTGGACCCGGAATGCGGGTGTGCGGTGTGTTCGACGTGGAGCCGCGCCTATATCCACCATCTGGTGCGGGCGGGCGAGATGCTGGGCGCGATGTTGATGACCGAACACAATATTGCCTTCTACGAGGCGTTGATGGCGGATCTGCGCGACGCGATCGCCGAGGGGCGGCTGACGGCGTTCGCCAATGGTTTTCGCGCGCGCTATGACGCGCCAAAAGGAGAGTGACGTGAGCGACGACGAACCCAACGAGATCCTCGCGACCGCCGCGGCGGCCAAGGCGCACGAAGAGGCGGGTGCCTCCGGCGCGGCGGCGTTGCAGCGCAAGGGGCGCTGGCAGCCGGGCAAGACCTGGCTGGGCGTCGGGATCGGATCGGCGGCGGTGGCCGCGGCGGTGCTGTTCGCCAATTCGCGCCGGGACGACGGAAAGAAATAAGGTCGCGGCGGCGGGCGGCACGGCGCGGCCGGTCGCCCGTGGACCGTCGCGGGGCGGGGACAAGCGACGCTCGCCCTGGCGTGGGCGGCCGTGGGCGGCGATCCGTGCGGCCTCCGTGGCGGGACCGGATCGCTTCGCTGTGTTCGCCGTGGCGATGGTTATAGCGACCGCGCGCGCGAATTCGCGGCACATATCGCGCCGCGTAAGGTTCGGCCGCCGGCGTGGGGGGCACACCGGCGGCCCCGACTTTTACAGCCACGGGGCGACCCGAAGGGCTGTTCGGCCGGTAACAGCAGAGGGGACCGGGCGGCGACCATGCGGTGCTGCCCGGTCCCCTCCTAAATCATCAACGGCTTACTAGCCGATCGCTCCGTGCGTGACCAGATCAAAACGGTCCGCGTTCATCACCCTGGTCCAGGCGGTGATGAAGTCCGCGACGAACTTGTCCCGGCCGTCGTCGCAGGCATAGACCTCCGACAGCGCGCGCAGTTGCGAGTTGGAGCCAAACACGAGATCGGTGCGCGAGGCGGTCCACTTGCGTTCGTGCGTGGTGCGATCGGTGCCGACGAATTCCTGATCGCTTTCGTCGCTGACCTGCTTCCACGCGGTGTTCATGTCGAGCAGGTTGACGAAGAAGTCGTTGGTCAGCTGCCCCACGCGAGTGGTGAACACGCCATGTTCGGTGCCGAGCGCATTGGCGCCGAGGACGCGCAGACCACCGACCAGCACCGCCATCTCGGGCGCGGTGAGGCCGAGCAACTGTGCACGGTCGACCAGCAATTCCTCGGTCGGCACGTTGAACTGCACCTGAAGATAGTTGCGGAAGCCGTCGGCCTTCGGTTCGAGGACGTCGAAGCTTTCGGCGTCGGTCTGCTCCTCAAGTGCGTCGGTACGCCCCGGCACGAACGGGACCGCGACGTCATGCCCGGCGTCGCGTGCCGCCTTTTCCACCGCGGCGGTACCGCCGAGCACGATCAGATCGGCGATCGACACGCGCTTGCCGCCGGTCGCCGCACCGTCGAACTCGGCCTTCACCCGTTCCAGCACGCCGAGCACGCGGGTCAGGTTCTCCGGCTCGTTCACCTCCCAGTCGCGTTGCGGCGCGAAGCGGATGCGTGCGCCGTTGGCCCCGCCGCGCTTGTCCGACCCGCGATAGGTGGAGGCGGAGGCCCAGGCGGTCTTCACCAGATCCTGCACCGACAGCCCGCTGGCAAGCAGCGTCGCCTTCAGCGCGGACACATCGGCATCGTCGATCAGCGGATGATCGACCGCCGGAATCGGATCCTGCCAGATCAGATCTTCCTGCGGCACCTCGCTGCCGAGGTAACGCAGCTTCGGCCCCATGTCGCGATGGGTCAGCTTGAACCACGCGCGCGCCCAGGCGTCGGCGAAATAGGCAGGGTCGGCGCGGAACCGCTCCATCACCGCGCGGTATCGCGGATCGACCTTCAGCGCCATGTCGGCCGAGGTCATCATCGTCGGCACCTTCTTGCCCGGCGTGTGCGCGGCGGGGGCGAGCGTCTCGTCGGGGTTGCCGACCGGCTGGAATTGATGCGCGCCCGCCGGACTCTTCACCAATTCGTATTCATGGTCGAGCAGCATGTCGAAATAGGTCATGTCCCACGTCGTCGGCGTCGGCGTCCACGCCCCTTCGATCCCGGAGGTGATGGTGTGATCGCCCATGCCGCTTTCGTGCGTGGAGGCCCAGCCGAGGCCCTGCGCCGCGATGTCGGCACCCTCCGGCTCGCGGCCGACCAGCTTGGGATCGCCCGCGCCATGCGACTTGCCGAACGTGTGGCCACCGGCGGTGAGCGCGGCGGTCTCCTCGTCGTTCATGCCCATGCGCGCGAATGTCTCACGCATGTCGCGCGCCGACCCCATCGGGTTGGGGCAGCCGCCCGGCCCCTCCGGATTGACGTAGATGAGGCCATGCTGGATCGCGGCGAGCGGGCTTTCGAGTGCCAGCCCGGCCTCCTCGTCGATACGGGTCTGGCCGAGCCATTCCTCCTCCGTACCCCAATAGACGTCGCGTTCCGGCTCGAACACGTCCTTGCGCCCGCCGCCGAAGCCGAAGGTCGGGCCGCCCATCGATTCGATCGCGACGTTGCCGGTCAGGATGAACAGATCGGCCCAGCTGAGCGCGCGGCCGTATTTCTGCTTGATCGGCCACAACAGGCGGCGCGCCTTGTCGAGGTTGCCGTTGTCCGGCCACGAATTGAGCGGCGCGAATCGCTGCTGACCGGCCGACGAGCCGCCGCGACCGTCACCGGTGCGGTACGTCCCCGCGGAATGCCACGCCATGCGGATGAAGAACGGGCCGTAATGACCGTAATCGGCCGGCCACCACGGCTGGCTGTCGGTCATCAGCGCGGTGAGATCGGCCTTCACCGCCGCCAGATCGAGCTTCAGGAACTCGGCCGCATAGTCGAAGTCGTCGCCGAACGGGCTACCCGACTTGCCCTGTTGGTGGAGGATGTCGATCGACAGCGATTCGGGCCACCAGTCGCGCGCGGTGTGGCCGAGCAGCTTGCGCATCGCGGCGGGCTGCTTCTTCGGATCGTTGATCGGGCTACCTTCGGTGATGGCGTCCATGGGTCGTGCTCCTCTCGCGCCTGTGGGGCGATGTGCGGCAGCCGCCGGTCACGGAGCGCGCACCGCCGTTCCACGGCCTGTGACGACGGTGATAGCGGAGCAGGCGTGATCGGAAAAATGCGAAATCGTGGACGGTATGATCGAGTAAGGCGATCAGGGAGCCGCGGCTATCGTCCGCGCCGCATGGATCGCGCCGGCGGCGGGGAGCGCGACGCCGTGCGCGGGCACGTCGTGGCGGACCAGCGCGCCCGCCGCGATCGTCGCGTCATGGCCGACGGTGATCTCGCCGGTGACGACCGCGCCGGCGTAGATGACCGTGCCGTCGCCGACGACCGGATAGACCGCCTCGTTGGCGGCGCGACGGCCGAAGGTGACGTGTTGATAGACGGTGACGTCCGCGCCGATCACGGTGTCCGCACCGACGACGATTCCGACAGGATGCGGCAGGCGCAGTCCGGGGCCGATCTTCGCGGTGGGATCGAAATAGCAGCCGTAGTTGCGGACGATGCGCCGCCACACGAGCTTTTCGAGCAACCGCCCGAACGGGCCGCCCCGCAAATGCCCCCAGCGCATGATGCGGTAGAGCGTGACCACCGCGAAGCCGGGGTTCAGGAACCAGCCGATCGCCGCGCCCTTCAGCCCATGGCGCGCGGCGTTCGCGTAGAGATCACGCCGCCACGTCACCGCGCCGCCACCGCGGCGATCGCATCGGCATAGGCCGCGCGATTTTCGGTGACGATGCGATCCTCCGCGAACCAGCCCAGCGCCGCCGGATCGCGCAAGCCACCGGTTCGCCACGCCGATGCATCGGCCAGCGCGGTGTCCATCGCCGCGGCGAGCGCGTCGACGTCGGTGGGTTGATACGTGATCGAATGTGCTGCCAGATCGGCGATCTCCGGAATGCCACCCGCCTCCGCACAGATCGCCGACAGGCCGTAGGACAAGGCCTCGATCAGGGTGCGCGGCAACGGTTCGGGCCAGACCGAGGCGATCAGCACGGTATCGATCGCGCGGTAGAAGTCGCCGGCCTGCGCGAAGCCGATCCATTCGATGCGCGGATCGGGGTAGCGCGCCTTGAGGTCGGCGACATATTCGGCGACGCCGACACCCGCGATGCGCAGCCGCCAGTCGGCACGGGTGATGCGGGTGGTCGCCTCCAGCACGACGTCGATGCCCTTTTCGGCCTCGATCCGGCCGATGAAGCCGAAGACGAACGGCGCGCCGGGCGCAGGCGTGTCGCGCGGCTGTTCGTCGAGCGGCACGATGTTGAAGATCCGCCGCGCGGGCACGCCGGGAAAATACCCCTCCGCATGGTGGCGACGGATGACGTAATCGCTGTTCGAGACCAGTTGGTCGACCGATGCCGATTCGCGCTGCCCCGGTGCGGTGAGCACGCGGCATTCGAGACAGCGGGTGGTGCAGTTCGCGCCGTTCTTGAACAACGCCGAGCGGGTGCACATCACGCCGTAATCGCGCAGCGTCTGCACCAGCGGGATGCCGCGCCGCTTGATCTCACGCCAGATCGCCGGGCTGAACCCGGTGATGACGTTGCAATGAACGACATCGGGGCGGACCGTATCGAGCAGCGCGCCGATGCGGCGGGCGGCGGCACGGTTCCAGCGATTGCGCGCATGCCATTGCAGGCGCTTCAGCCTGGGTTGCGCGGGAGCGTCGGGATCATAGGGCCAATAGGCATTGTCCATCGGCAGGCGATGGACCGTGACGCCGTTCTTCCGTTCGACCGCCGGGGTGGCGATGTCGTCGAGCGTGGCGACGATCACCTCGTCACCGGCGCGGACCAGCGCCTCGGCGAGGAGCGAAACCGATTTTTCCGCGCCGCCGATCCGGTGCGGGGGATAGAGGACGTTGACGATCAGGACCTTCATCGCGCCGCAACCTTCGCACAGGCATCGGCGAGCACGCGCGCGGACCCGCGCCACGTGTAGCGCGCGACGCGTTCGTGACCCTTTACCAGCCGGTCGCGGCGCAGCGCGCCGTCGGCATCGTCGAGCAGCATCTGCATCAGCCGCGCGAGCGTGGCGTCGTCGTGCGGCTCGAAATAATCCGCCGCCGGGCCGCACACCTCGCGCACCGCGGGCGCGGTGCTGGCGAGGACGGGGCAGTCGTTGACGAACGCTTCCAGCGGAGGGATGCCGAACCCTTCGTAGATGCTGGGGAAGATCAGCGCGCGCGCGCCCTGCATCAGCCCGGCGACCTCCGCATCGTCGAGCCGGCCCGGCAGCAGCACGTCCGCGCCCGGTTCCGGCAGCCCCGCGGTCCCGAATACCGAACGGTCCATCCGGCCGACCGCCACCAGTTTCGCACTGCCCGGCGTCAACCGGGCGAGGGCGCGGAGCGCGACGGCAAGGTTCTTGTTGCGGGTGAGATTGCCGAGGGTGAGGAAATAGCCGCCCTTCGTCAGCCCGAGCCGTTCGACCACCCCGGCATCGGGGGCGATCGACAGATGTTCGGCCCCGTTGGTGGCGACGACGATGTCGCGTTCGGCGACCGGCAGCACCTCCGCCAGTTCGCGGCGCGAGAATTCGGATACGGTGGCGACCACCGCCCGGCGCGCGAGCAGCCGGTCGAGCAGCGTATGCGCCATGACGTAGGGCTTGCTGAAATGTTCGGGATGGCGCTGCACCGCGGCGTCATGGATCACCACCACCTGCCGCCGGAGCGCGACCGGGCCGGTCATCGCCAGGCACAGAGCGGTGCCGCCGCGCGCGGCGCGGGCGAAATCGACCTGATCCCAGAAATGGCCCGCGCGCTTGCCGCAGATGCGCGTCTCGATATTCGCGAGGTCGAGCGCGCGCGCGCCCGGCGGGGTCAGCAGGACATAGCGGGCGGGCAGCGCGCCTTCCCCGGCGAGCGCGTCCAGCGCGGTCACGATTTCCTGCGCGTAACGCTGCACCCCGCTGACCGGCTGGGTCAGGAAGCGACCGTTGATGTAGACGGTATCCATCAGCGCGGTCCGATCAGGCTGCGATACAGCCGCTCGGTTTCATCGATCATGCGCATTCCGTTCACCTCGTTGCTGCGCCGGGCGGCGGCGGCGGCCATCGCCTCGCGTGCGTCCGCATCGGTGCCGATCAGGATGGCGGTGTCGACCAGCCGGTCGACCACCGTGTCGTCGTTGGGGACGATCGCGCCGCAGCCGGTATCGCCGATCACGTCCTGAGCGCCCGCCACATCGGTGGTGACGATCGGGACATGCGCGGCGAGGCTTTCGAGCAGGACGTAGGACAGCCCTTCGTACCGGCTGGTCATCATCACCGCGTCGAAGGCGGGGAGCAGTTCCTGCGCGCGGGACTGGCGGTGCCAGACGAACCGGTCGGCCATGCCGGTGGCGGCGATATCGCGTTCGACCGCATCGGCGTGTTCGCCGTCGCCCAGAATCACCGGGCGCAGCCGCGGCACGCGCTCCATGGCGCGGCGCATCGCCTCTACGAAGCGTTCGGGCGCCTTTTGATAGGACAGCCGCCCGACGAAGCCGATCACGATATCGTCGGCGGACAGGCCGAGCCGCGCACGCGCCTGTTCGCGGGTGACGTCGGGCGTGTGGATCACGCCGTTGCGGATCAGGTGGCAGCGGCCGTCGGCGATGTGCAGCCGGCGCGCGAAATCCAGTTCCTCGCCCGACACGGCGATCAGCGCATCGGTGCGCAGGCCCAGCGCGATCTCCGCGCCGTTGAACAGCACACGTGCCGCCAGCGACGCACCGGGATCGAGCCCGCGAAACGCATGGGGGGTGTAGACGCGCTTCGCCGTGCCGATGTCGGCGAGCCGGACGAGCGCCCCCGCCTTGGAGCTGTGGCCGTGGACGATGTCGAACGGACCGGCGCGGCGCACCGCGACGCCCAGCGCGCGGGCCGAGGCGACATCGTGCAGGCCGAGCGAACGGTGCATCTCCAGCGGTTCGGCGACGACCGGCAGCGCCGCGATCTCGGCCAGGTGCCGCGCGTCGGCGCGGACCGGCGAATAGATGAGGTGGACGTGGTGGCCGCGTTGCTGGAAGGCGCCGGCCAGATCCATGACGTGACGGCTCGCCCCGCCGCCGCCGGCCTCGATCACCAGGCAGATCCGCAGCGCCGCCGCCGTGTCGCCACGGCGGTTCATGCGCGCGCTCCGCGCGATCCGGCCGACGCCGCTTGCTTGCCCGTAACCCGTGGCACCACCAACAAAGTCCCCTGCCGTATCATGAACACGGCCGCTCGCTCAGGCGGCACTATCGCACGCAAGCGCTTCTAGACGCGGGGTTCCGCCCGGCGCAAGCACCGAACGCCCCGCCGGTGGTTCAGCGCGGCGTGTCGACGGCGATCCGGGCGGTGGTGGCGGCGTCGACCCACATGCCGTCGCCGCGTGCGATATACGCGCCCTTGGCGGGCAATTGCGCCAGCCCGGCGGCGAGATCGGCGCGTTCGGCGAGCATCCGCACCCCGCCCGGTTTGCGGCCGAACGCGGTGCAGCGATTGTTCTTCACCGTCACGTCGGTGGCGTTGGAGATCGCGATGCAGCCCTGATCGACGCCGGTGATGCGGTTGTCGCGGATCAGCAGTCGCGCGTTGAGCGGCACGGATGCGAGCGGGGCGATGCCATTGCCGCCCGCCAGTTCGGCGAACACGGTGATCGCCGCCCAGACGCGCCCGGGGCGCGTGTCCTGCCCGGTCTCGGCGATGCGGTTGCCCGCGACGACGACGTTGAGCGCGCCGGTGCCTTCGTACCACATCGCGCTGGTGAGCAAGCGGATCGCATTGTAGCGCAGCCCGGTGAACTGATTGTCGCGGATCAGCCCGTTGGGCGTCTGCGCCAGCACGCCGTGGCCGACGCTGTCGGCGAACCGATTGCCGACGATCGCATAGCGTTGCGCCAGCAGATCCATGTTGCGGGCATAACGCACCGCGCCCGCCCCAACCGGCGTGGCGAAGGTGACGCGCACCCGGTTGTCCGCCCCGCGCGGTGCGCGTTGCGCGACCTGCGCGGTGCCGACCAATTGCAACGAGGCGTCGAACAAGGCCAGCCGCACGCCGGGGTACACCGGCGACACGTTGCCGCCGAGCGTGGCGGTGGCCCCGCCGGGATCGAGTGCGGCGTCGAGGATCGGGGCGGCGATGTTGATCGCATCGTCGCCGCTGCCGGTGAAGTCGCTGTTCTCGACCAGGATGTCGCCACCCGCGGCGGTGACGTGGAACGCGTCATAGGCGATCGCGCTGCCGGCGCCGCGGACGCCGATCTGCGCGCCGACGATCGCCAGCCCGCGTCCCATCAGGTCCGCGACCACGCCGCTGCCGGCCGAATCGCGGACGGTGACGCCGTCGAGCGTGATGTCGTGCGAGACGGGCACGTTGCCGGGATCGCCGATGCGGATCGTGCCGCCGCGATACCACGCCAGCTTTACCTGAACCGGCTGATCAGGCGCGAAACCCTCCAGCCCGCCGGGCACCGTGCCGTCCGCGCCGAGCGGCTTGCCCGCCTTGCCCAGCAGCACGCGTGCGCCGCCCGGCGGCGCCGCCGACACCTGATAGAGCGGCGTGCCGGGCGGCGGGGCGGCGCCGGCGAAGGCGAGCCGCCCGTCGCGCACCCGCGCCATGATCACCGGAGGGCGGGCATAGCCGAGCGACAGCCCGCGCAGTGCGATGCGCTCCGCACGGCTGATGAGGATGCCGTCGCCCCAATTGGCGAACACCAGCTTCGCGCCGGAGCCGTCGATCAGCACGTCGCTGAGCCGGTCGAGCGCCAGCCCCGGCGGCCCCCCCGCGATCGGCCACGTGCCGGGCGCGAGCCGCAACGTCCCGCCGCCTGCCGCGCGCAACCGCGCCAGCGCCGCGGCGATCGCGGGCGCATTGTCCCCGGCGACGGGACGCAGCGCGATCACCGGACGGCCCGCGATGCGCGGTGCGATCACCGCGACCGAGACCTGCCCCCCGTCCGCACCCGTCCATTGCCGGCGCAACCCGTCGCCTTGCGCGGGCGATTGCCGTGCCGCGGTGGCAAGCGTCACCCAGTCCGCACCCGCCGGAGTGGCGGAGGGCGACGGGGCGGGTTGCGACGGCGCGGGGGAGCAGCAGGTGGCGACCGCCAGCGCGAAGGTGGCGAACAGGCGGGGCGGGCGCATCATGAGGTCAATCCTGTCATCGGGGCGAAGGGCGGGGCAGCGCCGACCGGCGGTGCGGGCATATGGATCAACGAACCCTCCACGGCAGATCGACCGCCTCTTAGCGCGTCGCGGCGAGCGGTTCGAGAGCGGCCGCCCGATCGCGACCCCGTTCCGCCGCGTTTGCCGGCCGTCCGAATGGCACGATCCGTCATGCGGTTGCGTCGATGGTGCGGTGCACGCTATCAGCATGTCTCACCATCGATCACGACAAGGACCAGCATATGGGGACCACCATATGGCGCTCGTAGGCGCAGACCGGCTGCCGTCCGCACGGCGCACGCCCGGCGCGCGAGTCGCGTTCACTCCGTACGGCCAGCGCGCGCGGTCGTTCGGCGGCATGTTCGCGATCCATTTCCTGCTGGCGGCGCTGGCGGCGTTCGGCGCGGTCACCGCGCCGTCCGCGGCATGGGCCTATCTCGCGCTGGCGCTGTTCGGGTCGATGTGCTTCGGGTTGCTGCGCACCTCGCCGGCGACTTTCCTGCTGTTCGTACCGTTGCTGGCGCTGCGCATCACCGAGTTCATCTCGGGCGCGGCGATCGAGGGCGGCGCGTTCATGATCGAGACGAACATCACCGGACGGGCCACCGGAGCGTTCACGCGGCTGTTGCTGATCTATCTGCTGTTCTTCCTGACCGCGACCTTCGTGGTCGAGGCGGCGTGGCCGCGGCTGAAGCAATTGTTCCGCGACGCGCCGACCCGCTGGCAGCCGCAGGGCAAGGTGATCTGGATAGGATTGCTGGTCGTGCTGGGCGCGGCCACGGTGTATCTGGTGCGGCTGGGGATCAACAACGGCTTTCCGCTGATCTCCCACATCGACCGCTTCGTCTTCCTCCACAAGATCGATTCGCCGATCTATTCGGCGTGGCTGACCAACCGCCCGGTGCTGGTGCCGTTCATCGGCGCGCTGGCGTGCATTCCCGGTTATCGGCTGCGCGGCGTGTTGATATTGGTGTGGTTGCTGGCGTTGTCGGTGCTGTTCGGTGAGAAATTCACTTCTTTGCTGATGATCCTGAGCATCTTCTCGATCCCGGTCGGGCTGGTGCATATCGCCAACGACCGTTCAATCCCGACCGGCGCGATCGGCGGCATCTCGCTGGCGATCGTCGTGACGACGGTGCCGGCGGTGCTGATCGCGTACGGCGCGCTGACCAATTTCGATCATGCGGTGCAGCGCTACAGCGACCGCGTCGCGTTGCAGGGGCAGCTGTGGTACGTCGTCGACGACAAATACCTGGCGACATCGCGGCTCGACGATCGCGCGCTGGGCGCGGACATCGCGGCATGGATGAAGCCGGGCGAGCAGGATGCGACGACGGCGGGCACGCGGTTCGGCCTGTATTATGTGATGCAGCCGTTCACCGCCTCACGATTGCTCGGCTGGGCAATGGAGGGGGGCACGGGCTTCGTCTTCTCGCTCTACCCCTATCTGCTGATGACGATGGGGATCGTCGGGCTGCTGATCGTCTCGTCGATCATCGCCGCCTTCCATGCCTTCGTCATGAACATGCTGGCGCAGACGATCGCGCAGGGGAACTGGATCGCCTCGATCCTGCTCGGCCGGATGATGAGCTCGCTTTATGGCGGCTACACCACCGGGTTCCTGTGGAATTTCTTCGGGATCAAGAACCTGGTCACGCTGGCGATAGCGCTGTTCCTCGTCTGGGAAAGCGGGCAGCGCAACAGTCGGGTGCGGCGGATGACGGATGCGCTCGCGCGGCGACGGTGACGCGGGCTGACGCGTGATATTGACCCTTCGGCCCGCGTGGCCGAAGGCATTGGCCATGCGCTTCTTTTCCGACAATGCCGCCCCCGTCCACCCCGCCGTGCTGCGCGCGATCGCCGCGGCGGATACGCTCGACACCGCCTATGACGGCGATCGCTGGTCCAAGGCGCTGGACGAGCGCTTCTCCGCCTTGTTCGAGACGAGCGTGCGCGTGCTGTGGGTGCCGAGCGGCACCGCCGCCAATTGCCTTGCGCTGGCCGCGCTGTGTCCGCCGCACGGCGCGGTGCTGTGCCACCGCGAGGCGCATATCCAGAACGACGAATGCGGCGCGCCGGAATTCTTCACGCATGGCGCCAAGCTGTTGCTGGCCGAGGGCGAGGGCGCGAAGCTGACCCCCGCCACCGCCGCGGCGGTGCTGGACCGGCAACGCTACGACGTCCACCAGCAGCGGCCGCATGCGATGTCGATCACCAACGCCACCGAATATGGCCGCGTCTACACCCCCGCCGAGGTCGCGGCGCTGGGCGCGCTGGCCAGGGAGCGTAAACTTGGCTTCCATATCGACGGCGCGCGCTTCGCCAATGCGGTGGTGGCCACCAACGCGTCGCCCGCCGACCTGACGTGGCGCGGCGGGGCCGATGCGCTGAGCTTCGGCTTCGTCAAGAACGGCGGAATGAACGCCGAGGCGCTGGTGTTCTTCGACCACGAACTGGCCGAGGCGACGCTGTATCGCCGCAAGCGCGCGGGGCATTTGCTGTCGAAGGGGCGTTATCTGGCGGCGCAATTGCTGGCGATGATCGAGGACGATGTGTGGCTCGATTGCGCGCGCGGCGCGAATGCCGGCGCGGCGTTGCTGGCGGCAGCGGCGGGGGAGCGGCTGCTTCATCCGGTCGAGGCGAACGAGGTGTTCCTGCGCGTCACCGCGGCGGAGGCGACGACGTTGCGCGCGGCCGGATTCGATTTCTACGACTGGGGTGCGGGCGAGGCGCGGCTGGTGGTCAGCTGGAACCAGCGCGCCGAGGAGATCCGGCCGCTGGCCGACGCGATCGCGGCGTTGTGAACGCGCCAGCCGACCCGCCCAACAGCACGCGCGCGGCAGTGCTGGTGCCGTTCGCGCTGGTGGTGTTGATCTGGGGATCGACGTGGATCGTGATCCGCGACCAGTTGCACGGCGGCGGCGCGGTGGCGGTGCCGGCGAGCTGGTCGGTCAGTTACCGGTTCCTCGTCGCGGGCGTGACGCTGGCGGGCGTGGCGGCGTGGCAGCGTGCGCCGGGGACGCGCGCGCTGTTCGCGCAATCCGGCTTCTGGCGGTTCGCCGCGACGCTGGGCATGTTGCAGTTCGTGCTGAACTTCAACTTCGTCTACCGCGCGGAGGAGCATATCACCTCCGGACTGGTGGCGGTGATCTTTGCGCTGCTGCTGGTTCCCAACGCACTGTTCGCGCGCATCTTCCTGGGGCAGCGGCTGGGGCGGCAATTGCTGGTCGGCTCCGCGGTGGCGATGAGCGGGGTGGCGCTGCTGTTCGTGCAGGAAGCGCGCAGCGACCCCCGCGGGCCGACCGAATCGCTGGTCGGGATCGCGCTGACGCTGTGTGCGGTGCTGTCGGCGTCCAGTGCGAACGTGATGCAGGCGACGAAGACCGCGGCGCGCTATCCGATGATCCCGACGCTGGCGACCGCGATGCTGATCGGTGCGGCACTCGACGCGGGATGGGCATGGGCGACGACCGGCGCGCCGGTGTTCGACGCGCGGCCCGGCTATGTCGCGGGGGTGCTGTACCTGGGCATCATCGCCTCCGCGCTGGCCTTTACGCTGTATTTCCGGATCATCCGCACGATCGGGCCGGCGAAGGCGGCGTATAACGGCGTGATCGTGCCGGTGATCGCGATGCTGCTGTCGACGGTGTTCGAGGGCTATCGCTGGACGCTGCTGGCCGGTGCGGGGGCGGGGCTGGCCGCAGTCGGGCTGGTCATCGCGCTGAGGGCGCGCAGGCCGGCGCGGTAATCGGGGTAGCGCAGGCGCCACCCCAGCACGCGCTTCGCCTTGCCATTGGCGACGCGGCGGTTTTCGGCGTGGAAGCTGCGTGCGGCGGGCGACAGTGCCTCCAGCGGCACGATGGACGGCGCGGGCAGGCCGAGCAGCGCGGCGGCATAAGCGACGACATGGTCCTGCGCCGCTGGTTCGTCGTCGGCGAGATTATAGGCGCCCGGCGGCGCGTCGAACCCGGCCACGACCCCATCGGCGAGGTCGGCGACGTGCACGCGGCTGAATACCTGTCCGACGATGCCGGTGCGATGGGCCTGCCCCTCCGCGACGCGGACCAGCGGCGATCGTCCCGGACCATAGATGCCGGGCAGCCGGAACACGCGCGCGCCGGCCGCCAGCCACGCCGCATCGGCATCGTTGCGCAGGTGCCGGCGGCCACGATCGGCAGGCGCGCGTTCGTCCACCCATGCCCCGGCGGTGTCGCCGTACACGCCGGTCGAGGAAAGATAGCCCAGCCAGCGCCCGTCGAGAAGGCCGGCATGGCGGCGCAGCACCGGGTCGCCGTCCTCGTCGGGCGGAACGGAAGACAGCACGTGCGTGCTGGCCGCCACCCCGGCGCGGACCGCGTCGTCATCGTCGAAGCGGATCGTGCCGTCACGCCCGTCACGGGTGGTGGCGAGCAGCGGCGCGCCGGCCGCCGCCGCGATGGCGCGCGCGGCATAGCCCAAACCGAACACGAACAGCCGCATCGTCGCTTCTCCCTTCGAGACGCGAACCGGCGTAGAGATTGTCGGGAAACGCGTCGAGCCGCGTTTCCCGACGCGATCGTCAGGCGAAGCGGACCCGTGCCGCCACGCGCGGGCGGCGGCGCAGCGCGACGCCGGCCAACGCGAAGCCGGAGAGCATCATCGCCCAGGTGGCGGGTTCCGGTACCGGCGCGGCGGCCTGTGCGCGGATCGTGCTGATCGCCAGATCGGCATAGGTCGGCGCGCCGAACGTGCCGGTGACGGGGTCGCGGTTGGCGATCTTCACGAAGCCCTTGGCATTGTCGGCCAGGGTCAGGCCGGCGGCATCGACGTTGGTGAAATCGGCGCCGGCCAGCACGTCGCGCAACGTATCGAAGCCGAGGCTGAGCAGCGTGTTGTCGTTGGGGCGCAGCGCGAAGTCGGTATCCTCCACGAAATACTCGACCGCATCGGTGCCGCCGCGCCCGGCGGTGTCGTTGACCCGCGCGCGGCCGCTGTACGATCCGGCGAAGCGATAGCTGCCGCCGCCGATCGTCAGCACCGCGCTGACCGGCGAGGCCGGGCCGGTGCCGTACAGGTTGGCGGAGGTCGCCGTTTCGAACATCGAACTGCCCGACGCCGCATCGATCGTGAAGATCGCGCTGAACGGCTGCCCGATCAGGCTGGTGCCCGCCGCGCCGAATTGCCCCCCGACATCGACGCCACTCATCACCGTTCCGGTCACCGTCACCGTCGCCGGTGCGGCCATCGCCGGCGCGGCGACGGCCAGTGCGGCCACCGCGCCCATCATCTTCAACATCGTTACCATCCCTGTCATCTACGACGATGATGCAGGTATGGCATCCCGTGGACAAGTAATGATTGTTCTTAACAATGCCCGACTTCGGGACGGTTTCCGCCCAACCGCCGCCGTACCGGAACCATCGCGCGGGACGGCGGTTTTGCCGCCCCGCGCGACGGATCAGATAAAGCCGAACCCGCCGCCGGTGAACGACAGATGGTCGGCGGTGACGCCCGCCACCAGGATCGAGTTCCCGCCGCCCAGATCGATCAGCGCGCCGCCGTGGACGTCGTTGACCGTCGGTGCGCCGGCCGAGTGCCACGCATCCAGATCGATGCGGTCGCCGCGCCCGAAGTCGGCGATGACGTCCTTGCCCGAACCGCGCGCGAAGGCGAAGATATCCGCACCGCCGCCGCCGTAGAGCGTGTCGTCGCCCGCGCCGCCGGTGATGACGTTGTTCGCCGCATTGCCGCGGATCACATTGTCCAGCGCGTTGCCGGTCGCGGCGACCGCCGTGCCGGTCAGCGTGAGATCCTCGACATTGGCCGACAGCGCGTAGCTGACCGAGGCGAAGACGATGTCGCGTCCGCCCGCGGCCCCCGCCGCCTCGACCACCACATCGGCGACATGATCGACGATATAGGTGTCGTTGCCGCCATCGCCCTGCATCGTGTCGATGCCGGTGCCGCCGTCGAGCCGGTCGTCGCCCGCTCCGCCGAACAACCAGTCGTTGCCGGCATCGCCGAACAACTGGTCGTTCCCGGCGTTGCCACGCAGCCAGTCGTCACCGCCCAACCCCGACAGCGTGTCGTTGCCGGCCGTGCCGTTCAGCCCGTTGGCCAGGTTGTTGCCGGTGCCGACGCGCGCCTCGCCAGTGAGGTAGAGGTGCTCGACATTGGCGGCCAGCGTGTAGTCGATCGACGAATAGACGGTGTCGACGCCACCCTGCCCGTTGGTGACATATTCGATCACCTTGTCCCCGACATGGTCGACGACATAGGTGTCGTCGCCGATCCCGCCCTCCATGACGTCCGCACCGGTCCCGCCGTCGAGATAGTCGTTGCCCTCGTGCCCGTGCAGCGTATCGCGGCCCGCGCCGCCGAACAGCGCATCGTCGCCGGTGTAGCCACGCAGCCAGTCGTCGCCATCCATGCCCTTCAGCGTGTCGTTGCCGGCATTGCCGTAGATGTTGTTGTCGAGATCGTTGCCGGTGCCCTTGTTGGCACCGGTGACCATGTACAAATTCTCGACGTTGGCCCCCAGCGTGTAGTCGACCCTGGCATAGACGGTATCGGTACCCTCGCCGGCGCGCTCCACCACCTTGTCGCCCACGTTGTCGACGATGTAGGTGTCGTTGCCGATGCCGCCGACCAGCGTGTCGCGGCCCGCGCCGCCGTCGAGGCGATCGTTGCCTGCGCCGCCGTACATCTTGTCATTGCCGGCCGCGCCGAACAGTTCGTTGTCGCGCGTGTTGCCGGTGATGACGTTGTCGCCGGCATTGCCCGACCCGCGAATCGCATTGCCGGTCAGCGTCAGCGCTGCATCGTTCGCGCCGAGGGCGCGATCGACCGCCGAGGTGATGGTGATCCCGGCGGGCTTCGCCACCTGATCCAGCATCGACAGATAAGCGGCGGCAGCCTTCTTGTATTGGCCCTCGCTCAGCTCGCCCTTGAAGGCGGCGTTCGATTCCCAGTAATTCTGGTACACCATGTCGTGGTCGGCCATCCACTGCATCGCCATCTTGACGAATTCGGGAGAGTCGCTGTTGAGGCCCCATTCGCCGACCGCGGTCTGCTTGCCGTGCGCCGCGGCGAAATCCTGCTGCCATTGCAGGCCATAGGGCTGCTTGACGAACCAGTCGAACGCGAGCGCCGCATCCTTGTTATGCCACGCGGTGTTATAGTACATGTCGACACCGATGACGTCGACGTACTTGTCGCCGGGATAGGCGGCCTCGGGATTCATGTCCCACACGTCCAGTCCGGGGCACCATTCGAAAACGAACTTGTCGGAAACGGTGCGCGCGATGTCGACGAACTTGCGGAACGCCGCGACGTAATTCTCCGGCTCGCCGACCGCGGACGACGAATTCCAGTTGTTGCCGTTGAACTCCCAGCCCAGCCGGACGTAGATCTTGTCATCGCCGCGCGAATTGGCCGCCAGTTGCTCCGCCATTGCCAGGAACTTGGCGTCGTGCTTGCCCGCGCCGGCCTCGCCCAGCGTCGCGCCGTACGGGATCAGCGGGATCGACCACATGATGTCGATGTCCTGATTGGCGAACATGTCCGCCTGCCACTGCACCGACGACAGCCAGTCCTTCCAACCCGCCGTACCGCCGTGCAGCTGGATCGCGTCCAGACGGCCGCCGGCCCATTGCTGGTCATTCAAGTAATCGGCAACGCTGTAGGCGTTGTAGATCGACGTCAACATGTTGATTTACTTCCCACCCATGCTCGATATCTCCCCAGATACCGGGCACGCCCCACGATGGGGTTTATAGGTTGGGTTTATGGCGTGTTAACCTGTTGGCCGTGGTCTTGGCGTGCCGTCGCCTCGTCTTGGCGTGAATATGATGGTGGCGCTAACATCGGTCGACCGAACCCGGATGACGCGGCGTTCGACGATGCGTGCGCCCGAATCGCGGGCGGTGGAGTGGGATGCGGAGGTTCGCGGTACCGGGCGCTGCGACGCGGGCCGGCGTGGCCACCGGGCGGTCACATCCAGCGGTGAGGGCGAGCCGCAGATTCGAGGAGCGTTCGGCGGAAAAGTAAAAAGCCCCGGATGTCCGGAGACACCCGAGGCTTTTTTATGGTGGGCGTGGCAAGGATTGAACTTGCGACCCCTGCGATGTCAACACAGTGCTCTACCACTGAGCTACACGCCCTCCGTAGGGAGGCGCCTCTAACGGGTGGTCGGGGTGCACGCAAGCGGGATTTTACGTTTTCTCCCGCAGGGCCCCCGCGCGCCCGTCAGATCAGTTCGTTCGCGGTGCCGGTATCGAACAGGCGATCGACCTCCAGCACCAGATCGCGCAGGTGGAACGGCTTGGACAGGACGCGGGCCTGCGGCATCGCATTGCCGGCCTTCAGCGTGACCGCCGCAAAGCCGGTGATGAACATCACCCGCATGCCCGGGGCGAGTTCCTGCGCCTTCTGCGCCAGTTCGATTCCATCCATTTCCGGCATGACGATGTCGGTGAGCAACAGGTCGAACCGCTCACGCTCCAGCAGCGGCAAGGCGGCAGTGCCGCGATCGACCGAGGTGACGTGATAGCCCGAACGCTCCAGCGCACGCGCCAGATACTCGCGCATCACCGCATCGTCTTCGGCCAGCAGAATCCGTATCATCGCGATCATCAAACTCCCGTTCGCGGCTATATATGCGCGAAGGGCGTTGATTTTTCCACCAGCGGAGATGGTGAACGCGCCCGCAGCGACGACACGTTGCGGTGGCGCGCCAGCTTCCATAGGGTGGTCGGGAATGACGCTCTCTTTCCGCATGATCGGCGACAAGGTGCCCGAAAGCCCGGTGGTGCTGTCGGTGCCGCACGCGGGGCGCGAATATCCCGCCGCGCTGCGCATGGCCTTGCGCGCGCCGATGGCGAGCCTCGCCGCGCTGGAGGACCGGCACGTCGACGCGATCGCGCTGGCGGCGTGCGGGGGCGAGACCCTGTTGCTGCAGACTGCGCCGCGCGCGTGGATCGACCTGAACCGCGCCGAGGACGAGCGCGACCCGTTGCTGGACGACGGGGCGTGCCCCGCCGGGGCGGGATCGGCGAAGGTGCGTGCCGGTATCGGGCTGGTCCCGCGGCGGACCGCGGCGGCGGGCGAGCTGTGGCGGTGCCGGCTGACCGCGGCCGAGGTGGAGGCGCGGATCGCCGCCGACCATCGCCCCTACCACGATGCGCTGGCGCAGGTGCTGGCGGCGGCACGGGCGCGTTTCGGATGCGCGGTGCTGCTGGATATCCATTCCATGCCGCCGATCGCGGGCGGACGTGCGCGGCTGGTGATCGGCGACCGGTTCGGACGCGCGGCGGCGGGGCGGTTCGTGGCGCGGGTGGAGGAGGCGCTGGGGCGCTGCGGGCTGCATCACGCGCTGAACACGCCTTATGCGGGCGGGCACATCCTGGAGCGGCACGGCGCGCCACAGCACGGCGTGCATGCGATTCAGCTGGAGATCGACCGCGCGCTGTATCTCGACCGGCGGCTGGACCAGCCGGGCGCGGGCGCGGGGGCGACGGTGCGCGTGCTGCGCGCGATCATCGATGCGCTGGCCGAGCAGGCGCTGGCGGACGGGGCGGTCGCGCCGCCGCTCCCCCCGTTTTCCATCCCCGACGCCGCAGAATGAAAAAAACCACCGGGTGCGTGCACCCGGTGGCCTAGGTTCAGGGAGGAGACACGCCGAGGCGTGTCATACGGGCTCGCGAAAGGGGGGACACGAGCGCCGTACCTGCATAACTTAGGCGCTATGGTTTTGGTTGCAAGACCTGCGTTGCAAAACATTCGCAACTTGCGATGAGGCGAGCGTCGCGGCGTGGGAGTCGTGGGATAACAGGGGCTTGGCCGCGTCCTTCCAGTCGCCGAGCTGACGCGAAACGGCGATTTCGCCAACATGGGGAAGGTTCAGCGGGTACCGCGCGGCAATATGCGCAGCAGGAGCGAATCGCGCAGGATGAGGTGATGCCGCAGCGCCGCGGCGACGTGCAGCACGACGAGCGCGAGCATCACCCAGCCGAGCAACGCGTGCGCTTCGTGCCCCGCGCCCGCCGTCGTGCCGGACACGGGCAGGTAGGGCAGGTCGAACGCGCCAAACCACGTCAGCGGGCGGCGGCCCTCCGGCCCGGAGACCATCGCCCAGCCGGACAGCGGCATCAACAGCAGTAGCAGGTAGAGCGCCCAGTGCGTGGCATGCGCGACGCCGCGTTCCCAGCGGGGGGTGAAGGCGGGCAACGGCGGCGGACGATGCGCGAGCCGCCATGCGACGCGCAGCACCGTCAACGCCAGCACGGTGATGCCGATCGCCTTGTGCCCGGGCCTCCATGCGCGCAGCGCGGGCAGCGTGTCGTGCCCGATGCCGACGATCAGATTGACGATCACGAGCAGCGCGATCGTCCAGTGGAAAGCGATGGCCACCGCCGAGTAACGTTGCGTCACGGGCAGGCGGGTGGCCATCGCGTTTCCTTTGCGTCGCAGATCAGGCGTTCAGCTGCGGCTGCGGCATCCTGCCCAGCTTCACCTGCCGCGCGAACACGTCGCGCATCAGCGCCAGCGAGAAGAGGTGCGCGTACAGCAGCGGGAGCATGCCCGACTGCGAGATCTTGCGCAGCTGGTCGCCACGCAGGTCCGACAGTTTCTTCTCGTCGATCATCTGGAAGCCGCGGTAAATGAAGGGCTGGTCGATCCCGTCCTGCTGGATGGTGACTTCACCCTCCATCAGCAGGTCCAGTTCCTTGACCTCCTTCATGAACTGCGAGGTGCGGGCGGCGGCCTGCTCGAAGTTCTCGTTGAACTTCAGAATGTTCTGCGTCAGTTCCGACGGCTTCCCGTCGGTGAACAGTGCATCGCCCTCGTCAAAGGCGCCGATCGTCGGCGACGACGGGTCGAAGCACAGCGACAGCTCGTCCGCATCCGGGCGCAGCCGAGCCAGCATGTAGGGGTAGCGGCGGATATAGGCCGGGACGTAGGTGTTCTCGTCGAGCAGCCGCCCTTCGTCCGACATGAACACGTTCACGCCCTCGTTCAGGCCCATCAGCGCGATCGGAATCGCATCCTCGCCCGAGGAGAAGACGATCGGCATGTGCCGCTGGATCAGCGGAAACTCTTCGACGGTGACCGGGATCGCGTGCTGACCGACCAGGAAGGGCGCGGTGTCGGACGGCTTCACCTTGTAATTGGCGTGGACCTCGCTCGAAAGCGGCTCCAGGCCATTGTAGAAGAGCGGAAGTTGCGGCGCGCTGGCCATGGGAATCTCCAGAACGGACGGTTTTATGCGTGATGGCGCGCGGGGGCGTCGCGTCCTGCCGCCCCCCCGGACAGCGCCATGTGCTATTGCGTGGGCGCGTCCGGCGCAAGCGTCACCAGCTTGCCCGGGTTGAACAGCTGGTCCGGATCGAACGCGCGCTTGATCGCGCGCAACGCCGTCAGGCGTGCCGGTGGCCCCAGCCGTTCGAGTTCGTGGCGCTTCATCTGGCCGATGCCGTGCTCCGCCGAGATCGAGCCGCCCGCCGCGACGACCAGGTCGTGGACGAACGCGGAGACGACCGGCACCTGATCGGCATACCAATGCGCGGGATCGGTGCCGGGCGCGGCGCGAACGTGGAAGTGGACGTTGCCGTCGCCGAGATGGCCGAAGCCGGAGGCGCGGGTGCCGGGGAAGCGCGCATCGCACGCCGCCGCCGCCTCGACCATGAAGCGTGGCATCGCCGCCACGGGCACCGAGATGTCGTGCTGCGCCGCCGGACCGGTGGCGCGTTCCGCATCGGAGATCGAGTCGCGGATGCGCCAGAACGCTTCCGCCTGGGCTTCGCTGGCGGCGAGCGTGGCATCGGCGGCGAGGCCGTCCTCCAATGCGGTGGCGAGCACGCGCTCGACCAGCGCGGCGGGATCGGCGTCGGGCGTGTCGCCGGTGACCTCCAGCAAGACGTGCCATGGGTGCCCCCCCGCCAGCGGCGCACGGGTGCCGGGAATGTGCGCCAGGACCGCGCCCAGCGATTCGGCGGGCAGCAGCTCGAAACTCTCCAGCGCGGGGGTGGCGTGCTGGAAACGGCGCAGCAGCTTCATCGCGGCATCCGGCGAGGCAAGGCCGACCCATGCAACGCAGCGCGCAGCGACCGCGGGCACCAGCCGCAGCGTCGCGGCGGTGACCACACCCAGCGTTCCCTCCGCGCCGATCAGCAACTGATCGAGGTCGTAGCCGCGATTGTCCTTCTTCAGCGCGGCCAGCCCGTCGTGCAGAGACCCGTCGGGCAGCACCGCCTCCACCCCGGCGACCAGCGCGCGCATCGTCCCGAAACGCAGCACCTGCGTGCCGCCGGCGTTGGTCGAGACGAGCCCGCCGACCGTCGCCACGCCCTTGGCCCCCAGCGACAGCGGGAAGCGGCGGCGGACGCCCAGTGCGGCGTCGTGCAGGTCGGACAGGATCACCCCGGCCTCGGCGATCGCAAGCCCGCCCTCCGCATCAAGGTGGCGCAGCCGGTTCAGCCGGCGCAGCGACAGGATCGCGGCGCGACCGTCGGCGGGTGGGGTGGCACCGCCGACCATCGAGCTGTTCCCCCCCTGTGGCACCAGCGGCACGCCTTCGGCGCGGGCGGCGTGCACGATCGCCTGCACCTCCGCGACGGTGGCGGGGGCGAGCAGCAACGTCGCGGCCCCGTGGAAGCGCCGTCGCCAGTCGGTGAGCGAGGGGGCGATCAGGTCCGGATCGGTGACGATCGCGCGTGGCGACAGGTGGTCGGCCAGCCGGGTGACAAGGCGCGATATGGCGGATCGGGGATCGGAGGCGGTCATGCGGATTTCTCTTGGCTGGGCCGCGATGTGCGTCCAATTCATCGCGGGTTCAACCGTTCAGGGGCTAGGCCCGCTCTCGACATGACCTTGCGCGCCCTGCCTGTCCTGCTGCTCGCATCGGCGGCACCGCTGATACTGTCGGCCAGCCCGCCGCAGATGGACGGCGTGCAATATGCGCAACTGACGATCCACGAACGCCTGATCATCCGCGTGCCGCGCGTGTCGCCCGCCCCGATGCGCGGCCGCGCGGCCGCTGCGCCGAAAGTGCGCTGGGACGAAAAGAAGGGGCCGGCGTGCGTGGCCATGAACACGCTGACCGGCGCGGCGGTGGACCGTGAGGGCGAGGTCGATCTGGTCGTGGGTGGTGCGCGGCGCATCCGCGCCAAGCTGGACGACGATTGCCCGACGCTGGATTTCTATCGTGGTTTCTACCTGAAGCCGACCCCCGACGGGCAATTGTGCGCGCGGCGCGACGGCATCCGGTCGCGATCCGGCGCCTATTGCGCGGTGACGCGTTTCCGTGCGCTGGTGCCCCGCAAGACCGGGAAATAGCGCCGATCGCCCCCGTCGCGGCGCAAATTCCTTGACTTTGCGCGGCGGATCGGGAAGCGCGGAAGGCGATGGGAACCGCCACGCCGCGCCGCCCGACAGCCCGGACATCCGCATGAGCTTCGCCGACCTCGGCCTTTCCGACGAACTACTCCGCGCCGTTGGCGACACCGGCTATACCGAGCCGACGCCGATCCAGGCCAGCGCGATCCCCCCCGTGTTGATGATGCGCGACATCATCGGCGTGGCACAGACGGGCACGGGCAAGACCGCCAGCTTCGTGCTGCCGATGATCGACATCCTGGCGCAGGGCCGCAGCCGCGCGCGGATGCCGCGCAGCCTGATCCTGGAGCCGACGCGCGAACTGGCCGCGCAGGTCGCCGAGAATTTCGAGATCTACGGCAAGTACCACAAGCTATCGATGGCGCTGCTGATCGGCGGCGTGCAGATGGGCGATCAGGTGAAGGCGCTGGAAAAGGGCGTCGACGTGCTGATCGCGACGCCGGGCCGGCTGATGGACCTGTTCGGGCGCGGCAAGATCCTGCTGACCGGTTGCTCTATGCTGGTGATCGACGAGGCGGACCGGATGCTCGACATGGGGTTCATCCCCGATATCGAGGAAATCTGCACCAAGCTGCCCGCGCAGCGCCAGACGCTGCTGTTCTCCGCGACGATGCCCGCCCCGATCAAGAAGCTGGCCGACCGCTTCCTGACCAATCCCAAGACGATCGAGGTCGCACGCCCCGCCACCACCAACACCAACATCACGCAGTGGGTGGTGCCGGTGAAGGGGCCGTCGTTCGAGAAGCGCAAGATGCTGCGCACGCTGCTGGCTCGCGAGGACGTGCGCAACGCGATCGTGTTCTGCAATCGCAAGACCACCGTGCGCGAGCTGAACAAGAGCCTGAAGGAACACGGCATCTCCAGCGGCGAGATCCATGGCGACATGGACCAGCCGGCACGGGTGGCGGAACTGGAGAAATTCAAGCGTGGCGAGGTCGACATCCTGGTCGCCAGTGACGTCGCGGCGCGCGGGCTGGACGTGAAGGGCGTGAGCCACGTCTTCAACTATGACGCACCATGGCACCCCGACGATTACGTCCACCGCATCGGGCGTACCGGACGCGGCGGGGCGACCGGCATCGCCTATACGTTCGTCGGGCCGGATGATGTCGAGAACATCGAGAATATCGAGAAGCTGACCGGGCAGAAGATCCCGCGGATCGAGGCATTGCCCGAGGCGGCGGCGGTGGTTGCGGAGACGCCACGTGGCGAGCGGCCGCGACGCGAGAAGCGGCGTGAGCGGGTCGTGGACGAGCAACCGCCGGTGGCGGCGGAGCCTGAGCGGCGGACGCGGCGGGTGCCGTCGGCGCGCGCCGGGCATCCGGCCGAGCGCCCGGTCGAGGATGCGCCGCGGGCCGAGCGCCCGGTCGAGGATGCGCCGCGGGCCGAGCGTCCGGTGGAAGAAGCGCCGCGCCGTGAGCGGGGGCGGCGCGAGCGTGACGAGACGCGCGGGCGCGCCGATGATCGCGGGCGGAACGACGGGCGTGGCCGCGACGATGGACGTGGACGTCACGAAGAGCGGGGTCGCGATAGCGGTCGCGACCGTGCGCCGGCACCGACGATCACGGCGGTCGAGGACGGTGCCTGGAACGGCCCGATCCCCGAGTTCCTGCGGGTTGCGCTGACCAGCTGAGCGAGCGCCTGCCCGTGCACCGACCGGCTTGACCGGCGGCGGTGCTTCGTGGCAGGGCAGCCGGGATGCGGGTATAGTACAATGGTAGTACAGCAGCCTTCCAAGCTGAATACACGGGTTCGATTCCCGTTACCCGCTCCAAACCCTACTTTTTTCTGCGTGCCGGATCGTACGCACGTCATCTTGCAGGGTGACGTGACGGCGGTGACCGAGCCTGCGCCTTTCGCGAGCGTCCGGACCGGCATCGTCTTGTTCCCGGCCGCGCTTGCGCTTTCAAACCCGGGCAAGTGATCGGCCGCGGAGGTGCGGACCATATGCGTCGGACAAGCCCACCTCCGGGATTACCGCCGTTCAGGATTGTGATGATGGGCGCGGCACACGTGCCAGGGAACGGGCAGCGCCGCTTTGTCGGGAAAGGGGCGGCGTAGCGGATAATGCTTGACAGCGTGACGCTGTTTGCGTACAAAAGGTGAACATCGAGATGGTGTGAACGGGCCGGGCGGCTCGGGGCTGATGGCCCCGGTCGCACCGGCCCGATTGCGTTGGGCGGCAGCGGAGGGGCGGGATGCGCGAGGAGGAGAGCGTGGCGACGACCGGTGCGGTCGTTGTCGGAGCCGTGGTCGCGACGGAGGATGGCGCGCACTCGGTCCCGGCGGGCGTAGTGCCGGCGGGTGTGGTGAAGGCGGGGACGGGGGCGGGTGCGCGGCGACGTGGGCGCCCGGCGGCGGCGCGAAGCACGCGCGGCGCAGAGGACGAGGCCGAGTTGCATGCGTCGACGTGGACGAGCGCGCGCTGGTCGGCGTTCTTCGATCATTTCGCGATGACCGGTCAGGTCGCCAACGCCGCGGCGGCGGCGGGGATGACCGCGAAGGACGCCTATGCGATGCGCCGCCGCAGCACGCGCTTCGCGCTGATGTGGCGGCGCGCGCTGGACGTCGGGTATGACCGGCTGGAAGTCGCGGTGCTGCGACAGGTGCTGGGTCAGACCGAGACGAAGCTGGACGTCGGTGCTGCGATGCTGCTGCTGGAGCGGCATCGCGCGACCATCGCCGTCGAGCAAAGCCCGTCGCGTCGTCGCCGGCCCCCGGACGCTGCGGCGGCGCGGGCGAAGGCGGAACGCGAACTGCTGAAGCGGTTGCAGGCGTTCGCCAGGCGCGCGGGCAGCGCGGAGCCGGCATGACCGCCGGCGCGGGGCGGACGCTGCGCTGGCTGGCGACGCTGGAGCCGGGCGAGCGCGAACGATTGGTGGCGGGGTTGAGCGACGGGACGATCGGGGAGATCGAACAGGCATGGGACTGGTGGGCGCACGCCGGGCAATTGCCGCCGCCGGGCGACTGGCGTGTCTGGCTGTTGCAGGCCGGGCGCGGGTTCGGGAAGACGCGGGCGGGCGCGGAATGGGTGCGCGCGATGGCGCGTGCGGTGCCCGGCGCGCGCATCGCGCTGGTCGGCGCGACGATCGAGGATGCGCGCAAGGTGATGGTGGAGGGGCCGAGCGGGATTGTGGCGGTGTCGCGCGCCGCCGACGCGGCGGTGTGGCGGCCGACCAGCGGGGAGGTGCGGTTCGGCAACGGCGCGTGCGCGATCGTCTATTCGGCGGCGGCACCCGAGAAGTTGCGCGGGCCGGAGCATCATTTCGCCTGGGCCGACGAACTCGCGAAATGGCGCAACGCGGCGGCGTGGGACAATCTGACGATGGGGTTGCGGCTGGGCACGCTGCCACGGATGCTGGTGACGACGACCCCGCGCCCGACCGCGCTGTTGCGGCAGGTACGGGCCGCCCCTGGCACGGTGGTGACCCGCGGTGCGACGCGCGACAACGCCCATTTGCCCGCCGCCTTCGTGCAGGCGATGGCGACGACGTACGGCGGCACGCGGCTGGGACGGCAGGAACTGGACGGCGAGCTGATCGAGGATGTCGCGGGCGCGTTATGGCCCCGCGCGCTGATCGAGCGTCAACGCGCGGCGGCGGTGCCGGACCTGATCCGCGTGGTGGTGGGCGTCGACCCGCCGGCCGGAATAGGCGGCGATGCGTGCGGCATCGTCGCCGCGGGGGTGGGACGCGACGGCCACGGCTATGTCATCGAGGATGCCAGCGTGACGGGCGCGAGCCCCGAACGCTGGGCGAGCGCCGTCGCGGCCTGCGCGGCGCGGGTGTCGGCCGAACGGGTGGTGGCCGAGGCGAACCAGGGCGGCGCGATGGTGGAGCAGGTGCTGCGCGCGGCGCAGGCGACGCTGCCGATCCGGCTGGTTCATGCGACGCGCGGCAAGGCGGCGCGGGCGGAGCCGGTGGCGGCACTCTATGAGGGGGGGCGGGTGTGGCATGCCCGCGCGTTCCCGGCGCTGGAGGATGAATTGGCCGGGCTGGTCGCGGGCGGCGGATACGAGGGGCCGGGACGATCCCCGGACCGCGCCGACGCATGCGTCTGGGCGCTGACGGCGCTGATGCTGGACCGGCAGGGCGAGGTGCGGGTGCGTTCGATGTGAGGGCGCGCCTGCGCGGAAGCGCCGGCCGGGCGCAGACGTAGACGCGCAGCCGGCACGAACGGTTTCGGAATTTCCTTTCTGGAGTGATGGGCATGGCATGGTTCGGATGGAAATCCGGGCGCGGAGTCGCGCGTCCGGCGTTGGGGCGGGTCGGCGCGGTGGCGCGGCCGATCGGCGAGTGGCCGCAGGGGTATGAGGCGCAGGTGCGCGCCGGCTATTGCGGCAATGCGATCGCGCAACGTGCGGTAAAGCTGGTCGCCGAGGGCGTGGAGGGCGCGCCGCTGGATACCGACGACGAGCGATTGCGGACTCTGGTGGCGGAGCGGGGATTGCTGGAGGCGGTCAGCGCGCAATTGCTGCTGCACGGCAATGCGTTCGTGCAGGTGCTGCGCGATGGCGGAGGGCAGGTGGCGGAATTGTTCGCGCTGCGCCCCGAGCGGGTGAGCGTGGAGCTGGGCGCGGACGGGTGGCCGGGCGCGTATCTGTACCGCGTGGGGGTGCGCACGACGCGGCTCGACCCGGCGAGCGTGATCCATGTGCGGCGCTTCAACCCCGTCGACGACCATTACGGGCTGGGCTGCCTGGGCGCGGCATCGGCGGCGATCGCGATCCACAATGCGGCGGGCGCGTGGAGCAAGGCGTTGCTGGACAATGCCGCGCGACCTTCGGGTGCGCTGGTCTATGACGCGGGCGACGGATCGGTGTTGAGCCCCGACCAGTTCCGGCGGCTGCGCGAGGAAATGGAGCAGGGTTTCGCGGGTGCCGCCAATGCCGGGCGGCCGATGCTGCTGGAAGGTGGGCTGAAGTGGCAGGCGATGAGCCTGACGCCCGCCGACATGGATTTCGTCGGCACCAAGGCATCGGCCGCGCGTGAGATCGCGCTGGGGTTCGGCGTGCCGCCGATGCTGCTCGGGCTGCCGGGGGACAGCACGCACGCCAATTACAAGGAGGCGAACAAGGCGCTGTGGCGGCTGACGGTGCTGCCGCTGGCCGGCGCGATCCTGTCGGCGATCCGCGACGGCCTTGCCGAGACGTTTCCGGGCGCGCGCCTGCAGGTCGATCTCGACCGGGTGCCTGCGCTGGTGGAGGATCGCGAGCGATTGTGGCGGATGGTCGCGGCGGCCGACTTCATCTCGGTGGAGGAGAAGCGGCAGATGGTGGACTGGCAATGAGTGCCGGACGCACGGCCGCGGGGGGCGGCGTGCTGGCGCAATTGCTGGCGCAGGGGCGCGGCGAGGGCGCGGACATCACCACGCTGCGCGCGATCGCCGAGGAAGCGGGCGAGCTGGGCGCGGTGCGTGCGTTGACCCGGCTGGGGCTGGCCGACGAGGGGGCGGCGGGGGATGTGGCCGAGTTGCGCGAGTTGGTGCGGGCGTGGCGCGATGCGAAGCGATCGGCCTGGCGCGCGCTGGCGGCGTGGGTGGTGCGCGTGACGCTGGCGCTGCTGCTCGCCGGGATCGCGGTGCGGCTGGGGTTCGAGGACGTGCTGAACCACGGCGCGGCGAAGTGAGGATCGTCGGCTACGCCGCAGTGTTCGACCGCGTCGACCGGGCCGGCGACGTGATGCGGCGCGGTGCCTTCGCGGACGCCGGCATCGTGCCGCTGCTGATGCAGCATCGCGGGCGCGCGGTCGGCGAGTTGTTGTCGATCGGCGAGGATGCGCACGGGCTGCGCATCGAGGCGCGCGTCGACGATGCGGCGGTCGCGCGGCTGGTGCGCGTCCGCGCGCTGCCCGGGCTGTCGGTCGGTTACCGCCCGCTGGTGCTGGAGCAGGGCGCATGGCGCGCGATCCGCCGCGCCGCACTGGTCGAGGTGAGTTTGGTAGCGGTGCCGATGCAGCCCGCCGCGCGCGTCGAGGCGATGTTCGACGCCTGAGTTTTCGGGGTTCGTGGTGGACCCCCTTTTCGGCTGCCTCTGCGGGCGCGGCCTTTCATGGAGAAGAGTATGAGCGATACGGTGGTGGCGCGCCCGGTGCTGGACGGCGCGCGCGTGAATGGCGGTGGTGCGTTCGACGGCTTCGTGCGGTCGGGGGCGACGATCGAGTCGAAGGCGTTCACCGGGACGACCGGCGATCAGGGTGGCTTCGCGATCCCGCGCGAGATCGATGCGCAGATCGATGCGGTGTTGAAGAACGCCAGCCCGATCCGCAGCATCGCGAACGTCGTGCAGGTCGGAACGGCGGGGTATCGCAAGCTGGTGACGACCGGCGGCACGCCGTCGGGCTGGGCGGCGGAGACGGATGCACGGCCGGTGACGGCAACGCCGACCTTCGTCGAAATCGCGCCGCCGATGGGGGAGCTGTACGCCAACCCGTCCGCCAGCCAGGCGATGCTCGACGATGCGCTGTTCGACGTGGAGGCGTGGCTGGCGGGCGAGATCGCGGCGGAATTCGCCAAGGCGGAAGGCGCGGCGTTCGTGAGCGGCAACGGCACGAACCGGCCGCGCGGTTTCATGACGGCGCCGACCGCGGCGACCGGCGATGCGACGCGCGCGTTCGGCACGTTGCAATATGTGCCGACCGGCGCGGCGGGCGATTTCGGCGCGAACGGCGCGGAACGCCTGATCGATCTGGTCCAGACGCTGCGCGCGCCATACCGGCAGGGTGCGACGTTCGTGATGAACGCGACCACCGCGGCGCGCATCCGCAAGTTCAAGACCAGTGACGGCCAGTTCCTGTGGCAGCCGAGCATCGCGGCGGGGCAGCCGGCGATGTTGCTGGGATATCCCGTGGTCGAGGCCGAGGACATGCCCGATGTGGCGGCGAACAGCCATTCGGTCGCATTCGGTAACTTCCGCGTCGGTTATCTGATCGCGGAGCGGAGCGAGACCAACGTGCTGCGCGATCCGTACAGCAACAAGCCGTTCGTGACCTTCTATGCGACCAAGCGCGTCGGCGGGTGCGTGTCGAACAGCGAGGCGATCAAGCTGCTGCGCTTCGCCGCGGCCTAGCCCGCACGGGCGGGCGGCGGAGGCTGCGTCGTCCGCCCTCCGACGGGGGACCGGCCTGCGCCGGGGATGACCGAGGAAAGGACAGATATGACATTCGTGACGGGAGCGCCCGGCGCGGTGGTGCTGGGTGCGGGCGACCGCGTGCTGGCGCTGGCGGCGGTACGCGCGTAATTGCGCGCGGCGACGATCGACGACGACGCGCTGGCGATCGCCTTCGTCGAGGCGGCGCTGGGGCTGGCGGAGCAGTTCACGGGGCGCGTGTTGATCGTGCGCGAGGTGGTGGCGGATGTGGGCGGCGCGGCCGGGTGGCAGGTGCTGCCGGCCGCGCCGGTGCGGGCGATCGCCGCTGGCGGCTTCGCGATCGACATCGACGCGCAGGGCGCCGGCTGGGTGAAGAGTACGGGTGCGGTGCGGGTGACGTTCACCGCCGGGCTGGCGAGCGGCTGGGCCGCGTTGCCCATGCCGTTGCGGCAGGGGACGGCGATGCTGGCGGCGCATCTGTTCAGCGACCGCGCCGGGAGCGCGCCGGTGCCGGCGGCGGTGAGCGCACTGTGGCGGCCGTTCCGCACCATGGCGCTGGCGCAACCGGTGCACGCATGAAGCGCGCGGTGGAGCGCCTGCGCGCGCGCGTGGCGGCGCGGTTGCGCGACGTGATGCCCGACGCCGAGATCGAGGAGCGCGACGACGGCGTGGCGATCAGCGCGCGCGGGCTGAAGCGGCGCTGGGTCGACGATCCGTCGCTGGCGTGGTGGCGGCAATGACCGTGGTCGGAACCGGGGGAGGAACCGGCGCGGTGCGTGCGGCGGTGCTGGCGCGATTGCGCGCGCAGGTGGCGGTGACGCGCGTGTTCGAGGGCGCGGCGGCGAAAGGGACGGTGCCGTTCCTGACGCTGCGCGAATGGAGCGCGGGCGATTGGGGCACCAAGGATCGCGCGGGGCGCGAGCTGCGCATCGGGGTGGCGGTGCGCGACGAGGGCGAGAGCGGCGCGCGGGCGGTGGCGCTGGCGGCGGAGGCGGAGGCGGCGCTGCTGTCGCTGCCGTCCGTGTCGGGATGGCGCGTCGTGACGGCGGTGCCGGTGCGCAACGTCCTGCTGAACGAGGGACAAACCGGCAGGGGCACCGCGCGGTGGGTGGTGCTGGTCGATGTGCGGGTGCGGATCATGGAGGAGGCGTGAAATGGCGGCGGAAAAGGGCAGTGCGTTCCTGTTGAAGGTCGGCGATGGCGCGAGCCCGGTGGCGTACCGGACGGTGGCGGGGCTGCGCACGACGCAGCTGAGCGTCAACGGCGAGGCGGTGGCGGTGACCAGCAAGGATTCGGGCGGGTGGCGCGAATTGCTGTCCGGGGCCGGCGTACGATCGGTGAGCGTCGCGGCGGCGGGAGTGTTCACCGGATCGACGGCGGAGGTGCGCGTCAAGGCGAGCGCGCTGGCGGGAACGCTCGACGATTACCGGCTGACGTTCGAGAGCGGCGAGACGATGACGGGTCGATTCCTGGTGACCCGGCTGGATTACGCCGGGGATTACAACGGCGAGCGCAGCTATACGATCGCGCTGGAAAGCTCCGGCCAGGTGGTGAGCGCGTGATCCCGGTGGCCAATCCCGTGCGCGGCGAAGCGTCGTTGCGCGTCGCGGGCGAGGTGCTGGTGCTGCGCCCGACGTTCGCCGCGCTGGTCGCGGCCGAGCAGGAGCTGGGGTCGCTGTTCGCGTTGGTCGAACGTGCGGTGGGCGGACGATTGGCGCTGGCGGAGCTGGTGGCGCTGTTCTGGCATTGCCGCCACGGCGCGGCCGACGCGCTGACACGCGAGATGCTGGGCGAGGCGGTGGTGGAGGCGGGGCTGGGCGCGGCGACGCCCGCGCTGAAGGTGCTGTTGCGGCAGATACTGGCGGGACGATGACGACGTTCGCCGGCGCGGCGCGGCGGATGGCCGGGCTGGCCGGGGCGGTGTTCGGATGGCGGCCGGGCGAGTTCTGGCAAGCGACCCCGGACGAACTGGCCGCGCTGGTGAGCGCGTGCGCGCCAGAAGCTGCGACCCCGCCCGACGCACGGGAAATCGCGGCGATGCAGGAGGCTTTTCCGGATGGATGACGAAATCGAGCGGCTGGTGATCGGCGTGCGCGCCGACACCAGTGGGTTCACGCGTGACGTGGCGGCGATGCGCGCGACGCTGGAGGGACCGTTCGCCAGTGGCGCGGACCGCGCCGGACGCGCGGTGGAGACGGCGCTGGCGCGGGCGGTGCGCACCGGAAAGCTGGGGTTCGACGACCTGCGCGCAGTCGCCCTGAGCGCAATGGGCGACATTGCGGCGGCGGCGGTGAAGGGCGGGATCGGCAGCGTGCTGGGCAGCGGCGGCCTGGCGGGCGTGCTGACCGGGCTGCTCGGCCTGCCGGGGCGCGCGACCGGCGGCCCGGTCAGCCCGGGACGCGCCTATCTGGTCGGCGAACGCGGGCCGGAGGTGTTCGTGCCGACGACGAGCGGGCAGGTGGCGGTGCCGGGTGGTGGCGGCGCGCGCGACGTGCGGGTGGCGATCACGATCAACGCCGGCGGTGCAGGTGCCCCCGAGGCGATGGCGCGATCGGGCCGGCAGGTGGCGCGCGCGGTGCGCGCCGCGCTGACGGAGGGACAGTGATGGGGCATTGGCTGACGGCGGCACGATCCGCGCAGTCCGCAAGCGTCATGACGCGTTTCGATCCGATGTTCTGGACGGTGAACTTCCCGCGGCCGATGATGGCGGCGGTGACTACCATCGCGCCGGATGCGTTGCGGGTGGATGCGGTCTTCTACAACCGCGACGATCTGGCCGGATTGATCTGGGAGAGCGAGGACCGCCACGACCATCCGCTGCTGCGTTACGAGACCGGGCGCGATTACCGTGGGTGCCGGTTGTCGTTCCGCTGGCGGTCGGCGGGGGTGCTGGCGCTGGATGCGGTGAACGGCCCGGTGCTGACGATCGAGGGGCGCGATGCCGGTGGCGCGGCGCGATCGTGGTACGTGCGGCTGTGGAACTATGCCACCGGGACACCCGGCGATGCACGGGTATCGATCGACCTCGCGAGCGTGCGTGGCGGGTTCCTGCTGCCGGCCGAGGCCGACCCGGTATGGGCGGGCGACGTCGACCGGATGTTCGTGTCGCTGGTCGCGCCGGGTTACGATGCCGGCGGCGGGGCGCTGCCCACGCCGGTCGAGGCGTGGGTGGAAATGAGCGAAGTCGCGTGCGACGGCGCAGGCGCGGTGCTGAGGGTCGGCGACGTGGTGCTGCCCGAGCACGATCTGCGGATCGCGAGCGGTTATGACGACAGCTACCACCTGACCCCGGCACGGCTGCTGCGCAACGCGTTGAACATGGGGTATCGTGGCGCGATCGTCCACTACGTCGGCATGAGCCATTACTTCCGGCTGCGCGGCGGATCGGTGGAGGGGGCGTTGAACGTCGCATGTGCGGCGTGGCATCGCGATTTGGCGGGGCGGGCAAAGCTGCTCGGCTATGACCTGATCTGGTCGCTGTCCTACGAATTGTTCGACGCGCATTGCCCGGCGGGGTGGAAGCAGCGCGCGGCGGACGGGTCCCCCGCGCTGACCGGGTGGGTGCCGCCGTCGACCTTGCTGTCGCCGAGCAACGGCGCGGCGATGACGTATCTGCGCGGCGTCGCGCGGGCATTCGTCGCGATCGGCACCGCGGCGGGGCTGACGCCGCATTTCCAGATCGGCGAGCCGTGGTGGTGGGTGACGCCGGACGGTGCGCGGCCCTGTATTTACGACGACAGCGCCAAAGCGGCGTTCGCGCCGGTGGCGATCGCGAGCATGCGCGGGACCATGGACGCGGCGCAACGCGCGACGCTGGACCGGGCGGGGGCGGCGTTGGCGGCGTCGACCGCGGCGCTGGCGGCGGCGGTGAAGGCGGCGGCACCGGGCTGCACGACGTATCTGCTGGCGTATCTGCCCACGGTGCTGGACGCGCAGGCGCCCGAAGCGAAGCGGATGAACATGCCGGCGGGCTGGGCCGCGCCAGCGTTCGACGTGCTTCAGCTGGAGGATTACGACTGGGTGACCGATGGCGACACCGCGTCGAGCGCGCGGGGTGCTGCGGCGGCGGCGCTGCGGCTGGGTTATCCGGCGGAGCGGCAGGAATATCTATCGGGCTTCGTGTTGCGACCGGAGCAGCGCGCGCAGTGGCGCACGATCGTCGCGGCGGCGCGGGCTGCGCAGGGGCGCGGGGTGGCGCGCGTCTATCTGTGGGCGTTGCCGCAGATGCTGCGCGACGGGCTGGTTTACTGGCAGGAGGAGGGTGCGGTGGAAGCGTTCGACGACGTGATGTTCCCGCTGGCGCTGGGCCGCGAGGCGGAAGTGACACCGACCTTTTCGACCGGCGTGACGACCAGCGCGGGCGGTCGCGAGACGCGCCGGGTGGGCTGGGCGGAGGCGCGCACTCGTTACGATGTGGGGCCGGGCGTGCGCAGCGAGGCGGACGTGGCGACGTTGCTGGCGTTTTTCCGCGCGCGGATGGGGCCGGCGCGCGCGTTCCGGCTACGCGATCCATTCGACTGGCGGACCGGCGACGAGGTGATCGGAACGGGCGACGGCGCGACGCGGACCTTCGCGCTGGTGCGTCGTTACGGCGCGGCGACGCGGCGGATCACGCGCCCGGTGGCGGGCAGCGTGCGGGTGAAGGTGGCGGGCGCGGCGACGCAGGCGTTCACGATGGCGTCGGGCGGATCGGTGACGCTGGATGCTGCGCCGGGCAAGGGCGCGGTGGTGACCGCATCGTTCGACTTCGACGTGCCGGTGCGCTTCGCCGAGGATCAGCTGAGCGTGACGCGTGCGACGCACCTGGCCGGCAACGCGCCGTCGGTGCCGCTGGTCGAGGTGCGGGAAGCATGAGCGACCGGGTGGTGACCCAGGCATTGTGCTGGCGGATCGAGCGCGAAGACGGGGTAATGGTGGCGCTGACCGATCACGACCGCGACCTGATGGTCGGCGAGATCCTGCACCGCGCGGCACCGGGGATGACCCCGTCCGCGATCGTGCGCGGTGAGGGACTGGAGCCGGACACGATGGAGGTGACCGGCGCGCTGGGTGCTGCGGCGTTCCGGCGCGACGACCTGATCGCCGGGCGCTGGGACGGGGCGCGCGTGGTGATGAGCGCGGTCGACTGGAGCGATCCGGCGCAACCCCCGGTGCCGCTGGGCGAGGGGCGGATCGGCGAGGTGGAGCTGACGGCGGACGGCTTTACCGCCGAGCTGCGCGGGGTGCAGGCCCAGCTGGAGCGACCGGTGACCGAGGCGACCTCGCCGACGTGCCGGGCCACGCTGGGCGATGTGCGGTGCCGCGTGGCGATGGCACCGCGACGGCGGTTCGCGCGGGTGGTGGCGTGCGTGGAGGAACGCGTGACGCTCGACACCGACGAGCCGGTGGCGGATGCGTATGGCGAAGGCCTGCTACGGTGGTTCGGCGGCGGGAATGCCGGGCTGGGCAGCGCGATCGAGCGGTCGGCGGGCGCGGTGCTGACCTTGCGGGCGCCACCGGTGACGCCGGCCCTGCCCGGTACGCTGGTCGAGCTGGTCGAAGGATGCGACCGGCGGCTGGCGACCTGTGCCGCACGGTTCGCCAATGTCGCGAACTTTCGCGGAGAACCGTTCCTGCCCGGTATCGACCTGCTGACGCGCTACCCCGGCGGATGACGGCGGGCGAGCGGGTGCTCGCCGCGGCAAGGGCGTTGGTGGGGGTACGGTTCCGGCCGCACGGGCGCGACCCGGCGTTCGGGCTGGACTGCGTCGGACTGGTCTTGGTGGCGCTGGCGCATGCCGGAGCGAGGATCGCGGTGCCCCGCGGCCATGCCTTGGCGTGCGGCGTGCTGCCGCCGGGAGCGGTGCCGCCGGGCATGTGCGCGTGTGCGGGCGGCGCGGACGGCGATGTGCTGTTGCTGCGCGTGTCCGCTGCGCAGCTGCATCTGGCGATCCGCGCAGGCGACGGGATCGTCCACGCCGATGCGCTTGCACGGAGAGTGGTGGAGCGGCGCGGCGCCTTGCCGTGGCCGGTCGAGGCAGCGTGGTGCTGGACCCCATAGGGAGACGAACATGGCGACTTTGGTGCTGACCGCAGCCGGCGCGGCGATCGGCGGGCCGATCGGTGCGGCGGTCGGCGGCGTGCTGGGGCAGGCGATCGACCGCAACGTGCTGCTTGCGCCGCGGGCGAGGCAAGGCCCGCGGTTGAGCGACCTGAAAGTGCAGACATCCTCCTACGGCACGCAGATCCCCAAGGTGTTCGGGACGATGCGCGTGGCGGGGTGCGTGATCTGGGCGGCCGAATTGATCGAAACGCGCAGCACGACCCGCGGCGGGAAGGGGCGGGCGGGCGCGACCGGCTATGCCTATGCCGCCTCGTTCGCGGTGGCGCTGTCGGCCCGGCCGATCGCGGCGGTGGGGCGGATCTGGGCGGAGGGTAAGCTGTTGCGCGGCGCGGCGGGCGACTGGAAGACGCCGACCGGATTTCGCCTGTACCACGGCGGCGAGGAGCAGCGCGCCGACCCGTTGATCGCGTCGCTGAACCCCGACGCGCCCGCGTGTCGCGGTATCGCCTATGCGGTGTTCGAAAATCTGGCGCTGGCGGATTTCGGCAACCGCATCCCCTCGCTCAGTTTCGAGGTGATCGGCGATCCGGTGCCGCCGTCGATCGGGCGGGTCGCGCACGAACTGGGCGGCGGTGCGGTCGTCGGGGTGGGCCCGGGGGCGCTGGTAGCGGGCTATGCGGCGAGCGGGGAAAGCGTCGGCGTGGCGCTCGACGCGCTGGCGACGATCGCCGGGGCGTGGTGGGTGCCCGCCGGTCCCGCCCTGCGGCTGGCCGATGTCGTCGGCGTACCGGTGGCAATCGATGCGGATGCCGTGGTCACCGAGCTGCGCCGGCCGATCGAGACCGTGCCGGCGCGGGTGACCGTGTCCTGCTACGACCCGGCGCGCGATTACCAGATCGGGGTGCAACAGGCGCAGCGGCCGGGCCGCGGCTGGCGCGACATGGACAGCGACGTGCCCGCCGCGCTGGAAGCGGCGATGGCGCGCGGGCTGGCGCAGACGCTGCTGAAACGGGCGGAACGGGCGCGGGTGACCCGCCGGGTGACCCTGGACGCGACCGCGGTCGCCCTTGCGCCGGGTGACGCCTTGCATTTGCCGGATGGCGGGGCGCCATGGCGGGTGACGCGCGCCGAGGCGGGGTCACGCGGAGTGACGCTGGACCTTACCCCGACCGGTATCGCGGCGGTGGCGCTGCCGGCCGACCCCGGCCGGATGGTGCCGGCACCGGATCGCCGGGCGGCGGCGACGGTGCTGGTCGCCGCCGAGCTGCCGCCGCTCGACGATGTACGTGCCGAGACGATCAGGATCGCGGTGCTGGCGGGCGGCGACGCGCCGGGCTGGCGCGGGGCGGGGTTGATGATGAGCGGCGATGGCGGCGCGAGTTGGGAGGCGGCGGGTTACAGCGCGGCAGCCGCGGTACTCGGGCGCCTGGCAAGCCCGGTCGGTGGGGGGCAGGCGTGGCTGGTCGACCGGGCGACGACGATCGAGGTCGAACTGGCGCATGATGGCATGACGCTGGCTTCGGTGAGCGACGCGGCGCTGGACCGGGGCGAGAACGCGGCGCTGCTGGGCGAGGAAGTGTTCCAGTTCCGCGATGCCGTGCAGGTGGCGGCACGGCGGTGGCGATTGTCGACGCTGTTGCGCGGCCGGCGGGGCAGCCGGGCACGTGCGCAGATCGCGGGGGCGGCATTCGCGCTGATCGAGGACGCGTGCATCGCGACGATCGCCGTGCCACGCGCAAGGGTCGGCGACACGGTCCGCCTGTTGGCGAGTGGTGCCGGCGATGCACAGCCGGTGGCGGTGACGGTAAGCTTGAGCGGGGCGTCGGTCGCGCCGCCGTCCCCCGTGCGGCTGCGCATCGAGCCGCGTTCCGACGGCGGCGCTGCGATGCGGTGGGTACGACGCAGTCGGCTCGGCTGGCGGTGGGCTGAGGGCATGGACGTGCCGCTGGGCGAGGAGCGCGAGCGATATACGGTGACGCTGGGGACAGGGGCGGTCGCGCGGACGCTGGGAAGCGAGGTGCCGCTGCTGACGATGGCTGCCGGCGACGTGCGTGTCGGCGACACGGTCACGGTGCGTCAACTGGGAACGTTCGCGCCGTCCATGGCGGCGGAAAGCATGTTCGAGGGAGATGGATGATGACGCAAGAGGATAGCCCGCGACTGGCGCTGCCGATGCTGGCACCCGGCCAGGCTCAAAAGGAGATGTGGCATAACGAGGCGCTCGCGCTGCTCGACATCGCGGTGCAGGCGACGGTGGACGGGATGGACAGCGACGGGCCGCCGCCCGCTCCGCAAGCCGGGCGGTGCTGGATCGTCGGTAATGCACCGACCGGCGACTGGGCCGGTCATGCGGGTGCGATCGCCGGCTGGACCGCAGGGGGCTGGCGCTTCGTCGCGCCGCGCGCCGGCCTGCGCGCGTGGCATGCGCCCAGCGGGCAGGAGGCGGTGTACGATGGCACCGTCTGGCGACGTGGCGAGGTGAAGGCGGCGCGTGTGCTTATCGACGGGCGGCAGGTGATCGGTGCGCAGGCCGCCGCGATCATGGCTCCGATTGGTGGAGGGACGATCGATGCCGAACTTCGTACCTGTGTCGAAACGATCCTGAAAGCGATGCGAAGCCATGGGTTTATCGCGTCTTAACCGCTTCAAGGCCGGGTTTCCCGGTGTGGCGTTTGGGCCACAGGTGCGAGTATTTGTCTGCTTGTTCGGCAACCAACGTTTCGATAGTGAGTTTGCGCTGTCCGTAGTGACACTGAATGAAAGGGGATTATGATGCGTAAGCTTGCCATAGTTATGGCGCTTGCCTCCACCGCTCTCGCGACGCCGGCGCTTGCGCGCGACAAGGCGTGGTACGTGGGCGTTGAAGGCGGTGCGATGATCGTCGAGGACATCGATTGGGATGTCACCGGCACCGCCGCCAGCCGCAGCGGCACCGCAACCGTCGACAACGACTACGGTTGGGATGTCGATGGGATCGTCGGTTACGACTTCGGTGCGTTCCGCCTGGAGACCGAGGTCGGCTATCGCCGCGCTTCGATCGACAGCCTTCGCACCACCGCCGGGCTTCCGATCAGCGCTGCGGCGCAGGCCAACCCGGGTACGTTCGACGCAGTTGGCGGTCGCACGTCGGCACTGAGCTTCATGGTCAACGGCCTGCTCGACTTCGGTGAAGACGATGGCCTGCAGGGCTTCGTCGGCGGCGGTGCGGGCGTCGCCCGCGTCCAGGCGCGCATCGACTCGACCTCGGCTTACCGTCTGCTCGACGATTCCGACACCGTCTTCGCATGGCAGGCTCTCGCGGGTATCCGCGCGCCGCTGAGCGAGAACGTCGACGTTTCGCTGAAGTATCGCTTCTTCAACGCCGACAACGTCAACCTGTTCGACGCACGTGGCAGCGAATATGAAGGCCGGTTCCGTTCGCACAGCCTGCTGGGTGGCGTAACCTACAACTTCGGCGCACCGGAAGAGGCAGCACCGCCGCCTCCGCCGCCGCCGCCGCCGCCTCCTCCCCCCCCGCCCCCGCCGCCTCCGCCGCCGGAAGTGGTCTGCTCGCCGGGTCCGTTCATCGTGTTCTTCGAGTGGAACAAGTCGGACGTCACCCCGGAAGCAGGGTCGATTCTCGACAACGCGGTCACCCAGTACCAGAGCTGCAACAACGCGCAGGTCATGCTGGCGGGCTACACCGACACCTCGGGTGCGGCGAAGTACAACGTGGGGCTCTCGCAGCGTCGTGCCGACGCGGTGAAGGCATACATGGCGTCGAAGGGTATCCCGGACGGCGTGATGACGACCGAAGCGTTCGGCGAGACCCGCCTGCGCGTCGAAACCGCCGACGGTGTGCGCGAAGTGCAGAACCGTCGCGTGGAGATCACCTACGGTCCGGGTTCGGGCCAGTAAGGTCGATCACTTCGGTGATGAAAGAGGGAGGTCGGCGAAAGCCGGCCTCTTTTTTTATGCCGATCGGTCGAGATTCTCCCGCGGGACCGGTCGACACAGCGGCTGCGCCAAACGAACGGGCTTCGATCACCCGCGACAGCCACGATTTTTCGACGGAGATGATTGCAGCCCAGGCGCAATTCCGGTGTGAGGCATTGCGACCCGCGCATGCCGGGTTACAACGGAGTGTTCTGACCGGGAGCCGCGACCTTCGATTTCATTCGACCGGCGTTCACCGGTCGTTCGGCGCGTGTTTTCCATCCGTTAACCTCGCCCGCGGTCCCGGATGACTTGCCTTCGCTCTGCTGCACCGAGACGGCAAGTCCACGTCCTGCGAGGTTGGCGTACGATAAGCCGCCCCCGCCAGGCCGCCGGGCTAGGCGTTGCCCGCGATGGCAGCGGCGAGCCATGGCGGAACCTGCGCATCGCCCAGCGCATCGACCCGACGCAGCGTCACCATCAGGCCACGATCGGGATAGATCGTCCGACGGCGCGTGTCGCTTTCGTCGATTGGTGCAATCACCAGCCTGCGGCGCACCTTGTCGCGATGATGCATCCGGGCCGTATTTTCCTGCCCGACGTAGCAACCCTTCGTGAAGCTGACGCCGCCAAGTTCGCGCGCATTGGCTTCCAGCCACAATGTCTCGCCCGCTCCGAGTTCGCCGACGCCCTCCGGTACGCCTAGCGACAGACGATATTCATGCCAGCGGTCTGTCGCCGGACCCGGTGCGGCGAGCCAGCGTGCGCCCAGCGCGGCGAGGCGCGGATCGGCCGGCCGATCCGCGATTTCACTCGCCCAATGCACCGCAAGCGTAGCATCGGGGGCGATTACGATGGGACGGCGCAGCCGGTACATCGCCAGTCGGCGGCCGATCGCCTCGGCCTGCGTCCGCTCCACGTCGAGCAGCACGTCGCCGCCGTCGCCCCACACGATCATGTCGAACAAGGCCTTGCCCTGTGGTGTCAGCAATCCTGCCCACACGGGCAGCGCGCCCATCACGTCGTTGGTCAGCAATCCCTGCAGGAAGCCGCGCACATCGTCGCCGGAAAGGCGCAGCAACGCGCGATCGGCCAGCATCGTCGCCGGGGTGGTATCGTTCATGGTCACAAGGTAGGGAAGGCGGCGACCCCGCGAAAGAGCCAGAGAGGGCTGACCATGGCGACCTATGATCTTCTGCTCACCGGCGGCACCGTGCACACGCCTGGCGGCCCGGTGCTTGCCGATATCGGCGTTCGCGACGGGCGTATCGTCGCCATCGGCGCGCGGGGAGATGCGGGGCGGACGATCGATTGCACCGGGCTGGATATTCTGCCGGGCGTTATCGACACGCAGGTGCACTTCCGCGAACCAGGCCTGGTACACAAGGAGGATCTCGCCACCGGCAGCGAAGCAGCGGTGATGGGCGGCGTCGTAGCGGTGTTCGAGATGCCGAACACCAAGCCGAACACCGATTCCGCTGAGTCGATCGCCGACAAGCTGGCGCGCGCAGACGGCCGGATGTGGTGCGACCACGCCTTCTACGTCGGTGCGACCAACCACAACGCACGTGATCTTGCCGAGCTTGAGCGGCTGCCGGGTACGGCGGGAGTCAAGATCTTCATGGGGGCATCGACCGGTGACCTGCTGGTCAGCGAGGATGCGCGACTTGCCGAAGTGCTGGCGAGCGGACAGCGCCGCGTGGCGATCCATGCCGAGGACGAGGATCGTATGAATGCGCGCCTTTCCGAACGGGTGGCGGGCGACGCCTCCTCGCACCCGGTGTGGCGCGATGACGAAAGTGCGTTGCTGGCGACGACGCGTATCCTGCGGCTGGCGCGCGCCGCGCGGCGGCGGATCCACGTGCTGCACGTGACGACTCCGGCGGAGCTGGAATTGCTGGGACGCAACAAGGATGTCGCCACGTGTGAGGTGACGCCACAGCATCTGACGCTGGCGGGCGAGGAGGCTTATCCACGGCTGGGTACACTGGCCCAGATGAACCCCCCGATCCGATCGGGCGCGCACCGCGACGGGCTGTGGCATTGGCTTAACCAGGGTGTGCCGGACGTCATCGGTTCGGACCATGCACCCCACACGCTTGAGGAAAAGGCCACGCCGTATCCCGGCAGTCCCAGCGGGATGCCAGGGGTGCAGACGTTGCTGCCGCTGCTGCTCGATCATGTCGCGCAAGGGCGCCTGACTCTCCAGCGCCTGATCGAGCTGACCAGCGCAGGCGCACAGCGCATCTTCGGCTTGACGGGCAAGGGCCGGATCGTCGCCGGCTATGACGCGGATTTCACGATCGTTGACCTGAAGAAGCGTTGGACGATCGAGGAGCGCTGGCTGCGGTCGCGGGCGGGCTGGTCGCCGTTCACCGGTATGGAACTGACCGGCAAGCCGGTCGGTACGATCGTGCGCGGGCATGTTGCGATGTGGGAAGACACGCTCGGCGACGCGCCGCAGGGCGCGCCGCTGCGTTTCGAAGCGACCGGCTTCACCGGCGGCAGCTGAGCCGCCGGTTAATGCATCAGAACGGTGACCATTTCGAGGTTTCCGAAAACTTCATGTAGCCGACGTTGACGCCGGCCCGCCAACCGACGCCCAGCCGCACCGGGATCAGCACGACGTTGCCCTTGCGCAGATAGGTCGCCGCGAAGCCGCCGACGAAGTATAGGCGTCCTTCCGCACCGGGGAAGCGCGTGAAAAGCTCGTGTGAATCGTAGAGATTGTAGACCAGCACGAATACCTTGTTGGCGTCTCCGCCGACGTCGAAGCCGACGGACGGTCCGGTCCAGTAGACCGGGCGCTGTCCCTCTACCTTGTGGGTCATCACCCCGGAGCCATAGCGAACGCCGACGATGAACGCGCCAGACGCTTCGCGGCCGGCGATATAGGCGTTCGGTTCGCCCTGATCCTTCAGGATGTTCTCGATGATCTGCGCGAAGCCTTCCGCGCCCTTGCCGAACACGCCCTCACCGGCGGCGATCAGATCGTCACGCTTGTAGGTGGACGCCGCGTTGGTCGTTGCGTCGGCGCGGACCTCCGATCCGGCCACCGGCGGTGCGCTTTGCGGAGCGGGGGCGGGGTCCTGCACGGGAGCCGGTGCCCGCGCCGGCGCGCTGGGCGTTCGTACCGGCGGTGGATCGTTGGAGACGTCGCCGTCGATCGCGGCGTTGGGATCGATGGTGCGCACCTGCGCCGACGTGACCGCAGGCGACGCGATCATGAGCGCAGCCAGCATCGCCGACCACATGTTGCGCCGTGTCGTCCGCATCGTCCGTGCCCCCTTGATCATGTGCGATGCTATAGGCCGGCAGGTGCTGTCGCGGCAATGAACGCACGACGATCGGACTCGCACACGCGATATGCGGAAATCGTGCGCATGCCATTGATCGCTGCCGCGACCCTCGCTATAGCCGCGCCCTACGCCGGCCCGGAGACGTGGGTGAGTGGCTGAAACCAACGCTTTGCTAAAGCGTCGTACGGGAAACCGTACCGAGGGTTCGAATCCCTCCGTCTCCGCCATACACGCCGCCGTGCCTTGCGCCGGTCGTAGATGCTTCCGCGTCGTAGCCTTATGGCCGTGCTTCGAAAGTCGTTCGAGCGTAAGTCTTGGTTGTTCCACGCCATCGTGGCGACGAGCACAACCGCTTTGCGGCCCACGTCGGTGCCGACGAGTCATGTCCGTCGTCCGCGGGTTCGCCGCGTGACCGGATCGTCTGTCGCGCCGGTCGGTCTGTGCGGTCAAGAAGGTCTAGGAAATCCTGCTTCCGGAATCGGGCGGCGGTGTGGGTGCCGTGTCCGCGCGTGTCGGCGCTCTCCGGGATGAGGCGGAAGCCGGCATTCTTCATGCGGGCAACGGCGCGTCGCGGGAAGTCGTAACCGCGCGAGTTGATGAAGTTGTCGGTCGAGTTGATCCACGTCGTCGGAGCGGTGCTCGCTTCAAGCCGCTGCCAAGGATCATAGGTACGGACGAACGCGCAGCTGTGGCCCGATCCGAGTAGCATCCCAAAAGTGAAGCGGCGCCGCGCCAGCGACGAAGAGGAGACTGGCGGCTGTGCAAACGCCTCGTCTCGGCTGGATCCGGTACTCGCCGTTTGTGCAGGCGGGGTCGGCCCTGATCCCGGCGATGGCCAGTTGTCGCCACATACGATTCAGCCCTGCGATCACTACCGGTTCGCAGGCAAGCGGCATCAGTGCGCGCGCGAACGCCGGATGAGCCTCGCCCCACACCAGAGTGTGCATGCACCGCATCGTAGCGCCCATGATGAGGCACATGCGCCGGATTCCGGTTCCGTCATGCAGCGACCGACATTGCGCCTCCACCATGTCGTCATGATCGTATTTCGGAAACGCATGCGCAGCCCGTCGGACGGCTTGGAGGATTTCCCATGCCCGATATCGTCGGGAAAGATGATCCAGTAGCGCGCGATACCCAGCGGCTGTCCTGGACCATAGAGTCCATAGGCGAAGACCGGATTGATAAAGTGCCGCCCCGCGCCGCCGGCGACGTGCAAGATCATCACGGCGTCGTCGATTTGTCCGCGTGCGTCGCGGTGCGGCTGGCCGACAGTCGTGTAGCTTATCCGCACTTCGGAAAGTGTCTCGCCAGAGCGGAAGCGTACGTCACGCAGCACGAACCATGCGTCGCGTGCGGGCCATGGCGATGAAGCGACGGGCGATGTCGCCGCCGTCAGCGGAGGCGTCGGCGGCGCTTGCGCGACGGTCGCCTGACGAATTGCAGCAGCAACGTGGACCGCATCGCTCATGTTTGCGCCGACCGCCTCGCCACGCAAGGCCCCGATTTCGCAACGGTCTTCGTCGTTCCGCGCCGGTGGTCTCAGTCGACCCCCGGTTCGCCCCGGTGTTGCGCCTTCCATTGCATGCCCATCAGGATGCGCGTGCGACCGGAGGGGTGATCGAAAAAGACGGCTTCTTCGAGCGCTGACGGCTCCAGCTTCCGGTACTCGCCCAGCTTCAGCGATACGCGCGCCCAGCCATCCGGAGCCCGCGAGGCATTGATGCCGAAATAATCCGCCTGTTTCTCATGGAAGCGGATCAGGGAATTGGTGACAGGGGTCAGCAGCACGCCGCCGATCACCGCGACGATAAGGGCGGGCGCGAGAATAGCAGGATCGTCACGCCCGCCGATCCGCCAATCCGCCCCGTGACGGGCGACCAGCCACGGGGTAACGCGGTCCAGCGCGACCAGGAACAGGCCCGCGATAAGGGTGAAGCCGACCAGCAACGATGCAGTATGGCCCAGGACGTAATGGCCCAGTTCATGCCCCATCACCGCGCGCACTTCCGCCGGGGAGGTGCGTCGTAACAGGTTGTCGTTCAGCGCCACCCGCACCGTGGGTCCGATGCCCGCGACGTTGGCGGAGATGCGCTTCGTCTGCCGCGAAGCGTCGACCACCAGTATGTTTTCCGCTGGCACGCCATTGGCCTGCGCCATCTGCAGGATCTGGCTCCGCAACGGTGATGGAGGCATCGGCGTGTAGCGATTGAACAACGGGGCGAGGAACACCGGGGTCAGCATCATACCGAGCGTCAGGAAGGCTCCGCTCGCAAGCGTGCCCCACGCCCACCAGCTATGCGGCAGCTTGCGATAAAGGGTCAGCAGGCAGAGGAACGCGCCGGCCGCGATGACCATCCCGACCGCGGCGCCGGTCGCCCAGTCGCCGAACCAGCCCATGAAAGTCTGGTTCGACATACCATATTGGTGCTCGCGCCACCAATCGACGTAGAGCGTCCAGGGCCACGTCAGCAATTCGACCGATGCCGTGAAGAGGAGCGTGAAGAAAAAGGTGCGCATCGCCGTTCGTCCGCGCGCAAGCCGCCCGGCGCGGACGGAGAGTCGCGCGACCCATCCGTAGCGAAGTAGCGCCCAAAGGACGGCGGTGTCGATCAGGGCGCTCCAGAGGATCAGCCAATAGCCGCCTTCGAAATAGGCGTTCGATCGCGCCCTTGCCGCGACACCGACCGTCGCGAGATAGGCGTCGGTGGCGGCCGCCGGATCGAGGGTCTGCGCCGCAGCGACGCTGGCGGCGATGGTCGATGACGCGACGTGTATGAACAGCATCGTCTTGGGCCCCTCGCTGCCGCAGCGCGCAGCGTAGGGATAGCTGTCCGTTTACGCCAAGCCGCATGTGGCCCAATTCGGTGCCGGCCCCGGTATTTGCGGAACGCGCGTGTTACGGGGCGAGGCGACCATCGTCGACGGCCGCTGCTTCGAGCGAGAACAGCACGTCCGGCGTGGCGAGCGGAACGTCCGCCGCGATCGTCGCGGGCGCGATGGCATGGACGAGATAGCGGAGGATCGCGAGCCGTGCGGCTTTCTTGTGATCCGCGTGGACGCAATGCCACGGTGCCAGCGGCGTATGCGTGCGCATCAGCATCGTGTCGCGCGCGGCGGAGTAATCGGCCCAACGATCCTGCGCGACGGCATCCATGTCGGATACCTTGAGTTGTTTGAGCGGGTCGGTCTTGCGCGCCTTCAGGCGCCGTGCCTGTTCGTCCTTGCCGATATCCAGCCACAGCTTGATCAGCCGGATGCCGCTTTCGACCAGCATCCGCTCGAAATCGGGTGCGTCGCGCAGGAACTCCACCTGCTCGGCCAGGGTCGAAAACCCCATGACGACTTCGACGCCGGCGCGATTGTACCACGAACGGTTGAAAATCACGATTTCCCCGGCGGCGGGCAGGTGCGCGACGTAGCGCTGGAAATACCATTGCGTGCGTTCGCGGTCGGATGGCTTCGGTAAGGCGACGACGCGCGTCAGGCGCACCGACAGATGCTCGACGATCCGCTTGATCGCGCCGTCCTTGCCCGCGCTGTCGCGCCCTTCGAGCACGATGACGACGCGTTCGCCCGACGCCGCTGCGGCCACCTGCGCCTCGACCAGAGCCAGCTGCGCGCGCTCCAGATCGCGATCGTAACCGTCATGGGACATAAGACGCTCCTTCGCGATGAAGAAGAAGCGCCGCGCCGCTTTCGTTCCTTCGGGTGGCGAAGGGGCTGGCTGATCCCGGCAGCAGCAGATAGGCAGGCCGGCGTGAGGATCGCGATCATCGATACGAGCACCACGCGCGCCGCGATCATCTCGGAGGGATTGCGCGACGCCGGGCTGACCGATCTGGTCGTTATCGATCCCGAAGGACCGGTGGCGGCGCAGGTGGAGCGGTGCGCCCCGGAAGTCGTGCTGATCAACCTCGAAAATCCCAGCCGCGACGCGCTGGAGGATTTCTTCGCCATGTCGCGTGCGCTGTCCCGCCCGATCGCGATGTTCGTCGACCAGTCGGATGAGCAGACGACGATGGCGGCGGTCGATGCCGGCGTGTCGGCCTATGTCGTCGACGGGCTGGCGCGTCAGCGGATCAAGCCGGTGCTCGACCTGGCGATCCGGCGCTTCGCGGCATTTTCGCGGCTCCAGGCCGAACTGGCGGAGGCGAAATCGGCGCTGGCCGATCGCCAGGCCGTCGATCGCGCCAAGGCGATCCTGATGAAGCGTCGCGGACTGGATGAACCGGGTGCCTATGCGCTGCTGCGTGGTCATGCGATGAAATCGAACCGTCGCATCGCCGAGGTGGCGGAAGCGATCGTGACCAGCGAGGCGCTGATGGGAGACCTGCCGTGAGCGCCGAGACCTTCCGCATCGGCTTCGTTCCGCTGGTCGACGCCGCATTGCCGATCCTGGCGCACGAACTCGGCTTCGCCGCGGCGGCGGGTGTGCGGATCGAGTTGGTGCGCGACGTCACCTGGGCGACGGTGCGCGACCGGTTGCTGTATGGCCATACCGATGCGGCGCACATGGTCGCACCGCTGGCGATCGCCACCGCGCTGGGGCGCGATCGTCCGGCCGTGCCGGTGACCGTGCCGTTCGTGCTGGGCCTAAACGGCAATGCGATCACCTTTTCCACCGCGCTTGGCGACGCTTGCGGGCTGGGCGACACGCTTGGCGATCCCGTGGCGCTGGGCGCGGCGCTGAAGGAGGTGGCGGCAATTCGTCGCGCCGCAGGGCGGCCGCTGCGGTTCGGGGTCGTCCACCGCTACTCCAGCCACAACTACATGCTACGCTACTGGCTGGCGGGCGTGGGCATACGGCCTGACGAGGATGTGGCGATCACGGTCACCAGCCCGACCTTCGCCGCCGACGCGCTGGCCGCGGGCGAGGTGGACGGGATTTGCGTGGGCGAGCCATGGAACGCCATTGCGGTCGACCGCGGGGTCGGACGCATCGCGCTCGCCACCGCGCAGATATGGCGGCGCGGCGTGGAGAAGGTGCTGGCGCTGAAGGCCGATACCGCCGCCACGCGCCCTGACGCGCTCGCCGCGCTGCTTCGTGCGCTTCATGCCGCAGCGGTGCATTTCGTGCGCGCGGATACGGTCGCGGACAGCGCCGCCCTGCTGGCGCGGCCGGAATATCTGGACGCGCCGTTCGACACCATCATGCGCGCGATCACCGATCGCATCCGCGTCGTGCCCGGCGCCGAACCGATCCATTATCCCGACTTCATGTTCCAGCATCGCGAGGCGGCGAACTTCCCGTGGCGCAGCCAGGCGGCATGGCTCTACGCGCAGATGGTGCGCTGGGATGGGTCGGCCTACGCCCCGGACGACGCGGCGCGCGCGCAATCCGTGTTCCGCCCGGACATCTACCGCGCGGCGCTGGCGGGATCGAGCGCGCCGTTGCCCAATGCCAGCTCCAAGCTGGAAGGCGCGTTGCACACGCCGATCGGTGCCGGCTCGACACAGGGGCGGTTGATGCTGGGGCAAGACGGCTTCTTCGACGGTCGCGCCTTCGATCCCGACGACATCGCCGGGTATCTCGGCAGCCTTCCGTGAACTGATGATGCTGCACGTGCGAATGGGGCTTGTGTCGGCGGCGCGAATCAGGCAGCTTTGCAATCGTCGGGCAACGATGCCGGGCACGAGATAGCAGCGACACGCCTCTCCAGCGCCGGGGAGGTTTCGCTGGCGGAGCGGGGCACGATGCCCGCATCCGTACGGAGGCAACGACGCCGCCAGAACGCACCCGCAAGGGCCGCTGTTCTGGCGGCTTTTTTCTGTTTGGAGCACGGGCGATGGCGACGGCGTTCTGGGATCGCGACGGGAACGGTAAAAAGGGCGTGGCCGGGCAGGCGGGCGGCGGCTTCTGGGCCAGCGGCCACACGCCCACGTTGGTGGCGGCATTCCTCTACTTCGATCTGGCGTTCATGGTGTGGGTGCTGCTGGGGCCGCTGGCCCCGGACATCGCGCTGGCACTGGCGCTAAGCCCTGCGCAAAAGGGATTGATGGTTGCGGTCCCGACGCTGGCCGGTGCCGCGTTGCGCGTCGTCAACGGATTGCTAGTCGATCGGATCGGACCGAAAAGGTCCGGCGCGATCAGCCAGTTGATCGTGATCTTCGGCCTTCTCGCGGCATGGGCGCTGGGCGTGACAAGTTTCGCTGGCACGCTGGTGCTGGGCGTGATCCTCGGCTTCGCCGGTGCCAGTTTCGCGATCGCGCTGCCGCTCGCCAGCCGCTGGTATCCGCCCGAGCATCAGGGCAAGGCCATGGGGCTGGCCGGCATGGGCAATTCGGGCACCGTCTTCGCGGCGCTGTTCGCCCCGGCGCTTGCGGCGTTGTTCGGCTGGAACGCGGTGCTCGGGCTGGCGTGCATCCCGCTGACGATCGTCTTCGTGCTCTATATGGCGGTGGCCAAGGACGCGCCCGGCGCGCCGGCACCCAAGCGCCTCGGCGAGTATCTTTCGCCGCTCCGCCAGGGCGATGCGTGGTGGCTGATGGCCTTTTACGCGGTGACGTTCGGCGGGTTCGTCGGGCTGGCGGCCAGCCTGCCGATTTATTTTACCGACCGCTTCGCGCTGACCACGATTCACGCCGGTTACGCGACCGCCGCCTGCGTCTTCGCCGGATCGTTGGTGCGCCCGATGGGCGGCGCGCTGGCCGATGCGATTGGCGGGGTACGGACGCTGACCGTGGTCTTCGCGCTCGCCGCGCTTGCGCTGGTCGGGGTCGGAATGGCCGCGACGTTCCCGGCCGCGCTGGCGTGCTTCGTCATCGCGATGCTGGCGCTGGGCGTCGGCAACGGCGCGGTGTTCCAGCTGGTGCCGCAGCGCTTTGCCGCGGAGATCGGCGTGATGACGGGGCTGGTCGGCATGGCCGGCGGTGTAGGCGGCTTCTATCTCGCGTCCTCGCTGGGACTGGCCAAGCAATGGACGGGCAGCTTCGCCCCCGGCTTCCTGATCTTCGCCGCACTCGCACTGGCTGCGCTGGCCGGTCTGACGATCGTGAAGCGCGGCTGGCGCGCCCGCTGGGGCACCGCCGACGGCGTCCGGATCTGACCCCCGCACCGCCACTCGAACGAACGGGATCATCCATGAAACACGAACCCATCACCAGCGCGCAAGACGACGAACGGCCGCATCTGGTCGTGGTCGGCAACGGCATGGCCGGTTGCCGCGCGATCGAGGAACTGCTCGCCCGCGATCCGCTGCGCTACCGCGTGACGATCATCGGTGCCGAGCACCACGTGAACTACAATCGCATCATGCTCTCGCCGGTGCTGGCGGGGGAGAAGACCTTCGACGAGATCGTCATCAACGGGCGCGACTGGTATGATGACAACGGCGTCACGCTGCTGGCGGGCGACCCCGTCGCCGGGATCGACCGCGACATGCGCACCGTCACCACCCGCGGCGGGATCGTGGTGGCATATGACCGGCTGCTGATCGCCACGGGGTCCGACCCGTTCATCATTCCGGTGCCGGGCAAGGACCTGCCCGGCGTGATCGGCTTTCGCGACATGAACGACGTCGGCGCGATGCTCGCCGCGGCGGAGAAGGGCGGGCGCGCGGTCGTGATCGGTGGCGGGCTGCTCGGTCTGGAGGCGGCGCACGGCCTTGCGTTGCGCGGGATGAGCGTGACGGTGCTCCACCTGATGCCGACGTTGCTGGAGCGGCAGCTGGACGAGGCGGCATCGTGGCTGCTCCGCACCGCGCTGGAGGCGCGCGGGCAGACGATCGTGACCGGCGCGGACACCGCCGCGATCCTCGGCACCGATCACGTCGAGGCGGTCCGCCTGAAGGACGGGACCGAGATCGGCGCCGACCTGGTGGTGATGGCGGTCGGCATTCGCCCATCGGTGGCGCTGGCGCGTGACGCCGGGCTGGACGTCGGGCGCGGGATCAGGGTCGACGACCATATGGTCACCTCCGATCCGAACGTGCTGGCGGTCGGCGAATGCGTCGAGCATGACGGGCAGGTCTACGGCCTGGTCGCGCCGTTGTGGGACATGTGCCGCGCGCTCGCCGACGGCCTTGTCGAGACGCACAGCGGCTATCGCCCCGCGCCGACCTCGACCAAGCTCAAGGTCGCCGGGCTCGACGTCTTTTCCGCCGGCGACTTTTCGGGCGGCGACGGCGCGGAGGACATCGTCCTGCGTGATGCCAGCCGCGGCATCTACAAGCGGGTCGTGGTCCGTGACGACCGGATCGTCGGCGCGGTGCTGTACGGCGATACCGCGGACGGCAACTGGTATTTCGATCTTCTGAAGAAGGGCGAGGACATCGCGGACATCCGCGACGCGCTGATCTTCGGGCAAGCCTTCGCCTCCGGAGGGGGGCAAGCGGACCCTAGGGCGGCCGTTGCGGCGCTTTCCGACGATGCGGAAATCTGCGGCTGCAACGGCGTTTCCAAGGGCAAGGTGCTGGCCTGCATCGATGGTGGCGCGCACAGCCTCGACGCGGTGCGCGGCGGCTGCAAGGCATCGGCGAGTTGCGGTTCGTGCACCGGCATCGTCGAAAGCCTGCTCGCGCTGCGGCTGGGTGCGGAAGTGGAGTCCGGCCCGAAGACGATGTGCAAATGCACCAGCTTCGGCCACGACGACGTACGGCGCGAGATCGTGGCGCAGGGCATGCGCGCGATCCCCGAAGTCATGCAGAAACTGCACTGGACCACGCCGGACGGCTGTTCCTCGTGCCGGCCCGCGCTCAATTACTATCTGCTGTGTGCGCTGCCCGGCGACTATGTCGACGACCAGCAGAGCCGCTTCGTCAACGAACGGATGCACGCCAACATTCAGAAGGACGGCACCTATTCGGTCGTCCCGCGGATGTGGGGCGGCTTGACCAACCCGCGTGAACTGCGCGCGATCGCCGATGTCGTGGAGAGATACGATGCGCCGATGGTCAAGGTGACCGGCGGTCAGCGGCTCGACATCTTCGGGATCAAAAAGGAGGACCTGCCCGCAGTCTGGGCGGATCTGAACGCCGCCGGAATGGTCAGCGGCCATGCCTATGGCAAGTCGTTGCGGACGGTGAAGACCTGCGTGGGCAGCGAATGGTGCCGGTTCGGCACGCAGGATTCTACCGGGCTGGGGGTAAAGCTGGAACGCGCGACCTGGGGCAGCTGGATGCCGCACAAGTTCAAGATCGCGGTCAGCGGCTGCCCGCGCAATTGCGCCGAGGCGACCATCAAGGACTTCGGTATCATCTGCGTCGACAGCGGCTACGAACTGCACGTCGGCGGCAACGGCGGGATCAAGGTGCGGGTCACCGACCTGCTGTGCAAGGTCGAGACCGAGGTGGAGGCGATGGAGATGTGCGCCGCCTTCATCCAGTTGTACCGCGAGGAGGCGCGCTACCTTGAGCGCACCGCGCCGTGGATCGAGCGGGTCGGGCTGTCGTACCTCCAGTCGCGGCTGTTGCCCGATGCCGCGGCCCGCGCCGAACTTGCGGGGCGGTTCTTCTTCTCGCAGCAGTTCATGCAGGACGATCCCTGGGCGCAGCGCGTCGCGGGGGCGGAACGCGAGCATCATGCGCCGATGGCGCGCTTCCAGCCGCAAGGGGAATTGGCATGATCGGTGAGTGGCTGGATATCGGGCAGGTGGACGAGATCCCGCTGCGTGGCAGCCGCACGGTGCAGGTTGCCGGCGGCGACGACATCGCGGTGTTCCGCACTGGCGACGACCGCGTGTTCGCGCTGCGCGATCGCTGCCCGCACAAGCACGGCCGGCTCAGCCAGGGTATCGTGCATGGCGGTGCGGTCGCGTGTCCGCTGCACAATTGGCGCATCAGCCTGGCGACCGGCGAAGCGCTCGGCGAGGACCGCGGCTGTACGCCGGTCGTCCCGGTGAAGGTGACGGGCGGCCGCGTCCTGATCTGTCGCGCCAGCACGTTGAAGGCAGCAGCGTGAACCGCGCCGGTCTGCACGGGAAAGCCCGGGGGCGGGCGGACGGGTGCTGTACGGCCGCCGATGCGCCCGGCTGCTGTCGGGTGGAGGGGCGGCGATGATCCGCACCACCTGCGCCTATTGCGGCGTCGGCTGCGGCATCCGCGCCACGGTGACGGGTGAGCGGCAGGTGCGGATCGAAGGCGATCCGGACCATCCCGCCAACCATGGACGGCTGTGTTCCAAGGGCACGCATCTCGGCGAGACGGTCGGGCTGGAGGGGCGCCTGCTTCACCCGATGATCGGCGATCGCCGCGCCTCGTGGGACAAGGCGCTGGACCATGTCGCGCGGCGGCTGCGCGATACGATCGCGCGCCACGGTCCGGGCAGCGTCGCTTTCTACGTGTCGGGCCAGTTGCTGACCGAGGATTACTACGTCGCGAACAAGTTGATGAAAGGGTTCATCGGTACCGCCAATATTGACACCAATTCGCGGCTCTGCATGTCCAGCGCCGTGGCCGGGCAGGTCCGCGCGTTCGGTGAGGACGTGGTGCCCGCCTCCTATGACGATCTCGATGCCGCCGACCTGATCGTGCTGGTCGGATCGAACACCGCATGGTGCCATCCGGTCGTCTACCAGCGCATCCGCGCGCGGTGCGAGGTGGGCGCGAAGCTGGTGGTGATCGACCCAAGGCGTACCGAGACGGCGGAAGAGGCGGATCTTCATCTCGCGATCCGGGCAGGCAGCGACGTGGCGCTGATGAACGGCGCGCTCGCATGGTGCCGCGAGGCGGGGGTGCTGGACGATGCGTTTCTGGCCGATCACGTCGCGGTGCCGGACGGCTTCTGGGACGCGCTGACCGATGGGCATGATCTGTGGTCGGTCGCGCGCACCTGCGATGTGCCCGCCGCCGATCTGCGGCGCTTCTACGAACTGCTCGCCGCCACGCCGCGTACGGTCACGATGTTCAGCCAGGGCATCAACCAGTCGCTGGCCGGCACCGATCAGGTCAATGCGATCATCAACCTGCATCTCGCCACCGGGCGGATCGGCAAGCCCGGCGCAGCGCCCTTCTCGATCACCGGACAGCCCAATGCGATGGGCGGGCGCGAGGTGGGCGGGCTGGCGACGACGCTGGCGGCGCACATGGATTTCGCGCCCGAGAACCGCGCGCTGGTGCAGCGTTTCTGGGCGTCGCCGACCATCGCCGCGAAGCCGGGGCTGAAGGCGGTCGACCTGTTCCGCGCGGTGGGCGAGGGGCGGATCAAGGCGCTGTGGATCATGGCGACCAACCCGGCCGTGTCGATGCCGGACGCCGCGCGCGTGCGTGAGGCGATGGCCGCCTGCCCGCTGGTGATCGTCTCCGACGTGATGGCCGATACCGACACGGGCGCGTTCGCGCACGTCCGTCTGCCCGCCGCCGCGTGGGGCGAGAAGGATGGCACCGTCACCAATTCGGAGCGCACCGTCAGCCGCCAGCGTGCGCTGTTCCCTCTGCCCGGCCAGGCGAAGCCCGACTGGTGGATCATGGCGCAGGTCGCGCAGCGCATGGGCTGGAAATCCGCCTTCGCCTATGATCGCCCCGCCGATATCTGGCGCGAGCATGTGCGCCTGTCGCGCTACGGCAACGATGGGCAGCGCATGTTCGTGTTGCCGGGGCAGGGCGGCGGCGGCAACGCCGGTTACGACTACCTCGCGCCCTTTCGTTGGGGCGGCACGCCGTTTGCGGACGGCCGCTTCGCCACCCCGGACGGGCGGGGGCGGCTGGTCTTGGTGGCGCAGAAGCCGCTGTCGGCCGCACTGCCGAAATGGCCGCTGACGCTCAACACCGGGCGCTACCGCGATCACTGGCATACGATGACGCGGACCGGGCTGGCGCCGAAACTCGCCCGTCACCGTGCCGAGCCGCTGGTCGAACTGCATCCCGACGATGCGGTCCGGTGCGGGATCGTTGATGGCGGTCTGGCGCGTGTGGTCACGCCGCAGGGTGAGAGTGTCTACCGCGCGGCTGTCGTCACCACGCAGCGCGCCGGCGAATTGTTCGTGCCGATCCACTGGACCGACCAGACGTCGAGCGGCGGGCGTACCGGCCTGCTGCCGCGCCCGCTGGCCGATCCCCTGTCCGGCCAGCCCGGGTTCAAGGCGACGCCAGCGACGATCGCGGCGGTGGCGACGCAATGGCGCGGCTTCGCGTTGTTCGCGGGCGAGGCGACGAAGCGGCCCGACTGTCTGTGGGCGACCCGTGTCGCGGTGCCATCGGGTAGCTTGTGGGAACTGGCGGGCGATGGTGGCTGTCTTGCGATCGAGGCGATCCTGCCGCCGGGCGAGCGGATCGAAGCGGTCGACCATGCGCGCGGCACCCGCCGGATCGCCGTTCTTGCCGACGGACGCCTGATCGCCGCGCTGTTCCTGACCGAAAGCGGCGAACTGCCCGCGCGCGACTGGTTGATCGCGCAGCTGTCCGCACCGCAGGCCGGCGCGACCCTGCTGGCCGGTCGCGCGCCGGGTGCGGCGGTGGATCGTGGGGCGATCGTCTGCGCCTGCTTCGACATCGGGATGCGCACGATCGTTACCGCGATCCGCGACCACCGGTTGACCGATGTCGCAGCGATCGGTGCCGCGATCGGCGCCGGTACCAATTGCGGTTCCTGCCGCCCCGCGCTCGCGCGGCTGATCGCCGAGGAGAAGACCCATGCCGCATGACGACTTCCCGGCCGGTACCGTATGGCTGGTGGGTGCCGGCCCCGGCGATCCCGAACTGCTGACGCGCAAGGCCGCGCGCCTGATCGCGACGGCGGAGGTGATCTTCTACGACGCCCTGGTCGGGGCAGGCGTGCTCGACCTTGCGTCTTCGGCGGCCGAGTGCGTCGGGGTGGGAAAGCGATCGGGACGTCATTCGAAGGATCAGGCGACGATCGATGCGCTGATCGTCGCGGCCGCGCGCGACGGCCGCCGCGTGGTTCGGCTGAAGGGCGGCGATCCCGCGATCTTCGGCCGCACCGCGGAGGAGGTCGCGGCCTGCACCGCGGCGGGCGTGCCGGTCCGCATCTGCCCCGGCATCACCGCCGCCAGTGCGGCGGTGGCGTCGGCGGGTACGTCGTTGACGCTGCGCGGCGCGGCACGGCGACTGACCTTCGTGACCGCGCATGCCCGCGCCGGCGAACCGCTCGATCTCGACTGGCAGGCGCTTGCCGCACCGGATGCGATGCTCGCGGTATACATGGGGCGTTCCGCCGCCGCGTCGATCGCGCAGCAGCTGATGGCGGCGGGGCGCGCGGCCGACACACCGGTGATGGTCGTGGTCAACGCCTCCCTGCCCGGCGAGCGGATCATTCGCGGGCGATTGTCGTCGCTCGCGTTTCTGGTCGATACGATCAGCGACCACGATCCGACCTTGCTGTTCGTCGGGGAGGCGGTGCGTTCATCGACGGCGGCGGCGGTCCTGCCGCGGCTGCAAGGACACGCGATGGTGCGGCCATGAAGCGGGCCTTCGCGGCGCCGGCATGCGGCTGGCCACGGTTCCTGCTCTACGCGGGCCTGTGCTGCGCGGTGTGCGTGCTCAGCCGATAGGTGTCCGCATCATATTGCTGGCAAGATCGCAGGCACACGGCGATTTACGACTATCCGGGGCGACGAACCACGCGAACCGCGGCGATGACGGCCGAACGTGCCGCCATCGCCTGACGGCATCAGAACGAGAAGCGCACGCCCGCGTCGTAGCGGGGGCCGAAGTTCTGGTAGGACAGCAACTGATTATCGAACCGGCCGGTGGTGAAATACTTCGCGTTGAACAGGTTCGTACCCTCCACGAACACCTGCACCGCAGGCGTTAAGTTGACCGCGACGCTGCCGTCGAACTGGCCATAGTCGCGCACGAAGATCGGTTCGTTGCCCGATCCGCCCGCCAGTTGGCGCAGGAAGCGTTCGCGGCGATTGTAGGCCATCCGCGCCGAAATCCCGTATTTTTCGTAGAAGACGGTGCCGTTCTGCGAATTGCCGATCCCCTCCGCTGCGAACGACTGCCCGATCTGGTTGACGTCGAATTCGCGGTTGGTGCTGACGAAGGTGGCGTTCGCCTGCACGCCGAAGCCGCTCAGCACGCCGGGTAGCCAATCGAGCGTGTGCACCACGTTCAGTTCGAGCCCCTTGATCTCCAGCGACTGCGCGTTGCGCGGACGCCGCACGCTGAACTCGCCGAAGAACTGCCCGCCGGTCTGGGTGATGAGCCCGCCTACAGGCAGCCGCACGCCCTGCGCGTTGCCCGCGTTCAGGATCGGAAGTCGCTCGTCACCGAAGCTCTGGATGATGAAGTCGTCGACCTTCTTGTAGAAGACCGCCGCCGACAGCGTCGTCGTCGAGGTCGGATACCATTCCACCGACAGATCGGCGTTGTTGGCGCGGTACGGCTTCAACTCGGGATTGCCGCCGCTGGCGCTCAGCGTCGCCGGGCGCAGCGTGTCGGTGTTGAAGGTGGGTGCCAGATCGCCGATCGCGGGGCGGGTCAGCGTCTGGTAGGCCGCGACGCGCACCTGCAGCTTCGGCGTCAGGTTCAGCCGCACGTTCGCGGTCGGCAGGAAGTTGCCGTACGACGACTTGCGCGTGATCGATACGCCGGCCGGGCTGTTGAACACCCCGACATAGATCGTCGGATCGGTCGGCGGATTGCCGCCGGTCGGCGTCAGGTCGACCAGCTGGCGCTGCTGACCGAACGAACTGAGTTCGGTATATTCGTAGCGCGCGCCGACGTTGACGAACAACGGCATGCTGCCGATGGTAGATTCGAAATCCATGTCGGCATAGCTGGCATAGACCGTCTCCTTGACCCGCGCCGACGGCTGCGGCGTCGTCGCATAGCCGTTGACCGCGGCATAGCGCGCGGCGGTCGTCCCGGGCGCCAGCTTCTGCGCGCTGTCCAGCGCCGAGGTGGCGGCCGGGCTGGTCAGGAAATCGAGGTAGCGGCGCGGATCGAAGGTCAGGAAGGTCAGCGGCACCGAACCGCTCTTCGCCCCCAGCCCGTTCATCGTGAACGGCGTCAGCAGCGACGGATCGGCGAAGGTCGGATAGCCGCAATAGACGCAGCCGACGTCGTCGGCGGACGTGATCGGCACGTTGTTCTTGTCACGCGAGGTGCGTGCCAGCCCGAAGCGGAACGCCTTCAGGACGCCGTCGTCCGGCTTGAATTCGTTGTTCCAGCGATATTCCTGCACTTCTTCGGTGATGTCGTTGCCGTTCACGCCCGCGATGTGCGTCTTGCCCAGCGCCGGATCGCTCAGCACGCCGGGGCCATAGCCGGAGGTGGAGCCGATCCCGCCGTCCACGGCCTGATTGAAGGTATAGGGCGAGGCCGAGCCGATGACCGCGAAATAGGACTTGCCGCCGCCCGCGTTCTTGGCGCGCGACCACGTCGCATCCAGCACCATCTTGAACTGTTCGCTGGGGTTCCACTCGACGTTGCCGCCGGCTTCCCACGTCGTCGTCTCGCGGATCGCGCCCGACGAGATGAAGTCGGCGTTGCCGCTGGTGGTCAGCGAGGTGATCGTGCGGTTGTCGTCGATCGTCGCCGCCGTATATTGCGACGGCTCGAACCAGCTGCCCAGCGCGCGCGTCGTCGAATCGCTCTTGAACTTGTTGTACAGCCCGTCGACCGTGAAGGTCAGCGTATCGCTGGCCTCGTATTGCCCGACCAGCGTCGCGCCCAGCCGGGTACGAACGTCACGCGCGTTGCCGACGTCCTGGTTGCGCGGCGCATAGACGTTTTCGAACAGCCGCGCGCCTTCGCGACCGACCGCCGTCCGCGGCAGGTATCCGCCGTTGGTGACGGAATCGATCGACGCGATACGCTTCTGGTACGACAGCGACGCCAGCAACCCGAGCCGACCGTCGGCGAACGTGTCGCTCAGCAACCCGAACAGCTGCGGCGTGAATTTTTCGCTGTTCTTCTCGTACAGTGCCTTGGCGCTGACGATGCCCTTGAATTCCTTGAGCGCGAGCGGACGCGGCGTCTGGATGTTGATCGTCGCGCCGATGCCGCCGCCCTGCAGCGAAGCCTGCGCGCTCTTGTAGACCTGCGCACCGCTGATCAGTTCGGCCGGAATGAGGTCGAACGAGAAGGAGCGATTGAAATTGTCGCTGGCGAAGCTGCGGCCGTTGAACAGCACGGTGTTGAACTGCGGTCCCAGCCCGCGGACCGTGACCGACTGGCCCTCGCCGTTGCTGCGGTCGATCGCGACGCCCGGGATGCGCTGGAGCGACTCGGCGACATTGGCGTCGGGGAACTTGCCGAGATCTTCCGACGAGATCGCATCGAGGATGCCGGACGCGGTGCGCTTCTGTGCGGCGGATGATTCGATGCTGCCGCGAATGCCGGTGACCACGATGTCGCCCGATGTCCCGTCGCCGGAGGTTTGTCCGGGAACCGCAAGGCCGGTGCCGGCGGGCGACGTGCCATCCTGCGCGAGCGCGGGCGTCGCTACGATCAGGGCGCCGATGGCGCACCCCATGCCTGTCGTGGCGCGGTGCCACATACGTGCTTGCCGGATCGGTGACGTCATCGCTAGCTCTCCCTTATGTCGCCCCGTTCTGATGCCTGGGGTCTGACGCGAGCCTAGTAATATAATCAGACATGATCAATACATGGGTAAGCAACATCGCTCATGTTTTCAGGAGGAAGAGGATGACCCAGCCGCACGGCGAAACCGACCGCCCTGTCAAACGAGTGGTCGTGGTCGGCGGCGGCTCGGCCGGTTGGATTGCTGCCTGCCGCCTCGCGGCGGCGGTACGGCGCAGTGCCGGCGACGTCACGGTGACGCTGGTCGAATCCGCGCAGGTGCCGACGATCGGCGTCGGTGAAGGTACATGGCCGACGATGCGCAACACGCTGGCCAAGATCGGTATTTCCGAAACCGACTTCGTGCGGCGCTGCGATGCGGCGTTCAAGCAGGGCGCGCGCTTCGTCGGCTGGGCGGATGGCAGGCCCGGCGACGCCTATTATCATCCGCTGAATCCTCCGGCCGGTGCCACCGAGATCGACCTGGCCCCCCATTGGCAACCGCGTGGGGGCGCGGCGGAGTTCGCGTCCTGGGTCGATTATCAGGCTGCGCTGTGCGATGCCGGCCTCGCACCCAAGTCGATCACGACTCCGGAGTATCTCGGACAGGCGAACTACGCCTATCATCTCGATGCCGGCAAGTTTGCGGCGCTGCTCCATGAACATGCCACCGGCAGGCTGGGGGTCGAGCACGTCGTCGGCGACGTCGTTCGCGCCGAGATGGCCGACAATGGCGATGTCGCGGGAGTATCGCTGGTCGACGGGCGGACGATCGCGGGCGATCTGTTCGTCGACTGCTCCGGGTTCGCCGCGCTGTTGATCGGCGGCGTCTACGACATACCGTTCCGGTCGTGTCGGGATGTGATGTTCGCCGATCGCGCGATCGCGATGCAAGTGCCGTACGCCGACCCCGACGATCCGGTCACGTGCCACACCGTCGCCACCGCGCAGGACGCCGGCTGGATATGGGATATCGGCCTGTGGACGCGCCGCGGCATCGGCCATGTCTACAGCAGCGCGCACATCAGCGACGATCAGGCGGAGGCGGCGCTGCGCCGCTATGTCGGCCCGGCTGCCGAAGAACTGTCGGCGCGCACGCTGCGCATCGAGGCGGGGCACCGCGAACGTTTCTGGCAAAACAATTGCGTGGCCGTGGGGCTGTCGGCAGGGTTCGTCGAGCCGCTGGAGGCGTCCGCGCTGATGCTGATCGAGGCGTCGATGGACGCGATCGCCGATCGTCTGCCGCGCACTCGCGCCGCGATCGACACCGCCGCGCGCCAGTTCAATGCCGCCTTCACGCACCATTGGTCGCGAATCGTCGAGTTCCTGAAGCTGCATTATGCGATCACCCGGCGTACCGACTCCGCCTTCTGGCGCGACCACGCCGATCCCTCGACCTGGCCGGACGGACTGGCGGAACGACTGGCGCTGTGGCGGGATCATCCGCCCGCCGCCGCCGATTTCGATCACGCACGCGAGGTATTCGGCTGGCCCAGCTACCAATATGTCCTGCACGGCATGAAGTACCCGACCCGCTACCCCCGGCACGATGCCGCGCCCGACGCCGCGCTGGCGCGACGCTGGATCGCGCGTACCGACCGGACACGCGCGGACGCGATGCAGCGGCTGCCCCGGCACCGCGATCTGTTGCGTGCGGTGCGCGACCATGGGCTGCAGGCGGTATGACGCGGTTGCGCGCGCTCGATCCAATAAGGCACGGCGACCTGCGCATCGACCGCGCGCGCGGCGCTGCGACGCGGCGGCTGGTCCCGCTCGGCCGCAGCGAGATCGCGCTCGCCGGCGCAGACATGCCGATGTGCCTTGCCAAGGACGGTCAGACCGGCCGGTTCGAACTGATCGCGCTGTTGGGATTGGTCGAGCCGGTAAACCTGTTCACGTCGAGCGCGGGGTATCACGCGACCTATCAGCCGCGCGCAGCCGGCGTGGCGATGCTGCGCGCCGACGTGGGCGGAGCGGACGGACTGGCGATCGACGAGGACGACGCGGCGGTCGGGGGACTGGGTGAACCGCTGTTCGACAACGGCACGGCCAGCCGGTGGCGCGACGCGCTGGAGGCGACGATGGCTGACGTCGCGGCCGGACGCGCGCTTGCCGCAGGCTATGCCCACCGCAAGCTGCTTCGTCCGCTTTGGGTGACCCTCACGATGGCGAATGGCCACGAACATGTGCTCGACGGCCTGTACGCCATTGCGGAAGCCGAACTCGCCTTGCTCGACGACACGGCGGTGCTGGAGATGCACCGTGCCGACGAACTGGCCCCCGCGGCGGTCATCACCGCCTCGCTCGCGCAAACGGAGCGCTTGCGACAGCTCCATAACGCCCGCTTCGCCGATACGATCGCGGCCGTACGGCTGTCGCTCGATGAACAACGGTGACCGGGAGGCGATGTTCATCGAACCTTTCGCCTGCAGCGTCGGACGAACAGCCGGGTAGTGGTCGGAGGGCAAATCGCGACCGAGCGCGCCCGCTGCCGAAATAAACCGATCGCAGGTCGCGAACCCGACGATTTTACCGTGTTCGGCAGTCGCTTCGGACTGGCGAGGCCGTGTGCGTCAACCTGCGCCGCTGGCCGGGCGGCCGGATTTTTCGCGATAGCCCCGATGACGCGATCTCGCAGATCTCGGGGTTCCACGCGGCTTTCAGTTTAAGCACTATGCGTGACAATATGGTGACCGTTGAGTATTATCGCTCCGGGCAACGCGAGGAAGGCAATGAGTACGATGATTCGAATGGCCGCGGCGTCGCTCGCGATGGCCACGCCAGGATCGGCTCAGGCTGCCGAGCGCCTTTATGCCTGTGGCGACGATCAGGTCCGCGAATATGATGTCGACCCCGCATCGGATGCGGGGCCACACGCTACCGAAATCTGGCGGTGGAGCGCCGCAACTGCGGCCGACCTCCCCGCAGCCTATCGGACGCGGCTCCTCGCGCGCATCGACGAATGCAAACCGATCGATGAGGGGCGTGCGATCCTGATTACCGCATCGACGGGCGGTGTCGCCGTGGTCGATCGTGCGAGTGGCCGCGTATCGTTCCGTGCCACCGCGCCGATGGCCCACTCGGCTGCCGTCGTGCCGGGCGGCCGGATCGCCATGGCGCTTTCGCTTCACGCACAGGGCGACCGGCTGCAACTCTACGATCGCAACCGCGGCGGAACGCCGTTGCTCAGCAGGCCTCTGCCGTCGGGGCATGGCGCCGTCTGGGACGAGCAGCATCGCCGGCTGTTCGTCCTGTCGCACGACCTGATCCAGGCCTATAAGGCAGGAGGAGAGCGTGGCGCATCGCACTTGACCGAAACATCCCGCTGGACGCTGCCGGGACGTCGGGATGGACATGATCTGTCGCGCCGCGCCGACGGCGGATATCTCGTGACGACCGATGATGGGGTCTGGACCTTCGACCCGCGCAAGGGCAGCTTCGTGCCGTTCGCGGCGCTCAACCCGAAGCTGAAAGTGAAATCGGTCGACATGCACGGGCATCTCGCCTGGGTGCAGGCGGAGGAAAGCTGGTGGGCGAAGGGCTTCACGATCGCGCGCGCGGACGGCGGCGATCCGGTGCGGGTACCGGTCGAGGGGATGCATCTGTACAAGGTCCGCTGGGTCCGCTGAACTGGGGCCGCGTCTGGCTGGCCTATGGCATCGCTCACGTCGGCAAGAGCCTGTTGTGGACGGCGAGCGACCTGCTGACGATCTATCTGCTCGTATCGCTCTATGGGGTCGATCCAAGGATCGCAGGCGGGCTGTTCCTGGCTGGCCTGGTTGCGAACGGCACCGCCGACCTGTGCGTCGGCCTGTGGCTCGATCGTCATCCGTATCGTGCCGCACCGTTGGCGATGTGTTCGCTGGTGCTGGCCGCCGCCAGCTTTCCCGCCACCATCCTCCTGGCGCCGCATGGGCCATGGGCGTTGCTGGCGGCAACGCTGGTGTTCCGCATCGCTTATGCCGGATGCGACGTCCCGCATAACGCGCTGATGACGCGGTTGGGCAGCACGCCGCCACGCGCGGCCTGGCTGGCGCGCGTGCGGACCATCGGCACCGCGCTCGCGTCGCTGGTCGCCGCATGGGGCGCGCGGGGCACCGATGCGGCTGCGACGGCGACGTCACTCTGGATCATGGCGCTTGCCGCGCTGCTGGTAGGATCGGCGATGGTGCCATTGCTCGCGACGGCGCCGCTCGCCGCGGCGAAAGCGGCACCCACGACACGGGCGTGCCGGCTGACGGGATTGCCGGTGTCGTTTCTCGCCGCAAGCATCATCGGCATCGTTGCGCTTGCCGGCCTGGCAAAGGCGGTACTGCACCTGCCCGCAGCTTCGATCGACGGTTCGATGATCCTTGCGCTGTTGATCGCCGGACGAACGCTATCGGCACTGCTGCCGGTGCCGAACGGCACGACATCGTGTGGATCGACCAGCCTTTGTGGCACCTATCTCGCGGCAGCCGTGATCGCGGCGACCTGCGCATATAGCATCGGGGCCGTCACAGTCGTGCTGCTTGGGTTCGCGATGGGCGCGACGAACCTTGTCGGATGGGCGTTGCTGCCGGCGCTGGCCGACGGCCCCCGCGCTTACGGCGTCTATACCATGACGTCGAAACTGGCGCTCGGCGCAAGCGGCCTCGTGCTGGCCGGCGGGTTGGGCGGCGTCGCGACGTTCGGACCTGCCACCTTCTCCGCTTTCGCTCTGGCGGTCGCTGGTGCCTGCATCATGGCAGCCGTGCTGGCGCGCATTCCCTTGACTCCGCCGGTTCATCACGCCTTCCCAACATCATGACCGGTATTTCCGCAGGCACTTACCCAACGCGCTTCCTTCGTGAGGATGCGCGCCGCACCGCGACAGCGAACGAGCGCGTCATACTCGAACTGTTGTCGCGGATCGGGGCTGCCAGTCGAGCGGATCTCGCGCGCGTGACCGGGTTGGCCCCGCATTCGATTACCCGCCTGGTCGAACCCCTGCTGGCGCGGGGCCTGTTGCAGGAGAGCGCGCCGGTCACAGTGGGGCGGGGCAAGCCGAGCACCCGATTGTCGCTGATCGGGAGCGCCGCTTTCTCGGTCGGCGTCTCGGTCATGACCGACGCAATATCGCTCGTCTTGCTGGACCTTGCCGGCGCGACGGCCGCGGCGCGCAGCGAACGGCTGATCGATCCCGACATTACCCCCGCCTGCGCCCAGATCCGGACGATGGTCGACGCCGCCATCACCGACGCCGGTTGGGACCGTACGGCGCTCGTCGGCATCGGCGTCGGTGTCACCGGCTATTTCATCGGCGATGGTGCGCGGCTCAATCCGCCGCGCCTGCTCGACCCTTGGGCGCTGATCCCGCTGGACACGATCCTGGCGGACGCGCTCGGCCAGAAGATTTGGGTCGACAATGACGGCAATGTCGCTGCGGTGGGCGAGGCCATGCTGGGCCACGGGCGCGCGGTACGCGATTTCGCGTATCTGTACTTCTCGGCCGGTTTCGGAGGCGGCGTGATGTGCAAGGGGCATCCTTTGCGAGGGCACCACGGCAATGCCGGTGAATTCGCGTCGATCCTGCCGGTGGGCTGGTCGCAACCCAACCTCGAGGCGTTGCGGATCGCCTTCATCGACGAAGGGGTGCCATATCCCGATCTGCACGCGATGCTTGCCGCGTTCGATCCCGATCATGTCGCGGTGGATCATTGGCTGGACGCGTGCATTCCGTCGCTGGATCTGGTCGTCTCCTCGATCTCTGCAACGCTCGATCCCGCGATGATCGTACTCGGCGGACGGCTGCCATCGTCACTGGCGCAGCGCATCGTCGAACGCATCTCGATCACCAATCCCGAACGGCGCGGATTTCACCGTCCGGTCCCGCGGATCGTCGCCTCCACCCTCGATGGTGATGCTGCCGCCATCGGCGCCGCGGCCCTGCCGTTGCGCGCGGCGTTCTTCGGCGCTCCCGAAGCCGATGGCACGATCGGGGACGAAGCCAACTGACCGCGCACCGAAGATCGGTCGGGGTGCGGTGACGAACCTTCGCAGCGGCACAGGCTGATCGGGCTGGATGATCGAGACGCCGCTGCGGATCAGGCGTCCCCACACCGCATCAGGGTGACGCATCGCCTCCGCGTCGCCGCCGATGCCTGCAATGAACCCGTCCCACAAGCTGTTGGCCCAGAGCCGTCCGCCAGCGACACGCGCGGCCACCACCACGGGTGTCAGCGCCGCCAGCCGCATGCGCGGGACTTCATAACCGATCGGCTTGCGGGAGCCGCTCGCCTGTCGGGCGATTACCTGCGGCAGATCGTCGCTGCCGGAAAGCATCGGCATGAACCGCACCCGGTCGAACGGCGACAGTGTCGCCAGCGGCGGACTGGCGATGCCGGCGGCCGCCTTGACCAGCACGCGATCCTCCGCTCCGGCACGGTGGACCGCCGCGATCGTCTCGACATGGACCGCATCCTTGATGTCGAGGTTGAGCACGATCCGCCCCGCCGAAGCTGCGAGCATCGCCTCCAGCGTCGGGATGCGATGTTCGGTCAGCACGCTGGACGGACCACCCATATCGCCGCGCAGACGCAGCGCCTGCAACTGCGCCAGCGTCAGGTCCGCGACCTTGCCACGACCGTTCGTCGTGCGATCGACCGTCGCATCGTGGACCATCACCAGATGCCCGTCGCGGGTCATCCGCACGTCGTGCAATGGGCAGGTCGCCACGCGGCGTCGGTCTTTGAATGACCTTGATGCAGCGGTGTCGCCGATCGCGCCGCTTGTCGCATCTGATCGGCTCGTTGCGCAGTCGTCCACCTGAGGTGCGGGGCTGCCGATCGCCTTGAGCAGGCGGGCGGAGTTGTAGGCGGCCATGAGTTCGGCAGGTGCGTCGGAAGCTGCTCCTGGCAATCGTAGTGGAAGAGTTTGGCGGTCGCTTGCTTGATGGTCGGCTCGGTGAGCCGATGCTTGATGTGGTCGCCTCGCAGATCATGTCGAAGCGCATCTGACATGACTATGGAAAAAGCCGATCGCATCCGCTCCGCAAGCTCGATTCCGGAGCGCCGCCGGTGAGGGCATTCACTGCCCTTTTGAACGAGGTGGACACACGGTCATGCGGATGAGGGTGCAGGTCCGTCGTCCTGAGCCTCGACCGCCGGGAATTTGCGTCACCTCCGGCTTTCAGCAGGCGTGGCGTGGTGGTAATCGGCCTAGACCTTAGCTCGCCCGCGAAAAGCCCTCTCGTCTATAAAAATATAATTTGAGAAGCTTCAAAGCTGACCCTACCAGGTGATGAGCGAACCCGGTGATCGCCGGTGATCCGCGATGACATTGGGGGCGGGCGATGACCGATGACGGCGATACGGGCGATTATTCCGCAATGGATGGCCGGCTCAGGCGTCGGCGCGTCCTGACCGGCGGGGCGCTCGTCGCCTGTGCGCCGTTTGCCGACGTCGGCCAGGCCCAGGTGCGCGATTTCGGTCAGGTCGGGGGACGTGCGGGTGGAGACGTTTCTGGGACGCTGGAGCACATGCTCAACATGGTCCACGACAATCCCGGCGAACCGCCATTCGTGACCAGATATCATGACCCGGCGTTTCTGAAGGACAAGGGCTATACCGGACAGGTGCCGCGCACATTCCTGCCGTGTACCGTGACCTATGCGGCGATCGCGCCCGGGCTGATGCCGCCCGGCTCCGCCCAGCGTCGCAAGGTGGAAGCCTATGCCGCGACGCTGGACCTGCTGTTCGCGCGTGCAAAGGCGGCGGGGATGCCGGTGTATCCCTTCACCGACCTGCTCGTGTTGCCGAAGGCGTTGGTCGAGACCGATGGCCCGATGCTGGTCACCGAGGCGCAGCGCGCGGACCATGCTACGTTGGGCGGCGCATCGCTTGCGGCGAACGTCCTGGCGCCGCGCACCGAGCAGTTGTTGCGCGCCCAGATCGCCGAGATCTTCGACCGGTTCCCGACGATCGACGGCATCACCACCCGTTTCGGCGAAACCTATCTGTTCGAATGGCCCGAATATGCCGGCAGCAGCCCGGCACGCACGCCCGAGGAGCAGGCGCGGCTGATCGCGATCCTTCGCGACGAGGTCTGCGTCAAGCGCGGCAAGCGGCTATTCTATCGGACGTGGGATTTCGGGCGCGTGCACACGCAGCCGGCCTTGTATCTGGCGGCGACCGATCCGGTTGAGCCCCACCCGCTACTGACGATGTCGATCAAGCATGTCGGTGCCGATTTCCTGCGCTTGCAGCCGTTCAACCAGACACTGGGGATCGGTCGCCATCGGCAGATCGTCGAAGTCTCGTCCAGTCAGGCGGGCATCTACGGCAAGAATGCACATCCCTATTACTTCGGGCAGGGCGTCATCGACGGGTGGCCGCGTCATCCGTGGATCGACGCGGTCGAGCGGACGCCGTGGCGTTCGCTGCGCGAACTGACCGCGTCGCCGCTGCTGACGGGTGTCTGGACCTGGTCGCGGGGTGACGGATGGCGCGGACCCTATACGCCGGACGAAATGTGGGTCGACCTGGGCGAGGCGGTGATGCGCGGCTTTCGCGACGCGCCCGCCACGCCGGAGCCTGTGCTGTTCGCCGCCGCGGCCCGCGCCGTCACCGGTGTCACCGACCGCGACTTGCCATTGCTGCGCGACCTGTCTCTGCTGTCGGCGTCCGCTTCGCTGGCGGGGCAGGATACCGTGCATATGACGCCCGCCGAATGGAACCGGCGTGCCGGCGTTCTGCCGAAGGATTTCGTCCTGTCCGGATCGTACCCGCAACAATGGTGGTGCCGCGACGACGGCATCTCGGCGATCGACCTCACGCCCGTCATTCTGGCCGGCAAGGCTGCGCCGGTCAGGGCGGAGAAGGCGCGGGCCGTCGCAGACTGGCAGCGGATCGAGGCGTTGTCCCGGCGGATACGGCTGCCTGATCCGACCCGTCAGGCCTTCCTCGAAATCTCCTGCGCCTATGGTCGGATCAAATATGCGTTGTTCGAGCAGATCTGGCTCATGCAGCTGCTGGCGGCCGAGGCCGCCTTGTCCAACCGCCCGCTCGCGCGCGTGCCGATGCGTCGGGCGATCGCCGCGTACGACCATCACTGGGGCGAGTGGGAGGCGCTGCACGCGTCCAGCCCGCTTTGTCCGACGCTCTATTCCGATCGCTCGGTCAAATATGTCGATGCCGCGCCGTTTCGGGAGGTGCTGGACGCCTACAGAAATCAGGTCGCCTGACCTCACCAGTAAAAATGCATTGCATATATCCAAAATGAACGACATCGTTCTCCGATAAGAACAACCGGGGGGGGAATGGCTATGAACAGGTTATCCATGCAATCGTGTCTGTTGGCTGGCGCTGCGACGCTGGCGGTGCCGGCAAGTGCCCAGGTGGGGGCGCCGCCTGTCGACAGGCAAGCAGGGCCGGCGGCTATCGTTGGCGAACCGCTGGCGGAAGATATCGTGGTCACGGGCTTCAGGTCGAGCCTCGCCCGTGCACTGGACGCGAAGCGTAGAGCGACCACCTTCCAGGATTCGATCCTTGCGGAGGAAATCGGCAAGTTCCCCGACAACAACCTGGCGGAATCGCTTCAACGTATTCCCGGCGTTCAGATAGAACGGACGAACGGCGAGGGGACACGCATTTCGCTGCGTGGGTTAGGGCCGGACTATACGCGCACGACGTTGAACGGGCTGCCGATGATGCCGCAGATTGCGACCGATGGCGTCGGCGGCCGTGGCGTCGATTTCGATCTGTTTCCCTCGGAACTATTCTCCCGCATCACCGTGGACAAGACCGCGCGGGCTAGCCTGATCGAGGGTGGCCTGTCCGGAACGGTCGACCTGTCGATCGCGCATCCGTTCGATCGCCCCGGCTTTCACGTCAGCGCGGCTGCGCAGGGACAATATAGCGAACAGGCCGACCGCATCACGCCCAAGGGATCGCTGATCATCAGCAATACCTGGGGCGAGAAGTTCGGCGCGCTCGTCGGCTTCGCCTATTCCAGACGGGACGTCTTCGACAGCATCTACGAAACGCTGAACTTCACCCGGCCCCGTGTCGATGCGAATGGCAATGGCGCGATCGACAATAGCGAGCGCGTCCGGACCGGGTTCCAGTTCAATCCGATCGCCCCCGCCACAACTGCCGGCGTATCGGCTCAGGCCCTGTCCCAGGGATATTTCGCACGCTTGCCGCGCCCCGCCATGTACCTGGGCAGCCGCGAGCGACTGGGGGTGATCGGATCGGTTCAGTTCCGTCCGACGGAGCGCGTGTCGCTGGATCTTGATCTCACTTATGTGCGGCTGTCGAACGATACCGATTTTCATAATAGCGCATTGGCGGTCCGCAATTCCACGCAGATGCGGCCGAGCGGCGTAGCGATCGATGCGAACAACACTGCAACCGCGGCGACCTTCACGAATCCCGACTTTCTTAACATCTCCGGCTTCGACGATACGAAGACGCGCTTCTACCAAAGCGTCCTCCGTGGGCGCTGGGAAATTAGTGACGATTTACTGGTTGATGCCAGTCTGGGCTACGGCAAGTCGATATCGCGCCGGCGGTTCGGGTCATTCCTGTTCGATTATGCGGTGCCGAACAGTTCGACGGTAAGCTACGCGATACCGGATACGCACGAGGCGCTGCCGGTCGTGACCCCCAGCTTCGACATCACCCAGCCGAACGGGTTCAACCTCATCAGCGTCCGCAATCAGCCAAGCTATCGCTACACCGAAAATGTCAGCGCGCATTGGTCGGCCAGGCTGGGCGACGACCAGACGAACCTGCGCGTGGGCGTCGATTACGATCGCGAGAACCGCCAGCGCCAATATATACAGTACAACAATCCCGCGACCTTCTATGCCTCGACCTTCACGCAAGCCGAAGTGTCGGCGCTCACGGAAGCGAGCCCGTCGCGTTACTTCTTCAACGTCGACGACAGGATCGGGTATCGGCGGTTCGTGGCAGGGAACCTGCCTGCGCTCGACCGTCGCTTCAACTTCGACGCCATGCAGGCCGCGGCCCTGGCCACCGACACCGGGCCGACCATCTCGCGAGAAAGCAATCTTGGCATCTACGCCGAGGCCAACGGCATCCTCGACATCGCAGGAAACGATCTGCGTTTGAATGCGGGCGTGCGCGGGGTCAACACCGATCAATATGTGCGGTACATCTTCAACAAGGCGCCCATCACGTCGGATCGAAGCTATTTCGAGTTGCTGCCCTCGTTGAACGCCGCATACAATGTCGGCAAGGACCTGACGCTGCGCTTCGCCGCGGCGCGGACGATGACGCGTCCTAACCCGAACCAGATCGAGCCGGTGACCGGCGTGTCCCTGGCCGGCGACGTGTCGACCGGCAACCCGATGCTGCGCCCGTATTTCTCGAACCAGGTCGATCTGGGGGCCGAATGGTATTACGCGCCGGGTGCGGCACTGACCGTCGCCTTTTTCTACAAGGGCATCGACAATTTCGTTGCGCCCTCCAACTTCCAGGCACCGTTCAGTCAGTCAGGCGTCGATCTCACGACGCTCGATTCCCAGATCCTCAAGGCGCTGACGAGCGGTGGTAACACCATCGTCAACTACTCGACCCAGCAGAATATCGGAGAGCGACAAACCCTGAAGGGGATCGAAGCCGGTTTCCAGCAGCCGCTGTCGATGCTGATCGCCGGGCTGGGCTTCATCGGCAACGTCACCTATGCCGATGCGAATGCGAAGTCCCAGATTCAGGGCCTTTCCCGATACGCCTACAACGTCACCGGCTATTACGAAAAGGGAGCGGTAAACCTCCGCCTTTCGTATAATTATCGGTCGAAATACAACGTTTGCGCCGGCCCCTGTCAGGACTTGCTGCCCGATCCGATCGTGGTGCGTGGCAAGGGGCAGATGGACCTCTCGTCCAGCGTCAAGCTTCCTTTCGCCCAGGATCTGGCGCTAACGTTCGAGGCGCTCAATCTTACCGACGCGGACGAGCGCAGCTATATGGGCGTGGCGAACCGGTTGGTCGGATATCGCAAGCCCGGTCGGCAGGTGTTCTTCGGCGTTCGGGGTTCCTTCTGACTTGTCTGTCGGCCGACACCTGCACGGGTGTCGGCCACCGGGCTTCGCCGTCGGGATGCGCTCTTCGCCGACATGGCCGGGGAGGTAGAATATTCCACATCATCCCGACCCGGTGACTGGTCCGTAGCGTGCGAGCAATGTCGACCGACATGAAGCACGAGTTCCGTCTGCGACGTCTGGCCGATGGCGCAGCAGGGGTTCTATCGATCAGGGCGGCTCGACGCGACGGTCTGTTCAGATGCGGTAGTCGGTCGCGGCGAGTTCAGCGGAGATGGCTCGTGCGATCTCCTTCAATATCGCCAGGCAACCATCGAGATCGACTGGTAACGGTGCCTTGCGCACGAATGGCATCGTCAGCGCCGCAGTCGCCAGATCGCCTCGCATGATCGGGGCGGAGATGTCGGTAACGCCTGGCATGACGGTGCTGTTCTGCTGGAAACTTCCCTGACGCAGGATTTTGTCGGCGTCGCGGCGCAAGCGTACCAGCTGGTTGTCGCTTAGCGCCGGCTGGAACTCACTTTCCCAATTCTCCCGCACGTCATACGGCTGGAACGCATATAGCACCATGCCCGATGCCGCGAGCGGGATGGGACGGCGATAGCCCAAGCGCACCGAGTAGCCGAGCAGACCCGATGATTCCATTCGCGAAATGATGACGATGTCGCCGCCAGCGCGCACCGCGAGGTGGCAGCTCTGCTCGGTCCGGGCCGACAGCGTGCGCATCCAGGGCAGCGCGAATTCCTGCAACGTCTTGATCGGCGCTTGCTCCATGGCGAGCTGAAAAAGTCGCGAGGTCGGCGCGTACCCGCCGCCGTCCACCTGGCGGATGTATCCTCGCCGTTCGAGTACCAGGATCATCCGGAACAGTTCGCCGGTCGATCGGCCGAGTTCTTTGGTGATCGCGCTGAGAGTTAACGGTGTCGGCGCGCGTGACACCAGTTCGAGGACGTCGATGCCCTTGTCCAGCGCCGGGGCACGGTAGCGCTGCGCTTCCTGATCGTCCGCTCGTTCCGTTTCGGGTCGCCTGGGCACGTCAGATCCTTGCCTGTTCTGCACGGTCTAAGCACGCCCGATGGGTACGACGCCAGTCTTTACAGTCGCTTCGCCTGCTTCGGATCAGGTGCCCGCAACGCGGGAAGCCTTCTGCCCCGCAATAACCGGCCTGCGCTCGATCGCGACCTCCGCAAGTGGCGCCACATGCCGCTTGATGACCAGGGCGCACCCTTGTGGTAATGTCAGATATGAGCATCGACGAGAAGCGCAGCGGAAAGCGCACGTCCGCAGGTCCTGTCCTGCCGTCTGGTCAGACAACTAGCGGGGGGGGGAAGCTTTACCGGGTCGTCATTGACACCCTGCAGCAGGAAATCGCATCAGGGGTTTTCCCGACCGGCAGCCGCCTGCCGCCAGAACGCATTCTGGTCGAGCGCTTTCTGGTCAGTCGTCTGACGATTAGGGAGGCGTTGATCGGCATGGAGATACTGGGGCTGGTCGAAGCGCGGCAAGGCTCGGGATTCTACGTCATCGGGGCGACGCCCAAGCCGCAGGTGCAGCCGGACGCGCTCGATATCGGAGCTTTCGAACTCACCGAAGCGCGGCGCATCGTCGAGGTTCAAGCCGCCGCGCTTGCGGCATTGGCAGCCACGGATGAACAGATCGACGACATGAGCAAGATCCTCGAGGAGATGGATCTGGAAAATCGTGAACCAAGACGGGATGACTGGGCGGCGGATCGCAGTTTTCACATGGCTATCGCCAAGGCAACGCAGAATAACGCGATCGTCTTGATGATCGAGATGTTGTGGGATGTCCGCAGCAGATCGCCTCTTTGCCATGCCATGCTGCAGCGGATCAACGCCGCCGGCGGCACACCCCGCATGACGGATCATCGCCTGATCCTGAACGGCATCAAGGCTCGCGATCCCTCCGCCGCACGGGACGCCATGCTGGCCCACCTCGATCGCGTCTTAACCGACTTGCTCGCATTTACGGAAAGTGATGCGATCGAGAAATTGAACGCAGCAAACGCCAGAAAGCGCGCGACGGCAACGCGGAGACTTTCTGTCTGATAACGCTACCACTGGTAAGTAGTTTTTATCAGATGAAATTCTATTTGACACATCTGATCCCATGCGTAATTTGTCCGACATAAGCGGTGGAAACCGTAAATGGAGGAGAGAGTCGATGACAGGTTTCTGTCGGGTCGGGGCGCAGGCGCTTAAAGTTGCACTCCTTGTGGGAGTTGCCGCGTGGCCGCTCGAATTGCTGGCCCAGACGGCTTCGGTTGCCGTTCAGCCTGGCACTTCCGCCCAGACGGTGGCGTCTGTAAGCGGGACCGCCGAGGACGCTGAGCCCGCAGATATCGTCGTGACCGGTTTCCGGCGGTCGCTCCAACTCGCCAACGAGCAGAAACGCAGCGCCGACGTCGTCAGCGACGGCATCTCCGCCGAGGACATCGGCAAGTTCCCGGACCAAAATCTTGCGGAATCCCTTCAGCGGATCACAGGTGTTCAGATCACCCGCAGCCGCGGCGAGGGCTCGTCCGTGAGCATTCGTGGACTGGCGCCGGATTTCGCCCGCACGCAGTATAACGGACGTACGCTGGGCAGTGGTGGAAGCCGGTCATTCGATTTCACCGCCTTGTCCGCGGAGTTCGTCAGCGCGGTCGAGGTCGCCAAGTCGCCGACCGCGGATATGATCGAAGGGGGTCTTGCCGGAACGATCAACGTCAAGACCGCGCATCCGCTTGATATCGGGAAGACCAGCTTCAACGGAACTGTCGAGGGCGTCTACGAGGATAATTCGAAGAAGCTTTCACCGCGGGTTGCCGGTCTCGCCAACTACGTCAACGCATCGAAGACCTTCGGCGTCAACGTCGGCGTCGCTTACGAGCAGCGGAAATATCTGGCCGTGTCCTACGAGGGATATGGTGCCGAAACCGGGGTCGAGGCGCAGCGTAATCCGCCGATCGACTATAATCGCGATGGCGATTTCGGCGATACCTACACGTTCAACCATGCGCAGGCTTATCAGGCGTTTCCCGGAACCCGCAAGCGGCTCTCGGTGGTTGCGGCGGCGCAGTACAAGCCGACCGATGACATCAATGTGTTCGCCGATTACTTCCATTCGGATTTTCGCGACAAGGGGTTGTGGTACGAGAACGCGACACGCTTCACCAACATCGCTCCGGCACTGCCCGGCCGGCCCTATGGCGTGACCGCGAGTACGATCGATACCAGCCTGGTGCCGCAACTCGTTTCGGGATCGCAGGGTTTCATCACGTCCATGACCGCAACCGGCCTGGATCATCGCGCATCCACGTTCAGCCAGGACAGCCGCAAGATTCTGAATTCCTATGCCGCAGGCTTCGACATCACCGACGGCGACATGAAGGTCAGCGGTCAGGCCAGCTACTTCAAGTCGACGACCGACAGCCTGAACAATGGTTTCGCGACGATCTCCCGCGGGGTCGGCACGATCGCGCACCCGGATGGCCTGGGCAGTCCGCCGCAGGTCACCTATGGTGCCGGCTACGATCCCCTCGATCCGTCGACGTTCTTCCTTTTGTCGCAGGATTTCTTCGGCGGTCGCAATTCGGACCGGAACTACGAAGGCCGTCTTGACGCGGAATATACCATCGGCGACGGGTTCCTGAAGTCGTTGAAGGCCGGGCTTTACTATGGCGACCGCCAGAATACGTCGGTCGATGTCCGTTCCAGCGCAAACGCAGCGACGCTTGCGCGGCTATCGGGCGGGAAGCTGGCGCTGGTGCCGAACGTCGAGGGTGCCAGCGGTGCCGTGAACGCCGGCGCTATCCTGAAGCCCGTCTCGTTCGACACCAAGATCCCGTATTATCCCGGCAGCTACCTGGTTACCGATCTCAACGCCTATTACGGTATCATTCCCTATTCGACGGTGATCGGCGCGGTGCCGCCGCAAGTCGTCTCGGGCAGCGGCTATGATGTCGGGGAGCAAACGATGGCGGCCTATGTGCAGGCCGGCTTCGGTTCGGCTGACGGGCGACTTGGCGGCAATCTGGGTGTTCGCTACGTCACCACGCAGACGGTGTCGAACGGGCTGGTGCCCGACCTTGACGGGATCATCATCGAACCGGGCGGCGTCTTCACCACCGTTCCGACCGGCGTGCCGACCAAGGTCAAGGGCGATTACGACTATTTCCTGCCTAGCTTCAACCTGAAGTACGAATTGGCGAACGATCTGATCGTGCGTGGTGCACTGGCTCGCGTCATTGGACGACCCGGGCTTGGCAGCCTGTCGGCGGGCACCAGCGTGAACGCGAATGTGCGCAGCATCAATTCCGGCAACCCCGCGCTTCAGCCTTATCTCTCGGATCAGGCCGATCTGTCGCTCGAATATTATCTGCCCAAGCAGGGGTTGCTCTCTGCTGCGGTATTCTACAAGCACCTGACCAACTATATCATCAATGGGCAAGTAACCCAGACGCTTACTGCTCAGTTGCGAGGCGGCGGTACGCAAACGCTGGTGTTTCGACGTAACCAACCGCTGAATCTCGCATCGGCCGATATCAAGGGCGCCGAAATCGCCGCTCAGATACCGCTCGCCTACATCGGTGACGCATTCGACGGTTTTGGCATGTTCGGAAGCTTCACCTACATCGACGCACCCGAGGTTCCGCAATTCGAGGGAGGGCCGAATGCTCCGTTGAACGGAGTTTCCAAATACAATTATAACGTCGGCGGATATTTTGAGAAATACGGCTTGGGGTTGCGGGGAAGCTATACTTATCGTAGCGAGTACTCGTCGGGGGACGGTAATTTCTTCGGTGACGGCTCGTTTGTGCCGGCGTACGGGCAACTTGATGCATCGCTAAGCTATCAGCTCACGCCGGCGGTTTCACTCAGCGCCGACGTAACCAATCTGCTGGACGCATTGCAGAAGACGGAGAACAATTTCGGGCTGGCCCGCATCCAATCGCAGATCGGTCGACGTATCACCGCCGGGGTACATCTCCGGTTCTGACCGCATCTTTCCCCGATGGTCGGGGAGCACCCGGGACAACAAACGACAGGATCTAAGCGATGACCATGAACCGTCGAGACGCGCTATCCACCTTCGGTCTGGCGGGGAGCATGGCCGGCATCAACGTCGCGATGCCTGGCATGGCGATCGCACAGGCCCGCGGTCCGACGCAGCCTTTCACGGCCGACTGGCCATCGCTGGTCGCGGGCTATCGCGCGCCCGACTGGTTCCGCGACGCGAAATTCGGGATGTGGGCGCATTGGAGTGCACAGTGCGTTCCGGAGGAAGGCGACTGGTACGCCAGGGACATGTATCTCCAAGGCTCTCGCGCGAACAAGGCGCATCTGGCGAAATACGGGCATCCCGCCGACGTCGGCTTCATCGAGATCGTCGCCAAGTGGAAAGGCGAGCGCTGGGATCCCGCGCGCCTGCTCGACCTCTACAAACGCGCCGGCGCGAAGTACTTCGTCGCGCTGGCCAACCATCACGACAATGTCGATACCTATGCGTCCAGTCATCATTCGTGGAACACGACGCGGATCGGGCCCAAAAAGGACATCATCGGCATCTGGGAGAAGCTGACGCGCGAGCGCGGCCTGCGTTTCGGGGTTTCGAACCATAGCGCTCACGCATGGCACTGGTTTCAGAGCGCATACGGCTACGATCCCGAAGGGCCGCGTGCCGGGGAGCGCTACGACGCCTATCGCCTGACTGCCGCGGCGGGCCGTGGCAAGGCATGGGAGGGGCTCGATCCGCAGGCGCTCTACACCGGCCGCACGATGCCGTTGCCCGACGGCATCCGGACGATCCAGGAAGCCAATGCCGTTCACGAGCGGACCGATCGCATCTGGACCGAATGGGCACCTCCTGAAGCGGCGGCCTTCGTCCGCAATTGGGCGTTGCGCTGTCGCGAACTGGTCGACAAATACCGACCCGACCTCATCTATCTCGATAATTTCGACCTTCCGTTCAATCAGGTCGGGCTGGAAATGGCGGCGCATTACTACAACGCCAGCCGGGCCTGGAACGGAGGCAGGCTGGAAGCGGTGCTGAACGTCAAGATGGTGCCGGCCGAAAAGCGCATGGGGCTGGTCGAGGATGTCGAGCGCGGCGGCAAGTCGCAGATCGAGACCTATCCCTGGCAGACCGATACCTGCCTGGGAAACTGGCATTACGACCGCGCGCTGTACGAGCGCGACGGATACAAGAGCGCCGCCACCGTGCTGCACACCCTGTGCGACGTCGTGTCGAAGAACGGCAACCTGCTGCTGAGCGTTCCCGTGCGCGGGGATGGATCCATCGACGAGAAGGAGGAACGGATCGTCGAGGACATCGCCGCCTGGATGGGGCGGTACGGCAGCGCGATTTACGGCAGCCGGCCGTGGCGGCTGCACGGGGAGGGGCCGACCCGGCCCGCATCCGGCATGTTTGCCGAAGGCGGGCCGGTATCGCCATATAATGCGCGCGACATCCGCTATGTCCGGAAGGGTGCGGCCGTGCACGCGCTCGTGCTCGGATGGCCGGAGAACGGCGTCGTGCGGCTGTCGCTGCTCGGCAGTGGTACGCCCATCGGACGCGGCGAGGTGAGGCGAGTGACGTTCCCGGGCGACGATACACCTCTGACCTTCCGGCGGACGGCGGCGGCGCTGGAGGTCGATGTACCAGCGGCGCGGCGCAACGCGATCGGGCTGGCGCTGGTGATCGAGGGGAACGGCCTGACGGCGGGCAGCCTGGGCGAACCGGGCTGATCGGGCAGGAGCGATGCCGTTGAACCGACCCGACCTGTGCGGGGCGACCGGCGGCCGACATATTCCGGCTTGCGGTGCAGGTCCGGTTTAAGGCGTGTCAGGCGCAAGAGGCTGTGTTCCGGTTGCGCGGCCAGCGCGTTCCCGAATGGCCGGATGTCGTCACGGCCGAGGGGCGTCTGCGGGAAAGGCGATTTGGCATCGGCCTTTTTCCGCGAGCAGCGACCTTGCCCGATCGGTCAGCGCGATATGATCGGGCAACAACGCCAATGTCTGTGCCGCCAGCATGGTGCTGCCCACGTTCGCATCAAAGGTAAGAAGGCTGTCGCGAAAGGCGAAGCTCAGGTTCACCGTTGATCCGGCGCTTCGGACATCGACCTGGATGATTTCATCCCACCGCCTGAACCGCAGTCCTGCGATCCGATAGGTGATGCCGTCGGATCCGATGACGAGTTTGGGGTTGAGATTGTTGCTCGCCAACCCGATCCACGGCAGGCTCCGCAATCCGTTGAAGGTGGCGATCAGCGGCACGATCTTCCGACCGTCACCGTCGTCGATGATCGGCAACGGCGTGATCGACGGTCGACCTGATCGCAGCCAGCGCCATACGAGCCATGGCAAACCGAAGGTCACGAGCAGGCCAACGAGAAACAGCAGCGTCTCAACCATGAATTTCTGTGCCGGCTCACTCATCCAGTTTGCCACATGTCGCTCCAGCCAGGTCTCCGGCGGGCCAGAGGTTGTTGGAAAAGGAGACGCCCTGGGCGATCGAAGTGCTCCGGCAAGGCCAGCGTGTCTCTGCGCCGGTCATGATCCGCCTTGCGCTCATCCGGCAGAGCGGCGGCGGCGACGGGATCCGGATCATCGCCGCGTACGATAGAGCACTGGCCAGTCTCCCGGCATCGTACCGCCGCAGCGCGCCTGCCACCGGAACGCCGAGACGCGAAAGACCCTGCCGTCGAACGCCCATTCCGTTGCGCTGCCGCAATCGGCGATGCCCCGTCCCTTGGAAAACTCACTGAAAATGCGAGAATCGGGATCGTAGGCGCCCTCGATATACTCGCCGACGCTGTCGTCATCGGCCGGTGGAGCTGCCGGGGGATCGGGTAGCTTCAGCAACATCGCCGCAGAGGGCCGATCACGGGGGGTGCGGAATACGAGTACGGAGGTCTGGTAGGCGTACCGGCTGCAACCCAGCACGACGATCGCGTCCGATGTCGTCAACGGATAGGCGGCATCTTCGCCATCCGGCTCACGGTCGCATTCATGTCCCGCGAAAATGCCTGAGTGGAACTTCCGCACTGCCGCGACCAGCGCCTTCTGGTTCCTCAGTGGCGGAGCAGGCGGTCCCGTCCGAACGATTGGACGCGGAGCCGGGGGCGGCGTTGCGCTCGCAGGGGCCGGACCGGGACGCATCAGCGCGCTGGCGTTGCCGATCCGGCCCTGCGCCTCATCCATCGTCAGCAGAACCGCCGCCAGTCCCCGTAACGAGAGATGAGCCGTGCCGGTCGAACCCGGCATGAGCCGCGGCGCGTCGACGATGGCGCGAATGAAACGACGCGCCGGATCACCCGAAAGCGTGGCGTTCTCCCCGTCGTCGCCCGGTCGCCACGGCAGGCGGGAAAGCGGCGCTGCGCCGGATGCGTGGAATCTTGCAGGGTCCAGCGGGCGGTCGGCCCACGCCCGCACCGTGATCGCGCCGTTCGGTCCAGCCTGCCGGACAATGTCCATGCCGATATTCTCCGGCTCAACCTCTGCACGCTCCTGGGCCGGATCCGGTGCGTGCCGCGCGAGGCAGCCACGCGTGTTATCGCAGGCGATCAGCCAGTCGCCGATTTCGCGATAGACCGGGCGTACCGTCTGCGCCGTCGCGGTGCCGGAACAGGCAGCCACCAGCGCAATCGCAGCCAGACGGGGTGATACCATCTTCATCTGATCGGCCGTCGATTGCACAGCCCCCCACCTGCGACGGGAAGGAGGCCGGACGGATCAACGGCAGCGTCCGGTATCGCACCATGATCCAGACAGTCGTGCGTTGCCGCGTTACGAGGCGATCCCTGCCGCGTGATCGATGCGCTCACCACGATTGTCACTGCCGCAACGATGAACATCGCATTGCCCCCTCAGGTCAGCCGTCGACACAGAGGGGTAATAGGCCTCGTGCGTTCTTCACGTGACTCCACGAGCTCTGCCGGCCGGTCAAGTGATGCCGTGCGCCGGCATCTAACCGCATCGGCCCCCGCCACTCGTGAGAGCCGCTTCCCGGATTTCAAATTGACGGGAATGCCCACGCCGTCTTGATCGCTGTTGCGCCGTGATGCCCGCCAGTCGACGGTCGCACTGGCGCGGCAACTCACCTGTCCCGGACCGCCATACAGGCCCGGATTGCCCGGCTCGAGGGAAGTGGCATCATCCTGGGTTATGCCGCAACGATCGCCCATGACGCCAGCGGCGGGGTTGCCGCCTTCGGTCGTCGGTAAATCTTGCCGGGCGTGGGATGATGGCTCGGGCTGCGCTTATATCGACGCATGCTTCAGGCAGGACACGACACAGCCCTCCGCCGCCGCCCGACCGCCATCAGCATGACCAGTGCCGCCGCCGCCATTGCCGCGCCCGCCAGCGATACCGCCGGCAGACCCAGCCCCGCCCCGATCACCCCGCCGCCCAGCGCCGCGCCGATCGCGTTGCCGAGGTTGAACGCGCCGATGTTCATCGCCGAGGCGAGGTTCGGCGCGTCGGCGGCGGCCTCCATCACTCGCATCTGTAGCGGCGGCACGATCGCGAAGCTGGCAATGCCCCAGATCAGGATCGCCGCCGCGGCGGGCAACGGCCAGTGCATGACGCCGGCGAATGCCACCAGCGCCGCGGCAAGCACCGCGAAGCTGCCCACCAACGTCCGCTCGATAGATCGATCGGCCAGCCGCCCGCCCAGCGTGTTCCCGATCGTCAGTCCGATGCCATACAGCACCAGCATCGCGGTCACGAAGCCGGTCGAGGCCTGCGTTTCCTCGCGCAGGATCGGCACGATGTAGGTGAAGACCGTGAACATCGCGCTCGCCCCGACGACGGTCAGCGCCAGCGCCGCCAGCACCGGACCGCGCGTGAGAACCCGCAGCTCGGCCCGCATGTCGCTATTCTGCGTGACCGGTAGCGACGGCAGCGCGAGCCGCAGCGACAGCATCGCCACTGCCCCCACGCCGGCGATCCCGGCGAAGGCGGTGCGCCATCCCAGTACTTCGCCAGCCCATGTTGCGAGCGGTACGCCGCCGATCGTCGCCACCGTCAGCCCGGTGAACATCGCCGCCACAGCGCCCGCGCGCTTGTCCGCAGGCACCAGCCCGGCCGCCACGACCGATCCGACGCCGAAGAACGCGCCGTGGTTGAACGAGGTGACGACGCGCGCGATCATCAGCGTCCAATAGCCGTCCGCCAGCGCCGACAGCGCGTTGCCGAGCGTGAAGATGCCCATCAGTCCGACCAGCAACGTCCGCCGGTCGATCCTTGCCGTCGTCAGCGTCATCAGTGGTGCGCCGATCAGCACGCCCATCGCATAGGCGCTGACCAGCAGCCCGGCGGCGGGGATCGACACGCCCAGATCGCTGGCGATGCCGGGCAGCATGCCCATCGGCGCGAACTCGGTCACGCCGATGCCGAATGCGCCCGTTGCGAGCGCGAGCAGGGGGAGATTGAGGCGCATGACGGACGATCCTTTATTGCTCGCGCCGAGATGATGGCTTGCGTGTCCGGTCGGTAGACGGAGAATGGGACCAGCAGCTTTGCTTCGGAGTCACAGATGGACGTCGGCGGTCGATCGGGAGAGATGGCGGTGTTCGCCAGCGTCGCGGCGCAGGGCAGCCTGTCGGCGGCGGCGCGGGCGCTCGGGCTGACACCGTCGGCGGTCAGCCGCATCGTCGCGCGGATCGAGGCACGGCTGGGCGTGCGGCTGCTGGTCCGCACGACGCGCGCGCTGGCGCTAACCGGGGAGGGCGAGGCGTATCTGCGCGCTGCCCGCCGCATCCTCGCCGATCTGGCGGAAATGGAAGGCACCATCGCCGATCAGGCGTCCCCGCGCGGCCGTCTGCGCGTTACAGCGTCGCTGGCGCACGGGCGCCTCTATATCGTGCCGCTGCTAGGCGACTTCACCGTGCGCTATCCGGGGATCCTCGTCGACCTGAACCTGTCGGACCGGATCGTCGACGTGCTTGCCGGGCAGGCGGATGTTGCGGTCCGCTTCGGCCAGCTTGCCGACAGTCCGCTTACCGCGCGCAAGCTGGGCGAGACGGGACGGGTGGTGGTCGCCTCTCCCGCCTATCTGGAACGGCACGGCATGCCGCAGGTTCCCGACGACCTGCTCGCGCACAATTGCCTGAGCTTCAATTTCCGCCGCGCCGAACCCGGCTGGCCGTTCCGCGAAGACGGACGAGACCGGGCATTGGCGGTGACCGGCCAGATCGAGGCGAACAACGGCGAATCGCTTGCCCAGCTCGCGCGCGCCGGCGTCGGTATCGCGAGGGTCGGGCGGTTCGCGGTGGAGGACGACCTTGCCGCAGGCCGACTGGTGCCGCTGCTGGAAGCGTACAACCCGCAGGACCGTGAGCCGCTCCATGCCCTGTTCGTCGGCGGATCGACCATGCCGGCGCGGGTGCGCGTGTTCGTCGATTTTCTGGCCGAGAGACTCGGTGCGCGCGGCACCGGATAAGCGCCGGCGACGGGGCCAAAACCCGCCAGCGGCGAACTTTGCTGACAATGGCCCGCTTCAACCCATAGTCAGCAGCCTCTTTCGAGGCCTGCTTCCGCCAAATGACGGTAATGTTGAGAAAAAATGGTGCTGCCGGTGAGGATTGAACTCACGACCTCAGCCTTACCAAGGATGCGCTCTACCACTGAGCTACGGCAGCACTTCTCGCGTCACCGCGGGAGCGGGCCTAAGAGCCGACGTCGCCGCCGTTGTCAAGGCTGTTCGGCAAGCGTAGTGCATATTCGCGATGACCGATCGGGACGAACGCGCCGCGCGATTGGCCGCGCAGTTGAGGGCCAACCTGCGCCGACGCAAGGAGCAGGCGCGCGCCGGGGATGCGGAGGCATCCGCCGGCGCGGCGCAGAAGCGCGAAGACACGCTTTGACATCAACCGGCTAGCGGCGCGCAGCGGGTCGCCAGCCACGCGCGATCGTGATCGGGCAGCAACGGCGACAACGCGCCCTGGACCCAGGCGTGGTAATCGTCGACCCACGCCGTCTCCCGCTCGGTCAGCAGCGCCGCGTCGATCAAGTTCCGGTCGAGCGGAGCGAGCGTCAGCGTCTCGAACGCCAGCATCTCGGCCTCGCCTTCCGGCACCGCGCGCGCGACGACCAGCAGCAGGTTTTCGATGCGGATGCCGAACGCGCCTGCCTTGTAATAAGCCGGTTCGTTCGACAGGATCATGCCCGCCCGCAGCGGCTCGGACGGGCCGCCGCCGGGATAGCTCGGCTTGGCGATCCGCGCCGGACCCTCGTGCACCGACAGGAAGCTGCCGACGCCGTGCCCAGTGCCGTGGGCGTAATCCAGCCCCGCCTGCCACAGCGGCCCCCTGGCCAGCGCATCCAGTTGCCCGCCGGTCGTGCCGTGGGGGAAGACCGCGGTGGCGAGTGCGATATGGCCCTGCAGGACGCGGGTGTAGCGATCGCGCATTTCGGGCGTGGGGGCGCCGATCGGAACCACGCGCGTCAGGTCGGTGGTGCCGTCGTCATACTGCCCGCCCGAATCGATCAAGTACAATTGTCCCGGCTCGATCGCCCGGTTCGACTCCCCGGTCACATGATAATGCGGCAGCGCGCCGTTCGGGCCGGTTGCGGAGATCGTGTCGAACGACAGGTCGCGGAGCATGCCACCCTCCTCGCGCAGCGCAAGCAACTGCGCCGCCGCCGACAATTCGGTCTGGCCCCCGCGCGGGCCCGCGTCGGCGATCCAGCACAGGAACCGCGTCACCGCTGCCCCGTCGCGGAGCGAGGCGGCGCGGTGCCCGGCGATCTCCACCGGGTTCTTGCACGCCTTGGCCACGATCGTCGGGTCGCGCCGCGCGATCGTGGTTCCGCCGCCGGCCTCCACGCCATCGAAGATCGCCGCGACGGCCAGTGACGGATCGATCGCGACGGTGCGGCCTGCAAAGCCGCGCAACGCGTCGGCGAAGGCGTGTCTGTCGCAAAGCCGGACGGCATTGCCGAGATGCTCCCGCACCGCCGCGCCGACCTTGTCCGGCGCGACGAACAGGTCGGCGGTGCCGTCGGCGTGAACGATCGCATAGGATAGCGCGACCGGCGTGCGCGCGACGTCGCGCCCGCGCACGTTGAACAGCCAGGCGATCGACTCGAGCGCCGGCACGACCAGTGCGTCGGCGCGCTCGCGGGCCAGCCAGTCGGCCACCTCCGCGCGCTTGGCCGCGGAGGACACACCGGCCAGGGTATCGGGCTGGACGGTCAGTTCGGCGGCGGACGGGGCAGGGCGATCATGCCAGATCGCGTCGATCGGATTGGCATCGACCGCCACCAGCGTGATATCGACCCGCCCTAGCGCCGCGTGCAGATCGACGATCGAGGCGCGGGTGTGCAGCCACGGGTCGTAGCCGATCCGTGCGCCCTGCGGCGCATGATCGGCCAGCCAGCCGGCGACGCTGTGTTCCGGCACGCCGACGAAATCCCAGTCGGTGCCCGACACCTGCTCGCGCACCTGGATCGTGTAGCGGCCGTCGGTGAAGATCGCCGCGCGCTGCATCAACACGGCGGCGCTGCCTGCCGATCCCTCGAACCCGGTCAGCCACGCCAGCCGCTGCGCATAGCCGCCGACATATTCGCTCATATGTTCGTCGGTCAGCGGCACGATGAAGCCGTCGAGGTTGGTGGCGGACAGTTGCGCACGCAGCGCGGGAAGGCGGTCGGGATGCGTCGTCATGCCGGACTGGTGCCACAGCCCGCCCGATCCCGCCAGCACCGCCGCAGCGGGCGCTTGATGCCGTACCGCCGTCCTGTCATCATGGCGTCATGCCACGGCGCGAAAGCACGCGGCACGATGAGTTAAGGTTCAAGGAGGACGTCCCGACGTGTTCCATCCCGACCTGATGCGGCATCCGGACTCGTGTCCGACGCTGGTGCTCAATGCCGATTACACGCCGCTATCCTATTATCCGCTCAGCATCTGGCCGTGGCAGACCGCGATCAAGGCGGTATTCCTGGAGCGGGTCGACATCGTCGCGCATTACGAGCGGGAGGTGCACAGCCCGACGCGTACGATGCAGCTGCCGTCGGTCATCGCGCTGCGGCAATTCGTCCGGCCCTCCCAATTCCCCGCCTTCACGCGGTTCAACCTGTTCCTGCGTGACGCTTTCGCGTGCCAATATTGCGGCAGCCATGCGCGCGATCTGACGTTCGATCACGTCGTGCCGCGCGCGCAGGGCGGTAGAACCTTGTGGGAAAACGTTGTTACCGCCTGTGCGCCGTGCAATCTGAAAAAGGGCGGGCGTACCCCGAAGCAGGCGGCGATGCCGCTGCGGATCGATCCGATCCGTCCCACCAGCTGGCAGTTGCAGGAACATGGTCGTCGCTTTCCGCCCAATTATCTGCATGAGACGTGGCACGACTGGCTATATTGGGATGTAGAGCTGGACGCGTAGCATTCGGGAGCCGGGACGGACATGCAGGTGAAGATAGTGGGTGCCGCGGCATTTGCGGGCGCGTTGATGCTTGCGGGATGTTCTGGCGGCGAAAAGGAACCGAGTGCCGAGCAGCAGGCAGCGTTGACCAATTACGTGCCGCCGTTCGTCATGTCGCGGCTCGACTTCGGTGGCGTGGTGGAACGGCGTTTTCGCCGGCTGGACGTCAACAACGACGACCGGCTGTCCCGCAACGAAGTCACCAAACGGCTGGCTGCGCGCTTCGACGAAATCGATCGCAACAAGGATGGGGCGATCTCCAACGAGGAGGGTAGCACGTGGATGATGGCGCGCTTCGATGCGCAGGACATCAACCACGACGGCATCGTCACCAGCGACGAACGCGAGCGCGCGCGCGAACTGAAGGACGCCGACCTGCCCACCCCGGCCGAGGAGCCGGCGAAGGCATCCGGCACGCCGAAGTAAGCGCCGCCAGCCACTTGCGTGCGGCGCCCGCGCAGGTGACCTGATCGACCGCAATGCGGGCCCGGACCGTGGCTTACCCCATTGACCCGGCTCGTACCGCGGCGCAGCAATAGCGTATGAGCACGCTGCCCCCGATCACGAACAATCCCGATGTCCGCTATCTCGGCCGCGTGCTGGGCGACGTCATTCGCGCTTACGGAGGGGAGGCGTTGTTCGAGCGGACCGAGGCGATCCGTTCCGCTTCGGTCGAGCGGCATCGTGGCAATCACCAGGCATCGCCCGATGCGGAACTGGGCGCACTCGATCTGGACGAGACGCTCGATTTCGTGCGCGGCTTCATGCTGTTCTCGATGCTCGCCAATCTTGCCGAAGACCGACAGGGTATCGCCGCGGAGGAGGGCGCGGACGTCGCCGCGGCGCTGGCGCGCCTGGAGGCTGCCGGGGTCGGGCACGATCGTGTGCGCACGCTGCTCGAACAGGCGCTGGTCGCTCCGGTGCTGACCGCGCATCCCACCGAGGTGCGGCGCAAGAGCATGATCGATCACCGCAATCGCATCGCGCAGTTGATGGCGTTGCGCGATCGCGGGGTGGAGACGACGCCGGACGGCGATCTGGTCGACGAAGCGATCGTGCGGCAGGTCGCGCTGTTGTGGCAGACCCGCGTGCTGCGACGCGAGCGGCTGTACGTCGTCGACGAGGTGGAGACGGCGCTCAGCTATCTGCGCGACGTGTTCCTGCCGGTCATCCCGGCGCTGTACCAGCGCTGGGATCGCGCGATGGGCGGGCGAGTCCCGGCGTTCCTGCGGCCGGGCAGCTGGATCGGCGGCGATCGCGACGGCAACCCGTTCGTCACCGCCGGTTCGTTGCGTAGCGCCCTGTCGCGCGCCGCTCAGGCGGTGCTCGGCTTCTACCTCGAACAATTGCATGCGATGGGCGCGGAGCTGTCGATCTCCGCGCATCATGCCACGGTCGATGCCGGGGTGCTGGCATTGGCCGAGAAAAGCGGCGACACCGGCAAGACGCGCAGTGACGAGCCGTACCGCCGCGCGCTGGCCGGCATCTACGCGCGTACCGCCGCGACCTACCGTGAACTGACCGGGCAGCCGGCACCGCGTCCGGGCCACCTGACCGGCGAACCCTATGCCGATCCGGGTGCCCTGCGCGCCGACCTGATCGCGATCGCGCGGCCGTTGTCGGAGGGTGGCGATGGGCTGCTCGGCAGCGGCGGTGCGATCGGGCGGCTGATCCGTGCGGTCGACGTATTCGGTTTCCATCTCGCCACGCTCGACCTGCGGCAGAACAGCGCAGTGCACGAACGGGTCGTGGGCGAGATGCTGAGGGTCGCCGGCGTGTGCGCCGATTATGCCGCGCTCGACGAGGATTCGCGGGTCATGCTGCTGCGTCAGGAACTGGCGACGCCGCGCCCCTTGACGACGCGCTTCGCCGATTATTCGGAGGAGACCGCCGGCGAACTCGCGATCGTGCAGGCCGCCGCGAATGCGCACGCCACCTTCGGCCCCGCGGCGATCCGCCAATATATCGTCTCGATGACCAAGTCGGTGTCCGACCTGCTCGAAGTGCATTTGCTGCTCAAGGAAGTCGGTCTCTACCGCCCCGGCCCTCCGGCTGCGGCGACGGTCATGGCAGTACCCCTGTTCGAAACGATCGAGGACCTGGAAGCGGCGCCGGCGATCATGGCCGAATGGTTCGCGATTCCCGAAGTGCGGACGATCGCCACTGCGCGCGGCCATCAGGAAGTGATGATCGGCTATTCCGACAGCAACAAGGATGGCGGCTATCTCACGTCCACGTGGCAATTATCCAAGGCATCGACGGCGTTGAAGCCCGTGTTCGATGCGGCGGGCGTTGGGATGCAGTTGTTCCACGGGCGCGGCGGCGCAGTGGGGCGCGGCGGCGGCAGCAGCTTCGCGGCGATCCGCGCGCAACCGCCCGGCACGGTACAGGGCCGCATCCGCATCACCGAACAGGGCGAAGTGATCGCGGGCAAATACGGCACGCGCGAGAGCGCCGCGACCAACCTGGAGGCGATGGCGTCGGCAACCTTGCTCGCCAGCCTCGAACCGGAGGCGCTGTCGAACGGTGACAATGCGACGTTCGCCGCGGCGATGGACAAGCTCTCGGGCGACGCATTCCGCGCCTATCGCGGGCTGGTGTACGAGACCGAAGGTTTCCGCACCTTCTTCCGTCAGATGACGCCGATCGCGGAGATCGCCGGGCTGAAGATCGGCAGCCGTCCCGCCAGCCGCAAGCAATCCGACGCGATCGAGGATCTGCGCGCGATCCCTTGGGTGTTCAGCTGGGCGCAGGCGCGCGTGATGCTGCCGGGCTGGTACGGCGTCGGGCAGGCGATCGCCGCGTTCGAGGATCGTGCCCTGCTTCGCGACATGGCGCAGGGCTGGCCGTTGTTCGCCGCGACGCTGGCGAACATGGAGATGGTGCTGGCCAAGTCCGACATGGGTCTGGCCAGGCGCTACGCCGGGCTGGTCGAGGACGAAGGGTTGCGCGACCATGTCTTCGGGCGGATCAGTGATGGCTGGCAACAGACGCACGACGGGCTGCTCGACGTTACCGGACAGGCCCATCTGCTCGAACGTCATCGTGCGCTCGATGCGTCGATTCGCCTGCGGCTGCCCTATATCGAGCCGCTGAACCTGCTTCAGATCGAGCTGATGAAGCGCCACCGCGCCGGCGAGGCCGACGAGCGCGTGCGGGAGGGCATCCTGCTGTCGATCAATGCCATCGCCACCGCATTGCGTAACTCGGGCTGATGCGCGCTGAGCGGCAGGCACGTCATTAGGACATAACGTGTATCCATGTTACAAGATGTTATCGTCGGTAAACAGCCCCAAGCGCCGATGACTGAGAGCCCGTGCGCTCCCGCTTGTGATCAGGGAGCCGCTCATGGACCTCAATTATCTTTTCCATCGGCATCAGGTGTCGTTGATGATGTCCGCCGCTGCCGTCGGTCTGGAAGCACGTAGCGCGCATGCGCAACTGGCGCGGCGCTATGCCACCCGGATCGCCAGCGCGCAAAGCGACGGCGGCGTCCACAATCTGTTCGTCGCCGCATGAGCGAAGAGCAACCGCGCGCGACCCGCACGTTCCGCGCCGCGCGCGTCCGCTACGACCCGGCACGGGCCGAGCGGCAGGGCCGGGTGACGCGGCTGGCGATCGAGCGACTGGGCGCTTCGGCCGCCTTGCCGTTCCTCAACGCCGACCATGCGGATCTGGGCGCGCGTCCGCTTGATCTTGCCGGGGAGAGCGCCGAATCGTGCGCGCGGGTGGAGGCGTTGATCGCCGCGCTCGATCCGGCCGCCGCGGCGGCGTGACCCCCGGCGACGCGGCACCTCCGGCACCGGACGTCGATCCGCGCGACGCCGCTGCCGCGACGCTGGCGCGCGCCACGGCCTTCCTGCGTGCGCAGGCGCATCAATCGTGGCTCGATCAGCCTTGGTGCGATCGGCAGCGGATGGTTCGCTCGCGCGTGATCGGCAACTGGATCGGCGAACTCGACCGGTTGCTCCACGTCCTGCTCGACGCCGCGGCCGACCGCGCCGGTCATCCGGTCAGCACGCGACAGCGCAACACCGCCAACAAGCTGGTGACGTTCTGTGCGGAGGCGTCATGGGGCATGGCGCGACTGGACGGCATGGCCCGCGCGCGCGCCACGTTCCGCTATACGCAGGGTGCGGCACGGCGGGCCGACGTACGCGGCGGCAGTCACATGACGGTGGGCTGGTCCGGACCGGGCGGCGCATTACGCCGCTTCCGCATCGGAGAGCGGATACACTTGGGCGGCAACGCGTTGGTGGAAGTCTGCGATCTTTACGACGAATTGGCTGCGCAGGTTGTGCGTGCGCCGTTCGTGCAACGCAAGGGGCTTGGTCATCAAGGAATATGAACGCTTCGAGGCGATCGCCGCCCAGCATCGTCGTGACGGCAATGATGCCACGCTCGACAACGTACGCGAGCGCTGCCAGCGCTCGGAAGATGCGTGGCTTAAAATGGCGGCGCAGTCGCGTCGGACCGAATTGCGCCGCGAAGAGCGTGATCGCAAGACGGTGATGATGGCGGAGGCGTAACGCCTCTTCCGCCTCCGATCGTTCCATGCGGGCGGCGGCTGTTCCGCCGCCTGATGGTACATCGAGCGGCAAACGCCGGTTCGACCCTGCCGCGGTTATCCGTCCAGACTCTTCGACGCCTGTTCGAACAGATCCTTGCTGATGCCGGGGGTCGCCACGATTCTTTCCAGTTCGGCCCGCATCGCCGTGCCTCGAACCGCGTCGAACCGACGCCAGCGACCCAGCGGTGGCAGCAACCGCGCCGACGTCTGCGGGTTAAGTTTGTCCAGCGCCAGCAATTGTTCGGTCAGCCACCGATACCCCGCGCCACCCTCGGCATGGAAGGCGCGCTGGTTGACCGCGAACGCGCCCACCAGCGCACGGGCACGGTTGGGATTGGCGAGGCTGAAATCGGGATGCTCCGCCAGTTCGGCGACGCGCGCCGGCGTATCGTCGCGTGATGACAGTCCCTGTGTCTGGAACCATTTGTCGAGCACCAGCGGATTGCCGGCATAGCGGTTGTAGAACTGGTCCAGCGCGGCGTCGCGCTCCGCCGAATGGCCGTTGGCAAGTACCGCCAGCGCGCCTTGCCTATCGGTCATATTGTCCGCGTTCTCGAACTGCGTCCACGCCAGCGCCGCCGCATCCGCCGCGCCCGACGCCGCGATATAGCCGAGCGCGACACTACGCAGCCGCCGGATGCCCTTGTCCTCGGGTGTGTAGGCATAGGGGCGGAGCAGGGCGGGATCGCACGCCGCGCGCCAGCGGCCCTCAAGCCCACGGCCGAGCGCCCGGCGCAGCGTCTCGCGGGCGCGGAAGATCGCGTCGGGATCGACGACGCCCAACTGGTCGCCGATGAAATTCTCCGCGGGCAGCAATACCGCCTCGGCGACGAACGCGCGATCGAGCGACGGATCCTCGAGCGTATCCGCCACCGCCGCCACCACGGCGTGCGCATCGGCCTCGCCCTCCACCGCGGCGGCGATCAGCGTGTCGAGCATCAACTGCTGCATCGCCTCGTAGCGCGCGAACGCATCATCGTCGTGCCGCGCCAGGAACGCCAGATCGGCGGCGCTGCGGTCGCTCTCCACGATCACCGGGGCGGAGAAGCCACGGTTGAGCGACACGACGGGCCGCTCGGTGACCGTCTCGAAGGTTACGCTGGCACTGGCGTCTGACAGCACGACCAACTGCTCCTCGCCCAGCGGTTGCCCGGTTTCGCCTCCGAACAAGCGCACGCGCAGCGGCAGTACCTGCGGATGCTTGACCGGCTGCCCCGGCGTCGCCGGTACCTTTTGCGCCAGATTCAGCGTCGCGCGCCCGCTCCCTGCCTCGTGCAGCAACGTCGCCGAAACGCGCGGGGTGCCCGCCTGGCTATACCACAGCCGGAATTGCGTCAGGTCGATCCCGCCCGCTTCCTCCATGCTGGCGACGAAATCCTCGCAGGTGGCGGCGGTCCCGTCGAAGCGGTCGAAATACCGGTCGGTCGCGGTGCGGAATCGCTGCGGCCCCAGCATCGTCGCCATCATCCGGATCAGCTCGGCACCCTTGTTGTAGATCGTGGCGGTGTAGAAGTTGCTGATCTCGATATAGCTTTCCGGGCGTACCGGATGCGCCAGCGGGCCGGCATCCTCGGGGAATTGCGCGGCGCGCAACACACGCACGTCCTCGATCCGCCGCACCGCCGCCGACCCCTGATCGGCGGAGAACCCCTGGTCGCGGTAGACGGTGAAGCCTTCCTTCAGGCTCAGCTGGAACCAGTCGCGGCAGGTGATGCGATTGCCCGACCAGTTATGGAAATATTCGTGCGCGACGACCGCGGCGATCGCGTCGTAATCGTAATCGGTGGCAGTGTCGGGATCGGCAAGGATGTAGCGGCTGTTGAAGATATTCAGCCCCTTGTTCTCCATCGCACCGAAATTGAAGTCGTCGACCGCGACGATGTTGAACACGTCCAGATCGTATTCTCGGCCATAGACGCGCTCGTCCCACGCCATCGACAGCTTCAACGCGGCCAGCGCATGGTCGGTCTTGGGCAGGTCGACCGCCCGTACCCAGATGCCGAGCCGGACTTCGCGCCCCGACCGGGTGGTGAAGGAGTCGGCATTGACCGTCAGGTCGCCTGCGACCAGCGCGAACAGATAGGACGGCTTTGGCCATGGGTCGTGCCATTCCGCCCAGTGCGTCCCGTCGTCGTTATCGCCCGCGCCGACGGGATCGCCGTTGCCGAGCAGCACCGGGAAGCGCGCCTTGTCGGCGGTCATCCGCGTGCGATAGACCGACAGCACGTCGGGCCGGTCCGGGAACCAGGTGATCCGGCGGAAACCCTCGGCCTCGCATTGCGTGCACAGGTTGCCGCCCGAGGCGTACAGCCCCATCAGCTGCGTGTTGCGATCGGGCGCGATCTCCACCTCGGTCTCGACGACATGCGCATCGCCGGTCAGCAGGATGACCAGTTGTTCGCCCTCGATCCGCCAATCGTCGGTCGCGGCTCCGTCCACCCGCACCGACAGCGGTATCTGCCCGGCACCATCCAGCCGCAGCGGGGCGTCGTGCGCGCCGTTGCGCCGCACGTCCAGCCGCGCGGTGACCCGCGTCGCGATCGGATCGAGCGCGAAATCCAGCGCCACCTCCGGCACCGCCCAGGCGGGCGGCGCGTAATCTTCGCGCCGCGTGACGGCAGGAACGGCGAGGGTGGTGCGTGCATCGGCCATGGCGCAACTATACAAGTGCCGTCGCCGCGTTCCATCCGAAAGCGCGGCACGCAGCGAGATCGTCTCGACGGCAACCATTTGCGTGCCTAAGATGCGTGGTTCCTTCCCCCCTGTCCGGGCGTTTCCATGTACCGTTCCCTTGCGTTTCCGTTGCTTGCGGCGTGTGCCGCGAACGTCGCGGCCCAGACGCCGCCACCCCGCACTGCTTCGATCGCTTCCGCCGCGAAGGCGGATCTTGCGAAACGCAACGCCGCGCTGAACGCGCCGCTGCCCGCCGATCAGGCCGCGATGAAGGCGCACGTCATGTTTCTCGCGTCGGATGCGATGAAGGGCCGCGATGTCGGCACGCCGGAATATGACATCGCCGCGCATTACGTCGCCGCGCAATTCTACGCCGCCGGGCTGAAGCCGATGGGCGACGACGGCGGCTATCTCCAGGCGGTGCCGCTGACCGGCTACAAGGCCGACGGGCAGGGCCGCGTCGCCTGGACACCGGCCGGGGGCAGCGCGCAGCCGCTGGTGTTCGGCAAGGATTATGCACCCGCCGCCAACCCCGCGGCGAAGGCAACCAGCGTCAGCGCGCCGGTGGTGTTCGTCGGCTACGGTCTGGAAGCAGCGCAATATGGCGTGAACGATTATGCCGGTGTGGATGTGCGCGGCAAGATCGTCGCCTATGTCGGCGGCGTGCCCGCCGGCCTGCCCAGCGAGGTCGCCGCCACCTTCGGCAGCGCGGCCGCGCGACAGGCCGCCGCCGCGCAGCACGGCGCGGTCGGGGTGATCGCGATCGCCGACCTGCGCAAGGCAGGGCGCGGTGCCCCGTCCTTCGCCTCCGTCACCAAGGGGTATGCGGCGGAGCGGATCACCTGGGCGCTGCCCGACGGCACCGGCAGCACCGCGACCCCCGCGGTGCCGTTGCTCGGTACGCTGTCGAGCAGCGGCGCGGCCAAGGTTTTCGGCGCTCAGTGGCGCGCGCTCGCCAAGGCCGCGGCGCGCAAGACGCTGAAGGTTCGCCCGGTCGCCGCCGCAGGTACGCTGTCGGTCGCGACGACCACCGCTTTCCGGCCGATCGCCAGCAGCAACGTCGTCGGCATGATCCGCGGCAGCGACCCGGCGCTGTCTGCGCAGACGGTGGTCCTGTCCGCGCACCTCGACCATGTCGGGGTCGGCACGGCGGTGAACGGCGACACGATCTACAACGGCGCGCTCGATGACGGGATCGGCATCGCCAGCCTGATCGAGGAGGCCAGGCGCTTCAAGAACGCGCCCGCGCCGAAGCGCAGCATCATCTTCCTGGCGGTCACGGCCGAGGAAAAGGGTCTGGTCGGCAGCGACTATTTCGCCAACCATCCGCCGGTCCCGATCCGCGACATCGTCGCCGACGTGAACCTCGACATGCCGATCCTCACTTATCGGTTCGAGGATATGGTCGCGTTCGGCGGCGATCACTCCACGCTTGGTCCGATCATCGCGCGCGCGGTCGCCGGGATCGGCGTCGGCCTTTCGCCAGATCCGATGCCCGAACAGGCGATCTTCGTGCGCAGCGACCATTATCGCTTCGTTCAGAAGGGGGTGCCGTCGGTGTTCCTGTGGCCGGGCTACAAGGGGCCGGGCAAGAAGGCGGTCGAGACCTTCATGGAAAATTGCTACCACAAGCCCTGCGATGACCTGACCCAGCCGATCCTGTGGGATCAGGGCGTCCGCTTCGTCGATGCTAATTATCGCATCGCTCGCGAGATCGCCGACGCGCCGGAGCGTCCGATGTGGAACAAGGGCGATTACTTCGGCACCCTGTTCGGCGGGCCGATGCTGCCATAACGGCGCGCCCGCCTTGCCAAGCGCGGCGGGGCGGGCGATGGTGACGGGCGATCAAGGAGGACCGGCGATCGGGGGAGACGGGTCATGACGAACGGACGAAGTGACATCCTCCGTCGCACCACCATCGAGCTTGGCCCGCTCCGCATCACGCGTGAGTATCGCTGCGTGCCGCTGGACCCGAACTACCCATTTGCGGACGCGCCGCGCGCGCGTTCAGGTGGCGGCTGGCGGGCCGCCGCGGCGCTCGGCGTCGTGCTGGCGGTCAGTGCGGGGGGACTGTCGGTCGCCGCCACCCGCGCCCCGATGCCGCGTCCACCAGGCTATTCGATCAGCCTGCCGGTGCCCCAACACGCGATTGCGGCGGCCCGGCCGCTGTCGACGAAACGCGTGGTGGCGCCGGCAACGGCACCGGTTCCCGTCCGCTCCACGGTCGTAGCCCCGGCGGCGGCGCACGATCTGCCGGACGATACCGGCAGTCGCGCCGCCGCCATCGCCGCGGCGATGCGCAGTGGAGAAGTGCAGGAATGGTTTGAGGCGGCCGGGCAACTTCACGGCTTCGTCGTCGTCGGAGAGGCGAGTGCGGAGGGAACGCAGACCTGTCGTGCGCTGTCCGTCCTTACCCGTGCACCCGGCGGCGCGGACCGGGTCGATCAACGCCGCGCGTGCCTGCCGACCGGGTGAAGCCGGAGCGAGGGGACGACATCCACCACGGGGCCGGCTGCGTCGCGACGGATCGGCATCAAAGGCCCGGAACCGTAGCGCCTCGCGTGATCGTCACGCACCGTGCCGGCCTCAAGCCGGTGCGGAACCTGCGTAACCGCCGGAAAGTGGCGCCACCCGCAATCAATCGACATCCAGTACTTCACGACTGTCGGACTGCTCGCCGACGAAGATGATCCGTCCGTTCGTCATCGCGAGCGTGGCGGAGCAATGACGGCGTTTGTCGCGATCCGGCTGACTGGCGATCCGCCCCGGCACCGATACACGCCGGAATAGGGGAGCGGCCAAAACCGCCCCCCACCAGCCGATTACCGCCCGATGCTGGTGTAGCGGAAGCCCTGCGCCGCCACTTCGGCCGGCGTGTAGATGTTGCGCAGGTCGATCAGCACCGGCTCCTTCAGCAGCGACTTGACCCGCGGCAGATCCAGCGCGCGGAACTCGTCCCACTCGGTCACGATCGCCAGCGCATCGGCACCCTCGATCGCCTGATACGGGCCGTCGCAATATTCGATGTTCTCCAGCACCAGCTTGGCCTGCTCGGTGCCTTCGGGATCGAACGCCTTCACCTTGGCCCCGGCATCCTGCAATGCCTGGATCACCGCGATCGCGGGCGAATCGCGCATGTCGTCGGTGTTCGGCTTGAAGGTCAGGCCCAGCACCGCGATGGTCTTGCCGCGCACGTCGTCGCCCATCGCGTGGATGATCTTGCGCCCCATCGCGCGCTTGCGGTTGTCGTTGACCGCCACGACGGCCTCGACGATCCGCTGCGGCGCATCGTAATCCTGGCTGGTCTTCAGCAGCGCCAGCGTGTCCTTCGGGAAGCACGACCCGCCGTAACCGGGGCCGGCATGCAGGAACTTCGAACCGATGCGATTGTCCAGCCCGATGCCGCGGCTGACGTCCTTCACGTCGGCGCCGACCTTCTCGCACAGGTCCGCTATTTCGTTGATGAAGGTGATCTTGGTCGCCAGGAACGCGTTGCCGGCATATTTGATCAGCTCGGCGGTGCGGCGTGCGGTCACCAGGATCGGCGCGGCGTTCAGGTACAACGGGCGATAGACCTGCCGCATCACCTCGGTGGCGCGATCGTCCTCCGAGCCGATCACGATGCGGTCGGGGCGCTTGAAATCGTCGATCGCCGCGCCTTCGCGCAGGAATTCCGGGTTGGAGACGACGCCGAACTCGGCACCCGGCGCGGCCTCGCGAATGATCCGCTCCACCTCGTCGCCGGTGCCGACCGGCACGGTCGACTTGGTGACGATCACGCTATAGCCGGTCAGCGCTTCGCCGATCTCCTTGGCGGCGGCGAAGACGTAGGACAGATCGGCGTGGCCGTCGCCGCGGCGGGTGGGCGTGCCGACGCCGATGAAGATCGCATCGGCCCCCGCAACCGCTTCCTTCAGGTCGGTGGTGAACTTCAGCCGCCCGGCCGCGACGTTGCGCGCGACGAGGTCTTCGAGACCCGGCTCGTAGATCGGCATCTTGCCGGCCAGCAGCCGCTCGATCTTGCCGTTGTCCTTGTCGACGCAGATCACGTCATGGCCGAAGTCGGCGAAGCATGTGCCTGAAACCAGGCCCACATAGCCCGAGCCGATCATGGTAATGCGCAAGACGGTCGCTCCTTCGAATGGACCGCCAGGCGGCGGCAATCATCCCCGACCGCTACCGGCAAGCAGGCCATCAAGGCAAGCGTTCAGGTGGATGCAATCGGTGCACGCCTGCTTGCCGTCGACGAAACCGCACCGGTTCGGGACGGGGTCGCCGTCGCGATCGCACGACGCAACCGCCGGCGACGCCATGCCCCGACCGCAGTGATCGCCGCCGGCCACAACATCGTCAGCGCGAAGTCGGACAGCGTGTCGCCCCATGTCCATCGTGCGCCGGCGGCCAGCCAGTCCATCGCCTCGTTGCCGAGTTCCGCGGCCAGCACCACCTGCAGCGCCACGATCGCGCCGCGACCGGGCGGGGCAGCCGTCAGCACCGCCAGATAGATCGCCATCCCGACATGGACGTGGAGCAATGCCGCCGATCCCGCCTGCGCGACAATCAGGTCGATGATCGACTTGTAGAAGTGCACCAGATCCATGTGACCGGCCTAACACGGATAAGTTGCCAAAGCGTCATCGCTCGCCCGCCGGAACCCTGCCGCTTCCCGGCGATTGACGCCGCAATGAGCGAATCGTCCGCGCAGGTCGGCGTACTGACCTTTCACCGTTGCATCAATTATGGATCCTACTGGCAGGCGCGATGCCTGGTGGAGGGGCTGCGCGTCATGGGCCATGATGCGCATCTGCTCGACCACCACAGCCCGGCGGTGGTGCGCGCCGAATGGCGGTGCGCGCTGCAACCGACGCTGCCGGAGCGGACCCGACGCGAGGATCTTCGCGCCTACAAGGCCAAGGCGCGGCGGTTCGTCGACGCGATCGATCGCCTGCCGCGCTCGGCGGGATTCGCGCTCGACGATCCTGCGGCACTTCCCCCGTATCGCGCGATTGTCGTCGGCAGCGACGAGGTGTGGAACTTCCGCCATCCCTGGTATGCCAGCACGCCATTGTTCTTCGGCGAGGGGCTGCATCCTCAGCGCCTGGTGTCCTATGCCGCCAGCTTCGGTAACCACGATGCCGCCGACGGTATCGGTGGCGAATGGGCGGAGCGGTTGCGGCGGTTCACGGCGGTGTCGGTGCGCGACGCGAACGCAGAGGATCTCGTGCGGCAGGCACTCGGCGAAACACCGCCGCTGGTGCTCGACCCCGTCCTGCAATTCGCTGACCGCGTGCCGCGCGACGCCGTGGACGACGCGCCTTATGCCCTGATCTACGGGCATGGATTTCCCGAATGGCTGGCGCAGGCGCTGCGTCGCTGGAGCAAGCGGCACGGTATCCGGCTGCACAGCCTCGGCTACCGCAACGACTGGGCCGACGTGCAGGAGATCGATGCCGGGCCGGAGGCGTTCGCGGCGCGCGTTGCCGGGGCGAGTGCGCTGGTGACCAATTTCTTCCACGGTTGCGTGTTCGCATTGGTCAACGGCACTCCGTTCGTCACCGCGCCCTCGCCGTACCGCTTCAACAAGGTTCGCGATCTCGCCGCGGCGCTCGACGCCCGCCGCCACATCGTCGCGCCCGGGACGCCGGATGCGGAATATGATGCGCTGCTGACCGAGCCGCACGATCCGCGGATCGCCGCGCAGGTCACCCGCCTGCGCACCGCCTCGACCGATTTCCTGGCCGCCGCGCTTGGCTGAAGTGCTATCCCGCCGCGACATCGTGCAGTCCGGCCTGTGCATCGGCTGCGGCGGGTGCAGCGGGGCGGGGGAGATGGTCATGGACCGCGACGGGCTATGGAAGCCCGATGCCACCGCGCCAGATTATGCCACCCCCGACGCCGTATTCACCGCGCGCTGTCCGTTCTCGCCAGCGGCCGCCGCGAACGAGGATGTCATCGCAGCCGACCGTTTCGCTGCGCCGGTACAGCGCACCGACCTGCTCGGTCGCTTCGAATCGACATGGGTCGGCCATGTCGCCGAAGGTGGCTTTCGCGAGAACGGCAGCTCGGGTGGGATGGTCAGCTGGGTCGCCGCGGAGCTGTTGCGTACCGGCACGGTCGATGCCGTCGCGCACGTTTCGCCGGTCCCCGACCCGCAGCATGACGGACGCTTCTTCACCTATCGCCTGTCACGTAACGCCGCCGAACTCGCCGGTGGCGCGAAGTCGCGTTACTATCCGGCCGAACTCTCGGCGGTGATCGCGGCGATCCGCGCGACGCCGGGGCGCTATGCGATCGTCGGCGTGCCGTGCTTCATCAAGGCGGTTCACCTGCTGCGCCGCACCGATCCCGTCATCGCAGAGCGTGTGACGCACCTGCTCGGGCTGTTCTGTGGACATCAGAAGAGCGCGCGGCTGGTCGACAGCTTCGCATGGCAGCTTGGCGCACCGATCGAACGCGTCCGGGCGGTCGACTACCGGATCAAGGATGCCGGCCGCCCCGCCAACTGGTATCGCGCGCACCTGACGCTCGACGACGGCAGCGCACGGGCGGAGGATTGGTGGCACCTCGCGGACGGTGACTGGGGTGCGGGCTTCTTCCAGAATCCGGCATGCGACTGGTGCGACGACGTGGTCGCCGAAACCGCCGACGTCGCCTTCGGGGATGCCTGGGTGGAGCCTTATTCCTCGGACGGGCGCGGCACCAATGTGGTGATCGCGCGCGCGCCGCAGGTTCATGCGATGATCGCCGCCGCGGTCGCCGACGGGCGGCTGGCGTTGACCGGCGTCGACGCGGCGTTCGTCGAACAGACGCAAGCCGCCGGTTTCCGCCACCGCCGCGAAGGGCTGGCCTATCGCCTCACTTGGGGACGGCGTGGCATCCGGCCGGTCAAGCGCGTCGCGCCCGCCGCGGCGCTGCCGCTGCGTCGCAAGCTGGTCTACCGGATGCGTCACGCCATCGCCCGCGACAGCCACCGGTTCGCGCGCGCCGCTTTGCGGCTGGGCCGCCCGGCGCTGTACACGACATGGGCGCGCCAGATGCTGGCGGTGTACCGCGGGCTGGCATGGTCGCATGGCCGGTTGGGCGGCTGGATCGACCGGGTGCTCCCCGACGCCCGCCCGCGTTAGCCGTCAGGCGCATCGGCGCTTTGTCGGCCGCCGGCTCCGCAAGCCCGGCTGTCGGCCGACCGGGCGCCGGTCGTTCCCCGTCGGGCGGCCGAACCTCGATCTGCCCCGGCCGGTCAGCGGGAAGCGCGCAGGTGCTCCGCCAGCCGCAGCGTCAGGGCGAGCAGCGTCAGGGTCGGATTGGCGAAGCTGGATGTCGGGAACGCCGCTGCCCCCGCGATGTACAGCCCGCGTGTCCCGAACACCTCGGCGTTGGCGTCGCACACGCCGTCCGTCGGCGTATCGGCCATGCGGGCTGTGCCGATATGATGCCCGCCGACCGGCACCGGATGGTCGCTCCACGCCTCCGCTTCGGCATCGCCCAGCGTGATCGTCGCCGTGCCGCTGCGGTTCACCGCCGCCGCGATCGTGCGCACGCCCGCGATCATCCGCGCGCGATCGTCCGCGGTGCAGCGCCAGTCGATGATCGCCCGCCGCATGCCGGACGGATCGCGCTGTTCGCCCAGCATCACGCGGCTGTCGCGATGCGGCTCCTGCTCACCGTTCAGGTCGAGCGGGTAGACCCCGCCGCGCTCGGCCAGCAGCACGCTGGGCAGCTTGCGCCGCGCCAGGATGCGCCGTCGCGTCCAGTCGATGCCGAACGCCGCCAGCCGGGGCGCGCCCAGCAGCACGTTGCGCAGGTGCGCGGCGTGGAAGCTGGCCGACGATCCGCCGCGCCGCGCCCGCGCGTCGTGCTCCAGCGCGGTCATCTTGCGCGCATATTCGGGGACGATCATGTTTTTGGCGAGGTACATCGCCGACAGGACGGGGTGGCGGTGCGCCGGATCGACGATGCCGGGATGCGCGGGACGCAGCACCATGCCGGCCAGCCGCTCGCGGCGCTGCGCCTCGGGCGCCAGCCACAGATATCGCCGGCAATAGATGCCGTCGTGGGAGCGGAAATAGTCGAAATGTGCATGGCCCGCCGGGGGATGGAAGGCGATGGTGCCCAGCGTCCCCTCCAGATGGCATTGATAATAACGGCCGACCAGATCGTGCTCGTTGCCCAGCCCGCCGCTGCGCGCTTCGTCGCTGGCCAGCAGCAGCCGCGCGGTTTCGATCCCGCCGGCGGCCACGACGACCGTCGACGCTGCGACGATAACCCGCGTGTCGCCTTCCAGCCGCAACCGCACGCCGGTGGCGGTCGCGCCCTCGTCATCGGTCAGGATCTGCTCGACCGCGGCATGCGTCAGCACGCGCAACCGCGCCGCCTCCGTCAGCCGTTTGCGATACCACCCGCCGAAATCGGTCGGATGGCTGAACCGCTCGATGCGCTCCACCACCGTATCCGCGCCGGCATCCGGCATCGCGGGATCCAGCCGCGGTTCGGCGGCGGCGGCCGTAAACTCCGCCGCACCCGCTTCGGCCAGCGCCATCGCCTGCGGGTAGAAGCGCGCGACCTCCTCATAGGCGATCGGCCAGCGCGCCGCCGGCATCCAGTCGCGCGTTTCGAAATCGATCGGATCGAACGGGATGCAGCGTCCGCCCCATACCGCGCTGGTCCCGCCCAGCTGCCGCCGCCGGTACATCTCCCCCGGCGAGTGCGCGGGCGGCGACACCGATTGCGCGCGCAGGAAATCCTGACCGACCTTGTCGAAGCGATCGCCGCCCGCCTCGATCAGCACCACGTCGCGGCCGGCGTCCGCCAGCGCGAGCGCCAGCGTGATCCCGGCCGGTCCACCGCCGACGATCGCGACATTCGCCTCGATCCGTTCCGGCAATCCCGCGCGGCGGGCGTCGATGATCATCGTGCCGCCTCCCGGTTGGATCCGCGGGCGATCGCCGCCAGCGCGCGCAGATGCTCGACACGCCCGGTCCCGACGACCGTGCAGGCGACCGCGGGATGCGCGATCGCGCGCGCTACCGCCTGCGCCGGGGTCAACCCGGGTTGCTGCGTCACCACCTCGCGCGCCAGCACCAGATGCCCGCGCGCCGCGATCGTCTCGGCGCGCTTGCCCAGCGTCGTCAGCACGTTCCACGGCAACTCCAGCGTGTCGTAGCCGGGCTGGTCGAGCGCCGCGTCCAACGTTGCCAGATCGTCGCACGATACGCCGATCCGCAAGGCCTTGCCCGCCGCGCGCGCCGCGACCAGCGCCAGCGCCAGTTCGGCGTCGCCGGCGACATGCGCGGGCGGGCTGTGCAGCAGAAACGCCTCGACCCGGTCGGTGCGCAGCCGGCGCAGCGACGCTTCCAGGCTGGCGACGATCGCGCGCGGGCGCCAATCGGCGCGCATCGCCTCGCTGCGCTGCGCGGTCACGGTGTTGGCCGGGCCGGCGCGCCGCGCCAGCAACGCGCGCACCAGCGGCTTGGCGGTGCGCAACAGCCGGTATTTGGCCGAGAAGGTCTGCCCGCCCTTGGTGACGACGAAGGCCGTATCGCGCCGCCCGGCGATCGCGCGCCCGATGATCCGCTCGCTGTCGCCCTGACCATAGATACTGGCGGTGTCGATGACGTTGACGCCCAGGTCGAGCGCGATCCGCACCAGCCGCTCGCTCTCCGCGGCGGGCGCGGGATTGCCGAACGAGCCGAACTTGCTGCCGCCCAGCCCCAGCCGCGTGATCCCCGTCATGCTCAACGCTCCGCCAGTCGGTAACCGCGCACCCGGTCGATCCGCATCCGCGCCGGCCATTGCTGGTCGGCGGCGGGCGCGCCCGGCCACTTGCCGCCGATCGCCAGATTCAGCAACAGATACAACGGCTGATGGAAGTCCCGGTTGGGCACCCGCCGCACTTCGTGATCGTCGAAATACCAGATCAGCTCCCTGGGCGTGACCATCATGCCGTAATCGTGGAATTGCGACAGGTCGGTGCCGCTCTGCCACGGCATGCCGTCGCCCTTCTTCTGCTGGTTCGGCAGGTCCGGGAACCAGGTGAAGTACAGCTTTCCCGGTTCGCCGATCGATTCGAAGACGTCGATCTCGATCGGGGCGGGTTGTTGCTGCTTGCCCCCCTTGAGCGCCGGAACGGGGAGCAGCCAGAACGCCGGCCAGATGCCCTTGCCGCTGGGGAACGCCACCCGTGCCTCGACATAGCCGTAGGTGAACTGGAACGACCGCTCGGTCGTGATCAAACCCGAGAGATAGGGCAGGTGGTTCGTTGCCGGGTCGGCGCGATACGGGTTGGGGCGCGCCGCGATCGTCAGCACACCCGGCTTCCACTCGAACGCCGACATGCCTTCGGCCGGATCGCCGTAATATTCCAGCTCGCCGTTGGGGACAAGGGTGCGCGGTTCCGAACCCTTTTCGGCGCGGGTCGGCTGGACGCCGAACCAGTAGTTGGTCTTCCACCGGCCGCGCGGATTGGTGGTGGCGTTCCAGAAATCCGGCGCCCGGTCGAACTCTTCGGTGAAGATCGGGCGCAGCAGCTTGCGGTCCAGCGCCGCGCCGGCGCCGGTCGCGGACCAGCCGGCGAGGATCGCGGCGCCCAGCAGCGCCAGCCGCACGATCATCGCCACACCGATCCGCCGCATTCGCGGATATAGGCGGCGGTCCTGCGCGAGATCGCCTTGCGCTCCGGTCTGCCGTCCCGCTTGCGCCAGTTCAGGAACTGCCGCACCGCGCCCGTGACGCTCGCCTGTCCGCGCTGGCGCAACAGCAGATAGGGCGTGAAGAGCGCCGCGTTCACCAGCACCTCAGGGAACGGCATCCGCAGGTAGCTGATGATGTATTTGTTCGCCAACCGCTGCGTCTGCACCCGCTTCTTGGCATCGCGCCCGTCGGGATGCTCCAGTTCCTCGCAACTGACCGCCGGGTCGTAGCGGATTCGCCATCCGGCATCGATGATCCGGTACGACAGCTCGATCTCTTCGAGACCATAGAAGAAATCGGGCAGGAAGCCGCCGACCTCGCGCAGGCACGCGGTGCGGAACGCCACGCATCCGCCGACGAAGCGGAAGGTAAGGAACGGTTGCGTCAGGTCGACGTCCTTGCGGGTGTGCGGGATCAGGTCGACCCGGCGGCGGGTCTCGCCGCGGACGTGCTTGCGTACGGTGATCGCGCCGAGCCGCTCGTCCTCTGCGAACCGGGCGGCGAACAGGTCGAGCATCGCTGGCGTCTCGACCATGACATCGTCGTCGAGCAGCACGACATATTCCCCGCGCGCCGCATCGAACCCGTCGTTGCGCGCGTGCACGCCCTTGTTGCCGCCCGAGAAAAGATACTGATGATGCGCGAACGGCGCCAGCAGCGCGTCGCGCGTCCCGCGCTCGGCATTGTTGTCGACCAGGATCACCTCGTAATCGTCGCGCGGGCCAAGGCACGTCGCCAGCCTTGTCAGACAGTCGGCGAGGATCTGGTCGCGCGCATAGGTGAGCACGACGACGGAGAAGAGAATGGTCACGTCGATAACTCCGACAAGGTGCCGTGGCGGACATGGCGGCGCAGGGCGTGTCGCTCCGCGATGCCGAGCAGGACGATATTGGCCAGCTGGCTCGCCGCGATCGCGATCGCCATGCCCGCCACGCCGTGCGGGATCGCCAGCACCAGCGCGGCCAGCGTGACGATCGCGGTGGCGGCGCGCGTTACGAACATCGTCCGGCTGGCGCGCAGCACGATCAGCAGCGTTTCGGACGGCTGGTTGAGGCAGAACAGGAAGAACGCCGCGCACAGCAACTGCACCTCACGCTCCACCCCGGCATATTGGCCGTGGAAGACCAGCGCGATCAGCGGATGCGCGAACAGCGCCACGACGGCGAGGTACCCCCCGGTCATGACGATCAGCGTGCGCCGCGTGCCGCCGATCGCCCGCCGCAGCCCCGCCGCACCGTCGTTGGCGAGCGCGGCGGCGGCACGCGGCTTGTCGATCGAATCGATCGCCGAGACGATGCTGACCGCCGGATTGGTTAGCGTGCGCGCCGCGGTGAACACCGCCGCCGCACCCGGCCCGAGCAGCGCGCCGATCAGGATCACGACCGTTGCGGTGCTGTAGACGGTGTAGGGGAAGATGTTGAGCGACAGCCAGCCGGCGAACCGGGCGTGCGGCGCGAACATCCGCCACGCGCGCCGGGCCGCGGGCCGGGCGGGGCGCAGCACCAACAGCGCGGGCAGCGTCGCAACGACGGCCGCCACTCCCCATGCCGCAGCCCCCGCCGCCGCATCGGCGCGCCACCGCGCCGCGATCAGCGCACCTGCGATCAGCGCGACGAAGAACAGGGCGGAGACGATCGCGGCCAGCCACGCACGTTCCTGTTTATAGAACCAGCGGCGTACGAAATCGGCGGCGAGCAGCGGCGGGGTGATCGCCGCGCCCAGCATCAGCGGTTCGGCCAGCCAGCGCTGCGACGGCAAAGCGACCCGCACCGTAGCGGCGATGGCGAGCAGCGCGATCGCCAGCGCCAGCGCCGCAGCGACGTTCAGCCACCACCAACCGGAATGATAGGCGCGGTCGGCGCCGGCATCGCCGGGTTCGCGATGTTCGGTGACATAGGGGAGGGTGATCGCCGAGCGATGGAAGCCGGCGACGAAATAATAGGCGCCGATCGCCACGCCGACCGCGCCGAACGCGTCCGGCGCGAGGCTGCGGCCGAGGATCGCGCTCGCGACGATGCTGCCCAGACCCTGAAAGCCCTGGTCGGCCAGCGCGAACAGTCGCGCCAGCCGCCGGTCACGCAGCCGTGTCGGCAGCGTGTGAAGCAGTGAGGATGCCATCTGGCGCGGCCGGCGCGATGCGGGTGGTGCGGTCGCGCCCGCGTCAAGACTGGGCGTAATAGTCCTTCATGTAATCGGCGTAGTAGCTTGGGTCACCGAAGCCGGACTGGGACTGCACCTTCAGATTGACCATCGTCAGCGCGACGCCGGTCACCCCCGCACCGACCGAGGTGATCTGGTGCAGCGCCGCGCGGGCGGCGCGTGCCGGGGTCGAGCGCCAGCGGACCAGCAGCGCGAGCGCATCGAAATGGTGCGCCAGCACGCGGGTGTCGGCCACGGCCAGCACCGGCGCGGTATCGACGACGATATGTTCGTAGCGGCGACGCAGCTCGGCGATCAGCGCGCTGAAGTCCGGCGTCTCGAAGATGTGCGACGACGTGCCGATCGTCGGTGCCAGCGGCAGCACGTCCAGCCCGGTCGCTTCCTCGCGCACGATCACCTGATCCAGCGTGGCGGTACCCGCCAGCACTTCGCTCAGGCCGATCTGCGCCTGCGGAGCGAGCGCGACCGTGACCGAGCGGCGGCGGAGGTCGGTGTCGAGCAGCAACGTGCGCGAACCGCCCGTCGCCAGCACCCGCGCGACCGACATCGACGTGGTGGTCTTGCCCTCCTTGGGAAGCGCCGAGGTGATGCCAAGAACCTTGCCGCCCTGCACGCCCGAGACCGTAAAGCTCATGCTGGTCGCAAGGTTGCGGAACGCTTCGGTATAGGCCGACAACGGGTGGAGCAGCGTCGCCTCCGCCGGGTCGCTGGTGCGCGGCTTCTCGATCGAGCTGGCCGGCGTCGGCACGCTGTTGAAATAGTCGACGCCGAGCATCGTCTCGATATCGTCGACCGTGTCGAGGCCCTGCACCCAGCGTTCGCGGATGTAGGCGATGGCGAGACCGACCGCCAGGCCGAGCACCGCACCCATGAACATCAGCACCGGCACGTTGGGCGAGCTGGGCTTCAGCGGCAACGCCGCCGGGGCGGCCAGCCGGCTGTCCGCGCGCATGATCGACTGCTGGGCATTCTGCTGCGTGCTGGTGGTCAGCAATTGCTGATAGGCATCACGCGCGTTCTGCGCCGTGCGCTGCAATTCGGCGAGATCCACCGACGAACGCACGTTGTTGGCAAGGCGCGACTGCGCGGCGGCGAGGCTCGCCTCCAGCGAGGCGGTGGTCGAACCCGCCGCCTGCGTCGCATTGCCGGCCGAGCGCGACAGGTCGCGCATCTCACGCGACAGCTGCCCGTCGATCGCGTCGAGTTCCTTGCGTGCGTCGGCAAGCGCCGGATACCGTTCGCCATAACGCGACTGGAGCGCGGCGACGCGCGCCGCGACTTGCGCGCGCTGCTGGCGCAGCGTCGACATGGTCGCGGTGCTGTACGGGCTGTTCGTGCCGCCGCCGACGATGGTCGAGCCGCTGACCGCGCTGCGGGCGCGTGCCGCGGCTTCCTCAGCGCGCGCCGAGGCCAGCTGGCCGCGGATCGAGGAGATTTCCTGTTCGGCGGTCACCGAATCCGGCTGGCCGAGCAGGTTGTTGCGCACGCGGTAAGCGGCGACCTCCGCATCGGCGCGCTCGACCTTGCTGCGCAATTCTTCCAGCTGGCTGTTCAGACGGCCGTCGACCTCGCGATATTGCGCGATCTTGGTTTCCATGTCCTCGGTCATGAACGACTGCGCGAAGGCGTTGGCGATCTGCATCGCCTTCAGCGGGTTCTTGTCGGTGTAGCCGACCTCGAACAACGAGGTGGTGCCGACGCGCGCGGCGCTCATGTTCGCGAGCAGCGCACCGGCGATCGCCTGCTTGCCGGTCGCGGCATCGGTGGCGAAGTCCTTGGCGGCGTCGCGCAATTCGGGGTCGCGATCCAGCTTGAGCTGCTCGACGACGCGCACAGCCACGGGCAGCGACTTCATCGTCTGCACCTCGGCATCGATCTTGGCATCGCGGCCCAGATCGGAAAGCTGCGCCTGCGGCGCGCCGGCGACAGCGTTCTGCGGTGTATATTCCAGCTGCGCCGACGCGGTGTAGCGCCGCGGCAGCACCTTGCTGACCGCCCATGCCAGCACCACGGCCACGATCACGCAGGCCAGAATGATCGGCAGGTGCCGTTTCAGGCGGGAAAAGAGGCCGGCCAGATCCTGGCGTTCCTCAGGCCGCATGTTCGTTGCATCCGCCATCGCTTACCCTTTTTACTTGCCGTTCGTCCGGCTCAGCGCCGCAACGTCAGGCTCAGCCCTGCGCGTACTTCGTTGAAACGTTGACCCAATTGAGCCCCGCCGCTGTCACGGTTCGAGTAATCGATCGACGGTGTCAGCACCATCGATCGATTGAGCGTGTACACCGCGCTTGCCCCAACGTGGAACAGCGTGTCGTCGCGATCGATGCGCGAAAAATCGTCACGTTCCAGATCGACGCGCCCGACCAGGATCAGGCTGCGCAACAATTCGTGATCGATCTCCGCGGCCAGTCGCGACGCGGTGTAGCCGGGCGATCCCTGCACGATCGCGTCGCGCACGTCGCGCCGTGCCGACACGCTGATCGTGGTCAGCTGGGTGACGAGGTAGTCGACCTGCGCATCGAAGGCGAGGCCGCTGAGCGTCGACACGCCGGCGGTGTCGTAATGCCGCGTCAGGTAACCCACGCCCAACCGGGTGCGGATCAACGGCGTGACGTCGAACGCCGCGCCACCGACCACCCGCAACTCGTCGCCGCTGCGATCGAAGTCGAAATTCACCACCTTGTAGTCGTGGAGCGTATAGACGCCCTGCACGAACAGCGAGGTGACCGGCGAGATGTTGTATTCGGCGCGCGCGGTCAGCCGGGTCGCGGTGCGATCCAGATAATCCTGATCGATCATCGTGCCGTCCAGCGCGCGCGTATCGCTGTAATCCAGCCGCGTGACGTTGACATCGCCCATCAACTGCAGACGGTTGAGGCCGTAGGTGCCGCGCAGCGATGCCACCTGACGGTCGAGCGGCACCGAAGCCGCCGCGAACCGCGGGAAATCACCCGACAATTGGTTGATGTAGATGCGATCGGCGTTCACCGCCGCCCGCAGGTTCGACTCGCCGACGATATCGAGCCGGCTTTCGATCCCGACGTCGTAGCCATCCTCGTTCTTGATCGAATAATCGAGGAAGCGGCGGAAGTTGCCGCGCACATGGCCAAGCAGCTGGTGACGCGACCACGTGCTGCGCGCGTCAAGCCGCGGGGCGACGATCGCATAGGCGTCCGACACCGCGTCGTTGGTCGCACCGAACACGTTGCTGGTGGCGTTTGCGGAAACGTCGACTTGCGGGAAGACCAGGAACGCGCCGGCGCGCACGCCGAGCGGGTCGATCTCGGGATGCGGGCGTTGCAGCACCGTCACCCGGTCCGTCTGTGGCAGGTCGAACGGGATGCCGGTGTCGAGCACCGCGCGCGATACCTGCGCATGCGCCGTCGGCGCGCCGACGGTCAGCGCCGCGATCAGCAGGGTGCCGGCCGTCAGCAGCCATGGCGCGGCCATGCGCGCCGAAATGGACATCGCCGGACGCATCGGGACGATCAGAAAAACCGCTCGGCGACGCGGATCGTGTCGCCCGGACGCACCGCCAGTTCCGGCGACGCCTCGACCTTGGCCTCACCGCCGCCGCTTTCGGCGCGAATGAAGACCTGGTTCTGCTGCGCGCGGTAGCTATAGCCACCGGCGAGCGCCACCGCCGCCTCCAGCGTCATCCCGGTCTGATAGGGATATTGCCCCGGCTTGTTGACCTCGCCCAGAATGTAGAACGGACGGTAGGTCAGGATCGAGCCGGTGACGCTGGGATTGCGCAGGTAACCCTCGGACAGCCGCTGGCGGATCTGCGCACTCAGCTGGTCGATCGTCATGCCCTGCGCCTTGACCGCACCGATCAGCGGCACGTCGATCGTGCCGGCCGGGTTGATCGCGTAATTGCGGCTGAGATCGGCCTCGCCATAGACGGCAAGCGCGATCTGGTCGCCCACGCCCAGCTGGTAGGTGGCGTCCACTGGGGACGCGCGGTCGCGCCCCAGCGAGGAGGCGGTCTGCAACGGAAGGTCGCTGCCGCGCCCGGCGCATCCCGCCAGCAGCGCTACTGCCGACAGCATCATCGCCAGCCTGGTCATATCGGTTGTTCCCCCGGGTCAATGCCGCAAGTGCGAAGTGGCGCCGTGGTAAGCGATGTCGCTGCAAATGCAAGCGATCTTGCCGCCCGATTTGGGACGGCGTCCCCAAGCCTTCTTGCAGGAACGCGTGCATCCGCTATGGCTTAGCGCGAACACGGGGGCTTCTTCGCCGTAGGGCCAAAGCGTACGGCAAAAGCCGTCGTCAGGCAGGATTAGGGATCGGCAAACGCTAGCATGATCGGGGTGTACGCCATCGCTGCCGTGCTGTTGCTGGTGCTCGCCGTGCACCCGTTCCTCATCTATCCGGCCACGCTGCGGCTCTTTCCGCGTCGCGCGCCAGCCATTTTGTCCCAAAACGGGGCAGAGCGGCCGCCGCTCGCGATCTGCATGTCCGCCTATAACGAAGCGCGGTCGATCCGTCCGCGACTGGAACGGCTGATCGAGGCGGCGCAGGCTTATGGGCCGGCGACGATCCACGTCTATGCCGACGGGCCGCGCGACGGCACGATCGAGATCCTGCGCGAATATGCCGATCGCATCGACCTGATCGTGTCGCACGAGCGCAAGGGCAAGACGGCGGGCATGAACCTGCTGGTGACGCGCTCGACCGCCGGGCTGTTGATGTTCACCGACGCCAACGTGATGCACGACGTGGACGTGATCGCGCCACTGATCGCGCCGTTCGCGGACCCGGACGTCGGCTGCGTCAGCGCACGGCTGGTATATTCCAACCCCGACGACAGCCCCGCCGCGGCGACCGGCGCCGCGTACTGGCGGGCCGAGGAAGCGATCAAGGCGATCGAAAGCGGCACCGTGGGGCTGATCGGCGTCGATGGCGCGATGTTCGTCCTGCGCCGCGAACTGCACCGGCCGCCGCCGCCGCACCTGATCGACGATCTGTACCTCAGCCTGGTCGTGCTGGCGCAGGGCAAGCGCTTGCTGAGTTCCCCCGACGCGCTGGTCTACGAACGCAGCGCCACGGAGGCGGAGGAGGAACTGGTGCGCAAGCGGCGCATCGCGTGCCAGGCGATCAACGTCCATCGCGCGCTCTGGCCCGAATTGCGCCGCCTGCCGTGGCCCGCGCTGTACGGTTATGCATCGCACCGGATGCTCAAGTGGGTGACGCCGTTCCTGTTGTTGGGCGCGCTGCTGTGCGCGTTGCCGGTCGCGGTCGCGCTGCTCGGGCTGGAGTGGGTGCTGGGGCTGGCGGTCGGCGGAACGATCGCGCTGGGAGCGGCGCATGCGCTGCGCATCGGCGTCGCGCAACGCGTGGTCGCCGCGCTGCTCAGCCTGTTCGGCGTCGCGCTGGGCGTGATCGATTCGGTGTGGAGCGGCAAGACCTACGCCGTGTGGCAACCCGCGGAGTCGGTACGCGAATAAGGCGTGGCGAGTTGCCGCGGACGACGCCCGCCTCTACGACGCGGGTGCAGCATGAACGCGCCGTCGCGGGCGCCGATCGAAGGAAAATATGATGAGCGGCCGCACCGATCCGATACTGGTCACCGGCACCGCCGGCTTCATCGGCCATGCCGTCGCACACCGGCTGCTCGATCGCGGGGAGCGCGTGATCGGCGTCGACATCGTCAATGATTATTACGATCCCGCGCTGAAAGAAGCGCGGCTCGCGACGTTCCAGGGGCGCAACACCTTCGACTTCCACCGCGCCGACATCGCCGATGTCGAGGCGATGGCTGCGATCGTCCGCGATCAGGGCGTGCGCCGCGTCGTCCACCTCGCCGCGCAGGCGGGCGTACGCTACAGCCTGGAGAACCCGTTCGCCTACGAACGTTCCAACCTGGCCGGTCACCTGTCGATCATGGAGGCGTGTCGCCACGCCGAGGGGTTCGAGCATCTGGTCTACGCCAGCTCCAGCTCGGTCTATGGCGACAAGCCGATGGGCGGGGCGGGTTTCACCGAGGACGAGCCGGCGACCGACCCGGTCTCGCTCTACGCCGCGACGAAGCGCGCGTGCGAGCTGATGAGCCAGTCCTACGCCAAGCTCTACGGCTTCCCGCAGACCGGCCTGCGCTTCTTCACCGTCTATGGCCCGTGGGGCCGCCCCGACATGGCCTATTTCTCGTTCACGCAGAAGATCATGCGGGGCGAATCGATCGAGGTGTTCGGCGAGGGGAAGATGGCACGCGACTTCACCTATATCGACGACATCGTCGACGGGATCGTCGGCGCGCTGGACCACCCGCCCGCAACCGGCGAGCATCGCGTGCTCAACATCGGTGACAGCCACCCGGTCGGCCTGATGGAGATGATCGAGACGCTGGAGGACGCGATCGGCCACAAGGCGGAAAAGGTGATGCGCCCGATGCAGCCCGGCGACGTCACCGCCACCTATGCCGACGTGTCGAAGCTGCATGCGCTGACCGGTTACCAGCCCAAGGTGATGCTGCGCGAGGGGCTGCAACGCTTCGCCGAATGGTATCGCGGCTATTATGGGCCGACGGCGTAAGGCCAGACGCCGCCACGCCATCGCAGGGGTGGCGAAGCGATCCTGACCGATCCCGGACCCGGGGAGAGACGGAACGGCGGACGCTTACGGCGCCGTCACGGCCTTCTGCGCCGCCAGCGTCATGTCGCGCAGGTATGTCGATCCCCGTCCTTCCTCCACCCACCGGGTGATCATCGTGCTCCAGTCCGCAGCGATCGTGACGCGTGCCCAGGTCGCCTCGGCCGCCTGCGACAGCGCGGCGTAGAGCGAATCGTCGCGAAGCAGCCGCGCGACCTGCCGCGCCAGATCGCGGTGGTCGCGCTGGGTGAACAGCAGTGCGTCGACACCGTCCGCAAAGGCGGTGGCGAAGATCGGATGGTCGCTGCACACGATCGGCGTGCGCGATGCGATCGCCTCGAACAGCACCAGCGGAAACCCTTCCTGGAAGTCGTGGCGGCTGGGCACGATCACCGCGTCGCTTTCGCCCATGATGTCGAACGCGCGGTCGTTGTCGATCAAGCCGGTCATGTGCACCCGGTCGGCGATGCCGAGTTCGGTCGCGAGATCCTGCATCGCCGCCACCTCGCCGCCACCGACGATCGTCGCCTGCACGTCGATGCCGTCGTCGCGCAACGTCGCGACGGCGCGCAGCAGGTCGCCGACGCCCTTGCTCTCGTTGATGCTGCCCACATAGCAGATCGACTTCGCATCCATCGCGTTGCGGGTGCGGGCCGGACGCTGCGCCGGGCTGCGATGGAAGGGGATGTTCCACGCCAGCAATTTGTCGCGGCGGACCCCGGAGCGGGCCAGCAATTCCGTCGCCGGCGCGCAATGGTTGGCGACGAAATCGAAGCGCGGGCGGTTCAGCAGGAAACGCAGCAGCGTGAGGTTGGTGCGGGGCCGCAGCCCCGGCACGTTGAACGAGCTGGCCATCACCGACAGCGCGCGCTTGCGCGATCGCCAGATGTGATAATGCAGCGCCAGGCTGGGGAAGTGGCAGATCACCGCCGGGTTGGGATCGCGCCGGAACGCCTCGACCAGCACGAGATCGCGGTGATGCTGCCCGCCCAGCGCGGTGACGCGGACGTTGGGCAGGATCTCCCGCGGGGGATGGGCGGCTGCGCAGAAGCTGTAGATGTCGACCGGCCGGCCCCGCGCACCGATCGCGGCGAAGGTGCGGATCAATTCGTCGTGAGTGGCGTAGGATTGCGGCTCGCCCGCCGCATGGCGTCGCGCCGCCTCGACGAAATCACCGGCGTAGAAATAGGCGGATACCCCGCCGTTCGTGTCGCTGTTCTCCATACCCGCGCCCCCCTTCGGCGTAACCCTCAATGCAAGATGATCCGGAACAGGTCGGCCGGCGGCCCGGTGAGATGGATCTGGAACGTCACCCAGCGAAAGGCATAGGCGAGCGCCAGCAGCAGCGCGGTCGCCGCCACGTCCTGGCGCATGAACGTCACCCGTTCCCGCGCCTGCCCGATCATCAGGCACAGGTAACGCAGCACCTCCGCCGCCACGGTCGCACCCGCCGCGGCGACGACGCCGTAATGCGTCAGCCCCCATGGCAGGAAGGCGACCAGCCCGACCAGCTTGGCGACGCTGCCCAGCGCGCCGTAACGCGGCTTGCCCAGCCCGAGCATCAGATTCTCGTTCAGCGTGCACAGGATGGTCATCCACGCCGCCAGGCTCACCCACGGCAGCAACTGCGCCGCGCCCCGATAGCGATCGTCGTAGATCACCGAGATCACGACATCGGACAGGGCGATGAACCCGGCGACCGCGACCAGCGCCGCAGCGAGGAATTGCAGACGGCGATGCGCCAGCTTGCCCTGCAATTCGGCCCCGCGCACCGTCGACGCCGCCACGCTGGGGAAGATGATCTCGCTGCCCAGCTTGACGCTGAACAGCGCGAACACGTCCGACAGGCTGCGCGCCACGCCGTAGATGCCCAGCATCGCGAAGCTGACGTATTTCGCCAGCACCAGCCGGTCGAAGTTCGACGCCAGGAAGAAGATCACCGAGGAGACGAACACCCATTTGCCGAAACCGACGATCTCGCGCGCATAGCCGACGTCGATCATCAGCCGGTGCTTGATCTCCGGCTTGATGAAATAATACAGCACCGCCGGCACCATCGAAGCCAGGATGCTGCCGCCCAGCAACCCCCAGATATCGGGCGACAGCCACGAGGCGAGGATCAGCAGGACCGAAGCGATCGCGGCCGAGGCGATCTCGAACGGCACTGTGCGGTGCACCGCCATTTCCTTCACCGACAGCGGCAGCCCGATCGAGGTCACGCCGGTCAGGATAAGGAACACCGACATGAACGGCAGCACCATCTGCAGCGTCGGGTCCTTGTAGAAATGGTCGAACACCGGCAGCAGCAACAGCGCGACGAGCGCGAGCACCACGCCGCGCAGCAGCTGCAACGTCCAGGCGGTGTTGTAGAAGCGCGGGTCGGTGGCGTTGCGGCTGCTCACCACGTTCTGGGTGATGCCGATGTCGGTGAACAGTTCGATTCCGATCCGCAGCGACGTGACCAGGATCATGATGCCGAACAACTCCGGCGCCAGGATGCGCGTCAGCACCACGTTGGTGACGAAGCGGATGACCAGCACCATCATATAGCCGGAGGTCGCCCAGCCGAGCCGCTTGAGCAGCACCTCTGGCACATGCACGCGGGCGAACATGCGGGCGCGGAGCGTGGAAACGTCGGTCATGAAGGTCGTGTTACCCGTGAAAAGGCGATGGTCGCGCGCAGCCGGCGGGCCGTCGTCCGGCGGTTACCCGAAAATGGCTTCATGAACACCCGATGTGATCCGCAACGATCGCGACCGGCAGGAAAAAAGCCGACCGGAGACTAAGGCGTCGCGGCCGTGGTGCCGCCCGGTCGCGCCGGCACCGGCACCAGCCGTTGCGCGGTCTTCCACGAAAATTCGCCGCTCTGCACCAGCGCGCGCCCATTGCCGAGATCGCCGCTGTTGCAGCTCAGCAGCTGGTTGATGCAATGATCGGTCCACGCCGCCATGACATCGTCGTCCCACGCACCGAACCAGTCGGCGTGGAAGGTGGACCCCGCCGGCATCCGCTCCATGCCGGGCATCTCGTCCGACGACAGATACCATGTGTCGGCGCGCTGCGCGTCGACCGAATACCACGCGCCCATCGTGAAGGCCGGGATGACATAGGGATGCGATCCCGGGCATTTGGGATAACCCCAGCTGCCATAGCTGGTGTAGGCGACGTGGTCGCGGTGGTTGGCGCTGTCCAGCCGCTTGCCGTCCCAGCAATCGGGGGCGTTGATGACCGCGCCCAGCCGGTTGCCCGCGGGGCAATTCGCCGCCGCCTCGGTGATGGTCGCATAATGGCCGGGGGTCGCGGTCGGGCCGTCGCAGTTGAAATAGCCCGCACCGGTCGAGCGCGTGTTCGTCACCATGTCGTAGCCGAAGATGAAGCGCAGCCCGCGCGGCAACGCGACGCATTCCTTCCCCTGTCGCGCGCAATTCGGGTCCCGGTCGGGCATCCGCTTGTAATAGATCGAGACGTAGTCGGGCCGCACGACATGCCCCTTGCCGTCCAGCATCGCCGGCATCCAATAGGCCGAGCGGTTCAGGATGTTGACGCAGGTGCTCTGCCCGGTGGTGCGCAGGCTGGCATAGGTGGAGGCGGCGTTACCGGCGGTGTTGCCGAACCATTGGTGCAGGTGGCTCTTGCCGGGCTGATCGGGATAGACGATCGGGTCGTCGTAATTGACGTGGCCGGGCTGGCAGATGAAGCGGAATGCGCCGACCACGTCGGGCCGGCCCGACGGCGGTATCACCCCGGTGCCTCCGGTGGGTTGCAGTAGCGTGGCGACGCGCACGGTCGACGGGATCGCATCGGGCACCGCCGACACGTCCTCGCTCAACACCGGGCGGATCAGGTCGCCGTGCCGGCTGCCGACATTGTGCGAACCGCTGCCCTTCTGCTTCTTCGCCAGCGCGGCCTCGTTGGGCGTGCGCAGTTCGTACCCGACCTCGTCGGCGCGCAACTGTGCGGGACCGGGTGCGGCGCATGCCAGCAACGACAGGACGGCGATCATCGGGCGGCGGTACACGGTCGGTCTCCAGCAGGCGCGGCCACCATAGGGCATCCGCCGCACACGAACAAACGACCTGTCGGCTGTCCTACGCACGCCGGCTCGGTTAGTATCGCGGGCGGATCGGACATCGCCTTTCCCGCTTCCGACGGTGGGTCCCGAAAAGTCGCGTCAGTGTCTCAACATTCGCAACATTCGCCGACGATGGTACCGCGTATTCAATGCTTTAGCCGTAGAGGCCGATCGGGCCGCGTCCGTTGGTCGACCACGTGTTCCAGTTCGGGACGACATAGCCCATGTCGCCGTCCGCGACGCCGTGCCACTTCAGGATCGCGCCCAGATATTCCTCCTGCGCCATCGTCGGCAGGAAGCGGCCCTCGTTGCTGATGTCGTCGGCGCCGCCCAGCGTCGGATCGGGGTAGCGGCCGAACACGCTCTTGGGGGTCACCCCGCCGCCGATCACCAGATGGTTGTTGCCCCACGCATGGTCGCTGCCCAGTTGCGCATTGCCGCGATAGGTGCGCCCGAAGTCGCTCATCGTGAAAGCCGTGACGTTGTCCTGCAGGCTGAGCGCCTCCATCGCCTTGTAGAACGCCGACAGCGCCAGCGCGAGGTCGCGCAGCAGGTTGGCGTGGATGCCGGTGGCGACGCTGCCATTCGCGACCTGGTTGTCGTGGGTGTCGTACCCGCCCTGCGACACGAAGAACGACTGGCGCGTATGCCCGAAGGTGGAGCGGGCCTCGATCATCCGCGCCACGCGCTTCAGCTGTTGCGACACGTCGGAGGTCAGCGCTGCCCCGGTCGCGGGATCGACGAAGAACGCCTCGACGCTGCCGGTCGCGCCCAGCACCGCGCTGGTCGCCGCGGTCATCGCATAGGCGTCGGTCACGGTCTGCGCGGTGGAGGCGGTGACGTCGTCGAGGCCGGTGCCGCCCGCCAGGCTGGCCACGGCAGCCTCGACCGCGCTGTTGCCGCTATCCCAACGCGTCAGCACCGATCGCGACGGCAGCACCAGCGGCTGCGCCTGCTGCCCGATCAGCGCGACATTGTTGCCCGCGAACGAGATCACCGGCGGCACGCCGCTGCCCGTGCTCATCCGGTCGTGCAGGCGGCCCATGAAGCCGTCGCGGTTGACGCTCTGCGCGCGCAACCCCTGCCAATGCTCCTGCTCGTCGGAATGGCTCATCAGGTTTGACGGACGCAGATCCGGCCGGCTGAGGTAGGTCGCCTTGGTCAGCGGCGTGGCCAAGGTGCCGGCGTTCAGGACCAGCGCCATCGCACCCTTGTCCCAGATCGGCGCAAGGCTGGCCATCGCCTGATGCAGGCCAAGGCCGCTGCCGGCCAGCGGCGTCACCGCCGAGGGTGGCAGCGCGATGGTCTGCCGCGCGCTGACATAGGCACCGTAAGCGGCCGGATCGGTCGGGACCAGCATGTTCCAGCCGTCGTTGCCGCCGAACAGGAACACGCCGACCATCGCGCGGAAACCGCTGCCGGGCGCACCGTAAGCAACGCCGCGGCCGAACATGCCGAGCGCGGCGGCCGCGCCGGCGCTCATCGCCATATGGTGGAAATGGCGGCGGGAGATCAGGGTCATGGGATCGGATCCTCAGCGATCGACGAGGAAATTGGGGCTGGATGCGGCGATGTAGAGCAAGGCCTGCGCGCGCTTGCGGGCCTGTATCTGCGCGTCGCGGTGCGTGATCGACAGCGCGGCGGCGCGCATCGCCTGCTTCTGCGCCGACGTGGCGGAGTTGTTCAGCATCAGCAGGTTGACGACGGCGACCAGCCGGTCCGGATCGGTGCCGATCGCCTCCCATCCGCCCCACAACGGTGCGGTGCCGGTGAAATTGTTCAGGTTGTTGTTGAAGTTCCAGTCGCCGCGGTTCGCATCGCCGCGCATCGTCCATTCGTGGACGAGGTTCTGGATCGCGACCGTCCCGCCCGCCGACAAAAGCTTCGACGCCGGGCTGACCAGCCCGTTGCTGCGCGCCAGCGGGTAATCGGGCGGGTAGAAGTTGAAGACCGACGGTGCCTGGAACACTGGCTGGCCGATCGCGGTATCGCGGATCGTCATGCTGACGCCGTCGGTCTGAAGCCCTAGCGCGCGCACGACGGCGGTCATCACCAGCACCGGCTCCTTCACCTTGCCCGCGCCGCCGCCGCGCGGCTCGTCGCCGCGTGCTTCGGGATCGAGCAGGATCGCGCGCACCACCGCCTTCAGGTCGCCGCGCACGCCCTTGCCGTTGTCGACGAACACCGCGCCGATCCGCGTTACGTAAGCGGGCGAGGGATTGGACTTCACCAGATTCTGGATCAGCATCTTCGCGATGCGGGGCGGCGTGCTGGGATGGGCGAAGGCGGCATCCAGCGCGATCCGCACGCTCTCCGCCGGCGTTGCGCCCGCAGGTACGGTCGCGCCCAGGAACGATTTGGCCTGCGTGTCATAGGCCCAGTTGACCGGGCGAACGACCATCGGTTGGGAATAATCGATGCCGGCCCAGTCGGTGCGCCCGTTGGCCCGCGTATAGGTCCAGCCGGTCAGCGCGCGCGACACGCCCCTGACGTCTTCGGCGGTGTAATTGGGTACCAGCGCGCCGTTGCCGGCCAGCACCGGCGTGCCGTCCGCGTGCAGCTGCATCGGCCCCATCGTGAAGATCTGCAGCATCTCACGCGCGTAGTTTTCCGACGGCGCGCTGCGCACGCTGTCGGCCATCGACAGGTACCAGCCCATCGAGCCGTGCAACGTGACCTTGCCGAGCAGATCGCGGTAGTTGCCGAACGCGCCGTCGAGCAGCAATTGCTGATAGGCGGCGATGCCCGAGGTGCTGTTCACGGTATTGCCGGAGATGACGAGGATCTGCGACAGCGCGAACGCCACCCGCTGCCTCAACTGGTCGGGCGCGAGCGTGGCGTCGGCGTAGAAGCGCGCGGCGACCGGCACGCGCGTGAAGTGGTTCTGCCAGCAATTGGCGATCGTGCGATCCGAGCAGTAATCGTTCGGCACCCATCTCACGAGATCGGCATAGGTGCTGCCGCGCACCCGGAACTGTTCGTCGATCCAGCCGGGGATGCCGAGTTCGGCGATCCGCAACACCAGCTGCGGCGTCGCACCGAACGAGGCCTGGCGCGTCAGGCGCAGGACGTCGACCGGCACCGCCGCGGCACCGCTGACGGTGGTGACCGGCTGGTTGAACGCGGTCAGCCCATCGGTCCACGGCGCGTTGCCGCCGCCGGACGTGAATAGCGCCAGAAACTTCCAGAACGCATCGACGATCGACGACGCGAACTCGGCGGCGCGCGTCGCCAGATAGGCGAACCCGTCGGTCGGCGCGGCCTCCTCCGGCAACTCGATCACCGGCGAGGGGGCGGGATCGGGCGCGAGGGTGGGCGTCGGGACCGGCGTGACCATGGGCGTGGGTGTCGGCATCGGTTCGACGATCACCACCGGCGTAGGCGTCGGAGTGGGCGTCGAAGACGACACCGGCATCGGCATCGGCATCGGCATCGGCATCGGCACGGTCGTGGGCGACGGCGTGGGGCTGGGCGCAGGCGTGCCCGGCACGACAGGTGTCGGCGTCGGTGTCACCGCTGGAGTGGGCGTGGGGGTGGGCGTCGCCACGGGTGTGGGCGCGACGATCACGATTCCGCCGTCGCTGGACGTCGGGAGCGGGCTGGGCGTGAGACCTGGTCCGGCGCTTCCGGGTCCGACGACCGGAGGCGGGGTAGGGGTGGGCGTCGGGGCCGTGACGACGACCACCGGCGCGGTCGAGCCGGTGCTCCCGCCGCCACTGCCGGCGCCACCGCCACCGCAGCCGGCCAGCGTGAGCGACGCGGTCGCCAGAAGAAGATGTGTACGTAGCCGCGAGATCGACACGATGTCTGCCCGAATCCAAACTGTCACCGCCAATCCGGCGGATGGCAAGCAGTTACGCGGTGCGGCTAAAGGCGAGGTTAATTGTCGGGAAATGTTGGCAGGGGAACGGTGTTCTCGCAACACGTTGCGACGATGCAACGATCGGCGTGATGACCTGACCGATATGGCTTACCCGATGTTAACGGGTTGGGGATACTATGAAGGTCCGCCGATGTAGTTGAGGAAGTTTGGCATGATGGAAGCGACGATCAGGGGGACGACCGTGAACGACGACGCCGCAGCCGCGTTGCGTCGCGGTGTCGGCTTCGCTGCGTTGTTCGGCCTGGCCGGCGTGGCGGCGATCGCCTGCACTGCGCGCGGGGCAGCGCCCGTTCCGGGCCCTGCGACCGATCGCCTGCTGGCACAGGAAGCGCTGTGGACCGCCGAACTGACCGGTGCGTCCACACTGGCCTTTGCGCCGGGGCTGGTGGCGCGGCGTAACGATCCCGTCGCCATCGCGGCGATGGCGGATGCCCGCCGGAGGCTGATGGCGGATGCCGCCGCCGCCGAGGCGCGCCGTGGCGTGGTGCTGCGGCGGATCGACGACGCGCGCGCCGAACGCGACCTCAACGAATCGCGCAACACGGTCGTGATGCTGAAGCTGGACTCTGCACTGGAGAAGCGGTCCATCGCGCAGCAGCGCGGCGACCGGGTGGAATATGCCGCGCAGGATCAGGCGATTCGCACGCTGAGGATCGTGTCGGCCAAGGCGATCAACGATGCCGCCGCTGCCAGCCGGACCATCAATGCGCTGGGAGAACAGATGGCGGTACTCGCCGCGCGCGACCGAGATCACGCACAACGGCGACTCGACGATGTACGGGCCAAGCTGCGCGGCGCCTGATCCTCAGACGCCACGCGCGTGAAGGTCAGTAGGAGCCGCGCTGAAGCAATACGCTGGGCACGGTGTAGGCGATGATCTTCACGTTCATCGCGCAGGACCGCGCGCGGCTGTAGGTTACATCGTAAGCGACACGGCGACGATACGACACGTCGTTGCGCCCGCCGACTTGCCACAGGCCGGTGATCCCCGGGCGCACGGCGCAATAATGTTCGAAATACCGCCCGTAGCGGCTGATCTCGCCGACGACGATCGGTCGCGGGCCGACCAGGCTCATGTCGCCCCGCACGACATTCCAGAGCTGCGGCAGCTCATCGAGGCTGGTCTTGCGCAGGAACTTGCCGATGCCGATGACGCGCGGATCGTCGCGCAGCTTGTGGTCGCGCTCCCATTCCGCCCGTGCCTCGGCACTGGTCTCCAGCAGGTGACGCAGCCGCGCATCGGCATCGACCACCATGCTGCGGAACTTCAGGCACGGAAAGGAACGCCCGCCACGGCCGATCCGCTGATGCGCGAAGATCACCGGGCCGGGATCGAGGAAATAGATCACCGCCGCCACGACCGCCATTAGCGGGGCGAGGATGATGAGCGCGATGACCGCCAGCGTCACGTCGAGGACGCGACTGGCGATATCGTCAAGCCGTTGCCAGCCGCTCGAGCCGTTGGCTACGCCGGTTTCTACCGGCATGGCCGTGATGGTCGCTTCATGCACGGGCTCGCTCCCTGGACGTCACGCTGCATTGCAACAAATAGAACAATAAGGCGATGGTGAAAACCGGAAGAAGTTTACACTTCGCTCGCCTCACCGCGCCGCCACGACGCTCCGTCGCGGCATTAAATTGTTGTTAACGTGTTCGGTTCCGGATCGGCAACCCCGATGTGCGGTGCAACCATCCTCGCCCCGCGCTCGCGAAAGAGCCCGTCCGCGAATGCCGTTTCGCCCACGCCAGGCCGGCGTCGGTCGCGAGGCGGGAGGTCGAGCCGAGCGGTTGTTTCAAGGGCGTCGTGGGTGTTGCTGATCGTGTCGGGAGGCACGCCGCGACCGCGCCGCTCCGTTGCCCGGAACGGTTCGCAGTCGGCAATCCAGAGGACCGAAAGCCGCGCTGGACGGCTTGTCGTCCTGTTCCATTTTGGGGCGTAAACGCGATTGAAGGACGAATTTGCCGTGCAGTGCCTCGATACGGCGCGTCGGCTCCCGATCACCGCGTATTGCCGGTCGACGGGCAATACGGCCGGATCGTCAGTGCGATAGCCAAGTCGCCAATGTGTCGCGACTCGGCCAAGACGCCTTAATTCCGCACTGACCCGATACGGCGATCGTACCGCTACCCAAGGACGGTCGGCCATCGTCGGGGGCTAGAGCAGGCTGGTCAGACCCTTGGCGATTCCCGCCCACAGCAGTGCCGAGCCACCCAGGATCACCGTCAGGCGCACCGCGCCCGGCAGGCGCCGTATCACCGGTTCAGGCAGCGGAGCGACCATCGGCGCGCTCGATGTCATCTGGATGACCGTGCCGCCACGAAACGTCTGCATGACTTCCGCCCGGCCCAGCGCATCGACGAATTCGCAGCCGTAGCCGCCGCTCACCTGGCGCACGACCCGCGCGCTGGCGCGGCCGCGACCGGGCAGGCCGATGGTCACAGTGCTGCCGATCTCAAGCCGCGAATCGGTCGCCACGCTGAACCCCGTCTCGGACAGGTCGCGGACATAGACATCGGACGCGTGGGCGCGCTCGTCACGCAGCGTGGATGGTTGGTTGATCGGTTGCCGCTCGGCAGAGCGGCGATCGTCGGTATCGCTGGGTAGCAAGATCGCTGGAAGCAGCATCGCCGCACCTTTCGTTGATTTTCAGGGGACTAGCGCCACGCCACCTACCAGCGGGTTAACGCGGGGTCGGTTTGCGGACGACGGAAACTTCGCGGATGCACTTCGTTCATCGAGGTGACAGGTTTCTGTGCCGTTCCGGGACGGGTCGGCGACAGGGCAGCGAAAGGAGAGACGGGTGGCCTTCGATCGTGCGGAACCATACTCGCTTAGCGGCGTGCCCCTCGTCTTCGATCGGTTCGGCCTGATCGGCCCGTTCGTGGCCGACGTGACCGACCCGCTGGAGGCCGCGCGCGGCGTGCTGTTCGGCATGGCGCTGGCGCTGCTGATCTGGACGGCGATCGTCGCGTTGGTGGTGTAAGCGGCGTCGCCCGCACGGTGGTGGGTCACGACGCCGGCACCACGTGTGGCTTCGCCGTCCAGCTAAATCCGGCGAACATTTTCAGCTGCTTGCCATTGCCCAGGTCGCCACCGTTGCAGCTCAGCAGCTTGTTGATGCAATTGTCGGTCCACATCTTCATGGCGCCGTCGTCCCACGCCCCGAACCAGTCGGCGTGAAAGGTGCTGCCCGGGCGCATCACCGGCATGCCCGGCATTTCATCCGATGCCAGATGCCAGGTCGGCTTGCTGCGGTCCCACGTTCCCGACGTGTCGAGATCCGCATCCACGGTGTACCAGACGCCCATCGTGAACGCCGGAATGACATAGGGATGCGTGGCCGGGCACTTCTCGTAACCCCAGTCGCCGTAGCTGGTGTACGCGATGTGCGAGCGGTGGTCGGCGCTGTCGAGGTTCTTGCCGTCCCAGCAACTGGGGGCGGTAATGATCGCGCCCAGCTGATTGCCGACCCCGCAATGCTTCGCGGCTTCGACGATGTCCGTAAAGTGGCCGGACGTGGCGGTCGGTCCCTGACAGTTGAAATATCCGGCCCCGGTTTTCGGCGCGCCGTTTATCATGTCATAGCCGAAGACGAAGCGCAGGCCACGCGGCAGGGCGACGCACGTCTTGCCCATGCGCTGGCACGACGGACTGCTCTCGGGCAGGCGCTTGTAATAGACGCTGATGAAATCGGGACGGACGACCCCGCCCTTGCCGTTCAGCATCGCCGGCATCCAATAGGCGCTGCGATTGAGCGGACTGTTGCACGTGCTCGCACCGCTGGTGCGCAGGCTCTGATAAGTCGAATGGGCGTTGGCCAGCGTGTTGCCGAAGAACTGGTGCAGGTGCGACTTGCCGGCCTGACCGGGGAAGACGACCGGATCGTCGCGCAGCTCGTGGCTGGGATTGCAGATGAAACGGAACGCGCCGACTACATCGGGCGCTGCGCTCGCCGGCGTCTCGCCGGTTCCCCACGATGGCACCAGTTCGCTGGCGACATCGAAGTTGCTGGCGATATGCGACGCGTCTTCCTCGATCGACAGGCTGCCCGGGCTGACCGTGGCCGGCGTGGGCGTGGGCGTGGGCGTCGGTAGCGGGGCGGGGGCCGGGGTCGGCGAAGGGGCGGGCGCGACGGCGACCGGTACGATCGCCGCCGTGGCACCGGTTCCGCCGCCGCTGCCACCCCCGCCGCCACCGCACGAAGCGAGGGCAAGCGCCGCGACCATGTACGTGAGGGATCGACCGGCATCACGCGTCAGCGTGCCCGGTGCCGCGCGCCGCAGCGACATCATGCGAGAACTCCATGCCCGTGATCGCGGAACCGCGTTCCGTGGGGATGGCTCGTTCTACCGCGGGCTGGTTAGGGCGCGGTGAAGGCGCATGGTTAGGCGCTGGTAAACCTTCCCGCAGCGTCCGGGCCGGAGACGGTGCCGCATGTACGCGCCGTCTCCGGACGGCGCGCGGCACCGACCGGGTCAGGCGGCCTCAGGCCGGTACGGGGTCGGAGCGAGCCTCGTCATCGTCGTCGGGGGTCGGTCGAGCGGCCGCCCGGCGGCGGCGCACGGGCGTCCAATAGCCCATCTGGTGGCACAGGCCGGCGATCATTCCGACCAATGTGGCATACAGATACTGTACGGTCGCCAGCACGAAGATCCATTCGTACATCGAATGGACCGCGACGACGATCAGCGCGGCGGCGGCCCCGACCAGCAACTCGCCGCGTGGATCGCGCCTGAACCGCCAGGCGCAGCGCAGCGCGACGATGATCGGCCACAACATCATGATCGTGAAGGTGACCGCGCCGGCATAGCCGGTTTCCGCGGCGGTCAGCAGGTAGACGTTGTGGACGTGTGCGCTACGGCTGCCGAACACCGGCGCGACGCCGGCGCGGCTGGAATAGCCCTGTGTGTTGGCGACGATCACATAGTGATTCGCGCCGACCCCGAACGGATAGTCGTGGAGCATCGCGGTCGCCGCTTTCTCGAAGGCGGCGCGTTCGTCGTAATCGCCTTGCAACGGCGCCTTTTCGAACCGGGCACCCAGCGTGGCATAGGCGAGCGGCGCGGCGATCGTCATGGCGGCGATGGCGAGCATCGCCCCCTTGCGCTTGCGCGCGGTGGAGTGTCGCAGCAGCGACAGCCCGAAAAGCAGCACATAGCCGAGCCCCGCCAGCCCGATCGTCGCGCGTGAAGCCGCCAGAATGGCGATCAGCCCGCCCGACACCGGCCCCAGCCACATCCACTTGATCTTCTTGGTCGCCAGCAGCAGCGCCAGCGAGGGGAAGACGACGAAATGCGTGATCATGCCCAGCAGGTTCTGGTGCCCGAACGTGCCTGCGGCCTGCACCACGCCGTGCGCACGCTCGTTGATCGACATCACCGCCTGATACGCCAGCCCGAAGATCAGCCCCTGCAGCAGCGCCTTGGGCGTGCGCGGATCGCGGCAGGCGATCGCCACGGCGGTGACCAGCAACGCCACGCGGCCCAGCTGCCACGCATAGAACAGTGTCGGCATCGGGACGTCGGTGCGTGTCGCGCTGAACAGGACCGGGATCGCGAACAGGCCGATCGGCCAGCGCAGGTTGGCGACCCGCGACCGGGCGGGCGCGGCCGCGATCACCACGACCGAGATCGCGTCGACCACCGACAGTTCCAGCCCCTTGTTGAACCCCGGCCACATCGCCCAGGAAATCGGGGCGACGGTGAGGTGCAGGATGCCCGAGAAGAACTGCGCCAGCCCCAGCCCCATCATCACGCGTGGCAATTGCTGCGGATTGCCGCGCAGCCAGCCGATCGCGACCGGCAGCAGGCCGAGGACGAAAAGGAGTGCGATCCACTTCATGCGAACGCCGCCACCAATGCTGCCGCCACCACGCCGCTGCCCAGGATCAGCGCGCGCCGGAACGCGGCCGGGTGGCGGGTCGCCAGCCGCTTGCTACTGCGCGCGAAACCGGCAACCTCCTGCAGGCCGCGCCACCGGTCGAAGAACCGCAACGATGCGATGTCGGTCCGCGACGGGCGCTGGTCCGCGATCGGCGGCAGCGCGAAATGCGTGACCAGTCCGGGGTGTGCGCGGCGGAACCACACATAGGCACCATCGACCGGCGGATGATCCGCCCGGCCGAGCAACTCACGCAGATACGCCGCCAGCCGCGGCACCACATCGGCGCGGAACCCCATGCAATGCGCACCGATGATGTCGCTGCGGTGCAGGTCCTCCGGGGTCGTGGCATAATGGCCGCCGTAGAAGATCTGCCAGTCGTCGGGCAGTACGGCGTCGCGCGCCGTAGCGGTGAAATCGACGTCGTCCTCCAGGATCAGCACGCTGGCCCCGTGCGTCGCGGCATCCTCGAGAATTGCGAGATGGCTGTGATAGACCCCGCGCGCGCCGATCGAGCTGAACGTGCCCGCCTCGTCGAAACGGCACGCATCGAAGAACGCGACGCGCGGATCGTGCCCGGCACCCAGCCGGCGCAGTTCGCCCTGCATCTCGGCCCGCCGGTCGGTGCGATGCTTCAGGTTGATGATCCGCACCCGGTCGAAATGATCGAACAGCATCGCCTACTTCCCGCCGAACCGCTGTACGAGCGGGGCGACCGCCGTCGCGATGTCGAACTCACGTTCGACCTTGGCGCGCGCCGCCGCCGCCAGCCGGTCGCCAAGCGTCGGCTCGTCCAGCAGGCGAGCGATCGCGCGATGCAGGTCCGTCCAGTCGCCGGGCCGGAACAGCAACCCTTCCACGCCGTCCTCGATCAGCTCCGGAACCCCGGCCACGCGGCTGCCGATCACCGGCACGCCCATCGCCATCGCCTCCATCAGCACGATCGGCAGCCCTTCCATGAAGCTGGGCAACACCAGCAGGTCCGCCCGCGCGATCGCCGCCAGCGTCGCCGCCTCGTCCAGCCGCCCGGCGAAATGCACCCGGCCGGTCAACCCGAGCCGCGCGACCGCCGCCTCGATCTCGCCCAGCATCGGCCCGTCGCCCACCAGCGTCAACGACGCGTCGAGCGGGGCGATCGCCTCCAGCAGGCCCAGATGGCCCTTTTCGGCCGAGAGCCGCGCGACGCATACGATCGCACGGCGCGGTCCGGCATTCCGTGCGGCGGGCGGGGGAAGTGCGGGCAGGTCCAGCCCGCAGCGCACGACGGCGAACTTGTGCCAATGCGCCGGTGCGGTGACGCGCATCGCCTGCGCACGGCCGAACCACGACACGCAGGCGGCAAAATTCGCCGCTTGCAGCTTCGCGCCCAGCATCAGCCCGGCGGGATAATCGGTTTCCGATATACCATGCAGCGTCAGGCTCCATGGCAGCCGCGCGAAGCGCGCTGCCATCATCCCCACGGTCGCGCCGGCGTTCGCGAAATGATTGTGGACGTGGGTGATGCCGTCCACGCGCAGCATTCGCGCCAGCACCACCGCCTCCGCGAAATGGAACATCGCCCACAGCAACGCCTTCGTGCCCGGCGCGCGGTGGCGCATGGCGAGCCGCAGCAGCGACAGCCAGTCAGCCGGCCGGGTGAAGAACGCCCGCAAGTGCGTGCCCAGCAAGGCAAGCGGCGACAGGGGCAGTACGAAGCGGGTTTCCGCGAAGGACGCCTTGTCCTCCGGTGCCTGCATTTCCGCGTCGGACGGCCGGCGGATGCTATAGGTCTGGATATCCACGCCATGACGGCGCAGGCTGTCTACTTCGCGCCGGATGAAGGTGTGCGACGATGCCGGATACTGGCTGACGACATAGGCGATGCGCGGCACGGTCATTTGTAGGTGATCGCCGATGTGAGGTGGCGTTGCCGCCGGTAGCGGACGATGCCCTGCATCTCCGGGAACTTCGCCAGCATCGTGAAGAAGGCGTGCGGCCACGCCATCCCGCGCGGCGCATGGCCCCGCAGCGCGATGCGGGCGACCTGGGCGGCGAAGGCGACGACCGGCAGCAGCAGGAAAGCGGGATGGATGAACAGCGCGAGCGCGACGCCCACGAACGGGATGATGCATGTCCACAGGGTCGCGCGTTTCACCTCGGCGCGGTACAAGGGCGGGGGCAGCGCGGCGGTGGCATCCCCCGCCTGCGCATAGCCGAAACCGCCACGGACGGCGCGCCACCACCATTGACGAAAGCGCAGCATCGCGGCGTCGTGACGCGTCATCTCCGCATCGATCCGCCACACCCGCGCACCGCCGGCGCGCAGCCGTGCACACAATTCCGGTTCCTCGCCCGCGGTCAGGTCGTCGCGGAAGCCGCCGGCGCGGCGCACCACGTCGGCGCGCATCAATGCGTCGCCACCGCAGGCACCGGCCTCGCCCACGGGCGTGTCCCATTCCATGTCGCACAGCCGGTTGAACACCGACGCCGCCGGAAACCGTTCGCGCCGCCGGCCGCAGACGACCGCGACATCAGGATGCGCGTCGAGGAAGGCGGTCGCGGTAGGCAGCCAGGCGGCGTCCAGTTCGCAATCACCGTCGATGAACTGCACCAGCGCGACGTCGGGCAGCGCCGCCAGCCCGGCATTGCGGGCGCGCGCCGCGGTGAACGGCAATGCCATGTCGAGATCGACGACCCGTGCGCCCAGCGTACGCGCGCGATCCGCGCTGCCGTCGGTGGAAGCGGAATCGACATATACCACCGCCGCGCCGCTGCCCTCGACCGAGCGCAGGCATCGCGTCAGCCGCTCGCCTTCGTTCCGGCCGATCGCGACGATGCCGATCCGCGTCGGCGTGGGGGAGGGGGGCGGGGTGAAGGTCATGCGGGCGAAGCGGTCGTCCAGTGAGCGTTGCGAATCAAGACGGATTGATCCACCGCCGGCTCTCTAGCACCGCAGGCGTTAAATTCGAGGCGCCGTGCGACACCTGCGCCAGCGATGGCGCGACACAAGGACATGACGATGCGCATATTGTTCGCGCTGCCCGGGTTTCACCGCTTCGAACGCGGCGCGGAGATCGCGCTGCTGTCGCTGGCCACGGAACTCGGTCGGTCGGGCGAGCAGGTGACGGTGATCGGGTCGGGCGAGCCGCGCACCGGCACGCCGTACCGCTTCGTCCATGCCGGATCGGTACGACGCGAGCGGCTGGAGCGGATGCCGCGCGTGCCCGCGCTGCGTAGCGAGACGGGGTGGGAGGAGGCGACCTTCGCCCCGGGGCTGTTGCGCGCTTATCGCCCCGCCGACCATGACGTGACGGTCACCTGTTCCTTCCCGTTCACCAATTGGGTTCTGCGCCGCCCGGTGCTGGGCGGCCGTCGCCCGCCGCACGTGTTCGTCACGCAGAACGGCGATTGGCCGGCGGTGTCGAACGACGCCGAATATCGCACCTTCGGCTGCGAGGGACTGGTGTGCACCAACCCCGATTACCTCGCGCACAATCGGGATAGCCGGCGCTGCGCGTTGATCCCCAACGGCATCGATGCGACGCGCTTTATTCCCGGGGCGGCGGAACGTGCGCGGCTGGGCTTGCCGGAACGCGGGCCGATCGTGCTGATGGTCAGCGCGCTGATCCCGTCGAAGCGTGTCGCCGACGGCGTGCGCGCCGTCAGCCACCTGCCCGACGCGCAGTTGGTGGTGGCGGGCGACGGGCCTGAACGCGATGCGGTCGACCGGCTGGCGGGGGAGTTGCTGCCCGGTCGCTTTCGCCGCCTGACGGTGGCGGCGACCGAGATGCCGGCGCTGTACCGGTCGGCCGACGTGTTCCTGCACCTGTCGAAGGAGGAATCGTTCGGCAACGTCTTCATCGAGGCGCTGGGCTGCGGCACGCCGGTGGTCGGGCACGACTCGGAACGGCTGCGCTGGATCGTCGGTGAGGATGCGGTGCTGCTCGACACGCAGGACCCCGTCGCGGTGGCGCGCGCACTGGGTCAGGCGATCGCCGCCCGCGACACATTGGTGCCGCGCGGGGTAGCGCGCGCCGCGAACTTCGCCTGGCCCCGCGTAGCCGCGCAATATCGCGCGTTCTTCGAGGAAGTGATCGCCGCGTCGCGTTGATCCTCGTCCCGTCCTCCGGCACCGGTGCCGGAGGACGGGACGACGGACGGACTTACGCCACGAAGTCGCGGAAATAGTCGATCGTGCGTTCCAGCCCCTCGCGTAGCTGCACCTTCGGCTCCCAGCCGAGCTTGCCGCGTGCCAGGGTGATGTCGGGCTGGCGCTGCATCGGGTCATCCTGCGGCAACGGGCGATAATCGAGCGTCGAGGTCGAACCCGTCATTTCGATCACCAGTTCGGCCAGCTCGCGGATCGTGAACTCGTTCGGGTTGCCGATGTTGACCGGGCCGGGGAAATCCGGCTCGCTGTCCATCAGTTTCAGGAAACCCTCGACCAGGTCGTCGCGGTAGCAGAAGCTACGGGTCTGCGATCCGTCGCCGTACAGTGTGATCGGCTCGTTCTTCAGCGCCTGCATGATGAAGTTGCTGACGACACGCCCGTCCGCCGGATGCATCCGCGGACCATAGGTGTTGAAGATGCGCGCGACCTTCACGTCCACGCCCAGCTGCCGGTGATAATCAAAGAACAACGTCTCGGCACAGCGCTTGCCCTCGTCATAGCACGAGCGGATGCCGATCGGGTTCACGTTGCCCCAATAATCCTCCTTCTGCGGATGGACGTGCGGGTCGCCGTACACTTCGCTGGTCGATGCCTGGAAGATGCGGCACTTCAGTCTTTTGGCCAGCCCCAGCATGTTGATCGCGCCGATCACGCTGGTCTTGGTCGTCTGGACCGGGTCGTACTGATAATGGATCGGGGAGGCCGGGCAGGCGAGATTGTAGATCTCGTCCACCTCGACGTAGAGCGGGAAGCATACGTCGTGGCGCATGAACTCGAAGCGCGGATTGCCGTGCAGATGATCGATGTTGCGCTTGGCGCCGGTGAACAGATTGTCGACGCACACCACCTCGTCGCCACGCTCCAGCAGCCGGTCGATCAGGTGCGAGCCGAGGAAGCCCGCGCCACCCGTGACCAGGACGCGCTTACGTGACTGATAATTCCGGGCCATTCCGCTCAAATCCCCTGCTCTGCCTGTTGCGCTGCGATCACGAAGCGTTAGTCGGACGGCTACTAAGGACGCGTTACGCAACCCGCAAACATTGATATGGAAACCGCACGATGAAGCGGATCGCGATCCTCGACGGCTGGCGTGCGCTCAGCATCCTGCTGGTGCTCGCCGGGCACCTGTTGCCGTTGGGGCCGGCGCGCTTCGCGATGAACGGCGCAGTCGCGGCGACCGGCATGGCGCTGTTCTTCACGCTGTCGGGCTTCCTCATCACGCAATTCCTGCTCCACCGGCCGGACGTGCGGGCGTTCCTGATCCGGCGACTCTTCCGGATCCTCCCGCTGGCATGGGCGGCGATGCTGGCGCTGGTGGTGGCGACCCGCGCCGATGCGACGACCGCGCTGGCCAATGTCCTGTTCTTCTCCAACCTGCCGCCCACCCGGTTGCTGCACGGCGGCGAGCATCTGTGGAGCCTGTGCGTCGAGGTGCAATTCTATCTGGGGATCGCGTTGCTGGTCGCGGCGTGCGGCGTGCGGGGGCTGCGCGTCCTGCCGGTGCTGTGCGTCGGCGTGACAGTGGTGCGAATTCTGCAGGGCGCGGTGATGAGCATCTATACCTGGCAGCGCGTCGACGAGATCCTGGCGGGTGCGACGCTCGCGTTGCTGCATGCCCGTTATGGGGGACGGGAACGTGCGTGGCCGCAATGGCTGCCGTTGCTGCTGCTGGCGGCAACCATCGCGTCCGCGCATGATGCGACCGGCGCGTTCGGCTATCTCCGCCCGTATTTCGCGGCCGCGACGGTCGGCGCGTCGATCGTCGCCGCGCCGGCGTGGATGCAGCGGCTGTTCGGCTCGCGTCCGGCGCGCTACATCGCCGAAATCTCCTATGCGTTGTACGTCTTCCACGGGATGCTGTCGGCGACGTGGCTGGGCAGCGGCGACAAGGTCGTTCGTTATGCGAAGCGTCCCTTGCTGTTCGCGGTGACTTTTGCCGCCGCGCACCTGTCGACCACGCGCCTCGAACAGCCGATGATCGACCTGGGCAAGCGGCTGGAGCGTCGTCGCGCGCCCGTCGCCACGGGTTAGCGCCCGGCGCGCAGCCAGCCGGTCGGCCGCTTGCGCGCCAGCCCCAGGTACAACGGGATCTTCCACAGCACGTACAGCGGAAGTCGCGCAGCGGCGCCACCCGACAGAAACGGCCGCCCGACCCGCATCCACGCCACGACCAGCGCTGCCAGTGAAAGCGCCAGCAAGCCCCCGAGCAGCGCCGCCGGCGCGGCGGACGCACCCGCCAGCATCAACAGGCCCAGCACCGCCAGCCCAGCCCCGTCCAGCAGCAACAGCAGCGTCAGCGGCGGCACCGCGAGGCTGAGTCCCGCCCACAACGCGCGGGGATCGCGCGCGCGCAACGCCGCGCCGATCGCGGGGAGCGCACGGGTGCGCGAGGTGGCGATGAAGCCGCCTTCCCAGCGCGTCCGCTGCTTCAGCGTGCCCTCCGCGCTGCTCGCTGCGCTCCACACCGTCGCGTCGGCGGCGAAGCGCGGCAGCAGCCCGCGCCGCGCCAGTTCCAACCCCAGCGCCAGATCCTCGACGATATCGGCGGTCGCCAGTCCGGCATCGCGGAACACCGGCCACGGAAAGGCCATGCCGGTTCCGGTCAGGTTCACGCGTCCCGCCAGCCGCCAGAGCCCGCGCTGGCGCACCAGATTCTTGATGACGAACGCGAAGTTCGACACCTGCACCATCGGCGCGGCGGACAGGTCGGGGCTGAGCAGATTGACGGCCTGCACCGGCCGTTGCGACGCGGCACGCGCCATCGCGACCAGCGAGTCGCGATCGGTCGCGCCGTCGGCGTCGAGCACCATCACCACCGCGGGCGGTGCGGCGGCGAGATGGTCGCGCGCATGGGCCAGCGCATAACCCTTGCCGCGCCGCGCCGGGTCGTTGCGGCGGAGCACCTCCACGCCGGCGCGCTCCGCGGCCGCGGCGGTATCGTCCTCGCAATTGTCGGCAACCACCAGCACCCGGCAGGCCGGGGGAAGTTCGGGCAACAGGCGCGCCAGCGTGCCGGCGATGATCGTGCCCTCGTCATGGGCGGGCATCACGATCACCGTCGCTGGCGGCGGCGCGCCGTCGGCAAGGGGCGTCGACGGCGCGGCGCGCAGGCCGGCGATCACCTCGACCGCGAAGGTCGCGGTCATCAACACCAGCGGGATGGCCAGCATCACCGCCGCGATCGTCGCGATCACCTGCATTGTCGACACGCCCCGTTCCTTCGCCCTTGCCCGCGTGGTGCCTGTAGGCGGTGGCGCGCGCAATCGCCATGCCATGCCCGCAGTTTACCGGACCTTGACGATCCCGGGCGCAAGAAGCCGCCGTCCCGTCGCGGGAGCGTCCGGCCGCCGGCGCGGTGTCGCGTCGGTTGCAGGGGAGGATGGGCTTGTCTACATGGGGGAAGCCGGAAGGGGCGCCGGTGCCAGCTCGGATTGTGCCCGCGCGTCGGAATAGAAAAAGGTGAATAACGAAGCCGTCGGAATACGGGAGGCCGCGGATGGCGGGCCGGTGCAACGGCGCGCTCCGCTGCGGTGGCCGGCCTTGTCCGCCGCCGCGTGGTTGCTGATCGTCGGCATCGTCGCGCTGGCCGTGCCGACCATGATGACCATCGCACGCGTCAGTTGGTCGACCGAACAGGGTGGGCATGGCCCGCTGGTGCTCGCCACCGGCCTGTGGCTGATGTGGCGCGAGGTGCCCGCCGCACTTGCGCTGCGGACGCCCGGTAACGGCCTGCTGGGTGCGGCATTCGTTCTTGGATGCCTGCTGGCCTATATGATCGCGCGCATCACCGGGATCATCGAGGTCGAGGGGTTTGCGCTGTACGGCGCGCTGCTCGGCACCGGCTATCTGCTGTTCGGCGGCGCGGTGTTGCGTGAATTGTGGTTCCCGCTGCTCTATCTGGGTTTCATCTTCCCGCCACCCGATCAATTGGTGGCGATCATCACGCAGCCGATCAAGATCATGATCTCGGAGCAGGCGGTGAACCTGCTTCATGCGCTGGGCTACCCGATCGGCAGTTCGGGGGTGTCGATCCAGATCGCGCAATACGACCTGCTGGTCGCGGCGGCATGCGCCGGGCTGAACTCGATCATCAGCCTGACCGCCATCTGCCTGTTCTACGTCTATGTCCGCCACCGCGCCAACTGGCGCTACGCCGCATTGTTGATGCTGACGATCGTGCCGATTGCGGTATTCGCCAATTTCGTTCGCGTGATCCTGTTGATCCTCATCACCTATTATTTCGGCGATGCGGTCGCGCAGGGGTTCGCGCATGATTTCGCCGGGCTGGTCATGTTCCTGATCTCGGTACTTACGATCTTCGCGCTGGACGGGCTGGCGACGCCGCTGCGCCGCGCGCTGGGGAATGGCGATGACGACTGACCGCTTCGACGGCCCGATGCTGAACCGCCGCCGCGCGATGCTGGGCGGTGCGTTTCTGCTGACTGCGGGCGTGGCGGCGGCGCGCGTGCCGCGCCACCACATCGACCTGCTGGGCAGCCGCAAGCTCGACAAGCTGATCCCCAACCGGATCGGTCAGTGGGAATTCTATTCCAAGAGCGGGCTGGTCGTGCCCCCGGCGGACCAATTGTCGGACGCGCTCTATTCGCAGCTGCTGACCCGCGTGTACCTCGCCGCCAATTCGCTGCCGATCATGTTGCTGATCGCGCAAAGCGGCGGGCAGACGGGGGTATTGCAGGTCCACCGTCCCGAATATTGCTATCCGGCGGGTGGCTTCACTCTGTCGCAGCGCGCTATCATGCCGGTGCAGTTGCCCGGCAGCACGCTGGATGCGACCGCCATTTCGGCGCAGTCGGACGATCGAAGCGAGCAGATCCTGTACTGGACGCGGGTGGGCGAGGACATGCCCACCACCTGGGCGCGGCAACGCTGGTCGGTGGCGCGGGCCAATCTGAAGGGCGATGTGCCCGACGCGGTGCTGGTGCGCGTGTCGACGCTGACGAGCGATCGCGCTGCCGGGATGGCGGCGATGACGGAATTCGTGCGCGACATGTTCGCGCAGGTCGCACCGGACGTGCGCCGGATGCTCGACATCGACGCGCGCTGACATTCGCCGTGCGCGCCGTCGCGCCGGCCGCGCGATCAGGAACGGCGGGGCAGGTCGATCGGCTTCAGGACCAGCAGGATGAAAGCGAGGTTGGCGACGATCAATGCGCTGGCCAGCAGGTCATGACCCTCGTTCCCGAGATAATTGGCCAACGCGCACATCGCCGCACCCGCCATGTAGGCGATCATCGAATCCTGGCGATCGTCGGACATCGACCGCTGTAGGAACAGCACGACGAGGCCGGCGAAAATGGCCAACGTGACCCAATCGTAAACCGTTTCCATTCAAAGGTTCCCATATCCCGCACCGAAGCACTACAGGATTTGTTCAGGCGGTGCTAGTAACGGTGCCTTATCGATCGAGGGGGTAGTATATGTTTAAGCGTAGTGCATTGCTTGCGATGACCGCACTGTCGCTGGTGACGGCGGCCTGCGATCGCAAGGCCACCGGACAGAGCGTCGCCGTGGTGAATGGCGAGGAAATCTCGGCCGGGGAACTCAACGGCGAGCTGCAGCGCGCGAACGTGCCGCCGAGTGCCGACCAGAAGCTGGCGCGCCAGCAGCTGTTGCAGGGATTGATCGATCGCCGCCTGCTCGCGCAGGAAGCGCGCAAGAACGGCGTCGACAAGTCGCCGGAGTTTCTCAGCCGCCAACGGCTGATGAACGACGAATTGTTGATCGCGATGAATGCGGAGCGGCAGGCCGGCAGCCAGAAGCTGCCCGATCAGGCCGCAGTCGACGCCTTCATCGCCGAGAACCCCAACGCGTTCGGGCAGCGCCAGATCCTCGCATTGCAGCAGATCGCGCTTGATGCGCCGTCCGATCCCAAGGTGCTGGCGCCGCTGGCCGATGCGCATTCGCTGGATGCCGTGGCGGCCACGCTGACCCGCCTGAAGATCCCGTTCACGCGCACCAGCGGACGCCTCGACACCGCCAGCGTCCCGCCCGAGGCGCTGAAGCGGATCTTCGCATTGCCGCCGACCGAGCCGTTCGTGCTGCCCGCGAACGGCAAGTTGTTCGCCAACGTGATCGTCGCGCGTGAGCCGGTGACGATGTCGCAGGAGGACATGCGCAAGGCCGCGATGGGTGCGCTGCGTCAGCAGAACACGCGCACCGGACTGACGGATGAGGTCAAGCAGCTCCGTTCAAAGGCGAAGATCGAATATCAGGCGGGTTATGCCCCGGCCGCTGGCGCCACCCCGGCGGCGGGCGCCACCAAGAAGTAACGGCACCGGGCGGGCCGGCGATCAGCCGGCTCGCCACGGATCAGGCGGTGCTTGCCTCTTCGCGTGTTGCATGAGTAATACACCCCTTTGGTTTTGGGGAAAGACGATGCGGATCGGAGCGGTGATGCGGGGCGGGGTGATCGTCCTCCTCGCCGGGATGACGTCGTTGGCTGGCGCGCAGGACTACCGGCCCGTTTTCCGCCCCGACCGACTCAAGGGGCCGCCGCCTGGCCCGCCGAACCAGGTATTGGTGCTGGGCAGCCCCCACCTGTCTTCGTACAAGACGCTTCGTTCCGACGCGCTGACGCCGTTGCTCAACCGGTTGTCGGCATGGCGACCTGAAGCGATCGCCACCGAAAATCTGTCGGGGATGCAGTGCGAGTCGCTGCGCCGCTATCCCGCGCGGTACGAACAGGGCACGCTCGATTATTGCCCCGATACCGACGCCTTCGGCAAGACGCTCGGCCTGGACGTGCCGGCGGCGACGGCGGCGGCGGAGCGGATGCTCAGCGACTGGCCCGCCGCCCCGACCGCGGCACAACGTCGGCGGCTCGCCGCGCTGTTTCTGGCGGCTGGGGAGCCGGGCTCGGCGATGGTGCAATGGCTGCGGTTGTCGGGCGGGGAGCGCCGCGCCGGCGACGGTCTCGACGCCGCGATGATCGCCGAACTGACGCGGCGCCGGACGCGCCCGAGCGAAACCGAATGGGTCGGGTCGGCGCTGGCTGCGCGGCTGGGACTGGAGCGCCTCTACAGCGTGGACGACCATAGCGCCGACTTCCCGACGCCGCCCGCGCTGGAGAAAGCGTATGAAACGGCGATCACCCGCGTCTGGGATAATCCGGCGGGCAAGCGGCGGCGGGCGATACTGGCACCGCTGGAGGCGGGTTTGGCAGTGCCGGGCGGTATGCTGTCCTTGTACCGCGGCTACAACACGGCCGCGGCGCAGGAGCTGGCATACCGCAGCGATTTCGGCGCGGCGTTGCTGGAGCCTTCGCCGCAACGGTTCGGCCGCGGTTATCTCGGTTATTGGGAAGTACGAAACCTGCGCATGGTCGCCAACGTGCGCGACGTGCTGTCACTGCATCCCGGCACGCGGTTGCTCGCCATCGTCGGGGCCTCGCACAAGGGCTATTATGAAGCCTATCTCAATCAGATGCACGATGTGCAGCTGGTCGATGCGGCGAAGGTGCTGCGGTGAAGCGGCGGGCGCCCGGCCGGGCGCCCGCACGCCGGATCACTTGTTGTAATAGTCGCTGTAGCCCGCGCCATAGCCATAGCCGTAATTGTCGGTCAGCAGCCCGCCGTCGAAGCGGTTGAGCACGACTCCGGCGCAGGGTGCCTGATCCAGCACGTGCAACGCATCCTGGATCTGCTTGCGCGTGGTGCGCCCCTCCTCGACGATCATGATGAACGCGTCGAGCTTGGTGGTGACGATGGTGGCGTCGTCGTTGGCGAACACCGGCGGCAGGTCGCACAGGAACATGCTGTTGGCTGGCCGCGCGCGCATCGCCGCGATGACCGCATCCATGCGCGACGACGACAACAATTCCGCGGAGCGTGCCGCGGCATTGTCGGTCGGCAGGATCACCAGCCGCTCACCCTCTGGATGCATCGCCAGGTCGAAAAGCGCGGGCACGGTTCCTTCCAGATAGTCGCGCATGCCGCGTTCGACCGGGATGCCGAAATTGGACGCGATCGAGCCGCGGCGCAGGTCGAGGTCGATCAGCGTCGTGTCGATCCCGGGGGTGCGCGACAGTGCCGCGGACAGGTTGGTCGCGATGAACGACTTGCCCACGCCCGGCGTCGCCGACACGATGCCGAACAATCGCCAGCCCTTGTTGCGATGAAGCTTCAACAGCCGCGACCGCAGCATGTTGAACGGACGCGAGCGGACGTCGCGGCTGTCGAACCCGTAGATGCCGCGTTGCTTGGCGAGCGCGGTGGACCATTCGAATTGCCGCGCCTCCTGCAAGGTCGGGATCGATGCGTCTGGCCGCAAGTCGTCGGCGATCTTCGTCATCACTACCTCGGTCATCACAGCGCCCCCTGCGGCGCGTCGGCCTTGCGGCGACGCCGCGGCCACGCGGGCAGGCGGAAGCGACGGCGGGGTTTCTCACCCGGCGGCAAGTCCGGCGTGAAGGTCGGCACCAGCGCCAGCGGCTCCAGCCCCAGTCCCTGGATCTGTCCCACGCCGCGGATCGGGCGGAACAGGAACTCGACGGCCAGCGCGAGTACCAGCCCCAGGCCCAGCCCGCCGCCGATGCCGCCGCCGATCAGCATCAGGCGATTGGGGGACACCGGCTTGTCGGGGGCGGAAGGCGGGTCGACCACGGTCAGCCGCTCACCCTTCTGTTCCTGCGCCATGCGTGCGGAATTCTGCGCGCGCAAAACGTTGCCCGAAATTTCGCGAAGCTGGTCGCGCAGCCCTGCGGCACGCGCCTCTAGTTGCGAAACCTCTTCCTGCAACGCCGGGCCGCGTGCCTGGGCGGCCATGCCCGCCGCGGCGCGCGCGGTATCCTGCGCACGATATTGCTCCAGCTGCGCGATCTGCGCGTTGTTCGCCTGGATCTGGCCCTGGATCAGCGTCGTGTCGGAGGTCGATCCTTGCGCCGCGGCGATCTCCTGCGCCTGTTGCAGGCGAGCCTTGGCGCGGACCACGTCCGGATGGCTTTCGGCGAATACCGCGCGTGCCGCCACCAGCGCCGATTCGGCCTGCTGGACGATCGGGTCCTTGCCGCCGCTGCGCCGCGATTGCGCGATCAGCTGCCGGTTCTCGCTTTGCAGCTGCGCGATCTGCGCGCTGTAGCTGCCCGTGTTGGGCGCCATCATCACGCCACCGCCGGCCAATGCGGCGCCGTTGCGCGATTTGATCGCGGTAATCTGCGCCTCGATGCGATTGATCTCGCTGGTCAGCTTGCCCGATTGATCCTGAAGGAAGTCGACGGTGTTGTTCGCCTGCGCCGCCATCGTGGTGGCGTCGATTTCCAGGAAGCTGCTGACGAAGCTCTGCATCACCGCCTGCGCTTTCGCGGGATCGGCGTAATCATAGGTCATCGTGAACGCGATCGTGCTGGTGCCGCCGGGCTGCGCGCTGGCCCCGGCACCGATGTCGCCGCTCACCGCCTGCAGCTTGGTCGCCTCCTGCATGGTCGTCACGATCGACGACAGCGGCTTGGAGCGCCGCTCGCGCTCGTACAGGCCGTTCTGCTCGATCAGCTCGATCAGGTCGCCGCGGCTGAGCACCTGTTCGCGAATCTTGGCGATCCGCTGGTCGATGATCGTGTTCATCGGCGAACTGACCAGCGTGGACGGAAGCTCCTGCGATTCGACCAGCAGCGTCGCCGTCGACCGGTACACGCGCGGCAGGACCAGCGCGGTCACCACGCCCGCGATCGACAGCAGCACGAACGGCACGATCACCAGCCACTTGCGCTCCCACAGGATTCGCGGAATGTAGTTGATGAACCCGCCGCCCGCGGCCGGTTGTTCTTCACCCAGATCTACGCTGTCACTCACCGACGGTCGCCCAATCTCGTTCGCAGGAAAAGTCTGAAGGTCAGGTCGGACGGGTTGCCCAGTCCGCCGCCGGTCGCCTGCCGGTATCCTGCCGATGCGCCGACGAAGAGCCGTTGCGTGAAGCTTCGTTCGTAGCTGACGATCCCGCTCAGGAATCCGACCTGCGGCACCTGCAACGTGTCCGACGTGGCGGTCAGGCGCGAATAATCGATCATGCCGCGCAGGACGTCGTTCTCGCGCAGGCGATAGGAATAATCGAACGATCCGCCGTAGCGCCGGGAGATGTCACCAAGCCCGGTAGCCTGCGCGTCGCTGAACGCGCGCACGCATTGCGCCGAGCGTCCGGCGGTGCGGCAGCCGTCGAAGGTGCCGGAAAACCCGGTGGCCTTGGTGGTGCGCAGCGGCGTCGTCGAGGAGATGAAGACCGCGCCGAGGCCGAGCGAGAACCGCAGGCGTTGATCGATCTGGTGGCTCAGCGTGCCCTGCGGCGAATAGGACGCACCGGAAAAGCCGCGTCGATCGTAGTCGGTCCACGATCCCGTGCCCTGAAAACCCACGCTGGTCCGTTCAGAAAGGGCGCGGCTGTAGCCGAGTGTCGCCCCGGTGGTTCGCGACGACAGCAACGCGCCGCTTTCCCCGCCATAGCTGATGCGATTGGCGCTGGCGCGCCCGGTCAGCGTATCACGCGGACCGAAGCGCCAGTCCGCACCCAGCGAGGCTACCAAAGAGTTCTGCCGCTGGTTCAGCCCGATCAGCGAGATATCGGGGGTGCCGAGGTCCGGACCGGGATTCGGATCGACGACGCCGACCACGCCCAGCCCGCTCTGTCCGACGATCGAGCTTTCGTAGGACACGTCGGCGCGCGCGCTCAACGTCGAGGTCAGTGCGCGGCGCGCCTGCGCCTGCACGCCATAGCCTTCGGCGGCGTTGTAACGGTTGAGATAGTCGCTGCGCCGGTAATGAGCGATCAGCGACGCTTCGTTGCGTTCGTCGACGACCGTCAGCTGCGGCGAGATCATCAATTCGGTGGCCACCGCACCTTCCGCGTCGCCGCGGATCAGGAACGGATTGGTCGAATAGCTGCCGCCGGCAGAGACGTCGACGGCCAGCCGCGTATCCTGCGCGGCGGCGGGGAGCGCCGATACACCCGACAGCGCGACCGCCAGCGACAGCGCCGCCCGGCGGCGCGGATGAGTGAACGGCACGATCACGGGACGATGACCGTGTCGCCGCCGCGTACCATCGGCAGGGTTTCGTTGTTCACGTCCGCGACCGAGCCCTTCATCACATCGCTCAGTCGCACGCGGATCGCCTGCGCGCCGGTGGGCGTCTTGCGGATGATAATGACATTGCCAAGCTGCGCGAACTCGGCGGGACCGCCCGCGAAGCTGAGCGCCTCCAGCACGTTGACGTAGCGACCGGGGTTGAACGACCCCGGGCTGCGCACCTTGCCCAGCACCGAGAATTGCAGACCGGCCGAGGTCTTCACCGACACCGTCACCTGCGGCACCGCGGTGCGATATTGCGATTCGAGTCCTTTGGTGATCCGCGCCTCGATCTCGCCGGGCAACGCGTTCATCGCATCGACCTTGCCGACCAGCGGGAAGGAGAAGGTGCCGTCCGGCAGGACGCGCACGCTGCGCTGCAGGCGTTCCTCACCCCAGACGAAGACGTCCAGTTCGTCGCCCGGGTTGATCCGGTACGCATTCGGCGCGGCGGCCGAGGCCGCAGCGGCGCGCGGCGCGGCTGCAGGCTGTTGCGCCAGCGCCGGTGCGGCCTGCACCAGCAGCAGGAGGATGCCGCAGAAAAGCTTGGTCATCATGTCTTCCCCCACGCCCGCGTGCAGGGCAAGTGACGCCGTCCTGCACAAGGTATTCGATTATTTGCCAGGCCGTCCCTTATCGGGTAATGCGCCGATCGTCAGGTGCCTTACAGCATTTTCCTTACGAAATACGTACGAGATTGTCGGGGGCGGGCAGTATCCTTGTGCGCGGTAACGGTAAGGCGGGGGTGAGGCGGCCTTGATAAAGCGTATGACGGGCAAGGGGGCCGGCATCGTGGCGGCGGCGCTGCTGGCGTTGCTCGGCGGTTGCCGTTCGCCCGAGGATCGCGCTGCGAAGTTCGCGGCGATGTACGAAACCGCGATGGCGGACAACAATCCCTATATGGCACGACTGGCGATGCTGCAGGCCGTCAGCCTTCAGGATGCGAACCCCGATTACTGGCGTTCGCTGGGCGGCGTGCAGCTGTCGCTCGGTGATTATTCCGGCGCGTTCAATGCTTATCTCCGCGCCAACGAACTCGACCATACCAACCCGCAGGTGCTGCAGGCGTTGGCGGATCTGGCGGTGATCGGCGGTCATACCGAGGATGCGCAGCGTTATGCCAGGCAGGTGCTGCTCCTTCGCCCCGACGATCTCGCCCCGCAGACCACGCTCGGCTATGTCGCGCTGCGCAAGCGCAATTACGACGCCGCGCTGCAACATGCCGATAAGGTGCTGGCATCGCGGACCGACGATTCGAATGCCACCATTCTCAAGGCGCGTGCGCTGGCCGGCAACGGGGATGGCGATGCCGCGCTGGGCCTGTTGCGCGATTATGTGGCCGGGCATCCCGACGATCCGGCTGCGCTGGACGCGCTGGGCGATTTGTCGGGCCGCCTCGGCAACCTGGCCGGTCAGAAGGACGCGCAGCGCAACGAGCTGGCGCTGCGCCCCAAGGACCTGGCCCTGCGGGTGAATTACGCGCGCACGCTGTACCGGCTCGGTGAACGCGGGCCAGCGCACGATCTCACCTTTCCGATGGCGAGCGGCGGCGCACACGGCGGGTTGCTGATCGACATCCTCGGGCTGTGGCTGCGGTACGAGCCGCGCGACCGCGCGATGGCGGAGGTGCGGCAACTTGCAGCGCAGGCGTCGCCGGCCGACAAGATGCGCTACGCCTATTTCCTGATGATGGCTGGCGCACCCGACGAGGCGGAGGCGATGGTCGCACCCTTGGTGTCGCCGCCCGTCACCGCCGCCAATGCCGCGCCGCTGGCATTGCTGGCGCAGGCGCAGGCGATGCAGGGGCGCGATGACGAGGCGCTGAAGCTGCTGGGTACGGTACTGGCGTTCGACCAGGGCAATATCGTGGCGTTGCGCGCGCGCACGGACCTGTACCTGCGTACCGGGCGCGGCAGGCCGGCGGTGTTCGATGCGCAACGGCTGGTCGCCAGCAAGCCGCGATCCGCCGACGATCGCGTGCGACTGGCGCGCGCCTATGCGCTGGCCGGGCAGCCGCAATTGGCAGAGAATACGTATCGTGCGGCGATCGAGGATATCGGGGGAGCCGAGCCGAAGCTCTTCGACGGCCTGCGACGGTTTCTGGTCAAGACCGGCCGCACGGACGAACTGGCGGACGTCGAGCAGCAATTTGTTGAGCAAAAGCGGTTAGCCCGTTCGCAGTGGTAAAGCGGACCGACGGTGATCTTGGCGTAATGGAGCAGAGGCGGGTGGGGGGTTCTCGTACGACACAAGGGCGGCGCTTCACGTCGAACGTCATCCCCTCGATGGTGTTCGTCATGGACCTGTTGTGCCTTGTCGTCAGCGTTCCCGTCGCCGTGATCCTGTACACGGTCAGTACGGGCCTGATCGTGGTGCCGGGCGTGCACACCGCCGCGGGCTTCATCGCGGGCGTGGCATTTTTCCTGATCCGGCAGTCGCGTGGCGTGTACAGCCAGTCGTTCGTGCTGCTGCAATCGGGCGATACGGCGGTGGCGCTGGATTATCTGGTGTCGGCGCTGCTCAGCAGCGCCATCGTATGGCAATTCGGGCTGGTCGACGAGTTTTCACGCGGGCTGACGCTCGCCTATGTCGGTTCGGCGACCGGTTCGCTGTTCGTCAGCCGCTTCGTGCTGCGGGTGGCGCTGCGCCGACTGGCCGATGGGGGGCGCATCCGGCAGCGGGTGGTGCTGTATGGCGCCGATCAGGATACGGTGGAGCGGACGTGCCGGATGCTCGATCTGCAGGCGTTGCCGCAATTGCTGCTGGTCGGGGTTGCGGACGATTACTCCCGGCCGACCGCCCCTGGGTCGCTGGGCAACCTGCCTTTTATCGGCGGCTTTCCGGAGTTGCTGGCAATGGCGCGCGAGGGCGAGGTCGATCAGGTGCTGATCGCCTTGTCCGACATGACCCGCGAGCGCATCGACCTGATCATCGAGAAGCTGAGCGACGTGGCGATCGACGTGTCGCTGATCCCGCGTGAGGCGATCGCGCTGGCGCCGGACTATCGCGTCAACTTCGTCGGGCAGATCCCGGTGCTGACGCTGTGGCAGCGGCAAATGCGCGACGGCAACACCATCGTGAAGGATGTGGAGGATTTCGTCGTGGCGACGCTGGCGCTGGTGTTCCTGGCGCCGTTGTTGCTGCTCACTGCGCTGGCGATCAAGCTGACCAGCCGCGGGCCGGTGATCTTCAGGCAGCCGCGGTTCGGGTTCAACAACCGCGAGATCATGGTGTGGAAATTCCGCTCCATGTACACCGACCGCCAGGACGTGAGCGGTGCGGCGCGCACCACCAGGGACGATCCGCGCGTCACGCCGGTCGGCCGCTGGATCCGCAAGCTGAGCATCGACGAACTGCCGCAATTGTGGAACGTCCTGCGCGGCGAGATGTCGATCGTCGGGCCGCGCCCGCACGCCACGCACATGAAGGTGGGCGATCACTATTATTTCGACGCGGTGCGCGGCTATGGCGCGCGTCACCGGGTAAAGCCGGGCATTACCGGGCTGGCGCAGGTTCGCGGGCTGCGCGGCGAGATCCATACCATCGAACGCGCCAAGCGCCGGGTCGAGCTGGATCGCTATTACATCGACAATTGGTCGCTGGGACTCGACCTGCGCATCATGGTCGAGACGATCGTCAATCTGGCGTTCGACAAGAATGCCTATTGATCTCCCGGCGGCGCCCGCGCGCCGATCGTTCCTGAACATCGACTTCGATCCGCTCGACATCGATGCGGCGGTCGCGTGGCTGGCGCGTGTCGGCCGCGGCGACCCCTATCGCTATGTCGTGACACCAAACGTCGACCATCTCGTCCGGCTCGAAGCATCGGGTCGGGACGAGGCGACGGCGCGCGAATTGTGGCAGGCATATCACCAGGCGACGCTGGTGCTGTGCGACAGCCGGGTGCTCGCGCGGCTGTCGCGTTTTTACGGCGTCACGCTGCCCCTCGCCCCAGGCAGCGACCTGACGGTGCGCTTGTTCGCGGAGGTCGCCCAGCCGGGTGACCGCATCGCCATAATAGGCGGCGATGCCGCGTTGCTGAAGGCGCTGCGCACGCGGTTCACCGATCTCGACCTCGTGCAGCACGTTCCGCCGATGGGGATGCTGCGTAACCCCGCGGCGCTGGAAGCGGCGGTCGCGTTCGGTCGTGAGGCGGACGCGCGCTTTCTGTTGATCGCGGTCGGATCGCCGCAACAGGAACTGCTGGCCGCCCGGATCGCAGCGGCGGGGGGCGCGACGGGCTGTGCGTTGTGCATCGGCGCGTCGCTGGATTTCATTGTCGGGCGGCAACGGCGGGCGCCCCGCATCGTCCAGCGGCTCGGGCTGGAATGGGCGCATCGGCTGGCGTCGCAACCCGGGCGATTGTGGCGCCGCTATCTGATCGACGGTCCACGGATTTTCCGCATGGCGCACGTGTGGCGTCGTGAGCGAGGCGGGTGAACGACCGTTGGACGCCGGGGATCGGCGATCCCGGCGCAATCGGCTGGTTCACCGTCGCTGGCTATTTGATGGCAGCAGTGTGCTGCAGCCTTGCCGGATGGAGGCGGGCAGGAGTTTCGGGACGAAGTCGGGCGTTCTGGGGCATGCTGGCGCTCACGATGCTTGCGTTGGGAATCAACAAGCAGCTGGATCTGCAATCGTTTTTAACGCAGGTCGCGCGGGATATGGCCCGTTCGGGCGGCTGGTACGGTGCTCGTCGCGCTCTTCAGGCTGCGTTCATGTCCGCGTTGGCGCTTTCGGGGGCAGTGTTGGTGTTCGTCATCTGGCGGCACAGGAGCGTGCTGCACTGCAATATGCGCATCGCGATCTTCGGACTATTCTTGGTTGTTGCTTACGTGATATTTCGAGCGGCCTCTTTCCACCACGCCGGGTTGGGAATAGATCTTCCAGACACTATCCGGAATAGCAGATGGCTGCTCGAGGTGGGCGGCATTGTTATCGTAGTGTTCGCCGCACTGCTGGAGCGCCTCGCGCCGGCCGTCCACGCTCGGCGTAAAGGCGCTTGGCGGGTCCGATAAGCGCTACGCAGGGGTGCGGACATTTATTTGCGATCGTTGGGGATTCTTGTCCCAAAACCGGACGATGCCCCTGATGGTGCACTGCAGCCAAGGCTTCTAAACAGCGTTCAACACCTGCCTGGACGGTGTATGGCCATTCCAAGCAGTGCAGTGAACACACACGTAAATCATAAAGCACTAGCGACATTTTTTTTGATGGTTTCCGAAGCGTTAAGGTGCGATACATCGACTCGGCGGTGGCTCCGGCTCAGAGCACACCTCCCGCCAGGATCGGCGGGGTCGCGCAAATGGTACGGACGGGCGTCACGCAAGGTTCAAGGGGAGATACAGGTTATGAAGAAGTTTTATGCAGCTGCCGTAATGGCGGGCGCGATGATGGCAACGCCGGCAATGGCCGCAAAGCAGGTCAACGCCGAGGTTGGCCTCAACCAGACGGCTCCGGGGGTTTTCACGGGCACGTTCGGCAACACCGTGAACAACAACCAGTTCGAGTCCAACGTTGATGCGAACCTGTTCTACACGGACACGTATCAGTTCACCGTGCCGGACATCGGCAAGGTGGGTGCGAGCGCCGTCACGCTGACGTTCGACGGCACGCTGACCTTCACCGAGATCCTGCTCAACGGGACCGCGCTGAAGATCAATCAGGTGCTCGACGGCGGCAACAACGTCGTTGGTTATTCGGCGATCTCGCCGCTGGGCGGCCTGGCATCTGCTGCCAACCCGCAGAAGCTGTCGGTGACCGGCCGTCTGACCGGTACCACCGGTACGTACACCGGCAACGTCCGTTTCGAGACGGCCGTTCCGGAGCCGGGCACCTGGGCGCTGATGATCCTGGGCTTCGGCGTCGTCGGTTACGCGATGCGTCGCCGCCCGTCGGTGCGCTTCGCACAGGCGATCTGATCGCGACGTCGCTTCCGACGCAGCGCGTCGGGGGTGGCGGCGAACCGGAAAACGGCGGTGTGCCTCGCGGCACGCCGCCGTTTTTCGTTGCCGCGCGGTCATGATCGCATCCGTCGGCGGTGCTGACCATCGGGGCATGGCGCACGCTCGGCTCGACGCCGATGGTAGCGAGTGGTTAGGGTCACGCGACTAGACCATATCATCGTGACCCGGAGCGCCGCCCTGTCGAATCACCTGCCCGCCCGCCGCGCCACCGCCCGCGCGCTTCCGCCAGCGGAAATCACGCGATGACGATCGGCTTCGTGATCCTGTCGCATCGCGAACCGGCACAGGTGCTGCGGCTCGTGCAGACGCTGAACCGGCTATACGGCGACCCGCCGATCGCCTGTCATCACGACACCGCGCAATCCCCGATCGATCGAAACGCCTTTCCCGGCAACGTCCGTTTCGTCGACCCTGCGATTCGCACCGGCTGGGCCAAATGGTCGGTGGTGCGCGCCTTCCTCGCCGCGCTGCGCCTGCTGTGCGATCATGCCGATCCGGACTGGTTCGTGCTGATGAGCGCCGCCGATTATCCGGTGTGCGGTGCCGATGCGGTGCGTGCCGACCTCGCCGCGCTCGACGCCGATGCGCTGATCGATTTCCGCCAGATCGGCGATACCGCGCAGAGCGCGGCCGAACGGTTCGGCCCACGCAATCCCGAACTCGACCAGTTCGAGGCCGACGGCAATCGCCGGCTGAAATGGAGCCATTACGAGGGCGCGGAACTGTGGTTGCCGATGCTCCGCTTCGGCGACGCCGGGCGGGGGGTGCGGCCGGGACGCTTCACGGTTCATCTGCCGTTCGCCACCCCGCTCCGCCCGTTTTCGCGCGCCTTCCCGTGTTTTTACGGCGACCATTGGTTCACCGGCAGCCGCCGGGCCGCGCAATTGTTGCTGAACCCGACCGCGCAGCACCTGCGGCTGCAACGGCATTTGACCATGCGTACCAGCCCGGACGAATGCTATTTCCAGACGGTATTGTGCAACGAGCCCGGGCTGCGGCTGGAACGCGACAACCGTCGTTACGCGCAATGGAACGGCGGGGGCGCGCATCCGCAATCGCTGACCGAGGCCGACCTTCCGGCGATCGCCGCGTCGACGGCGCATTTCGCACGCAAGTTCGCGCACGGGGCGCCGGTGCTCGACCGGATCGACGCGATGCTGTTCGGCTGAGTCGAGGGCGCGCGACGATGACGTTTCGCCGCCTGCTGGGCTTGCCGCCGGTGCATCGCGCCCGCGTGCCCCCGGGTTATCGCGTCTATGCGATCGGCGACGTCCACGGGCGCGCCGACCTGCTGCGGCCGTTGCTCGGCTGGATCGGCGAGGACAGTGCGAAGCGCGGCGCGGTGGAACACGTGCACGTGGTGTTGTTGGGCGATCTGGTCGATCGCGGCCCCGCCTCGGCGCAGGTGATCGAGCTGCTTTCGAGCGGCGATGCACCGGGTCGGCGGCACTTCCTGCGCGGCAACCACGAAGAGATGATGCTGGAGATCATCGACGGAGAGGTCGCGGCCGCCAGCAACTGGCTCGCGCACGGCGGAGTCCAGACGCTGGAGAGCTATGGCATCGACCCGGCACCGTATTGGGACGATCCGGAGGCGTTGCCGGCCGCGATGCGCGCGGCGATCCCGGCGGCGCATGTCGCCTTGCTGCGCGCGATGCTGGGGCAGGTGCGAATCGGCGACTATCTGTTCGTTCACGCTGGCATCCGCCCCGGCGTGCCGCTGGACCAGCAGGACGGACGGGATCTGCGCTGGATCCGCAAGCCGTTCCTGGGCAGCCGCGCCGATCACGGGGTCGTGGTCGTGCACGGCCACACCATCGCGCCGACCGTGCAATTCCGTCATAACCGCATCGGGATCGACACCGGCGCCTATCGCACCGGCCGGCTCACCGCTTTGGGGCTGGAGGGGGAGGCGCGCTGGGTGCTGACGAGTCGCCTGGACCTGCCGTGATGCACGCTTTCCCGCGTCGTCGGTCGTGGCTAGGGCAACGTCGATGATAACCTTCGTTCTCGCACGGGCCGACAATGGTGTGATCGGCGTCGACGGACGGCTGCCGTGGCGGCTGCCGGCCGATCTGAAGCGCTTCAAGGCGCTCACCATGGGCATGCCGATGGTAATGGGCCGCAAGACGTTCGAGAGTTTCCCCGCGCCGCTGCCGGGGCGGCGGCATATCGTGCTGACCCGCGACCGTGGCTGGTCGGCGGCGGGCGCGGAGGTCGCGCACGATGTCGCCGGGGCACTGGCGCTCGCCGGCGCGGGCGATGTGACGGTGGTCGGCGGCGCGGAGATTTTCGCGCAGTTCCTCGATCGTGCCGATCGTATCGAGCTTACGGAGGTGCATGCATCCCCAGTTGGCGACGCGGTGGTGCCCGCATTCACCGGCTGGCATGAGATCGCGCGGGTGCACAATCGCGCGGAGGGCGATCGCCCCGCCTATGAATTCGTGACGCTGGTACGGTGACGCTGGTACAGCGGATGGGCAGCCGCTAAGGGCAGCCGATGCAGCGGCTTGACGGCGGCGCGACGGTGCCCGCGCATCTGGCAGGCGGGATCGTAGCGCTCGGCAATTTCGACGGTTTCCACCTCGGCCATCAGGCGGTGGTGGCGCGCGCCGTCGATCGCGCACGGGCGGAAGGCCGCCCGGCGCTGGTCGCCACCTTCGACCCGCATCCGGTCCGCCATTTCCGCCCTGATGCCGTGCCGTTCCGGCTGACCACGCTCGATCAGCGCGAACGGCTGTTCGCCGCAGCGGGGGTCGATGCGATGGTGGTTTTCCATTTCGACGCGGCGCTTGCCGCGCTTACCGCCGACGCGTTCGTCGCGGAGCGGCTGGCGGCTGGCTTGCGCGTCGGCGGGGTGGTGACGGGGGAGGACTTCACCTTCGGGCGTGCCAAGAGCGGCGACATCGCGACGCTGCGCACCGCCGGCGAGTCGGCGGGCTTTTCGGTCGACACCGTCGGCGCGGTGATGCTCGACGGCGAACCGGTGTCCTCCACCCGCATCCGGGGTGCGTTGCGTGGTGGCGATCCGCGCGGCGCGGCGCGGCTGCTGACGCGGTCCTATGCGATCGAGGGGATCGTGCAGCACGGCGACAAGCTGGGCCGCACGATCGGCTATCCGACCGCCAATCTGGACATGGGACCGTATCTCCGCCCCGCCTACGGGATCTATGCAGTACGTGGTCGTCTGTCCGATGGGCGCGTGCTGAATGGCGCGGCGAACCTTGGCATCCGTCCGACCTTCGACCCGCCCAAGGAGTTGCTGGAGCCACATTTCTTCGACTTCGCCGGCGATCTGTACGGGCAGCGAATCGAGGTGGAACTGATCGAATGGCTGCGTGCCGAGGCCAAGTTCGACGGGCTGGAGGCGCTGATCGCGCAGATGGACCACGATTGTGCCCGCGCACGCGAGTTGCTGGCGGGCTAGAGCCTCGTTAAGGCTGTCGCCCACATGGCCGACGCACCCGATACACCGCGCGACTGGCGCGATACCGTCTTCCTGCCGAAGACCGACTTCCCCATGAAGGCGGGCCTCGCGCAGAAGGAGCCCGCGATCCTCGACCGCTGGAAGCGGATCGGTGTCTACGACCGGCTGCGCGAGCAGCGGCAGGGACGTGAGCGGTGGATCCTCCATGACGGTCCGCCCTACGCCAACGGCGACATCCACATGGGCCATGCGATGAACAAGGTGCTGAAGGACGTGATCGTCCGCAGCCGTTCGTTGATGGGTTATGACGCGCCGTACGTGCCCGGCTGGGATTGTCACGGCCTGCCGATCGAATGGAAGGTCGAGGAGGCGTATCGCGCCAAGAAACTGGACAAGGACCAGGTGCCGGTCGCGCAATTTCGCGCCGAATGCCGCGCCTATGCCGACAAATGGGTCGCGGTGCAGGCCGCCGAGTTCGAGCGGTTGGGCATCATGGGCGATTGGGAGAATCCCTATCTCACCATGCGCTACGAGGCCGAGGCGACGATCGCGGCGGAATTGCTCAAGTTCGCCGAGAGCGGCCTGCTGTATCGCGGCGCGAAGCCGGTCATGTGGTCCCCGGTAGAGAAGACCGCGTTGGCCGAGGCCGAGGTCGAGTATGAGGATGTCGTCTCGACGCAGATCGACGTCGGGTTCGAGGTGATCGACTGTCCCGAATATCCGGGGCTGGCCGGCACGCTGGCGGTGATCTGGACGACGACCCCGTGGACGATCCCGGTCAATCAGGCGCTCGCCTACGGCTCGGCGATCGATTACCTGCAGTTCGAGCATGACGGACGGCGTTATCTGGTCGCGGAGCCGCTGATGCCGGCGTTCATCAAGCGCACGGGCATACCGATGGGCAAGATCATCGCGCTCATCAAGGGGCCGGTGCTGGAAGGCGCGACCGCGCGGCATCCGATGCATCATCTGGGCGGCTTCTTCGCGACCCCGCGCCCGTTCCTCGAAGGCGCGTTCGTCACCACCGACGCCGGCACCGGCCTGGTCCACATGTCCCCCGACCATGGCGAGGACGACTTCCTGCTGTGCAAGGCCAACGGCATCGAGCCGGTGTTCGCCGTCGACGGCGCGGGTATGTACCGCGCTGACTGGGCGTGGCTCGGCGGGCAGGGCAGCGTCATCAACAAGAAGTTCGTCGCCGCCGAAGGGCCGATCTGTACCGACCTGCGCGCGACCGGCGGGCTGCTGTCCGCCAGCGATGATTTCGCGCACAGCTATCCGCATTCGTGGCGGTCGAAGGCAAAGGTGATCTTCCGCGCGACCCCGCAATGGTTCATCCCGATGGATGTCGCCGCGGGCCAGGCGGGCGCGGCTGGCGACTCCGCCCGGCCAGGCGCTGAGCAGCCCGGCGCTGCGCAGGCCGGAACCTCTGGCGACGGTGCCTCGTCCAGCAACGACGCCACGCTCCGCCAGATCGCGCTCGACGCCATCGCCCGCACGCAGTGGGTGCCTCCCCGTGCGGAGAACCGCATCCGCTCGATGGTGGAGGGCCGCCCGGACTGGGTCATCAGCCGCCAGCGTGCGTGGGGCGTGCCGATCGCGCTCTACGTCCACCGCGAAACCGGCCAGTATCTGAACGATGCGGCGGTCAACGCGCGGATCGTCGCCGCTTTCCGGGAAGGCGGCGCGGACGCATGGTTCACCGCCGACCATCAGGCGCTGCTGGGGTCCGCCCACGACGCGGCCGACTATCAGCCGGTCAACGACATCCTGGACGTGTGGTTCGATTCGGGCAGCACCCACGCCTTTGTCGTCGAGGCGCGGTACGGGGCCGGCACGCGCGCGAACCTCTATGTCGAAGGGTCCGACCAGCATCGCGGCTGGTTCCAGTCGTCGCTGCTGGAAAGCTGCGGCACGCGCGGGCGTGCGCCCTATGACGCGGTGCTGACGCACGGCTTCGCGCTGGACGGGCAAGGGCGCAAGATGTCCAAGTCGCTCGGCAACGTCGTCGATCCGCTGAAGGTGATCGGCGAATCGGGCGCGGACATCCTGCGGCTTTGGGCAGTATCGACCGACTATTTCGACGACGTGCGGATCGGCAAGGAGGTGCTGGCGACCTCGTCCGACGCCTATCGCAAGCTGCGCAACACCTTCCGCTACCTGCTCGGCGCGCTCGACGGGTTCGACGATGGCGAGCGGGTGCCGGTGGCGGAGATGCCTGAGCTGGAGCGGTACATGCTCCACCTGCTCCACGCGCTCGACCGCGAGCTGAAGGAAGCGGCGACCGGCTATGAGTTCAATCGCTACGTCCGCCGCCTGACCGATTTCTGCAACGAGGATCTGTCGGCGTTCTTTTTCGACGTCCGCAAGGATTCGCTCTATTGCGACGCGGCGGGCGACACGAAGCGGCGCGCCTATCGCACGATGCTCGACGTGCTGTTCCACGCGCTGGTGCGCTACGCCGCGCCCGTGCTGGTCTTCACCGCGGAGGAGGCATGGCAGGCGCGCTTCCCGGCCGACGACAATTCGGTGCATTTCCTGGAATGGCCGGTCTTGCCCGATCAGGCCGCACAGGACGTGTCGCAACGCTGGCTGGCGATCCGCGCCCTTCGCGAGCGGGTGACCGAGGCGATCGAGCCGCTGCGTCGCGAAAAGACGATCCGCTCCAGCCTGGAGGCTGAGGTGACCGTCCCCGAATTGCCGCTGGACGCCGACGCGCTGGCCGAGCTGTTCATCGTCGCGCGAGTGGCGGAGGCACCGACCGTCGAGGTCACGCGCACCGCCTATCACAAATGCGGGCGTTGCTGGCGGCACTTGCCCGATGTCGCTGTGGATGGCGACCTGTGCGCCCGCTGTGACGAGGTGACCGGCGCCGCGGCTGCGGGAACGACGGCGTGATCCCGCGCGGCGGCATGTTGATCGCGGGCGTGGTGTTCGCGATCGACCAACTGGTGAAATGGTGGGTAACCGGGCCGCTGCAGATCGATTTCCTCGGCGCGTATCGCACGATCGTGCCGATCTTCGACCTGCGTTTCACCAAGAACGAAGGCGTGTCGCTGGGAATGCTGCGCGCGGAGACCGACACGACGCGCTGGTTGCTGGTCGCCTTCACCGCCGCGATCGCGGCGGCGGTGGCGGTGTGGATGTTCCGCGAGCGCAAGCGGGCGGACCAGCTGGCGTTGGGGCTGGTGCTGGGCGGCGCGCTCGGCAACATTCTCGATCGCATCCGGCTGGGCTATGTGGTCGATTTCGCCGACCTGCATTTCGGTGAGTGGCGGCCGTTCCTGGTGTTCAACGTCGCCGATGCCGCGATCACGATCGGCGTGCTGATTCTGCTGGTGCGCGCGCTCGTGATCCGCGAGAAGCGCGACGATGTTTCGGAGAATGTCCATGCGTAAGTCTGTCGTCGTCGTGTCCACCATGGCGACGCTCGCGCTGCTCGGCGGTTGCGGAAAGCGTGGCTACGACCGCGCGCGTCCCGACGAGTTCGCGGTGGCGCGTCAGGCGCCGCTCATCATCCCACCCGATTTCGCGCTGGTCCCGCCCCAGCCGGGCGCCGCCCGTACGCAGGGCAACAACCCGCAGGCGCAGGCGATCGACGCGCTGTTCGGCGGCCCCGCCCGGCGCAGCGCAGGCGAGACCAGCGTGATCGACCAGGCCGGCGGCGCGACAGCAGCGACCCCCGGCATCCGTTCGGGCGTCGGCGATCCGCAGACCAACGTCATCGACAAGGGACAGACGACCAGCGACATCGTCGCCGCGCCGCAGGGCGACGGCCAGGATGCACGTGCTTCGGTGGGCGGCGCTGCGGCAACCGCACCGACGGCCTCACCCGCGCCGTCGACCCCGCCCACGCCGGCCGCTGCTCCGACGCCGCAGCCAAAGTAATCCCGAGTGGTGCGCTCCTGCACCGGCAGGCGCGCACCACAGCCATCGGCGATCAGCCCCGGCTGAAATACGTTTTCCCGGTGCCTTCCACTCTTTTCCGAGACAGCGGGCGGCGCAGCCACAGCGCAATCATGCGGCGTCGTCCGCCTCGCGACCCGGCAGGCTTCGTACGTAGATGTCGCGCTGAGCGAACGGCATGCCGATCCCGGCTTCCCGGAACATCACCCATAAACGGTTCAGCACGTCCGAGCGCACGTTACCCACGCCGCTCTCGGGATCGCTGATCCACGCCAGTATCTCATGCTCCACGCCATCCGTGCCGAACGCGGTCAGCCACACGTTCGGCTTGGGGCTGTCGAGCACGCGCGGTGATTCGCGCGCGGCCTTCAGCATCAACTCTTGCGCCAGCGTCAGGTCGCAGTCGTAGGGGACGCGGACGGAAATCCGCACCCGGACGTTGCGGTCGGAATAGGACCAGTTCTCGACCTCGCGGGTCATCAGATCCTCGTTCGGGATCAGATATTCCTTGCCGTCGCGCGTGACCACGGACACCGCACGGACCCCGATCTTGTTGACCCAGCCAAAGCTGGTGCCGACCGCGATGACGTCGCCCGGCTTGATCGAGCGATCCAGCAGCAGGATGATCCCCGCGATCAGGTTGCCGATCGTCTTCTGCATGCCGAACCCGACCGCCAGCCCGAACGCGCCGGAAAAGACGGCGAACGCGGTCAGGTCGATACCCAGCAGGTCGATCCCGAACAGGAAGGCGAAAACGACGATCGCGATCCCGGCGATCTTCTGCGCCAGCACCTTCTGCGTGGGGTCGAACGCGCGCGCATGCGAGATGGTGTGCGCGGTAATGCGGTTGGCGAGCCGCACCATCGCCATCAACACCACCAGCGTCACCAATGCGCCGACCAGCGCCAGCAGCGACAGCCGCCTGGTCCCCACCGTCACGCCGATCGCGTCCAGCGTGGAGGTGATCGGCTCCAGCCCGCCGACCGCGTGGCTGAACAAGGCGGTGAACACCACCACCTCGACCACCGCCGCCGCCCAGCGCGGGATGCCGACGCCGCGCATCAACTGGTGCGCGGTCAGCGTCGCCGCCGCCGCCATCGCGAAGCCGATCGCCGCCGCGGCCAGCGGACCCCATCCCCACACGACATAGACGAACGCGAGCAGCAATGCGGCGACGCCGTGCCGCACGATCGTGGCGATGCGCGGGCGCAATCCCTCGACATGCGCGCCGACGCGGTCGCGCCACCATTGCGCGACCCGCGCACCGGCGATCCGCTGCGCCGCGACGCCCGCGGCCAGCGCGATCAGCGTCAGTGTCCCCGCCATCGCCAGTTCGACCAGGTCGGCCTGCGCCGGCACCATCTCGAACAATGCGGTGAGGTCGTTCACGCCTGCGCCGCCCGCCACGCGTCCAGTCCGCGTTCGAGATCCGCGATCAGATCGTCCGCATCCTCCAGCCCGATCTGTAGCCGCACCAGCGGCCCGGCGAAATCCGGGGTGGTGGCGGAACGGTGACGCTGCGGGTCGACGGGGACCGCCAGGCTTTCGAAGCCACCCCAGCTATAGCCGATCCCGAAATGTACCAGCGTGTCGATGAAGGCAGTGCGGGCCGCGTCGTCGCCTCCCGCCAGCACGAACGAGAACAGCCCCGCCGCGCCGCGGAAGTCGCGCCGCCAGATGTCGTGGCCGGGGCAGGAGGGCAGCGCGGGGTGCAGCACCCGCGCCACCTCGGCGCGTGCCGCCAGCCACTGCGCGATGCGGAGCGCGCTCGCCTCATGCCGGTCCAGCCGGACACCCATCGTGCGCAGGCCGCGGCTGGCGAGATAGGCGTCGTCGGCGCTTACCACCTGCCCAAGCTGGAAGCTGGTGTCGCGAAGCGCGGCGAAGCGCCCCGGCCCGGCGGTCACCGATCCCATCATCACGTCGGAATGGCCGCCGATGTACTTGGTGCAGGCGATGATCGAGTAATCGACGCCGCGTTCGATCACCGGGAACAGCAGCGGCGTCGCCCATGTATTGTCGATGACCGTCGCCACCCCGCGCGCCTTCGCGGCGGCGACGATCGCGGGCACGTCCTGCACCTCGAAGGTCAGGCTGCCGGGGCTTTCCATGAAGATCACGCGCGTGCGTTCGCCGATCAGCCCGGCGATTCCGGCCCCGATCAGCGGGTCGTAATAGCGCGTCGTCACCCCCATGCGCGCCAGCAGCTTGTCGGCAAGGCCGCGCGTGGGATCATAGGCGCTGTCGACCAGCAACACCTCGTCGCCGGGCGACAGCAGGGTCAGCAGACACGCCGACACCGCGGCCACGCCCGAGGGGTAGAGGAACGTTCCCTCCGCCCCGGGCTCCAGATCGGTCAGCGCATCGGCAAGGCTCCACTGCGTCGGGGTTCCGCGTCGACCGTAGAACAGCCGGTGGTGGGTGTCGCGCGCGCCGGTCGCGCGAAGGTGCGCGACGTCGTCGTACAGGATCGTCGAGGCGCGCCAGACCGGGGTGTTGACCACGCCGCCGGTCCATTCCCGGCGGCGGCCGCCGGTCACCAGCCGGGTGGCAGGGCGCAGATCGTCGTCGTGGTCGCTCATGCCTCACCCGTGGTTTTGGGGGTTGTGGGGTCGCCGCCCCATTCGGTCCAGCTACCGTCGTAGACCGTGGCCTGCGCGCCCAGCAGGTGCGCGCCGAACGCCAGCACGCTGGCGGTGATCCCCGAGCCGCAGGTCATCGCCATCGGTCGGTCCGGATCGACGCCCGCCGCCGTGAAGGCAGCGGCGAGCGCACCATCCCGCTTCCATGTCCCGTCGGCTTCGAACAGCTGCGGATAGGGGAGGTTGCGCGCCCCGGGCATATGACCCGGCGCGACGCCGGGGCGGGGATCGGCCTCCGCTCCGGAAAAGCGGGCGGCGGAACGCGCATCGACGATCTGGATGCTGGCGTCCTGCTGGATCGTGCGCATCGCCGGCAGATCGACCAGCCCGATACCCGACCTCGCGACGTCCACCGTGGTCTGCGCGACGGCGGCTCCACCCTGCTCCAGCGTCCGCCCCTCCGCGATCCACTTCGCAAGCCCGCCGTCTAGCAGCGCGACCTGCCCGAAGCCAAAGGCGCGTAGCATCACCCATGCGCGGGCGGCGGTGCGGTGCGGCGCGTCGTCGTACAGCACGATCTGGTCGTCGGCATGCAGCCCCAGCCGTCCGGCACAGGCGGCGAAATGCGTCGCGCCCGGCATGGTGGAGGGAAGGGCTGCGTCCGGTTCGGCGAACCCGGCGAGGTCCATGAAGGCTGCGCCCGGTATGTGCCCGCCCGCGAACGCCGCGGCGGCATCGCGCGGCGCCTCCCCTGGCAGTCCGACGTGATAGCTTGCATCGAGGATGCGTAGGCCGGGCGCGGCGTGGTTCCCAGCGAGCCATTCTGTGGTGACGAGAGCATGCATGACGCTTCCATAGCGTGCGCGCGCCACCGGGGAACAGGTCGCAATTCGCGTCTCGCCGTCCTATGTGCCGGCGCATGACCCCGATGCATCTAGGCCAGGCCAGCACGTTACCCGCCTCTCCCGAGCAGGCGGTGCTCGACTATGTTCCCAACCCACGGTCCGCGCAGACTTATCTGGTGCGCTTCACCCAGCCGGAGTTCACGTCGCTGTGCCCGGTGACCGGCCAGCCCGATTTCGCGCACCTGGTGATCGACTATGCGCCCGACGAGACGATCGTCGAGTCGAAGTCGTTGAAGCTGTTTCTGGGGTCGTTCCGCAATCATGCCGCTTTCCATGAGGATTGTACCGTCGGCATAGGCGAGCGCCTGTTCCGCGAGATGCGGCCGCGCTGGTTGCGCATCGGCGGCTATTGGTATCCACGCGGGGGCATGCCGATCGACGTCTTCTGGCAATCGGGCGCCCCGCCGCAGGGATTGTGGCTCCCGGAACAAGGCGTTGCACCCTATCGCGGTCGTGGATGAAGCACCGTCCCATGCTGCGGTGCGGAATGTCAGCAACCTTTCGTCTTTACAGGAGTTTTACCCCTTGACCACGAGCGCAGCGGGCGCCGTATCCATTTGCAGAGGTAAGGGGATGAAGCAGTCGACCGGAGCGCTGGACGTTGGGCATATCGCGCTGATCGGTAATTTCCTGCCGCGAAAGTGCGGGATCGCGACCTTCACCACCGATACCTACCAGGCTCTGCGTGCGCGCTTCCCCGATATGCAGGTCGACGTCTACGCGATGGACGATCATCCTGGTCGCTACGACTATCCGGCGGCCGTGACCGGCGCCATCCCGCAGCATGATCGAACCGCCTATATCGCCACGGCCCGCGCGATCGAGAACAGCGGAGCGCAGGTGCTGTGGCTTCAGCACGAATACGGCATCTTCGGCGGTGAGGCGGGAGGGCATATCCTCGATCTGCTCGATCGCGTTTCGATCCCGCTGATCGTCACACTTCATACCGTCCTTGAAAAACCAAGCGCTGCGGAGCGTACCGTTCTCGAAGGACTGTTGCGGCGTGCCGCGAAGGTCATCGTGATGGCCGAACGTGGTCGCGACATTCTCGAGCGCGTCTACGGCGCGAACCCGAAGCAGATCGCCAACATCCCGCACGGCGTGCCGGATCGCCCCTTCGCCGATCCGGAGGCGTTCAAGGGCCGTTTTGGCTGGACCGGGAGGCGCGTCATCCTCACTTTCGGGCTGCTCGCCCCTGGCAAGGGGATCGAAACGATTATCGAGGCGCTGCCAGCGGTGGTGGAGCGGCATCCCGACGCGATGTACGTCGTACTTGGCGCGACCCACCCCAATCTCGTCGCGCACGAAGGTGAAAAGTATCGCGATTCGCTCCGCGCGCATGCCGACCGGCTCGGCGTCGGATCGAATGTGGCGTTTATCGACGCCTTCGTCGATCACGAGGATCTGATCGATTATCTGCAAGCCGCGGACATCTACGCCACGCCATATCTGAACCCGGCGCAGATCACGAGCGGGACGCTCAGCTACGCGGTAGGTGTCGGCAAGGCGGTGGTATCCACTCCCTATGTTCACGCGACCGAAATTTTGGCCGACGGGCACGGCGTGCTGGTCGACTTTCGAGATTCCGCCGCATTCGCGCGTGAAATCAATGACCTGCTCGGCAGTTCCCGAAATATCGGGCAATTGTCGGCTCGTGCCTACGCGCGTGGCCGCACGATGATCTGGCCGCGCGTGGTGGAGAAGGCGATGGACGAGTTGATAGCAAGCCTGGCGACGCGACCGCATCGGTTGCTCCACGCCGGAAAGGCCGACAAACAGGTGTTGGCTCCCGATATCTTGGCCGTTGAACGAATGAGCGATGCCACCGGGATGCTCCAGCATTCGATCTTTTCGGTGCCCGACCGGCGTCACGGTTATTGTATCGACGACAATGCCCGGGCGCTGATGCTGATGAGCAGCGTCGAAGATCTCGATCCCGTCACCCGCGACAAGTGGATGACGATCTATGCATCGTTCGTCCAATATGCGTGGAATCCCGATGCGCGTCGTTTTCGCAATTTCATGAACTTCGATCGCACGTGGTGCGAGGATGTCGGATCGGAGGATTCGAACGGCCGCGCGCTGTGGTCGCTGGGTGTCACCGCTCGCGACGCGCGCGAAGCCAAGCATCGTGACTGGGCAAAGGCGATGTTCGACGCCACTGCCAGCCTCGCACTCGACCTCGGCAGTCCGCGGGCACAGGCGTTCGCGATGCTGGGTGCGGCGGCGATGCTGGAAGCGTCGCCCGGGCACGATATGGCGTTGCAGATCCTTCGTCGCTTCCCTGACGAGCATCTTGCGTTGCTCGACGCGGCGCGCCGTCCGGAATGGGGCTGGTTCGAGATCGTGCTGGCCTATGACAATGCTCGCCTGCCCGAGGCGATGCTTCGTGCCGGGATGGCGTTGGGGCGGGCGGACCTGATCGCATGCGGTCTGGATACGCTGGACTGGATCGTCGGCCGTCAGACCGCGCCGGAGGGGCATTTCCGCGCGGTCGGCTCGGAAAGTTTCGGGCGGGTCTATGCCGAGCCGCTGCCGTTCGACCAGCAGCCGCTGGAGGCGCAGGCGACGATCGACGCATGCGCGGCGGCTTTCGACGCCACGGGCGACATGCGCTGGTTCGATGAGGCGAAGCGCGCGTACGACTGGTACCTGGGCGTGAACGACCTCGATCTGCCGCTGGCGACGCAGCGGGACGGCGGCTGTTTCGACGGATTGATGCCGACCGGTTTGAACCGCAATCAGGGCGCTGAGTCCATTCTTGCGTTACAAATGGCGTCCTGCGCCATTTCAGGGCTTTCAAAGCGCGCGGGAAGCGTGGCAGGGACGGCACGCGTTATCGCCTGATGGCGGCATCGCACGTGTCCTGACGTCACAATATACGAGGCTGGTCCTTGGAGCTGTTCAACCACCGGCTACGTTTGCACGCCGACCCGTCGCGCGTGGTGGTCCGTCCCTTTCACATCGGCTGGATCGCCAACGCAAAAGGCGTCAGCCGTTCGCAGCGGCTGATCAGCGAGGTCATGGACATGTCGCCGCAGGAGGCGCGCGACCAGCTCGACCTCGTGCTCAAGGATTTCGAGGCGCGTCACTGGCAGACGCGTCGCGTGTTCATGACCCGCTATGACGAGATCGCAGCGGCGCACGATCTGGACGGCAGTCGCATCTCCGATGAGAAGCGGCAGCTGATCGGGGCGTATTTCTGTCACGAATACAGCTACGCTGCCGCCGCGCTGATGAACCCCAGCGCCGTCCCGCACCCCGATCAGTCGGGGATGGAGGATGGCGCGCAGCGGATCGTCATGTCGCTACGCGCGGTCGGGGAGGGTCATATTTCCTCGGTGGCCTTCCGCGAAGGCATCATCACCAGCAACAACGAGCTGAAACTGGCGCCGGAGCCGCCGTTCGCGACCGCTACGGATGCTACGGGTACCGATGAGGAAGCGCCGCCACATGGCCCGGTGACCGTCCATCGTCACCGCGACAGCACTTTGTCCGGCACGGTGATTTTCCCGATCACCGACGCACAGTCGAAGGGACTAGAGGATCTGCGCCTTGTGCATTTCCAGCATGAGGACGGCAGCTTCGAATGGCTGGGCACTTACACCGCCTATAACGGGGCGACGATCCAGTCCGAGTTGATGCGCACCCGTGATTTCCGCGCGTTCGATCTGATCCCGATGACTGGCAGCGCCGCCCGCAACAAGGGCATCGCGCTATTCCCGCGCAAGGTCGGCGGCCAATATCTTTCGATCGGGCGGCAGGATGGCGAAAACCTGTACCTGCTGCGCACCGACGACCTGACCCATTGGGACGATGGCGAGCTGATCCTGAAGCCCGTATTCCCGTGGGAGTTCGTGCAGATCGGCAATTGCGGCCCGCCCATCGAGATCGATGAAGGCTGGTTGCTGCTGACCCACGGCGTCGGTGCGATGCGCAAATATTCGATCGGTGCGGCCTTGCTCGACAAGGAAAATCCCGCTCGCGTCATCGGGCGCACGCGATCACCGATCCTCGCCGCGGCCGATCAGGATCGCGAAGGCTATGTGCCGAACGTCGTCTACACCTGCGGCGCGATGAAGCATGGCGACAAGTTGTTCATGCCCTACGGCATCGCGGATAGTTCGGTGGGGTTCGCGTTCGTGTCGATCAAGGAATTGCTGGGAAAGATGTGATCTTCGGCGCTGCCGGAGGCAGCGAGCCGGCGGTCTTCGTCCGGGATGGGCCGGGGCATCTCCTCCGGATCGATCAGCCGGTCCGTCGTCACGCTCGAAGAGGCGGGAGCCGGGTGCTTGCCGTCCTGGATGGTTCGCAATCGTCGAAACGACGAGGGGGCCGGAACACAATTTCGGGCGGTTCGGCTATCGGATCTATTGCGTTGATATGCCGCTACTGCCCGGTCAAGCGCGCGAGATGCGGTTCCACACCCGCCTGTGGCACCGCGGCATCGCTAATGGTGAGGCGGATACGCGACTGGTCGCGAACGGCACGTTCCTGAGAAATGACGAGATCGCGCCGCAGATCGGTATGGCGAAGTATCGGCACAGCTCCGCAGCCGCCGGGCTGCTTCGCAAAACGCTCGCGTCGCGCGCCGCCATACGTGATGGAATGGCGGTTTGGGCTCGATGGACATCCGGCGTCCTATGGGTGCTGGATTGCGCGCCATTGTAGATTGCTCAGCTGTTAGAGCGAATTGCGCTCGCACGATCGTGCAAATTTGCTCCACCCACCCGTCATTGCGAGCGTAGCGACGCAATCCGAGCGTCGCGCGGAACGCTGGATTGCGTCGCCATGCTCGCAATGACGGCGCTTGCGGACACGGCCGAATGGCGATCGGCCCTGGTTAGTGCCCGCTTGCCCCCTTACTCCTCGCCGGCGTCCGCCTTCTTCGCTTTTGCAGCGGGCGTCTTCGCGGCGGTGGTCTTGCCCGCTGCCGGCTTCTTCGCCGCCGCCTTCTTGGCAGGCGCTTTCTTCGCCGGCGCCTTCTTCTTCGTCTTGCCCGCCGGGGCCGCTGCGGCGCGATCGTCGATCAGCTGCGCGGCTTCCTCCAGGGTCAGCTGCTCGGGCGCGACCGTCTTGGGCAGCGTCGCATTGGTCGTGCCGTCGGTGACATAGGGGCCGTAACGCCCTTCCATCAGTCGCAACTCCGCCTCGGTTCGCGGATGCGCACCCAGTACCTTCAGCGGCGCGCGCGCCGCACCGCGCGCCGGTCGCCCGCCGCCCGCCGCCGCTTCGGCCAGCTTGACGACCGCGGCGTTCATGCCCGTTTCGAACACTTCCGCCGTCGAGGTCAGCCGCGCATATTTTCCGTCGTGGACCAGATAGGGACCGTAGCGACCGATGCTGGCCGCAATGTCCTTGCCGGTTTCGGGATGCACGCCGATGGTGCGCGGCAGGCGCAGCAGTTTCAGCGCCATCTCCAGATCCAGCTCGCCGATGTCCTTGGGAATCGACGCACGCTTCGCTTCCTTGCCGTCGCCCAGCTGAATATACGGCCCGAACCGTCCGCTCTTGCGCTCCACCGGCAATCCGGTGTCGGGGTCCTGCCCCAGCGTCTCCGGCCCCGCATCCTCGCCATCCGCCTCACCGCCCTGGGCGAAGCGGCGCGTGAATTTGCATTCGGGATAGTTGCTGCACGCGATGAACGCACCGAACTTGCCGCCCCGCAGCGCCAATTGCCCGGCGCTGCACGCGGGACAGAGCCGGGGATCGGAGCCGTCGGCCTTTTCCGGAAAAAGATACGGCGCGAGGAACTGGTCGAGCGCGGCGGTCACCTCGCTCGGCTTCTGCTCCATCACCTCGGCGGTGCGCGGTTTGAAGTCGCGCCAGAAGGCATCGAGCACCGCCTGCCATTGCGCGCGGCCGCCGGACACGTCGTCCAGCTCCTCCTCCAGCCCGGCGGTGAAATCGTAACCGACGTAGCGTTCGAAGAACCGTTCGAGGAACGCGGTCACCAGCCGGCCCGATTCCTCGGCGAAGAAGCGGTTCTTCTCGACCCGCACATAGGCGCGGTCCTTCAACGTCTTGATGATCGAGGCATAGGTGGAAGGGCGACCGATCCCCAGCTCCTCCATCCGCTTGACCAGCGACGCTTCGGAGAAGCGCGGCGGCGGCTGCGTGAAATGCTGCTCGGCATCGACGCTCTTGCGGGCGGGGGCATCGCCCTCGCGCATGCGAGGAAGCCGGCGTGCATCGTCGTCCTGGCTGTCGTCCTGCCCTTCCTCGTACAGCGCGAGGTAACCGGGGAAGAGCACTACCTGTCCGGTCGCGCGCAGCACGTTGCGGCCGGTGCCGTCGGCGAGGTCGACGGTGGTGCGCTCCATGCGCGCCGACGCCATCTGCGACGCCAGCGCACGCTTCCACACCAGATCGTACAGCCGCGCGTGATCGCCGCCGCCGACGCGATCCTTGCCGAAATCGGTTGGCCGGATCGCCTCGTGCGCTTCCTGTGCGTTCTTGGCCTTGGCCTGATATTGCCGTGGCTTGTCGGGCACGTAACTGCCGTCGTAGCGATCGGCGATCGCGGCGCGCGCGGCTGAGATTGCGCTGCCGTCCATCTGCACGCCATCCGTCCGCATATAGGTGATCGCGCCGTCCTCATACAGTTGCTGCGCGATCCGCATCGTATGGTCGGCGGAGAAGCCCAGCTTGCGCGCGGCCTCCTGCTGCAATGTCGAGGTGGTGAAGGGTGCCGGCGGATTGCGCGTGGCGGGCTTGGTCTCGACGGTCTGGACCGAGAAGCGTCCGGCCTCCACCGCCGCCTTCGCCTTCAGCGCGTCGCCCTCGTTGCCGATCGACAGCCGGTCGAGCTTCTTGCCCTCCCATTGCACCAGCCGCGCGGAAAAGGGCGTGCCGTCCTGCTCCATCGCGGCGGTGACCGACCAATATTCCTGGGCGCGGAACGCCTCGATCTCACGTTCGCGGCTAACGATCAGGCGCAGTGCCACCGACTGTACGCGGCCCGCCGACTTGGCACCCGGCAGCTTGCGCCACAGCACCGGCGACAGCGTGAAGCCGACCAGATAGTCGAGCGCCCGTCGCGCCCGATATGCGTCGATCAGGTCGGTATCCAGCTCGCGCGGGGACAGCATCGCCTGCGTCACGGCCTGTTTGGTGATCGCGTTGAACGTGACGCGCTGCACGTCCTTGGGCAGCGCCTTGCGCTTGGCCAGCACCTCCTGCACGTGCCACGAAATCGCCTCACCCTCGCGATCGGGATCGGTGGCCAGGATCAGGCGGTCGGCCGTTTTGGCGAGGTCGGCGATCGCCTTCAGCTGCTTGGCCTTGTCGGCGTAGTTTTCCCACTCCATCGCGAACCCGTCGTCGGGGTTCACCGATCCGTCACGTGGCGGCAGGTCACGGACGTGACCATAGCTCGCGAGGACGCGATAATCCGAACCGAGATACTTCTCGATGGTTTTGGCCTTGGCGGGCGATTCGACGATGACGAGCTGCATTGATGCCTAACTAGGGTGCTTCACACGTGTACGCGAGGGTGGAGCGGGGCGGGGGAGGGGTCAATAGCGGGTGGGTGGGGCGTCCAAGGTGGATTTTGCGCCGTCGACGATGCTGGCGGCCTGCACACCGGTGCGCATCGGTTCACGACGCGGCTCAGCTCAGGCTGACCCGCCCGCCGGCGTGGCGTTCCAGCCGCCCGGCGAGTTCCATTTCCAGCAGCACCATTTGCACCACCGCGGGAGCGCAGCCGGCCTGCCGCACCAGTTCGTCGACCCCGACGGCGACCGGCCCCAGCAGCGAGCCGATTCGTTCCCGCTCGGCATCGCTGGCATCCTCCGGCGGCGGCGCGCCCCAGCCGGGTGCGGGCGCGCGCACCGCCGCCCGCGCATCGATCGGGCGCAACTGCTCCAGCACGTCGGCGGCATTCTGCACCAACGTCGCGCCGTCGCGGATCAGCGTGTTGCATCCTTGCGCACGCGGGTCCGACGGATGGCCGGGCACCGCCATCACCTCCCGTCCTTGCTCCCCCGCCAGCCGCGCGGTGATGAGCGAGCCGGAACGCGGCGCAGCCTCCACCACCAGCGTCCCCAGCGCCAGCCCCGCGATGATGCGATTGCGGTGCGGGAAGTGCCGCGCGCGCGGCTCGGTGCCCGGCGGCATCTCCGCGATCAACAGCGCTGTGCCCGCGATCCGCTCCTGCAAGGCAGCGTTTTCGGGCGGGTAGGCGACGTCTATCCCGCCCGCGATCACGGCGATCGTCGCGGTGCCCGCGCCCTCATGGGCGGCGGTGTCGATCCCCCGCGCTAGCCCGGAGATCACGCTGGCCCCCTCCGTCGCCAGTTCCAGCGCGATGCCGCGGGCGAAGCGGCACGCCGCGGCCGACGCGTTGCGCGCCCCGACCAGCGCCACCGGGACACGCGTCGTCAGCGACAGGTCGCCGCGCACGGTCAACACCGCCGGCGCATTGTCAATTTCCGCCAGCAATGGAGGGTAATCGGCGTCGCCGAGGAACAGCAATCGCGCACCGAGCTTCTCGACCAGCTGCCGCTCGCGTTCGATCGCGGCCGGCGAGGGCGGCTGCGGAAGGCGACCGCCGCCGCGTCGCGCCAGATCGGGCAAGGCATCGAGCGCCGCCGCCGCCGACCCGAACCGTGCCAGCAACTGGCGATAGCTGACCGGTCCGATCGATGGTGTGCGGATCAGCCGTAGCCGGGCGGCCACATCATCCACCGGCCCGGTCACCCACTCATCCGATCATCCACCCGCAGGATCGTCCGTCGCATCGACCTTCGATTTGCCGACGCGCGGCTCCGTACCGTCGATCAGCCGGGCGATATTCGCGCGATGCTTCCACAACACGATCGCCGCCAGCGCCATCAACAACGGCACGATGTCGAAATTGCCGAGGATCGCGGCGGTGACCGGGGTGCTGATCGCGGCCGCCATTCCGGCCAGCGAAGAGACGCGTGTCCCCGCCAGCAATGCCAGCCACAGCAGCGCGAACACCAGCCCGATCGGCCAGCCGAGCCCCAGCGCGACGCCCATCAGCGTCGCCACGCCCTTGCCGCCGCGAAAGCGCAGCCACACCGGATAGCAATGGCCGATCAGCACGCCCGCCGCGGCCAGCGGCTGTTCGCCCGGCCACATCCACGCCACCGCCAGCACCGCGACCAGCCCCTTGGCCAGATCGAGCAGCAGCGTCGCCGCCGCCAGTCCCTTGCGCCCGGTGCGCAGCACGTTGGTGGCGCCGATATTGCCCGAACCGATCGTCCGCAGGTCGCCTGCGCCCGTCATGCGCGTCAACAGGACGCCGAACGGGATCGAACCCAACAGGTATCCGATCAGCAACGCCGCGAACGGCGCCATCCAGAAGATCTCGGTCGGCAGCGTCCCATCCCCCTTCGTACGACGGCCTTAGCCGAAACATTTCGGGTACGCCACCGCACAGCGTTGCCCGACCTCGCCGATCCGGACTAAGCGCGTTGCGTGAGCGACGACGCCCCGATCCTGTTTTTCGACTCCGGCGTCGGCGGCTTGTCGGTGGTTGCGCCGACGCGGCTGCTGCTGCCGCATGCGCCGATCGTCTACGCCGCGGACTCGGCCGGCTTTCCCTATGGCACGCGCAGCGAGGCGGAGATCGCCGCGCGCGTGCCTGCACTGCTCGGGCGGCTGGTGGAGCGGTACCGCCCGCGGCTGGTGGTGATCGCGTGCAACACCGCCTCGACGATCGCGCTGCCTGCGGTGCGCGCCGCGCTCGACGTCGCGGTCGTGGGCACCGTGCCCGCGATCAAGCCGGCGGCGGCGATGAGCGTCACGCGCGTCATCGGCGTGCTGGGGACCGAAGCGACCGTAAGGCAGCCCTATGTCGACGATCTCGCGGCGCGGTTCGCGGGCGACTGCACCGTGTTGCGTCACGGATCGGCACGGCTGGTCGAGCTGGCTGAACGGGTGCTTGAGGGTGTCGCGCCAGCCGCGGACGCGGTGGCCGCCGAACTGCACGGGCTGTTCGGGCAGCCCGGCGGCGAGCGAATCGATGTGATCGTCAACGCGTGCACGCACTTCCCGCTGCTGGAAGGCGACATGGCCGCCGTCGTACCGCCGCATGTCCGCTTCGTCGACGGCGGGCCGGGGATCGCACGCCGCATCGCATATCTGACCACCGGCCAGGGCTGGCCTGCGGAGCCCCCGGCGCATCGTCTGGTCTTCACCCGGCTGGACGGGCGCGAACGGCGAATCGCGGACAGGTTGTCGGCACACGGCTTTTCGGCGGTGGACGCCTTGTGACACCGCGGGGTAGGGCAATTTGTCCACCCTTTTCGATCATAGAGAATGTGGTTCTGCGCTGGCTATCGTCGCCGGCAGGGAGTAATCGCGGGCACCATGACGACGGAGAGCATCGAGGCGCGCGGCGTGGATTACTCGCGCGTGTTCACCCAGGCGATCGACCGGCTGCACGCAGAGGGTCGATACCGCGTGTTCATCGACATCCTTCGGAACAAGGGGATGTTTCCCAACGCGCGCTGCTTCGCCGGGCACAATGGGCCGAAGCCGATCACCGTCTGGTGCTCGAACGACTATCTCGCGATGGGGCAGCATCCCAAGGTGATCGCGGCCATGGAAGAGGCGCTGCACGATGTCGGCGCAGGGTCCGGCGGCACGCGCAACATCGGCGGCAACACGCATTATCACATCAACCTCGAAGGCGAACTGGCCGACCTGCATGGCAAGCAGGCCGCATTGCTGTTCACTTCGGGCTATGTCTCGAACGAGGCGACGCTGTCGACGCTGGCGCGGGTGCTGCCGGGGTGCATCATCTATTCGGACGAGTTGAACCACGCCTCGATGATCGCGGGCATCCGCAATTCGGGATGCGAGAAACGCGTGTTCCGCCACAACGATCTGGCGCATCTCGAGGAGCTGCTGGCCGCCGACGATGCCGGCGCACCCAAGCTGATCGCGTTCGAAAGCGTGTATTCGATGGAGGGCGATGTCGCGCCGGTCGGTGCGATCTGCGACCTGGCCGACAAGTATAATGCGTTGACCTACCTCGACGAGGTGCATGCGGTCGGCATGTACGGCCCGCGTGGCGGCGGCATTTCGGAACGGGACGGCGTGGCCGATCGGCTGACGATCATCGAGGGGACGCTGGGCAAGGCGTTCGGCGTGATGGGCGGCTATATCGCCGCCGATCGCACGATCGTCGACGTCATCCGCAGCTACGCGCCGGGCTTCATCTTCACGACATCGCTGTCGCCCGTGCTGGTCGCGGGCGTATTGGCGAGCGTGCGCCACCTGAAGCAGTCCAGCGCCGAGCGTGACGGGCAGCAGGCGGCGGCGACGACGTTGAAGGCGATGCTACGTGACGCCGGGCTGCCGGTGATGACGGGCGAGACGCACATCGTGCCGGTGATGGTCGGCGATCCCGTGAAAGCCAAGAAGATCAGCGATATCCTGCTCGCCGAATATGGCGTGTACGTGCAGCCGATCAATTATCCGACGGTGCCGCGCGGGGCCGAGCGCCTGCGCTTCACCCCCGGTCCGGCGCACAGCGAAGCGATGATGCGCGAACTGACCGATGCGCTGGTCGAGATCTGGGACCGGCTGGAAATGCGCATCGCGGCGTAACGTCGCTGTGCGGGCGCGGTCGCGGGCCGCGTGGCGAGCGGGGCCGCAGCACCTCCGGATGACGGATCGAAGCGGGACCGTCCGGCCTCCAGGACTGAACATCGGTCTGCGTCGAAGCAGGACCGGACTTCGGTCGAGACCGCAACAAGAACCCCGAACGGGTGGGCCGCCATCGCGGCGGCTTTCGCGCCCTATTTGAGCGCTTCGTCGCGCTGCGCCAGCAATGGCGGCTGGTATGGCAGCGGCGCATCCGCCGGCATCGTGGCCAGTTCCGCAGCGATCGCGGCGGCGCGATCCTTTGCCGAGGGGTGCGTGCGGCTGTGGAACATGCCGCCGTCGATGCTCGATCCATGTTCGCGCCAGAAACGCACCGCCAGCTGCGGGTCCCAGCCGGCATTGCGCAGCAGATAGGCGCCGAGCAGGTCCGCCTCGGTTTCGGTGCGGCGGAACAGCCGCGCGTTACGGCCGAATTCCGACAGCAGCCCCCATTTGACGCCCGCCGTCTCAAGGCGGACACGATGGCGCAGGATCGCATGCGCCAGTTCGTGCGCGACCACGACCGCGATCTGGTCATCGCCGAACCGTTCGAACAGCGCGCTGCCGACCTGCACGACCTTCCCGTCGGACGAGGCACCCAGCTTGCGTCCGGTCAGCACCTCGAATTCGACGCGGCAGCCGACGCGCGGCTGCACCACCACCCGGCGCTCGGTTCCGGCACGCCGCAGCGTCAGCGGCAGGGGCGCGGAGACGACGCGCGCGGCGATCCGGGCCTGCGCCGCGTCGCGGGTCGCGCTGGTCAGCGCATCGCTCCTCACCGGCGCGGGTAGCGGCTGGCCATCGATCGCGATCACGCCGTCATCCGCGACCACCCCGGCCTGCGCGGCGGGTGCGCCCGGCACGACCAGTTCCACCGCCACCGGCGCGGCGAAGCCGTCGCGTACCTCGGCGGGATATTGATCGGCGGCATGCAGCGTCGCGCCGATCACCGGCTGCTGGTCGCGGCAGAGGGCGGCATTGGCGGTCGTCAGCCGCCACGCGATCGCCGCCAGCCGTTGGTCGACCTCCAGCAGGCTGGGCGCGGCGTGCGCCGGAAGCGTGGCGAGCGCGAGCAGAACGGCGAACAGGCGGAACATCATACGCATCACTCGTGGGGGCGCGCGGCCGGGCGGAAGGTGGCGGGTTCGATCCCGTGGCGTTGCAGCCGGTCGTAGAGGCTGCGGCGCGGCAATTGCAACTCCGCCGCCGCAGCCCCCACGTCGCCGCGCACCCGTTCCAGCGTGGCACGGATCGTCGCCGCCTCGAACCGGTCGACGCGCTCCGACAGTGGCAGCTGATCGGCGGCGCTCGCATCGCCGCCGCCCAGCCCTAGCACGACCCGCGTCGCAAAATTGCGCAATTCTCGCACGTTGCCGGTCCAGTCGTCGCTCACCAGCCGCGCCTCGACCGCCGCATCGATCATCGGTCGCGGTCGCCCGAACCGCTCGGCGGCCTCCCCCAGGAAGAAGGCGAACAGCAGCGGCACGTCGGCGCGGCGTTCGCGCAGCGGGGGAATGCGCAACCGCACGGTTTCCAGCCGGTACAGCAGGTCGGCGCGAAACCGGCCCTCGCGCGCGGCGGTCGACAGGTCGGTCTTGGCAGCGGCCACCACGCGCAGGTTGACGATGCGTGGCGCAGCACCCGGCTGCGGCAGTTCGCGTTCCTCAACGACGCGCAGCAGCTTGCCTTGAAGCGCCGGCGACATGCTGTCGATCTCGTCCAGGAATAGCGTGCCGCGATCGGCATCGGCGACGCGGCCCGGCGACGCCCGGCTGCCGAACAGCGCTTCGTCAGCGATCGCGTCGGGCAGCGCGGCGCAATCCACCGCGACGAACTGGCGGGTGCGACGGTGGCTCCACCGGTGGAGCAACAGCGCGACCAGTTCCTTGCCGGTTCCCGTCTCCCCCTCCACCAGCACGTCGACATCGACATCGGCCAGTTGCCGGATCGTCTCGCGCAGCCGCACCATTACCGGCGTCTCGCCGATCAGCGGATATTGCGTTTCCGCTTCTTGCGCGGCGATCCGCAGCCGACGATTTTCCAGCACCAGCCGCCGGAAGTCGAGCGCGCGGCGCACGCTGGCAATCAGATGGTCGGCGGCGAACGGTTTGGCGATGAAGTCCCATGCGCCGCGCTTCAATGCAGCGACCGCGGTGGCGATGTCGCCATGCCCGGTCATCAGGATCACCGGCAGTTCCGGATCGCGCGCCGCCACCGCCTCGGCCACCGCATGGCCGTCCATCCGCGGCATGCGGATGTCGCTGACGATCACGCCGGGGAAGTCGGCGCCCAGCCGCGCCAGCGCCGCGCGCGGATCGGCGAACGGCTCGGCGTCGATCCCGGCGATCGCGAAACTGTCCGCCATGGCGGTGCGCAGGTCATCGTCGTCGTCGATCAATATGACCCGCAGCGCGGGGGCGGGCGTCGGTGTCTCGCTCATGCGCGCCGCAACGTCGCGACGAACGCCGCGCCGCCCAGGGGCGAGGCAGCGATCTTCAGGCTGCCCTCGAACTGCGCCATGATGTCGCGCGCGATGCCTAGCCCAAGTCCCAGCCCCTCGGGCTTGCCGGTGACGAATGGACTGAACACCTCTTCGCCCAGCACGGGGTCGATCCCGCCACCGTTATCCGCCACGGTCAATCTCACCCACTCCCCGTCCTCTTCCACCAGCAACGCCACACGTGGATGGTCGCGCCCGGTCACGGCATCGACGGCATTGTTGACCAGATTGACCAGCACTTGTTCCAGCCGCACGCGCCCCGCGATCACCGAGGGCTGCCCGTGTCGCGGCCAGTCCATCGCCACCCCCGCAGCACGCAGCCGGTCGCCGACCAGCAATCTGGTGCCCTCGATCACCTCGTCGAGCGCCACCGGCTCGATTCGGCCGGTGCCGCGCCGCGCGAACCGCCGCATCTCCTGCGTGATCGATCCGATCCGCGCCGTCAGCGCCACCGCGCTTTCCAGCGTCGCGCGCACGCGGTCCAGCCGGTGGTGGTCGAGGTGATGTTGCGCATTCTCCGCCAGCGTGCGGATCGTCGCGACCGGCTGGTTGATCTCATGCGCAAGGCCGGCGGTGATCGAGCCGAGCGACGCGAGCCGGTTGGCCTGCGCCAATTCCTCGCGTGCGGCACGGAACCGGCGGTCGGCCTCGGCGCGGCGCTCCATCTCCGCGCTCAGTTCGGCAGTGCGCTCGGTCACCGCCTCCCGCAACGCCGTGCGCACCGCCGCGCCGCGCGCCGCACGGGTGGCGCGCCAGGTCAGCAACCCGGCGAGCAGCACCAGCACCAGCACCAGCGTGGCCGTCGCCAGTCGGGCAAGCCCCGTCGCCTCGCGCAGTGCCCCGGCGAACGGTACCGTGCGCATCAACTGCCATCCCGACGTGTCGAGCGTGGTGGTCACGCTCAGCAAACGCGGGTCCGCGCCGGGCCGCAGCGACGTCAACGGCAAGGGTTCGCGCCCGAACTGCCCACTGGCGCGGATCCCCGTCCGTGTGGCGGGCGACAGCGGGCGCAACGTGCGGAATCGTTCGCGCCGGTCGGTTGAGGCCAGCACGATGCCGTGCGGGTCGATCAGCATCGTGGTGCCGGGATCGTTCGCCCAGGCGCGCGCCACCGCGTCGAATTCGACCTTCACCACCACCACGCCCAATGGCCCGGTCGTGCCGTCGATGCGCCGCGCCATGAACAGGCCGGGGCGGCCGCTGACATTGCCCAGCGCGAAATATTCCGCGGCCGCGTTCCGTACCGCCAGGCGGAAATACGGGCGGAAGCGATAGTCGTGGCCGACGAAGCTGCTCGGCGTCGCGGCGTTCGACGCCGCCACCGTCATGCCGCGCGCGTCGATCGCGTAGATGACCGCTGCGCCGGTACGCTGCGCCAGCGGCGCCAGCTTACGGTCTAGCCGACGCGCCGCGTCGGTGCCGACCCCGCCGGTCAGCGCGTCGCGCAGGTCGCCATATTCGCTCAGCACGATCGGCAGCAACCGGTACTTGGCCAGCTCGCTGTCGAGCAGCCGTGCCTGTTGCCGTGCGGTTGCCAGCGCGGCATCCTGCGCTTCATCACGCGCTCGGCGCGTGGTCCACGACAGTGCGACCAGATAGAACAGCGCCGTCGCCATCAGGATCGCCAAGGGGACGATCAGCCGCACAGGACGCCGAAGCAGGGGCATGAGTGCGGGATATCGCATCCGGGCGTGTGAAGTCACGCAGGATTTCGCGAACGTCGAGCTGATCCATACTAAGGTCAATTAAAAGTTACCCGGTAATTCATAACTTTACCGTATCGCGCAGATAGTTTTCGCGAATGTGCCTGTACGCTTCATGCTGTGTGCAAGCCGAGGGACACGGCAAGAGAGGGACGAATGTACGACGAATCCAACGACGTGCGCGGCGCCAGGATGGCGATTCGCGGCATGCTGCTCGGTGGTGCCGTGCTGGCCGCATTTCCCGCGCTCGCCGCGCCGCTCGACCCCGTCGCGCCGCAACTGACCGGGACGAAGGAAGCGCCCGCCACGCCGTCCGTCGTCGGTTATCCCGCGATCGGCAACGGCGAGGGAACGGTGCAGGGCAAGTACAACGTCTCGCGCTGGGCCGAGGACTGGCGCACGATGCGCGATCCCGCCAAGCGCGACGACCCGCTCGACCGGCTGAAGTATCTGCCGCTGACGCAGGATGGCGAGGTCTATCTCACCTTGTCGGGCGAGTTCCGTTACCGCGTGCAGGCGACGACCAATCCCGACCTGCGCGACCGCGAGGCGCAACGGCAGGAGCGTTACCGCATATTCGCGGGCGCCGACCTGCACCTGGGCGAGCATGTCCGCTTCTACGGCGAACTGGCGAAGGCGCGGCTCGACGGCGTGAATCTCGGCACCCCCGGCGCGAACCTGCGCAACGCACTGACCCTGCAACAGGGGTTCGGCGAGGTGAAAGGCCGGATCGGCGACGCGGAGGTCGGCGTGCGTGGTGGGCGTCAGGAATTCTCCGACGGCCCCAATCTATTGATGGCGGTGCGCGACGATCCGACGCTGCACTTCGTGCTGGACGGCGTGCGCGGCTATGCGCGCGGCAAGCGCCTGCGCGCCGACGTCTTCGACCTGCGCTTCGTCAATTACGGGCGAGAGGGGATGAGCGACGATCGCACCGACGGGTCGCGCCGGTTCAGCGGCGTGACGTTTGGCTACGCCGTGCCCAACGACTTCCTCGGCACGTCGAAGCTGTTCTTCGATCCGTTCGTGTGGCGGCTGCGCAACCGCAACGCGGCGTGGGGCGGGCAGACCGCGCGTGAGGAACGGATGTTCTACGGCCTGCACCTGTACGGTGACGTGGACCGCACCACCGTCGACTGGACCGTCAACTATCAGGACGGAGAATTCAACGACCGCGACATCAGCGCGTGGCAGGTGTTCCTGGCGCAGACGTGGCGCGTGGCCAAGGATGCCAGCGCGCCGCGGGTCGGCGTTCACGTCGACTACGCCAGCGGTGGCGGCGGGGCCAGCGGCACGGGCACGCTGCGCACGCCCAGCGGCCTGTACGGCAACAACATCTACTACAGCTATCAGCTGTTCCTGACCCCGACCAACCTGCTGGCGATCTCGCCCAACATCACGGTGCAGCCGGTCAAGAACCTGCGTGTCACCGGCGAGTTCACGATGGCGTGGCGCCCGAACGAGGACGAGGCGGTATACCGCGCATCCGGTGCGGCGTTCGCCAACACGCAGAACGTAGCGGGCAAGCACATCGCCAACCTGATCCGCGCGCAGGCGGTCTGGGCGCTGACGCCGCGGGTGTCGTTGACCGGGCGCTACGAACATATGATGGTGAAGGACGCGCTGTCGAACGCCGGTTACAAGAATTCGGATTTTCTGGCGGCGTGGGCCAGTTTCCGCTTCTGACAAGAAACGAACGGGAGAAACATCGATGGCCAGTGAGCCTGTGACCGCGAGCCGCCTGAAATCGATCATCGGCGGCTCCACCGGCAATCTGGTCGAATGGTTCGACTGGTACGTCTACTCCGCGTTCACGCTGTACTTCGCGCCACATTTCTTCCCGTCCGACGATCGGACGGCGCAATTGCTGAGCGCCGCGGCGGTGTTCGCGGTCGGCTTCGTCATGCGGCCGATCGGCGCATGGATCATGGGCATCTACGCCGATCGGAAGGGGCGCAAGGCGGGGCTGACGCTGTCGGTGACGCTGATGTGTCTCGGCTCGCTCATCATCGCCTGCACCCCGGGCTATGCGACGATCGGCGTGTTCGCGCCGGCGTTGCTGGTGCTGGCCCGGTTGATGCAGGGTCTGTCGGTGGGGGGCGAATACGGCGCCAGCGCGACGTACCTGTCGGAGATGGCGGGCAAGTCGCGGCGCGGTTTCTTCTCGTCGTTTCAATATGTCACGCTGATCTCGGGTCAGCTGCTGGCCATCATGGTGCTGCTGATCCTGCAATCGGTGATGGAGCGGTCGGCGCTGGAGGAATGGGGCTGGCGCATCCCGTTCGTCGTCGGCGCGCTGCTGGCGGTGGTGGTGTTCTACCTGCGCCGTGGCCTGGCCGAAACGCAGAGCTTCAAGAACACCAAGGGCAGCGACGCGCCCAAATCAGGCTTCCTCGTGCTGCTGAAGAACCACCCGCGCGAGACCGCGCTGGTGATGCTGATGACGGCGGGGGGCACGCTCGCCTTCTATGCCTATTCGATCTACATGCAGAAGTTCCTGGTCAACACCTCGGGCTTCAGCAAGGAAGTCGCGACGCAGATCAACGCCGTGACGCTGTTCGTCTTCATGCTGCTGCAACCGGTGGCCGGCGGCCTGTCGGACCGGATCGGGCGCAAGCCGTTGATGGTGGCGTTCGGCGTGGCGGGTGTCTTGTTCACCTATCCGATCTTCTCCGCGCTGGAACAGACGCGCGATGCGACCACCGCCGGGCTGCTGGTGATGGCCGCGCTGGTCATCGTCACCGGCTACACCTCGATCAACGCGGTGGTGAAGGCGGAACTGTTCCCTGCGCATATCCGCGCGCTCGGCGTGGCGCTGCCCTATGCACTGGCCAACACCATCTTCGGCGGCACCGCCGAATATGTCGCGCTCAGCTTCAAGCAGCACGGATGGGAGCAGGGTTTCTACTGGTATGTCACGGTAATGATCGGCATTTCGTTGATCGTGTACCTGCGGATGCGCGACACGTCGCGCAACAGCCTGATCAGCGAGGATTGAGCCGCGCCCGTCGTCCCCGCGCAGGCGGGGCGACGGCAAGGTTTTCCTCGGGCCTCAGGGTCGCTACATCCACGCGTATGAACGACACGCTGCTCGACCCGCTCGTCCTCCCCGATTTCACCGCGCTCACTCCGGAGGCGATCGCTCCCGCGCTCGACGCCGCGATCGCGCGTCACGCCGATGTCGTGGCGAGCGTCACCCGCGACCGCCCGACCGCGTTCGAACAGGCGTGGCTGCCGCTGGAGCGTGCCGAGGCGGCCGTCGACGCGCTCTGGTCGGCGGTGTCGCATCTGCGCGGCGTCGCGGACACGCCCGAACTGCGCGCCGCTCACGCCGCCGGGCAGGAAAAGATCGTCGAGCATTTCATGGCCGTGGCGCAGAACCGCGACCTTTACGACGTACTGACCGCGCTGGAGGGCTCGCCCGCCTTCGCCGATCTGGCGCAGGCGGATCGCGTCGCGGTGGAACATGCGATCCGGGATTTCCGGTTGGCGGGCGTCGCGCTGGACGACGAACAGCGCGCGCGCTTCGCGGCGGTGTCGGTGGAGTTGTCGGCGCTGTCGACCGAGTTCGGCAGCGCGGTGCTCGACGCCACCGATGCATGGACGCTCCACATCACCGACGCGGCGCGGCTCGCCGGTATTTCCGCGCCCGACAAGGCGATGTTCGCCGCCGCCGCGCACGGCATGGGGCTGGACGGCTGGCTGGTCACGCTCCAGCAGCCGAGCGTCAATGCCGTGCTGACCTTCGCCGAGGATCGCGACCTGCGCGCCGACGTCTATCGCGCCTACGGAACGCGCGCGTCGGATCAGGGGCCGAATGCGGGCGAGTACGACAACGGTCCGCGCATCGCCCGCATCCTCGACCTCCGTCGGGAGGCGGCGCAACTGCTCGGCTTCACTGATCCGGTCGCGCTGTCACTGGAAACGAAGATGGCGCCGAACGCGGGCGAGGTGCTGGCGTTCCTGCGCGACCTCGGCCATCGTGCGCGTCCCGCCGCCGGGCGCGATCTCGACGGGTTGCGCGCCTTCGCCGCCGACGAACTGGCGATCCCCGACCTGCAACCCTGGGACGCCGGCTTCGCCGCGAACCGCCTGCGGCAGGCGCGCTACGCCGTCGACGAACAGGAAGTGCGCGGCTATTTCCCGGTGGAGCCCGTCACCGCCGGGTGGCAGGCTCTGCTCGGCCAGTTGTTCGGCCTGCGCCTGACTCCGCGCGACGACGTGCCGCTCTACCACGGCGATGCGCGTTATTACGACGTCGCCGACGACAGCGAAGAGGTGTTCGCCGGCCTGTACCTCGATCTGCACGCCCGCTCCGGCAAGCGCGGCGGCGCATGGATGGCACAGGCGCGTCCGCGCTTGCGCGACGGCAACAACGTCCGCGTGCCGGTCGCCTATCTGGTGTGCAACTTCGCGCCCCGGGGCGAGGGGCAGCCATCGTTGCTGAGCCACGGCGACGTGGTGACGTTGCTTCACGAAACCGGCCACTGCCTGCATCACCTGTTCACGCGGGTCGACCGTCCCTCGATCGCCGGCACCACCGGGTTCGAATGGGATGCGGTCGAACTGCCCAGCCAGTTGATGGAAGATTTCGCCTGGGATCGTGCCATCCTGACCGGCATGTCCGGACATCACGAAACCGGCGCGCCGCTGCCGCCCGAATTGTTCGACCGGATGGTCGCCGCACGGCGGTTCCAGTCCGGCATGTTCATCGTCCGCCAGCTCGAATTCGCACTGTTCGACCTGTTGCTCCACCTGGGCACGATGGGCAGCGATCCGATGGAGGTGATCGAGGCGGTGCGCGACGAGGTGGCCGTGCTGCGCCCACCCGCGTGGCATCGGTTCCCGCACGGGTTCAGCCACATCTTCGCGGGCGGCTATGCCGCTGGCTATTACAGCTACCTGTGGGCGGAGGTGCTGGCCGCCGACGGGTTCGGCCGGTTCGCGGAAAACGGCCTGGTCGATCGCGCGACGGGCAGCGCGTTGCGCGATGAGGTGCTGGCGCGGGGCGCGACGCGGCCCGCCGCCGACAGCTTCCGCGCGTTTCGCGGGCGCGATCCCGATCCGACCGCGATGCTGGTCCGCCACGGCCTGCTGGAAGATGCGCGATGAGCGTGCTGATCCTCACCACCGGCGGCACGATCGACAAGCTCTATTTCGACGCGCTCAGCGAATATCAGATCGGCGACAGCGTGGTCGATCGCCTGTTGAAGACCGCGCGCGTCGCGCTGCCGTTCCGCGTGCAGGAGGTGCTGCGCAAGGACAGTCTGGAACTGACCGACGACGATCGCCGCACGATCGCCGACACGGTCGCCGCCGCGCCCGAACGGCGCATCGTCATTACGCACGGCACCGACACGATGACCGACACCGCGCAGGCGCTGGCGGGGCGGATGCAGGACGACGCGGCGGGGAAGGCGATCGTGCTGGTCGGCGCGCTCGCCCCGGCGCGGTTCGCCGAAAGCGACGCGAGCTTCAATCTCGGCATGGCGTTCGCCACAGCGCAGGTGGCGGGTCCGGGCGTGTGGATCGCGATGAACGGCACGATCTTCGACGGGACGAAGGTGCGCAAGGATCGCACGGTCAACAGCTTCGTGGCGTCGGCGTGAGCGACGCGCGCCGGGCGTGGCTGGCGGAGGCGGTGCGGCGGATCGAGGCCGACTATAACCGCTCCGCCGACACGCACCTGATCCAGGTCGACCTGCCGCATCACGACGGCATCCAGCTATATCTGAAGGATGAGAGCAGCCACCCGACCGGCAGCCTGAAGCACCGGCTGGCGCGCTCGCTGTTCCTCTATGCATTGTGCAACGACTGGATCGGGCCGCAGACGTGCGTGATCGAGGCGTCGTCGGGATCGACCGCGGTCAGCGAGGCATATTTCGCCAGGATGCTCGGGCTGCGCTTCATCGCGGTCGTCCCGGCCGCCACCGCCGCGCCCAAGATCGACGCGATCCGCTTTCACGGCGGCGAGATCCACGCGGTGGACGACCCGCGCACCGTCTATGCGGTCGCGCACCGGCTGGCCGCGGAGACGGGCGGGCATTACCTCGACCAGTTCACCTACGCCGAGCGCGCGACCGACTGGCGCGGCAACAACAACATCGCCGAAAGCATTTTCGCGCAGTTGGCGGAGGAAGAGCATCCGATCCCGTCGTGGATCGTGTGCGGTGCCGGCACCGGCGGCACATCCGCGACGATCGGCCGCTTCCTGCGCTATCGCCGCCACGCCACCCGGCTGTGCGTCGCCGATCCAGTCCATTCGGTCTTCCACCGCCACTATGCCGATCGCGCCGCGGTCTCGTTGCCGGAAGGGTGCGCGTCACGGATCGAGGGGATCGGGCGTCCGCAGGTGGAGCCGAGCTTCGTGCCGGGCGTGATCGACCGGATGATCGCGGTAGACGACGGCGACAGCCTTGGCGCGATGCGCGCGCTGGGCAAGGTGCTGGGGCGGCGGGTCGGCGGGTCGACCGGCACCAACCTGTGGGCGTGCGCCCAGCTGATCCGCGAGATGGCGGCGGCGGGGCAGGGCGGCAGCATCGTGACGCTGCTGTGCGACAGCGGCGATCGCTACGGCTGCACCTATCATGACGATACGTGGCTGGCGGACACCGGGCTGGAATGGCGGGGCGCGGCGGCGCAGATCGCGGCGCTGCTGGCATGAGCCGATAAGGAATATCTCCAGATCAACGTCTTGCCTTTCCCGCTTCCCCGCACCCGCCCCATGGGTTAACAGCCGCGGCATGACGGCGGTGGATCAACCCGCGCAGGGACGTTTCGAGGGGAACACGCACCTCTTCGCGCTGCGCGTCTATTTCGAGGACACCGATCTGTCGGGCGTGGTCTATCACGCCAATTACCTGCGCTACATGGAACGTGCGCGCTCCGACATGCTGCGGCTTGCCGGCGTCGACCAGCGCGGACATTTCGAGAGTGGCGGCGGCGCTTATGCGATCGCCGATCTGGCGATCAAATATCGCGCGCCGGCGCGGCTCGACGATGCGCTGCTGATCGAAAGCCGCATGACGCAGATGCGGGCCGCCAGCGTCGTCATTCATCAGACAGTCAGGCGCGGGGCGGAATTGCTGGCGCACGCGACGGTCACCGCGGCACTGGTCGGTCCCGATGGCCGTCCCCGTCGCCAGCCCGCCGCCTGGGTCGACACGTTCCGCCGTCTCGCGTCATTGGGGGAAGATACGCCTTGAATCCGATATTGCAGACCGACGCGGCCACGCTGTCGCCGATCGCCCTGTTCCTCCAGGCGGACTGGGTGGTGAAGGCGGTGATGCTGGGGCTGCTGCTCGCCAGCGTGTGGACCTGGGCGATCATCATCGGCTTCTGGCTGAAGCTGGGCCGCACCCGTCAGCGCACCGAGGCGTTCGAACGCGATTTCTGGAAGGCGGAGGATATCGACGCTTTCTATAAATCGCAGACGCATACCGATCTGCCCTCTGCCCGCGTGCTGAACGCCGGCGTCACCGAATGGCGACGCTCGACGCAGGGGCAGAAGATCGACCGCGACGGCACGCGTGAGCGGCTGGCGACGGTGATGGGATCGGCGGTCGCGCGGGAGATCGATCAATTGTCCGATCGGCTGAATGTGCTGGCGACGGTCGGGTCGGTCGCCCCGTTCGTCGGGTTGTTCGGCACCGTCTGGGGAATCATGCGCAGCTTCACCGCGATCGCCAGCCAGCAGAACACCAGCCTGTCGGTCGTCGCGCCCGGCATCGCCGAGGCGCTGTTCGCCACCGCGATCGGCCTGTTCGCGGCGATCCCCGCGGTGATCGCCTACAATCGCTTCAGCCACGCCATCAACCGGATCGAGGCGCGGCTGAACCGCTTCGCCGACGGCTTCCACGCCACCTTGTCGCGACAGCTCGACGGCGAACGCTGATGGCGATGAACCTGCCTTCCGCGCGCGGCAAGGGCCGGCGCGCGCCGATGGCGGACATCAACGTCACGCCGCTGGTCGACGTGATGCTGGTGCTGCTCATCATCTTCATGGTCACCGCGCCGTTGATGACGCAGGGCGTGCCCGTGAATCTGCCCGACAGCCGCGCCAGGCCGCTGGATCAGGAACAGCAGCCGACCGAAATCGCGCTGGACGAACAGGGCCGCATCTTCATCGCCAAGGAAGAGGTGTCCGCCGACGCGCTTCCCGCGCGGCTGGTGGCGATTGCGGAGGGGGCGAAGGGCGACGAACCGCCGCAGGTGTTCCTGCGCGCCGACCGCGGGCTGGATTACGGCCGCGTGATGCGCGTGATGGGTGAGCTGAACCGCGCCGGGCTGAACCGGGTCGCGCTGGTGACGGTCGGCGAGGAATAGGCCGTGGAGCGCAGTGAGAAGATCGGCCTCGGCGTCGCCGTAGCAGGGCATGCCCTGCTGTTCGGCGTGCTGTCGGTCGGCTTTCTCGCCACGCCCAACCCGGTCAAGCTGAAGCAGAACCCGGTCGAGGTCAGCCTGGTCAAGGACGTCGCGCTGGAAGCCGCCGCGCCCGCGCAGACCGAGGCACCGTCGCAGGCGGTCGCCCCCGACGTCGGCGAGCCCGAGGAAGCGCCCCCCCCGGCGGAGGCGCCGCCGCAGCCCGCGCCCGCCCCGGTGCCGGAACCCGCGCCGCAGCCGGTCCCGAAACCAGCCGCGAAGCCCGCCCCGCCGAAGCCTGCTCCACCGAAGCCTGCGCCCAAGCCGGCTCCGGCACCAAAGCCGGTGCCCAAGCCCCAGCCGAAACCGAAACCCGCGCCCCCCGCCGCCGAGAAGGCACCGTCCAAACCCGCGCCGACCAAGCAGGACAGTGCTGCCGCGTCGTCGAGCAAGGCGAAGACGCCGCCGGCCGCATCGAAGGGCAAGGGCAAGACCGAGGCTGCGAAGGGTGAGCGTCCGCGTGGCAGCCGGTTGGGCAGCGACTTCCTGAAAGGGCTGACCGCCGAGAAAAGCAACGCCAAGCCCAACGATGCCCCGCCTGCGGCCGCGCGTGTCGACGGCAAGGCGCTTGCCGCGATCCAGCAGGCGATCGCGCGACAGATCCAGCCATGTGCCGATCGGCAGGTCGATCCCGGCCCCGGCGCGAACCAGATCGTCACCACGCTGAACCTGCGGCTCAACCGCGACGGTACGCTGTCCGCGACGCCGACGGTGGTGCGCCAGAACGGCGTGGACGACGACAACCGCCGTTATGCGCGGCGCGTCGTCGATCTGGGCGTTGCTGCGTTCAAGGGGTGCTCGCCGCTGCGCTTGCCCGCCGAATATTATTCCACCGCCAATGGGGGGTGGAGCAACATCAACTATAATTGGAAACTGCGGTGATGCGACTCCGGCTGCTCCTTCTCGCCACGCTCGTCTCCACTCCCGCGCTGGCGCAGCAACCGCCCGCGCCGGCGATCCCGGCCGCCGTCCCCGGCGGGCAGGATGCCCCGCCGCTGGAGGTCGACGTCACCGGCGGCATCTCCGCGCCGATGCCGATCGCGATCCCGCCGATGCCGACGCAGGCGGTGGTGCAGACCGCCGCGGGATCGACCGAGCAACTCGGCCGGCAACTGGCGGAGATCGTCAGCAACGACTTGCGCAATTCCGGGCTGTTCACCCCGCTCGCGCCCGGACGGATGCGCGCGATCGCCTTTCCCGAAGTGACCGCGCCGGCGTTCGATTACTGGGGCGGGTCGGGCGCGCAGGCGCTGGTGCAGGGCTATGTCCGCGCCAACGGCGACGGCACGCTGACCGTCGGTTGTTACCTTTACGACGTGTCGGCACAGACGCAGCTGACGCGGCAGGGCTTCGTCGTGCCGCCATCCGACTGGCGGCGTGCCGGCCATAAATGCGCCGACATGGTCTACACCCGCCTGACCGGCGAAGGTGCCTATTTCGACAGCCGGGTTGTCTATGTCAGCGAGACCGGGCCAAAGGCGAACCGTATCAAGCGGCTGGCGATCATGGATCAGGACGGCGCGAACAGCCGGTTCCTGACCACCGGTTCGTCGATCGTGCTGACGCCGCGTTTCGCGCCTAACCAGCAGTCGATCGTCTACATGAGCTATGTCGGCAAGACCCCGGCGATCTACGTCTACGATATCGGCTCGGGGCGGCAGCGGCTGGTGGTGCAGAACGTCGCCACCACCTTCGCGCCGCGCTTCTCCCCGGATGGCCGCTACATCCTGTTCTCGATGGCGCAGGCCGGCAACACCGATCTATACCGCGTCGCGACATCGGGCGGCGCTCCGCAACGGCTGACGACGTCGCCCGGCATCGACACCGGCGGCAGCTATTCGCCCGACGGGTCGCGGATCGTTTTCGAAAGCGATCGCTCCGGCGGGCAACAGGTCTATGTCATGAACGCCGACGGTTCGAACCAGCAACGGATCAGCTTCGGTGGCGGGCGCTACGCCACGCCAGTGTGGAGCCCGCGCGGCGACCTGATCGCCTTCACCAAGATCCAGGGCGCGTTCCGGATCGGGATCATGAGCCCGAGCGGGCAGGGCGAGAAACTGCTGACCAACAGCTGGCAGGACGAAGGTCCGTCGTGGAGCCCCAACGGCCGCGTGCTGATGTTCTTCAGGCAAGGCCGCGGCAATGCCGGCAAGGCCGATTTGTGGTCGGTCGACCTGACCGGCGTGAATGAGCGCCGCGTGCCGACCCCGCTTGACGGATCGGACCCCGCATGGGGGCCGTTGCGCCCGTAAGTTCGCGTATTCAAAACCGAAAAGATGGAGACAGGCCCATGGCACGACTAACGACCACCCTTTTGATGGCGACCGCGCTGGTCGCCACCGCCGCTTGTTCCAAGAAGCGTCCGGAGGTGCTGCCACCTGCGCCGGGTGCCGCGCCGGCCGCGCCGACGCCGACCGGTCCGGTCGATCCCAACGCCGGCATCGCGCCCGGTTCGGCCGCCGATTTCAAGCGTTCGACGCAGGGCGATACCGTGCTGTTCGGGCTCGACATGTACGACATCGACGCCACCGCGCGCGCGGTGCTCGATTCGCAGGCCGAGTGGTTGCAGCGCTACAACAACATCACGATCACCGTCGAAGGCCATGCCGATGAGCGTGGTACGCGTGAGTACAACCTCGCGCTGGGCGACCGCCGCGCGAATGCGGCGAAGAACTATCTCGCCGCACGCGGTATCGCGCCGTCGCGCATCACCACGATCAGTTATGGCAAGGAGCGCCCTGCCGCGCTCGGCTCCGACGAATCCAGCTGGGCGCAGAACCGTCGCGCGGTGACGGTGATCGTCAACGGCTGAGGTTGCGGGTGGGGGAGGGGGATCCGTCCCCCACCCTTCCCGTCATCGCTGCGCCCCGCGCGCGATGAATTGTCGTCTGCTACGCCGGCGTGATCGGCGGGCTGGCGATCTCGGCATTGATCTCCGCGATCAGGTCCTTGCGGCTCAGCTTTCCGATCATCGTCTTCGGCATCGCTTCGCGCACCATCACGCGGTCGACGCGCTCGTGCTTGCCCAATTGCGGGTTGAGCCACGCTGCCAACGCCGCTCCCTCGATGTCCGCTCCTTCGTTCAGCGTCACATAGGCGCGCGGCACTTCCCCGCGATAGGTGTCGGGCAAGCCGATCACCAGCGCCTCACGCACTGCGGGATGGTGGTACAGGACAGCCTCGATCTGGCTCGGGAACACCTTGAACCCGCCGACCGAGATCATGTCCTTCAACCGGTCGACGATCGCGATGAAGCCGTCTGCATCGATCGTGCCGACATCGCCGGTGCGCAGCCACCGCCGCCCCGCTGCATCCAGTGCGAAGGTGGTATCGTCCGCATCCGGACGGTTCCAGTATCCTGCCATCACCTGTGGCCCCAGCGCGACGATCTCGCCCGCCTCGCCGGCGGGGGCGGAGCGTGTCGGATCTTCCTTGTCGACCAGACGGATCCGAGTTGCGGGCAGCGGCTGCCCGATCGTTCCCGCTTTCTGCCCGCCCTCATACGGGTTCGTGGTCAGCACCCCGCTGCTTTCCGACAGGCCATAGCCCTCGATCAGCGTCGAATGGGTCGCCGCCTCCCACCGTGCCTTCAACTCGGCGTTCAGCGGCGCACCGCCCGAAATGCACAGCCGCAGGCTGGTGAAGTCGGTCTGCCCGACCATGGGATGGTCGAGCAGCGCCTGATACATCGTCGGGACGCCGGGCAGCGATGTGGGCTTGGTGCGCGTGATCGTCGCCAACGCCTGCGCGGCGTCGAAGCGCGGCAGCATCACGATCTCGCCGCCGGTGACGATCGTGCGGTTCATGACGCAGGTGTTGGCGAAGACATGGAACAGTGGCAGCACGCCCAGGATGCGATCGGTCTCTTCGGGATGTGGATCGAGCTGCGCCACCTGCCGCGCATTGGCGGCGACATTGGCATGGGTCAGCATCGCGCCCTTGGGCACCCCGGTCGTTCCGCCGGTGTATTGGATCAGTGCGACGTCGCGCTCCGCGTCGATCGACTCGGCCGGCAGCGCGCCGTCGTTCGCGATCAGGCGGGAGAAGGCGATGACGCGCGGGTCGGCGGGACGCCTGGCGGTCTCGGCGCGTTTGAACAGGCGATAGAGCAACGATTTGGCCGGCGGCAGCGCCCCCGCCACCGATCCGACGACCAGCCGCTCCAGCCCACTCTTTTCCAGAACCTTCAATGCATTCGGCAGCAGCGCCGCGGCCGAGATCGTGAACAGCACCCGCGTTCCCGAATCCTCGACCTGGTGACACAATTCATCGACCGAATAGAGCGGCGAGAAATTGACCACCGTCGCGCCCAGCCGCAGCGCCCCGTAATAAGCGGCGATGTAATGCGGCACGTTGGGCAGGAACAATCCCACCCGGTCGCCCTTGCCATATCCCAGGGCAGCCAGCCCCGTCGCCACGCGGCGGACCCCGTCGGCCAACTCGTCGTAACGATAGCGGCGTCCGAGAAAGTCGATCGCCGGCCGGTCCGCAAAGCGTGCTGCCGACGCGTCGAACAACGCGGGCAGCGCCAGCGGCGGGTAGGTGGAATCCCACGCAACGGGATGGCGATAGGCCTGGCGCCAGTCGTGCTCGTCGGTCATTGACATGGTTGTAAGCAACAAACCGGCGCGCGCAAGCGGCCAGCGCGGCGGCCGCACCGCAGCGGCCAGCCGCGCGAGGTGCCCTGCCACGACGATCCCCACCGCCACCGGCGCCGGGCGTGATCGGGCTCGCGATCACGTCGTTCCCGTGTCCCCTCGCGGGGCGCTATCATCGCGGCGGCGGGAGCAACAGCGCTCAGGCCGCCGCCGATGCCGCCCAGCGTTGCCGGTCGCGACCGGCGCGCTTGGCAGCGAACAGCGCGTCGTCGGCGCATCGATACAGCGCCTTCCAGTCCGGCTCGGTGGCGATCGTCCCGCGCCCGCTGCCCAACGAGGCGGTGACCGCCAGATCGAACGGCATCGGTGCCGCGCGAATGTGGGTCAGGATCGTTTCGGGGAGCGCGGCCGCCGGGTCCGGTGCCAGCACCGCGAATTCCTCGCCGCCGATCCTCGCCACCAATGCGTCGGCCGGCACCGCGCTGCGCAGTGCATCGGCAAAGACGCGCAGCACCTGATCCCCGCCGTCATGGCCCAAGGTTTCGTTAACCCGTTTGAAATGATCGATGTCGGCCAGCACCAGCACATGGGCGTCGCGCCGCCCGATCGCCTCCCGCAGGAAGCTGCGCCGGTTCATCAGCCCGGTCAGCGGATCGCTGTCGGCCAGCAGCCGCGCCAGCATCTCCTGCTCGCGTGCGGTATCGCGTTCCTCGCCCAGCAGCTTGATCCGCCATGCGATCGCCAGCGCGCTGCAACTCGCCTCCAGCGCCATGGCGATCAACGTCGAATTGTCGATCCAGAAATGCCATTCCAGCACCCCCAGCGCCTGCAGCAACCGCGCCGTCGTGGTCAGCAGCGGCAGCGCCCAGGCGATCGCGAACGCCCGCGCATAACGATCCTCGGCGTGCCAGCCGCGCCACAGCAGCGGCAGCGCCAGCATCAGCGTGGCCATGAACGTCAGTGACAGCAAGTGATCGAGGAGCGCCGCGTGCCATGGCATGAGAATGGCGTAGCACAGCGCCGAGGCCAGCATCGCCCCGCTGACCAGCGTAAGTGCGGGGCGCACCCAGCCGCGGGTTACACCGGGCGCGAAGAACCGGCGTGCGAAGATCATCGCGCTGCTCAGCGTACACGCCAGCAGCAGGACGTTGAGCCGCAGCCGCAGGTTGTTGTCCATGCCGGTGATCTGGCCGAGCAGGCCGGAGCTGCTGCCGGCATAGCCCAACAGAAACACGATCATCGCGCAATAAGGGGCATGGAACCGCTGGCGCAGCGCGGCGCCCAACGCGGCGTTGAAGATCAGCAGCGCGCCAGCCAAACCGGCAAAGCCGGCGTAAAAGGCGGCGAGCTGGAGGTCGTAGCGCTGCGACAGGTCGGGCGAGACGAGGTGCGGCTCCAGCAGGATGCCCCGCAGGTTCGCCGCGCCGCGAATGTGCCACAGCAACTGGACGGGCCGGCTATCGGCGCCGGGAATCACCAGTTCGAACGAGGCGCCCAGCTTCAGGTGCCGCCACGCATCGGCGCCGGTGAAGCCGAGGGTGCGGATGGTGCCGTCGGCATAGCGGATATGGAGGGTCATCGCCTGCTGCCACAGGCTCCCCGACCGTACCAGCATGCCCGCCCCCACGACGGGCAGGGGGGCGGAGCGCACCCAGTAATCGCCGGCCCCCGCGCCGCGTTGCGTGTGATCGCAGCGGAAACCATCGTCGGTACCGGTCCCGAACAATGTTGCGGCACGATCGCCTGCGGCGGCATGGCGGAAACAGGTGCGCAGCGGCACATCGGTGCTGGCTGCCGCTTCGGGGGCAATGGCCAGAAAAGACAGCATCATGGCCACGGTCGCCACGATATGATGGATGATCCCCCCGGACATGGGGAAACGCTATGCCGGAATGGCAAACAGAGTGTTAACGCAAAGTACTACCACGCGAATTCTCCGGCGGTGCCGGGCTGGTGGGGTCGGCGCGGCAAACACCCGGCTGTGGCTCGCGCGGCGCGACGGTCCGGCGCATCCGCGGCGGACGCGAAACGGGCGGCGCATCGGTCGACGCGCCGCCCGGAAGATCAGCAGGCCGGGCGGTTTCGCCCGACGCGTGGTCGGCAGGTCAGTCGGCCGCCGCCGGTGCCGCCTTGCCCTTCTTCTTGCCGGGCTTCGGCGCGGCGGGCTCGATCGCGAAGTTGAGCGCATTGTCCTTCAGATGCACCGTTACCTCGCCACCATGAACCAACTTGCCGAACAGCAACTCCTCGGCCAGCGGCTGCTTGATCTTCTCCTGGATCAGCCGCCCCATCGGCCGCGCGCCGTACAGCTTGTCATAGCCCTTTTCGGTCAGCCACTTCTTCGATTCGTCGTCCAGCTTGATATGCACGTCGCGATCGGCCAGCTGCAGTTCCAGCTGCAGGATGAACTTGTCGACCACCCGCGCCACCACTTCCGGCGGCAGGTAACCGAACGGGACGATTGCATCCAGCCGGTTGCGGAATTCCGGCGTGAACATCTTCTGCACCGCCTGTTCGTCCTCGCCCTCGCGGGTGAGCGTGCCGAAGCCCAGCGTCTCGCGCGCCATGTCGGATGCGCCCGCATTGGTGGTCATGATGAGGATGACGTTGCGGAAATCGACGGTCTTGCCGTGCTGGTCGGTCAGGCGGCCGTTGTCCATCACCTGCAACAGGATGTTGAACAGGTCGGGATGTGCCTTCTCGATCTCGTCCAGCAACAGCACGCAATGCGGGTTCTGGTCGACCGCATCGGTCAGCAATCCGCCCTGATCGAACCCGACATAACCCGGGGGTGCACCGATCAGCCGGCTGACCGAATGCCGCTCCATATATTCGGACATATCGAACCGCTGAAGCGGGATGCCGAGGATCGTCGACAATTGCTTGGCGACCTCGGTCTTGCCCACCCCTGTGGGGCCGGTGAACAGGTAATTGCCGATGGGCTTTTCCGGCTCCCGCAGGCCCGCGCGCGCCAGCTTGATCGCCGAGGCGAGCTTCTCGATCGCGGCATTCTGCCCGAACACGACGCGCTTCAGGTCGGTCTCCAGCGTCTCGAGCTGCTTCTTGTCGTCGGTCGACACGCTCTTCGGCGGGATGCGCGCCATCGTCGCGATCACCTGTTCGATCTCCTTGGCGGTGATCGTCTTCTTGCGCTTGTTGGCGGGCACCAGCATCTGCATCGCGCCGACCTCGTCGATCACGTCGATCGCCTTGTCGGGCAATTTGCGGTCGTTGATGTAGCGCGCCGACAATTCCACCGCCGACTTGATCGCCTCGGGCGTGTACTTGACCGAATGGTGTTGCTCAAACGCCGAGCGCAGCCCGGCGAGGATCTTGATCGTATCCTCGATCGTCGGTTCGTTGACGTCGATCTTCTGGAACCGGCGCAGTAGCGCACGATCCTTTTCGAAGTGGTTGCGGAACTCCTTGTAGGTGGTCGATCCGATGCAACGGATCGTGCCCCCCGACAGCGCCGGCTTGAGCAGGTTCGACGCATCCATCGCACCGCCGCTGGTCGCGCCGGCCCCGATGACGGTGTGGATCTCGTCGATGAACAGCACCGCGTCGGGCAGCTTTTCCAGCTCGTTGACGACGGCCTTCAGCCGCTCCTCGAAGTCGCCGCGATACCGCGTTCCGGCCAGCAGTGCGCCCATGTCGAGCGAGTAGATCACGGCCGGCTTCAGTACGTCGGGCACGTCGCCCTCGACGATCTTGCGCGCCAGACCCTCCGCGATCGCGGTCTTTCCGACGCCGGGGTCGCCGACGTACAGCGGATTGTTCTTCGACCGGCGGCACAGGATCTGGATCGTGCGATCCACCTCCGCCATCCGCCCGATCAGCGGATCGACCTTGCCGATCTTGGCCTTTTCGTTGAGGTCGACGGTGAATTGCTTCAGCGCGCTTTCGCCCTTCTTGGCGCCGGGCTCGGGCTTGTCCTTCTTCTCTTCGTCGGGCGTGCCCTTGGCGCTGGTCGTCTCCGGCGTGGCGGTGCCCTTGCCGACGCCGTGGCTGATGAAGCTCACCGCATCCAGTCGACTCATGTCCTGCTGTTGCAGGAAGTACACCGCGTAGCTTTCACGTTCGGAAAACAGCGCGACCAGCACGTTGGCGCCGGTCACCTCGTCGCGGCCCGAAGACTGGACGTGCAGGATGGCGCGCTGCACCACGCGCTGGAACCCGCTGGTCGGCGACGGATCGGTGGCGGCATCGACCTTCAACGCGCCCAGTTCGGTATCGAGATAATGCGCGACGGTGTTCTTCAATTCGCCCAGATCGACTCCGCACGCGGCCATGACCTGCGCGGCATGCTCGTCGCCGAGCAATGCGAGCAGAAGGTGTTCGAGCGTCGCATATTCGTGGCGGCGCGACGACGCGGCCTCGAGTGCCTTGTGCAGCGTGGTCTCGAGAGCGCTGGCAAATGACGGCATCAGGTTACTCCTTGCGGGCCGCGTGAAGCCACGCGTCCCCTTGCCACGGATGTCGTGATTGCACGGCGCTTCATCAAGCACCCCCCGGTCGCGGCGCGCACGTCATCCTGTCGGACGGGTGCGCCGGCCTTCACCGCCGGAACAGCGCGTCGGCGCTGGCCATGTGGTCGACCGCGCCGTCGATCTTGCGTCGCGTGCGGGCGATCTCGCCCTGCAAGGCGGTGATCCGCGCCTCAAGCTCCGCGACGGACAGGCGATCGAGGTCTTCGCGCAGCAGCGCGGGCAGGGGATCGTCGGGGCGTGCCCCAAGGATGTCGTCCAGGTCCACGACCGGCATCGTTGACGCTGCGGAAGGCGAAGTCAATAAGGTCGGGTATGGCGATCAAGGGGTTCCGCGACACGATGACCGATGTGCCCGATACGATGCTGGCGATCGATCCCGAGACGGCGGGTGGTCCGGAGGTGCTGGTGCCTGTCCGTCGCACCGTGCCGGTGCCGCGCGATGGCGAGTTGCTGGTGCGCGTCGCGGCGGCGGGGGTGAATCGGCCGGACGTGATGCAGCGACAGGGGCTGTACCCGCCGCCGCTCGGCGCGCCGACGCCGCCGGGGCTGGAGTTCGCGGGCGAGGTGGTGGCAGTGGGCGAGGGGGTCGATCCCGGCCGGCTCGGCACGCGCGTCTGCGCGCTGGTGGCGGGCGGCGGCTATGCCGAATATGCGGTTGCGCCCGCCGCGCAATGCCTGCCCGTGCCCGATGCGCTGTCGATGGCGGAGGCGGCGGCGCTGCCAGAAACGCTGTTCACCGTGTGGACGAACCTGTTCGAACGGGCCTTCGCGGTGGAGGGCGATACGGTGCTGGTCCACGGCGGCACCAGCGGGATCGGGACGATGGCGATCACGCTCGGCAATCTCTTCGGGCTGGAGGTGATCGTCACGGTCGGTTCGGAGGAGAAGCGTGCCGCCGCGCTGCGGCTCGGCGCGGATCATGCGATCAACTACAAGGCGGAGGATTTCGTCGTGCGCGTCAAGGAAATCACCGGCGGGCGCGGCTGCGCGGCGGTGCTCGACATGGTCGGCGGCGATTACGTCCCGCGCAACCTGCAATGCCTGGGCGAGGACGGCCGCCATGTCTCGATCGCGGTCCAGCGCGGCGCATCCGCGACGGTGCCGTTGTTCGAGATCATGAAGCGTCGTCTGACGCTGACCGGATCGACGCTTCGCGCGCGCGATGCCGGCTTCAAGGCGCTGGTGGCCGAGGAGATCGAGCGGACGGTGTGGCCGTTCGCCGCGGCGGGCAAGCTGAAGCCGGTCATGGACCGCGCCTTTCCGCTGGCGCAGGCCGCCGACGCGCATCGTCGCATGGAGGAAGGCGCGCATGTCGGGAAGATCGTGCTGACGATGGGCTAGGCCCTTCGTCGTTGCACGCGGGGGCGACATGCGGCGATGTCGCCTCCGCGCTTCCCGACCGCTGTTTACCGTATCACGCCGCAGCAACCGACGGCGGCGAGATCACCGCCGCTCATATGCCTTGGGCAACGCCCCCTCGACCGGCGTCAGATACCGGTCGCGCAGATCGGTCTGGCGTGAGTGCATCGGCTGCGGCTGGCCGTCGATCCACGTCGCGACCGGCACCGATGACAGCTCCAGCGGGTCACCGTCCCAGATCACCACGTCCGCACGGCGCCCGGCGCGCAGCGAGCCGATCTCGCCACCCATCCCGATCGCCTCGGCCGGCGCGCTGGTGATCGACGCGAAGGCCTGTCCCCAATCCAGCCCGGTCGCGCCCGGCACCCGCGCGATCGCGACCAGATTGCCCGCGAACTGGCGCAGCACATGGTCGCCGCCCGATGCGCCGGTGGAGGCGAGCGCCACCGATACCCCGGCGGCGCGCATCCGTCCGACGTTCGACTCGGTCGCGGCCAAATTCTCGAAATTGGCGGGCAGGTCGGCCAGCGCCGCCGCGATTACCGGCACCTTGGCCGCCGCGATCTCGCGCGCGACCAGCCAGCCCTCGGTCACGCCCGCCAGCACCAGTTTCAGCCTGGGATAGTCGCGGATCAGCGCCAGCACGTTGCGGATGTCCGCCGCGCGCTCGACATGCACCAGCATCGGCAGCTGGCCATCGACCACTCGCACCAGCGCCTCGGCATCGCTGCGCGTGACCAATGCGTCACGCGACCGGCCGTCGAACGCCGCCGGGTTGCGCCGGAAATCCTGCGCCTGCGCGAAGGCGTCCCGCAACAGCGCATAGGCGGCGGGGCGGCTGCCGCCCGCAAGTTTGCCGCCTTCCTCGCCCAGCTCGACATATTGGAACGCGCGTGGCCGCGTCACCGCATCGGCGTCCGCGCCAAGATCGACGACCGCGCCTTGCCCGGCGAAGATCGACCCCTCCGCCGAAGGGGTCACGATCGCGCGGGTTACGCCGCCCAGCCGTTCGTTGGCGACCTTCACCGCGGCGGGATTGACGCCGAGCGACACGTCGATCGCCGCCTTGAACGGGGAATTGCGTGCACCCGCGTCGTTGCTTTCCTGCACGCCATCGGCATCGACCAGCGAAATGTCGGTCAGCGCCGAGACGACACCCGCCGATACCCATTTGCCCGCCGCGTCGATCACCTGCGCGCCGGCCGGCACTGCCACGCCGCGCCCGGCGGCGACGATCCGGCCATTGGCGATCACCACCGTCCCGCCCTCGATCGGTGCGGAGCCGTCACCGATCGCGACCGTGCCGCCGGTGATCGCCACCGTCTGCGCCGCAGCCGGCGTGGCCAGCATCGTGGCGATCATAAAAAAGGCGCGCTTCACTTGACGTCTCCCGATCCGGGCTGGCCCAGTTCGAAGTCGCTCACCGGGCGGCGCTTCGGATCGTTGGCGTCATAGAGCAGCGCCCCGTCGACCCACACTTTTTCGGGGCGGGTGTAGACGCTGAACGGATTGCCGTTCCACAGCACCACATCGGCCATCTTGCCGGGTTTCAGGCTGCCGGTCAGCGCGTCGATCCCCAGCGCCTTGGCGGGGCCGAGCGCCAGCCACTTCCACGCCGCCGCATCGCTGATCCGGATGCCGGAATGCCGCGCGGACGACAGCACCTTGGCGACTTCCTGGTTCAGCCGCTGGATACCGTTCTCGTCGTCCGAATGGATCATCGCGCACGCGCCGGCATTTTCGAGGATGGCGAGGTTCTCGCCGATCCCGTCATAGCTTTCCATCTTGAAGCCGTACCAGTCGGCCCACACCGCGGCGCAGGTGCCGCTGCCCTTCAGCAGGTCGGCGATCTTGTACGCCTCCACCGCGTGGTGGAATGCGGTGACGCGGTATCCGAACTCCCTGGCCATATCGAGGACGATCGCCATCTCGTCCGCACGGTAGCAATGGTTCTGCACCAGTATCTCGCCCGACAGCACGCCGCGCAGCGTATCCATGCCGATGTCCCGATCGGGCGGATCGCCGCCCTCGGCCTCGTATTTGTCCCACTTGCGCTTGTACGTCGCCGCCTTCGCCCAGGTCTGGCGGTCGACCGCGACGTTGCCCATCCGCGTCGATGGTTCGCGGTTCTTGCTGCCGTAGACGCGCTTGGGGTTTTCCCCGCACGCCATCTTCAGCCCGTAGGGTGCGCCGGGAAACTTCATCGCCTGCATCGTGCGGGCATAGACGTTCTTCAGCACCACGCTGCGCCCGCCCATCAGGTTCGCGGAGCCGGGCAGCACCTGCAACGTCGTGACCCCGCCATTGGCCAGCGCGCGTCCGAAGCCGGGGTCCTGCGGCCACACGCTGTGTTCGGCCCACACGTCGGCGGTGATCGGCCCCGTCGCCTCGTTGCCGTCGGAATGAGCCTGCACGGACGGCGTGGGGTAATCGCCAAGATGGCTGTGGATGTCGACGATGCCCGGCGTGACGTACTTGCCCTGCCCGTCGATCACGGTCGCGCCCGCGGGGGCGTCGACCGTCTGGCCGACCGCCACTACCTTGCCGTCCGCGAACAATACTTCGCCGCCATCGATCCGCCCGCCTTCGCCGTCGAATATCGTGGCATTGCGCAACAACGTCGGCGCACCGGGATAGGCGTGGTAGGTAGAAGGATAAGGATCGCGCGCGTAGCGCACCGGCGGCGCCTTCTTGCTGGCGGTCGCGGGCTTGTCGGCGGTGCTGGCACATGCCGCGAGCGGCAGCGCCAGCACCACGGTGGACAGCAACGCGCGCCTGGCGCGATCCGAATTCATGGCGATGCCCCTTTTTTTAATCATCGTTTGTTGTCCCGATCATGGACGCCCTCTTGCTTGATGGTCAAGCGACAAGGGCCGTCAATTGGGTCGAAAGGCAAGCTTCGGAAAGGTTCCCGGCGGATATTTGGCGATGCAAATAGATTTACGTTATACGACTATGCGACTTGCGTTGACCTCCCCGAAAACGCTGTCTACGGCGATCGCGATAAGTAAGGGAGTTCCCGATGTCCGATGATACCATGACCGCCAATGCAGTTGAGCTTGCCACCGAGCTGACGATCGCATGGCTGGCAAATCCCAACACCCGTGCGTCCGGCGAGGATGTCCCGGCATTTCTGCGCACGATGCATGATGCGGTGACCAACCTGTCGACGTCGACTGCGCCGACCACGCCGGAAGAGCCCGCCGCCGAATATACGCCCGCCGTGTCGGTGCGGAAGTCGATGGCGTCCAGGGATCACCTGATCTCGCTGATCGACGGCAAGCCCTACAAGACGCTGCGTCGCCATCTCGCCGGTCATGGCCTGACTCCGGACGAGTATCGCCAGCGTTATGGACTGAAGCCGGACTATCCGATGGTCGCCGAAAGCTATTCGGAGGCGCGTCGCGACATGGCCAAGAAGATCGGTCTCGGCCGCAAGCCTGGCGAGCGCCGCACCGAGTCCGCTCCGGCCGCTGCCGAGCCGGCACAGGCGCCGCGCGGTCGTCGCAAGGCGGCGGCGAGCGAAGCCTGACGCACACCGGCACGGGCATGGTACGCCGATGTCGATCGTCGATCCGATGATCGCGCCGGCGGTGGACCGCGCCCGTGCCTCGCTCGCGCAGTCGCTGCGCGAGATGGTGGGCAGCGGCGAGATGGATCTCGCCCGCCCGCCTGGTGACGACGGGCTGATCGCCGCCAGCTCGCCCGCGTGGCGCGTGCACGGCGATTTCTCCGCGATGATGATCGGCGGCATTTCGGCGTTGCTCCTTCAGATGCTGCACCCCGGCGCGCTGGCCGGCGTCTGGGATCACAGTGATTTCCGTCGCGACCGGCTCGGTCGGCTGCGCCGCACCGCACAGTTCATCGCCGTCACCACCTATGGCGCGACCGCCACCGCGGAGCGCGCGATCGCCCATGTCCGCGCGATCCATGACCGTATCCACGGCACCTTGCCCGATGGCACTTGCTACGACGCCAACGATCCCGCCTTGCTCACCTGGGTGCATGTCGCCGAAACCGACAGCTTCCTGCGCGGATACCTGCGCTATGGCGATCCGGCGTTACCCGCGGCGGCGCAGGACCGATATGTCGCGGACGTTGCGATCGTCGCCGAGCGTCTGGGCGCGCGCGACATGCCGCGTTCGCGCGCCGACATCGCCGAATATTACCGCATCGTCCGTCCCGAACTGCGTGGCGACCACCGCGTGCACGAGGTTGCCGACGCGCTGCTCGCCCCCGGGCCGGACCGCGCGCAGGCCGCCGGGCTGGCGGTGGCCGCCGCCGCCGCGATCGATCTGTTGCCCGACTGGGCGGCCGCGCTCCACGATCGCCGGCCCGCCCCGCTTGCCCGTCCTGCGATCCGCGCCGGCGCGGATGGCATGAGCCGCGTGCTGCGATGGGCTTTGCGCGCGCGCTGATCGCGCCACTGCCCACGGCACCCTTCGCGCCGCCTGATCGTTGACGGCGGACGAGAGGAGCAGTCATCATGCCGCTGACGACCGATGCCGAGATCAAGGCACTGCTGGAAGACGTGCGCACCATTGCGCTGGTCGGTGCTTCCGACCGCCCGACGCGCCCGTCGAACGGCGTGATGGCGACCTTGCAGGCGCATGGGTACCGTGTGATCCCGGTCAATCCGCAGATCACCGGCGCACATATCCACGGAGAGTTCGTGTTCCGCGATCTCGAACAGCTTGGCGATCCGATCGACATGGTCGATATCTTCCGCCGCTCCTCCGAAGCAGGCGCGGTCGTCGATCAGGCGATTGCGATCGGCGCCAAGGCGGTGTGGCTGCAACTCGGCGTCATCGACGACGCGGCCGCCGCCCGTGCCGAGGCGGCGGGGCTGAAGGTGGTGATGGACCGCTGCCCCGCCATCGACATCCCCCGGCTCGGTGTCGCGCGGATCGAGCGGTAGGCAGCGCGCGCCGGGGGAGGGCGCACCCTCCCCAGGAGTGGTCGCAGCTGTTACAAGCCCCTTCGATATCGAGAAAGAAGGGGAGTGCATGTCCAGTCTGTTCCGGCGCAAGCCGATCGCGATCGACCATGGTAGCGGACCGGTGCTGGCGCGCACACTGTCGTGGCCGCATCTGGTCGCGCTGGGCGTGGGGGCGATCGTCGGCACCGGCATCCTGACGCTGATCGGGGTCGGTGCGGACCGCGCCGGGCCGGCGGTGATGCTCAGCTTCGCGATTGCCGGTGCGATCTGCGCGTGCGCCGCGTTGGCCTATGCCGAAATGGCGACGATGATCCCTGCCTCGGGCAGCGCCTACACGTACAGTTATGTCGTGCTGGGAGAGGTGATCGCCTGGGTGATCGGCTGGTCGCTGATCCTGGAATATTCGCTGGTCGTATCGACCGTCGCGGTCGGCTGGTCGGGCTATGCCTCGGCCCTGCTCACGCCGATGGGGTTTCCAGCCGCACTGACCAACGGTCCGGAGCTTGGCGGCGTGATTAACCTGCCTGCGGTGTTCATCATCGCGGTGGTCGCGGGATTGCTATGCTTCGGTACGAAGGAAAGCGCGACGCTGAACGCCGTGCTGGTTGCGGTGAAGCTGGTCGCGCTGGCCGTGTTCGTCGCGGTCGCGCTGCCGCATTTCGACGCCGCCAACCTCCACCCGTTCATGCCGCACGGCTTTACCGCATCCGTCGATCCCGACGGCAAGGAGCGCGGAGTGATGGCGGCGGCGGCGATCATCTTCTTCGCCTTTTACGGCTTCGATGCGATCTCCACCGCTGCGGAGGAGACCAAGGATCCCAAGCGCGACCTGTCGATCGGCATCATCGGTTCGATGTTCGGCTGTATCGTGATCTACGTCGGCGTCGCGGTCGCGGCGGTCGGCGCACTCAGCTACACGCATTTCGCGGGCTCGCCCGAGCCGCTGGCGCTGATCCTGCGCGATATCGGCCGCCCGGGCTTCGCCACCTTCCTTGCCGCCAGCGCGGTGATCGCCCTGCCGACGGTGCTGCTCGGTTTCCTCTTCGGCCAAAGCCGGATCTTCTTCGTCATGGCGCGCGATGGCCTGTTGCCGGCCGGGCTGGCCAGGGTCTCGCGGCGCGGCGCGCCGGTGCGGATCACGCTCATCACCGCGGCGTTGGTCGCGGTGATCGCGGGCGTGATGCCGATCGACGCCATCGCCGCGCTCGCCAATGCGGGCACGCTGGCGGCGTTCGTGGCGGTGTGCGTGTGCATGATGGTGATGCGTCGCCGCGCGCCCGATGCGGAGCGGACCTTCCGCGCGCCGCTGGCCCCGCTCGTCGGCACGCTCGGCGTGTTGGGCTGCGTGTATCTGTTCTTCAGCCTGCCGCAGAAGACGCAGGTCTATTTCCTGCTATGGAACATGGCGGGTCTGGTGCTGTACTTCGCCTGGGGGCGCAGGCGGGCGGTCGTGGCGTAATCCTCGGCCGCGTCCTCAAATCGTCATTGGCAGCGCGGCGAGGCAGCCCAGGACGCCCTGGTCCGGCGCCTGATGCTCTCGCTGCGCTCGCAACGACGAAAAGATCGCCACTCAACGCTTTCTCACGAACTCCGCGCGCAGCACCAATCCCTTGATCCCGTCGAACCGGCAATCGATCTCCTGCGGGTCACCGGTCAGCCGGATCGACTTGATCGCCGTCCCGCGCTTCAGCGTCTGGCTGGTGCCCTTCACCTTCAGATCCTTCACCAGCGTCACCGCGTCGCCGTCGACCAGCAGGTTGCCGACCGCATCGCGCACCTCGACGTCAGCCGCCGCAGGCGTCGGTGCCGCTGCGTCGCCCTGCACCCACTCGCCGGTCGCTTCGTCGTAGATATAGTCGTCGCTCATCCACCCACCCCATAAAGAAAGGGGAGGGCACCACGGCCCTCCCCCACATTCCCCGACGATGCCGGCCGTTTATGCGGCCAGGTTGCGCAGCACGTACTGGAGGATGCCGCCGTTCAGGAAATATTCCAGCTCGTTGACGGTATCGATCCGGCAGCGCGTCTGGAACTGCTCGGTCGACCCATCCTGGCGCTTCAGCGTCACGGTCACCTCCTGGCGCGGGCGCAGCGCGGCGACGTGCTGGATCGTGAAGGTCTCGTCGCCGGTCAGGCCCAGCGTCTCGCGCGTTACGCCATCGGCGAACTGCAACGGCAACACGCCCATCCCGACCAGGTTCGAACGATGGATCCGCTCGAAGCTTTCGGTGATGACCGCGCGCACGCCCAGCAGGTTGGTGCCCTTCGCCGCCCAGTCGCGCGATGAACCGGTGCCATATTCCTTGCCGGCGATGATGACGAGCGGGGTGCCGTCGGCCTTGTGGCGCATCGCTGCGTCATAGATCGGCATCACCTCGCCCTCGTAACGGCTCATGCCGCCCTCGACGCCGGGCACCATCTCGTTGCGGATGCGGATGTTGGCGAACGTGCCGCGCATCATCACGTCGTGGTGGCCGCGGCGCGCGCCATAGCTGTTGAAGTCGCCGCGGCTGACCTGGTGCTCCTGCAACCACTTGCCCGCCGGGCTGTCGGCCTTGATGCTGCCGGCCGGGGAGATGTGGTCGGTGGTGATCGAATCACCCAGGATCGCCAGCGGCTTGGCCTCGATGATGTCCGTCACCGGCGCGGGGGTCATCTCCAGCCCGTCGAAATACGGCGGGTTGGCGACATAGGTCGATCCGGCGCGCCACTGATAGGTGTCCGATCCGGTGACGTCGATCGCCTGCCACTTGTTGTCGCCGGCATAGACGTTGCCGTACCGCGCACGGAACATGCCGTCGTCGATGTTGGCGATCATCAGTTCCGAGATCTCGCGGTTGGTCGGCCAGATGTCGCGCAGATACACGTCGTTGCCGTCGGTGCCCTGCCCGATCGGCGTCTCGTTCATGTCGGTGGTGACGGTGCCCTTCAGCGCATAGGCGACGACCAGCGGCGGCGAGGCGAGGAAGTTGGCGCGCACGTCCGGCGACACGCGCCCCTCGAAGTTGCGGTTGCCCGACAGGACGGAGGCGGCGACCAGATCGTGGTCGTTGATCGCCTTGCTGATCGGCGCGGCCAGCGGGCCCGAATTGCCGATGCAGGTCGTGCATCCGTAACCGACCAGGTTGAAGCCGATCGCATCGAGGTCCGCCGACAGCCCGGCCTTGTCGAGGTAATCGGTCACGACCTGCGATCCCGGGGCCAGCGAGGTCTTCACCCATGGCTTGGGCTTCAGGCCCAGCGCATTGGCCTTGCGCGCGACCAGGCCGGCGGCGACCAGCACCGACGGGTTGGAGGTGTTGGTGCAGCTGGTGATCGCGGCGATCACGACGTCGCCGTCGCCGATGTCATGCCCGCGCTCCGCCACGTCGACGCGCTCGGGCTTCTCCTTGTGGTACAGCTTGAACAGGTCGCCGTTGAACACTTCGTCGACGGTGTCGAGGCTGACCTTGTCCTGCGGGCGCTTCGGCCCGGCCAGCGACGGCACGACCGTTCCCATGTCCAGTTCCAGCGTGTCGGTGAACACCGGGTCGACCGCATCGGCATAGCGCCACATGCCCTGCGCCTTGGCATAGGCCTCGGTCAGCGCGACCACCTCGTCCGGGCGACCGGTCAGGCGCATATAGTCCAGCGTCTTGTCGTCGACCGGGAAGAAGCCGCAGGTCGCGCCATATTCGGGCGCCATGTTGGCGATCGTCGCACGATCGGCCAGCGTCATTTGGTCGAGGCCGGGGCCGAAGAACTCCACGAAGCGTCCGACGACGCCCTTGGCGCGCAACATCTGCGTCACGGTCAACACCAGATCGGTCGCGGTAATGCCCTCACGCAGCGCGCCGGTCAGCTTGAAGCCGACGACCTCGGGGATCAGCATCGACACCGGCTGGCCGAGCATGGCGGCCTCTGCCTCGATCCCGCCGACGCCCCAGCCCAGCACGCCAAGGCCGTTGATCATCGTCGTGTGGCTGTCGGTGCCTACCAGCGTGTCCGGATACGCGATCGTCGCGCCGCGCCCGTTCTGGTTCTGGGCATGATCGCCGCTTTCCTCGGACGACCACACGGCATGGCCGATATATTCCAGGTTCACCTGGTGGCAGATGCCGGTGCCCGGCGGCACCACCTTGAAATTGTCGAGCGCCTTCGATCCCCACTTCAGGAACTCGTACCGCTCCGAATTGCGGGCATATTCCAGATCGACGTTCTCCTCGAACGCCTTGGGCGTGCCGAATTCGTCGACCATCACCGAGTGATCGATCACCAGATGGACGGGCACCTGCGGATTGATCTTCGCGGGGTCGCCGCCCAGCTTGGTGATCGCGTCGCGCATCGCGGCCAGATCGACCACGCACGGCACGCCAGTGAAATCCTGCATCAGCACGCGCGCCGGGCGGTACTGGATCTCGCGGTCCGAACGGCGCTCCTGCTGCCAGTCGATGATCGCCTTCACGTCGGCTTCGGTCACGGTCACGCCGTCCTCGAAGCGCAGCATGTTCTCCAGCAGCACCTTCATAGAGAAGGGCAGGCGGCTGATATCGCCGAACTTGGCCTCGGCGGTCTTCAACGAGAAATAGTCGTAGGACTTGCCGCCAGCCTCCAGCGTGGAGCGGGCGTTCAACGTGTCCTGGCCGATGGCCGTCATGGGCGTAGTCCTTTCTTCAAGGGCCGTCGTCGGCCGGGGCGCGCGCGAAGGGCACCAGTTGCGGCGACGGGAGCGAAACTCTCGGTCGCCGCGGGCGATAGCAGTCGTGCCGCACGTGCGAAAGGGGGTGGAACGGCCGGTAACGTAAGCGATTGTGACCGGATAGGGTCGCAGGACGAGGGGCAGGGGCGATGGCACGCAAGCTGAAGGTGTTTCGCACCCCCGCCGGGTTCCACGACGCCTATGTCGCCGCGCCGAGTCGCAAGGCGGCGCTGGCGGCATGGGGTGCCACCGCCGACCTGTTCGCGCGCGGCGCGGCGGAGGAGGTGACCGACCCCGCGCTGATGGAGGCGCCGCTCGCCACCCCGGGCGAGGTGGTGAAGCGATCGCGCGGCACCGCCGAGGAGCAACTGGCGGCCGCACCACCCGTCCGCGCAAAGTCCCCGAAGAGCAAGCCGGCGAGGGACAAGCCCGCCAGCCCCGCTCCGCGCTCCAGCCCCGCTCCGCGCTCCAGCCCCGCTCCCCGTCCCAGCCGCGCCGAACTGACCGCCACCGAGGCCGCGCTGGAGGACGCTACCAGTCGCCACGCCGCCGAGCGCAAGGATCTCGCGCAGCGCCTCGCAGCACTGCAGCGCGAACAACGCGCCGCCGAACAACGCTGGCGCAAGGAGGCGGCGAAATTGGAGGAGGGCCGCGACGCCGCCCGCCGACGCTATGATGCCGCGATCGCGGACTGGCGCGGTTGACGGAGATGCACGCGACCTCATCCCCGACGTGATCCGCACTTCCGCTTCCAAGATGCCCGGTATGTAGCGGGATCCGGTCGGGTTCCGCGCAGCGACCGGGCGCCTTGAACCACCACAGGCGGATGAAAATGGTGGCGGCAGATGCTCACATCTCTGTAAACTAACGATAACATGGAACTGCCCGCCGGTAAGGCGATTGCGTTCCCATGCCGCTGTCGAACGCCGTCGCCTATCCGGTATGGGCCAACGTCCTGATCTTCCTGGCGGCAGGCGGCGTGATCTGGTTCTCCGGGCTGCGGCTGACGCGCCATCTCGACTCGATCGCGACCCGCACCGGGCTGGAGCAGGCGTTCGTCGGTATGCTGCTGCTCGGCGGCATCACCTCGCTGCCCGAAGTCGCGAACACGATTACCGCCGCCCATCAGGGCGATCCGGCGCTGGCGGTCAACAACCTGCTCGGCTCCGCGGCGATCAACGTGCTGCTGCTCGCCGTCGTCGACGGCTTCGTCGGGCGTGCCGCAGTCACCTCGATCGTCGCCAAGCCTTCGACGATGATGATGGCGGCCCTGTGCATGATGGTCCTCATCCTGATCGCGGGCGTGGTGACGATCGGCGACGTCATGATCCCCGGCGTCGGCATGGGGGTCGGCAGCCTGCTGATCGGCTGCGCGGCGGTCTTCTCCTTCTGGCTGGCGACCGGGCACGATCGCCGCTCCGCCTGGTCGGTGGAGGACGACCACGCGGAGCAGGCGGAGCCCGACGACCCGGTGCCGCAGCGTTCGCTGACCCGGCTATGGTCCATCGTCGCGATCGACGCCCTGCTGATCTTCGCCGCGGGCTACGCACTGTCGCAGGTCGGCGACGCGCTGGCGCAGCAGCTTGGCCTGACCAGTGCGATCGTCGGCTTCGCGCTGATCGGCACCGCGACCTCGCTGCCCGAACTGGTGACGATCATCGCCGCGTTGAAGCTGGGACGACCCGAAATGGCGTTCGGGCAAGTGCTGGGCACCAATTTCGTCAATCTCGCGCTGATCCCGCTGGGGGATGCGGTCTATCGTGGCGGGCCGCTCGTCGACACCCTCGGCACGTTCGAGACGGTGTCGGCACTGCTCGGGGCCGGGCTGATCGGCGTGTTCATGGTCGGGCTGCTCGAACATCGCGATCGGACGATCTGGAAGATGGGCGTCGACTCGGCGGTGGTGATCGTGTTGTTCGCATTTGGCACCACCGCACTGGCGATGATCTAGCCGCGATCGACAGTCGGTCGTTCCCTGCAGGCGCTGCCCGTGCGAGCAACGCGAAACGCTCCATGCGTCGCGCGGAATACAGGAGCGCTTCGCTACGCCCACAATGGCCTGTGGCTTGAGCGGATCCGCCCGATCGTGCGTGAGCGGCCAACCCGAACAGATGAACGATCTGCGATGGCGAGCTATCCGGCACCCGTAAAATGCTGAACGTCGATCTGTCCAGGGGACTCACAGCGTCCCGATCATCTCCGACAACACCTCCAGGCACGATACGCCCAGCGCCTTCGACCGCTCGGCGCTCCAGCCGTATTCCGCATCGGCGTTGGCGTCGTGGTCCTTGAACGGCATCTCCAGCGTCACCGATACCGCGCCGAACCGCTCGGCGAGCTGGTTGGTCGACATCGACAGGTTGGCGGTGCCCGGCGCGGCCTTTGCATAGCCCAGCTCGGTCTGGAAATCGGACGTATGCGCCGCCAGCCGCCGGCCAAACTCGGTGAAGCTGGCGCCGCGCGCATCGCTCCACGACGGAACGCCCTCGAAGCCGGCGATGAAATTGGCGGCGATCGCCTCGTCGCCGTGCACGTCGATCGCGAAGTCCACGCCTGTCGCATCCATCTCGCGCAGCACGCACAATACTTCCGGGCTGCGCTCCGGCGTGGGGGCGTGCCATTCGCGGTTCAGGTTCACCCCTGCCGCATTGGTGCGAAGATGGCCGCGGCGCGTGCCGTCGGGGTTCATGTTGGGCACGACGTGCACCGTGGCGGCACGCAGCAACGGTGCGGCGGCGTCGCTGGTCAGCCAGTCGAGCGCACCTTCCATCCACCATTCGGCCATCGATTCGCCGGGATGCTGGCGCGCGTACAGCCACACCTGCTTCTCGCCCGTCCCGACGCGGAAGTAATCGATCGCCTGCCCGTCCAGCGTGATGCCCAGCTGGCGATGCGTCACGCCTGCGCGGTCCGCGATGCGCGCGACCAGCCGGGCGTGCATCTCCATCGTATAGGGCGCGAAATAGGCGAACCACGCCACATCGCCTTGCCCGGTCCAGTCGAACGACAGCACGCCGGCCGCATAATCGGTCGCGATCATCCGCCAGGCGTCCAGATCGGTCGATACACGGGTGCGATAGCCGGGCCAGCCGAACGGATAGGCGGATTCGCCTGCGTTCACGATGCGGAACGTCACCCGCTTGCCGCGCAGCCCCGCTGCGCGGAAGTAGAACCACTGGAAGAACTCGGACTGGTGATCGCGCACGATCTCCAGATCGCAGCGCCAGTCGTCGCCCGCGCCCTCGATCGCAACCACGCGGATATTGCCGCCATCGAAGGCGGCGTTCAGGTGCAGCGTCATTTTACCTCGACCGTCCGGCCCGAATCACCCGGGAAATCCTTGAACAACGCGCCGGCCAGCCGTGCGGCGACCGAATTGGCGTCGGCATCCGGGGCGCTGGTGTCGGTCAGCGATTGAGCCTGCCCTTCCCAGATCGCGTCCGCGCCGTGGCGGATGCGCACCGCCAGTTCGGTGACCAGTCCCAGGCGATCGCCGCCCCCGCCGCCCAGCGGGAAGCTGACGCCGCCGCCCAGCCCGGAGCCCCCGCGGAATCCGCCCGAATAGCCGCCGCCACCCAGCCCGATCTGCACCGGCGAACGCCGCGCCGGCAATCCCCGCTCCGCCCGCGTGAAGCCGACCGTGGCGATATATTCCGGCTTCGTCCCCGGTGCGGGGCTGGTGAAGCCGTTGCGGAGCAATTCGGCCTGCACCGCCGCGGCATAGGTCTTGTACTCGAGGCTGGCCGAGGAGGGGCCGGGCAACGGCTCGACCAGCACGGACCCACGTTGCGCCACCGCATCGTAGTGAAAGCGCGTGGCCTGAACCGGGAAGCGTTGCGGCCCGGTCGCGCAGGCCGATAACGGCACCAGCGACAGCAGCAAAAGAACGGCGCGACGCATGACAAACCCCCATGAAGATCGTTTCGCCATAGCAACGCACGTGCCCGCTGCAAGCTCCCGCTTGGTTGACTTTCCGCCCTGCGCTCTCTAGGCGGCGCGCTTTCCCGTTTTCGAAGAAGCGCAGCCATGAAGATCCGCAACAGCCTGAAGTCGCTCAAGGACCGTCATCGCGACAACCGCGTCATCCGTCGCCGCGGCCGCACCTACGTCATCAACAAGACGAATCGCCGGTTCAAGGCCCGCCAGGGCTGATTTCCGGCATGTTCCCGACGTCGGTCATCTTCGACGTCGGACACGTCCTGTACGACTGGAACCCACGGGTCCTGTACGAGCGCCTGTTCGAAGACGAACGGGCGCTTGACGTGTTCCTTGGCGAGGTCGCCACGCGTGAGTGGCATTTCCAGCACGACGCCGGTCGTCCGTTCGCGGACACCAGCGCCGAGCTTGTCGAGCGTTTCCCTGAACATGCCGCGATGATCGCGCTGTGGGGGCCGCGCTTTGGCGAGCAGATCCCGGGGCCGATTGCCGGTATGGTCGCGATCGTCGAGGAACTGGACGCGGCGGGCGTGCCGCTATTTGCGATCACCAACTTCTCCGGAGAATTCTTCCCGCCGTTCCGCGCGCGAGAGGCGGCGGTGTTCGACCGTTTCCGCGACATCGTCGTGTCGGGGGACGAGCGTCTGGTGAAGCCCGACGCCGCTATCTATCGACTCGCGCTCGATCGATTCGGGCTGGCGCCTGGTCAGGCGTTCTTCGTCGACGACAATGCCGACAATATCGCCGGTGCGCAGGCGCTGGGCATCCACGCGCACCACTTCCGCGACGCCGCGACGTTGCGCCCGGCGCTGGTCGAGGCCGGCCTGCTGCGCTGATCGCGCGGAACGTTCGGACGCACCGCGGCTTTTCGCTCCGTCACCATATCGGAGTGCAAGCATGGAAGACGATCGCGTCTGGGCGTTCGAAGAGAGCCTGTGGACCGGCGATGCCGAACATTACCGCGAATCGATCGACGAATCGGCGCTGATGGTCGTGCCGCAGCCGCCTTACGTGCTGGAGAGCGGCGCTGCCGTCGACGCCGTGTCGCAAACGCCGCGCTGGGAGTCGGTCACCTTCACCGAAAACCGCATCGTGCGGCCGCAGGAGGGGCTGATCGTCATCGCCTATCGTGTCGAGGCCGCGAAGGGCGACGAACATTATGTCGCGCACTGCACTTCCACATACCGCCGTCTGGAACACGAGGTGTGGCGCGTGGTCCAGCATCAGCAGACCCCCCCGCTCAGCGCGGATGCCCGCGCCGCCTGATCGAACGCGACGATGCGCCGTGGGCGACGCCGGTCTCCCGCGATCATCACGGCGCATTCGAGTGTTTGACGACATGCGGCATGACCCGCGCTGTCCGCATCCATGTACGATACGGATTGAAAAAAATCGCTGCGAACAGGATGGCGTCGTCGCGGCGGCCGGTTAACCGCCGACGTGGAACGCGTTCGGCACCGCGCCCGAAAACGCACTTTCACCGCCGCGATACAGTTCGTCTTCTAGTTCGGTGATATAAACATTCAGCATGTGCAGCGACAGCGGGTCGGTGATCATGCCCCGGGCGCGCCGCGCTGCGGCAAGGTCCGTGCGCAACCGATCGTCGCTCGCCAGCCTCATGATCGATCCCACCCTTCACATGCCCCCGCGGCGGGACAGCGAATGCAATGTGGATTGGAATCCGGATTGTATGAAAGTGTCGCTCCGACAGCGTTTTCTTGCAATCGGCGGATGTTCGCGACGAACGGTTCGCCGTGGGCGGCGCGTCGATCCGCGCCGCCCGAATCGGATCACTGCCTGTCGGGCGAGCGATAGTCTTTCAGCTCGTCGCCGACGATCTGCACGACGTGCAGGACGTTGGTCGACCCCGGCGTGCGGAACGGCACGCCCGCCATCACGATCACCCGGTCGCCGGCATGCGCGATGCCCTGGCGCAGCGCGATCCGCTTGGCTTTGGCGACCATCTCCTCGAACGATTCTACGTCACGGGTGATGACGTTGTGCGTGCCCCACAACAGCCCCAGCCGCCGCGCCGTCTCCGGGCTGGGCGTCAGCACCAGGATCGGCACCGACGGCCGTTCGCGCGCGATGCGCCGCGCGGTCGAACCGGACATCGTGAAGCAGATGATCGCCGCCGCCGATACGGTTTCGGCGATGTTCTTGGCCGCTTCCGCCAGTGCGTCCGCGGTGGTCGGGTCGGGGCGCATCACCGTGAAGTGGATGCGGTCGCCGTGCATCGGGTCGCGCTCCACCGCGTCGCCGATCGCGTTCATCATCGCCACCGACTCGACCGGCCATGCGCCCGCCGCGCTTTCCGCCGACAGCATGATCGCATCCGCGCCGTCGTAGATCGCGGTTGCGACGTCCGACACTTCGGCGCGGGTCGGCGATGGCGACTGGATCATCGATTCCAGCATCTGCGTCGCCACCACCACCGGGCGACCCAGCCGGCGCGACGTCTCGACGATGCGCTTCTGCAGCGGCGGTACCGACTGCGGCGGCAATTCTACGCCCAGATCGCCACGCGCCACCATCACGCCGTCGCACGCCTCGACGATCTCCTCCAGCCGTTCGATCGCGGCCGGCTTTTCGATCTTGGCGAGCAGCGCGGCCTTTCCGCCGATCAGCTTGCGCGCTTCCCACAGGTCTTCGGGCCGCTGCACGAACGACAGCGCGATCCAGTCGACGCCCTGATCGATCGCGAAGGCCAGGTCGGAACGATCCTTCTCGGTCAGCGCCGCCATCGGGATCACGACATCGGGAACGTTCAGCCCCTTGTTGTCGGACAGCGCGCCACCGACCTCGACGACGGTGACGATGCGGTCGGCGTCATGTTCGGTGACGCGCAGCACCAGCTTGCCGTCATCGAGCAACAGCCGCGCGCCCGGCTCGATCGCCGCGAATATCTCACGGTGCGGCAACCGCACGCGCGTCGCGTCGCCCGGTTCGGGGTCATGGTCGAGGACGAACGTGCTGCCGTTGGTCAGCATCACGCGTCCGCCGTCGAAGCGACCGACGCGCAGCTTCGGTCCCTGAAGGTCGGCGAGGATCGTGGTGGGACGCCGGAAACGCTCCTCCATCGACCGGATCGCCTGGATGACCGCGATCTTCGATTGCTGGTCGCCGTGGCTCATGTTGATGCGGAACGCGTCGGCGCCCGCCTGGAACAAGGTTGTGATCATTTCCAGCGTGTTGCTGGCCGGGCCGAGCGTCGCGAGGACGCGGACCTTGCGCGATCGCGGAGCGATGTGATTCGGGTTCAGGGTCATGCGCCTTCCTGCTTTGCCGACCCGGCCTTAACCGCTAACGCCCCAGGATCAAACGGGAGACGACATGGATCGGTTGGACAGCATCGACGATGCCGTGGCTGCGGCGGCATTTCGCCGGCTCGTCAGGCACTTGCGGCATCGCAGCGACGCGCAGAACGTCGATCTGATGGGGCTTGCGGGCTTTTGCCGCAATTGCCTGTCGGACTGGGTGGGCGAAGCGGGCGGCCTCGACCGCGAAGAGGCGCGGGAGGCCGTGTACGGCATGCCCTACGCGCAGTGGAAGGCGCAGCATCAGCGCGACGCCACCCCGGAGCAACTGGAGCGCATGGCCGACAGCGTGAAGAAGAACGGCTGAGCGCAATCGCGCCGCCCTTCGCGGCGAACCGCTTGAGCACGGAGGCGGGGCGGGATAGACGCGCCGCCGCACCCAACAGGGTATCCACACCACGCCGTCCCCGCCGCACGCGATTCGCGTCGGCGCAGCGGGCGGCGTCGAATCGTTTCGGGGAAAGACAATGGCGGAAGAGCGTGGCGAAGGCATGGGGGGCGGATCGGTCGCGGCGGACGAACTGCGGCTGCTGATCGAGCGCGCCGAGCGCCTCGAAGAAGAGAAGAAGGGCATCGCCGACGACATCAAGGACGTGATGGCAGAGGCCAAGAGCCGCGGCTACGATGCGAAGGCCATCCGCAAGATCTTGCAAATTCGTAAGAAAAAACGTGAGGAATATCAGGAAGAACAGTCGATCCTCGAAGTCTATATGCAGGCTCTCGGAATGCTGTGACGACATGGCGGACGCCTTTCGGGCGTTCGTTAACGGTATGTTCGCTCCGCACCCGCATACGTTTGCGTAACGCAGGCGGGTGTGGGGGCGACGAACAAGGTGCTGGCGGCTTTGCAGACCGGACTCCGGCCGCGGGAAGAGCGGATTACCGTGCTCATCCCGTCGCGGATGCGGCTGGAGTCGCAATGGCTGGACGTGGTGATCCACAACGTGTCGTCGCGCGGGCTGATGGCGGGGTGCGATGCGCCGCCCGCGATCGGCAGCTATGTCGAGATCCGGCGCGGCTCCATCGTCATCGTCGGGCGCGTGCAATGGAACAAGGCGCGCTTCTTCGGCATCCGCACGCAGGATCGGCTGTCGGTCAGGGCGCTGATCGACGAGCCGCGGCTCGCCGGGCGGCCACCGCGCAGCAACGACAATGACAGCAACCCCGCCGCAGAGCGCCGCGCCGACCGCCGGCTGGCGCACGAAGCCAGCATGGCGCGTCAGGTCGAACGCTCGCGCGGGTTCGCCTCGGCATTCCAGTTCGTGATCCTGGTGCTCGTCGGGCTGACACTGGCCGGGATCGCCGCGCACAGCGTCTACGGCATGCTGTCCGCGCCGACGCAACGGATCGAGGCGGCGCTGAAAACAGGGTGACCGCGTCCTCCCGAACCGCGAGCCGCTGCGGTACGCCGGGTTAAGCCGCCTCGGACGCGGCGGTCGTCCACCCGAGATGCGGAATCGTGATCGACCGCTTGCCCGCCATATCGGTGCGCGTGACGAACAGGTCACGCCCCTCGATATAGCCGATCAGCCGCTTGACCCGACCGATCGAGCTGGTCCCATAGGTTTCCGCGATCGCGCCGTCCGACGGGCACGGTGCGCCGTCGCGCGCCGCCTTGGCGACCAGCAGGAACGCGCCCAGCATGTCGTCGGGCAACCCGCCTGCCAGTGCCAGGACGCTCGCCCATTCCTCTGCATGCGGATCGAAGATGCCGGCCCGCGCGCACGACAGCCGGCGACTGAACGCGGGCAGGTCCAGCGCGGGCTTCGCGATTCCCGCCATCCGGCAGCGCACCTGGAAATCCTGATAGAGTACCGCCGCGGCGCGCCCGACGCTTTCGCCATCGGTGACGATCGCGCGCAGCACGTCGGCATAGACGGCCTCGACTTCCTCGTCGGATCGATCCGGCAACGACGGGGCGGAGATCGCCGACACCGGCGTCTCGATATCGGCCAGCAGTTCGTCGGCGGGCACGCGGCGCGGGCGCGGATCGAACGTCATCGGCAAGGTCGGTGCGGCGTCCGGCGTCACGTCCAGCAACGCGCGCAGATCGACCAAATCGGCCTGTGGTAGCGGCATCAGCTTGGGGCTGCCGCTGCGCGCCTGCGTTTCGACCGCGCCGATCCGCACCGTGATCGGACGTCGCGACACCGCCGGACCAAGCGCCATGAACGTGCCCCGGCCCAGATCGCGGATCGCCTCCGCCTGTCGCCGCTCCATGCCCAGCAGGTCGGCGGCGCGCGCCATGTCGATGTCGAGGAAGGTGCGTCCCATCAGGAAGTTCGACGCTTCCGCCGCGACGTTCTTGGCCAGCTTGGCCAGCCGCTGCGTCGCGATCACGCCGGCCAGCCCGCGCTTGCGCCCCCGGCACATCAAATTGGTCATCGCCGACAGCGACGCGCGCCGCACGTCCTCCGCCACGTCGCCGCCGGTGGTCGGCGCGAACAATTGCGCCTCGTCCACCACCACCAGCGCGGGATACCAATGTTCGCGCGGCGCATCGAACAATGCGTTCAGGAAACCGGCGGCGCAGCGCATCTGCCCCTCCGCCTCCAGCCCTTCGAGGCTCAGCACCACGCTGGCGCGATGCTCGCGAAGGCGCGACGCGATCCGCGCCACCTCGCGCTCGGCATAGTCGGCACCCTCGATCACGACATGGCCGTAGCGTTCGGACAGGGTGACGAAATCACCTTCGGGATCGATCACCACCTGCTGCACCTGACCCGCCGACCTTTCGAGCAGCCGGCGCAGCAGGTGCGACTTGCCCGACCCGGAATTGCCCTGCACGAGCAATCGGGTGGCCAGCAGTTCTTCGAGGTCCATGGTCACGGGCGCGCCGCGGTCGTCGCTGCCCATGTCTACGCTGACGGTCATGATCGGGCCCCGTTTGGCCGATCATGGGGCGGCTCGGCAAGCGCTTTGCGTCGGGCGACCGTGCGCCGTCGCGGCACCGCAAGGCCGATGCGGGCAATCGACGGCTTGGCGAACGCGGGTTTGCCGTCCTAAAGGCGGGGGATTATCCGTCAGGGGCGATCATGGCAGGCCATTCCAAGTTCAAGAACATCATGCACCGCAAGGGCGCGCAGGATAAGAAGCGCTCCGGCATGTTCTCCAAGCTCAGCCGCGAGATCACGGTCGCGGCGAAGATGGGCATGCCCGATCCGGACATGAACCCGCGCCTGCGCGCCGCGGTGAACGCCGCCAAGGCGCAGTCGATGCCCAAGGACAATATCCAGCGCGCGATCGACAAGGCGAGCAAGGGCGATACCGAAAATTACGAGGAAATCCGCTACGAAGGCTTCGGCCCCGCCGGCGTGTCGCTCATCATCGAGGCGCTGACCGACAATCGCAACCGTACCGCCACCAACGTGCGGACGGCCGTCAGCAAGAACGGCGGCAATCTGGGCGCGTCGGGATCGGTCAGCCACGGCTTTGACCGTATGGGCCTCATCAACTATCCCGCCACCGCCGGTGACGCCGAAAAGGTGTTCGAGGCCGCGCTGGAGGCGGGTGCCGAGGACGTGACCTCGGGCGAGGACGGCCATGAGATCTGGACCGCCGTCGCCGACCTCCACGAAGTCGCCAAGGCGCTGGAGCCGGTGCTGGGCGAGGCCGAGGGCGCGAAGCTGGCGTGGCGTCCGCAGACGATGGTCGAGGTGGGCGAGGACGATGCCGCGACGCTGTTCAAGCTGATCGACGCGCTCGACGACGACGACGACGTGCAGACGGTGTGGGGCAATTACGAAGTGTCCGACGAGGTAATGGCGAAGCTGGGGTGATCCTTGCCGATCGTGGCGGGCCGGAATGTGCCTGCGCGGCCGGGAACGGGTGGTTCTGTACGCGCCGGGGCGCAGAGAGGAATCCGATGCCGGGCAGCCGCCGTCACTGCGCGCATAACGAAGCGGCTCGGGATCGTGCGCGCCACGGCCCGAGTCGATTTGCCACTTGCGCCACGACGGCGGGGGGGCGCGTGGACGCGACCCCGCCAGCGCCCCTCCTCCGTGTCCCGATCGGCCCGTGTGCAACCCCCGTCATGACTTCCGCTTGCGCCTGCGTCCGGCCGTCATGCTGATCCTCGGCCTCGACCCCGGTCTCGGTACCACCGGCTGGGGTGTGATCCGCGCCGACGGTAACCGCCTGAGCCACATCGGCAATGGCCAGATCCGCACCGATCCGTCGATGCCGCTGCCGCGCAGGCTCGCCAACCTCTACGCCGCGTTGATCGACGTGATCCGCGCCGAACGCCCGGACGAGGCGGCGGTCGAGGAGGTCCTCGGCAATACCAACGCGCAGTCGACGCTGAAGCTGGGGCAGGCGCGCGGCGTCGTCCTGCTCGCGGCAAGCGGTGCGGGCCTGCCGATCGGCGAATACCATCCCTCCACCGTGAAGAAGGCCGTGGTCGGCACCGGCGGGGCGGAGAAGCGTCAGATCCAGGCAATGATGGCGGTGCTGCTGCCGGGTACCAAGCTGGCCGGCCCCGACGCCGCGGACGCACTCGCGGTCGCGATCTGCCACGCTCACCACGTCGCCAGTGCCCAGGGCATGATGCGGCGCGCGCGGGCGGGGGCGTAGGCCTCTGACCAGATTACTACCGTCCGTATGGAGCGGCTTGCGGGCGGTCGATCACGCAGCAGGCAAATGTCCACCGTGTGGCCGAGGCCGCTGTCATATGTGCGATGAGGCCGATCATCGCCAGATCGTGCCGAATCGCCTTGATGGCGCGGTCGCTGAACGGGACCGTCACTTCGTGGGGCAGAACGCCGCTGTCGGCCCCGCTGGCGCCTTCGCGCACAGCAGGATCGGTGTGGTCTCGACCAACTTCAGCGACGTGACCATTGTTGCGGTCGACGTCTTGTAGATCAGGAAATGCGGCGCCTTGATGTGCGCCTCGTAAGCCGCGCGACTGGCATATACCTCCAGCAGGCGGATTTGCGTCGGGTGCTCTGCGATCGCGACCGAATGCAGCATCAGCACGCCCGGCTCAAGGCGCACCGACGCTTCCTGCTCGCGCGCCAGGATCGCCTTGTAGGCGTCGAGTTGCGCGGCATCGACCTCGACTTCTGCGATCCGTACCATCAGCGGGCCGGGGTCCGTCGTCGGCGTCGCGGACAACAAGGCCGCCGCCAGCATCGGTATCGACATGATCGTCATCATCGCGCCGCCTTCCTTATGTCGCGCCAGTCATGCACCGCGCCGGATCGCCGTGAGCTGCTGCTCTTGCCGCAGCTTCGGGTGCCTTCGGCGTCAGTGCCGCACGACGTGGCTGGGTCCGTCGCTGCGAGCGACGCATCGATCAGCTCGAACGGATCAGATCGCCGCACCCCAGATCATCAGCACCGCCAGCAACGCCGCGACGATCACGGCAACGCGCCACCGTGGATCGCGCAGCCGCCGCATCGCCAGCTCGACCGTCAGCCCCAGCGTGCCGAGCAACAACGCCGCCGCGCCGAAGTCGCCCGGTCCCCAATCCACTTCGTGCGTGAACGGCATCGCGATCGCGGGCGCGATCAACGGCACGGCCAGCGCCGCCCACATCACCGGCCGCCACCGCGCGGCGTCCGACGCTGCCGGCGCTGCCGTCACCGCGCGATGCCGCCCGCCGCCAGCACCGCCAGCGTGACCAGATCGCCCGCCGTCGACGTCATCGGCGCGATCTGCACCGGCTTCTCCATGCCCACCAGCATCGGCCCGATCATGTCGTCGCCGCCCAGTTCGCGCAGCAGCTTGGCGGAGATGTTCGCCGACTGCAGCCCCGGCATCACCAGCACATTGGCCGGGCCTGACAGCCGCGCGAACGGGAAGTTGCGCAGCTGGCGCGGGTTCAGCGCGACGTCTGGCGCCATTTCGCCCTCATATTCGAAGCCTACCTGTCGTCCGTCGAGCACCTCCACCGCGCCGCGGATGTTGTCGAGCCACTGGCCCGCCGGGTTGCCGAACGTCGAATAGCTGAGGAACGCCACGCGTGGTTCCTGCCCCAGCCGCCGCGCGACCGCTGCGGTCTGTTCGGCGATGTCGGCCAGTTCCTCGGCATTGGGGCGTTCGTTGACGGTGGTGTCGGCGATGAAGACCGTGTGCGACTGGCCGACCAGCACGTGGATGCCGAACGCGGTGCGCCCGGGGGCCGGATCGATCACGCGCTTGATCTCGCGCATCGACTGCGCAAATGGCCGCGTCACCCCGGTGATCATCGCGTCCGCTTCGCCCAGTTGCAGCAGCACCGAGCCGAAGATGTTGCGATCCTGGTTGATCATCCGCTCGACCTCGCGGCGCAGGAAGCCGCGGCGTTGCAGGCGCGCGTAGAGGAAGTCGACCATCCGCGGCACCAGCGGCGAGACGCGGCTGTTGTGCAGCTCGTATTCCTCCGGATTGGCAATGCCCAGCGCGCGCAGCCGATCGTACACGTCCTCGCGCCCGACCAGCACCGGCGTGCCGTAGCCGCCTTCCTTGAACGCGATCGCGGCGCGCAGCACCACTTCCTCCTCGCCCTCCGCGAACAGCACGCGCTTCGGATTGGCCTTCGCACCCTCGTAGGCAAGGCTCAGCACCGAGGTGGTCGGGTTAAGGCGCGCGCGCAGCGCCGCGGCATAGGCGGCCATGTCGAGGATCGGCTTGGTCGCGACGCCCGAATCCATCGCCGCCTTCGCGACGGCGGCGGGGACGATCTCCATCAGGCGCGGGTCGAACGGCGACGGGATGATATATTCCGGGCCGAAGCTGTGCTGCACGCCATAGGCGATCGCCACTTCCTCGGGCACGCGCTGCCGCGCCAGTTCGGCGATCGCATTGGCGGCGGCGATCTTCATCTCGTCGTTGATACCGGTCGCGCGCACGTCCAGCGCACCACGGAAGATGAACGGGAAGCAGATCACGTTGTTGACCTGATTCGGGTAATCCGAACGCCCGGTCGCGACGATCGCGTCGGGCCGCGCCGCCTTGGCCAGTTCGGGGCGGATCTCCGGCTCCGGGTTGGCCATGGCGAAGATGATCGGGGCCGGGGCCATGTCGACCACCATTTCCGGCTTCAGCGCGCCTGCCGCCGACAGCCCCAGGAACACGTCCGCGCCGTGCAACGCCTCGGTCAGCGTGCGGCGGTCGGTCTGCGCCGCATGCGCCGACTGCCACTGGTTCACGTCGTCGCGCCCCTGATAGATCACGCCGGTGCGGTCGCAGATCAGCACGTTGTCGTGCCGCACGCCCATCGCCTTGATGAGTTCGGTGCACGCGATCGCCGCCGCCCCCGCACCGTTCACGACGACCTTGATTTCCGACAGCTTGCGCCCGGTCAGCAGGCAGGCGTTGATGACGCCCGCGGCGCAGATGATCGCGGTGCCGTGCTGGTCGTCGTGGAAGACCGGGATGTTCATCCGCTCGCGCAAGGTCTGCTCGATGATGAAGCATTCCGGTGCCTTGATGTCCTCCAGGTTGATGCCGCCGAACGTCGGCTCCATCAACTCGACTGCATCGATGATCCGGTCGACATCCTCGGTCTTCAGCTCGATATCGATCGAGTCGACATCGGCGAAGCGCTTGAACAGCACCGCCTTGCCTTCCATCACCGGCTTGGAGGCAAGTGCGCCGAGGTTGCCCATGCCGAGGATCGCGGTGCCGTTGGAGATCACCGCGACCAGATTGCCCTTGGCGGTGTAGTCGTAGGCGGTGGAGGGATCGTCGGCGATCGCCTGCACCGGGATCGCGACGCCCGGCGAATAGGCCAACGCCAGGTCGCGCTGCGACGCCATCGGCTTGGATGGCACGATCTCGATCTTGCCTGGTCGCCCCTCCGAGTGAAACAATAATGCTTCCCGCTCGAACTGTACGTTGCGTTCTTCGGCCTGGGTGCGATCGTCGGTCATACGACAGCCCTTACGGAATGCGCGCGCGGTTGGGAATATGGCTAGGGTTCAAACTTGATCAGGACGCGGCCGTGACGGAGCGGACCTGGGTGCCACGCCAGGAGCAAGGAGGGAGCGATGCTTTCGCATCGCGACCGACGCGCGACGCCGCATCGCACCCGGATCGCCCGCCGCGAAAGGCGATCACGTCCGCGTCCTGATCGAGTTTCAACCCTCGCGCTGCTCCAGTGCCAACAGATGTCGCTTCGCGGCCAGCCCGCCGGCGAACCCGGTCAGCGCCCCCGATCGCCCGATGACGCGGTGGCACGGCGTGACGATCGAGATCGGATTGCGCCCGTTCGCCGCACCTACCGCGCGCATCGCGGTGGGGCGGCCGATCGCCAGCGCGATATCGGCGTAGGAACGCGTCTCGCCGTAGGGGATCGCATTCAGCGCGCGCCATACCGCCTGCTGGAAATCGGTGCCACGCGGGGCCAGCGGCAGGTCGAACGCGATGCGCCTGCCCGCAAAGTAATCGCCGATCTGGGTCGTTGCGGCGGCCAGCACCGGATGATCGCCCCGCTCCTCCATCGTCGCCAGCCGCACCCTGGCGGGCGGATCGTCGGGCCAAAGCACCGCGACCAGCGCGGCGTCGTCGGCGACCAGCGTCAGCGCGCCGAGTGGGGAGGGGAGGGACGTGCGATACAGCATGGACGCGCTTTACCCCGCCGCGCCGCGCCGCGCATCCCGTGGCTTGCGCCCAAACTGCCCGGTGGCCTTCGCGCGTGCCCGTCGCTATGTTCGCGCCATGAAGCACGAGCCTGGCATTTTCGAGCGACGCGACCGGGAGGCAGAGGCCGCCGCCATTGCGCGTGCGCGTGCCGATGTAGCCGCCGGCCGCGTCCATTCGCACGAAGTTGTCAAAGAGTGGCTGCTGACGTGGGGCACGCCGGGTCGCTTGCCGTTCAAGGAATGGCTTGCGGCTCGCGATGGCGAGGGTTGACTGGACCGATCAGGCGCTTGAGGAAATCGACCTGATCGTTTTCTACATCGAATTGTTTGACCCTGCCGCCGCCGCACGTATTTCAGCGCGGCTGTTTGCCCTTGGTGACAGCCTGACCCACTTCCCCAATCGTGGCCGTCCGGTCGAAGACGGCCTGCGCGAGATGACGACCGTTCCGCCCTATATCCTGCGCTACGAAACCGATGGCGAGATCGTGTCGATCCTCTCGATACGCCATGCCGCCCGCAGCCCGGACTGAACCGTTCCATGACCCTTACGCCCGCCCCCACGCCGATGATGGCGCAATATCTCGCGTTGAAGGCGGAGGCGGAGGATTGCCTGCTGTTCTACCGCATGGGCGATTTCTTCGAGATGTTCTTCGACGACGCGCGGATCGCCGCGCAGGTGCTCGACATCGCGCTGACCGCGCGCGGTGAACATGCCGGCGAGAAGATCCCGATGTGCGGCGTGCCCGTCCACGCCGCCACCGCTTACCTGCAACGCCTTATCAAGGCCGGGCACCGCGTCGCCATCGCCGAACAGACCGAATCGCCCGAGGCGGCGCGCAAGGCGCGCGGGTCCAAGGCGCTCGTCAACCGCGCGATCGTCCGCGTCGTCACCGCCGGCACGCTGACCGAAGAGACGTTGCTGGACGCGCGGTCGGCGAACTGGTGCGTGGCGGTCGGCGAGACCGCCGGCGGCGAAGTCGCGGTCGCCGCCGCCGACGTGTCGACCGGCCGCTTCGAGGTGATCGCCTGCGATCGCGGCAACCTTGGCGCGGAACTCGCCCGGCTCGGCGCGGCGGAAGTCGTCGCGGCGGAGGGCAGCGAGGTCGCCGCCACCGTCTGGCGTCCGCGCGCCGAGTTCGACAGCGCGCGCGCCGAGGAGCGGCTGAAGCGGTTGTTCGCGGTCGCCACGCTCGACGGTTTCGGCGCCTTCGGGCGTGCCGGGCTGGCGGCGGCGGGTGGGCTGGTCGCCTATCTCGATCATACCGCCAAGGGGCAATTGCCGTTCCTGCGCCCGCCGGTGCTGGCGGCGGCGCGCGATGCGATGGCGATCGACGCCGCGACGCGCGAAAGCCTGGAGATCACCTGCACGGCGCAGGGGCAGCGCAAGGGCAGCCTGCTCGACTCGCTCGATCGCACCGTCACCGGCGCGGGCGCGCGGTTGCTCGCCGCCGATCTCGGCGCGCCGTTGATGGAGCGGCCCGCGATCGAGGCGCGGCTCGATCTGGTGCAACTGTTCCACGACGACGCTTCGTTGCGCGAGCGGATGCGCGCCGCGTTGCGCGCGCTGCCCGACATCGGGCGCGCGCTGGGGCGGCTGGCCGCGGGGCGCGGCGGCCCGCGCGATCTGGGCCAGCTACGCGACGGGCTGGACGGCGCATGGGCGATCGGCGACCGGCTGGGCAAGCTGGACGCCGCCCCCGCGCTGCTCGCCGATCTCGCCCCGCGGTTGCGCGGCCACGGCGCGCTGATCGACCTGCTCAAGCGCGCGCTGATCCCGTCGCCGCCGATCGAGGCGAGCGACGGCGGCTATATCGCCGCCGGCTACGATCCCGCGCTCGACGCGCTGCGCGATACCGGTAGCGGCGGTCGCCGCGCGATCGCCGCGCTGGAGGCGACGTTCCGCGCGAAGACCGGCATCGCCGCGCTCAAGATCCGCCACAACGGCGTGCTCGGTTACCATATCGAGGTGCCGGCCCGTGCCGCCGACCCGCTGATGGCGGCGGATTCGGGGTTCACGCACCGCCAGACGCTGGCCGGCGTCGTCCGCTTCAACGCCCCCGACTTGCACGAGGTCGCGGCCAGCGTGACGCAATCGGGCGCGCACGCGCTGGCCGCGGAGGCCGCGCATCTCGAAGACCTCACCGCGCGGGCGCTGGCGGGGCGCGAGCACATCGCGGCCACCGCCGATGCCATCGCCCGGCTCGACGTCGCCGCGGGCCTTGCCGAGCGCGCGGTCGAGGGCGGCTGGACGCGCCCGTCGTTCACCGATCATGCCGCGTTCGAGGTCGCCGGCGGCCGCCATCCCGTCGTCGAGGCGGCGCTGTCGAAAAGCGGCGACCGCTTCGTCGCCAACGACTGCGTGCTCGGCGACAGTTCGCGATTGTGGCTGGTCACCGGGCCGAACATGGGCGGCAAATCGACCTTCCTGCGCCAGAATGCGCTGATCGCCGTCCTGGCCCAGGCGGGCGCGTGGGTGCCCGCCGCCGCCGCCCGGCTCGGGCTGGTAGACCGGCTGTTCAGCCGTGTCGGCGCGTCGGACAATCTGGCGCGCGGCCGCTCCACCTTCATGGTGGAAATGGTCGAGACCGCCGCGATCCTTGCGCAGGCCACCCCGCGCAGCTTCGTGATCCTGGACGAGGTCGGGCGCGGCACGTCGACCTACGACGGGCTGGCGATCGCCTGGGCGGTGGTGGAGGCGATCCACGAGGACAATCGCTGCCGCTGCCTCTTCGCGACCCATTACCACGAACTGACCCGGCTGGCCGAACGCTGCGAGTCGCTATCGTTGCACCACGTGCGTGCGCGCGAGTGGAAGGGGGAGCTGGTCCTCCTCCACGAACTCGCCGATGGCCCTGCCGACCGCAGCTACGGCCTCGCCGTCGCGCGGCTTGCCGGCATGCCTCCCGCGACCGTTTCGCGCGCGAAGGCGGTGCTGGCGAAGCTGGAGGCGGGCCGCGCGAAGACCGGCGGGATCGCGGCGGGTCTCGACGATCTTCCCCTGTTCGCCGCCGCCGCCCAGGCCGAAGAGGCGCAATGCGACGCCATCCGCGCTGAAGTGGAGGCGCTCGACGTCGACGCCCTCACCCCGCGTGAGGCGCTCGACACGCTCTACCGGCTGAAGGCGCTCGCGCGGGAGGGGTGAGGGGAATGTCCCGCGACGGCGAAGCCGCGCCGCTGCTCCCTGACCACGATGGTGGGCGCCGCGGTCCGCCCGGCCGTGTCGCGACGGTGGCCGCATTTGCGGTCGCGTTGTCCACGCTCGGATTGTTGATCCTGCCGGGAATCGTCAGGGATGCGACGCCGCTGCTCGCCGATCCGGGGTTCGATCCCGCAGCCGGGATGGTGATCCTCGGTTTCGTGCTGGCGCTCTGGGCGGCTGTCCACATCAGTCGCTTGCCGGTCGAGGGTATTCGGGGATCGCGAGCCGCGCGCTGGTCGCTCCGTATCATGCTGCCGCTGTGGCTCGGCTTCGGTGCCGCCAACCTCGGTCACCGCGCTGCCGAGGCGTTCAGTTTCCGTCATGGCGGCGTCGTCGCGCCGGCGACGGCGCGCGTTTCGGGAAAGAGCATCACGGCGCTGCGCCGTCGCACCAGCTATGATGTCGCGATCGTCAGCCCTGTCGACGGGCGCAACGTGACGCTGGAGGTCGGGGCGACCTTGCACGACCGTCTGGAGCCCGGACGCGACTGCGTGAGCCTGCTGATCGAAACCGCTCCGGACGGTGCCGCGCGTCTCTTGCGGCCGTTACGGTGGAAGGTGCCTTGCAACCCTGGCGGCGCCCCGTCGCCCCGTGAGTCGCACGCCGTGCGCAGGGGGGCGACGCGTTAACCGCAATCGCCTATCCCTTCCCGCCATGAACGCCCGCTTCGATCATCTCCCCAACCGCCGCGCCATCGTCGACCGCCGGCTGCTCGCCGAACAGGTCGCGGCCGCCACCGGCAAGGACGCTTCGGCGCTCCGTCATCAGGTCAGCCTGCTGTTGAAGGCCGCGCTCGACGCCGGGCGTGCGGAGATCGCGCGGCGGATCACCGCCAGCCCGACCCGCGGGATCGAGGCGGCGAATGCGCAGGCCTATCTGATCGACCAGCTGCTGTGCGTGCTTGCCGATTTCACGCTCGACCGGCTGTACCCGCTCCCCAATCCCACCGCTGGCGAGCGGCTGTTGCTGATCGCGGTCGGCGGGTACGGGCGCGGCGAGATGGCGCCGTTCTCGGACGTCGACATCGGCTTCATCATGCCGGGCAAGCAGACGCCATGGGCCGAGCAGGTGATCGAGTCGATGCTCTACACCTTGTGGGATCTCGGGCTGAAGATCGGTCATTCCAGCCGTTCGGTGGACGAGATGGTGCGTCAGGCGAAGGGCGATGTGACGGTCCGCACCGCGTTGCTGGAGGCGCGCTTCGTCTGGGGGGATGAATCGCTTTACGAGGAAGCGTCGCGCCGCTTCCACGACGACGTGCGCCGCGGTACCGAACGGCAGTTCGCCGCCGACAAGCTGGCCGAACGCAACGCCCGCCACATCCGCATGGGCGACACGCGCTATGTGGTCGAACCCAACGTCAAGGAAGGCAAGGGTGGCCTGCGCGACCTGCACGCGCTGTTCTGGATCGGCAAATATACCTATCAGGTGCAGCGTGCGAACGAACTGGTCGCGGTGGGGCTGTTCACGCGGGAGGAATACCGGCTGTTCCACCGCGCCGACAATTTCCTGTGGGCGGTGCGCTGCCACCTCCACCTGATCGCCGGGCGCGGCGAGGACCGGCTGACCTTCGACTATCAGCGCGAGATCGCGCAGCGGATGAATTATGCCGACCGACCGGGCAAGTCGGCGGTCGAACGCTTCATGCAATTCTACTTCCTCCAGGCGCGCACCGTCGGTTCGCTGACCGGCCTGTTCCTGGCGCACATGGACGAGCGGTTCTCGCGTCGTCGCCGGCTGGGGCTGAAGATCGCGCGCACCCCGCGCAAGCTTGACGGGTTCGCCAACGATGGCGGCCGGATCGCGCTGCCCGCCGACGATTTCTTCCGGCAGGATCCGCGCCGGCTGGTGGAGATATTCGCGCTGGCCGCCGAACAGGGGATGGAGATCCACCCGCTCGCGCTGCGCTGCGCCACGCGTGATGCACGACTGGTCACCGCGGTGCGTCGCGACGCGGGCGCCAACGCGCGTTTCCTCGATCTGCTCGCCGGGCCGCACGATCCCGAATTGCCGCTGCGCTGGATGAACGAGACCGGGGTACTCGGCCGCTTCGTGCCGGATTGGGCGCGGATCGTCGCGCAGATGCAATTTGACATGTACCACCATTACACCGTCGACGAACACACGATCCGCGCGATCGGGCTGCTGGCGCGCATGGAGGCGGGGGCACTGGCCGCGGACCATCCTTTGCCCAGTGAGATCATGGGACAGATCGTGTCGCGGCGCGTCCTGTATGTCGCGGTGCTGCTCCACGATATCGCCAAGGGGCGCGGCGGCGATCATTCGATCCTCGGCGCCGAAGTGGCGGAGCGGATGTGCCCGCGCTTCGGGCTGACCCCGGCCGAAACCGAGACGGTGGCGTGGCTGGTCCGCCACCATCTGTTGATGAGCGCGACCGCGTTCCGCCGCGATCTCACCGATTTCAAGACGATCCTCGATTTCGCCGAGGTGGTGCAAAGCCCGGAGCGGCTACGCCTGTTGCTGGTGCTCACCGTCGTCGATATTCGCGCGGTCGGGCCGGGGACGTGGAACGGCTGGAAGGGGCAGCTGCTCGGCGACCTCTACGATCGGGCCGAGGAAGTGCTGCGGCTGGGCCACAAGCAAAAGGGGCGCGGCGAACGCGTGCTCGCCAAGCAGGAGGCGCTGCGCGTCGCGATGCGATGGGACGCCGCGACGCTGGCCGATTACGTCCACCGCCTGCCCGAACCCTATTGGATCGCCGAGCCCGACGACGTGCTGGCGCACAATGCGGCGTTCGTGACGCAGGCGGGCGACGTGCCGCTGGCGATCGATGCGCAGGTCTATCCCGAACGCGGCGCGACGCTGGTGACGGTCTATGCCGCCGACCACCCCGGCCTGTTCAGCCGCATCGCCGGCGCGATCCACGTCGCGGGCGGCAACATCATCGATGCGCGCATCCACACCACGCGCGACGGGATGGCGTTCGACAATTTCCTCGTTCAGGATCCGCTCGGGCGACCGTTCGCGGAGGCGGGGCAGCTGACCCGGCTGAAGACCGCGATCGAGGATGCGCTGGCCGGCCGCGGCAAGCTGACCGACCGGCTGAAGGCCAAGCCGCTGTCCCGCGCGCGCGCCGACGCGTTCCGCATCGAACCCAATGTACTGGTCGACAACAAGGCGTCGAACCGCTTCACCGTGGTGGAGGTGGCGGCGCGCGATCGTCCGGCGCTGCTCAACCAGCTGGCGTATGCGCTGTTCCTGTCGAAGGTGACGATCCATTCGGCGCATGTCGCCACCTATGGCGAGCGGGCCGTCGACGTCTTCTACCTGACCGATCTGACCGGGGACAAGATCACCGCCACCACCCGCGTCCGCACGCTGGAAAAGCGCCTGCTGGCCGCGGCGGCCGGAGCCCCGCACGAGGAGGCGGCGTAGCGGCGAACCCGCCACGCCACCGCCACGTTAGAGCAGGATGATCCGAAGCTGCTCCTGCGTCATTCGACGAACGGCTCGACCGCGATATGCCGTCCGCGCAGGAAGGCGTCGGCGACCAGCCGGAGCGGCGACACGTCGACGTCGGCCACGCCCGCGTGCACGATCGCGGCGAAACGGTGGTACAGTCCCGGATATTCGCCGTGCAGGTCGGCGTCGTGCGCCACCGCCTCCTTGCCGTCGATCGTCAGCACCGACCCGCCCTTGGCCAGCAGCAGCGTGCCGCCATCGGTGACGACCTCGATATCCCAATGCTGCGGGCCTTCCTGACGGAAGTCGAGATCCATCTCGATCGGCGCGCCGGCGGAATCGCGGAACGTGACGCGCGCCGCGATCGGGGAGGCGCGGTTCGACGGCACGTCCAGTTCGGCGGTCTCGACGAAAAACGGCCGCGGCAGGATGCGCGTCGCAATCGACAGCGCGTTGATGCCGGGATCGAACACCCCGAAGCCGCCCGGCTCCCAGATCCAGTTTTGCCCGGGGTGCCAGACGCGCACGTCCTCGCGCCAGGTGATCGTCGCCGACGTCACCTCGCGCTCGGCCAGCCACGCGCGTGCCGGCTCGACCCCGTCGGCATAGCGGGAGTGCCAGCTGGCGAACAGGCTGACGCCCTTGGCCGCCGCGGCATCGCGCAGCGCGGTGACCTCGGCCAGAGTCGCCCCCGGCGGCTTCTCCAGAAACACGTGCCAGCCCCGATCGATGCAGAATTGCGCGATCGACCGGCGCACCTGCGGCGGCGTGCACAACGCGACCGCATCGACCACGACGCCGCTGTCGGCCAGTTCCTGCACGTCGTGGAAGAACGGCAGGCCGTTCACGGCCTCGCCGCTGCGGCTGACCGTCGCGACCAGTTCGAAGTCGTCGTCGGCCTGGATCGCGGGCAGATGCTGGTCGTGCGCGATCTTGCCCATGCCGACCAGGGCGAGGCGGATCGGGGCGCTCACAGTGCGCGCACCGTGACAGGGGCCGCGGGGGCATCGGTCAGCGTATTGCGCAGCGGCAGCGCGAACGGGGCCGCGTCGATCTCGAACACGTCACCCGGCTGCGTCTTCACGCCGTCCGCCACCGACAGCGTCGCGGTGCCGAAGAAGTGCACGTGCACGTCGCCCGGCCGCCGGAATCCGGCATATTTGAAATGGTGGTGCTCCAGATTGGCGAGATGGTGCGACATATTGTCCTCGCCGGTCAGGAACGGCTTCTCCCACAGCGTCTTGCCGTCGCGGACGATCCGGCTGGTGCCGCGAATGTCCGATGGTGGCGTGCCAAGCAGCAATTCCGCGCCCAACGAGGCCTGCCGCAGCTTCGAATGCGCCAGCCACAGGTAATTGTGCTTTTCGGTCACATGGTCGCTGAACTCGTTGGCCAGCGCCACGCCCAGCCGGTACGGCGTGCCGTCCTCGCCGATCAGGTATATGCCCGCCAGCTCCGGTTCCTCGCCGCCGTCCTGCGCGAAGGCGGGCGACGCGAACGGCGCTTCCGGCGCGACCAGCGACTGGCCATCGCCCTTGTAGAACCACTCCGGCTGCTGTCCGACCGCGCCCGCTTCGGGCTTGCCGCCCTCTACGCCTTCAAGGAACATCCGCATCGAATCGGTCTGATGCTCCGACGACGAAGCCGCCTTGTGCATCGCGTCGCGGCCCGATGCCGAGCCGAGATGCGTCAGCCCGGTGCCCGCCAGCATCAGCCGCGCGCCGTCCTCGTGATCGATCGCGGGCAGCAGGTGCCCCGCCGCCAGTTCGGCAGCGATGTCGACCGCCTCGTCGCTGCGCCGCTGCGCCGCCGCCTCGGCCAGCGTCGTGCCGGCGGCGATCGCAGCCTGGGCCAGCGCGCGGGTGGTTTCCACCCCGGTCAGAAAGGCCGCACGGTCGCCCTCGGCCAGGATGACGCGGCGGCGTCCGTCGGGACCGCGATGTTGAAGCAGGCGAATATGGGTCATGCGATGTCCTTGAGCGCTGAGATATAGCGGCGCGCCTCCTGCCCGACCGCGTCGGCGGACTTGCCGGGGCGATACAGGTTGGAGCCGAGTCCGAATCCGTCCGAACCCGCGGCACGCCATGTGGCGAGGTTCTCGGGTACGATCCCGCCGACCGCCAGCATCCGCGTCGCCTTGGGCAGCACCGCGCGCTGCGCCTTCAGATAGGCGGGCGTGGTGCCGTCGGCGGGGAACAGTTTCAGTGCCGTGGCACCGGCGGCCAGCGCGGCAAAGCCTTCGCTGACGGTGAAATAGCCGGGCAGGGAGATCAGCCCGCGCGTCGCGGTGGCGCGGATCACGTCGGCATCCGTGTTGGGGGACACGATCAGCGTGCCGCCGACATCGGCGACCCGCCCGACGTCCTCCACGTTCAGCACCGTGCCCGCACCGATCATGGCGCGGTCGCCGACCCGCTCGATCAGCAGGCGGATGCTGTCGAACGGATCGGGCGAGTTCAGCGGCACCTCGATCAGCGTGAATCCCGCCTCGACCAGCGCCTCGCCGACTGCCGGCGCCTCGGCCGGGGTCAGCCCGCGCAGGATCGCGACCAGTGGCGCGGTCGCGAAGGCCGCGTCGAACCGTGCATGCGTGTCCGTCGTCATCGTGTCATTTCCCACAAACGGTGGATGCCCGCCGCGAACGCGCGTTCGCTGTCCAGCGTCGTCGCGCGGCCGCCGCAATGGTCGATCGCGGCCGCATAAAGATCGGCGAGCGCGCCACCGGCCAGCAACTGCACCTCGCGCCCGGCCAGGTCGTCGCGTGCCCCGACGTCGGCACCGATCAGCACTCCGCTGGCGAACGCCGCGGCATCATCGGGCGCCAGCCGGTCGAGCAGCACCCGCGCCCGCACCTCGAACAGCGCGACGGTCAGGTCGCGCGCGCCGGCCCCGCGCGACAAGCCTTCGCGGAACGCCGCGCCATCGGCCACCGCGCCATCGAGCATACCGGCCAGGATACCCGACCCGCGCAGCAACGCGAACAATTCGCCGGTCATCGCGGTCGCGATATCGCTCACCCGCCCGCCGGTCGTGGCGATCCATTTGTTGTGCGTGCCCGGTTGGCAGAACAGCGCATCGGCGGGGGCCAGCCCCGCGGCGATCGCGCCGAGCACCTGAACCTCCTCGCCCCGCATCACGTCGGCGCGTTCCGCACCGCGCAAAGCGACGCCCGGAATCATCACGACCCCCTGTTCCGGCAACTTCAACGCGGCATTCGCCAGATCGTCGAGGCCGGCCGGCGCGTCGACATAGGCGACTTCATGCCAGCCACGGTTCGACCCGACCATGCCGGCGGCGATCACCGGAAAATCGCCGAGGCGCTCGCGCAACGCGATGATTTCGCTTGGATATTCGTCGGCTTTGAGCGACAGGACGCCGCGACCGTCCTTTAGGACGTCGCCGGAAATGCCGTGTGCGGACATATGCCATGCCCGACGGTTCGTCGTTCCCCAGTCGATGGCGATATAGTCGCCCACCACGTCATCCTCCCGCTTTATTTGTAGGACATAAAGCCTTGCGCAGCGAGGTCAAGGCTGTGCGGTTCGCGCGCGATCCTGTACGTTTGCACCGCGACAGCAAGGAGAGAATGATGACCGAGGTGCGGACGTTATGGCGCGGTGCGGCGACGCTGGGCGAGGGGCCGGCATGGGACCCCGCGTTGGGCATCCTGTGGTTCGTCGACATCAAGCAGCAGCACGTCCACCGCTACGATCCCGCCTCGGCCGAGGTCGCGACATGGCCGGCACCCGCGCAGATCGGCTGGGTGCTGCCCTCGACCGGCGGCACGTTGCTGGCCGGGTTGCAAACCGGGCTGGCGCGCTTCGACCCGGAAACCGGCGAGTTCGCGCATCTTGCGGACGTCGAACCCGATCTGCCCGGTAACCGCCTCAACGATGCGACGGTCGCGATCGACGGAACGGTGTATTTCGGGTCGATGGACGACGGCGAAAACGCGATCACCGGGCGCGTCCATCGCTGGGACGGCCATGACGTGACCAGCACCGGGATCGCGCCGGTCGCCATCACCAACGGGCCGGGAATCTCTCCTGATGGTGCAACGCTTTACCACGTCGATACGCTTGGCGGAGTGATCCATGCCGTGGCGCTGGACGCGGACGGAACCGTCGGCGAGGCGCGCGTTTTCGTGACGATCGATCCCGCCGATGGCCACCCGGACGGGGTGACCGTCGACTCCGCCGGCAACGTCTGGCTCGGCCTGTGGGGCGGGTGGTGCGCGCGCTGCTACGCGCCGGACGGCAGCCTGCTCAGGCAGGTCAGGCTGCCCGCCGCCAACGTCACCAAAATCGCGCTGGGCGGACCCGATCTGAAGACCGCCTTCGCCACCACCGCGCGCAAGGGACTGGACGAGGCGGCGTTGGCCGAACAGCCCGATGCCGGTGGCCTGTTCTCCTTCGATGTCGAGATCGCCGGGCAGCCGCTCACCCCTGCGCGCATGGGCTGATACGACGACGGCCGGCGGCTCTGCGGAGCCACCGGCCGTGGTAATGGATCGCCATCGCTGGCCTCGGATCACCGTGCCCGGCGACATCCTGCCGTTATCCCGGATCTGGATCCGGAGCACACATATCCGCACCTCGCTGCGGCTGGCGGCGCTGATGCCAGCAACCTCGGCGTCGGCCGGGTGACGGACAGGCCCTTGCCTCGTCCGTCACCCTGCACACATCAGTGCGCGAGGCTGTCCACCGGCACGTCCGGCAACGCGTTCGTGGTCTTGGCACCCCACAAGGCGTAGAACAGGATGTACAATTCGCATGCTGCGGTCAGCAGGAACGACGGCTGCAACCCGTAGATGTCGGCCAGTTTGCCTTGCACCACGACCAGAGCACCACCGGCGATCGCCATGATGAGCAGCCCCGAACCTTCCTCGGTCAGCGGTCCCAGGCCCTTGATGCCGAGCGTGAAGATCGTCGGGAACATGATCGAGTGGAACAGCCCGACCGAAATCAGCGCCCACATCGCGACCGGACCGGTCGTGAAGACGGTGATGAGCATCACGATGAACGCACCGATCGAGAAGGCGGCCAGCACCGTCTCGGCCGGGATGCGCTGCATGATCGCGGAGCCGGCGAAGCGCCCGATCATCATGCCGCCCCACAGGAACGTCAGGTAACGTCCGGCCTGCTCGGCGGTAACGTTGGCGATCTCGGGCTGGCTGACGAAGTTCACGAACAGGTTCGCGACGCCGATCTCGGCGATCAGGTAGATGAAGATCGCCGGGATGCCGAACACGAGGTTGCGATGCTTCCACAGCGAATGGTTCTTGCGATCCGCCTTGGCGACGCGGCTGGTCGACGATCCCATCGCCGGCAAGGGGAAACGCGCGATGACGAAGGCGAGTACGACCAGCACGATGGCGACCAGCACATAGGGCAGGATCACCGATTGCGCGTCGGCCAGCCGCTCGGCCTCGGTCAGCACGGTGCCGCTCTGCGCGGTGCCGCCCTTGGACCGGCCGAGGATCAGATACGCACCGAACAGCGGTGCGAGCATCGTGCCGGCCGAATTGAGCGCCTGCACCAGGTTGAGCCGCGACGACGCGGTCTCCGGCGGGCCGATCACCGCGACATACGGGTTGGCAGCGACCTGCAGCAGCGTGATCCCGCTCGCGATCACGAACAGCATGACCAGCGTCACGCCATAGGAGGGCAGGCTCGCCGCCAGCACCATGCCCAACGCGCCCGCCGCCATGATCAGCAGGCCGATCACCAGCGATTTCTGATAGCCGATCCGCTCGATCAGCTTGGCCGACGGGATCGAGGCGAAGAAATAGGCGATGAACCACACGCTCTCGATAAGGGTGGTCTGGGTGTAGTTCAGGTCGAACACGCTGCGCAGATGCGGCAGCAGCGTGTTGTTGATGACGGTGATGAACCCCCACATGAAGAACAGGCTGGCGAGCAGCGTCAGCGCGCGTCCATAGGAGGGCATTCCCCTGCCCCCGGCATCCGCTCGCGTCGCGCCCGGTGAAATCGGGGGTCCGGCCATCATCCTCTCCTCGTTCTGAACATGTACGCCCGTGACGGGCTTGCGCGACGAATATATGTCTGACTATATTCGCCGCGAACACGTGGTCAATGCGGCAATCACCGCGGACTGGCAAGTGCGGGAGAGGTGTCAGTGAGCATTTCGATGATGCGGTGGGTAATGGGCGCGGGTTTCGCACTGACGACGGGGCTGACCTGCTCGGCCGCCCATGCGGCTACGGCGCAACGCGCAGCGTTTGGCACGCTGCCGGATGGCACCGCGGTAGAGGCCGTCACGCTGACCGGCAATAACGGTGTCAGTGCGCGGATCATGACGCTGGGCGCGACGCTGCAATCGTTCAACGCTCCCGACCGTGAGGGCAAGGTCGCGGACATCACGCTGGGGTATGACGACGCCGCAAGTTACGTGACGGCACCGAATTTCTGGGGGCAGACCGTCGGCCGCTACGCCAACCGCATCGCCGGGGGCAAGTTCGCGATCGACGGCAAGGCGTATCAGTTGCCGCTTAACGACAAGACGAACTCGCTGCACGGCGGGACGAAAGGCCTCGACAAGGCGGTGTGGCGGATCACTGCGGTGAAGTCCGGCCCGCAGGCGAGCGTGACGATGGTCACGACCAGCCCGTCGGGCGACCAGGGGTATCCCGGCAAGCTCGAGGTTTCCGCGACTTACAGCCTTGACGACAAGGGCGCGCTGACCATCGATATGGATGCCAAGACCGATGCGCCGACCGTCGTCAATCTGACCAACCACGCACTGTTCGATCTGGCCGGTGAAGGATCGTCGGGCGGCATCTATGCGCAACGGATGACGATCCCCGCCGCACGGTACACGCCGGTTAATGCCGCGCTGATCCCGACCGGCGAGCTGGCGCCTGTGGCGGGGACGGTGTTCGACTTCACGAAGCCGCGTGCGATCGGGCAGAGCGTGCGCGATGGCCGCGATCCGCAGATTGCGATCGGGCGTGGCTACGATCATAATTTCGTGCTCGACAAGGGCGCTACGAAGGACGCGCAACTGGCCGCGCGGGTAGAGGATCCAACTTCGGGCCGGGTGCTGGAGGTGTTGACCACCGAGCCGGGCGTCCAATTCTATTCGGGCAATTTCCTTGTCGGTGCGCTGGTCGGCAAGCAAGGCCACGTCTATCGCATGGGTGACGGCTTCGCGCTGGAACCGCAGAAATTCCCGAACACCCCCAACCAGCCGTCGTTCGGGTCGGCGCGGGTCGATCCCGGCAAGCCTTACCACCATCGTATGGTGTATCGCGTCTCGGTGGCGCGCTGATCCTCGGAGTTGAATGATATCATGACCGCCCCCACCGATCCGACCCGCCTGCGCAGCCGTGCATGGTTCGACAATCCTGCGAACATCGACATGACCGCGCTGTATCTGGAGCGGTATCTGAACTTCGGCCTGACCGATCCGACCCGCCTGCGCAGCCGTGCATGGTTCGACAATCCTGCGAACATCGACATGACCGCGCTGTATCTGGAGCGGTATCTGAACTTCGGCCTGTCGCTGGACGAGCTGCGTTCGGGCAAGCCGATCATCGGGATCGCGCAGACCGGATCGGATCTGAGCCCGTGTAACCGCCACCATCTGGTGCTGGCGGAGCGCGTGCGTGAGGGTGTGCGGGAGATGGGCGGGATCGTGCTGGAATTTCCGGTGCATCCGATCCAGGAGACCGGCAAGCGGCCGACCGCCGGGCTGGACCGCAACCTGGCGTATCTGGGGCTGGTCGAGGTGCTGTACGGTTATCCGCTGGACGGCGTGGTGCTGACGATCGGGTGCGACAAGACGACCCCGGCGGCGCTGATGGCGGCCGCGACGGTCAACATTCCGGCGATCGCGCTGTCGGTCGGCCCGATGCTGAACGGCTGGCACAAGGGCGAGCGCACCGGATCGGGGACGATCGTGTGGAAGGCGCGCCAGCTGCTGGCCGCCGGCGAGATCGACGATGCCGAGTTCATCCGGCTGGTGGCGTCCTCTGCGCCGTCGACCGGCTATTGCAACACGATGGGCACCGCCACGACGATGAACTCGCTGTGCGAGGCGCTGGGCATGTCGTTGCCGGGTTCGGCGGCGATTCCGGCACCTTACCGTGACCGTCAGGAGGTGTCGTACCTGACCGGCAAGCGCATCGTCGAGATGGTGGCGGAGGATCTCAAGCCCTCCGACATCCTGACCCGCGACGCGTTCCACAATGCGATCAAGGTCAATTCGGCGATCGGCGGGTCGACCAACGCGCCGATCCATCTGGCCGCGATCGCGCGCCACATCGGCGTCGACCTGCCGTTRAAGGATTGGGAGACCGAGGGGCACAAGGTGCCGCTGCTGGTGAACCTGCAACCCGCCGGGGAGTATCTGGGCGAGGATTATTACCGTGCCGGCGGCGTGCCGGCGGTGGTCAACCAGCTGATGGAGCAGGGATTGATCGCGGAGGATGCGCTGACCGTCAACGGGCGCAGCATGGGCGACAATTGCCGCGGCGTCGCGATCGAGGACGAGAAGGTGATCCGTCCGTTCGATCGCCCGCTGGTCGAGGAAGCCGGGTTCATCGTGCTGTCGGGCAATCTGTTCGATGCCGCGGTGATGAAGACCAGCGTGATCTCGCCCGAGTTCCGCGCGCGCTACCTCAGCGATCCGGCCAGCCCGAACGCGTTCGAGGGGCCGGCGGTGGTGTTCGACGGACCGGAGGATTATCACGCGCGGATCGACGATCCCGCGACCGGGATCACCCCGGCGACGTTGCTGTTCATGCGCGGTGCCGGGCCGGTCGGCTATCCCGGCGCGGCCGAGGTGGTGAACATGCGCCCGCCGGCATATCTGATCACCGAGGGCGTGAGCGCGTTGCCGTGCATCGGCGACGGGCGGCAATCGGGGACGAGCGGCAGCCCGTCGATCCTGAACGCCTCGCCGGAGGCCGCGGCGATGGGCGGGCTGGCGTTGCTGGAAACCGGCGACCGCGTGCGGGTGGACCTGAACACGGGTACGGTCAACGTACTGATCCCGGACGCGGAACTGGCGGCGCGGCGCGAGGCGCTGGTCGCGGCGGGCGGCTATGCCTATCCGGCCTCGCAGACGCCGTGGCAGGAGATCCAGCGCGCCACGGTCGGCCAGATGAACACCGGCGCGATCCTGGAGGGCGCCGAGAAGTACCAGCGCATCGCCCAGACCATGGGGCTGCCGCGCGACAACCACTGACGGGTCGCGGGGCCGGTCGCAGGCGTTCGCGACGACCGGCCTGTCGCGAACCGGTGATGGCGGTGGGCGTTGCGGGTGTGACGCGCCAACCACCTGATACGCCACGGTCATTGCGAGCATGGCGAAGCGATCCGGGGCGTCATGGTCCGGCACTGGATCGCCTCGCTACGCTCGCACCGACGAAGAGCCGCCCGAGCGCCAACGGCGTCGCACCCACGCTGACGCATCCAGCATCGTACTTCGATCGAAAGCGGTTGCTCGCGGCTAYCRCRAGGCCCGGCGACCGAATGACRGTATGAGAACGCCGCTCCTGGACGTCTGTCCTCACGTCTGTCGGTCGGGAACTGCCTCCCGAATGCGCAACCACCAACGAAAAGGGCGACCCCGCAGGGCCGCCCTTTCCATTTAGCATCAGCCGTTTCGCTTACCGCGGCGAACCTTCGCGCTTGCCGTCGATCCGGCGGCCTCCCGAATGCGCAACCACCAACGAAAAGGGCGACCCCGCAGGGCCGCCCTTTCCATTTAGCATCAGCCGTTTCGCTTACCGCGGCGAACCTTCGCGCTTGCCGTCGATCCGGCGGCCAGGCGACCGCCCACCCATGCAGTCGGTTACTTCGCCCAGGCCAGCGCCTGACGCAGACGCGTAGCCGCGTTTTCGGTAAAAGGCTGGCCGTGCGCGAACAGCACGCGTTCCGGGGCAAGCGCGATCAGCGCGGCAAGCGTTTCGCGTGTCGCCTGCCCACCGAAGCGCAGCACCGGGCGGAGATAGCGCGGGGTCGTTCCGGCCGCGCCGCCACTCAGCCGCGCGATGAAGGCGGTGACCGGCGGGAGGCGCTCCGGCTCCATACATTGCACGACATCGGTCAGCACCAGCGTGCGCGAGGGGCGGTGATGAAACCAGATCTCGTTGAAACTCGCGGCGCCGTGGATCAGCCCCTGTTCGACCGTCGCTCCCCACTCCTCCGGTGCTTCCGGGCCAAGGTCGTGATCGATCCGGAGGCCGCTACGCTGCACCTGCCCACGCTCGCGAAGGCCCGGTGCCGCCCATAGCGTCGCCGCCGGAAAAGCTTGCTGCCACGCCGACAGCCGCGTCCAGTGCGCGATGTTGGGCGCGATCAGGTGGCGGATCGTGCCGAGTTCGGCGAGCGTGGCGGCCAGCGCCGGGGTGTAACGCGTGGGTGAGTGGAGCATCAGACTGTCATCGGGTAGCCGGATCACCGTCATGCGGATCGGCAGCGACAGGCCGGAAGCGATCATCGGCCCGCTGTCGACAATCCAGATATCGTCGGCGAAGGGTTTGAGCACGTCGAGCGGCGGATAGGAGGCGGGCGCGTCGCTGTTGCGTTCGCGCGCCGCCAGCCAGGCGATCGTCCCGGCCGCGATCGCCGCACCGCCGAGTGCAACTTTCGTGTTTCGGTTCATAGCGTTCCTCCGTTTGCACGAGCGAAGCCAACGCGCCGGGCCGGTGATCGGGAGCAGCGATGCTGGTCAAGCGCGCGATGCCGCGGCATAGCCCGGCGATGCAGCTTGCCGCCCAACGCGCCCACCTGGCACAACTGGCGGAAGCCGGCCGACTGCGCGCCCTGATACCTCGCGCCGGTATCGACATGTCCTCGAACGACTATCTCGCGCTCGCCGGTTCGTCGCGACTGGCGGAGGCGGCGCGCACGGCGCTGGCCCGCGGCGTGGCGCTCGGGTCGGGCGGGTCGCGTCTGCTCCGTGGCAACGATGCCGAACACGTGGCGCTGGAAGAGGAGGCGGCGCGCTTCTTCGGGTGCGAGGCGGCATTGTTCTTCGGCAGCGGTTATGCCGCGAACACCGCGCTGCTCTCGGCGGTGCCGCAGGCCCACGACCTGGTCGTTCACGACGCGCTGGTCCATGCCAGCATGCACGACGGGATGCGGCTCGGGCGGGCGCGCTGCGTTGCGACGCCGCATGGCGATGTTTCGGCGATCGATGATGCGATCACGGCGTGGCGCACCGCCGGGGGCACCGGCACGCCGTGGATCGCGGTGGAAAGTCTCTACAGCATGGACGGCGACCGCGCAGACGTAACCGCGCTGATCGCGGTCGCGGATCGGCATGACGCGATGCTGATCATCGACGAGGCGCATGCGACCGGCGTGTGGGGCGAGGGCGCACGCGGGATCGCCGCCGCGCTGCACGGCCGCGTTAACGTCGTGACGCTCAACACGTTCGGCAAGGCACTGGGCGGCGAGGGTGCGTTGCTGTGCGGGCCGGCGATCGTGCGTGATTTCCTGGTCGCGCGCGCGCGGCCCTTCATCTTTTCGACCGCGCCCGCGCCGCTGGGCGCCGCGGTGGCCCGCGAAAGCCTGCGCATCGTCGCCGACGAGCCGGATCGCCGCGCGCGGCTTCAGGCGCTGATCGCGGCGGCGCGGCACCATCTCGAGCCGCTGGGCGCGCGCGTGGAGTCGCAGATCGTGCCGCTGGTGATCGGCGACGATCGCGCGGCGATGCACGTCGCTGCGGCGGTGCAGGCGGCGGGCTTCGACGTCCGCGGCATCCGCCCGCCCACTGTCCCGACGGGTACCGCGCGGCTGCGTATCACCCTGACGCTGCACGTCTCGGAGGCGGACATCGTCGCACTGGCGACGGTGTTGCGGGATGTTCTGCCATGACGCGGACGATCGTCGTCACCGGCACCGACACCGATGTGGGCAAGACGGTGTTCGCCGCCGCGCTGACCGTGGCGCTGGGTGCGCGCTATTGGAAGCCGGTGCAGGCCGGGTTGGCGGACGGAGGCGATTCACGCAGCGTGATGGGGCTCGGCGTCGATCCGGCGCGGGTCATGCCCGAGGCATACCGGCTGGCGACGCCGTGTTCGCCGCACCGGGCGGCGGAGATCGACGGGGTAACGATCGAGCCGCCGCGGCTGGTGCTTCCCACGGGACGCGGGCCGCTGGTGGTGGAGGGTGCCGGGGGCGTGCTGGTGCCGCTGACGCGGTCGTGGTTGTTCGCGGACCAGGCGGCGGCGTGGCGCGCGCCGGTGGTGGTGGTCGCGCGCACGGCGCTGGGCACGATCAACCACAGCCTGTCGTCGATCGAGGCGTTGCGCGCGCGCGGGGTCATAGTGCTGGGCATCGCGTTCGTCGGTGATCCGGCCGAGGACAGCGAAGCCACGATCGCGGCGATCGGCGGGGTCAAGCGGCTGGGCAGGTTGCCTTTTCTTGACCAGCTTTCAGCCGCCTCGCTTCACGCGGCCTTTGCGGAGGGCTTTGCGGTAGAGGATTTTCGATGAGTTCGATCTGGCATCCGTTTACCCAGCACGGACTGGGGGAGCCGATCCCGTGCGTGGTGCGGGGCGAGGGAGCGGTGCTGCACACCGCCGACGGGCGGCGGGTAATCGATGCGATTTCATCGTGGTGGGTGACGACGCACGGTCATGCCCAGCCACGGATCGCCGCCGCGATCCGTGCGCAGGCGGAGCGGCTCGACCAGATCATCTTCGCTGGATGGACGCACGAACCGGCCGAGGAGGTCGCGGCGGGGCTCCGCGGGATCATGCCCAAGTCATTGACCCGCGTGTTCTTTTCCGACTCCGGTTCGACCAGCGTCGAGGTCGCGCTGAAGATGGCGCTGGGATATTGGCTGGCGCGGGGCGAGGCGCGGCACCGCATTCTAGTGCTGGAACATGGCTATCACGGCGACACAATCGGGGCGATGTCGGTGGGGCAGCGGGGAGTGTTCAACCGCGCGTATGCGCCGTTGCTGTTCGACGTGGAAACCGTTCCTTTCCCGCAACTTGGCGCGGAGCAGGCGACGCTGGACGCGCTGGAGCGGGCGTGCGCGCGCGGCGACGCGGCGGCGTTCATCGTCGAGCCGCTGGTGCTGGGCGCAGGTGGCATGCTGTTCTATTCGCCGGACATTCTCGCGCAGATGCACGCGATATGTGCGCGACACGGCGTGCTGTTCATCGCCGATGAGGTGATGACGGCATGGGGAAGGACGGGCACGTTGCTGGCGTGCGAACAGGCCGGAGTAGTGCCCGATATTCTTTGTCTTTCCAAGGGATTGACGGGGGGTGCGGTGCCGCTGGCGGTGACGATGGCGAGCGAGGCGATCTTCGCTGCGCACTGGTCCGACGATCGCGCGCGGATGTTCTTCCATTCGTCGAGCTACACCGCCAATCCGCTTGCCTGCGCGGCCGCGGCGGCAAACCTGGCGATCTGGCGCGAGGAGCCGGTGGTCGAGCGTATCCAGCGGCTTGGCACGTGGCAGCAGCACCATGTCGCCGCATTGACGGGGGTGCGAAACCCACGTGTGCTGGGTACGATCGCCGCATTCGAGGTTGGGGCGGGTGAGAGCTATTTGTCGGACATGGCCCCGCGGATGATGGCGTTTTTTCGCGAAAACGACGTCCTTTTGCGTCCTTTGGGCGATACGATTTACGTGATGCCGCCCTATTGCATCGAAAAAACCGATCTGGAGCGCGTTTATCGTGCGATTGCGGGGGTTCTGGAACACGTCGTCGCGTAAGGTTGCGTGGCTCCGGTCCGCGAGGACGATGCGAAGGGGCAATCGATCGCCGGGCGGCGTGCGCAGCGATCAGGGAGAGGACGGATGATCGAGACACCGCCCGTCGTGCTGCACGGCTATTTTCGATCGACCGCGGCGTATCGCGTGCGAATCGCGCTGAACCTGAAGCAGGTGGCTTGGACCGACGTGTTCCACCATCTGCGGCACGGCGGGCAGCGGGAGGCGGCGTACCTGCGCATGAACCCGCAGGGGCTGGTGCCGACGTTGCAATGGGACGGCGCGGTGCTGACCCAAAGCCTCGCGATCTGCGAGTTCCTCGACGAAACGGTGGTCGATCCGCCGTTGCTGCCCGGGGGCGCGGCGGCGCGGGCGCGGGTGCGAGGTTTTGCGCAGGCGATCGCGTGCGACATCCACCCGGTGCAGAATCTGCGCGTACTGCAACGCTTGCGCGCGGCGGGGCTGGACGAAGCGGCGGTGAACGACTGGGCGCGCGAGACGATCGACGACGGTCTGGCGGCGTGTGCCGCGCTTATCGAAGGTGGCGAGGGGCCATATTGCTTCGGGGCGGACGTGACGCTGGCGGACCTGTGCCTTGTCCCGCAACTGGTGAATGCACGCCGGTTCGGCGTGGCGTTGCGGTGGCCGCGGCTGCTGGCGATCGAGGCGGCGTGCCTGGCGCTGCCGGCGTTCCGGGACGCCGCGCCCGACCGACAGCCCGACGCGGAATAGCGCGGTGACAGGGCGAGTGATCGCTGCGTGACGGCGATTGGCCGCTGCGCGGACCGGATCGTCGTTCCCGAACCTGATCCGCGACCGCGCGGTTCGCGGCGCAGGCGTGGAAAGCCGGATCAAAGCGGCGAGGCGGCGGGGGCAGGTGCCGGGTCCAGGCGCGGCGGCGATCGATCCGCCCGAACACGTTCCGCCGTTCGCCGGCAGCGCTGATGCGGTGCCGGTGCCCGGACGTCGGATAGCCGGCCCTCGTCCGACCGGATCAGGCGCGCGCGGCCTCGCCGGTTCCGCGGCCGACCATGACCGTGGCGACCGCGCCGAGCAGCATCAGCACGCCGCCGAGCAGGATCACCCCGCGCGCATCGCCGCCGAGCAGGCTGCGGTAGAACAACGGCACCGACAGGCTTTCGATCATCATCGGAATGACGATGAACATGTTGAAGATGCCCATATACACGCCGTTGCGCTCCGGCGGGATCATGCCGGTCAACATGATGTACGGATTGCCCATCATCCCGGCCCAGCCGATGCCGATGCCGATCATCGCGACGAACAGCCACCCTTCCGACGGCAGCGCCGGGATCGCCAGCATCGCCATCCCCGAGGCGGCGAGACAACAGGCGTGCACACGCTTCGCCCCGTGGCGGCGCGCCAGCGGCATCAGCGCGATCGCGGCGGCGAAGGCGACGGCGTTGTAGAAGGCGCCGAGCTGCCCGACGGTCAGCACGGTGTCGCGGAAGACGGTGGTGGCGGTGTCGACCGTGCCATGCAGCGAACGGGCGAGCGCGAAGGTGATGAACTGCCAGTAAGCGAACATCGCATACCATTGGCACAGCATCGCCAGCGCCAATTGCCGCATCGGCCGCGGCATCTCGACCAGCGCCACCTTCAGATCGGCGAGCGCGCCGCGCAGCGTGAGCGGGTCGGCATCGAGCCGCGCCTGTTCCTCGGGCGGGAGCGGCAGTTCGGGCACGCGCCACACCGACCACAGGATGGTCGACAGCGACAGCACCGCGCCGATCAGGAAGGCGATGCGCGTGATGTCGGGGATGCCGTTGGCGTCGACCGCATCCTTGTCGAAACCGATCCACACCAGCAGCGACGGCGCGAGATAGGAAAGCGTCTGCGCAAGCCCGGTGAACGCGGACTGGGTGAGGAAGCCGGTGGCGCGCTGATCCTGGCCCAGCCGGTCGCCGACATAGGCGCGATACGGCTCCATGGTGACGTTGTTGGCGGCGTCGAGAATCCACAACAGGCTGGCGGCGATCCACAGGGCGCGGCTGTACGGCATCGCGAGCAGGCACAGACTGCACAGCAACGCGCCGATCAGGAAATAGGGCGTGCGCCGACCGAGGCGGGTGTTGGTGCGGTCGCTCATCGCGCCGATCAACGGCTGCACCAGCAGCCCGGTGACCGGGCCGGCGAGCCACAGCAACGGCAAGGTCGCCTCGTCCGCACCGAGATAGCCGTAGATCGGGGCCATGTTGGCCTGTTGCAGGCCGAACGAGAATTGCAGGCCGAGGAAGCCGAGGTTCATCTCGACGATGCGGGCGAGCGACAGGCGGGGCTTGGTCATCTCACGCTTCCTCGAAAACGGGGTGAATGCGGCGCATCCTTCGCGGGGGCGTGGGCCGGGCCGGTGCGTCGCATGGCCCTGGATCGGCTCGCTTCACTCGCAATGTCGGTCCGGGAGGAGGTGCGTCGCGTGCGCGCGGCTGGCTGCGGGAGGCGGGTTCGTCGTGGCGGGTGTCGCGCAGCGATCCGGTGTGTGGCGCGGCCGCATCCGGAGGGTGGTGCTGCGCTCGCGAGGACGGCGCGGACGATGTCGCGTTACGAGGGCGCGTGGTGCCGTCGCGCAGGGCCGTCGCTTCGTGTGGGGCCGGCGATGACGCGCTTATCCCTCCAGCCACGTCACCCCCCATGCCGCGATGCGGTCGCATGGTGCGCCGGTCAGGCGGTCGCGTCCAGCGACGGGGAGCGGGAGATCGTGCGCGGCGAAGTTGAGGTAGACGCGGTCGGTGCCGCAGCGGATGCCGAGCAGGGCGGGCTGGTCGGTCGGAAGGGGCGCGGGTGCGCCCGCGCCGCCGCTGGCGATGCGCGCGTCGCGCAGCCGTGCAAGGTCGGCGGCGATGCGGCGCGCGGCGGGCGTGTCGAGCGCCGCCCAGTCCATGTCGGGGCGATGCAGCCAGCGACCCTCGTGCGCGCGCGCCGGGTCGTCGGCATAACCATAATCGTTGGTGAGGCCGGCTTCGTCGCCCATGTAGGTGGTGGCGAGGCCGCCGCTGGCGATCGTCAGCGCGTTGAGCAGCGCGATGCGCCGGAACGCCGCCTCACGCGCTGCGTCGGTGGTCGCGGCTTCGATGCCGGCCAGCGAGGCCATCGTGCCGTTGCTGCCATGCAGGACCGCGCCGTCGGACTGGAACGGCACCCCGCGCGCCCAGCTGTGGTCCGCGCCGTGAAGGAAGGCGGCGGCGGCGGCGAGGCGTTCGCCGGGTGCGGGATCGATCGCGCGCAAGTCGCCCAGTACCGCGGCCCAGCCGATGTCATCGTGGCAGCGCGCATAGCTGAGCCAGTTCGCGCCCGCCGGCAGTCCGCCACTGGCGGCGACGATCGTGGCGGGCAAAGCGGCGGACTGTTCGGCCAGGCCGACCCAGCCGGCGACCATCAGCGAATTGTTGTAGACGAGGTGGCATTCCGGCTCGAACCCCTCGCCCTCGTCGACGCCGAAATAGGGCGGCACGAATGCGGTCGGAACGATCGCCTCCGCCTTGAGCAGGGTGGCCGGGGCGGCGATGTCGAGCGCGGCGCGCAGCGCGCGGACGATGTAATGCGCCTCGGGCAGGTTGCGGCAGTCGGTGCCGGGCTGTTTCCAGAGGAAAGCGGTGCTGTCGAGCCGGAACGCCTCGAACCCGTGATTGGCGAGGCGCAGCGCGGTATCGAGCATCGCGACGAAGACGTTCGGATTGCGCCAGTTCAGATCCCATTGGAACGGGTAGAAGGTGGTCCACACATGGCCGCCCATATCGGGCACGTGCGTGAAATTGCCGGGCGCGGTGGTGGGGAAGACCTGCGGCAGTTCGGCGTCGCGCGTCGCGGCCTCCCCGGCATCGAGGACGATGTAGAAGTCGCGATAGAACGGGTCGCCCGCGCGCGCCGCTTTGGCCCAGCGATGATCGTCGGCGGTGTGGTTGAGCGCGAGATCGACGCACAGGCTGATCCGCGCGGCGCGCAGCCGTCCGGCCAGCCGCTCCACATCGGCCATCGTGCCGAGGCGCGGCTCCACCGCGAGGTAATCGGCGACCGCGAAGCCGCCGTCGCTGTCGCCGTCGCGCGCCTTCAGCAGCGCGAGCAGATGGAGGTAGCGGGTGCCGAGCGACTCGAAATGGTCGACGTGCGCGGCCACGCCGTCGACGGTGCCGCCGAACCGGTCGACATAGGTGGAATAGCCGAGCATGTCGGCGCGCACGAACCAGTCGGGATCGGCGACGCGGGCGATGTCGAGCGCCTGCATCGCCGCCGGGCGTTCGGCGGCGCGAGCGCGAAGCAATGCGGCGACCTGCGCCCACAACGCATCGCGGTCGTGCGCGGGATAGAGCCGGGCGAGCTGACGCCGGAGCCGCGGTGCGATCGCTTCCAGGCGTTGCTGCATCGTCATCGGGCCGGTTCCTGCTTCGTCATACGCGCCATCCGTTCGCCTTGTCGCCCCGGCCGTACCGGGGCGACGCGCGGTCAGAAGTCGAAGCGAACCGAGGCGGCAATGGTGCGGCCGTTGATCGCGCGGGCGCGGACCAGCTGGTTGGCCGGTATCGCGGCTTCCTCTACTTCGGTGATCCCCTTCACGTTGAAGATGTTGTTGGCGTTCAGGTTCACGCTGACGTTGTCCGCCGCGCGCACCAGCACGAAGCCGTTCACCTGCGTATAGGCGGGCATCTTCAGCTGGTTGGCCGGCTGCGCGTAGCTGGCGGTGGTGCCGATCACGTTCGCGCCGAAGCTGACGCGGCCGAAATCGAGCTGCGGGGTCGCCTGATAGACGAACGCGGCCTGACGCTGTGGCCGGTTACCGTTCAGCGTCGCATCGGTGGCGTCGCGGGTGATCGTCGCATCGGTGTAGGTGCCCGCGGCAGTCAGCGAGAACGGACCGCGGCGGAAGCGCCCCTCCAGCTCGACGCCGGTCGCCTCATATTCGCGGCTGGTGAATTGCTGCTGCGACAGGAGGTAGTTGGTTTCCTGCGTCCGGGCGTTGAACACGGTGGCGTAGAGCGCGACCGGGCCGGACGAGAACTTCACCCCGCCCTCGGCCTGCTTGACGAAATCATAGGGTTCGGCGCCCGGCACCAGCCCGCCGCCGGTGGTGTCGATCGTCGGGCCGAACAGCAGCCGGTCGGCGTTGACTCGCCCGCCGCGGCTGTAGCGCGCAAAGGCGGCCAGCGTGTCGCTGAGCCGGTAATTGAGGCCGGCGGAATAGGACAGGTAGCCGTAGTCGTAGTCGACGCCGGTGCGGTTGGCTGGGATGAACGCCACCGTCCGCTCCGCCGCGGAGATCGTGCCGTCGCCGTCCATGTCCTGCGCGCGGGTGGTCACCGCGCCGGGCAGGTCGCCGGCGATGCCGCCCTTGGCCGCGCCGAAATCGTAGCGCAGGCTGCCGTCGACGTTCAGGCGGCCGACCTCGAAGCCGAGCTGCGCGAACGGCGCGTTGGTGGTGTAGCGCATGTCGTAGCTGCGCCGGCAGCAATTGCCGAAGAACGATGCCGAATAGAGCGTGCCCCCCGCAGTCTGAGACACGCCCGCGGCGTTGCGGATGTCGACCAGCACCGAGCGGCCGTCGCGCTGCACGCTCTGGAAGAACGAGGTCCACAGCCAGTCGGTCTTCACGTCCTGCCGCGAATTGTAGATGCCGGCCGCGATCGTCAGCGCACCGCCGCCCAGGTCGACCTTGCCGTTCAGCCGCAGGTCGTTGGTGATGTTGTTCAGGCTGTTGATGTCGACGTCGAACAGCACGACGCTGGCGAGCAGGCCGTTGCCGCCGAGCGTGCCCGGATTGGCGATCCGCTGCCCCGCGAGCGGGCCGCTGGCGTGGAACAGCTGCGCACCCGCGCCGGCGAAGCCGTTCGCGGTCGCCTGCGCATCGCCGACCGCGGCGGGGAAGGGCGAGACGAAGTCGCCGGAGATGTCGGAATAGCGGAACCGCTCCGTCACGTTCCAGCCGTCGGCGATCTCATACTGCCCCTCGAACCCAAACGACTTGACGACCGGGTGCATCCCGTCGCCGATGTTGCGGCGCACCGGGTTGTTGTTGCCGTCGAGCGTCCGGACCGAGCCGATGTAGCGGCTGTGCAGCGTGTCCTCGTTGATCGAGAAGCCGGGCACGTTGGCATAGGTCGGGTCGCCGTCACGGCCGGTGACGCGGACCGGATTGGGGAGATAGGCGATGCTGCGGTCGTCGAGATACTTGCCATAGACGCGCACGTAGCCGCGATCGAACTCGCGGGTGATGTTGGCCTTGATCTGCCCGCCGCGCATCGCGTCGTAGCCGACGCCGCGCGGGCCGTCGCCCAGACGGTAGAAGCCGCTGAGTTCGTAGCGGGTGTTGGCGTCGATGTGGCCGCCATAGGCGAAGTCGGCGCGATATTCGCGATAGTCGATGCCGGAGGACAGCTGGAACGAGCCGCCGTCCTGCTCCCCGGTTTTCGAGATGAAGTTGATGATGCCGCCTGGCGAGTTGCTGGCGAAGGTCGACGCCGAACCGCCGCGCACCGATTCGATGCGCGCGAGCGACAGGTCGTTGCGGATGAAGATGTCGGCATTGCCGAAGATGATGTCGCCGAATTCGAGCACCGGCAGACCGTCTTCCTGCAGTTGCAGGAACTTCGACCCGCCCGAGGCGACCGGCAGGCCGCGCACGGAAATGTTGGCGTTGCCTTCGCCGCCCGATGCCTCGACCCGGACGCCAGGGAGGTTGCGCAGGATCTCGGCGGTGTTGCGCGGCGGCAGCTTGTTCGTCAGGTCGGCATCGAGCGAGCTGACCGAAACCGAAGTGTCGAGGCGGTTGCGGCCCTGCGCGACGCCGGTGACGACGATATCCTCGGGCGCGGCGGCTTCGGCGGGAGGCGCCTCCGCGGCCTGCGCGACGGGAGCCTGGGCGTGGGCGGCACCGGCGATCAGCAGCGCCGGGATCGAAGCGAGCAGACGGATACGCGACGTCATCACAAAACCTCTCCTGAGCGAACGCCTTCTGCACGGGCGGACGAACAGGACCTACCATCTTCGCAATCGATTGCAATCATAAACCTGCAATCGATTGCAGTTTCGTCACGCGGAGCTGCGGACGATCAGTTGCGGGGTGACGATCGCGCTTTCCGCCGGTTCGCCCGCAATACGGCGCAGCAGGGTTTCCACCATCAGCCGGGTACCCGTGACGAGATCCTGACGGATCGTGGTGAGCGGGGGCGCGGTGTGCGCCGCCAGCGTCACGTCGTCATAGCCCACGACCGCGACGTCGCCGGGTACGTCCAGCCCCGCCTCGGTCAGCGCACTGAGGGCGCTCATCGCCGCGACGTCGGATGCCGCGAAGATCGCGTCGGGGGCGCCGCCCGCCGCCAGTCGCGCGCGCATCGCCGCGTACACGCGGTCCGGCACCATCTCGCATGCCAGCACCTCCACCGCGCAGTCCGCCGCAGCGGCGGCGTCGCGCAGCCCGGCAAGGCGGTCGGCGAACTCGGGTGGCGCGGGATCGCCGAGGAACATCAAACGACGTCGACCCCGTGTCAGCAGATGCTCGCCCGCGATCCGCCCGCCCAGCCGATTGTCCGACCCGATCGTCAGGTGCCGCTGATCCGGGCGGTTGACGCCCCAGACGACCAGCGGCGCATAGCGCGCGGCAACGCGCTCGATCGTATCATATTGGTCGGACTGTCCGACCAGCAAAACGCCGTCGACGCGCCCGCTATCGACCAGCCGGTCAAGCCATTCGTCGCTTTCCGGCAATACGCGCGACAGCAGGATGTCGTAGCCGCGATCGACCAGCAGGTCGGCCAGGAAGCCGAGCAGGGTGAGGAAGAACGGATCGGTCAGGTGCTGGGTTCGCGCATGGCCGAGCGGCATCGCCAGCGCGATCGCCCCGGTGCTGCGCAGCCGCAGGTTGCGCGCCAGCTGATTGGGCCGGACGCCATGTTCGCGAGCCAGCGCGCGAATCCGTTCCTGGGTGAGTTTGTTGACCGAGGGATGCCCCGACAACGCACGCGACACCGTAGCGGTGGAAACGCCGGCCAGTGCCGCCAGATCGGCCAGCTTCATCGACCGGCCCCTATCGACGTCGACACCGTCCGCATCCCCTGTTCCTATGTCTGCGCGACGATGATGTGTATCGGCGCACTTCGCAATGCAACATAGACGTTAAGCGAGGGTTGACCCGGCGTCATGACCCATGGCGGCGATTTCGGTGTCGATGAAGGTCATCATCAGCGCCAGTACGTCCGGATCGGTGCAGCGCGCATTGGTCAGGCGGCGCTGGCACATCCCGCCCGCCATGATGAGGATCGTTTCGGCAAGTCGCGCCACACGCGCCGCGTCAGTGACGGGCGGCACGACGATGCGCAGCGCCCGCACCAATTGACCGCGCAACCGATCGTCCATGACGTCGAAGATCTCCGCGATCCGCTGATTGCGATTCGCCTCCGCCATGATCTCCGCGATCATCCGCGTGTCTTTCAGGTCGTTGCAGGCGATGAAGCGTGCGATCCATTCGCGCACCATGCCGCGGTCGGTGGTGCAACGCGCCGCGCAGAGTTCGTCGCCGGCCAGAAACTCGTCGAGATCGCGTTCGACCAGCCCGGCGACGATCGCTTCCTTGTTGGCGAAGTCGCGATAGATCTGTCCGACGAGCACGCCCGAGCGTTCGGACAGCCGCGCCATGCTGGTGGCGTGAAAACCGTGTTCGGCGAAAAGTTCACGGGCCGCCTGAACGATCCGGGCACGCCGGGCATTGGCTTTCGCGCTGCGATCGCGCGGACGATCCCCTGTCGTTTCCAGTGTTTCCGGGCGGTGTGCCCGATGTTGCTCGATCAATTCGCAGCCGGCCTTCTTATCGTATTGACGCTACCATCCGTTCGCAGTAGCAGCATTCGTGAGTGAGCGATCACTCACACACTTCATAAGAGATGTCCATGCCGAAAATGGGGCCGAAAACGGGGTTCGCGGTCGCCGCGATGGTGCTGGCGCCGCTCGCCGCATGTGGTGGCGGAAACGATGCCAAACAACAGCAGCAACAGCAGGCGCAGGCCGGGCCGCCGCAGGTGAGCGTATTGACGGTGCAGCCCGAGTCGGTGGTGCTGACCACGGTGTTGCCGGGGCGGACGACCGCCTTCGAGACGTCCGAGGTCCGCCCGCAGGTCAACGGGCTGGTCACCGCGCGACTGTTCACCGAGGGTGACACGGTGCGTGCCGGGCAGCCGTTGTATCGCATCGATTCGCAGCCTTATCAGGCGCAGGTCGCCAGTGCGCGCGCCGCCGTGGCGCGGGCGCGGGCCGCGATCGCCTCCAGCGCGGCGTTGCAGCGCCGTTATGGCGAGCTGGTGAAGATCAACGCCATCGCCCGGCAGGACTTCGAGAACGCGGTGACCACCGCCGAGCAGGCGCGCGCCGATGTCGCCGCGCAGCAGGCCGCATTGCGTTCGGCGCAGATCGATCTGGCGCGCACGACCATCCGCGCGCCGATCACGGGCCGGATCGGCCGGTCGGTGACGACCACCGGCGCGCTGGTGAGCGCGGCGCAGACGACGCCGCTGACGACGATCCAGCGGCTCGACCCGATCTACGTCGACGTCTCGCAATCGAGCGCCGACCTGCTTCGCCTGCGCCAGCAGATCGCGGCCGGCGACCTGTCGCGCGGCGGCAAGGCGGCGCGTGTGCAGCTGCGGCTGGAGGACGGCTCGGTCTATCCGATCGAGGGCAAGTTGCAGTTCGCCGACGTCAGCGTCGATCCGAACACCGGCACCCAGACGATCCGCGCACTGTTCCCGAACCCGCGCGGGCTGCTGTTGCCCGGCATGTATGTGCGCGCCGAGCTGGTGCAGGGCACGCAGGACAATGCGATCATGGTGCCGCAGCGTGCGGTGACGCGCGACGAGCGTGGCAACCCGACCGTCCTGGTGGTGGGCAGCGACGGTAAGCTTCAGCCGCGCAACCTGACCGCGCCGCGCACGATCGGCGACAACTGGCTGGTGACGGCCGGGCTGAAACCGGGCGACAAGGTGGTGATGGAAGGCGCGATGATGCTGCGTCCGGGCATGCCGGTGAAGGCCGTGCCCTATAACCCGAACGCCGCCCCGGCGCAGGGCGGGCAACAGCCGCAGGGCCAGCCGGCCGCAGGAAAGTAACCCCCCGATGTCGCGCTATTTCATCGACCGGCCCATCTTCGCATGGGTCATCGCCATGGTGCTGATGCTGGCCGGGATCATCGCGATCCGCAGCCTGCCGATCGCCCAGTTCCCCGAGATCGCGCCCCCCGCGGTCGCGATCACCGCCAATTATCCGGGCGCCGATGCGGAAACGCTGGAGCGCACCACCACGCAGATCATCGAGCAGCAGCTGCGCGGCATCGACAACCTGCGCTATTTCTCCGCATCCTCGTCCTCGTCGGGCGTCGTGACGATCACCCTGACCTTCGAACAGGGCACCGATCCCGATATCGCGCAGGTGCAGGTCCAGAACAAATTGCAGGCCGCGACCCCGTTGCTGCCGCAGGAAGTGCAGCGCCAGGGCATCCAGGTCACGAAGTCGGCGGCCAGCTTCCTGGTCGTGGTCGGGCTGGTGTCGACCGACGCATCGCACAGCAACAACGACCTGTCCGACATGGTCGTGTCGAAGTTCCAGGACCCGATCAGCCGCGTCAGCGGCGTCGGCGAGTTGCAGGTGTTCGGCTCGCAATATGCGATGCGCATCTGGCTCGACCCGCTGAAGCTGAACAATTACGCGCTGACCGTCGCCGACGTGACCGCCGCGGTGCAGGCGCAGAACGCGCAGGTATCCGCCGGCCAGATCGGCGCGCAGCCCGCGCCCAAGGAGCAGATGCTGAACGCGACCGTATCGGTCCAGTCGCGGCTCCAGACGCCCGAGCAGTTCGGCAACATCCGGATGAAGACCAGCGCCGATGGTGCGGTGGTGCGTCTGCGCGACGTCGCGCGGATCGAGATCGGCGCGGAGAATTACGGCTTCGACGTGCAGTATAACGGCAAGCCGGCGTCCGGGTTCGGCGTGCGTCTCGCCGCGGGGGCCAACGCGCTCGACACCGTCGAGATGGTGAAGGCGCGCGCCGCGGAGATCGGCAAGACGCTGCCTGCCGACGTGAAGGTCATCTATCCCTACGACACCACGCCGTTCGTGCGTCTGTCCGTGGAGCAGGTGATCCACACGCTGGTCGAGGCGGTGGTGCTGGTGTTCCTCGTGATGTTCCTGTTCCTCCAGAACTGGCGCGCGACGATCATCCCGACGATCGCGGTGCCGGTGGTGCTGCTGGGCACGTTCGGCGTCATGGCGCTGGCCGGTTTCACGATCAACACGCTGACATTGTTCGGCATGGTACTGGCGATCGGCTTGCTGGTCGACGACGCGATCGTGGTGGTCGAAAACGTGGAGCGGCTGATCGTCGACGAACACCTTTCCCCCAGGGAAGCGGCGCGCAAGTCGATGGACGAGATCAGCGGCGCGCTGGTCGGCATCGGCATGGTGCTGTCCGCGGTGTTCCTGCCGATGGCGTTCTTCGGCGGATCGACAGGCGTGATCTATCGCCAGTTCTCGATCACGATCGTGTCGGCGATGGTGCTGTCGGTGGGGGTCGCGTTGATCCTGACCCCGGCATTGTGCGCGACGATCCTGAAGCCGCACGACTCGAACAAGAACCAGGGCAACGGCCCGCTCGCGCGGTTCTTCCGCTGGTTCAACGACCGGTTCGAGCGCGGGCAGGACAAATATGCGCGCGGCGTGAAGAAGACGGCGCGCAGCTGGAAGCGGTCGATGCTGGTGTACCTGCTGATCGTCGCCGGCATGGTGCTGATCCTGGTGCGGTTGCCCTCGGGCTTCCTGCCGGACGAGGACCAGGGCACGGTGCTGGCGCTGGTGCAGGGTCCGGCGGGCGCGTCCAGCGCACGTACCGACAAGGGGTTGTCGCTGGTGCGCGACCACTTCCTGAAGGCCGAGGGCGCGAATGTCGCGGGCGTGTTCACCGTCAACGGCTTCTCCTTCGCCGGTCAGGGGCAGAACGCCGGCCTCGTCTTCGTCAATCTGAAGCCATGGGACGAGCGGTCGGGCGCCGACAACAAGGCCTCGGCGATCGTCGGGCGGGCAATGGGCGCGTTCTCGCAGTATAAGGACGGGCTGATCTTCGCGCTGGTGCCGCCCGCGGTCCAGGAGCTGGGAAATGCCACGGGCTTCGACGTGCAGCTGGTCGACAGCGGCGGGATCGGGCACGACAAGCTGGTCCAGGCGCGCAACATGATGCTGGGGATGGCGGCGCAGGATCCGCGGCTGGCGCAGGTTCGCCCGCTCAGCCTGGAGGACGCCCCGCAGCTGAAGGTGCGGATCGACGAGGACAAGGCGCGTGCGCTGGGCCTCGACCTGTCGGCGGTCAATTCGACGATCGCGACCGCATGGGGCGGCGGGTACATCAACGATTTCATCGACCGTGGCCGCGTGAAGCGCGTTTACGTCCAGAACGATGCCCCGTACCGGATGAGCCCGGAGGACATCGGCGACCTGTACGTGCGCAGCGACAACGGCCAGATGGCGCCGTTCACCGCGTTCTCGACGCAGGAATGGGCCAATGCGCCGGTATCGCTGACCCGCTACAACGGGCAGCCGGCGATGCAGCTGCAGGGCTCACCCGGGCCGGGGCAGAGCACCGGCGCCGCGATGGAGGCGTTGCAGGAGATCCATGCGAAACTGCCTCCGGGCACGACGCTGGAATGGACCGGATTGTCCTATGAGGAGCGGTTGTCGGGCGGTCAGGCACCGGCGCTGTACGGTTTGTCGCTGCTGATCGTGTTCCTGTGCCTTGCCGCGCTGTACGAAAGCTGGTCGGTGCCGATCTCGGTGCTGCTGGTCGTGCCGCTGGGCATCATCGGCGCGCTGCTGGCGGCGTGGCTGACGGGGCTGAACAAGGACATCTACCTGCAGGTCGGCCTGATCACCACGATCGGCGTGTCGGCCAAGAACGCGATCCTGATCGTCGAATTCGCCGAAGAGCGGATCGCCGAGGGAATGAACGCCTTCGACGCGGCGGTGGAAGCCGCCCGGCTGCGCCTGCGCCCGATCCTGATGACCAGCCTTGCGTTCATCTTCGGCGTGTTGCCGCTGGCCCTGTCGACCGGCGCGGGCGCCGGCGGGCAGAATGCGATCGGTCGCGCGGTGGTGGGCGGGATGCTCTCCGCGACGGTGCTGGCGATCTTCTTCGTGCCGATGTTCTTCGTCGTCGTGCTGCGCCTGTTCGGGCACGGCAAGGACGACAAGGGCCAACACGGCAAGGGCCATGACGGGCAGACCCGTGATGCCATCCACGACGACCGGCCGGCGGGCGACCCGGACGACCGGCACGCCCCTCAGGGAGCCTGATGTGACCCGTTCCTCGATCCTCGCCGCGCTGGCGCTGACCAGCGCGCTCGCCGGGTGCAACATGGCACCCAAGTACGAACGCCCGACCGGCGCGGTGCCGGTCGCCTTGCCGGAGGGGGGCGTGTACCCGCGCGCCGCCACCGACGCGCCCGACGTAACCCAGATCGGCTGGCGCGACTTCTTCCTCGACACGCGCCTGCGCCAGGTGATCGACACCGCGCTGACCAACAACCGCGACCTGCGGGTGGCGGCGGCCAATGTGTTGCAGGCGCGGGCGCAATACCGGGTGCAGCGTTCGGCGATCGTGCCCGCGACGTCGGTGAACGGATCGGCGACCTATACCAACAACCTGTTCGGTGCGATCGGCGCGGCGGGCGCGGGTGCCGGTGCCGGCGGCGCGACCGGGGGTGCGGGAACCGGCGGGACCAGCACGGGCGGCACCGGCGGCACCGGCACGGGTGGTGTCGGCGGCGGAACGGGCAGCGGCGGCGGGGCGGCCGGCGGCGCGGTGGGCGAAAGCTCGTCGAACATCCAGTTCTATTCCGCCAACGTCGGCTTCTCGGCGTTCGAACTCGACCTGTTCGGGCGCGTCCGCAATTTGAACCGCGCCGCGCTGGAGCAATATTTCGCCAGCGAAGAGGCGCAGCGCAGCGCGCGGATCAGCCTGATCGCCGAGGTGGCGAGCGCGTGGCTGACGCTGGCGGCCGATCAGGAGCAACTGCGCCTGAGCCGCGAGACGCTGAAGACCTTCGAGGAGACGGTGCGGCTGACGCAGGCGCAGTTCCGTATCGGCGTCGCCTCCGAGCTGGAAGCGCGGCAGGCCGAGACGAACTACCAGTCGGCGCGCAACGACATCGCGGCGCTGGGCACGCAGGTGACGCGCGACCAGAATGCGCTGAACCTGCTGGCCGGCACCACGGTGGCCGCGGACCAGCTGCCGACCGGGCTGGGCGACGCGGCGGTGACGCGCGACGCGCTGCCGGGCGACGTGTCGTCCGAGGTGCTGCTGCGTCGGCCCGACGTGTTGCAGGCCGAGCATCAGCTGATCGCGCAGAACGCCAATATCGGCGCGGCAAGGGCGGCGTTCTTCCCGCGGATATCGCTGACCGCGACGATCGGGACGATCTCCAGCGCGCTGTCCGGGCTCTTCGGGAGCGGCACGTTCAACTACAATGCCGCGCCGCAAGTGGCGTTGCCGCTGTTCGACGGCGGGCGCAACGCCGGCAACCTGGAATATGCCAAGGCATCGCGGCAGGCGGCGGTCGCCACGTACGAGCGGTCGATCCAGACCGCGTTCCGCGAGGTGGCCGACGCATTGGCGCAGCGCGGGACGATCGGCGAGCAGCTGTCGGCGCAGGGCGCGCGCGCCAATGCGGCGCAGATCGCGGCGCGCTTGTCCGAGGCGCGGTATCGTGCGGGCGTCGATTCGTTCCTGACCTCGCTCGACGCGCAGCGTACCGCATATTCGGTGCAGCAGCAGCTGGTGACGACGCGGCTGACGCAGGCGAACAATCTGGTCGAGCTGTACCGCGCGCTGGGCGGTGGGTTGGCGGGCGATCCGCCGCGGTAAGGAACTGCTTGCGTCCGGCGGCGATCGGCGTACCCTTCCTTGCAAAATACCAAGGAGAGAGGCGATGGTCACCCCGGACGCGCACGCAGGAGAGGAAAGTCTGGTCATCCTCCAGACCCTGTTGTGCATGATGCGCGAGAAGAACCTGCTGTCGCGCGCCGATATCGAGGATCTGTGCGAACGCGTGGCGATGCGCGCCGCCGCGTCTGAGCGCGATCCCTTGCCCTGCTGCGCCGAGGCGACCCGCGCCGCCGCGACCGAAATGACGCGGATCGGCACGTATATCGGGCAGCGTTACGGGGGCAAACACCGGCGGATCTGACCGTCTTCGCCCCATGATGGCGTGGCGCGTGCGAGTGTCCCGGTGATAGAGCGGCTCGCTGGCGCTGGTGACGCGCGGCGGGTCGGTGATCGATACGCTGGACCGGACCTGATCCGGGGTGCCACTATCCGTTGCGGCGTGCTGGATCGACATTCAGCGCTTCACGGGTCCGGACTGTCTGCCAGATCCATTCGAGCGAACCCCGCGTGCATGATCCGTCCAACCGTCATCGCGAGCGTCGCGAAGCGATTTCGCGTTCTGCGCGACGCCATGAAGCGCCTCGCTACGCTCGCAACGACGGCGCGTGCGGGGCGTCCGGCTGGACGTCGATCGCGGCTGGAGGTGGGACCCGAATAACGGCGGGATGACCGGTGAGGGGCGTGGTTCCGCGAGAGCGAGGTCGGTCTGGCTGCGGCGGACTTGCGTGGCGATTCGTCCGATCGGTTCTCGCGAACCGCATTGTGGTCGGAGGTTTTGCCACGGCGGTTGCCTCTCGTGGTTAAGCGCGGCGGGTCACCTGCGCTTTCGTGCGACGCTTCGGATTGCTTCGCGTCGCTCGCAATGACGGCGCGTGCCGGGGATTCGGCTGAACGTCGATCGGGCCGAGAGGGGGGACGCGGATAAGGGGGTGAGGGGCGTGAGCCGGTGAGGGTGAGGATGGTCTGGCCGGGTGCGGACTTGCGCGGCCATCCGCTCTGTCGGATCTCGCGAATCGCATCGTATCGGGAGTTTTGCCGCGGCGATGTCCTCTCGTGGTTGGGTGCGTCGAGTCACTCCCCGGTTTCGTGCGGCGCTGCGGATTGCTTCGCCGCGTTTGCAAGGACGCGGCGTGGGCTGGTCTTCGCGCTCCGTTTCAGGCCCGGTGCGTCGTCGTCACATGTTCTCGACGCGGACGGGCGATCCGGCGTAAGGCGATCGGCGTGAATCAAGGGCGTTTTTCCGCATGACCGCCGAAACCGGGCTGGCCGCCCTGTGGCTTGCCGCGGCGCTGGCCGCGTTGCAGGTCTTGCTGGGCGTGCTTGCGCTGCGGCGTGAACCTGCGGTCGGAGCGGTTGACGCGCCGTCGCGTGCTGCACCGGGGCAGCCTGGCGCGATGACGGCGATCCGGGCGGTCGCGATCGTGCAAGGCGCGTTGGTGGCGGTGGCGATGGCGGCGTTGATCGCGGCGTTCCTTGGCACCGACCTGTCCGTCGCGCTGGTCGCGGCGAACAGCCATTCGGCGAAGCCGTGGCTGTACAAGTTCGCGGGCGCGTGGGGGAACCACGAAGGCTCGATGCTGCTGTGGGTGACGATCCTGGGCGTGGCCGGCGCGGCGGTGGCGCGGTTCGAGCGGCGGCTGGACGCACGCACGCTGGTGGCGACGCTGGCGGCGCAGGCGGCGATCGCGCTGGGGTTCTACGCGTTCCTTCTGTTCGCCTCCAACCCGTTCGCGCGGTTGCAGCCATCGCCGTCGGACGGGGCGGGGCTGAACCCGTTGTTGCAGGACCCCGGCCTCGCCTTCCATCCGCCGACGCTCTACGCCGGCTATGTCGGGCTGTCGGTGGCATTCTCGTTCGCGGTCGGCGCGTTGGTGACACGCGATGTCGGGCCGGCATTCGCGCGCGCGATGCGGCCGTGGGTGCTGGGCGCGTGGGTGTTCCTGACGCTGGGCATCACCGCGGGCAGTTACTGGGCCTATTACGAACTGGGCTGGGGCGGCTGGTGGTTCTGGGACCCGGTGGAGAATGCCAGCCTGATGCCATGGCTGGCGGCGACCGCGCTGCTGCACTCGGTGACCGTGCTGGCGACGCGCGACGGGTTGCGGGCGTGGACCGTGATGCTGGCGGTGGTGGCGTTTTCGATGAGCATGATCGGCACGTTCCTGGTCCGGTCCGGCATCCTGACCAGCGTCCACGCCTTTGCGGTCGATCCGCGGCGCGGCAGCTTCATCCTCGTCCTGCTGCTGCTGTATATCGGCGGGGCATTGGTGCTGTTCGGCGCGCGGGTCGGCACGGTCAGGCAGGGCAAGTTGTTCGAGCCGTTCAGCCGCGAGGGGTCGCTGGTCGCCAACAACCTGTTGCTGACCGTGATCCTGGGCATCGTGTTGATCGGCACCTTCTATCCGATCGTGGCCGGCGCGTTCGACGTGCAATTGTCGGTCGGGCCGCCGTTCTTCGAATCGACGGCGGGGCCGATCGCGCTGCTGCTGGTCGCGGTGATGGCGGTCGGACCGCTGCTGCGCTGGCGGCGCGACGAGGCGGAGGCAGTGATCCAGCGGCTGTTCCCGGCAATCGCGGCGGCGCTGTTCGCCGGGGTGGGCGTGTTCCTGCTGGGCGGGCCGATCGGCGTGCTGCCGCTGGCGGGCGTCGCGCTGGCGGCGGGGCTGGCGGTGGCCAGCGTCGCACCGCTTGCCCGGCGCAACCTGCGCCGCGCGCCGCTGCAGCTGTGGGGCATGGTGATCGCGCACCTGGGCATCGCCGTGGCGCTGGCCGGCATGGCGATCAGCACCGCCTATACGCAGGAGACGTTGCTGGCGGTCGGCGTCGGCGATCCGGCGCGGATCGCGGGCTATACCGTGCGGCTGGAGGGGGTGCGCCCGCTGGTCAGCGACAATTGGACCGCGCTGGAGGGCCGGTTGCGCGTGACCGACGACGATGGCGCGCGCTTCGTGCTGCGCCCGCAGGTACGGTATTTCACGACGCCGGTGACCACCACCAACGAAAGCGCGATCGCGACGATGTGGAACGGGCAGCTGTATACCGTGCTCGGCGCGCTGGGCGACGACGGGCGCTGGCAGTTGCGGCTGTGGTGGAAGCCGTTCGTGACGCTGATCTGGTTCGGGGGCATGTTGATCGCGGTGGGCGGGGCGCTGTCGCTGGTCGGGCATCAATGGCGGCTGTGGCGAACGAAGCAGCGCGCGGAGCTGTACGCGTGAAGCGCTGGCTGGTGTGGCTGCCGCTGTGTGCGTTCGGCGTGGTGGTGGCGGTGATCGCCTGGGGGCTGTGGCAGCCCGCCGATCGCACGGTCCGCTCCGCGCTGGTCGGGCGCGCGTTGCCCGAGTTCACGCTGCCAGGGATCGCGCCGGGCAAGCCGGGGCTGGCGAGCGCCGATTTCCGGCAGGGCACGCCGCGCTTGCTGAACGTCTTCGCCAGCTGGTGCGTGCCGTGCATCGCGGAGGCGCCGCAGCTGATGACGCTGAAGGCGGCGGGGGTGCCGATCGACGCGATCGCGATCAAGGACACGCCGGGCGACATCGCCGGGTTCCTGGCGCGCAACGGCGATCCTTATGCGCGGATCGGATCGGATGCGCACAGCCGGGTGCAGCTGGCGCTGGGATCGTCGGGCGTGCCGGAGACGTTCGTGATCGACGGCAAGGGCGTGATCCGCGCGCAGCATGTCGGCGACATCCGGCCGGACGACGTGCCGCGATTGCTGCAGGCGCTGGCGGCGGCGAAATGACGGCGCGGGCGGCGGCGGTGCTGCTGGCAGTGGCCGCGGCGGGCGTGACGGGGGCGGCGCCGGGCGTGGCGCAAACCGCGCTGCCGCCGCTGGCCTATACGCAATTGCGCGATCCCGCGCAGGAGCGGCAGGCGCGTGCGTTGATGGAAACGCTGCGCTGCATCGTGTGCCAGGGACAGTCGATCGCCGATTCGGACGCCGACATGGCGGGCGAGATGCGCGCGCTGGTGCGGCAACGGATCGCCACGGGCGAGGCGCCCGAGACGGTGCGCGCGTGGTTGATCGCGCGCTATGGCGATTACGTCAGCTACGCTCCACCGTTGCGTGGGGCGACGTTGCCGCTGTGGCTGGCGCCGCTGGCGTTGCTGGGGCTGGGCGTGTGGCTGGCGCGCGGGTCGTTCCGGCGACGGTGAGGCGGAATGCGTCGTGTCGGCGCGCCGTGCGTTGACCGTGGCGACCTTCAGGAGATTGCCATGCGTTCGCTTCTCACCACCGCGCTGATCGGCGTCGGCGCGGGGCTTGCCGCCTCGTTCGTGATGGACCGCTTCCAGGACGTGGCCGCGCCTGCGTTCGGGATGGACGGCGGCGACGAAGACCCCGCCACCGTCAAGGCCGCCGACACGATCAGCGAAGCGGTGGAGGGGCGGCCGGTGACTCAGAAGCATCGCGCGCTGGCCGGATCGGTGGTGCATTACGGGGTGGGGGCGGCGATCGGCGGCGGCTATGCGCTGGCGGTGCGGCAGTGGCCCGAACTGGCGAAGGGCTGGGGCGTGCCCGCCGGGCTGACGACGATGCTGCTGCTCGACGACGTGGTGGTTCCCGCCGCGGGATGGGGGCCGTGGCCGGAGGCGGAAGTGCCCGGCAACGCCTATGGCCTCGCGTCGCACCTCGTCTTCGGGGTGGCGATGGAAGGCGTGCGGCGCGCGGGCGAGGCGTTGCCCGCGTGACGCGGCCGCGCTAACCCATGTTCCGTCGTTCCGGGGGAAGTGCCATGTTGTCGTCGATCGTTCGTCCGCTGGCGCTGCTTGGCAGCGGGGCGTTGCTGTTGTGCGCGGCCCCGGCGATGGCGGAATGCGCGCACGGCAAGGTGCGCGTCGACCTGCCGAAGCAGCGGCTGGACGAGCGGGTGCAGGCGCTGGCGCGCAGCACCGGCTGTTTCATGGAAGTCGACCCCGCGTTGCTGAGCGACGGGCAGGCGCGGCGCGTGCGCGGGCGGATGACCGCGGCGCGCGCGCTCTACCGTTCGCTGCGGGGCAGCGGGCTGGAGGCGGCACCGTACAAGGGCCATTGGCGGATCGATCGCCGGCAGCAGGAGCGGTTCGCGCGCCGCGTCGCGACGCTGCGCACGACCACCGACCAACAGCGCGAGCGCGAGGCGATCGGCCGGGTTCGCGCGAACGACATGCGGTTCGCGTTGCGCCAGGTGGAGCGGACGGTGCCGCGCAAGGTTAAGGAGCAGGCGCACCTGACGGTGATGCAGCGCGTGCGTTACGATGCGAAGCTGGACCGGGTGGCGCGCAAGATCGGCACGCCGCCTGCGCCGCTGCCGGTCGGCTGGGTCGCGCCGGTGCAGTGAAGCCGGGTCAGCCGATCGCCGTGCGGCGATCGGTGGCCGTGGTGACGCCCTGGACTGGATCGACATTCACCGGTTCAGGGGTGCCGGATCGCGCATCAACGACATTACCCATCCGTTCGGGCGATCCGCGCGCGCGATCGTGCAGGTACGCTTCATCCACGGCGCCTGCGGGCGACGGCTGAATGTCGACCGGCTCTAGCGATCGCGCCACCAGATCAGCAGCGCCAGCACGACCCCGGCGGCAAGGCCGGCAAGGAAGCCGATCGTCGGCTGGCCGGTGTACAGGCCGATCGCGGTGCCGCCCAATGCGCCGATCGCGATGGGGAAGCCGCCGGCGGACGGGTTGCGCGGAGAGGGTGCCATGCCGCGCGGCATGCCACGCCGCGCCGCGATATGCCAGCAAGGGTGTTCCCCGTCCGTGGTCGAGATGACCTGACCGCACGACCGGGCGGGCCGGACGTGCGACGAGGGGGTGGGGCAAGGCCGTGCTTTCGCACTTCTTCTTGGTCGACCAAGCCGCTAGACCCCCGCGCATGTGGCCGGACGTGGGGCGGCACGGCGCGCTCCTCCGCGTCATGTGCGGCGCGATCATCATCAAGGGGGTCGTGACGGTCCCGGCGTTCGCGCAGCAGGCGCCCACGCCGCCGGTCGTCGTGCCCCCCGCGCCGATGGCCGAGGTCGACCCCAACGACGTGCTGGCCCCGCTGCCCGATATCGGCGTGGACTGGCCCGACCTGTCCGTCGTACCGGCCAGTGGAACCCCTGCCGGTGCGGCGGTGGCGGCGAACTTCCGCTATGGCTGGCGGATCGACGGGGTCGAGGAAATCGGCGGTCCGTTGTTGCAGCAACGGTTCAGGGCCTTGTCGGTGCTGGCCGCCGCCGAGGGCAGGGAAGCCAATGCCGCGCAGCTGGACCAGCGCGCGCGGCAGGATTCCGAACTGCTCGTCACGTTGCTGAAAGGCGACGGTTATTACGATGCCGCGGTGATGACGCGGGTGGAGCGCGAGCGTGGCCGCCCGGTGGTGGTGCTCGCCGCGACGCCGGGGGCGCTATACCGTTTCGCCGGCGTGACGCTGGCCGGGGTCGAGGCGGCGGGGACCAAGGCACCGCTGTTGCGCGACGCATTCGGGGTGAAGGACGCCGACCCGGTCGACGCCGATGCGATCGCCGCGGCGGAGGCCAATTTGCGCACCCGCGTCGGCGAGGAAGGTTTTCCCTTCGCCAGGATCGGCGAGCCTGAGGTGGTGGTCGACCGCGCGACGCAGACCGCGACACTGGCGCTGGACGTGGCCCCCGGCAATGCGCGGCGGTTCGGGCGAATCACGGTCAACGCCGACAACCGGGTGTTCGACGCCGCCCATGTACAGGACATCGCGCGCTTCGCCCCGGGCGATCCGTATGAGACGTCGGAGGTCGACGATCTGCGCCGCGCGCTGGTGCAGACCGGGCTGGTCTCCACCGCCGAGGTGCGGGCAGTGCCCGCGGCCGACCCCGATGCGGTCGACATCGCGGTGCGACTGGAGCCGGCGCCACCGCGCACCGTCGCGGTCGAACTGGGTTACGGCACCGGCGAGGGCGCGCGGTCCGAGGTCAGCTGGACGCACCGCAACCTGTTGCCGCCGGAGGGAGCGGTGACGTTGCGCGGCGTGGTCGGCACGCGCGAGCAGCTGGGGCAGGTGACGTTCCGCCGCAACAATTTCCACGCGCGCGACCGCGTGCTGACCGCGCAGGTATCCGCCGCGAACCTGCGTCGCGACGCCTATCAGGCGCAGACGCTGTCGCTGTCGGCGGCGCTGGAGCGACAGACCAACATCTTCTTCCAGAAGACGTGGACATGGTCGCTGGGTGGCGAGCTGGTCGCGACCGACGAACGCGATGTGATCGCATCGACCGGCGAGGCGCGGCGGCGCACCTTCCTGATCGGTGCGCTGCCGACCAGCCTAGGTTACGACGGGTCCGACGACCTGCTGAACCCCACCCGCGGTTTTCGCCTGTCCGGCCGGGTCAGCCCCGAATTGTCATTGCAGGACCGCGTGTTCGGTTACACCCGCGTCCAGATCGACGCCAGCAAGTACCAGCCGGTCACCCCGTCGGTGGTGTTGGCCGGGCGGGTGCGGATGGGCACGATCCTGGGCGCGCCGCGCGACGAGATCGCGCCATCGCGCCGTTTCTACGCCGGCGGCGGCGCGTCGGTGCGCGGCTACAGCTTTCAGTCGATCGGGCCGCGCGACGTCAACAACGATCCGATCGGCGGGCGCAGCCTGGCCGAGTTCGCGATCGAGGCGCGGGTGAAGGCGTTCGGCAATTTCGGCGTGGTGCCGTTCCTGGACGGTGGCAACATTTCCACCGGTGAACTGCCGAGTTTCAGCCGCCTTCGCTACGGTGCCGGCATCGGCGTGCGATATTACAGCAACTTCGGCCCGATTCGCGTCGACCTGGGCACGCCGATCAACCCGCAGCCCGGCGACTCGCGGATCGCGGTCTACGTTTCGCTGGGGCAGGCGTTCTGATGCGGGCACTGCGCATCGTCGGCGGGTTGGTCGCGGCGCTGGTGGCGTTGCTGGCGCTGGTCGTCGTGGTGCTGGATACCGACATCGGGCACCGCATCGTCGCGGATCGCATCAACGCGATGAAGCCCGACAACGGCCTGCGCTTCCGGTTGGGGCGGATCGACGGATCGTTGTATGGCAAGGCCGAGCTGATCGACTTCCGCCTGCACGATCCCAATGGGCTGGTGCTGTCGGTGCCGCGCGCGCGGCTGGACTGGTCCCCGCTGGCGTGGGTGCACAACCGGCTGGACATAGCGGCGCTGGACATACCCGTCGCGACGCTGGCGAAGCTGCCCGAGCCGCGCGACACCGGGCGGTCGGGGCCGCTGCTGCCGCCGTTCGATATCGCGATCGGCCGGCTGGCGATCACGCGGCTGGTCGTCGCCCCGGCGGTGACCGGTCGGGTGCGCGAAGGTCGCGTGCTGGCACGCGCCGACATTCGCGACGGTCATGCGGCGGTCGCGCTGGATGCGGTGGTGGCGGGCAGCGATCGGGTGGCGCTGCGGCTCGATTCGCGCCCGGATGCGGGCAAGTTCGATATCGATGCGCGGGTTCGCGCCACCGCGGCGGGGGTGGTGGCTGGGCTGACCGGATTGCGCCGCGCGATCGCGGTGGACGTCGACGGCGCGGGTGACTGGCGGCGGTGGCGCGGGCGCGCAGTGGGACAGGCGGGGGGCGCCCGGATCGTGGACCTGACGCTGGGCAACGACGCGGGACGCTACACGCTGACCGGTGCGGTCGCGCCAGCCAGTATCACCAAGGGCAAGCTGCCGGCGCTGACCACGCCGCGCGTCGTCGTGAACGGCGCGGGGACGTTCGCGAACCGTCGGCTGGACGGCAACCTGACGCTGCGGTCGCGCGCCCTGGCGGTGCAGGCGGAGGGGATGGTCGATCTGGCCGAGAGCGCGCTGCGCAACGTGCGGGTGAGCGCGCGATTGCTGCGGCCCGAGGCGCTGTTCCGCAACATGACCGCGCGCGACCTGCGGCTGCGCGCGATCCTCGACGGCAATTTCCGGACCTTTGCGTTCGATTATCGCCTTACCGCCGATCGCTTCGCCTTCGACCAGACCGGGTTCGAGCAGGCGCGCGCCGCCGGGCGCGGGCGCTGGGGGCCGCGCCCGATCGCGTTGCCGGTGGCATTCACCGCCGCGCGCGTCACCGGGGTCGGCGACGTGGCCGGGGGCATCCTGCGCAACCTGTCGCTGAGCGGCGCGCTGCGCGTCACCGCCGATACGGTGACCGGCGACGGATTGCGGCTGAGCTCCGATAAATTGTCGGGCAACGTCGGGCTGACGCTCGACCTTCATACCGGGCGCTACGACGTCGCCTTGTCCGGGGCGTTGGGCCGTTACCTGATCCCCGGGCTGGGCGTGGTCGACGTGCAGTCGCAATTGCGGGTCGTGCCGGGTGCCAACGGCCGGGGCACACGCGTGATCGGACGCGGAACGGCGCGGATGCTGCGGCTGGACAACGGGTTCTTCCGCAGCCTGGCGGGCGGGTTGCCGCGGATCGAGACGCAGCTGGAGCGGACTCCGGACGGGGTGCTGCACTTCACGCAACTGGTGCTGACCGCGCCGTCGTTGCGGCTGACGGGCAGCGGCTATCGCCGTCGCGACGGAACCTTCGCGTTCGAGGGAACGGGTACGCAGGCGAGCTATGGCCCGGTGCGGTTGAAGCTGGACGGGCGGATCGAGAAGCCGACCATCGACCTGTTGTTCGCGCGGCCCAATGCGGCGATGGGGCTGACGAACGTGCGTGCGCATCTGGACCCCACGCCGCAGGGCTTCGCGTTCACCGCGGCCGGCGGATCGCGGCTGGGGCCGTTCCAGGGCGCGGGCGCGATCCTGCTGCCGCCGGGCGGGCAGGCGCAGATCGCCATCGCGCGGCTGGATGTCAGCGGGGCGCGCGCGACCGGGACGCTCGACATCGTCGATGGCGGGTTCAGCGGGCGGATGACGGTGGCGGGCGGCGGGCTGGGCGGTGCGCTGGACTTCGCACCGGTCGGGCAGGTGCAGCGGATCAGCGGGCGCATCGACGCGCGCAACGCCCGGATCGGCGGCGGCGCGACGGTGCGGCAGGGGCGCGTCGACTTCAACGTGCTGCTGGAGCCGGAGGGCGCGCGCGTGACCGCGACCACCAGCGGCGCGGGGCTGCGGCGCGGCGCGCTGTCGGTGTCGCGCTTTGCGGGGCAAGCGTCGCTGACGGGGGAGACGGGCGAGGTGCGCGCGTCGATCGCGGGATCGCGCGGGGTCGGCTTCCGTGTGGAGACGGTGACGCAGATCACCGCCGACGGCTATACGGTGCGGGCGAACGGCACGATCGGGCGGCAACCGGTGCGGCTGGAAACGCCCGCGGTGCTGCGGCGGGACGGAGATCGCTGGGTGCTGGCACCGACGCGGTTGACCTTTGCGGGCGGCAGCGCGGAACTGTCGGGTCGGGTCGGCGGCGGAGAGACGGCGGTGCGTGCGACGCTGGAGAAATTGCCGCTGGGGGTGCTCGACATCGGTTATGCCGGGCTGGGGCTGGGCGGCACGGCGACGGGCACGCTGGCGCTGGACGCGCGTGACGGCGCGGCACCGACCGGGCGCACCAACCTGACGATCCGCGGGCTGACGCGATCGGGGCTGCTGAGTTCGTCGGCACCGATCGACATCGGGGTGGCGGGGGTGCTGGGCAGCGACCGGCTGGGCGTGCGCGTGGTGATGGCGTCGGGCGGGCGCACGGTGGGGCGCGCGCAGGCATTGCTGAAGCCGCTGGGATCGGGCGATCTGGTCCAGCGACTGACCCGCGCGGGCGTGTTCGCGCAGCTGCGTTATTCGGGGCCGGCCGATACGCTGTGGCGGCTGACGCGGATCGAGCTGTTCGATTTGTCGGGGCCGGTCGCCATCTCCGCCGACGTGACCGGCACGGTCGCCAGCCCGCAGATCCGCGGGCTGGTGCGCGCCGCCAATGCACGCATCCAGAGCGCCACGACCGGCACCGTCGTCACCAACATCCAGACCGCGGGGCGGTTCGACGGATCGCGGCTGCGGGTCGAGCGCTTCACCGGCGACGCCGGGCGCGGCGGGCGCGTGAGCGGCACCGGCACGTTCGATTTCGGCGCGGCGAACGGCGTCGCGCTGGACCTGCGCATCGACGCCGATCATGCGGTGCTGATCGACCGCGCGGACATCGGCGCGACGGTGACCGGGCCGATCGCCTTCCGTTCCGACGGGGTCGGCGGGGTGATTTCGGGCGACGTGCGGCTGGACAGCAGCCGGTATCGGCTGGGGCAGGCGACGGTCGCCAGCGCACTGCCGCAGATCAACGTGCGCGAGATCAACGTGCCGGGCGGCGAGGTGGCGGACGACGATGCCGCCGCGCCGTGGCGGCTGGACGTGCATGCCCGCGCGCGCAACGGGTTGATGGTGTCGGGGCTGGGGCTGGCCAGCGAATGGACCACCGACGTGCAACTGGCGGGCACGCCGACCAATCCGGCGATCACCGGCCGCGCCGATCTGGTGCGCGGCGATTACGAATTCGCCGGGCGCGAGTTCGAGCTGTCGCGCGGGATCATCCGCTTCGCGGGCGAGGTGCCGGCCAACCCGGCGCTGGATATCGAGGCCGCTGCCAATACCACCGGGCTGAACGCCACCATCCGCGTGACCGGCGTGGCGCAGAAGCCGGAGATCAGCTTTTCCAGCACGCCCGCGTTGCCGCAGGACGAATTGCTGTCGCGATTGCTGTTCGGCACGTCGATCACCAACCTGTCCGCGCCGGAAGCATTGCAGCTGGCCGCCGCGGTGGCGGCATTGCAGGGCGGCAACGGCGGGCTGAACCCGATCAACGCGGTGCGCCGCGCGGCGGGGCTGGACCGGTTGCGCATCCTGCCCGCCGATCCGCAGACCGGGCAGGGCACGTCGATCGCGGCGGGCAAGTATGTGACGCGGCGGATCTATGCCGAGATCATCACCGATGGCGCGGGCTATTCCGCGACACGGGTGGAGTTCCAGGTGACGCGGTGGCTGTCGTTGCTATCGTCGATCTCCACATTGGGTCGGCAGAGCGGTAACGTACGGGTGTCGCGCGATTACTGAGGGTTGCGATACCCGTGCCTGCGCCGGGATCGCCGCCCGCCACCGCAATGATGCTTGCCGCCGGAACCGGGGCACCGCCGCACGGTTGAGCGCACGACGATGACCACACCGCAATTCCTCTCGATCGCGACCCTGATCGGGATGATGGCGCTCTTTATCTGGGGGCGCTTCCGCTACGACGTGGTGGCGATCATCGCGCTGCTCGCCAGCCTGGCGCTGGGCATCGTTCGCCCCGACGAGGCCTTTCGCGGCTTTTCCGACGATATCGTCATCATCGTCGGCTCGGCGTTGGTGCTGTCGGCGGCGGTGCAGCGATCGGGAGTGGTCGAGCGCGTGCTGCGGCGGGTGGCGCGGCGCGTGCGGCGGGTGCGCGGGCAGTTGCTGGTGCTGACCGGATCGGTCGGCGTGGCAAGCGCGCTGGTCAAGAACATCGGCGCGCTCGCGATGCTGATGCCCGCCGCGATCCAGATGGCCAAGAAGAACGACACCTCGCCGTCGGTCTATCTGATGCCGATGTCGTTCGCGTCGCTGCTGGGCGGGTTGATGACGCTGGTCGGCACCTCGCCCAACATCATCGTCAGCCGTTCGCGCGAGCAGATGATGGGCGAGCCGTTCGGCATGTTCGACTATACGCCGGTCGGGCTGGGCCTGTTGGTCATCGGGTTGCTGTATCTGAGCATCGCCTATCGCCTGATCCCGGCGGATCGCCGCGCCGCGCCGGGGATGGCCGAGGCGCTGGACATTACCGGATATGTCACCGAGGTGGTGATCCCCGAGGGGTCCCCGGCGGTGGACGAAACGGTGGCGGCGTTTCTGGACCGTCACGAACACGAGGTGACGATCGCGCGGATGGTGCGCGCCGGGATGCGCAGCCATCCGTCACCCGACACCGCGTTGCGGGCCGGCGACACGCTGATCCTTGGCGGTGCGCCGGACGCGCTGGAGCGCGCGATCGCGGGCGACCGGCTGACGCTGGAGAGCGAGGAGCGCGAGCGGCGTACCGATCGCGGCGAAAGCGAGATCGGCGTGATCGAGGCGGTGGTCAACGTCGGCTCGCCGCTGGAGGGGCAGACCGCCGGGCGGCTGGACCTGCAGGCGCGCCACGGCGTGAACCTGATCGCGATCTCGCGCCGCGACGTGCGCTTGTCGCGGCGGCTGGGCGCGATCGCGCTGCGCGTCGGCGACGTCGTGGTGTTGCAGGGCACGCTCGACGCACTGCCGGAGAAATTGCGTGCGCTGGGTTGCCTGCCGCTGGCCGAGCGCGAACTGCGGCTGGGGACGCGCGGGCGCGGGTGGTTGCCGGTCGCGGTGCTGGGCGCGGCGATGTTCGCCACCGCGATGGGCTGGGTGCCGGTGGGCGTCGCGTTCTTCGCAGCGGCGGGGATCGTCGTGGCGACCGGGCTGTTGCCGGTGCGCGAGGCGTACAACCATATCGAATGGCCGATCCTCGTCATGCTCGGCGCGCTGATCCCGGTCAGCGATTCCCTGCGCACGACGGGGGCGTCCGACGTGATCGCGACGTGGCTGGCGCAGACCGCGACGGTGTTGCCGGCCTGGGGCGCGGTGATGCTGATCCTAGCGGCGGCGATGGCGGTGACGCCGTTCCTGAACAATGCCGCCACGGTGCTGGTGATGGCGCCGATCGCCGCGCAGTTCGCGGGCGATCTGGGGTATCGGCCGGAGGCGTTCCTGATGGCGACCGCGGTGGGTGCGGGATGCGATTTCCTGACGCCGATCGGGCACCAGTGCAACACGCTGGTGCTGGGGCCGGGTGGCTATCGTTTCGGCGATTACGCGCGGCTGGGCGCGCCGCTGTCCGCGCTGGTGCTGTTGTTCGGGACGATGTTGATTCTGTTCTTCTGGCCGCTGACTTGATCGGGATCACACGGAAAAATCGCGACTTTCCCGCGCCATTCGGGGCCGGTTGCGCGTTGCAGCGCCGCTATTGAATGACGATGACGGAGAGAAGAGATGATGCGTTTCGTTCCGATCGCCGCACTAGCCGTGTCGATGGCCGCCCCGGCCGCCGCGCAGCAGATGGCCCCCGCGGATTACGTCGCGGCGGCGGGTGCCAGCGACCTTTATGAGAAGACGTCGAGCCAGCTGGTGCTCCAATCGACCAAGAACGCCAAGATCCGCTCGTTCGCGCAGATGATGGTCGGCGATCACAACAAGAGCACCGCGATGGTGAAGTCGGCCGCGACCAAATCCGGCGTGCGTCCGACCCCGCCGGTGCTGACCCCCGCGCAGAACGAGATGGTGGCGCAGTTGCGCAGCGCGACCGGCGAGGCCCGCGACCAGGCCTATGTCACGCAGCAGCGGACCGCGCACGAGCAGGCGCTGGCGCTGCATCAGGGCTATACGACGAATGGTAGCGCGGAACCGCTGAAGGCCGCGGCGGCCAAGATCGTGCCGGTCGTCCAGCATCATATCGAGATGCTGCAGAACATGTGACGAAGCGGCGGCAGGGCGGCGATCGATGTCGCCCTGCCGCCATGTTCGTCCCTGGCATCGTTGCCAGGCGACGATGGCGACGCCTATCGCGGGCAGGTGTCGCCCACGCCTGGGTCGAGATCGAGGCAGCGGCCGTCGAGGCCCTTGACCGGCAGCCCGATCGTCGCCGCCAGCGTCGGCGCGATATCGACGGTTTCGACCGACAATGGCTGTTCGAAGCCGACCATCCCCTTGCGCCAGAACAGGATCGGCACGCGACGGTCGTAATCCCACGGGCTGCCGTGCGTTTCGACGTAGAACGGTGCGGGGTTGACGATCGTGGTCACGCGCGGGCGGAGCAGCACCATCAAATCGCCCGATCGGTCCGCGTCATAGGAAGCGCGGGCGCGCTCCAGCAGCGTCCATGCCTCTGGCGGGGTGGTCGCGAACGGCGTGGCGGCGATTTCGTCGCGGGTATAGGCGGCGGCGACTTGCGGCATGGCGAGATAACGACGCCTGGCCTCCGCCAGCACCTGCGCACGCCGCGCCTTCGGGACCGAATCGGCGACATAGACGTCGCTTTCCGGCCCGATCAGCACCGGGCCGGCGATCCCCAGATCGCGGCCGATCGCCGCGCCGACCAGTTTGGCGGCGTTGCTGGCGGAGGCATGTTCCTCCATCGGCATCGCGCGCTGCTGCTGCCGCTCGGTCATGTCGTGCGCGCCGTGATCGGCGGTCAGCGCCACCTCGTAATCCAGTCCCCATTCGTCGAGCTGGTCGAGGAACGCGCCGATCGTCTGGTCGAGCTGCGCCATCTGGATGCACATCTCCGACCCTTGCGTGCCCAGCGCGTGGCCGACGTAATCGGTCGCCGACGCGCCGATCGCGATCAGATCGGTGGAGCCGCCCTGCCCGAGCTTCATGTCCTGGATCATCCCGGCGGCGAGCGCGAAGACCGCGCCGTCGAGCGCGGGGGAGGCGCGGAACGACTTCACGTCGCCCGCCGCCCGCTCGAACCGCCCGGTGCCGATCGTTTGCGTGCCGACCGTGATCGGGCGGGCAAGCCCCTTGCAATAGCCGGGCATCGGCAGCGCGGCCTGCGGTGCGGCGAGCAGCTTGCCAACGGCATCGTTCGCGCGCGCGACCACGGCGGGCACGGCGGCGGTGTTGCGCGAGGACAAGGTGATGAAACGGTTGGTCGCCCAGAACCACATCTGATCGGTGCGGTGCCCGCCCATCATGATCGCGGCGCGATCCTTGCCCGCGACCGCCACGACGCGCGTCGCCGGGTCCGCGCGCTTCATCATGTCGCCCAGCGTGTCCACGCGCAGGTGGAAGTCCGACGGCTGGTATTTGTCATGGTCGCTGCCCGGCGCGCGTTCGTCCTCCGCGCAATAGACCAGCTTGTCGGGGCGGCCGACGCGCTGGTCGATCCAGGTGTTGGCGATGATGCCGGTGCGCGCGGGGCGCATGCCGGTCAGGATGGTCGAGTGGCCCGGGCACGTCTCGGTCGCGGCATGGCTTTGATATCCCGAGGGGAACACCACGCCGTGCTGCAATCGTGCCAGCCCGTCGGTGAAGCGGTTGCGATATTGCGCGAACAGATCGGCCGAGAACTGGTCGACGGAGATCGCGACGATCAGCTTGGGCCGCGCGCGTGGACCGGCGGCGGGTGCCGCGGCTGAATCAGCGGAGCCAGGGGGGACGGGCGCCTGGGCGAACGCGGGGATCGCGGCGACGGTCGTCAGCAGGGCGGCGGCGAGCAGGGCTTTCATGGGCAACCTTGATGCAACGGGGAAGCGGAACGGCTATGCTACCGCCCAGATGGTCAGGCAAGCAGTGCGCGCGGCGCTTTTCACCCTTATGACATTCGTCGCCGTACTGGGTGCCAGCGCGGACGCGCAGGTGCGGCATGTCGCGATGACGCTGACCGCCGAAAGCGACCGGCCCGCGCCGGGCGACGCGGTGGCGGTGGCGATCCGCGCGGTGCCGCAGCCGGGCTGGCACGGTTACTGGCTGAACCCCGGCGATGCCGGCGTCGCGACGCGCGCGACCTGGACATTGCCGGACGGCGTGCAAGCCGCGCCGCTGGACTATCCCGCGCCCGGCCGGCTGGTGATCGCGGGGTTGATGAACCACGTGTACGAGCGGCCGTGGACGATGCTGACCACGCTGACCGTCCCGCGCGGGATCGCCGTGGGCAGCGCGCTGCCGGTGCGGGTCAAGCTCGATTATCTGGTGTGCACCGAGGCGATCTGCGTGCCGGAGACGCAGGAACTGGCGATGCGACTGACCGTGGGCGACGGTGCGATCGATGCGGGCCGGCGCGCGTCGTTCGATGCCGCACGACAGGCGCTGCCGCGTCCGTTGGGCAGTGCGGCGACGTGGCAGGTCGCGGACGGGCGTTTCCGCCTCTCGGTGCCCTATCCGCGCGACGCGCCGCTGGGGACCGCATGGTTCTACCCCGCCCGCGGCGGTGCGATCGATTACGCCGCCGCGCAGCAGGTAGCGCGCGACGGCGAGCGACTGGTGATCGAGACGAAAGCCGCGGCGACGCCGGAACACGGGGCGCTGACGGGCGTGCTGACGACGGGAAGCGGCCCCGGGCTGGCGCTGGTCGCGCAGGCCGGCGCGGTTCCGTCGGCGGCATCGGCGGCGGCGTTCGACTGGGGCACCGCGCTGGCGGCGTTCGGCGGTGCGCTGCTCGGCGGACTGTTGCTGAACGTCATGCCGTGCGTGTTTCCGATCCTGAGCCTGAAGGCGCTGGCACTGGCGCGTTCGGGCGGGAGCGAGCAACACGCGCGGATCGAGGCGCTGGCCTATACCGCCGGCGTGGTGCTGGTGTGTCTGGCGCTGGGCGGGACGTTGCTGGCGTTGCGCGCGGGCGGGGCGAGCGCGGGCTGGGCGTTCCAGTTGCAGGACCCGCGCGTCGTCGGCGTGCTGTTGCTGCTGGTGATGGCGATCGCGCTGAATCTCGCCGGGCTGTTCGAGTTGCCGACGCCGCGCTTCGCGGGACGCGGCGGCGCGGCGGGCGCGTTCATGACCGGTGCGCTGGCGGCGTTCGTCGCGACGCCGTGCACGGGGCCGTTCATGGGCGCGGCGCTGGGCGCTGCGCTGGTGCTGCCCGCTGCCGCCGCGCTGCTGGTGTTCGCGGGACTGGGGCTGGGCATCGCCTTGCCGTTCCTGGCGATCGGTTTCGTGCCCGCGCTGCGGCGGCGGATGCCCAGGCCGGGGGCGTGGATGGTGCGATTGCGCCACATCCTGTCGGTGCCGATGTTCGCGACCGCGCTGGCGCTGGCGTGGGTGCTGGGGCGGCAGGCGGGGGTGGACGGCATGACGCTGGGGCTGGCCGCCGTGCTGCTGGCCGCGCTGGGGCTGTGGTGGACCGGACGGCGGCAGGCGGGCGGTGCGATGCGCGCCTGGGTGCCGGCGGTCGTGGCGCTGGTGGCGGCGGGTGGTGCGGTGGCGACGGTCCGCCCGCAGGCCGCGCGACCGGCGGCGGCGGCGTTGCCGGGGGCCGAGCCGTTTTCCGAAGCAAGGCTGGCGGCGTTGCGGGCGGAGGGGCGGCCGGTGTTCGCCTATTTCACCGCCGACTGGTGCCTGACGTGCAAGGTCAACGAAAAGGCCGCGATCGAGACTGTGGCGGTGGCGAAGTCCTTTTCACGCGGCAAGGTGGCGGTGTTGATCGGCGACTGGACCGATGGCGATCCGGTGCTGGGCCGCTTCATCGCGCGGCACGATCGCGCGGGGGTGCCGCTGTACCTGTGGTATCCGCCCGCCGCCCGCGCGCCGCGCATCCTGCCCCAGGTATTGACGCCGGCGATGCTGACCGGGCTGACGAAAGGAAGCTGAGCCGACCCGCTTGTAAGTCGCTCTGATGTCGATCAGCATGGCTCCAAATCGCGATGGAGGCGTTCAGGGCATCGATGGGGAAAATCGCGTTCGACGAAATCATGGGGGCAAGCGACGCCGATGGCGCACGCCCCGAGTTGCGGGAATTGTGCCGGTGGCTGACCGACACGCCCGAGGAGGAGCTGCGCCGCCGCCAGCAATCCGCGGAAACGACGTTCCGCCAGCTCGGCATCACCTTCGCGGTATACGGCGAGAGCGAGGCGAGCGAGCGGATCATCCCGTTCGACATCGTGCCCCGCGTGTTCCTGGCGGACGAATGGGCGCGCCTGTCCGAAGGGCTGGTCCAGCGCGTCGACGCGATCAACGCATTCCTGGTCGATATCTACGGCGAACAGAAGATCCTGCGTGACGGCGTGCTTCCCGCCGACCTGGTGCTGGGCAATGCGCAATTCCGCCCCGAGATCGCCGGCATCCGCCCGCCGCATGACGTGTGGGCGCATATTTGCGGCATCGACCTCGTCCGCACCGGCCCCGACGATTTCTTCGTGCTGGAGGACAACGCACGCACGCCGTCCGGCGTCAGCTACATGCTGGAGAATCGCGAGGCGATGGTGCGGCTGTGTCCGGAGCTGTTCTCCAACTTCCGCGTCGCGGCGGTCGACAGCTATCCCGATCAATTGCTGGAAACGATGCGGTCGGTCGCGCCGCGCGGGTGCGGCGGACGGCCGACCTGCGTGGTGTTGACGCCCGGACATTATAATTCAGCCTATTACGAACACAGTTTCCTGGCCGATTCGATGGGTATCGAGCTGGTCGAGGCCGCTGACCTCGTCGTCGACGACGACGTCGTCTATATGCGCACGATCGAGGGGCGGGTGCGCGTCGACGTGATCTATCGCCGTGTCGATGACGACTACCTCGATCCGCTGGTGTTCCGCCCCGATTCGATGCTGGGCGTCCCGGGGCTGATCGCGGCTTACGCGGCGGGCAATGTCGCGATCATCAATGCGCCAGGCAACGGCATCGCCGACGACAAGGCGATCTATAGCTACATGCCCGAAATCGTCCGCTATTATTCGGGCGGTGCCGCGCGGCTGCCCAATGTCGAGACGTACCGGTGCCGCGAACCGCAGGCGCTGAAATACGTGCTGGAGCATCTCGGCGAACTGGTGGTGAAGCTGGTCGACGGGTCGGGCGGTTACGGGATGCTGGTCGGCCCGACCGCATCGTCGGCGGAGATCGAGCGGTTCCGCGAGGCGCTGATCGCCCACCCCGAACGCTATATCGCGCAACCGACGCTGGCGTTGTCGACGGTGCCGACGCTGGTGGAGCAGGGGGTGGCGCCACGCCACGTCGATTTCCGCCCGTTCGTGCTGAGCGGCGCGAAGGGCGTGCAGGTTGTGCCGGGCGGACTGACCCGCGTCGCGCTGCGCGAGGGGTCGCTGGTGGTCAATTCGTCGCAGGGCGGCGGGACGAAGGACAGCTTCGTGCTGATGGAGCAAAGCGGCGGGATGACCCGGACGACGGGCGCGATGACCCAGACGATGGGTGGCATGACGCAGACGCTGGGCGGGGGGGCATTCTGATGCTGAGCCGTACCGCCACCTCGCTCTACTGGCTGGGCCGCTATGTCGAGCGCGCCGATTTCCTCGCCCGGCTGGTCGAGGCGACGCTGCGCCTCGACGTGCTGTCCACCCGGTCGGCGGGCGAGGACGCGTGGCGCACCGCGCTGGCGGTCAGCGAGACGACCGAGGCATTCGCCGCCGGCGACGCCGAACTGACGCGCGAGGAGGTGGTGCACTTCCTGCTGGCGAGCAGCACCCACCCCGGCTCGATCCTGCGCTGTCTGGCGATGGCGCGCGACAATGCGCGGGCGGTGCGCACCGCGCTGAGCCGCGAGGCGTGGCAGGCGATCAATGGCGCGTGGTTGATCTTCGATCAGCGGATGGGGCGTTTGGACCCCACCGCGACGCTGGCGGTGGTCGACGCGGTCAAGGCCGAGACGCGCGGGTTCGAGGGCGCGGTGCACCGGATGCTGCGCAACAAGACCACGTCGTTCATCCGGCTGGGCCAGGCGGTGGAGCGCACCGACAACACCGCCCGGCTGCTCGACGTCAAATACCACATTCTGCTGCCCGAGGGCGAGCGGGTGGGCGGGACGGTCGATCGCGACCAGTGGACGACGATCCTGCAGACCGTCTCGGCGGTCACCGCGTTCCGCTGGCTCTACACCGATGGGCTGAACCCCACCAACGTCATCGACCTGTTGCTGAGCCGCGCCGAATTGCCGCGCAGCCTGGCTGCCTCCACCGAGGAGACGGTGGCGGCGCTGACCGCGTTGGCGCGTGCGAGCGGGACGCAAGGCGAGGCGGACCGGATGGCGCGCACGCGACAGGCGCGGGTGGCGCGAACCCGCACCGGCGACGTGATCGCCGCCGGGCTGCACCAGCACCTGCGCGCGTTGATCGTCGAGAATGCGCATTTGCACGATGCGATCGGGCGGCAGTTCAAGTTCCACTGAGCGATGCCGGGACAAGGCGCGCGATGGTCCGGATCGTCGCGCCGTCTTGCTGCCCGGCATGATGATGCATTCGTGCCGACCCCGCGAAACAGAGTACCATCCCCATGCGCCTGACCATCGACCATCGCACCACCTATCGCTTCACGGCGCCGCAGGGGCGGATCGTGCAGCTGTTGCGGATGACGCCGCGCAACACCCACGACCAGACGGTGGCGGAATGGAACATCGCGGTCGATTGCGACGCGCGGCTGCGCGAGCATCGCGACGGCTTCGGCAACCTGACCACCATGCTCTATGCCGAAGGGCCGCTGGACGACATCGAGATCACCGTATCGGGCGAGGTGGTGACCAGCGCATCGGGCGGGGTGTTGCACGGCACGTTCGAGCCGCTGGCCCCGGCACTCTATCTGCGCAGCACGCCCGCGACGCAGGCCGAGGCGGCGTTGGCGGCGTTCGCGCAGGAAGCGACCGGCGGGCAGAAATCGGCAGATGCGCTCCATGCACTTGGCAACGCGCTGCGCGATCGCTTCGCGATCGTCGGCGGGCGGCCCGAACCGGGGCTGACCGCCACCGCCGCGTTCGCGCGCGAGACCGCGACCGCGCGCGACATGGCGCAGCTGTTCGTCGCCGCCGCCCGGGCGGCCGGCGTCCCGGCGCGCTACGTCACCGGTTATTGCGACGTGCTGCAGGACGGCGGCCATCCGACCCCGCACGGCTGGGCCGACGGGTGGATCGACGGAACCGGCTGGGTGGCATTCGACCCGACGCTGGGCATCACGCCCGAGGAACATCACGTGCGCGTCGCGGTGGCGCTGGACGCGGCGGGTTGCTCCCCGGTGGCGGGATCGCGGCTGGGCGAGGGGCGCGAAAGCCTGGACGTAGAGGTGCAGGTCGTCGGCGAGGCGTGAGGGCCCCGCGCGGGCACTACAGCGGCGGGAACGGCGGATAGGCGAGGGGTGACACATCGGCCCCGGCACCACCGCCAACCACCAGCCGGTAAAGCGCCAGCCCCGGCGCGCTCTCGGCGACGACACCGATCGAAACGTGGATCGCGACGATCGTGCCTGCACCCCACCACCACGCGCGATGGACGCGCCGGTCGCGACGAAGATCGGCGATCATGCCAGCGAGCGGAAACAGCAGCACCGCGGCCGTCACGAACCACGCCGCCCACGGGATCAACAGCGGCATCGGCAGGATACGCCCGAATGCCGGCCCGGTCAGGATCGCCATCGCGCAGATCATCAGCCGCCGGTGCCATTCGGTCCGCCGTCGCAGGACGATCGCGGCGGCGACCAGCGCGCCGAACCCCGCCACGAACAGCGTGTTCATGCAGAGGAAATAGGCTGGCGTGAAGAAGAAGGGGGCCGCACCGCGCCGCACCATCATCGCCGTGGTATAGATGCCGACGATCACCATCACCGTGGCCCAGAGCGCGCCGACCCAGCCCAGTCTACGATGCAGCGTCCGGTCCCGGCGACCCGCAAAGGTGGTCTGCACGACGAACAGCACGGTCCAGCCGATGAACAGCAGCGCGTGGACATGCACGGCGGCCGGCATCGCGAAAGTGGATCGGCCCATCAGCCATTGCAGCGAGAAGCCGATGAAGATGACCAGCGCCATCGCCACCGCAAGCTTCAGGAAAAAGCGCTGGTTGGCCGCGCCGGACCGGTCGATGAATACGGATGCCATGATGTTTCCCCCCGGATAACGACGGGAGCATATCACGACGACACGCGGTCGATGCGACTTTTCGCGTACGGTGCTGTCGTCGCCGCGACGGCGGGGTCATTTGCGTCGTCGATCCGGCGATCATGCTTCCGTCATGGAGCATGATCCCTTGCTTGCCGTGCGATCTCAACTTCCGCCGCGCGCGGAAACTGGGGCGACGGCGGATCGCGACGTCGAAGGCCGTCTTCAAACAACCCGTTTCGCGTCGCGCGATTGTTGCTTTCCGAAGGAGCCGGCAAATACCGGCCACGGATCAGGGCCGGGATGACCATCCGGTCATGCGGGTGTCGGCACCGGCTCTGCCGTATCCTCCGGTATCAGCACCCAGCCGTTCGGGCCGAGCATCTCGATCGGACGATAGCGCGTCTTGTAGGCCATGCGCGCCGAACCCTGCACCCAATAGCCGAGATAGACGTAGGGCAGCGTCGCCGCGCGGGCGCGAGTGATATGATCGAGGATGATGTAATTGCCCAGCGCGGGGCGCGCGTCCTGATCGGTGTCGAAGAAGCTGTAGACCATCGACAGCCCGTCGGCCTGCCGATCGGTCAGGCAGCAGCCGACGAGCCGGCCCGGCCGGCCGCCGTTCGACGGCTCCCGGTATTCGACGATCACCGAATTGACCGGCGAATGTTCGACCATGTCGGCGAAGTCGCTTTCGTCCATCGCCGCCATGCCGCCGCCGGGATGGCGCGCCGAAAGGTAGCGGCGCATCAGCGTATATTGCTCGTCGGTCGCCCATGGCCGACATGCGGAGACATCGAGGTCCGCGTGGCGGCGCACCAGCTTGCGCTGCGTCGCGTTCGGCTGGAACGCGTGCGCGCAGACCCGTACCGACACGCAGGCGGTGCATCCCGCGCAACTGGGGCGATACGCGACCGACTGGCTGCGGCGAAACCCGATCCGGCCCAGCGCATCGTTCAGTTCGGTGGCGTTGGGGCCGGACAGCTCGGTGAACACCTTGCGTTCCTGCCGGCCGGGCAGATACGGGCACGGCTGCGGACTGGTTACGAAGAAGCGCGGGAAACGGAACGGCGCGGTCATGCCGCCCCACCCTTCCGATCATGCCATGTGCCGCGCCCGTCCATGTCCCGCCCCATGCCTGACCAAGGCTTCATATGAGATGAAGCGCGCGCGGTGAAAAGCCGCTTTACCATGAAAACGCCGATGCGACGATCATGCCAGTTCGACGGTGCTCACCTCGTACCCGGCCTCGCGCAGGCCGGTCATCAGTCGATCGAGGTGCGCGCGGTCGCGCGACTCGCACTCGATGTCGGTGATAAGGCCCTTGGCCGGCAGGGTGGTGAACACGCGCTGGTGGTAGATTTCGATGATGTTCACCCGTTCGCGGTCGAACACGCGCATCACGTTGTAGAGCGCGCCCGGCTGATCCTGCAGCCGCAGCCGCAGCCGCGCCAGCCGGCCCGACCGCGCGAGATCGCGCAGCAGCACGTTGGCGAGCAGCCGGGTGTCGATGTTGCCGCCGCACAGCACGATGCCCACCGTGCGACCACGGAAGCGTTCCGGATGCGCCAGCAGCGCGGCGAGACCGGCGGCGCCGGCCCCCTCGACCACGGTCTTTTCGATCTGGAGCAGCAGGCTGACCGCTTCCTCCAGCGACCGTTCGGATACGAGCACGATGTCGTCGACGATCCGCGCCACCATCTGCGACGTGATGCCGCCGGGTTCCTTGACCGCGATCCCCTCTGCCAGCGTGTCCCCCGCGCACGGCATGTCGGTGCCGTTGATGCGGTTGTACATCGACGGATAGAGTTCCGCCTCGACGCCGACGACCTCGATCGGGCGGCCGGCGGCGCGCGCGACCGTCGCCATGCCGGAGATCAGCCCGCCCCCGCCGATCGGCACGATCAGCGTGTCGATCTCCGGATGATCGGCGAGCATCTCCAGCGCGACCGTGCCCTGTCCGGCGATGATGCGCGGATCGTCGAAGGGGTGGACGAAGGTGAAGCCGCACTGCGCCTCCTGCACGCGGGCATGCGCGTAGGCGGCGTCGAACGTGTCGCCTTCGAGGATGACCGTCGCGCCGTGGCCCTGCGTCTGCACCACCTTCACGACCGGCGTGTTGCGCGGCATCACGATCGTCGCGGGCACGCCCAGTCGGTTGGCGTGATAGGCCAGCCCCTGCGCATGGTTGCCGGCCGACGCCGCGATCACGCCCTTGGCGCGCGCCTCGTCGGAGAGTTGCAGCAGCGTGTTGAGCGCGCCGCGTTCCTTGTAGGCGGCGGTGAATTGCAGATTCTCGAACTTCAGGAACACCTTCGCGCCGGTCATCGCCGACAGCGTCTGGCTGACCAGCGTCGGCGTGCGTACGATCTTGTCGCCGATCCGCATCTGCGCGGCGCGCACGTCCTCGATCGAGACGGGCAGGTCGGGGGCGGACGCGAGCTGTGTGGCCATGGCGGCGACGTAGCGGATCGTCGCCGTTAAAGGAACACCCGGCCATGGTTGCCGCTTGTACCGGGTCAGCATAGGTAACCACATCATGAAGATCGCATTCATCGGCACCGGCGTGATGGGCGCCCCCATGGCGAAGCACCTGGCCGCGGCCGGGCACGACGTCACCGTCTACAACCGCACCCGCGCCAAGGCGGAGGCGACCGGGCTGGCGGTGGCCGATACGCCGGCGGCGGCGGCGCGGGGCGCGGAGGCGGTGGTGACCTGCGTCGGCAACGACGCCGACCTGGAACAGGTGACGCTGGGCACCGACGGCGCGTTCGCGACGATGCGCGAGGATGCGGTGTTCGTCGATCATACCACCGTTTCCGCCGATATCGCGCGGCGGCTGGCGGCCGCGCGCGCGCTGGTGCTGGACGCGCCGGTATCGGGCGGGCAGGCGGGGGCCGAATCGGGCAAGCTGTCGATCATGTGCGGCGGTTCGGCCGCCGCGCTGGCGAAGGCGCATCCGGTGATGCAGGCCTATGCCGCCCGGATCGTCCATGTCGGCGAAGCGGGTGCGGGGCAGCAGACCAAGATGGTCAACCAGATCTGCATCGCCGGCGTGTTGCAAGGCGTGGCGGAGGGTTTGCGGTTCGCGCAGAAGAGCGGGCTGGACCTCGACAAGGTGCTGGAGGCGGTGTCGGGCGGCGCGGCGCAAAGCTGGCAGATGGTCAACCGCTGGCCGACGATGGCGGAGGACCGGTTCGATTTCGGCTTCGCGATCGACTGGATGCGAAAGGATCTCGGGCTGGCGCTGGCCGAGGCGCAGGTGAACGGCGCGGTGCTGCCGATGACCGCGCTGGTCGACCAGTTCTATGCCGAGGTGCAGGCGATGGGCGGCGCGCGGCAGGATACCAGCGCGCTGGTGCGGCGTCTGCCGGGATAAGGCCCGCGTCAGCGGCCCGGCGCGAATACGCCGCGCCATTGCGGCCTTACGATCGCCAGCAGTGCCGGGGTGACCGGCAGCGTGATCTCATACATCCCCTCTGCATAGGAACCGGCCACATATTGGCCGGCGACCAGTCCGATGCGGTCGATCGCGCGCCCGTCCGTCGAGCCGGGCAAGAGCGTCAGTGCCGCGACCGGCGGGCAGGGAAAGATGTCGTCGGCACCGGGCGCGCCTTGCAGCCGGCCCGTGCGTTCCGCCTTCAGCCGGGCGCACCATGTCGCGCCCCACACGCGCTGGAGCGCGGCGGGGGAGGCGAACATCGCGCGCGGATCGACACGGGTGGCGCGGGTCTTGTCCCACACCAGCGCCTCCAGCAGCGTGCCGCCATGCGCACCGCCGGTGAAGCGGTAGGTTTCGCCCGACATGCTGAGCAGCCGCGCGGTTTCGGTCACCACCTTCCACTCGCGCGTCGCGACATGTTGGTGGAAGGGGATGCCGCTACCGCGTTCGCGCTCGTCGGCGGTCGCGTCGCGCACGGCATCCGCGCGAAAACGGGCGCGATCGGCATCCAGCCATCGGCGCAGCGGCGCGAGCCGCGCGGCGGCCGGCGGGTAGCGATAGGAGAAATCCAGCGCCGGCGTCTTGCGCGCCATCGCCCCGCGCGCATCGTTCCGCGGGGTCGCGGCCGCCGGCACCGCCGCCATCAGCATCGCCACGCCCGCCAACAGGTTTCGCATCGTCCGCCCCCTCGCCAAAAGCCCGCCGCCGCCATATGGCAGCGGACATGAACCGACGCCATCTGACCGCCGCGCTGAGCGCGCTTGCCGGCCTCTCCGCTGCCGCGACGGCGGGAGCCGACGCGCTGATCGACAACGTCAAGGGCGTGACGCTGAACCGCGACCGGCAGGTGGTGCGCTTCAAGGCGATGGTGATCGACGCGCAGGGCAAGGTCGTCCGCCTGATCGCGCCCGACGAGGAACCGCCCAAACGCACCAAGAAGAACCCCGGTCCGCGGTACGACTGGCGTGCGGACATGAAGGGCCGCGTGCTGGTGCCGGGCATGATCGATGCGCACGGCCATGTCGTCGAACTGGGGCTGGCGGCATTGTCGCTGGACCTGTCCGACACCCGTTCGCTGGAGGAGGCGAAGGCGAAGATCGCCGCTTATGCCCGCGCCAATCCGGAACGGCAGTGGATCGTCGGGCGTGGCTGGAACCAGGAGGCGTGGAAACTGGGGCGTTTCCCCACCGCCGCCGATCTCGATGCGGTCGTCGGCGACCGCCCGGTGTGGCTGGCGCGCGCGGACGGGCACGCTGGCTGGGCCAATGGCGCGGCGTTGAAGCTGGCCGGCGTCACCGCCGCTACCGCCTCCCCGGCCGGCGGGCGGATCGAAAAGCCGCTGGGCGTGCTGGTGGATCGGGCGAAGGATCTGGTCGAGCGGGTCGTGCCGCGCGTCAGCCCCAAGGACCGTACCGCCGCCTTCCTGAAGGCGCAGTCGATCCTGCTGGGCAACGGCGTCACCGCGGTGGCCGACATGGGCACCAGCATCGATGACTGGATGACCTATCGCCGGATGGGCGACATCGGCGCGTTGCGCGTGCGGATCATGTCGTACGGCATGGGGATCGACACCGCCGTGGCGATCGGCGGGACCGGGCCGACGCCGTGGCTGTACGACGACCGGCTGCGGCTGGAAGGCGTGAAGCTGTATGCCGACGGCGCGCTGGGGTCGCGCGGCGCGTGGCTGAAGGCCGATTATGCCGATGCGCCGGGGCAGCGCGGGCTGGGGTTCCTGACGGACGACCAGTTGCAGAACATCATGAGCCGGGCGGCGATGGACGGGTACCAGATCGCGGTCCATGCGATCGGCGACCGCGCCGACAGCCAGGTGCTGGACGCGATCGCCGAACTGTCGCAGACCTACAAGGGCGATCGCCGCTGGCGGATCGAACATGCGCAGGTGGTCGACGCCGCCGACATGGGCGCGTTCGGCAAATACGGCATCATCGCCTCGATGCAGCCGACCCATCAGACCAGCGACCGGGTAATGGCCGAAGCGCGGCTGGGACCGGCGCGGCTGGCGGGCGCCTATGCGTGGAAGACGCTGCTGGACGACGGCGCGGCGCTGGCGTTCGGGTCCGACTTTCCGGTGGAGCGTCCCGATCCATGGGCGGGCTGGGCCGCCGCGTTCACGCGCATCGATGCGGACGGACAGCCGGCGGGTGGCTGGCATCCCGAACAGGCCGTGACACGCGAACAGGCGTGGTGGGCATTCACCGGCGGCGCGAGCTTCGCGGGGTTCGCCGAGCAGAAATTCGGCATTCTCGCTCCCGGCCAGCGCGCCGACTTCCTGCTGCTCGACCGCGACCCGACCACCGCCGCCGCCGTCGATCTGCGGCAGACGAAGGTGCTGGAAACGTGGATCGGTGGCGCGAAGGCGTGGGAGCGGAAGTAGGGGCGCGCCGGCTCGTCATCGCGAGCGCAGCGACGCGATCCAGCGCCGGATCGGGCCGCGCCGGGTCCGGCTTACGTCATGCCACGTCAGATCACCCGGTACGGCACCACCCCGCGCACATCGCCCTCCACCGCAATCGCGCGGTCGGTGGGCGGGAAGGCGCGCTGGTCGCAATCGGCGCGCGGGCATAGCCGGCAACTGATCCCGATCGGTGTCGGGCTGCGCGGATCGACCGCGTCGGCATAGACGAAGTCGGCGGCATGCGCGGCCTCGCACCCCAGCGCCACCGCATAGCGGCGCGGCATCCGCGCGAAGCGCCCCGACGGCTTCACCAGTCCTTTCGCCATCGAGACGTAGCGGACGCCATCGGGCGTCTCGGCATGCTGCACGAGGATGCGGTCGGGGATCGCGACCGCTTCGTGGACGTGCCACAATGGGCAGGCACCGCCAAACCGCGCGAATTGCAGCCGCGTGGCCGAGTGACGCTTGGTGATGTTGCCCGCCATATCGACCCGGCAGAAATAGAACGGAATACCCTCCGCGCCGGGGCGTTGCAGCGTCGACAGCCGGTGGCACGCCTGTTCGAAGCTGGTGCCGAAGCGGCGCGACAGCCGGTCGATGTCGTGGCGGACGCTGCGTGCGGCGGCGCGGAACGCGGCATAGGGCATCAACATCGCGCCCGCGGCGTAATTGGCCAGGCCGATCGCCAGCAGCCGCCGCGCCTCAGGCTGGGGTAGCGCCGAACCCGCCACGATCGCGGCGATCGGATCGGCGAAGGCCAGTGCTGCGACACGATTGGCGATCAGGAAGCGGCGACTTTCCGGCGGGAGCGCGGCATTGAGGTGGAGCGTCGCGCCGTCGAAGCGCGCCAGCGGCGCATCCTCGCGCGGGTCGGTGGCCAGCGCGATGCCATAAGCGGCGAGCATTGTTTCGGCGTCGTGCCGCTCCGCCCACTCCTCCGCGGCGCGATCGAGCGGGTCGATGTAATTGCCCGCTTCGTGAAACCAGTCACGCACCGCCTCCCACGGCAGCCGCGCGCCGACGCCGGCGGTCAGCGCCTCCTCGGCCAGCGCGACGCGTTCCTCGGCGGCGCGCTTGGCCATGTGCAGCGCGATCAGCCGGTCGGCGAGCGCCGGCCGTTCCTCCGCCAGCCGCGCGACGTCGCCGGGCGGCAGCGGCGCGACCGCCGGATCGGCCAGCGCATGGCCGAGCGCCACCAGCCGCCGCGCGGGTGCCTCACCCTCGATCCCGGCGAGCGCGGCGGGAAAATGCCGCGCCAGCGCCGCCGTCACTGCCGCGGTGAGCGGGCGTTCGTCGCCCTCCAGCTGCGACAGATAGCTGACCGACACCCCCAGCCGCGCCGCCATCGCGCGCTGGTTGAGGTGCGCGGCGGCACGCAGCGCGCGTAACTGCGCCCCGGCGTAGAGGCGCGCCTTGATACGCACGTCCGCCGGCGCGGGGGGAGCATATGGGTCGGTCATTCCTGCGGGGTATCGTTTGCAACGCCCACGTTCGCAAGTTCGCAACTTCACATTTGCCCCTGCGCGACGTGGCGGGCACAACGGCCGCCACGCGCCGGGAGAAACTTATGTCGTCGACGATCGCCGAACTGGACAGCAGGCGCGCCGCGGCGCGAGCCGGCGGCGGGCAGAAGCGCGTCGATGCGCAGCACGCCAAGGGCAAGCTGACCGCGCGCGAACGGCTGGACGTGCTGCTGGACGAGGGCAGTTTCGAGGAGCTCGACATGTTCGTCGAGCACAATTGCACCGACTTCGGAATGCAGGATCAGGTGGTGCCCGGCGATGGCGTGGTCACCGGATCGGGGACGATCAACGGCCGGCTGGTGTTCGTCTTCTCGCAGGATTTTACCGTCTTCGGCGGCTCGTTGTCCGAACGCCATGCGCAGAAGATCTGCAAGATCATGGATATGGCCATGAAGGTCGGCGCGCCGGTGATCGGCATCAACGATTCTGGCGGCGCACGCATCCAGGAAGGCGTGGCGTCGCTGGGTGGCTATGCCGAGGTGTTCCAGCGCAACGTGCTGGCATCGGGCGTGGTGCCGCAGCTGAGCCTCATCATGGGACCGTGCGCGGGCGGCGCGGTCTACTCCCCGGCAATGACCGACTTCATCTTTATGGTGAAGGATTCGAGCTACATGTTCGTCACCGGACCGGACGTGGTGAAGACCGTGACCAACGAGGTGGTGACACAGGAGGCGCTGGGCGGCGCGGTGACGCACACCACCAAGACCAGCGTTGCGGATGTCGCGTTCGAGAACGATGTGGAGGCGTTGCTGGCGGCGCGCGATTTCATCGACTTCCTGCCGTCCTCCAACCGCGAAGGGGTGCCGTCACGGCCGACCGGCGATGCATGGGACCGCGCCGAGCCGAGCCTCGACACGCTGATCCCCGCCAGCGCCAGTCAGCCGTACGATATGCACGAACTGATCGCCAAGGTTGTCGACGAAGGCGACTTCTTCGAGATCCAGCCGGCGCATGGGGCCAACATCATCTGCGGCTTCGGGCGGGTCGAGGGGCGGACGATCGGCGTCGTCGCGAACCAGCCGATGGTGCTGGCTGGTGTGCTGGACATCAATTCCAGTCGCAAGGCGGCGCGCTTCGTAAGGTTCTGCGACGCGTTCGAGATCCCGATCGTGACCTTCGTCGACGTGCCCGGCTTCCTGCCCGGCACCGCGCAGGAGCATAACGGCATCATCAAGCATGGCGCGAAACTGTTGTTCGCCTATGCCGAGGCGACGGTGCCGAAGATCACCGTCATCACGCGCAAGGCGTACGGCGGCGCGTATGACGTGATGGCGTCCAAGCACCTGCGCGGCGACCTGAACTATGCGTGGCCGACCGCGGAGATCGCGGTGATGGGCGCAAAGGGTGCAGTGGAGATCATCTTCCGCGGCAGGACGGCCGATGAGATCGCCGAGCGCACCGCGGAATATGAGGCGCGCTTCGCCAACCCGTTCGTCGCGGCGAGCAAGGGCTTCATCGACGAGGTGATCCAGCCGCACTCCACCCGCCGCCGGATCGCGCTGGGGCTGCGCAAGCTGCGCGGCAAGGCGCTGGAGAATCCGTGGAAGAAGCATGACAATATTCCGTTGTAGTCTCCGTCGTCGCGAGCGGAGCGAAGCGAGCCCCGGCGGCGTGCGGACACTGGATTGCTTCGCTATGCTCGCGATGACAGCGGGAGACGCCGCATGACCCTTGGCCGCCTCAACCATGTGGGCATCGCCACGCCGTCGATCGCGCGCGCGATCGAAACCTACCGCATTCTGCTCGGCGCAGAGGCGATCGGCGAGCCGTTCGACTTGCCGGCGCAGGGGGTGAAGGTGTGTTTCATCGACGCGCCGAACACGCAGATCGAATTGATCGAGCCGTATGACGACACATCGCCGATCGCCGGCTTCCTTCGGAAGAACCCGGCCGGCGGGCAGCATCACGTCTGTTTCGAGGTGCCGGACATCCACGCCGCGGTCGCCGGGATGCAGGCGGAGGGCGCGACGATCCTCGGCGAACCGCGCATCGGTGCGCATGGGACGCCGATCGTGTTCGTCCACCCGCGCGACATGGGCGGGGTGCTGGTCGAGCTGATGGAAACGCCACGGGAGGACGCGCATTGACCTACGAGACGATCACCTTCGATCTCGCTGATCGCGTCGCGACGCTGGCGATCAATCGGCCGACGCGGATGAACGCGCTGACGCCGCGCGTGTTCGCGGAGCTGACCGCCGGGATCGACGCCGCGCTTGAGCAAGGCGCGCGCGCGATCGTGCTGACCGGGACCGGCGGCGCCTTCTGCTCGGGCGCGGATCTGGTCGGAGATGCCCGGGACTCCGGAGCAGCGCCGATGCCGCGCGACCTCGGCGAGTCGCTGGATAGCAGCTACAATCCGTTCGTCCGCAAGGTCGCCGCGCTCGACGTGCCGTTCCTGACCGCGATCAACGGGCCGGCGGTCGGCGCCGGGCTGGGGCTGGCGTTGCTCGGCGATATCAGCGTGATGGCGCGGTCGGCCTATGTGTTGCTGGCGTTCGTCAACATCGGGTTGGTGCCCGATGCGGGGGCGACATGGCTGGTCGCCAAGGGCGCGGGGCGGACCAAGGCGCTCGAAATGGCGCTGCTCGGCGAGCGCGTGTCGGCCGAGGCGGCGCTGGCCGCCGGCCTGGTGACGCGCGTCGTCGACGATGCGCAGGTGCTGGCGGAGGCGCAGAAGCTGGCCGCGAAGCTGGCGGCGGGGCCGTCGGTGGCGATCGGGATGATCCGCAAGCAGGTCGCCGCCGCGCTGTCGATGGACCTCGAACAATCGCTGGCGGTGGAGCGCGCGAACCAGACCCGCGCCGGCCACACGCGCGACTTCGCCGAGGCGGTGCGCGCGTTCGGCGAGAAGCGCGCACCGGTGTTCGAGGGCCGCTGACCATGACGGAGGAACGCAACATCGGTGAGGACAGCGGCGCTGCGGCGGACGTCGGCACGCCCGCACCGACCGGCACCGAAAGCTGGACGGCGGCGGCGGCCAGGGAGGTGAAGGGTCGCGACCTGACGTGGCGCACGCCCGAGGGGATCGACGTCAAGCCGCTCTACACCGCGGCGGACGTGGAGGGCTGGGACCCCGGGATGCCCGGCTTCGCGCCGTTCGCGCGCGGGGTGCGCGCGACGATGTACGCCGGGCGACCGTGGACGATCCGGCAATATGCCGGCTTTTCGACCGCCGAGGCGTCGAACGCCTTCTACCACCGCAACCTGAAGGCGGGGCAGAAGGGGCTGTCGGTCGCGTTCGATCTGGCGACGCACCGCGGCTACGACAGCGATCATCCGCGCGTCACCGGCGACGTCGGCAAGGCCGGCGTGGCGATCGATACCGTCGAGGACATGAAGATCCTGTTCGACGGCATCCCGCTGGATCAGATGTCGGTCAGCATGACGATGAACGGCGCGGTGATCCCGATCCTCGCCTTCTTCATCGTCGCCGGCGAGGAACAGGGCGTCGACCGCAATTTGCTCGACGGGACCATCCAGAACGACATCCTCAAGGAGTTCATGGTCCGCAACACGTATATCTACCCGCCCGAACCCAGCATGCGGATCATCAGCGACATCTTCGGCTACACCAGCCGCGAGATGCCGAAGTTCAACAGCATCTCGATTTCCGGCTATCACATGCAGGAAGCCGGCGCGACGCAGGTGCAGGAACTCGCCTTCACCATCGCCGACGGCATGGAATATGTGAAATACGGTGTCGCCTCCGGATTGGACATCGACAGGTTCGCCGGGCGGCTCAGCTTCTTCTTCGCGATCGGCATGAACTTCTTCATGGAGATCGCCAAGCTGCGCGCCGCGCGCGTGTTGTGGCATCGCGTGATGACCAATCTCGGCGCGCGGGACGAGCGGTCGAAAATGCTGCGGACGCATTGCCAGACCAGCGGCGTCTCGCTGACCGAGCAGGACCCGTACAACAACGTGATGCGCACCACGATCGAGGCGATGGCGGCGATGCTGGGCGGCACGCAGAGCCTGCATACCAACGCGCTGGACGAGGCGATCGCGCTGCCGACCGATTTCTCCGCCCGGATCGCGCGCAACACGCAGCTGGTGATCCAGGAAGAAACGGGGATGACGAACGTCGTCGATCCGCTCGGTGGGAGTTACTATGTCGAGGCGCTGACGAAGCGGCTCGTCGACGATGCCTGGACGATCGTCGAGCGTGTCGAGCGCGAGGGCGGCATGGCGCAGGCGGTGGCGGCGGGCTGGCCCAAGGCGATGATCGAGGAAGCCAGCGCGGCGCGCGCCGCGCGGGTCGATCGTGGCGAGGACGTGATCGTCGGGGTGAACAAATACCGCAAGGATCATGAGGACCCGATCGAGATCCTCGACGTCGACAATCATGCCGTGCGCGAGACGCAGGTGCGCCGCATCGCACAGGTCAAGGCGACGCGCGACGACGCCGCGTGCCGGAGCGCGCTGGATGCGTTGCGTGAGGGCGCGCGTGGCGACGGCAACCTGCTGGCGCTCGCGGTCGATTGCGCGCGCGCCCGCGCCACGCTGGGCGAGATCAGCGGCGCGATGGAGGACGTCTTCGGGCGTTTCGGCACGCAGCCGACTCCGGTCAAGGGTATCTATGGCGGTGCCTATGCCGACGACGCGCGCTGGACCCGGCTGGAAGAGGGCGTGGCGGCGACCGGGCGGCGGTTGGGGCGCCGGCCGCGGATGCTGGTGGCGAAGATGGGGCAGGACGGCCACGATCGCGGCGCCAATCTGGTGAGCAGCATGTTCGGCGACCTGGGCTTCGAGATCGTGCCGGGGCCGCTGTTCCAGACGCCGGAGGAGGTCGCTGCACTGGCGCTGGCCAGCGACGTCGACGTGGTCGGCGCGTCGAGCCTGGCGGCGGGGCACAAGACGCTGATCCCCGAACTGATCGGCCACCTGCGCGCGGCCGGGCGCGCCGATATCAAGGTGATCGCGGGCGGGGTGATCCCGGCGCAGGATTATCAGGCGCTGTTCGACGCGGGCGTGCAGGCGATCTTCGGACCGGGCACGAACCTGATCGCGGCGGCGGAGGAGGTGTTGCGATTGCTGGGCCACAACATGCCGCCGCAGGGGGAGGGAGCGTGACGATGCGATCTTCATCGACCGTCGCCGGACGCGGCGCATCCGTCGTCGCGGGCGCGCTGCTGGCGCTTGCCGGTCCGGCGGTCGCGCAGTCGCAGGCGGCGATGAACGCGCAGGCGGGCACCGCGTACAAGGCCGCCGATGCGGCGATGACCGCGCAGTGGCAGCGCACCTATGCCGCGATGAAGCGCCGCGACGCCGCCGACACCTCGCGCGGCGGCGGGTTCGGCTATGCCGCCGCCACGCTCGCCAGCCAGCGTGCGTGGCTGGCGTTTCGCGACAGGCAGTGCGTGATCGAAGGCGGGGAGTTCGTCGGCGGCTCGATGCAACCGATGGCGCGCTTGCAGTGCGCGGCGCGGCTGACCAAGGAGCGGACCGCGCAATTGAAAGGCTTGATGTGGCAACGGTGATGAACGCGACGACCCGCAACGACTGGACCCGCGAGGAGATCGCGACGCTGTTCGACCTGCCGTTCGACGAATTGATGTTCCGTGCGCAGACCGTTCACCGCGCACATCACGCCCCGTCCGAGGTGCAGATGTGCACGCTGTTGTCGATCAAGACCGGCGGCTGCCCGGAAGATTGCGGCTATTGCTCACAATCGGTCAGCGCCGACAGCGGGGTGAAGGCGACGAAGCTGATGGATGTGCGCGCGGTGCTGCAACGCGCAGCGGAGGCCCGCGATGCCGGATCGCAGCGGTTCTGCATGGGTGCGGCGTGGCGCAACCCGAAGGACCGCGACATGCCCGCGATCATCGAGATGATCCGCGGCGTGCGCGGCATGGGCATGGAGACGTGCATGACGCTGGGGATGCTCACCCCGGCGCAGGCCGCGACGCTCGCCGACGCCGGGCTGGATTATTACAACCACAACATCGACACCTCGCCGGAACGGTACGGCGACGTCATCACCACGCGCACGTTCGGCGAGCGGCTCGACACGCTGGAGAACGTGCGGTCCGCGGGGATCAACGTGTGCTGCGGCGGGATCGTCGGGATGGGCGAGACGCGCGAGGATCGGGTCGGCTTCGTCCACGCGCTCGCCACCTTGCCGCGCCATCCCGAAAGCGTGCCGGTCAATGCGCTGGTGCCGGTGAAGGGCACGGTGCTGGGCGATATGCTCGCCGATACGCCGCTGGCCAAGATCGACGAGATCGAGTTCGTGCGCACGGTGGCGGTGGCGCGCATCACGATGCCGCTCAGCATGGTGCGCCTGTCCGCCGGGCGCGAGAGCATGTCGGAGCCGACGCAGGCGCTGTGTTTCATGGCCGGCGCGAACTCGATATTCACCGGCGACAAGTTGCTGACCGCCGGCAACCGCGGCGACAGTGCCGACGCGGCATTGTTCGCAAAGCTGGGCATGCGGCCGATGCAGGGCGCGGAGCCGATGCGGGTGTGCGAGGCGGCGGAGTGAGCCATCGGTGGCCCCGGCGCGCGGCCTGACCAAAAGAGAAAACAGGAGAGGCCGTTGTTCAAGAAGATCCTGGTCGCCAACCGCGGCGAGATCGCATGCCGGGTGTTTCGCACCGCCAAGCGGATGGGGATCGCCACCGTCGCGGTCTATTCGGATGCCGATGCGCGCAGCCCGCATGTGCTGATGGCGGACGAGGCGGTTCGGCTGGGGCCGGCACCGGCGGCGGAAAGCTACCTCAATGCCGAGCTGATCCTGCTGGCCGCGCGGGAGACAGGGGCGGATTGTATCCATCCCGGCTACGGCTTCCTGTCCGAGCGCGAGAGTTTCGCGCGGGCGTGCGCGGAGGAGGGGATCGCCTTCGTCGGCCCGCCACCGAACGCCATCGCCGCGATGGGCGACAAGATCGAATCGAAGAAGCTGGCGCGCGCCGCCGGGGTCAATGTCGTGCCCGGCTTCCTGGGTGAGATCGCCGACACCGATCATGCGGTGCGGATCGCGGGCGAGATCGGCTATCCCGTGATGATGAAGGCGTCGGCGGGCGGCGGCGGCAAGGGGATGCGGCTGGCGTGGTCCGAACAGGACGTGCGCGACGGCTTCGAGGCGACGAAGCGCGAGGGACTGGCGTCGTTCGGCGACGACCGCGTGTTCATCGAGAAGTTCATCGAGAGCCCGCGCCATATCGAGATCCAGCTGATCGGCGACCAGCACGGCAACATCGTCTACCTCAACGAGCGCGAATGTTCGATCCAGCGCCGCCACCAGAAGGTGGTCGAGGAAGCGCCGTCTCCGTTCGTGACCCCGCAGATGCGCCGCGCGATGGGCGAGCAGGCGGTCGCGCTGGCCCGTGCGGTCGGTTACTACAGCGCCGGCACGGTCGAATTGATCGTGTCGGGCGCGGATACCAGCGGCGAAAGCTTCTACTTCCTGGAAATGAACACCCGGCTTCAGGTCGAGCATCCCGTGACAGAGGAGATCACCGGGCTGGATCTGGTCGAACAGATGATCCGCGTCGCCGCCGGTGGGAAACTGGCGTTCGGGCAGGACGACGTGCGGCTGGACGGCTGGTCGATCGAAAACCGCGTCTATGCCGAGGATCCGTACCGCGGGTTCCTGCCCAGCATCGGGCGGCTGGTGCGCTATACGCCGCCGGCCGCCACCGCGCGGAACGACGTCCGCATCCGCGTCGACGACGGCGTGCGCGAGGGGGGCGAGGTCAGCATGTTCTACGACCCGATGATCGCCAAGCTGGTCACCTGGGCGCCGACCCGCGCGGCGGCGATCGATGCGCAGGTCGCCGCGCTGGACCGGTTCACGATCGAGGGGCCGGGGACGAACCTGCATTTCCTGTCCGCGCTGATGCAGCACCCGCGGTTTCGCGCCGGGACGATCACGACCGGGTTCATCGCCGAGGAATATCCCGACGGCTTCCACGGCGCGCCGGCCACGCCCGACGTGTTGCGCGCGCTGGCGGCGGTGGCGGGCGTCGCGGCACACGCGCAGGCGACGCGTGCGCTGGCGATCGACGGGCAGCTCGGCCATGCGTTGGCGGCGTCCGCCGACTGGGTGGTGCGGATCGACGGGCAGGACCATGCGGTCGCAGTGCATGGCGGATCGGTGAGCGTCGATGGCGCGCCGGTCGACGGCGCGGTGGAGTGGACGCCGGGTGCGCGGACGGCGACCGTGTCGACCCCCGACCCGCTGACGGTGGCGGTGACGCGCCGTCGCGACGGTTTCGTGCTGGCGACGCGCGGCAAGGCGCATGTCGCGCGCGTGCTGCCGGCGCACATCGCGCCCTATGCCGCGCATCTGATCGAGAAGGTGCCGCCTGACCTGTCGCGGTTCCTGATCGCGCCGATGCCGGGGCTGCTCGTCCGGCTGGACGTCGGCGTCGGCGACAGTGTGTCGGCCGGGCAGGCGCTGGCGGTGGTGGAGGCGATGAAGATGGAGAATATCCTGCGCGCCGAAAAGTCCGGTACGGTCGTCGCCGTGCAGGCGGCGGCCGGTGAAAGCCTGTCGGTGGATCAGGTGATCCTCGAACTGGAGTGACCCACCAGCGACAGGTCGCCACACTTTAGCGCTGGACGCGCGCGCCCCGGCTGCTTCATGCACGCAAGCCATGAGGCGCGTATTTCTCTGCCCGGCCGCGGCGCTGGTGGCCGCAGGCTGCTCGGTCGGTCCCGATTATCGCCCGCCCTCCCATGCGGCGCTGGCGGTACCGACGGGGTATTCGGTGCCCGCCGGCCCCCGGGCGGAGGACCTGACGCGCTGGTGGCAGCGCTTCGACGATCCGGTGCTGGGCGCACTGGTCGAGCAGGCGTCGGCGGCGAACACCGATGTCGCACAGGCGATCGCGCGGCTGCGCCAGTCGCGTGAGGCGCTGGTGCAGAGCCGGGCCGATCTGCTTCCCACGATCAGCGGCAACACCGGCTACAGCCGGTCGGAGACGCTGCGTGGTGGCGGGCAGACGATCACGCTGCCCGACGGCACCGTGCAGAACATTGGCGGAGGCGGGGGCGCGAACAACTTCTCGGTCGGCGGCAGCGCGTCCTATCAGCTCGGGTTGTTCGGCGAGGTGCGCCGCACGATCGAGGCGAGCCGCGCGCAATATGAAGGCGCCGGATTCGATTATGCCGCCACGCTGCTGACCGTGCAGCAGGAGGTGGCGCGCAATTACGTGCTGGCGCGGCTGTACCAGACGCAGCTGGCCAATGCGCGCGCCAGCCTGACGCTGCAGGAAGACAATCTCGAGATCGCCGGATTCCGGTTGCAGGCCGGGCTGGTCTCCTCGCTGGACCAGGAACAGGCGCGGCAGCAGCGCGCGCAGACCGCCGCGACGATCCCGACGCTGGAGCAGCAATATAACGCCGCGGTGTCGCGGCTGGGCGTGTTGACCGCGCAGGCGCCCGGCGCGCTGAAGCCGCAGTTGGCGGCGGTGCGCGCGATCCCAGTCGGCATGCCGCCGGGCGGGATCGGCATCCCCGCCGACGTGCTGCGCCAGCGCCCCGACGTCCGCGCCGCCGAACGCGCGCTGGCGGCGGCGACCGCGCAGATCGGCGTGGCGGAGGCGGCGCTCTATCCCAATTTCGCGTTCAGCGGGAACATCAACGCCCGCGCCAATACGGTCGGGACGCTGCTCGACACCGTGACCGGCGGCCTGTTCGCGGGACTGACGCAGGCGATCTTCAACGGCGGCCGGCTGCGCAGCCAGGTGCGCGGGCAGGAGGCGGCGGCGGATGCGGCGCTGGCGGCGTACAAGGGCGTCGTGCTGACCGCGCTGGAGGATGTCGAGAACGCCGTCGTCGCACTGGACACCGCGCAGCGCCGCGAACGCGAACTGACCATCGCCTATGACGCCGCCAGCACCGCCGCCCTGCTGGCACGCGAGCAATATCGCAGCGGATTGAGCGACTTCACGACGCTCAGCCAGCAGGAAGCGACGTTGCTGTCCACCCGCAACGGCGCGGCGCAGGCGCGCGCCGACGAGGCGACCGCGCTGGTTCAATTGTTCGCAGCGCTCGGCGGCGGCTGGGACGCGACGACCGTTCCGCAGGCGCCGCCGCGCGCCGCGCCCGCGCCGACATTGGCCCAACCCGCCCCCACCGACGGAAATCCCTGATGGCCGATACCAACCTCGACGATTTCCTGGGGCTGAAGCCGCAGCCGGCGTGGCGACGCTGGGGGAAATGGGTGCTGGTGCTCGCCGCGATCGTGCTGGTCGCGCTGTTATTGTCGCGGTGCGTGTTCGGCGATCCGGACAAGGTGACCTACGCCACCACGCCGGTCACGCGCGGGCGGTTGACGGTGTCGGTCTCCGCAACCGGCAAGCTGGCGCCGACCAATCAGGTGACGGTCGGCTCGCAGCTGTCGGGATTGGTGACCAGGGTGGTGGTCGACGTCAACGACCGTGTCATCGCCGGCCAGCCGCTGGCGCTGATCGACCCGGAGCAGATCGACGACCAGATCCGCGCGGGACAGGCGACATTGGCCGCCAACGAGGCGCAGGTGGCGCAGGCCCGCGCGACGCTGGCCGAATCGCGGGCGCAGCTGGCGCGGTTGAACGAGGTGTATCGCCTGTCGAAGGGGCGCGTGCCCTCGAAGACCGAATTGCAGGCCGGACAGGCCGATGCGCAACGCGCCGATGCTGCGCTGCGCGTGGCGGAGGCCAATGTGACGGCGGCGCGGGCGCAGCTCTCGCAATCGCAGACGCAGCGCGCACGGGCGATCATCCGCTCGCCCGTCAACGGCGTGGTGCTGGCGCGGCAGGTCGACCCCGGCCAGACCGTCGCGGCATCGTTCAACACCCCGACGCTGTTCGTGATCGCCGAAGACCTGACGCGCATGAAGCTGGAGGTGGCGATCGACGAGGCGGATGTCGGCGAGGTGCAGACCGGGCAGAAGGCGACGTTCACCGTCGATGCCTTCCCCGGCCGGACGTTCCCGGCGACGATCACGCGGGTCGACCTCGGCTCCAACCTGACGGTCAGCAATGCGACCGCGTCCTCCTCCGGCACGACGACGACCAGCGCGGCGGGGCAAGTGGTGTCCTATGCCGCCGACCTGACCGTGGGCAATCCGACCTTGCAGCTGCGCCCCGGGATGACCGCGACCGCCGATATCGTCACCGCCGACAAGCAGAACGCCCTGCTGGTCCCCAACGCCGCGTTCCGGTTCAAGCCCAGCGCGGCGGGCGGGAAGGGCGGCGGGATCACCGGCACGATCCTGGCCGGGCCGCCGCGCCGCAACCGGGCGGAGCGCAGCGCGACGATCGGGCGCGGCGCGACGCAGACCGTGTACGTGAAGGCGGCCGATGGCACGCCGCAGGCGGTGCAGGTCACCACCGGCGACAGCAACGGCACGCTGACCGAGGTGCTGTCCGGCCCGCTCCAGCCGGGGCAGCAGGTCATCACCGGTCAGCTGGCGGCGGGCGAGAGCGGCGCGGGCGCGGCGGCCAAGGGCGGATCGCGTGGGCAGTGACGATGCACCGCTGATCGCGATGCGCGGCGTGACCAAGGTCTATGGTCAGGGCGCGACGCAGTTTCAGGCGCTGAAGGGCGTCGACCTCGACATCGTGGCCGGCGATTTCGTCGCGGTGATGGGGCCGTCCGGGTCGGGCAAGTCGACGACGATGAACATCCTCGGCTGCCTCGACGTGCCCAGTGCGGGGACGTTCCTGTTCCGCGGCCACCATGTCGAACTGCTGGACCGCGATCAGCGCGCGCTGCTGCGTCGCCGCCATCTCGGCTTCGTGTTTCAGGGGTTCAACCTGCTCAGCCGCACGACCGCGCTGGAGAATGTCGAATTGCCGCTATTGTATCGCGGCGACGAGAAGCGGGCACGGCGCGCCACCGCCATGGCGGCGCTGGAAAAGGTCGGGCTGGATCGTTGGTGGGACCATACGCCCGCCGAATTGTCGGGTGGGCAGCAACAACGCGTGGCGATCGCCCGCGCGATCGTGACCCGGCCCGACGTGCTGCTTGCCGACGAACCGACCGGCAATCTCGATTCGGAACGGTCGGTGGAGATCATGGAATTGCTCACCGAACTCAATCGCGAACGCGGGATCACCGTGCTGATGGTGACGCACGAACCCGACATGGCGGCGTTCGCGCGCACCGTGGTGCATTTTCGCGACGGGCTGGTCGAACGGATCGAGACGCAGCACGCGCAAGGCGAGGCGGTGTCGTGATGCCGATTACCGTCCGCCATGGCGGAAAGCGGAGCTCGCGATGACGGGGGTCCACCGATGATCGGCACCACGCTCCTCCTCGCGCTGCGCTCGATCCGCCGCCACCTGTTGCGCTCGTTCCTCACCATCCTCGGCATCGTCATCGGCGTCGGCGCGGTGGTGACGATGGTGACGCTGGGCAAGGCGACCACCGCCGCCGTGCAGTCGCAGATCGCGGCGCTGGGCACCAATATCCTCCAGATCCGCCCAGGGCAGGGCTTCGGGCGTGGCGGCGGTGGCCCGCGCCCGCCCGACTTCACCCCGGAGGACGTCGCCGCGATCGGCACGCAGGTAGCGGGTGTCACCGCCGTCGCCCCGCAGGCGCAGGCGAGCGCCACGTCGATCTACGAGGGCGCGAACTGGTCGACGACGATCAACGGCACCACGGCGGCCTATTTCCAGGTTCAGCCATGGCCGCTCGTCAACGGACGGACGTGGACCACGGCGGAGGAACAGGCCGGCAAGGCGGTGTGCATCATCGGCAATACCGTGCGCCAGAACCTGTTCCGCGGCGGCGAGGCGGTGGGGCTGCGCTTCCGGCTGGGCGACGTCAGCTGCGATATCATCGGCGTGCTGTCGGCGCGCGGGCAGGCCGGGTTCGGCGGCGATCAGGACGACGTGGTCATCATGCCGATCAACGCGGTGCAGCGCCGCTTCACCGGCAGCCGCGACATCCGCCTGATGCTGGTCGGCATCGACCAGCGCTATTCCACCGCCGGGGTCCAGTCGGCGATCACCGACCTGCTGCGCGAACGCCGTACGATCGGCGACGGGCGCGAGGACAATTTCAACATCTTCGACACCAAACAGATCAGCGATACCCTGACCGGCACCACCACCGCGCTGACGCGGATCGTGGCTGCTGTGGCGGCGATCAGCCTCGTGGTCGGCGGGATCGGCATCATGAACATCATGCTGGTCAGCGTTACCGAACGCACGCGGGAGATCGGCATCCGGCTGGCGATCGGTGCAGTCGCCAACGAGGTGCTGCTGCAATTCCTGGTCGAGGCGGTGGTGCTATCGTGTCTGGGCGGGCTGATCGGGCTGGTGCTGGCGCAAGGGGTGATCGCCGGACTGACCCCGCTGTTGCAGGTGCCGTGGACGTTCGACCCGCAGATCAACATCGTCGCTTTCGCGATTTCGGCGGTGATCGGGGTGGTGTTCGGATATTTCCCGGCACGCCGCGCGGCGGCGCTGAACCCGATCGATGCGCTGCGCCACGAATAGGGAGGGCGGTCCACCGGATCGAAGCCGCGGTGACGATGCGATGCTAGCCACCGAAGGTTGACGGACTGCGCGGCACATGGCCGTGCCCGGCAGTTCCGCTATGTCAAAGCAGGTCCTGCACCGCGGCGCGTCGTTCCTCGGTCGAGCCGGCGCGCAGGACGTGCGAGTCGGGGCGGGTCAGCGCCTCGGGCGCATGAACGAGTTCACGCAGCCGTTCGAGATCGGCGGGCGTGTCGACGTCGATCAGCTCGGCGGCGTTGGCGACGACGTGGCGGCCCGCCTGAATCATGTCGCGTGCACCCTGATCGCCGGTGATCGCCAGAATCTCGTCGAAACGCCCGCGCCCGATCAGGACGGGTGGGCGCGGCGTGGTGCCGTCGCTCGATGCGACGACTGCCTGATCGTCCAGATCCTTTGCGGCGTCGAACAGGCGGTAGATGTGCGCGGCGGTGACGCGTGGCATGTCGCCAAGCGCAATCACCACCGCACGAGCGTCGTGCGCGCGCGCGCAATCCACTCCCATCCGCACCGACGACGCCATGTCGCGGTCCGGCGCGTCATTGTGGACGACGGTGAAATTGTGCGCGGCATAGTCGATCGTGCACCCGTCGACGACGACGATCCGCTCACGAAAAGGCATGTCCTCCAGCGCGACCGCGACGTGCAGGCCGAGCGGGCGCGACAGGAACGGCTGGTCCAGCTTGCTGGCCACATCGCCGAAGCGTTCCGACCGGCCTGCGGCGAGAAGGATCAGGACGGTGTCTTCAACGGCGATCATGAAACGCTCCCACCATTGCGGCGGCGATCGACAACGCGATCTCCGCCGGGCCGACCGCGCCGATGTCGATGCCCACCGGGCCATCGATGCGGTCGAGCTGATGCGGGTCAACGCCCGAAGCTGCCAGTCGCTCCCGCCGCGCGGCATGGCTGCGACGGCTGCCGAGTGCGCCGACATAGGCGGCCTCGCTGGACAGCGCGGCGATCAGCGCGGGATCATCGATCTTGGTGTCGTGGCTCAGCGTCACCACGGCGGTGGCGCGCCCCGGCTTCCATGCCGCCACCGCCTCGTCAGGCCAGCGATCGTCGAGCGTCACGCCGGGAAACCGCTCCTCGGTCAGAAAGCGCCCGCGCGGGTCGATCACCACGACCGCGATCCCCAACGTGGCGGCGAGCGCCGCGAGGCTCTGCGCGATCTGCACCGCACCCACGATCAGCAGCCGGCGCGGCGGATCGTAGCGGTTGACGAACACCTCCCCGGTTTCCAGCGGCCGCAGGTCGGCGTGGCCGGTGGCCAGGTCGGTGGTGACGGTCAGCGATTGCCCGGCGGCGCGCGCCTCCGCGATGCGATCGAACAATTCGGGGTCGAACCCTTCGGCGCCGACCGGTTGCACCATCACCGAAATCTCGCCGCCGCACGGCAGGCCGACCTGCCACGCGCTATCGTCGGCGACGCCGTACGTTTTCACCGCGAACGGCGCGCCGGCGATGACCTGCGCCGCGGTGTCCAGAATATCGCCCTCGACGCAGCCGCCCGAAACCGAACCCTCGAACCGGCCGTCGGCGTGGACGAGCATGTGGCTGCCGCGCGGACGGGGCGCGGACCCCCATGTCGAGACGACGGTGGCGAGCGCCAGCGGTTCACCCTTCCAGGCGGCGGCGGCGGCAAGGACGGAATCGTTGTCGGCCATGATCGTCTTTCAAGGAGGAGCGTCATTTCAGGCGGAGCGAAGCAACCCGGGGTCCCGCGCGCTGCCCCGGCTTGCTCCGCCCCGCTCCGCACAATGACGTAAGAGGCTTAGATCGCCGGCAGTTCCATCAGCAACTTGTCGCAGGTGATCGGATAGTCGCGCACCCGCACGCCGGTGGCATGATAGATTGCATTGGCAATCGCCGCACCCGCGCCGGAGATGCCCAGCTCACCGATCCCCTTGGCATGGATCGGATTGGCGTGGATGTCGCGTTCGTCGATGAACGCGACCTCGATCTGCGGAATGTCGGCGTTCACCGGCACGTGATATTCGGCGAGGTCGCGGTTCACGACCTTCCCGTTACGCGGATCGTGGACCAGTTCCTCCGTCAGCGCAGCCCCGATGCCGAATGTCATGCCGCCCAGACATTGCGAACGCGCGGTCTTGGCGTTCAGGATGCGACCCGCCGCGAATACGCCCAGCATCCGCTCGACCCGCACCTCCCCGGTGGTCGCATTCACCTTCACCTCGGCGAAATGCGCGCCATAGCTGGCCTGACGGTGCAGCTTCTCCTGCTTGCCGGGTGCGATGCTGCCGATCACGGTCATGCCGTCGCCGACCAGTTCGGTGATCTCCACCGCACGATTGTCGGCGATCGCGCGCCCGTCCTTCAGCGTCATCGACGCGGCATCGACGCCCATCGCGGTGGCCAGCTTCTCGCGCAGTCCCTCGCACGCGACATACACCGAGGATCCCGACGATCCCGCACCCCATGATCCGCCGGATCCGGCGGCGGGCGGGGCCGCACCGTCGCCCAGATGCACCGTGACGCGATCGATCGGCAGGCCCAGCGTCTCGGCCGCGATCTGCGCCAGGATCGTATAGGTGCCGGTGCCGATGTCGGTCATGTCGGTCGACACGATCGCCCGTCCGTCGGTGGTCAGCTCCACGCTGGCCGACGATTTCTGGAGCATGTTCGAGCGAACCGCCGCCGCCACGCCGACGCCGTGCCACCATTCGCCGCGGCGATCGGTGGCGGGCGCGGGACCGCGCTCGTCCCAGCCGAACATCTCCGCGCCCTTGTCCAGGCACGGGATCAGCTGTCGCGTGGAAAAGGGCAGGTCGTTTTGCGGGTCCATCGCGGGTTCGTTGCGGCGGCGCAGCTCGATCGGGTCGATACCGATGCGGTAGGACAATTCGTCCATCGCCGCTTCCAGCGCCAGCATTCCCACCGCCTCGCCGGGCGCGCGCATCGACCCGGCCAGGAGCCAGTTCATCCGCACCAGCTTGTGATCGATTAGCCGGTTGGGCGCGGCATAGGCGAATTGGGTACCGATGCCGGCCGGCTCGAAAAAATCCTCGCCCGGCAGGTTGCTGGCCAGCGTCTCGTGCGCCAGCCCGGTCAGCTTGCCCTGCGCATCGGCGGCCAGCCGGATCCGCTGTTCGGTGTTGGAGCGTCGCACGGTCGCGTCGAATACCTGCTGGCGCGACATCGCCACTTTCACCGGGCGGCCGAGCTGCCTGGCCGCGATCGCGGCGGCGACGCTTTCCGGCGCGATGCCCAGCTTCGACCCGAAGCCGCCGCCGACGTAGCGTGAGATGATCCGCACCTTGTCCTTGGCGACACCCAATGCGGCGGCCAGTTGCATCTGGTCGGACGCGACCATCTGATAGCTGCCGTGCAGGATCAGCGTGCCGTCGCGCCATTCGGCCGTCGATGCATGCGGCTCCATCGCGGCCGAATTCTGGCTGGGCGTGGTATAGGTCGCATCGATCGCGAACACCGCGTCGGCCATCGCCTGATCGACGTCGCCCTTCGCCATGTGCGGAGGGATCTGATCGGGCGGCGGGCGCGTCGCCTGATCGCGGTGGGCGGCGAAGACATACGCGCCCTTGGCCGGTTCATAGTCGACGCGGACGCGCGCGGCGGCGTCGCGCGCGGTCTCGAACGTCTCCGCGACGACGATCGCGACGATCTCGCCGTGGTAATCGACCTTCTCCACCCCTTGCGTCGGGGCCTTCTTCTCGCCGCCCTGCTGGGGGTTGCGGATGAAGCTGGGATAATCGGTGACGACGTCGATGACGCCGGGCAGCGCGCGCGCCTGGTCCGCGACGACCTCGCGGATCGTGCCCGATCCGAACGGTGCGCGCACCAGCACCCCGTAAGCCAGCCCATCGACGGGATATTCCGCGGCATAGGTTGCCAGACCCGAAACCTTCAGCGGCCCCTCGATCCGGTCGATCGGCTTGCCGATCACCCCCTGTGCGCCCGCGTCAAGCCAGCTGTGTGGATGGGCATCGTTCATCGTCAGGCTGCGCGTGTCCTCGCGGCCCAGCACCTTGTCGATCAGCGTCATTGAGTCACCTCGCGCAGCGTGGCGATCAATGTGCGACGCGCCAGCGGGATCTTGAAATCGTTCGAGCCGAAGCCCTTCGCGCCGTCCAGCAACGCATCGGCGGCGGCGGCGAACGCCTCGTCCGACGGCGTCTTGCCGACCAGTGCGGCCTCGACCTGCGGATTGCGCCACGGCATGTGCGCCACCCCACCGAACGCGAGCGCGGCGTAGGCGATCACGCCGTCCTCGACGTGCACCACCGCCGCGACCGAGAACAGCGCGAACGCATAGGAGGCGCGATCGCGCACCTTGCGGTACACCTGCCGTCCCGGCGGCGGGGCGGGGAGTTCGACATGGGTGATGAGTTCGCCCGCTTCCAGCACGTTCTCGATCTGCGGGGTGTCGCCGGGCAGGCGATAGAAATCGCCGATCGGCACGCGCCGCTTGTCGCCATCGGGCTTTTGCGTGACGATGACCGCGTCCAGCGCCCGCATCGCCACCGGCATATCGCCGGGATGGGTGGCGATGCACTTGTCGCTGGTGCCGAGGATCGCGTGGATGCGGTTGAATCCGCCGATCGCCTCGCAGCCGCTACCCGGTTCCCGCTTGTTGCAGCCCGCCGCGGTGTCGTAAAAGTAATAGCAGCGCGTCCGCTGGAGCAGGTTGCCGCCGGTCGTCGCCTTGTTGCGCAACTGCCCGGACGCCCCCGCCAGCAACGCGCGGCTCAGCACCTCGTACTTTGCGATGACGCGCGGGTCGGCGGCGAGATCGCTGTTGGGCACCAGCGCGCCGATCGTCAGCCCGCCATCCTCGCGCTCATCGATCGTATTGAGGTCGAGCCGGCTGATATCGACAAGCTTGCCCGGCGTCTCGACCTGCAACTTCATCAGGTCGAGCAGGTTCGTCCCCCCGGCGATGAAGCGCCCGCCGGCCTGCGTGGCCTCCGCGACCGATCCGGCCCGCGCATAATCGAAGCTCTTCATGCGTCCACCTTCGCATCGGCGTCGGCATCGGCACCGGCGACTTCGCGGATCGCGTCGACGATGTTGGGATAGGCGGCGCAACGGCAGATGTTGCCGCTCATCCGCTCGCTGATCTCGGCATCGTTGAAGTCGGCGTCGGTCAGGTCGGCGGACGCGTGGCTCGGCCAGCCCTTCTTCACCTCGTCCAGCATGCCGACCGCCGAACAGATCTGCCCCGGAGTGCAATAGCCGCACTGATAGCCGTCGTGCCGCACGAACGCGGATTGCAACGGGTGGAGGTTGTCGGGCGTGCCCAGCCCCTCGATCGTTACGATGTCGTCATCCTGATGCATCACCGCCAGCGTGAGGCAGGAATTGATGCGGCGGCCGTTCACCAGCATCGTGCAAGCACCGCACTGCCCATGGTCGCAGCCCTTCTTGCTGCCGGTCAGCCCGAGATGCTCGCGGCACAGGTCGAGCAGCGAGGTGCGGACGTCGACCTCCGCCTCGTGCGATATTCCGTTGATCGTGAAGTGCATCGGCTCGGCCTCTCCGCTGGTCCCGCATCAACGTCGGCGCACGGGGGCGGGTCCGTGAGAACGACTCTCACCGCGTGCGCCGGTCGCACGACGCTGCTAGGGCGTATCGGACGGGGCGGGAGGAAGATGATGCACAAGGCAAGGATGATGATCGCGGCGGTGGCGATGCTGGCGACGAGCGGCTGCGTGCGCACCGCGTGGAACGTCGCGACGCTGCCGGTGAAGGCGGTAGGCAAGGGTGCCGACCTGATGACCACCAGCGCCAAGGAGCGCGACGAAAAATACACGCGGCGGATGCGCAAGCAGGAGGAGCGCGAGCAGAAGGAGCAGCGCGAGCGCGAGAAGGAATGCCGCAAGCACCCGGACCGTTGCCAGCTGGACGCGTACCCGCGCCAGTAACGGCGCGCCTCGTCGCGTGACCGGCTCATCGGGAAACGATGCCGGGTTGCGGTGGCGATCCGATGGTTCCGGGCCGGGTTGCCGACACCTGCCGCATTGAACGCTGGGTTGTCCGTCAAAACTCCGCCCAAATCAGGGCCGGAGCGATGGGCCGCTCCATGGCGGCCTCATCGCTCCGTCATCGGCGGCATCACTCCGTCGACGGTGCGTTCGGTTGTTCGCCGCTCTTCTCGTCGCCAGCCTGATTGCCGCCGTGATAGGCGCGTTCGGTCTGGCCACCATGAAAGTGGCCGCCTTCCTTGCCGGTGTGCGGGTTTGGATAGGCGCCGCCCTGGCTCTCGCCCTTGCTGTCGCGACGGCTGGCAACTTCGCCGTTCGCGTCCGGAACATGCGGCTCGGTGCCTTCGCCATCGGCCTGCATCGGTTGCTTGTCGGTCATGTCGTCCTCCGAAATCGTCCGAGCCGTTCCTACGCGCGGATGCGGCAAAGGGATGCGCGGGGAAGGGGCTTGGGGCCGAATCCGGGTCGATGTGCGCGCGACGACCGGCGGATCACCGACCCGTCCTGCCGAACGGGTCAGGTCGGGTGGGGGTCAGACCAGTTCGCCCAGTGCGCTCGCCTCGAAGCCCTTCAGCCCGTCGGCATCGCCCGCGCGCACCTTGGCCACCCAGTCGGCGTCGCTGATCAACACGCGCCCGACCGCGATCAGGTCGAACTCGTCACGCTCCATCCGCGCCACCAGCCGGTCGAGATCGGTGCTGGTCGATCCCTCGCCGCCGAACGCTGCCATGAACTCGCCCGACAGCCCCACCGAGCCGACGCTGATCGTCGCCGCGCCAGTAAGCTTCTTGGCCCAGCCCGCGAAGTTCAGCCCGTCCGCGCCGTCGATCTCGGCGAACTCCGGCTCCCAGAACCGGCGCTGCGAACAATGCAGGACGTTCGCGCCCGCCTCCACCAGCGGCAGCAGCCAGTCGGTCATCGCCTGCGGCGTTTCGGCCAGCCGTGCACGGTAATCCTGTTGCTTCCATTGGCTGACGCGCAGGATGACCGGCATGTCGGGGCCGACCGCCGCGCGCACCGCCTTGACCACCTCGCCCGCGAAACGCGAGCGTTCGCGGATCGATGCGCCGCCGTAGCTGTCGCTGCGCTGGTTGGTGCCGTCCCAGAAGAACTGATCGATCAGGTAGCCGTGCGCGCCGTGGATCTCGACCGTGTCGAAACCGAGCGCCTTCGCCTCCGCCGCCGCACGCGCGAAGGCGGCGATCGTGTCGGTCACATCCTCGTCGCTCATCGCCTGCCCGCGCGCCTCGGCAGGGGCGTTGTAGCCGGACGGACTCTCGACGGGCGCGGGCGGTGCCCAGCCGTCGGCGGGCGGGCCGTTGGTCGCGCCGGTGTGCCAGATCTGCGGCCCCATCTTGCCGCCTGCATCATGGACCGCGTCGATCACGCCTTTCCAACCGGTCAGCGCCGCATCGCCGTGGAAGAACGGGATGCCGGGATGATTGCGCGACGACGGACGGTCGATGACCGTGCCTTCGGACAGGATCAGGCCGACGCCGCCCTCTGCCCGGCGGCGGTAATAGGCGGCATTCGCCTCGCCCGGCACGCCTTCCGGCGCCATCGTGCGCGTCATCGGGGCCATGACGATCCGGTTGGGCAGATCGAGCGAGCCGAGGCGGAAGGGGCGGAACAGGGTATCGACCGAGGCGGTGGACATGGATGGCCTTTTCTTGAGATTGCAGCCAGACAGGTATATATCGGAAACCTGACGTCAATAACGCACCACCGATCGACTAGGTATCTTCATGGAAACCGCCACCGCCACCGCCACCGCCACCGCCGCCTCCGTTTCGGCCGTCGCGCCGCCATCGGCGCGCTGCCAGCATTTCGCGGGGGATTGCCCCAGCCGCACGCTGCTGGATCAGATCGCCGACAAATGGTCGATGATGGTGCTGACCGTGCTGGATGCCGGCCCGATGCGCTTCAACGCGATCCGCCGTCATCTGGAGGGTGTGACGCAGAAGGCGCTGACGCAATGCCTGCGTCGGCTGGAGCGCAACGGCATGGTATCGCGCCGCGTCATCCCGGCCTCGCCGGTGGCGGTCGAATATGCGATCACCCCGCTCGGGCGGTCGCTGCACCAGCCGTTCAAGGCATTGTACCGCTGGACGATCGACAATATGGCGGATGTCGACGCGGCGCGTCGCCGCTTCGACGAGCAGCGGGCGGCAACGTAGGTTCGCCGCCTGATCGCCGGCAAGCTACGCGACGAGGGGACACTGTCCTACGAGGCGTTGGTTGGGTTACCTCCGTCGTCCGATGCCGCACGACGACGGCGGCTCCCGGTATCGGTCACGCTTCACAACCCGCCATGGTCTCAACATTCGCAACATTCGCCTGCGCCGCGAACCCGTATAAAGCCCGTCCGACATGATCCGCATCACCGACCTGAAACTGCCGCTCCACCATGCCGACGAGGCGTTGCCCGCCGCGATCGTCAAGCGGCTGCGCATCACCCCGCGCGATCTGATCCGTTTCGCGGTCGCGCGGCGCGGGGCGGACGCGCGCGAACACGGCAATATCGCGCTGGTCTATACGGTCGACGTCACGGTGAAGAACGAGGCGACCGTGCTGGCGCGGGCGCGCCGCGACCGCGACGTCGCGCTCACCCCCGACACCCGCTATCGCGCGCCGACCCCCGCCAACGATGGCGCGCCGCGCCCGGTGGTGATCGGCGCCGGCCCCTGCGGGCTGTTCGCGGCGCTGATCCTGGCGCAGGCCGGATACCGGCCGATCGTGCTGGAGCGCGGCAAGGTGGTGCGCGAACGTACCAAGGACACGTGGGGGCTGTGGCGGCGCAGCGTCCTGAACCCCGAATCGAACGTCCAATATGGTGAGGGCGGGGCGGGCACGTTTTCGGACGGCAAGCTCTACAGCCGGATCAAGGACCCGCGGCACTTGAACCGCAAGGTGCTGACCGAGTTCGTGAAGGCCGGCGCTCCCGAGGATATCCTGACCGAGGCGCATCCGCATATCGGCACGTTCCGGCTGGTGACGATGGTGGAGAGCATGCGCGCCACGATCGAGGAACTCGGCGGCGAATATCGCTTCTCGACCCGCGTCGACGGGCTGGACATCGCCACCGATGGCGGCGGGCAGCGGCGGGTGCGCGGGCTGCACCTTCACGATGGCGGCTATCTGGAGGCCGGGCATGTCGTGATGGCGATCGGCCACAGCGCGCGGGACACGTTCGGGATGTTGTTCGCGGCCGGCGTTCATGCGGAGGCCAAGCCGTTCTCGATCGGGGTCCGGATCGAACATCCGCAATCGTGGATCGACCGCGCGCGTTTCGGTCCCGACGCCGGGCACCCGGTGCTGGGTGCGGCGGAATACCACATCTCGCATCACTGTTCGAACGGACGCACCGTCTACAGCTTCTGCATGTGCCCCGGCGGCACCGTGGTCGCCGCGACATCCGAGGAAGGCGGCGTCGCGACCAACGGCATGAGCCAATATTCGCGCAACGAACGCAACGCCAATTCCGGGTTCGTCGTCGCGATCGACCCGGCGCGCGATTATCCCGGCGAACCGCTGGCCGGCATCGCGCTGCAACGCCATTGGGAACAGCGCGCGTTCGTCGCGGGCGGATCGAACTACATGGCCCCCGCGCAGCGGGTCGGCGATTTCCTCGCCGGCCGCCCCTCGACCACGCTGGGCAGCGTCGTGCCGTCCTACAAGCCGGGGGTGACGCCCACCGACCTGGCCGAATGCCTGCCCGATTTCGCGATCCAGGCGATGCGGGAGGCGATTCCGGTGTTCGGTCGCCAGATCAAGGGGTATGACCATCCCGACGTGGTGATGACCGGGGTGGAGACGCGGACGTCCTCGCCGGTGCGCTTCACCCGCGGCGAGGATATGCAGAGCCTCAACACCATCGGCCTATATCCGGCCGGCGAGGGGGCGGGTTACGCCGGCGGCATCCTGTCCGCGGCGGTCGACGGCATCCGCGTCGCGGAGGCGGTGGCGGGGCATATCGCCGCGGCATGACGCTGGTTCTGTTCAACAAGCCGTATGACGTGCTCAGCCAGTTCACCGATCGAGGCTCGCCGACGACGCGCGCGACACTGTCGGACTTCATCGACGCGCCGGGCGTCTATCCGGCGGGGCGGCTGGATCGCGACAGCGAGGGGTTGCTGTTGCTGACCGACGACGGCCGGTTGCAGGCGCGGATTGCCGATCCGAAGTTCAAGCTGCCCAAGACCTATTGGGTGCAGGTAGAGGGCGTGCCCGACGACGCGGCGCTGGCGGCGCTGCGGACGGGTGTGTCGCTGAACGACGGGCCGACGCGTCCTGCGGAGGCCGAGCGGATCGACGCGCCCGCATTGTGGCCGCGCGTGCCGCCGATCCGCCAGCGTGCCAGCATTCCGGACACGTGGATCGCGCTGACGATCCGTGAGGGCCGCAACCGGCAGGTACGCCGCATGACCGCCGCGGTCGGCCATCCCACGCTCCGGCTGGTGCGCTGGCGGGTGGGCGACTGGACGCTGGACGGGATCGCCAGCGGCACGTGGACGCGCGCGTGAAGATCTTCTTCGATGGCGGGTTGCGTCCGGCGGGGATGGAATATGCGCTGGTCGCGGGCGGGCGTACGTACATGCGTCGCGACCTTGGCCCCGGCACCAGCATGGAGGCGGAGTGGCTGGCGCTGACCGCCGCGCTGCGGCTGGCGCACGACCTGGGCCTGGAAGAGGCGTTGCTGCTCGGCGATGCCGCGGCGGTGATCGCACAGGCGCACGGTGCGATCCGCTGCCCACCGGTGCATCGCGGCCATCTGGAAGCGTTTCAGGCGCTTCCACGGCCCGACCGGCTGCGCATCCGCTATCTGCGTCGCACGCAGAATCTCGCGGGTATCGCACTGGAACGCTACGCTATGGCATAGGACGGGACGACGTTCGGGTTTACGGGTCGTAAGTCTGCGCAATGACCGGCGAGATGGTGGTGCCACCGCGTGGGCTGGATCCGCCGTGTCCTACTCGGCGGCCAACCTGGCGAAGGCGGCGGCGTGCCGCGCCTCCCCGCGCACACCGCACGGCATCAGCCCGCCCTGCACCGGCAGCGTCATGAAATGCTCGCCGGCATAGGGGGAAGCGAAGTTCCTTGCGTAATCGGCGTGGAAGCCGAACCGTTCGTAGAAACCGGGTTCGCCCACCACGAAGCACAGCACGACCCGCTCCGCCTCCAGCCGCTCGATCCCGGCGTGGATCAACGCCTCGGCCACGCCCTGTCGACGATAGGGCGCGGCGACCGCGACGGGCGCCAGCGCAACGGCTGCGATCTCCTTGCCGCCGACATCGACCTGCATGCGGCTGAACCCGATCATCCCGGCGAGCACGCCCGTTTCCTCGTCCGCGGCGACGAGCACCAGCACCATATCGCCGTCCACGCACAGTCGCCGCACCAGATCGGCTTCGTCGGCGCGCGGCAAGCCGGCCCGCAGCAGCGCATCGATCGCGGCGACGTCCTGCCCTTGCGCCGCGCGGATCGCGATCGTCACGCGATCATGCCAGCGCGATGTCCGGCGCGTCCTCGGCCTTCATCCCGATGACGTTGTAGCCGGCGTCGACATGGTGGATCTCGCCGGTCACGCCGCTCGCCAGATCGGAGAGCATGTACAGCCCGGCGCCGCCGACATCCTCGATCGTCACCGTGCGGCGCAGCGGCGAGTTCAGCTCGTTCCATTTAAGGATGTAGTTGAAGTCGCCGATGCCGCGCGCCGCCAGCGTCTGGATCGGGCCGGCCGAGATGGCGTTGATGCGGATGTTGTCGGGGCCGAGATCGACCGCCAGATACTTCACGCTCGTTTCCAGCGCCGCCTTCGCCACGCCCATCACGTTGTAATGGGGGATGACCTTTTCCGCGCCATAATAGGTCAGCGTCAGGATCGCGCCGCCTTCCGGCATCATCGCGCGCGCGCGCTGCGCCACCGCGACCAGCGAGTAGGCCGAGATGTTCATCGTCATCAGGAAATTGTCGAGCGTGGTGTCGTAATAGCGCCCGCGCAGCTGCGACTTGTCGGAAAAGCCGATCGCATGGACGACGAAATCGATCGTCGGCCATTCCTGCGCCAGCGCCGCAAAGGTCGCGTCGAGCGCATCCATGTCCGCCACGTCGCAATCGAACAGCCGCGCGACGCCCAGCTGTTCGGCAAGTGGGCGCACCCGCTTCTCCATCGCCGCGCCCTGATAGGAAAAGGCGAGCTCCGCCCCGGCCTCGCTCAGCTTCTTGGCGATTCCCCAGGCCAGTGACTTGTCATTGGCCAGCCCCATGATGAGCCCGCGCTTGCCCGCCATCAATCCATTCACGCGATGTCCTGCTCTCTTACTCTGTCTGTCCGGCCCCCTCTACAACCGCTTCGGGCGGCTCCGCCAGTGCTGCGTTGAGGTGGGCGCCGAAGACAAGGCCCAGCCCGATCAGATAGAAGAACAACAGCATCACCACCACACCCGCCAGGCTGCCATAGGTCAGGTCGTACCCGCCGAGCTGCGACAGCGCCCAGGGCAGGCCGGCGGTCATGCCGACCCACCACATGGTGGTGAACAGTGCGCCCGGCCATTTCAACACTTCCGTCCGACGGTATTTGCCTGGGGTGACCGAGTAGAACAGCATGTAAAGCGCGCCGAACATGATGACCGCGGGCACCAGTCGCGCGATGTTCAGCCATTCCGCGACATGCTGCGCCACGGGAAGCAGGCGATAGATGAACTGTTCCGCGGCGATCAGCATGCCCTGCACGAGAAACGCCAGCAGCGCGATCATCACCGAGGCGACGATCGCGAGGCTGAGCCCCAGTCGTGCCCGCCAGAGCGATTGCGACGACCGCGTGCCGTAAGCGCGGCGAAAGATGTCGCGGATCGTCTCCGCGAAGCTGCCGACCGTCCACAGGCCGACCAGTGCGCCGAACCACAGCAACGGTCCGGTGCGTGCCTGAAGGACATTGCCGATCGGCACGCGCAACACCTCCGCGACGTCGCGCGGCAGGACCGACAGGAACCCGGCCAGCCCATGCTGCACCTCGTCGCTCTGCCCGAACAGCGAGGCGACGGCCGCCGCGACGATGAAGAACGGGAACACTGTCATCAACGCCAGATAGGCAAGGTTGCCGGCGTGGATGAAGCCGTCGGTCCACACGCCCAGACCGGCCCGTTTCAGCACTTCGATCGAATAGGCACCCGGGCGGAGCCGCGCGAGCTGGCGATCGAACCGGCGGTGCGCGGCGCCGTGCTGGCGCGCGCGATCCTCCGGCGTCAGCGAAAGGGGGATGTCCGACACGGCATGTCAGACGCCCATCGCGGCGCGGGGGTTCCCCCCGCCATCCCAACCGGCGACGAACGCCTTGAGCGCGGCATCGTCGGCGGGCACGTCGACCGACAGCGTCACCAGCTGGTCGCCGCGCTCCCCACCTTTGCGATGGAAGCCCTTTCCCTTCAGACGCAACGTCTTGCCTGACGTCGCCCCCGCCGGCACCGCGATCATGACCGGGTTCTCGACGGTCGGGCATTTGACCTTGCCGCCTTCCACCGCTTCCTTGAGCGAGATTGGCAAATCGAGCCGGACGTCGTCGCCGTCGCGGGTGAAGAAACGATGCGGCTGCACCTCGATCGTGACGATCGCGTCACCGGGGCCACCCGGCCCCTCGTCGCCTTTCCCGGCCAGTCGCATCTGCGTGCCGGTATCGACCCCCGCGGGCAGCTTCAGGTCGATGGCGCTGCCACTGGCCAGCGTGACCCGTTGCGGTGCGAGCGTCGCGGCGTCGGTGAACGGCACGCGCAAGGTATAGGCCACGTTGCCGCCCTTTGCGGGCGGACCTCGCCGGCCGAAGCCGCTGGCGAAACCGCCAGCTCCGCCGCCACCGGCGCGGGTCCGGCCGCCGAACAGCCCTTCGAAGATGTCGCTCATATCGGGCGATTCGGCCCCGCCGGCATCGAAGCCCTGCGAGCGGAAACCGCCGGCGCCCGGATGCGCCCGTCCGGCGCCGAAGCCGAATGGTGCGGCGGGATTGCCGTCGCCGTCGATCTCGCCGCGATCGAAGCGCGCGCGCTTGTCCTTGTCGGTCAGCAGGTCGTAGGCGCCGGTCACTTGCCCGAACCGTTCGGCCGCCTTGGGATTGTCGCGGTTGCGGTCGGGATGCAGCTCCTTGGCGAGCTTGCGATACGCTTTCTTGATGTCCGCCTCGCTGGCGCCGCGCGCCACGCCCAGCGTCGCATATGGATCGGCCATGGTTTCCCCGATTGGTGTGTTACTCGTCTATGTGGGGCAGGGTGCGGCCAAGCGCAATCGGTTTGCCGCAGGCCGCGGCAACGGACTTATCGGCTCCGGGTTACCCAAATCGGGTAGTCACGACGCAGCATTTCGGCAAACAAATCCGTAATAAGGCACGGCGCTTTGTCACTTGTCATGGCGTGAAGAAGGCCATCAAATGACGTCGTTGGTATCGCCCCGCTATGACAGCCAGTCGCCAGGCAGCGCCGCGACGACGATACAGCCCGCCGTATCGGTATTTGATCGCAACCTTATGACCGTGCGCGGCATCGCGTGCTTCCTCGTCGTGGCTTATCATGTTGTCGGCATTGACGAAATGGCTGGCATGCACGTTTCCAACCAGTCCATCTGGCATTACGCGGTGGATAGCCTTGAGCTGATCAGAATGCCGGCGTTCACGGTGCTGTCAGGCTATCTATATGCGCGGCGTCGCGTGGATTCTGCTGGTTTTGCAGTGTTTTGGCAAAAGAAGGCACGCCATTTGCTGGTTCCGCTGGTCTTCGTCAGTGCGGTGACCTGGGCGCTTCGGGCGCACGTATATGGCGCCAGCGACCGGTTGGTGGATGCGTTGTTCTTCCATTACCAGCATTTCTGGTTCCTGCAGGCGATCCTGATCGTGTTCGCGGCCATCACGATCTGGGATTGCGCGGGCAGACCGGGTTGGGTGGGGCTGGTGCTGGCGATGTTCGGGCTGGTGGAGATCGGCCGTTCGATCGACCCGATCGATTTCCTGAGCATCAGCGGCGCGATGTACCTTGCGCCCTATTTCATCTTCGGCATCCTGCTGCGCGAGCATCGCAGCCTGTTCGTGCGCGACGACCTCATCCTCTTCGCGATCGGTGCGGTGGTGATCGTGACCCTGGTGCACCAGGGCGGATTGAATGCCGCGCTGCACCCGTTGTCGCGGATCGCGATGTCGGCGGCCATTTGCGGCATGGCCGGGACGCTTTTGATGCTGCGCTTCATGCCCGTCGTTCCCGTGTTCGAGAAGATCGGCGGCTACAGCTATTCTATATACCTGTGGCATTCGATCGCGGGGGCGCGCGCGCGTACGCTGGTGACGCCGTACCTCGGTTCGTGGATGCTGCCACTGTTCCTGGCGATGCTGGCCGCCGGCATCGGGTTGCCCATCCTGCTGCACCGGCTGGTGCGCGATATCCCGATGTTGCAGACCCTGATGATCGGGCAGGGCCGACGCAAGGCCGGCACCGCATCACTCCGCAATCGGCGCAACGTCGACGCTGACCTCCATCGCCTGCGCGCCCGAGCCGAGCACGACGCCATCAACCGGGGCAATCTCCGCATAGTCGCGACCGACCGCCACGACGATATGGTCGCCGGCCATCCAGATGCCATTGGTCGGATCGACGCCCACCCAGCCGCGTACCGGCCCGCACCAGATCAGCACCCAGGCATGGGTGGCGTCCGCGCCGACAAGTCGCTCCTGCCCCGGCGCGGGAATGGTGCGGATGTAGCCTGAGGCATAGGCGGCGGGCAGCCCGGCGGCGCGCAGGCCGGTCAGCATGATCTGCGCGAAATCCTGACACACGCCGCGCCGCTTGAGAAAAGCTTCATGCGGGGGAGTGTCGACCAGCGTCGCGGCGGGATCGAACGCGAAATCGTTCTGGATGCGCCGGGCCAGCGCGATCCCCGCCTCCAGCACATTGCGATCGGGCGCGAGATCGGGCGCGCAATAATCGGCGATCGCCCGGTCGAGCGGGATCAGCGGCGAGGGGTAGAGATATGCCGCCGGTCCCGCCGCCGACAGATCGTTGGAGGCGCGCGCCCAGCCCGCGACCTGTTCGATGGTGGGATCGTCCGCCTCGGGCACCGGCACCAGTCGGTCGACGGTGAGCCGCGCCACACTCTCGATCGTCAGTCGCCGCACCCGTTCGTCGACGACCAGCCGGGTGACGTGCGCCAGTCCCGCCTCGGCATGCGCGGGGGAGGTGCGACCGGAGGGCGCAACGTGCAGCGCATATTCCTCCAGCCGCTGTCCCGGCCAGTCGATCGGCTTCAGTCGCAGGTTGCACCGCGCGAACTTGACCGCGTTGCCATAATCGAAGCGGGTGGTGTGGTGGATGTCGTAGCGCATCGCTCTATCGGCCGATCCTGTAATACAAGGCCATCGTCACGCCAGTGTCAGCCCGCTGGCGCGCAGCGGTTCGGCACCTTGCAGGAAGTATCGCCGTGCGATCGCCTCCGACAGGCGGAACAGCCGCCGGTCGACCTCGATCAGCGTCTCCGGATCGAGCAAGGCGGCCTGCGCAGGCGCGACCAGCGCGTACAATTCGGTCGCCTCGATCTGCTGCTGTTCCGCCATGCCATCGTCGTCGAGCACCGGCAGCGCGGCGAGATGTTCGCGGATGCGTTCTACCTGAAAGGCCAGCGCGCGCGGGTTGCCGGGGTCGAGCACCGTGAGGTCGACCACCGGTACGCGCGCGATCCCGGTCAGGTAACGCTGGCGGTAGCTGATCTGGCTGTCGGCAAGGTCGAGCAGCGTCGACAGGTCGTCCGCCGATGCGCCGGCCATGCCGAACATCCGCGCCGCGCGTGAGATCGCGCGCGCGCGCTCGACCCGCCGGCCCAGATCGTGGAAGCGCCACGCCGCGGTGCGTCCCATATGCTCGGCGGACAATCCGGCGATCGCGGCGTAGCGGCGCTGGAGCGACCCGGCGCGATCGAGCATCCCGCGATGCGTGGGAAAGGGCGCGTCGAGCAGCCGCACCATGTCCAGCGACAGCCGGTCGCGTGACCCTCCGGCGATGCGCTGCGCATGGGTGTTGATCGCGGCGACCGACTGCCACTGCCCGCCCTGCGCCTCCATCGCGGTACGTGCGAAGGCGATCAGGTCGGCGCGACGCAGGCTGTCGGGCGCGGGAGCGGCACCGGTCTCGACGATCTCGGCGACCAGCCGCGCGATCGTCGCCTCGTCGGGCGCCGCACCGGGATCGGCATCGATCGAATGTCCCAGCATGACGCGGATCATCGCCAGCAACGCCTCGCCGCGTTCCAGATAACGTCCCAGCCAGAAGAAATTGTCGGCGACGCGGCTGGGCAGGGTGCCGGGGTTGCGGCGGATGTGGAGCGAATCGGCGGCGGGCAGCAGCGACACCGGCGCGACCGGATCGGCACCATGGACGCAGACGTCGGCGGACCAAATACCCTCGCCCATCACTGCGGCACGCGGGTCGGGATGCTCGCCGATCCGCGCGAACCCGCCCGGCAACACCTGCCACCGGCCGGTCGCGTCGCGGGCCGCGAAGACCCGCAAGGTGAATGGCCGCGGCTCCATGCGGTCGCCGATCACCACCGGCATCGTCGACAGGCGCACGACCTCCTGCCCGACATAATCCTGCGGGCGACGCGTGAGATCGCCGAGGAACACGGCACGCTGGTCGGGCGTCAGGTCGGCCCCGGCGACTGCGGCGTCGCCGGGCAGGCCCAGCGTGGCCGCCCCGAATGCCGATGACAGCAGCATCGACCCGAGTTCCGCACCGACGTGCGCGGCCTCACGCGGCTGCCCGCACCACCATGTCGCGATATTGGGCAGGATCAGATCCGCGCCGGTCAACCGCGTGGCGAGTTGCGGGAGGAAAGCGCCGAACGCGGCGCTTTCCAGCACGCCCGCGCCCGGCGCGTTGGCGAGCACGACATGCCCCTGCGCCCAGACGTCGATCAACCCCGGCACGCCGATCCGCGAGTTCGAATCGAACGCCAGCGGGTCCAGCAGGCGCGGATCGAGCCGACGCCACAATGCGTCGATGCGTTTCAGCCCGCCGATCGTTCGGACATACAATCGGTCCTCCAGCGCGGCGAGATCGTCGCCCTCGACCAGCAGCAGGCCGAGATAACGGGCGAGATGCGCCTGTTCGGGATAGCTGGGATTGTAGCGACCGGGCGTCAGCAACCCGATGCGCGGATCGCTGCGCTGGCAGGCTGCGGCCAGTCCTTCGCGGAACGCGGCGAAGAACGGCGCGTGCCGCCGCACGTTGAGCCGCGCCTGCAACCCGCCCAGCGTACGGCTGACCGCCAAGCGGTTTTCCAGCGCGTAGCCCGCGCCGGTGGGTGCGCGCAGGTGATCGGCCAGCACCCGCCATTCGCCGGCCGGGCTGCGACCCAGATCGACCGCGACGAAGTGCAGATGATGTCCGCCCGTGGGTGGCAGCCCGACCAGCGGCCGTAGAAAGAACGGACTGCCGGTAATCAGCGGCGCGGGAATATGGCCGCGTTCCACCAGTCGTGCGGGTCCGTACAAATCGCGCAGGATCGTCTCGAACAGATCGGCGCGCTGGATCACGCCGCGCTCGATCGTCGCCCATTCCGCGGCCTCGATCAGCAGCGGGATGGGACTGACCGGCCAGGGGCGCTCGCTCTCCTCGCCGATGACGCGGAAGCCGGTGCCGATGTCGGCGGCGTGCCGCTGCACACGCTCACGCGCGTGGCCAAGATCGTCGCCGGCAACCGCCGACAATTCCTCCAGCACCGCAATCCACGGCGCGGCGGCCGCGGCGCGCATCGTATCCGACGGCGCACCCGCGTAAGCGTCGTAGCGGCGTCGGGCGTGCGTCCGGCTGTCATGAGCGGGCTGCGTGGCCAGCGGTTCCTCCTTCAGCGGACTGGCGCGGACCCTAGGCGAGCGATCGGCCGAGTTAAATGGAATTGTGATCTGGATCGGCATTGTCGTGGCCGCCCCACGATCGAACGTGCCGCGTCCGTGGATGGGCGCACGCGCGGAAAGACTGCCCGGTGCAGCGTCCGGCTTTGCGTGGCCTGCGAACGGTTCAGAGATCCGGAAGGATCTGGTCCGCGACGCCCCATCCGTGCAGCGTTCGTCCGCTTGCCCGTGCGATCAGTTCCGTCGCGTCGCCGACATGCCAGTGCGCGGCGGTGTCGATGTCGCGCAGCTCGGTCCAGGACACCGGCGCTGCGACCGGCGCGCCGGCACGGGCCCGCGCGGCATAAGGCATGATCGCGGTCGCCCCGCGTTGATTGCGGAGATAGTCGATGAAGATCCGGCCCTTGCGCTTCGCCTTGCTCATCACTGCCACGAACCGTTCCGGTTCGGCCTGCGCCAGTGCGCGCGCGAACCGCTCGGCGAAACCGCGCACGGCCGGCCATTCGGCGTTCGGCGTCAGCGGCACGACGACATGCACGCCCTTGCCTCCGGACAGCAGCGGGAAGCTGACCAGGCCCAGTTCCGCCAATTGCTCCTTCAGGTGCGCGGCGGCGCGCTTCGTTTCCTCGAAACCCAGACCTTCGTCCGGGTCGAGATCGAACACCATCCGGTCGGGGCGTTCCAGCGCGTCGATGCGCGAACCCCAGCCGTGGAACTCGATCGTGCCCATCTGGACGCAGGCGACCAGTCCGTCGATGTCGTCGACCCAGAGATAGTTTTCGTCGTGGCCGTCCTTTTCGCGAATCGGCACCTGATGCACCGCGTCGCCGAACGAACCGGCATCGTGCTTCTGGAAGAAGCATTGCCGGGCGCGCCCCTGCGGGCAGCGCACCAGACTGACCGGGCGGTGGCCGGCCCATGGCAGCATCACCCCCGCCATCGCCGCATAATAATCGGCGAGGTCGCCCTTGGTGACCTTGCTTTCCGGGAAGATCAGTCGGTCGCGGCTCGACACCTTGATGCCGCTTCCCGCTTTCGGGATGGCGACCAGGGCGGGGCGTTCTGTGACCACCTCCGCCGCCGGCTTGTCGCCGCGCAGGCCGACGAAGCTGGAATGGCGCAGCACGCCATCGGGGGTCGTCTCGGCATAGGCGACCTCCGCCACCAGCACCGGCTTCACCCAGCGCGCATCCTTCACCGCGGCGCGCGGCGCGTCGACGGTCGGTGTCTTGCGCGCAAGCCGGTCGAGCCGGGTGCGCAGATCGTCCATGGTCGCAGCGTCGAAGCCGGTCCCGACCTTGCCCGCGTAGCGCAACGCGTCACCTTCGTGCACGCCGAGCAACAGCGAGCGGAAGCCGCGCGACTTGCTCGACGGGAGCCAGCCCACGATCACGAATTCCTGCCGCTGGATACACTTGGCCTTCAGCCATGCCGAGGTGCGTCGACCGCGATAGGGGGCGTCGGCGCGCTTGGAGACGACGCCTTCATATCCTTCCCGGCACATCGCGGCGAAAAGCTCCTCGCCCGCTCCCCCGACGTGCTCGGCGAAGCGCAGCCGTTCCTCGCCGTCGCCGACCACGGCGCGCAATCGTTCTTTCCGGGTGACATTGGGGAGGTTGCGCAAATCCTCGCCGTCGCGTTCCAGCAGATCGAAGGCGAAGAGCGTCATCGCGCCGCCGGCGCCGATCGCGTTCTTCAACGTCGAGAAATCCGGGCGTCCGTCCTTGAACGCCACGATCTCGCCGTCGATCAGCGCGCTTTCGACAGGGAGTGCGGCGGCCGCGGCGGCGATGCCGGGAAACTTCTCGGTCCAGTCGAGGCCGCTGCGCGTGAAGACCTTCGCCGTGCCGCCCCCGACCGCGATCAAGGCGCGGTAGCCGTCGTACTTCACCTCATGTATCCATTCCGCGCCCGTCGGGACGTGATCGACCAGGGTGCAAAGTTGCGGGGGTTCGAAGGACGGTATCGCCGCGGGTGGCGTTCCCTGCTTCTTGGCCGGCGGGCGTTTCTTCGGCGCGGGTCGCCGGGCAGGCTTCTTCCCCTCTGCAATCTCCTGCATCGTCCGGCCGGTCGCGATACTGGTCAGCGCGGTCTCGACCAGCGTATCGGTGCCGCCCGCCTCGGCATCGTTGATCTTGCGCAGCAGCCAGTTCTCCCGCTTTTCCTTGCCACGCGGGCGCAGGCGGATCAGCAGCCACTCACCCTTCATCCGTTCGCCATCCAGCACGAAATGCAGATGGCCCTTGTCGATGTCGGCAGCGCTCTTGCCCTTGATCGGCGACCAGGTGCCGCGGTCCCACAGCATCACCGTGCCGCCGCCATATTCTCCCGCCGGTATCGTGCCCTCGAACGTTGCGTAGGAAAGCGGATGATCCTCGGTCCGCACCGCCAGCCGCTTTTCATCGGGATCGAGGCTGGGGCCGCGCGTCACCGCCCAGCTTTTCAGGACGCCATCCACTTCGAGTCGAAAGTCCCAGTGCAGCCTCGTCGCGTCGTGCTTCTGCACCATGAAGCCGTTGCCCTTGCCGGGCGCCAGCGTACCCGCTGGCTCGGCCGTGCGCGAGAAATCGCGCTTGGCGTTGTAGCGTTCGAGCGGATCGCGTTCAGGCACGCTTCTTCGCCGCCGCGCGCTTGGCCGGGGTCTTTTCCGGCGTATCCTTTGCCGCGGCCTTCCCGGCGGCGGCTTTCTTCGCCGGAGCCTTGGCGGTAGCGGAGCCGCCGGATTTCTCCATCGACTTCTTCAGCGCCGCCATCAGATCGACGACGTTCGAGCCAGAACGCGCATCGTCGCCGTTTTTGTCCTCGATGATCTTGCGCCCCTTGGCCTTGCGCTTGCGCTCGATCAGCCCCTTCAGCGCATCGACGTAGCGATCGTGGAACTCGGCGGGGTCGAAGGACGCGGCCTTTTTCTCGATCAGCGCCTCCGCCAGATCGAGCAGGTCGGCGTCCGGCTTGTCGTCGGGAATATCGCGGAAATAGCCCTGGGCCTTGTGCACCTCGTCGGCATAGCGAAGCGTCTCCAGCACCATGCCGCGCCCGCACGGTTTCAGGCTGACGACATATTCGCGCCCACGCATCGCCAATTGCCCCAGCCCGACCTTCTTCGTCCGACGCAGCGCCTCGCGCAGCACGATGAACGCTTCCTCCGCCAGATCATCGGCGGGCACCACGAAATACGGCTTCTCGTAATACAGCACGTCGATTTCGTGCGCGTCGACGAACTGGGTGAGTTCCAAGGTCTTCTTCGACTCCAGCTTCACCGCGTCGATCTCGTCTTGTTCGAGCAGGACGTATTCGCCTTTCTCGATCTCGAAGCCCTTCATGATCTCGTCAACATCGACCGGGCCGACGCCGGGGGCTACCTTCTCATACTTGATGCGCTGACCGGTCGGTTCGTGGATCTGGTGGAAGGCGACCTGCGCGCCCGATTTCGTCGCGGAATAGATTTCCACCGGAATCGACACCAGCGCGAGCCGGATCTGTCCCTGCCAATATGCCCGCGCCGCCATCGCTGAAGCCTTTCATTGCGAAGGCGATTCAATCATCCGGCGCAGCGGGAGTTCCGCCGGCTTCGCACGCGATCGTCGAAGCGTGTGACGCCTGGACGATCGGGTGGACGACAACGGATGACGTGCGCGAAGGATCGCAGTAGGATGCGCGCATGGCCGACGATCCCTTCGCGCTGTTCGACAGCTGGTTTGCCGAGGCGCAGGCGAGCGAACCGAACGATCCCAACGCAATGGCGCTCTCCACCGCCGATGCGCGGGGCCGTCCTTCATCCCGCATGGTGTTGTTGAAGGGCCACGGTGCCGACGGCTTCGTGTTCTACACCAATCGCGACAGCCGTAAGGCCGATGACCTCACCGATAATGCACATGCGGCGTTGCTCTTCCACTGGAAGTCGTTGCGCCGCCAGATCCGGGTCGAGGGTGCGGTGGCGCTGGCCAGCGATGCGGAAAGCGACGCGTATTTCGCCAGCCGCGGCCGCGACTCGCGGCTGGGCGCCTGGGCGTCCGACCAGTCGCGCCCGCTTGACGATCGCGCCACGTTCGAGGCGCGGTTCGCGGCGATGCAGACCCGATTCGATGGGCAGGACGTGCCGCGCCCGCCGCATTGGGGCGGCTATCGCGTGGTACCCGACCGGATCGAGTTCTGGCAGGATCGTGCACACCGGCTTCACGAGCGTCGGCTGTTCACCCGCTCCGTGGAGGGGTGGGACGAAGGATTGCTGTTCCCGTGACCCGCGACGAACGCCGCCGCGTCATTCCGCTGGCGTTGCGCGCCGCGCTCGCCAGCGTGGCGATGGCGTGCGTGCTGTTGCTGGTGAAGGGCTATGCCGCATGGCACACCGGGTCGGTCGCAATGCTGGGCAGCGTCGCCGATACCGGGCTGGACCTGCTCGCCAGCCTGGTGACGCTGTACGGCGTAAAGCTGGCCGCCGAACCCGCGGACCACGATCATCGGTTCGGCCATGGCAAGGCGGAAGCGTTGGCGGCGCTGTTCCAGGTCGTGCTGATCACCGCGTCGGCGATCGGGATCGCGGTGCAGGCGATCCGCCGCTTTTCCGATCCCGTTCCCAACGAAGACGCCGGGCTGGGAATCGGCGTGTCGGTGGCGGCAATGGTCGCGACCTTCGCGCTGCTCGCCTATCAGCGCAGCATCATCCGGCAAACCGGTTCGGTCGCCATCATGGCGGACAACGTCCATTATCAGTCGGACATGCTGCTGAACGTCGCGGTGATCGCGGCGTTGGTGCTCGATCAATATGTCGGGCTGTCGGGTGCCGACCCGGTGTTCGGCATCGCCATCGCGCTGTGGCTGGCATGGGGCGCGTTCCAGGCGTCGAGCCAGGCGATCGACATGCTGATGGACAAGGAGTGGCCGGAACAGCAGCGAGCAGCCTTCATGGAGGTTGCCGCGCGCCAGCCGGGTATCCGTGGCATCCATGATTTCCGCACGCGCCGCGCCGGCAGCCACGATTTCGCGCAATTCCACATGGAGGTCGATCCCGACCTGACCATCCGCAACGCGCATGAGATCGTCGAGCGGGTCGAGATCGCGCTTCGCGAAACCTTTCCGCGGGTCGAGACGCTGATCCACCTCGACCCGGAGGGACATGTCGATACCGACAATCCGCTGGTCGAGGCCGATGCGCTGCCGCACTGGTTTTCCAAGCGCCTGTAAGGAGCCGGTGGCGATGCGCATCCCCTTCACCCAGGTCGACGCGTTCGCCGACCGCGCGTTCGCGGGCAATCCCGCCGCCGTGATGCCGCTGGCGACGTGGCCGGACGATACCGTGCTGCTGGCGATCGCGCAGGAGAACAACCTGTCGGAAACCGCCTTCCTGGTCCCCGATCCGAATGGGGAGGCCGATTACGAGTTGCGGTGGTTCACGCCGGCAGCGGAGATCGCGTTGTGCGGCCACGGTACACTTGCAAGCGGGCACGTCGTGCTGTCGTCCGATCCCGACCGCGCCGGAGTGCGATTCCGCACGCGCCGGTCGGGGGAGCTGGATGTGACGCGGGACGGCGCTGGTTATGCGTTGGCGCTCCCCGCGCTGCCGCCGTCGCCGCGTGCATTGCCCGGCGTGGTCGCGGCGCTGGGCGTCGATCCCGTCGCGACCTTGTGGCACGACGGCGGCTATGCGGTGGCGGTGCTGGCGGACGAGGCGGCGGTGCGCGCGTGCACGCCCGATCAGCATGCGCTGGCGCAGGAGGGGCCGTTGCTGGTGATCGTCACCGCGCCGGGAGATGCGACGGACATCGTCAGCCGCGCCTTCACCCCCGCCTATGGCATCGCCGAGGATCCGGTGACGGGTGCCGCGCATGCCGTCATCGCGCCCTATTGGGCGACGCGGCTGGGGCGCGACACTTTCACGGCGTTTCAGGCGAGCGCGCGCGGTGGGCGGATCGGCTGCCGCGTAGAGGGCGCGCGGGTGGTGTTGCGCGGCGATTGCGTCACCACGATCGAGGGTGTGTTCCTGCTGCCGTGAGCGGCCCGGGGGCGTGGCGGATCGGCATATGACCGTTCGTCCGCCACCTCCTGAAGGCCCGGACGCCGGACCCGTCTAGATCAACCCTTTCGCGCGCAGGCTGACCTGGCCGTTCAAACCGACGATCAGGTGATCGTGTACCGCGATATTCAGCGGCTTGCCCGCGGCGACGATCGTGCGGGTGATGTCGATGTCGGCACGGCTGGGCGACGGATCGCCCGACGGATGGTTATGGACCAGGATCAGCGCGGCGGAGCCGACCTCCAGCGCGCGCTTGATTACTTCGCGCACATGCACCGCCGCCTCGTCAATCGTCCCGCGGGCCATCACCTCGTCGCGAACCAGCATGTTGCGGGTGTTGAGGTGGAGCACGCGGAATCGTTCCACCATGTCGTGCGCCATGTCGGCATGGAGGTAATCGGCGAGCGCCTGCCAGTTCGACAGGATCGGCGCCTCGCGCGTGCGGGCCTGGACCAGCCGAATCGCGGTGGCGTGGGCGATGCGGATCGCCGCGGCACTTGTCTCGCCCATGCCGGCCACCCGCGCCAGCGCGTCCGGATCGGCGTTCAGCAACCCCGGCAGCCCGCCGAATTCACGCAGCAACGCCTTGGCGAGCGGCTTGGTATCCTGCCGCGGAATGGCAAGGGCCAGCAGGTACTCGACCAATTCGTGGTCGAGCAACCCGGCGGGATCGGCGAGCAGCCGCGCACGCAAACGGGCGCGGTGCCCTTTTGCGTCCTGCGCACGCATGTCCTTGTCGGCGGCCATCGCGCACGGGGTAGGTCGGTTCGGATCGAGGCGCAATTGCGCCCGCAGCGGGCTGTGCCCTATGACCCCGCCGACATGAACGACGCAGCACAGCAGCGGAAGAACCGGGCGTGAGCGGCGCGGGTCGGCGGATCGCGGTGGCGACGTCCGTCCTGGCGCTGGCCGCAGGCGGCGGGCTGTGGCTGTCGCGCGTGCCGATCGCAACGCGATTCATCGACCGCGAACTGGCGCGCAACGGCGTGGTCGCGCGCTATCATATCGAGGATCTCGGGCTGGGCCGGCAGCGGTTGACCGATGTCGTGATCGGCGACCCCGCCCATCCCGATCTGACCGCGGACTGGGTCGAGACGCACACCGATGTCGGCCTGTCCGGGGCCAGGCTGATCGCCTTGCGGGCCGGCCATGTCCGGATCGCAGCGCGGCTTCGTGATGGGCGCGTGTCGCTGGGAGCGATCGACCGGCTGTTGCCGGTGTCGACCGGTGGGCCGTTCGCGCTTCCTGCGATCGACGTGGACGTCGCCGATGCGCGCATATCGCTGGCCACGCCTTATGGCGCGACGATGTTGCGGGTGAGCGGGCGCGGGCCGCTGAACGACGGGTTCCGCGGCCGCGTGGCGGCGCAAGCGCCGTTGCTGGCGTGGCCGGGATGTCGGATCGAGCAGCTGTCGGCCGATGTGGCAGTCCGGATCACGGCCACGGCACCGCGGCTGGCCGGGCCGGTCAAGGGTGCGGCGATCGCATGCGGGCAGGTGCGGGGCAGCGTGCTGAGTGGCGATCTCGACGTGGGCCTTTCGCCGGCGCTGGATCGCTGGTTCGGACGCGCGCAGGTGGCCGCCGCGCGGGTGAAAGCGGGAGATGCCCGCTTCGATCGGCCGGACGGCTCGATCCGGTTCCGCGGAGATGCCGGGCGCACCACCGGAGTGGCGACGGTAAGGTTGGCGGGGGTGCAGGCGACTCCGGCGCGGGCGGGCGCGACGGTGCTGACGGGGCAGTGGCGGCTGGACGGCGGACGCGCGACGATGGCGGGGCGGCTGGTGGCGGATCACGTGGGGGTGGCCGCGCCGCTGCTGCGCCGGGTCGAGGCGCTGGGCGAGGCGGCGGCGGGCTCGCCGGCCGCGCCGCTGATCGCGGGTGCGACCCGCGACGCGGCCCGTGCGGCGCGCGACATGCGGGTGGTGGCGGAACTGGCGTTGGCGACCGGCGACCCGCCGCTGGTGACGATAGAGCGCGGGACGATCACGGCGGCCAGCGGAGCGCGCCTGACGCTGGACGATGGCGCGATCACGATCGGGCATCCGGCCGGCATGCAGGTCGCCGGTCGCCTGACGGTCAAGGGCGGCGGGCTGCCGGGTGCGGAGGTTCGGCTCGCGCAGGCGGCGCCGGCTGCGCCCATCAGCGGCGAGGCGATCGTGCGGCGTTATGCGCGGGGCGGCGCGGCGATCACGCTGACGCCGGTGCGGTTCACCACTGCGGGCGGCGGACCCACGCGGATCGCGACGACTGCGACGTTGAGCGGGCCGCTCGCCGACGGGCGGGTCGAGCAGCTGCGTGCGCCGATCGCGGCGTTGTGGGACAGGCGCGGGCAGTTGCGGGTCAACACCGGCTGCACGCCCGTAGCCTTCGCAAGGCTCGCGATCTCCAGCCTGTCGCTGGGGCGGAGCACGCTGCGCCTGTGTCCGACCGGCCGGGCGCTGGTGGAGGTGGCGGACGCCAGGGTGAAGGGCGCGGCGCGGCTGGACGCGACCCGGCTGACGGGCACGCTGGGCGGATCGTCGTTGAGCATTTCGAGCGGCGGCGGCACGCTGTCGCTCGATGCGGGCCGTTTCGCGCTGCACGACGTGGCGGCGCGGATCGGGGCGGCGGGGCGTGAGACGCGGATCGACGTGGCGCAGCTGGCAGGCCGGCTGAACGGCGGCGGCGTGGACGGAAGCTTCGCCGGCGCGGGCGGCCAGATCGGCAGCGTGCCGCTGGTGATGAGCGGCGGGGACGGGACGTGGCGGTTCGCGGACGGGCGGCTGACGCTCGGTGGAGCCTTGCGCGTTGCGGATACCGCCGCCTCGCCGCGATTCGAGCGGATGGCGGTGCGTGACGTGGTGTTCGCGCTGGCGGGGAGCGCGATCCGCGCCACCGGCGAACTGGTCGAGCCGACCACCGACACTGCGGTTGCCAGCGTGGCGATCGACCATCTGCTGTCCAGCGGCACTGGCCAAGCGCGGCTGGTGGTGCCGGGAATTGGCTTTACCGACAAGTTTCAGCCCAATCTGCTCACGGGGCTGACGTACGGCGTGATCGCGGAGGTCCGCGGGACGGTGCGCGGTACGGGCGAGATCGGCTGGAGTACGCAGCGCGTGTCTAGCAGCGGCACCTTTTCCACCGACGGGGTCGACCTGGCGGCGGCAGTCGGCCCGGTTCAGGGGCTGGCGGGGACGATCCGCTTCACCGACCTGCTCGGGCTGGTCAGCGCCCCTGCGCAGGTGGCGACGGTCGCCTCGATCAATCCGGGCATTCCGGTCACCGACGGACGGATCGTTTATCGCCTGCTGCCGGAATTGCGCGTTCAGGTGGATAGCGGACGCTGGCCGTTTGCAGGTGGCGCGCTGACGCTTGAGCCCACGGTGCTCGATTTCGACTCCGAAGCGGCACGGCGCATGACCTTCCGGGTCGAGGCGATGCAGGCAGGACAGTTCCTTCAGCAGTTCGACTTCAAGAACCTGAACGCCACCGGCACGTTCGATGGCGTGTTGCCGATGATCTTCGACAAGACCGGCGGGCGAATCGCGGGCGGGCGGCTGACCGCAAGGCCCGGTGGCGGGTCGATCGCGTATCTGGGTGAGTTGACCGAGCGCGACCTTGGCGTCTGGGGCAATCTCGCCTTCCAGTCGCTGCGCTCGCTTACGTACCGCAGCCTGGAGGTCCAGATGGACGGGCCGCTGGCGGGCGAGATGGTGACGGGGGTGCGCTTCACCGGCATCAGGCAAGGCGAGGGCGCGAAGAGCAACTTCCTGCTGCGCCGGCTGACCCGGCTGCCGATCCAGTTCAACATCACCATCCGCGCACCGTTCCGCGGGCTGATCGATTCGGCCGCCAGCTTCTATGACCCGCAGCGACTGGTGAAGCGCAATCTCCAGGCGCTGATCGACGAGCAGAACCGGAAATCGGGCGTTCAGCCGCCCGCAAGCGAGAAGGTGCCATGACCGCAACAGGATTGACGAACGCGATGCGCCTCACGACCTTGATACCGACGACGGTGTTGATGCTGGCCGGCAGCGTGGGAGGATGCGTGAACATCTCCGCCCCCGACAAGCCGATCCAGATCAACCTCAACATCAATGTGACGCAGGAGGTGGTCTACCGCCTCGACAACGAAGCCAAGTCGCTGATCCAGCAGAATCCGGGGATTTTCTAAGCCATGCGTATGAAGAGCCTTTCCCTGATCGCCGCGCTGGCCGCGGTTGCGACATCGACCGCCGCTGTGGCGCAGCGCGATCCCGCCTATGCCGCAGCGCGGGCAGCTGGCGAGGTGGGGGAGCAGCCCGATGGCTACCTGGGCGTCGTCGGCGGCGGCTCGGCGGCGCTGCGTGCGCTGGTCAGCAACATCAATATCCAGCGCAAGTCGGCCTATACGCAAAAGGCGCAAGCCTCCGGCGCGACGGTCGAGCAGCTGGCGTTCACCAGCGGGTGCAATCTGGTCGCGCAGACCCGGCCCGGCGAGAAGTATCGCACGCCGGACGGCAGTTGGGAAACACGCGGCGATGGCGCGCCGCGCCGCGATCCGCGGTGTGTGTAGGCGGCGTAGCCACCGCGCCGGTGGGCAGTCGAGTGCCGCCATGGGAACGCGGGCGTTTGCCGGTGTGATTCCGGGGCGATGTTCATGCGATGTTGACACCTCCGGACCCCCCGTCTAACCGGACCCTGCCTTGGCGGGGCTGCTCGCCGCTTGCGCGCATCCGTGTCCCCGGCGAGAAAAAACCAGGGTGAGGGTGGCTGCGTGGCGGAGAACGGTTCCGGACGGGATTTCCACGACGCGGACGACCCGCGCCTGACTCAGCTCGATCAACGACTGAAGCAGGCGCGCCGGGACGAAGCGGTTCGGCAGGGAACGGTGCACGACGATGCGGATGCGGGCTACTCGCTCGGCAATCGCGTACTGGCCGCCCTGATCGGAAGTCTTGTCGGATCGGCGCTGATCGGCTGGCTTTTCGACCGCTGGCTCGGCACCGCACCGTGGGGACTGATCGTCATGCTGTTCCTTGGAATCGGGGTGGCGTTCAGGCAAATCATTCGGTTGACGAGCAAGCGTCCGGGCGATCCGGGCGCTTGACGCATGTAAGAGCGGGAACCCGGCAGTGGCGGCAGAAGGCGGCAAGATCGATCCGATGCACCAGTTCCTGATCGAGCCCGTGCTCGGTCGGACCTGGATCGTGGGCGGCTACGATCTGTCGTTCACCAATTCGGCGCTGTGGATGGTCATCACGCTGGTGGCGCTGTGGCTGTTCATGCTGGGCGGGATGAAGCGCGAGCTGGTGCCCGGCCGCTGGCAGGCGGCGGTGGAGGGTTTCACCGGCTTCGTCCAGAACATGCTGATCTCGAACGTCGGGCCGGAGGGCAAGCGCTTCGTCCCCTACGTCTTCTCGCTGTTCATGTTCATCCTGTTCGCCAACATCCTGGGTCTGATGCCGGTCGGCATCGTGCCGGGTTGGCACCCGTTCACGATCACCAGCCACCTGACCGTCACCGGCGTGCTGGCGGTCATCAGCTTCGGCATCGTGCTGATCGTCGGCTTCGGCAAGCACGGCTTCCACTTCTTCAGCCTGTTCGTGCCGCATGGCACGCCGGTGGCGATGATCCCGCTGATCTTCGTCGTCGAGCTGCTGAGCTTCCTGGTTCGTCCGTTCTCGCTGGGTCTGCGACTGTTCGTCGCGATGACCGCGGGGCACATCCTGCTGAAAGTGCTGGCGGCGTTCGTCATCAACGGCATCAATCTCGGGCCGGGCTATATCGCAATCGTGTCGCTGCCCAGCTTCGTGCTGATGATCGGCATCACGCTGCTGGAGCTGCTGGTCGCGGCGATCCAGGCGTACGTTTTCGCATTGTTGACCAGCGTCTACCTGAACGACGCGGTCAATCTGCACTGAGTTTCGTTTCCACCACTGAATTACAACGGGAGTTATTACCATGGACGCAAACGCCGCCAAGCTGCTCGGCGCCGGTCTCGCTGCGATCGGCATGGGCATTGCCGCGCTGGGCGTGGGCAACGTGTTCGCCGCCTTCCTCGAAGGCGCGCTGCGTAACCCGGGTGCCGCCGACGGCCAGCAGGGCCGCCTGTTCATCGGCTTCGCCGGTGCGGAGCTTCTCGGTCTGCTCGCCTTCGTGACGATGATCATCCTGGTGTTCGTCGCACAGTAAGCCGCTTGCCCGGCCCGCCCCAGGGTGGGCCGGACCAGCAGTGACGACGACCAGTCATAGGGACCGGCATGCCGCAAATCAGTCAGATCGCCGCCACCTACGCCTCGCAGTTCTTCTGGCTGCTCATCACCTTCGGCATCCTGTATTTCGGGATCGGCAAGATGATGGTGCCCCGGGTGCAGGGCGTGATGGAGCTGCGCGAATCGCAGATCGCGCAGGATCTCGCCACCGCCGAAGCGGCGCGGGTCGAGGCCGACCGGACCGAAGCGGCATGGAACGCCGACATGGACCTGGCCCGCGCCGCGGCACAGGCCGAAGTCGCCGCCGCCAAGGCGCAGGCGACTGCGGCTGCCGAGACGCAGCTGCGTAGCGCGGATGCCGATCTGGCGGAGCGCATCGCACATCATGACATGGCCATCGGTAACGCCAAGGCGGCGGCGATGGTCAACGTACAGACGATCGCGGCGGAAGCGGCCCAGGAACTGGTGCAGCGGCTGTCCGGGGTGGTCATCCCTTCCGAGGTCGCCAACGAGGCGGTCCGCAGGCAACTCAACCATGGCTAATCCTACCTCCACCATCGCCAGGGATATCGAGGCGCAGCCGCTCGAGCATCAGGATATGGCGAACGGCAGCGGCATCCACGCCGGGACGAGCGCGGGCGACGGGGAGTCGCACGCCGCGCCGACCGCACTGGGCCTGAACGATACCGGCTGGGTCGGCGTCGCCGCCCTGGTCGTGTTGATCGGCATGGTCGTGTGGAAGGTCCCGGCGGCGATCGGCGCGATGCTGGACAAGCGTATCGCCGAGATCCGCCATCAGCTCGACGAGGCCGCCGCGCTCCGCAAGGAGGCGGAGGGGCTGCGCGACGAGTATGCCGCCCGCGCGCGTGGTGCCGAGGCGGATGCCGCGAAGATGCGCGAAAATGCGCGTCACGAGGCTGCCGAGATCGTCAACAAGGCCAAGCACGACACCGAGGTGCTGATGGAACGTCGCACGCGCATGGCCGAGGACAAGATCGCCGCAGCCGAGCGCAGCGCGATCGCCGAGGTCCGTGCGCGCACTGCCGAGGCTGCCGCCACCGCCGCGGCGGCGCTGATCGCGGAGCGCCACGGTGCCGACGCGGACCGTACGCTGGTGGATCGCGCGATCGTTGGCGTCGGTCGCCTGAACTAGGCTTCTTTCTTCGGGTCGGTCGCGGGCAGATTGCCTGTCGCCGGCCCTTTCTCCGACACCCGTTCCCGGCCGTCGGCGTTCCGCTTCCCCGCTGCCGGCCAGCAAGGAAGTCCGATCATGCGCCTGACGTTGCTCACCACGCTGTTGCTGGCCTCCGTCGCCGTCCCGGCGATCGCGCAGGCACCCGGCCAGCCTAACCCCGCTGCAACCCCCGACCGGGCCGACGCCCGGCTGCGCGCGCTGTTCCATGACAGCGACGAAGCGAGCTTGCGCCGGAACCCGGTGCAGGCATTGTTCCGCGGGGACATGCGCTATGCCGACCAGCTCGGCGATTTCTTCTCCGATCAGCATGTGGCCGACGAGTTGGCGGCTACGCGGCACGACCTGGCGGCGCTGGCGGCGATCGACCGAGCAACGCTGACGTCGGTGGACCGCATCGCCTATGACGTGTTCAGGCAGCAAGCGGAACTGAACGAGCGCGGCTTTGCTCCCGATCTGCTGGCCGTGACGCTCGTCCGGCCGCTCGACCACTTCTATGGGCTGCACACTTTCTATCCCGAACTGGCATCGGGGCAGGGCGCGGCACCGTTCAGGACCGTGGCCGATTACGACAACAACCTGAAGCGCAACGCGCAATATGCCGCGCAGGTCGAAGCGGCGATCGCGCGGTTCCGCGAGGGAATGAAGACCGGGGTGGTTCAGCCAAAGCTGGTCGTCCGCAACATGATCGCGCAACTGGACGGCCTGCTGGCGGGCGGGGCGGAGCAATCGCCCTTCTATGGCCCGGTCAAGACGTTCCCGGATGCGATCGGGGAGGCGGATCGCGTGCGGTTGCGCGTCGCCTATATGCGCCAGATCGGCGAGGTGCTGAACCCGGTGCAGAAACGGCTGCGCGATTTCCTGCAGAACGACTATCTGCCGGCGGCCCGCGACAGCGTCGGCCTGTCGGCGATGCCGGGCGGCGCGAAACTGTACGACTATCTGATCGAGTCGAACACGACGCTGCCGCTGAAGGCCGATGCGGTGCACAAGCTGGGCCTGGCCGAGGTTGCGCGAATCACGCGCGAGATGGAGGCGCAGAAAGCGAAGGTCGGGTTCAAGGGCACGCTGGGCGAGTTCTTCACCTTCCTTCGCACCGGCAAGCAGTTCCAGCCCGCGTCCGCGGCGCAGCTGCGCGAGGGGTATGAGGCGATCGGACGGCGGGTCGACCAGCGGGTGCGCGAACAATTCTCGCTGATCCCCAGGACCCGGCTGGAGATTCGCCCGGTGCCGGCCTTCAAGGAGAAGACCGACGCAGGCGGCTCCTATCAGGCGGGTACGCCGGACGGGACGCGGCCGGGCGTGTTCTACTACAACACCTACGACCTGCCGACCCGCTACATGTGGGAGATGGAGACGCTTTACCTGCACGAGGCGGTGCCGGGACATCATTTCCAGATCAGCCTGGCGCAGGAGGATGAGGCGCTGCCCGCGTTCATGCGGTTCGGCGGGAACACCGCCTATGTCGAGGGCTGGGCGCTGTATGCCGAAACCCTGTGGCCGCAGCTGGGAATGGAAACCGACCCCTATCAGCGGATGGGCGGGCTGAACGACGAGATGCTGCGCGCGATGCGGCTGGTGGTCGACACCGGCATCCATGCCAAGGGCTGGGGGCGCGACAAGGCGATCGATTACATGCTCGCCAATTCGCCGATGTCGCGCACCGATGCGACCGCCGAGGTGGAGCGGTATATCGCGATCCCCGGACAGGCGCTGGCGTACAAGATCGGGCAGCTGACGATCTCGCGGTTGAAAGCGGATGCGCAGGCGAAGCTGGGCGCGCGGTTCGATCCGCGGCGGTTCCATGCACAGGTGCTGGATACGGGCGCGCTGCCGATGCCGGTGCTGGAGCGGAAGATCGCCGACTGGGTAAAGGCGGGCGGCAAGTAAGCGGACACGGCGGTTCGGCCGCGTGCGGCGTGGAAGTTGACAAAGATCACACCACGTCGGCGTCGGACACAGGGGCGGCGACGTGGCGAGCGGCAGCGATGGGCGGAACGGGCGCGGGGGCGGCCATGTCGCCGATCGTACCATGCGTCGGCGTTTGTAGGACAGCGCGGCGAGGGTGGCGACTGGCGGGTCCGGTCGCCACGCGGGGCGTCATGAGCGTCCGAACGGTGTCAGCGCACGTCGCAGCTGACAGCTGCCCCGGACTCGATCCGGGGCCTGCCAATCCCCGACCGCAGTAGAAGTGGCGCGCGCGGTCAGATGCGGCGCGACGGGCGGGGGAGGCGCTCCGCCGGGCACGCAACCGACCCGGCCCGAGCGTCCTCCATCGGCGTTGCCGCCGGGCCGGGCACTTCGCGGTGACGACCACCAGCGTGTGCGACCCAGTTGCCCCTCACCCCCGCACTTCCTAGATCGCGGGGGATGACAGGCAGCTACGGCCCCCCCGACCGGTTCAACGAGGAAAAGGCGACCTACGCCATTCGCGGGGCGGAAGCGCCCGACCTGCAAGGCGGAGTCGCGGCGATCCGTAACGTTCTGAAAACGCTGCCATTGAAGCCGGGGGTCTACCGGATGCACGACGCCAAGGGCGATGTGCTGTACGTCGGCAAGGCACGCGCGCTGAAGAACCGCGTCGGCAATTACGTGCAGGTCGAGCGGCTGTCGAAGCGGTTGCAGCGGATGGTGGCGCAGACGCGGTCGATGACGATCGTGACGACCAACAACGAGGCCGAGGCGCTGCTGCTCGAAGCGCAGCTGATCAAGCGCTATCGTCCGGCGTACAACGTGCTGTTGCGCGACGATAAATCGTTCCCGTTCATCCTGTTGCGCGCCGATCACGAGTTCCCGCGCATCCAGAAGCATCGCGGCGCGCGGCGCGCCAAGGGCGATTATTACGGGCCGTTCGCCAGCGCCGGGAGCGTCAACAACACGCTGAACGCGTTGCAGAAGCTGTTCCTGCTGCGATCGTGCACCGACGGCTTCTTCAAGACGCGCGATCGCCCGTGCCTGCTGTACCAGATCAAGCGTTGCTCCGCGCCGTGCGTCGGTCGGATCGACGCCGCCGGCTATGCCGAGCTGGTGTCCGATTCCAAGAAGTTCCTCGCCGGCAAGGCGACCGACGTGCAGGCCAAGCTGGGTGCGCAGATGGAGGCGGCCGCCGCCAACATGGACTTCGAGCTGGCGGCGATCCTGCGCGACCGGTTGAAGGCGCTGACCTTCATCCAGGGGTCGCAGTTCATCAACGCCGAGGGGGTGGGCGACGCCGACATCTTCGCGCTGGCGTCGCACGAGGGACTGATCGGGATCGAGGCGTTCTTCATCCGCGGCGGGCAGAACTGGGGCCACCGCAGCTTCTTCCCCGCGCATACCGTCGATGTGCCGGAAGACGAGGTGCTGACCCAGTTCATGATGCAATTCTACGAGGAAGTGCCGCCGGCGCGGACGATCCTGATCGACCGGGTTTTGCCCGATGCCGAGGTGCTGATGCAGGCGCTTTCCGAGCAGGCCGGGCGGAAGGTGGAATTGACCGTGCCGCAACGCGGGGTGCGGCGCGGCCTGCTGGATCAGGCGACGCGCAATGCCAGGGAGGCGCTGGAGCGGCGGCTGGCGGAAAGCACCACGCAGGCGCGGTTGCACCGCGAATTGGCGGACCTGTTCGAACTGGGCGACTCGCCCGACCGGATCGAGGTGTACGACAACAGTCACATCCAGGGCACGCATGCGCTGGGCGCGATGGTGGTCGCGGGCCCCGAAGGCTTTCGCAAAGGGCAGTATCGCAAGTTCAACATCAAGCAGGCGGCGACCGACGACGATTATGCGATGATGCGCGAGGTGCTGACGCGGCGTTTCGCCCGCGCGCTGGAAGAGGACCCGGATCGCGACGGTGCGACGTGGCCCGATCTGGTGTTGCTGGACGGCGGGCGCGGGCAGCTGAACGCCGCGAAGGCGGTGCTGGAGGATCTGGGCATCGAGGACGTGTGCCTGGTCGGCGTCGCGAAGGGGCCGCACCACGGCCGCGAGGGCCGCGAGGTGTTCCACCTGATGGACGGGCGCGAACTGACGCTGCCGGTCAATTCGCCGCTGCTGTTCTACCTGCAAAGACTGCGCGACGAGGTGCACCGCTTCGCGATCGGCGCGCACCGCGCGAAGCGGGCGAAGGCGATCGGGGCCAGCCCGCTGGATGAGGTGCCGGGGATCGGCCCGGCGCGCAAGAAGGCGTTGTTGATGCAGTTCGGCACCGGGCGCGCGGTACGCAACGCTTCGCTTGAGGATCTGCGCAAGGCACCGGGGGTGAGCGCGGCGGTGGCGCAGCAGGTGTACGATTTCTACCATGCGAAATGAGATGACCGGCGCGCGTGCTGACGTCGGCGTCAACCGGTGCACCTGATCGCCGACGCCATCGTGCTGTCGGTGCGCGCGCATGGCGAACATGGCGCGGTTGCGCGGGCGTTGACGCGGGTGGACGGGGTGCAGCCGGGTTACGTGCGCGGCGGCCATGCACGGCGGCTGCGCCCCGTACTGCAACCCGGCAACATGATCCGCGGCGCATGGCGGGCGCGGACCGACGAACAACTGGCGGCGCTGACCCCCGAGTTGCTGCACAGCCGGGCGGCGCTCCACCATGCCGCGCTGCCCGCCGCGGCGCTGGCCTGGCTGGCGGCGCTGACCACCGCCGCCTTGCCGGAGGCGCAGCCGTTCCCGCGGTTGTTCGACGCCCTGTCGGGGGTGTTCGACGCGATCGAGGCAGCGCCGAGCGCGCGCGGCTGGGCGGGGAGCATGGCGCGGTACGAATTGCTGTTGCTCGCCGAACTGGGGTTCGGGCTGGACCTGTCGGCGTGTGTGTCGACCGGGGCGAGCGACGATCTGGCGTTCGTCAGCCCGAAAAGCGGCGCGGCGGTCAGCCGCGAGGCGGCGGCGGGATATGAGGCGCGGCTGTTCGCGTTGCCGGCGTTCCTGATCGATGGCGGACCGGCGGAATGGCCCGACGTGCTGTCCGCGCTGGCGCTGACCGGGCATTTCCTGACACGGGACGTGTTGATCGATCGCCGCCGCGACCCGCTGGCCGCGCGCGAGCGGTTGATGGCGCGGTTGCAGAGGGCGGTTGCGTGAGCGGCGTGCCCGCGCCATGCGGGCAGGCATGACCAGCACCAAGCTTATCGCGATTCTGCCCGGCGACGGGATCGGCCCCGAAGTGACCGCGGAGGCGCGCCGCGTGCTCGACGCACTCGATCTGGAGCTGGCGTTCGAGGAGGCACCCGTCGGCGGCGCGGGATACCGGGCCAGCGGCCATCCGCTGCCCGACGACACGCTGGCATTGGCCAAGCGCGCCGACGCGGTGCTGTTCGGTGCGGTCGGCGATCCCGAGTTCGACACGCTGGAGCGGACGTTGCGACCGGAGCAGGCGATCCTGGGTCTGCGCAAGCACTTGCAGACGTTCGCCAACCTGCGCCCGGCCAAAATGTTCGCGGGGCTGGAGGATGCCTCCACGCTGAAGCCCGAGGTAGCGCGGGCGATCGATCTGGTGATCGTGCGCGAGTTGAACGGCGACGTCTATTTCGGGGCGAAGGGCCGGCGGACGACCGAGGCGGGGCTGCGCGAGGGGCACGACCTGATGCGCTACGACGAGGACGAGGTGCGGCGCATCGCGCATGTCGGCTTCAGGACCGCGGCGAAACGGCGCGGCAGATTGTGTTCGGTCGACAAGGCCAATGTGCTGGAAACGTCGCAATTGTGGCGCGACGTGGTGATCGAGGTCGCGGCGGAATACCCGTCGGTCGAGCTGACGCATATGTACGTCGACAATGCCGCGATGCAGCTGGTGCGCAATCCCGGTGCGTTCGACACGATCGTGACCGGCAACCTGTTCGGCGACATCCTGTCGGATCAGGCGAGCATGTGCGTGGGGTCGATCGGGATGTTGCCGTCGGCGTCGCTGGATGCGGCGGGCAAGGGGCTGTACGAACCGATCCACGGCTCCGCGCCGGACATCGCCGGGCAGGGCAAGGCCAATCCCTGCGCGGCGATCCTGTCGGCGGCGATGATGTTGCGCCACTCGCTGGATCAGGGTGCGGCGGCAGACCGGATCGAGGTGGCGGTGGCCGCCGCGCTGGGCACCGGTGCACGGACGCCCGACATGGGCGGCGATGCGACGACGCGGGCGATGGGCGACGCGGTGCTGGCGGCGCTGTAGGTCGTGGCGGGCGCAGCCAGGCAGCGATCCGGGGCGCGGTGCGGCCGACCATGGCTGGGTTTGCTGCGCGCGCGATGACGGTCGGGTCGCTTGGGGTGGCGCGACCGCGCGGGTGCGCCGGCTGCGATGCGGTATCCGGCTGATGCTCGACCTTGCCGTCGTCGTTCCGACGTTCAACGAGCGGGGCAATGTCGCGACGGTGGTGGCGCGGCTGGATTCGGCGCTGACCGGGCTGAACTGGGAAGTGGTGTTCGTCGACGACGACAGCCCGGACGGCACCGCGCGGGTGGCGCGCGAACTGGCGCTGGTCGACCCGCGCGTGCGGGTGATCCAGCGGATCGGGCGACGCGGTTTGTCGACGGCGTGTATCGAGGGGATGTGCGCGACCGCCGCACCGATCGTCGCGGTGATGGACGGCGATCTTCAGCATGACGAGACGCTGCTGCCGCGCATGGCGGCGGCGTTGCGCGACGATCCGGCCCTGGACCTGGCGATCGGATCGCGGTTCGTGGCCGGGGGCGGAACCGGGGAGTGGGACCGCGACCGGGTGGCGAAATCGGCGCTGGCGACGCGGATCGCGGCACTGGTGCTGGGTACCCGGCTGAGCGACCCGATGAGCGGGTTCTTCGCGATCCGGGCCGACGTGCTGCGCGGGCTGGTGCCCAAGCTGGGCGGAATCGGGTTCAAGATCCTGCTCGACATCATGAGCGCCAGTACGCGACCATTGCGCTTCGTCGAACTTCCCTACGTGTTCCGCAGCCGTGCGGTCGGCGAGAGCAAGCTGGATCACGTCGTGGCGATGGAATATCTGATCGCGCTGTACGACCGGCGGCTGGGGCGCATCGTGCCGGTGCGGTTCGCAATGTTCTCCGCGATCGGCGCGCTGGGCGCAGGCATCCACATGAGCGTGCTGGCGTTGTTCTACGTCGCCGCCGGGCTGGCGTTCCTGACCGGGCAGATCGTCGCGACCTTTGCGGCGATGACGTTCAACTTCTTCCTGAACAATGCGCTGACGTATCGCGACCGGCGGTTGCGCGGCGCGCGTGCGCTGCTGGACGGGTGGGTGGCGTTCTGTCTGGTGTGTTCGGTGGGCGCGGTGGCGAACGTCGGCGTCGCGGCGTTCCTGCACGACGTGCGGCAGGGGGCGTGGGCGGCGTCGGCGTTGCTGGGCGTGCTGGTGGGCGCGGTGTGGAATTACGCGCTGTCGTCGCGGTTCACGTGGGGGCGGTATCGCTGAGGATCACACCCAGCCGGGAAACCACGTCCAGCGGTGGAAAGCGGCCGGGTTGGCGAGCGGCGCGGCGGTGAGCACCGGCAGGAAATAAAGCCACAGCGCGAACACCAGCAGCAGGTATAGTTCCGCCCAGCGCCCGATCGCGGTGCGCCAGTGGTCGAGCGCGACCGCGATGGCGATGCACAGCAGGACGCTGGCCGGATAATAATAATAATAGAAGCCGAGCGACTTGGGGATGATCGCGAAGATCGCCACCGAGAAGGTCCACAACGCCGCGGGGGCGAGTAGCCGGAGCGCACCGGTCTTCACCCAGCCCCGGTACAGCGCGAGGATCGCGACCAGCCCGCCCCACATCACCGCCGGATTGCCGAGCAGCAGGATGCCGCGCTGTGCCCCGTCGACGGGTTCGTAGAGGTACCAGATCGGGCGGAGCAGGAGCGGCCATGTCCACCATGTCGATTGGTAGGTGTGCGCGGGTAGCCGCTGAGTCTGGCGCTGGTACATATCCCATTGGAAATGCGGCAGGCCGGTCAGCGTCAGCGGATCGTTCGTATAGAAGAAGGCGGGGGCGAACGTCAGGAAATAGGCTGCGACCGACAGTCCGCCGAGCAGCGCGAGCGCGGGCACCGTGCGCAGCCCCGGCCACCGTCGTTGCCAACGACGGCGGCGCAGCAGCAGGAAGGTGACGCCCGCCGCGGCGACATAAGGGGCCGCGGCCCATTTGCAGGCGGTGGCGAGGCCGAGCAGCACGCTGCCCGCGCTCCACCGCGCCACGCTGCCGTCGCGGGCGCTGGCGGCGAGCAGGACGATGCCCCACAGGAGGAACGCGACCATGAAGGTGTCGAGCATCGCGATCCGCGCCTGGATGTAGACCGTGAAGCCGAGCAGGGCGAGCGCGGTGGCCAGCAGTGCCGGGCGCAGCCGTCCGGTCAGGAGATGGGTGAGCGCGAACACCGCCGCGACGGTGGCGCTGCCCGCCAGCGTCGCGGCGATGCGCCAGCCGAACGGCGTGTCGCCGAACAGGTGGATACCGAACGCGATCAGCTCCTTGGCGAGCAGCGGGTGTTCGATATTTGTCGGCCCGGTCAACGCGAGCAGCGTGCGCGCGGCGGGCAGATAATGGACTTCGTCGAACACCGGCTTGGCAGGGACGGACAGGCGGAAGAGGAAGATCAGTTCGGACAGGATCGCAACCAGCAGCGCCAGCGCGCGCGGGTACGGCAGCTTTCGTCCGACTTGCACTATCCCGTTCCCCCGCTGTCCGCCGCCCACGGCCGATGCGGCACCGTGCCGCCCCGCACCGGTGCCGACAAGGCGCTTTAACATTGCTGCCCCCTTGTTCTGCCCGTCCGCCGGGGGCAAAGCGTCCGGCATGAAGCGGCACAGCGGACAGGATCGATCGATCACGCAACACTGGCGGCCCGCCACGCTGGCGGTACGCGGGGGCACGGCGCGATCGGAATATGGCGAGACGTCGGAGGCGTTGTTCCTGACGTCCGGCTATTGCTACGACCGGGCGGAGGACGCCGCGGCGCGCTTTGCGGGCGAACAGACCGGCATGACCTATTCGCGGTTGCAGAACCCGACCGTCGAGATGCTGGAAGAGCGGATCGCCTTGCTGGAAGGTGCGGAAGCGTGCCGGACGATGGCGACCGGCATGGCGGCGATGACCGCGGTGCTGCTGTGCCAGTTGCAGCAGGGCGACCATGTCGTCGCCGGCCGGGCGGCGTTCGGTTCGTGCCGCTGGCTGGTCGATACCCTGCTGCCCAAATTCGGTATCCAGACGACCACCGTCGACGCGCGCGATCCGCAGGCGTTCGAGGATGCGGTGCGCGCCAATACGAAAGTCTTCTTCTTCGAGACGCCGGCCAATCCGACGATGGATGTCGTCGACCTGAAGGCGGTATGCGGGATCGCGCGCGAGCGCGGGATCACCAGCGTGGTCGACAATGCCTTCGCCACGCCCGCGTTGCAGCGGCCGATGGATTTCGGCGCGGACGTGACCGCCTATTCCGCCACCAAGATGATGGACGGACAGGGCCGGGTGCTGGCGGGCGCGGTGTGCGGCACGACCGACTTCATCAACAACACGCTGTTGCCCTTCACGCGCAACACCGGCCCGACGCTGAGCGCGTTCAACGCCTGGGTGGTGCTGAAGGGGCTGGAGACGCTGGACCTGCGCATCCGCCGTCAGTCCGACAACGCGCTGGCCGTCGGACGTTTTCTGGAGGCGCGGGTGCCGCGCATCCTGCATCCGGGATTGCCGAGCCATCCGCAGTACGAACTGGCGATGTCGCAGATGGTAGCGGCGGGCGGGATCTTCGCGTTCGAGGTCGCCGACCGGACGCAGGCGCATGCGTTGCTCAACGCGCTGGAATTGATCGACATATCGAACAACATCGGCGATTCGCGGTCTTTGATGACGCATCCGGCCTCCACCACGCATTACGGCGTGTCGGCGGAGGCGCGTGCGGAGATGGGCGTGACCGAGGGTCTGTTGCGGCTGAACGTCGGGCTTGAGGATCCACAGGACCTGATCGACGATCTGGACCGCGCATTGGGGCAGGTCGGGCTGTGACGCCGGGCGCGGGCATGGGGGCATTGTTCCCCGACGCCGCGACCACCGAAACGGTGACCGTGCGCGTCTCCGTCAGCTATCTGGCCGAACAGTCGGAGCCGGGGCGCGGGCGCTGGTTCTGGGCCTATCACATCCGCATCGAGAATGGCGGCGATACGCCGGTGCAGTTGCTGACCCGCCACTGGATCATCACCGACGGGCGCGGCGCACGCCACACCGTCGAAGGGGAGGGTGTGGTCGGCGAGCAGCCGGTGATCCAGCCGGGCGCGAGCTATGATTATGTCTCCGGCTGTCCGCTGGCGACACCGAACGGATCGATGCAAGGCAGTTACCGGATGGTGGCGGCGGACGGGCGGACGTTCGAGGTGGCGATTCCGCGCTTCACGCTGATGGCACCGGCCGAGGCGGAGTAGCACGGTGAAGCGTACCCACCTGCCGCTGAACGGGCTGCGCGTGCTGGACGCCGCCGCGCGCCACCTGTCGTTCACGCGCGCCGCGGACGAACTGGCGGTGACCCCGGCGGCGGTCGGGCAACAGATCCGCGCGCTGGAGGATACGTTGGGCGTCGTGTTGTTCCGGCGCACGACCAAGGGCTTGGAACTGACCCCGGAGGGCGAGGCGGGGCTGGCGCCGCTGCGGCAGGCGTTCCTGGAGTTCGAGGAAGCGGTGCGCGCGATGCAGGCGGGGCAATCGTCCAAGTCGCTGACGATCGCCGCCCCCCGCGACGTGACCGAAAAATGGCTGTTGCCACGGCTGGCACGGATCGCGGCCGCCGACCCGGACCTGCGCTTCGCACTGGTCGCGGCGGACGAGGGCATGGATTTCACCGAGGCGAACCTCGATCTGGCGATCCGCTGGGGCGAGGGACCCGGCGCGCACGAGGGCGAGGCGATCGAGAGCGAGGGATTGGTGACGGTCGCGCGGGCGCACGACGGGTCCGAGGCGGGGATCCTGTGGCCGGGTGCTCCGGAGGTCGATGGCGCGGCGCTGGTACGGGTCGGCGATGCCGGGCTGGCGATCGACGCGGCGGCGGCAGGGCTGGGGCGCGCGACAGTGCCCGAGATGTTGGCGGCGCGCGACATTGCCGCCGGACGGGTGGTGGTGGTCGGCGCTGCGCAACCGTCGCGCGGCGGATACTGGCTGGTCGCACCGACCCCGCAATGGCGGCAACGCAAGGTGCAGGCGCTGGTCGAGGCGCTGTCCGGCTAGGCGGGATCGACATTCCGCCGGCTTCCTGCCAGCGCCGCTATGCAAGCGCAGCGAGGCAATTCGGGCCGTCGCGCGGATTGCTGGATTGCTGCGCTACGCGCCATGCCGGGTGGATGGAGCAATCCGATCGATCGATCGCGCGGTTCGTGCGGACCGATGGATAATCTTCATTGGTCTGGCGAGCCGTCCGGCATCCGTGAAGCGCTGAACGCTGATCCAGTCCGGATCCGATCGGCCGTCCCCGGATCGCGGTGTTATCAGGTTACCCCGGTCGATTTCGCGGGATGCCCAGGCGCCGAAATGGACGCTCGTCCGGCGTTCCGGTGTATCATGCCCGCGATGATGCGAGTGGACGTCGGCGCAGCGGGACGATCGCCAGCCCGCCCAGCATCGTCAGCGCCGCCAGCACGAGCAGCAGGATCGTAAAATCCTGCGGGGTCGCCAGCGTCCAGGTGAGCAGCGGGCCGAGCAGGGCGGGAAGTGTGTTGGCGAGATTGATGAGCCCGAGGTCGCGTCCGCGATGGCGCGGATCGGGGAGCAATCTGATCGAGAGCGCCGAATGCAGCGTCAGGAACACCGCGGCGGCGACCGCATAGATCACGAAACCGATCGCCCCGACCGCAGGATGCGTATCCGTCGCCATCGCCAACAGTCCCGCCGCAGCGATCACCGCGGCGCCGATCAGGAACGGGGTGCGATGCGCGGCGCGATCGGACAGTCGGCCGGCCAGCACCGCGACGGGCAGCGGCAGGATGTAGCTGATCGTCAGCAAGGTGCCGACCCGGGTGGCCAGCGTGGCGGGAGCGGTAGCGGGCGCGACGCTCTGGAAATAATAGAGCAGGTAGAGCGACAAGGCACTGCCCGCGACCTGCACCAGCAGGCGTGCGATGCTGGCGACCAGCAGATCGTGCGGCGCGTCGACGGTCGGCGTCGCCCGTTCCGCCACCACCGCTGGGCCGCGTACCCGCAGCAGCGGCAGCAAGGTGATGATCGCCAGCCCGGCCACCAGCGCGAGCTGTGTGGATCGGCCCAGCGCCGGCGCGGCGACCAGCAGCGCCGACACCGCGCCCGCGGCGGGCGGGCCGATCGCGAACAGCCCGCTGGCCAGACCACGCTGCGCCTCGGGTATCTCGTCGGCCATGATCGCCATCATCGGCGCGAGGATGGCGTTGATCGCGATCTGGAACAGCAGCACCGCCGCCACCAGCGTCACGGGACGGTCGGCAACTGCGATGGCAACGTAGCTGAGCGCCAGTCCGATCGCGCCGCCGGCGATCCATCGCCGCCGCCCGCCACCGGCCGCGATCGAGCGGTCGCTGAGCCAGCCGAACAGCACGTTGGCCGAACTGGCGACCACCGCGCCGACAGTGACCGCGACGGTCAGCCAGCCGATCCGTGCCGCGCCCGCCAGCTGGTCGATACGGATCGGCAACAGCAGCGACAGCAGCGGCAGATAGCCGATCACCGCCCCGGCATGGGCGACCGAGAAGGCGGCGAGCAGCCGGTGCGAGGCGGGAAGACGAAAGCGGTTCATGAAGCGCGCGCACGATAGCGTCGCGCGCGCCGCGATCCAGTGCGGGGCGGCGATGCGATCGTGTGCGGGCGCGATCAAGGCACGATCGTCATCCCGGAATGGGATCGGGCGGCCGACCGACCAGCTCCATGCGCTGCGGCACGGTGCCGATATCGATGTCCTCGTCGCGGAAACGTCGCAGCAGGACGGTGAGGATCGCACTGCGCGCACCATAGGCGGCGCGGGGCGAGGCGACGTGCGCGAAACAATTGAAGAAGATGCGACCATCAGCGATCGAATCGATGAACACCGCGGACTTCGGATCGTCGAGTACCGCAGGTTCGGCGGCGAAGGCTTCGGCGACGATCGCGCTGACCCGGTCGGCGTCCACCTCCAGCGGGACCGCGAACTGGATCTGGATGCGCCCGAGCGGCCCGGCAAGCGTCTTGTTGAGCACCGACTTGGTGATGAGTTCCGAATTGGGGACGATCAGCGTCGAATGGTCGGCCAGCGCGATCTCGGTGGAGCGCACGCTGATCCGCTTCACGTCGCCCTCGTCGGTGCCGACGCGGATCCAGTCGCCGATCTTGATCGGACGTTCCGCCAGCAGGATCAGCCCGGAAACGAAGTTGGACGTGATCGCCTGCAGGCCGAAGCCGATGCCGACCGACAGCGCCGACAGCAGCAGCGCGATCCGTTCCACCCCGATCCCCAGCGACGCCAGCGACCAGATCACCGCCAGCGCGATGCCGACGTACCGCGCGACAAGCCCGACCGAATTGCGCGCCGAACCGTCGAGATCGGTGGCGGGCAGGTATTTCTCCTCCAGCCAGCGGCGGAATGCGCGCACCAGCGCCAGCCCGATGAACAGCACCGCGACGCCGCGCACGATCGCCCCGGGCGACACCGCAATGCCGCCGACCTGCACGCCCTGCGCCAGCAGGCCGAGCCGCGCGACCAGCGTCGCGATACCGCCCCCCGCGCCGAACGGCACGAAGAAAAGCCCGAGCGCGAACAGGCCCAGCGTCAGGCGCGAGACGCCCGACAGCAGCACCCCGAACTGGTCGATCACCGCGCCGCGCAACCCCAGCCCGCGCGAGATGGCGCGCCCCAACGTGCTGTCGCGGGTGAACAGCGTGACCGCCATGTCGTCGGCCGCGGCCATCAGCAGATAGGTCGCGGACGCCAGCACGACGCTCCACCCGATCAGTTGCATCACGAACAGCGCGAAGCCGAGGAAGCCGAGCAACAGCGCGAGCAGGGTGGCCAGCGCCAGCAGCCATGCGAGCAGCGCCACCGCACCCAATCCGGTACGCGCCGGTGCGGCCTCGTCCTCTTCGGCACGGTTCGCACGCAGCCGCCCCAGCGCCAGCAATGCGCCGGCGAGCAGGGCGAGGTGGAGGATGATCTCCGCGACATGCGTCGCACCCTGCGCCGCGGCACTGGTGCCGATGGCGGTATTGAGCGCCTCCAGCATGTAGCTGACGAAGGCGATCGCGGCGAGCAGCCAGCCATAGGGGCGCAGCTCGGCGGCGACATCGTCAGCGATCGGCGCCACCCGCCAGCTGGGCTGGCCACGCATCAGCAGCGCGGCGATCACCGCCGAGGCGAAACAGGCGTAGGTAGTTGCGACGGTCAGCGCGTCCGTGATCGCGTCCCATCCGGCGGGCAGCAGCCCCGCCCAGCGGAGCCCGGCGGTCAGCAACACCACCGCCAGGAATGGCGCCAGCGTGCCGACCAGCACCCGCCACAACGCCGCGGCGGAGCGGCGGACGCGGTGGCCGGGCGCATCCTCGATCAGAAAGCGCCGGCCGAATCGCAACGCCGCGCTGCGCCCCGGCCCGGCGATCGCCAGTGCGGCGAGCAGCCCGAGCAATGCCGGCCATGGCGTGGCGTTCGCACCCTCCCGCGCGATCGCGGTCAGGCCGCTCCCGACATAGCCCTCGGCGCGGCGAACGTCGCGGGGCAGCGACTGGACCACGGCGATCCAGAACCCCGGCGCGATCGGCGACGGGCTGCGCGCGGTGATCGTCTGATTGAAACGTTCGGCGACGCCCTGATCGAGTTCGTCGGCGAGCTGCTGCGCCTCTACCCCGAGCAATCTGCCGCGTTTCACGCCTGAATCCAAGGCGGTATGCTGTCGGGCAAGTCGCTGGCGCTGAAGACGCAGGTCGTCGGCCTCGGCGGCACCGGCCGGGCCGAGTCCGGCGAGACGCGCGTCGACCAGCGCAAGCTGTTCGGCAAGATCGGCGGTGGCGGCGGTGGCGGCCACGCGCGCGGCGATGATCCGCTCGCGCAAGGCATCCCGACGATCGTCGTCGAGACGCAGGTCCAGCGCACGATCCACTGCGCGGACATCGGCCTCTGCGCGGGCCAGCCGCGTGGCGGCGGTATCGGCGGGCGCTTGCGCGGCGAGTGGTAGCGGCGTCAGCAGGAGCAACGCCCAGATCAGGAAGCGGATCGACATGGCGGGCGTCGATAGCAGAAGCGTCCGGCGCGCGCGACGCGCCGGGACGCCTCCGGACGTGTCAGAGGAACGGACGCCCGCCGGTCACCGGGATCGTCGCGCCGGTGATGTAGCTCGCTTCGTCGCTGGCAAGCATGACATAGGGCGGCGCGAGTTCCGCCGGCTGCGCGGCGCGGCCCAGCGGCGTGTTTTCGCCGAAGCTCTTCACTTTTTCGGCCGGCATCGTCGACGGGATCAGCGGCGTCCACACCGGCCCCGGGGCGACCGCGTTCACGCGGATCTTCTGTTCCGCCAGCATCTGCGCCAGCCCGGCGGTGAAATTGTGGATCGCGCCCTTGGTCGTCGCATAGGCGAGCAGTTGCTGGTTCGGGTTCTCGGCGTTGATCGACGTGGTGTTGATGATCGACGCCCCCTCGCGCATGTGCGGCACGGCGGCCTTCGACAGGTAGAACATCGCGTGCATGTTCACCGCGAAGGTCAGCTGCCATTCCTCGTCCGAAATGTCGGTCAGCTTCTGGAAGGTCGCCTGATGCGCGGCATTGTTGACCAGTACGTCGATCCGCCCGAACGCATCCACCGTCTGCGCGACCACCGAGCGGGCATGGGCCGGATCGCTGATGTCGCCGGGGATGAGCAATGCCTGCCGCCCCGCCGCCTCGACCAGCCGCTTCGTCTCCTCCGCATCCTCATGTTCGCTCAGGTAGGCGATGGCGACGTCGGCGCCCTCCCGCGCGAAGGCGAGCGCCACGGCACGGCCGATGCCGCTATCCCCGCCGGTGACCAGCGTCTTGCGGTCGCTCAGACGACCATGCCCGACGTAGCTTTCCTCGCCATGGTCGGGTCGCGGGTTCATCGCCTCCGTCGATCCGGGCATCGATTGTTGCTGTTCGGGGTAGGGCGGGGTGGGGTGGTCGGTCATACGGCGGCTCCTGATTGGGGGAGCGTGACCAATGGCTTGCGGGCGGACGCCGTTCCCGCTTGTGACCTCGATCAACGCAATCGACGCATTCCCGCAAAAAAAGTGTCACCGAATCGCTTGACCGAATCCGGAGACCCGCTTAGAGGCCTGTTCACCGCAGCGGCGGGCTGGGAGATCCGGTGCCGCGGTGGTTGTAGCAGGGACAGGGTGCTGGCCACGACCTACCGGAAGGTAGGAAGGGGGAAGTGCC
>NZ_LMLS01000004.1 GCF_001421995.1 Sphingomonas sp. Leaf231
GGCACTTCCCCCTTCCTACCTTCCGGTAGGTCGTGGCCAGCACCCTGTCCCTGCTACAACCACCGCGGCACCGGATCTCCCAGCCCGCCGCTGCGGTGACACCCATCTAGGGGAGCGATCTGGCGGCGTAAAGCCCTTTTTGTACATTTTCGGCAAAAAAATGGAACGAGCCCTCCTGTGGGTCATTGTGGGCGCCTGACGCGCCATGATGTTGGCCCATATGCCGGCGATGCGCGACGTCGCCATGGTCGGAGCCGAACTTCGCACCCGTCGTCATCGGAGCGAGACTTCAGTTCGGCATCATCCCGCTGGACCATACCGTCGTACAATCGCCCAACCGCCGCAGCCAGGGACGGTCCAGGTCCCGCTTCGTTGCGTTCCCGGACTCGTCCACGCGGCCGAACCGCGGCAAAGTTTCATCCTTATGAGAAGCAGGGATACCGCTGCGCCGTCACCGAGCCTTAGGTCGATCTCTCTGTCATATGCTGTGCCGAGCCAATCGTGATCGCCGCAGCCGCCAAATTTCCGCGCATTGTCGATCGTACGATCCTGCGCAGCGGCAACGATCCGACGAATATCTCGTTGCTGCGCGCGACCCGGGGTGGGATGGTCGCCGCCATGCGCCGCACCCTCGCTTTGTCCGCCCTGCTCTGCCTTACCGCCCCCGCGCTTGCGCAATCGCCGCAATCAGTACGCGCCGACGATCGCGCCAATTACGTCCGTGCGATCGCGGCCGGGTACAAGGCCGCATTCCTGTGCGGCGGCATCTTCAACGCCGGTCGAACCGAACGACAGGTCGAGGCGCTGGAGTTGAAAGGTATCTACCCCGAATACGACCAGATCGTCCCCACCCTCTCCGCGCAGGTCGATCGTCGTGCCGGCACCGTCAGCGTCGCTTTCGACCGCCAGCTTACGCCGCGACTGGCCGTGTGGACTGCGGGCAAGGGCTGCACCCTCGCCCCGATCGGCGCACCTGCCGCCGCGCACCGCTCCGTCGCGCCGCCGCCGGTCGCCGGTCCCGATCCCCGAGCATGGCCGCTGGGAGACGCCGGCATCGCACCCCGCCCCTCCGACGCGATGGCCCGTGTCGTCGACCGTGCCTTCGATGGCGGCTATGGTCGCGGCAGCGAAACGCTGGGCATCGTCGTCCTGCGCGACGGGCGCGTCGTTGCAGAGCGTTACCGCGACGGTTTCGGCCCGTTCGTCGCCAACCGCACGTGGTCGGTCGCAAAAAGCATCACCGGTACGCTGGTCGGCCTCAGCGGGGTCGACGTTCGTTGCCCCGCCGACATACCGGAATGGCGCATCCGCCACCGCGCCGATCCGCGCGCCGCCATAACGCTCGACAAGTTGCTGCGCATGGCGTCGGGGTTGCATAGCGACACCGCCGGCAACCGCACCGACGCGATCTATTTCGGCGGCACCACCGTCACCGAACAGGCGACGTCGTGGCCGCTTTCGTCGCGCCCGGGTGAACGGTTCCGCTACGCCAACAACGACATCATGCTGGCCGCGCGGTCGCTACGCGCGACACTGGGCGACGCCCGCTACCGCGCACTGCCCGCACGGCTGTTCACCGCGCTCGGCATGCGCCACACGGTCGCGCAGAGCGACTGGCAAGACAATCTCATCGCCTCCAGCGATATGTGGACCACGGCCCGCGATCTCGCCCGCCTCGGCCAGTTCTGGCTGCAGGACGGCTTGTGGCAGGGGCGCCGCCTGCTTCCCGCCGGCTGGATGCGCTACATGACGACCCCCGCCGGCCCGCAGCCCGATCGCAGCGAGGGTTATGGCGCGTCGATCTGGCTGTTCGGTGCCGCGCAGGGGCTGCCGGACGGCAGCTATTCCGCGCAGGGGAACCGTGGCCAGTACGTCATGGTCGTCCCCTCGCAGCGACTGGTCGTCGTCCGTCGCGGCGAGGACCCCGGCAGCGCACGGTTCGACGTCGCCCGCTTCACTGCGGATCTGATTGCCGCACCATGACCTTCGACAGCTGGGAACACGTCGCCACCTTCGCGCTCACCCTTCCAGCGACGGAGGCAGCGACGTCCTACAATCAGCCCGCCATCAAGACGCGCGGCAAGCTGATCTGCTCGACCGGGCACGAAGCCGGCAGCTTCCATATCGCCGCCTCGCACGCTGAAAAGGCGGTGCTGATCGACAGCGATCCCGAGACCTTCTGGCAGACGCCGCATCATGCGAACTGGCCAGGCCTGCTCGCGCGCCACGGCAGCAGCGATCCCGCACGGATCCGGATCGTCATCACCCGCGCATGGTGGGATCGCTCGACCCGGGTGACACAGGCGGCCTATGGCCCCCGTCCCTGATCGCTTCACCCGCTTCGTCGCGATCGACTGGTCGGGCGCGAAAGGAGCGCGGCACCCGGGGATCGCGGTCGCCATGTGCCACGCCGGCGACACAGCTCCCGCGCTGGTCGCGCCGCCCGCCGGAACGCTGTGGTCGCGCACCGGCGTCCTCGACTGGTTGCGCGACCGCCGCCACGAGCCGCTGCTGGCCGGATTCGACTTCAGCTTCTCCGCGCCGTTCGTGGCGCGCGGCGCACATTTGCCGGGGGAGACGACCACCGCCGACGCCCACGCGCTATGGGCGTATGTCGATCGTCACTGCGACGACGTCGATCTCGGCGCGGCCTCCTTCCTCACCGCGCGCCGCGGTCGCCACTTCTACCTCGGTGCGGCCGACGGGGCGAAACGCGACTTCCTCCACTGGCGGGTCTGCGAACAGGCCGATGCCACCACCAAGCCCTCGACCGTTTACGACGCGATCGGCGCGGCCCAGGTCGCCAAGGCGAGCTTCGCCGGCATGCGCCTGCTCCACCATCTCGACGATCACATCCCGGTTTGGCCATTCGATCCGGTACCGAAAAGTGGCGCGCTGATCATCGAGATCTACACCGCGATCGCCGCCCGAGCGGCCGGCCTACCGCGCGGGCGCAGCAAGCTGCGTGACGCCGCCGCGCTCGACACCGCGCTGGCGGCGCTCGGCAGCGGCCCGCATGCGCCGCTCACCCGCTACACCGATCATGCCACCGACGCGCTGATGACCGCGGCATGGCTCCGACGCGCAGTGAGCCGCAGCAACCTGTGGCACCCAGCCGCCCTGACCCGCGCTGTTGCTGTCACGGAGGGCTGGACCTTCGGCGTCGCCTGACGCATGGAGGGCGGACGATGGTCGGCCGGTTTAGCTCAGCTGGTAGAGCAGCGGTTTTGTAAACCGAAGGTCGCGGGTTCGATTCCTGCAACCGGCACCACGTAGAAAATCGCAAGACTCAGGTGAGTGCGCATGTCCGCCACTCATGCTCCATTCTCGTCGGTCCCGTGATGGAGCAGCCGATACCGGGCGCCAGCAATTCGTTCGCCCGCTCCGTCGCCGCTTGAGTCGCGCTCGCCAGTTTTTTGACCTCATCGGCGACCACGCCGAAACCACGCCCGGCGTCGCCCGCCCGCGCCGCCTCGATCGACGCATTCAGCGCCAGCAGGCGGGACTGGCTGGCGATGCTACCGATGGCATTCACGACCTGCGCCAGTTCCTGCATCGCGATCTCGAGCCTGGACTGCTGCCTGGTCAGTTCGTGCTGCGAAAGCAACAACTCGCTGTTGCGCGCAACGAGTTGCTCGTTGGCTTCGGCGAGGCGGATGTTGATGCCGTAGATCTCGCGCGTTTTGGCTTCCGCAAGTTGCTCGGCCGCCTCTCGCGCCGCGCGCTCTCGCGCGACCCGCCGTTCGAGCCGGGCTATAACGTCACCCGCTCCTTCGTCGCCCGTCATGCCGCCACGGCCTGGTGACAGCGTTCGACGCGAAAGCGGATCGCCTCGCCCGCCGGCGTATAGCTGACAGCGACCGGCTCGTTGAGATGAATTCCAGCGCCACGGATTACGCCCACGGCAAGATCGGCAAGCGGCTTGCAGCTCCTGTAATCGAGGGTCAGCCAATCCGCGCCACGCGCGACCACCCGAAACGACGGGAGCTCGGCATCCGGATACATCTTGCGCACTTCCGCCTCGTGAAAGGCGTCGATCCCCGCGAGTACATCGAACAGCGGGCGGCCACTGAACAAATGGGGGAAGCGTGTCACCCATGTGTCGAAACAGAAGGTGCCGAAGCGTTCAAGCAGCGGCGGCAGGCTCACGCCCGAACGTTGAGCGAGAGCGGTGATGAGCGCCACCATCTCCTGAAAAGGGTAGGTACCGACGCTCGTATACGCACCACCATGCGGCAGATCGGCCGCATCGATAACATCGTCGAGCATATCGGCGCCGAAGTCGCGCTCGCAGAAATCGAAGAATGTTGTGAACACCAACCCCTTCACGCCACCCTCCCTGATGCCAAGCCGGAAGCAGGTGGGCGAAAAGAAATAAGATTCCGTTAGATGCTGGTGTGAAACAGCGGCCTATCGACAGGCCGCGGCCGGGAGTTGCCGTATCATCCCGTTACCGGCGGATCGTCCAGCCGGCGCAGCAGTCGCGCGGGCGATCCGGCGACGACGCAGTCGGGCGGCACATACCGCGTCACCGTCGATCCCGCGCCGACGATCGCTCCTTGCCCGATCCGTACGCCGGGCAGAATCAGGCATCGGGCGCCGATCCACGCACCGTCCTCGACCACCACCGCGGCCGGCGTGACGTGTCCCGCACGACGTTGCGAAGCGCCGATCGTATGATCTGCCGTCACGAAGGTGCAATGGTGCCCGATCACCACGTCGCTTCCCAGCGAGATCACGGCGGAAAGATCGAAGTAGCAATGTCGGTTGATGAACACCCTGCGACCGGCGCGCAATCCGAAGCCGTTGATCCGGCAGCCACCCTTGATGGTTGGCTTCGCGCCGCACCGGAACTGTAGCGGATAGTAGAACCACGTACGCAGCCGTGAGCTGACGGGATCGTCGGGAAGGCGCGCCGCAACCGCGTTGACCATCCAGACGGTGATCGCTCGAACCGTCACCCGGATCATGCCGTCTCCTTCAGCAATCGCCGCGCGATCGGCGATCACGCCCCTAGCCCTTGATATAGATCAAGTTTGCCGGCGTCTACGTTCCACATGTCGGGCGGTCTGACGTATGCCCTCGTGCAACCCCCGCCACCATCGGCCGTTACGCGTGGGCAATGACGATAAAAGTCGCCAGCTACAACATGCGCAAGGCGCTTGGCACCGATCGGCGCCGCAATCCCGAGCGCGTTCTCCAAGTGCTGCGCGAGGTGGACGCAGACGTCATCGCGTTACAGGAAGCGGATCGCCGGTTTGGGCAACGTACCGCCGTCCTTACCCCGCACCTGCTGGAGGAGCATGGCGACTGGCAGTCGGTCGGGCTGGGCATGCGCGCGTCCAGCATGGGCTGGCACGGCAACGCGATCCTCGTGCGTAAATCGGCGCGCATCCTCGATTGCGAGCAGTTGCACTTGCCATCGCTGGAGCCGCGCGGAGCGGTGATGGCTGACGTCGCGATCGCCGGCATCACGTTGCGCGTGGTGGGCATGCACCTCGACTTGTCCGGGTTATGGCGTCGGCGTCAGGCCGCCGCGATCCTCTCCCACCTCGCCGCCAGCAGCCACGCGGTGCCTACCGTCATGATGGGCGACCTGAATGAATGGACACGCGCTGCCGGATGTCTGCGCGATTTTGGCACCGCTTTCCGGTTTGCGGAGACTGGCCCCAGCTTCCATGCGCGCCGCCCGATCGCGCGGCTCGACCGGATCATGGTTTCGCCCGAACTGAGCATCGTCGCTTGCGGGGTGCATCATTCACCCGCTTCGCGCGTCGCATCCGATCATTTGCCGATCTGGGCTGAACTTGCTCCATGATCGGCTCTTCGGCCCTGCCGTGCGGGCGCATGTGGCGCGGTCACTCGCCTTCGGCGATGCGCAGAGGCACGCCAGCGGTCGATCAACCACGTTCCGCCTTGTGCAACCGGTCGCACACGGGCAAAACCCTTTTGACGGCCACTCAGGATGAACTTGCGCTTCATCCGCGTGTTGCGCCATTCGATCAACGTTCAGGACAGGAGCACAAGATGGCAAAGTCGGCGGAAAAGCGCGGCAAGGACGAAACCAAGGCGGCCGAGAAGAAGGTCAAGGACACCGGTAAGCCGGCCAGCGGCGCACGCGGCGGCATCACCGCCCCGGTGACCCCATCGGCCGACCTTGCCGAGATCGTCGGCAAGGACGATCTGCCGCGGAGCGAGGTCGTCAGCAAGGTGTGGGAATACATCAAGAAGCACGATCTGCAGGACGCCAAGGACCGTCGTCAGATCAACGCCGATGACAAGCTGGAGAAGATCTTCGGCAAGAAGTCGGCGAGCATGTTCGAGATGAACAAGTTCCTCAGCGCGCACCTGACCGCCAAGAAGGCGTAACGGTCCCGGGTTCCGCACCCGTCTCGTCGAGGTCGACGTGGCGGGTGCGCGGCCGATCGCTTGCAACAGGCCGCACACCGCGCATCATCGCGATCCACAACATGTCGGCGACGTGACGCATCGCAGGGGGCAGTGCGCGATATTCAGGCGCCAACGTTACAGACGAAGATGCAGCAAGCTGCGCTCGCTACAGCATCGCATGAGGCCTTCGGCCTGACGCTCGCTTAGCCAACCCCGGAAGTCGAGCGGCACTCGCGCCAGGACGCGCCATCGTCCATGCCCGGTTCAAGCGCACAACGCGGCGACATCGTCCGGTCTGGCACCGCCCTGTGTCGGCCGACCGAACCCGATCCGGTACCATTTGCCCGCCGGACAGGCAGAGTCCGTCCTAGCGAATCCAGTTGCAAGGTAGATTTGGCCTACGCCAACGCCGCCTGAACATTCATGGCTGTAGCCAGCGCCCGATGACGTTTCTGGACTGCCTCTCCGTACAGCGGCGCGTCGCCCGGTTGCAGCACGAGCCGCAGCGTCGCGCCATCGACCGCAACCGACGACCGGGTCAGCGGGGCGGCGAGCCCGCCACTCAGCCGCTGGCCCAGCCGCATCGCCAATCCCCACTGCACCGCGCGACGCAGGGACGCTTCGTTTGCCAACGCCGGCAACGGTGCGGGGCTGGTGGTCGTCCCGCCCAGCGCGGTCCACAGTGCCTGCGCGAGCATCGCCCGTCCGCGTGCATCGATCGCGACCCAATTGCCGTGCAGCGCGATCTCCACGCCGCGCTCCGCTCGAAAGTCCGGATTGGCCCGCCAGCCGACGTCGGCGAGCTGGCACGCCGCGATCCGCAACCGTGCGTCGGCCACGCGATCATCCGCGAACAACGGCGCAATCCAATCGTCCAGCAAGTCACCATGTTCGGGAAAGCGCCCGCTGCGCCGCCCCTCGTCACGCGTCGCCACGATCAACGGGTCGGCGGCACGTTGCTCCACGGTCAGTTGCTCGTACAGCAACCCCTCGCGCAGGCCGTAGGCCGACACGATCGTGCCGGTATTCCGCAAATGCTTCAGGAGCGACGAAAGCAGGGCCGTCGCGTCGGCCAGGGTCGGGATGCGACCCGATGACAACCCCGCCACCCCCTTCAGTCGCGCCCGCCCGACCTGCGCCAGCGTGCGGCGCAGGCGCACGACCGTTTCGGGCGACATTTCATATTGATGGATGACCGGCAGCGGATAGCGCGTCGCCTCCATGTCGAGCCGGGCCAACGCGCGCCACGATCCGCCCACGAGGTAGAACGGGACATTCTTGCCGGCCCCCAGCCACTCGCTGTCGGCCAGCAAGGTACGGACGTGACCGTCCAGCCGACCCTTTTCGCGGAGCGCCGCGATCCGCAACACGCCCAGTGGAAAGGACGCGCGTTGCAGCAACTTGCCCCGGCGTACGCGGATCAGTTCGAGACTGCCCCCACCCAGATCGCCGACGATGCCGTCCGCTTCCGGGATGCCCGAAAGCACGCCGTAGCCGGCGGCCTCGGCCTCCTTTTCTCCGGGCAGGATTTCGACCGTGAGCCCCGCAGCCTCGGCTACCGCGATCAGCGCCACGCCGTTGCTGGCGTCGCGGACGGCGGCGGTGGCGACCGTGCGCAGCCTCGTGACGTCCATTTCGCGCGCCAGTGCGGCGAACCTGCCCAGCGCGGTTGCGGCCAACGCCATCGCCTGCGGGTCGATCGATCCCGACTGCGCAAGGCTCCGTCCCAATCCGGCCAGCACCTTTTCGTTGAACAGGATCGCCGGCAGTCGAGGCGGTCCCTGGTAAACGACCAGGCGGATCGAATTGGAGCCGATGTCGATGATCGCAGCGCGTGGTTCGTCGATCACGGCATCGGCACCGCGCCGGGGCCACTTCAACGCTTGCGCCTCAGCGACAATACGGGAACCTCGTCCCCGTCCAGTGCGGCGCCGCGACCCGACAGCGACGGATTGACCATGAAATAGCGGTGCAGGTTGAACGGCTTCTCACCGGGCGTATCGCGGACATAGCTGCCGTCCGCCTCCAATTCCCAGCTTTGTTCGTTGTCGATCAAATTGGCGACCATCACCTGGTCGAGCACCTGATCGTGAACGGTCTCGTTTTGCAGTGGCAGCAGATATTCAACCCGGCGGTCGAAATTGCGCGGCATCCAGTCCGCCGACGAGATATAGACCACCGCCCCATCGTTCGGCAGCGCCGCGCCGTTTCCAAAAGCGGTGATGCGGCTATGCTCCAGGAAGCGCCCGACCACCGATTTGACCCGGATGTTGTCTGACATGCCCGGCACCTTCGGCCGCAGGCAACAGATACCCCGCACGATCAGGTCGATGTCCACACCCGCGCAACTCGCCTCGTACAGCTTCTCGATAATCGCCGGATCGACGAGCGAGTTCATCTTCGCCCAGATCGACCCGCCTCGCCCGGCGCGTGCGTGCGCGATCTCGGCATCGATGCAGGTAACCAACTGCTCACGCAATGCCCGCGGGCTGAGCACCACCTTCTCGAGACCGGCCGGCTCGACATAGCCGGTTATGTAATTGAACATTCGCGCCGCATCACGTCCAATGCGAGGATCGGCAGTGAAGAAACTGAGATCAGTGTAGATTTTTGCCGTCACCGGGTGATAATTACCCGTTCCGAAATGGCAGTAGGTGCGGAATTTACCGTTTTCCCTGCGCACCACCATCGCCACCTTGGCGTGGGTCTTCCAGTCGATGAAGCCGTAGACCACCTGCACGCCGGCGCGTTCCAGTGCGCTGGCCCAATGCAGATTCTGCTCCTCGTCGAAGCGCGCCTTCAACTCGACGACTGCCGTCACCGACTTGCCGGCCTCTGCCGCCGCGATCAGCGCGCTGATGACCGCCGATTGCTTGCCGGCCCGATACAACGTCTGCTTGATCGCCACGACGTCGGGGTCGTTCGCCGCTTGCTTCAGGAAGGCCAACACCACGTCGAATGACTCGTAGGGATGGTGGACGACGATGTCCTTGCTTCGGATCGCGGCAAAGCAATCGCCGCCAAACTCACGGATCCGCTCGGGAAAACGCGGAGTGAACGGCACGAACTTTAAATCGGGGCGGTCCTCGTCCGCCAGCAGCGACAGGTCACCCACGCCCAGGAACGATCCGGTCTCGGTCACGATCGCGTCGGCGCTGCCCAGTTCCTCGCGCAGCGCGGCGGCCAGCGTCGCGGGCATGTTGGTTTCCAGCTCCAGCCTTATCACGCGCCCGCGTCGACGTCGCTTGATCGCGTTGGTGAAATAGCGGACGAGATCCTCCGCCTCTTCCTCTATCTCGATATCGCTGTCGCGCAGCACCCGGAACTCGGCGGCGCCCAGCACCTCATATCCGGGGAAAAGCATCGGCGCGAAGCGCTTGAGGACCGATTCTATCGCAACATAGCACGCACGTTCGCTGCCCGGCAGGCGTACGAAGCGCGGCATCGCGGCGGGCAGCATCACCAATTCGCGGATCGGCTCCTGGTCCGAACGGCGCACCAGATCGAACATCACCGCCATGCCGCGGTTGGGCATGAAGGGGAACGGATGAGCCGGGTCCAGTGCCTGCGGGGTGATGACCGGGAACAATTGCTCCTGGAAATACGTGTCGAGCCAGGCGCGCTGGTCGGCATCCAGCGCGTCCAGCGAGCGGCTGCCCAGCACCGAGATGCCGGCGTCGTTCAGGTCGCGGCGAATGTCCTGCCACACCGCCTGCTGGCTCGCCATCAGGGCATCGGCCTGATCGATGATCGCCGCCAATTGCTGTCCCGGCGTCAGCCCGTCGGCCGAGCGCGCCTCGACATCCTGCAGCTGCTGCCCTTTCAGCCCGGCGACCCGGACCATGAAAAACTCGTCGAGATTTGCTCCGGAAATCGCAAGGAAACGCAACCGCTCCAATAGCGGATGCGCCGGGTTGCACGCCTCTTCAAGCACACGCCGATTGAAGGCCAGCCACGACAATTCACGATTGAAGTATCGCTCGCCGTCACGCTCGACGAACGGATCGTCCAGCTGCATCTCGGCGTCCTTGCGCGCGATACTGGCAGGTCGGGTCATGATGGGCAGTCGCTCCGCTTGTTCGCTGTTCTTGCGCTTTCCAGCGTCTCGCGCGCCAGCGGGATCGTCAGGCGACGGCGCCCGGCCAACGCCGCGCGATCCAGTCTATCGATGGTGTCTGTGACGGCGGCATGACTCCGCTCCGTCCGCGCCGTCAACCACGTGATGAGGTCGGCCCGTGCTTCGAGATGGCGATGCGCGAAACCGCGTTCGAACAACGCCCCCATCAAAACGTCCTCGGGCGCGCCGATCTCTGCCGTCGGGCTGGCGGACAGACGGGAGCGAAGATCGGGCAACATGACGCTCCACGCGGGCGGCACCGCAGCGGCGATCAGCAGCAAGGGACGTCGTTCCTCTTGCGCGCGATTCCAGCTGTGGAAGACGACCTCTTCCTCGATCCGGTCGGCATCGTCGATCACCGATCCGCCCGATCGCGCGGCGAAGATCCGCCCGAGCAGCGAGCGACCCGATTGCGGAGGACCGGCCAGCACCGCGGTGCGCACGGGCCATGTCGCCCAATGTTCGAGCATCCGAACCGCACGGGCGTTCGAGTCGACGACGAGGAACTCGCCCTGCTGATCCGACGGCCAGGCCAGCGGCAGCGCAATCTGGTTCATCCCGCGGTTCCGGGGCGCGGCGCGATCGGCGGGGTCGCGACGGGCGGGCCGCCCCGGCGGATGCGCAACGTCGCGCCCGTTCCGATCACCTGCCAGCCACGCGCCTCCAACGCCGTCCGCAACGCCTCCGGCGTTCCAGCATACGTGACGTTCATCGACGACACGCCACCCAACGCCAGACTGGTCGTTACCGCGCCGGTAACGCCGGGCACGCCCCGCACCACCGACTCGGCGCCGGTCACCGCACCGGCGTCGGGCGTGTCGAACTGGATCGTCAGCGCCATCGTGGCGGTCGAGAGCGCCGGTTCGTCGGCGAGCAGGTCGGAGGCTTCCTCGGGCGGCGTTTCCACGACGGGCATGATCGGGTTCAGCCCGGGATCCAGCCCGAGATATCCCTCCCGCAACGCCCGCTGGTACACTTCGTCCAGTCGCTTCACACCGGCATCCAGCAGCGCCGCGATCCCGCTGGCCCCGCCGACGCGAAGGGTGAAGCGGCGAAGCAGCCGGTGGTCCGGGCCGTAACGGGCCTCGAACACGCCGACCACCGGCCCGCCCGGCCATTGCCGGTACAGGCGCACCATCGGCATCAGCACGTCGCTGGCGCCATATTGATCGACCAGCGCACGCCACCATCCCCGGTCCGGCCGCTGGGTCTGGCCCACGTTCAGCAGCAAGGGGTCCGGGCCGGTACCGGCCGGACGCACGTAATCGATCGCACTTGCGCCGGTACGGAAGCGCGCCCACGCCTCCTGCCACTGGGTGCGTTGCTCGAAAGCCGTGCCGACCCCGGTCGACCATTGCACCGGCACCACCACGAATGGCGAGGATCGCGAGACCGCCGCCGATACGCCCAGCAATCCGGCGGTCCGCGCGCGATCGAACAGAACGCCGAGACGGGCCAGATAGCGATGCGGCCCGATCTGCTCGTTCTCGACCACGATGCTCGACACGATCGAATCGAGCGTACCGTCGGAAACCGAAGCGCTGGCTCCACCCATCCGCTGCGACAATTGCGCATAGGCCTTGCGCTGCGCCTCGCGCCATCCCGCCAGCCGGGCGGCGTCGGGGTTCGTCCCCGCCGCATCGACTCGGATGCCCGACACCTCGAAATCGTTGGAGCTGTCCACCGCCGCCACGCCGCGGTCACCCCCCTCGATCTGCGCGACGACGCCACCGGCGGCAAGCACGGCGACCGTGGCGGTCAGGACGAGGGCGATGGGAAGGCGGCTGCGCATGGCGTTGGTCTTTTGACGAAGCAGGCGTGGAAATCCAAGCGCGATATGGCTAGTCGCATTCCGCATGAGCAACGAAGGCTATACTTACGAGAGCGCCGGCGTGTCGATCGCGGCCGGCAATGCGCTGGTCCGCGCCATCGCGCCGCTGGCCCGCGCCACCCGCCGCCCCGGCGCCGATGCCGATCTGGGCGGCTTCGGCGGCTTCTTCGACCTGAAGGCGGCCGGGTTCACCGATCCGCTGCTGGTCGCCGCCAATGACGGCGTCGGCACCAAGCTGAAGCTGGCGATCGAATGGGATCGCCACGCCGGCGTCGGGATCGATCTGGTTGCGATGTGCGCCAACGATCTGGTCGTTCAGGGTGCCGAACCACTGTTCTTCCTCGATTATTACGCGACGGGCCAGCTCGACAATGCAGTCGCGGAGGGCGTGGTCGCCTCGATCGCGGAGGGTTGCCGTATGGCGGGATGCGCGCTTATCGGCGGCGAAACGGCCGAAATGCCGGGTATGTACGCACCCGGAGATTACGACCTCGCCGGCTTCTGTGTCGGCGCGGTCGAACGTGGCGACGTGCTCACCGGGGCGACGATCGGCGCGGGTGACGTGATCCTTGGCCTGGCATCGTCAGGGGTGCACTCCAACGGTTTTTCGCTCGTACGGCGGCTGGCGACGGATAAGGGCTGGAAGCTGGATCGCCCGGCGCTGTTCGACGCCGACCGGTTGTTGATCGACGTGCTGATGGCACCGACTCGCATCTATGTCGCCAGCCTGCTGCCGCTGTTGCGCGCACACCGGATCAAGGGGCTGGCCCACATCACCGGTGGCGGGTTGCTCGAAAACATCCCGCGCGTGCTGCCGCGCGATGCGCACGCGCATATCGACGCCGATGCATGGGAACAGCCGCGGTTGATGGCGTTCCTCCAGGCGCAAGGTGCGATCGAGCCGGAGGAAATGGCTCGCACCTTCAATTGCGGGATCGGCATGGCGGTCGTCGTCGCGGCGGAGGAAGCCGGGGCGGTCGCGCAGATGTTGTCGGAGGCAGGCGAAACCGTCTTCACGATCGGGCGGGTCGAAGCAGGCGAGCGCGGCTGCACTGTGTCGGGCAGCACCGAGACGTGGAGCGCACGCGCCGGCTGGACCGCGACGCACCTCCAATGACCTCTGCCCGTCCCGCCAGGGTCGCAGTCCTGATCTCGGGTCGCGGCTCGAACATGCAGGCGCTGGTGACCACCCAGGACGAGTCGTTCCGCATCGTGCTGGTCGCCTCCGATCGGCCGGAGGCGGCCGGGCTTGCCTGGGCGCGCGAGCACGGTTTGCCGACCTTCGCGCTCGCTCCAAAAGGCATCGGCAAGCCTGCGTATGAGGCCGCTCTCGATGCCGCGCTGCGCGAGGCCGGCGCGGAATATATCGCGCTGGCCGGCTATATGCGGCTGTTGTCCGACGCGTTCGTCGCACGCTGGCGCGACCGGATCATCAACATTCATCCGTCGCTCCTGCCCAGGTACAAAGGCCTCGATACGCACGCACGCGCGATCGCAGCGGGTGATGCGACGGGCGGATGCTCGGTGCATGTCGTGACCGAAGAGCTGGACGCTGGCGAGGTGCTTGGCCGCGCCGAAGTGCCGATCCACGCGGACGACACGGCCGAAACGCTCGCAGCACGCGTGCTGATCGAGGAACATCGCCTGTATCCGGCGATGCTGAGGGAGTTTGTCCGACGATGACGAATATCGATCGAATTCGCGACGTCGCGATGCTGTTGCCGGAGGTGGAGGAGCGCACCACGGACGGCACGACGTCGTTCGTCGTCGATGGCAGCACCTTTGCGGAATATCGCCTGGACGCTTCCAGCATGCGCGTCCGCGACGAACAGCCGTTACCGGGCGATCGCGGGGAGCGCGCCGGCGACGGCGCAGCGTGGAGCGACATCGACATGACCGGCGATGTGGACTGGGTTCACACCGAGGATCGTATCGCGAGAAGCTGGGAGCTTGTCGCACCGCAGCGGCTCTTGGAAACCGGCGGGCGCTGAGGGCACTACCCGTCGTCGTCGGCAAGCCGCCGGTACAGTGCAGCTTTATGGGAAACGAGGACGCGCCCGGATATGCCGGCTCGCCTTCTGACCAACCCCGCCCTTCGAACCGGGTCGGTCTTCAGCGGAAGGCGTTATCGTGTCGTCCCGTCCGCGTCCTGAACCATCTCCACGTCGATCGACCGATCGAAGGCGATGCCGGCGCGCCCCTCCGTCTGCCACACCACACGCCCGACGACCCAGCCGACCCCGTCGATCTTGATCTGCACGACGCTGTCAGGTGGAAGGGGATGGGGCAATTCGGCCATCAACCCACCAGCGGAAACGTTGCGTATCCGCACGAGAAAGCCGGTGTCGTCGTCACCCAGGCGCATCCTGGCCGACAGGTGAAGTTCGCCACGGCCGCGATCGTCGGGGCGTTCAGAGGGGTTATGTTCGACCAAGCTGTGTCTCAACTGCCCCATTGCACTCGTCCGGATACCGGCCGGACGGATACCGTCTTAAAGGTTGACGAACGGTTAAGATCCGGTCGTCAGTCGTCGCGCGAAACCTTCTCCGCACGCTCGTGCCGCTCCTGCGCTTCGACCGTCATGGTCGCGATCGGTCGCGCTTCCAGCCGCCCCAGGCTGATCGGCTCACCCGATACCTCGCAATAACCATATTCGCCTTCGTCGATGCGACGCAATGCGGCGTCGATCTTGGAAATCAGTTTGCGCTGCCGGTCGCGCGTGCGCAACTCCAGCGACCAGTCCGCCTCGCTGGAGGCGCGATCGTTGAGATCGGCCTCACGCAGCGAATCGACTTGCAGTTGCGACAGCGTTCCTTGCGCCTCGCGGCGGATGGCGTCTTTCCAGTCCAGCAACTTTCGGCGGAAATATGCCTGCTGGCGCGGATTCATGAACGGTTCGTCGCTGCTTGGACGATAACCGTCCGGTGCCGGACCCGGTGGCGCCACCGGCTCGTCGAGCCCATTTTCGACCTGCGTCATCACCGTCGCCATCGACCTACTCCCGCCCACGTTCAGGATGTCGTCAGCATCGCTGCACGCCCCTTTGGGCGGGCCTATAATCCCCCGACCCGTCCCCGACAAGCGAGCACGACACGCTTGTCACCCACCATCGTCCTGCGGCTGTACACCCGTGCCGGCGCCGGGCGCGGCACGTCGGCACGGGCACGATCATGCCGCCTGCAACGCCTTCTCGATCTCGGCGATGGGATGGCCGGTCAAATCCTTGTCCAGCTCCCCGGCAAGCCGCGAACTGACTTCCTTATGATAATGCTTGCGCAGTTCGCCCAGGGTGCGCGGCGGCGCGACGACGATCAGCGAATCGAAGTCGTTCGACAGCGCGCGGCGCTTCAGCAGTTCGGCGGCGTCGGCGGCGAAGCGATCCTCTTCCAGCTGGTGGAAGTCGGTTTCCGCCATGCTGCCGCGCGACGGAGCGAATTGCGCCCCGCCACCCTGTGCGTGGTTCGATCCGCCCTGCGCCACATGCGGCGCACCTGCCCCGCTTTGCGTGGACGACGCACCGCCAGCCGCATCGGTCTTCTGGTCGCGATTGGCGGGGTTGGGACGTTCCTCGGCGTGTTCGACGACCAGGTTCGGATAGGTCGCGTCCCCTTCGTTGCGCAGGAACAGCAGCTTGCGCCCGTCGGCGACCAACACGACCGAATTGTGGGGAACCTGCATGCAAACTTCTCCTCTTGCGTTGTGGGTCAAGCGGAAGAACGCCGGCCACGCCGTGCGGGTTGCCTCGCGCTTGCGTGGCGGTCATAGCGCGGCCATGCACGACATCCGCCTGATCCGCGACGATCCTGACGCCTTCGATGCCGCCATGGCCCGGCGTGGCCTGCCCGCCGATGCGGAGATGCTGGTCGCGCTCGACCGCCGCCGCCGGGAAGCCGCCACCGAGGCGCAGGCTGCGCAGGCACGTCGCAACGAAGCGTCAAAGGCGATCGGCGCGGCGAAGGCGAAAAAGGACGAAGCCATCGCCGCCGCCTTGATGGCAGAGGTGGCGACGCTGAAAGAGCGATTGCCGCAACTCGAAGCCGAGGAAGCGGCGGCTGGCACCGCGCTCGACGCCGCCCTTGCCGCATTGCCCAACCTTCCCGCCGCCGACGTGCCGAACGGTGCGGACGAGGCGGACAATATGCTGGTGCACGAGCGTGGCGGGATTCCGTCGTTCGCGTTCGTGCCGCGCGAGCACGATGCGATCGGCCCGGCGCTCGGGCTGGATTTCGAAACGGGCACGGCGATCGCGGGTACGCGCTTCACTTTGGTCCGCGCCGATGCCGCGCGGCTGCAACGTGCGCTCGGGCAATTCATGCTCGATCGGCTGACCCGCGAACATGGCTATGAGGAAGTCGCCCCGCCGTTGATGGTGCATGACGAGGCGATGTTCGGCACCGGGCAGCTCCCGAAGTTTGCCGAGGACCTCTTTCGCACCACCGACGGCCGTTGGCTGATCCCGACCGCGGAGGTCTCGCTGACCAACATCGTCCGCGAGAAGATCCTTGCGCCTGACGTGCTGCCGTTGCGCTTCGCGGCGCTCACCCCGTGCTTCCGTTCCGAGGCGGGGGCCGCCGGGCGCGACACGCGCGGCTACATCCGCCAGCATCAGTTCGACAAGGTCGAGATGGTGTCGATCGTCGCGCCCGAGGCGAGCGAAGACGAACATGAGCGGATGACCGCCTGCGCCGAAGGTGCGCTCGACGCACTGGGTCTTGCCTACCGCCGCATGAAATTATGCACGGGCGACATGGGCTTCACCGCCGCGCGCACCTACGATCTGGAAGTGTGGTTGCCGGGGCAGCAGCGGTATCGCGAGATTTCCAGCTGCTCGACCTGCACCGATTTTCAGGCACGCCGCATGAACGCACGTTTCCGGCCGGAGGGGGAAAAGGCGACGCGCTTCGTCCACACGCTGAACGGTTCGGGGCTTGCGGTCGGGCGGACGCTGGTGGCGGTGCTGGAGAACTACCAGCGCGAGGACGGATCGGTGACCGTGCCGGAGGTTTTGCGGCCCTATCTCGGCGGCCTTGATGTGCTGGAGCCACGCTGATGCGCATCCTGCTTTCCAACGACGACGGCTATCACGCGCCGGGACTGGCCGTGCTGGAGCGGATCGCCGCGCAACTTTCCGACGACGTCTGGGTCTGCGCGCCGGCATCCGAACAATCGGGAACCGGACGATCGCTGACCCTGACGCGGCCGTTGCGCGTACGCGAATACGAACCGCGCCGTTTCGCGGTGTCGGGCACACCCACCGACGCGGTGATGTATGCACTGTCCGAGCTGCTGCGCGACACGCCGCCCGACCTTGTGCTGTCGGGCGTAAACCGCGGCGGCAACATCGCCGAGGACGTGATGTATTCCGGTACGGTCTCCGCCGCGATGGAGGGGGCTTTGGCCGGCATCCGTTCGGTGGCGCTCAGCCAGCGTTACGGACGCCGCGAACCCGGGGCGGACGTGTCGTTCGCCGCGGCGGAGGAATGGGGTGCGCGCGTCTTGCGGCCGCTGCTCGATCACGAATGGGCACCGCGGTCGGTGATGAACATCAACTTTCCCGAGCCGGAGGCCGGTGCGGTCAAGGGGGTACGCGTCGTGCCGCAGGGATTGCGCGATTACGGCCGCGTCCGTTTCGACCGGCGCACCGACCCGCGCGGCTTCGACTATCACTGGTTGTCGATGGGTGGCGCGATCCCGCGCGCCGACGATGCCACCGACATCTCCGCCGTCACCCAGGGCTGGATCACCGTCACCCCGCTCCAGCTAGACCTGACGCTGCACGGTTCGCTGCCGGCGCTGGCCGACGCCTACGCCGGGATATAGCGTAGGGGGCATGAAGGCGGCCACGGGAATTTCGGCGGCGCTGCTGCTCGCGGCATGTATTCCCGCCGGCGCGCCACCGTTCCCAAGCGCACCCTATCCTTCACCGACGTCCGTCCACCCGGAACCCGCTTCTGACCCACCGCCCCCGGCTGCGGAACCATCGAAAACCCGCGCGGCGCGGGTGCAACAACTGCCCGCCGCTCGTCCCGCATGGGAGGCGCGCCCGGTTTCCGCCGGCGCGCGGCTGGTGCGCGCGCAGGACATCGTCGTCAGGCCGGGCGACACGCTGGGCGCGATCGCCACGCGCACCGGGGCGGCCGTCGCGGCGATCGCGCGCCGTAACGCGCTGTCGCCGCCCTACATCCTGCGTGCGGGCCGGCGGCTGGAGATACCCGGCGGCCGCTATCACCGCGTCGAACCCGGCCAGACCGGGATCGCGATCGCGCGTGCCTATGGTGTACCGTGGAGCCAGGTGATCGCCGCCAACGACCTGCGCGATCCCTTCCTGCTGATGACCGGCCAGCGCGTCCTGATCCCCGCAGTGCCCGCCTCCGCTGCGGATCGTGCCGCCGCCTTCACCCTGGACGTCGATACGATCCTGACCGGCGGCGAGCCGGCGGTGGCAAGCGGACGGGCACCGGTTCGCCCCGTCGCCGGCGCCTCGCGCGTCCCCTCGCCGACCGTACCGATCGCCGGCCCCAGCGCAGCACCCGGACGCTTCGCCTGGCCGCTCTACGGTCGGATCGTCCGCCGCTTCGGTGCGGGGGCCAGCGGGGAGCGCTTCGACGGGATCGAGATCGCGGTCGCTTCGGGTACGGAGGTGAAGGCCACCGCCGCCGGCACCGTCGCCTATGCCGGGGACGGCATCGCCGCGCTCGGCGGGCTGGTGATCGTCCGGCATGGCGGCAACTGGACATCGATCTACGGACATGCCGGCAAGCTGCTGGTACGGCGCGGACAGGCGGTGACGCGTGGACAGGTCGTCGCGCTCAGCGGCGCAACCGGCTTCGCGGACCAGCCCGAGCTGCATTTCGAGCTGCGTCGCGGGCGCACGCCGATCGATCCGGTCACGCAATTGCCGCGCCGCTGACCTGCGTGTAACGAACGCGGCGTCATGACCCAATACCAGTCCGATCTGCTCCGCACGCTGTCCGCCCGCGGCTACATCCACCAGATGACCGACGCGGCGACGCTTGATACGTTGGCGGCGAAACAGGTCGTGCCCGGCTATATCGGCTTCGATCCGACTGCCCCGTCGCTGCACGTCGGCAGCCTGGTGCAGATCATGCTGTTGCGCCGCCTGCAACAGGCCGGCCACAAGCCGGTCGTGCTGATGGGGGGCGGCACTGGCAAGATCGGCGACCCCAGCTTCAAGGATGAGGCGCGCAAGCTGAACAGCGACGCGGTGATCGCGACGAACATCGCCGGCATCCGGCGGATATTCGATCGCTTCCTCACCTTCGGCGACGGACCGAGCGACGCGGTGATGCTCGACAACGCCGAGTGGCTCGACAAGCTGGAATACATCCCGTTCCTGCGCGAGGTCGGGCAGCATTTCAGCGTCAACCGTATGCTCGGGTTCGATTCGGTCAAGTTGCGGCTCGACCGCGAGCAATCGCTGTCGTTCCTCGAATTCAATTACATGATCCTGCAAGGCTACGACTTCCGCGAACTGTCGCGGCGGCAGGGCGTGCGGCTCCAGATGGGCGGCAGCGACCAATGGGGCAATATCGTCAACGGCGTCGAACTGGCGCGGCGGATGGACGGTGTCGAAGTGTTCGGCGTCACCACCCCGCTGCTCACCACCGCCTCGGGCGAGAAGATGGGCAAGACGGTCGCGGGTGCCGTGTGGCTGCACGAGGATCAGCTGCCGCACTTCGATTACTGGCAATTCTGGCGCAACACCGACGACCGCGACGTCGGCCGGTTTCTGCGGCTGTTCACCGACCTGCCGCTGGATGAGATCGCGCGGCTGGAATCGCTGGAAGGCGCGGAGATCAACGAGGCCAAGAAGCTCCTTGCCAACGAAGCGACCGCGATGTGCCGGGGACGCGACGCGGCCGAGGGTGCCGCCGAAACCGCACGTCGAACCTTCGAGGAGGGCGCGAGCGGCGCTTCGCTACCGTCGATCGTCGCTGGCGGCGCGACGCCGCTGGTCGACGTGCTTGTCGCGCTCGGCTTCGCGAGTTCCAAGGGGGAGGCGCGTCGCCTCATCAAGGGCGGCGGCGCACGCATCGACGGAGAGAAGATCGCCGACGAAGCTGCGGTGGTGACGGTCGGCGATGCGCCGGTGCGCATCTCCGCGGGCAAGAAGCACCATGGCATCGTTAACCCCGCCTAACGACTTTGCTCACTCCGCGTTAACCGCCGTCGGGCGATAGCCGGGGGGTAGCGTAGGAGGACGAACATGCCCGCACGACAGGCGATGATGGCGTATGAGGATCGGGTCGAGCCGCGCGACGAAACGCTGCATCGCGCGCGACTTAGCAGCGCCGATGGAAACGCCTGGCTGGTGACGATCGTCAACCTTTCGCCGAACGGATTCATGGCGCGCTGTGATGACGCAATCGCCGTCGGCACCGCCGTGACCGTCACCTTCCCGGTGGTGGGCGCGTTCGTCGCAGAGGTCCGCTGGGCATTGGGAGGCCGGATCGGCTGCAAGCTATCGCGGGAAGTGCCGCCGGCGCTGTACCAGTTCGTGTTGCAGGCGATGCGCTAACCGCGCCGGAACACCACGACACCGATCAGCACCAGGGCGATTCCCGCGAGCTTCGTCACCGTGACCGGTTGCTGCGGCAGATCCAGCAAGCCGAAATGATCGAGCGTCAGTGCCGCCGCCAGCTGGCTGGCGATCGCGACGCTCAACGCCGCCGCGATTCCCATCCGCGGTGCCGCGAAGGCCAACGCCGCGACAAACGCCGCGCCGTACAATCCGCCGAGCCATGCCCACCACGGCGCGCTGCGCAGCGCCGATAACGGCGTGCGATCGACCGCCCACACCGCCAGCAACGTCGCCGTGCCGATCGCGAAGGAGACCAGCGCCGCCAGCCATACCGATCCCGATGCGCGCGCCAGCGCGGCGTTGGTCGGCGGCTGGATCGCCAGTCCCAGCCCGGCGATCACGACGATGACGATCGGCAAGAAACCAGCCATGGGTACGTCCCTTATCCCGAGCGCAGCAGCGCGACGCCCGCATCGCGCTCGAACAGGTACAATGCGACCCGCGCCGCCTGGCCGCGCGCACCGCTCAACCCGCCATCGCGATCGATCAGCAGCCGCGCGTCGTCGGTCGCCGCCGGCAGCAGCTCGGACAGCAGATCGGGCGTGGCGAGCCGGAACATCGCCTCGCCGGATTGGCGCACGCCCAGCAACTCGCCCGCACCACGCAGCCGCAGATCCTCCTCGGCGATGCGGAAGCCGTCGTTGGTCTCGCGCATCAGCGCCAGCCTTGCGCGCGCCGTTTCGCTGAGCGCGTTCCCCCGCAGCAACAGGCACACCGACCTGCCCCCGCCACGTCCGACCCGCCCGCGCAACTGATGCAGCTGCGCCAGCCCGAAACGGTCGGCATGCTCGATCACGATCAGCGTCGCGTTGGGCACGTCGACCCCGACCTCGATCACCGTCGTCGCGACCAGCACGCCGGTCTCGCCCGCCGCGAAGCGCGCCATCACGGCATCCTTCTCCGGCCCCTTCATCCGCCCGTGCACCAGGCCGACGCGGTCGCCGAACCGGCTGGCCAGCGCCGCCGCACGCGCCTCCGCGGCTTGCAGGTCGCTGGTTTCGCTTTCCTCGACCAGCGGGCAGACCCAATAGGCTTGCTTGCCCTCCGACAGATGCCGGCCGAGCGCGTTGACCACTTCGTCGACGCGTTCCTCCGACAGGACGCGCGTCTCGATCGGCTCGCGTCCCGGTGGCATTTCGTCCAGCCGGCTCTGGTCCATCTCGCCATGCAGCGCGAGGGTCAGCGTCCGCGGGATCGGCGTCGCGGTCATCGCCAGCACGTGCGGCGGGGTGCGCCCCTTGTCCTGCAACAACATCCGTTCCGCCACGCCGAACCGATGCTGCTCGTCGACGACCACCAGCCCCAGATCGCGGTACGTCACCGCTTCCTGGAAAATGGCATGCGTGCCGATCAGGATGTGAATCGATCCGTCCGCCACCCCCATCAACGTCGCCTCGCGCACCCGGCCCTTGTCACGACCGGTCAGCACCGCGATCTCAATCGGCAGCCCGGCGAGCAGGCGCCGCAAGGTTTCGTGATGCTGCCGCGCCAGGATTTCGGTCGGGGCCAGCAACGCGCCCTGTGCGCCCGCCTCGACCGCAATCAGCAACGCCAGCGCCGCCACCAGGGTCTTTCCCGAGCCGACGTCGCCCTGCAACAGCCGCAGCATCGGTGCGGCTTGTGCCAGATCGCCCTCGATCTCGCGCACGCTGCGCGCCTGCGCGCCGGTCGGCTGGTACGGCAGCCGCAGCATGTCGCGCAAATGCCCGTCGCCCTGCAACGCCCGCCCACGTCGCTTGCGCGTGTCGGCGCGAACGATCGACAGCGCCAGCTGGTTCGCGAACACCTCGTCATACGCCAGCCGTGCGCGGGCGACCGCATCCGATGGATCGCCATGCAGCCGCGCCACCGCCTCGCGCCACGCCGGCCACTCACGCTGCGCCTTCAGGCTCGGCTCGATCCACTCGGGCAGGTCGGGCGCGCGCGCCAGCGCCTGTTCGATCAAGCCGCCCAGCCGCCGCGACGTCATGCCCTCGGTCAGCGGATAGATCGCCTCACGCTCGCGAAAGCCGTCCTCCTCACCGCCCACTTCCGGATGGATGATCTGCAGATCCTGCCCATATTGGTCGAGCCGTCCGGACACGCGCTTCGCTTCGCCCAGCGGCAGCAGCTTGCGCACGCGCCCCGATCCGCCGCCGAAGAACACCAGACCTACCGTGTTGCCGTGCGCGTCCGCCGCCAGCACGCGGGTCGGCGCACGCGGGCTGCTGCTGGTGCGGTAATCCGTCGGGGTCAGCGTGATCGCGATCGTGCGCCCGACGTCACCATGCAGCAATTCCTCGCGCGGCAGCCGGTCGACCCAGCCGGAGGGCAAATGGAACAGCAGATCCAGCACGCGCGCGATCCCCAGCCGGTCGAGCGGACGCGCAAGGGCGGGGCCGATGCCTTTGAGCGCCTCCACTTCGGCAAACAGCGGATTGAGGATATCGGGTCGCATGACTATCTGGGGTCGATACCCTGCCCCGACGGCCGCCGCCAGCGTCCGCCGGTCGTTTTGCATTGGAACGTCATGGATCACGACATCCGCCTGAAACGTCTGCGCTTCCGTGCGTGGCATCGCGGCACGCGCGAGGCCGACCTGATGATCGGCGGCTTCTTCGACGCGCATGGAGCGTCGTGGAGTGCCGAACAGCTCGACTGGTTCGAGCGCCTGCTGGAGGAGCAGGACGTCGACATCATGGGCTGGGCGATCGGATCGATTTCCTGCCCGCCCGAATGGAATGGCGCGATGATGGACACGATGCGCCGGATCGATTTCGTCACCGTCCTCGATACCGGAATGTGATATTGCCCGACCTTTCCACGATCCTGAAGGCCACCGTTCCGCTCACCCTGTCAGGGGTGCCGGGAGGATTTCTGCCGTCGCTGCTCGCCGATCTGGCGCGGGCCGCCCCGCGCCGCGCGGTGTTCGTCGCCGCCGACGAAGCGCAGATGCGCAGCATCGCGGTCACTGCGCCGTTCTTCGCGCCGGAGCTTGAGGTCGTTCAGCTGCCCGCGTGGGACTGCCTGCCCTACGACCGCGCCTCGCCGACGCTGCGGGTCATGGCGGAGCGGATCGGCGCGCTGCATCGCTTGCAGCAAAAGCCGCGCGGCCCGCAGCTCGTGCTCACCACCGTCAACGCGTTGACGCAGCGTACGTTGACGCCGTTCCGCATCCGCCAATTGGTCGCGGAGCTCAAACCCGGCGCGCGGATCGGCCGCGACCGGCTCGGCGCGCTGTTGCAGGCCAACGGCTATGTCCGCACCGATACCGTCCACGATCAGGGCGAATATGCGGTGCGCGGCGGGATCGTCGACCTGTTCCCCAGCGGCGAGGAGAATGCGCTGCGGCTGGACTTCTTCGGCGACGAGATCGAAAGCGTCCGCACCTTCGATCCCGCGGACCAACGCACCACCGGGCGTCTCGACGGCTTCGTCCTGCTGCCCGCGTCCGAGGCGCTGCTGGACGAGGAGAGCATCAAGCGGTTCCGCACCCAGTACCGCGAGAAGTTCGGTGCGACCGCGACCGGCGATCCGCTGTATCAGGCGGTCAGCGACGGGCGGCGGCTCGCCGGGATGGAGCATTGGCTGCCGCTGTTCGAGGAGAAGCTGGCGACGCCATGGGACCACCTCGGCGACGATGCGGTGGTCGTGCGCGACGCCGGCACGACCGCTGCGGTGGAGAGCCGGCTGGAGGCGGTCGCCGATTATTACGAGAATCGCAAACGCGCCGAGGCGGCGGAGCCGGGCAGCTATCGCGCCTTGCCCGCCAAGACCCTGTACCTCGACGAGGCTGAGTGGCGCGAAGAGGTGGCGGGGATGCCCGCGCATCTTACCACGCCGTTCCACGAACCCGCATCGTCCACCGTATTGGACTTCAACGTCGACGGTCCGCGCGACTTCGCGCCGGAACGCGCCAACCAGGCCAACGTCTACGAAGCGGTCGTGGCGCATGTCGCGCGACTGAAGAAGGACGGACGCAAGCCGATCCTCGCCAGCTATTCGGTTGGCGCGCGTGATCGGCTGAAGAACCTCCTTGACGATCACGGGCTGGCCGGGGCGCGGCTGGCGGATAGCTGGCAGGACGCATTGGGCGCGGCGGATCGCGGCGTCGCGCTGACCGTCGTCGGCCTGGATCACGGTTTCACCGCGCCCGGCGTGGCGGTGCTGACTGAGCAGGACATGCTGGGCGACCGGCTGGTCCGTCGCGCCAAGCGGCGTAAATCCGCCGATGCTTTCCTCGCGGAACTCGCCACGCTGACGCCGGGCGATCTGGTCGTCCACAGCGATCACGGCATCGGCCGCTACGTCGGTTTGACTCAGGTTCCGGTCGCCAAGGCGCCGCACGATTGCGTCCAGCTGGAATATGCCGGCGGCGACAAGCTCTACATACCCGTCGAAAACCTCGAGGTCCTGTCACGCTACGGATCGTCGGAGGAAGGCGCCAGCCTCGACCGGCTCGGCGGCGAGGCATGGCAGCGTCGCAAGAGCCGCATGAAGGAGCGGATCCGCGAGATCGCGGGAACGCTGATCGCAGTCGCCGCAGAGCGCGCTTTGCGTCCCGGCGAAGTCGCCGAACGCGATTCGAGCGGCTATCCCGCTTTTGTCGATCGTTTCCCCTATGAGGAAACCGACGATCAGGATCGCGCGATCGAGGAGGTGCTGGGCGATCTGGCGGCGGGCAAGCCGATGGATCGGCTGATCGTCGGCGACGTCGGCTTCGGGAAGACCGAAGTCGCGCTGCGCGCCGCGTTCGTTGCGGCGATGGCCGGAATGCAGGTCGCGGTCGTCTGCCCGACCACGTTGCTGGCGCGCCAGCATTACAACAATTTCGTGCAGCGTTTCGAAGGCTTCCCGCTGGAGATCGGTCGCCTGTCGCGGCTGGTGACGGCGTCGGAGGCAAAGAAGACCAAGGACGGTCTGGCCAACGGCACGGTCGATATCGTCATCGGCACCCATGCGCTGCTGGCGAAGGGCGTTGATTTCAAGCGGCTCGGGCTGGTCGTGGTCGACGAGGAACAGCGGTTCGGCGTGACGCACAAGGAGCGGCTGAAAACGCTGCGCGCCGACGTCCATATGCTGACGCTCACCGCGACGCCGATCCCGCGCACCCTCCAAATGGCGATGGGCGGCCTGCGCGAGCTGTCGGTCATCCAGACCCCGCCGGTCGATCGTCTCGCGGTCCGCACCTATGTCATGCCGTGGGATCCGGTCGTGCTGCGCGAGGCGTTGCTGCGCGAACATTATCGCGGCGGGCAGAGTTTCCTCGTCACGCCGCGGATCGCCGACCTGCCCGACATCGAGGAGTTCCTGCGCCGCGAGGTGCCCGAGATCCGCTACGTCATCGCGCACGGACAGATGAGCCCGACCGACGTGGAGGAGCGGATGAGCGCCTTCTACGACAAGAAGTTCGAGGTACTGGTGTCGACCTCGATCATCGAGAGCGGCATCGACATCCCGTCCGCCAACACGATGATCGTCAACCGCGCGGACCGGTTCGGGCTGGCGCAGCTGTACCAGTTGCGTGGCCGCGTCGGCCGGTCGAAGACCCGCGCTTATGCGTATATGGTCGCCCCGCCGGAACGACAGATGACCGATGCCGCGGAGAAGCGCCTGAAGGTGCTGAGCGATCTCGATTCGCTGGGCGCGGGTTTCCAGCTTGCCAGCCACGACCTCGACATCCGCGGCGCGGGCAATCTGCTCGGCGACGAGCAGTCCGGGCATATCAAGGAAGTCGGCTACGAACTCTACCAGTCGATGCTGGAAGAGGCGATCATGGAGGCCAAGGCCGGCGGCCTGCGCGAACGCCAGCGCGACTTCTCGCCGCAGATCACGGTCGACGCGCCGATCCTGATCCCGGAGGAATATGTCCCCGATCTCGACCTGCGCATGGGGCTGTATCGCCGCCTGAACGACATCGATGAGGTTCAGGGGCTGGATGCGTTCGCCGCCGAGATGATCGACCGGTTCGGCCCGCTGCCCGAGGCGACCGACAATCTGGTGCGGATCATGGAGATCAAGCTCCACGCGCGAAAGGCGTGCATCGCCAAGCTGGATGTGGGGCCGAAGGGCGCGCTCGTGGCATTTCACGACGATACGCCGCCGAACGTGCCGGCCCTGCTCGCCTATGTCGACAAGCTGGGCGGCGTCGCGAAGCTGCGCCCAGACAGCAAGCTGGCGCTGACCCGCGCCTGGGCCGATCCGAAGGCGCGGCTCCACGGCGCGCTGCAATTGTCGAAGGGGCTGGCGAAGGCGGCGGGGTAACCGCCGCCGTCGATCAGCTGCTGTGGTCGGAAATGATCCGCCAGCCGTCCTTGCGCCGCTCGAACAGCAGCGTCGTCAGCCCGGTCTGGGGCGCGGCGCCGGAAGGGGTCAGCGTCCAGCGCGCGACATGCAGGACGTGCACCGCGCTCAGCGGCCGCCACGCCAGCGGCTGGAAGCTCAGCCGCCCGCGAGTATTGCGGCCGGCCACGAAGCTTTTGGCGTAACTCTCCGCGATTGCCGGCTTTCCTTGCACCACCTTGTCCCCGGCGACATAGACCGCGTCGGGTGCGTAGATGGCCGTGAAGCGGGCGAGATCGCCGGCGTTCCAACCTGCGGCACTTTCCGCCATCGCAGCGGATACCGCCGCCTGCGGCGTACTCGCGGCGGCGGCCGCGACGATCAGCAAACCCATCGTCATCCGCTTATCCCCGCTTGCGCTCGTTCGTGACCAGCTCGATCAGCGCAGCGTCGTCCAGCGGCTCCGCGCAGAGAAATCCCTGATAGAAGGTGCAACCGCGCGCTGCCAGCAACAGCCGCTGCGCCTCCGTCTCCACCCCTTCGGCGATCGTCTCCAGCCCCAGCCCTTCGGCGATCGCGAGCACGCCCTGCATCACCACCCGGTTCCGTGGGTCGTTCACCGCCGCCTGCGTCAGGCTGCGGTCGATCTTCAGGTAATCGAGCGGCAACCGTGCGACATAGGACAGGCTGGAGTAACCGGTTCCGAAATCGTCCAGCGCCACCCGGCATCCTGCGGCACGCAGCGCCGCCAGCGCCGCGCCCGCCGCGTGGAGATTGTCGATCATCGCCCCTTCGGTCACCTCGGCGGTGACGCGCCCCGGTGCGATCCCGGCTTCGCGCACCCGCGCCAGAAAGCGGCTGACGAACGGGGTGCGCGACAGGTCGGTCGCGGTGACGTTCACCGCGATCCGCAAGCGGGCCAGCGCGTCGGGCCAGTCCGCCGCGCGACGCAGCGCCAGCGCCTGGATATGATCCGACAGCGCGATCCCCAGCCCCGCGCGATCAGCGGCCGCCAGCAATGTCTCCGCCCCCAACATGCCGAGCCGCGGGTGGTGCCACCGCGCCAGCGCCTCCACGCCGGTGATCCGCCCGTCGATCAATTGTACCTGCGGCTGGAAGCGGACGTCGATTTCCTGCCGCTCCAACGCGCGGTGGAGGTCGGCCGCCAGCGCCGCGAGCGACACGCCCCTACCGTCCGCCGCAATCCGGCGGGTCGCGCCTTCGTTGGCGCGGGCATAGGCCAATGCCTCTGCCGAACGGCGCAACAGCTGATCGAGCGGCTCGTCCGCCGCCATGCGCGCCACGCCGATCCGGGCGCCCAGCTGGATCGTCTCGGCATCGATCTCGAACGGATGCTCCAGCGCCCGTTCGATCGCGTCCACCGCTGCGTCGCCGACCTGTTCCTCACCATCGACCAGGATCGTGAAGGTCGCGCCGCTGCGCACCGCCGCCGTGCGGAATTCCGCCACCGCCCCACTCAGCCGTGCGTCGATCGCATCGACCAGCTGGTCCGCGGTTGCCCGCCCGTAAGCGGCATTGACGATCTCGAAGCTGGTCGGCGCTACCGTGACCGCAGTGACGCCGGCACGGGCGGCGGCGACCAGATGTTCCTGATCCTCGCTGGCAGTTCGTTCGCCGCGACGCCGTCCAGCGGCACGTTGCATGGTTCGGGAGTGACGCTCCATGACACCGTGGTAGGGTGCGCGGAGCGATGCGGCAATCCGATCTTGCCGGGTGATGAACGACTCAATAGCTTTCGGCGTTGTGACGACAATGACTCAGAACGACAGCGCGGCTGCGCCGCTCATCGACGGCTTCGGCCGCACCATCCGCTACCTGCGCGTGTCGGTGACGGATCGCTGCGATCTGCGCTGCCGCTATTGCATGGCGGAGGAAATGACCTTCCTTCCCCGCGCCAGCATCGCCACGCTGGAGGAACTTGCGATCATCGCCGAACGGTTCGTGGCGCGCGGCGTGCGCAAGATCCGCCTGTCGGGCGGTGAGCCGCTGGTCCGGCGGGACGTGATGCAATTGGTGCAAAGGCTGGGCCGGCATGTCGGCGACACGCTCGACGAACTGACGATGACCACCAACGGCACCCGGCTGCGCGAACACGCCCCGGCGCTGCGCGATGCAGGCATTCGCCGCCTGAACGTCAGCCTCGACAGCCGTGACCCCGCGCTTTTCCGTCATGTTACCCGGCACGGGGATGTGGCGCAGGTGCTGGACGGGATCGCCGCCGCGCGCGATGCCGGACTTGCCGTAAAGGTCAACATGGTGGCGCTGAAAGGCCTCAACGAGGATGAGATCGCCACGATGCTCGGCTGGTGCGTTGCGGAGGGTCACGACCTGACGTTGATCGAGACGATGCCTTTGGGTGCCGTAGACGAGGATCGCACCGATCGTTTCCTGCCGCTGACCGTCGTCAAGGAACGTCTGGACGCCCGCTTCTCGCTGTTCCATGACGCCGCGCAGACCGGTGGGCCGGCACGTTACTGGCGGGTGGACGGCGGGCCGACCCGGCTGGGGTTGATCTCGCCATTGACGCAGAACTTCTGCGACGGGTGCAACCGCGTACGGCTGACCACCGAGGGGCGGCTCTACACTTGTCTGGGCCACGACGATCACCGCGATCTGCGGGCCGCGCTGCGCGACGGCGGCGTGCCCGCGCTCGACGCCATGATCGAAGATGCGCTAGCCACCAAGCCGCGCCGTCACGATTTCCGGATCGGCCGCGACGAAGCGCCCGCGGTGGCACGGCATATGAGCGTCACCGGCGGATGAGCCAATATCCGCGGCGTGCGCTGGTCGCCTCGCCCACCCCCCCGGCCCAGGCCGCGCGCGCCGAGCTTGCCGATGCATGGGATTGGTGCCCGCTGGAGGAAGCCGATCTCGTCGTCGCTCTGGGCGGCGACGGTTTCATGCTTCAGACGCTGCACCTGCTGCTCGAACGTCGCCGCGCGGTGGTGCCGGTCTATGGCATGAATCTCGGCACGGTCGGGTTCCTGATGAACGAATGGCGTCGCCATGACCTCGACGGACGGATCGAGCGGGCGCGCGCCTTCAAGGTCACACCGCTGACCGCCACCGCCACCGCCGGCGATGGACGCCTGCACACCCTGCCCGCGATCAACGAGGTCTCGCTGCTCCGCGAGACGCGGCAGACCGCGAAGCTGGAAGTCAGGATCAACGACCGCATCGTACTTGACGAATTATCGTGTGACGGCATCCTCGTCGCCACGCCCGCCGGGTCGACCGCCTACAATCTGTCCGCACATGGCCCGATCCTGCCGCTGGGTTCGCGGATGCTGGCGCTGACGCCGATCAGCGCGTTTCGGCCCCGGCGCTGGCGCGGTGCGATCCTGCCCGACAAGACGCGGGTGTCGCTGCGCGTGCTGGACGGCGGCAAGCGCCCGGTTTCCGCGGTCGCCGACCACCGCGAGATCCGCGACGTGGTGCAGGTCGATATCGAGATGGACCGCGCCCGCGAGTTGACGCTGCTGTTCGATCCCGAACATGCGCTGGACGATCGCATCACCATGGAGCAGTTCGTCGCCTGAACGGCACCGATCGCAATAAGGGTCTTGCGCCGCGCAAAAGCGGCTTTATAGACCCCCTCCACGACGTTCCCTGATAGCTCAGCGGTAGAGCTCTCGACTGTTAATCGAGCGGCCGTAGGTTCGAATCCTACTCAGGGAGCCAGTCGTTTCGGACTGCCGCGGCGCATGCGCGTCGGGTGCTTGCCGCAGGTGAAGCAATCGCCTTCCGCTCGTGATGGAGCGTTTATGTTCATCGCACGTTCCACTCATCTCGGCTAAGCGACGATTCGTCGCGCCGTAACGGTGCGTTGGAGAGTGCCATGATGAAGAAGTTCGGCCGCTCGGCAATGATCATCGCGCTGGCGGCCAGCACGACGCTGGTGGCTGCGTGCGCCACCGAAACCGCCTATCGACCCGCCACCGGCAATGGCTTCTATCGCACCGGCTACAGCGACGTGCGGATCGAGCCGAATCGCTACCGCATCACCTTCGCCGGCAACACCGTTACCGATCGTGACGTGGTGGAGCGGTATCTGCTGTTCCGCGCGGCCGAGCTGACGTTGCAGAACGGTTATGATTACTTCGTGATGGCCGATCGCGACACCGATCGTCAGGCCCGTACCTATTCGACGCCGGGCTTCGGCGGCGGTGGTTGGGGTCCGGGCTTCGGCGCGTTCGGTGGCGGTCTGTGGGGGCCTCGCTGGGGCTTCTACGGTCGTGGCTTCGGTTATCGCGCCTGGGATCCGTTCTGGGGCGGTGGCTGGGGCGGCTGGGGTGGCGGTGCCGACATCCGGACGGTCGACCGGTACGAGGCATCGGCCGAGATCGTGATGTTCAAGGGCACGCCGGAACGGGGGAACGTCCGCGCCTTTAACGCGCGCAACGTCACCGAGTCGCTCGGGCCGACGATACGCCTGCCCAAGGCGTCGTAGCCGACGTTGATCGCTGGACTTGGACAAGGCGCCGGTCAGATCGACCGGCGCCCTTTTTCATGCATCAGTGCGGCGCCAGACCCAGCTCCACGCCGGTCTTGTCGTGCAAGGCGAAGCGATCGACGAGGTCGGCGCTGGCCCGGTCGTAACCGATCACCTCCACCACCGAACCGTCGCGGCGCAGGCGTGCGACGACCTTGTCGAGCGCGGCAACCCCCGAAATGTCCCAGAAATGCGCCGTCGACACGTCGATGACGACGGCGCGCCCCGCCTCCGCCACGAAAGCGCGGGTGAAGCGGTCGACGGAGGCGAAGAAGATCTCGCCGCGCACCTGGTAGCGCACCGGCACCCCATCGGTCCGCTCGACCGCGAACATCCGGCGTACCTTGCCGGCGAAGAAGATGCCCGACAGCAGCACGCCCGCCGCGACGCCCTGCGCCAGATCGCGGGTGGCGACGACGACGGCGACGGTCACCAGCATCACCACCGAGGATGTGGGCGGATGACGGCGCAGGTTGGCGATGGAATTCCAGCTGAACGTGCCGATCGACACCATTACCATCACCGCCACCAACGCGGGCATCGGGATGCGCCCGACGACCGGGCCGAGCACCGCGAGCAGGAACAGCAGGAACGCGCCGGCGACGAAGGTCGACAGCCGTTTGCGCCCGCCGGAAGTGACGTTGATGACCGACTGGCCGATCATCGCGCACCCGCCCATTCCGCCGACCAGCGCGGCGGCGATGTTGGCCCCGCCCTGCCCCATGCACTCGCGACGCTTGTCGCTGTCGGTATCGGTCATGTCGTCGACGATCTGCGCGGTCAGCATCGATTCGAGCAGCCCGACCGCCGCCATCGTCAGCGAGAACGGCAGGATGATCCGCAACGTCTCCCAGGTAAGCGGCACCTGCGGCAGCGCCAGCGAAGGCAACCCTTCCGGCAGCCGTCCCATGTCGCCGACGGTGCGAACCGGCATGCCGGACCAGATCGCGACGATCGTCAGCACGACGATCGCGACCAGTGGGGACGGCACCGCCTTCGTGACGCGCGGCAACAGATAGATGATCGCCAGAGCCGCAGCGACCATCGCATAGGTGTGCCACGTCACGCCGGTCAGCTGTGGCAGTTGCGCCATGAAGATCAGGATCGCCAAAGCGTTCACGAACCCGGTGATGACCGAGCGCGAGACGAACTGCATCAACAGATCAAGCCGCAGCAACCCGGCGACGATCTGGACGAGGCCCATCAGGATCGTCGCGGCGAAAAGGTAATCGACGCCGTGATCGCGGACCAGCGGGGTCACCAGCACCGCGACCGCGGCGGTCGCGGCGGAGATCATCGCCGGTCGTCCGCCGAGCAGCGAGACCACGATCGCGATGGCGATCGAGGCATAGAGGCCGACGCGCGGATCGACGCCGGCGATGATCGAGAAGCCGATCGCTTCGGGAATGAGCGCGAGGGCGACGACGACGCCGGCGAGGATCTCGCGGCGCGCCTCGCCCGCATCCGCGCACCACGCGGACCGGAAGTGGGAAATGAAAGAGGTCATGTGCCTGTCGTGAACGCAACACGTGTCCACGCGCGTACGACGACGCGACGAAAGGAATACACGTGGAGGTTGCCCGGCGGATCGGCGGCCGGGATAGCCACCCGGATTTGCACCGGGTCCATGCGGATGTGCGCCCTTACGCGACACCGGCCGGCGAAAGCAAGCGTGGCGCTTCGCGGGCGGAGCGACGGCGCGGAAGTTGACAAACCTCACACCACGTCGCGGTTCGGAACATTCGCCCGAGATCCGGGCAAGGTTCCGCTGTCACGTATCGAACGCGAACGGCCCCGTAGGGGCCGTGGACGGCACGAAGCGGAAGCGCGGATCAGGTCCGGGCGACGCGGGAGCGTGCAAGTCGGCGGAATGTCGATCCGGCACGATCGCGACATCGCTGGCGGACGGGTGGACGACGAAGCAAGCCGGGGCATGGCCACGATGATAACCCGGCCATGGGTTTGTAGGACAGGCGGGCCGTTCGCCGTTGCCCGTACACAGGCTCGCTGCCGCCCCGCTTGCCCGTGATCGCAAGGTGGCGAAGCGATCCAGGGCTTGCTGGTCCGGCTCCGGAGCGCTTCGCCACGCTCGCCATGACGGCGGGGGGCGCGGGGGCGCTACCTACCGCTCTCCCACCCGGCGTGCGTCAGGCGGCGCCGTGGCAATGCTTGTACTTGCGCCCCGACCCGCACGGGCATGGCGCATTGCGGCTGACCTGGCCTTCCCAATTGGCGGGATCGTCGCCGAGGTCCGCGCCGCTCGGCTGCGGAATCTGCAATGGCGGCAGCTGCGTGGTCACCAGACCGCGCGTGCCGGCATCGACGTCGTTGGAATTGTCCTCCCCGGTGAACGGGTCGAAATGGGTGGTGATGAAGTCCGGCAGGTCGGGCAGCGGCGGCGGTGCCTGCAACTGGAACTCGGCGAAGGCGATCGTGCGCGTGACGTCCTCACGGATCGCCTCCAGCATCCGCTGGAACAGGTTGAACGCCTCCTGCTTGTATTCGTTAATCGGCGTCTTCTGCGCATAGGCGCGCAGGTGCACCACCTGACGCAGCGCGTCGAGCATCGCGAGATGCTCCTTCCAGTGATGGTCGAGGTTCTGGAGCAGGATCGACTTTTCCACCGACGTCCACGTCGCGGGTTCGAGGTCGGCGGCCTTGGCCTCCACCATCGCATCCGCGGCCGCCTGCACGCGTTCCGTGACGATCTCCGGGTCGATCGCATCCTCGGTCAGCCAGTCGTCGATGGGTGGAGCCAGGTTCAGCACCTCGGCCAGCCGCGTCTTCATCCCCTCGACATCCCATTGCTCGGGATAGGAATTCGGCGGGCAGGCCTCACCGACGATCGCGTTGACCGTCTCGGCACGCATGTCGGTCACGACGTCGCCGACCGTGTCGGCATCCATGATGTCGGCGCGCTGTTCGTAGATTACCTTGCGCTGGTCGTTCATCACGTCATCATATTCGACGACCTGCTTGCGGATGTCGTAATTGCGCGCCTCGACCTTCTTCTGCGCGGTCTCGATCGCCTTGGTCAGCCACTTGCTGCCGATCGCCTCACCGTCGTTGATGTTGTTGCGCATCATCTTGGCGAACAAGGTATCCGGGCCGAAGATGCGCAGCAGGTCGTCGTCCAGCGACAGGTAGAAGCGGCTGAGCCCGGGATCGCCCTGACGCCCCGAACGGCCGCGCAACTGGTTGTCGATGCGGCGGCTTTCGTGCCGCTCGGTCGCCAGCACGAACAGGCCGCCGGCCTCCAGCACCTTTTGCTTCTCGGCCCCGATCTCGGCGCGGATCTGCTCGATCGCGGCGTCGCGGTCCGGCCCCTCGGGCATGCCCGCCAGCTCGTCCTCGACGCGCATCTCCAAATTGCCGCCCAGCTGGATGTCGGTGCCGCGCCCCGCCATGTTGGTCGCGATCGTCACCGCGCCCAGCCGTCCGGCCTGCGCGACGATATGCGCTTCCCGCTCGTGATAGCGTGCGTTCAGCACCGAATGGTCGACGCCCTCCTGCCGGAGGAATTCGCTGAGCAGTTCGGACTTCTCGATCGACACGGTGCCGACCAGCACCGGCTGCCCGGTTTCGGCATGTTCGCGGATCTTCTTGGCGATCGCGCGGAACTTGTCCTGCGTGTCCTTGTAGAATTCGTCCTCTTCGTCGACGCGGTGCACCGGCTTGTTGGTAGGGATCGTCACCACGCTCATCTTGTAGATGTCGTAGAACTCGGCCGCCTCGGTCGCCGCGGTGCCGGTCATCCCCGCCAGCTTGGGGTACATGCGGAAGTAGTTCTGGAAGGTGATCGAGGCCATCGTCTGGTTCTCGGGTTCGATCTGCACGCCTTCCTTGGCCTCGACCGCCTGGTGCAGGCCGTCGGACCAACGGCGGCCGTCCATCATGCGCCCGGTGAATTCGTCGATGATGACGACCTTGCCGTCCTTGACGATGTAATCGGTGTCCCGCTTGAACATCGCGTTCGCGCGCAGCGCCTGGTTCAGGTGGTGCACCACCTGCGTATTCTCGAAATCATACAGGTTGGCGCCTTCCAGCAGACCGGCCGCTTCCAGCAACCGCTCGGCGCGCTCGGTGCCATCCTCGGTCAGGACGATCGACTTCTGCTTCTCGTCCTTCTCGTAATCCTCCTCGTTCAGCTGCTTCACGATCGCGTCGACACCGATGTACAGTTCGGACTTGTCGTCGGTCGGGCCGGAGATGATCAACGGGGTGCGCGCCTCGTCGATCAGCACCGAATCGACCTCGTCGACGATCGCCATCGCGAACGGGCGTTGCACCATCGACGCGCGATCGTACTTCATGTTGTCGCGCAGATAATCGAAGCCGAATTCGTTGTTCGTGCCGTACGTGATGTCGGCGGCATAGGCCTGGCGGCGCTGCTCGTCCGACAGATTGGGGACGATCACCCCGGTGGTCAGCCCCAGGAAGCGATAGACCCGGCCCATCCAGTCGGCGTCGCGACTGGCGAGATAGTCGTTGACGGTGATGACGTGGACGCCGTCACCCGGCAGCGCGTTGAGATAGGTGGCGAGCGTGGCGACCAGCGTCTTGCCCTCGCCGGTGCGCATCTCGGCGATTTCGCCGCGATGAAGGACGATGCCGCCGATCATCTGCACGTCGTAATGGCGCTGGCCCAGCACGCGCTTCGCGGCCTCGCGCACGGTTGCGAATGCTTCGGGCAGCAATTGGTCGAGCGTTTCGCCGTTCGCCATCCGCTCGCGGAAGTGCGTGGTCTGCTGCGCCAGCGTGTCGTCGTCCATCGCCTGCAGCGTGGGTTCGAACGAGGCGATCTTCGCGAGGATCGGGTTGAGCGACTTGACGTAACGGTCGTTGGACGAACCGAAGAGCGATTTGGCAATGCCGCCGAACATGGGCGTGATCCTGTATCTGGAAGCGGCGCGGCTCCGCCCCTGTCGGGCGGCCGCGCGGGAGGAAATGGCGTGAAGGACGGGCCGCGCGCTATTCGCGCCGGCGGCTCGCGAAGATCGGCTGTGCCGCGACGAACGTGAAGGCACGTGCACGCGGGGCGGCGACCTGGTCGGCGACGGTCACGTCGACCTGCGCGGGCCTGGCCGCGATCCGCCGCGCCGCGCCCGCGATCGCCGCGGCGTTCACCTGCTGCGCGACCGTCTGCGCAACCTGCGGCTGACGCACGCTCGCGCCCGTACCGGTCAACGCCGAGATCAGCGCGGAAAGGAGCAGGAGCAGGTTCACGGAGCCGGACATAAGCCCTCCGACACGAATTTCACTAAAATAGTGAAAAGCGCGGGCCGTGTGGATATGGCGCGGGCATGTCATCGGCCACCTCCCCGCTCGCCACGCCCTTCCCCGAAATGCCGCCGATCGCCGGCGTGCGGCTGCGCGTCGCGCGGGCGCGGTACAAGGAATGGGATCGCACCGATCTGACCTTCGTCGATTTCGTGCCGGGCACGACCGTGGCGGGCGTGCTGACGCAATCGAAATGCCCGTCGCCGGAGGTGGAGTGGTGCCGCCGCGCGCTGGTGCTGGGTCAGGCGCGGGCGCTGGTCGTCAACGCCGGCAATTCCAATGCCTTCACCGGAGAGCGCGGGCGTGACGCGGTGGAGGCGATCGCGGCGCAGGCGGCGCAGGCGATCGGATGCCAGCCATCCGACGTGTTCGTCGCTTCCACCGGGGTGATCGGCGTGCCCTTGCCGATCGACAAGGCGCAGGCCGGCCTGGCGGCGGCGTTCGTTGCGCCGGAAGCGGACTGGCACGCGGCCGCCGAGACGATCGGCACCACCGACACCTATGCCAAGGGCGTCGGCGCGACCGCGATCGTCGGTGGCCGCCCCGTGACGATCGCCGCGATCATCAAGGGATCGGGGATGATCGCGCCCGACATGGCGACGATGCTGGGCTTCATCTTCACCGATGCCGCGGTCGAGGCGCCGTTCCTGCAAGCGGCGCTGGCCGCCGCCAATGCGCGCAGCTTCTCGTGCATCACCGTCGACGGCGACACCTCGACCAGCGACACCGTGCTCGCCTTCGCGACCGGCGCGGCGGGCAATGCGCCGCTCGCCGACGACGACAGCGAAGGTGCGGATGCGTTCCGCGCCGCGCTGGCGGATGTGTGCCGGCAGCTCGCCTTGCTGGTGGTTCGCGACGGCGAGGGCGCGACGAAGTTGATCGAGGTGACCGTGGAGGGCGCGGACAGCGACCGGTCGGCGCACCGCATCGCGATGTCGATCGCCAACTCGCCGCTGGTCAAGACCGCGATCGCCGGCGAAGACGCCAATTGGGGCCGCATCGTGATGGCCGTCGGCAAGGCGGGCGAGCCGGCCGAGCGCGACCTGCTGGCGATCCGCTTCGGCGCGACGCAAGTGGCCGAGGGCGGGCTGGCGGTCGCCGGATACGACGAGGCACCGGTCGCCGCCCACCTGCGCGGCCAGGAAGTGGAGATCGGCGTCGACCTGGGGCTGGGCGAAGGCCGGGCGACGGTGTGGACCTGCGACCTGACCCACGGCTACATCTCGATCAACGCCGATTATCGGAGCTGACGCGGCGATGCTGACGATCTGGGGCCGGCTGAATTCGCACAACGTCAAGAAGGTCGTCTGGATCGCCGAGGAACTCGGGCTGCCGTACCGGCGTCACGACGTCGGCGGTGTGTTCGGAATGGACGACGCCTATCTGGCGAAGAACCCGAATGCGCTGATCCCGACGATCGAGGACGACGGGGTGGTGCTGTGGGAATCGAACGCGATCCTGCGCTATCTGGTGGCGCGATATGGCGACGATACGATGTGGCCGGCCGATCCCGCGCGACGTGCGTTGGCGGACCGCTGGATGGACTGGCAGTTCGGCTACGCCGATGCGCAACGGGATGCGTTCGTGAACCTCGTGCGGCGTTCAGCCGACCAGCGCGACGAGGCCGCAGTCGAGCGGTCGGCGGCGGCATGTGGACGGATGATGGCGGTGCTCGACCGCCATCTCGCAGGTACACCCTGGCTGTCGGGCGACGCATTCGGCACCGGCGACATCCCGGTAGGCGTGTACGCCCACACCTATTTCGCGCTCGGCCTGGTCCGCGGCGAGGTGCCGCACGTCGCGAACTGGTATGCGCGGCTGCAGGAACGGCCCGGCTATGCCGCCAACGTGATGATCCCGCTGACCTGACGACAGCGACGATCGGTCGGCCTCGATGCGCCTCTCGGGAACAACCGCAAATTACGCCGATGGCGCGGCGGCGCCCTGCATGATCGCAGGCGCCGCCGCCAGCATCAGGCCAGTTCGCCCGCCAGCCACGCCTTCAGCTGATTCTTCGGCTCGGCTCCCACCTTGGTGGCGGCGGGCACGCCGCCCTTGAACAGGATCATCGTCGGGATGCCGCGCACGCCGTACTGGCCGGGTGAATCGGGGTTTTCGTCGATGTTGAGCTTGGCGATCGTCACCTGCTCGCCCAATTCCTCGCTGATCTCCTCCAGCGACGGGCCGATCAGCTTGCACGGGCCGCACCATTCGGCCCAGAAATCGACCAGCACCGGCTTGTCGGCGGAAAGCACGTCGTTCTGGAAGCTGGCGTCGGTGATCGTCTTCGTGGCCATGTCATTCTCCTTCGATGCGTCCAAACTAGGAAGCCGTGGGCGCGCGCTCAACCATCGGCGGCCAAGCTTTGCTCCGACCCGGCCAAGCGGCGCTTGATCGGGTCGAGTATCGCGGTCGGCAAGTCGATCATCCGCGGCCCGGCGGTGTACAGCAACGCGACCTGCACCGCCGCCCCCGGGAAGATCACCTCCAGCGCGGCGTGGTAGGCCGCCATCTGGCGCAAGTGATAGTCGGGCACGGCATCCAGGTCCGTCGGCACGCTGCGCCCGGTCTTGTAGTCGACCGCGCGCACCATGCCCTCGCCCACCAGCAGCCGGTCGATCACGCCGGAGATGACCCGCCCGCTCGGCAAAGTCGCTGCGATCGGTGCCTCGGCCAGCGCATCGCCGCCGAACAGCGGTGCGAAGCGCGGATCGTCGATCACCGCCAGCACCGGCGCGATCACCGCATCGGCATTCGCGACGCCGCGCGCCGCCAGCCAGCGCGCCGCCGCCGCGTGCCGGGTGGCCGGTGCGAGCGGCGGCAGACGCTCGAACAGCGCGTGCATCAGGCGGCCACGCTCCGCCGCATCGCGCGCGGCGGGCGCGGGCGGCGCATCGCTGACCTCGTCGTCGCCGACCGAGGACGGGGCGAGCGGGCGCGGCGGCTTCGCATCCTCGGGCGCGGGGCGGCGCGCCCAGCCGGGTAGCGCGACCGGCGCGGCGGGCGCGTCGCCCGCGCCCCCCTTTGGCGGCACCGCGCGCGCGGGCGAGCGCCCGGCGAAGACCCGCGCCTCCGCCTCCGCGGGCACGCCCAGCGCATCGAGCGTCCGCGCGGCGGCGGCGTACCAGCTCGCCTCCGGCGGCACGCCCTGCCATTTGGCGCTCAGCGATCCCGCGATCACCAGCCGTTCCTCGGCACGCGTCGCGGCGACATAGAACAGCCGCCAATGTTCCTGCCGCTCGCGCTGCTCGACCTGCGCCAGCGCGGCGTCGATCGCGCCGGCGCGCTCCGCGCTGCGTGGACGGAACACCGGCACCGGACGGTCGAACCCGTCGGGCGTCCACATCAAGGTCGATCGCGGCGACGAATCGGGATCGGCGGTGGCATCGGCCAGGATCACCAGCGGCGCCTGCAACCCCTTCGCCCCGTGCGCGGTCATCACCCGCACCGCGTCGAGCGGCGCGGAGGCATCGCGCACGATCTCCACCTCGTCACGTTCGAACCAGTCGAGGAAGCGTTGCAGCGACGGCGTCGACCCGGTCTCGAAATCCAGCGCGGCGTTCAGCAATTCCTCGATCGGATCGCGCGCTTCCTCGCCCAGCCGCGCCAGCAACTTGCGCCGCCCGTCGAGCGGGCCGGACAACAGCGTCTCCAGAAAGCGATACGGCGTGTCGAAATCGGCGCTGCCGAGCAATCCCGCCATCACCGCCACACGGTCGCCGTGATGCCGCGACAGGTGCCGCCACAGCGACCCCTGCCGCTCCACCGCGCGTTCCAGCAACTCGTCCTGCGTCCAGCCGATCAGCGGCGAAACCAGCAGGCTGGCGAGACTCAGATCGTCGTCGGGTTGCAACACGAAGCGGACCGCCGCCAGCAGATCCTGCACCGCCAGCGGCGCGGACAGCCGCAACCGGTCGACGCCCGCCACCGGCACCCCCTCCGCATAAAGCCGCGCCACCAGCAATTGCGCCAGTTCGCCGCGCCGCTTGACCAGGATCATCACATCCTCGGGCCGCAGCCGCCGCCCCTTGCTTTCCAGCATCAGCCCGCCGTGTTCGACCGGGCCGAGCCAGCGCTTCACCGCCTGCGCGATGCGGGTGGCATTGCCGCGAACCGCATCGTCGATCCACCCTTCCTCGCCACCGTCCTCGGCCTCGCTTGCGCCCGCCGCGATCGGTGGCCACAAGGTGACCGCGCCCGGCCCGGCGACGCGGCTGGCGTGCGCGGGGATGTCCTCCGCCGCGCCCAGCCCGGCCGCGCCGACCGTGGCGATCGCCTGATCCACGAACTCCAGCACCGGCGCGGTCGAGCGAAACGAATCGGTGAGCGACAGCCGGTCGAACGGCAGGCCGCGTTCGTGGTCGGGCATCATCTCGTCGCCGGACACGTCGCGCGCGCGCGCCGCGAAGTAATTCTCCGCAGCCAGGAAGTTGATCGGATCGGTGCCCTGGAATCCGAAGATCGCCTGTTTCAGGTCGCCGACCGTAAACAGCGTGCGCACCGATGGCGCGTAGACGCCGCGTCCGACGAAATATTCGTCGACCAGCGCGCGGATGATCGTCCACTGCGCGACGTTCGTGTCCTGCGCCTCGTCGACCAGCACATGTTCGGTGATCTGATCCAGCTTGTAGCGGATCCATTCGCCGATCCCCTCCTGCCGCAACAGCGCCACCGCCGCGCCGATCAGGTCGTCGAAATCGACCGCGCCGCTGCGCCGCTTCGCCGCGGCATAAGCGCGCGCATAATCGCGCCCGACCTCCAGCGCGGCACCAAGCCGGTCGGCATAGGCGGCGCGCACCCGCAGCGACAGCAACTCGCCGCACCAGCCGTGCATCGCCATCGCATGTTCGGCGTAATCGGGGTCGACGGGCGCGCGTCCCTTGCCGAACGACAGCGGATCGCCGTCCTTCTTCGCCCAGACCAGATGCAGCGCGTCGAGCGTCGCGGCGCGTTCGTCCACGTCCGCCGCCAACCATGCGCCGATCGCCCCGGCACGCTCGATGCCGCTCTTCGTGCCCCAGCCGCGGTTCAGCGCGGCGATGGTGTCCAGCGTCGCACGGTCGATCGCGTCGTCGCCGCACGATGCGCGAATATGCGCGGCGACGTCGCCGAGCGGCAGGCCAAGCTGCGTACGGACGAACGGTGCGATACCGGCGGGCAGCGCCTCCAGTCCGTCATGCGCACGCGCGCATTCGGCCAGGAATTGCTCCGCGCCCTGTTCGCCCAGCCGCACGCTCAGCGCGCCGATCGTCTCGACGGGCCGCGCCCGCCCCTCGCGCTCGGCCTGCACCAGCAGATCCGACAGCGCCTGCCGCCGCAGCAACGCTTCCTCGCGCGGCTCGATCGGGCGGAACCCCGGCACCAGCCCGGCCTCGATCGGAAAGGCGGCGAGCAAGCCCTGGCAGAACCCGTGAATCGTCTGGATGCGCAGCCCGCCGCCCGGCGCGTCGAGCACGCGCGCGAACAGCGTCCGCGCCCGCGCGATCAGCACCGCGGTCGGCCGCTCGCCCAGCGCGTCGAGATCCGCGCCCAGCGCGGTATCGGGCATCCGCACCCATGCCGCGAGCTGCCGATTGACGCGCGCCGCCATCTCCGCCGCGCCCGCCTTGGTGAAGGTCAGGCACAGGATCGACCCCGGCTCGACATCGCGCAACAACAGCCGGAACACGCGCGCCGCCAGCACCTGCGTCTTGCCGGTCCCCGCCGATGCCGACAGCCAGACATGCGCCTCCGGCCGGCTGGCGCGCAATTGCGCATCCTTCAACTGGGGCAGCGGCGCGACGGCGCGGGGGGTCATGCGGCAACTTCCATCGTGCGACGATCAGGCATCGCGACCATACCATTCGTCGCGGCGCATCAGCTGGTCGTACTCCGCATAGGGCGCGAATTCCGGATGCAGCTTGGCGGTGAACGGCTCCTCGCCGGTCAGCCAGCGCGCTGCCGCTTCGGCGAAACTGTCGCGCGCGGCACGGACGAAATCTTCGGTGACGATCCGCCCGCCCTTGCCCGCCGGATCGGCGGGGCTGGACACCGCACCGAAGGCGTCGCCCTTCTTGGCGAGCGACCAATATTCGAATGCGGTCGCGTGCCCGCCGATGCCCGCAAACCCGCCTTGCTCCGCGATCGCGCCGAGCAGCCCCAGTTGCAGGTTGAACCCGCCACGCACCGCCGCGACCGACGGGGCCTTGCCCGTCTTGTAGTCGACGATGCCCAGCCCGCCATCGGGCATCCGGTCGACCCGGTCGAAGCGTCCGGTCAATTCGATCCCCGCCAGCTCGGCGGTGCCGCGCCCTTCGACCGCCAATACCTCGCGCCCCGCGGCGCGATCGGCGATGGTCCGCGCCGCCACCCACTCGAACGCCGCGATAAGCCGCGGCTGCCACAAGGCCCGCAACAGCGGATGCGTCGACGGATCGGCCAGCAACATCAGCGCGCGGGGCAACAGGCGCTCGGGATCGCACGCATCCTCGCGCGCCCATGCCTCCAGCACGCCGTGCACCGCCGTCCCGCGCCATGCCGCGCTGGGATCGGCATCGACCGCGTCGAGCGGCGACAGCTTCAGGATGCGCCGTGCGTAGAAAGCGAACGGGTCCGCCTTCAGCCGATCGACCTCGGTTACCGAGATCTGGCGCGGGCGCAACGCCTTGCGCGGCATCGGTGCAGGGCGGTCGACCGGCGTCGGCACGGCAATACCGTCCAGCGTGCGTGCCCATGCCGCCAGCGTGGCGTCGCGCGGGAATCGCTCCCCCGTCATCGCCTCCAGCCGCAACCAGAAGCGCGAGGCCAGCGCGGGCGAGCGCGCATCGCGGCGCGCGCGGGTCATCACGACTTCGCGCGCGCCCAGCGCCTGCCCGAAATCGTGCGCCGCCACGCCGATCCCGCGCTCCAGCCCGGGCAGCCCCAGGTCGGCGCGCACGCGCGGGGCCAGCCACGGATCGGGCGCGGGCAAGCCCGGCCACGTGCCTTCGTTCAGCCCGGACAGGATCATGAGGTCGGCCGATTGCAGCCGCGCCTCCATCAACCCATAGATCGCCAGCCGCGCATGTCGTTCACGCGGCAACAGCCGGATCGCGATCTCGTCCATCAACAGGCGCAGCAACGGCGCGAAGCCGGCGGGCGCGATCGTACGCGGTCCCAGCGGTGCCTGCGTTTCCAGTCCGGTCAGCAGGTCCGCCGCCGCGCGCCCCGCCGGGCCGCGCCACGCCTCGTCCCCCGCCAGCAGGTTCGCCGCCTCGCGCAGGCACGCGACCAGCCCCGGCAGTGTCGCGACCTCGGCACCGAAGCCGCGCGCCACCGGCTCCAGCAGCACGCGCGCCTCGCGCCACCATTCGGCGGCGCGCGCGCGCTCCGGCGTGGCGGCAAGGTGACGATCCAGCCCGATCAGCCCCGGTGCCGGGCGCGGCCCGCGCAGCGCACGGTCGAGCCGCCGCACCCCGTCGAGCCATTCGCCGCGACCCTCGCCCGCGCGGACCAGCGGATGCTTCAGCAGCGTCAGCAACGCCATCGGCGCAAAATCCTGTGCCGCCGCCTCGACGATCGCGGTCAGCAGCGTGCCCGGCGGCAGGATCGCCAGCGCGCGCCCGGCGCTGTCGTCGACCTCGATCCCCCAGCGTCGGCAATGCGCCGCCACCCGCCGCGCCAGCATCCGGTCCGGCGTGACCAGTGCAGCGGTCAGCCCGGGCGTCTCCACCGCCTCGCGCAATTTCAGCGCCACCGCCTGCGCCTCCTCGGCCGGCGTGGCCAGTTCGACCGCGGTGACGCCGGTCAGGCGGCGGTCGGCGGCATCCAGCGCGGTCCATTTGGCGGTGAAGCGCGCCGGGGCCAGCGCATTGGCGATCGCGCGGCCGCGCGCGGCGGTGGCGTCATGCTCGCTCGCGGCGGCCCAGCGCGACACCTCCGCGCGATCGGCCCCGATCCGCTCCAGCAACAGTTTCAGGTGGAATTGCGGATGCACCTCGATCGCGCGTCGCCGCAGCCCGGTGGCCGGATCGGGATCGTGCGGCCCCAACGCCGTCCATTCCTCGTCCGCCATCGTCAGGTCCAGGTCGGCGAACACCACCATCCCGCGCGGCATGCCGGCGACGACGCGCAGCAGCCGTGCGACGGCGGGTGCCGGATCGGTGATGCCGGCCGCGCACACGAACCCCGCCGGGGGCACGTCACGCCACCGCGCCGCCTGCCGGTCGAGCAGGTGGATGCGGCGCTCGGCCGCGTCGATGCAGCCCAGCCGCTCGCGCTCCGCCGGCCAGCGATCAAGCAGGATACGGAACAGGCGCAGCGCGGTTTCCCAATGGTCCGACAGCCCCTCTCCGGGGTCGATCGCGGCCAGACGCGCGGGCGGCACTTCCTCGACGATCAACTGGTCCAGCGTGCGCGCCAGTTCGCCCGCCAGCCGCACCGCCTCGGCCGCATCGACCGGGCGGCCGGCGGCGGCGCGTTCCTCCTCGACCAGCCGCGCCAGGATCATCCGCCGTTGCAACGGATCGACCGCGGGCGGCAACGGCGGCACCGCGTCGGCGGGGTCCAGCGCGGCCCCGACGCCGGCGTCGAGTTCCTCGCCGCCCAGCGCGACGATGCGTGGCAGCAGCAACGCGCCGCCGCTGGCGCGCACGAACGCTTCGCGCACCGCCAGCCCGCCACGATTGTTGGGCACCAGCACCAGCCCGCGCGCCAACGCCAGCCGGTCGTCGCCGTACCGCCGCAGCAGCCCGGCGACCAGCGCATCGGCAAACGCCCGGTGTGCGGGAATGGTATGGAGCCGCAGCCCCCGCCCGCCGGTCGCGGCGGGCGCGTCAGCCATCGGCGAACAGCGCCTCGGTCCGTGCCACCGCCGCGGGCACGTTCACCTCGGACCACAAGCCCTGGTGCACCAGTCCGAACGCCCGACCGGCCTCAATCGCGCGGTTCCAGAACAGGTTGGTGGAAAACGGCCCGTCCGGGCAGTCGCGGATCAGCCGCGGCGATACGATCTGCACGCCGGTGAACACGAACGGCGCGACCCGGCCGGGCTTGCGCCGTCCGCTGATCCGCCCGTCGGCGGCAAGGTGGAAATCACCCTGTCCCGCATGATTGTGCGCACGTGCATAGGGCACCATCAGCAGCAGCGCGTCCATCGTCGCGTCGTTCCAGCGATCGGCGAGCTGGCGGATCGCGTCGGTCGGCCCGTCGAGCCACAGATTGTCGCTGTTGACGACCAGGAACGGCTCGTCGCCCAGCAGCGGCAATGCCTGCGCCAGCCCGCCCCCGGTCTCCATCAATTGCGGGCGTTCGTCGGACACGACCACCTCGATCCCATGGACGCGGTGGCGCAGATGCGCTTCCAGCGCGTCGGCGAGATAATGGACGTTCACCACCGCCCGCTCCACCCCGGCGGCGCGCAGCCGGTCGAACGTGTGATCGATCAGCGTGCGTCCGCGCACCTCGACCAGCGGCTTGGGGCGGGTGGCGGTCAGCGGGCGCATCCGCTTGCCGATGCCCGCCGCCATCACCATCGCGGTGCGCGGCACGCGCTTGCCGGGGTCGGGGCGGATGTAGCGCGGGCGCGTCACGCGACACCCCGCGCTTCGGCGATGCGCAGCGGGTCGCCGCGCCATTCGGGCGGGATGTTGTCGTCGAACCAGCGCGCGACCGGGGCCAGCGCCGGCTCGCTCAGGTCCCGCTCCAGATACGCCCACACGCGCGGGCACAAACCGGCGTAGCGCGGCTTGCCGTCACGCTTCCACAGCCGTGCGAAGATGCCGACGATCTTGGCGTTCCGCTGCGCACCCAGCACGTGATAGGATCGCATGAAGTCGTCGCCCTCGCCCGTCGCGGCGCGATAATGCGCGAGCATCCGCTCCTCCAGCGCCGGATCGACGTCGCGCCGCGCATCCTGCAACAACGAGACGAGATCATAGGCCGGGTGGCCAGCCAGCGCGTCCTGAAAATCGAGCAGTCCGAGCGAGCGCTTCTCACCCACCAGCATCAGATTCTCGGCGTGATAATCGCGCAGCACCGTGACCGGCGTCGCCGGCTCGGCATGGTGGAGCACCTTCTCCCAGGCGGCGCGATAACCGTCCGCGTCGACCGTCATCCCGATCGCGGGACAATACCAGTCGACCAGCAGCCCGGCCTCGCGCAGCAATTCGGCACGATCATAGGCGCGCCACGGCCCGGCAGGCTCGGCACGCAACGCCACCAGCAGATCGACCGCCGCCGCGTACAATGCCACCGCATCGTCCGCATCGGCATCAACGGTTTCGCGCAGCCGCACGTCGCCGAAATCCTCCAGCAGCACCAGCCCGCGCGTCAGGTCGACGGCATGGATCGTGGGCGCCGCGAACCCGCGCTCTTTCAGCCATGTCGCCACCGCAAGGAACGGTCGCGGATCTTCATGCGGTGGCGGCGCGTCCATCAGGATCGCACGCCGCGCGCCGGCGTGGACGCGGAAGTAGCGCCGGAACGACGCATCGCCGGCCAGCGGCTCGATGCGCGCGCCGCTCCATCCATGTGCGTCGAGAAAGGCGGGCGCGTCCGTCGGCGGTATCATCGTGGCCATCGCCCGTCCCAAGCGGCGGGCGCGGCCCAAGTCAAGCGACGCGCGCCATCATCGGTCGTCGCGATGGCGATCGCCAGCGCATCGGGCCAATGCCCCGCACCGGCGCGCTCCGGCCATTCGACCAGCAGCGCCGCGTCCAGCCGCGCCTCCTCCAGCCCCAGTTCGGCGATCTCGGCAGGATCGTCGAGCCGGTACAGATCGATGTGCAGCACGGGCACGCGCACCTCCGGCGGGTCATAGGGCTGGACGATCGCGAACGTCGGGCTGGGTGCCTCGCCCGCCAGTCCCAGCGCCGCCAGTACGCCGCGCGCCAGGCTGGTCTTGCCCGCGCCCAGCCCACCCGTCAGCGTCACCACGTCGCCCGCGCGCAGGATCGCCGCCAGCCGCGCGCCGAACGCCGCGGTCGCGTCCGCGTCGGCCAGCACCTCCTCGCCGCCCGTCATCGCCGCGGCAGGTCGACGGTCACCACCGTCCCCGTATCGGGCGTGCTGACCAGCGCGATCGTGCCGCCATGCGCCTCGACGAATTGCTTGGCGAGCGGAAGGCCCAGCCCCAGCGCCCGTTCCCCGGCGGCGGACACACCCTCGCCCGCGAACCGATCGAAGGCGCGGCCGACCTGTTCCGGCGTCATGCCGGGGCCGTCGTCGGACACCACGATCCGCGCGGCGCGCGCGTTGCCGTCGACCAGCAATCGCACATGTCCGTTTTCGGGCGCGGTGCCGATCGCGCGACGCAACAGATGCTCCACCACCTCGCGGATGCGCCGCGCATCGCCGGTCAGCCGCCCGGCGGAGCGCTGCACCTCGACGGTCAGTTCGATCTGGTGGCGTTTGGCGGTGGCGCGCAGCGCGTCGGCTGCGGCGCGCGCCACCGCCGCCACGTCGATATCGGCCCGCTCCAGCGGGCGCGCGCCACTGTCGGTCGAGGTCAGATCCAGCACGTCGTCGATCAGCAGACCGAGCCGGTCGACCGAGTCGAGGATCGCGTCGAGATAGGCGATCGCATCGGTCGACAGGTCGCCGGCATAGCCGCCGTGAAGCATTTCCGCGAACCCGCTGATCGAGGTCAACGGCGTGCGCAATTCGTAGCTCATGTTGGCGACGAACGCCGTCTTGACCTGATCGGCCGCCTCCAGTGCGTCGTTGCGGTCGCGCAACGCCTGCTCCATCGCGCGACTGTCGCTGATGTCGAGCATCGTGAACAATGCGTTGCCATCGGGCAGCGGCACGGCGGCGAACTCGAACTGGCGCCCGTCGGCCAGTGCGATGTGACCCGCGCGCTGCTGGCGCTCGATCGTCGCCACGCGCACCAGCTCCGCGATCGATCGCGCCCGCCGCGGATTGGACAGCTTCGGGGCGACCTTCTCGGCGATCACATCCACGCGCGGGTGGCCGGTCAGGAAATCCTCGTCCAGATCCCACAACGCCCGGAACCGCGTGTTCCACAATTGCAAGCGTCCGTCCGCCGAAAACACGCCCAGCGCCTCGAACAGATTGTCGAACGTGGCGGTGCGCACGCGCAGCAAGGTGTCACGCGCGCTGGCCAGCTGGACCTGTTCGGTGCGATCCTCGAAGAACACCATCAATCCGCCGTCGGGGATCGGTTGCGCGACGACGCGCAGGTGCGTGCCGCCGGGCAGGTGCCAATTTTCCTCGACGGCGGTGTCCGCGCCGACGAACCAGGCGCGACGGTCAGCCTTCCAGCCGGGGAAGTCGCGGACCTCGGGCACGCGATTGGCCTCGCGCATCCGCTCCAGCACGCGATCGAACTCGGGGCGATCCGCCAGCCACTCCAGCCGCATCGCGAACATGCGCCGGAACGGCTGATTGCAGAAGATCAGGCTGCGGTCGCGCGCGAACTGCGCCACACCCGCCGACAACCGGTCGAGCATCGCACGCTGCGCCTCGGCGAACCGGCGTTCGCGCGCGTGGCTCTGTTCCAGTTCCTCGATATCGATCGCATAGCCCGCCACCCCGCCGACCGGCAGCGGCACGTCGTGGATGCGTAGCGAGCGCCGCGCGCCGCCGATCGTCGCCGGCAGCACGCGCTGTTGCGGACGCCCTTCGTCGCGAGCCAGCGCCGCGCCCGTCGTCGGTGTACCCTGCCCCGAATCGTCGACCAATTCTATGCCGCGCCCGACCACGTCACTGGCGTCGCCGCCCTCCACGGCGGTGACATAGGCGGAATTGACCATCGCCAGCTGCAGGTCGGTGTCCCGGTACCAGATCGGCAGCGGCGCGGCCTCCACCAGACCGGTAAGCGCGTCGAACGCGTCCGACAGATCCTCGAAATCCGCGCGCAGCCGCCGCATCTCGCCTTCACTGGCGGTGGAATCGTAGAACCACAGGATCACCGCTTCGCCGCACCGGTCGCCCTGCACGGTCAACGTGCGACCACCGTCGCGCGCGTGGATGGTGTGGGTGAAGTTGCGCGCGGAACGCTGGCACGCGACCAGCCCCTTCGACAACGCCTGCGCCTCGCTGGATTGCAACCCCCAGCCCGCGGCCTCCACTTCCTGAAGGTACGACGGGATGTCGCTGAACCCCAGCCAGTCGGCGACGCGGCGCGCCATCTCGATCCGCCCGTCGGGCGTGACCACCATCGGCTGGACCGGCGCCGCGGCGAACAGCGTCTCCATCGTGTCGCGCCCGCGCACCGCATCCGCCGCGCTGTTCCGCGCCCGCAGGCCCAGCGCGATCAGCACCACGCCGGCAACCACGAACAGCAGCATGACAGCGCCGACCACGATCGCGACGACGGGCGCGATCGAGATCATGGGACGAGCGCGGCAGACGACATGCTCACCTGTCTAGGGTCGGCGTGCCGTACCGGCAAGCCACCGGTCGCTTGGTCACGAAAAAGGGCGAGGCCAGCGGCCCCGCCCTTCTGCAATCGTCACCGTTGGGGAACGATCAATAGCGGTAGTGATCCGGCTTGAACGGGCCTTCCACCGGAACGCCGATGTAGCTGGCCTGCTTGGCGGTCAGCTTCGACAGCTGGACGCCCAGCTTGTCCAGGTGCAGCGCCGCGACCTTTTCGTCGAGGTGCTTGGGCAGGACGTAGACCTCGTTCTTGTAGTTCTCGGACTTGGTCCACAGTTCGATCTGCGCCAGCGTCTGGTTGGTGAACGATGCCGACATCACGAACGACGGGTGGCCGGTCGCGCAGCCCAGGTTCACCAGCCGGCCCTTGGCCAGGATGATGATCTGCTTGCCGTCCGGGAACTTCACCAGATCGGTGCCCGGCTTCACTTCCGACCATTCGTAGTTGCTGAGCGCCGCGATCTGGATCTCGCTGTCGAAGTGGCCGATGTTGCAGACGATCGCCATCGGCTTCATCGCCTTCATGTGATCGGCGGTGATGACGTCGGCGTTGCCGGTCGCGGTGCAGAAGATGTCCGCGCGCTTCACCGCCTCGTCCATCGTGACGACCTCGAAGCCTTCCATCGCGGCCTGCAATGCGCAGATCGGATCGACCTCGGTCACCATCACGCGCGCGCCGCCGTTACGCAGCGACTGCGCCGAGCCCTTGCCGACGTCACCGAAACCGGCGACGCAGGCGACCTTGCCGGCCAGCATCACGTCGGTGGCGCGACGGATCGCGTCGACCAGCGATTCCTTGCAGCCGTACAGATTGTCGAACTTCGACTTGGTCACCGAGTCGTTGACGTTGATCGCGGGGAACGGCAGCTCGCCCTTCTTCGCGATCTCGTACAGGCGATGGACGCCGGTGGTGGTCTCTTCCGACACGCCCTTCAGGTTCTTGACCGTCTCGGTCAGGTAACCCGGATACTTGGCGATGAACGCCTTGACCGAACGCTGGAACTCGACCTCTTCCTCGTTCTCCGGCTCGCCGAAGGTCGCACCCGCTTCCAGCTTGGCGCCCCACAGCGCGAACATCGTCGCATCGCCGCCGTCGTCGAGGATGATGTTGGCGGTCTGGCCGTCCGTATCGGCACCCCAGTTGAAGATGTCGCCGACGTAATCCCAGTAATCGGCGAGCGTCTCACCCTTTACCGCGAACACCGGGATACCCGCCGCCGCGATCGCCGCCGCGGCGTGATCCTGGGTCGAATAGATGTTGCAGGTCGCCCAGCGCACGTCGGCGCCCAGCGCGGTCAGCGTTTCGATCAGCACCGCTGTCTGGATCGTCATGTGCAGCGATCCGGTGATGCGCGCGCCCTTCAACGGCTGCGACGCACCGAATTCCTCACGCAGCGCCATCAGGCCGGGCATCTCCGTCTCGGCGATCGCGATTTCCGCGCGGCCGAAATCGGCCAGGCCGATGTCCTTGATGACGTAGTCGTTCTTCTCGATCACGGGGGCGGTTGCCACGGCGATGTCTCCAGTCTGTTGAGGCCGACCAAGGCGTGCAGGCACACCGATCGGCATCCGCGCGCCTTAGCCGCGATACGCGTCCGGAGCAAATATAAAGGTATCTTTATATGTGATCGGCCGCCTTCCGGCCCCGCCGCGCCGCGGATCGACCCGTCAGCTGTGCCCGCTCTGGCTGGACAGCAATCGCGGGTCCACGCCGGCGGCTACGAAGCCACGCGTCCACCGCTCGTTCACCGGCGTGTCGAACAGCATGTCCGGCGTGTCCGGCACGTTCAGCCAGCCGTGGCGCGTCAGTTCGGTTTCCAGCTGACCTGCGCCCCAGCCGGCGTAACCCAGCGCCACCAGCCATTTCGACGGCCCCTTTCCCGAAGCGATCGCGCGCAGCACGTCCAGCGTGCCGGACAATCGCCAGCGCCCCGCGACGTCGATCGTGTCCTGCCCGCCCCAGTCCGCCGAATGCAGTACGAAGCCGCGTCGCGGCTCGACCGGCCCGCCATAATGCACGGGTGCGTCGGGCGCCTCGCCCGGCGCGATCTCCAGCTGCTCCAGCACCTCGTGCAGGCCCAGGCCGTTGACGACCGCGCCCACGCCGACGCCCAGCGCGCCCTCGGCATCGTGGCTGCAGATCGCGATCACCGAATGCTCGAACCGCGGATCGCCGATGCCCGGCATCGCGAGCAGGAACTGGCCGGTCAGGAAGGTCGCTTGCTCCATGCCTCCGATCTAGGCGCTCGCACCGCGCTTGCCAAAGCTTGAAATTGCCGGCGGGCGTCGCCATCGCTGGCAGATACCCTAACCGGAGTTACGTTCATGACCATCGGCATCGGCGATTCCCTTCCCTCGGTCCAGCTGACCCGTCTGACCGCCGACGGGCGCGAGCCGGTCGATACCGCCAGCTATTTCAAGGGCCGTCGCGTCGCTCTGTTCGCCGTACCCGGCGCGTACACGCCGACCTGCTCGGCCAAGCACTTGCCCGGCTTCGTCGAAAAGGCGGACGCACTGAAGGCCAGGGGCGTGGACGAGATCGCCTGCACCGCGGTCAACGACCCGTTCGTGCTGGAGGCGTGGGCCAGGGCCAGCGATGCGAAGGGCGTGACGATGCTCGCCGATGGCAACGCCGATTTCGCCACCGCGCTGGGCCTCGACATGGATGGCACCAAGTTCGGCATGGGCCGCCGCAGCCAGCGGTACGCGATGGTCGTCAACGACGGCGTCGTCGAATCGTTGTTCGTCGAGGAGCCGGGCGAGTTCCGCGTCAGCTCCGCCGACCACCTGCTCGAAACCCTCTGATCCCGATCGCCCCGCCGTGCATGCGGCGGGGCGGCTTGCCGCATGCACGGCGACTATGTAACCGTCGGACATGACAGCCAACGACCTCGTCCGCGAACTCGACCGCCTCTACACCGCGTCGGTCGATCGACTGAAGGCGGCGATCACCGCCTATATCGCCGATGGCATCGTGCCGGACCGCGCCACGCGCAGCGACGGCTCGTTCGCCTATCCCGAAATACGGCTGCGGTTCGTCGGCGGCGATGGCCGCCCCACCCCGATGCGCTCGTTCGGGCGGCTGGTAAGCCCCGGCGATTATCGCATCAGCGTAACCAAACCGGCGGTGTTCGCCGATTATCTGGTCGAGCAACTGACGCTGCTGATCGAGGATTACGACGTCGAGGTCACGGCGGTTCCCGGCACGCAGGAGATCCCCTATCCCTATGTGATCGATGCGGGCCACGCGCTCAGCCTGGACGCAACCTCCGCCGCCGAGCTGGCGCGCTTCTTCCCTACGACCGAACTGGCGTTCATCGGTGACGAGATCGCCGACGGCCTGTGGGCGTCGATCGACGGCACGCGCCCGCTCGCCCTGTTCGACGGGTTGCGCACCGACTTCAGCCTGGCGCGGCTGCGGCATTACACCGGCACCCCGCCCGAACATGTCCAGCGCTACGTGCTGTTCACCAACTACCATCGCTACGTCGACGAATTCGTCCGCTGGGGCGCGCAACAGGTCGGCGAGGGCGGCCGCTTCACCGCGCTGTCCGGCCCGGGCGGCGTGCTTTTCAAGGCTGGCGACGACCCCGCGATGCTGGACGACAGCGCGTGGCGGCGGTTGCAGATGCCCGCCTATCACCTGATGGCCGACGACCGCACCGGCATCACGCTGGTCAACATCGGCGTGGGCCCGTCGAACGCCAAGACGATCTGCGACCATCTTGCGGTGATGCGGCCGGAGGCGTGGGTGATGATCGGCCATTGCGGTGGGCTGCGCCCGTCGCAGCGGATCGGCGACTACGTTCTGGCGCACGCCTACCTGCGCGACGACCATGTGCTGGACGACATGCTCCCGCCCGAGATTCCGGTGCCCGCGATCGCCGAGGTGCAACAGGCGCTGGCGCGCGCCGCCGAAACGGTGTCGGGGCAGAGCGGCGACGAACTCAAGCGTCGGCTGCGCACCGGTACGATCGTCACCACCGACGATCGCAACTGGGAATTGCGCTACGCCCGGTCCGCGTTGCGCTTCTCGCTCAGCCGCGCGGTGGCGATCGACATGGAGTCGGCGACGATCGCCGCACAGGGCTATCGCTTCCGCGTCCCCTACGGCACGTTGCTATGCGTGTCGGACAAGCCGCTGCACGGCGAACTGAAGCTGCCGGGACAGGCCAACCGCTTCTACGAACGCGCGATCAGCGAGCATATGCGGATCGGCATCGAGACGTGCGAGGAACTGCGGAGGGAGGGTGCGAAGCTGCACAGCCGCAAGCTGCGTGCCTTCAACGAGCCGCCGTTTCGCTGAGGGCGCGGAAACACTGCGGCATCCATGCGTTTCGCCCCCGAAATCATCGTCACGCAACGATAAGGGAGCAGATCATGGCCGACGACTCGACCGACACCCCGCCGGCGACCCCAGCGACTCCGCGCCGTCGCGCCCCGCGCAAGGCCGCCGCCCCCAAGGCGGCCAGCCCGCGCGCGACCAAGACGAAGTCGCCGAAGGCTGCGGAAAGCGGGGCGGTGCCTGCGAAGAAGCCAGCGGCCAAGCGTACCCGCACGACCACTGCCAAGCCGCGTTCCTCCACCGCGCGCAAGGCGGCGTCGCGCAGCGGTTCGGCGATCGACAAGGTCGGGGGCAAATGGGGCGCGGCGGCGATCGCCGGCGGCGTGGCCGCGATCGGAGCGGCAGCCACCGCGGCGTTGCTGACGTTGCGCGGCTCGACGCCGAAATCGCCGCGTCTGCCCGCACCCGACACCGCCAAGAAGGCGCACCAGCCCGACGGCAAGGATTCGTCGAAGTCGTTTGCCGCCGGGATCGCGGACGAGAACACGATCCCCGACAAGGCGTGACGCCGGATCGGTCGGTCGCCGACCGACCGTCGCGGATACCGTGCCAGGGTAGTTGCCGCGACTGGCGGACGGTGTGCACCAGCCAGCGCCTCGGCGCTTCTTACGGGGCCGCTCGGCGATGAAGATGATCCGCCTGTTCGGGCGACCCGCGCTCGCACGTCAAGGCGGATTTTTCTCTGGCTGCCGCACGGGGTGACGGGCTGATATCGATCGGCCGTCGGACCTCCGGGAGAAAACCAGCCCCTCCGCCGATCGTCACCGCGGACGCGATCCGGTGTCCCGCGATCTTCGCCGGGCGGGAACAGAAGCCCTGGGCCGGATCATATCCGGCGCAGCGATCCGATGTGGGAGCCCGAACGCCTAGTCCAGAAAGTCCGCGATCGCCTGCCCAAGTTCGGGTTTCGTCACCGAACTCATGTGGTTGCCAGGCACCTCGACAAAGCGCGCCTGCGGCAGTGCATCGGCCAGCGCCGGAGCCGAGCCATTGTCGTCGTCGTCCTTGCCGCACACCACCAGCACCGGCAGCACGATCGTGTCGAGTAACTCGGCCGGCGTCTCGACGAACGTGTCGATAATGCCGAGCAACGCCACCGGATCGCCCCCGGTGGTCTTCAGAAACGCCTCGGCCATCCATTCCGGGCTGCCGCGTTCGTGTTTGCCAAGGTTGGTCAGGATGTTGCGGAAATGTCCTGCGCGACGGTCGGCCCGGACGATCCCGTCCAGCCCCATCCCGGCGATCACCGCCCGCCGCGGCGTCGCGCCGGTCGCCAGCATCCGCACGACGGTACGCGCGCCCAGCGAATAACCGCCCAGATCATAATCGGTAAGGCCAAGATGCGCGATCAACGCATGGCCGTCGCGGGTCAGCGCGTCGGGCGGATAGGCGTCCGCCTCGTGCGGGCATGCGCTGTCTCCGTGTGCGCGCAGATCGGGCATGATGACCCGGAAGCCGCGCGCCGCGATGGCGGCGGCATGGCCGAACTTGATCCAGTTGGTGTGCGCGTCGGAAAAGAAGCCGTGGATCAACACCACCGGCCGCCCCTCGCCCATTTCGCGCCAGGCGATCCGCCGCCCATCGAAACTGTCGAAGAAGCGTGGTTCAATCGGGGAGCTTGCCACGCGTTTCCATCCACTTGCCAACAATATTGGGGAGTTCGTCGGTACGCTTGTCCGGCAGGTTCCGGGTATCGCACCACGCCTGATGCCGGCTTTCGACGCCGAAATGTCCGACCGGGCGCAGGCGATCCGCCTCGTCGAAACTGCCGACGGTCAGGTCCATCTGATCGGAACCATGGCCTTCGTAGGTCAGCGGCGTTCCGCACGCCGCGCAGAAGCCGCGCACCGCGATCTCCGAAGATGCGCGTCGGTCCGGCTCGCGCGTGACCCAGCGTACCGCGCCGCGCGGCACCTGCTTCAGCGCGGCGAACACTCCGCCGGTCGCGCGCTGGCACATGCGGCAATGGCACAGATACGAGTCTTCGTCGGTGACATCGACGCTGTAGCGCACGCCGCCGCACTGGCAGCCTCCGGTCATCGTGCGGATCATCGCGCCGATTTAGCGATCACGCCTTCACACGTCCACCGCCGCCGATGCTGCATTGCAGCAAGCGGCGGACGCGATTAGGGATTTGGGCGTGAACGATGCTGAACCCCTCCCCCATTCGGCGATCGAGGATGCCTATGCGCTGACGCTCGGCTGCATTCTGGTCGTCCTCGGCCTTGCGCTGCTTCACGCCGCCGGGCTGGTGACCGGCGGAACGGCGGGGATCGCGCTGCTGATCTCCTATGCCGTTCCGTTGCCCAGTGGCGTGTTGTTCACGCTCATCAACCTGCCTTTCATGTGGCTGGCGTGGAAGGCGATGGGCCGACGTTTCACGCTCCGCACCGTCGCGGTTGGCCTTGGCGTCGCCGGGCTGGGAACGTGGACGCGCCTCGGCCTGACGATCTCGCACATCGATCCGGCGTTCGCCGCGCTGGCGGGCGGATCGGTGATCGGGTTCGGCGCGCTGGCGCTGGCGCGGCACCATGCCGGGATCGGCGGCACCGGGGTCGTCACCCTGTGGCTGCAAAAGCGGCGCGGCTGGAACGCCGGCCGCACGCAGATCGCGATCGACACGCTGATCCTGCTGACCGCGCTGGCGTTCCTCCCAGCCGAACGCGTCGGCTGGTCGGCGGTATCGTCCGCTGCGATCAGCGGCATCCTGATCGCGTGGCACCGGCCCGGTCGCTACACCGGCAATTGAGCCGGCCGCCCGGGCCGAACGTACCGCCTTCCGGGTCGAAGATGCTGCCGGATACAGCCCGCGCATCCGTCACCCCGGCCCTGCGCCGGGGTGACGCGCGCCCGGTCAGTCGGCGGTCAGCACCGCCTGGAAATCCTCGTCGCCGGTCTCGTCGGCCTTCTTCAGGTGACGCCGTCCCAGCAATTCGGCGATCTGCACCGCGTTCAGCGCCGCACCCTTGCGCAGATTGTCGCTGACGCACCACAGCACCAGCCCGTTGTCGACGGTCGGGTCCTCACGCACGCGGCTGACGTAGGTCGCGTCGTCGCCCGCGCTTTCGACCGGCGTGATGTATCCGCCGTCCTCACGCTTGTCGATCAGCAGCACGCCCGGCGCCTCGCGCAGGATGTTCTGCGCCTCTTCGGCCGAGATCTCGTTCTCGAACTCGATGTTCAGCGCCTCCGAATGGCCGACGAACACCGGCACGCGCACACACGTCGCGGTCACCTTGATCTTGGCGCCGAGGATCTTCTTGGTCTCGACCACCATCTTCCATTCTTCCTTGGTCGATCCGTCGTCCAGAAAGCTGTCGATGTGCGGGATCACGTTGAACGCGATCTGTTTGGTGAACTTCCTGGGCTCGGCGGGGTCGCCGACGAAGATGTTGCGGCTCTGCTCGAACAGCTCGTCCATGCCGATCTTGCCCGCGCCCGATACCGACTGATACGTCGCCACCACCACGCGCTTGATCGTCGCGGCGTCGTGCAACGGCTTCAACGCCACCACCATCTGCGCGGTCGAACAATTCGGGTTGGCGATGATGTTCTTCACACGATAGCCGTCGATCGCGTCCGGGTTCACCTCCGGCACGATCAGCGGCACGTCCGGATCCATGCGGTACAGCGACGAATTGTCGATCACCGTGCAGCCTGCGGCCGCGAACTTCGGCGCATAGACGGCGGTCGCCTCGCTGCCGATCGCGAACAGCGCGATGTCCCAGCCGGCGGGGTCGAAATGCTCGATGTTCTGGACCTTCAGCATCCGACCGATATCGCCATATTCGATCTGGTCGCCCACCGAACGCGACGATGCCAGCACCGCGATCTCGTCGGCGGGAAATTGCCGCTCGGCCAGGATGTTGACCATCTCGCGCCCGACGTTGCCCGTGGCCCCAGCCACCACCACCCGGTACCCCATATCAGTCCTTCCCACGCGCCGTCCGCGCGGCGCTATCGTTTCATGTCGCGACCGCGCCCTAGCGCCGCAATTTTCGAAAAGCCAGCAACCTCTACTTGGCGCCGCTGCCGACATGCTGTTCCAGAAAGCGCTCGATCGTCGTCCACACATGGATGTCGCGCGATGCCGAATGCGTCTTGCCGGGATAGAACATCATGTCGAACGGCATGTTCGCCGCCTGCAACTCCGCCGCTACCTTCGTCGCATTGTCGAGGAACACGTTGTCGTCGGCCATGCCGTGGATCAGCAGCATCGGCGTGGTGATCTTCTTCGGATCGATCACCGCGCGCGACGCATCATAGGCGATACCGTCGGTGCGCGGATCGCCCATGTAGCGTTCGGTATAATGCGTGTCGTACAGATGCCAGTCGGTCACCGGCGCGCCGGAGATCGCCGCGGCATAGACGCCCTGATCGGCCTCGATCATCTTGAGCGACATATACCCGCCGTACGACCAGCCGAACGTCGCGATCCGCCCGGCATCGACGAAGTCGAGCGTCTTCAGATAGTCCGCACCCTTGCGCTGGTCCGCCACCTCGACGGTGCCCATCGCGTGCCAGATCGCGCTCTCGAAATCGACGCCGCGGTTGGGCGTGCCGCGATTGTCGACCTCGAAATAGATCCAGCCCTTGCCGACCAGATGCTGGATCAGCGGGTTCTTCCAGTTGCGCGCCACGCCCTGCGATCCCGGCCCGCCATAATGCTGGAAGAACACCGGATAACGCTTGCCCGGCTCCAGCCTGGGCGTGACCATCTGCCAATGCAGGTCGGTGGTGCCGTCCGCCGCCTTGATCGTACCGAAACGCATCGGCTGATGCGTGGCCACATATGGCGCGTAGGGATGCGCACCCTCGACGCGGTTTTCGTTGATCCACGCCAGCCGCTTGCCGTCCGCATCGGCCAGATAGGTCTGCGGCGGCTGGTCCGGGTTGGAGCGGGTCACCACGAACCGTTGCGCCGCGCCGTCGGCGGTGACGCTGTTGTACCAGCCGCGCTCGGTCAGGCGCGTGATCGCCCCGCGCTTCAGGTCCAGCGCGTAAAGCTGCTGCTCCAGCACGTCGTCCTTGTTGCCGGTGAAATAGGCGCGCCCCTTCGCCTCATCGACCGCGACCAGCCCGGTGACCACCCAGTCGCCCTTCGTCAGCTGCGTCCAGCGCCCGTCCTTCAACCGCCACAGATGCCCGAAGCCGTCGCGCTCCGACCGCCACAACAACCCGCCATCCGCCATCAGGCGATAGCTGTCGGAAAGGTTGATCCAGCTCTTCGCGCGCGCATTCTCGGTGAAGAGGATCGTCGACTTGCCGGTCGCGGGGTCGACGCGCAGCACGTCCAGCTTCGTCTGCGCGCGGTTCTCGCGCTGGACCAGCAACGCCGACCCGTCGGGCAGCCAGTCGACCCGCGCCAGGTAGATGTCGGGATCGCCGCCGAGGTCGACCTTCACCTTGCCCGATCCGTCAGCGCGCATCACGTACAGGTCGACCAGCACGTTCGGCGTGCCGGCCGCGGGATAGCGCTGTTCGTAGATGGCGGTGCCGGTCGCGCCGATCGCGGCGCGGGTGAACACCTTGACCGGCGCTTCGTCGAACCGCTCCACCGCAAGGTAACGGTCGTCGGGACTCCACCAATACCCCTCGTCGCGGTGCATCTCCTCCTGCGCCACGAACTCGGCCTCGCCGAAATGGACCGTGCCCCGGCCCTCGCTGGTCAGCGCGCGCGCCGCCCCGCCCGCGATCGGCTGCACCCAGACGTTCTGGTCGCGCACATAGCTGACGAAGCCGCCGCGCGGGGAGACATCGGCATTGAGCACGCCGCCGGGCACGTCGGTGATCCGCCGCGCCTGCCCGTCCAGCGTCGCCAGGTACAGGTCACCGTCGAGCGGCACCAGCAGGCTGCGCCCGTCCGCCGCCCAATCATAGGCGACGATCCCCTTCAGCGCGCCGATCCGCGCCCGCTCGCGCTGCATCTTCTCCGCCTCGGACAGCGCCGCGCCGGTGCCGATCTTCAGGCTGTCGACCAGCATCCGCTCCGCGCCCGTCGTCGTGTCGCGCGCCCACAGATCCAGCCGGTCCTTGTCGTCGGTGCGTGCCCGCAGGAAGGTCAGCAGCGCACCGTCCGGCGACAGCTTCAGCGCGCGGGGTTGCGGCCCGGCCAGGTCGGGTGCGGCGAACACGCGCTCCAGCGGCAGCGGCACCTGCGCGTCAGCCGTCATCGCCGCAACCCCCGTCGTCGCCAGTGCGGCGGCGATAAACCATTTGTGCATCCGGACCCTCCCTCACCGGATCGCTGGTGGCGCAGAACGATCGCGGAGGACAGCGGAAAGTTGTCGCATTCTATACCAATGCCGCGCGCGCGCCCCTCACCCCGCGCCGCGCCCGAACGACGGCGGCCGGTCGGGCGTCGCGACGCCGAAGCGCGACGGCGCGTCCCCCATCGTGAACTCCAGTTCGCCGCCCTTCGCCAGATCGGCGTGCGCGATCCAGTTGCGCGTCCATGGCCGCCCGTTCCAGCGCACCGACTGCACATAGGGTCGGTCCGGCGCATTGCCGATCGCGCGCACCCGCAGCCGCCGCCCGCCGCCCAGCGCCATGTCCGCCACGTCGAACAGCGGCGACCCCAGCACATAGACCGCGCTGACCGGATCGACGGGATAGAAGCCCAGCGCCGACAACACGAACCACGCGCTCATCTGCCCGCAATCGTCGTTGCCGATCACGCCGTCCGGGTCGGCCTTGTACATCTCCGTGCACAGCCGCCGCACCATCGCCTGCGTCTTCCACGGCGCGCCCGCGAAGGCGTAGAGATACGCGGCGTGCTGGTCCGGCTCGTTACCGTGCGCATATTGACCGACCAGCCCGGTGATGTCGGGCGGCGCGTTGCGCGGCAGCGTCGACGGCGCGGTGAACAGCGCGTCCAGCTTCGCGACAAACTTCTGGTCGCCGCCGAAATGCGCGATCATGCCATAGGTATCGTGCTGGTTCAGGAACGTCGCCTGCCAGCCGTTCGCCTCGGTATAGTCGCGCTGCTTGTCCGGCTTGTGCCCCAGCTGGATCGGGTCGTATTCCTTCCACCAGCTGCCATCGGCGAAGCGCGGGCGGGCGAAGCCGATCGCCGGATCGATGACGTTGCGCCAATTACCCGATCGCTTGCGCAGCGCCGCTGCGTCCGCGGTCGCACCGACCGCGTCGGCGATCGCCGCCGCCGCCCAGTCGTCATAGGCATATTCCTGCGTCCGGCTGACCGATTCCCATGTCCGGTCGGCCGGCACATAGCCGAGGTCCATGTACCAGCCGCGCCCCAGGGAGGCGTCCGAATCCTTGAAGTCGCGGTCGAACGCGCGCCGCCGGATGTTCGGCCATGCCGCGGCATAATCGGCCTTGATCCCCTTGGCATGCGCCTCGGCCAGCACCGACACCGCGTGCCAGCCGATCATCGTGCCCGTCTCCACGCCCTGCAACGGCCATGTCGGCGCGCCATACGGGCTTTCCGCGGTCTGCCGCACCAGATCGCGGGTCAGCAGCGCGGCATGATCCGGCTTGACCAGCGTCAGCAGCGGGTGGAGCGCGCGATACGTATCCCACAGCGAATAGGCGCTGAACGCCTTCTCGCCGGCGGGCAGCCGATGCACCTGCCGGTCCAGCCCGACGTAGCGCCCGTCGCGGTCGGTGAACGACGTCGGCCCCATCATGCAATGGTACAGCGCGCTCGCCATGATCGTGCGCTGCGCCGGGGTGCCGCCGGTCACGCGCACCGCGTCCAGTTCCTTGCCCCATATGCGCCGCGCCGCGGTCGCGGTCGCATCGAAGTTCCAGCCGGGTGCCTCCGTCGTCAGCGCGGCCTTCGCGCCGGCGACGTCCACCGCCGAGATCCCGGTCTTGATCAGCAGCGGCGCGGCGCCGGCATCGTCGAAGAACAGCGCCACCTTCAGCCGATCGCCCTTCACCCCGTTCGACGCCGCGCGATCGTCGCTGAAGAACTCCACCCGGTCCGGCTTGCGCGACAGCCGCATCGCGAAGTGGATGCGCCGCCCCTTGGCCCAGCGATGCACCCGCCGGCTGCCGGTCAGCAACCCGTCGTCGTCGAGGTGCAACGACGCTTCGTCCAGCAGCGTCCCCTTGTCCCACACGTCCAGGATCATGTGCGCGAAATCGACCAGCACATGCCCCTCGCCTTTCGGGAAGGTGTAGCGGTGCCACCCGGTGCGCTCGGTCGCGGTCAGTTCCGCCAGCACGCCCGATTCCAGCCGCACGCGATAATATCCCGGCTCGGCATGCTCGTCCGAAAAACGCTGGCGATAGCCCTTGTCGGGATCGTTCAGCGGCCCGGGCACCAGCCGCAACGCACCGCGCGTCGGCACCACCAGCACGTCGAGCATGTCCCCGATCCCGGTGCCGGACAGATGCGTGTGGCTGAACCCCATGATCGAGCCATCGGTGCGGTGATAGCCCGAACAGGCATCCCAGCGCGTGTTGTCGGTATCCGGCGACAATTGCACCATCCCGAACGGCAGCGTCGCCCCCGGGAAGGTGTGCCCGTGTCCGCCGGTGCCGACGAACAGATCCGGCTTGCCCGCCGCCGGGGCTTGCGCGCGCGCCGCCGCCGGCAACGCGCCGGCCAGCCCCAGCCCCGCCCCCAGTCCGGCGGCAGCGGCGATCGCTTCGCGGCGGGTGGTCGTCATCGCATCATCCTTCATTTCGGCGCGCTCATCGAGAACGGTGCCGCCCCCTTGTCCGCGCCCCATGCCTTGTTCGGCGTCGGCCCCATCACGAAGCGCAGCGTACCGCCGGCCTGCAACGCCTCGCGCGTCAGCCACGGCCTGCCATGCGCCACGCCGTTCAGCGTCGCGGACTGGATGTACACGTTGTCGCGGCCGTTGTTGACCGCCTCGATCGTCAGCACCTTGCCGCCCGGCATCGTCACGCGCACGTTGCGGAACAGCGGGCTGCCGATCGCATATTGCCCGACCGTCGGCGTGACCGGGTAGAAGCCCAGCGCGGAGAAGACGTACCATGCCGATGTCTGGCCATTGTCCTCGTCGCCGGGATAGCCGTCGGGCGCGGAGGAATAGAGTTTGCGCATCACCTCGCGCGCATGGAATTGCGCCTTCCACGGTGCGCCGGCCCAGTCATAGAGGTAGATCATGTGCTGGATCGGCTGGTTGCCATGCGCGTACTGGCCCATGTCGACGATCTGCATCTCGCGGATCTCGTGGATCACCTGCCCGTAATAGCTGTCGTCAAAGATCGGCGGGGTCGAGAACACCGAGTCCAGCCGCGCGACGAACTTCTCGCGCCCGCCCATCAGGTCGATCAGCCCCTGCACGTCCTGCATCACCGACCAGCTGTAGTGGATCGAATTGCCCTCGGTGAAGGCGTCGCCCCATTTGTACGGACTGAACGGCGTCGACCACGAACCGTCGCGGTTGCGCCCGCGCATCCAGCCGCTCTGCGCGTCGAACAGCTTGCGGTAATTCTGCGCCTGCGCGGCATATTTGCGCGCGTCGTCGGGCTTGCCGAGCGCGGCGGCCAGCCGCGACAGCGAGAAGTCGGCGGTGGCATATTCCAGCGTGCGCGCCGCATTCTCGTTGATGCCGACATCGTACGGGACATAGCCGAGCTGGTTGTACAGCTCGACGCCCTCGCGCCCGACCGCCGACACCACCTTGCCCTTGGCATCGCGTGGTCGCCCTTGCGACGTCGTCGCGTTCTTCACCATCGCTTCGTACAGCGTGTTCACGTCGAACCCGCGCACACCGTTCAGATACGCGTCGGCGATCAGATTGGCCGAGTTCGATCCGATCATCACGCTGCGATGGCCGGGGCTCGCCCATTCGGGGAGCCAGCCGGATTCCTTGTACGTGTTGACCAGCCCCTGCATGATCTCGCCGTCACGCTCGGGATACATCAGCGCGAAGAACGGGAACACCGCGCGCCACGTGTCCCAGAACCCGTTATCGGTATACAGCGGCCCGGCGTGCACCTTCCCGTCATACGGGCTGTAATGGACGGTCTGGCCCTTCGCATCGACTTCGTGGAACTGCCGCGGGAATTGCAGCATCCGCCACAGCGCCGAATAGAAGGTGCGGCGATTGTCGATGTCGGAGTCGTCGACCGCGATCCGGTCCAGCTCGCGCGTCCACGCCGCCTTGGCCTTGGCCTGGGTCTGCGCAAAGCCGTCACGCCCGATCTCGCGGTCGAGATTGCGTTGTGCCTGCTCCGCGCTGATGAACGACGACGCGACGCGCACGCCCACCTGCTCGCCCGCGCGGGTCCGGAACGACACCACCGCGCCGACATGGTCGCCCTCGGCGCGCGTTCCCGTCGTCACCGCGCCCGCGCCGTCGAAGGTGCGCGACACCGTGAAGTCGCGGTCGAACTCGGCGACGAACCAGTTGCGGAAGTTGCCCGGCACCCCGCCGTGATTGTTGCGGACATAGCCGGTGATCCGCCGACGCCTGACGTCCACCGACACCATCGACCCGCCGGCGTACCCGTCGAGCAGCACGTGCGCCTGATCGCTCTTGGGGAAAGTGAAGCGGAAATGCGCCGCGCGTTCGGTCGGCGCGACCTCGGCGGTCACGTCGTAATCGGCGAGATAGACCTTGTAGCCGTAAGCGGTGCTGACCTCCGCCTTGTGGCTGAACCACGACGCGCGGTCCGCTTCCTTCACCTTCAGCGCGCCGGTCATCGGCAGCAGCGCGAAGGCGGCGTAATCGTTCATCCACGGGCTGGGCTGGTGCGTCTGCTTGATGCCGTTGATCTTGTGCGCGCTGTACGTATAGCCCCAGCCATCACCCATCTTGCCGGTCACCGGCGTCCAGGCGTTCATGCCGAACGGCACCGCGATCGCCGGATAGGTGTTGCCATAGGACAGCTCGTAGCTGGAATCGGTGCCCATCAGCGGGTTGACCAGGTCGATCGCCGCAACCGGCGTTTCCTGCGCCAGGGTCAGCGCCGGGGTCGCGATCATCGTCCCCGCGCACAGTGCCGCGATCCATCCGCGCATCGGCTTCTTGCTCAACGGTCGTTCCTCTCAGCGTAGCGGGCGGGGCGTCGTGACGCCGGTGTTGGTCAGCGTGACCGGCTCGATCGATCCATCGACGGCGAAACGCATCCGCTCGATCGCGACCTGCCGATGTTCGCCCTTGTCGTCGCCCAGCGGGCGGCGGTGATAGACGATGTACCATTCGTCGGTGCCCGGCACGTTCACCACCGAATGGTGCCCCGCCCCGCGCGCGACCTTCATGTCCTGCGCCATGATCGTGCCGCGCTTCGTGAACGGCCCGACCGGGGAAGTGCCCGTGGCATAGGCGACGCGATAGTCGGGGCCGGTCCAACCGCCTTCCGACCACATCAGGTAATAGACGCCCTTCCGCTTGATGACGAACGATCCCTCGACATAGCCGGGCGGCGTGATCTCCTTGAACGTCGAGCCGTCGGCGTGTTTGCCGACCGTCTTCAGGTCCGCCGACAGCCGCACGACATTACAATGCTTCCAGCCGCCGTAATAGAGATACACCTGTCCGTCGTCGTCGCGGAACACGAACGGGTCGATCGGCTGCGCGCCGTTGTGGAAGGCGCCGATCAGCGGCTTGCCCAGCGCATCCCTGAACGGGCCGCCGGGCGTGTCGCTCACCGCCAGCCCGATGCCGCCATATTCCTTGTCGCTCTGGATGTCGTTGGCGCTGAAGAAGATGTAATAGCGCCCGCCCGCCTCGATCGCCGTCGGCGCCCAGATCGCATAGGACGCCCAGGCGATGTTCTCGACATCCAGCACGCGGCGATGCTTTGTCCAGTGCACGAGGTCGGGCGAGGAGAAGGCGTCGAAGAAGGTCTGCTTGGCATAGGATGGCCGCACCATCCGCCGCTTGCGATCCTCGATCTGCCGCGCCGAGAAGCGCGACGCCGTCGCGGGGGTGGCGGGATCGTCGGAATAGGTCGGGTAGATCCAGTACTCGCCCGCGAAGATGCGGATCTCCGGGTCGGCGTACCAGCCGGGCACGATCGGGTTGGCGGCGTGCACCGCGGCGGTCGCGAGCATGGCCGTACCGGCGACCAAGGTCGCAAAACCCCATCTGTTCACCGCAAGTCTCCTGATGATCCGCCCCGTTTCGAAAAAGCGGGTGGCCGCCGTGGCGACCACCCGTCAGGGGGGGAAGGATTTCGGTCGTGCGTCAGAACTTGTATGACACGCCGACATAGGCGCGACGACCGGAATACACGTTCGAGATGAACCGCGCGTCGGTGTCGTTGCCCAGATGCTGGCGCTGTTCGGACTTGGTCAGGTTGATGACCGAGGCGCTCAGCACGAAATTCTCGAACAGATTGTACGATGCGTTGAGGTCGATCTGCTCATAGGGATCGTCATAGACGTTCAGCCCCGATTGCAACCCGCGCACCACTTCGCCGCGGCGATTGTACGACGCGCGCAGCAACATGCGGTCGTTCTCGTAGAACAAGGATCCGTTGATCTGCGTCTTGGCGCTGCCGACCAGCGGCGAGCTGCCGACGTTCTGACCCTCCAGCGTGATCTGCGCCACCGACGTGTCGTTGTAGGTGAAGTTCACCTGCGCACCCAGCCCGAACGGCAGCGTGTGCTGCGCGTACAGCTCGACACCCTGCGACCGCGCGTTCGATCCGTTGGCGACGGTGCTGTACGGCTGGATCAGCTGCGGCGAACCGTTGACCACCTGCGTGACGTCCAGCACCAGCGGCACGATGAAGTCAGACACGTCCTTGCGGAACGCCGTCGCACCCAGCACCGACCCGCGCTTGAAATACCATTCCAGCCCGATGTCGTATTGCCACGCCTTGAACGGGTTCAGCGCGCCGTTGCCGCCCGAACCGGACCAGCCTTCGCGTTCGCCGAACTGGCGGCGGTCGAACGCATATTCGGGCGAGCGATACGTCAGGTTGCGCTGCGAGCCGAGGTTGGTGAACGCCGGGCGCGCGATCACCTTGGCAACCGCGCCGCGCAGCAGCAGGTTGTCGGTGACGTCGAACGACGCGTTCACGCTGGGCAGCCAGTCGCTGTACGTCCGCGTCTGGTCCAGTCGCGTGTTCACGATCGTCTCGCGCTGCGCCAGCGGCAGCGTGTTGCAATTGCCGTCCGGGCCGGCGGGCGGCGTCACGAACGGCCCGCCGGGCGCGTTGACGCAATAATCGTTGAGCAGCTGCAACCGGTCCGACGTGACGCCAGTCTGCTGCGTGTTGACGTAGCGCAGCCCCAGATTGCCGCGAAACCGCTCGGCCTTGAAGTTCGCCTGCGCGTAGCCCGCCCAGATCCGCTCCCCGATGCCATAGACGAAGCCGGTTTCATCGACGCGCACCGCATCGCCATAGGTGCTGTTCAGATAGCCGAGGTAATTGCCGAAATTGATCCCGGGGAAGGCATTGCCACTGAACCCGCCGGCAATGTTGCCGATCGGCTTGTCGAAGAAGAACCCCGGGCGTGTCGTCGCGGCACCCGCCGTGTCCTGATACCGCAGCTGGGTAGCCGGATCGGCATACCATTCGTTGCGTCCCGTCGAACGGTCGACCTGCCCGTCGCGCCACTTCGCGCCGATCTGCACCGAGTCCAGAAACGTCTCGAACCGCCGCGTCAAATCGAGCTGGGCATAGCGTTGCTGGATCGAGCTGCGGTTGAACGACGAATTCGTCGAACCCAGGTCGATCTGCGTCAGGCCATTGTTGATATTGTCCTGAAGGTCCGGCGAGAATTCGAAATTCGCCGACTGATCGGTAAAGTTCCAGGCGCTGAACTGGTTGCCGTTGATCCCGACGATGCCGTTCACGACGCGCGGCTTGGCCGCCACGCTGAACCGCGCGGAGGGGCCGCCGGTCGCGCGGGTCTTGCCCAGCTTGAACACCGCCTCGAACCGGTCGCGCTTGAACGCACCCTCGACGTCGAACGTGTTCGAAACCGACTTCTCGCGGCTGTACGTGCCGAAGATCTGCGGCGTCTCCATCGTGCACGGCGGCTGGTTGCCGACCTGCACGCGACAGCCGGTGCCGTCGGGCGGCACCTGGAACTGCGCCGACTGGAAGATCGTGCCACTCTTGTCGAGCGTCGCGCCCGAGAAGAAATTGCCATATCCCCATTCCGGGATCTGGATGCCGTTGCTGACGAAATCGTCGTCGACCTGGAAGCGGAAGTAGTTCGCGGTGACGGTGAAATCGTCGAACGGCTTCATCTGCGCGGTCGCCTGGATGCCGAGCCGCTTGCGGTTCTGCTCGGTGATCGTCTGGCTGACCTGCTGCGGCGCCCAATAGCCGTCGAAGACCTGGTTCGACTGGGTGGTCGCACCCGTGTTCTCCGGCCAGTAGGAAACCGCGTCGTCATTCTCGAACGTATTGCCGTTCACATCGACCGCGGGCTTCTTGTTCCGGTCGTACGTCCACCAGTTCCAGCTCGACGCCGCCGCGCGGTGATCGCGCACCGTGCGCTCCTGATAGGTCGCGCCGACCAGGAAGCCGAGCGTCTCGTCCGGGTTCTTCCACGACAGCTGCCCGCCGATCTGCGGCTGCACCTTGTCGGTCACATCGGCATAGGTGCCCTCGACCGACACGAAACCGCTCAGCGATTTCAGGTCGAGCGGACGACGCGTGTGCAGGATGATCGTGCCACCGACGCCGCCTTCGTCCAGCCGCGCCTCGGGCGATTTGAACACGTCGACGCTGCCGATCATGTTCGACGGCAGCAACAGGTAGTTGAACGACCGCGACGGCTCGTTGTCGTCCGCCGACGCGATGAAATTGCCGTTAAGCTGCGTCAGCGTCAGGTCCGACTGCAGACCACGGATGCTGACGCGCGATCCTTCGCCGCCGTCGCGGTCGATGATGATGCCCGGCACGCGCTGCAACGAATCCGCGACGTTCTTGTCGGGGAACTTGCCGATGTCCTCGGCGGTGATGACGTCGACGAAGGCATTGGCCTCGCGCTTGCGGCTCAGGCTTTCCTCGATCGAGCGGCGGTATCCGGTGACGACGATGTCGCCCGCCGCCGCATCGCCGGCCGGCGCGACGCCCGCGTCCTGCGCGGTGCCGACGTTGCTCTCGGGCACGGTGGTGGTGGCGGTGGTCGAATCAGGGGCGACGGCGGGCGCGGTGGAAGGCGAGGTTTCCTGCGCCTGCGCGGTGGCGGCGATGCTCAGCCCGGCGGTGGCGAGCAGCAGCGGCATCAAACGACGCGCCGAAGGCGCGGGTCCACGATGACGAACGGACATAGAACCTCTCCCGATCCCGGCCGGGGTCGCTGCCCCATGCCGGCTCCCTGTGACGCCGCGCGCGATCCGCACCGATTTTTCGGTGGCGGCCACGACCTTTTTTCCGGCCGTGCCATCCCGGCGACTTGGTTCCATGTCGCAATAATGAAAGCACTTTGTCAATTGTTTGGGCTAAAAAAGTCTTATAAATGTATATACTTAACCTAGGTAGTGGTAGGGTTATTTGCTCAGGGTGGTTGGCACCTTCACCCGGCCCCGTAAGCTGGTATGTCGACTTATCTGCACAAGCGGTGCTGGCGCGCCTTCCCGGAACGCGCACACGCGGCAGGCCCGCATTCGCGCTTGCGGCGAATTAACAAAAATGGTGTTTTATTTACAGCCACTTGGCCCATAGCAATGGCAGGCCAAACGATAACGATCTTCAGGGAGAGGCGTGATGAGCAATAAGCGGACCGGAGCCTTGCGACGGACACTCCGCCTCTCGGCCTGCGGCGCGGCGATGCTCGCGATCGTCACGGCCCCCGTCGCTGCTCAGGTCGCGGACACGATCGCGGCAGTCGATCCGTTCATCGGCACCGGCGGCGAAGGCCATACCTTTCCGGGCGCGGTCGCACCGTTCGGCATGGTGCAATTGTCGCCCGATACCGACACGTCCTGCGTGATCCGCGAATGTTATGGCCATGCCGCCGGCTACCGCCACGACGACCCGACCATCCAGGGTTTCAGCCACACGCATTTCTCCGGCGCGGGCCATTCCGATCTCGGCGACCTGCTGGTGATGCCGGTATCCGGGGACACGGTGCCGATGGATCCCGGCACGGTCGCCGCGCCCGGCTATCGCTCGCGCTTTTCGCATGCGGCGGAACGCGCCACGCCCGGTTACTACGCCGTCACGCTGGACGGGCCACAGGTGCGCGCCGAACTGACCGCGGGCACCCGCGTCGGCGTGCATCGCTACGCCTTTCCCGCGGGCAAGGCCGCGCATCTGGTCGTCGACCTCCGCTCCTCGCTCTACGATTATCCCGGCAAGATCCTGTGGTCCGGCCTGCACATGCACCCCGATGGCATGCTGACCGGCTTCCGCGAGACGCGTGGCTGGGCACCGGGGCGCAAGTTATACTTCGCGATGCGCTTTTCCGCGCCGCTGACCGGGCACGCGCTGGTCGATCGCGATGCCGACGTGACCTACAAGGGTTTCGCACCCCCCGGACGCGGCAGCGACGCGCTCGTCGAGAAGCTCGGCCGCGCATTGGAGGCACGGCTCGACTTCGGCACGCCAGACCGCCCGCTGGAGGTGAAGGTCGCGCTGTCCGGCGTCGACGAGGCGGGGGCGATCGCCAACCTGGCGGCCGAACCCGGCGACTTCGATGCGGTCCGCGCCCGCACGCAGGCGGCGTGGGGCGAGGCGCTGGGTGCCGTCGCACTCGAAGCGCCCGCGCCGATGAAGACGATCGTTGCCACCGCCCTGTACCACAGCCTGATCGCGCCCGGCGTGTGGAGCGACGCCGATGGACGCTGGCGTGGCCCCGACGATCAGGTCCATCTGGCGCAGGGCTATACGCAACGTTCGACCTTTTCGCTGTGGGACACGTTCCGCGCGCAGCACCCGTTGCTCACGCTGGTCCAGCCGGAGCGGACCACCAGCGACGTGGTCAATTCGCTGATCGCCAGCCAACGCCATAGCCCGCACGGCATCCTGCCCGTCTGGCAGTTCGCCGGGCGTGAGACGTGGACGATGATCGGCTATCACGCGGTGCCGGTGATCGCCGACGCGTATATGAAGGGTATCGGCGGCTTCGATGCCGGTGCCGCGCTCGACGCGATGATCGCCAGCGCCGACTATGCGCCTTATGGCGGGCTCGGCGATTACATGAAGCTCGGCTATGTCCCGATCGATCGCGAGCCGGAAGCGGCATCGAAGACGGTCGAATATGCCTATGACGACTGGACGATCGCGCGGATGGCGCGCGCGCTGGGCCGCACCGACGTCGCCGCCCGGTTCGAACGACGCGCCGCCAACTGGCGCAACAGCTTCGATGCGAAGACCGGCTGGCTGCGCGCGCGACGCAGCGACGGGACGTACCGCACGCCGTTCGATCCGACCGCAATCAACTACGGCTCGGATTATACCGAGGGGAATGCATGGCAATATAGCTGGTTCATGCCGCAGGATCAGGCCGGATTGTTCCGGCTGCTCGGTGGCGATGCGAAGACGATCGCCAAGCTGGATGCAATGTTCGACTATGACATGTCCACGCTGGACTATAGCCATGCGGAGGATATCGCGGGGCTGATCGGTCAATATATCCATGGCAACGAACCCAGCCACCACGTCGCCTACCTCTACGGCTATGCCGGCGCGCCGTGGCGGACGCAGGAACGCCTGACGCAGATCGTCGCGAGCCAGTATAACGCCAGCCCGGACGGCCTCAGCGGGAACGACGATCTCGGACAGATGTCGGCATGGCTGGTCTTTACCGCGCTCGGTTTCTATCCGGTCGCGCCCGGCAGCAACGAATATGTGATCGGTCGCCCGTTCGTCTCGCGCGCGCAGCTTCGCCTGCCCGGCGGCAAGTCGTTCACGGTCGTCGCCGACGGGCTATCCGACGCCAATCGCTACGTCCGCACCGTGACGCTCAACGGCACCCCGCTCACCCGCACCTATTTGCGCGACGCGGAGGTGCGGGCCGGCGGCGAATTGCGCTTCACGATGGCTAGCACGCCGAACAAGGCATGGGGAAAGCCGCGCGCCGCCCGGCCTTATTCGATGTCCACCGCTCGCTGACGACATCCGCCAAGCCGCGCGCGGTGGGCCGATCCACCGCGCCGGCACCCGAACGCGGCGGACCTACCGGCGCGCGAAACGAACCGGCTGGGAGGCTGCGCGCCCTCCCGTCACCGCCAACGCGGCGAAACCGCACGGTCCCTGACCGCAACGGTCGCCGCCGTCTCGCCGACGAACGCGCTACGCCACCGCCGCCGGGGCCAGCTTCCAATATGTCGCATACCGCTCGTGCGCGATCCGGTGGTACGGCACCAGCTTGACCGGCGTGCCATCCTGCGCCGCGATCGTGAACTCCAGCGGCTGGTCACCCGCACGGATGCTGCGCGCCAGCACGTCGGCATCGCCCGCCAGCACCGGCACGGCGACAGGGGCGTCGTTATACTCGCCGTACTTGCGCTCGTTGACGATGATGTCCGCGCCCGGCGCCAGCCCCTGCGCGCCCAGTGCACCCGCCAGCACCAGCGGCCCGTAGGTGAAGGCGACGATCTCCGGCGCGGCCGGGGCATGTTCCGCCACCGGCTCCATCACCAGTCGCAATTCCACCTCGTCCCCGTCGGCCCACGTCCGGTCGATCGTCACATAGCTGCCCGGATCGATCGACCGCGCCGCCTCCCGGCCGTTGACCAGCACCGTCGCGGTCCGGCTCCAGCGCGGATGCCGCAGCTTCAGCGCGATGGCGACCGGGCGCTCGGCGGACCAGCGAAGCCGCGTCCCGGCACGCTCGGGAAACGAGGTTATCTGCTTCACGACCACCCCCTGCTGCTTCCAGCGGAGCGCGGATGGCACGAACAAATTCACGTACAGCTGTCGATCGTCGTGGAAGTAGATCGAATCACGATACTTGACGTGGTTCTCCATACCGGTGCCGGTGCAGCACCAGAACGAGTCCTCAGGTGTATGATATAGCTTCATATATCCCGGCTTCGCGCCCTGGAAATAGGTTGCCATGCCGGTGTCCGGATCCTGGGAGGCCAGGATGCCGTTATAGAGCGTGCGTTCGTAATAGTCTGCGTATTCGGCACGCGGATCGTGGAGGAACAGCATTCGCGTCAGCTTCAACATGTTGTGTTGGCAGCATGTTTCCGATCCCTTCGCCGAAAACACGTGCTTGTCGAAATCGGCCATCGCAAAGAAATGTTCGTTGTCGCCGTGCCCGCCGGTGGCGAACGCGCGGGTCAGCGCCACCGTCTTCCAGAAGAATTCGGCCGCGGCGTGGTAGCTTTCGTCACCGCCAGTCTCCGCCACGCGCTGGAAGCCGATGATCTTGGGGATCTGCGTATTGGCATGCATCCCGTCCAGACGGTCCTGTGCCTTCACCAGCGGCGCGAGCACTGCTTTTTGTGAAAAACGCTGGGCAAGCACCTGATAATCGGTGTTGCCGGTCATGACGAACAGATCGGCATAGACTTCGTTCATGCCGCCATATTCGGTGGTCAGCATGTCCTCGAACTGTGCGTCGGACAATGACTTCGTCGCCACTACACCCCAATCCGCCAGCCGCAACAGCACCGCACGCGACGCATCGCTGTCCGCCAACAGCGTGGCGTCGCGCAATCCGGCATAGATCTTGTGGAGCGTGTACCACGGCACCCCCGTGATCGGCTCACCGCGCAGGTGCGCAGCGATCAGCGCCGCCCCCTTCGGAAACGCGCAGACCAGCCCGCTGTCCGCCGCCTTCTGGCACGCCGCCAGCTCTCCCGCGATATAGTCGATCCGCTTGCGGTAGCGCCGGTCGCCGGTGGCGCTGTACGCCAGCGCGCAGCCGGACAGATAATGACCGAGCGTATGCCCGTGGCAGTTGATCTCGTCCCACAGCGGCTCCGATTCCCAGCCGCCATATACCGCTGCCTTGGGCTTAAGCCCTGCATTCACTCGAAAATTGTGCAGCAGCCGGTCGGGCTTGAGCCGCAGCAGATACGCCTCGGTCTGGCGCTGGGCATGGAGAAACGGCCCGTCGTGCAGGTCCACGTCGCGCATGTCGAACGGCTGCAGCGTGGCAGCAGCGGGCGCGGTTGCGGCCGCTTCGGCCAGCGCAGGCGCCGCGATACCGGCGAGCAGTGCACTGCCGGCGACGCCGCCCATGACGTGCCGACGCGACGGGTGGGAACAGCAAGCGACACTCACAGACACTCTCCTGATTCTCATGGATGGCTCGGAACGGCACCCCATTCACAGCATAGCCATTACTCCGTCATTTGCCAGCCGCAGAGAAATCGACCGACCACCAAAGCACGCCGCCAATTTCCTTCATTTACGAACGACTTGCCTTTCATTCATGACAACATCGCCGCAGCCGCCCAAGAAAGATCAGTGGCTTGATAGCTGAATTCGGACGCGTGAATATCGAAGCTGAAGCGTTCCTACGGCCGCGTCGCCCCGTCGAACAATCCAAGTGCCTCGACCTCCGCCGCGCTCAGGTCGACGCCGAACATCATGCTCAACCGCATCCGGTACACGCGCGGATCGGTAATCTCGGCCTCGGCGATCGTCTCTGCGGCGCGACGGCGATAATTGCGGTCGGTCAGCGTCGCGAAGCCGCGCGGCAGGATGATGCTGGCCACCGTAACGTTCGTGAACCGGCTGGAGGGCGCGGTCATCGACCAGTGATTGCCCATCGCCAGGTCGCTGTCATGCACCTCGACGAGGGTGAAGGAATATTGCGGTTGCCAACCCGCGCCGGCACCACGACCATCAGTGGTCGCGGCATCGCCATCGCGCAGCAGCAGCCAGCCGCCCTCACCCGCCCGCTCATCGTCCTGCGTCAGGCGAAAGCGCGCGCCGTCGGGCGCCTCGCCCTCCGCCCCCTCCGCAAGCGGCATGACCGGCGCGTAGCTGCCGCCGAACCCCGCGTCGGCGATCCATTGCTGGCCGTCGATCATCACCAGCGACAGCGTATGCGTGAGCGGCGGCACCTCGGCGGCACTCAGCCACACCCGCGCCAGCAAGGGCCGCGCGGTGAAGCCAAAGGCCGCCAACGCATCGAGCAGCAACCGATTCTGCTCGAAACAATAACCTCCGCGCCGGGCGGTCACCAGCTTGGCCGCCACTGCCGCGCTGTCGATCGCGATACGCCTGCCAAGCCGCACGTCGAGATTCTCGAACGGGATCGCCAGCCGGTGCGCGTGCTGGATCCGTGCGAGGCCGGCGGCGTCGCGGGTGGGACGCGCAGGCAGGTCTATACGGGCGGAATAGGCGTCGAGGTCGAACATCGAATCCCGGTAGCGCGGATCGAAGCAGTTGAGAACGGATTTGACCCTGCATGCCGCCGGTTTCATGCCTGCGGTCAGGATTGCAGGAGACGATGATGAGCGACGTCACGGGGCTGGAACTACGGTCCATGGTCGATGCCGAAGGCAAGCTGACGCTGAGCCTGGAGGAAGTGACGCACGGCGCGCCCGCCGATGACGAAGTGGTCGTGCGGATCGAGGCGGCCCCCATCAATCCCTCGGACCTCGGGCTGCTGCTCGGGCCCGCCGATGTCACCACGCTGGAGGAAGTCGGCACGTCCGAGCGCCCGGCGCTGCGTTTCCAGGTGCAGGCCGCGCGGATCGGCGGGGTGCGTGCGCGGATCGGGCAGTCGCTCCCGGTCGGTAACGAGGGTGCGGGTACAGTGCTCGCCGCCGGCACGCAGGGACAGGACCTGATCGGGCGAAAGGTGGGGATGATCGGTGGCGCGATGTTCGCGCAATATCGGACGATCAAGCTGCGCGACGTCGTGCCGCTGCCGGAGGGAGCCACGGCGGCGGACGGGGCGGCGATGTTCGTCAACCCGCTGACCGCGCTCGCGTTCGTCGAGACCACTCGAATGGAGGGGCACAAGGCGATCGTTCATACCGCGGCCGCGTCGAACCTGGGGCAGATGCTCCAGCGCATCTGCCTTGCCGACGGTATCCCGCTGGTCAACATCGTGCGCAGCCCCGAACAGGCGGCGATCCTGCGCGGGATCGGCGCGACGCACGTGCTGAACAGCAAGGACGATGATTTCCGCACCCGGCTGGCGGACGCCTGCGCGGAAGTCGGTGCGACGATCGCCTTCGACGCGATCGGCGGCGGATCGCTGGGCAGCGACATCCTGCAGGCGATGGAGCAGGCCGCGAACCGGACCGCGGCGGAATACAGCCGCTACGGCTCGAACACCTTCAAGCAATTGTATGTGTACGGCGCGCTGGATACCGGGCCGACGACGCTGAACCGGCTGGCGTTCGGGTTCCAGTGGAGCGTGGAGGGGTTCCTGCTGTTCCCGTGGCTGCAAAAGGCCGGAGCGGAGGTTGCCGGGCGGATGCGGCGGCGCATCGCCGACGAACTGACCACCACCTTCGCCAGCAACTACACCGCGACGATCGGCCTGCACGAGGCGCTGAGCCCCGACGTACTGCGCGCCTATGAGCGCAAGGCGACCGGCGAAAAGTATCTGATCGATCCGACGCGGTAGCGGCGAGCTGCCGGGCGGCGTGTCGACGTGCCGCCCGGAGTCGCTAAACGGGCGGGTTCAGCTCTCGAAGCCGCAACCAAGCCTCGCGCGTCGGAAAGCTACCCTGTCAGCAAGCTGCTCGGAAGTCACAACCTTCCGCCCACGGGCGCTAGACCGCCTGTCCGGCGGCCCAGCCGCTGGCCCATGCCCATTGGAAGTTGTAGCCGCCCAGCCAGCCGGTGACATCGACCGCCTCACCGATCGCGTACAATCCCGGCACGTCACGGGCCTCCATCGTCCGCGACGACAGCGCGGCGGTGGCGATGCCGCCGACGGTGACCTCCGCCTTGGCATAGCCTTCGGTGCCATTCGGGTGGAAATGCCAATCCGACAGCTGCCGTTCCGCCTCCGCCAGGGCGCGATCGGTCGCGGTGCCGAGTTCGCCGACGCCGACCCGCTCGGCCAACGCCTCCGCCAGACGTCCGGGCAGATCGAGCGCCTGCGCCAGCGTCGCGCGCGGCCGGGCGCGCTTGGCGGCGGCCAGCCACCCCGGCGCGGCACCGGGCCGGAAATCGATCGCGAGCGGCTCGCCATGTCGCCAATAGCTCGACGCCTGCAGGATGGCGGGGCCGGACAGTCCGCGATGTGTGAACAGCGCCGCCTCCGCGAACGCGGTCTTGCCCGCACGCGCCACCACCGGGGTCGCGACGCCGGAGAGCGCCCGGAACAGCGTCTCCTCGCCCGACAGCGTCAACGGCACCAGCGCCGGGCGCGGCTCCACCACCTTCAACCCGAACCGCCGCGCGATGTCGTATGCGATGCCGGTCGCGCCCATCTTCGGGATCGAGGGACCACCCGTGGCGATCAGCAGCGCCGGCGCGGTATAGCCGCGGTCGCCATGGCGCACGGTGAAGCGCCCGTCGGCGTGGCCGATTTCTCCGCCGAGCGACTGGCCGAGCCGGATCGCCACCCCACCCAGTTCGCATTCGCCGAGCAGCATCGCGACGATCTCCCGCGCGGAGCGGTCGCAGAACAACTGGCCTAGCGTCTTTTCATGCCAGGCGATGCCATGCCGCTCGACCATCGCCACGAAATCATGCGCGGTGTAGCGACCGAGGGCGGACTTGGCGAAATGCGGATTGGCGGACAGGTAACGGTCAGGCGCGGTGTGCAGGTTGGTGAAGTTGCAGCGCCCACCACCCGAGATGAGGATCTTCTTGCCCGCAGCATCGGCATGGTCGAGCACGACGACATGGCGGCCACGCTGCCCCGCCACCGCCGCCGCCATCAATCCTGCCCCGCCCGCGCCCAGCACGATCGCGTCGAATGTTTCCATCGCGCGGCCGTGTCACAGGCGACGGGCGGTGTCGACCATCAGACCGCCGCCAGCGCCTGCTCCATGTCGGCGATCAGGTCATCCGCATCCTCCACGCCGATCGATATCCGCACGAGGTTGTCGGTGATGCCCAGCGCCTGCTTGCGCGCGTCCGCGACCGACAGGTGCGTCATGCCCGCGGGATGGCTGGCGAGCGTTTCGGTGCCGCCCAGGCTGACCGCCAGCTTGGCGATCTTCAGCGCATCGAGGAACCGGAACGCCTCCGGCTCGCCACCCTTCAGGTAGAGCGAAAAGGTGGAGCCGCCGCCGGTGCAGTGGCGGCGATAGATATCGGCCTGCCGCCCCTCGGCCTCGGCGAGAAAACCGAGATAGCCGACGCGCTCGACCTTCGGATGATCGCGCAGATAGCCGCATACCCGGGCGGCATTCTCGCCCGCGCGGCTCATCCGCAGTTCCAGCGTCTCCAGGCTGCGCATCAGCATCCAGGCGGTGTTCGGGTCGCAGATCGTGCCGATCGTGTTGCGCATGGCGCGGATCGTGTTGATGAGCGGCTTGGCACCCAGCACCGCGCCCGCGACCAGATCGGAATGCCCCCCGGCGTATTTGGTGAGGCTGTACACCACCGCGTCCGCGCCATGCTGCAACGGCTGCGACCACAGCGGCCCCAGGAAGGTGTTGTCGATCGCGATCGGCGGTACCTCGTCGGCATCGGCGAAGATCGCATCGCGGCTGGCGCGCACCGCCTCGACATCGACCAGCGCGTTGGTGGGGTTGGCGGGGCTTTCGAGATAGATCAGCGCGACACGACCCGCGGCGTTCGCCTGCGACAGCACCCCGTCGATCTCCTCACGTGTCGCACCGGCGGGGAAGTCGAGCCAGTTGATCCCGAACCGCCCCAGCACGCGGGCGATCAGCGTCTCCGTGGCGGCATAGAGCGGACCGGAGTGGACGATCGTGTCGCCGGGCTTCACCAGCGACAGGAACAGCGTCGCGATCGCCGACATGCCGCTGGAGAAGGTCAGCGCATCTTCCGCCCCCTCCCAGATGCCGAGCCGGTCTTCAAGGATTTCCTGATTGGGGCCGTTGAAGCGCGAATAGACCAGCCCCTCCGCCCCGCCCGGCCGCTTGCCGGTCACCCCCTCGAAATGGCGCTTGCCCGCCGCGGCATTGGGAAAGACGAAGGTGGAGGTCAGGAACACCGGCGGCTTCAGCGCGCCTTCGGACAGCGCCGGATCGTAGCCATGACCCATCATCAGCGTGGCGGGCTTCAGCCTGCGCCCGCCGATCTCCTCGATCTGCGCCTTGGGGGAACGGCGTACGGCGACGCCGGTCAGGTCGTCTTCGGTCGGTTCGGTCATGGCTTCCTCACCTATTGGGAACGATAGGGTACGAACGCACCCATGGCGCAACTGCCGCTGGGGATGCGGGCGGGCAGATTGACGGTCTGCGCGATGTCGCCGCGGCATAGCCGGGTCTGGAACTGGCGAGTGACGATCGCGTCGCCGCGCGCCACCGCCTCGCACCCGCCTCCGGTTTCGGTGACGTAGACCAGCTTCTTGCTGACACGGTAGAGCAGCTTCCCGTCGTAGGCGGTCAGTTGCGGGCGGGTCAGCCTGGTGTCGATACAGTCCTGCGGCTTGCCCGGGGTCTTGCCGGCGAGCAGCTTCTCATAGGCCAGTTTGTTGCGGTCGGGCTTGGCCGGTTTCTGCACCGGAGCGGCCACGACAGCCACCGCGCCCAGTGCGGCGGCGGCGGTGAAGGTCATCAGATATCGCATCGGTCGACGCTCCTTCCTTCTCGCATATGGTAACGAATGAAATCAGTACGTCAGTAAATATCTTTCCGCGTCCGCAGGTCGGCAAAGCTGGCGATGTCCGCGGCGCGCAGGAACGGGTTGGTGGCACGCTCCACGCCGATCGATGTCGGCACCGTCGCCTCACCGGCGGCGCGGAGCCGGTCGACCTCCGCCATCCGCGCCACCAGCGCCGCGTCGCCGGGATCGACCGACAACGCGAACCGGCCGTTCGACTGCGTATATTCGTGGCCGCAATACACCCGCGTCGCATCGTCCAGCGCGGCATAGCGTTGCATGTTGGCGAACATCTCCGCCGCCGTCCCTTCGAACAGCCGCCCGCATCCCAGCGCGAACAACGTGTCGCCCGTGAAGACGATCTGGTCGTCGGCGAAGTGGAAGGCGACGTGGCCTGCGGTGTGGCCGGGAACATGCCACACCGCCGCGCGGCTTTCACCAAGCGCGACGACATCCCCCTCCGCCACGCCGTTGTCCAGCGCGCCGATCTTCGCGCGTTCCGCCTCCGGGCCGAGCACGTGCGCGCCGGTCGCCGCCTTGATCGCCGCCGCGCCGCCGACATGGTCGGGGTGCCAGTGCGTCAGCCAGATCGCGTCGATCGCCCAGCCCCGCGCCCGCGCCGCATCGAGCAGCGGCTGCGCCTCGCCGGGATCGATCACGGCGGTGTCGTCGCTCGCCGCGTCGTGGAGCAGCCATGCGTAATTGTCGCTGAGCACGGGGACGCGGACGACCTCCAGCATCCTACCAGCTCCCGGTGTTCGGCATCGACAGCCACGGCTCCGCTGGTTCGAGCGTGCCGTCCTGCAACAGTTCGATCGAGATGCCGTCAGGCGTCTTCACGAACGCCATGTGACCGTCGCGGGGCGGGCGATGGATCACGTAGCCGTGGTCGAGCAGCCGCTGGCACGTTTCGTAGATGTCCTCGACGCGATAGGCGAGATGGCCGAAGTTGCGGCCGCCGGTATATTCCTCCGCGTCCCAGTTATGGGTCAGCTCGACCTCGGCATTCGCGCGCTCGCCGGGCGCGTTCATGTCGTCGGGGGTCGCGAGGAAGATCAGCGTGAACCGCCCCTTCTCGTTCTCCATCCGCCGCACTTCCTTCAGGCCGAGCACCTCGAAAAAGGCGATCGTCGCGTCCGGATCGGTCACCCGGATCATCGTATGCAGGTATTTCACATTCACGCTCCCGCCCGTCAGGGCACCACATCCTCGACCGCGCGCACCAGCAGCGCGATGTCATCCTCGCGCGAGAGCCGGTGGTCGCCGTCCTTGACCAGCCATGTCTGAACGTGCGGGGAGCGGATCAGTTCGGCCAGCCGGCACGTCCGGTGCCACGGCACGTCGGAATCGACCTGCCCCTGCAGCAGCCGCACCGGACCGTCGAACGCGATCGCGCCGCCCATCAGCCGGTTCGCTTCGCCCGACTGCCAGAAGCGGCGGGTGTAGACGGTCGGCGCGGGACCGTAAGGGTTGGGTCGTTCGAGCCGGCCGTGCTGAAGCAGGTACATCTTCTCGTCCTGCGAAAAGCCCCAGTCGGTGAAGTCCGGCGCGGGGGCGATCCCGACCAGCGCGGCGACGCGATCCGGGCGGGCGAGCGCCGCGAGCAGCGCGATCCACCCGCCCATCGACGACCCGACCAGCACCACCGGCCCGTCGACGTGGTCGATCATCGCCAGCGCATCGTCACGCCAGTCGGCCAGCGACTGGTCCTCGAACTTGCCTTCCGACGCGCCGCAGCCGCCATAGTCGAAGCGCAGGAAGCCGCGCCCGTGCCCCTTGGCCCAGGCCTCCAGCGCAACCGCCTTGCCGCCGGTCATGTCGGAGGCATAGCCGGGCAGGAAGACGATCGTCGGGCCACGACCCGGCGTGTGATGATAGGCCAGGCGCGGCCGTGGCGGTTGCGATGTCACGATGCTCATGGCCGCGGACATAGGAGCGCGAACCGGGTGGGGAAAGCGGGTCAGCCGGCCGATGGGCTGACGAACACCTCCTCAATGCGCAGCCCGAACGTCTCGGCGATGCGAAAGGCGAGCGGCAACGACGGATCGTAGCGGCCGTTCTCGATCGCGATCACGCTCTGCCTGCTGACCTCCAGCCGGCCGGCAAGTTCCTGCTGGCTCCAGCCGCGCTCGGTGCGGAGCGCGCGAAGATGGTTGGTCATCGCGCCGCGCGGCACTCACGCAACATCATCACCGTATTCGCGCAGGTGATGAGGCCGAAGGCCGAGAACCAGATGGTCGCGGCGTAATAGCCCGCGATATGCCGAGCGAGGCCGAAACCTTCGAGAAAGCCCCAGCCGGTCGTGATCGACAGCGTCAGGCCGGTGGCGATCAGCGAGTGACGGATGAACTGCGCGCGAATATATTCGTCGCGCATCTCTACGATCAGGCGTCCGATCACCACGAAGACGCCGGCGATCGGCAACGCTGGCAACACGGCCGCGACATAGGCGAGGACGCCGGTTGGTGGCGCATGGCGGAACCAGAGGTTCACCCCGACCAGCGTGACGCCGTAGAGCGCCATCGTGATGCCAAGCCGCAGGCCGTAGCGCTTTATCTCCGGCTGAATTCGCACGTCCCGCTCCTCGCCTCGATGTGAAGCGAACTTTACAGGTCGCACGCGCTTTGTGTCAAGCGAACTTTACACCGAGCATCCGCACCATCTCCGCCGCGAGCAGTGACAGGGTATCGTCGCGCGCGCCCATGACGACGATGCGGTCGCCGCGGCGCGCCAGTGCCACGCAATGCGCCGCCGCCGCCGCCCGGTCCGGGATATGGAGCGCCTGCCCGCCGGCCAGCTGCACGTCACGCACCACGTCGGCACTGGTCACCTCTCGCGTCACGGTGCCGCCCTGATAGACCGGATCGCACAGCACCAGCAGATCGTCGCCTCGCACGCGCTGCGCGAACATCGCCGCCAGTTCGGTGCGCATGACCTTCAACGGGCCGTAGCCGTGCGGCTGGAACAGCGCGATCAAGCGGCCGGGGAAGGTATGGAGCGTGTCGAGCGTCGCGGCGATCTTGTCCGGATTGTGACCGAAATCGTCGATCACCGCGACATCGCCTGCGTGACCGACCAGGTCGAAGCGCCGACGCAGGCCGGTGAAACGCTCCACGCCCGATATCGCGTCGGCCAGCGACACGTCCGCCGCCAGCGCCGCACCGATCGCGGCAAGCGCGTTGGCGACGTTGTGGAGACCCGGCACCTGCAAGGCGACGGGCATGCGTTCGCCCCGCGCCACCAGCGTGAAGCGGATCGCGAACGGCGCGGCGACGATGTCGGCGGCGAACAGATCCGCACTGTCGTCGCGCAGCGAGAAACGCGTGACCCGCGTCGGTGGCAACGCCATCGCGAGGCGCGCCGCATCCATGTTGTCGGCATTGACCACCGCGACGCGCGCGTGGCCGATGAAGTCGCCGAACAGACGGTTCAGTTCGTCGAGCGTCTTGTGGTCGAGGCTGACGTTGTTCAGCACCGCCACGTACGGCCGGTACAGCGCGATCGACCCGTCGCTTTCGTCCACCTCGCTGACATAGGGTGTACCCTGCCCGACCAGTGCGCTGGCGAAGGGGCGGTCGGCGGTCGCGAAATCCTTCATGACCGCACCGTTCATCACCGTCGGGTCGCGTCCGGCGGCGTGGAGGATCGTCGCGATCATGCCCGTGACGGTCGATTTGCCGCTGGTCCCCGCCACCCCGATCGGCTGCGCCGCGGCATTGAACAGCGCGGCGTTCAGTTCGGCGCGCGACAGGCGACGGCAACCGAGCTTCGCGGCGGCCACCATGTCGGCCACCGTTTCCTCCACCGCGGCGGAGGCGACCACGATCTGGTCGGGCGACGCCACGCCGCTGCCGTCCTGCGCGAACAGGTCGACCCCCAACGCGCGCAGGCCATCGAACTTGGCCGGCACACGCCCCTGATCGAGGCCGCGGTCGCTGCCGGACACGGTCGCGCCGCGTCCACGAAGGATCATCGCCAGCGGCATCATTCCCGATCCGCCGATACCGACCAGAAAGAAGCGCTGGTCCGACACGTTGCCGTCATGCATGGCGGCGGGCTATCGGCGCTTTGCCGGCAAGTGGCAAGCGGGAGGCGGAGCAATGCGGATCGGAGTGCTGGCGGCAAGCAGCGTCGCCAACCCGGACGTGATCGCGCCCGTCTCGGCCTTCGCCGCGGTCGCCTATCCCGAGATTGATCTGGTGTTCCATCCGCAATGCCATGCGCATGACGGGCATTTCGCCGGATCGGACGCCGTGCGCGCGGCGGCGTTCCTGGAATATGCCAACGATCCCGCCTTCGACGCGATCTGGTTTCTGCGCGGTGGCTATGGCGCGAACCGCTTGCTGGGCACGATCATGCCGCAGCTGGGCGAGGCGGCGCGGCGCAAGACATACCTGGGTTATTCCGACGTCGGCTTCCTGCTGGGTGCGTTGTACGCGCGGCGGATCGGGCGGCCGGTGCACGGGCCGATGGCCAGCGACATCCGCCGCAGGGGCGGCGACGCCACGGTGGCGCGGGCGCTCGGCTGGCTGGCGCGCGGCGACCGCGGCACTTTGGAGCCGGGGCTGGACGGGCAGCCGGCAGCGGCGTTCAACCTGTCGATCCTCGCCGCGCTGGTCGGCACGCCGTACCTGCCCGACCTGGCCGATCACGTGCTGATCGTCGAGGAAGTGTCCGAGGCGATGTACGCGATCGACCGGATGCTGTTCACGCTGGGCAACGCCACCCAGTTGCGCAGCGTGGCGGGCGTGCGGCTGGGCGCGGTTAGCGCGGTGAAGGAGAATGAGCCCGCCTGGGGCGAGCCGCTGGACGCGATGATGACCCGGTGGTGCCGCGATCTGGGCGTGCCGTACCTCGGCCGCGCGGAAATCGGGCATACCCAGGCGAATCGCGTCGTGCCGTTCGGGGTGGCGTGACCGCCCGCCGCTGCGGAAGTTGACAAAGATCACACCACGTCGGGGCCGGAAGCATCTACGTCGTCCGTCCGGAATACGGCAGGCGTTGCGCGGCGGCGTGATCGGGACGGGCATCACCCCGGAGGTTGCACCGATCCGGCGATGTAGGACAGCCGGATAGGTCGGCCGGCGTGCGGCACGCGACGGACGGTGCGATCGTCGCCCCGGCGTACGTCCGGTCCGAAGGAAAAAGTCGCTGGCATCGTGAAGCATGCCAGCGCGTCGCGCGGAACGCTGGATCGCTTCGCTACGCTCCCAACGACGGGTGGATGGCGCGATCCGGCATGCGCAAAACGGCGGATGTCGGACCTGCCTAGGATTCCGCCGCATCCTGCGGATGGTTGGGCGTCAGGATCAGCGTCTTGCCTTCGACCCGCCAGCTTTTCAGTCGCGACAGGAAGTTCATGCCCAGCACGTCGATGTCGCCGAACGCCGGCGACACCACGACCGCCAGATCGCGCGCGACGACGTTGCCGAAACGCAGTTCTGCGATTTCGCCGGTATCGGCGCGGATCGTGCCGTTGGCGGTCTTGAGCAGGACCGGGAACACCGCCGGCTTCACTTCCACCCCCGCAGCCGAGGCGGTGGCCGGCGACAGCGCGGTGATCGTCGCCCCGCTGTCGACCAGCAGGCGACGCTCGACCCCGCCAAGGCTGGCGCGGACGTAGAAGTGACCGTCTCGGCTCATGCGGATCCGGGTTTCCGCGCCGGCCACCTTCTGATCGTCGAGGTTCAGCGCCGCCGCCGCGCGGCCGAGCCATGGATCGAAGCGACCGCGCTCGGCGATCGCCGCGTAGAGCAGCAGCCCTGCCCCGATCCACAACGCCACGCTGACCAGCGTACGCAATACCGGAATGCGCCGCGCCGCCACCGCCGCGAGGAACAGCGCGCCGAGCAGGATGTAGAATTGCGGGTTGGACACGACGTCGGCGGGCATGACGCCGATATAGGAAGCACAGGCGGTCGGGAGAATGGCTGGCGCGGATGCGACGTGCAGGTTATGCTGCGCCGATGATGACGCACACTACCACCATCACCCGGCCGGGTCCGGGGGCCGGCGCGCGCGTCCTCATCTGACGCGAGCCGCCGCCCGCCCCGAACGGGTGAGGCGCGGAGCGGCCGCTTCACCCGATAACTCGCCACGCCACTCTTTCCGTCGGAGTTCGGCATCGCTAGGCCGTCGCTTCGACTTTGCGCAGGAAGACCTTCGATGGAAATGCTCTCGATCACGCTGCCCGACGGTTCGGTCCGCGAGGTCGCATCCGGCACCACCCCCGCCGACATCGCCGCCGCGATCGGGCCAGGGCTTGCCAAGGCGGCGATCGCGGCGCGCGTCGATGGCGAGCTGCGCGATCTGACCCGCCCGCTGACGCAGGACGCGGCGCTGGCGCTGGTGACGCAGAAGGACGAGGCGGATGCGCTGGAACTCGCCCGGCACGATTTCGCGCACGTCATGGCGGAGGCGGTGCAGCACCTGTTCCCCGGCACGCAGATCACGTTCGGACCGGCGACGGACGACGGATTCTATTATGATTTCGCGCCGCCCGTTATCGACGGCAAGCCACGCCCGTTCACCGATGAGGATCTGCCCGCGATCGAGGCGGAGATGCGGCGCATCATCGCCAGGAACGAGCCGTTCACGCGCGAAATATGGTCGCGCGAACAGCTGATCGAGACGTGGCAGAAGCAAGGCGAGACGTTCAAGGCGGAATGGGCCGCCGAATTGCCCGACGGCGAGGAGCTGACGATCTATCGGCAGGGCGCGTGGCTGGACATGTGCCGCGGCCCGCACATGCCGACCACCGGGCGGCTCGATCCCAACGCCTTCAAGCTGACGCGCGTGTCGGGCGCCTATTGGCGCGGCGACCAGAAGAACGCGATGCTCAGCCGCATCTACGGCACCGGCTGGCTCAGCAAGAAGCAGCTCGACGCGCACCTCACGATGCTGGAGGAAGCCGCCAAGCGCGACCATCGCAAGATCGGCGCGGAGATGGACCTGTTCCACCTCCAGTCCGAGGCGCAAGGCTCGGTATTCTGGCACCCCAAGGGTTATATCCTGTGGCGGCAGATGGAGGCGTATATGCGTCGTCGTCTGGATGCGGCGGATTACGCCGAGGTGAAGACCCCCCAGCTGATGGATGCCCGCCAGTGGGAGCAATCGGGCCATTGGGGCAAGTATCGCGAGAACATGTTCGTGGTGCCCGACGAGATCCCGAACACCGAGGATGAGGGCGCGGTCGTCTCCGGCGATGCCGACATGATGGCGCTGAAGCCGATGAACTGCCCGGCGCACGTCCTGATCTTCAAGCAGGGGATCAAGAGCTACCGTGATCTACCGATCCGCATGGCCGAGTTCGGCTGCTGCCACCGCAACGAGCCGCACGGCGCGCTGCACGGCATCATGCGTGTGCGACAGTTCACGCAGGACGACGCGCATATCTTCGTGCGCGAGGATCAGCTGGTCGAGGAGGTCCGCAAGTTCTGCGAACTGCTGCACTCGGTCTATCAGGATCTGGGCTTCACCGATTATGCGGTGAAGCTGGCGCTGCGCCCGGACGCACGGTTCGGATCTGACGAGATGTGGGACCGGTCCGAACAGGAATTGCGTGACGCGGTGCAGGCGTCCGACCTGCCCGAACCGATCAAGGCCGGGTTCGAGGAACTGCCCGGCGAGGGTGCGTTCTATGCGCCCAAGCTGGAGTTCCACCTGACCGATGCGATCGGACGGACATGGCAGGTTGGCACCATCCAGTCCGACCGCGTGCTGCCCGACCGGCTAGATGCATCATACGTGGGGGAGGACGGCAACCGCCATCGTCCGGTCATGCTGCACCGCGCGATTTTGGGCACGTTCGAGCGGTTCATCGGCATCCTGATCGAACATCACGCCGGGCGCTTCCCGTTGTGGCTGTCGCCGGTGCAGGCGGTGGTGGCGACGATCGTCTCCGACGCCGACGATTACGCGCGCGAAGTCGCGGAGACGTTGCGCCGTGCCGGGTTGCGCGTGGAAACCGACCTGCGCAACGAGAAGATCAATTACAAGGTACGCGAGCATTCGGTGGCCAAGGTGCCGAACCTGCTGGTGGTCGGCAAGCGCGAGGCCGAGGAAGGCAAGGTCGCGCTGCGCCGGCTGGGCAGCCAGGCGCAGACGTTCCTGACGCTGGACGAGGCGGTGGCGATGCTGACGCAGGAGGCGCTGGCACCGGACCTGCGCTGACGCGGGCCGGGTGGACGGGGGGCGTCTGTCGCGATACGATCGGGATGCGGCGGGTAGCGCCGGTCGATCGCTGAAGGAACCCGGATGCGGATCATCGTGCCCGCCCTCGCCATCATGCTCGGCGTCGTGCCCGACGTCGTCGCGCAACGCGCCGGGCTACCCGCCCCCACCCGGCGACCGTCGCCGTCCTGGTCGCCCCGCCCGATCGCCGTCGATGTCGTGCGGGGCACCAGCGATGTGGATCGTCGTATCCACCGCGAACGCGACTCGGGGCGACTATCGCATCGCGATGCGCGGCGCGCCCGTGCCGAGAACGACGTGAACGACACACTGACCGCGCGCTACGCCGGTGACGGCCGGTTGTCCGACGACGAACGTGCGGAACTGGCGAACCGCAATGCCGCGATGCGCAGCCTGCTGGATGCCCCCGCCCCGCGTCCGCCGCGCCGCTGACCGGTCAGCCCGCCGAGTGCGGTCGGGGAAAGCGATTGTCTTGCCCTCGCGTGCGGTTGCCCGTTCCGAACCCGTCGTATCGTCCCCGGGGAGAACGTCTTTCAAAACGCCTGCGGATGCCCTATGTTGAGACCGTAATTGTATTAGGAGCTTTACCCATACGTCCTCCCATGATGCGCCGACCCAATCAGGCGCCTCCGATGAACGGCCCGCGGTTCAATGAGTGGATCCAGAGCCCCAAGGTCCGCGTGATCGATCACGAGGGAGAGAACCTTGGCGTGATGTACACGCGCGAGGCGATGGATCAGGCCAAGGAGCTCGGGCTCGACCTGGTCGAGGTATCGCCGAACGCCGATCCGCCCGTCGCCAAGTACCTCGACGTCGGCAAGTTCAAGTACGAGGCGCAGAAGAAGGCGAACCTCGCCCGCAAGTCGCAGAAGACGCAGGAGATCAAGGAGATCAAGATGCGTCCGAACATCGACGACCATGATTACGACACCAAGATGAAGAAGGTGGCGGAGTTCATCGGCGAGGGCGACAAGGTGAAGGTCACCATGCGTTTCCGCGGGCGCGAGCTGAGCCATGGCCAGTTGGGCATGGCCGTGCTCCAGCGAGTCGCCGAGCAGGTGCAGGACGTCGCCAAGGTGGAGGCCTATCCGCGCATGGAAGGCCGCCAGATGTTGATGGTGCTCGCACCCAAATGATGCGCGGGGCGGAGACGCCCCCGATCCTGCGAACGGCCAGCATGCCGTAACGTCCGCCGCGCCTCACCCGCGCGGCGGAATTGTGTCCGGCCAACACGATCTTCGAAAATTCGACGATGGCCCAGAAAAACTCTGGACGCGCAGGAAGGCTGCGTTACGCTCGCCCAATACCGAACCTTCAAAGAGTTCGGATGTTTTGGGAGAGAGAGCGCCATGCGTCTTACCGCCACCCTTCTGTCCACCGTCGCCGCGGTCCTCGCCACCCCGGCGGTGGCGCAGGATCAGACCAGCCCCGTCACCACCAACGCCGCCGTGGCCGGACAGGCCGATACCGCCGCCGCGCAAGCCGGGGATACCGGCGTAATGAACGCGGGCGACATCGTGGTCACCGCCACGCGCCGTGCCGAACGGCTGGCCGACGTGCCGATCTCGATCACCGCTGTGAACCAGGCGTCGTTGCAGAATTCGGGCGCGACCGACATCCGCCAGATGACGCAGCTTGCGCCGTCGTTGAACGTGTCGTCGACGGGATCGGAGGCCAATGCCTCGGCACGCGTCCGCGGCATCGGCACGGTCGGCGACAACCCCGGCCTGGAAAGCTCGGTCGCGGTGTTCATCGACGGTGTTTATCGCAGCCGTACCGGCTCCGGCCTGAACGATCTGGGCGAGGTCGACCGGATCGAGGTGCTGCGCGGGCCGCAGGGGACGCTGTCGGGACGCAATTCGTCCGCAGGCGCGATCAACATCTATACCAAGGCACCGTCGTTCGACTTCGGCGGCTATGCCGAGGGGACGTACGGAAATTACGATTTCTTCCGCGCCGCCGGTGCGTTGACCGGGCCGATCGTCAAGGACCTGCTCGCCTTCCGCATCGATGGCGTCGCATCGAAGCGCGACGGCTTCTACCGCGACGTCGTCAACGACACCGATTACAACAACCGCGATCGCTGGTTCGTGCGCGGGCAATTGCTGCTGGAGCCATCGCCCGATTTCTCGCTGCGGCTGATCGGCGACTATACCCGCCGCGACGAGAAATGCTGCGGGGCGGTCTACGTCGACACCCGCGAGAAGACCGATCCGACCCCCGGCGCACCCGGCGATTACGCGATCAATCCGGGCGGCAACCGCATCGTCAGCGTCATGAATCAGATCGGCGCACTGCGCGGCTACCCCGCCGGCAGCGTCTTCCCGTCCGGGAACGATCCCTACAGCCGGCGCATCGCGTTCACGCCGGGGCGCGCCTATTCCAACGTGACCAGGGAATATGGCGGATCGGGACAGATCGACTGGAACTTCGGCGGCGCGGCGCTGACCTCGATCACCGCCTATCGCGAATACAAGTCCGACGGGGCGAACGACATCGACGCCAACGTGCTCGACATCGGCTATCGCCCGGACGACGGCAACAACTACCGTCAGTTCCACACCTTCACGCAGGAATTGCGGCTGAACGGCGAGGCATTCGGCGATCGGCTGAACTGGCTGGTCGGCGGCTTCTTCAGTAACGAGGATCTTCAGGTCGTCGACAATCTGAAGTTCGGGCGCGACTACGGCGCCTTTGCGGCGTGCCGGATCGTTGCGACGATCAACCCCAACGCCGCGCTGCGCAATCCCGCCAATCCGGGCTGCCTGAGTGCGGCCGGCTCCGCGATCCTGCAAGGTCAGGCGCCGGGCACCACCGCGGCATTCGGCGCGGCGACCCCGATCGTCCTGGGCAGCATCCGGCTGCTATCGACGCTGAACGATCTCGGCACCACGCGCGATGTCTACAACCAGAACAGCAAGAGCTTCGCGATATTCACGCACAACATCCTGCGGCTGACCGACACGCTGTCGCTGACCGCGGGCCTGCGCTGGACGCGCGAGCAGAAGGACTTCGACGCCACGTTCGGCAACAACAACAATGTCTGTCCGCAGGTGCAGGCGCTGCTGGGCGCGGGACAGGGCGGCAATCTGTTTAACAATCCCCAGCTTGCCGCGCTGACCCGCGGGATCGCGACGTTGGCCTGTACCGGCAATTCCTCCAGTGCGCTGAATGGCCGGACGATCAGCGACAAGCTGCGCGAGAACCAGGTTACCGGCACCGCGGTGCTCAGCTGGAAGCCCAGCGACCGCGTGATGACCTATGCCAGCTATTCGCGCGGCTACAAGGCGGGCGGTTACAACCTCGACCGCTCCGATCTGGGCGATGCCTATACCTCGGCGACGATCGCCAATATCGATGCCGGGCGGTTGCGTTTCGATCCCGAGACGGTCAACGCCTATGAAGTCGGCGTGAAATACTCCAGCCGCCGCTTTACCTTCAACCTCGCCGGCTTCCGGTCGGAGTTCAAGAACTTCCAGCTGAACACCTTCAACGGCACCAATTACGTTGTCGAGAATATCGGATCGTGCTCGGACGGGCTGGGCGGCGCCGATCGCGACGCTTCGCTGGCGACCGGCGCGTGCACCGGCGACGTGAAATATGGCGTGGTCAGCCAGGGCGTGGAGGCGGAAGCCGGCATCTATCCGGTCGAGCATCTCGCCTTCAACCTCGGCTATACCTTCGCCGACACGAAGTACCGCCGCGATCTGGTCGGCTCCGACCGGGGTGCACCGCTCGATCCCGCACTGTTCCTGCTATCGGGTTCGCAGATGTCGAACGCGCCGCGCAACGTCATCACCACGTCGGTCAGCTGGTCCCCGCCGATCGGCAGTTCGGGCATGTCGGCGCTGTTCTACATCGACCAGCGGACGGTGTCGGATTACAACACCGGGTCGGACCTGTTCATCGAGAAGGAGCAGGACGGCTTCACGCTGGTGAATGCGCGCATCGGCCTGCGCGGCGATCGCGATCGCTGGGCAGTCGAGATATGGGCGCAGAACCTGCTCGACACCGATTACCAGCAGGTCGCCTTCAACGCGCCGTTCCAGGGGGCGGGCAGCCAGCAGCAAGTGCAGGCGTTCGGCGGGGTCGGGAATCAGTTGTTCACGTCCTTCCTGGCCGAACCGCGTACCTATGGCCTGACGCTGCGCACGCGGTTCTGACCGCGCCGTCGCGGGCAGACCAGGTCAGCCCGCATCGGGTCGACATGCCGCGACCCCGGACATCGTACCGTCACCCCGGACCCGGTCCGGGGTGACGCGATGCGGTCAATAGGCGCGGCCGACCAGCACGCGTTCTACCGCCGTTTCACCGGTAAACACGCACGCGCCGTCCGCCGCCGCCTGCCCCATCGGAGCATTGCGCAGCGTCAGCTTCAGCGTCTTCAACCGCTCCACGACCGCCTCCAGCGCAGCGCCGGTCGGGCGCGACCATTGCACTTCCAGCCAGCCCGGGTTCTTCGCCCCTTCCGCGAAATGCGCCTCGACGATGCCCCAGTCCGCCGCCGGGGCGATGTTCGCGTCGAGACGCGCCTTGGCCTGATCGAACAACGCCTGCTGTATCTCCGCCAACAACGCCGGCGCGCCCGCGGCGAAGCCGTCGCGGGCGACCGCGGCACTGTCGAGCTTGCCATCGGCGCGGTATAGCCGGTCGCGGCGGATGACGGAGATATTGCCCGCCGCCATGTCGCGCCCGCCGACCTCGATGACGACCGGTGCACCCTTCTTCACCCAGCCCCAGCGCTTGGTGGTCGATTTCACCGGCTTGAGATCGAGCAACGCGCGCACCGGCTCTCCGAACGCGCTCTCTTTCGCCAGCGCCTGCTGCAATTCGCGGCAATAGGCGACCAGCGCCTCGTCCTCGGGCGCATCGCGCAGCATCGGGACGATGACCACCTGCCAGGGCGCGACGCGCGGCGGCACGCGCAGCCCGTCGTCGTCGCCGTGCACCATGATGAGCGCGCCGATCATCCGTGTCGACACGCCCCAGCTCGTCGTGTTGGCGTGCTCCAGCTGCCCCTCGGCATTCTGGAAGCGGATGTTCTGGGCCTGCGCGAAGTTGGTGCCGAGGAAGTGCGAGGTGCCCGCCTGCAACGCCTTGCCGTCCTGCATCATCGCCTCGATCGACCAGGTGCCGACCGCGCCGGGAAAACGCTCGTTCTCCGGCTTTTCACCCGCGATCACCGGAACGGCGACGCACTCCTCGGCGAACTCGCGATAGACCTCCAGCATCTTCAGCGTTTCCTCGCGTGCCTCGTCGGCGGTGGCGTGGGCGGTATGCCCCTCCTGCCACAGGAATTCGGCGGTACGCAGGAACATCCGCGTACGCATCTCCCACCGCACGACATTGGCCCATTGATTGATGAGCACCGGCAAGTCGCGCCACGACTGGACCCAGCGCGCGAAGGCATGGCCGATCACCGTCTCGCTGGTCGGGCGCACGACCAGCGGCTCCTCCAGCTTCGCGGCGGGGTCGGGCACCAGCCCGCCCTTCCCGTCGGCGATCAGACGATGGTGCGTGACGACCGCCATCTCCTTGGCGAAGCCTTCGACGTGCGCAGCCTCCTGCTCGAAATAGGATAGCGGGATGAACACCGGGAAATAGCAGTTTTCGTGACCGGTCGCCTTGATCCGGTCGTCGAGCAGCCGCTGGAACCGTTCCCAGATGCCGTAGCCCCATGGGCGGATGACCATGCAACCGCGAACGCCGGATTCCTCGGCCATGTCGGCCTCGGCGATGACGGACTGATACCAGGCGGAGAAATCGGCCTCGCGGGTGACGGAGAGAGCATGCTTCATGCGCGCGGCGATAGCGGCAAAACGGGGCCCTCGCCAAGCGGCAACGCGCGGGGTTCCTTTGCTGCGGCGCGGCAGCTACGAGGCGCGGATGTCCGGTGACCGCGTCCTGAAGGGCATCGCCTTGCGCCTGCTCGCGATCTTCTTCCTGTCGACGATGTCGGCACTGGTGAAGCTGGCCGAGACGCGCGGTGCCTCGCTGCCCGAAACGATGTTCTGGCGACAGGCATGCGCGCTGCCGATCGTGCTAGCCTTCGTCGCCGCCACACGCGGGCTGGGATCGTTGCGGACGACGCGGATCAGGGGCCATCTGGCGCGCTCGCTGGTGGGCGTGGTCGGCATGATCTTCACGTTCGGCGCGGTGCTGTTGCTGCCGTTGGCCGAGGCGACGACGTTCCAGTTCACGGTGCCGATTTTCGCGACGATCCTGGGCGCGCTGGTGCTGCGGGAGCGGACGGGCGCGAAACGCTGGGCGGCGGTGCTGGTCGGCTTCGCGGGCGTGCTGGTGGTGGCGCAGCCGGGCGGCGGCGCGCACGTGCCGCTGTTCGGCGCGATCGTCGGCCTGCTCGCGGCGTTGTTCGTGGCGCTGGTCGCGATCCTGCTGCGCCAGTTGCGCGACGAACCGTCGGGGACGACGGTCTTCTGGTTCTCGGTGATGACGCTGCCATTGATCGCGGTGCCCTATGCCTTCCAGCTGAAGGCGCACGATCCGCTGACGTGGCTGAACCTGGCGGCGATCGGGATGGTCGGAGGGCTGGGGCAATTGGCGCTGACCGGTGCGGCGAAGCTGGCCCCGGTGTCGAGCGTGGTGCCGATGGATTATTCCGGGCTGATCTGGGCGACGCTGTATGGCTGGCTGCTGTTCGGGGTGCTGCCCACGCCGATGACGTGGCTGGGCGCACCGATCATCATTGCCAGCGGGCTGTTCATCGTCTGGCGCGAGCAGCGGCTGGGCAAGCGGCAGACGGTGACCGCCGCTCCCGAGGATTGACGGGCGCGCGCGCCATCCGATGCGGCGGGCCGTCATCGCGAGCACGGCGACCTTCCGCCACGCCCGCGATGACGGCTTCCGCTTACTCCGCTGCCTCGGCCTGCTGAACCGGCGGCTTCCACGTCAGGATCGGCTTGCGCGCCGCCAGCGTCTCGTCGAGGCGAGCGCGGGGGGCGAAATGCGGCGCGGTCTTGAGCGACGGATCACCCGCCTTCGCCCGTTCCGCCACCGATCGCAGCGCGCCGATGAACTGGTCGAGCGCGGCGCGGCTCTCCGTTTCGGTCGGCTCGACCAGCATCGCGCCGTGCACCACCAGCGGGAAGTACATCGTCATCGGGTGGAACCCCTCGTCGATCAGCCCCTTGGCCGCGTCGATCGTCGAAAAGCCCGCCGCGAAGCCCTTATCCGAGAAGATCGCCTCGTGCATGCATGGCCCGGCACCCGCGAACGGTGCGTCCAGCACGTCCTCCAGCGAACGCAGCACGTAATTGGCGTTGAGCACCGCATCCTCGGCCACCTGCTTCAGACCATCGGCACCGTGGCTGAGGATGTAGGCGAGCGCGCGGGTGAACATGCCCATCTGCCCGTGGAAGGCGACCATCCGCCCGAACGTGTCGGGGTGATCGTCGCCCGCGGTCTCTTCCTCGATCAACTGGATGTGGCCATCGGCCATCCGTGCGGTGAACGGCAACGGGCCGAACGGGGCCAGCGCCTCCGACAGCACCACCGGCCCCGAACCCGGCCCTCCCCCGCCATGGGGGGTGGAGAAGGTCTTGTGCAGGTTGATGTGCATGGCGTCGACGCCGAGATCGCCCGGCCGCACGCGTCCGACGATCGCGTTAAAGTTCGCGCCGTCGCAATAGACGTAGCCGCCCGCCGCATGGACCGCGTCCGAAATGCGCTTCAGATCGCGCTCGAACAGGCCGCAGGTGTTGGGGTTGGTGATCATCACCGCCGCCACGTCCGGCCCCAGCCGCGCCTCCAGCGCCGCGGTGTCCACCCGGCCGTCGGCGTTGGCGGGAATGTCCTCCACCGTGAAACCGGCGAAAGCGGCGGTCGCGGGATTCGTGCCGTGGGCGCTTTCCGGCACCAGCACGACCTTGCGATGGCCCTCGCCGCGTTTCTCCAGCGCGGCCTTGATCGCCAATATGCCGCACAGTTCGCCATGCGCGCCGGCCTTCGGCGACATCGCGACGCCGTGCATGCCGGTCAGCTTGATGAGCCACACCGCCAGTTCGTTGATGACGCCCAGCGCGCCCTGCACGGTATCCACCGGCTGGAGCGGGTGGACGTCGGCAAAGCCCGGCATCCGCGCCACTTTTTCGTTCAGGCGCGGATTGTGCTTCATCGTGCACGAACCGAGCGGGAACAGCCCCAGGTCGATCGCGTAATTCTGCCGGCTGAGCCGGGTGTAATGGCGCACCGTCTCCTGCTCGGACAGACCGGGCAGCCCGATCGGCGCCGTGCGCGTCAGGTCGCCCAGCCGCGATCCGGCCACGTCACCTCCGGCGAAATCGACGCCGGTGGTTTCGGTGGAGCCGATCTCGAAGATCAGCGGCTCTTCCAGCATCAGCGCCTTGTTGCCGGTGAAGGTCGGAGCGGCGTTGCCACCCGCGACCGGCGACGTGGGCTTCCAGCCGCTTGCGTTGATGCTCATGCCAGTGCCTCCTGAAGCGCGGTCGCCAGCGCCTCGATATCCTCGTCGGTCACCGTCTCTGTCACGGCGACGATCAGCCCGTTTCCAAGCAACGCCTCGGTCGGATACAGCCGCCCTAGCGATACGCCCGCCAGCACGCCGCGATCGGCCAGCGCGCGCACCACCGGCCGCGCCTCCTGCCCGATGTCGAGCGTGAACTCGTTGAAGAACGTGTCGTTGACGACGCGCACGCCCGGCACCGTCGCCAGCCGCGCCGCCGCACGACACGCGCCCGCATGGTTCAGCGCCGCGAGCCGGCGCAGCCCCGCCTCGCCCAGCAGGGTCATGTGGATCGAGAAAGCCAGCGCGCAAAGCCCCGAATTCGTGCAGATGTTGCTGGTCGCCTTTTCACGGCGAATATGCTGCTCACGCGTGGACAGCGTCAGCACGAAGCCGCGCCGCCCCTCCGCATCCACGGTCTGCCCGCATAACCGGCCGGGCATCTGGCGGACGTATTTCTCCTTGCAACCGAACAGGCCGACGTAGGGACCGCCGAATTGCAGGCCGACGCCCAGCGACTGCCCCTCACCGACGACGATGTCGGCGTCCATCTCGCCCGGGGAGCGCAACGCGCCCAGCGCGACCGGCTCGGTCACGACCGCGATCAACAGCGCCTTCTTCGCATGACACGCTTCCGCCAGCGGGGTCAGATCCGCGATGCGCCCGAGGATGTCCGGATATTGCACGACCACGCACGACGTATCTTCGTCGATTTTCGCGATCAGCGTGTCGACGTCGGTCTCCGCGGTCAGCGCCGGCACCGCCACGTCCAGCGCGTCGCCGGTGTATTTGGCCATCGTCTTTGCGACGGAGACGTAATGCGGATGCAGCCCGCCCGACAGGATCGCCTTGCCGCGCCGCGTGATCCGTCGCGCCATCCCGATCGCTTCCCAGCAGGCGGTCGAACCGTCGTACATGCTGGCGTTCGCAACGTCGGTGCCGAGCAGCGCGGCGACCTGCGTCTGGAACTCGAACAGCATCTGAAGCGTGCCCTGCGCGATTTCCGGCTGATAGGGCGTGTAGGCGGTCAGGAACTCGCCGCGCTGGATCAGATGATCGACGCTGGCGGGCACATGGTGGCGATATGCACCCGCGCCCAGGAAGAACGGCACTTCACCCGCGACCGTGTTCTTGCGGGCGAGCGCGGCCATGTGGCGCTCCACCGCCAGTTCGCTGGCATGCATCGGCAGGTCGTGGATCGGGCCGTCGAGCCGCGCGGCTTCGGGAACGTCGGCGAACAATTCGTCGATCGACGACGCGCCGACCACGGCCAGCATCTCGCGGCGATCAGTGGCGGTAAGGGGCAGGTAGCGCATGACGGTCTTCCCAAGAACCGTCACCCCGGCCGGGCCGGAGTCCCGTGCCGCAGATGCGTCCCCGGTGAGGTCGCGCATGCGGCACGGGATGCCGGCGGTGGCCGGCATGACGGCGGTGTTTTAGAGCTTGCCGACGAAGGCGGCGTAGGCAGTTTCGTCCATCAGCGCGTCCAGCTCGGACGCATCCGACAGCGTGATCCTGAAGAACCAGCCCTCACCTTCCGGATCGCTGTTCACCAGCGCCGGTTCGTCGGTCAGCGCCGGATTGCCCTCCACGACGTTACCGGACACCGGCGAATATACGTCCGACGCGGCCTTCACGCTTTCGACCACGGCCGCTTCGTCGCCCTTGCCCAGCGAACGGCCCGCATCGGGCACCTCGACGAACACGATGTCGCCAAGCTGGCTTTGCGCATAATCGCTGATCCCGACCGTACCGGTGTCGCCCTCGACATCGATCCACTCATGATCTTCGGTGAAATAACGGCTCATCTTACTTCACTCCTCGGAAGTACCGGTGGGGAACGAACGGCATCGTGGTGACGGTGGCGCGGTGCGTCTTGCCACGCTGCGAAAGGGTGACGACCTGCCCCGGCACCGCATCGGCGGCGGGGACATAAGCCATCGCGATCGGCAATCCGACGGTCGGCGCGAACCCGCCGCTCGTGACCCGGCCGACGACCACGCCGGATGCATCGACGACGTCCGCGCCCTCGCGCACCGGCTGACGCCCCTCGATCACCAGTCCGACGCGCTTGACGGCGGGGCCATCCTCCCGCTCGGCCAGGATGCGCGTGGCACCGGGGAAGTCGGCGGCCTCGCGCCGGCGCTTGAACAGCGCGAAGCCGAGATCCGCCTGAACCGGCGTGGTCTGCGGATCGAGATCGTGGCCGTAGAGCGGCAAGCCCGCTTCCAGACGCAGCGAGTCGCGCGCGCCCAGCCCGATCGGCCGGATCTCGGGCTGCGCGGCCAGTGCGTCGGCGAATGCCTCCACCGCCTCGGCCGGCACCGACATCTCGACGCCGTCCTCGCCGGTGTAGCCGGAACGGCTGATCCACAATTCGTGGCCGTTCCACTCGAACGCGCCCGCCTGCATGAAGGTCAGCGCCGCAATCCCCGGCACCAGCCGCGCGACCGCCTCGACCGCCTTGGGCCCCTGGACGGCGAGCAGGGCGTGATCCTCCATCATGTTGAGGGTCACGTCGTCGGGCAGATGCTCGATCATGTGCGCGACATCGTCATATTTGGTCGCACCGTTGACGACCATGTAGATGCGATCGTCGCCCAGCGGCGTCAGCATCAGGTCGTCGAGCACGCCGCCGTCGTCGTTCAGCAGCAGCGAATACCGCGCCTTGTTCAGTGGCGCGTCGTGGATAGCGGCGGGCATCAACGCCTCCAGCGCAGTAGCGACGTTCGGGCCGGTGATGTTCAGCTGCCCCATATGGCTGACATCGAACAGGCCGGCGTTCTCGCGCGTCCACAGATGCTCGGCCATGATGCCTTCGTACTGGACGGGCATGTGATAACCGGCGAACTCGACCATCCGCCCGCCCCGCGCGCGATGCCATGCATCGAGCGGCAGCGTCAGGATTTCGAGCGGCTCGAAACCATCGTCTTCTTGGGTGGCGTGGGCGTCGCTCATCGTCTTGGTCTTCCGTCGCAAAGGGCCGGTCGAGCGGGGAAAGGCTTCCCCACGATCCGGTTTCCCCCTCTGTCACGGGACCTGAGAGCTTTCCTCGCCTGGGCGAGTTACCCCTTCGGTGGGCGCGTGGCAGGAGCCGCGCGCCGCTTTCCAGAGTGTCGATATGCCGGCGCGGTCCCTGCTGCCTGAGAGATTCCGGGGTGGTTGCTCCTTCGGCGGCGGCTGATGGCCTTGAAGGCCGCCGCGCTCTCCCGCGCCTGCGTATGCCGGTCACCCGGCATCGACCAGACGTCCTCTACGCCAGCCGTCCATCGAGTCAATCGCGGAAGTGGAGCCGTCACGCCTGCGGAACGTTAGCCATCGCAGGAGCCAAGGAGAACGATATGGACACCGCCACTTCGCCCGTCGTCGAACGGATCGCGCGGGTGCTCGCCGCGCAACATCTAAGCGCCAACGGCCACGGCACCACCGAATCGGCCAGCGCGCTGGTCGATGCGCAGTGGAAGGCTCACCGGGACGATGCGATCGCGGTCCTGCATACGATGCGCGCGCCCAGCCCGGCGATGGCCGCGGCGGGCGACGTCGCGGTCTGGGAGCGTATGGTGCTGGCCGCGATCGCCGAGGCGAAGCCGGGCATCGTCATGTAGCGCGCGCGTCGGTGCGGCGCTGAAGCAGCCACGAAGCGGCCAACACCGCGAGGCCGCATAGTGCCAGCACCGCACCGACCGGGCCGGTCGAGGTCCAGCCGTAACCGCCGGCGATCGCCATCCCGCCCAGCCATGGGCCGAGCGCGTTGGCGGTGTTGAACGCCGAATGGTTCAACGCCGCCGCCAGCGACTGCGCATCGCCCGCCACGTCCATCAGCCGCGTCTGGAGCACGGTGCCCAACGCCCCGCCGAACCCGATCGCCACCATCGCGATCAGCACCGTTGCCATATGCTGCGCCGCCAGCGGCCACAGCAGCAGCGCAATCAGGCTCCACACCAATATCGCCGCGGCCGTCGGCAGCAGCGCGCGGTCCGCGAACTTCGGCACGATCAGATTGCCCGCCGTCATCCCGACGCCGAATGCCGCCAGCGCGAACGGCACCATGCGCGGCCCGACCTGCGTCACCGCCGCCATGGTATCGGCAAGATAGGTGTAGACTGCGAACAAACCGCCGAACCCGATCGCGCCGATGCCGAGCGTCAACCACACTTGCGGCCGGCGCAGCGCGCTCAGCTCCGCCAACGGGCTGGCGGTGGGGTCGCCCCGGTCGCGCGGCGCCACGAGCGCGACCAGCGCAGCGGTCAGCGCCGCCAGCCCGGCGACCACCACGAAGCACGATCGCCAGCCCATCAACTGTCCCATGAAATTCGCGAGCGGCACACCGACGATCGTCGCGACGGTCAGCCCCAGGATCACGCGCGCCACGGCCTGGGTGCGCCGCCCCTGATCAACCAGCGAGGCGGCGACCAGCATCGCGATCCCGAAATAGGCACCATGCGGCAGGCCCGCCATGAAGCGGAACAACATCATCCACCCGTAGGTAGGGGCAAGCGCCGACAGCGCGTTCCCCAGGGCGAACAACGTCATCAGCGCGACCAGCAGGTGCCGCCGCGCCATCCGCGCGCCCAGCACCGCCAGCAACGGCGCACCGACGACCACGCCGAGTGCATAAGCGCTGATGACGTGACCGGCGGTGGGCGAGTCGACGCCCAGGTCTCGCGCCATGTCGGGCAACAGGCTCATCGTCGCGAATTCGGTCGTGCCGATCGCGAAACCGCCGACGGCCAGCGACAAATGGATGATGCCGACCGGTGCATCGCGCCGCTCGGCAATGGCGGTGGCCATGCGCGTTCCCCGAATATCTGCTTGTTCTGCTAGTCGCCTAGCTGGCAATGCTGCGGTGCAGCGTCAAGGGTGCACATACCGGGTGGGCGTTCGGCCCGACCTTCGGCGCGAGCGGAGTGTCCGGTCTGCCATCGCACCGGCACCCCGCGCGCGCCGCCGCTTACGCCGCCGGCGTCAAACGCAGCAGGCGGCCTTGCGAATCGCCGCCATCTTCCAGCACGTAGATCGCGCCCTCTGGACCTTGCTCGACCTCGCGAATACGCGCGCCGAGCGACCATTGGTCGCCCTTCGCGGCATTCGTCCCGTTCAGGTCGACGCGGACCAGCGATTGCGACGACAACCCGCCGATGAAAGCGTCGCCTTTATATTGTGGGAACAGGTCGCCGGAATAGATCATCAGCCCGCCGGGCGAGATCACCGGGTTCCACCAGACCCTGGGCGCTTCATAACCGTCGCCGGCCGCATGGTCGGGTATGTCGGTGCCATCGTAATTCGATCCGTTCGACACGTTCGGCCAGCCGTAATTGCGCCCGGGAAGGATCAGATTGACCTCGTCCCCGCCCTTGGGCCCCATCTCCTGCTCCCACAGATTGCCCTGCGCATCGAAGGCGATACCCAAAAGATTGCGATGGCCGTAGCTCCACACCTCGGGCAGGAACCCCTGCGTCGCCAGCGGATTGCCGGGGGCCGCCGTGCCGGCTGGGGTGAGTCGCAGCACCTTGCCCAGCGATCCCGTCTTGTCCTGGGCAGGCGTGAACTTCTGCCGGTCGCCCGCGGTGAAGAACAGGTACTGACCGTCCGGCGAGAAGGCGACCCGGCCAGAGAAATGTCCGTCGCCATCGACCTGCGGGCTGGCGCGATACAGCGTCTCGATCCCGGTCAACTGCTCCGCTCCGGCCGCGCCCGACAGGGTGCCGCGGGCCAGCACCACCCCCTTGCCGCCGGTGCCGACGGCGGAATAGCTGAAATAGACGCGCTTGCTGGTCGCGAAGTCAGGCGCGATCACCACGTCCATCAATCCGCCCTGCCCCGCCGCGCTGACCGGGATAGTCGCGATCGTGCGCCGCGACGCGCCATCAGCGGAGACCAGCAACATCTGCCCGGCCTTTTCGGTGACCAGCATGCGCCGGTCGGGCAGGAAGGTCATCGCCCAGGGCGCATCGAAATCGGCAACCACCGCACGCGCGAAGGGCGTTCCGGCCACCGGCGTGCCGCTCGGCGACGGAGTCGGCGCCGGCACCGATGGCACGGTCGGCGCGTCGGCAGCGGGCTGTGACGATGCCGCTTCCTCGCCATTGCAGGCGGTGGCGGCGCTCAGCACCAACGCGACGAACGCAAGACGATGGACCAACCCGGCACTCCTTGTTCGATTGTGTTTCGATCCACAAAGCCGCGGCAGGTCCATTGTTCCCCTGACGCCGGTATCGCGCTTGCGGGTCGACGACGGTGGCGCTATATGAACTTTGCTTTCTCTTACATCGCGAGGTGCAAGGGGCTGCGGGGCCTGCTCCGCGGCGGCAACAAACGTATGTGCGGAAGGTGCATTTGAACGACATCACTCCCCTGATCCGGCTGATCGAACCCGAGGCGCAAGCACTTGGTTTCGCACTGGTGCGCGTCCGCCTGTTCGGCAAGGACGACGAGCGTACGTTGCAGGTGATGGCCGAGCGCCCGGACACCCGGCAGCTGACGATCGACGATTGCGCCACGCTGTCGCGCCGCCTGTCGGACAAGCTCGACGCGCTGGAAGAGGCCGGGCAGGACCCGATCGAGGGTGCATACCGGCTTGAGGTGTCGTCGCCCGGCATCGACCGCCCGCTCACCCGTCCGCAGGATTTCACCGACTGGACCGGCCATGAAGCGCGCATCGTGTTGACCGAGCCGGTCGACGGACAGAAGCAGTTCAAGGGCGATCTTGAAGGCATCGACGGCGATAACCTGATCGCGATCCGCCATCCGCGCACCGGGGTGATCGCGCACGTGCCATTCGCGCTGATCGCCGATGCCAAGCTGGTGCTGACCGATCGCCTGATCGACGCCACCGTCCCGCTCTCGATGGAGGGCGCGGACGAAGAGATTAACGACACCTCCGCCGATACGACCGCGGACGGGGAAGAAGAAGAGGAAATCCACTGATGGCCACCGGCGTCACCGCGAACCGTGCGGAGCTGATCGCGATCGCCAATTCGGTCGCTTCGGAAAAGATGATCGACAAGGCGATCGTCGTCGAGGCGATGGAAGATGCGATCCAGCGTGCGGCGCGTACCCGATACGGCCAGGAAATGGACATCCGCGCCAAGCTGGACGCCAACAACGGCGACTTGCGCTTGTGGCGCGTGGTCGAGGTGGTCGAGGTGGTCGACGACATCTACAAGCAGGTCGATGTCGACGGCGCGCAGAAGCTGCAGCCGGGCGCGAGCGTCGGCGACTATCTGGTCGACCCGCTGCCCCCGATCGAGTTCGGCCGGATCCAGGCGCAGGCCGCCAAGCAGACGATCTTCCAGAAGGTCCGCGATGCCGAGCGCGAGCGCCAGTACGAGGAATACAAGGAGCGCGCCGGCGAGATCATCACCGGCGTCGTGAAGCGCGTGGAGTTCGGCCACATCGTCGTCGACCTGGGCCGCGCCGAGGGCGTGATCCGTCGCGACGCACAGATCCCGCGCGAAGTGGTGCGCGTGAACGACCGCATCCGCTCGCTGATCCTGAAGGTGGTGCGCGAGAACCGCGGACCGCAGATCTTCCTCAGCCGCGCGCACCCCGACTTCATGAAGAAGCTGTTCGCGCAGGAAGTGCCCGAGATCTACGACGGCATCATCGAGATCAAGGCCGCCGCGCGCGATCCGGGCAGCCGCGCCAAGATCGGCGTCATCAGCCATGACAGCGGCATCGATCCGGTCGGCGCATGCGTCGGCATGAAGGGCAGCCGCGTGCAGGCCGTCGTGCAGGAGATGCAGGGCGAAAAAATCGACATCATCCCGTGGTCGCCCGACACCGCGACCTTCGTCGTCAATGCGTTGCAGCCGGCGAACGTCGCGCGCGTGGTGATCGACGAGGAAGAGGATCGCATCGAGGTGGTGGTGCCCGACGACCAGCTGTCGCTGGCGATCGGTCGCCGTGGCCAGAACGTCCGCCTTGCCAGCCAGTTGACCGCCAAGGCGATCGACATCCTGACCGAAACCGACGCCAGCGAGAAGCGTCAGCAGGAGTTCGTCAAGAATTCCGAGACGTTCCAGAACGAGCTGGACGTCGACGAAACGCTGGCACAGCTGATGGTCGCCGAGGGATTCGGCGCGCTGGAAGAGGTCGCCTATGTCGAGCTGGACGAACTGGCCGGTATCGAGGGCTTCGACGAGGATCTCGCGCAGGAATTGCAGAGCCGCGCGCAGGAAGCGCTCGATCGCCGCGAGCAGGCCAACCGCGAAGAGCGGCGGGCGCTGGGCGTCGAGGACGCGCTGGCCGAGCTGCCATACCTGACCGAAGCGATGCTGGTGACGCTGGGCAAGAAGGGCATCAAGACGCTCGACGATCTCGCCGATCTGGCAACCGACGAACTGGTCGAGAAGAAGCGCCCCGAGCCACGTCGCCGCAACGACGACGCGCCGCGCCGCACCGACCGCCCCGAGAACAAGGGCGGCGTGCTGGGCGAGTACGGGCTGAGCGACGAACAGGGCAACGAGATCATCATGGCCGCACGCGCCCACTGGTTCGACGACGAGCCGGCTGCGGCGCCTGTCGCAGCCGCGGTGGAAGCGGATGCTGCTGCTGGTGACGAACAGGCTGACGCACCCGTCGCAGACGATCAGGCCGAGTTGCCCGTCGCGGACGATCAGGCCGACACGTCCGTCGAGGCCGAAGAAGCCGAAAAGCCGGAGGATCGGAACGCCTGATGCCGTTCGTGTCGATCCGACTGGCGGGCGCGGCGACGCGCGAACAAAAGGCGGGGATCGTGGCGGATGTCACGTCCTCGCTGGTCGCGCGGCTGGGCAAGAACCCGGCCGCGGTGCAGGTCGTGATCGAGGAAGTGTCCACCCAAAACTACGGCGCGGGCGGGCAGTTGCTTGCCGATCGCGATGCGCCGGCCGCCGGGGGAGACGCTCATGCGGAACCCCGGCGATGAGACGCTGACCGCCGCTCCCGAGCGTTCCTGCATCCTGACCCGCGAGCGCGCGTCGCCCGCCGCCCTCGTGCGGCTGGCGCTGGCCCCCGACGGGCGCGTGCTGCCCGACGTGCGCGCCAAGGCGCCGGGGCGCGGCGCGTGGATCGGTGTGCCGCGCGACACGCTGGACCAGGCGGTCGCGAAGGGCAAATTGCGTGGCGCACTGGCGCGCGCGTTCAAGTCCGCCGAGTTCACCATCCCCGACGACCTGCCGGCATTGATCGCCGCCGCGCTGGAGCGCAACGCGCTCGACCGGCTGGGCCTCGAGTCGCGCAGCGGATCCGTGCTGACCGGGTCGGAGCGCATCGAAACGGCGGCGCGTTCGGGCAAGCTGCACGCGCTGTATCATGCCGCCGACGCGTCCGATGATGGCCGTCGCAAGCTGGCGCAGGCATGGCGCGTCGGCACCGATCGCGAGGGAAGTGACCTGAGGGGCTTGGCGTTGCCGGTCGGGCGCCCCATATTGTCGTTGGCGCTGGGCCGCGAGAATGTGGTACACGTCGGCGTCATCGACCGCGCGGCGGCCAAACGACTCAGCGAAGCGCTCGATCGTTGGCTGCACTTTATCGGCCCTGATCCATACACAGCACCTTGCGCTACGGCCGCGCAAGGCGCATCGGCGCCCGGCACCGCCGGGCCCGCACCGGCCGTGAGACTGCACGAGGAATTTGAGTGAGCGAGACCGACAACGACAAGCCGAAGCTCGGAATGCGGCAGCCATTGGGGCTGAAGCGCACGGTCGAGACCGGCAAGGTGAAGCAGAGTTTCAGCCACGGCCGTAGCAATACGGTGGTGGTCGAGGTGAAGCGTCGCCGCGTGCTCGGTCCGCAGGGCGGCGCGCCGGATGCGACGCCGGCACCGGCACCGGAGCCCACGCCGGCACCGGTTGCCGCCGCACCCGCGCGTCCCGCGCCGCGCCCGCCGGTCTCGAACGAGACGGCGCAGGAGCGGCAGGCGCGCCTGCTTCGCGACGCCGACGAGCAGCGCATGAACACGATGGAAGATGCCCGTCGTCGCGAGGATGCGGAACGCCAGCGCGCCGCTGACGAAGAGCGTCGTCGCACCGAGGAGCGCGCACGTGTCGAGGCCGAGCCGGCGAAGGCGCCGGAGCCGGCTGCTGCGCCCGCAGCGCCCGCAGCGCCCGCAGCGCCCGAGCCGGTGGCTGAGCAGCCCGCTCCTGCGCCGGTTATGGAGACCCCCGCTCCGTTCGCGGAAAAGCCCGCACCGGCTGCGGAGCCGACCCCGGCTCCTGTCGCTACGGCTGCACCGACGCCTGCGTCCGCACCGACGCCGGCTCCGGCGGCGACGCCCGCACCGGCTCCGGTCGCCGCCCGGCCTGCGCCCAAGCCGGCGCTGTCCGCGCGTCCGGTGACGACACCTGCGCCGCGTCCCGAACTGGGCCGCGACCCGTCGATGCCGGCCCCGCGCCGCTTCTCGCCGGTCGTCCGTCCTGAAATCCCCAAGCCGCAGCCCAAGCCCGAGCCGAAGCCTGCTGCCCCGGCCCCCGCGGCGGCGGCCCCGGCTGCTGGCGGTGGCAATTCGGCCTCGCGCAATCTGCCGAGCGGCCAGGCGACGCCGCGCAACAACACCCCCGCGCGTCCGCAGCAACGCGATCGCAAGGGTGACGAACGTCGCGGCGGCAAGCTGACCGTCAACCGTGCGCTCAACGAAGATGGCGCCCGCGCGCGCAGCCTCGCCGCGCTGAAGCGGGCACGCGAGAAGGAGAAGCGTGGCTTCGGCGGCCCGCGCGAGCCGCAGGCCAAGCAGGTCCGCGACGTGCAGGTGCCGGAAGCGATCACGGTCCAGGAACTCGCCAACCGTATGGCGGAACGCGGTGCCGATCTGGTCAAGACGCTGTTCAAGATGGGCATGCCCGTCACGATGACGCAGACGATCGATCAGGACACCGCCGAGCTGCTGGTGACCGAATTCGGCCACAACATCGTTCGCGTATCCGCGTCGGACATCGATCTGGTGATGGACACGACCGAGGACGCCGTGGAGACGCTTCAGACGCGTCCGCCCGTCGTTACGATCATGGGCCACGTCGATCACGGCAAGACCAGCCTGCTCGACGCGCTGCGCGGCACCGACGTGGTGCGCGGCGAGGCCGGTGGCATCACGCAGCACATCGGCGCCTATCAGGTGACGTTGAAGGACAAGTCGAAGATCACCTTCCTCGACACGCCGGGCCACGAAGCGTTCACGCAGATGCGCGCGCGTGGTGCCGACGTCACCGACATCGTCGTGCTGGTCGTGGCCGCCGACGACGGTCTGATGCCGCAGACGATCGAGGCGATCAACCACACCAAGGCGGCGGGCAAGCCGATGATCGTGGCGATCAACAAGATCGACAAGCATGATGCGAACCCCCAGCGGGTGCGTGAGCGCTTGCTGGAGCATAACATCCAGGTCGAGATGATGGGCGGCGAGACGCAGGACGTCGAAGTGTCGGCCTTGAAGAAGATCGGGCTGGACGAGCTGATCGAGAAGATCCAGCTGCAGGCCGAGTTGCTCGACCTGCGCGCCAACCCCGATCGCCCGGCCGAAGGCAGCGTGATCGAGGCGAAGCTCGACAAGGGTCGTGGCCCGGTGGCCACGATGCTGGTCACGCGCGGCACGCTGAAGGTCGGCGACATCTTCGTCGTCGGCGCGGAAAGCGGCAAGGTTCGTGCACTGGTCGACGACAAGGGCCGCCAGCTCAAGGAAGCGGGTCCGTCGATGCCGGTCGAGGTGCTCGGCATTTCGGGCACGCCTTCCGCCGGCGATCAGCTGCAGGTGGTCGAGAACGAGCAGCGTGCGCGCGAGGTTGCCGAGTATCGGCAGAGCGTGGTGCTGGCCAAGCGTACGACGACCGCACCGACCAGCCTCGAGAACATGTTCTCGGCGCTTCGGGCCAATGCGGCGATCGAATATCCGCTGGTCGTCAAGGCCGATACGCAGGGCACCGTCGAGGCGATCGTCGCGTCGATCAACAAGATCTCGACCGATCTCATCAAGGCGCGGGTGCTGCACTCGGGCGTGGGTGGCATCACCGAGAGCGACGTCACGCTGGCAGGCGCATCGGGGGCACCGATCATCGGCTTCCACGTTCGCGCCAATGCCAAGGCGCGCGAGATCGCCGAGCGGCAGAAGGTGGCGTTGAAATATTACGACGTCATCTACGACCTGATCGACGAGATCCGCGCCGGCATGGCGGGCGAGCTCGGGCCGGAAGCGTTCGAGACCGTGGTGGGGCGTGCGGAAATCCGCGAGGTCTTCTCCGCGGGCAAGCACGGCCGCGCGGCGGGTCTGCTGGTTACCGAGGGCGTCATCCGCAAGGCGCTCAAGGCACGCATCACGCGCAACGACGTCATCATCTACAGCGGCGAGATCGCGTCGCTGCGTCGCTTCAAGGACGATGTCGCCGAAGTGCGTGCGGGGCTGGAGTGCGGTGTCACGTTCACGCAGAACTTCACCGACATCAAGGCGGGTGACTATCTCGAAACCTTCGAGGTCGAATTGCGCGAGCGCACGCTGTAAGGACACCTGTCGTGCCGGCATGGGCCGGCATGTCGCGCCGCGGGAGCCATGGACCGGCTCCCGCGGCCGGTGCCCACCGGTGACGGGGGGCGATGCGCCACGGGAGTCGGGTGATGCAGAATCAACCCCAGGAAAAGTCCGTCCGCACCCTGCGCGTCGGCGAACAGATCCGGCATATCCTGTCGGAAGTTCTCGCGCGTGGCGACGTGCATGACGAAACGCTGAACTCGCACATGGTCAGCGTCACCGAAGTGCGCATGTCGCCTGACCTGCGCCATGCTACGGTGTTCGTGAAGCCGTTGCTCGGCAAGGACGAGGAAGCGGTGCTCAAGGCGCTGCGCACCAATACCGCCTATCTCCAGCGCGAAGTCGCGACCCGCGTCAAGATGCGCTACGCCGCGAAGCTGAAGTTCATCTCCGACGAAAGCTTCGACGAGGGGAGCCACATCGACGCGCTGCTCCGCCGCCCCGAGGTCGCGCGCGATCTGGAGAACGATGCGAACGATTGACGTCGCCGCACGCCCATCGCAACCTTTTGTAGTGAATGACATTTTCGGCCGAGGCGCGGATCGGGTCGGTCGATCATGGGCGGGTGCGGTGATCCGGTTCGCGGACCGTCGGCCCGCCCTCGCCGCTTCGGACGGGTCGCCGCTTGATGTTCAGGCCGCTTTCGATGCTCCCGAACGTCGCAAGATGATCTCGCCGGCGCGCGACCACGCCAAAGCGTCGATCGTAGCCGGCGCGGCGGCTGAGTGCGCGACGTCGGGCGCGCCCGGCACGGTCCGTCGCGGCACCGGCGCCGACCGCTTGACCTCGGCCGCAGGATCAGCCGCCTGATGGCCAAGCTCTATTTCTACTACGCCAGCATGAACGCGGGCAAATCGACCAACCTGTTGCAGGCCGACTTCAATTATCGTGAGCGCGGCATGGCGACCATGCTCTTCACCGCGGCGATCGATGATCGCGCCGCAGCCGGGACGATCAGTTCGCGCATCGGGTTATCCGCGCCCGCGACGATGTTCGATCCGGCCACCGATCTCGTCGCCTGCGTGCTGCATCGTCATGCCGACACGCCGCTCGCCTGCGTGCTGGTCGACGAAGCGCAATTCCTTACCGGTCCGCAGGTCGATCAACTCGCCTGTCTTGCGGACCGGCACGATATGCCGATCCTCGCTTACGGTCTGCGCACCGACTTTCGCGGCGCCCTGTTCGAGGGATCGGCGCGGCTGCTGGCGCTCGCCGATGCGCTGGTCGAGATCAAATCGGTCTGTGCATGCGGGCGCAAGGCGACGATGAACCTGCGCGTCGACGCCGCAGGCGCGCCGGTTGCGGAGGGCCGGCAGACCGAGATCGGCGGCAACGACCGCTATGTCGCGCTGTGCCGGCGGCATTTCTCGGCAGCCTTGGCTGCGGCCGACGCGCAAGCATCATACCGAGGTCCCGCCTGACGACCTCGCTTCGCGAAACAGGCATGTGGTGGGCGACCGTATCGCGCGTATTCGGACAAGCCAGCCATACCGCCCGGAGCGGATACGGCGGGCGTATGGCCCCTGCCACCTAGCCTTCCCCTCGCCCCTGCCCTATCTGGGCCGGCATGAACCCCAACGGCATCATCTGGTCCGCGGCGATCTGGATCATCCCGCTGGTGATCGCGATCGTCTTTCACGAAGTCGCGCATGGCCTTGCAGCGCGCACGCTCGGCGATCCGACCGCGCACGAACAGCGCCGGCTGTCGTTGAACCCGCTGCGTCACGTCGATCCGATCGGCACGGTCGTGCTGCCGCTGATGCTCGCCATCGCGAAGGCGCCGGTGTTCGGTTGGGCCAAGCCGGTGCCGGTCGACGCCAGCCGCCTGCCCCATCCGCGCCGCGACATGATGCTGGTGGCGCTGGCGGGTCCGGGGTCCAATCTGATCCTGGCGCTCATCGGTGCCGTGCTGCTGGGGCTGTTCACGCGCGATATCTACGGCGTCGCGCCGGGCAGCCTGAGCGCCTTCGTCGCCGCCAACCTGCTGAACTTCGTCCTCATCAACGTCTTCCTCGCGATCTTCAACCTGATCCCGCTGCCCCCGTTCGACGGCGGGCACGTCGTGGCCGGGCTGTTGCCGGAACGGCTGGCGCGACGCTGGGATCAGCTGGCGCGCTTCGGCTTCCCGCTGTTGATCGTGCTGCTGCTCGTCCTGCCGTCGCTGGTGCCGGGCGCGAACATCGTCCAGCGGCTGGTCGCCCCGCCGGCGCAGGCGCTGGCGGCATGGTATCTGGGACTGGCCGGCGCGATCGGTGGTTGAGATGCACGGCTGGCTGATCCTCGACAAGCCGCTTGGGCTCGGCTCGACGCAGGGCGTTTCTGCGGTCAAGCGCGCGCTGCGCACCGGCGGCTACGGCAAGTTCAAGGTCGGGCATGGCGGCACGCTGGATCCGCTCGCGACGGGCGTGTTGCCGATCGCGATCGGCGAGGCGACGAAGCTCGCCGGGCGTATGCTCGACAGCGACAAGGTTTATGATTTCACGATCCGGTTCGGCGAGCAGACCCACACGCTGGACCGTGAAGGGATGGTAATCGCGCGCAGCGATGTACGACCGACCCGCGAAGCGCTCGACGCGCTGCTGCCGCGGTTCACCGGCCCCATCGCGCAAGTCCCTCCCGCCTATTCGGCGCTGAAGGTCGATGGCCAGCGCGCCTACGATCTGGCGCGCGCCGGCGAGGAGGTGGTGCTGGCGACCCGCGACGTGACGGTGCACGACCTGACGGTTTGCCACGGCGGGGAGCGTCGGGACGCTCCGCTGGAAGACGTCACGCTCACCGCGCATGTCAGCAAGGGCACATACATCCGCAGCCTGGCGCGCGACATCGCGCTGGGGCTCGGCACGGTGGGCCACGTCACCCTCCTGCGACGTACCAGGGCGGGGCCGTTCGACCTGACGCAGGCGATTACGCTGGACAAACTCGACGAAATCGCTAAGGCGCGCAGCCTTGAACATTCTCTCCTGCCATTGGGTGCAGGGCTGGACGACATCCCGGCTCTGACGCTCGACCCCGACCAGGCAGGGGCGCTCCGCCAAGGGCGCGTTCTGGCCGGGATTGCCGCCGACGACGGCTCATGTTTCGCCATGCTGGACGGTACGCCCGTCGCGCTGGTGGAAGTGGAAAGCGGCTTCGTCCGTGTCGTCCGCGGCTTCAACCTGTAAGATGTCGAAGGAAGATACATGACGATCACCGCAGAACGCCGTCAGGAAGTCATCAAGGATCATGCCCGCGCCGAAGGCGACACCGGTTCGCCGGAAGTGCAGGTCGCGATCCTGACGGAGCGGATCAAGAACCTGACCGAGCATTTCAAGGGCCACGCGAAGGACAACCACTCCCGCCGCGGCCTGCTGATGATGGTCAACAAGCGGCGCTCGCTGCTCGACTATCTCCGCAAGAAGGACGGTGACCGCTACGTCGCGCTCATCGCCAAGCTCGGCCTCCGCAAGTAACAGCAAGGGGCGGCCCGCAAGGCCGCCCCTTTTGTCATCCCGGATACACATCCGGGGTCCAGCAGAACCGGGCGCGACCGCGCCCTCCCCGGCCAGCTGGAGCCGGGATGGAGGAAGGACAATAAGGTCCGACCTCCGAGCCGCTCATGGCTCACTCGCAGGCCCCCCGCGCATCGGGTGCGGGGAGTGAAGGAAATCAGATGTTCGATACCAAGAAGGTGGAAATCCAGTGGGGCGGCCAGACGCTGACCCTGGAAACGGGCCGCGTTGCCCGCCAGGCCGACGGCGCGGTGCTCGCGACGCTTGGCGAAACGGTCGTGCTGTGCGCGGTGACCGCCGCCAAGACCGTGAAGGAAGGGCAGGATTTCTTCCCGCTCACCGTTCATTATCAGGAGAAGTTCTCCGCCAGCGGTCGTATCCCCGGCGGCTTCTTCAAGCGCGAGCGTGGCGCGACCGAGCGTGAGACGCTGGTCAGCCGCCTGATCGATCGCCCGATCCGCCCGCTGTTCCCCGAAGGCTTCTACAACGAGATCAACTGCATCGCGCAGGTGCTGTCGTATGATGGCGAGAACGAGCCGGACATTCTGGCGATGGTCGCCGCGTCGGCCGCGCTGACCATTTCGGGCGTGCCGTTCATGGGGCCGATCGGCTGTGCGCGCGTCGGCTACAAGGACGGCGAGTATCAGCTGAACCCGACCGATGCCGAGGTTGCCGAGGGCGAGCTCGACCTGGTCGTCGCCGCCACGCACGATGCGGTGATGATGGTCGAATCCGAAGCCAAGGAGCTGTCGGAGGACGTGATGCTGGGCGCGGTGATGTTCGCGCACAAGGCGTCGCAGCAGGTCATCGATGCGATCATCGATCTGGCCGAGCAGGCCGCGAAGGATCCGTGGGAGCTGGCGCCGGTCGAGGACAAGACCGCCAAGCTGACCAAGCTGAAGAAGGCGATCGGCAAGGACATGGAGGCGGCCTACAAGCTGACCGACAAGCAGGCTCGCCAGACCGCCGTGAACGCCGCGCGCACCAAGGCGCGTGAGGCGTTCGCATCGCTGAAGGAAACCGATCCGGCCGAATATCTCGGCACGCTGAAGCTGGTGAAGAAGCTGGAAGCGGACATCGTGCGTGGCGCGATCCTGAAGACCGGTCGCCGCATCGACGGTCGCGACACCAGGACCGTCCGTCCGATCGAGGCGGAAGTCCATTTCCTGCCGCGCTCGCACGGTTCGGCGCTGTTCACCCGCGGCGAGACGCAGACCATCGCCACCACCACGCTGGGTACCCGCGATGCGGAGCAGATGATCGACGGTCTGAACGGCCTGTCGTACCAGCATTTCATGCTGCACTATAACTTCCCGCCCTATTCGGTCGGAGAAGTGGGCCGCTTCGGCGCGCCGGGCCGCCGGGAGATCGGTCATGGCAAGCTGGCGTGGCGTGCGCTGCATCCGGTGCTGCCGACCAAGGAGGAATTTCCCTACACGATCCGCGTGACCAGCGACATCACGGAGAGCAATGGCTCGTCGTCGATGGCGACGGTGTGCGGCGGTTCGCTGTCGATGATGGATGCCGGCGTGCCGCTGAAGCGGCCGGTCTCGGGCATCGCGATGGGGCTGATCCTGGAGGGCAAGGATTTCGCGGTTCTGTCCGACATCCTGGGCGACGAGGATCACCTCGGCGACATGGACTTCAAGGTGGCCGGCACCAGCGAGGGCATCACCGCCCTGCAGATGGACATCAAGATCTCCGGCATCACCGAAGAGATCATGAAGGTCGCGCTGGCGCAGGCGCATGAAGGCCGCGCGCACATCCTGGCCGAGATGGCCAAGGCGCTCGACTCGACGCGCTCGGAACTGTCGGCGCACGCGCCGCGGATCGAGACCTTCACGATCGACAAGTCGAAGATCCGTGAAGTGATCGGCACCGGCGGCAAGGTGATCCGCGAGATCGTCGCCACCACCGGCGCGAAGGTCGACATCGACGACGAGGGCGTCATCAAGGTGTCGTCGTCGGATCACGCGCAGATCGACGCGGCGATCGCGTGGATCAAGGGGCTGGTCGAAGAGGCCGAGGTCGGCAAGATCTACGACGGCAAGGTCGTCAACATCGTCGACTTCGGTGCATTCGTGAACTTCATGGGTGGCAAGGACGGCCTCGTCCACGTCAGCGAGATGAAGAACGAGCGCGTCGAGAAGCCCGGCGACGTCGTGTCCGAGGGTCAGGCCGTGAAGGTCAAGGTTCTGGAGATCGATCCGCGCGGCAAGGTGCGCCTGTCGATGCGCGTCGTCGATCAGGAAACCGGTGCCGAGCTGGAAGATACCCGTCCGGCGCGCGAACCGCGCGAGGGCGGCGATCGCGGCCCGCGCGGTCCTCGCCGTGACGGCGGCGGCGGCGGTGGCCGTGGCGGCGAGCGCGGCGGTGATCGCGGTGGCGACCGTGGTGGTGATCGCGGCGGCGACCGTGGGCCACGGCGCGACGGACGTGGCCCGCGTCGCGAAGGCGGCAAGGACGAGGGCGAAGCGCCTGCGTTCGCTCCCGCCTTCCTGACCAACGACCGCGACTGATCGCATTGTCCGTGTGACGTGAAGGAGCCCCGGCAGCGATGCCGGGGCTTTTTTTACGTTGGGTCGGGATGGGGCCGCGATCAGGAGCGTTGGGGATCGCGCCGGCCCGGCATGCGATGCCCGGCCCACGGTCGCAACAGCCGTTCGAAGGCCTGGTCTGTCTTTCGGTCGAGTATCAGGTGCCCCACCTCGCTCGAACGATCGTGGCCCATTCACGGATCAGGGTCGGCTCGACTCACGCCGGTCTTCTCGCGCGCACCGTGATCAGGAGCGAGACGCACGTTTACGCGAACCGCTCACATGTTCTCACCGACGATCACTCGTCCCCGTCCTCCATTGCGAGCGTAGCGACGCGATTCAGGCCGTCCTGATCCCGCGCCGGATTGCTTCGCTACGCTCGCCACAACGAGCGACATCGGAGCTCTCAGACCTAAAGGTCGGTGTCACGACGACCCTATTCCACCGGCCTGACGAATGGCGCGGCGGGCAGGTCCGCGCCGTCGAACAGGTTGGTGAAGGGCGCGTCCGCCCAGGCATAGCGCACCCGCGTCACGCCCGCGCGGTTCGCGCCCGGCAAGACCACCACATCACCACGCGCCTCTGCCGGTGCGTAGCGGCAATCGTCACCCGCGCATGTCTCGAAACCGATCGCGTGCCCGGCGCTGTAACTGTGCAATCCGCCGGTCACGTTGCGATAGCGGACGACCAGATCCGCGCCGCTGCGCGTCACCGCCGCCACCTCCGGCCCGCTGCGCAGCCCCGGCCGCCCGTAAGCGATCACCCGCGCCAGCCGTGCCAGCCGTTCGCCGACCAGCGTCTTCTGCGTCGGATGGATATCGAAACGGTCGCCGACGTCGATCGTCACCGCCAGCCCGGCATGGGCGTCCCGCGCGACGGCCTGCGCCTGCGCCTCACGCAATGCCGCCCAGTCCGATGCACCAGCCGCGGTGGCTGGCTTGCCGAACGAAGTCAGCTGGACGACGAAGAACGGCAGCGTCGGCGCGGCGAACGTCCGCCGCCAGTCGGCCATCAACAGCGTCATCAACTCGCGGTAATCCGACGCCTCCCCCGCGTTCGATTCGCCCTGATACCAGGCCGCCAGCTTCAATCCGTAATCGGCGAGCGGGGCGATCATGCCGTTGTGCAGCGTCCCGAGGCTGTTGGGCACATCCCACGGCGCGGCAGGGATATTCTCCCCGGTCATCGCCCGCCCACGGAGATAGCGCCACGGCCCGCTGAACGGCACCAATGTCCCGTCGGCAAGCTCCAGCCCGCGTGGTGCCGCGCCGGTCAGTCCGCCACCCTTCGCCCCACCGAGGACACGGATCGCCACGATGTTGCGCCCCACCCGAAGCGCGCCAGCCGGCACGTCGTAATGCCGCCATGCCCAGTCGACGCTGCCGCCGCCGACGAACCGTCCGTTGACCCAGGTATCGTCGAAATGGTCGATCGGTCCCAGTTGCAGCATCTTCGCCGCGGCCACCTGCGCCGCGGTAAGCTCGATCGTGCCGCGCAACCACATCGCGCCCTCGAAGGCGGCCAGCGCCGGGACACCCGCCTGCGTCCAGGCGCTGGTGGCGATCGTCGGCCACGCGCCGTCATCATAGGCGGCATCACGGAAAGCGGCCTGTCGCGCCGTATCCGGATCGTGCGCCTGCCACCACGCGTCGCGGCGCGCGCCGTCCTGCGCGACCGCGGCCTCGCGGTTCCGTCCGTAAGCCGCGACCGCCGCCACGCCCTCGCGCAATCGCGGGATCGTCGCCAGCGCCGCCGGGCTGGTCCAGCTTTCGATCCGTGTGCCGCCCCATTCCGAATTGATGAAGCCGATCGGCACTTTTTCGCTCTGCCGCAGCGAGCGGGCCATATAGTAACAGACTGCCGAGGCATCGCCGACCGTCTGCGGCCCCACACGCTGCCATTTGGCGGGTGCCTCCAGATCGTCGAGCGGGGTCGCGCTGCTGGTGTCGGGGATCGTCACGTAACGCAGGTCGTCGTCGGCGGGGGTCTGCAACGCGCCCCAGGCGTTGGTCGACGCCTTGACCATGAACTCCATGTTCGATTGCCCGCCGCACAGGAACACGTCGCCGACCATGATGTCGTTCAGCGTCTGCGTCGCGCCCCCGCCCACCACCGACAGCCTGTACGGTCCGCCTGCCGCCATCGCCGGCAGCGAGGCGCGCCATTTGCCGCTGGCATCCGCTTTCACCGCAGCGGCGCGATCACCCAGCCGCACCGTCACTCGCGCGCGCGGCGCTGCCTGCCCCCACAAGGCGATCGGCCGGTCGCGCTGAAGCACGGCATGATCGGCGAAAATGCGCGCAAGACGCGGCGCAGGCTCCTGCGCCATCACTGGCACCGCCAGCGCCATCAACGAAACCGCCCCGATCCCGCGCCACATCGCCATCTTCCCCTATTGTGTTGTTAGCGCTCCCTTATCGCAAGCGATGCGGCCACGCCACTCAGTCGCGATAGGAAGGATCGATGCGGTCCAGCTTGCGCAGCAGCGCCGGCCACGCCAGCCCGCGCGCCAGCATCCCGATCCCCGCGGGCGGCGATTGCTGCGCGACCTTGCCCTCCACGCCCTGCGGCGGCGTATTCAGTCCATCACGTCCGGCCGACAGCATCAACACCTGCGCCTCGCAGGCGCGTTCGAGGAAATAGAGCCGCAGGAAGCAGGACGCGACGGAGTCACCCACCGTCAGCGTGCCGTGATTGCGCAGGATCATCGCGTGGCGGCGGCCGAGGTCGACCACCAGCCGCTCGCGTTCCTCAAGGTCCGTCGCGATGCCCTCATAATCGTGATAGGCGACGTCGTGCGCCGCGATCATCGCGGTCTGGGTGTGCGGCAATAATCCGCACGCCATCGCCGACACCGCCTGACCATGCGGCGTATGAAGGTGCATCACCGCATGCGCATCGTCACGCGCCATGTGGATCGCGGAATGGATCGTGAAACCCGCAGGGTTGACCGGATGGCTGCTGTCGCCGACCGGCTGCCCCGCCACGTCGATCTTGACCAGCGAGGAGGCGGTGATCTCCTCGAACATCATGTCGTAGGGATTGATGAGGAAATGGTGCTCCGGCCCCGGTACCCGCGCGGACAAATGGGTGAAGATCAGGTCGTCCCATCCGTATAGCGCGACCAGCCGGTACGCCGCCGCCAAATCGACCCGCGCCTCCCGTTCTCCGGGTGCCATCGTCGTCGGTGCGGCCGTCGCGACACTTCCCATCATCGATCCTCTCTGTCCTTTATGGCCGAAGCCTATCGAAGGCTGTAGCGCTTCGCCACCCCGCCGCTTATCCTTGCTTTGCAACCGGATATAACCTGGATCGGGTGCGTTTCACTATCACGCGCGACGCTCCGGCCGCGCCGCCAGCAGGATCGACATGACCGAAGCCAACGGATTTCGCCCCACGCGTCGCGGGGCCCTCGTCAGCGGCGCAGCCGCCGCCTCCACCGTCACTCTTCCCGTCGAGGCGCGCCCGCTGCCGGCCGAGGCGGTACCCGCGACGATGCCGGTCACCTTCACCGTCAACGGCAAGCGTCGCGAACTGGACCTCGATCCGCGCGTTACGTTGCTGGACGCGCTGCGTGAGCATCTGCATCTCACGGGCAGCAAGAAGGGCTGCGACCACGGGCAATGCGGCGCATGCACCGTGATGGTCGACGGCAAGCGGATCAATTCGTGCCTGACGCTGGCGGTGATGCACGACGGCGATGCGATCACCACGATCGAGGGATTGGGCAAGCCCGGCGACCTCCACCCGATGCAGGCAGCGTTCGTGAAGCACGACGGGTATCAATGCGGCTATTGCACGCCGGGGCAGATCATGGCGGCGGTGGCGATGTTGCAGGAGATCAGGGACGGTGTGCCCAGCTACGTTTCGAACGACCTGAACGCCACCACGCGGCTGGACGCGCACGAGCTGCGCGAGCGGATGAGCGGCAACATCTGCCGCTGCGCCGCTTACTCGAACATCGTCGCCGCCATCGCCGATGTCGCCGGCGCGGAGGATGTGGCATGAAGCCCTTCACCTTCGAGCGCGCGACCAGCGCCGCCGCCGCCGCCGCCGCCGTCGCGGCAAAGCCGGGTGCGAAGTTCGTCGCGGGCGGCACCAACCTGCTCGACCTGATGAAGTTGCAGATCGAAACGCCGACGCATCTGGTCGACGTCAACCGGCTTGGCCTCGACCGGATCGAGGCGACTCCGGACGGCGGCCTTCGTGTGGGCGCGATGGTGCGCAACACCTCGCTTGCCGCGGACGACCGGGTGCGCCGCGATTACGGCGTGCTCAGCCGCGCGCTGCTGTCGGGCGCGTCCGGGCAGTTGCGTAACAAGGCGACCACCGCGGGCAACCTGCTCCAGCGCACGCGCTGCCCGTATTTCTACGACACCAATCAGGCGTGCAACAAGCGCAAGCCGGGATCGGGCTGTGCGGCGCTTGGCGGATACAGCCGCGCGCTGGCGGTGATCGGCACCAGCAAGGATTGTATCGCCACGCATCCCAGCGACATGGCGGTGGCGATGCGCGCGCTGGATGCGGTGGTCCAGACGGTCGACGGCGGTGGCACGACGCGCTCGATCCCGATCGCGGACTTCCATCGCCTGCCCGGCAACACACCGTGGATCGAAACGTCGCTGAAACCCGGCGAGATGATCACCGGGGTGACCCTGCCCGCGCCGGTGCGCGGTACCCACATCTACCGCAAGGTCCGCGACCGCGCCTCTTATGCTTTCGCGACCATCTCGGTCGCGGCGGTGCTGCCGGAAAGCGGGACGCCACGCTTCGCGTTCGGGGGGCTGGCGCACAAGCCGTGGCGGGTCGCGGCTGCGGAGACGCGACTGGACGGCGGCGCGAAGGCGATCGCCGCCGCCGTGCTCGCCGGGGCCACGCCGACCACCCAGAACGCTTACAAATTGCCGCTGGTGGAGCGCACGCTCGCCGCGGTGCTCGCCGAAGGAGGCGCGGCATGAAGTTCGACACACCCGCAGGCACCAATCCGATCGACCAGTTGAAGGTGATCGGCAAGCCCACCGACCGGATCGACGGTCCGCTGAAGGTCAGCGGCACCGCCCCTTACGCCTATGAACGCCATGACGCCGCGCCCAATCACGCTTACGGCGTCATCGTGGGAGCGAGCGTCGCCAAGGGCCGCATCACCCATATCGACAGCGCCGACGCGCGACGTGCGCCCGGCGTGCTGGCAGTCGTAACATACGAAAACGCCGGCAAGATCGCCAAGGCCAAGGCGCATACCGCAACGATGCTCGCCGGCCCGGAGGTCGAACATTACGATCAGGCCGTCGCCGTCGTGGTCGCCGAAACCTTCGAGCAAGCACGCGATGCCGCCAAGCGCGTGCGCGTCGATTACGCACGTGCCAAGGGCAAGTACGATCTGGCCGGCGCCAAGGGCGCGGCGCCGATCGCCAAGGGCGACAAGATGAAGACCGCGCGCGGCGATTTCGCGGGTGCGTTCGCCGCTGCCCCGGTCACGCTCGATGCGACCTACACCACCCCTGACCAAAGCCACATGATGATGGAGCCGCATGCCACCATCGCGGCGTGGGAGGGCGACGCGCTGACGCTGTGGACCAGTAATCAGATGATCGCCTGGGCGGTCCGCGACATGAGCGAGACGCTGCTGATCCCCAAGGAGAAGGTGCGCGTCGTCTCCCCGTATGTCGGCGGCGGGTTCGGCGGAAAATTGTGGGTACGCTCCGACGCGGTGATGGCCGCCCTGGGGGCAAAGGTGGCGGGACGCCCGGTCAAGGTCGCGCTGGCGCGGCCGCAGCTGATGAACAACACCACCCACCGCCCGGCGACGATCCAGCGCATCCGCATCGGTGCGGAAAAGTCTGGGAAAATCAGCGCGATCGCGCACCAGACATGGTCTGGCGACTTGCCCGGCGGCGGGCCGGAGACGGCGGCCAATCAAACGCAATTGCTCTACGCCGGGGCCAACCGCCTGACCGAGACGCATCTGGCCGTGCTCGACCTGCCGGAAGCCAATGCGATGCGTGCGCCCGGCGAAGCGCCCGGGATGATGGCGCTGGAAATCGCGATGGACGAAATGGCGGAGAAGCTGGGCATGGACCCGGTCCGCTTCCGCATCGTCAACGACACGATGGTCGATCCCGAACAGCCGGAACGCAGATTCTCCGACCGCAATCTCGTGCGCTGTCTTGAGGAAGGCGCGAAGGCGTTCGGCTGGGAACGGCGCAACGCGAAACCCGGGCAGGTTCGCGATGGCGACTGGTTGATCGGCATGGGAATGGCGGCGGCGTTCCGCAACAACATGAACATGAAGTCGGGCGCGCGCGTCGGCGTCGACCGCAAGGGCGTCGTGACGGTCGCCACCGACATGACCGACATCGGCACCGGCAGCTACACGATCATCGCGCAGACCGCCGCCGAAATGCTGGGCGTCCCGCTCGACAAGGTCATCGTGCTACTGGGTGACAGCCGCTTTCCGGTCTCGGCCGGTTCGGGCGGGCAATGGGGTGGCAACAGCTCGACCGCCGGCGTCTATGCGGCATGCGTCGATCTGCGCCGCCGTATCGCACAGAAGCTCGGCTTCAACTCCGACGACGTGACCTTCGCCGATGGCAAGGTGACCAGCGGCAATCGCTCGGTCGAGCTCGCCAAGGCGGCGGGCGATGAGGGGCTAAGTGGCGAGGACTCGATGGAATATGGCACGCTGGAGAAGGATTATGCGCAAGCGACCTTCGGCGCGCATTTCGTCGAGGCCGGCGTTGACGTACACACCGGTGAGATCCGGGTGCGCCGCATGTCGGGGGTCTATGATGCCGGGCGCATCCTGAACCCCAAGGCCGCGCGCAGCCAGGTGATCGGTGGCATGACGATGGGGATCGGCGCGGCGTTGATGGAGGATGCGGTGGTCGATCCGCGCTTCGGCTATTTCGTGAACCACGACCTCGCCGAATATCACGTACCGGTCCATCTGGACGTGCCGCATCAGGAAGTGGTGTTCCTCGACACGCTCGACGACAAGACGTCGCCGATGAAGGCCAAGGGTGTCGGTGAACTCGGGCTGTGCGGTGCGGCGGCGGCCGTGGCGAACGCGGTCTACAACGCCTGTGGCGTCCGCATCCGCGATTACCCGCTGACCCTGGACAAGGTGCTGAAGGGCTTGCCGCTGGCCTGAGCGCCGCTCGGCGGGTCGTACCGCGCCGCCCGGTACGCAAGAGAGTCGACCGCCCCGGTCCTGAGCCGGGGCGGCTCTCCTACCGGCGTGGGCGGGGATCGCGGTGCCGAGGCGGATCGGCGCTGTCCTACAACGGTACGTCGACGATATCAGCCACGGATGCGATCACGCCGCCATTCCCGCCAGAACCACGACGTCATCACCGATGGCCCGCGTTCCGTGCCGCGACGTGGTGTGATGTTTGTCAACTTCCACGCGTGTCCGTCCCACGACGTTACCGCAGCGTATCCGCCAGCGACTCGATCTCCGCCCCTTCCGGCACGATCCGCCACCGCTCCGGCGTCCGGCTGTCCACGATCGTCACCGCGCCTTTCGGGCAGATACCCAGGCAGCGCGTCTCCACCACGCCGACCGTCGCCTTGCGGCCCTTGCCGAACCCCGGCTCCGCACACAGCGCCCTGGCCAGCGAGTGCTTGCCCTTGGCGCCGAACCCGCCGCCGATTTTCTTCGAACATTTACCGCATACCAGCACCGCGCCGGTCCAGCCGGCCCGGACGTGATCCTTCACGCCTCCGCCCCGGGCTTCCAGGTACGCGCATCCTCGGCGGTGCGCAGCACGTCGTATGCCGCCTGGATCGCCTGGAATCGCGCGGCGGCATCCTTGTCGCCGGGCCGCACGTCCGGGTGGTTGGACTTCGCCAGTCGCCGCCACGCCAGCCGCACGTCGTCGAATGTCGCATCCACTTCCAGCTCCAGCACTTCCAGCGCGCGCATCTCGTCGCGCGAACGGCTGCCGTCGCCCGGCCCTGCCCAGGCCTGGTGCTTGGATTGCGCGAAGCCGCCCGCATCGCGGCGCTCGTTGGCCTCACGCTCCGCCGCCTCTTCGGCGGACAGACCCTCGAAGTAATTCCAGCCGCGGTTGTATTCGGCGGCATGTGCCTGACAGAAATACCAGCGATCCGGGCTGTTCGGCGATTTCGGCGCGGGGCAATTGCCCGGCTCGGTGCAGCCGTGCCGGTCGCACAGCTTCACCGTCGTCGCCTCACGCGCGGCACCATAGCTGCGCCAGCGGGGAAAGCCCCAGTCGTTCGATCGTGTCGGGATACGTGCCATGCGCCCCCGCACATAAGGTGGCGGCCGCGATGCGCCAAGCGAAGCCGGCGTAATTTGCCAGAGGGCCTGTAAGCCGGGTTCTGTCCACCTCCGTTACGGAGGATAGGCGACCATTCCTCTAGGCGTGCCGTTACCGACACGCTCAAGCAACCAACCCGGGCAGCGAGTGGAAACACACCCCGGATGCCCGAAGACACCCATGCCGCCCCTATTCGGTCTTGCTCCCGGTGGGGTTTACCGTGCCACGACCGTTACCGGCCGCGCGGTGCGCTCTTACCGCACCCTTTCACCTTGACCGGGCCGAAGCCCAGGCCGTCTGCTCTCTGTTGCACTGTCCCTGACCTCAACCGCAAGGCCGAAGCCGGCGGGCGTTACCCGCCACCGTCGTTCCGTGGAGCCCGGACTTTCCTCGGCACGCTTGCGCGTGACGCGGCCGCCCGGCCCTCTGGCCTGCCCCCTCTACTCATCCCCTTGCGGTTTGGGAAGCAGCAGCGCGAGCAGGATCATCCGGCATTCGGCATCCATCTCGCCGTCGATCATTTCGGGCCGGAACCGGCGTTGGAACGCCATGATCGCGGCCATCCGGTCCCCGACGTCATAGCCGAACCGCTCCAGCGCCAGACAGAACGCCGCCTCGCCCCACATCGGGTCCACCAGGTTCCTGGTCGGGCGCGGCAAGGCCAGCCGCAATCGCGACAATCGATGCCACGGAAACAATTCACCCGGATCACGCTTGCGCCGTGGTGCGATGTCCGAATGGCCGACGACATTGCCACGGGTGATCTCGTACTTGTCCTTCAGATGCGCGACCAGCCGGATCACCGCTTCGACCTGCGCTTCCGGGAAATCACGATAGCCGAATTCATGACCGGGATTGACGATCTCGACACCGATGGAGGCAGAATTGACGTCGGTGATTCCGCGCCAATGGGCACGTCCGGCGTGCCACGCCCGGCGTTCGTCGGGCACCAGCCGCGTCACCGTTCCGTCCTCGTCGACGAAATAGTGACAGGACACTTCGGCTGCCGGATCGCGCAACCGGTCGAGCGCCTCGGCGGCGGTCCTCATCCCGGTGTAATGCAGCACAATCATCGAGATCGGCAGCACGCGTTCGTTGAAGTTCGGCGACGGCGCCTCCTGGCACTTCATCGCCGCGCCCCGCCCGTCTTCCGCCGCCCGATCGTCACGATCACCACCACCGACCTCGCCATCGATTGATCCGTGGCAACGTCCGTCGCGAAATCAGCGTCCGGTGTAAACCCGCTTGCGATCTTCGTCATCGCCGGCCCGCTCGTACAGCCCCCGTGCACGCAGGCTGGGGCGCAAGCGGCTGGACTGACCGATCACCGTCTCCCCCGCGCCCAGCAGCAGCAAGCCGTCGGGGCGCAATGCCCCGGCAAGCCGCTCCAGCACTCGTTCGCGCAGCGGCGGCGCCAGATAGAAGAGTACGTTGCGGCACAGGATCAGGTCGAACTGCCCCGCCGGTGGCGCGTCGACGACAAGGTTGTGGCGGCGATAATGTATCGCACCCGCCAGTGACGCCGACACGCGCCACTGATTGTCGGTCGTCGGCTCGAACCATTTGACCATGCGGCGAACCGGCAGGCCGCGCTGGATCTCGAACTGCGTGTAGGTACCATCGCGGGCGCGGGCCAGCGCGGCGGCGGACACGTCGGTCGCGACGATCTCCGGCATCGTCCCGCCCGCTTCTGCGAACAGCATCGCGAGCGACAACGGCTCCTGACCGGTCGCGCACGCCGCGCACCAGATACGCAGCGGATGGTCCCCGTGCGTCGCCGCCGCGACCGCCCCCTCGATCACGCCGGCATCGCGGAAGAACGACGTCTCCTGATTGAGCAGCGCATCGACGATGCGGTCGCCCAGCGACTTGTCCTTGCCCTCTATCAGCCGTGCGGCGAGTTGGTCGATGCGATCAAGCGTCAGCGACTGCAACAGCGGCCCGAGTGCGGCATCGTACCGCCAACTGCGTCCAGCCGCGATGCGCTGCCCGGTGCGCGCCTCCAGCAGGCCGGCAAAAACACGCGCGGAGCCGGCGTCGATGCCGCCGATCATGCGCGCATGCCAGCGCGCTGCGCGGCGATCATCGCACCGATTTCGTGGGGGGCGAGCACCGCATCGGCCAGCCCCGCCGCCGTCACGGCACCCGGCATCCCCCACACCACCGAGGATTCCCGATCCTGCACCACGATCGTGCCACCCGCGGCCCGGACGGCGCGAGCGCCTTCCAGTCCGTCGCGCCCCATGCCGCTCAGCACGATGGCCAGCAGCCGGGCACCATAGACCGCGGCCATGCTGGCGAACATCGGATCGACCGACGGTTCGTTGCCGGTCGGGGCCGGCTCCTGCGAAAGGCGGGTGCAGATGCGGCCGTTCGGCATCGCCGTCACCAGCAAGTGCGCATCGCCGGGCGCGATCAAAACTTCCCCGTCGCGAACGGCGCTGCGCTCGGTGGCGATGCCGCACGGACGCCGCGCCGACGTGCCGACCTGCGCCGCGAAGAAGGGCGAAAAGGACGGCGGCAGGTGCTGCGTGATGAAGATCGGCTGCTTCATGTGCGACGGGACCTGCGCCAGCACGGATGCCAGCGCGTGGATACCGCCCGTCGACGCGCCGATCGCGATCGCATCGAACGGTCGTGGCGCCATCACCGTGGCGCGGCGCGGGCCGGCAGCCGGGCCGTCCGACGTGGCCAGCAGGTCGAGCCGCGACAGCAGCGTTTCACCGAAGCGGGTGGCGAATGCGCCGATACTTGGCTTCACCAGCGTGTCGGCCGCTCCCAGCGCCAAAGCCCGCATCGTCACTTCGGCACCCGCGGCCGCCGCACTCGACACCACCAGCACGCGGGCACCCGCACCGGCCTTCAGCAATTCGGGCAGCGCATCGATGCCGTCGCGATGCGGCATCACCAGGTCCAGCAGGATCAGGTCGACGCGGTGCGCCGCCAGAAAGGCCAGCGCCCGCGGCGCATCCTGCAACGCACCGGCAAGCTCGAACCGGCCGCTGCCGACGATGAAACGTGACAGTGCCGCGCGCGCCACCGCCGAGTCGTCGACGATCAGCACGCGTGGCATCAATCGCCCGGCCATGCCGGAAACGTTGCGCGGGATCATGTCCGGGCTCGACACGCGCGCCGCGAGTTCAGGCGACGCCGACGATCTGGAGCTTGCTGTGCAGCGTCTCCCGGTCGAAAGGCTTCATGACATATTCGTCCGCGCCCGCCTCGATAGCCGCACGGATATGCGCCATGCCGTTCTCGGTCGTGCAGAACACCACCTTCGGTCGGTGCGGCAGCGTCTCCTCACCCAGCGCGCGCAGGAACTCCATGCCGCTCATCACCGGCATGTTCCAGTCGAGCAGGATCACGTCCGGACACGAACGACGGCAATGATGCAGCGCCTCCCGCCCGTCACAAGCCTCCGAAACCGCGAAGTCCAGCGCCTCCAGAATGTGCCGGGCGACCTTGCGGATCACCTTGGAATCATCGACGATCAGGCAGCTCTTCATAGTATGTCCGATTTCTCTGGCCTTGCACGGTTTTGCGCATATCGCGGTAAGGATGGAGTTAATGCCGGTGGTCAGACGAGCGCGCTGGCGCGGGCGACCAGCCGGTCGACGTCGACCGCCACCAACGTCTCGCCGATCCCATCGGCCACACCGGTGACGAAGTCCCATTCGCTGGCGGAACCATGGGCGGTCGGCGTGGGCGAAAGGGCGAACGTCGCGACGTCCTCCAGCGCGTCGACCGCGATCGCGTACAGGTGGCCGTCGACGATCGTCGCCACGGCCCGCCCCCCGCCGCCGTCGCGCCGCATCGGGGTCATCCCGAACAGCGCCCGCACGTCGATGACGGTCGCCACGCGGCTGCGCATCGCGGCCAGCCCCACCACGGCCGGCGCGGCACCGGGCGCCGGGACGATCCCGCCGACCTCGACCACCGAATCGACGCGACCCGCATCGAACAGGACACCGCACGTCCCGACCCGTGCGATCAGATGCAACGAAGCGTTCATGCCGCATAATCCTTGAGCGCAGCGAGCAGGGCCGCCCGATCGTAGCGGTAGAGCGGACGCCCACGCTCACGGCTGAGACGCAGGGCCGGCACGGGCGCGGTATCGGCATCGTCTTCCATCGCCAGGGCCAGCGCGACTGTCACCCCCGGTGGCGCGTTGCGGACCACACGGTAACCGGCCTGTTCGATCGCGGGTTTCAGGAACGCCTCCATCCATCCGCTTTCCGCGCCGTGCAGCAGGCACAGGGGCCGTTCGCCCACGATCTGCAGGCCGGCGAACAGGCCGAGCGGGTCGATCAGTTCGATCGGCTCGCCATCGATCACCGCGAGCCCGCCGATGATCCCGCCATGATCGGCCGGTGCCGCAATCTCCGTGGGCAGCGGCACGATCTCGATCGGATCGGCGATCGGGTACGCCATCTCCTGATCGTCCAGCTTCAGGCGCAGGACCTTGCGGATCTCGGATGCCACGGCGCCGTTGCCCGGCCATACCGGGATCGAGCGATCTCCGATGGTCAGCCACAATCCGCCCGCCAACGCGCGGACGGCGTCGGGTCGCACGCTCTCGATCCGGTCGACGGCCTCGGACACGATCATGCGCCGCACGCCGTCGACATCGTCGAACAGCAGCGCGCGCACCTGCTCGTTCACCTCTGCCTCGGCGATCACATCGGCAGCCGGTTCGAACGTCAGCGCGGCGCGCACGGCGATCGCGGAGCAATCCAGCAGCAGGATCGGTGCGCCGTCGTCGGGCAGCATCTGGCCGGCATAGATGCCCGCGCTCATCACCGCCGGTGCGGCGGGCTTCACGACCAGTTCCTGCGTGTCACGCACGCCGTCGAGCGCAAGCGCGAAGCGACCTTCGCGCAGGGAGACGATCGCCAGATAGCGTGGCGCGAATGCCACCGCGTCCTGCCCGAGCAGCATCGGCAGCGACACCATCGGCAGCCGTTGCCCGCGCAGCAGCACCATCGCACCGCTCGCCAGCCGATCGACGCGCACCGCCCCCCCGTCCACCGCGACGATCTCGTCGACGGACTGGCGCGGGATCGCGAAGCGGGTGCCCGCCGCGTCGACGATCACGGCGTTGAGGATCGCCAGCGTCAGCGGCACCTCAAGCGCGATCGTCAGGCCGTGCCCCGGCCTACTTGCCAAAGAGATGCGACCGCCGGCCTGTTCGACGTTGGCCTTCACCACGTCCATGCCCACGCCGCGTCCCGACAAGGCCGTTACCTCGTCACGCGAAGACAGCCCGGGTTCGAAGATCAGGCGCAGCCTTTCCTCCTCATCCAGTCCGGCCAATTCGCCGGCCCGTGACGGTTGCGCTTGCAACGCCTTGACCAGCAAGCGATCGCTGTCGATCCCCCGACCATCGTCGGCGATCTCGATGATGATGAGATTGCCCGCCTGCCGCGCCACGACCCGCAGCCGCCCGGTCGGCGGCTTGCCCGCGATCACCCGCTCGGCGCGATCCTCTATGCCATGGTCCACCGCGTTGCGGACCAGATGGACCAGCGGATCGCGAAGCAACTCGATCATCTCACGGTCAAGCTCGACATCGCCACCCTCGATCGTCAGCGAAACCGACTTGTCGAGTGCTGCCGCGGCATCGCGCGCCAGACGCGGCAACGCCGAAAAGAGCGACTCGACGCGCTGCATTCGCGTCCGCGTCACCGTGTCGCGCAATTCGTCCACCGAAATGCTGAGCCGCTCGAGCATGGACTCGAGGCGGGGATCGCTCATCATCCGCAAGTGACGCGCAAGCTGGTTGCGCGCGAGGACCATGTCGGACACGCCGCTCATCATCCGGTCGAGCAAGTCGACGGAAAGCCGCACCGAACGCTTGGGCGCGGCGCGAACCGCAGCGATGATATTCCCCGTATCGACGGTCGGCGTCGGCTGCGCGGGTATCACGTCACCGGTGATCGTTCCGCCCAGCGCGGCGATCAGCAGCGTTTCGCCATCCTCGACCAGCGCCTCTCCCGCATCGATCGCCTCCACGATCTCGCCGATCCGATCGATGATGGCGAGAATGGCGTTGACCAGTGCCGGACCCGGGAGGCGCTCCCCCGCCCGCACCGCCGCCAGCGCGTCCTCGGCGGCGTGGCTCAGCCGCGCAAGGCGCGGAAGGTCCAGGAAGCCGCAACTCCCCTTGATGGTGTGAACGAAGCGAAAGATCGCGTCGAGCCGACCGCGATCGCCGGGATCGGCCTCCCAGCCGACGATCTCGCCCGAGATCGCCTCGAGCGTTTCGCGCGTCTCCGCGATGAATTCCTGCAGCAGATCGTCCATGCGGTCCCATCGCCCCGGCCAGGGGGACCGCATCGCATGGCAGGGGTTAAAAGGGTCTTTACCGCCATCAGCGATGCGGCAGCGTAGCCCCGAACATCACCGCATTATCGACAGGATCGCTGACCATCACCGAGCCGCCCACTTCGGTGGCGAGGGCATGGATCAGGAAAGCAGCCGCAGCACGCGGCGTCACCGATTCTTCTCTGGCATCGCCGATCAGCGTCGCGCGCAATTCGGGATCCAGCACGATCCGCGGCCCTTCTGCCCGCAGCACGATCTCGATCGCATCCGTGCTCTCCTCGATACCGATCGTGACGGTCCCGCCACGCACCAGCGTGTCGCCGGCGATCAAGGCCAGGTTGAGCAGCACCTTTACCGCTACCTTCGGCAGTTCGGCATCCTCGACCAGCCATTGCAGCTGCAGACGTTTGTTGTCCCCAAGCAACCCCTCGATCGCCTGCCGCGCCTCCCGCACGTCCACGCGCTCCCCAAAGCCGCCCGCCGCGCCGAACGCCAGCCGAAAGAACTTCAGCTTGTTCGCCGACGTCCGTGCACTTTCGTTGAGCAGTTCGAGACAGCGGGCGCGCATGTCCGGATCGGTCTCGTCGTTAAGCAACTCGAGCCCGTTGTTCAGCGCACCGACCGGCGACAGCAGGTCGTGGCAAAGCCGCGAACATAGCAGGGATGCAAAATCGACCGGGCTGATGGTCATCGGGGTGGAACTACCTCGGCGGAGTGGAGATTCCGCCTTGTGGCGAGTCGCGGACCGCGGCGCAACCGGTTACGACCAGCGGCGCCTTGTCGAAGCGGCCGAGCAACGCGCCACCGGCTACGGCACGCCACGCCGTCACCTCCGCCCCCGCCACGATCAACCAGATACTGCCATCCGGGACGGCGTCGGCTGCGTCACGCGGAGAGGGGCGTGCGATCCCGGATGGGTGCGAATGATAATGGCCGATCACCGCCGGCCCGCCGTGCCGCGCACTACGATGCGCGGCGATCAGTGCGGCGGGATCGATCTCGAACCGGACCGCCGGATCGGCGGCGACGTTGCGGCAGGCGACCAGCCGCTCCACCCGTCCCTCGCACCCCAGCAACAATCCGCAGATTTCCTCGCACGTTGCCGCAGCCCACGCGCGAAGGTCGTTGTGGAGGGCAATTGTAATTTCTACGCTCATCGCCATCTAGCTTAGCAATGGACCGGGGGGTCATCATCATGGAAACGACCATCGCCCCGGCCGCGGACGGCTGGCGAGTGGATCGTGCGTTGGCCGACGCGGTGCCGACGCTGTCGCGCGAGCGGCTGAAGGTGCTGATCAACGCCGGACAGGTCACGCAGGGTGGCGTGCCGATGCGTGACCCGTCGCGGAAGTCGCGTGCGGGCGAAGCGTTCCAGATCGCGGTCCCCGCCCCGACGGCGGCGCATAACGAAGCACAGGACATTCCGCTGGTGATCGCCTTCGAGGACGAACATCTGATCGTGCTGAACAAGCCCGCCGGGTTGGTCGTGCATCCTGCCGCCGGCAATCTGGACGGTACCTTGGTCAACGCGCTGCTTCACCATTGCCGGGGATCGCTGTCGGGGATCGGTGGCGTGGCCCGGCCCGGGATCGTGCATCGCATCGACAAGGATACGTCCGGATTGATGGTGGCGGCGAAGACCGACCGGACCCACGAGGGGCTGGCCAGGCAATTCGCCGCGCACAGCATCGACCGGCGCTACCGCGCGATCGTCGGCGGGCGACCCATGCCGGCGGCAGGCAGCGTCGACGCACCGCTGGCCCGTTCGCCCAACAATCGCAAGAAGGTAGCGATCGTACAGGGCGGCAAGCGCGCGGTGACGCACTATCGTTCGCTGGAGCCGTTGCGAGAGGCGACGTTGGTGGAATGCCGGTTGGAAACGGGGCGCACGCACCAGGTCCGCGTCCACATGGCATCGATCGGCCATGCCTTGCTGGGTGACCCGGTGTATGGTAGAACAAAACATGCTCACAAGGGCGTGCTCGAAACGCTGGGTTTCCGGCGTCAGGCGTTGCATGCGGCGCACCTTGGGTTCATCCACCCGGTGACGGGCGACCATCTGTCGTTTGACAGCGCGATGCCGCCGGACATGCAGGAACTGTTCACGCAGCTTGTCGTATAGTTTCAGGGTATGCGTGTCGCGTCGCACCATCGACGCCCGCCTGCGCCGTTTGAAGGGAGATCAAGGATCATGGCAGCTCGCAGCAACGTCCCCGCGACGATCCCTGCGCTCGGCGGTGAGCAAAGCCTCAATCGCTACCTGTCCGAGATCAAGAAATTTCCGATCCTGGCGCCCGAGCAGGAATACATGCTCGCCAAGCGCTTTCAGGAGCATGGCGATACCGACGCCGCCGCGCAGCTGGTTACCAGCCATCTGCGGCTCGTCGCCAAGATCGCAATGGGGTATCGTGGCTATGGCTTGCCGGTCAGCGAGCTGATTTCCGAGGGGAATATCGGCCTGATGCAGGGCGTGAAGAAGTTCGAGCCCGATCGCGGCTTCCGACTTGCGACCTATGCGATGTGGTGGATTCGCGCCTCGATCCAGGAGTTCATCCTGCGCTCGTGGAGCCTGGTGAAGATGGGCACCACCGCAGCGCAGAAGAAGCTGTTCTTCAACCTGCGCCGCATGAAGGCACGTCTGGACGCGTTCGAAGACGGTGACCTGACCCCGGAAAATGTCCAGAAGATCGCCACCGATCTTGGCGTGACCGAGGCCGACGTGGTCAGCATGAACCGTCGCATGGCGATGGGCGGCGACACGTCCCTCAACGTTTCGATGCGGGAGGATGGCGAGGGTCAGTGGCAGGATTGGCTGCAGGACGACGCGCCCTTGCAGGACAGCATCGTCGCAGACCAACAAGAAGCGGACGTGCGGCATGACATGCTGGTCAACGCGATGGGCGACCTCAACGACCGGGAAAAGCATATCCTGACCGAGCGTCGCTTGACCGACGATCCGAAGACGCTGGAGGAACTGAGCCAGGTTTACGGTGTGAGCCGCGAGCGGGTTCGCCAGATCGAGGTTCGGGCGTTCGAAAAGCTGCAACGCGCGATGATGCGGCTTGCGGGCGAAAAACGGCTGCTGACCGCTTGATGCGGGTACCGGGGATGGTGGACACCATCCTCGGGGCTTGAGGAAAGGGCACGCGTGCCCGTACGGTGGCGGCCATGTTCACCGTGCTTCGCTTGTTGTTCAAGATGGTCATCGGCTTCGTGGTCGTGTCACTCCTCTGGGTTGGCATTTACGCCTTCGTGCCGGTGCCTTTCACGATGACGATGGCGGGTGATCTGCTGAGCGGACATTCGGTGACGAAGGACTGGACGCCATTGTCGCGGATCGACCCGGACATGGCGCGCGCCGCGATCGCGGGCGAGGATAGCAAATTCTGTAGTCACCACGGGTTCGACTGGCGCGCCATCGCGGGTGCGGCGGCGAGCAACGCCGATGGCGGACGCGTGCGCGGCGGCTCGACGATCAGTCAGCAAACCGCGAAGAACGCGTTCCTTTTCCAGGGCGGCGGCTATCTGCGCAAGGCGTTGGAGGCGTGGTTCACCGTGCTGATCGAGACGATCTGGGGCAAGCGCCGGATCATGGAAGTGTATTTGAACATCGCCGAAACCGGCATCGGCACTTATGGCGCGGAGGCGGCGGCACAACGGTATTTCCGCCATTCCGCCGTCACGCTGAGCCCCCTCGAAGCCGCTCGAATCGCAGCGGTACTGCCACTTCCGAAAAAGCGCGAAGCAGTGACGCCGGGCGGTTTCGTGCGACGGCGCGGGAACCAGATCGCCCGCTATGTCGGCTTCGTCCGGCGCAACGCGCTCGATGCCTGCGTACGCTGAATATTCTAGCCGATCGTGATCACGCGGTCGCCCAGCCGCTCAGCCTCCGCGACCTCATGCGTGACCATCAGGATCGGAACCGCCCGTGCATCGCGCACGCGCTCGATCGCCTGCATCGCCTCTTCGCGGCGGGCGGGATCGAGCGACGACAAGGGTTCGTCGAGCAACAGGAACGCCGGGTCGCGCAACAAGGCGCGCCCGATCGCCACCCGGCGCGCCTCCCCACCGGAAAGCGTGCGCGGCCAGCGGCGTAGCAGATGCGCGATGTCGAGCGTGGCGGCTACTTCCGCCAGCCGCGTTGCGTCCCGCGCGCCATACAGAAGGTTGGCTTGCACGCGGCGATGCGGAAACAGGCGCGCGTCCTGGAAGACATAGCCGACACGCCGTCGTTCGGGGGCAAGATCGATCCCCGCGTGCGTATCGAACAACGTGCGCCCATTGACCCGCACATGTCCGTACGCCGGCTTCAGCAGACCGGCGATGATGTCGAGCAGGCTGGTCTTGCCGATGCCTGACGGGCCGACCAGCACCGTCAGGCCATCACCTGTCACGAAGCACGCGCCGACGGACGCCTCGCCTCGTTTCACATGTACGTCGACGTCAAAGGACATGCACGCCGCGTCCAGCGCGCCGCACCAGCGCCTCCGACACGATCAGCGCGATCAACGACAAAGCCACCGACACCCCGGCCAGCCGCCAGACCTCCGCTTCGCCGCCCGGTCGCTGCAACGCGGCGTAGATGGCAAGCGGCAGCGTCTGCGTTTCGCCCGGGACGTTGGAGACGAAGGTGATCGTCGCGCCGAACTCGCCGATCGCGCGCGCCAGCCCAAGCACCACCGCCGCCGCCACGCCCGGCGCGGCAAGTGGCAGCGTGACCGTCGCGTAGGCGCGCCAGCGTGACGCACCAAGCGTACGCGCCGCCTGCTCCAGCCGCCGATCGACGGCCTCTATCGACAGCCGCATCGCGCGAACCATCAACGGCAGCGCCATGACTGCGGCTGCGATCGCCGCTCCCGTCCAGCGAAACAGTACCGATACGCCGAACCCGCGTTCGAGGAACGCGCCGATCGGTCCGGCTGGCGCAAAGGCGAGCAGCAGCAACCATCCGGTGACCACCGGCGGCACCACCAGCGGCAAGTGAACCAATGCGTCGATCAACACCTTCCCCGGGAATTGCCACCGCGCCAGCACCCAGGCCAGCGCGAAGGCGACCGGCAATGCGCCGAGTGTCGCGACGCCGCCGACAAGCAGGGTCAACCGGACGATCGTAAGCAGCTCGCTCAAGGCGCGGTGAAGCCGTGCCGGACGAAAATCGCCCGCCCGGCGTTCGAGAGCAGAAAGCGCCGAAAGCCCTCGGCTTCACTCGCCCTTCCGCCAGTCAATCGCGCGATCGGGTAGACGATGGGCGCGTGACTGCGCGGCGGAAAGACTCCTACGATCCGGACGTTCCGCGCGGCGAGCGCATCCGTGGCGTAGACGATACCGTATGGTGCCACGCCACGCTCGACCAGCGCCAGCGCCGCCCGGACATTCTCGGCCCGGACCACCCGTGGCGCGACCGTGTTCCACGCACCCAGTCGGGTCAGGGCGGCGCGCCCGTACTTGCCGGCGGGCACGCTGTCGGGATCGGCCATCGCGAGCGCCCCCGCACCAAGAACCTTCGCCAACGCCGCCCCCCTGACATCGCTGACACGCGGCAAGCCGGGGCGAGCCACCACCACAAGCCGATTGCGCGCCAGAACCGCGCGAGTGCCGACGACGATCGATCCGCGTTTCTGAAGGTCGTTCATCCAGTCGTCATCGGCGGAGACGAACAGGTCGGCACGTCCGCCGGCCGCGACCTGGCGCGCGAGTGCCGAGGAGGCCGCAAACGAGACGCGGGGTCGCTCATGACCGGCGCGCGTCCAGGTATCGGCAGCGTCGGTCATCGCCTCCTGAAGGCTGGCTGCGGCAAGAACCAACGGTGCCCGTTCCTGCGCGGCGGCCGGCACGGTCAGGGCGAACGGGAAAACCAGCAGCAGGATCAGGCGCAGGGCGGCGACCATCATACGGCCTCTGGATGCCGACCGTCGCCAGCGGACGACGGTCGCGTCGTCCGCCGAGCAAGCAGATGGCGCGTCCACGCAGGTCGGGCCCCGCGCATTGGCGTCAGTTCTCGTCGCCCATCCGCAGTGCGGCGATGAAAGCTTCCTGCGGAATACTGACCGAGCCATATTCGCGCATCTTGGCCTTGCCCTTCTTCTGCTTGTCCAGCAGCTTGCGCTTACGCGTTGCATCTCCGCCATAGCACTTCGCGGTAACATCCTTGCGCATCGCGGAAATCGTCTCGCGTGCCACGACCTTACCCCCGATCGCCGCCTGGATCGGGATCTTGAACAAGTGACGGGGGATCAATTCCTTCAACCGCTCGCACATGCCGCGCCCGCGTACCTCGGCGGTGCCTCGGTGGACGATCATCGACAGCGCATCGACCGGCTCCTCGTTGACGAGGATGCTCATCTTGACGAGGTCGCCTTCACGATACCCGATCTGATGATAGTCGAAGCTGGCGTAACCCTTCGACAATGATTTCAGGCGGTCGTAGAAGTCGAACACCACTTCGTTGAGCGGCAGCTCATACGTCGCCTGCGCACGTCCGCCGACATAGGTGAGGTTCTTCTGGATGCCGCGGCGGTCCTGACACAGCTTCAGGATCGAGCCGAGATATTCGTCGGGCACGTAGATCACCGCCTCGATCCACGGCTCCGAAATGCTCTCGATCCGGTTGGCGTCGGGCATGTCGGCGGGATTGTGGAGGTCGATACTGCCGCCACCGTGCGTCAGTTCGATCTGGTAGACCACGCTCGGCGCGGTGGTGATGAGGTCGAGGTCGTACTCGCGCGTCAGCCGCTCCTGGATGATCTCGAGGTGGAGCAGCCCCAGGAAGCCGCACCGGAAGCCGAAGCCCAGCGCCGCGCTCGTCTCCATCTCGAAACTGAACGATGCATCGTTCAGGCGCAGCTTAGAAATACTCTCACGAAGCTTCTCGAAGTCATTCGCGTCGACGGGAAACAGGCCGCAGAACACGACCGGCTGTACTTCCTTGAACCCCTGCAGCGGCTGCGCGGTAGGGCGCTTGGTATCGGTCAGCGTGTCGCCGACCCGTGCCTGCGCGACGTCCTTGATCTGGGCGGTGATGAAGCCGATCTCGCCCGGGCCAAGGTCGGTAAGCTGTTCGATCTTCGGGCGAAAGCAGCCGACCCGGTCGACGAGATGGTTGGTGCCGGCCTGCATGAAGGTGACTTGCTGGCCCTTCTTCAACACACCCTCGATCACGCGGATCAGGATGACGACGCCGAGATAGGGGTCGTACCACGAATCGACCAGCATCGCCTTCAACGGCGCGGCCGCATCGCCCTTCGGTGCCGGGATCTTCTTGACGATCGCCTCAAGGATGTCGGCGATGCCGATCCCGGACTTGGCGCTGGCCAGCACCGCCTCCGACGCGTCGATGCCGATCACGTCCTCGATTTCCTTGCGGACCTGTTCCGGTTCCGCAGCGGGCAAGTCAATCTTGTTGATCACCGGCACGATTTCATGATCGTGCTCGATCGATTGATAGACGTTGGCCAGCGTCTGCGCCTCTACGCCCTGGGCGGCGTCCACCACGAGCAACGCCCCCTCGCACGCGGCGAGCGAGCGACTGACTTCATAGGCGAAATCGACGTGGCCGGGGGTGTCCATCAGGTTCAGCGTATAGGTTTCGCCGTCCTGCGCCTTGTAGGACAAGCGCACCGTCTGCGCCTTGATGGTAATACCGCGCTCCTTTTCGATGTCCATATTGTCGAGCACCTGCTCGCTCATCTCGCGGTCGGTCAGGCCGCCGGTCGCCTGGATCAGCCGATCGGCGAGCGTCGACTTGCCGTGGTCGATGTGCGCGATGATCGAGAAGTTACGGATCGTGTGGAGCGGGGTGGTCACAAAGGCGTCCGAAGAAGAAAGGATTGTTACCGGGTGGCGTTAGACCAGCGCCATGGCAAACGCCAGCGGCTCGCATCGCCGTCAGCGGCGTCCATCCACCCGCCGCGACGACGAGTGAATTCCGCCCTTGCACTGGGGAAAACCGCTGATATAAGCCGCGCCCTGCCCCCGGTTCATCCGGTCGGCAACCCTGGTCGGGGAATAGCTCAGCCTGGTAGAGCACTGCCTTCGGGAGGCAGGGGCCGGAGGTTCGAATCCTCTTTCCCCGACCAAACATCCCGCCGCGCCCGGCGGCACCAAACATCCGCTGATGCGTAGGGACGGCTTACCTTCCGGAGCGCCTGCACGATGAGCGGACCAAAGCTTTTCCAATCACTTGATGTCGGCGGCCTGTCGCTGATCAATCGTATCGTCATTGCGCCGATGTGCCAGTATTCGGCGGTCGACGGTCGTATGACCGACTGGCACCTGATCCACCTGGGACAGCTTGCGCTGTCGGGTGCGGGGCTGTTGACGATCGAGGCGACGGCGGTCGAGCCCGAAGGCCGGATCAGCTATGGCGATGTCGGATTGTGGGACGACGAGACCGAGGCGGCGATGGCCCGCGTCGTCGATGCCGTGCGCCAATACTCAGACATGCCTATCGCTATCCAGCTGGCGCATGCCGGCCGCAAGGCGTCGACCGATCTTCCCTGGGAAGGGGGGGCGCAGCTGGCGCCGGAACACGCCAATGGCTGGCAGACGATCGCCCCCTCCCCTGAAGCTTTCGACGAGAAAGAACACGCTCCGGTCGCGCTGGACCGGGGGGACATGAAGCGCGTTCGCGACAATTTCGTCGCCGCGACCCACCGCGCGGCGCGACTTGGCCTGGACGCGGTGCAGATCCATGCGGCGCACGGATACCTGCTCCACCAATTCCTCTCGCCGCTCTCAAACCGTCGCGACGACGAATATGGCGGTTCGCTGGAGAACAGGATGCGGTTCCCGCTTGAGGTGTTCGACGCGGTGCGGGCGGCGTTCCCGGCCGACCGGCCGGTGACGGTACGCGTATCGGGGAGCGACTGGGTAGATGGCGGCTGGGATGCCGAACAGACCATCGCGTTCGCGCAGGCGCTGGAAGCGCGAGGGTGTGCGGCGATCCACGTGTCGAGCGGCGGGCTGGATCCGCGTCAGCAGATTCCGGTAGGCCCAAGCTACCAGGTGCCACTGGCGCGAGCGGTGAAGCAGGCGGTGTCGATGCCGGTCGTCGCGGTCGGGCTGATCACCGACTATGAACAGGCCGAGGCGATCGTCGCGACCGGCGACGCCGACATGATCGCCCTGGCGCGGACGATCCTGTACGATCCGCGCTGGCCATGGCACGCCGCCGCCGCGCTGGGCGCGCGGGTGAAGGCGGCGAACCAGTATCTCCGCTGCCAGCCGCGGCAATACAAAGACCTGTTCAACGTAGAGAAGTAATCCGGCGGCGCGGGTGGGCGTGTCGCCCGCCCGCGATCAAGCACCGGTCAATAAGCGCGGGCGACCGCGAACTCGACCGCCTCGACCATCGCATCCTTGATCGGGCTGTCGGCAAAGATCGCCAGCGATTCGGTTGCGCGTTGACCATAATGGCGCGCGCGCGCCAGCGTGTCGTCCACGGCGCGGGTCCGGCGAACGAGGTCGACCGCCTGTGCGAAATCGTCGTCGGAGGCGCGCCGCCCCTCCACCGCATCGCGCCAGAAGGTGCGATCCTCCGCAGAGCCGCGTGCGTAGGCGAGGATGACCGGCAGCGTCATCTTGCCTTCCCGGAAGTCATCGCCAGCATCCTTGCCCATCGTACCGGCGTCGCTGGTGTAATCGATCGCATCGTCGACAAGCTGGAAGGCGATGCCGAGGTTGCGGCCGTACGAGTCGAGCGCCTGCTCCTCGGCGGCGGGACGTTCCGCCACGACGCCGGCGATCCGGCACGCAGCGGCGAACAGCGCCGCAGTCTTGGCATGGATGATGTCGAGATAGCGTTCCTCGGCCAGGTCGACGCGACGCGCGGCGGTCAACTGGTTCACCTCGCCCTCGGCAATCACCGCCGACGCGTTCGAGAGAATTTCCAGCGCGCGCATGTTGCCGCCGCCGACCATCAGCTCGAACGAGCGCGAGAACAGGAAGTCGCCGACCAGCACGCTTGCGGGATTGCCCCAGATGATGTTGGCGGTCCGCTTGCCCCGGCGCAGGTCCGAGCCGTCGACCACGTCATCGTGCAGCAGGGTGGCGGTGTGGATGAACTCCACCGCCGCCGCCAGCAGGTGATGGCGATCGCCGCCATAGCAGACCAGCTGTGCGCCCGCGAGCGTCAGCATCGGGCGCATCCGCTTGCCCCCGCCCGCGATCAGATGACCGGCAAGCTCGGGAATCAATGGAATTTCGGATCGCATCCGCTCCACGATCACGGCGTTGACGTGATCCATGTCGCGCGCGACCAGCGCGATCATGGGATCGAGCGAGGGCGTGTGGCCGGGAAGTCGGTGCAAGGTAGCGCTCATCTGCTCCCGCCCTTACGGGGTGGCACGCGCGCAACGCAAGCGCGGGCTTGCCCCGCGACGAAGGTATGCGCATGGGAACGACCGCTGTGGCCGGAGGAAGGCGTGATGACCGACGACATTCTGAAGGGCTATCGCAAGAGCATCGACAATATCGATGCCGCTCTGGTCTGCCTGTTGGCGGAGCGGTTCAAGGTGACGCAGGCGGTCGGTGCCCATAAAGCCACGACCGGACTGCCCGCCGCAGACCCCGGTCGCGAGGAAGCGCAGATCGCGCGGTTGCGTCAGCTGAGCGAGGACGCCGAACTTGACCCTGAATTCTCGGAGAAGTTCCTGCGCTTCATCATCGACGAGGTCATCCGCCATCACCGCGCCGCCGCCGCCGGCTGAACCGCAGCCGGATCAGGATTCGCGCAAGGTGGCGAGGCGCGTCATCACCGCATCGGCGAGTTGTTGCAGGCGCATCTGTTCATACGGTCCGAAATCGGCGCGCGGCGCGCGATCGAAGACGCAGAAGGTGCCGAGCGGCATCGTGTCGGCATCGACCAGCGGCGCCCCGGCGTAGAAGCGCACCTGCCCGCCGTCGATCAGCATCGGATTGTCGGCAAACCGCGGGTCGGCGCGTGCATCCTCGACACAGAAGACCGAACGCGGGGTCATGATCGCATGCCCGCACAGCGACATGCGCCGGCTATAGGTGCGCGACGTGACCCCGGCGACGGCGATCAGATACTGCCAGTCGCGCGACAGCACCGACACCGCCGCCATACCGGTGCCGAACGTCAGCCGCGCCTGTTCGACCAGATCGCCGAGCGCCGGATCGTGGCGCGCGTCGAGCGCGCCCGACCCGATCACCGCCCGTTCGCGCGCCGCTTCGTCAACGGGCGTCGGCGCGGGCGCAAAAACGGTAATCCCCAAGATCGTGGCCCCCCAGCTCGATACCGACCCTACGGCGGGATGCTGGAACAATCACCATCATCTCACACCGAATTGACATGTTTTGATACATATCAAGCGAGATAACTGCAACGTTTTGGTTATTTCCCAAGCACTTCTTGTAAGAAAAGATGCGTGGCCACATCGCTGCGCCGATCAGCCGGAGCGTTATAGCCGAACCCCGGAGCCGCATTGGTCAACGAGCGGTCGGTGAAGCCATGCCCCGCGCGGGCATAGGCGTGCACCTGCCAGTCGGCGCCCGCTTCGGTCAGCTCCCGTCCGAGCGCGACGAGCGCATTGGGCGGCCCGAGCGGATCGTCCCAGCCGTGGCAGATCAGCAGCGCGGCGGCGATCGGCGCGACGGATTGGCCGACCGGACGATCGTAGACGCCGTGGAGGCTGACCCCGCCACGGATCGCCATGCCGGCCCGCGCCATGTCAAGAACGCATTTGCCGCCGAAACAAAACCCGATCGCCGCCATCCGTGCCTCATCTACCTCCGCCTGCGTGGCGAAGGCGTCGAGCGTGGCGCGCAGCCGTTCGCGCAGCAGCCCGCGATCGGCGTCGAGTTCGTCCATATACAGGCTGGCGCCCGGCCCGCGCGTCGTGCGTCGGCCCTGCCCGAACAAGTCGCAGGCGAACGCCGCGTAGCCGAGCGCCGCGAGTTCCTCGGCCTTGCGATTGTCGGCTTCCTTCTGGCCGAGGACGTTGGGGATCACCAACACCGCCGGGCGCGCGCCCGCCAGCGCATCGTCCCAGGCGAACACCCCTTCGAAGGCTCCGCCAGGACCATCGTGGACGAGCGGGCGGCGGCGGATGGTCATGACGCTGTTCCTGTTGTGTCGCTGGCCCCGTTCGCTAGAGCGGGGCGCATCACCGGGCAAGCATGGGGGCCGCGATGGAGATCAGGACCGACGATCCCGCCAACCCGGCCATTCGCATCGTTGCTGCACGCCCATGTCGCGGAGCAGCGGGCCGGCACGCCGCCGGGCTTTTCCTTCGCGCTCGACGCCGGCGGGCTTGGCGCGGCCGACGTGGCCTTCTGGACCGCATGGGACGGCGATACGCCGATCGGCATGGGGGCATTGCGCGCGCTGGATGCGACGAGCGGCGAAGTGAAGTCGATGCGCGCCGCAGATGGCTGGCGAGGGCGCGGCGTCGGCCGCGCCGTGCTGGCCGCGATCGTCGCGGAGGCGCGCGCACGCGGCTATACGCGCCTGTTCCTGGAGACCGGCACGACCCCCGCCTATGCTCCGGCGTTGTCGCTTTATACCCGCGCCGGCTTCGTCGCGTGCGACGCGTTCGGCGACTACGCGCTGAGCGCACACAATCAGTTTCTGAGCCTAGACCTTCAAGGGAGACATTGATGCCCACACTCGTCCTGATCCGCCACGGCCAATCCACCTGGAACCTGGAGAACCGCTTCACCGGATGGTGGGACGTCGACGTGACCGAGAAGGGTGCGGCGGAAGCGCGCGCCGCGGGTGAGTTGATGGCGGCCAAAGGGCTGGATTTCGACCAGACCTTCACCTCGCTCCAGACCCGCGCGATCAAGACGCTGAACCTTGCGCTGGAAGCGATGGGACGGCTGTGGCTGCCGGTCGAGAAGGACTGGCGGCTGAACGAGCGGCATTATGGCGGGCTGACCGGGTTGAACAAGGCCGAGACCGCGGCGAAGCACGGCGACGAGCAGGTGCATGTGTGGCGCCGCAGCTTCGACGTGCCGCCGCCGCCGATCGAGGCGGGCAGCGCGTTCGACCTGTCGGGCGACCGGCGCTACGCCGGGATCGACGTGCCGGCGACCGAGAGCCTGAAGGACACGATCGCGCGCGTGCTGCCGTATTGGGAGGGGCGGATCGCCCCGGCGCTAAAGGACGGGCAGCGGGTGCTGATCTCCGCCCACGGCAATTCGCTGCGCGCGCTGGTGAAGCATCTGTCGCAGATCCCCGACGACGAGATCACCGGGCTGGAGATCCCGACCGGGCAGCCGATCGTCTACGAACTTGATGCGTCGCTGAACGCGACCGACCGCTATTATCTGAACGAGCGGTAAGCGTGTTTCGGGAGGCGTCGTCCCGGCGACGGCCGGGCCGACGCCTCCACTGTCATACCGCGGCGCGAACGGCGTCGCAGATGCGGTCGACGACCTGTTCGACGTGCGCGGGATCGTCGCCCTCGGCCATGACGCGGATCACCGGTTCGGTGCCCGACGGGCGGATGACCAGCCGGCCGCGTCCCTTCAGTTCGGCTTCCGCCCCGGCGATCACCGCTTTCACCGCATCGTTGTCTAGCGGCTTGCCACCGGCGAACCGGACGTTCTTGAGCAATTGCGGCAGCGGTTCGAACCGGTGCAACACCTCGCTGGCGGGTGCGCCCGCGCGGCAGACCTCCGCCAGCACCTGCAACGCCGCGACGAGACCGTCGCCGGTGGTGGCGTAATCGCTGAGGATGATGTGGCCCGATTGTTCGCCGCCGACATTGTAGCCGCGCCGTCGCATCGCCTCCAGCACGTGCCGATCGCCGACCGCGGTGCGCACCAGCCCCAGACCCTGCGCCGCGAGATGCCGTTCCAGCCCGAGGTTCGACATGACGGTGGCGACCAGCCCGCCGCCCGCCAGCCGCCCGGCGCGCGCCCAGCCGGCGGCGATCGTCGCCATCAACTGATCGCCGTCGACCACCCGACCCTTTTCGTCGACCACGATCAACCGGTCGGCGTCGCCATCCAGTGCGATGCCGATGTCGGCGCCATTCTCGATCACCGCCGCCGACAGCGCCTCCGGATGGGTAGAGCCGATCCGGTCGTTGATGTTGAGGCCGTTGGGATGGACGCCGATCTGGATCAGGTCGGCACCAAGCTCCCACAAGGCCTCGGGCGCGACCTGATAGGCGGCGCCGTTCGCGCAATCGACGACCACCTTCATGCCGTCCAGCCGCAAGTCGTTGGGGAAGGTCGACTTCGCGAAGTGGATGTAGCGACCGCGCGCATCGTCGATCCGCTTGGCGCGGCCGATCTCCCCGGCGGGGGCAAGCGCGACATCGCCGTCGATCGCGGCCTCGATCGCCAGTTCGTCCTCATCCGACAATTTATAGCCGTCGGGGCCGAACAGCTTGATACCGTTGTCGAAGAACGGATTGTGGCTGGCCGAGATCATCACGCCCATGTCGGCGCGCATCGATTTGGTCAGCATCGCCACCGCCGGGGTAGGCATCGGGCCGACCAGCGTCACGTCCATCCCGACGCTGGTGAAGCCCGCCTGCAGCGCGCTTTCGAGCATATAGCCCGACAGGCGCGTGTCCTTGCCGATCACCACCCGGTGTCGGTGGTCGCCGCGCAGGAAGTGGCGGCCCGCGGCCATGCCGACCTTCATGGCCATTTCCGCGGTCATCGCGCCGGCGTTGGTGAGCCCGCGGATCCCGTCGGTGCCGAAATATTTCCTTGCCATCGTGTCTTCCGTTCGCTTGGCCTGACACGTCCATAGCCACAAGCCGTCGAAGGGCGAAATCCCCCGTATGTCGCAAGCCACCCGCATCCTGTCGTCCTTGCTGATCGGTCTGTCGGCCGGCGTCGCGCTGGCGGCGTTCGCGCCGGGTGCGGTGCCCGGAACCATCGCCGTCGCCGAGCCGGTCGGCACCGCGTGGCTGCACGGATTGCAGATGACGATCGCGCCGCTGGTCGTGTCGCTGCTGGTCACCGGGGTGGCGGCGACGGCGGAGGCGGCGAAGGCCGGGCGGCTGGCCGGGCGCGCGATCACGCTGTACGTCGCCTTCCTGTTCGCCTCCGCGACGATCGCCGCGCTGGTCACCCCGCTGATCCTGGCGATCGTCCCCCTGCCCGCCGCGTCCGCCGCGGCGTTGCGCGGCGCGCTGGTCGGCGCGGGGCCGGTGCCGGCGGTGCCGCCGCTGGGCGAGTTCTTCGCCGGGATCGTGCCGACCAACATCGTTCATGCCGCGGCGAACGATGCGTTCCTGTCGCTCATCATCTTCACGCTGGTGTTCGCATTCGCGATCGCGCGGATCGAGGCGGAGGGGCGCGCCCTGCTGGTGCGGTTCTTCACCGCGCTGCGCGACGCGATGCTGGTGGTGATCGACTGGGTGCTGTGGATCGCGCCGGCCGGGGTCTTCGCGCTGGCGCTGGTGGTCGGCGCGCGCGCGGGCAGCGGCGCCTTCGGTGCGCTGGTGCATTATATTCTCGTGGTCTCCAGCGTGGGAGTGATCGTCACGCTGCTCGCCTATCCCGTTGCGCGGTTCGGCGGGGGCGTGCCGCTGACGCGGTTCGCGCGCGCGGCGCTACCGTCGCAGGCGGTGGCGATCAGCACGCAATCCTCGCTGGCGTCGGTGCCCGCGATGATCGAGGGCGCGCGCGGACTGGACGTGCCGGTGGAGACCGCCGGGGTTACGCTGCCGCTGGCGGTGGCGATCTTCCGCGTGACCGGACCTTCGATGAACCTGGCGGTGGCGATCTATGTCGCGACGTGGTTCGGCGTGGCGCTGTCTCCGGCGACGCTGGCGATCGGCGTGGTGGTGGCCACCCTCACCTCGCTTGGCTCGGTCAGCCTGCCCGGCACGGTCAGCTACGTCAGCGCGATCGCACCGATCGCGGGAACGATCGGCGCGCCGGTCGCCCCGCTGGGCCTGTTGGTGGCGGTGGAGACGATCCCGGACATCATTCGCACCGTCGGCAACGTGACGATGGATCTGGCGACCACCGCGTGGCTGGGCCGTCGCGAACCTAGGGATTGACGCGCGGCTGCCGGCTGCCGATCGCGTAGAGCACGCAGCCGGTCCAGATCAGCGCGAAAGTGACGATATGCACCGGGCGCAGCGGTTCGCGGAACAGCAGCACCGCCTGAAGGAATTGCAGCGTCGGGCCGATATATTGCAGCAGCCCCATGGTCGAGTAGCGCAGCCGGCGCGCGGCGGCTGCGAACATCAGCAGCGGCACGGCGGTGACCGCACCGGCGAGAACCAGCAATACATCGGTCTGCATGCCACGCCCGAACACCGGTTCCGACCCGAGCAGCAGCACCGCGAGCGCAGGCGCGGCCAGCAGCGCGGTTTCGACCGTCAGCCCGCCCAGCGCGTCGATCGCCGCGACCTTGCGGATCAGGCCATAGAGGCCGAAGCTGAAGGCGAGCGAGAGCGGTATCCACAACGCGCCGCCGCCCGCGACGGCCATGACCGCGACGCCCACCGCGGCGACCGCGACCGCCGCCTTCTGCACCCGGCCGATCCGTTCGCCGAGCACGATGGTGCCGAGCGCGACGTTGACCAGCGGGTTGATGAAATAGCCGAGGCTCGCCTCCAGCACGTGACCGTTTTGGATCGACCAGATATAGACCAGCCAGTTGACCGCGATCAGCGCCGCCGACGCACACAACAGCAACAAGGTACGCCCGCGCGCCGCCGCGACAATCGCGCGCCCACGCCGGATGACGACCACGATGGCGCCGAGCAGCACGAGCGACCACAGCACGCGATGCGCCAGCACCTGCAACGCGGGCACGTCGTGGAGCAGGCGCAGGTAGAGCGGCAGCAAGCCCCACAGCACATAGGCGCTTATGCCAAGGATCAGGCCGGTGCGGTTCGCAGGGATGGTCATGCGTGCGCTGTCGCGGGTGGCGGCATGCGTTGCAAGGGGCGACGGCACGGTTGGCGTCCGGGAGGAAGCGGCTCGGGCGGGAGCGGGGATACGACACCGGACGCACGTTCCCGGATGGTGAATGCCGGCAATACGCCGCCGTCCTGTGGGAAGCATTGGTTTACCTCGCTATTCCCGCGCGGCGGGGCGACAGTGGCCGATGCGGTGGGTGCAGGCGCTACGTGGCCGTCTCGAACGAGACGCTGAATCGCTTCGCTGCGCTCGCAATGACGCCGGGTGTCGCCGGGGGATCGTCGGTCGGCAACGGGCGGCATCATGCCGTCGGGCCGCGCGTGGTCCAGGGTGAGCCGACGGGTGATTGCGCCGGATCATTCCAACGTCGAAACAGACGCGCGATCCACGCCGGCAGGCGTAGGGGCGCGCCGGCGTGGCGAGGAAACGGTCGCCACGTCCGCGCTTTGCCCCTACCAGCGTGGCGCGCCATGCTGTCCCGCCTCGTCCTCACCGATGTCCGAAACCATGCCGCGCTGACGATCGCGCCGGGCGCGGGGTTCGTGGTGCTGACCGGCGCGAACGGCGCGGGCAAGACCAACGTGCTGGAAGCGGTGTCGCTGCTCGCCCCGGGACGCGGGCTACGGCGTGCGGCGCTGGCGGAGGTGGCGCGCGGCGACGGGCCGGGCGGATTCGGGGTCGCCGCGACAATGGGTGACGACGTGACACTGGCCACCGGCGCGCTGGCGACCGCACCCGAGCGGCGGGTGGTGCGGATCAACGGTGCGCCCGCCCCTTCGACCGCGCTGGCCGAGCGGCTCGCGGTGCTGTGGCTGACCCCGGCGATGGACCGGCTGTTCACCGAGGCGGCGGGCGGCCGTCGGCGGTTTCTGGACCGGTTGACGCTGGCGCTGGAGCCGGGACATGCCCGCGATGGGGCGCGATACGAAGCGGCAATGCGTGATCGCAACCGCCTGCTGGCGCAACCCGCGCCGGATGCGGACTGGTTGGCGGCGTTGGAGGCGCAGATGGCGCAGCACGGCGCGGCGCTGGACGCGGCGCGGCGGCGCACGGTGGCCGCGCTCGACGAATCGCTGGCGGCGCAACCGGCGGGCGATATCGCGCGCGCGCGCATCGCGCTGGAGGGATGGAGCGGCGACGGCGCGGAACTGGCGCTGGCGTTGCGACACGGCCGGACGCGCGATGCCGCCGCCGGCCGCACGCTGGCGGGGCCGCACCGTGCCGACCTGATCGTGACGCATGTCGACAAGGCGCGCCCGGCCGCGACCGCCTCGACCGGCGAGCAGAAGGCGTTGCTGCTGGCGATCGTGCTGGCGCATGCCGAACTGGTCGCGGCGGTCGTCGGGCGTGCGCCGGTGCTGCTGCTGGACGAAGTGGCCGCCCACCTCGATCCGGTGCGGCGCACCGCGCTGTTCGCGCGGCTGGCGCCTTTGGGTCAGGTGTGGATGACCGGAACCGAGCGGGCATTGTTCTCGGCGATCGCGGACGCGACATGGATCGGCTTGTAGCGATATCGTTTCGCATACGACTTTTTGCGGCGTACCGCGTTGTGACGCCGTCCGCACCCTGCAACGAGGACTTCGTCTGACCGATCACGCGCCCCGCCCCGCCCCCAGTCATGCCGCTGCCGAATGGCGCAGCGGCTGGCCCGTGGTGGTGGCGGCGATGCTGGGCGCCGGGCTTGGACCGGGATTGTACCAGAACCTGTCGAGCCTGTTCACTCCCGGGCTGGAGGCGACATTCGGCTGGTCGCGTGGCGATATCGCGACCGCCGCCGGACTGGCGCTGGCGGCGGCCGCGGTCGCCCCGCTGATCGGGCGCACCGCCGACCGGATCGGCGTGCGTCCGGTGATCGTCGCGTCGATGCTGCTGCTGGGCGTCGCCTATTTGTGGCTGGCCGCGATGGGGATGCGCGGCGGGGCGGCGATCTGGCGATATCAGGTGGGGGTGGCATTGCTGGTGCTTGCGCTGCCCGGCACCAGCAGCCTTGCCTATGGCAAGTTGATCGCGGCACATTTCGTGCGCGGTCGCGGGCTGGCGCTGGCGCTGGGCACGTCCGGGCTGGCAGTGGTGACGATCGTCGCCGCGCCGCTGCTGGGGGCGTTGATCGCGCAACGCGGCTGGCGCGCCGGGTTCATCGCGCTGGGCGGCGGGGCGGTGCTGCTGGCGTTGCCGCTGATCGTGCTGACCCTGCGCGCCGCGCCTGCGCTGCCGGCGGACATCGCGGCGCGCGGGGCGTTGCCGGGGGTAAGCGCGGCGTCGGCACGGCGCGACCGGCGGTTCTGGATCATGGTGGCGTCGGCATGGCTGATCAACGCCGCGACCACCGGCCTTGTCACGCAGTTGGTGCCGATCGGGCTGGAACTGGGATTGGCCGCCCCACAGGCGGCGTTGCTGTTGACCAGTTTCGCCGGCAGCGCGATCGCCGGACGGCTGATGGTCGGGTGGCTGGTCGACCGGATGCGCCCGCAGCCCGTCGCGGCGGCGTTCGCGATCGTATCCGCCGCGGCGTTCGTCGCGCTGGCGTTCGCGCCGGCGGGGTTGGCCACGTTGCTGGTGCTGGTGTTCCTGGCCGGGCTGATGAACGGGGCGGAGAACGACCTGCTGCCGTTCTTCGCCGCACGGCTGTTCGGGTTGCGCGCCTATGCCGAAATCTATGGCACCGCGATACCGATCGCGTTGTCCGGGACGGCGGTGGGGATCATCGGGTTCGGGCGGCTGCACGACATGACGGGCGCATATAGCGCCGCGCTGACCCTGGGGTGCGTCGCGCTGCTGCTGGCCGCTACATGCTTTCTGGTCCTGCCCGATCGCGCGCAGGATGACGCCGGGCACGACGCACGCTAGCGCGGCCCGCGATGCACGCGCCCGCGCCCCTTGCGAATCGACACGAATGGCGGCGGGGCTGGCCGGTGGTGCTGGCGGCGGTGATCGGCAGCGGTGCCGGCCCGGCATTGTTCCAGAACATGTCGAGCCTGTTCGTCCCCGGGTTGACCGGCGAGTTCGGCTGGACCCGCGGCGAGATCGCGATGGCCAGCGGGCTGGGCTTCGCCGGCAGCCTGGCGGTGCCGTTGCTGGGGCGCGGCGTCGACCGCATCGGTGTGCGGCCGACGATCGCCGGGTGCATGACCCTGCTGGGCCTGGCCTATCTGGGCATGGCCGCGATGGGCGGGGTGCTGTGGCATTACCACCTGTTGGTGCTGTGCCTTGCGATGACCGTGCCGGGCACCAGCGCCCTGGTATACGGCAAGTTGATCGCGGCGCGTTTCATCGCACATCGCGGGCTGGCGCTGGGTATCGCCACGTCGGGGCTGCCGGCGGCCACGCTGCTGCTGCCGATGGTGCTGGACGTGGTGATCGCGCAACATGGGTGGCGCGGCGGGTTCGTGGCGCTGGCGATCTATTCGACGCTGATCGCGATGCCGGTGGCGCTGTTCGCGATCCGCGGTGCGGCGACGCAGCCGCGCTTGCCGGACGGCGGCATGTCGGCGGGGGTGTCCGCAGCGGCGGCGCGGCGCGACGCACGCTTCTGGCGGCTGGGCTTCACCGGGTTCTTCGTCAATCTGGGCACGATCGGCTTCGTGACTCAGATGGTGCCGTTTGGGATCGCGCGCGGGCTGACGGCGCGGGATGCCGCCTTGTTGCTGACCGCATTCGGGGCGTCGCAGATCGCCGCGCGCGTCGTGTTCGGCGCGCTGATCGATCGCGCCACGCCGCAGCGGATCGCCGCGACGGTGGCGTTCGTCTCGGCGGGCGGATTCGCGCTGCTCCAGTCACCGGACCTGGGGCTGGCCGGGCTGGCGGCGGGCGTGTTCCTGGCGGGGCTGATGAACGGGGCGGAGAACGACCTGTTTCCGTTCTTCGCCGCGCGGCTGTTCGGGCTGCGTGCCTATGGCGAGATCTACGGCACGTTGATCGTGATCGCGCTGGCGGGGAGCGGCGCGGGGATCGTCGGGTTCGGCGCGCTGCACGACGCCACGGGCGGCGACGGCGCGGCACTGGCGGTCGCGGCGGCGGCGCTGGCGGCGGCGGGCCTGCTCTACACGGGGTTGCGGGATACGCGCGCGGGCTAGGTTTCGCTTCCGTTACGCGGTCGCGCTGCCTATATATCGCGCATGGCAGAACAGCAGAATACCAGCGAATACGGCGCCTCCTCGATCAAGGTGCTGAAGGGGCTGGACGCGGTCCGCAAGCGTCCGGGCATGTACATCGGCGATACCGACGACGGGTCGGGCCTCCACCACATGGTGTTCGAGGTGAGCGACAATGCGATCGACGAGGCGTTGGCCGGCCATTGCGACCGGATCGATATCGTGCTGAACGCCGACGGATCGGTGAGCGTGACCGATAACGGCCGCGGCATTCCGACCGGCATCCACCCGGAAGAGGGCGTGTCAGCGGCCGAGGTCATCATGACCCAGCTGCACGCCGGCGGCAAGTTCGAGAACACCAGCGACGACAACGCCTACAAGGTGTCCGGCGGCCTGCACGGCGTTGGTGTGTCGGTGGTCAACGCCCTGTCCGAGTTCCTGGATCTGACGATCTGGCGCGATGGCGAGGAGCATTACATGCGCTTCGCGCACGGCGACGCGGTGGCCCCGCTGAAGGTGGTCGGCAAGGTGGAGGGCAAGAAGGGAACGCGCGTGACGTTCCTCCCCTCCCCCGCCACGTTCAAGATCGTCGAATTCGACTTCGAGAAGCTGGAGCATCGTTACCGCGAGCTGGCGTTCCTGAATTCCGGCGTCCGCCTGTTCCTGACCGATGCACGGCATGAGGAGCCGAAGTCGATCGAGCTGTTCTACGAAGGCGGGATCGCCGCGTTCGTGAAGTGGCTGGACCGCAACAAGCAGCCATTGTTCCCGGACCCGATCTCGGTGGCGGGCACGCGCGACCATGTGACGATCGAAGTCGCGCTGGAGTGGAACGATTCCTATTACGAGAACGTGCTGGCGTTCACCAACAACATCCCGCAGCGCGACGGCGGTACCCATATCGCGGCGTTCCGCGCCGCGCTGACCCGCACGCTCAACAATTACGCCGAGAAATCGGGGTTGTTGAAGAAGGAGAAGGTCAGCCTGACCGGCGACGACATGCGCGAAGGGTTGACCGCGATCGTATCGGTCAAGCTGCCCGATCCGAAATTCTCCTCGCAGACCAAGGACAAACTGGTCTCGTCCGAGGTGCGCCAGCCGCTGGAAAGCCTGATGGCCGACAAGATGGCCGAATGGCTGGAGGAGAATCCGCAGCACGCCAAGTCGATCGTCGGCAAGATCATCGACGCCGCCGCCGCGCGCGAGGCCGCGAAGAAGGCGCGTGAATTGACCCGGCGCAAGGGCGTGATGGACATCGCCAGCCTGCCCGGCAAGCTGGCCGATTGCCAGGAACGCGATCCCGCCAAGTGCGAGTTGTTCCTGGTGGAGGGCGATTCTGCCGGCGGCTCGGCCAAGCAGGGCCGCGACCGGCATTTCCAGGCGATCCTGCCGCTGCGTGGCAAGATCCTGAACGTCGAGCGGGCGCGGTTCGACCGGATGATTTCCAGCCGCGAGATCGGCACGCTGATCCAGGCGATGGGCACCGGCATTCTCGACGAGTTCAATCTCGACAAGCTTCGCTACCACAAGATCGTCATCATGACCGACGCCGACGTCGACGGCGCGCATATCCGCACGCTGTTACTGACGTTCTTCTATCGCCACATGAAGGACATCATCGACGCCGGACACCTCTATATCGCCCAGCCGCCGCTCTACAAGGCGACCAAGGGGCGGTCGGAAGTGTATCTGAAGGACGATCACGCGCTGGACCAGTATCTGGTCGACGGCGGGCTGACCGCGATGGCGCTGGAGCGTGGCGGCGAGATGCTGACCGGCGCGCACCTGCGCCCGCTGGTGGAACATGCGCGGCGTATGCGGACGCTGATGCGCTACGTGCCGCGGCGTTACGACCCGGTCATCATCGAGGCGCTGGCGCTGGGTGGCGCGCTGGACCCCGACGCAACGCACGAGGCGCGTGACACGGCGGTGCGTGAGGTGGTGCGCCGGCTGGACCAGGGCGATTCGGAGGCGGCGTGGAGCGCGCGCCTGACCGAGGACGGCAGCATCCATTTCGAGCGGCTGTGGCGCGGGGTGACCGATCACCACATCGTCGAGGCGGCGTTCGTGGCGTCGGCCGAAGCACGCAAGCTGCATACGCTGGCAAGCGAGCAGGCCGAGACATTCGCACACGCGGCCAAGCTGGTGCCGGTGAAGGGTGCCGCGGTCGATGCGCCGGCCGACGCGATCCCCACCGACGAAGAGGGTGAGGATACGGTCACCGTCGGGCGTGGCGAGTCTTTGGTGGCGCGCCCGTCACAGCTGCTCGACGCGATCCTGGCCGCCGGGCGCAAGGGGCTCGCGATCCAGCGCTACAAGGGGCTGGGCGAGATGAATGCCGAGCAATTGTGGGAGACGACGCTGGACCCGTCGAACCGCACGATGTTGAAGGTCGCGATCGAACAGGCCGATGTGGCGGACGAAATCTTTACGCGCCTGATGGGCGACGTGGTGGAGCCGCGCCGCGAGTTCATCCAGGAGAATGCGCTGAACGTCGCCAACCTCGACGTCTGAGATCCACTCGGGTTGGGTCGACCGCTGGAAAAGTGGAAATGGAACGACTGGAAGTGCAGCTTCCCGCCTGTGCGCCGGTGATCCCCGGGCCATGAACAGGTTGGCGAGCGCTGTCAGCACGTCGTCCTGCTTGAGCTGGGGCGCTACGACGAGCGCCAGGCGTTCCCGGCTGATCGTATAGGTCGGCACGCGGTTCGCCCGGCGCGAACCTGACTGTGCCGATCTTCGACGGTGGTCGGCGGCAGGCGCAGGTGGAGGCGGTAATCGACGACGCAGGTTCGAGATGAAAAGAGTCACGCCGCCACGCCGCATTACAGCTGACCTATTCAAAAAGCTTGCCGCGATCGGGTGAGGCAAGGGTGGATAGTGCGGGGGCGGCGCGTGGCGAGGCCCTGCGCAATGCGGCCAGCGCCAGATCGCGGTGCAGGCGGTCGCCGCGGCCCAACCGATCACGCGGTGGGGAAAAATGTCGATGACCACTGCCAGACAGGCCCATCCCTCCGGTATTCAGACCTACGAGATGTCCACGCCCACTTCTGGTCGGGCGCTGTCGCAGTGAAATTCTGATTGATGATGTTCGGGGCGAGCGGCCAGCCATGCTCGCTGTCGGTGGTGCGTTTGAACCTCCGCTTCTGCCGACCACGCGGGCCGTTCTCGCGCATCAGTCGCGCCGTGCGCCGACGTCCGATGACGAAGCCATCATCCTGCTACTCGCGCGTCATGCATGGACTGTCGTAGACGCCGTTCGATAGCGCGAACGCGGAACGGATATGCGCCAGTATAAAGCACCGCGGCCATGCCTGCCTGCGGCTGATCCAGCGCACCAGCGTCGACAGCGCGAGGCCCACGTCATCCGCTATCTCGCGCTGCATACGCCGCTGGTCGCCACCGTCCGTACCGCTTCGTCCTGAAACTCCTCGCGAACCGTCGCTGCTTCGTCGTCGAGTTCGCCTTTCACCTCAATGGAACTCTCCACTTTCCCGAAGCAAGTCCGCAACTGCATTATACCGTGCCGAACGCGCACCGTCGCAGATAATCCATCTTATAATACAGCTGCGATCACCAGCCAAATTCATACTTCAAGTTAACGATGCCCTTAATTGATTCTTCTGCCAGAGGTGGTGAACTAGCTATGAAATTGCGTTCCCTGTCGACGATCATGAGCACGCGAGGCGCGCTGACGGTCGCGGGCATCGTCGGCCTCGGCTCGGCAATTACGGGCATGGTCATGGAGCAAGCGGCCAAAGCGCGCGGCATCGAAACGGCGCAGATTGTCGCCGATCAGATCACCGCCGAACTGCGCACCCATTTCGAACGTCCGATAGGAGCTAGCGAAGCGCTGAAGGCCGCCATTGTCGCAGCACGCGAACGCGGAAGCGATGATCGCGCGGCGTACAATGCGACGCTGCGCGCGACGCTGGCCAATGCGCCCGAGCTGCTCAGCGCATGGACGGCGTGGGAACCCAACGCCTTTGACGGCAATGACGCGGCCTTTGCCGGCACGTCCGGTCACGACGCATCGGGGCGTTTCGTGCCCACCTGGGGTCGGTCCGGCGAGCAGCTGGTGCTGGAGCCGCTGCACGATTACGATAAGCCGGCAGTCAATGAGTGGTATCAGAAGCCGATCCGCACCGGCCGGCCGCTGTTGGTCGAACCCGGTTTCTACACGGTCGACGGCCAGATGCGGACGATCACCTCGATCGTCCAACCGATCCATGAGGGCGGGCGAAATGCCGGCGTTGTCGGGGTCGACCTGGGGCTCGACGACCTGTCGCACACGATCGACGCGATGAAGTTGCCGTTCGATGCCCGGATAGAGGTGCTTTCGAACGAGGGCCTGTATGTCTACGCCCGGAACCGCGCACTGCTCGGCAAGCAGGGCCGGCGATCGCCAGAGGCGGCATCGATCGTGAATGATCCGGAAATCGGCAACGTCGTGCAGGTCGTACGGCCGATCCGCTTCCAGGGCTTCGATGCAAAGTGGGTTGTGCGGGTCAAGCTGCCGATGTCGGCCGTACTCGCCGATGCGCGCATGGCGGAATTGACGCTCCTGATCTCCGCGCTGGTGATGATTGTGGCGCTGGCCGTCGTACTGCGCCTCACCGCGATCCGCGTCGTCGGTCGGCCGCTGGCCAGTGTGACGGCAGAGATGGGCCAACTGGCGACGGGCGATCTCTCCGCACCGGATCACCCCCCGGCGCAAGCGATCGAGATCGCGCTGATGCGCGAGTCCGTAGACGTGTTTCGCCACGATGCGCGCGCCAAGCGGGAGGCCGATCGCGAGCAACAGATCGTGGTCACCAACCTTGCCGAAAACCTGCAACGCCTGGCGCAGGCCGATCTGTCCCGTCGCATCACCGTGCCGTTCAGCGCTGACTATGATCAGATCAAGATCGACTACAACGCCGCGATCGACCAGCTGTCACAGTCGATAACGGCGGTGTCTCGCAGCGCAGCGGACGTCAGCACCGGTTCCGGCGAGATCAGCGCCGCCTCCGACGATATGGCGCGAAGGACGGAGCAACAGGCCGCGGCGCTGGAGCAAACGGCCGCGGCAATGGACGAAATCACCACGACCGTCCGCCGCACCGCCGAGGACGCCGGCCAGGCCAACACTGCCGTTCGTGTCGCGCGGAACGAGGCCGAGCAATCTGGCGAGGTGGTTCGGCGTGCCGTTTCGGCGATGGCCGCCATCGAGCGATCCGCCGCCGAAATCGCCGACATCATCACGGTGATCGACAGCATCGCCTTTCAAACCAACCTGCTGGCACTGAATGCCGGCGTCGAGGCGGCGCGGGCGGGAGACTCTGGTCGTGGCTTCGCGGTCGTCGCATCCGAAGTGCGCGCGCTGGCTCAGCGGTCGGCGGATGCGGCCAAGGACGTGAAGGAACGCATTCTCACCTCAAACGCGCAGGTGGATGCCGGGGTCGCGCTGGTGACGGAAACGGGCAAGTCACTCGATCGGATTATCCAGCAGATCGGCACGCTCGACACGCTGGTCGGCACGATCGCGGACGCCGCCCGCCAGCAAGCCGGCGGCCTGCACCAGGTGAATGTCGCCGTTGGCGAAATGGATGCAGTGACGCAGCGCAACGCTGCCATGGTGGAGCAGACGAACGCCAGCGCGCGCGGCCTGGCGGAAGAAGCGGACACACTGGCTCGCGAGGTCGGCCGCTTTCGCCTCGACTCAGCCCCTCGTCTTGCAGCCGTCTGACCCGTTCAGACACGGTGCCTTTCCTTGAGATGGCACTTGGTCGTCGATCGACCGGAATCGCCACATCATCCGGGCCAGCGGGGGCATCCCCAGGGCCTGGGTCCGAAAGAACCGTAGATGCACCTTCGTAATCCGTCCCGCTCAGCCGGTTCGTGGCACTACCTGTTGCGCATCGCACGACCGATCGAACTATCGGCGGTGAGTTTGCTCGCCACCGGCACCATCGCGGCGGCGCAGACCACCAGCCTGCAGGCCCGCCCGCCGGAGGACGCTCGGCCTGGTCCCAACCTGTTGCCCGACCTGCCTGATACCGAGATGACGCAGGCACCGATATCATGGGAGGCAGGACTTGCGGTGGTGCCGCATTACATCGCGCGCGGCCTGATCTACTCGGCGGCGACCAGCGCGCAGCCGTATGGGTCGGTCACGGTCGCCATGCGGGAGCTTTCGACCGGGGACATCGCCGACCCGCATCTGACTCTTGGTGGCTGGGCCAGCATGCAGGCGGCCGAGCCGGGCATGGACCAGCGCAATAGCGGATCGATGAAGGGCTGGTACGAGCAGGATCTCTACGCCAGCATTGGCGCGACCATATTACGGGATTGGTCGATCGCCGCCAATTATTATTCCTACCTGTCGCCAGCGCGGAGCTTCGACGGCTATTCCGAGGCGCAGATCGCGGTGCGCTTCGACGATCGTCGATTCTGGGCGAACGTGAAGCTTCGCGAATTCACATTGTCGCCCTCCCTGCTCGTGGCGCGCGAAGTGGGTCGGCCCGCGCGGCCCGATGCCACCTATATCGAACCTGCGATCGCCCCCTCGTTCACGCTCGGCGGCGAGGATCGCACCCTGCGCCTCGCCTTTCCGATCGCGTTGGGGCTTTCGGACAATTTCTTCGACGGGACGGATGGCGGAAAACACACGTTCGGCTTCGCGCGCGCGGGCATTCTTTTGTCCGGCGTGCCGTTCCCGCAACAGCTCGATTGGCTGACGCTGGACGCCGGCGTTGATCAATGGATGCCGAATCGCGCCGTCGATCACGGGTTGCGTGACAAGGAAACCGTGTTCCACATCGGTTTAAGGGCCCACTGACGGTAACCTTGTGCCCCGTCCGTCGCGACCAGACCGGGCCAGCGACGGCCGCGATCATGACGCGCGGGTTGCTCGTCACGGGGATGCTCGCCATCCTGCTATGCGCGGGCTGGCTCCTCTGGCGCGGGCACCGTGATCCGCCTGCCGGCGATGACGGACACATTCGGATCGTGCCGGCGGGTGGTAAGGCGGCCGTGGCGCATCCTTCACCGTTGTCGAAACCGGCCAGGGTCCCGCCGGGCGGCGAGCCGGAAACGGCGCTGCCCGATCTGAAGCCGCTTTCCGTCAACGAGCGCGCGGCAATGCTCGACGGGCGCAGCCGGGAGCCTGTCTGGGCCGGCCGCACGGAAAGCGAACTGACACGACAGCTTGCAGGAGCGATGCGCGGACTGGCCATACAATCCGCCCGCTGCGCCGACCGGCTCTGCGCCGTCGAAAGCCAGCTACAGTCATTCGGCGATCATCAGGCGGAGGTCGCCCAGCTCGTCTTGCCCGACGAAATCGTCATTTCGCGACTGGTAACGGCGCTGGAAAACGGCGTCGCCGTCGGACTTCCCGTCAAAGAGGGCGCGGCGCCCATCTTTGACCGGGAATGGTGCCCAGAAGAGGATTTTACGAATGGCACCAAAAATGGCGGATTTCTGCGGCTTTCTAAAAGAGCATCGGGACGGTTGTATTAGGCCTTTGTACTAGCTGAGGCAAGGGCTGACGCGTCTGGCGCAAGGCATGGATGATATGTAGCTTCGCAGAACCGGAACGTGAGGGCTGGACGTTGATAAGGCGCGAAATCGACTGGAACGATCCTGACGTAGAGCACGCGAGAGAAATCCTTCTAGGCACTCTCTTAGAGAGCTTCAGAGAAAACAGGGCGGCAACCGACTTAGAAGCGGATATAATCAACGAAGCCGAAGGCCTCTCAGACTATATCCTCTCACAGGACAGTCGGACGTTCTGCATTCTCGCCGTGTCTTTCATGGAGGATGCGCTCAAAAGACGCTTTGCAGAAAAGTGGTCAATAACCAGCTCGGCAGATACTGACCTGTACTTTGGCAGCAACGGACCATTATCAACCTTCGCGCAGCGGCTCACAGTTGCAAAAGGCATAGAATGGCTGACTGACGTAGATTTAAAGCAGGCCTCTATTCTACGTAAGATTCGGAACCATTTTGCGCACAACCATCGCAATCATGATATTGACCGCGATCCTTTGGTAGGCCTCGCAGAGTCCCTGAATCCGCTCGACAAAATGCTTTATAACGATCGGATGGACATTTACAAAGAAGCTTATGATGCAGCCTCTAAGGCGACCGTCCTGAGAATAAGAATATATTGCACTTCATTGGCAATTGTTAGCTCTATGCTGAACAGGTCGAAGTTAATTGCTGCCAACTTGCCAGCGGGAATGACTGACGGCACCGGCTTTTCCTCGCTCACAGAGGTTCAGCAAAGATTTATTGATCTAACTATAAGGCACTCATTTAGGAGCCTTGGCATTACTCGAACCAGCAGCCGCACTCAAGTGAGCTAACGTTAACGAAGTGCCTACGACCTATTTTCACTAAAGATACGCGAGAGGGCAATCAGACAATTCTGAGCGCCCTATCTCCCCCATACCCTCCCCCGCGTTGGCTCACCGTGAACACCTACCAGAGGTGAAAAACGTGTCTTGCAATGGCGACCGCTACGCCGATCACGGCAAGGCACCATGCTACCACCTTCTCGGCAGGATGCGGGGGCTGCTCATCCTCTGGCGCTCGTGTCGTCATGCTTAGCTCGCTACCTCCCCCCTCGTTGAAGTGGCGTTAAGCGTCACGAAGTTGCCTGCGGCTGGCATAGCTGCATCTAAATCGACCGGTTCCGATACAGCTTGGATGATTGTATCGAAACCTAGCTTGACAGGGATATCGATACGATCCACATAGCGAGCCACCTTATCGATACAGGAGGCCGCTATGGCTCGCACCTTCGCCTACTGCCGCGTCAGCACTGCCGATCAGACCACAGACAATCAGGTGCGGGAGATTGAGGCCGCAGGCTTCAAGGTGGATGGCAAGCGTATCATAGCTGAGACGGTATCGGGTTCCGTTGCCGCCATGGAGCGCAAGGGCTTCGCCAAGCTCGTTGATCGGCTCGAAGCTGGGGATATCCTCATTGTTACCAAGCTAGACCGGCTAGGCCGCAACGCCATGGACGTTCGCAGCACGGTCGATAGCCTCGCCAAGGAAGGTGTGAAGGTTCATTGCCTAGCCCTTGGTGGCGTCGACCTCACTAGCCCGGCTGGCAAGATGACGATGGGCGTTATCGCTGCCGTCGCTGAGTTTGAGCGGGATTTGCTGGTCGAGCGGACGCAAGCCGGACTGACCCGTGCCAAGGCTGAGGGCAAGGCGCTGGGAAGGCCATCGGCCCTCACCGTCGATCAGCAAGCCACGATCCGCCAGCGCCGTAGCGAGGGCGTATCCCTTGGCGTTCTCGCCGCCGAGTACGGGGTGTCACGCGCTGCCATTCAACGGGTTGAGAAGCGGGCAGCTTGAACCCCGCCAGATTGACCAGCGGAGGCCGTGGGAGTCGATCCGGGAGGCCGAGGGTGCCGACCTAGCCGGGGAGCCGTGACGACGCCCTACGGGGCCGTGAGAGGCTGGCCATGTTCCGGCATAATCCGGTCGGGCATTTCGGGACCGTATGGCTATGGGAAGCAAGCTCCGCCGGTTAATGGCCGGACAATTTAGTACCATTAGGCAATGACACAGCCAGTTCCCGGTTAGGCCGGGAGCACGCCCGACAGTGCGCTAACTGTAAGATACCATAGAGGCGTGCCGTTATGGCGCGGGTATCGACGACGGCGGCTCTGCAAGCTAATTCTCAATCCGCTCAGGATCATGCGAACCTTGCATCAGTCCAGTCCCATTATCTATCTGTAGGGATAGACCGGGTAAACCCATGGATACTCATGGAGAACCGGAGAGGGACGACGGCGGATGCAGCTAATAACTCATCCACTAGGATCATACTAGTATGTGCATCCTACTCTATGGCTTCACCCTTCGATTGTCATACACGACCCATTCTTCTGATAGGCTCAGATAGCTAATCCCTTTCCTGTTTGGGCCTACGCTATGCATCTACCTGAGCCTATCTGAGGAATGATCCTCCACATACGCATTGCTCATTAAACCATTGAAGCCCAACGGCCCTGAGCAATCGCCAGCCTGCTAGTGATAGCATTGCCCTAGTTGGTCCCTAGCAGGCGACCCCTTCCATAATTGTAACTTTGCCGCTTCCGTTTGCTCACATGCAAGCGGGGCATCTTTCTGTAACTTTTGACAATATTACTCCATCAATACCGAGGATACACCATGAACCCTGTTCCTGTTGATGTTAGCCGTCTCGATGATCCCCGCATTGCTACTCACGTTGGCAATGTAGACAGCCGTGTCCGAGGCGGCTTTCGCCTGTGCCTTGATGTGCTCGGCATCCCGCTTCCTGAATACGCTAAGACTAAGCCGGCTGGTCGCCCGTCGATTGCCAAACTGATGGCCGCTGCCGATGCAGATAGCGGCACCATCCACAGCTACCAGCATGAAAAGCGAGGCATCGGTGCCTTTGCTCCTCGCCGATAATCCAACTTACCTAAAGGAATTACCATGTCCATTACCGACAACCTTGCCGATATCGCCAATGAAATTGAGACGCTTAGCGCTGATCTACTCCGCGTCAATGCGATGGTTGATGTACTTGGCAAACCCGCCATGGATAAGGCTAACGAGATCGATAAGGCGCTACAGTCCGCAAAGGATCGCTTCGCTACCGCATTGGCCGATCAGGCTGACCGGGAGCGGGAGGAACGGCTTAGCCGGTTCTCAGACATCTCAGTATCAATCCCGGTAGCGGGTCAGAACCTCATGAACACTGGCTTCATTATCCGCTACAAGGCGAAGACGTGGGATATGGTTCTTAAGGACAGCGTTCCGAAGCAGCATGAATGCAATGGCTTCTCGGTCCTGCCCGACGATGTTTACGATTACCTCGTCTCCAAAAAGCCGGAGGCAATCCCCGGCATCATCATGGAGCTAGCTCCCGGCAAGCCGCATGAGGCCATGTCCATTTACCTACAGAGCAAAGCCCGAGGCTTCGTCAAAAGCAATTGGGGCGCACTCGCAGCCTAAGGATCAATGATTTGCTAGTCACCACCCTCCCCTATCCCGGCATTGTCGCTGGCGGCATCAAGCTACGGCGGCGAGCAGCCAAGAGTATCAATATCGTAGAGGATGCCGTGCGCGCTAATAAGGGCAAGGCCACTCCACAGACTGCTACGCTGGCAGCGTTCTTTCAGGCCTGCGCCGCCGCCGCCGCCAAACTTGCCAAGGCATAATGGCTGATCTGCATGATTGGGGAACGGGAGAGGCACCGAAGCCTCCCCGCTCATTCCCAAAGGATCACAGGCCAGCGGGCTGGCGAGTATTCCCCGAGACATTAGACGATCTGATGCAAAGGGCCGGGCCGTATGGCGAAGCTGCTAAAGCGCATCTTGAATGGTCCGGCGTAACGGTATGGCTGATGAAGGATGGCGACAAAGCTTTAACTACCGCCTTCATTCCCGTTGAAGCTGCCAACCTTTCCGTGCTGCTTACGCGAAAGGCTATAGAGCATGAGGGCGGATGGCCGAATCTATCCGGCATACCTGCACAGCCCGCACTCTACGACCTGCCCGATGATGCTCAACAGATAGCGCGGCGCATGGCATCTGACATTCACGCTCTCTGGGAGGATGCTGGCCGTCCACACCTTGGGGCGAAAGATTACAAGTTTGCCTTCCAATACCTCGCCGCCGCCATCCGCAAGGGGATCATCCCGCCTGTCTCGACCATAGGCGATGTTGATCCGGTCCCCGCTGCCAAGCCGGCAAAGCCCCACATTCTCGATATGTTCAAGGAACCCACATGACCGCACTAACTCCCCGCCAAGCCATCAAGGTCAAGGCGGCTCTTTCGATGATTGCATTGCACGGGCACAATCCCCGCACTGTCCAGAAGCAGGCTCAGGCAGAATTGGCCAAGGGCTTCCCCGCCAACATCGCTTATAAGACTGCTATCGACGGCTTCATTGCCCGCGTCCCTGCTATGGGGAATACGTTGCATACCGCTGTCGATCTTATCCATCATAGCGACGATGCTACGGTAGCGCTGTATGACAAGGCGCTCACCGCCTACAATGACAGCGGCGATAACAGCCACCTTGATAACCTCGCTCCCATGATCCTTGAGGATGCCAAGGCGCTGGCAATCAGCAAGGGCGAAGTGACCGAAGCCGATGCAGCCAACTGGACCATTGACGATGCCCTTGGCACCAGCAGCGAAGCCTTCGCCGAAACGCCTGACGTACCCGATGCCTCCACGCTCGCGCCGGGGCAGACCGCCAATAGCTCGTTCGCCTTCAATGGCCTTGCCAGCCCCGCCGCACAGGCCCCCGCAGCGCCCGCTCAGGCACCGGCAACGGGTCCGCAGTGGGTCATGGGTCCGACCGGCTATACCCTCGTTGCACAGGCCCCCAGCGGGCCACAGGCAGGGCAGAGCATGACCGGCTATGATCCCTACCGGGGCGGGCAGGACGCCACGGGCATCCGGGTCGCTCAGACCGGGGAGGCTGCCCGCCGCTCGCATGGCACCCCCGTTGGTGATCTGACCTATATGCAGTCGGCGACCGGCGTCCGCATCGCACCGACCGGGGAACAGGCGCGTCGAGAGGCTGGCGTCCCGCTTGGCTATGAGGCCTAAAGCTACCGAGTCTTAACGGTTTGATCGGCACGCTTCTCTCAGCAGGAGATAGCTATGTCGTTTACCGATGCTGAGAGACAACACTGGCTTACCGCTAAGAGAGCGGGCCTTGATCCAGACGATTACAGCCCGGAAGGGTTAGCCGCTGAGTTGGCCGACCGTGAGGCTGACGATGGCGACGACGAGGGCGCAAGCCTTGTATCGGTATGCGAGCATTGCGGCCACTCATTGCCCTACGCCAGCACGGAAGAGTTTGCCCTCTGCGACGCTTGCGACGGCTGATCGGCACCCCGTCTAATTTGCTCTAGGAGAGTCGCTTAGCGGCTTTCCACTGCTCCGGCCTACAGATACCCGAACGCTTCCACATGAGTCCTGACGGGCTTCGCTGGGGCCACACGGGTATCTGTATGTTCGGTTTTGCTGTCGAGGCGACGGAACAGGCGGCGAGGGAAGCCCTCAACCGTGTATCGCTGGACGAACTCCGGTCCTATCCGGTCCTCGTCACGGCCTGCCCGAAGGCGTCACCGCTGTCTCAACCCAGAGGGCCGGCATCCGTCCGGCTATCCCTTGCCGAGTAAGTCGGCACTCTTAGATCAACCCGAAGGCATCACCGTCACCCGAAGGCGCTTAAAACAGGACAGCCGTTGGCTATGTTCCTGAAACCTCTACTGGTTCGGATCGGCAATGACAAGACCCGGCACCCGGTAAGATGCAATAGCCGCTACCATAACTCGCATACTTGGCGCCGTTCCGTACTTGTCGGCAGCGTCTTTGCCTTCATGCCCTTGGAATTGTCGGCATACCCGCTCAGAGATACCGGCATCTACGGCATGGGTTTTCCATGTATGGCGGAATGAGTGAAAGACCTTGGCCCTATCCTCAATTCCGACCTCTTGCTTATAGCGACTGAACCACTGGCCAATCTTATCGGTTAGTTTCTTGCCAATGCCTACAGCCTTCAAGCCGGGGAACACCCTTCCCGCTTGATCTGGCAGCTTCCTGACGTAATCGACAAAACCTAGCTCGATCAGCTTGGGATGCAGCGGCACAAGCCTATTGCTTGCCTCGTTCTTGATCTGATTAGGCAAGGCGGCATTGTCAGGCGTATCTGTAATGTCGATACACCATACCTCTTGCCGCTTCTCGTCATCGTCTATGTAGGCTTCTAGCTTCACGTCTTGCACCCGAAGCTGACCGATCTCTTCCCGGCGAGCACCCATGAACAGGGCAATCAGGGGCAGCCAATAGACCGCCTCACCATATCCGCCCTTAGGCCGTTCGCCCTCGGCATGAACCGGGCCAGCGAACAGGGCATTGAGGTCATCGGTAGAGAAGTCTTTCCGCTTCTCCCCCCGCTCATTGACAGCCATCTTAACGTCGCGGGCGACATTGACGGGGATTATGTCCTCTTGCGCAGCCCATTCCAGCAAGGTCCGCAAGTACGCCAGCCGATCCCGCACATTGACCTGTGACCGGGCAGGATCAGCGATCAGCTTGCGCTTGTAAGCCATCACGTCGGCCTTGGTGATAAGCTCGACGGACTTACGGCCCATCATGGAATTGAACAGCTTGGCGTCTCGCCAGTAGGCGTCCTTACCACGCGGCGACGGCTTACGCTCAGCAGCCCACCCATCGAGGATATCTGTATCTAGGTAGATGCCCTTGCCCTCTCCGGTGTCGGCATCAGGGCTGTACTCGACGGCTTGATTTTGGATCGCTGACGCTCGGGCATTCTTGCCATACCGCTCCACCACGCTCGCGAGCAGTGCGTTACGATCAAGCTCGGCATTCTCCCGCTCGGCTAGAATTTGAAGCCGTGCAGCCCTTGCTATCTCAGCCGGTGCAGCGTCAGGCTCGCTCCCTGCCGCAAGCGCATCCATAATCGGGGCCAGCTTCTCAGCTTCCATGTCAGCGGCGAAGCTGGCATCGGCCACTAGCTCGGCCTGTAGCTGGTCATATTCCCACTGCCTCCGCTCCCGCTCGATCTGGCCAGCAGACTTACGGCGAATGGCAGGCGCAGGCTTGGCAGCGGACTTATCCCGCTCAGCTTGCTTGAGCAGTGCATGGGCCGTTTTGGTCATATCGGGGATGAGGGCCTTGGCCGCTTCCCGGTCCTTTAGACCTAGAGACCGCTTAATCTCGCGCTTGCCCGCCATGAAGGGGCGCAGGTCCGCAGGTATCCCCATGCGGAAATAATAGACCCCGTTGGGCGCACGATGGAGGTAGGAACACATAGGCTCGGGTCTCGTACGTTTGTACTAGACGCTCGTCAAAAGCCTTGGATTTCCGCTAATTCCTAGGGTTTTCAACCCCTAGTGCAAAATGGTGCCCAGAAGAGGACTCGAACCTCCACGACCTTGCGATCGCCAGCACCTGAAGCTGGTGCGTCTACCAATTCCGCCATCTGGGCACGGGGTAGGCCGGTGCCTCTATGGGGCGACGCCGGGGCTGTCAACACGCCTGTTCGCTTTCCCGACACTTTTTTGCGGTGCGGCACGTTTGGGGGCTAAACCTTGTCAATGGGCCACGCGGCGGGCAAGGCACGTACGGCATCTCAAGGCTTTCGGGATAAAGGACGGCATGGACAACAAGCTGGTGACGCTGATCGGCGGCGGGGGCTTCCTGGGTCGCTATATCGCGCAGGCGCTGCTGTCGGCGGGCGCACGCGTGCGGGTCGCCCAGCGCGATCCGCGGCAGGCATATTTCCTGAGGCCGCTCGGCGGGCTGGGACAGACCCAGTTCGTCGCGGTGGACGTCACCCGTCCGGATACGATCGCCAATGCGGTGCACGGCGCGGATGCCGTCGTGAACCTGGTCGGCACGTTCGGCGGCAATATGCAGCGTATCCACGTCGATGGCGCGCGACATGTCGCCGAGGCGGCAGCGCGGGGTGGGGCGGCTCTGGTGCATGTTTCCGCGATCGGCGCGGACGCGAACGGCGACTCGGCCTACGCGCGCAGTAAGGGTATGGGCGAGGATGCGGTGCGCGCCGCCCACCCGCGCGCGACGATCCTGCGCCCGTCGACGGTGTTCGGGCGCGAGGACCAGTTCGTCAATCGCTTCGCGGCGATGATCGCGGCGTTGCCGGTCGTACCGGTGCTGCGGGCAGGCGCACGCTTCCAGCCGGTATTCGTCGGCGACGTCGCGCGCGCGGCCGTCACCGCGCTCGACGATCCGGAGACGTTCGGCGGGCGGACCTTCGAACTGGGCGGGCCGGAGGTGCTGACGATGCTGGGGGTGCAGCAACGGATCGCGCATCATACCGGCCGTACGCCGCGCTTCATCCCCCTGCCTGACGCGATTGGCGGCATGCTCGCGTCACTGCCGGGCACGCCGATCACCGCTGACCAATGGAAGCTGCTCGGCCACGATTCGGTCGTCGGTAACGGTGCGGAGGGGCTGGCGGCGTTGAACGTCGGCGCCACGCCGCTCGACGCGGTCGCACCGGAATGGCTGGTGCGCTATCGCAAGGCCGGACGCTTCGGCAAGATCGGCCGCGCGGCAGGCTGAACCCTGCCGCCGCCACCCATTAGCGGGGAACGCGCGTGAACGACCTTTTGACCATCATCCTCCTCGGCATCGTCGAGGGGGTCACCGAATTCCTGCCCGTCTCCTCGACCGGCCATCTCGTCCTGGCGGGCGCATTGCTCGGCATGTCCGAAGGCGACGCCACGTTCGACATCGTGATTCAGCTGGGCGCGATCCTGGCGGTCATCGTGCTGTTCTGGCGTCGATTCCTGAACGTCGGACTCGGATTGTTGCAGCGGCGGCCCGACGCGATCAGCTTCACGCGCAATGTCCTGCTCGGCTTCCTGCCCTCCGCAGTGGTTGGCGCCATCGCCTATTCCGCGATCCGCGCGCTGCTGGAGGCACCCGGCACCGGCCCCTTCGTGGTCGCAGTGGCGCTGATCGTCGGCGGGGTCGCGATCCTGTTCATCGAACGCGTCGCCCCGGTCGCCGAGCGGAGTTCGGTAGAAACGATGTCGTGGAAGACCGCGCTGAAGATCGGTGTCGTGCAATGCCTGTCGATGATTCCGGGAGTCAGCCGATCCGGCGCGACGATCATGGGCGCGCGCGCGATGGGTGTGGATCAGGAGACTGCCGCCGAGTTCAGCTTCTTCCTTGCCATCCCCACGATGATGGGCGCGACGACGCTGGCGTTGTGGAAGAGCCGCAACGATCTGGGCGACGCGCATCTGTCCGCGATCGCGATCGGCTTTTTCGTGTCGTTCGTGGTCGCGATGGTGGTGATCCGCTGGTTCATGGCGATCGTGACGAAGCACGGGTTCGCGCCGTTCGCATGGTATAGAATCATCATCGGCGTCGTCGCACTGGCCGCGCTGGCATTGAGGTAGATCTCACATCGGACCTATTATTGCGGCGCAGATGCGAGCCAATTGCATCTGAGCCACCAAACGGTAGATTTTTAGGTCAGCACTGCTGCACTAACCGCCGAAAAGCGCGTGACACCGGCTGATCTATATGAGACGTCGGCCATCGGAGGACACCGATGGCCGACATGCTCAAGTTCGTTGAACGCCCACAATCCTATCCGGCGAAGCGCGCCGCGGACGATCGGGCGGAGGACTTTCGCGAGATCGCCGAGCGCTACGCGCCCCCGGCGGCAGAGGATCAGGCCGGGCGCTGCTCGCAATGCGGCGTGCCATATTGCTCGGTGCATTGCCCCCTGCACAATCACATTCCCGATTGGCTGCGCCTGACCGCCGAGGGCCGGCTGCGCGAGGCGTACGAACTGTCGAACGCCACCTCGACCATGCCCGAGATCTGCGGTCGCATCTGCCCGCAGGACCGGCTGTGCGAGGGCAATTGCGTCATCGAATTCACCGGCCACGGCGCGGTGACGATCGGCTCGGTCGAGAAGTTCATCACGGACAAGGCGTGGGAAGAAGGCTGGGTCGAGCCGCTGGTGCCGGGTCCGGCGCGCGGCCAGTCCGTTGGCGTGATAGGTGCCGGCCCCGCCGGGTTGAGCGCCGCCGAATATCTGCGCGGCCATGGCTATGAGGTCCACGTATACGACCGCCACGATCGCGCCGGCGGCCTGCTGACCTATGGCATTCCCGGTTTCAAGCTGGAAAAGCCGGTCGTGATGCGCCGGGTCGAACGGCTAAAGGCCGGGGGGATCGTCTTCCACGAAGGGTTCGAGGTCGGCCGCGACGCCACGCTCGACGATCTGCGCACGCGCCACGATGCGCTGCTGATCGCGACCGGCGTGTACAAGGCGCGGGCGATCGACGTCGGCGGCAACAACCTGAACGGCGTGGTCCCGGCGCTCGACTATCTCACCGCGTCGAACCGCAAGAGCTTCGGCGATGCGGTGCCCGCATTCGAGGATGGCCGGCTGAACGCCGCCGGCAAGAACGTCGTCGTGATCGGCGGCGGCGACACCGCGATGGATTGCGTGCGCACCGCGATCCGGCAGGGCGCGACCAGCGTGAAGTGTCTTTACCGGCGCGATCGCACCAACATGCCGGGATCACAGCGCGAAGTCGCCAATGCCGAGGAGGAAGGCGTCGAGTTCGTCTGGCTTTCCGCTCCCGCCAGCTTCGAGGGCGCAGACGGCGCGGTGAACGCCGTTCGCGCCAACCGCATGCGGCTGGGCGCGCCCGACGCCAGCGGCCGCCGTGCGCCGGAGGTCGATCCCGGCGCCGCGGAGGACATGCCGGCCGATCTGGTTATCAAGGCGCTCGGCTTCGACGCCGAGGAACTGCCCAAGCTGTGGGGCGCGCCGGAACTGGGCGTCACGCGCTGGGGGACGGTATTGGTCGACAGCAAGACGTTGATGACCTCGCTCGACGGCGTATTCGCGGCCGGCGATATCGTGCGCGGTGCATCGCTGGTCGTCTGGGCGATCCGTGACGGCCGCGACGTGGCGGCGACGATGCACGCGCATCTGAAGGCGAAGGCCAGGGCGGAAAGGCAGGCAGCGTGAGGTTGTCGCCCCGGTATATCGACGCGATCAGGTCGGCGACCCGGGAGGCGTTCGGCGCCAGCGCGATCGTGCGGCTGTTCGGCAGTCGTCTTGACGACACCAGACGCGGCGGCGACATCGACCTTCACATCGAGGCCGATCCGGCATCCGCGGATCTTGAACACCAGGTCCGTTTCCGCGCGCTGCTGTGGCGATCGCTGGACGAGGAACAGGTGGATGTGGTCGTCGCCGCGCGTGGAGCCGAACCGCGATGGATCGATCGCGCCGCATGTCGCGAAGGCGTCGTGCTATGACACGCGACGATGTGCTTGCCGCTACCGGGGAGGCCGTTGTCGCCGCGCAGCAACTCGCCGACCATGTCGAGCGCCTGCGCGGCAGCATGGACCGGGCGCTGCCGACGACGGGTGACGCGATTGTCCGTTGGCGGGACGAGGAACGCGAGCGGCCTCATGCCTTGTTGCGCATGTTCGACCGGCTCTACGATCTGACGTCGCGAAAGCTGTTTCGCGGGCTGCTGTTCCTGTCGGGGAAGACGATCGCCGGTCTTTCCGCACAGAACCAGTTTCGCCGGGTAGAGGCGCTGGGCGGCATCGCATCGGCAGAACGCTGGATCGAGCTGGCCGCCACCCGCAACGTGCTCGCCCACGATGATCCGACCCGACCCGTAGAACAGGCTGCCCGCGCCAATCTGGCCTGGCGCGAATTCATCGATCTCATCGCCGGCACCCGCCAGACCATTTCGCTGCTTCGAACCGAAGGGCTGATTTCATGACCGACTCCCTCGACGCCCGCCGTCAGTATCTCGCCGAACACGGCATGTACCGCCCCGACATGGAGGGCGATGCGTGCGGCGTCGGCCTGGTCGCCGCCACCGACGGCAAGCCGTCGCGGCGCGTCGTACAGTCGGCGGTCGATGCGCTGAAGGCGGTGTGGCATCGCGGCGCGGTCGACGCCGATGGCAAGACCGGCGACGGCGCGGGCATCCACGTCGATTTGCCAGTGCGCTTCTTCGACGATTGCATCGCGGCCAGCGGGCACAAGGCGATGCCGAACCGGCTCGCGGTCGGCATGATGTTCCTGCCGCGCACCGATCTGTCGGCGCAGGAAACCTGCCGCACGATCGTCGAATCAGAGGTGATCGGCGCCGGCTACACCATCTACGGCTGGCGGCAGGTGCCGGTCGACGTCTCGGTGATCGGCATGAAGGCGCAGTCGACCCGGCCCGAGATCGAGCAGATCATGATCGCCGGCCCGTTGCCCGACGACGTATCGGTCGAGGAGTTCGAGAAGAACCTCTACCTCGTCCGCCGCCGCATCGAAAAGCGCGTGATCGCCGCACAGATCCAGGGCTTCTACGTCTGCTCGCTCAGCTGCCGCTCGATCATCTACAAGGGGCTGTTCCTGGCCGAGAGCCTGTCGGTGTTCTACCCCGACCTGACCGACCAGCGTTTCGAAAGCCGCGTCGCGATCTTCCATCAACGTTATTCGACCAACACCTTTCCGCAATGGTGGCTGGCGCAGCCGTTCCGGTGCCTGGCGCACAACGGCGAGATCAACACGATCCGCGGCAACAAGAACTGGATGCTCAGCCACGAGATCCGCATGGCCTCGATCGCGTTCGGCGAACATTCGGAGGATATCAAGCCGGTGATCCCCGCCGGTGCATCGGACACCGCCGCGCTCGACGCGACGTTCGAGGCGATCTGCCGCTCGGGCCGCGACGCGCCGACCGCGAAGCTGATGCTGGTGCCGGAGGCCGCCGCGGACGACATGCCGGCAACGCATGCCGCCATGTACCAGTATCTCGCCAGCGTCATGGAGCCGTGGGACGGCCCCGCCGCGCTTGCGATGACCGACGGGCGCTGGGTGGTCGGCGGCGTCGACCGTAACGCGCTGCGTCCGTTGCGTTATACGCAGACCGCCGACGGGTTGCTGATCGTCGGATCGGAAGCCGGCATGGTCGTCGTGCCGGAGAGCACCGTCCTCGCCAAGGGCCGGCTGGGACCGGGGCAGATGATCGCCGTCGACCTGCACGAAGGCCGGGTGCTGCTCGACCGCGAGGTGAAGGACCGGATCGCCGCCGAGGCCGACTACGCCGCGATGATCGGCGAATTCTCGACGATGGACGACCTGCCCCCTGCCCCCGCCGGCACGCTGACCCGTTACGCCCGCCCCGATCTGGCGCGGCGTCAGGTCGCGGCGGGCCAGACGATCGAGGACATGGAGCTGATCCTGTCGCCGATGGTCGAGACGGGCAAGGAAGCGATCGGCTCGATGGGTGACGACACGCCGCTGGCGGTCATCTCCGACAAGCCGCGCCTCATCAGCCAGTTCTTCCGCCAGAACTTCGCGCAGGTCACCAATCCGCCGATCGACCCGCTGCGCGAACGCTACGTCATGTCGCTCAAGACGCGCTTCGGCAATCTCGCCAACATCCTCGATACCGAGGATCGGCGTGAGCGGGTGCTGGTGCTCGAATCGCCGGTGCTGACCTCCACCGACTGGGCGCGGCTGAAGGGCTATTTCGGCAATGCCGCCGCCGATATCGACTGCACGTTCGAGGCGGGCGGCGGCGCGGAGCGGCTGCGTGCCGCGATCCAGCGAATCCGTAACCAGGCCGAGCAGGCGGTACGCGAGGGCAAGAGCGAGCTGTTCCTGACCGACGAGCGCATCGACGAGGACCGGGTCGCGATCCCCGGCGTGCTCGCGGCGGCGGCGGTGCACACGCATCTGGTTCGCCGCGGCCTGCGTTCCTATGCGTCGATCAACGTGCGCGCCGCGGAATGCCTCGACACGCATTATTATGCGGTGCTGATCGGCGTGGGTGCCACGACCGTGAATGCCTATCTGGCCGAGGCGGCGATCGCCGACCGTCACGCACGCGGCCTGTTCGGCAAGCTGTCGATGGAGGAATGCACCGCACGCCACAAGAAGGCGATCGAAGAAGGCTTGCTCAAGATCCTCAGCAAGATGGGCATCGCGGTGATCTCGTCCTATCGCGGCGGCTATAATTTCGAGGCGGTCGGACTCAGCCGTGCCTTGGTGAACGATCTGTTCCCCGGCATGCCGGCGAAGATCAGCGGCGAGGGTTATGCCTCGCTGCACGTCAACGCCACCGAACGCCACGAAGCCGCTTATGATCAGGCGGTCGCCACGTTGCCGATCGGCGGCTTCTATCGCCAGCGCCATACCGGGGAGGCGCACGCCTATTCCGCGCAGCTGATGCACCTGTTGCAGACGGCGGTCAGCACCGACAGCTATTCGAGTTACCTGCAATTCTCGCGCGGCGTCGCCGATCTGCCGCCGATCTACCTGCGCGATCTGCTGCAATTCAACTTCCCCAACGAAGGCGTCGCGGTCGATCAGGTCGAGGCGATCACCGAGATCCGCAAGCGCTTCGTCACCCCCGGCATGTCGCTCGGCGCGCTGTCGCCCGAAGCGCACGAAACGCTGGCGATCGCGATGAACCGGATCGGCGCGAAGGCGGTGTCGGGCGAAGGCGGCGAGGACAAGGTCCGTTACACGCCCTACGAAAACGGCGACAACGCCAATTCGGTCATCAAGCAGATCGCGAGCGGACGGTTCGGCGTCACCGCCGAATATCTCAACGCCTGCGACGAAATCGAGATCAAGGTGGCGCAGGGTGCGAAGCCCGGTGAGGGCGGGCAGTTGCCCGGCTTCAAGGTGACCGAGTTCATCGCCAAGCTGCGACACGCGACCCCCGGCGTCACGCTGATCTCGCCGCCGCCGCACCACGACATCTATTCGATCGAAGATCTGGCGCAGCTGATCTACGACCTGAAGCAGATCAATCCGCGCGCGCGCGTCTGCGTCAAGCTGGTGTCGTCGGCAGGGATCGGCACCGTCGCGGCGGGCGTGGCGAAGGCGCATGCCGACGTCATCCTCGTCTCCGGCCATGTCGGCGGCACCGGCGCCTCCCCGCAGACCAGCATCAAATATGCCGGCACGCCGTGGGAGATGGGCCTGTCGGAGGTCAATCAGGTCCTGACGCTCAACGGCTTGCGCGGGCGCATCAAGCTGCGCGCGGACGGCGGGCTGAAGACCGGGCGCGACATCGTGATCGCCGCGATCCTTGGGGCCGAGGAATATGGCATCGGCACGCTCAGCCTCGTCGCGATGGGCTGCATCATGGTCCGCCAATGCCACAGCAACACCTGCCCGGTCGGCATCTGCACGCAGGACGAGGCGCTGCGCGGCAAGTTCGTCGGCACCCCCGAAAAGGTCATCAACCTGATGACCTTCATCGCGGAGGAAGTGCGCGACATCCTCGCACGGCTCGGCGTCCGCTCCCTCGACGAGGTGATCGGCCGCACCGAATTTCTGCGGCAGGTCAGCCGCGGTGCCGAGCATCTCGACGATCTCGACCTGAATCCGATCCTGGCCAAGGTCGACGCGACCGATGCCGAGCGCCGATTCAGCCTGTCCACCTTCCGCAACGACGTACCCGACAGCCTCGACGCGCAGATCATCAAGGATGCTGCCGCGGTGTTCTCGCGCGGGGAAAAGATGCAGCTGACCTATTCGGTCCGCAACACGCACCGCGCGGTCGGTACGCGCCTGTCGAGCGAGATCACGCGCACGTTCGGCATGTCGAAGCTGGCCGAGAACCACGTCACGATCCGCCTGCGCGGCTCGGCGGGCCAGTCGCTCGGCGCGTTCCTGTGCCGCGGCATCACGCTGGAGGTGTTCGGCGATGCCAACGATTATGTCGGCAAGGGGTTGTCGGGCGGCAAGATCATCGTGCGCCCGGCGGTGTCCTCACCGCTGCGCAGCCAGGACAACACCATCCTCGGCAACACCGTCCTCTACGGTGCGACCAGCGGCAAGCTGTTCGCCGCCGGCCAGGCGGGCGAGCGGTTCGCGGTGCGCAATTCGGGTGCGACCGTGGTGGTCGAGGGCTGCGGCGCGAACGGCTGCGAATACATGACCGGCGGCACCGCGGTGGTGCTGGGCGAGGTCGGCGCGAACTTCGGTGCAGGCATGACCGGCGGCATGGCGTTCGTGTACGATCCTGCCGGCAGCTTCGCCCGCCGCGCCAACCCCGAGAATATCGTGTGGCAACGCGTCGCCGCCGCGCATTGGGAAGAAGTGTTGCGCGGGCTGATCGCGGAACATGCCACCGTCACCGACAGCCGCTGGTCGCGCGGTCTGCTGGATGACTGGAACCGCACGATCGGCGCGTTCTGGCAGATAATCCCGCGCGAGATGCTGTCACGCCTCCCCTACCCGCTCGACGACACGGCGACGCTCGAAGCGGCGGAGTGACGGCGGCGCGAACGATCCGGTGACGGCGGAATGGCGACGACGGGGCGGGCGACGATCGCGCACCGAGCCGTCGTCACCGGATCGTTCGACCTCGCAGCGCGCGCCCGCGCTCGTGCTGCGGCCCGGACTGGGCCGACCGGCATCCAGCCGAGCACGCTGCCATCGCCGTCGTCGCGAGCGTAGCGAAGCCAGCCGGAGCGACGCGCAGAACACTGGATTGCTTCGCTACGCTCGCAATGACGGCTGGTGGTCTTGATCGGCGAGCAGTCCGGCTTCCGTGAAGCGCTGAATGTCGATCCAGCCCGTCCTCACCCCACGCGGCGTCGTCGCCACATCAGCCACGCGCCCGCCGCCACGATCGCCAGTACCGGCCAGCCGCCATCGGTGCGCCACAGATACCGCGCGCCGGCCACCGTCGCTGCCAGCGCCAGCAACATCGCCACCATCGGCGCGTGCAGGCGTCGCGCCAGCCATGCGGCGAGCGCCAGTGCGGCGACCGCGTTGATGGCCAGCCATGCATAGGATGCTCCCGCCGACAGCGCCCCGGCGAACGGCAGCTTGACCGTGGCATAACCGATCATCCGATTGGGGAAGCTATCCGCCGCCAGATGCAGGCCGATCCCTCCCGCCATGCCGCACGCCGCCGGATACCAGCGCCGCCACGACAGCAACACGCATGCCGGCGCAACGCTGTGCGTCACCGCGCTGCGATGTCCCAGCCAAAGGTGCAGGTCTACGTCCGGCATCGTCAGGCCAGCGACGAAGGCCAGGATCGTGACGGCTACGGCGGCAACGGCGGATGGCATCTCGCCGCGGTGGCACGCGCCACCCGCAACGTCCACCATGGCGACCGCCACCCCCCGGATGAGTGGTCCGCAACGTCGTGCCACACATCCAGACCTTCGACCAATCCGCTCCGTCAGCGGGCGTAGCGGGCTAGCGGGCGAATTCATGTCGGCAGATGCAAGCAGCGATTATTGTCGTCGCAAAATCCTCGCGACGGCTCCTGCGCCACGCACGCGAAGCTATCCGTGGCGTCTTGCCTGCAAGCGACGCTCCCGCTGACCATCCCTCCGCGCCACCGCGAGCGATGCTAAGCCGCCCATGGCGCAGATCCAGCAGCAATGCGCGGGGTCGTGGCAGCTCGCGACGATGCCGCTCGTCCGTCACCCGCGCAAAGCGATTCGTAGCGGCGTGCCCGCGAACGGCAGCCCTCACTGACCAACCCGCCCCGCCATCGCGAGCGATGTGAAGCAAGCCGGCACGCCCCACCGGAAACGATGGTCGTGGCGGCGCGAGGCTCCTCGCGAAGGTGCGACCTGCCTTTAACCGCGCGGCGCGGACAACATTCGGATGATGCCGGAGAAATCGAGTCCGCCCTGCCCCGCATCGACGAACTCGCGGTACAGATCGCGCGCGCGCGCACCCATCGGCACCTGCGCATCCGCACCGCCGGCCGCCGCCATCGCCAGTTCGAGATCCTTTAGCATCAACGCCCCCGCGAACCCGCCGCCGTAATTCCGGTCGGCCGGCGACTCCGGTCCCACGCCCGGCACCGGGCAGTAACTGGTCATGGACCAGCTCTGCCCGGTCGCCTTGCTCGAGATGTCGTAGAAGGTCTGCGCATCCAGCCCCAGCCGCTCCGCCAGCGCAAAGGCCTCGCACGTCGCGGCCATCGTCGCGCCAAGGATCAGGTTGTTGCACATCTTGGCGACCTGTCCCGCGCCGCTTTCCCCGGCGTGGATCACCGCCTTGCCCATGTCGTCCAGAAACGGACGCGCGCGATCGAAGCCCTGCACGGTGCCGCCGACCATGAAGGTCAGCGTGCCCGCCTGCGCCGCCGCGATTCCGCCCGACACCGGCGCGTCGACTGCGGCGATCCCGCGCGCCGCCGCCTCGGCGGCGATCCGCCGCGCCGTCGCCAGATCGATCGTCGAACAGTCGATCAGTACCGTGTCGACCGCGGTCTCGCCCAGACTGTCAGCGTAGACCTGCGCGACGTGCGTACCGGCGGGCAGCATCGTGATCACCGCCTCCGCACCGTCCGCCGCCTCGCGGGCCGATCCGACCGGCAGGCACCCCGCCGCCCGCGCCGCGTCGAGCGCCGCCGCCGACAGGTCGAAGGCGCGGACGTCATGTCCCTTCTTCGCCAGATTGGCGGCCATCCCGCCGCCCATGTTGCCCAGTCCGATGAAGCCGACCCGCGCCATCATGCGACCCCGATCGGCCGCCGCGGTCGCAACGCCGCACCGATCAGCGCGCCGACCAGCGCCAGCGCCGCGACCCCCACGAACGTGCCGGCGAACGTGATCGCCACCGGCTCGAACGACGCCGACACCGACGCCAGCATCATCGCCACGACCATGATCGCGCCGATCAGGCCGATCGCGGCTGCGACCGCCAACGGGTGCAGGCGCGTGAAGCGGACGCCCGCACCGCCCGCCACGACGATCGACAGCAATATCAGGATCACCAGCGTCATCTCACCATCCTCCTATTTGCCGGTCCACTGGCCGGGGCGCTTCTCCACGAAGGCCGCCATACCTTCCTTCTGGTCGGCGGTGCCGAACAGACCGTGGAACAGCCGCCGTTCGTATTGCACGCCCTGCGCCAGCGTCGTCTCGAACGCGGCATTGACCATTTCCTTGTTCGCCAACACCGCCAACGGGGCCATGCCGGCGATCGCCTGCGCAGTCCTCACGGCTTCGTCGACCAGTTCGTCCGCCGGCACGATACGGCTGACCAGCCCGGCGCGCTCCGCCTCCGCAGCGTCGATCATCCGCCCCGTCAGGCACATTTCCATCGCCTTGGCCTTGCCGACGGCGCGCGCCAGCCGCTGCGATCCGCCCATGCCGGGCGTCACCGCCAGCTTCACCTCCGGCTGCCCGAATCTCGCGGTGTCGGCGGCGAGGATGAAGTCGCACATCATCGCCAGTTCGCACCCGCCGCCCAGCGCATAGCCCGCGACGGCGGCGATCACCGGCTTGCGCGTCTGCGTCAGTCGTTCGTAGCCGGCGAAGAAATTGCCGCCGTACATTTCGGCAAAGCCCTGTCCGGCCATTTCCTTGATGTCGGCCCCGGCCGCGAACGCCTTTGCGCTGCCGGTCAACACCGCGCACCCTTGCGTCGCATCCGCATCGAACGCCGCCAGCGCGGCGAGCAGATCGGCCAGCACCTGAGAGTTCAGCGCGTTCAGCGCCGCGGGCCGGTTCAGCGTGATCAACGTCGCACCGCCGCGCTGCTCGACCAGGATCGTCTCATACTCGGCCATTCGCTTCTCCCGTCGCACCAAATATCCGTCGCGCCCGTGCAGCGGCGACCCGTCCGCGTTCAATCGTGCGGCGTCCACGCCTCGTCCTCGGGCAGCGGCGCGAAGATGCGGTCGATCATATGATCGCTCACCCCCTCCACGCCCGCCGGTTCCCAGCGCGGCGCATTGTCCTTGTCGACGATCAGCGCGCGGACGCCCTCGGCGAAGTCCGGGCGCTGCACGACCCGGCACGCCACCGCATATTCCTGCCGCATCTCGTCGGCGAACGTCGCCATCCCCGCCGCATCCTTGAGCAGCTTGAGCGACACCTTCATCGCTTGCGGCGACTTGGTGGCGAGCGTCGCCCGCGTCGCCTGCGCGAAGTGGTCGCCGTCCGCTTCGAGCGCGTCCAGCACGTGCTCCAGATCGTCCGACGCGAACAACCGGTCGATCGCATCGCGGTGCGCCAGCAGCTTCGCTTCCGGCGCGGCCTCGGCCAGCGAAGCCAGCGCTTCCTCGATCGCGGACGGATCGGCGACGATCCGCGCCTTCGCATCCTGGACCGCGGCGGCCGGCAGATAATGCGTCGCCAGCCCCAGCGCGAGCGCCTCGGCTCCGTCCAGCCGCGCACCGGTCAACGCCAGATACTGTCCGATGCGACCCGGCAGGCGCGACAGATACCAGCCGCCACCGACGTCGGGGAACAGCCCGATGCCCGTCTCCGGCATCGCCAGCCGCGTGTTTTCGGTGGCGACCCGGTAACGGCACGGTTGCGACACGCCGACGCCGCCCCCCATCGTCACCCCGTCGATGAACGCCACGCTGTCCTTGACGTAGGTGAACAGCCGATGGTTCATCCGGTATTCGGTGCGGAAGAAATCGCGCGCCGCCGCGCCGTCGCCCGCCCCGCTGTCCGCCAGCATCCGGATGTCGCCACCCGCACAGAAACCGCGCCCCTCGGCGTGATCGATCACGACGCAGCGTACCGCCTCTTCCCCGCGCCACGCCTCCAGTGCGTCGATGATCCCCGCGCACATCGCAGTCGTCAATGCATGCAGCGCCTTGGGCCGGTTCAGCCGGATGCGGCCCACGCCGCCGTCGACGGTGACGATCAGCTCGCTCATTGCCGCACCAGCTCGCGTCCGACGATCATCCGCATCACCTGATTGGTTCCCTCCAGGATGGAATGGACGCGCAGGTCGCGCCAGAACCGCTCGATGGGATAGTCCATCAGATAACCGTAGCCGCCATGCAATTGCAGCGCGCGGTCGACCACGCTCGACCCGGTATCGGTCGACAGCCGTTTGGCCATCGCGGCGAAGCGCGTCTTGTCGGGCGCGCCCGCCGTCACCTTCGCGGCGGCGACGTACAGCAGACAGCGGGCGGCCTGCAATTCCGTCTCCATGTCGGCCAGCATGAACTGCGTGTTCTGGAAGTCGGCGACCGCGGTGCCGAACTGCTTGCGATCTTTGGTATAGGCGATCGCCTCGTCCAGGCACCGCTGCGCACCGCCCAGCGAACACGCACCGATGTTCAGCCGGCCGCCGTCCAGCCCGGCCATGGCGAAGCGGAAGCCCTCGCCCTCTTGCCCGACGCGATTGGCCACCGGCACGCGGACGTTGTCGAACGTCACCGCGCGCGTCGGTTGCGCGTGCCAGCCCAGCTTGCGCTCGTTCGCGCCGAACGACACGCCCGGCATATCCTTTTCGATGACGAGGCACGAAATGCCCTTCGGCCCGTCGACGCCGGTGCGCACCATCGTGACGTAGATCTCGTTCTCGCCGGCGCCGGAGATGAACTGCTTGGTGCCGTTGACGACGTAATGGTCGCCGTCCAGCCGCGCGGTCGTCTTCAGCGCCGCGGCATCCGAGCCCGATCCCGGTTCGGTCAGGCAATAACTGGCGATCCGCTCCATCGTGACCAGATCGGGCAGGTAGCGCCCCTTCAGCTCGGCCGAGCCGTAACGGTCGATCATCCAGCTCGCCATATTGTGGATCGAGATGAACGCGCTGGTCGCGGGACAGCCATATGCCATCGCCTCCATGATCAGCGCCGCCTCCAGCCGGCCGAGGTTGATCCCGCCGCTCTCCTCGCTGACATAGATCGCCGCGAAGCCCAGTTCGGCCGCGGCCTTGATCGTGTCGCGCGGGAAGATGTGCTTTTCGTCCCATTCGGCGGCGAACGGCGTGATGCGATCCGCGGTGAAGCGGCGCGCCAGTTCCTGGATCTCCCGCTGTTCGTCGGTCAGGTCGAATTGATCGGTCATGCTCATATCCTCAGCAGCGGCGATAGCGCTGCATTTCCGGCGGGCTGCCGCGCACCAGCGCGGTGCCGCCGGCGTCCAGCCGGAACGTCTCGGTTCGTTCCCACGCCTTGCCCTCGCCCGAATAGCGGAGTTGCACGGCCAGCTCGTGCGCGGAGCGATGCTCCATGCCCTGCACGCGCGCATTCGATTCGTAGAAGCGGATCGTGTCGGCGTCGATGTTGATGCGGCCCGTTGCGGCGGTGTTGGCCAGTTCGCAATCGTCGTCGTCGACGCCCCAATATCCCAGGAACTCGGTTGGGAACGCACGATCGCGTGCGGCGGTCGGGGTGCTGCGCGCGATCGGCACGCCGGTGCGCGCGGTGCTCGCCGCGCCGTTCTGCGCCACCGATCGCTCGATCGCCGCCTGCGCCTCGGCCTCCTGCTCCGGAACGTCGACGCCGTTGTAATTCGCCGCGCCGCCGCCGCACGCCGCCAGCATCGCCGCCAGCACCCCGGCCATCACCCAACGCCCCGTCATCGCCCGCTGCATCGCGCCTCTCACCCCATCGTAGGAATGACGAACGCATCCTGCACGCGGCTGGGTCCACCGTCCTCGCTGCCGCGCGACAAGGCCAGCCCATCGGGCCAGCGCTGCGTGACCGTCTTCACCCTGGTCCAGAACCGCACGCCCTCCGTGCCGTGCTGGTTGGTGTCACCGAAGCCACTGCGCTTCCACCCGCCGAACGTATGATAGGCGACCGGCACCGGGATCGGCACGTTGATCCCGACCATCCCGACGTTCACCCGCGCGGCGAACTCGCGCGCGGCATGGCCGTTGCGCGTGAAGATCGCGACGCCGTTGCCGTATTGATGGTCGCTGGGCAGCCGCAACGCGGTTTCGAAGTCGGGTGCGCGGACGATTTGCAGCACCGGGCCGAAAATCTCCTCCTTGTACGCCTGCATGTCCGGGGTGACGCGGTCGAACAGCGACGGGCCGATGAAGAACCCCTGTTCGTGCCCCTGCAACGCGAAGCCGCGTCCGTCGACCACCAGTTCCGCCCCCTCGTCGACGCCGGTCTGGATCCAGTCGGACACGCGCTGGCGATGCGCGGCGTTCACCACCGGGCCGTAATGCGCCTCCGCATCGGTCGACACGCCGACCCGAAGCGCCGCGATCGCCGGCAACAATTTCTCGCGCAGCGCCTCGGCGGTCCGGTCGCCCACCGGCACGACCACCGGCAACGCCATGCATCGCTCGCCAGCCGATCCGAACGCCGCGCCGGACAGATCGGCGACCACCTGGTCCAGGTCGGCGTCGGGCATCACGATGCCGTGATTCTTCGCGCCACCCATCGCCTGCACGCGCTTTCCCGCCGCCACGCCGCGCCGGTAGACGTAGTGCGCGATGTCGCTCGATCCGACGAAGCTGACCGCGCCGATCGCCTGATGGTCCAGGATCGCGTCGACCATTTCCTTGTCGCCGTGCACGACTTGCAGGATGCCGTCCGGCAGCCCGGCCTCCGCCATCAGTTCGGCCAGCCGCACCGGCACGCCGGGGTCACGCTCGCTGGGCTTCAGGATGAAGGCATTGCCGCACGCGATCGCCACGCCGAACATCCACATCGGGATCATCGCGGGGAAGTTGAACGGCGTGATGCCGGCACCGATGCCGACCGGCTGGCGCATCGAATAGACGTCGATGCCCGGCCCCGCTCCTTGCGTATATTCGCCTTTCAACGCGTGCGGAATACCACAGGCGAATTCGATTACTTCCAGTCCGCGCTGGATGTCGCCCCTGGAATCGGCGATCACCTTGCCGTGTTCCGACGACAGCAAATGCGCCAGTTCGTCGATATGCGCCTCGACCAGTTCCTTGAACCGGAACAGCACGCGCGCACGCCGCTGTGGATTGGTCGCCGCCCAGGCCGGCTGCGCCGCCTGTGCCGCCGCCACCGCGCGATCCAGGTCGGCCGCGTCGCCCAGCGTCACCCGCGCTTGGACCGCACCGGTATTGGGGTCGAAGATGTCGGCCGTGCGCGGCGGGGTGCCGGCGGCCGGACGTGTACCTGCGATATGATGGTCGACGCTGCGCATCGCATCCCTCTCCTATGTTGACCGGGGGTCTGCGCCGGGTGCCGTTTGCAGGCAAGCGGCAAATCTGCAACGTCCACCTGCAATGATGCAGCCACTACCCTGGAACGACCTGCAGGATTTCCTCGCCGTCGCGCGCGCCGGGCAGATCGCCCGCGCCGCGGCGCTGATCGGTGTCGATGCCACCACGATCGGCCGCCGCCTGCGCCGGCTGGAGGCGCGGCTCGGCCGGACACTGTTCGAACAAACGCGCGAGGGGCAGGTGCTGACCGAGGCGGGTGAGGCGTTGCTGGCGCAGGTGGAGGAAATGCAGAACGCCGCCGAACGGATCGTGGAGGCACCCGGACCGGCGGAGTCGCTCACCGGGTTGCTGCGGATCAGCGTGTCGGAGGGGTTCGGTATCTGGCTGGTCGCGGAGCATCTGCACGAATTCGCCGCCGCACATCCGGGCCTGACCATCGACCTCGCCGCCAGCTCCGGCTTCCTTAGCCCGTCGCGTCGCGAGGCCGATGTCGCGGTGCTGCTCGCCCGCCCTCGCCACGGCCCGGTCGTCGCGGGCAAGCTGTCCGATTATACGCTGCATCTCTATGCCGCCCGCACGCTGATCGAGCGCAGCGGGGAGCCCACGCGCGAGTCGCTGGGGAAGCGTCATCCGATGGTCGGCTACATCCCCGACCTGCTCTACTCGCCCGAATTGCGCTTTTCCGACGACCTCGGACCGCTGCCCGCGCCCATGCTGCGCAGTTCCAGCATCAACGCGCAAATGCGGCTGATCGCCAGCGCCGCCGGGGTCGGCGTGCTGCCGCATTTCATCGCAGGTGCCGAACCCGGGCTGATCCGCGTGGTGCCCGAGGTAACGATCAATCGAGCGTTCTGGCTGGTAACACACCGTGACACCCGACAATTACGGCGGGTTCGGGCCTTTTCCGCGTGGCTTGACGCGCTGGTCCTCAAGCACCGCCAACGATTGGTGCCGGTCCGTTAACTTTTGGAGTCGCCGTTAACCTTTCGAACAATTGTTAACTTTTCGACCGATCGCTTCATGGTTCCAGTAATCTCGGGTGGCGAACCGGCCACACCCGTCCCGCAATGCATCAGGCGGGACAGCGTGGCGGCACATTTTACTGGACTCGGGTTGCGGGTGGGGCGCAAATGATATCGATGCGTTGACCCATGGTGAAACTGCGCGAAAGATTGGTCGATCGAATGAAGAACTGGCGCCCCTCTCTGCCCCTCTTTTCGCGTTCGCTGCTCGTGCGCGCGGCGACGGTGCTGGGCGTCGGCGGCGCGGCGGTCGGCGGTTATGCGGGGCTCGGCTATCTCGGTGGCACCGTTCCCTTTGCGGAGGCGATGAACCTGCCCGCAGCGCTGGCCATGATGCCGGACCCACTGTCGATCATGACGGCGCGTTCGCCTGGTGAGCGCGGGCATGGCGCGATGTTCGCCACCAAGTCGATCAAGCACGCGAAGCCGCGCCAGCTCGCCAGTGTCCCGCCGCGCGGACCGCGCGAGCGCGTGCTGGGCAACGTGCGTGACCGCGAACCGATCGGCATCGTGCCCGGCGGTGCGTTGCCGGTGACGCCGGTCGGGTTCGTGCCGGACCTGCCTTTCCCCGTCACCCCGAACGCGCTCGGCCCGTTGCCGCCGGGCGGGACGACCGGCTTCAACCCGCCGCCGGTCTTCCCGACCGGACCGAACGACACGCCCGGCGTACCGGGCGTGGTGCCGACGCCTACGCCCACCCCGATCATTCCGGCCCCTGCGGTGCCCGAACCGGCGACCTGGGCGATGATGGTGGTGGGCTTTGCGCTGACCGGGCTCGCCGTGCGCCGCCGCAAGCGGACCCCTGCCCGCCCCGCATGATCCGGCACCGGTTCGGCCTCGCCGCGCTCGCGCTCGTCGTCGCGACGGGCGATCTGGCCACGGCCGGCGCGACCACCACCAAGACCACGATCGGCTCGCTTGGCACGCGCTTCCGCTACCCGCCGGGACGCGAAGGGGCGTTGCCGATGGCTGGCGGGCAGCGGATGCGCGTGCGTAGCCTGCTGAACATACGCCGGCCGATGCAGTTCGGCGACTATGTCTGGAACGATCTGGGCGCGCCCGCGGAGGGGGTGATCCGCGTGCGCGTCGATCTGCCGCGTCAGACCGTTTCGGTGTTCCGCGACGGGCATGAGATCGGCACCGCGGTGATCCTGTACGGCACCGATCACAAGCCCACCCCGACCGGCACCTTCCCGATTCTGATGCGCGCGCGGCAGCACCAGTCGTCGCTCTACGATGCGGAGATGCCGTACATGCTGCGGCTCACCAACGACGGCGTCGCGATCCACGCCAGTTCGGTGCGGCGCGGATCGGCGACCCACGGTTGCATCGGCGTGCCGCTCGACTTCGCGCGGTTGCTGTTCGATCAGGTCGCACGTGGCGATCTCGTCACGATCGTCGGCGCCTGACACGCGCCACAAGTGTGAACGCGACGTAACCAGATTCCCTAACCGCCGGTAAGGAGCGCGGCCCGTATTTTTTCCTGGTCATCAGGAAAAGGTTACCCGGCCATGCCGTGTTCCGCGTCGCGTAAACGTCCCATGCTCCTGGCGCTTGCCGCCATGTTGTGCGCCCCGTTCGTCACGGGGGCGTCGAGCTATTCGAACACTTTCGACGCGCGTGTGCTGGCGGCGCACAATGCGGAGCGTGCGGCGCTGGGCATCCCCCCGCTGCGCTGGAACCCGGAACTGGTCGAATCCGCCCACGCCTGGGGGCAGTATCTCGCCACCACCGGCCGTTTCGAACACGCGCCGGAGCGCCGCCGTGATCCCGAAGGCGAAAATCTCTGGGCCGGGACGCGCGGCTATTACGCGCCCGAAGCGATGGTCGATGGCTGGATCCGTGAAAAGCGCCACTTCAAGCCCGGCGTCTTCCCCAACAACAGCACCACAGGGCGTGTCGCGGACGTCGGACATTACACGCAGGTGATGTGGCGCGACACGATCGAGGTCGGCTGCGCACTCGCCCGTGGCGGGCAGGAAGACGTGCTCGTCTGCCGCTACAAGAACGCCGGCAATTATCGCGGCGAACGCCCGTTCTGATTCGCCGGCGACGCAGGATGCGTCGCTACGGGTGAACATGGGGGCCGGGCGGAGCCACCGTATTTCCGCTGGACCAGCCACGTCGCGTGCCCCATTTCCTCTGTCGGCGCGCGGGCAAGCGCGGCGGCCGCACCCGCCAGCGGTGAGTGATCCAGCCTCGCAGCAATGGCCGATGTGGTGCCCATTCCGTCACGCAGCTACAATCCCTAGGGTTCAGCAATGCAAAACCGGTAGCCGCCGGGCGCTTGCTCATGTACGTAACGGCCATGGCGAACGCGGTGGTGAATCACCGTTTACCACGCCGATCTTCCCGGCTTCGGCGCGACTCGGCGGCGATCCTCGGGACGAATCGGGCGGGGTCGCAACGGGACGACGGATACATGGTGCGGACGATCGACGACACGCTACGGCAGGCAAACGAAACCCCGGCGCACCATGCGGTGGCCGGGGCGTCGTCGCGTCGCCGTGTCAGGCGTGCGTCATTCGTCTTCCTCGAACATGTCCTGCGCGTTCTGCGCGGTGGCGGACAGCCGCACCGTCTCGCCCTCGATCTCCGCGACCAGGCCGAGCGGCAGGTAATGGTGCTTCGCGCCCTGCCCGTCCTCGGTGGACGGCGAGTCGTTCTTCGTCAGCTTGATGCGGTCGCCGTCGACATGGTCGACGGTGCCGACATGCACGCCGTCCGCGCCGATCACTTCGGCATGTTCCTTGATCTGGCTGGCATCGACCATCGTCGTTCTCCTTGGTTGGGGTTGGGCGGCAAACGCGCTGCGACGGCTTTGGTCGCATGATCGAGACATTGCCGTTGCAATCCGCGATCATGTTCGCGGTGGCCGCCGTCTTCGGCCTCGGCGGCACGTGGCTGCTGTGGCAGTTGCGCCAGCCGCAGGGGCCGGCGCGCGTCTACGTCTACCGTATGGTCGGCATCATGGCGCTGTCGGGCGGCGTCGTGCTGGCGATGTCCGCCTGGGCGATGTGGCAATGGAGCGTGGAGGCATGAGCCTGCACGTCGCTTACATCATCGGCGCGGCGGCCGGCCTTGTCACGGTCGGCAACGGCGTGACGATGCTGCGCCGGCCGGCGACGTACCGCTCGCCCGCCTGGCCATCGAACGATCGTCGCTTCATCCGTGCCATCGCTGTCGCCGGCCCTGTCGTCGGTGCGCTCATGATTATTCAATCTCTCTTTTCCGCGTTTTCGGAGTAAATCCATGTCGCTTCTTCACGCGTCCAAACAGTATAAGCCGTTCGAATACCCATGGGCGTTCGAATATTGGAAGCGCCAGCAACAGCTGCACTGGCTTCCCGAAGAAGTGCCGCTCGGCGAGGATTGCCGTGACTGGGCGCAGAAGCTGACCGATCACGAACGCAACCTGCTGACGCAGATCTTCCGCTTCTTCACGCAGGCGGATGTGGAAGTGCAGGATTGCTACCACGAAAAATACGGTCGCGTGTTCAAGCCGACCGAGATCAAGATGATGCTGACCGCGTTCAGCAACATGGAAACGGTCCATATCGCCGCCTATTCGCACCTGCTCGATACGATCGGGATGCCGGAAAGCGAATATGGCGCCTTCCTGGAGTATAGCGAGCTGAAGGAGAAGCATGATTACATGCAGAACTTCGGCGTCGACAGCGACGAGGACATTGCCCGCACGCTGGCGATGTTCGGCGGCTTCACGGAGGGGGTTCAGCTGTTCGCCAGCTTCGCGATGCTGATGAACTTCCCGCGCTTCAACAAGATGAAGGGCATGGGGCAGATCGTGACCTGGTCGGTCCGCGACGAAAGCCTGCACTGCGAGGGCATTATCAAGATGTTCCACACCTTCTGTCAGGAGCGTCAGTGCCTGACCAAGGCGGTGAAGGCCGACATCGCCGACGTGTGCCAGACGACGATCCGGCTGGAGGACAATTTCATCGATCTCGCGTTCGAGATGGGGCCGGTGAACGGGATGACCGCCAAGGACATCAAGAAGTACATCCGCTACATCGCCGACTGGCGGATGGGGCAGCTCGGGCTGAAGCCGATCTACATGATCGACGAGCATCCGATCCCGTGGCTCACCCCGCTGCTCAACGGCGTCGAGCATGCGAACTTTTTCGAGACGCGTGCCACCGAATATTCCAAGGCGGCGACGCGCGGCCAGTGGAACGACGTGTGGGACAGCTTCGACAAGCGCAAGAAGGCGCGCATCGCCCCCGCGGTCGCGAACGAGGACCCGACCGAAATGGGTGACATGTTCGCACGCGCCGGCGTCGCCGCCGAGTAACGCCACGCTTGTACGGCGGATTGCAGCAGTAGAGGCCGTGGCTCCGACAGGAGCTGCGGCCTTTTGCGCGAACCGCGCCAGTGAAGCCTGCGATCCGGCGAACGCCGGACGCGAAAAAGCCGGGTCATTTCTGACCCGGCTTTTGCCCGCCCACCGACGGAAATCTTGGTGCACCCAGAGCGATTCGAACGCCCGACCCTCAGATTCGTAGTCTGATGCTCTATCCAGCTGAGCTATGGGTGCGCTGTGGAGGGGCGCTGTTACCCGGCGAATCCGGACCACGCAAGGGCGTTGCGTCATTTTTTTCGGCGCTCTAGGCAAAAAACATGCACCGCCCCCTCGCCCTGCTCGCCTTGCTGTCGTTCCTCGGTGCCTGTGCGGCCGATCCGACCGTCTATCCCTCGCTCGCGCCGCGCCCTGCGGAGCAGCAGGGTTTTGCGGAACCCGTCGCGCCCCCGACGCCCCCGGCGATGGCCGATCCGGCGCTGGATGCCCGTCTCGCCGGGATCGTGCAGCAGCGCGCCACCGCCGTCCGCGACTTCGATCGCGCGGCGGCCGGTGCGGCGTCGCTGGCGCGTGCGGCACGCGGCGCAAAGGTCGGCAGCGATGCGTGGATCACCGCACAGACCGCGATCGCCGATCTCGACGCCCTGCGCTCGACGCACGGCGATGCGGTCGGCGCGCTGGAGGAACTGGCGAGCACGCGGGCGCAGGCGTTGCAGCCCTCCTACCCGCCGCTGGAGCGTGAACTGGCCGCCGCCCGCACCGCCGCCACCGCGCAGACTGCCCGCATCGACGCGCTCACCGCGACGCTCCCCGGCGCCTGAGGGAACCCGCCCCGGCGCGGGTCAGGGCGAAAACGTCAACAACGGCAGGATGCTCGCGTAATCGTCGGTCCAGCCCGCGAAACCGGGCCGCCGCCGCAGCGTCTTCCACTCGCCTTCGTCGCCGGTCACCAGCGCCAGCGTCCAGGGATCGCGCGTCATCACCACCCATGACGACGGCGTTTCCTCCTCCTGCAACAATGACGGGCGGTGGTCGAGGATCAGCGCCTGCCATCCGCCTGCGCGCGCCGCGGCGGCGACCACCGGGCGCAGATTGACGAAGCGATTGGAGATATGCACCGCCAGCACGCCGTGGCGCGACAGCACCCGTGCGTAGGCGGCGAACGCCTCCCGCGTCAGCAGGTGCATAGGCACCGCGTCCGACGAAAAGGCATCGAGCGCGAGCACGTCGAGGCTGGCGGGCGCGGCGCGCTCCAGCGACAGGCGTGCATCGCCCAGCACGATCGTCGCGTCCGGCGCGCAATCGGCGACGAAGGTGAAGCGCCGCGCCCGCGTCAGCGCCGCCATCGCCGGATCGATCTCGTAGAAGCGCCATTGCTGCCCGGCTTGCGCATAACAGGCCAGCGTGCCGGTCCCCAGCCCGACCACACCGATCCGCGCGCCCGGCCCGAACACCAGCGGCGCGGCGCGCATGACGCGTCCGACGCCCGAGTCGGGAGTGTAATAGGTCGTCGGCGTCCGCTCACGCGCGGGGGTGCCGGTCAATTGCACGCCGTGCAGGGTGGTGCCGTGGATCAGCGTCCGCCGCCGCGACTCGTCCGCGACGGTATATACTCCGAAATAGCTGCGCACCCGCGCGCCCGGCTCCAGCGACAGCGACACCGCCCGCGCGCCCCCGAACAGCAACAGGCCGCTTGCCAGCATCAGCAGGTACGGCACCCGCGCGCCCAGCGACACCAATCCACCCAGCGCCACGACCGCGAAGATCGCGCCGACATGCCGTACGTCACGGAACCCGCCCGGCTCGCGTCCGATCACCATCAGCGCCAGGCCGCACAGGCCGGCGATCGCTACCGCGCCCGCCACCACCATCCCCCGCCGTTGCCAGAATGCGCGCAAGGCCGGCATCAGGTACGTCTGCGGCACCAGCGCCCCGGCGGCGAGGATCAGCAGCGGATATTCCCACGTCCAGTCGAACAAAGTCGGCGCGACCAGCCCCGCGAACACGCCGCCCAGTGCGCCGCCGAACGACATCGCCAGATAGAAACCGGTCAGTCGCGCCGGCTCGGGACGCAGCCGGTACAATTGCGTGTGCAGCGCGACCGAGATCATGAACAGCAGGATCAGCGCGGTCACCGCGCTGAATGTCGCGCGCTCGGCGAAGCCACCCATCAACACGCCGCCGAACAGCACGATCGTCACCGGCGCGCTGCCGGTCAGCAGGTCGGCCACCCCGCGCCGCGCCGCGAATGCGATCGAGAAGCTCAGCAGGTAGATCGCCAGCGGGATCACCCACAGCAGCGGCATCGCGACCAGATCGGTGCTGACGAAGGTGCTGGTCGCCAGCATCATCCCGGACGGCACGAACCCCAGCGCGATCCAGCGCAGCACCCGTGTGCGCCCCGGCGCGGGGCGCCTGGCGGACTGCGATGCCACCGCACCGGCGGCGGGCAGCCGCAACGCGCACCCGGCGACCAGCACGATCAGCAACACGTAGCCGCCGGTCCACAACCACCGCTGCCGCGTGACCGTCAGCAACGGTTCGACCAGCAGCGGAAAGGCGAGCAACCCCGCGAAACTCCCCAGGTTCGATGCGGCATACAAGGCATAGGGGTCCGCGCCCGGCCGCGCGCTGGCGAACCAGCGCTGCATCAGCGGTGCCTGCGCCGACACCGCGAAGAACAACGGCCCGATCGACACCACGAACAGGTATGGGACCCACAATGCCGGCTCCGCTCCGTCCGGCAGCGCCCGGTCATTCAGCCCGATCGGCAGGAACGCGCACGCCGCCAGCAACACCGCCAGATGCACCAGCCGCTGTCGCTGCGGCGCGATGCGGCTCAACAGGTGCGCATAGCCATAGCCGCCCAGCAGCAGCGCCTGATAGACGAGCATCGCCGAGTTCCACACCGCCGGTGCGCCGCCCAGCCGCGGCAGCGCGATCCGCGCGATCATCGGCTGGACGAGGAACAGCAGGAACGATCCCGTCAGGATCGTCGCGACGAACAGGCCGCGGGTGCCGCGGGGAGAAGTATCGATCAGGCTGGCCTCGCGATGCGGTACAACGCCTGAACGCGCAACGGGCTGTTCGGTGGCACATCGGGATGCCCGAAGTCGCCGGCGACGTCGCGCACCATGCCGAGGCGCTCCATCAACGCGCGGCTGCGCTGGTTGGCGGGCACGGTCGCCGCCACGACGATCGTGGTGCCGCGCAGCCACTCCGCTGCCAGCACCGCACGCGCCGCCTCCGCCGCATAGCCGTGACCCCAGGCGTGCCGCGCCAGCCGCCACCCGATTTCCGGAAGGCCGGCGATCGGGCTGTCGGACGGTCCCGGCTCCACGCCGCAAAATCCGATGAACGCGCCGTCGACCCGGCGCTCGACCGCCCACAGGCATCGCCCGAACCGGGTCGCCGTATCGTTCTGCTCCCGCCACATCGCCCGCGCGCCGGCGGGGGTGGTGGGCGGGCCAAGGTAGCGCATCACCTCCGCGTCCTGCCCCATGGCGTGAAAGGGCGGCACATCGTCCTCCCGCCAGCCGCGCAAGAACAGCCGGTCGGTCCCGATTACCATCGCGCTACGGCCGCTCGATCCGATAGGTCGCCGTATCCGCCAGCGCCGGATCGTCCGCATGGGCCGGGTGCGCGAAGTCCAGCGTGGGGACATGCACCATCCCCAGCCGCTCCATGACCCGTCGGCTGGCGGCATTGCGTCGCGCGGTGATCGCGTGGACCGCCGGCTCCTCGCGGTGGCGCCATGCCCAGTCGAGCCACGCCGCCGCCGCCTCGCGCGCGTAGCCGCTGCCCCAATGCGGGCGCGCGACGATCCAGCCGATCTCCAGCAATCCCGCGATCGGCGTGCCGGCCGCGCCCGGCTTCAACCCGACATGCCCGATCACCGCGCCACTATCGCGCCGCTCGACCACGCCGAAGCCGAGCGGTGCATAGCCGGCGTGCCGCGCCAGCACCGCCGCGCACGCCGCGTCGTCCTTCGCACCGCCCAGATCGGCCATCACCACCGGATCGCGCCACATCGCCCATAACGCCGCATGGTCGGCGGCGACCGGCGCGCGCAGGATCAGGCGCGGCGTTGCGATCACGCGCCCAGCAACCGCGCGGCATGCACCGCATGATAGGTAAGCACGCCCGAACAGCCCGCGCGCTTGAACGCCATCAACGTCTCCAGCACCATCGCGTCGCGATCCGCCGCCCCCGCCGCCACCGCAGCCTCGATCATCGCATATTCGCCGGACACCTGGTACGCGAACACCGGCACCGCGAACGCCTGTTTCACCTTCGCGACGATGTCGAGATACGGCATCCCCGGCTTCACCATCACGCTGTCCGCGCCCTCGGCGATGTCGAGCGCCACTTCGCGCAGCGCCTCTTCGGCGTTCGCGGGATTCATCTGGTAGGTGGTCTTGTCGCCCTTCAGCAGCCCGCGGCTGCCCACCGCATCGCGGAACGGCCCGTAGAAAGCGGAGGCGTATTTCGCGGCATAGGCCATGATCTGCACGTTGGCGAAACCCTCGCGCTCCAGCGCGGCGCGGATCACGCCGACCCGCCCGTCCATCATGTCGCTGGGCGCGATCACGTCCGATCCGTTGCGCGCCTGGTTCAGCGCCTGCTCGACCAGCGCCGCGACGGTCGCGTCGTTCGACACATAGCCGCGTTCGTCGACCAGCCCGTCGTGCCCGTGAGTCGTATAGGGGTCCAGCGCGACGTCGGTCAGCAGCCCGATGTCGGGCACCGCATCACGGATCGCGCGCAGCGCCTGACACATCAGATTGTCCGGGCTAAGCGCCTCCGCACCGTCGTCGCTGCGCCGCTCCGCCTGGGTGTTCGGGAACAGCGCAAGGCACGGTATGCCCAGATCGCGCGCCTCCCGCGCGCGCGCGACGATCCGGTCGACCGACCAGCGCGACACGCCCGGCAGCGCGGCGATCGGCTCCTCCACATCCCTTCCGGCAGTGACGAACAACGGCCAGATCAGATCGGCCGGGGTCAGGACGTTCTCGGCATGGAGCCGTCGGCTCCACGCGGCGGCACGGGTGCGGCGCAAGCGCAGCGCGGGGTAAGCGGCGTGCATCGCCACGCTTTCCCGCAATCCGTGCGCGCACGCAAGCGTTACGGGGGCGAAACGCCCGGTCGTGCGTTGGGCGAGGCATGACAGAGATCCGCTCCGCCGTCCTGATCGTGAACGCGCGTTCGCGTCGCGGTCGCAAGCTGTTCAAGCGCGCCTGTCGCCGCCTGCGCGACCTGCCGTTCCCCGTCGTACCGCACGCGGTAAAGGATCCCGCCCACCTCGATCGCACTGTGCGCAAGGCGCTGGAGAAGAAGCCGGACCTCGTGATCCTGGGCGGCGGCGACGGTACGATCAGCGGGCTGGTCGACCTGCTGGTCGGGCACGATGTCATCCTCGGCGTCCTGCCGCTCGGCACCGCCAACAGCTTCGCGCGCTCGCTCGGCCTGCCGCTCGATATCGAGGGCGCGATCGACGTGCTGAAGACGGGCGTACCCAAGCGGATCGACCTGGGCATGATCGACGACGATTATTTCGCCAATTGCGCGGCGATGGGGATCAGCCCGCAGATCGCCGAGACCGTGCCGCATAACCTGAAGAAGATGCTGGGCCGCGTCGGCTATCTCGGCTGGGCCGGCTACCAGCTGTCGCGCTTCAAACCCTTCACCCTCTACGTCGACAATGGCGAGGGCGAGAAGAAGCTGCGCGTCGTCGAGGTACGTATCTCCAATGGCCCGTATCACGGCGGCACGTGGCTGGTGGACGAGGCCGGCATCGCCTCGAGGGAGATCGTGGTGCAGGCGGTGAAGGGCCATTACAAGCGTCGCCTGGTCCGCAACTGGGCGTACAGCTTTCTCGGCCGCAACGAACGCCATCACGACACGGTCAGCTTCTCCGGCAAGTCGATCACCGTACGCACCGACCCGCCGCTGCCGATCTCGATCGATGGCGAGGTGCTGGCGCATACCCCCGTTACGGCGCACGTCGCGGCGGGCGTGATCGAGGTGATGGTGCCGCGCGACGCGTGATCGCGCGCCGTCGCCACCCATGATCGCGAGCGCTGACATAGAAGCCGGCGACGTCCGCTCCCGTCGCCGCTGAAGCGCCGCGGCGCAAAAGCCGACCCGCGGGTTTCGAAACGCCGTAGGATCGGCAATGGTTACTCCCGCCACATAAAACGGAGATCGTGCCGGTGAGTCGAAGAACGCGTGCACTGCTGGCCCTCGCCGCCCTCGTCGCCAGCACGGCGACCCTCGGCTTCGCGATCGTCACCGCGCCGGTGCTGATGCGATGGCTGAACGCACATCCCGGCATTGCGCCGGTCATGCAATTGGCGAGTCTCGCCGTGGTGGCGTTGTCGGCATATATCACGCATCGCCGCCGGTCTCGCCAGCCGAAGGCCTGACCGGACGATCCAACCGCTCTAGATACGATCGAACCGTAATGGCGAGCGTAGCGAAATAGTCGAGGGCGTGGCACAGAACGCTGGATTGCTTCGCTACGCTCGCCATGACCGGTGGATGGAGCAGACCTGCCCGATCATGCGAGCGACGTGCGCCCGCACCGATGGACCATCATCATCGGCGAGCAGCCTGGCACCCATCAGTCGCGGAAAATCGGGCCGGTCCAGAGTGTTGCACGGGCCATCGGCGGCATGCCGCTCACCCCGGCATCGCTCCCGCGACCAGCATCGGGTCGATCCGCGCGCCGTTCCATGTCATCGCCCAGTGCAGATGCGGCCCGGTCGCCCGCCCGGTGCGCCCGACGCGCCCGATCGGCGCGCCCTGCCGCACCGTTTGCCCGACCGCCACGTCGATGCGGGACAGATGCAGGAACGCGCTGGTCACGCCGTGCCCGTGATCGAGGATCAGCAACCGCCCTTCCAGCGTGAACGGCGGGTCCGCCGCCAGCGTCACCACCCCGTCCGCCGGTGCGACGACCGGCGCACCCTCGGGTTTCGCGACATCGACTCCGCCGTGATAGCTGCCCGGCTCCCCGGCATAGATGCGTTGCGCGCCGAACAATCCGGAGATGCGGCCGGTCGCCGGCCAGATGAACCGCTGTCGCCATCCTTCGGCGTCGCCGCCCCGGGCGCGCGCCGCGACGATCTGCGCCAGTTCGCCGCCGCGAACCCGCGCGAATTCGCCGCCGGGCACCGGCACCTTGCGCAAGGTCGGCAACCGCTCGATCCGCCACGCGCCGGGCGCGATCGGCAGCGTCGCCGTCAGGGTCGCGCCATCCGCCAGTGCCGCGATCAGCACCGCCTGCGCCGCGGCATCGCGGTCGAAGGCGATCACGAACCGCCCGTCCGGTGCGATGGCGACCGCCGTGCCGTCCAGCGTCAGGCCGGTCGTCCCCTCTGGTGCATGGCCCAGCGTCAGCCCGCCCTGCCGCAACGCACCGCTCAACCCGAACCGGTCGGGTGCGACCAGTTGCGGCGGCGGCGGCAGCATCGGGCGCGGCGCAGGTGGGGTTATCGGCGTCGCCGCGACCGGCGGCACCGGTGACGGTGCGCCGATACACGCGCCGGCCAGCAACGACGTCGCCACCACAACCGGCACGCGCATCACCGCGGGGCCATCTCCGCCGACGCGATCGCGCCGCTGGCGAACGCACGCTGTGTCGCCACGTCCCAGTAACGCAGGTCCTCCAGCGCGATTCGCGCGCCGCTCACCCCGCACACCACATGATCGCCGGGCGTCAGAATGCGGAAGCCATTGGCCATGTAGTGCAATTTGGCGACGCGGTCGGTGTGGGACATCAGCATGAGCGGGGCTTTCAGATCAGTCGCGGCTGTTCGGGCTTGTCAGGATAGGCACGGCGCGGGCTTCGCTCAACCTTGGGCTCAACCTTGGGCTCAACCTTGGGCTCAACCTTGGGCTCCGGTCGGGGACTCCCGTCGACCTGCACCGCCACCGCACCGTCGCGGAACCGCAGGTTCAGCGCCCCGGCATCGCGCGCGGCATCGGCGGTCGTCACCGTCGCGCCGCCAGCCGCCTCGACCCGCGCATAGCCACGTTCAAGGATGCGATCGGGGTTCAGGCTGTCGACCAGCCGCCCGACATCGGTCAGCCGCCGCCGCGCCGCCTCCAGCCGCCGCTCCAGCGTCGCCGGGCGGATCGCCCCGGCGGCGTGGTTCAACTCGCCGCGCGCCCGCGCCACCCGGCGTTCCAGCGCACGGTCGCCGCGCATCCCCAGATCGTCCAGCCGCTGCCGTTGCGGCCCGAGCAGCCGGTCGCGCGTCGGCATCACCCGCGCCAGCGCCTCCAGCCGCTCACGCGCACGCTCGACATGCCGGCGCGCGCACCGCTGCGTGCGGTTCGCCATCGCGTCGAGCGTCAGCCGCAGGTCCGCCAGCACCGGCACAGCGATCTCCGCCGCGGCGGTAGGGGTCGGCGCGCGCAGGTCGGCGGCATGGTCGCACAAGGTCCTGTCTGTCTCGTGCCCCACTGCCGAGATGATCGGGATCGAACAGCCTGCCACGGCGCGCACGACCGCTTCCTCGTTGAACGCCCACAAATCCTCGATCGACCCGCCGCCGCGCGCGACGATCACCAGATCGGGGCGCGGCACCGCGCCACCCTCCGGCAGCGCATCGAACCCGCGTACCGCCGCCGCCACTTCCTCCGCCGCGCCTGCACCCTGCACCTTCACCGGCCAAACCAGCACATGCGTGGGGCAGCGATCTTCCAGCCGGTGCAGGATGTCGCGGATCACCGCGCCGGTCGGCGACGTCACCACCCCGATCACCCGCGGCATGAACGGCAGCGGCTTCTTGCGGGCCGGATCGAACAGCCCCTCCCCCGCCAGCTTGGCCTTCAGTTTCTCCAGCAACGCCATCAGCGCCCCGGCCCCGGCCAGCTCCATGCGCTCGATGACGATCTGATACTTGGACCGGCCGGGGAAGGTCGTCAGTCGACCGGTCGCCACCACCTCGACGCCGTCTTCCGGGCGGAAGGCGAGGCCGGCGGCGCTCCCCTTCCACATCACTCCGTCGATGACCGCGCTCTCGTCCTTCAACGCGAGATAGACGTGACCGGAAGTCGCGCGCTTGTAGCCGGAAATCTCGCCGCGCAACCGGACATGGCCGAACTCGCCCTCCACCATCCGCTTCAATCGCCCGGACAGTTCGCCGACGCTGATCGCCATCGCATTGTCGCCGGCCGCCGGCTCGGCTACCAGCCGCCCCGCCTGCGTATCGAATAGGGGGTCGGCCATGAATATCCTGCTGGTGGGTTCGGGGGGACGCGAACATGCGCTCGCCTGGAAACTGGCGCAGTCTCCGACGCTCGATACGCTCTTCGCCGCGCCGGGCAACCCCGGCATCGCCGAACATGCGACGATCGCCGACCTGGACGTGACGGACCACCGCGCCGTGGTCGATTTCGTGCGTCGCCAGCGCATTGGCCTCGTCGTGATCGGTCCGGAAGCGCCGCTGGTCGACGGCCTCGCCGACAACATCCGCTCGATCGGCGTACCGGTGTTCGGCCCCGGTCGCGAGGCGGCGAAGCTGGAAGGGTCGAAGGGCTTCACCAAGGATCTGTGCGCGCGCGTCGGCATCCCGACCGCCCGTTACTTCCGCGTCACCACGAAGGACGGCGCGCTCGCGTGCCTCGACGATTTCGGCGAGCGTTGCGTCATCAAGGCCGATGGCCTCGCCGCCGGCAAGGGCGTGGTCGTCGCCACCACCCGCGCCGAGGCCGAGGCTGCCATCGCCGACCTGTACGCGCACGGCCCGGTCGAGGCGGTGATCGAGGAAATGCTCGAAGGTCCCGAGGCCAGCCTGTTCGTGCTGTGCGATGGTTCCAGCAGCGTCTCATTCGGCTCCGCGCAGGACCATAAGCGCGTCGGGGACGGCGATACCGGTCCGAATACCGGTGGCATGGGTGCGTACAGCCCAGCGGCGGTTCTTACTTCGGCGCTTGAGGAACAGGCGCTCGGCGAGATCGTCCGCCCGACGATCGATGCATTGGCGGCCGCAGGGACACCGTATGTCGGAGTATTGTACGCTGGCCTGATGCTCACCACCGACGGCCCCAAGCTGATCGAATATAACGTGAGATTCGGCGATCCGGAGTGTCAGGTGCTGATGATGCGCTACACCGGCGATCTTGCCGCGCTCCTGCTCGCGGTCGCCAGCGGGCGTCTGGCCGACACCCCCGCCCCGACCTTCTCCGATCGGGTCGCCCTGACGGTAGTAATGGCGGCGGATGGCTATCCCGCCACCCCCCGCACCGGCGGTGCGATTGCCGCGATCGATGCGGCGGAGGCGGACGGCGCGGTCGTGTTTCAAGCCGGTACCGCGTTGAAGGAAGGACGATTGGTGTCGAGCGGCGGACGCGTTCTCGCGGTCACCGCGACCGGCAGCGACGTGGCCGCCGCTCAGCGCGCGGCCTATGCGGCCGTCGACAAGGTAGACTTCCCCAGCGGCTTCTTCCGCCGCGACATCGGAGCCAAGGCGCTCATCGACGGTTGAGCCTCCACTCTTTTCGGCACAGGAAGCGGTCATGAATTCTGGCAGTTATGCTTTGGAGCCGATCTCGCAGGACGGCGCGCTAATCACCGTAACGCTCGGGCTGGTCGCGGTACTCGCGATATTGACCGTGATCGCAATGCTTTGGGGCGCACGGTTGAAGCGCCGACGCAAGGCCGCCGAAGCTGACGAACAGCGCCGGATGGAGGAGTTGAAGGCCGAGGGAGTCGAGGCGACGAATATCGCCGAGACCAGCTCGCCGGTCGTGCCGTCGGCTGTTTCCTCGCCCGAGCCGGCCCGTGACGATCGTGGCGCGGTCATGCCGGATGAGCCGATCGCCGCAGCCGCGCCGCTCGATGCGACTCCCGCCACCGTGGCCGCCGATGCCGCGACGGTCCCGGACCCCGCACCCGGCGCGCAGCCTGTGTCGATCCTGAAAGGACTCGGGCCGAAAATCGCCTCGCGACTGGAAGAGCTTGGCATTACCCGGATCGACCAGCTGGCGTGGCTGGACGATGCGGAGGCGCAGCAGCTGGACGCCCAGCTAGGCGTGTTCCAGGGTCGTATGGAACGTGATCGCTGGCGCGAACAGTCGCGCCTGCTCGCCCAGGGCGACCGCGCTGCCTATGAAGCGCAGTTCGGCAAGCTGGGATGAGCGTCGCCTTCCGCCGCGAAAGCGATGAGGAACATCTGGAGCCACGTTTCGAACTTCCGATACCCTCCGGCCCCAATCTGGTCACGGCGCGCGGACGGGCGCTGATCGAGGCGCGCGTCGCCGAACTCGAGGCGGCGCTCGCCGCGATCGAAGACGACGAAGCCCGCAAGCCGATCGCGCGCGACCTACGCTATTGGAAGACCCGCCGCGCCACCGCGATCGACACTGCCTCGCGCAACGACGGCGTTGTCGGGTTCGGCAGCCGCGTGCGCTTCCGGATGGCCGGGCGCGAGCGCGAGGTAACGCTGGTCGGCGATGACGAAGCCGATCCGCCCGCCGGCTTCCTCGCATTTTCCGCGCCGCTGGCGCGCGCGTTGATGCGTGCGGAAACGGGTGAAAGCGTCGCGTTCAACGGCCAAGACGACGCAATCGAAATCCTTGAGGTGGCTTGATAGCCGGTGTGGCGCTGCCGCCGGGCAACGCAGCCGTATCGTCAGACTTCGCTGACCAGCAGCTTGTCGATCCGGCGGCCATCGAGGTCCACCACCTCGAAACGCCACCCCTGCTCCTCGAAGCTCTCGCCCTCTTCGGGAAGCTTGCGGAACGCGGCCAGCGCGAGGCCCGCGACCGTGGCATAGTCGCGGTCCTCGGGCAGGTCGAGGCCCAGCCGGTCGGCTAGCGCATCGGCGGCCATCGTACCGGCAACCAGCAACGAGCCATCGTCGCGCACCACCACGTTGGGGCTCTCATCCGGGTCGGCATCCGACAGGAACTCGCCCGCGATGGCCGCCAGCAAATCGGTCGGCGTGACGATCCCCTCGAAATGGCCGTATTCGTCGTGGATCAGCGCCATCGGCACTTCGGCCCGGCGCAGCGCATCCAGTGCGTCCATTGCATCGATCTGATCGACCACGACCGGCGCCTTGCGCACCAGACGCTCCAGATCAAGCGTCTCGCCACGGAACAGCGCCCTGGCCACGTCGCGCGCCTGTACCACCCCGACCACCGCATCGATAGAGCCGCGCGCCACTGGCAAGCGGCTGTGCGGTGTGTCGAGCAACTTCGTGCGAATCGCGGCATCGTCCAGCGCGATGTCCAGCCAGTCGACCTCCGTGCGCGGCGTCATGACCTCTCGCACCGGCCGGTCGGCAAGCCGCACCACGCCTGAGATAATCGATCGCTCATGCTCCTCGATTACCCCCGACTTGCTGGCTTCGGCGACGATCAGGTGCAGTTCCTCGGCGGTCACCTGCTCCTCGTTCTCACGGTTGAGGCCAAGCATGCGAAACGCCAGCGCACTGCTAGCATCCAGCACCCAGACGATCGGCTTCGTCAGTTTCGCAAGCCACGCCATCGGTATGGCGACAAGCGTCGCGACCGCCTCGGGCTTTCGCAACGCGAATTGCTTGGGCACCAGCTCGCCGACGATCAGCGATGCGTAGGTGGTGAGCGCGATCACCAGCACGTAACCCAGGCGCTCGGCCAGCGCGTGGCTCAAGCCCAGTGTCTCCAGCCGTGCCGCGGTCGGCGTACCCAGGCTCGCGCCCGAATAGGCACCGGCGATGATGCCGATCAACGTGATGCCGATCTGCACCGTCGACAGGAACTTGCCGGGATCGGCAGCCAGGTCGATCGCAATCGCCGCACCGCGCCGCCCACTGCGCGCCATCGCCTCCAGTCGCGCCTTGCGCGCGGAGACGATCGCCAGCTCACTCATCGCAAAGACGCCGTTCAGCGCCACCAATGCCAGAATGATGACGACGTCGGTCCAGGGGAACGGCGGTAACATGGTTCCATATCCTCTTGGCGGCAAAGCCGGTCTACGACAATGCGCAAAATGCCGGCGCGGCAAAATGGTGGGCGACGCGCTTCAGACCCGGTTCAGTGCGCCTGCGGAACATTCCTTTGCAGGGTCGGGTTGACCGGCATGGATGATGAAGGGGAATGAGATGAAGCTGACGTCGAAACTGGCCTGGGCGCTGGCCTGTGCCTCGCTGGTGACCGTGGCGGCGTGCACCACCGACCCCGAAACCGGCCAGCGGACGATCTCCAAGACCGCAATCGGCGGCATTGGTGGCGCACTGGGCGGATATCTGCTGGGCGATCTGGTCGGAGGCCGGCGCGACCGGACCGAGAAGATCATCGGCGCAGGCATCGGCGGGATCGCCGGCGCCGGGGTCGGTGCCTACATGGACAAACAGGAACGTGATCTTCGGGATCGTACCCGCGGCACCGATGTCGAAGTGACGCGTCAAGGCGACGACCTGCTGCTCAACATCCCGTCGGGGATCAACTTCGCCTATAATTCGGCAGCGGTGCAGCCGCAGTTCCGCGCGACGCTGGACAAGGTAGCCAGCGTGCTGGCCGACTATGACCAAACCTATGTCGATGTGTACGGCCACACCGACTCGGCCGGCAGCGACTCCTACAATCAGGACTTGTCCGAGCGCCGCGCCGTATCGGTCGCCGATTATCTGTCGAGCCACAGCGTACAGGCAGCGCGAATCGCCACCCGCGGCTTCGGAGAAACTCAGCCGATCGAGTCGAACGAGACCGAAACCGGGCGCGCCGCCAACCGGCGGGTCGAAATCAAGATCGTTCCGGTGTCGCAGAACGACGTGACACGACGCTGACCACCCCGGCGGCGCTGACGACGGTACGGGTCAGCGCCGCTCCGCAAAGAACGCACGTAGCAGTGCTCCTGCTTCTATCGCACCGATGCCGGAGTACAGCTCGGGACGATGATGACAGGTCGGCTGCGTGAAAAACCGCGGCCCATGTTCGATCGCCCCGCCCTTGGGATCGTCGGCACCGTAGAAGACCCTGCCCAGACGCGCATGAGCAATCGCGCCGGCGCACATCGCGCATGGCTCCAGGGTGACCCAAAGATCGCAGTCGCCAAGCCTGTCACGCCCAAGTGTGACGGACGCCGCACGTATGGCGAGGATTTCGGCATGCGCGGTAGGATCACATAACCGTCGGGGCGCATTCGCGGCGATCGACACGATCGCACCTGCTCGGGTCACTACCGCACCGACCGGGACCTCTCCATCCCGACCGGCGGCACGCGCGGCATCGAGCGCGGCGCGCATGGCGGGGGGCAGCGGGAACATGCCGCCACCTACCCGCTATGTCGTCAGGCGACCAGCATCAGCGCTTCGTGTCGCCCGGCTTCTGCACATCGATGTCCGGCACCTCCACCGTCTTGTTCTCGGTCCCGACACTTACCTTGGCGACATCCGCATCGAACTTGGGTGCCTGGCCGCCCTCGAGTCGGGGAAGCTGCGCGGTCTGCGTCTGGTCGAACTTGACGAACCCCAGTAACAATGCCGCGAGGAATACCAACGCCACCACACCGATCAGCACCAGAAGCGTGCGCATCCCTTATCTCCCTCTTTGACAGCCTTAGCTCCTTCAACAACGCCGGTTCGCAACGGTGGTTGCAGCGGTTGCAGCTTGACCGATGGCGCGATGCGCGTTAATCGCGCCCACTTTCCGGGCAACCGAAATCAGGATTATTCACATGTCGCGCATCTGCGAGCTGACCGGCAAGGGCCGGCAGGTGGGGAACAACGTTTCTCACGCCAACAACAAGACCAAGCGCACGTTCCTGCCGAACCTGCAGAACGTCACGCTGCTGTCGGACGCGCTCGAGCGTTCGATCCGGCTGCGCGTGTCGACGCATGGCCTGCGCTCGGTCGAGCACAATGGCGGGCTGGACAACTGGCTGGTCAAGACCTCCGACGATAAGCTTTCGCTGAAGGCCCGCCGCCTGAAGCGCGACGTCGTGAAGAAGCGCTCGACCGCGGTCGCAGCCTGATCCAGGTAAAACCTTCGTAGCGATCATGACTTGCCGTCCTGCGGGCCGGCGTCATGATCGTGTGAAGTAGACATTACGGCGCGCTCGATCATTGATGGTCGAGTGCGTTCTTCGTGTGCGGGATAATGCAGACGGATGGATCGCGATGATTCGCGCCCGGCTGCGGCGGACGATGATTGCTGCGCAGTACCCCGCCAGTCGCCACGCATGCCGACCGACTTCGATCTTCGCCTATCGTCGACGTGATGAACGGGCGGGCAAGGCACGCGCTCCGTGCAGCCGCAGCGACCCACTCCCCGTTTGGTAGCCCGGCGGCAAGACGATCGTCAGGGCGTCGGCCGAGATCCGACCCGTATCGGGCATCGTCGCGGCAATGATCGGAAGGATGAACCTTCGATAACGGACGCATTCAGGCTCGGCTCAATGCGAATCACCCATAAGCATCTCATCGACGGGAAACCGCCGTACGAAATGACAAACGGGAGACGATCGATGTTCAAGAATCTCGCACTCGCCGGTGCCGCTCTCGCAATGGGTGCCGCAGCCGTCGTCCCGACCGCGGCAGATGCGCAGCGCTATCGTGAGAGCCGTTACAGCCGCTACGACAACGACCGCGGCTATTACGATCGCCGCGACTACCGCGGCAACGATCGCCGCTACAATTACAACCGTCGTTGCTCGAATGGCACGACCGGTACCGTCGTCGGCGCGATCGCGGGTGGCCTGCTGGGGCGGGTGATCGACTCGCGCGGTGACCGTACGCTCGGCACGGTGCTGGGTGGTGTCGGCGGCGCGGTAGCGGGCAATGCGATCGAGAAGTCGAACAATTCGCGTTCTTGCCGCTGAACGGATGGGCCGCCCGGCTTCCGGGCGCGCGCTAGTGTTTCCCTCGCGTAGAGTATGAGGGCGCGAGCCCGGTACCGATGGTGCCGGGCTCGCGTTATTTCATGCCGGGCCGCGTGCCGCGTGGCACCGGCCGAAGCCGTCAGTACATATGCTGGCCGCCGTTGATGCTCAGCGTGGAGCCGGTCACGAACCCTGCGTCGTCGGAACACAGGAACGCCACGCCACGCGCGATTTCCTGCGCCTGACCCAACCGGCCGACCGGAATCTTGGCGACGATCTTCTCCAGCACGTCACCGGGCACCGCCGCGACCATGTCCGTATCGATATAGCCCGGCGCGATTGCGTTCACCGTGACGCCGACGCGCGCGCCCTCTTGTGACAATGCCTTGGTGAAGCCGTGGATACCGCTTTTCGCTGCCGCATAATTGACCTGGCCATATTGCCCGGCCTGGCCGTTGATCGAGCCGATGTTGACGATCCGGCCCCATTTGCGATCGCGCATGCCCGGGAACACCGCCTTGGCCATGTTGAAACAGCCGCCGAGGTTGGTGTCCATGACCTCCTTCCACATCTGGTAGGTCATCTTCAGGATGGTGCCGTCGCGCGTGATGCCGGCATTGTTGACCAGCACGTCGACCGGGCCAAGCGCCTCCGCGACCTTCGCGCACCCGTCCTGGCAGGCGTCGTAATCGGACACGTCCCACTTGAACGCGGCGATGCCGGTACGCTCGGAAAACTCCCGTGCGCGCTCGTCATTGCCGGCGTAGATCGCCGCAACGGTCATTCCCATATCCCGCAGCGCCAGGCTGATCGCCTCTCCGATACCACGCGTACCACCCGTGACGATCGCGACCTTTGCCATACAAACCTCTCCCGTTGACCCGCCCGCTATCGGGCGGTCCGTGTCGGCGAGCCTATGCGGCGCGCACCCACCCTTCAAGTTCACGTGCGAGTAACGTCCGCAACATGTCGACACCATCGGCGCTGTCGTTCAGGCACGGCAGATAGGCGAAGTGCGTGCCACCGGCGGCCGTGAAGCTCTCCCGTCCGCGGATCGCCAGTTCCTCCAGCGTCTCCAGACAGTCCGCCGAGAAGCCCGGCGCCATGATCGCGACCTTGCGCTGCCCCTGCGCGGCCAGCGCCTCCAGCGTCGTGTCGGTGGCCGGCTCCAGCCATTTGGCACGGCCGAACCGCGACTGGAAGGCGACCGTCAGAGGCAGGTCCAGCTTGTCGCCGAGCAGCCGCGCGGTCTTGCGGCAATGGCAGTGATAGGGGTCGCCCTGTTCCAGCGTTCGTTGCGGCATGCCGTGGAAGCTGGCGACCAGAACATCGGGCACGAAATCCAGCGCTGCCAATCCGGCGGTGACGTTGCGGGCGAGCGCATCGATATAGGCAGGATCGTCGTAATAGGGCGGCAGCGTGCGGATCGCCGGTTGCCAGCGCATGCCGGCCAGCGCCAGAAACGCCTTGTCGTTTGCGGTCGCGGTCGTGGCGGCGCAATATTGCGGGTAGAGCGGCGCAAGCAGGATGCGCTCGCACCCGGCCTTCTTCATCGCGGTCAGCCGATCGCCGATCGCGGGATTGCCGTAGCGCATCGCCCAGTCGACCAGCACATCGTCGCCGAACGCGCCTTGCAACGCATCGGACTGCGCCTTGGTCACCGCGGCCAGCGGAGAGCCATCGTCGGTCCACACCTGCTGATAGGCGTGCGCTGATTTCTTCGGGCGGGTGGTCAGCACCACGCCGCGCAGGATCGGCTGCCATAACAATCGCGGGATCTCGACCACCCGCCGGTCTGACAGGAACTCGGCGAGGTAGCGGCGTACGGCGCGCGCATCGGCCGCGTCGGGCGTGCCGAGGTTGATGAGCAGCACGCCGATACGCGGGCGGGGAATGGCGGGGTGGTCGGGGGGGAGCATCACGTGCGCCTGAACGGCACGTGCCGCCACCGCGTTCCACCCGCCGCGAACAATGCGTTGGCGACGGCCGGAGCGACGGCCGGCACTCCGAGATCGCCGACCCCGCCGGGATCGACCGACGATCCGATCAGATCGACGGTGATGTCGGGCGCATCGGCCAGCGTCGGTAGCGCGAGATCGCCATAGCGCCGCGGGCCGGGAAGCCCGGCGCGGTAATGCGCCGACGCGCCGCGCGCCATCGCGGCACCGAACACCAGCCCCCCCTCGATCTGCTGACGGACGATGTCGGGGTTGATCGCGCGACCGCAATCGACCGCCGCGACCAGCCGGTCGATCCGCGTGCTTCCGTCAACGGCGACCCCCGCCTCCGCCAGCACCGCTATCGCGCTGCCCGCCATGCGGTGACAGGCGATCCCCTGCCCGCTGCCCGGGACGCCGCCACCCCAGCCGCCAAGCGCCGCCACCGTGGTGAGGCAGCGCGCCAGCCGCGCATCCTGGCCCAGCATCCCCACCCGATATGACATCGGCTCGCTTCCCGAAACCCGCGCCAGTTCGTCGAGGAAGCATTCGGTGAAGAAGGCATTATACCCGTCCGCCCCGCCACGCAGATGCCCGGTCGGCAGGTCGAGCGCGACCGGATGGTGGTACACCGCCAGCGCGGGAATCCGATAACCCGGGACCGCGCCAGCCATCGCATAACCGTCCGCCCCCGCGGGCAGCATCGCAGCCGCCCGCCGCAGCGGATCATGGGGTAGCAGGCGTGCCGCCATGTCGTGCCCGGTCGCCGCCGCCGCGATGCGCGCCCGCCACCCGAGGATCGCACCATCGGGCGCGAGCCGCGCCGTCATCCTCGCTCTGGCGGGAGCGCGGACCCGGTCGTGAAGCGCAGCCTCGCGACGCGACCATGCCAATTGCACCGGGCGGCGCAATTCCTTCGCGAGCACCGCGGCTTGCCGAACCACATCCACTTCCAGCGCGGCACCGAACGAACCACCCGCCAGCATCGGGTGGACGATCACCTGCCATTCCGCCACGCCGATCGCCTGTGCGGCGGCGGTGCGGGCGAGCGACGGCGCCTGCGTCGCCACCCATAATTCCAGCCGCCCGTTCTGCCATTGCGCAGTCGCGGCTGGTGGTTCGAGCGCGGCGTGCAGCCCCGGTGCGACGCTATATTCCGCCTCGACCAGTCGCGCGCCGGACAACGCCCCCTCCACATCGCCGACCGCGGCGATACGGTGGCCTTCGCCGTCCAGCGCCGCCGCCAGCGCGCGGTCGATCGCGGCATCGTCGGGCAACGCCGGCCCCTGGAACCGCGGTGCGAGCGCCGCCAGCGCGCGATCGGCAGCCCACCAATTGTTCGCCACTGCCGCCACCCAGCGATCGTTGCGGACGACGTGGAGCATCCCGCCGATCCGCTCGGCTGCGGCCATGTCCACCGACAACAATCGCGCGCGGGGGTGCGGCGCCTGGCGGATGCTGGCGAACACCATGTCCGGCAATCGCGCGTCCGCGACGAAGTTCGCCGAGCCGTCGACCTTCGCCGGCACGTCGAGCCGCGGCACTGCCGTACCGGTCAGCCGCCCTTCGTCGCCGATCCGCAGCGGCAGTTCCGCGGGCAAGCTGCCGCCCACCGCTTCCTCCGCCAGTTCGGCGAAGCGCAACCGGCGCGCGCCCTGCACGACGAAGCCGTCGGCGGTGGTGCAATCGCGCCAGTCCACGTCCCAGCGTTTCGCCGCTGCCTGGCACAGCAGCACCCGCGCCGCCGCCCCGGCCTCGCGCAGCAGCGGCTCGAACCGGCGCACCGATGTCGACCCGCCGGTCAGCATCAGCGCGTCGCGCGTCCAGCGTTCGTCGCGCACCCGGTCCGGCACGCCGGCGTAACCAGCGCCGAACAGCCATGCCGCCGCCAGCGGATTGGCGTAGAGCGGCGACACCGGTGCCGCCTCCACCCCCAAGGCCCGCCAGTCCGCGCCGAGTTCGTCGGCGACGATCTGCGGCAGCGTGGTGTAGACGCCCTGCCCGTGCTCGCATTGCGGGACCGCCACCGTCACCCGCCCGTCGCGCGCGATCTTCACGAACGCGTTGAAGACCTGCTCGCCGGGCGCGGCGGCCAAATTGGGCAAATAGGTGCGCGGCCACGCCGCCCATGCGACCACCAGCCCCACGCCGACACCGCCGGATACGAGAAGCCTGCGCCGCGTAACGTCCACCATGACGCCGGGTTAGCGACGACCGGGACGGGGTGGAAGGGGCTTCGTCGTCGGCGATCCGGGCGCGGGTGCGGCGTGGAAGTTGACAAACTTCACACCACGTCGGCGCTGAAATCATTCCACGGGAACGCCGGTGAACGTGTCTGGAATGAAGCAGGGACGGAACGCGGGTCGCCATGCCGGGATCGTAGCCGATCGTCGGGGATGTAGGACAGCGGACCCCGCCCCGGTCGACACGCGACCTGCACCGGACCGCGCCACCACCGCGGCGTCGCCCGCCGAACGGGTTCTTTCCACCGACCCCGCTTCGGACCAGGGCGTCGAACGGCGCGCGCGGCTATGCGGGCATCCTCTCCGCATAGGCACGCCGCAGCGACACCTTGTCGATCTTCTCGGTCCCGAGCCGCGGCAGTGGCTCCGTGCTGAGCCACAGCCGCGCCGGCACCTTGAACGCCGCGAGATGCTGGCCCAGGAACGCGAGGATATCCGCCTCGCTCGCCGCATCGGCGGCGGACAGGTGGACGACCGCGCACGGCACCTCGCCCAGTCGCTCGTCGGCCAGCCCGAACACCGCCGCCTCCGCAACCGCGCCGTGCGTATACAGCGCTGCCTCAACCTCAAGGCAGCTGATGTTCTCGCCGCCGCGGATGATGATGTCCTTCTTGCGATCGACGATGAACAGATAGCCGTCGTTGTCGAGATAGCCGAGGTCGCCGGTGCGAAAGAAACCGTCGGTCGTGAAACAGGCTGCGGTGTCGGCCGGCCGACCCCAATAGCCCTCGAAACACGCCGCCGAGCGGATGCCGATCTCCCCCACGCCGCCATGGCGGACGTGGTGGCCCGCCTCATCGAGGATCGCGAGATCGACCAGCGGTGCCGAGGCGCGACCAGTGGAGGAGGGTTTGCCGAGGTAATTGGTTCGCCAATTGCCCGCACCCACCGCGTTGGTCTCGGTCAGGCCATAGCCGATCAGCGGCGAGCCGGGCAGTTCGGCGTCGAGTCGCCGGACATGCTCGACCGGGCGCGCTGCGCCGCCGGCGGCGAAATCGGTGACGGTGGACAGATCATAATCGCCGCGACGCGGGTGGTTGAGCATCTCAAGGCTCATCAAGGGCACGCCGACGAAATAGGTCACCTTTTCGCGTGCGATCAGCCGCATCGCCTCCTCTGCGTCCCAGCGCGACATCAGGACCAGCTTGCGTCCCATCGGGAAGCTTTGGAGGAACGTCGGCACCATCGCGGTGACGTGGAACAACGGCACGTTCAGCAGCGTCGCGGGCTGTGCGGCCATCGGCTTGCCGTCCTGCGTGGAGATCGCCAGCATCATCATCGCCGACGCCAGAAAGTTGAACGCCCCCTGCACGACCTGAAAGTGCGTGGAAAGCGCGCCGCGGGCCCGCCCGGTCGATCCCGAGGTGAACAGGATCGTCGCATGATCGTGCGGCTGTACGTCCGGTAGCTCCGCGGCATGCGCGCGCGCGAAGATCGCATCCAGCGCCCGCTCCAGCGGCTCGGCATCGTCGAACGGCTGAACGGGCACGTCGATGCCCTCCAGCCGGCGGGCGCGGGGCGGATCGGCGAGGATCAAACGCGGCGCGACCTCCGCCACGGCGGCGGCCAGTTCCTCGTTCTGCCACCAGCCGTTCAGCAGGGTCGCGACCCCGCCGGCCATGACGATGCCCATGTAGAGGATGACCCACGCCGGGGAATTGCGCGCCGCGATCGCGACCCGGTCACCACGCTGGATGCCATAGCCGGCGACCAGCGCCTGCGCGACGCGCGTCGCGGCGTCATGCACCTGCCCGAAGGTCAGCCGTTCGTCGCCGGCGACCAGAAAATCCTTGTCGCGATGCTCGGTACAGAAATGCGCGAAACAGCCCGGCAGCGTCGGCGGGGCGGTGGCGATCGCCGGCAGCGTACGACCGAAGCGTTCGACAGTGCCGAGGGCCAGCGGGCCGCCCTCCCCCGTCAGCATCGCCATCGTGGCATCCATGCGCGCATCAAGCTCGGTACGCATCACTCTCTCCGCTTGGGTTTGTCCCTTTGCACCCTTATGGAGGCGCGATTCACGAGGGGAAAGCCTTGATCCAGCCCGCGCTCACGGCTGCCGTAGCGGCAAGCCACATACATTTTTCCGATCTGGGCCTGCACCCCGACGTGTTCTCCATCGGGGTGTTCACGCTGCGCTGGTACAGCCTGGCGTATATCGCCGGGATCGTCCTCGGCTGGTGGTATCTGCTCAGGCTGCTGGACCAGCCCGGCGCGCCGATGGCGCGGCGTCATGCCGACGATCTCGTGTTCTATGCCACGCTGGGCATCATCCTGGGCGGGCGGATCGGCTACGTGCTGTTCTACGCGCCCGAAATGCTGACGCGGCCATTGTCGATCCTGCGGCTGTGGGACGGCGGCATGTCGTTCCACGGCGGGGTGATCGGCACGTCGCTGGGGCTGATATGGTTCGCGCGCAAGCAGGGGCTGAACTGGCTGCGCATCCACGATTACGTCGCGTGCTGCGTCCCGTTCGGGCTGTTCTTCGGGCGGCTGGCCAACTTCGTGAACGGCGAATTGTGGGGCAAGCCCGCCGACGTGCCATGGGCGATCGTGTTCGAGCGGACGGTGCCGTTCGGCATGGCCGAGCCGGCCCGTCACCCCAGCCAGCTGTACGAGGCGGGGCTTGAGGGCATCGCGTTGTTCGCGCTGCTGTGGTTCTTCTTCTGGCGTACCGACGCCCGGTATCAGCCGGGCCGGCTGGTGGGACTGTTCCTGGCCGGATACGGCGTGGCGCGTTTCACGGTCGAGTTCTTCCGCGAACCCGATGCGCAGCTGCGCCAGTTCGCGGAGGCGACCGGCCTGCACATGGGCCAGTGGCTGTGCGTGCCGATGATCGTGGCGGGCGTGTTCCTGATCGCGACCGCGCCGCGGCGGCGCACGCGGGTCGAGCCGATCGCCGGTGCGGACAGCGTGGCATGAGCGAAGGCGCGCTGGCCGATCGCCTCGCCCGCGCGATCGCGCTGGGCGGGCCGATTCCGATCAGCCAGTATATGGCCGCGGCCAACGCACATTATTACGCGACCCGCGACCCGCTGGGCACCGCCGGCGACTTCACGACCGCGCCCGAGATCAGCCAGATGTTCGGCGAATTGATCGGCGCGTGGGCGGCGGACCTGTGGGAGCGGGCCGGGCGTCCGGCGGTGGCGTGGGTCGAACTGGGGCCGGGGCGCGGCACGCTGACCGCCGATGCGTTGCGCGTCATGGCGCGCGCCGGGTTGATGCCGCCGGTGCATTTCGTCGAGAACAGCCCGACGATGCGTACCGCGCAGGCCGAGCGCGTGCCCGCGGCGCGGTGGCACGACGCCATGGGAACGCTGCCCACCGACGTGCCGTTGATCGTCGTCGCCAACGAATTCTTCGACGCGCTGCCGATCCGCCAGCTCGTGCGTCGCGCGGGGACGTGGCACGAACGGCTGGTGGCGTGCCAGGACACGCTGTTCCTGCCGATCGCGGGCAGCAGCGTGCCGGACACTATCATCCCCGACGGGCTGGTCGATGCCGCGCCGGGCGCGGTGATCGAAACCTCGCCGGCCAGCGTCGCGATCATGGCCGATCTGGCGGCGCGGATCGTCGAACAGGGCGGCGCGGCGCTGGCGATCGACTACGGATATGACGGGCCGGGCGTGGGCGACACGTTGCAGGCGGTGCGCGGCCATGCCTACGCCAATCCGTTCGAGGCGCCGGGCGAGCGCGACCTGACCGCGCACGTCGACATGGCGACGCTGCGGCTGGCGGCCACCGCATCGGGCGCGGACGCCTTCGGGACGACGACGCAGGGGGAGTTCCTGCGCGCATTGGGGATCGATCAGCGTGCCGCTGCGCTGGGCGAACGGGTGGCGGGCGACCGCCGCCGATTGGTGGAAGACATGGGGGAGTTGTTCAAGGTGATCGCAGTGACGCACAAGGACTGGCCGCGGCCGGCGGGGTTCGCGGCATGAAGCGCGGCGTCACGCTGCGCAGCGCCACGGTCGAGGATGCCGCCGATCTGGCGGGCGTGGCGCGCGCCACGTTCACCGAAACGTTCGGCATGCTGTATTCCGCCGCCGATCTGGCGACGTTCCTGGAACAGCATACGCCGCACGACTGGGCGCGCGAGATCGCTGACCCGGATTATGGGGTGACCGTGGTCGAGGACGGCCATGTCGTGGTCGGCTACATCAAGCTGGGCCCGCCGCGCCTGCCGTTCACGCCCCGCGAAGGCGCGATCGAGCTGCGCCAGTTCTACCTGCTGCAACCATGGCAGGGTGCAGGCGCGGGGCCGAAGATGATGGAATGGGCGCTGGACGAGGCGCGCGCGCGCGGCAAGCGCGAGATGTACCTGTCGGTGTTCGTCGACAACGAACGCGCGCGGCGCTTCTACGCCAAATACGGGTTCGAGGATGTCGGCCGCTACGCCTTCATGGTCGGCGATCACGAGGATACCGACGTCGTGATGCGACGCACGCTGTGAACGCGCCGTCGCCGTTCCGCGCCGCGTTGCTGGACGGCGTGCCGCACGGCTTCTTCGGGCGCGGCGGCGGCGCATCGACGGGGGTTCATGCCGGTCTGAACGTCGGGCTGGGATCGGCGGACGACACCGCAACGGTGCTGGCGAACCGCGCTGCGGCGCTGGCGGCGGTCGCGCCGGGAGCGTGCCTGCTCACCCCGTACCAGGTGCATTCGGCGACCTGCATCACCGTCGATGCGCCCTTCGCGGAGCGGCCGGAGGCGGATGCGCTGGTCACCGATCGGCCCGGGCTGGCGATCGGCGTGGTGACGGCGGACTGTGCGCCGGTATTGCTCGCCGATCGTGACGCGGGCGTGGTCGGTGCGGCGCACGCCGGCTGGAAGGGCGCGCTGTCCGGCGTCACCGACGCCGTCGTCGCGGCGATGGTCGCGCGCGGCGCGCAGGCCGGGCGGATCGTCGCCGCGGTAGGCCCGTGCATCGCGCGCGCCAGCTACGAGGTGGACGACGCCTTTCGCCAGCGGTTCGACGCCGCAGACGCCGCCAACGAACGGTTCTTCGTCGATGCGCGCACCGGACACCACCGCTTCGACCTGGAGGGCTATGTCGTACACCGCCTTGCCGCCGCCGGGGTGACGCGCGTCGCGGCGCTCGGGCTGGATACCTACGCCGACGAGGATCGGTTCTTCTCCTACCGTCGCGCGACGCACCGCGGCGAGCCGGGCTACGGACGGCAGATCGCGATCATCGCGCCATCCGGGTAAGCCGCCCGGATCGTTCGCCCGTGCCGCTGGTTGAAGCGCCTTACGGGAGAACGCACATGGCCGACGACGCCGCCGCCGAGAACATCACCGAAGGCCCGACCTTCGATCGAAAGGCCAAACGCCCGATCAAGGGCGGCTTGTTCTATCTGGGTTTCCTGCTGATCGCGGCGATCGTGATCCTGTTCGTCGCCGGCGACCTGATCTGAGATGACCTGATCCAGACAGGCGGCGGCACGACCGCCGCCTGTCGATCCATCACAGCACGAAACGGCTAAGGTCGGAGTTGCGCGCCACGCTGGCCAGTTGTTGCTCGACATAGGCGGCATCGACGGTCAGCGAACTGCCCTGACGATCCTCGGCATCGAAGCTGACGTCTTCCAGCAGGCGTTCCATCACCGTCTGCAAACGCCGCGCGCCGATATTCTCGATCTCGCCGTTCACCTCCGCCGCGATCCGCGCGATGGCGCGGATACCGTCGTCGGTGAAGCTCACCGTGACACCCTCGGTCGCGATCAGCGCGGTATATTGCGCGGGCAGCGACGCCTTGGTGTCGGACAGGATCGCGACGAAATCGTCCTCGGTCAGGCCCTTCAGCTCGACGCGGATCGGCAGTCGGCCCTGAAGCTCCGGCAACAGGTCGCTGGGCTTGGCGACGTGGAACGCGCCGCTGGCGATAAACAGGATATGGTCGGTCTTCATCGGGCCGTATTTGGTGGCGACCGTCGTCCCCTCGATCAGCGGCAGCAAATCGCGCTGCACGCCTTCGCGGCTGACCGAACCGCCCCGCACGTCGCTGACCGCGATCTTGTCGATCTCGTCGAGGAACACGATGCCGTTTTCCTCGGCGTCCTGCAGTGCGACACGGCTGACTTCGTCCTGATCGAGGCGCTTGTCAGCCTCCTCCTCGACCAGTTTCTCCCATGCGGCGGGGACGAGCAGCTTGCGGCGCTGCTTCGGCCCGCCGCCGAACGCCTTGCCCATCATCTCCGACAGGTTGAGCATGCCCACGGACCCGGCGCCGCCGGGCATTTCGAACGGCATCTGCGGAGCCTGCGACAATTCGAGCTCGACCTCCTTGTCGGCGAGGTGCCCCTCAGCGAAGCGTTGACGGAAGCTGTCGCGGGTCGCCTGGCTGGCGTCCTTGCCGACCAAAGCGTCGAGCAGACGGTCCATCGCCGCAGCCTCGGCCTTGTCCTTGACCGCGAGGCGGCGGCGTTCCTTTTCGAGCCGCACCGCTTCCTCCACCAGGTCGCGCGCAATCTGTTCGACATCGCGCCCGACATAGCCGACCTCGGTGAACTTGGTCGCCTCCACCTTCACGAACGGTGCGTCGGCCAGCTTGGCGAGCCGGCGGCTGATCTCCGTCTTGCCGCAGCCGGTCGGCCCGATCATCAGGATGTTCTTGGGCGTCACCTCGTCGCGCAGATCGGGCGCGAGCTGTTGCCGCCGCCAGCGATTGCGGAGCGCCACCGCCACCGCGCGCTTGGCATCGCGCTGCCCGATGATGTGCGCGTCGAGTGCGGCGACGATCGCCTTGGGAGTAAGATTATCGTTCATGTTTCAAAGCCCTGATCGGCGAATGTTGCGAATGTTGAGACCCTCGCACATGGTTCCGGCAACCGCCGGCTCCCGATGCGGCACGCGCGCTTCCTGACGAGGTGACCCGGCCCACGCCGGGGTGAGCTGGCGGGTCAGGTGCTCGATTCCAGCACTTCCACGGTCAGCCGGTCGTTGGTGTAGACGCAGACCTCCGCCGCGATGCCCATCGCCTTGCGGCACAGCACCTCCGCATCCTGTTCATAATCGACCAGCGCGCGCGCGGCGGCGAGCGCGAAATTGCCACCCGAACCGATCGCGGCTATGCCGTTTTCGGGCTCCAGCACGTCGCCGTTGCCGGTCAGGATCAGCGTCACGTCCTTGTCGGCGACGATCATCATCGCTTCCAGATTGCGCAGGAACTTGTCGGTGCGCCAGTCCTTGGCCAACTCGACCGCCGCGCGCATCAAATGCCCGCCATGGCGCTCAAGCTTGGCCTCCAGCCGCTCGAACAGCGTGAAGGCATCTGCGGTCGCGCCGGCGAAGCCGCCGATGACCTTGCCGTCACCCAACGTGCGGACCTTGCGCGCGTTGGGCTTCATCACGGTCTGCCCCATCGAGACCTGACCGTCGCCGATCACGACGACCTTGCCGCCGCGCCGTACCGAAAGAATGGTGGTGCCATGCCAGACGGGCATGGCGTGTGGATCGTTACCGTTCATGCCGGGCGATTTGGGGCGCCGCCGCGGCACAGGCAAGGGCCATGAAAGATTGATGATCCAGGCGATGGAATCCGGCGCGCAACGCGACCATATCGCGCGCCGGAGAGTGAGTAGCGTGGATGATTACCGACAAGGACCGTTTGTATTTCCAGGCCCGTGCGGAGGCCGAATTGCGACTGGCCGCAGAAGCGGAGGACAGCGCGGTGTGCCAGGCCCATTATGCGATGGCGACCGAATATCTGGAAGCGGCGCACGGCGCGCACATGCGCCTGCCCCCCGACCCGCAACGCCTGACGCGCCGGGGGTGAGCCGGCGGGAGTGAGGCGGCGGCACCCTTAGCGCGCCTTGGCCTTCCCCCATTCGCGCGCGACGGTGTAGCCGAGATAGCCGGTGCCGAAGAGCGCGTAGAGCGGTTCCGGCAATCCGGTGAGATACGCGTTCATCGCCTGTGCGATCGCCGTCGCCGCTTGCGGGCGGACCGCCGCGATCATTCCCATCGGAATGCTCCACAGCAGCAGCGCGTACATCACGTAGAGGAAGCCCGGGCGCGCGCGGCTGGTCCATGGGTCCGGCGCCTGCGCCTCCGCCAGCACCACCGCCAATTGCGCCTTGACGCGTTCCAGTTCCTGCGTGCCCTCCAGCCGCAGCAATTCGCGCTGCGCCACCTCCCGCGCGCGCGGATCGGGGATCAGCTTGTCGAGCAGGCCCGCGACCGGGCCGATGATCGTGTCGAGGATCGCCATGGTCGTGCCCGCCCTCACCCGACGCGCCGGGCGAGCCAGCCGTACAGGAACGCCTCGTTCGCGGGGCGTCGTTCGGCCAACGTCAGGTAGCGTTCGCCCTGCAACGCCTCCACCGCGCGCAGCAGCACGCGCTCCGCGTTGGGGCCGCGCGTGGCGAGGAAGCAGGCGAGCGCGTCCAGCGTCCGCGCACCGATGCTGCCGTCGCAGGCGACGTCGGGAAAGTCGCGCGCCCCGCGATTGAGCGCGTTGAGCGCTCGCTGGACGAACCCCGCCGCGACCGCCGGCCCCATGTTGACCCCGGTATCGAACATTTCGGCCGCGAGCCGCGGCGCATGATCGGCGACGCGGTCGAACGCGGGATCGACCCAGTAGCGACGGCGGTAGATGGCGACGGCGGCGGGGCGCGCGAAATGGCGCATGTCGCCGGCATAGCCGCCGGTGCGCGCCACCGCCTCGGTGATCCCGAACCGGGTCGCGCCGCCGCGATCGGCGGGGTGATGGACGTAATCGCCCTCACGGTCGATCACCGCGTCGATAAGGTCGTCGATCATGGCTGCTGTTCTCCTGGTTGAGAATGGAACATATCAGCAACGCATGTTTGTAGGACAGTCGCGGCCAGGCGCTACCGTCGGCGGACGATCTCGCACCCCACCCGTGCGTCCGGATAGACATCCGGCTTCATCGATCGCACCCGCACCTCACGCACGCGGCGATCGGCGAGGCACAGCGCAGCGACGCGTTCGACCAGCGTTTCCTGCAGCGCGAACCCCTCGCCGGCGGCGAGCGCGTGGATCCCCTCGCGCAATCCGTCATAATCCAGCACCTGCGCGATCGAATCGGCGTCGGGTGCCTGCGGATAGTCGATCGTCAGCCGTACCGAGACCAGCACCAGTTGAGGCGCGGCCTCGTGCGGGTGGATGCCGAGTCGCATCGCCACCGCCAGATCGTCCAGGATGATCGCATATTCAGCCATCGCGCGATCCGAACATGACGTCGCGATCGCTCTTCACGAAGCGCTGGCCGCAATCGACGAACAGCGTCTGCCCGGTCACCGATGTCGCGTGCAGCAGATACAGCACCGCCTCCGCGACACGGTCCGCGCCGACGGGGTGACGCAGCAGATTGGCGCTGGCGACGGCCTCGAACGCGGCATCGCTCTGGTCGCCGCTGGGCAGCGTCAGCCCGGGGGCGACGGCGTTGACGCGGATCGCGGGCGCGAACCCCTGCGCCATCAACACGGTCGCACTGGCCAGCGCCGCCTTGCTGAGCGTGTAGCTGAAGAAATCCGGGTTGGGATTGGCAAGCTTCTGGTCGAGCAGATTGACGACCGACCCTTCCCGACCCTGCGCCGCCAACGCGGCGGCGAGCAGCGTCGGGGCGGTGCAATTGATCGCGTAAAGCCGCGCGGCCAGCGCCTGATCGATGGCACCGGGCCGATCCTCCTCGAAGGCGGAGGCGCTGTTGACCAGACCGTCGATCGGCCCGCCCGCCACCGCGATCGCGCGCGCAAAGATGCCCGGCACCCCGGCGGGATCGGCCAGATCGCCCTGCACCGTCGCGCCGCCGAGTTCATCCGCCAGCGCCGCCGCCGCATCGCCAGATCCGCCGTAGTGGATGACGACATCGTGCCCCGCCGCGGCCACCGCGCGCGCGATCGCCGCGCCCAGACGCTTCGCGCCCCCGGTCACCAGCACGCGCACGCGGTCAGCCCAGCCCCATCAGCGACAGCACTTCCTTGCGGCTGCGATCGTCGTCGCGGAACACGCCCATCATCCGGCTGGTCACCATCCCGACGCCGGGCGTCCGCACGCCGCGCGCGGTCATGCATGCATGGTTCGCCTCGATCACCACCGCGACGCCCAGCGGCTTCAGCCGGGTCCAGATGCAATCGGCGACCTCGGCGGTCAGCCGTTCCTGCACCTGCAGCCGCCGGGCATAGCCGTGGAGCACGCGGGCCAGTTTCGAGATGCCGACCACATGGTTGCGCGGCAGATACGCGATATGCGCCTTGCCGATGATCGGCGCCATGTGATGTTCGCAATGCGACTGGAACGGGATGTCGCGCAGCAGCACGATCTCGTCATAGCCGCCGACCTCTTCGAACACGCGGGACAGATGGACGCCCGGGTCCTCGCCATAACCGGCGCAATATTCCTTCCACGCGCGCGCCACCCGGTGCGGGGTGTCGGCCAGCCCCTCACGCGTGGGATCGTCGCCTGCCCAGCGCAGCAGCGTGCGCACCGCCGCCGCCACCTCTTCGGGCACGGCGATCTTGCCGTTCGCCGCCACCAGATCGCCATCGTCGGGGGTCGCCTGCACCGTGTCGCTCATCGCTTCCTCATTCGCATCGTGCGCGGCTGTAGCACGAAACGCCGCCGCGCAACCCCGCGCACGCCTCGCGGGTTGGCGCTGTCGTTACCCCATGAGGAGACGGATGATGGCAGGCGATCTGAAGAAGGGCGACGAGGTGACCTGGAAGTCGCATGGCGGCACCGCGCACGGCAAGGTCGAGAAGAAGCTGACGTCCGAGACCTCGATCAAGAGCCATAAGGTGAAGGCGACGAAGGACGACCCGCAATTCCTGGTCAAGAGCGACAATGGCGGAAAGGCCGCGCACAAGCCCGAGGCGCTGAAGAAGGCCTGACGGGGCCTTGGGACGTCGCGGGCACGGCGATGCGCGCGCGTGGACGCCGGATCACACCGCGACCGGCATCGCCTGACGCTCGGCATCGCCGAACACGCGCAGGTACCGCGCGATCTCTTCGGGTGAACCGGTTGCCTTCGCCGGATTGTCGGACAGTTTGACCGCCGGTCGCCCATCGGCGTCGATCACCTTGCAGACCAGCGAGATCGGCTCCAGCCCCGCTGCGCCGTCGGGGTCGCACTCGCGGAAATCGTTGGTCAGGTTCGTCCCCCAGCCGAAGCTCATCCGCACCCGTCCGTGAAAATGGCGATAGGTCGCGGTGATCGAATCGACATCCATCCCGTCGGAGAAGATCAGCAGCTTCTCGCGCGGGTCGCGGCCGTGCGCGCGCCACCACGCGATGATCCGCTCCCCGGCCTCGACCGGCGGAGCGCTGTCGGGGCGAAAGCCGGTCCAGTCCGCCACCCAGTCGGGCGCGTCGCGCAGGAACGCGGCGGTCCCGAACGCATCGGGCAGCGCGATCAGCAGGTTTCCGCCATATGCCTGCCGCCATTCGTCGAGCACGCGGTACGGCACGGTCGCCAGTGTCGCGTCGTCGGGGGCGAGTGCGGCGGCGACCATCGGCAGTTCGTGCGCGTTGGTGCCGGTCGCTTCCAGATCGTGATCCATCGCCAGCAGCACGTTCGACGTGCCGATGAACCGCGCGCCCAGCCCCTCCTTCAACGCCTCCACGCACCAGCGCTGCCACAGGAATCCGTGGCGGCGACGCGTGCCGAAATCGGAGAGCGCGAGGTCGGGCAGATCGCGCAGCCGCTCGACCTTCTCCCACAATTTCGCCTTCGCGCGCGCGTACAGCACGTCGAGCGTGAAGCGCCCCTTGCCGCGCAAGGCGGCGCGCGCGCGCAGCTCGTTGACGATCGCCAGTGCGGGTATCTCCCACATCGTGGTGAGCATCCATGGCCCCGCGAAACGCAGTTCATACTGGCCGTCGACCTTGCGCAGGTCGTAATCGGGTAGGTGAAAGTCGGCGAGCCAGGCGAGGAAATCGGGTGCGAACATCCGCGCCTCACCATAGAAACTGTTACCCGCCAGCCAGATCAGCTCCTTCTTGGCGAAGCGCAGGCCGCGCGCGTGATCCAGCTGCGCGCGCAATTCGCCCTCGTCGATCACATCGGCCAGCCGCACCGCCTGCGTGCGGTTGATGAGCGCGAAGGTAGCATGCGTGGACGCGTGCCGCCGCCAGATCAGCTGGAGCATCAGCAATTTGTAGAAGTCGGTATCGAGCAGGCTGCGCACGATCGGGTCGAGCCGCCAGCCGTGATCCCAAGTGCGCGTGGCGATGTCTGTGTAGACCATCGCCGCCTACGCCTCCCACGGGGTAATGTCCGGCTCCGCGCCGATCAGCGCGAGGCCGTGCGCGATCGAGGTCAGCTCGCCCCCGGTCGCGATCCGCTCCGTCCCGAACCGGCGGTCGAAGATCGCGCGGATCGCCGGGATCAGCGACGATCCCCCGGTCAGGAACACGCGGTCGACCGCCGCCGCCTCCACCCCGCCCCGCGCCAACGCGGCGTCGAGCGCGGCCTCGATCCGCGCCAAGTCGTCGGCGATCCACCGCTCGAAATCGGCCCGCGCCACATCGGCGGAAATCCGCACCCCGCCGCCGTCGAACGCGAACTCCGCATGGTCCGCCCCGGACAGCGCGCGCTTCAGCCGCCCGACCGCATCATAAAGCGGGAAGCCCTGCTCCTCCTCGATCAGCGCGATCATCCGCCCGATCGCGTCGGGGTCCAGTGCGTCGCGTTGCAGGCGGCGCAATTCCTCCAGCGTGCGGCGGTTGCGCATCATCGCCAGCCGCGACCAATCGGCCACGTCGTTGAAATAGCCGCCGGGGATCTCCAGCACCTTGCCGAACGAGCGGTATTGGCCACCCTTCCCCAACAGCGGCAGCACCAATTGGGACACGATCCGCTGGTCGAAACGATCCCCCGCGATCCCGACGCCGGTCGAGGCGAGCGGCACGCAGCGCCGGGCCGCACCCGGTTCCGCCACGCGCACCAGCGAGAAATCGGTCGTACCGCCGCCGAAATCGGCGACCAGGATCGTCGCCGGCTCGGTCAGCCGGGCCGCGAAGCTGTGCGCCGCACCAAGCGGTTCGTAGACGTAATGCACCTCCGCACCGAATTCGCGCAGCATCAGGTCGTAGCGTTGCCGCGCCAGCGCTTCGTCCGGACGCGCGCCGGCATATTCCACCGGACGCCCGACCACCACGCGCCGCGGCCGCGCATCCAGCCGCCCGCCGGCGTGGCGCACCAGCTTCTGCAGGAGCAACCGCCCGAGATCCTCGAACCGCATCGGGCGGTTGAAGATCAGCGCACGCTCGAACAGCGGGCTGGCGGCAACCGTCTTGAACGACTGGACGAAGCGGCTGTCGAGCGGGGCTTCGAGATATTCGGCGATCGCCCACGGCCCGGCTTCGCTGGCGACGCCGTTCCAGCCCGCCTCGTCCTCCCAGAAACACAATGCGGAACGGAACACCGCGCCGGTCGCCGCGTCGCCGGCGAATTCGATCAATTGCGCATCGCCCGCGCCGTCGGCCTGCGCGACCACCGTGTTGGTGGTGCCGAAATCCAGCCCCAACGCCGGGATCGCCGCTTCGCGTGCCACGTCTTGCTCCGTCGCGATGATGGTGCCCCCGAGTGGATTCGAACCACCGGCCTGCGGTTTAGGAAACCGTCGCTCTATCCTGCTGAGCTACGGGGGCTTGGGCTGTTTTCCTAGGTTTCGACGCGCGCGCGGTCAACGCCGAAGGCGGTGCGGGTCGGATCGACCCTGCCGATGGCGCAGCGCCGATCAACAGGCGAACAGCGCGGCATAGCGTTCCGGTTTGAAGCCGATCTCGATCCGCGCGCCATCGACCAGCACCGGCCGCTTGATGAGCGAGGGATTGGCGATCATCAGCGCGCGCGCCTTGTCACGGCCGATGTCCGCCTTGTCCGCGTCGGCCAGCTTGCGAAACGTGGTGCCGGCGCGGTTCAGCAGCGGCTCCCATCCGTTCCGGTCGATCCACGCGTCGAGCGCCCCGGCGTCCACGCCCTGCGTCTTATAGTCGTGGAAGGCGAAGGCGACGCCGTGTTCGTCCAGCCACGTGCGCGCCTTCTTCACCGTATCGCAATTGGGGATGCCGTAGAGCGTTGTCATGTACGATCCATCGTTTTGCCTGTTCAGCGGCGCGGGGCGGTGACCAGCTGCCGCACCATCCGCAGCTCAACGCCGTAGCCCCGCGCCGCTGCCGGGTTTTTCGGGCTGGTGCGCAGCAGGTAATAGGCCTCCGCCGAGCCGTCCGCGGCCTGCTTCTGCACGCCGCTGGCCTCGGTACGCAGATCGCCGACCGCGAAGGTCTGCGGCGGCATGACGGTGAAATCACCGCCGCTGCGCGCCTGGGCGGCGGTGAGCAGTTGCTGCCACCGTCCTTCGTCGATGATGCCGTCGGTATTGCCGATGCGGACCGCGCAGGCGTGCACCGGCGGCGCCTCGATGGTGACGACGATCCGGCTGGTGCCCGCCGGCATCGTCCAGCCGCGACCGGGGTCGTCCTTCAGGTAGATGCGCAATTCGTCCGGGGTCAACGCCCGCGCGCCGGGGATTTTCGACATGCCGGCCGCAATCCGCGCATCGTCGGGGAACACGTGATTGCAGATCATGTCGAACATCCGCATCTGCCCCTCCCCGCGAAAACGCGGGGTGTCGGAGGGTTGCGGGGCGGCGGCTTGCACGGCGAGGGCGAGCAGAACGGCGATCGTCATCGCTCGACGCTCGCACAGAATATCGGGTGCCGCCAGCCCCTCGTCAGGCTGGCGGAACACCCATGGTACCGGCATGTGCGGCGGCCGTCGAACTCACGCTGCGATCGCCGCCCGCATGTCGGGCGGGGAGATCGCCCGTCCGGCCCTGTCCGCTCCGGGAACGGGCATTCCGCGCCTGTTTCGCGCCAGACTATCCCCGGCGGTGGTCGACATGGAGCCCCGGGTCGAGACCGACGTGACGCCGCGAGCCGCTACGGGTGGCCTTGTCGTGCGACGGGAGCGCGAACGCCGGTCGGCTTCATTCCCACTCGATCGTGCCGGGCGGCTTCGACGTGTAATCGTAAGTGACGCGATTGACGCCGCGCACCTCGTTGATGATCCGCGTCGCCACGCGCGGCAGGAAGTCGCCGGGAAACTGGAACGCCTGCGCCGTCATGCCGTCCACCGACGTCACCGCGCGGAGCGCCAGCACATTGTCATACGTCCGCCCGTCGCCCATCACCCCCACCGAGCGCACCGGCAGCAGCACCGCGAACGCCTGCCAGATCGTGTCGTACAACCCGGCATTGCGGATCTCCTCCAGATAGATCGCGTCGGCCTTGCGCAGGATGTCGCACCGTTCCCTGGTGACCTCGCCGGGAATGCGGATCGCGAGACCCGGTCCGGGGAACGGATGCCGGCCGACGAACACGTCGGGCAGGCCCAGCTCGCGACCCAGCACGCGCACCTCGTCCTTGAACAATTCGCGCAGCGGCTCGACCAGCTTCATGTTCATGCGTTCGGGCAGACCGCCGACATTGTGGTGGCTCTTGATCGTCACCGAGGGGCCGCCGGTGAAGCTGACGCTTTCGATCACGTCCGGATACAGCGTGCCCTGCGCCAGGAAATCCGCGCCACCGATCTTCTTGGCCTCCGCCTCGAACACGTCGATGAAGGTCTTGCCGATGAACTTGCGCTTGGCCTCCGGATCGGTGACCCCGGCCAGCCCGTCCATGAACAGCGTTTGCGCCTCCACATGGACCAGGGGGATGTTGTACGCGCCGCGGAACAGGCCGACGACCTGTTCGGCCTCTCCCTCCCGCAGGATGCCGCCGTCGACGAACACGCAGGTCAGCTGCGCGCCGATCGCCTCATGGATCAGCACCGCAGCCACTGCCGAGTCGACTCCGCCCGACAGGCCGCAGATCACGCGGCTGTCGCCGACCTGCTCGCGGATCTCCGCGATCTTGACGCTGCGGAACTCGGCCATCGTCCAGTCGCCGGTCAATCCGCAGACGTGGCGGGCAAAATTGGCGATCAGCTTCGCGCCGTCGGGGGTGTGGACCACCTCCGGATGGAATTGCATTCCGTAGAAGCGCCGCTCCTCGTCGGCGGTGATCGCGAACGGCGCGCCGGGTGACGACGCGACCGGCACGAAGCCGGGAGCGAGCGCCGCGACATGATCGCCGTGGCTCATCCACACCTGGTGGCGGTCGCCCGACTGCCACAGGCCGTCGAACAGTGCGCACGTCTGATCGACCTGGACGAACGCCGAGCCGAACTCGCCCGACATCCCCTTTTCGACGCGCCCGCCAAGCTGCGCGTTCATCACTTGCTGCCCGTAACAGATGCCGAGCACCGGCACGCCGGCGTCGAAGATCGCCTGTGGCGCGCGCGGGCTGCCCTCGTCCACCACCGAGGCGGGACCGCCGGACAGGATCACGCCCTTCGGCTTCAATCGCGCGAACGCCTCCGCGGCGGACTGGAAGGGCGCGACCTCGCTATAGACCCCCGCCTCGCGCACGCGGCGCGCGATCAACTGGGTCACCTGGCTGCCGAAATCGACGATGAGGATGTTGTCGGGATGCTCCATGGCGGGCGTGTAGCGACTGTCCCGCCGGCTTGGAAGAGGCGCGAGCGCGGCGAATCAACGCGCGACGCCGCGCAGCGCCCGCGGCAGCTGTTCGTCACGACGCAGCGTCAGCACCTCCACACCCGTGGCGGTGACCGCGACGGTATGTTCGAACTGTGCCGACAGCTTGCCGTCGCCGGTCACGACCGTCCAGCCATCGTCGAGCGTCGCGACCTTGCGCGTGCCCTGGTTGACCATCGGCTCCACGGTGAAGGTCATCCCCTCGCGCAGGGTCGGGCCGTGACCGGGGCGTCCGTAATTGAGCACCTCGGGCGACTCATGCATCTCGCGCCCGATGCCGTGGCCGCAAAAATCGCGAACCACCGCGCACCCGTGCTTCTTGGCATGACGATCGATCGCATTGCCGATGTCGCCGATCGTCGCGCCGGGGCGGACCTGCGCGATCCCCTGCCACATCGCATCCTGCGCGATCTGCACCAGCCGCCGCGCCGGTGCGGCGACCGTGCCGACCATGTACGTCTTGCTGGAATCGGCGATGAACCCGCCCTTCTCCAGCGTGATGTCCAGATTGACGATGTCGCCGTCGCGGATGACCTCACCCGCAGCCGGGACGCCGTGGCACACCACCTGGTTGATCGAACTGTTCAGGACATAGGCAAAGCCATATTGTCCCTTGCTGGCCGGGCGTGCCGCCAGATCGTCGGTGATGTAGCGCTCGACCAGATCGTTGACCTGCAGCGTCGACATGCCCGCCAGCTGCTGTGCATCGAGCATCTCGAACACCGCGGCGAGCAACCGGCCGGCGATGCGCATCGCGGCGAGTTCGTCGGGAGATTTCACCATCTCAGGCCGCCGCGCGTGTCTCGGCACGCTGCATCGCGACGATCTCGATGAACGACGATGTCGGATGCGCCTCGGCGAACATGCCGATCTTCATCCAGAATTCGGCCTGCGCGTTGATCGACCGACACATGACCACGCTGGCGCGACGCGCTTCCTCGTGGAGGACGTCGTCGATCTTCACAATGCCCACACAGCTTCTCCACCGACTTATCAACATACGAATCATATATGGTTTATACGGCGACGCGTCACCTTCAAACCGACCGTTCCGTTGGGGTGGCGCAGCGAAAACCGATGATGCGTCGGCAAGCGCGCGGCATCGAGAAGAGCCGCAGACGCGAAAAAGGCCGCCCCGTTACCGGAGCGGCCCAAATCGCCAACACGGTCGCCCGATCAGGCGGCGGCGTCGAAGTCCTCGTCGTCGTTGACCACCGGGCCCGAATCCTGACCCTTGGCCGATACGTCACGGTCGACGAACTCGATGATCGCCATCGGCGATGCATCCGACGCACGGATGCCGGCCTTGATGACGCGGGTATAGCCGCCGTTACGATCGGCATAGCGCTTGGCCAGCACGTCGAACAGCTTCACCAACTGCGCGTCGTCGAGCAACCGGGCGTGAGCGAGACGACGGTTGGACAGGCCACCCTTCTTGCCCAGCGTCACCAGCTTTTCGATGTACGGGCGCAGTTCCTTCGCCTTGGCGACGGTGGTGGTGATCTGCTCATGCTTGATGAGCGCGGCCGACATGTTGCGGAACAGCGCGATGCGATGTGCCGAGGTACGCTGTAGCTTCCGACCGCCTACACGATGGCGCATGATGTTCTTCCTTTTCGTTCGTCAGGGGGCCGTCTTACGGAAACCCCGGGACAGGTGGGGACGTGGAGCCCACCCAGGATACGTCACCCCGGCACGACCGGGGTCTCCTGGCAAACAACAGGCCCGGGCCATCGTGCGGGTAGCAACCGCTACCCGCCGGCGGCTCAGCCCATGATTTCCTGCTCGAGCTTCTTGGCGACTTCCTCGATGTTCTCGGGCGGCCAGCCGGGGATCTCCATACCCAGCCGCAGCCCCATCGAGGACAGCACTTCCTTGATCTCGTTGAGCGACTTGCGGCCGAAGTTCGGCGTGCGCAGCATCTCGGCCTCGGTCTTGCCGACCAGATCGCCGATATAGATGATGTTGTCGTTCTTGAGGCAGTTGGCCGAACGGACCGAAAGTTCCAGCTCGTCGACCTTCTTGAGCAGGTAACGGTTGATCTGCGCGGTGTCGCTCGGCGTCTCGCCGCCGGTGGAAACCGGTGCCGCCACGCCAATCGGCGCCGACCGGGTGACCGACGAATCGTCGAAGTGGACAAACAGCGCGAGCTGGTCCTGAAGGATGCGGCCGGCATAGCCCACCGCGTCTTCCGGAGTCACCGTGCCGTCGGTCTCGATCGTCAGCGTCAGCTTGTCGTAATCCAGGTCCTGTCCGACGCGGGTCGGGTCGACCTTGTACGACACCTGACGTACCGGCGAGTACAGCGCGTCGACCGGGATCAGACCGATCGGCGCATCCGCCGGACGGTTTGCGACCGCCGCGACATAGCCCTTACCGACATCGGCGGTGAGTTCCATGTTGAACGTCGCGCCCTCGTCGAGGTGGCAGATGACCAGTTCGGGGTTCATCACCTCGATATCACCCGACACCGCGATGTCGCCGGCCTTCACCTCGGCCGGGCCGGTCGCGGACAGCTGGAGCCGCTTCGGACCCTCGCCCTGCATCCGGATCGCGATCTGCTTCACGTTCAGCACGATGTCGGTCACGTCCTCACGGACACCCGCCAGCGAACTGAATTCGTGCAGCACGTTCTCGATCTTGATCGACGTCACCGCCGCGCCCTGCAGCGACGACAGCAATACGCGGCGCAGCGCGTTGCCCAGCGTCAGGCCGAAGCCCCGCTCCAGCGGCTCGGCGATGAAGGTCGCCTTGCGCTTGCCGTCACCGCTCTTCTTTTCGAGCTGGTTGGGCTTCTTCAGTTCTTGCCAGTTCTTTGCGTTGACAGACAAGCTCTCGTCCCCTGAGTTTGGGCTGATCGCGGGGGACGCAACCAGCCGGGTAATGAACGCGGCCGCTCGTCAGCGGCTGCGAAACGCCTTCTTCAGACGCGGCGGCGCTTGGACGGGCGCACGCCGTTATGCGGGATCGAGGTCACGTCACGGATCGACGTAATCTGGAAACCGACCGCCTGCAGCGCGCGAAGCGCCGACTCGCGACCCGAACCCGGGCCCTTGACCTCGACCTCGATCGTGCGAACGCCATGCTCGGCGGCCTTCTTGCCCGCGTCCTCGGCCGCGACCTGCGCGGCGTACGGCGTCGACTTGCGGCTGCCCTTGAAGCCCATCGCGCCGGCGGACGACCACGAAATGGCATTGCCCTGGGCGTCGGTGATGGTGATCATGGTGTTGTTGAAGCTGGCGTTCACGTGCGCGACGCCCGCGGTGATGTTCTTGCGCTCGCGCCGACGAATGCGCTGCGGTGCCTGTGCCATATGGTATTCCTGACCCTGATTTCCAATGCGGAGGGCAGCGGGCCGTCAGCCACGGACCTGCCTTCCGGCGGAGAAGAAGATGAAACGGTCCGCAGACCGTCCGCTTACTTCTTCTTGCCCGCGATCGGCTTCGCCTTGCCCTTGCGGGTACGGGCGTTGGTGTGCGTGCGCTGCCCGCGGACCGGAAGGCCCTTGCGGTGACGCAGGCCGCGGTAGCAAGCCAGGTCCATCAGACGCTTGATGTTCATCGCGGTCTCGCGACGCAGATCACCCTCGACCGTGTGGTCGGCATCGATCGTCTCGCGGATCTGCAGCACTTCCTGATCGCTCAGGTCCTGCACGCGACGATCGGCGGCAATGTTCAGCTTCGTGGTGATTTCCAGCGCCTTGGCCGGACCGATGCCGTGGATATAGGTCAGCGCGATCAGAACGCGCTTGTTGGTCGGGATATTGACACCCGCGATACGTGCCATGAACTTGTTCTCCTGTGCTCCACGGGCTGCGGCATGGCTGCCACGCATCCCATCTCTTCGCATTGCGCATCCGCCCCGCCGCTTCCCTTGCCTCCCCTGCTGGACGCAGGAAGACGGCGTGCACGAACATGCGCCGCCGGGAATCGGTGGTTCGGAAGAAAGAGGCGTTAGGGGCGCGCTAACGCCGTGTCAAGCAACCGGTTCCCGAGCGATCCCGCGCAACTGCCACCAGCGCCGCAACGCCACCACGAACCAGGCTAGTTCCACCACCCCGAACGGCCATGCTCCCTGAAGAAAGCCATACGCCGATCCCATCAGGCATCCCAGCGCGAACAGGAATGTCCAGAACGGCGCGCGGTCCTCCAGGACATAGCAGACCAGCATGAAGGTGACGGCGAAAAGTCCGAAGGCAGTAAGAGCGTCCATGTGGTCGGTCATGCCGGATCACGGCCGCCGCGGCCAGCCCGTACCCGAACCGCGGAAAGCCGACGGCGAACAGGGGGGGCGCGCCGGCCACCCGCATCCCTCGGCAGATGAGCGCCCATCGGCGACGTCATTCTACAGTCCGGAGGTAACGGGGGCAGCGCTTTCTGCCGCCACCCTGACAACCCCCACACGGCGGAAGTACATCGACGCATGAACCGCCGACCGGCGTTCCGTCACGTCAGGCCGCAGGCGCGGTCCGCAGGATCGTCTCGATCTGATCGGTCACCGCATCGATCTGCCCCATGCCATCGACGCGCGAAACGAGCCCGCGCGCTTCGTAGATCGGGATGATCGGCGCGGTCTTGGCACGATATTCCGCCATGCGCGTGCGCACCGTCTGCTCGTTATCGTCCGGCCGCCGCTTGAAGTCATGCGCGCCGCACACGTCGCATGTGCCCTCGACGCGCGGCTGCTTGAACGAGTCGTGATAACCGGTGCCGCAATTGCCACAGGTGAACCGCCCGACAATACGCTCGACCAGCGCATCCTCGTCGACCTCAAGCTCGATCACCGCGTCCAATCGCTGGCCGCGCTCGTCGAGCAACAGGTCGAGCGCGTCGGCCTGCGCCGCGGTGCGCGGATAGCCATCGAAGATAGCGCCATTGGCGGTGCCCGCGTCGAGGCGTTCGCCGATCAACGCGGAGACGATCGCGTCCGAAACGAGCTCACCCGCCTCCATCACCGCCTTGGCCTGCAAGCCGACCGGAGTGCCGGCCTTCACCGCGGCGCGCAGCATGTCGCCCGTCGAAAGCTGGACCAGGCCATGGTTCTCGACCAGCCGCTGCGCCTGGGTTCCCTTGCCCGCCCCCGGCGGCCCCAGCAGAATGATGTTCACGCTAATCTCCCCTTGCCGCCCGTTCCTGTCGGGCGCTTGTCCGTCAGCGGCGGCGCGCGCCCTTGAGCTTGGCCTTCTTGATGAGGTCGCCGTATTGATGCGCCAGCAGATGCGACTGGATCTGCGTAACCGTGTCCATCGTCACGTTGACGACGATCAACAGGCTGGTCCCGCCCAGATAGAAAGGGATCGACAGCGCCGACACGAGATATTCCGGCACCACGCAGATGAAGGTGAGGTACGCCGCGCCGATCACCGTGATGCGCGTCAGCACGTAATCGAAATAGCTCTCGGTGTTCTTGCCCGGACGAATGCCGGGGATGAACCCGCCGTAGCGCTTCAGGTTCTCCGCCGTTTCCTCGGGGTTGAACACCACCGCCGTGTAGAAGAACGAGAAGAAGATGATGCCAGCGGCGTAAAGCGCCATGTACACCGGCGACCCGTGCTGGAGATACTGGTTCAGCGCGATCAGGACGTCGCCGAACCGGCTCTCGCCCGCGACGCGGTTGCCCGCGAACTGCGTGATCGTCAGCGGCAACAGCAGCAGCGAAGAGGCGAAGATCGGGGGGATCACGCCGGCGGTGTTGATCTTAAGCGGCAAGTGGCTGCGGTCCGCCTGCATCCCGCGCTGCGTCTGCCGCTTGGGATATTGGATCAGGATGCGCCGCTGCGCCCGCTCCATGAAGCATATCAGCAGGATAAGCCCGACGACCACAAGGATGATCGCGATGATCGACACCGCGCTGGTCGAACCGGACCGCCCGCCTTCCAGCAGGTTGAGCAGCGTCGTCGGCAGATGCGCGACGATGCCGGCCATGATGATGAGCGAGACTCCGTTGCCGATGCCGCGGCTGGTGATCTGCTCACCCAGCCACATCAGGAACATCGTGCCGCCGATAAGCGAGATCACCGCGCCGACGCGGAACAACATCCCCGGCTCGATCACCGCACCGCCGGCCTCCAGCCCGCGCGCGATGAAATAGCCCTGCACGGCGGTCAGCCCGACGGTGCCGTAGCGGGTATATTGGTTGAGCTTCTTGCGGCCCGACTCGCCTTCCTTCTTGATCGCGGCAAGCTGGGGGCTGAGCGACGTCGACAGCTGCACGACGATCGAGGCGGTGATGTAGGGCATCACCCCCAGCGCGATCAGCGATGCGCGCGATAGCGACCCGCCCGAGAAGGTGTTGAAGAAGTCGAGCACGCCGCCCTTCATCCGCTCGGCCAGCACGCCCAGCTGCGTCGGGTCGATCCCCGGCAGCGGCACGTAGCTGAGCAGACGGAAAACGATCAGCGCGCCGATCGTGAACCACAGTCGCTTCTTGAGGTCGGTAGCCTGCGAAAACTTCGCAAGGCTGATGCTCTGCGCCATCTGGTCGGCTGCGGATGCCATCGTGTCGGTGTATCCTGGAAACGAAGAACGGCGGGATGCGTTTATACCGCCCCGCCGCTCATATAGGCGCTTGGCGCGCCTTGTCTAACCCGGTCTTGTCGAACCCGGCGCGGCACGGCGATGACGAGACCCGGTGTCTGCTCCGCACCGGCGCGCGATCGCACCGGTGATCGAGGGAGACGCGCACCACGAGCGAAAGTCGCGTCGCGATACGCCGGCATGGGGGAGCGTAGCTGGTGCCACGCCCCCTCCATGTCGCCTCACGCCTGCTTGCGGGCCGCCTGAGCGGTGCGGTGCTTGGCCTTGGCCTTGTCCGCCGCAGCGACCAGCTCGGGCACGTTCACCGAACCGCCGGCATTCTCGACGGCGGTACGCGCACCGGCCGAGACGCCCTGCACGGTGAAGTTCAGCTTCGCCGAGAACTCACCCTTGGCGAGCAGGCGAACCCCGTCCTTGCCACCGCGCGCCAGGCCGGCGGCCTTCAGCGTCGCATGGTCGATGTCGGTCGCGGTCAGCTTGCCCGAATCGATCGCCTTCTGGATCGCGCCCAGGTTCACCTCGGCATAATCCTTGGCGAAGATGTTGTTGAAGCCACGCTTCGGCAGACGCATGTGAAGCGGCATCTGGCCGCCCTCGAAACCTGCGATCGACACGCCTTCACGGCTCTTCTGGCCCTTCTGGCCGCGACCGCCGGTCTTGCCCTTGCCCGAGCCGATGCCGCGTCCGACGCGCATCTTGCGGTGACGGGCGCCTTGGTTGTCGCTGAGTTCGTTGAGCTTCATGTTATGCACTCGCTTTCGCTTTGGTCGCGCTGAAAAAGTAAACGTCAAAATGAGGAAGGGGGCCGCTTAGCCCCCTTCCATGGTCCTGTCACCTGTCGTTTGACGAAGGGCTCAGCCCTCCACCACCTCGACCATGTGCTGCACCTTGCGGATCATGCCGCGCACCGAGTCGGTGTCTTCGAGTTCGGACACCTTGTGCATCTTGTTCAGGCCCAGCCCGACGAGGGTCGCGCGCTGGTCCTTGGTGCGACGGATCGGCGATCCGGTCTGCTTTACCTTGATGGTCGCCATGTCGCCTTACTCCACCACTGCCGCGGCATCCGCCTCGGCGGTCTGCGCGTCGGCACCATGTGCGCGGCCCAGCAGGTCGGCGATCTTCTTGCCGCGACGCTGCGCTACCGACTTCGGCGAGGTCTGGCTGCCCAGTGCCTCGAACGTTGCCCGGATCATGTTGTACGGGTTCGACGTACCGATCGACTTGGTGACCACATCGTGGACGCCCAGGCTCTCGAACACGGCGCGCATCGGGCCGCCCGCGATGATCCCCGTGCCCTGCGGCGCGGAGCGGACGGTAACGCGGCCGGCACCGAAGTGGCCGTTGCCGTCATGGTGCAACGTGCGACCTTCCTTCAGCGGCACGCGCAGCATCTTCTTCTTGGCGGCGGCGGTCGCCTTGGAGATCGCCTCCGGCACTTCGCGCGCCTTGCCGTGACCGAAGCCGACGCGACCCTTGCCGTCGCCCACGACGACCAGCGCGGCAAAGCCGAAGCGCTTGCCGCCCTTCACCGTCTTCGAGACGCGGTTGATGTGGACGAGCTTCTCGATCAGCTCTTCGCCGCCATCGTCCTGCCCGCCACGACGGTCGTCGCGACGCCCGCCGCGACCGTCACGGCCGCCGCCACGATTGCCGCCGGGGCCACCACGACCACCGCCGCCACCCGGGCCGCCGCGACCGCGGCCGCCACGTGCGCCGCGCTCGCCGCCGCCCTGGTAACCGCCCGCATTGCCGTCCTGCGGCGCCGCTGCGGCGGCTTCGTTCTCTACAGCCTGCGGCTGCTGGTTGTTCTCGTCAGCCATGTCTTAGAACTCCAGTCCGGCTTCGCGCGCCGCCTCGGCCAGCGCCTTCACGCGGCCGTGAAACAGGAAGCCGCCACGATCGAAGACGACCTGCGTGACACCGGCTGCCTTGGCAGCCTCCGCCACGCGCTTGCCGACGGCGGCAGCCGCCTCGGCATTGGCGGTCTTGCCCTCGTGCCCGGCCAGCGTCGACGCCGAGGCCACGGTGCGGCCCTGCACGTCGTCGATGACCTGCGCATACATGTGCTTGCCCGAACGATGGATCGACAGGCGCGGACGATTGCCGGCACGCGCACGAAGCGCGGTGCGGTTGCGGCGACGCCGCTTGTCGAAAAGCGAAAGACCCTTGGTCACTTCTTCTTCCCTTCCTTACGGAAGATAAACTCGCCCGCGTACTTGATGCCCTTGCCCTTGTACGGCTCCGGCTTGCGCCAGCGGCGGATCTCGGCGGCCAGCTGACCGACCTTCTGCTTGTCCGAACCGCTGATCTCGATCGTGGTCGCGTCCGGCGTCTTTACCTCGATGCCTTCCGGCACGTCGATGTTGACGTCATGGCTGTAGCCGAGCTGCAGCTTCAGGTTGCGGCCCTGTGCGGCGGCACGATAGCCGACGCCGGTGATGAGCAGCTTCTTGCTGAAGCCCTCGGTCACCCCGGTCACCAAATTCTGTACAAGCGTCCGCTGCATGCCCCAGAACGCGCGCGCGCGCTTGGTGTCGTTGGCCGGCGTCACGCCGATCGCATCCGACTGCAGGTCGTAGCTGATATGCTCGGACAACGGCATCGTCAGGGTGCCCTTCGGCCCCTTGACCGACAGCTCGCTGCCGCTGCGGGTCGCGGTCACGCCCGACGGGATCGGGACCGCTTTCTTGCCAATGCGGCTCATCAGAACACCTCCGCCAGCACTTCGCCACCGACGTTCTGCTCGCGTGCTTCCGCATCGGAAAGCACGCCGCGCGGCGTCGAGACGATGGTGATGCCCAGGCCGTTCATGACGCGCGGCAATTCGGTCGAACCCGAATAGACGCGACGGCCCGGCTTGGAGACGCGCGCGACATGCTTGATCGCGGGCTGGCCCTCGAAATACTTCAGTTCGATGCGCACGCCGGCGGCGGGCCCCATCTGCTCCTCGGAATAGCCACGGATGTAGCCTTCGCGCTGGAGCACATCGAGCACGCGGACGCGCAGCTTGGACGCCGGCGAAAGGACACTGTCCTTCTTCGCGCGCTGGCCATTGCGGATACGGGTGAGCAGGTCACCCAGGGGATCGGTCACTGCCATCTTACGTCCTTACCAGCTCGACTTGGTGAGACCCGGGATCAGGCCCTTGTTGGCCAGATCGCGCAGCATCACACGGGCAAGCCCGAACTTGCGGTAGTAGGCGCGCGGACGACCGGTCAGCGCGCAGCGGTTGCGAACGCGCGTCGGATTCGAATTGCGCGGCAGCTCGGCCATCTTCAGGCGCGCGATGAGACGCTCGGTCTCGTCGAGCGACTGGTCGTTGGCCGTCGCCTTCAGCTTCGCCAGCTTGGGCGCATATTGCGCCACCAGCTTCTTGCGACGCTCGTTCTTGTTCACGGAACTCAGTTTCGCCATGGACTTAAGCTCTCTTTGTCAGACCAGAAGGGCGGTCATGCCGCCTTCTTCTCTTCGGTCGTTTCTTCCTCGATCGGGAACGGGAAACCGAACAAACGCAGCAGCTCGCGCGCCTCGTCGTCGGTCTTCGCACTCGTCGTCACGATCACGTCCATACCGCGCACCTTGTCGATGCGGTCATAGTTGATCTCCGGGAACACGATCTGCTCCTTGATGCCGCAGGCGTAATTGCCACGGCCGTCGAAGCTCTTCGGGTTCAGCCCGCGAAAATCGCGGACGCGCGGGAGCGCGATGGTGATGAAACGGTCGAGGAACTCGTACATCCGCTCGCGACGAAGGGTGACCTTCACGCCGATCGGCATGCCCTCGCGCAGCTTGAACTGCGCGATCGACTTCTTCGCCTTGGTGATGACCGGCTTCTGGCCCGCGATCAGCTCCATCTCGGACGCGGCCTGGTCGACGCGCTTCTTGTCCTGCGTCGCTTCGCCCACGCCCATGTTGAGCACGATCTTGTCGATGCGCGGGATCTCCAGCGCGTTCTTGTAACCGAACTTCTCGGTCATCGCCGCGATGATGCGATCGTCATAGATCGCCTTCATGCGGGGCTTGTAGGCGTCAGCCACCAATCTTCTCCCCGGTCTTGACGGCCACACGGACCTTCTTGCCGTCCTGCGTCTCGAAACGGACGCGGGTCGGCTTGCCGTCGGCGGTGACGTGCGCCACCTTCGAGATGTGCATCGGCGCCTCGATCTTCTCGAGACCGCCCTGCGGATTCGACTGATCGGGCTTGCGGTGACGGGTCGCAACGTTGACGCCGCCCACGATCACCTTGCCATCGCGCGGCATCGCCGCGGTCACGGTGCCGGTCTTGCCCTTGTCCTTGCCGGACAGGACGATGACCTGGTCACCCTTCTTGATCTTCGCGGCGGCCATTACAGCACCTCCGGCGCAAGGCTGATGATCTTCATGTGCTTCTTGCCACGCAGTTCGCGAACCACCGGGCCGAAGATACGGGTGCCGATCGGCTCCTCGTTCTTGTTGACCAGCACCGCGGCGTTGCCGTCGAAACGGATCACCGAACCATCGGCGCGACGGATGTCCTTGGCGGTGCGCACGATCACCGCGCGGTGAACGTCGCCCTTCTTCACGCGGCCACGCGGCTGCGCTTCCTTCACGCTGACGACGATGATGTCGCCGACGCTGGCAGTACGGCGCTTGGAACCACCCAGCACCTTGATGCACTGCACCCGCTTCGCGCCGCTGTTGTCAGCGACGTCGAGATTGGATTGCATCTGGATCATGGATCCGCTTCCTTCTCGCTCTTGGGGTGGATACCGACCCAACCCCGCCTAAAAATATCGACCCCCGGCGTGCGGGCGAACCCGCGCCAGGGGGAGCAGCCCGGTAGCCGCCCCGTCGGTAGAAGGCAAGCCCCCACCCTACGTCGCGCCCCCGCTCGCTCATGTGGTCTCCGGGCTGACGCCCGGACCCTGCACGAAACGATCGGGGGGCTCTCATCTAGCGACGCTTACGCGTCGACGTCGACCCGCTCCGGTGCCACGTGCGTGTTCACGCGGTCCAGCACCTTCCACGTCTTCAGCTTGGAAATCGGCGCAATCTCTTCGATGCGCACCGTCTCACCGGCCTTGTACTCGTTCGCCTCGTCATGGGCGTGATACTTCTTCGAACGGCGAATGATCTTGCCGTAGAGCGGGTGCTTGACCTTGCGCTCCACGTTCACGACCACCGTCTTTTCGCCCTTGTCGGAGACGATCACTCCGGTCAGCACGCGCTTCGGCATGTGCGTCGTCCTCTTACTTGGCCACAGCCGCAGCGGTGCGCTGCGTCTGCAGGGTCTTGATGCGCGCGATATCCTTGCGGACCTCACGCACGCGGCTCGGCTTTTCCAGCTGGCTGGTCGCGGCCTGGAAGCGCAGGTTGAACTGCTCGCGCTTCAGGTTGCCCAAGCTCTCGGAGAGCTGGTCGTCGCTTTGCCCGTTATAGTCGATCTTCGCCATCTTACTCGCCTCCCAGGTGCGAGGTGTCGCCCAGGCGCGCCACGACCTTGGTCTTGATCGGCAGCTTCATCGCGGCGCGTTCGAACGCCTCCGCGGCCAGCGGCCCCTCGACGCCGTCGAGCTCGAACAGGATCCGGCCCGGCTTGACGCGTGCCGCCCAGAACTCCGGCGAACCCTTGCCCGAGCCCATGCGAACTTCGGCGGGCTTGCTCGACACCGGCACGTCCGGGAACACGCGGATCCACAGACGCCCCTGGCGCTTGATGTGACGCGTGATCGCGCGGCGGGCCGCCTCGATCTGACGCGCGGTGATACGATCCGGCTCCATCGCCTTCAGGCCATAGGAGCCGAAGTTCAGCGTCGTGCCGCCCTTGGCGTCGCCGTGAATACGGCCCTTGAACGCCTTGCGGAACTTGGTGCGCTTCGGTTGCAGCATTGCTCTTTATCCTTAGCGACGATCGTCGCGCGCCGGGCGCACGCCGGAGGTCTGGGCCTCCATCATCAGGCGATCGGTGGCGAACGGGTCGTGACCGAGGATCTCGCCCTTGAACACCCACACCTTGACGCCGCACACGCCGTACGCGGTATGCGCCTCGGCATGGGCATAGTCGATGTTGGCGCGCAGCGTGTGCAACGGCACCCGCCCCTCACGATAGCTCTCCGAACGCGCGATTTCCGCACCGCCCAGTCGGCCACCGCAATACACCTTGATGCCGTCGGCGCCGAGACGCATCGCGGACTGCACCGCGCGCTTCATGGCGCGGCGGAACGCGATACGACGCTCCAGCTGGTCGGCGATGCCCTGCGCCACAAGGCGCGCATCGACTTCCGGCTTGCGGATCTCGACGATGTTCAGCGACACTTCCGAGCTGGTCATCGCGCCGAGGATCTTCCTCAGCTTCTCGATGTCCGACCCCTTCTTGCCGATGATCACGCCCGGACGGGCAGCGAACACCGAAATGCGGCACAGCTTGGCCGGACGATCGATCACCACCTTGGAGATCGCGGCCTGCGGCAGCGTCTTCATGATATACTGACGGATCTTCAGATCCTCCAGCAACAGGCGGCGATAATCGCCACCCTCGGCGTACCAGCGGCTGTCCCAGGTGCGGTTGATCTGCAGGCGCAGACCGATGGGATTGCTCTTGTGACCCATTAGGCTTCTTCCTGCTCGCGCACGACGATCCGCAGCCGTGAGAACGGCTTGAGGATGCGGGTGGACTTGCCGCGGCCGCGCGTGGCGAACCGCTTCATGGTGATCGACTTGCCGACCGACGCCTCGGACACGACGAGTGCGTCGACGTCGAGGTTGTGGTTGTTCTCGGCATTGGCGATGGCCGAGGCCAGCACCTTGCGCGCGTCAACGGCCATCGACTTCTTCGAGAAGGCGAGGATGTTCATCGCGTCGGCGACCGAGCGGCCGCGGATCAGCGCCGCGACCAGGCCCAGCTTCTGCGCCGAACCACGGATCTGCGTGCCGACCGACAAGGCTTCCTTGTCACCGACCTTGCGGGGGGAAACAGGCTTGCTCATCAGCGCTTGCCCTTCTTGTCAGCTGCGTGACCCGGGAAATACCGGGTCGGCGCGAACTCGCCCAGCTTCATGCCGACCATGTCCTCGTTGACCGTCACGGGAACGAACTTGCGTCCGTTGTAGACGGTGAAGGTCAGGCCGATGAACTGCGGCAGGATGGTGGAACGACGCGACCAGGTCTTGATCGGCGCACGGCCGCCCGCATCCTGTGCCACTTCGGCCTTCTTCAACAGGCTCAGCTCGACGAACGGGCCCTTCCAAACGGAGCGCGCCATTACTTCTTCCTCGCGTGACGGCTACGGATGATCATCTTGTCCGTAGACTTGTTGTGGCGGGTGCGCGCACCCTTGGTCGGCTTGCCCCACGGCGTGACCGGATGACGGCCGCCCGAGGTCCGGCCTTCACCACCGCCATGCGGGTGGTCGACCGGGTTCTTCGCCACACCACGCGTCAACGGGCGCTTGCCCATCCAGCGGGTACGGCCTGCCTTGCCGAGGTTCTGGTTCTGGTTGTCCGGGTTGGACACCGCGCCGACCGTCGCCATGCAATCGCCATGGATGTAGCGCTGCTCGCCCGAGTTCAGGCGAACGATCACCATCCCGCGATCGCGACCGACGACCTGCACGTAGGTGCCGGCCGAACGGGCGATCTGCCCGCCCTTCCCCGGCTTCATCTCCACGTTGTGGACGATGGTGCCGACCGGCATCTGACCCAGTTCCATCGCATTGCCCGGCTTCACGTCGGTCTTCCGACCGGCGATCACCTTGTCACCCACCGCCAGACGCTGCGGCGCGATGATGTAGACCTGCTCCTCGTCCGGGTAGCTGATCAGCGCGATGAACGCGGTGCGGTTGGGATCATATTCCAGCCGCTCGACCGTGCCCTCGACGTCCCAGGTGCGACGCTTGAAGTCGATGAAACGATACCGCTGCTTGTGGCCGCCCGCGATGCCGCGCGACGTCACGTGGCCCTTGTTGTTGCGGCCGCCGCTCTTGCGCTTGCCCTCGGTCAACGCCTTGACGGGCTTGCCCTTCCACAGCGACGACTTGTCGACGAGGATCAGGCCGCGCTGTGCCGGCGAGGTCGGGTTATAATGCTTGAGTGCCATGTTACTTGGCCCCCTCGGTAACGTCGATCGACTGCCCCTCGCGGAGCGTGACGATCGCCTTCTTCATGTCGGACCGCTGATAGGGCGCACCCTTCCAGCGCTTGGTCTTGCCCTTCTGGACGATCGTGTTCACGCCGACGACGCTGACGTCGAACAGCGCTTCGACAGCCGCCTTGATCTCGGGCTTGGTCGCCTTGTTGGCGACCTTGAAGACCACCGCATTGTGCTCGGAAAGCAGCGTGGCCTTTTCGGTGATGTGCGGCGCAACAATCACGTCATAGTGACGGTTGTCGATCGCCTTGGTCGGCTTAGCCATTGAAGCGCGCCTCCAGCTTCTCAACCGCTGCGCGCGTCAGCACCAGCGTATCGGCCTTGATGATGTCGTAGACGTTGGCGCCCACGGCCGGCAGCATGTCCACGCCCGGCAGATTGCGACCGGCGCGGAAGCCTTCGCCCGCCTCGCCGTCGATCACCAGCGTCCGCTTGCCTGCGTTCAGCGTCGCGAAATGGCCCTTCAGTTCCTTGGTCTTGGCGACCTCGAAACCTTCCAGGACGATCAGCGAGCCCGCCTTGGCGTGGCTGCTGAGCGCCATCTTGAGACCCAATGCGCGGATCTTCTTGTTGAGACCCGGATTGAAATCGCGAACGCGTGCACCGTGAGCCTTACCACCGCCGACGAAGACGGGAGCGCGGCGATCACCGTGACGGGCGACGCCGCCGCCCTTCTGGCGACCGAGCTTCTTGCCCGTACGCGCGACGTCCGCACGCTCGCGGGTGCCGCGCGCGGTGGCGCGACGCTTCTCGAGCTGCCAGGTCACGACGCGGTGCAGGATGTCGGCGCGCGGATCGAGGCCGAAGACCTCGTCGTTGAGCTCGATATCCGCTGCGTCGGTGCCGGCAAAGGAGGAAACCTTGACCTTCACGTTCAGCCCTCCTGGCCGTCGGCCGCGGGCGTGTCGACCGACGCATCGGCCGGCGTGTTCGCCGCGGTGTTGTTGTTGGCGGCCGCCTTGATCGACGCCGGGAACGGCGCACCTTCGTGGCGATCCTGCTTGACGGCGTCCTTGACGAACAGCCAGCCACCCTTCGAGCCGGGCACGGAACCCTTCACGAAGATGAGGCCGCGCTCCACGTCGGTGCCGACGATCTCGAGGTTCTGCTGCGTGCGGTTGCGGTCGCCCATGTGGCCGGCCATCTTCTTGTTCTTGAAGACGCGACCCGGATCCTGGCGGTTACCGGTCGAACCATGCGAACGGTGGCTGACCGACACGCCGTGCGTCGCGCGCAGACCACCGAAGTTCCAGCGCTTCATGGCGCCGGCAAAGCCCTTGCCCTGCGTACGACCCTGGATGTCGACCAGCTGACCGGCGACATAATGGTCGGCCGACAACTCCGCGCCGACGTCGAGGAGGTTGTCCTCGGTCACGCGGAATTCGTGCACGACAGCCTTTGGCTCCACTTCGGCCTTGCCGAAATGGCCGCGCTGCGGCTTGGCGACATTCTTTGCCTTGGCGACACCTGCGCCAAGCTGGACGGCGGTATAGCCATCCCGATCATTCTCGCGACGAGCGACGACCTGAAGCGCCTCGATCTGCAAGACGGTGACCGGCACGTGCCGACCATCGTCCTGGAACAGGCGGGTCATCCCCATTTTCTTCGCGATCACGCCAGTACGCATGATCCGTTGCTCCTTGACAGAGGCACCCTGAAGCCCATCCCCAGGGTGCTTGCGAACGACGCCCTGCGGCGCCGCTCAATTTCCCACCCGGAATATGCGAAGCGCGCCCCCGTCCCGGGCAAGGCGCCTCCCCTGAGGGAGGCAGACGGGAGACGCTGGCCCGGCCACCCGAGAGCGGCCGGCGGTATCTCAATCATCACGGAGCGCCGGTATTCCCGGGCATCTCCGCTGCCATGCCGCAGAGCGGAAACGGCAAACCCGCGGGACTCACGTCAACCGCGGGAGCGGGCCAATTAGGCCAGCTTGATCTCGACGTCAACACCGGCCGCCAAGTCGAGCTTCATCAGCGCGTCGACGGTCTGCGGCGTTGGCTGAACGATGTCGAGCATCCGCTTGTAGGTGCGGACCTCGAACTGCTCACGCGACTTCTTGTCGATGTGCGGCCCACGGTTGACCGTGAACTTCTCGATACGGGTCGGGAGCGGAATAGGGCCACGGATGAGCGCGCCGGTGCGGCGCGCGGTGTCGGCGATGTCGCCGGTCGCCTGATCGAGCACGCGATGATCGAACGCCTTCAGGCGGATGCGGATGTTGCTGTCCATAGTCCCTACCAATGCGAAAGAGCGGGGCACCTGCCCGTTCCGCCCGCCGGATGACCCGTCAGACGAATCGAGAGCACCTCTTGCTGTTCTCGAAAGAAAACCGAAGGGCGGCCATACGGCCGCCCTCATTAAAAGGCAACCGCCCGGCGCACCTTTCGGTACACCGGGCGGCCGCTTTTGCGACGGACCGCCGAAGCGGCCCGGCGTCCTTACTTGGTGATGCCGCTGACGACACCGGCGCCGACGGTCCGGCCACCCTCACGGATGGTGAAGCGCTGCCCGACGTCCATCGCGATCGGCGCGATCAGCTTGATGCCGAGCGCGACGTTGTCGCCCGGCATGACCATCTCGGTGCCCTCGGGCAGCTCGACGGTGCCGGTCACGTCCGTGGTGCGGAAGTAGAACTGCGGACGATAGTTGGCGAAGAACGGCGTGTGACGGCCACCCTCGTCCTTCGACAGCACGTACACTTCCGACGCGAAGTCGGTGTGCGGCTTGATCGTGCCCGGCTTGCACAGCACCTGGCCGCGCTCCACCTCGTCACGCGCCACGCCGCGGATCAGCGCACCGACGTTGTCGCCGGCCTGACCCTGATCGAGCAGCTTGCGGAACATCTCGACGCCGGTGACCGTGGTCTTGCGGACGGTCGGGTGGATACCGACGATCTCGACTTCCTCGCCGACCTTCACGATGCCCGTCTCGACGCGACCGGTCACCACCGTGCCGCGACCCGAGATCGAGAACACGTCCTCGATCGGCATCATGAACGGCTTGTCCAGCGGACGCTCCGGCTGCGGGATGTACTCGTCGACGGCCTTCATCAGCTCCAGAACGGCGTCCTGGCCCAGCTTCTGGTCCGAACCCGACAGCGCGCAGGTCGCCGAACCCTTGATGATCGGAATGTCGTCACCCGGGAACTCGTACGAGCTGAGCAGCTCGCGGACTTCCAGCTCGACCAGCTCGAGTATTTCCTCGTCGTCGACGAGATCGACCTTGTTCATGAACACGACCATCGCGGGAACGCCGACCTGGCGTGCGAGCAGGATGTGCTCACGGGTCTGCGGCATCGGGCCGTCGGTCGCCGAGACGACCAGGATCGCGCCGTCCATCTGCGCCGCGCCGGTGATCATGTTCTTCACATAATCGGCGTGCCCGGGGCAATCGACGTGTGCGTAGTGACGGTTGCTCGTCTCGTACTCGACGTGCGCGGTCGAGATCGTGATGCCGCGCTCACGCTCTTCCGGCGCCTTGTCGATGTTGGCGAAATCGACGGCGGTGCCGCCGGTCGTCTCTGCCAGCACCTTCGTGATCGCCGCGGTCAGCGAGGTCTTGCCATGGTCGACGTGACCGATGGTGCCGATGTTCAGGTGCGGCTTGTTCCGCTCAAACTTAGCCTTAGCCATTGTTTCCCTACCTTCTTGGATTCGTCTTCGCGAACGGAGCCGCAACAGAACGCGGCCCCATAACGGGTGTTTCTCGGTTTCGCAAACCCTAGCCGATCAAGACCGGGGCTGGCAGGCCGGCACGGGAGTGAAACCCCTGCCGTCGGACGGGTCGGCACAGCCACCCCGCCGACCGGCTCGCATCGTGTCGGCGCCCGGCGGACCGGGCGCCGTGCGATTATGCGAGCTTCGCCTTCACTTCGTCGGCGACGTTCTGCGGCACTTCGTCATAGTGCGAGAACTCCATCGAATAGCTGGCGCGTCCCTGGGTGAAGGAACGCAGCGCATTGACGTAGCCGAACATGTTCGCCAGCGGCACCATCGCCTCGACCGTCTGCGCGTTGCCACGGCTGTCGGTGCCCTGGATCTGCCCGCGACGGCTGTTCATGTCGCCGATGACGTCGCCCAAATAATCCTCCGGGGTGACGACCTCGACCTTCATGACCGGCTCGAGCAGCGTGATGCCCGATTTCTGCGCCGCTTCGCGCATCGCGGCGCGGGCGGTGATTTCGAATGCCAGCGCCGACGAGTCGACGTCGTGGTACGCGCCGTCATACAGCACGATCTCGAAGTCGATGATCGGGAAGCCGACCAGCGAGCCGGTCGCCGCGGTCTCGCGGAAGCCCTTCTCGATCGCCGGGATATATTCCTTGGGAATATTGCCGCCCTTGATCTCGTCCTTGAAGAGGATGCCGGCACCGCGCTCGCCCGGCGTCAGCTTCACCTTCACGCGGCCGAACTGGCCCGTGCCGCCCGACTGCTTCTTGTGGGTGTAGTCGATGTCGACCGGCTTCTTGAGGTATTCGCGATACGCGACCTGCGGCGCACCGACGTTCGCCTCGACCTTGAACTCGCGCTTCATGCGATCGACCATGATCTCGAGGTGAAGCTCGCCCATCCCCTTCAGGATGGTCTGGCCGCTCTCGTGGTCGGTCGACACGCGGAACGACGGATCCTCGCGTGCGAGACGATTGAGCGCGACGCCCATCTTCTCCTGGTCGGCCTTGGTCTTGGGCTCCACCGACACTTCGATGACGGGGTCCGGGAACTCCATCCGCTCGAGGATGATCGGGTTGTTCTGCGCGCACAGCGTGTCGCCGGTGGTGGTATCCTTCAGACCCGCCAACGCCACGATATCACCCGCATAGGCGACCTGGATGTCCTCGCGATCGTTCGCATGCATCAACAGCATGCGGCCGACCTTTTCCTTCTTGTCCTTCACCGAATTCAGCACCGACGACGCGGTTTCGAGCTTGCCCGAATAGATGCGCGCGAAGGTCAGCGTGCCGACGAACGGATCGTTCATGATCTTGAACGCCAGCGCCGAGAACGGCGCCTCGTCGCTTGCCGCACGAACGTCCTCGGTCTCGCCGTCGAGCTTCACGCCGTTGATGGCGGGCACGTCGAGCGGCGACGGCAGATAGTCGATCACCGCGTCGAGCAACGGCTGGACGCCCTTGTTCTTGAACGCCGAACCACACAGCACCGGCACGAACGCCGAGGTCAGCGTGCCCTTGCGGATCAGGCGCTTCAGCGTGGCGACGTCGGGCTCGTTGCCCTCGAGATACGCCTCCATGACGTCATCGTCCTGCTCGACCGCCATCTCGATCAACTCGGAACGCGCCGTCGCTGCGGCATCGGCCAGATCCTCGGGAATGTCGCGATATTCGAACTTAGCGCCCAGCGATTCCTCAAGCCAGATGATCGCACGGTTCTCGACCAGGTCGACCAGACCCTTGAAGCCGCCCTCGATCCCGATCGGCAGGTACAGCACGGCCGTGCGCGCACCCAGACGATCGCGGATCATCTCGACGCAACGCTCGAAATTGGCACCGGTGCGGTCCAGCTTGTTGACGAAGCACATGCGCGGCACGTGGTACTTGTCGGCCTGACGCCACACGGTCTCCGACTGCGGCTCGACGCCGGCCACGCCGTCGAAACAGGTGATCGCACCGTCCAGCACGCGCAGCGAACGCTCGACCTCGATCGTGAAGTCGACGTGCCCGGGGGTGTCGATGATGTTGATGCGGTGGTCGTTCCAGAAACAGGTCGTGGCAGCCGACGTGATCGTGATCCCGCGCTCCTGCTCCTGCTCCATCCAGTCCATCGTGGCGGTGCCTTCGTGCACTTCGCCGATCTTGTAGGACTTGCCGGTGTAGTAAAGAATGCGCTCGGTCGTCGTCGTCTTGCCGGCGTCGATGTGCGCCATGATGCCGATGTTGCGATATTTCTCGAGCGGATGGCTGCGGGCCATGGTCAGGCTTCCTTAACGATGTGGGGAGCGCAGCATGTCGCCGGCTCCCCACGATATAGGTCAGATTGAAGACGCTTCCAAGACAGGCAGCGTCCGCATCGCCGCTGTTACCAGCGGTAGTGCGAGAAGGCGCGGTTCGCTTCCGCCATGCGGTGCGTATCCTCGCGCTTCTTCACCGCGTTGCCGCGGTTGTTCGACGCATCGAGCAGCTCGCCCGACAGGCGCGCCGACATCGTGTTCTCGCTGCGGCCGCGCGCGGCCGTGATCAGCCAGCGGATCGCCAGCGCCTGCGCACGCTCCGGACGAACCTCGACCGGCACCTGGTAGGTCGCACCGCCGACGCGGCGCGAACGCACTTCGATGCCCGGCTTGATGTTGTTCAGCGCATCGTGGAAGACGCCGATCGGCTCGCGCTTGGCGCGGGTCTCGACGGTGGTCATCGCCGAATAGACGATACCTTCCGCGACGGACTTCTTGCCGTCCAGCATCACCGAATTCATGAACTTGGACAGAACCTCATCCCCGTACACGGGATCAGGCAGGATTTCCCGCTTTTCGGGGCGACGACGACGAGCCATCTCGGATTTCCTTGTTGATCTTCAGCGAACCCGGAACCTGTCCGGCGCTTACTCTGGCTGGATTACTTGGGACGCTTCGCGCCGTACTTCGAACGGCTCTGCTTGCGGTCCTTCACGCCCTGTGTATCGAGCACGCCGCGCAGCACGTGGTAGCGCACGCCGGGAAGATCGCGAACACGCCCGCCGCGGATCAGCACGACCGAGTGCTCCTGCAGGTTGTGGCCCTCGCCCGGGATATAGCTGATGACTTCGCGCTGGTTGGTCAGGCGAACCTTGGCCACCTTGCGAAGCGCCGAGTTCGGCTTCTTCGGGGTCGTGGTATAGACACGGGTGCAAACGCCGCGCTTCTGCGGGTTCTGCTCCATCGCAGGGACCTTGCTCTTGGCCTTCTGCGGGTCGCGGCCCTTGCGGACCAGCTGGTTGATCGTCGGCATTGAAGCCTTCACCTTTCGTATAGGTTACTTTGCTGGAGCCCTAAAACACAGACTTGGAATACGAAAAGGACCGCGGGGCCGCACGAGGCGGGCCTCCGGATGGTCCTGATGCATCCAGCAATGTTCAAGCTGCCCGTTGGAGTCGCCCCCGTACGGACCGGCGGGCTATACGCACGCTCGCCTCACCGGTCAATCGCCACAATGGACAGCAGGACGCTTGCCGCGGCAGGGCAAGCGTTTACAACGATCCTCCACCCTACCTGCATCAACGGGACAGCGGATGTCACATGCCCTGGCGCGGGCGCGCACGTTGCGCGTCCGCGACCGCTACATACTCCTCGGCGCGGTGGCGTTGTTGTACGTTACGTGCATTCCGTTCTCGAACGGCGACATGCGCGCGCACCTCGTGCCGTGGACGCGCTATCTGCTCGACCACGGCCGGTTCGCGGCGCTGGCCGACAATTTTTCCGAATATTCGCCACCCTATCTCTACCTGCTGTCGCTCGCCAGCCGGGCGGAAGCGACGATCGGGGTCGTCGCGGTCATCAAACTGGTCGCGATCGCCGGCACGCTGCTGCTGGCAGGGGCGATCACGACGATGCTGGGCAGTTGCCAGCGACGTGCCGGAGACACGCGGTGCGTCGCGACGTGCGGCGGGGTGGTGATGCTGTGCCTGCCCACGGTGATCGCCAACGGGCCGGTATGGGGCCAGTGCGACGCGCTCTACACCGCGTTTACGCTGCTCGCGATCGCGGCATTCGTGCGCGGCCATGCGGCGCTCGCGATGGCAGCGGTCGGCATGGCGCTGGCCTTCAAGCTGCAGGCGATCTTCATCGCGCCGCTCGTCCTGGCGATGCTGCTGGCGGGACGTGCGCGCTGGTGGATGCTGACGATCCCCCCGGCGGTATATGCCACGGCGATGTTGCCCGCCTGGATCGCCGGGCGGCCCGCGCGCGATCTGGCGCTGCTCTACATCGCGCAAGGGCAGTATTTCCACGATCTCGCGCGGTCGGTGCCCAATGTCTGGCAGATCCTGCGGGCGCTGGTGACGATCCCTTACGAGCTTGGCGTGGCGATCGGCCTGGCCGCCGCCGCCGCGGCGACGGTGACGTTGGCGTGGCGGGCGCGACGCCATCTCGACGATCCGGCGAACCTGCTGCTCACCGCGCTCGCGGGCGCGATCCTGGTGCCGTACCTCCTGCCCAAGATGCACAACCGCTATTTCTTCATGGCCGACGTGCTGGCGCTCGCATACGCGTTCATCCGGCCGAGCGCCCGCACGTTCCGTATCGTGGTGCTGACGCAGATCGGCTCCCTGCTCGCCTATGCCACTTTCCTGCTGCACCTGACCGGCGGGGCGTTCGTCGGCGCGTTCTTCATGAGCGGCGCGCTGGTGCTGGTGCTGCGCGAGGTGCGCGGGCGGATGCCGCGCATCCCGCGCGCGCGGGCTCATCTGGCGGGGTCGTGCCCCCAGTTCATCAGCGAATAGCGCCAGTCGGAATGCTCCTTGTCCTTCGCCGGCCCGCCCTGCGCGAGGTGGCGATGGACGTAGCCGACCACCTTCTTCATGTGCGCGTAATCCTGTTCGGTCAGGTCGGCCTTCTTCGTGCGCTTGATGGCGACGATCCGGCGACCCGACGCATGGCCGACGCTTTCGCCGTCGCCGTCGCCGTCCGCGCCCTTCCAGCCGACGCGCTTGCTGTCGTCGCTGTCGAGGAACTTCTCCAGTTCGGCGGGTGCCATGTTCACCGCCTCGGCGAAATCCTTCGCGATCTGATCGTGGTCGTCGGCCATCAGCTTCTCCTCGCGCAGGAAAAGCGCGAGCGCACGCTACGGTTCAATCGACCTTCGCGCCGCCCTTCACCACCGCCACCGGATGCTCCAGCACGGTCACGTCGCGCAGCGGATCGCCCTTCACCGCCACCATGTCGCCGTATCGCCCGACTGCGATCGCCCCGACGTCGTTTTCACGTCCCAGCGCCTGCGCCGCGCTGAGCGTCGCGGCGCGGATCGCCTGCAACGGGGTCATCCCCCATTCGACCATCTTGGCGAACTGCCGGGCATTGTCGCCGTGCGGGTAGACGCCGGCATCGGTGCCGAACGTCATCGGCACCCCCATGCGGAACGCGCGCTGGAAGGTCTGCCGCTGCTTCAGGCCGATCGCCTTTTCCTTGTCGAGGCTCTCCTGCTCGGTGCCGTTCTTCGTGCCCGTCGCCAGGATATAATCGTCGTTGTAGATATCCATGTCGAACCACGTCCGGTGCTCGACCGCCAGCTTCATCGCCGCATCGGAGGCCAGACTGGCATGTTCGATCGTGTCGATCCCGGCACGAATTGCGGCGCTGATCCCCTCGTCGCCGTGCGCGTGCGCGGCGACCTTCAGGTGGAGCATGTGCGCCTCGTCGGCGATCGCGCGCATCTCCTCCTCGCTCAATTGCTGCCCGCCGACCGAATCGCCCAGCGAGAACACGCCGCCGGTCGCGCATATCTTGATGACCTGCGCGCCGTATTTGTGGAGCCAGCGCACCTTGGCGCGCGCCTCCGCCGGCGAATTGACGACCGAGGGCAGTTGCTTGTCCCACGACGGGGGAAGCGCATTGTCGTCGCAATGTCCGCCGGTCGCACCGATCGCATAGCCCGCCGGGACGATCCGCGGTCCGGACACCCAGCCGCCGTCGATCGCCTCCTTCAGCCCGACGTCCTGAAAGTCGCTGGACCCGACGTTGCGCACCGTGGTGAAACCCGCGCGCAGCGTCTTGACGGCATTGGCCACCGACACCGCGCCCCAGAAACTGTCGGTATATTTCAGGGTCTGATACCCGCCGATCTCGGCCAGCGACGTCAGATGGACGTGCATGTCGATCAATCCGGGCAACAGCGTGACGTCGCCCAGGTCGATGCGCGTCGCAGTCGCGGGGGCCGGCGCCGGGGCGGGTTTCCCGCGTGAGGCGACCGAGACGATCCGGCCGTCGGTGACGACGATCAACGGATCGGCGAGCATCGCGCCCGTCGCCACGTCCAGCATCCGCGCGGCACTGACCACGCTGGTATCCGCCGTCGCGGGCGCGGCCAGCACCATCGCGGCCACGCACGCGGCGCCGCGCCATCCACCCGTTATCGTCATCGATCGCTCCCCTGCCTGCGCGCACCATGCCGCGCGCACGGCCGAAAGCAAGCGCCCCTGCGTCAGTCGCGCAGCCGTTCGCTCAGGAACGCGATCAGCGCCTCGACCCGCGCCGGGCGCAGCGCGCTGGGCGGGGTCAGCAGGTGCAGCCCGATCGGCGCGGGTGCCCAGTCGTGCAGGATCTCGACGATGCGCCCGGCGGCCAGCGCCTCTCCGACGATGAAGTCCGGCAGCCGAGCGATGCCCAGCCCCGCCTCCAGCGCCGCGACCAGCGCCTCGCCGCTGTTCGCCGCCAGCGGGCCAGTGGCGCGGACCGACACCTCCGCGCCGCCCGGCCCGCGAAAACGCCACGGCCCGGTGATGTTGGTATAGCCGAGCAGGCGATGCTCGCCGAGCTGCGCGGCATGGGTCGGCGTGCCGTGCGCCGCGAGATAGGCGGGCGCGGCGACCAGATGCGCCGCGATCGAGCACAGTCTCCGTGCGCGGAGCGAACTGTCGGGCAGATCGGCGATGCGCAGCGCCACGTCGAACCCCTCCGCAACGATATCGACCCGCGCGTCGGACAGGTGAAGCTCGATCTCGATCTGCGGATGCTGCACCAGGAAATCGGCGACGATCGGTGCGACGTTCTTCACCCCGAAGCTCATCGGCGCGGCCATCCGCACCCGGCCGCTCGGCGCGCTCGCACCCACCCGCGCCGCTTCCTCGGCGGCCTGCGCCTCCGCCACGATCCGCGCCGCATGGTCGGCCAGCGGCGCCCCCGCCTCCGTCAGCGCCAGCCGGCGCGAAGTACGATGGAACAGCGAGACCTGCAGATGCGCTTCCAGCCGCGACACCGCCTTGGAGACCGTCGCCTTGCTTAATCCGATCGTCTCCGCCGCGCCGCTGAACGAACGATGTTCGGCCACCGCGGCGAAGATCGCCCAGGCCTCTAGATCGGGGAGCCTCATGCACGATCACTTATCCGGCGAAACGATCCGTTTCAATCGTTTCGGTTTTGATGCGCGTCGATCATCCCTAGCTTGGCGGCAATGAAACGGAGGTTGATCATGACCAGCACCGACACCCTGCCCCGCACCGCTACGACCGGCGTCGAGCGCCGCGCCTTCGAGACGCTCGGCCATGCCAATCACGGCTGGCTCGACGCGCGGCACCATTTCTCCTTTGCGAGCTACCACGATTCCGCGCGGATGGGCTGGGGCGCGATCCGCGTGTGGAACGACGACACGATCGGGCCGAACAGCGGCTTTCCCCCGCACCCGCACAGCGACATGGAAATCATCACCTACGTCCGCCACGGCGCGATCACCCACCAGGATTCGCTCGGCAACACCGGCCGGACCGAGGCTGGCGACGTACAGGTGATGAGCGCGGGATCGGGCGTGCGCCACGCCGAATACAATCTCGAATCCGGGCCGACGACGCTGTTCCAGATCTGGATCGAGCCGACTCGCCGCGGCGGTGCGCCGAGCTGGGGTGCCAAACCCTTCCCCAAGGGCGATCGTTCGGGCCGGTTCGTGACGCTTGCCAGCGGTTTTGACGCGGATGTGACCGGTGAGAATGCCGCGCTGCCGATCCGCGCCGAGGCGCGCGTTCTGGCGGCGACGTTGGCGGCCGGCGAGACGCTGACGCACGAGGTCGGCGCGGGCCGCCACGCCTATCTGGTGCCCGCCACGGGCGCGATCGAGATCGACGGGCAGCGGTTCGACGCGCGGGACGGCGCGGCGATCGCGGGTGGACGCACCGTCACCATCACCGCGATCGACGAGGCCGAACTGGTGCTCGTCGACGCCGCCTGACTTTTCACGAAGGGAGATGCCAAGATGACCAAGGTTCTCGTGCTGTATTATTCGTCCTACGGCCATATCGAGCAGATGGCCGATGCCGTCGCCGAGGGTGCACGCAGTGGCGGCGCGGAGGTCGACATCCGCCGCGTCAAGGAAACCGCGCCCGACGAGGTGGTGAAGGCCGCGCACTTCAAGACCGACACCGCGCATCCCGAGATCGAGGGGCCGGACGCACTGGCGGGTTATGACGCGATCGTCGTCGGCGCGCCGACCCGTTACGGCCGCATGCCCAGCCAGATGGCCGCGTTCTGGGACACCACCGGCGGGCTGTGGATGAAGGGCGCGCTGATCGGCAAGGTGGGCGGTGCGTTCACGTCCACCGCCAGCCAGCACGGCGGGCAGGAGACGACGCTGTTCTCGATCATCACCAACCTGCTCCACCACGGCATGACGATCGTGGGGCTGGATTACGGTTTCGCGGGTCTGCAGGGCGTCGACACCGTGCAGGGGGGCACGCCTTATGGCGCCAGCACGATCGCCGACGGCGACGGCAGCCGCCAGCCGACGCAGATCGAGCTGGACGGCGCACGCTACCAGGGCAAGCGCATCGCGCAGACCGCGGCGAAGCTGAAGGGCTGACCCGAAACGCCCCGCCCCGGTGCGAACCGGGGCGGGGCGTTCGACGCCGCGGCCGACCTCCCGCGCTGGTTATCGCGCCGGTCGGGCGGAACCGGCTCCTGGTCCGCCGGCGATCCCTCGCTCCGGATCACATGCCGGGTGAGGGATCGCGCTATCGCCTTTTGGCGCGCACCGGCTTGCACTTGCCCTTGCGGCATTGCGGTGGAGCGATCGCGCCGATGTAGATCGGCGGCGGGGCAACCGCGGCGATCCGCACCGCGTCGCGTGCGACCGCAGGCACGGCCGGGAAGCGCACACGTGCCGTCGCGAACAACGCCCGCGCGCGCGGGGCGCCCGGTGTCGCGGCGCTCGCCCCGACCCAGCGCCAATGCCACGGCTCCCATTTCACGCGCTGCGTATTGCCGGCCGGAAACGACATTTCGAACCCGAAGCGTCGCGCGTTGGCCACCAGCCAGCGGAACGCCGGGGTCGCCGCCACGCACGCCTCGGCATCCGGGCAGTCGTTGCGGCGCGGGCGGAACGCGAAGTCCAGCGCGAAGCCGGTCGCATGTTCGCTATGTCCGGGCGGAGCGACCGACAACGCGCGCGCGGCCGCATCGCCCTGCCCTTCGCGGCAGAACACCGCCTCCTGATAGCCGATCGAGCGATGGCACGATAACGCCAGGATCTGCCCGCCCGTCGCCGGATCGCGCGCGGCCGCCTCGATCAACCGCTGCAGATCGGGCAGCACCTCGCGCCGCATCACGCACCCGCCCACCGCCAGCCCGGCGGGCACCGGCACCAGCGTGTCGGGCGCGGTGTCGCCATAGGGCAGGTGACCGAGCACGCGGCCATCGGCGGCGATCGCGGCGCGGCGACCGTCGCACAATTGCGCATGGGCAGGTGCGGCGACCATGCAGGCCGCCGCGACGAGGATCGGAAAGGAACGCACCGCGCCCTCTGGCCATGACGCGCGCCAACTGGCAAGAGCGCGGCGATGTTGGGTGAGCACGTTCTTTTCCTCGATGGCGAGGCCCTGGTGATCGACAAGCCTGCCGGGCTGCCGGTCGATCCGCCGCGCGCCGGCGGGCTGAGCCTCGAAAACCATCTGTCGTCGCTCACCTTCGGGTTCCGGCGCTGGCCCGCTGCCGTGCACCGGCTGGACCGCGATACCAGCGGTTGCCTGCTGCTGTCGCGCAATCCCAAGGCACACGCCCGGTTCCAGCAGGCGTTCGAGGGCGGCACCGTCGCCAAGCGCTACGTGGCGGTCCTCGACCGCGCACCGGAAGGTGGGGACGGCATCATCGACCTGCCGCTGGGCAAGGTCTCCAGTATCGAACGCGGCTGGCGGATGACCCGCGATCCGCGCGGCAAGGCGGCGCGCACCGCATGGCGTCTGCTGGCCGAACACGACGGCCGCGCGCTGGTCGAGTTCCGTCCCGCCACCGGGCGCACTCACCAGATCCGCGTCCACGCGCTGGAAGGACTCGGCACGCCGGTCACCGGCGACCCGGTCTATGGCGCCGCCCATCCCGGCGGCATGATGCTCCACGCCATCACCGTGTCGCTGCCACGCGACGGCAAGCCCGATATCGTCGCAGAGGCACCATGGCCGGAACGCTTCACCGCACTGGGCTTCACCCCCGCCTGACCGCACCTTGCGGCGCGGCCGCCACCCGCTGACCGCGTCGTCACCGGGAGCGTAGCGAAGCATCCGGGCGCGTTGCGCGGAACGCTGGCTTGCTAAGCCATGCTCGCCATGACGGGTGGATGGAGCGCATCCGCCCGATCGCGCCAGCGCCGTTCGCCCGGGCCGATGGATCATCTTCATCGGCGAGCAATCCGGCAGCCGTGCGGCGCGGACGATCGATCCGGCCTAATCGTGGTCCGGCTTGCGTCGACCGGACTTCACCGCCGATCGCCCCTTCTTGGCGTCCACCCGCCGGGTTTGCGACGCGCGGGTCGGCTTGGTCGGGCGACGCTTGGCCTGGACGATCGTCGCCTCGCGGATCAGCGCCAGCAACCGTTCGCGCACCTCCGCGCGATTGACGTGTTGCGACCGCGAGCCTTCCGACCGCATCGCCAGCACGCCGTCGCGCGTCATCCGCGCGCCCGCCAGTTCCGCCAACCGCACCTTCACCCGGTCCGGCAGGTCAGATCGCGCTACGTCGAAGCGCAGCATGACGGCGGAATCGGTCGTGTTCACATGCTGCCCGCCTGCTCCGCCCGCGCGGGTAAAGCTTTCCTCGATCAGATCGGGATCGATGCTGATCGTGCGGGTGACGGGGATGCGGGCCATTTCCGCTCCATAAACGCGAAGGTCCGGCCGCACCATCGGTGCCGCCGGACCCGTCGTTCGCCTTACCTGTCGCCGGTCAGGCGGCTGGTATATCGACCAGCCGCGGCTTGGCGTTCCATGAGAAGCCGGCATGCTCCTTCATCTGCTTGCCGTTGCCCAGATCGCCGCCGTTGCAGCTCAGCAGCTTGTTGATGCAATTTTCGGTCCAGGCTTCCAGCACATCGTCGTCCCATGCGCCCAGCCAGTCGGCATGGAACGTCGTGCCGGGACGCTTCGGGGCCATGCCCGGCATCGTGTCGGACGACAGCGACCAGGTCGACTTGCCCGGTGCCCACTGGCCCGATGTGTCGAGGTTCTCGTCGACCGTGTACCATGCGCCCAGCGTGAAGGCCGGAATGACATAGGGGTGCGTGCTCGGGCAGTGATAGCGTCCGATCGCACCGTAGGTGCCATAGGCGACGTGCGTGCGGTGATCGCTGCTGTTCAGGTTCGCGCCGTCCCAGCAATCCGGCCCGTTGATGACCGCGCCCAGACGGTTGCCGACCGGGCAATTCTTGGCGGCGGAGACGATGTCCGGGTAATTGCCCGGAACCGCCGTCGGCCCTTCGCAGCTGAAGTGGAAGTTACCGCCCTTGTCGGTCGCCATGTTGTAGCCGAAGATGTAGCGCAGACCGCGCGGCAACGCGACGCAGGCCTTGCCCATCTTCTGGCAATTCGGGTCGTTTTCCGGCAGGCGCTTGTAATAGATCGACACGAAATCGGGCCGCACGACCTTGCCCTTGCCGTCCAGCATCGCCGGCACCCAATAAGCCGAACGGTTCAGCATGTTGCCGCAGGTGCTGTCACCCTTGTTCCTCAGGCTGCCGTACGTCGAATAGGCGTTGGCACTGGTATTGCCGAAGAACTGATGCAGGTGCGACTTGCCCGGCTGTCCCGGAAAGACGATCGGATCGTCGCGCAGCACCTGGCCGGGGGTGCAGATGAAGCGGAAGGCGCCGACCACGTCGGGACGGCCGCTGCGCGGAAGCTCTCCCGAACCCCATGACGGGATGAGCAGCGCCCCCACGTTGAAGTTGGAGGCCAGGCGCTCCGGCAGCACCAGCTTGGTGGCCGGCCGGGCAACGGGCCCGACGACCTTGCCGACCAGCCGGGTGATCCCGCTCAGCGTGGTGGTCGCAGGCGCAGCGATGACCGTGACGCTTTTGGCAAGCGTTTTGACGGCGGTGGTCGGGCTGGTCGCGGCGTAGGCGGTAGAGGCAGCCAGGATCATGGCGCCCGAAATCACGATCTTTCTCATCATCGTCCCTGGCGTTGTTGGCGTTCTTGGATCGAAGATCGTCCTTGAACACTTTATCGACCTGCACGGCCGACGCCGCGCTGTAGAGACATGATTAGAGACAAAACCCTAATATAATCTAATACTTTTGCTTTATTTCTGTTAAGACTATAATTACTTAGGGTATCGCCCCGAGGATGCTGGTTACTTCCTGTTTACTTCCTTTACCAGATCGCTAATTTCACTTCGTCCCGTATCGCGCTCCCTCTGGCGCAGGCGGGCGGGAATGCCTACCTCGCCGCCCATGTATGATTTCACGATCCGGGCCGAATCGAAGCCATCGCTGTACCGCGAGTTGCTGGGGGCGCTGGACGCGCTGACCGCGGGCGAGCGCGACGGCATCGCCAACATGGCCAATGCCGCGGCGCTGATCGCGCAATATCTGCCGGACCTGAATTGGTCGGGCTTCTACCGGCTGGTCGGCGGCGAACTGGTGCTGGGACCGTTCCAGGGCAAGGCGGCGTGCATCCGCATCCCGCTGGGCAAGGGCGTGTGCGGCACCGCTGCGGCGGAGCGGCGGACGCAGCTGGTCGCCGACGTCCATGCGTTTCCGGGTCATATCGCGTGCGATGCCGCCAGCCGCGCCGAACTTGTCGTGCCGATCGTGCACGATGGCGCGCTGATCGGCGTACTCGACCTCGACAGCCCGGTGACCGCACGCTTCGACGACGACGACGCGCGCGGTTGCGAAGCGTTGATGGCCTTGCTCGCGCCGCGGCTCTGACCATCGGCAAGGCCCGCCCCGGTCGACACGAAATGCACGGGCCTACCGCACCGCTGCGCTTCGGTCCGGACGGGGTGCCGGCCTAGCGCTTTTCCCGTCCCGCGAACGTCACAAGGCTTTCCGCGCCATCGGCTGCCACGGCGGCCACACCGAAGAAATGATCGTCCACCGGCACGCCCGCGACGTTCAGCGTCGTGCCGCTCGCCTCGCGCGACTGCTGCCACGCCGCGGCATCCGTCCGCCGCCAATAAACCTTGTAGCGCGCCGCACCCGGCACCGCCGCCCACGTCACCTTCGTATCGTAGGACAGCGCGCCGGAGATCGCGGCCACCGGCGGCGCGGCCGGGGCGGCGGCCAGCCGCGCGATCGTCGCCACGTTGATCGCGGTCACCTTCGCCAGATACGTGAAGTCCATCCCCTCGATCGTGTCCGCGAAGACCCGCCCGTTCTCGGTCCGGACGTCCTGATGCTGGCGATCCCAATTCTCGGCCGCGACCGAAAAGCGTACCGCGGGATAGCCCTGTTTCAGGAACGGTTCGTGATCGCCGCCGCGCCCGAAGCGGTCCGGTCGCCGGTCGACGAACACGCCGAACCCGCCCGGGATCGTACCGGCGATCCCGTCGACCGCCTTGGCCAGCGCACGGCTAGGCCCGTCGTCCTCGCCGCCCAGCCCGCGACGCTCGGTCGCCTCGACCGGCGACTCGCTGCTGCGAATTCCTTCGGAAAAGACGCGGACATAGCCGTCGATCGTCACCCCGCCCTGCCCCAGCGTGTTGCCGACGATGTCGTTGTTGAGCATCGCATCGACCTGCCAGCCGCGCGCCTTCGCGGTTTCGGCCAGCAACGTCGCGCCCCACAACCCCTGCTCCTCGCCGGAGAAGGCGACATAGACGATGTTCGCGCGGAACCGCTCCTTCGACAGGATGCGCGCCGCCTCCAGCACCAGCGCCACGCCGCTGGCGTCGTCATTGGCCCCCGGCGCATCGCTGGTGGCGTTCATCACATCGGTGACGCGGCTGTCGATATGCGCGCCGACGATCACGTAGCGATCCGGGTCGCTGCCCTTCTGCACGCCCAGCACATCCTCGATCACCACGCCAGCGGGGGCACGCGGACCGGTGAAGCGCCGCGACAGCCGCTCGGTGGCGATGCACCCGCCGCACCGCTTCGACAGCGCGGCGAATTCGCCGGCCATCCAGGTGCGCGCCGCGCCGATGCCGCGCTTCGGATCGGTGGCGGAGGACAGCGAATGGCGCGTGCCGAACGACACCAGTTTCTCTACCGTGGCCCGCTGCCGGTCGGGCGACGGCGCCTCGCGCGCCGCGGCGGGGGTGGCGAGGAGGAGCGGGGCTGCGGCGAGCAACAGGCGATGGTTCATGCTCGCCTTGTGGCCAGCAATCCGCGCACGCTCAAGCATTTGCGTCAACTCAGCCGGTCGATCGCCTCCGCCGACAACCCGCCCGGCACGATCATCAGCGGCACCGGCAGCGTGCCGGCATCCGCGGCGAAATAGCTGACCAGCTCGCCCGGCGTGCCGTCGGCCGCGGCACCCAGCACCAGCGCGGCGATCTGCGGATTCTCGGCGATCAGCGCCCGGATCACCTTGGGGCCGTCGCCGCTGCGCACCGTGATCGATGGCCGCACCCCCGATTCGTCCAGCAGCGTCCCCGCCGCGCGCGCCACCAGCCCTTCGGCATGGCGTTGCTGCTCGTCCTCGATCGTCGCCTGCACGCCGCCGAACGGGATGAACTCCTGTGGCGGAAGAAGCGCGAGGATTTCCACTCCGCCGCCGGTCTTCACCGCCCGTCGCGCCGCGAAACGCAGCGCGATCAGCGCCTCCGGCGTGTCGTCGATCACCGTCAGATAGATGCGCATGGCTGCCCCCGGTTCGCCCCCGTTTACCATTCGGTGTACGGGCACGCGGCGCGGCGGCGCAAGCGCGGCTGCGTTAACAAGCATGTCCCTGATCGGCCATGGGCTTGACCGTGCGGCGCGCGTCCGCGAAGGACGGGCGCCTGTCCCACGAGCCTCTCGAGGATCACGATGCCGATCGAAATCAAGATGCCTGCCCTCTCGCCGACGATGGAGGAAGGCACGCTCGCCAAGTGGCTCGTGAAAGAAGGCGACACGGTGAAGGCCGGCGACATCATGGCCGAGATCGAGACCGACAAGGCGACGATGGAGTTCGAGGCGGTCGACGAGGGCGTCATTTCGAAAATCACGATCGCCGAGGGTTCGGACGGCGTGAAGGTCGGCACGGTGATCGCGCTGCTGCAAAGCGACGACGAGGACGGCGACTCCGCCCCCGCCCCCGCCGCGAAGGAAAGCGAGGCGAAACCGTCGCCCGCCGATCCCAACAAGACCGGCACCGAGGCGCAGCCCGCGAAGGAAGACGTGCGCGATCACGGCAAGCCCGCCGATCCGCAGCCCGCCCCTGCCCCGCGCCAGGAGGGCGACCGCGTGAAGGCCAGCCCGCTGGCGCGTCGCGTCGCCGCCGACAAGGGTATCGACCTGACGGGTGTGAAGGGCACCGGTCCCAACGGTCGCATTGTGAAGGCCGATGTGGAGGGCGCGCAGCCCGGCAAGGCATCCGCGCCCGCCGCCGCCGCCGCCGCATCGAGCAGCCCCGCCCCCGCCGCCGCGCCCACCCCCGCGCAGGTGCCGGACATCCCGCACGAAACGACCAAGCTCACCAACATGCGCAAGACGATCGCGCGTCGTCTGACCGAGTCGAAGCAGCAGGTGCCGCACATCTATCTGACGGTGGACGTGCAGCTGGACCGGTTGCTCAAGCTGCGCGGCGAACTGAACGCCGGGCTGGAATCGCGCGGCGTTAAGCTGTCCGTCAACGATTTGCTCATCAAGGCGCTGGCCGTCGCGCTGGTGCAGGTGCCCAAGTGCAACGTGATGTTCACGCCGGACCAGCTCGTCAGCTTCGCACGCGCCGACATCTCGGTAGCGGTGTCTACGCCCGACGGGCTGATCACCCCGGTCATCACCGAGGCGGATACCGCGTCGCTGTCCAGCATCTCGACCCGCATGAAGGATCTGGCGGCGCGCGCACGCGACAAGAAGCTGAAGCCGGAGGAATTCACCGGCGGCACCGCGTCGATCAGCAACATGGGCATGTTCGGGATCAAGCAGTTCGAGGCGGTCATCAACCCGCCACAGGGCATGATCCTGGCGGTCGGCGCGGGCGACAAGCGCCCGTGGGTGATGGCGGACGGCACGCTGGGCGTCGCCAGCATCATGTCGGCGACCGGCAGCTTCGATCACCGTGCGATCGACGGGGCGGACGGCGCGCAATTGATGAAGGCGTTCCGCGAGCTGGTCGAGAACCCGTTGGCGATGCTCGCCTGAACCGATGGCGCAGATGGTGCTGGCAGCGGACAAGCGTGAGATCGGGTGGAGCGCGCTGGCGCTGGGGCTGACCGCGCTGGCGTTCAAGGGCGCGGCGTGGAGCTATCCGCAAGGTGCCGGCACGATCTGGCTGGTCGGTGCGGCGACATTGGTCGCCGTCGGCCTGCTCGGTGCCCGCGACGTGTGGCGCGTGCGGCGCGACGGGGATGCGGCATGACCGCCGCCGCCCCGCCGGACCGTGCGCCCACGATCCGCGTCACCGCGATGCCCGCCGACGCCAATGCCTATGGCGATATCTTCGGCGGCTGGCTGATGAGCCTGATGGACTCCGCCGCCGGGCTGACCGCGGCGCGGCGCTCGCGCGGGCGTGCGGTGACGATCGCGATGAACGGGATGCAGTTCCACGCCCCCGTCCACGTCGGCGACGAAGTGTCGGTCTATGCCGAGATCGAGAAAATCGGGCGCACCTCGATCGCGATCCGCGTCGAAAGCTGGGCGCGCGACCGGCATGGCGAGGAATCGCGCAAGGTCACCGAAGCGCGCTTCACCTTCGTGGCGATCGACGAGCAACGCCGCCCGCGCGAAGTGCCGCCGGCGACGTGACGAACAATCCGGGTGACGGCCTTCGCGCCGCGCCCGTGCGATGACAACAGGGGCTGCGGCCCGGGAGTGGTTACATGGCTGACACCTACGACCTTATCGTCCTCGGCTCCGGCCCCGGCGGCTATGTGTCGGCGATCCGCGCCGCGCAGCTCGGGCTGAAGGTCGCGATCGTCGAGCGCGAGCGGCTGGGCGGCATCTGCCTCAACTGGGGCTGCATCCCCACCAAGGCGTTGCTGCGCACCTCCGAAATCTATCACTACATGACCCACGCCGCCGATTACGGGCTGAAGGCCGATAACATCGGCTTCGACCTCGCCAAGGTCGTCGAGCGCAGCCGCAAGGTCTCCGGCCAGCTCAATGCTGGCGTCAAGGGATTGATGAAGAAGAACAAGATCACGGTGGTCGAGGGCTTCGGCACGTTGGCAGGCAAGGGCAAGCTCAGCGTCAAGCAAGCCAATGGCACGGTCGATCTGGAGGCCAGGCACATCATGGTCGCCACCGGCGCACGCGCGCGCGACTTGCCGTTCGCCAAGGCCGACGGCAAGCGGATCTGGACCTATCGCCACGCGATGGTGCCGGAGGTGATGCCGACGAAGCTGCTGGTGATCGGATCGGGCGCGATCGGCGTGGAGTTCGCCAGCTTCTACAACGATATGGGCGCCGACGTGACGATCGTCGAGATGCTGCCGCGCATCCTGCCGGTCGAGGACGAGGAAGTCAGCGCCTTCATGGAGAAGCGCCTGACCAAGGACGGGATCAGGATCGTCACCGGTGCGGGCGTCGAGAAGATCGACAACGGCGCGGACGGCGTCAAGGCGACGATCAAGGGGAAGGATGGCAAGTCCACCACCGAGGATTACAGCCACGTCATCGTCGCGATCGGCATCGTGCCGAACACCGAGGAGATCGGGCTGGAGAAGCTGGGCGTCACGACCGAGCGCGGCCACATCAAGGTCGACGGGTTCGGACGCACGAACGTGGAGGGCATCTACGCGATCGGCGACGTCACCGGCGCACCGTGGCTGGCGCACAAGGCGAGCCACGAAGGCGTCGTCTGCGTGGAGAAGCTGGCCGGCGGCGATCCGCATCCGTTCGAGACGTGGAACATCCCCGGATGCACCTACAGCCGCCCGCAGGTGGCGAGCGTGGGACTGACCGAGGCGAAGGCGAAGGAAGCGGGCCGCGACGTGAAGGTCGGCAAATTCCCCTTCATCGGCAACGGCAAGGCAATCGCGCTCGGCGAGGCGGACGGCTTCATCAAGACGGTGTTCGATGCCAGGACCGGCGAATTGCTGGGCGCACACATGGTCGGCGCGGAAGTGACCGAACTGATCCAGGGCTATGTCGTCGCGCGTCAGCTGGAGACGACCGAGCACGAATTGATGGAAACCGTGTTCGCGCACCCGACGCTCAGCGAGATGATGCACGAAAGCGTGCTTGGCGCCTACAACCGCTCACTGCACTTCTAGGGCGGATCGACATCCACCCGCCGCTGCACGCGGCGTGATTGCGAGCATGGCGAAGGACATCGGGCGTCGCGTGGAACGCTGGATTGCTTCGCTGCGCTCGCAGTGATGGATGGATCAAATCCGCCCGGTCGTGCAGGCCGGTGCGCCCGGACCGATGAATAATCTCCGATAACGAGCAGTCCGGCACCTGCAACAGCTGGGTGTCGATCCACTTGGGTACATCTGCGGCCAGCGACGCCGGCCATCGCATCCGCTCATCAGCTCCGCGACCCGCCCCTCGCCGCCGCATGCGGCACACGATCGCTGCCGCTGGTGGCGCCGCCGCCACGCACGCGGAGATTCCACAACGGCCACGCGCCCTTTTCCGCGCGGGCGCGTTGTTGACGACGTGAAACGATCCAGCCCTCTCCCATGAACCGGCTCGCTCCGGACGAACAGGATGCCCGCTTCATCCGCCGCATATTGTGGGTGTGCGTGCTGGTCGCGCTGGTCGCGGCACTGTATCTTGCACGCCACCTGCTGATCCTCGCGTTCGGATCGATGCTGATCGCGATCGTCATCCACGCGATCGCCGAATTGTACGCGACGCGGCTGCGCCTCGGCGGGAAGCGCGCGATGACCGCCGCGATCCTGACGCTGTTCGGTTTCCTCGGCCTGCTCGGCTGGCTGTTCGGGGTGGAGTTCCGGTCGCAGGTCAACACATTGGTCGTCGCGCTTCCCGGTCTGCTCGATCAGTTCCAGGCGTATATGGCGCAAAGCCCGGTGGGCGCGAAGGTGGTCGATGCGGTGCGCGCGGCGTTCGCGGGCAGCCGCGTGGCGCAGGACATCGGAGAAATCGTGCGTGGTGCCGGGCAATTGCTGCTCAACACCGTCATCGTGCTGTTCGGCGCGATCTTCTTCGCGGTCGATCCCAAGATCTACGAACGCGGCGTGTTGCTGCTCGTCCCGCCGTCGCGCCGCGCCGCGATGGAGGATGCGCTGGGCGATGTCGGCTCTACCCTGTTGCTGTGGCTGCGTGCGCAATTGATCCAGATGACGGTGATGGGCACGATGGTGGGCATCGGGCTGTGGCTGGCGGGCGTCCCCTCGCCCGCGATGCTCGGCCTGCTGACCGGACTCAGCGAGTTCATTCCGTATGTCGGCCCGGTCGCGGCGATGCTGCCGGCGCTGGGCCTGGCCGCGACGGCAGGGACCGACCAATTGCTCTGGGCGTTGGGCGTGTTCGCGATCGTACGGGTCGTGCAGACCAATTTCGTCACCCCGTTCGTCACCAGCCGCGTGGTCGCGATCCCGCCGGCGCTCAGCCTGTTCGCGATCATCGGCACCGGCGCGGTGTTCGGCCTGTTCGGGCTGTTCTTCTCCGGCGGGATCCTGGTCGTCGGGTTCACGCTGATCCGCAGCCTGTACCTGCGCGAGATGCTGGGCGAGGACATTCCCCGCACCCGCGAACGGACTTTATTCACCGCAATGGGCACGCCACGTGAAGTGAGTGTGGACAAGGAAAGTGAAAAAAGGGAACACCTGATTTAAGCGGCAGTTAACCTTTCTGCTTCAGATGCGGTTTGGTAAACGAACGTAACTGGCGTGGCCCGCGCGGCTTCCGCCTTGGACAACCGGGGAAAAGCCGATGCGCGTGTTGCTGATCGAAGACGAACCGACCACCGCCAAGGCCATCGAACTCATGCTCTCGACGGAGGGCTTCAACGTCTACAACACCGACCTGGGCGAGGAAGGCCTCGATCTCGGCAAGCTGTACGATTACGACATCATCCTGCTCGATCTGAACCTGCCCGACATGCATGGCTATGACGTGCTGAAGAAGCTGCGGGTCGCGCGGGTGCAGACCCCGGTGCTGATCCTCAGCGGCGTCAACGAAATGGATTCGAAGGTTCGCAGCTTCGGTTTCGGTGCCGACGATTACGTGACCAAGCCATTCCACCGCGAGGAGCTGGTCGCGCGCATCCACGCCGTCGTCCGCCGCTCGAAGGGCCATTCGCAATCGGTGATCAAGACCGGCAAGCTGTCGGTGAACCTCGATGCCAAGACCGTCGAAGTCGACGGTGCGCGGGTCCATCTGACCGGCAAGGAATATGCGATGCTGGAGCTGCTGTCGCTCCGCAAGGGTACGACACTGACCAAGGAAATGTTCCTCAACCATCTGTACGGCGGGATGGACGAGCCCGAGTTGAAGATCATCGACGTCTTCATCTGCAAGCTGCGCAAGAAGCTGAGCATGGCGTGCGAGGGCGAGAATTACATCGAGACGGTGTGGGGTCGCGGTTATGTGCTGCGCGAACCCGAGGAAATCGTGCAGGTCGCGTAAGACGCGCCGCCGGTCGTCCGGTCGGCGTCATGCCACCACGATCGCGCACGATCCCGGCAAGCCGCGATGTCTTGCTCCGAAACGGAGCGGGTTCGACCATGACGACGGCGTGACGATGCGATGATCCCCTTCCACAAGAGGGGGAAATCACATGAGATCGACCATGACATTCGTCGCGCTCTCCATCGCGCTGTGCGGCGGTGACGCGAGCGCGCAAGGATCGCGCGAGTCCGCTGCGCAAGACGATCTGCATCGCCGCGAAGACGAACGGGCGGTGGCCCGCCAGCAGGTGCGCGTCGCCCGCGAACAGGACAGGCTGGACGCTCTCCGCGAGACGCTCGACCTGACGACCGCGCCCGTCGCGACACCGCTGCCGGACACCGGCAATAGCCTCGTAACCGGGGACACGCCGCAGCAATCGTCCTCGACCACGCCCGCCCCGACCCCGGCGCAGACGAAGGCCGCTTTGCGACAGGCGGAGGGTTTCGCCGACATCGAGCGCAATCTGGCGGCACGCAAGGCGGCGCAGGATTTCGGCGAATTCGGCCTTGGTGCCGGCCTGTCGCTCACGATCGATCTCGGCAGCAAGGACCGGATCGCGGATGCGCAGATCGTCAACGGCATCGTTCGCGTCATCGACCAGAACAATGCCGTCGCGCGCCTGCTGCTGGAAACGCACTACTTCTTCAAACCCCAGCGCTCCGGGCCGTTCGGCCTTGAGGAAAAGATGTGGGGTTTAGGCCCGTTCGTGGCGATCCAGCCGGGCGACGAACGGATCGTGGAAGCGATCGGCCTCGGTCTGATGATCGGTTTCCGTCGGGAGGAAACCAGAACAGACAGCTTCAATATCGGAATCGGATTCATGATCGATCCGAACACGCGCGTGCTGGGCGACGGCTTCGTGGCCAATGCCGCGCCACCCCCGGGCGAGACCGAGGTCCGCTATCGCGAGACGGCGCAGAAGGGCCTGATGCTGTTGACGTCGTTCAGCTTCTGATCCGGACGGCGGGGTCGCGGGCCTGGTCCGGATGCTTCGTCCCGGGCGCGCGGCACCCCGCCGGTTCACAGGGTAAGGGAGAGCACCTTGGCAACCGGCCATCCTCCTCCTTCGGGCGATGGCGGCGTGCGGGCCGCCGCAGCGGCTTCGCACGCCTGATTACGAGCGACGCCTGCCTGGGTGGGACTTCGACGATGTGTCGGAGCCAGGCTGGATCGACATTCGGCGCTTGGGGGTGCCGGATCACTCGCCATTGTCGGTGGTTCGTCTGTTCGGGCGAGCAGCGCGCACGATCGGGGAGTCCTCCACCCGTCATTGCGAGCGTAGCCAAGCAATCGAAAGTTACGCTGGTTTGCCTCGCTATCCTCGCAAATGACGGCGCTCGCAGGGGACAGCCGTCTGTCGATCGGCCCTAGATCCCTCCCGCCGCCACCTCGCGCCCGCTTGCCTCAAGCGCCGCGGTCAGGTCGGCCATGCACGCGTCGACCAGCGCCTGATCCGGTGAGCGCACCACGAAATTGGCCCCGGTCCGGCCCTCGCGGAAGAACGGATAGCTGCCGATCGCCACGCCCTCATGCGCCTTTTCGGTCGTGCGCAGCAGGTCGGCGACCTCGCTCTCCGCCACCCAGCAGCCGATCGTCGCGCTGACGACGGGGCGTCCGCCTTCCAGCGTGCCGGTCAGCGCATCGAGCATCCCGGCGGTGATGTGCGGCACGCCCGCCATGATGAAGACGTTCTCGACATGAATGCCCGGCGCGCCAGAAACGCGATTTTCGATCAGCGACGCGCCCGCGGGCACGCGCGCCATCCGGCGGCGCGCATCGGTCAATCCGCCGCGCGTCGCATAATGCCGCTCCAGCACGGCGATCGCCTCCGGATGCTCGACCACGGCAACGCCCAGCGCCGCCGCGATCGCATCGACGGTGATATCGTCATGGGTCGGCCCGATCCCGCCGGTCGTGAACAGGTAATCGTTGCGCGCGCGCAGGCCGTTGACCGCCTCGACGATCGCGTCCTCGCGGTCGGGCACCACGCGCACCTCGACCAGCCGGATGCCCTGGACGTTCAGCCACGTCGCCAGTTGCGCGATGTTCTTGTCCTGCGTGCGACCCGACAGGATCTCGTCACCGATCACCGCCAGCGCGGCGGTCCAGGTGCGTTCGCGGTTTTCGGTGGTGCTCATGTCCGCAGGCATAACCTCGCAATCTCCGGCCCGCCACGCTATATCACCGCCATGACCGAATATGTGACCGTCACCAGCGATGCGCCGCTGCTGCGCACCGGCGCGATCAAGCTGCATGGGCCGGATGCCTTCGCCGGCATGCATAAGGCCGGCCGGCTCGCCGCCGAAACCCTCGACATGCTCGTGCCCCATATGGTGCCCGGCGTGACCACCGCCGAAATCGATCGGCTGATCCACGATTTCGTGAAGGCCGGCGGCGGCGTGCCCGCCACCCTTGGCTATCGCGGCTATACGCATTCCAGCTGCATCTCGATCAACCATGTCGTGTGCCATGGCATTCCGGCGGACAAGCAGCTGAAATCGGGCGATATCGTCAATGTAGACGTGACGCCGATCGTCGACGGCTGGCACGGCGACACCAGCCGCATGTACCTGATCGGCGACGTACCGCTAAAGGCGAAGCGGCTGGTCGAGGTGACGTATGAATGCCTGATGCTCGGCATCGAGCAGGCGCGCCCCGGCAACCACATGGGCGACGTCGCACACGCGATCCAGCGCCATGCCGAGGGGCATCGCTTCGGCGTGGTGCGCGACTTCTGCGGTCACGGCGTGGGCCGGCTGTTCCACGACGCCCCGGAGGTCGTGCATGTCGGCCGCCCCGGCACCGGACCCGAACTGCGGCCGGGCATGATCTTCACGATCGAACCGATGATCAACATCGGCAGGCCCGACGTGAAGCTGCTCGACGACGGCTGGACGGCGGTGACGCGCGATCGCTCGCTGTCGGCGCAATTCGAGCATTCGATCGGCATCACCGAGGACGGTTGCGAGATCTTCACCGGCTCGCCCGCCGGGTTGGACAAGCCGCCGTATTGAACGGTGGGGTCGGCGCAAGGCCCCGTATTAGACGGTGCGGTCGGTGCCTCGACCAGAGGCGGCGCGTCCGGACATTCTATCCTGATCGCCGCCGCGATCCGCGCTATCGCCACCTGATCCTCGACGCACAAGCGGGCCTGGCTAGCGGCCGCGGGGCGGGAGTCCTCGCCCGCCAAGGCCGGTGATCGGTCCGTTTCAGGGAACGATACGGAACGTGTAGCTGTAATCGGTCGCCTTCCCGCGCACGATCACCCCGCCGACCTTCACCGTATAGCTCACGCCCGTCTTCAATCCCGTGACCTTGAATTGCAGGTTGTTGGGCACCGCATAACCGACGTTGTCGAAGCTGACGTTCGACACCGTCAGCTCGCCACCCGCATCGCTCACCGAAATGGCGGCCTTCGCGAAGTCGACGGTCGCATTCGCGCCGCCGCGCTGCGTGGTGTCCGCGATCACCGTGAACGACAGCAGCGACGACGTATCGAAATAGCGCACGGGATAATCGCCATAGGGGTACGCGACGAATGGCGGCAGGTTCGTGGGCACGCCGACCCCGCCGGTGAACGACACCACCTTCATCGCCGCCGCGTCGGTGCGGCTGCCGTTCGCCAGCACCTGCGCCACCCGGCCATAGGCGATCTTGCCCAGGAACGGATCGAGCATCCAGCGCCGGTGCCCGACGTTGTTGGCGATCAGGTTGGACGTCTCCGTCAACCATCCGCCCAGATACATGTCCTCTGTATAATAAGCCAGGAACGGCGAGATCAGCCCACCGTACAGGTTGCTGGTCCCCGCACCCGTCGCGCCCAGCGTGGTGTAGCATTTCCACGTCGCTGCGGGGGTGTGGCTCAACTCCCCGTTCGCGGCCATCATCAGCGCCGCCTGCGTCGCCTGTTCGTCGTCGGCGCTGGAATAGGTCACCGCCGGCAAACGGTGCAGCGCCCGGATCGCGTTCATGCGTGCCAGCACGTCGTCGCGCACGCTTTGCGCCAGCGTGCCCGGCCGGCAATCCGGCACGTCGGGCTGGGTGGTGAACAGCGCCGCGGCGTTACCCGCCCAGCTTCCCGACGGCGCGACCGAAGGTGACGATGGCGCCGGGCTGGGGCTGGGGCTGGGGCTGGGCGACGGGGTCGGGGCTGGCGCCGGCGCAGGCGTCGGGGACGGCGCAGGCGTGACGACCTCGACGCCGCCGCTTGCCGGGGCGGTGCCACTACCGCCCCCGCCCTCACCGCTCCCGCATCCGCCGAGCAGCAGCGACCAGGCCGAAACGGCGCCCATCCATTGACCGCGTGAGATTCGCATGCCCGGTTCCTAGCCGCGCGGCGCTTAACAAATCGCTCTGCCCGCCAAAGTGGCAGCGATCCGGCACATGCCCGAATCTTTGGCAGCGGATTCCGCGGTCAGGCGCGAGTCTCTGCCTTGCCCTGACGCCGTGCGGCTGGCACGATCAATGCAACGATGCCGATGGGGCATGCAGTTTTTCCGGGTGGGGCGTTCGTCGCGTGAAGAAGATCGAAGCGATCATCAAGCCGTTCAAACTGGACGAGGTGAAGGAAGCGCTGCACGAAATCGGTGTGTCCGGCATCACCGTGACCGAGGCCAAGGGCTTCGGCCGGCAGAAGGGCCATACCGAATTGTATCGCGGTGCCGAATATGTCGTCGACTTCCTGCCCAAGGTGAAGCTCGAGGTCGTCGTCGAGGATGGGCTGACGGAGCGGGTGGTTGAGGCGATCGCCGCCGCCGCGCAGACCGGGCGCATCGGCGACGGCAAGATCTTCGTGATCCCGGTCGAAACCGCGTTGCGCATCCGCACGGGCGAGCGTGACAACGAAGCGATCTGACGCTTTCCCGAATAGCATGTCGCCCCGGCGTCCGCCGGGGTCTTTCAGTTACGGTGTCACCACGGCTGCTGCCGCGGCGACGCAAATGCGAGAGAGAGAAATACCATGGCGAACACGGCCGCAGACGTTCTGAAGAAGATCAAGGACGAAGAGATCGAGTGGATCGATCTGCGCTTCACCGATCCCAAGGGCAAGTGGCAGCACCTGACCATGGTCGCCTCGCTGATGGGCGAGGATGAGTTCACCGACGGCCTGATGTTCGACGGTAGCTCGATCGAGGGCTGGAAGGCGATCAACGAGTCCGACATGATCCTGATGCCGGATCTGGACGCGGTCTACACCGACCCGTTCTCCGCCACCCCGATGCTGATCGTGTTCTGCGACATCGTCGAGCCGTCGACGGGCGAGGGCTATTCCCGCGATCCGCGCACCACCGCGAAGCGCGCCGAGGCCTATGTCGCCACCACCGGGATCGGCGACACCGTCTACGTCGGGCCGGAAGCCGAGTTCTTCATGTTCGACGACGTCCGCTTCGAGACGTCGTACAACCAGTCGTATTTCAAGCTCGACGATATCGAGCTGCCGACCAACACCGGCCGCGAATATGAGGGCGGCAACATGGCGCACCGTCCGCGCGCCAAGGGCGGCTACTTCCCGGTCGCACCGGTCGACTCGGCGGTCGACATCCGCGGCGAGATGGTCTCGACGATGATCGAGATGGGCCTGCCGTGCGACAAGCACCACCACGAGGTCGCCGCCGCGCAGCACGAACTGGGCCTGACCTTCGGGACGCTGACCACCACGGCGGACCGGATGCAGATCTACAAGTACGTCGTGCACCAGGTCGCGCATGCCTATGGCAAGTCGGCGACGTTCATGCCGAAGCCGATCAAGGAGGACAACGGGTCGGGGATGCACACGCACTTCTCGATCTGGCAGGGCAAGGAGCCGCTGTTCGCCGGCAACGGCTATGCCGGCCTGTCCGACACCTGCCTGTATTTCATCGGCGGCATCATCAAACATGCCAAGGCGATCAACGCCTTCACCAACCCGACCACCAACAGCTACAAGCGGCTGGTGCCGGGTTACGAGGCGCCGGTGCTGCTCGCCTATTCCGCGCGCAACCGTTCGGCTTCGTGCCGCATTCCGTACGGCACCGGCCCGAAGAGCAAGCGCGTCGAGGTCCGCTTCCCCGATGCGATGGCCAATCCGTACCTCGCCTATGCCGCGCTGCTGATGGCCGGTCTGGACGGCATCCAGAACAAGATCCATCCGGGCGAGGCGATGGACAAGAACCTGTACGATCTGCCGCCGGCCGAGCTGGCGGAAGTGCCGACGGTTTGCGCATCGCTGCGTGAGGCGCTCGACTCGCTGCTGGCCGACCACGACTTCCTGCTGAAGGGGGACGTGTTCACCAAGGACCAGATCGAGGCGTATGTCGAACTGAAGTGGGACGAAGTCGCGCGTTGGGAAATGACCCCCAGCCCGGTCGAATTCGACATGTACTACAGCGCGTGATCGCCGCCGGGCCGGTGGCGGGTGGCGACGCCACTTGCCACCGGCCGGCTCGGTCGCACGTGGCCTGTTGATGGGACAGGGCGCTTCCCGACGACGGAAGCGCCCTTTTTCACGCCCCCCTCATCAGGCGCATGGCAGCGCATCCGGTGCGACGCTGGTCGCGCCCGCCATCACGACCGGTTCGTCCCGGCAAAGCCAAACCTCGCCCCGCCCAAGCCCATCTAGACTCCCCCCGACGCATCGTTCGCGTACCATCGTGCATTACGGCGTCACGACGGTCCGCCATCCGGGAGCAACATGATGTTCGCCATCGCCGCCAACGATCGCTTCGCGCCTTTCTCGATCGTCGCGATCTCCGACGCGCTCCGGCCCGAGCCGACATGGCGGACGATGTTCGGCTGGCCCGCCGACGATCCCCGCACGATCACCATCGCCGCCCGTTCGCGCGGGGAACGCAAGATCTTCGCGGCGCGCGTCGATCAGGCGGTGTGCGCGGCGGAGCGCCCGGTGCTGCTGGTCGCCGATGGTCTCGGCTGCGCGGCGAGCGCGTGGTGGGGGCGGCTGTCGCCCACCGATTACGTCTCGCGGATCGCCGGTGCGCTGTTGTTTGCGCCGCGCGATGCCGAACCGACCCGCGACGGCGATGCGGATCTGTTCGCCTCGCCCGCCGCGCCGCTCCCCTTCCCCTCGTTCGTTATCCAGCCGCAAGGCGATGTCGCCGGGGTCGACGCGGCGGTGCAAAGCTGGGGCAGCCGCCTCGTCGCGGGACAGCGCGACCGTCACGTCGCGCATGACACCGGTGCCTGGCGTCAGGCGCAGCGCCTGTTCCTGCGCATGACGCACCAGCTTGCCGCCTACGAGGTCGATCGTGCCGCCGCGCTGATCGGGCGGTAGTGCGGAACGGATAAGCGATCTCGCCCCGATATCTTGAGAGAGTCGATGCCCCATCGCATCTGGAACGCCGGCAGTGGTCCGGAGGGGAAGGAAACCCCGATCGCGGCCATGTAGATCGCTCCCGCACGTCCGACATCCCGGTGTCGATCCGCTGTCCGGCCACCGACCGACCACGGAAGGCGCGTGCCCCCGAGTTATCTTCGGGCGAATGCGAAAAGGCGCAGGTTCGCCAATCCGCGATCGGACGATCCTGTCAAGCGGTCGAAACCCATCGGCACCCCCGCTACATCACCGCCGCACGTCCAGCCCGCCGGCCAGGAACGCGTCCACGTCCGCCTGCCGGAACAGCGCCGCATCCCCCGGCAGCGAGTGTTTCAGCGCCGCCAGCGCCAGCCCGCTTTCCGCCGCCGCCGCAATCCCCTGCCCCCGTCGCAGCGCGTGGAGCACGCCCGCAGCAAATGCGTCGCCGCCGCCGATCCGGTCGACGATTCCGGCCAGCATGGTTTCCGGCGTCTGTGCATGATCGTCCCGCGTGTCGATCCGCGCCGACAGATGGTTGAGGTCCACATGTTCCACGGTCCGCGCGGTCGATGCGATCGTCGCCAGCTTCGGGAAGCGTGCGAACGCCGCCTCCGCCGCCGCGCGTCGCCGATCCTCGCCCGCCCCGCCGAAGTCGTCGCGACCCAGCAGCAGGGCAATATCACGGTGGTTACCGAACATCAGATCGGCATGTTCGACGATCCGCGTCAGGATCGCGCGTGGATCGCCATCCCAGCGCGCCCACAATTTGCCGCGCCAATTGCCGTCGAACGACACCGCCACGCCGCGTGCCGCCGCAGCCTGCGCCGCCGCGATCGCGCTTTCGGCGGGCACCGGCCCCAGCGCGGGGGTGATCCCCGACAGATGCAGCCGATCGACACCGTCCAGGATCGCGTCCCAGTCCCACGCATCCGCCGGCGCCTCCGCGAACGAGGATCCGGCGCGGTCGTAGATCACTTCGGTCGCGCGCATCCCCGCGCCGGAGGTGACGAAATACAGCCCCATCCGCTCGCCGCCGGTCCCGATGTGCCGCACGTCGACGCCGTGCCCGCGCAACGTCGTGATCGCGCTCTGGCCCAGATCGTTGTCGGGCACGCGGCTGGCCATGCCCACGTCGTGGCCCAGCCGCGCCAGTTGCGTGGCGACATTGGCCTCCGCGCCCGCGACCCACACGTCGAAGCGCGGCGTCTGCATCAACAACTCGCGTCCCGGTGGCGAAAGCCGCAGCATGATCTCGCCGAACGCCAGGAACCTGCCCATCACCGCTGCTCCACCATCGCGGCCAGCGTCGCACGCTCGCCCTCATCCGCTTCCCAGCGCTCGGCGAACCGCCCGCCCGCACCGAACAGCGCATCGACCATCCCGCGTGCGTCGTTCGCGCGCCATAAGGCCGCCAGTTCGTCGCCCATCGGATCGTTGACCGGCCCCGCGTCGCCGCGCAGGTGCCGCAGCCACCCCGCCAGCGCGGTCAGCGTCGCCGTGCGATCCACGCCCCGCGCGCGATTGATGGTCAGCGCCTCCAGCCAGCGCGGGCCGACCTTCTGCGACCCGTCGCTGGCGATCTGCGCCAGCCGATGCGCCAAAGACGGATTGGCGAACCGCGCCAGCAGGGCATCGGCATAGGCATCGAGATCCTGTCCCGGCGCCGCGTCGAGACTGGCCGCCGCCTCGCGCCGCATCAGCCGTTCGACCAATCCGCGCACGCCCGCATCGCCGACCGCCTCGTGGACGAAGACGTGGCCGGCCGCCATCCCCAGATAGGCCAGCGCCGAATGCGCGCCGTTCAGCATCCGTAGCTTGGCGGTCTCATACGGGCGAACGTCGGCCACGAATTGCGCGCCGCCCACGTCCCAGCGGGGTCGCGCGGCGGCGAAGCGATCCTCGATCACCCATTGCCGGAACGGCTCGGTCACCACCGCGCCTTCGTCGCGCATCCCGATCCGCGCCGCCACGCGGTCGAGGTCGTCGTCGGCGGTCGCGGGGACGATCCGGTCGACCATCGTCGACGGGCACGCCCATTCGCGCTCGAACCAGTCGAGCGCCGCGCCGTCCAGCAATGCCGCCACGCCGTCACGCAGCACATGGCCGTTGTCGGTCATGTTGTCGCAGCTGACCAGCGTCATCGGCCCGACCCCCGCCGCCAGCCGGTCGCGCACCGCCTGAGAGAGATAATGGTAGATCGTGGCCCCCGCCGTCTCGACGGAACCATGGTCGATCCCGCCGCCCGGCAGCCGGTGATAACCCTTCTCGGTTACGGTCAGCGTGACGATGCGCGTCGCGGGTGCGGCCAGCGACGCCGCCACCGCGCGCGGCTCCTGCGGTGCGACCAGCACCTCGCGCACCGCGTCGATCACGCGCAGCTGCGCGCCACCGGCATCGCGCGACGCTACCGTGTACAGCCCGTCCTGCGGCGACAGTTGTGCGTGCACCTGCGGCGATCGCAGCGACACCGCGGTGATCGCCCAATCGCGATCGCCCGCGGCCATCGCATCGTCGGTATAGACCGCCTGATGCGCGCGGTGGAATGCGCCGATGCCCAGATGCACGATGCCGCGCGCCTGTTCGTGCCGCTCGTATCCCGCTTGCGCCACATCGCCGGACAGCCGCCCGCGCGTCGCCTCCGACAGCCTCACAGCCGGTAGGCCCGGCGGACCAGCCCGCTGGTCAGTTCATGCGCCAGTTCGACCGCTTCCCAATCCTCGATGCGGTGTTCGGCGACCAGCCGCGCCAGGAACGCGCAATCGACCCGCCGCGCCACGTCGTGCCGCGCCGGGATCGACAGGAACGCCCGCGTGTCGTCGTTGAACCCGACCGTGTTGTAGAAACCCGCGGTCTCGGTGGTCAGTTCGCGATAGCGCCGCATCCCCTCCGGCGAATCATGGAACCACCACGCCGGTCCCAGCTTCAGGCACGGATAATGCCCGGCCAGCGGCGCCAGTTCACGTGCATAGACGCTCTCGTCCAGCGTGAAGAGGATGATGGTCAGGTCACGCTCGTTGCCGACCACGTCCAGCATCGGTTTCAGCGCATGGACATATTCGGTGCGCATCGGGATGTCCGCGCCCTTGTCGCGGCCGTGGCTGGCGAACAGCCCGGCGTTGTGGTTGCGGAAGCTGCCGGGATGAATCTGCATGACCATCCCGTCCTCCACGCTCATCCGCGCCATCTCGGTCAGCATCTGCGCGCGGAACAGCTCGGCATCGGCGACATCCCACGTACCGCCGACGATTCGCGCGAACAACGCCTCGCATTCGGGCGTGGTCAGGTTGGCGGTCTGCGCCGTCGCATGGCCGTGGTCGGTCGCCGTCGCGCCCGCCGCACGGAAATCGGCACGACGCTTGCGATGCGCGGCCAGATACCCCGACCAGCTGTGTACGTCCTCGCCGGTCAGCGCGGCGAAGGTCGCCAGCGCGCCCGCGAATTGCTCATGCTCGACATCGATGACGCCGTCGGGGCGATAGGTGGTGACCACCCGCCCGCTCCAGCCCGATGCACGGATCGCGTGATGCGCGTCGAGGCTGTCATGCGCGCCCTCGGTGGTGGCGAGAAAGTCGATCCGAAAGCGATCGAACAATGCGCGTGGACGGAAGGCGTCGGTGGCCAGCCGCTCGTTGATCGTGTCGAAATAGATATCGGCGGTCGCCGCCTCCAGCCGCACGTCGAACCCGAACACCTCGGCGAACACATGATCGAGCCACAAACGCGACGGCGTGCCGCGGAACAGGTCGTAACGGGACGCGAATGCGCGCCATGCCGCGCGCGGGTCGGTGGCGGGCACCCCGCCGCGATGCGGGATCGCCAGATCGTCGAGCGCGACACCCTGCGAATGGAGCATCCGGAAGACGTAGTGATCGGGCGCGAGCAGCAATTCGGTCGCGTTGTTCCAGTTCGCATCGGTCGCGAACCAGCTCGGATCGGTGTGGCCGTGCGGGCTGACGATCGGCAATTGCCCGATCTCCGCGTACAATGCCCGGGCGATGCCGCGCGTCGTGGGATCGGCGGGGAACAGCCGGTCGGGGTTCAGCGTCAGCGGTCGTGCCATCACCAGTTCGCCTTTCCATAGGCCAGTCCGCGTTCCAGGCCGCGCAACTCGGCCAGCCCGCGCATCCGCCCCAGCAACGAATAGCCGGGATTGGTCACCTTGTTCAGGTCGTCGATCATCTGGTGGCCATGGTCGGGGCGCATCACGATCGACCGTCCCTCGTGCTGTTGCAGCGCGACGACCTCGGCGACCACGGCCGCCATCTCCGCGCTGCCTTCCAGATGCGCCGCCTCGTGGAACGCGCCGTCCGGTTCGCGCTGCACGCTACGCAAGTGCAGGAAGCCGATCCGCTCGCCCAGCCGCCGCACCATTCCGGGCAAGTCGTTGTCGGCGCGCACCCCGAACGACCCGCTGCAGAAACACAGGCCGTTGGCGATGCTCGGCACGGCGGCGAACAGGGCGGCGACATCCGCCTCGGTGCTGACGACGCGCGGCAGGCCGAAGATCGGGAACGGCGGATCGTCGGGATGGACGACCAGCCGGATGCCGACCTCTTCGGCGACCGGACACATCGCCGCCAGGAACGCGACATGGTTCGCGCGCAGCGTCGCCGCGCCGGTGTCGGCATAGCCATGGATCGCGTCGAGGAATTGTGCGGAGGTGAAGCTCTCCTCACTCCCCGGCAGCCCGGCGATGATCGTCCGTTCCAGCCGCACGCGCGCTGCCTCGTCCATCGCCGCGAAGCGCCGTGCGGCGCGTTCGATCACGTCGGGCGCATAATCCGCCTCCGCCCCCGGCCGCTTCAGGATATGCAGGTCGTAGACCGCCACCGCGTCCAGCTCGAACCGCAGCGCCAGCGCGCCGTCGGGCAGCGCCCAGCCCAGGTCGGTGCGCGTCCAGTCGAGCAGCGGCATGAAATTGTAGGTGACGGTGGTGACGCCTTCCGCCGCCAGATCGCGCAGCGTCGCGGCGTAATGATCGAGCAACCGGTCGCGCTCCGGCCCCGCCGTCTTGATCGCCTCGTGCACCGGCACGCTCTCGACCGTGGTCCAGCGCAGCCCCGCCGCCTCGATCAGCGCGCGGTGGGCGGCGATCTCGGCGCGCGGCCACGCCGCGCCGTTGGGGATATGGTGAAGCGCGGTGACCACCTCGGTCGCGCCGGCCTGCCGGATGTGCGCCAGCGGCACCGGATCGCGCGGCCCGAACCAGCGCATCGCCTGCGTCATCAACACGTCCGTCATCCCTCCCGGCATTTTTCCTTGTGGCTTATGGTAGCGATACCAGTCAGCGATGCAAGCTTACGGCAGCGCCCTGCCCATCCCCGCCTGCAATACGGCATACCACGCGCTGCGCGTCCACTCGACCCGATATGCGTCGGCCGCGGCGGCGATCCGCGCGGGGGATTGCGATCCGACGATCGGGATGATCCGGGCCGGGTGCGCCATCACCCACGCCAGCGCGGCGCTCGCCGCATCGACGCCGAACGCCGCGCCATGTTCGGCCAGCATCGCGCCGGCGGGATGCGCCGGATCGGCCAGCCGCCCGCCGCCCAGCGGCGACCACGCCAGCACCGCCACCTCGCGCGCCATCGCATGATCCAGGGTTCCGTCGAACAGCGGTGCGTAGTGCAGTGCGGAGAACTCCGGCTGGGTCGCGACGATCGGCTGGCCGAGGAATGCCTGCAACGCGTCGAACTCGGCCGGCGCATGGTTCGAGACGCCGACGGCACGCACCTTGCCGCCCGTCACCATGGCATCCAGCGCCGCAGCCACTTCGTGCGGATGCGTCAGCAGGTCGCGGCGATGGATCTGGTACAGGTCGATCGTATCCACCGCCATCCGCCGGAGCGAATCGTCCACCGCCTCCGACAGGTACGCGGACGAGGAATTGTACGGTATGCCCGGCCGTATCCCACCCTTGGTCGCGATCACCATCCGGTCGCGCAGGCCACGATCCTCGCGCAGCGCGCGTCCGAACAACTCCTCCGCCGATCCGAACCCGGCCGGCGCATCGAAGCCATAGATATCAGCGGTATCGAACAGCGTGATTCCCGCGCCGAGCGCGGCGTCGATCAACGCGCGCACCGCAGCCGTCTCGATCCCCGCCAGCCGCCACATGCCCCAGGCGAGCGGCGAAACAAGCAGGCCGCTCTTGCCCAGCAGGCGGGGTTCGTTCGATAGGCGGATGGTCGTCATGACCGGCGGCATGGCACAGGGCCGGAAACGATGATAGCCGCCAAACCGCCGCGCAGTCGCGCGGCATGATCCGCCACGTCGCGATCGTCGGCGGCGGGTTCTCCGGAACGCTGCTCGCCATCAACCTGCTGCGCCACGACGGCCCGCGCGCCACGCTGATCGAGCGGCGGCCCGCACAACTGGCGCGCGGCGTCGCCTATAGCGCGGCGCATGAAGAGCATCTGCTCAACGTCCGCGCCGCCAACATGAGCGCGCTGCCCGACGATCCCGACCATTTCGTTCGCTGGCTGACCCGCAATGCGCTGGGGGACCGCTCGACCTTCGTGCCGCGTCGCCTGTACGGCCGCTACCTGCGCGAGATGCTGGCGGAGGCTGCCGCGCTTCACCCGCATCGCCTGACGCTGGTCGAGGATACGGTCCGCGCGGTCAACGCCGACGCCGGCGGCTATATCGCGACCTTGGGCAACGGCGCGCGGCTGGCGGCGGATGCACTGGTGCTCGCGCTCGGCAACCTTCCCCCGCACACGCCGCCCGCGCTCGACCCCGCTGCGCTGCCCCCCGGCGTCTATCGTGGCGACCCCTGGGCGGGTGACATCGCCGCCGGGCTGACCGAACAGGACACTGTGGCGCTGATCGGCAGCGGCCTGACCGCGGTCGACGCCGCCCTCCTGCTCGATGCCAGCGGCTTCGGCGGCCGGATCCTCGCCATCTCGCGACGCGGCCTCGCCCCCCGTCGCCACGCCGATGCCGCGCCCCGCGCCGGCCTGTCGGAACGCCCCGCCGCCACGCTGTCGCGGCTGCTCGCGCATGTCCGCAGCCGCAGCGACGCGATCGGCTGGCGCGGGGCGGTCGACGAATTGCGCCCGGTGACGCAGCTGATGTGGGCCGCCGCCGACGCCGCCACCCGCGCCCGCTTCCTGCGCCATCTTCGTCCGTGGTGGGACGTGCACCGCCACCGCCTCGCCCCCGCGGTCGCCGACCGGATCGACGCGCTGACCGCCGCCGGCCGGCTGGAGATCGCCGCAGGCAAGCTGGTCGCCGTCACGCCCGATCGCAACCGGGCGCTGCTCGCCTGGCGATCGCGCGGGACGGGTTGGGTCCACCGCACCCCCGTTGCGCGGATCGTCAATTGCACCGGGCCGCAGGGCGACCTGCTTCGTTCCGACGACCCGCTGCTGCGCGATCTGATCGCGTGCGGCACGATCCGCCCCGACGCGCTGCGCATCGGGCTGGAGGTCGACGCACAATCGCGCGTCATCGGCACCGATGGCTACCCGGCGGAGCAACTCTACGCGATCGGGCCGATGACCCGCGGCGGCCTGTGGGAAGTGGTCGCCGTTCCAGACATTCGCCAGCAAAATTGGACACTTGCCCGGCGTCTGGCAAACGCCCAATGGGTCGGCGGTGAGGGTCTGTGACGATCGCCGCGGCGGAAAGCGGTTGCGCCACCTTGATGGTAGCGCTACCTCGTTGACCGGTAGCGCGAGCGGAGACTCGCGACGGATCGAGAGGTGCCAAAAATGAAGCGTCTTCCACAGCTTGCCCTGCTATCGCTCGCCGCCGCGCTGTCGCTCGCCGCTTGCGGTGAACGCGCGTCGTCCGGTGACAATGCCGCCGCCAACGCGTCTGCTTCCGGTGCGGAACCGCGCACCAAGGATGGTCGCCGCTACCTGTCGCAGCCGCTGGTCACCGATTTCTACACCGCCGATCCGTCGGCGCACGTCTTCGACGGCAAGCTCTATATCTATCCCAGCCACGACATCGACGGCACCACGCCGGAGGACGATCTGGGCGCGCATTTCGAGATGCGCGATTACCGCGTGCTCAGCATGGACGCGCCCGGCGGGAAGGTCACCGCACATCCCGTCGCGCTGGATGTGAAGGACGTGCCCTGGGCCACCAAGCAGATGTGGGCACCCGATGCCGCCTATAAGGACGGCACCTATTACCTCTACTTCCCCGCCAAGGACAAGGCAGGCGCGTTCCGCATCGGCGTCGCCACGTCGAAGTCGCCGGTCGGCCCGTTCAAGGCCGCGCCGCAACCGATCGCCGGCAGCTTCTCGATCGATCCGGCGGTGTTCACCGACACCGATGGCAAGAGCTACATGTATTTCGGCGGCATCTGGGGCGGGCAGCTTCAGCGCAACACCACCGGCACCTACGACCCGAACGGCTCGAAGACCGACCTTCAGGCCGATGACAAGCCCGCGCTGACCGCCAAGGTCGCCGCGTTGACCCCGGGCATGACCGAGTTCGCCGGCAAGCCGCGCGACGTCGTAATCCTGGATGAAAAGGGCAAGCCGCTGCTGGGCGGCGACCACGATCGCCGCTTCTTCGAGGCGTCGTGGATGCACAAGTACAAGGGCAAATATTACTTCAGCTACTCGACCGGCGACACGCACTACATCGCCTATGCGACCGGCGACACGCCGTTCGGCCCGTTCACCTACAAGGGCCGCATCCTCCAGCCGGTCGATGGCTGGACGACGCACCATTCGATCGGCGAGTGGCAGGGCAGATGGTGGCTGTTCTACGCCGATACGCAACTCTCCGGCCAGACGCGCCTGCGCAACGTCAAGATGACCGAGCTGCAGTACAATCCCGATGGCACGATCCGGACGATCGACCCGTTCGTGAAGTGATCGCGCCTGCCCCCGCCGCTGCCCCGAACCCGGGCGCGGCGGGGCCGGTTCCGCATCGCACGCCATCCGATCCGCCTGCGACGGCTGCTGAAAGATAGAAAGACCCGCATGTTCCTCGGCATCGATATCGGCACTTCGGGCGTGAAAGCGGTGGTCATCGACCGCGACGGCACGATCGCCGCGCAGGCGACCGCCGCGCTCACCGTCCAGCGCCCGCACCCGCTGTGGTCCGAACAGGATCCCGATGCCTGGTGGCAGGCGACCGACGCCGCCGTACGCGCGCTCCCCGCCGACGTGCGTCGCGCGGTGCGCGGGGTCGGCCTTGCCGGACAGATGCACGGCGCGACGCTGCTGGGCGCGGACGACCGCCCGTTACGCCCGGCGATCCTGTGGAACGACGGCCGCTCCTTCGCCGAATGCGGCGAGCTCGAACGCGCCGCCCCTGCTCTGCGCGACGTTGCCGCCAACATCGCAATGCCCGGCTTCACCGCACCCAAATTGCTGTGGGTCAAGAACCACGAACCCGAGACATTCGCGGCGATCCGCACGGTCCTGCTTCCCAAGGATCACGTTCGCCTGCACCTGACCGGCGAGAAGGCGTCCGACGTGTCGGACGCCGCCGGCACGCTGTGGCTGGACGTGGCGAAGCGCGACTGGAGCGACGATCTGCTCGCCGCCACCGGCCTGACCCGCGATCAGATGCCGCGCACGGTGGAGGGCAGCGACACCACCGGCCGGCTGCGCGCCGAGATCGCCGAAAGCTGGGGCATGGACGCGGTGCCGGTCGCGGGCGGCGGCGGCGACAACGCCGCCGGCGCGGCCGGGATCGGCGTGGTGCGCGATGGTGACGCGCTGCTGTCGCTCGGCACCTCCGGCGTGATCTTCGTCGCGACCGACACGCTGCGCGCCAATCCCGCCGCCGCGGTCCACGCCTTCTGCCACTGCGTACCCGGCATGTGGCACCAGATGGCGGTTCATCTGTCCGCCGCGGTGTGCGTCGACTGGGTCGCTCGTCTGATCGGCGCGGCGGGTCCGGCGGACGTCTTCGCGCGCGCCGAGATGGCCGGCCCGGCGAACGGCCCCGAACTGTTCCTCCCCTACCTCTCGGGTGAGCGCACGCCGCACAACGATGCGCAGGTGCGTGGCGGCTTCCTCCGTCTCGACCACGACACCACACCCGAACGCCTTGCGCAGGCGGTGCTGGAAGGCGTCGCCTTCGCGTTGGCCGACGGCGTGCGCGTGCTGCGCGATTCCGGCACCGCCGTCGAGCGCCTGTCGGTGATCGGCGGGGGTGCGCGCTCACGCTATTGGGGCGAAACGCTCGCCGCCGCGCTGGAGGTCGAACTGGCCTATCTGCACGGCGGGGAGGTCGGCCCCGCAATGGGTGCCGCACGCCTCGCGCAGCTCGCCGTCGATGGCGGCGCCCCCGCCGACGTGTGCGTCGCCCCGCCGATCAGCCACGTCATCACCCCGGACCACGCGCTGGTCGATCGCTTCGCCCCGAAGCGCGCCGCGTTCCGCGCCGCCTATTCCCGTATCAAGCCGTAAAGGAACCAGCTGATGGCCAACGACTTCTTCGCCGACATTCCGCAGATCAAATATGAGGGGCCGGAAACCGTCAACGAACTCGCCTATCGTTTCTACGACAAGGACCGGGTCGTGCTCGGGAAGCGCATGGAGGACCACCTTCGCTTCGCCGCCTGTTTCTGGCACACCTTCTGCTGGCCCGGCTCCGACGTGTTCGGCGGCGGCACCTTCGATCGCCCGTGGCATGCCGGCGCGAACGACAGCGCAGCGTCCGCGCAGAAGCGTGAGGTCGCGTTCGACTTCTTCACGAAGCTCGACGTGCCCTATTATTGCTTCCACGATGTCGATGTGATGGCCGATGCCAACAGCGTGGCCGAACACCGCCGCTATTTCGCGGAGGCGGTCGACCATCTCGAAAAGCTCCAGGCCTCCTCGGGTCGCAAGCTGCTGTGGGGCACCGCCAACCTGTTCGGCCATCCGCGCTTCGCCGCCGGCGGCGCGACCAACCCCGATCCGGAAGTCTATGCGTTCGGCGCGATGCAGGTCCGCGATGCACTGGAAGCGACGCACCGTCTGGGCGGCGAGAATTACGTGCTGTGGGGCGGTCGCGAGGGCTATGAGACGCTGGCCAACACCGATCTCACGCGCGAACTCGACAATCTCGGCCGCTTCCTGACGCTGGTCGTCGAACACAAGCACAAGATCGGTTTCAAGGGGACGATCCTGATCGAGCCGAAGCCGCACGAGCCGACCAAGCACCAGTACGACTTCGACACCGCCACCGTGTACGGCTTCCTGCGCAAATACGGGCTGGAGAACGAGGTCAAGGTCAACATCGAGGCCAACCACGCCACGCTGGCGGGCCACACCTTCGAACATGAGATCGCGATGGCCAGCACGCTCGGCATCTTCGGTTCGATCGACGCCAACCGCGGCGATCACCAGAACGGCTGGGACACCGATCAATTCCCGAACTCGGTCGAGGAACTGACGCTGGCGATGCTGGAGATCATCCGCGCGGGTGGCTTCACCACCGGCGGCTTCAACTTCGACGCCAAGGTCCGTCGTCAGTCGATGGACGCCGTCGACCTGTTCCATGGTCACGTCGGCGGCATCGACGTCGTCGCCAAGGGGCTGCTCAACGCCGCCGCGCTGATCGAGGACGGTCGCCTCGACGCGATCAAGGCCGAGCGTTACGCCGGCTGGACGGGTGCGTTCGGGCAGCAGGTCTCGACGCTCGACCTCGCCGGCATCGCCGATCTGGCGGAGCGCGACGCGGTGAACCCGCGCCCGCGCTCGGGCCGGCAGGAGCGGATCGAGAATATCGTCAACCGCTTCATCTGATTTCGGCCATGCCCCCCGGTCATGCGTGCACCCGACACGCATGACGGGGGGTTTTCCGTGTCTGGCGCACAGGTCGCGCCGTGGTACGCACAGCGCGGCGGGGTTGCGAAAGTGGCTCGCGCGCATTACTAATGTAGGAGTAATTCCCCATCACGAGGACGATCATGATCGACGGAGCGATGCTCATCGGCGCAGAAGCGCGCCAGGCCGAAACGCGGTTCACCTCGGTCGATCCGTCGACCGGCGCGACGCTGACGCCGGACTTTTCCTCGGCCGGCCCTGATGCGGTCGACGCCGCCTGCGCCCTCGCCGCGGAGGCTTTCCCGGCCTTCGCCGCGACCGATCCGGAAACGCGCGCCGCGTTCCTCGAAGGGATCACGGAAGAAATTCTCGCGATCGGTGATGACCTTATCACGCGGGCGATGCAGGAAAGCGGCCTGCCGCGCGCCCGTCTGGAGGGTGAGCGCGGCCGCACCGTCGGCCAGCTGAAGCTGTTCGCGCAGGTCGTCCGCCAGGGTGACTGGCTCGACGCGACGATCGATCCCGCGATGCCGGATCGCCAGCCGCTGCCCCGCCCCGACCTGCGTCGCATGAACGTCGCGCTCGGCCCGGTGGCGGTGTTCGGCGCATCGAACTTCCCGCTCGCCTTCTCGGTCGGTGGCGGCGACACCGCCTCGGCGCTCGCGGCGGGCTGCCCGGTCGTCGTGAAGGGTCATCCGGCCCACCCCGGCACCGGCGAACTGGTGGCGCGCGCCATCGCCCGCGCGGTCGAAAAGGCGGGACTGCCCAAGGGCGTGTTCTCCTATTTGCCGGGCGAATCCAACGAGCTGGGTGGCGCACTGGTCCGCGATCCGCGTATCAAGGCGGTCGGCTTCACCGGATCGCGCGGCGGCGGCATGGCGCTGATGAAGATCGCCGCCGAGCGTGAGGAGCCGATCCCCGTCTATGCAGAAATGTCGGCGATCAACCCGGTCGTCATCATGCCGCACGCACTGGAAGCCCGCGGCGCGGCGCTCGCACCCGCTTATGTCCAGTCGCTGACGATGGGCGCGGGCCAGTTCTGCACCAACCCCGGCCTCGTCCTCGCGATCGCCGGCCCCGCACTCGACGCGTTCGTCGAAGCCGCGGGTCAGGCGCTGACCGAAAGCGCACCGGGCACGATGCTAACCCCCGGTATTCACGCCAGCTTCGAGAAGGGCGTCGAGGCACTTGCCAAGCATGACGCGGTCACCACCGTGGCGCGCGGCAAGGTCGGCGAAGGCGTCAATCAGGCGGTCGGCGCGCTGTTCCGTACCGACGCCGACGCGTTCCTCGCCGATCGCGCGCTGGGCCATGAGGTGTTCGGTTCGTCGTCGATCGTCGTCGCCTGCCGCGATCTCGACGAGTTGAAGAAGGTGATCGCCAGCCTGGAAGGTCAGTTGACCGCGACGTTGCAGATCGACGCCGAGGACGAGGCGGAGACCAAGTCCTTGATTCCGGTGCTTGCCGATCGCGTCGGTCGCATCCTCGTCAACGGTTGGCCGACCGGCGTGGAAGTCGCTCCGGCGATGGTTCACGGCGGTCCGTTCCCGGCGACCAGCGACGGTCGCACGACCTCGGTCGGCACGGCGGCCATCTACCGCTTCCTGCGCCCGGTCAGCCTGCAGAACCTGCCGGCCAGCCTGCTGCCGGACGCGCTGGCCGATGCGAACCCGTGGGGCATCGCCCGCCGGATCGACGGCAAGCGCGAAGGTTCGCCGCGGTAAGCGAAACGGCTGATGCTAAATGGAAAGGGCGGCCCTGCGGGGTCGCCCTTTTCGTTGGTGGTTGCGCATTCGGGAG
>NZ_LMLS01000005.1 GCF_001421995.1 Sphingomonas sp. Leaf231
CCATCCATGGCAGGAATACCTCGGCGCGGGGTGGAGCAGCCCGGTAGCTCGTCAGGCTCATAACCTGAAGGTCACAGGTTCAAATCCTGTCCCCGCAACCACCGTCGTAGAACTACAATCGCCGCCCTTCGAGGCGGCGTTGTCGTTTGTGGCCCACCCCAGCAGATCTGACACTTTCGCAACGACCTCCGCTTCCGGACCGCACGGCTCGTCGGGGTAGATCGTCACGCTCTCGATGAGCGTCGACAGGATCTCGGCGGCTTCGCCGCGAACGGGTTCATCGTCGAGCGTCTCGCGCAGCTTGCTGACCTTTTCCTCAAACAAGCGCATCAGCGTCGGGTGCGGGAGAACTGGTGAAGCCGGCTTGTTGGGCCTGCGCTGTGCCACTCTGGCCTCCAGTGCGGCCTTTTCGTTTTCTCGGTCCGATAGCAGCTTGATCAACGTCGGACTGGCAACGCCAGCGAGCATGTTTGCCGCCAGATTGTCGATTTCGCGCGTGACGATGGTTAGCCGGTCGCTTGACGTACGTTCCTGGTCGATCATCGCCTGGTTCAGGCGCTCCATCTCGCGCGCAAACTCGTCGGCAAACAGCCGCGCATGCTCTTCGGTGAGCAGATGGTGCTGGAAGACTGCGAGCGTGGCTACTTCGAGCGGCCCCTTGCGTACCGAAAGTCGGTTTGTGCAGGTGCCGCGCTCCTTCTGTCCGGCGCAGCGGTAATAGTCCTTGCCGGAGATGGTATAGCCTGCGCCGCAGCAGCTGCAGCGGATAAGCCCGGAGAGCAGATGCTTCTTGCGATTCTGGCGGGCTACCGGCACCTGTGCGTCGGTACGGCGGCGTCGTTCGATTTGCTCACTGACGCTATCCCATAGCGCGTCCGGGATGATGCGCTGTTCGGGCACGGCCACTTCCACCCACTCGGCGCGGTCGCGCAGCCGGTAGCGGCGCTCGCGCTGCTCGCTGTCGGGATTGCGCCGCCATTGCCGTCGTCCCCACACCAGTCTCCCGGCGTACAGCGGGTTGTTGAGGATGCCGGTCGCCTTCTTCTGGTCGCCGCGGATCGTCGAGGCGTTCCATTGGCCACCGCGCGGTCCTGCAATGCCGTCAGCGTTGAGCCGGGTGGCGATCTGGATGGAGGAGGCGCCGGCGGCGAACTCGCTGAAGATCCGTCGAACGATGACCGCCTGCTCTTCATCGATTCCGAGCAATCCGCGGATGAGTTCGCCCTTTGCATCGAGCCGGATGACGCGCTTGTAACCATAGGCACGACCGCCGGCGAAGCGCCCGGCGAGTACCGCCGCCTCCATGCCGCGTACGGTCTTTTCGACAAGGTGCTTGAGGAAGATTGCGCCCAACAGGCCTGCCACGGCAAACTTGATCTCGTCGACATGACCCTCCGAAACCGTGTGGAGCGCGACACGGTGGTACATCAGCTTCTTGCCCAGGAACGCGACGTCCTCCGCGTCGCGCGCCAGGCGATCGAGCGCTTCGCACACCACCATGTCGATAGCGCCCGCCTCGACGTCGCGCAGCAGCCTCTGTAAACCAGGGCGATCGCGGCGGTAGCCGGATTGCTCCGGGTCCAGGTACGTGGCAGCCACGGTGCCGCCGAGATAATCGACCAGCTTCATGCACGAGGCCGTCTGGTCCGCGCTCGACGTGGCACTCTGCATCGCCGTCGAGTGGCGACCATATAGCGCGATGCGGGGCGGCGTCTTCATCAGCATGGCGCTTCAACGCTCCAAGTCGTCAGGGATCCGCGTTGCACGGTGATGGGCATGGGCTGCCTGGCGAGCAAGGAGCCGAACAAGAGCTCGCAGGCTGTCTGCGTCCGACCGCCCGGCTACAATTGGCCTCTGACTGGGTAGGCGAGCTTCTTGATCCATGCCGGCAACGTGCAGCGCAACGGCACGCCAGACGTGGGTAACCCGGAATCGAATCACAGGGACTCACAAGCTTGAAGCATCGCGCTGTCTGCTAGCACGGGCGAGGGGACCGTCACAGGCGGTCTCCTTTCGCGATCGAAAAGTGGAATGACCGGTTTTTAGGCGCTCGGATGGCAGAGCGACGGTCAGGCGTTCTGCTGAGCTCTCTCCCCACGAACTCTCATCACCGACCTGCAACGGAGAAAGGGCTGATTAGGATTAGTTGGCTATCTTCCAGGTACATCTTGGAGGAATGAAAATGGCTGAAAGCATCATAGACGACCTGATTTCTCTGCAGGATGCTGTAAAAGAAGGGCTTGTGTCTCAGGGATTTGCAGACATTCTGGTCGATGGTGGGAGGATGCGAATTTACGCTGGTGATGTCGACAGTGCCGCTGCAACTGTATGGTGCGAAATGACCATCATGCTTGAAGGCATCGTTCAGCCGCTGCGCATTGAGGTCGGAATCAACGATGGTCGGTTTTATCGCGAGCACGGCTCCATGGTCGAGAAGCTCGTCAACGCCGTCATCGATGAGGCAAGTGTCATCGATCAGCGGCTTCAGCAGCAAGCCGTGATCCGCAGCAGCGTCAATCTAGCGATCGATCAGGCGGCGGAAGACGGCCTGATCGTACGCCTGACCGGCTTGCAGAGGATGGCATACGACATCGACGGCGACCTCGAGATTGACGGCTGGCTCGTCGACTTTCTCATGATCGAGCGTGATGACGAAGGGGTGGTTTTCCGTCGCGCGTTTACCGTGGCGCAGCAGATCGGGCACGGCTACGGCTATGAAAGCCTTCTCCAGCGCCTTCGGGATGAGGAGTTTCCTGCACAGCACCACCTGCTCAGAGAGACCCTAGAAAACAAGGTAGCGGGTCGGGAGGCATGGGCCGCAGCGTATCCGATGAGCGATCGCCCGCGTGCATGGACGCCGTTCGGCTTGCGCGCTTAATCATCGATCGAGGAGCAATACACATAAGGTCTCAACGACCGTGCTGGTGCATGTGAATCGTTGTCGATCACGCAACCGGCATCGTCATTTCAGACGGTGCCGGTTTTTGTGCCCGATATTTAGCTTATCGGCACGTCATGCCGGTAGACCGGTGGGCGCTCGACCGGCGACGATCAGGACATCTTTGCCTGACGAGCGGCACCTGACGCTCTACCGGTTTAGCCACCATGCAGGATCGATCCTGAGCGCATCGATGGCGCTGGCAGGGTGCCGGCGTGCAAATGCGTCGAGAGCTTTCCTGACCAGTTTGCGCCCGGCGGCATCGTCGGCATCGCCATTTCCGTAGGAATGGGCATGACGGTCGGTCCGCGCCTGCAGACGCAGCCACTGCGTGGTCCGGGTAAGGGCGCGCCGGCCTGGCACATAGTCGCGGACCGGATCCGGAAGAGCGGGCAAGGGCAAGCGCGCACGCGCCGCTTCGATCCCGGCATCGATCTGGCGCGGCGCACCCAGCAGCGCGGCGGCCAGGATCACGGTCGCGTGCGGCGCCGAGACGCCAAGCCTCGCTTCCACGAAGTCCTGCATGCCAAGCCCCGCGTCGCGCGTCAGCTCCGGCGTCATGGCCGCGAGCGTACGCAGCGGCGATGCAAGATGCTGCTGCATCATTCGTGCGGCTTCGGGGAACGAGCGTCGGCCAGCCAGCAGCGGCACGCGCCGCTGCACGGCTTCGGCAAGTTCGATCAGGTTAGAGTTTGCAAGAAACGATCCGGCCAATCGTTCGTGATCGGAGCGGTCGGCTGCCTCGCTCCAGACCGCCTCGATCTGCCGCGCCGGCGCGACCAGTGCGGTCATCATCATGCGACCGCGATACTGCCACTTCTTCTCATAGCGGATGGCCTCGGTCATCGGGCGGGTCGTCCAGCGCCGGATCAGCGCGGCGCGCATCCTGGTGGCGATCACGTAGAAGAGCAGCGCCTGCGTACGGATGATACGGTCGCTCGCCTCGAGCGAGCAGCCGTGAAAGGATCTGTCTAGACAGATTGCCGAGCTCAAGCGCCCGCCCACGAGGAGCGACCAGCCGTCCGGATCCGATCTACGCAGCATCTGGAGCGATGCGGCATGCTCGACCGGGTCGATGCCCAGATCGGCGGCGAGGCTCGGCGGCACGATCGAGCCGACCCAATCGCCAGTCTCAAGTGCCGGCACATAGCCTTCGGGGATGACGAGGTCGCCCAGCAGCGTGGCATCGGAGAGCGCTGCCGGATCATCCAGCGAGCCGTCCAGAATCTGTATGATCCTGGCCGTGTCGTCGCCGGTGTCATGCAGACGTTCAAGCAGGACGTGAAGCGGATCAGGTGCGCCGCTTTGACCGGTCAGGATGTCAGTCACCATCGCCGGTACGGCGCCCAGGATCGCTGCCCGAGCAGCGGGGGTGTCCAGTAAATCTAGGATGTCGCGCAGACCGTGTCCGGGCACACGCCAGGCGCTGTTGAGACGAGCCGACTTGAGGCGACGGGGCACGGGAGTGATCTCCTGAATGGGTGATCGGGTGAAGCCTAAGGTGGATCGCTGCGGGCAGAAATTGCCCACTACGCCGCCGGCGATTACCAAGCCCTTGCGCGGCAGTATGATGATGTCGGTGAAGGTGATCAGAACGGCTTTTCGTCGGCCGCGGCGGCCGCTTCGAACACGTCTATTTCTCGCTCTTCCCTGTCAACGTGGGTACGTGCCGGGAAGCCGCCAAGCACGTCATGCCGATCGCTCACGATGCCTGGACCTGAGCGGATTGCGGCCTTGCGCTCTGCCGTCTTGCGGTGGACGCGCCGGGCGGCCGAGCTGAGCTTCCTGGGGTCGTAATTTCGCTCGGCAAGTTCCTGCTTCACCGGCTCATGGTGCTTGCGCAGGACGCTCAGGATCGCGGCGCGCAGACGCAGCTCGAGCAGCGTGTCGCCGGCATGGAGGTCGAGCAGGTCGAGCATCTCCGTGCTGTCGGCGGACGCGGTGTCGAGCAGCGATCGCACATGCACACGGGCATGCTCGTCCATGCCTTCACCCAGCGCATGATCATCGCGGATGTAGCCACTCACCGCACGCATCAGCGTCCAGGCCGGTCCCATGCTGAAGGCGCCGGCGAGCTGCCGGCTGATGTCGGTCAGGACGCGGTGGGCGACGACCTGCCGCAGGTGGCTGGCCGCTGCCTGCTCCGCGGCCTCCGCGTCGGCGAGCACGGCGCGGGCGTGTGCGACCTTGTCCTCGAGCAGCGCCAGCTCGCGTGCCGCCTCTTCCCGGCGCCGCGCCGCCGAGACATGCGCGCCGCGCGCACCAGCTTTGCGCCCCTGATCGGGGTCCGCCAGTCGGGGCGGCACGGGCAGCGCCGCACCGCCATCCAGCCAGTCATGCCATTGGGCAGGATCGACATCGGCAGGCACGAGATCGAGCAGCAGCCGGTGGAGATCGTCGCCGCGGCGCGCGCTCTCGAACAGCTCGGCGGCCCGCACGACCGAGCGTGGATCGTCGCCTGCCAGCTGCCCGATGCGCGCCATCAATGCCGCCAATGCGTGACGCACTTCGGGCTCGAAGCCGTGTCCTGCCCTATCCATGTCATCACACTCCCGAGCGGCCCCGACCATCGGAGATCCGACGTCGAAGCGTGGCCCGCCCGCACGGCGACGAGATGGGTAACCTTGAATCTCAATGGGTCGCGTGCGCGCCCGCGTACGCACACGCGCGCAAGGAGCGCGCATACGTGCGCCTGCAGGCGCAGGCGGGCACCCGCACGTGTGCGCGGGCGCGTCGGAAGGGAGCAGAAGGTAGAAGTTGCGCAATAATGCTAAGCGGTCTCGGCGAGCCGATCCACTTAGCGGTCGCAAGAGGAAGCGCGGGAACCGCGCCGCAGCACGCGTCGAGCGTGCGTGCGTGACGGTCCGTCCCGTCCACCCCGAGGGTGGCGAGGCGGGGTCCTGCGGCATGGCCTCCGGAAGGTGGTGGGAAGCAGGCCCGAGGTGCACGTCGGGGGGCTTCCAACTTCCTTGTTTCCAGACCAGACTCCTCCCCATCGCCCTCATCCGGAGCCCGACGCTCGTGCCTGTCCCGTCCGACCTCGTCCATGCTAGCGCGGCGCTTCGACGCTTCCGGGCGCGGCTGGAGGAAGAGGAGCTGACGGGCACGATCCGGTTCGGCCGCCCGGTCCGACAGGAAGATAGCCCGGGCCGAACGCGCACGCTCATGCGCAATCGCTGGCGCGAGCCGATCGACCTCCGGATACCGGCACCGCTGGACGGTCGGCCGCGCAGTGCTGCGGGGGCTACCAGCTATCATTTCGCCGGCACCTGGCTGAGCAAGGATGCGCGTTCCGCGACGCCGCACCGCCGCGCTGCGGCGGGTGCACAGGCTGAGCCCGGGAGCGTGCCTGATCCGGCTACGCGGTTTGAGCGCTACGTCAGCGACGAAGCCCAACGCGACGGCGGAGCGGCAGCGTTCGACCGCTATCTGGAGGCGCCCAAGGTGCCGGAGCAAGAGCGCGGTGCAAGCATGCACGGGCCTTCGCGCGCGGTGCTGGTGAGATCGAACATCAGCGATGTTGCCCGCGAGCGCGAAGCATTCTGGCAGCAAGCCTGGGCGGCGGAGAGATCACCGGGCATGCAGCGGGTCGAGCTCTTCCACCAGCGCGGAACCGTTGCCGACTGGCAGGCGATCGCCTCCGATCCGACCATGCCGGAAGCGGTGGCAAGCGTCGCCAGCCAGATCGTCGCAGAGCGCCTTGCAGCCGATGCGCAGGTGTCGGAGAAGAAGAAACGAAAGCCTCGCGTGCGCAGCGTCGTCGCGCTGGAAAACGAGGCGTCGGTGAACTGGGCGACCTCGCTTGGGGAGCGGTTCGGTGCCAGCAGCGATGAGCGCCTGATCCACTATCCCCGCCCTCGTGGTGGGCGCACCCAGGCACGGTTCGCCGCCGAGTTGCCGGATGAGTGTGACGCCGCGGACATCGCGGCGATCGTCGCGGGGCTGGCCGGAGATCTGGACGCGATCGGGGTACGCTACACGATCGTGGTGCACGCGCCCGATGCGAGCAACGATGCCCGCAACTATCACCTCCATGTGATCTGGTATCCGGGCCGCTGCACGCAAGGACGGAACGGGCAGTGGCGGTTCGGTCCGGAGCAAGGCCAGCCTGCCAAGCTACGTCCCGGCGAGATCGCGGTCCTGCTGGGCGCCGTCAGTGCCGGAGAGCGCGCCCGGCTGCACCATCTGGAGGCCGCAAAGGCTGACATGAAGACGCTGCGCACGCGCCATGCCGTGCATGTCAACGCGCGGCTTGCGGCACGCGGCAGCCAGCGCAGCTACGATCCCCGGACGTACATCGAGATGGGCATCGACAAGACGCCGGAGAAGCATCTCGGCACGGCCGCCGCACGGCTGGTGGCCGCAGGCGTGCAGGTCGCCACCGATCGGGAGAATGCGTCCTCGTCGTGGAGCGCCGCGCACCGGCGTCGGGAGCGCGAGCAGTCGACGCGCGCCTATGAGCATGGCAACTTCATCAAACGCATGCAGGCAAGTCTCGACAACGATGGCTTGGCGGGCAGCGACAGTGACGCTGTGTTGCTACGACTGCGGGATAGGTATTGTACGTTGTCGGACGCGGTGCTGGACGGCCGCGCGGCGCTCGATCGGTTCGGCCTCGAACGTGCCGAAGCGGAGTCGGCGGCGCGACGCCTGTTGGCCTCCACCGCGCAGATCATCGAAACCATCGAAGCAGGCCGGGCACGCCGCGACGATCAGCGCAACGAGCGCTTCATCCGCGCGCGCCACCTGCTGGCCGCGCAGCACCTCGCCGAGATCGAGGACGCGCTCGAGCCGTGGATCGACGAGGTCGAGCGCTATCGCCAGCGAGTGGCCAGGGCCGAGCGTGACCTGCACGCCGTGCAAGCCGAGGCGATCGAGCAGCTCGCGAAGCGACGTGCCGGCGCCGTCTGGCGCACCGGCTCGGTTCTGCCGCACGCCCGCTATCCCGCCCCTCTCATAGGCGACCGCCACCTTGATGCGCTGCTCGGCTATATGTCGTCGAGCGCACAGGAGGAAGCGGCGCGATCCGGCTGGCCGCTTGTCCATCTCGTCCAGCAAGGTGGCAAGACAATGGTCGTGGGTGCCGGCCCGCTCGACATGGCGGTGCTGCGCGACCCGCGCTACACGGCCCGCGTCGATGCGGCGCTGGCGAGCATGGCGGCGCATCAGCAGCGAAGCGTGCAGCGGCCGATTGCGTTCATGGGCCGGTACGGCATCGCGGCGTTGATCGAAGCGCGTCGACCTGGCGAGAGCAAGGAGATCGTTGCGGTCGCAAATTCGTACCGGCGCTTTCGCGATCACCCGACGTTCGTGGCGGCATTGCGCGCGCACGAGGTTAGGCTTGCCGCAAGCGAACGGAACGCTGCGAAGCGCGCCGCGATCACCATGCAAAGTGGCGGAGCGAGCGCTGATCGACCAGGCCATCGGACCAGTCGGGTTGGTGCCATGCAGGACTCGCCAGTGTCCGAGGTCGCCAACGTGGCCGTACCAGCGACGGTTGCTCCGGGTCGCATCGAGGTGCTTTCGCTCCTCAGCGCTACCCCTATGGCAGCTACGGTCTTCCCGACAGCACCTCCGCCCAAAAGCAGCATCGCACCGGTAAAGCCAATGAGCCTAGGCGCCGACGATCCTGAGCCCACTGGCGTTCCGCTGTCCGGCGACCGGCCAGCCGCGTGGTCGCCCCCCGCCGCGCAAGTTCCGGTTAGCGCAGCCGATCAGGCGGTCGGGCTTGCTCCAGCCACTATTGCCTTGCAGCAGCCTCAACCTGTTGTCGATGCCGAACCGGTCCGTTCGCTTGCCGCCGCACGCGCCACCCCTGCCACCGAGCAGTCGGTCGCTGGCGTGGCAGCGCAGCCGGTGGATACGGGGACGCTTCGGTTCAACCTGGCGCCGGAGGTGCCGGTATCCGAGGCTTCCGTCATCCTTCGGTCAGCGCAGGCGAGCCCGGCCTTGTCGGATCATGTGGTGCAGAACCCGCTCAAGCCTTTTGGCCGGTCCTCGCTGTTGGCCCTGGCAGTCCGGATCAGGAGCAAGGACGAAAGTGGACCGACGTCGCTCGCAAAGGTCGGGTCGCTGGCGACAGCAGGCGCGCTGCGTGGTGTGCCCGCGCTGGGCAGCGCACGGTCGCGCAATGCGATGCTGCATGGCGATCATGCATCGGAAGCTGGTACGCACGGCAACGCCGACACAGGTCAGCGCGGCCATGATCGAACGACGGCTGGTGGCGTGACGGGTGAGGTCATCATCGACGCGGCGGAAAACCAACCCCCGCCTTCCTCAGTCGCCGACGTTCAGTCGGTCAGCGCCGATCTGGGCGCGCTATCGTTCCTGCCGCTCCGCCGCGTCATCAGTGATGATGAGACGGGGCGGGGGAGTTCCTTCGTCCTCGCGGTCGATCAGGCAATACCAGACGATGTCGACGTGCTGCGGCGAGCGGCAATGCTGGATGCCGAACACCTCCAGCGCCTCTATGCCGGGCGATGGATGGCGATGCGCGAGCAACTGCGCAGGCTATTGACCACCAGCCGCAGCAAGGCCTTGCCTCAAACCGTGTTGACAGGGCTCGCTACGGGCGATCCGAACACCGCGAAGGTCCTAGCGGCAGAGAACTGGGACGCGCGACTGCTCGCGGCCTTGTGCGCTGCCGGTAGTGATCCCGACGTCGGCCGGGTCATCGCCAGCAGCGTAGATTATTGGCGTGGGCGGACGCAGGAGCGATTGTCGTCCGGCAGGAAAGCCCACCCGGATGATCCTGGCCGCATCGAGGCGCGCCGCCGGGCCGCCAAGAAACAGGGCGTCGACATGTCGCTCGAGGCTTTGGCCGCGTTGTCGGGACGTTCGGACAAGAGCCGCTGACATTCGTGCTGGAGGCCCACGGGCCGCACGGCCGGAGGGTGGGGGGATGAGCTCCTGACAATGTGTCGGGAGAAGCAAGATGCGATGGCATGGATTTCGATCATGGGCGGCCCCTGCGGCTGTGCTGCTGGTGGCCGCGGCAGTGATCGGCCAATGGATCGCCGACAGGCCGATGACGTCAGCGGTCACGGCGGTGGTCATGCATGTGACCGGACACTGCCGCCTCGACGTCGCCGGTGCGACGCGCCCGGTCACGGTCGGGGAGACCGCCCGACAGATCGATCGCTGCGCCTGGCAGGCGGTTGCACGACGGGGTGTGCGCGACCGCGCATCCAGCGCTCGCCAGCAAGAACGCCGGTGCGCGTCTGACGATCGCACCGGCGCCGCACCGCGGCAGCGTGCGGCGCGGTCGCTGGTAGCGAAGGGGAATGGGCGAGGGGGAAGAGCTTGAGCTCTGAAGCGAGGTGAAATCGCGAAGAAGGGCTTGTCCCGCGCCGACCGGCACCGGACCATCAAGTCTCAAGGTTTCTACATGTCCATCATCATCCTGCCGACGTTCGATCTGGAGTCGGCCGTGCTCGGCTATTTGCTGAACGCGCTCGACGTCAGCGATAGCTACGCGTGTACGCTGGAAGCGGCGCTGCCCGATGCGACCATCTATGTCGAGGAGCGCGGCGCGGTGCTCACCGTGACGACCACGCCCACCCCGCTCTTCCGCAACGCCGTCGCCAGCCTGGCGGCAGAGCAGCGCTACGATGTCGTCCTCGTCCGTGTCGCCACGGTCGACGAGGATATCGTGCGTTCTTCGGTCGATCTGTCGCTCGGGCTCCTGCCCGGCGCCGATCCGTGGTCGATGAACGAACTGGAGCTGTGGGTGTCGCGCGACGGCGCGCTGTGGCTGGTGCCGCCCGCGTTCGGGCCGACGGTGTCGGTCAGCAACGAAGGCTTCGTGCTCGAGCTGGTCCCGCCCTACCAGACCATGGCGCAGCGCGCCGCCGGGATCATCCGGGCAGGCGGTGAACTCGCCAGCCTCATGCCTGCACCGGGAGAGATCCGGTGATCGCAAGGCCGGTGCTCGTCAACGAGGGGCATGTGCGTGACCCCGCCAATCCGCACACCCACCTCAACCTGCTCGGCCTTCCGGCCGGGCAGCCGGGTCCACGGTGCATGGCCGGCACCTTGCGCCCGCTCCACCAGAACGGCGCCAACAGCGCCGCGGCATTTGCGCGCAGCAAGATCAATCCCGTCGTAGGTGCGAGCTCCGACGACTGGACGCTGGTTGCGCACCGTGCAGACGTGGTCCTGCCGCGCTGTGCCGATGACAGGCTGGGGGACCCCCGCTCGCTGTTCGAGGCCGTAGATGCCGAGCACCCGGCCGACGGCAAGGCGCTGCTCACTTATCTGACGCTCACCTGGCGCCCAGACCGGCTGCATCGGCAATGGGAGCTCGGTCGGCAAATGGCGGTCGAGTTCGCGCGCGACCACCATGTCGCGGTGTTGATCGTTCAGCACGTGCCCGCCCGCGCCGCACGCAGCAACGATCCGCACCTTCACCTGCTCGTGGCGGGACCACGGCGTGTCGAGCCTTGGGCGGGGTTCGGCAGCTACGTGCCCGCGCTCATGGGCGACCGCGTGTGGAACATGGTGCACGAGCGTTTCCGCACGCTGCTCGCGCATGGAAGCGAGCAGCCTGCATGAGCGCGCGGTGCCGCTGGGAGGTCGAGGAGATCGGCCGGCTTCTCCATGCCCACAGCGTCAATCCGGGGCTGGTGACTTCCGCGCTCAGGCTCGACGCCGGTCAGGCCGGACATCTGCGAGATGGCTTCAGCGTCTTCGATGCAGTCGCGGCCGACCGGCACGAGCATGTGTCGCTCCTGCTGAACGTGCTGGTGCGGGTCGAGCTGCGTTGTGGACAATGACACCGTCGCTATCGGTGCCGCGCTCGAGCGCCCGCTTGATCTGCTGGACGGCGCCAGCATTGCCGAGCGGCTGCGTACAAAACCGGAACTGACCGATCTTCGTCTGCTTCGCGACGTGGCGGGCGCGATGCCGATCGCAAAGATCAGGATGTGGCGCGTCGCCGACCGCTACTCGTAACAAGGAATTACCATCATGACCCATAACCCTGCCGCACGGTGGGCTGCAGCGGCGCGCGCGCTCTCGGTCGCCTTGGCGATCGCGAAGCGCGCCAACTGGCAGTTCGAGCATGCCGGTCCGAACTTGTCCCCGCCGTTCGCCGGCTATCTCTACGTCCATGTCGCTCAGCTGCTGCTGGTGCCGACCACTGCCGGGCTGCCGTTTGCCCGTCGGCTCGTCGATGCCGCCATGCGCGAGGCGCGCTCGGACGCCTTGATCGTCAGTACCGCCGATGCGGAGCCTGCCTTCGCACTCGGTTTGTGGGGCCGCTCGCAAACACGCTGGCAGATGCCCGTCCAGCCGGCGCTGCACGAGGATGGCGATCTCTGGCTGACGATTGATGATGCGGAACCTATTGCGGGCGAGATGCAGGCTAATCGGGCCTGGTTGCTACAGCGCTGCCCCGTCACAACACGCGCGTCGCCTTGGGCGACGCCAGCGGACCTCGCCGACGCACGGAAGAGGGCAGCGGCATGGCTGGCGTTGGTCATTAGGTGAGGGCGGGTCTCGTGCGCCGGCAAAGACCTGGGGCAGCTCACCTATCCGGCTGAGGAGCCTTCGCACCCGTGTACCTTCGGTGGTCTCAAACGGACGATTCACACCTGCGCTTCATAATGGTTCAGCTTGTCCGTACTGGTTTGGGGTTGATAGGTGAATTGCCGATGTCCGATTGTGTTTCTAAGATATGTCGCTGATCGGACTAGATTCTGCAAAGCAACGCTGTTGAGCCGAGCCCGTCGCGGTCGCGCATGCGAGTTAGGCCAACACTACTCAATCAGAAGATTTTGCGAGCGTCGTATCCATCGTGATCAGATGTTCGCTTGTCTCGCAAGCCACAGCGCTTCCACGCGTCAGTCGCTCGCCTCAATTTTCAGCTCTGAAAGTCGATGACCGCGAGCGATCTTCGCAAGAAGGGTTCTGCTACAACCAGTCGCATCCATGATCTCTCGCCAGGTGCGGCCGTCGCGGAGGAGTGACGAGATGGCGGCGTTGCGTGCCTTGTTGGCCGGCCGCCCTTTATAAAGGCCGGCGGCCTTAGCCTTTACAATCCCCTCGGCTTGGCGGCGACGCCGGTCCACATAGTCCTTGCGTGCTACAGCCGCGAGAACATCTAGCAGCATGGCATTGACCGCAGCGAACATCCGACCAGTGAATTCGTCAGCCGGCTCCGTCAACGCCCACGAGGTCGGTAGATCAAGCGCTACGATGTGGACTTGCTTCGCGTCGATCATGCCGCGAAGCCGCGTCCAATCTGGAGAGGTGAGCCGGGAAAGTCGGTCAACCTGCTCCACCAACAGCACGTCACCTGCTTCGCAATCAGCCAACAAGCGAAACAGCTCGGGCCGGTGCAACTTGGCCCCGCTTTCGTTTTCGACATAGCGCGCCGCGATCCGCAAGCCTCGCTCGGCGGCAAAACTATCGAGGGCTCCACGAGCACGCATTGCGTCTTGCTCGGAGCTGGAAGCGCGCAGGTAGGCACGAACAAACATAATTTGGTCCTCGATACGTGGTTCTTGTTTCTCTAGTCTTTTTTGTATCCACCGGACCCTTTAAAAGGTACCGGCAGCGCACCGGTTACAAAACGGTATACGTTAAAAGCACCGGAGATTATGCACGTGGGGCAGCTTCACGTCGATGAGGCATAATCCAAACGGTGTGGTACAAACGAGGCTCGCTGGCATACCGTGGGGACGGTTGCTGCTAAGTCGGGATATCCCTAGAAGATGATGACGATGCTGATCAGAGGTACAGAGGCCGTCATGACGCTACAGATCAACATAACGCCAAACGGGCGCATGAGCCTGCCCGCTGACGTTCGCAAGCGGTTGGGCCTGACGGGTGGCGGTGCGGTATATCTCGACGAAACCGAAGATGGCGTTGTTCTGCGAACCGCCAGCCAAGCGGTGGCAAGGGCGCAGGCGCTGGCCGAGCAATATACCGGCGGTAATCCCGACGCCTCTGTTGACGCATTCCTCAATCGGCGTCGCGAAGATAGCGGCGAATGAGCGTGGTTCTCGACGCCTCGGCTCTCATCGCAATGATCAAGGGTGAAAAGGGATCTACCAAGGTTGCAGCCGGTATCGCCGGTGCGCGAGTGAGCAGCGTGAACTACGCTGAGGTGGTGACCCACTTCATTCATACCGGAATGCCCGAGCGAGAAGTTGATGCCATGCTTGATCCGCTGCCACTGACGGTAGTGCCGGCCGACAAGGCCTTGGCGAAAATCGCCGGGCGGCTGCGCGCCGCGACGGCCGAGGCGGGCCTTAGCCTTGGAGATCGCTTTTGTCTGGCTCTAGCCCGACGGGATGGATTGCCCGCTTGGACCAGCGACCAGAACTGGAAGAAGATCGCGGATGCAGTCGAGGTCAAGGTCGTGACGATCCGCTAGAACTTGGCGGGAAGGGCAGGGGGCAACCACCTGTCGATCCTCTGGAAGCGGAAGGTCTGCATCCTGGTGGAAAACCGCCTGTCCGCTGTTGGGCGGCGTTTCGGCGAAAGCTGCCGGGCGACTTCCGACCCATAGTAAGTCATTCAGGACAACTTTTCTGCTCCCTGAAAGCCGCCGTCCGGCCGCGCGGTTGGCTGCGGCTCAGCTGAACGAGCCGGGCACCGGCTCCTGCGTAGCGACACCGTTAACGCACAGGTTAGCGTGTCGCAGATGTGCGTTGAAAGTCGCGTAATTCCGCGACTGACATTCGCGACAGCTACGCCGTCAGCCGACCACGCTTGAGCTGGTGTAGCGAAACTCAGGATATTCGCGACAATCCTCCCACTAACCCATGACGATCATCTCGGTCGCGATCAGCGCGAGCAGGACCATGACGAGCTGGCGGAAGCGCTCAACGGGCAGACGCTTGATGAGCAAGCACCCCGCCCAGGTGCCAACGATCATCGCCAGCCCCATCGCGATCGCCAGCGGCCAGAAGGTTGGTCCAAGGTCGATCGTCGCGCCGTAAACAATTGTCTTGGCACTGTGCATCACGATCGAGGCGACCGCGTCACTCGCGACATAGGCAAGCGGTGGCAAACCGAGGCTCAGGAACACCGCTGCGCCGAGCGGCCCGGCGCTCCCGACTAGCCCGGACAACAGGCCGGTCACACCGCCCCCGATCACCAGCACGCGGCGCGAGGGTTTAAACGCGATCATGCCCGTGGCCTTCAGGATGACGAACAGCAGGATCGCCACGCCCACGATCCGCGCAACGAGCGCCGTCGGTAGCGACGCGAACGACAATGCGCCCAGCATCGAGAACGGTATGGCAGCGGAGAGGAACAGCAACACGGGCCGCCAACGGATTGGCGCCAGCCCAGCCCATCCCGGCCGGCGCACCGTTGCCGATGATCTGGACGATCGTCAGCAGCGTCACCGCTTCGGTCACGCCGACGACTTAAATCAGCAGCGGCAGCAACAGCAGTGCCCCGCCAAACCCGGCCGAACCCGAGATTGCAGCAGCCGCAAATGCACCGACGATCAGCAGCCCATATTCGATCATTGGTGTCATCGGTCGAACCGCGGCATGACCGACCAGTGTTCCAGCTGCTTGTAGACGATCACCTTGTCGCCGAGCAGGTCGCCATGTCGCCGGCAGAACCGGTCGAGCTGGTCGCGTTCGCCGACGAGTTCGACGCAGATCGTCAGATGGGGATCGGCCGCCTCCGATCCGTTCTCGCGGATCTGGCCGTGGTTGCTGAACCCATAGTGCGTGTGTTGCGCGACGGCATTGATGATGCCGTCTGGATTAGCTCGCGATAGAGCGGCTTGGCAGCCCACAGCGTACGCAGGCTGCGCTCACCAATTCGGTCGGACGGTTTCATGTAGATACGCAGCATGCCGATTTCGCGATGCTGGACGGTGAAACGATTGGGCATGGACAAACCCTCGATTGGTGGGGGGATCAGGAGCGTGGGCTTCGCGAGGCGCGGTGTGCCCGCGCCTCGCGAAGCGTCGCGTTCGGGGTGAGGCCGGTCGCCGGCACCTTCGGCACCGCGACGCGCTGCGACAGGTAGATGCCGTTATGACCGGAGCAGAGGTAGGCGACGAAGCAGGCCACCGCGATCGGCACCGCATAGGCAGCGCCGAACAGTTCGATGCCCATGAAGGTGCAGGCGAGCGGGGTGTTGGCCGCGCCCGCGAACAGCGCGACGAAGCCGAGCGCGGCGAATACGCTGGTGGGCACGCCGAACATGGGGGCGAGTGCGTTGCCGAGCGCCGCGCCGATGAAGAACAGCGGTGTCACCTCGCCACCCTTGAAGCCGGCGCTGAGCGTGACGACGGTGAACAGCAGCTTGATCGCCCAGCTCCACGGATGCGTGTCCGGTCCGAAGAAGCTGGCGATGGTGAGGCTGTCGGGCGTCGCTGCCAACGTGCCGAGTCCGAGATAGTCGCGCGTTCCGAACAGGTAGACGAGCGCGATGACCGCGATGCCGCCAATGGCGGGGCGTAACGGGCCATAGGAGACGATGCGCTTGAGCCACCCGCCGAGCGTGTGATTGGCTTCGGCGAAGGCGAGACCGACCAGCCCGAACGCAACCCCGGCGACGCCCGCCTTGGTGACGAGCAGCGCATCGACCGGCACCAGCGCATCGATCCGGTAGACGCCGTGATGGATGCCCCAGGCAAGGCACGTCCAGTCGCCGACCAGTGCCGCGACCAGGCACGGCACCAGCGCGCGATATTCGACACGCCCGATCGCCAACACCTCCAGTGCGAACACCGCCCCTGCGATGGGCGTGCCGAACACCGCGCCGAACCCGGCCGCAATGCCCCCCATCAGCAGGATGCGGGTGCCGTCAGCATCGAGCTTGAGCGCGCGACCGAAACCGCTGGCGAGACTGCCGCCCAACTGGACGGCGGTGCCTTCGCGCCCGGCCGAACCGCCAAACAGATGGGTCACCACCGTGCCGAAGAAGATCAGCGGTGCCATCCGCAGTGGCACCCCCCCGCCCGGTTCGTGGATCTGCTCGACAATAAGGTTGTTGCCGCCCTCCACCGAGCGGCCGGTCAGATGGTAAAGCAGTCCGACCACGAACCCGCCGATCGGCAGCAGGTAGAGCAGCCAGGGAAAGGCAAAGCGAAGCCGGGTCACGGCATCGAGGCTCCACAAGAAAGCCGCGCAGAGCGTTCCCACCATTGCGGCCATCGGGACCAGGATCAAGGCCCATCGCAGCACCGACATGGCATGGGTGCGGCGATCGCGAATGAACGCTGCCATGTTGAACTGGTCGTAGAGATTGCGAAATGTCGCGCGCACGATTCCTCCTTGCTGCCTTGCGGCGCCTGGTAGGAATCATCGACCCTTGCGAGGGCGGTTCGGCCGAATGGCCCGGCGGAAATCCATCGCCGTGCCGAGCATATGCTGTCCGACGGCGACCTGGTCAACCATCGGCAGGGTCACGATGAGACCATTGTTTTGCTGAGGATCAATAATTGGCTCAACCATGGAATAAATCTCGACGGGCGTCGTCTACGCTTTCGAGACTGATGCGCCGGAGGCTTATGCGTAGACGAAATTGGATGCTGGGTCTGACTGCTTCGGCCATGCTCACCGGCGCAGTCGCGGCCGCCCCCGCCGATGGCTACGCCAGCATGGTATCTGCCGCGATGGACCGGATGATGGCGGGCATGATGGTCAAGCCGTCCGGCGACGTCGACCGCGACTTCGTCGCAATGATGCTTCCGCATCACCAGGGCGCCATTGATATGGCGGTGGCAGAGCTGCGCTACGGTCATAACGAGCAGCTCAAGCGCATTGCGCAGGAGATCATCATCGATCAGCAGCAGGAGATCGCCGCCATGAAGTTGGCGATTGGTCAGCCGCTACCCCCTTCGACGCCAGCCCCGACGCAGGGCGGCGACTACCACAGCCATATGGAGCACTGACATGATCCGGACCTTCCTGCGCTCGGCCGCCTTGCTGATGAGCGCCGCACCGGGCATTGCCATGGCCCAGCAGGCGCCGTGGAACGCCAAGGACGTGCCTGTCAGCCACCGCGACCGCGTCTATGCATCCGAACAATTCTCCAACACGGTGTCGGTGACGGACCCGGCCGACAACAGGTTGCTCGGCGTCATCAAGCTCGGCGATCCGCAGCCGATGAATTTTTCCCCGCTCTACAAGGGGCAGGTGCTGGTTCACGGCCTCGGCTTCTCGCCGGACGGGAAAACACTGGCGGTCGTGTCGATCGGATCCAACGCCGTGTCGTGGATCGACACCGCCACCAACACCGTCAAGCACACGACCTATGTCGGGCGCAGCCCGCATGAGGCGTTCTTCACGCCGGACGGCAAGGAGGTGTGGGTTACGGTACGCGGCGAGGATTACATCGCCGTGCTCGACCCCAAGACGTACAAGGAGACCGGTCGCATCAAGACGCCCGGTGGTCCGGGCATGACGATCTTCTCTCCCGATGGCCGATACGGCTATGTCTGTTCCTCGTTCAATCCGGTGCTGGCCGTGTTCGATGTCTCGACCCACGCGCAGGTCGGACAGGTGGCGCAGCCGAGTCCGTTCTGTCCCAACATCGCCGCGACGCCGGACGGCAAGCAGGTGTGGTTCACGCTGAAGGACATCGGCAAGACGGTCGCATTCGATGCCAAGCCGCCTTTCGCGATCCTCAAGGTGCTGGATACCGGACCGATCACCAATCACGTCAACTTCGCCCGCACGGTCAGGGGACAGTTCGCCTATGTCACGGTAGGCGGGGAAAACGCGGTGAAGGTGTTCCGCACGTCCGACTTCGCGCTTGTCGCCACCATCCCGGTCGGCAAGATGCCGCACGGTGTCTGGCCATCGGGCGACGGCCGGCGCATCTATGTCGGGCTGGAGAATGCTGATGAACTTGCCGCGATCGACACCGCCGGCAACAAGGTCGTTGCCACCGTGCCGGTCGGACAGGCACCGCAGGCGATCGCCTATGTGCCGAACGCTATTCCGACAGGCCTCGGCACCGACAATCTTCAACCGCTCGGTACGGCAGGCAAGGCGGTGCATCTGAACATGGGGCCGGTTCGCGGCAATGGTGCTGCAAGCAGCATTACCCTCTTCGACCAGGGCATCATTCAGGTCGTGCAGAGTGCCGTTACCGGTTTGCAGCCCAAGAAGCCTTACATGCTCGTGCTCACCGCCAACGCGGACGGCAGCGGTGCGGTAGAGCCGCTTGCGAACTTCATGAGCAATCCGGCAGGTGCGGCGATCGTCAACGCGTCGGGTCCGATCCGGCAGATCGTTCAAGGCAGCACCGCGGCACCCCGGCGTTTTCTGGCGGTCGCCGAGGTGGTGAACGGCGCTCCGGGCCGCATCGTGCAGGTGCAGCGCGACTGAGATGGACCCACTTGCCGCCGCGATCGAGCCACTGATCCCCGGTCTGCGCCGCTATGCCCGGTCGTGGTTGCGCGATCCGGCGATGGCGGATGACGTGGTGCAGGATTGCCTTGAGCGCGCGGTCGGGCGCTGGCGCCAGCGACGGGGTGCGGAGGTTCGCCCATGGGTCTACGCGATCCTGCACAATCTGTTGGTCGACCATCAGCGGCAGCACAGTCGGCGAGGTACGGCGGTTCCGCTCCACCTCGTCGACGACGCTGCGCTCGGCCGCCCGGCCGATCAGGACGTAGGCCTGCACCACCGAGACCTGTTGCGCGCACTTGATGCGTTGCCCGAGGAGCAGCGGACGGTGCTGCTCCTCATTTCCGTCGAAGGTCTGTCATATGGGGAAGTCGCTGCCGTCGTCGGCGTGCCGCTGGGAACGGTGATGTCGCGCATATCGCGGGCGCGCGACCGTCTGGCGACGCTCCTCCGCGAGGGTGAACGGCCACGATTAAGGAGTATTCGATGACCAGCCCGATCGGAGAGGACGATCTGGCCGCGTGGATCGATGGAAGGCTGTCGCCCGAGCGGCAGCGTCTGGTCGACGCTTACCTTGAAGGCCAGCCGGACGTGCATGCCCGTTTGCGGGAGCAGGCGGAGCAGGCGCGAGCTCTTGCGTCCCTGTTCGCTCCCATCGCGGAGGAACCGATCCCGGCGACGATGCGCGTCGCAGCCATCAGGGGACGGCAACGCCAACCGCCTTGGCAACTCGCCATCGCCGCGTCGCTTCTGCTGGCGGTCGGATTTGGCGGTGGTTGGTCGAGCGCGCGGTGGAGCGGCGAACCCCACGCGGGCATCGCGGCGCTGGCCAATGAGGCGAGCGACAATTTCCGTGTCTATGCCGCCGACCGGATTCGACCGGCGGAAATCGGCCCCGACCAGCGCGCCATGCTGATCCGATGGACCTCCAGCCGATTGGGTGAGCGCGTGACCATCCCGGACCTCAGCACAGCGGGTTACCGCTATGGCGGGGGGCGATTGGTCGCGACGCCCCACGGCCCTGCAGCGCTGCTCCTCTATGATGGACCGCAAGCGTCGAAGCTTGCGGTGCTGACGAGGCCCATGCAAATCGACAAGAGCGCAAGCATGACCAGCACGTCCAGCGGGACCATGGGCCGGGTCACATGGGCGGTCGACGGGATCGGCTATAGTGTGGTGGGGGAGCGCCCCGCTGCCGAGCTGCATCCGATCGCCAACGAGGTCCAGCGCCAGGCCGATGCGGCGCTTGTGTCCTGATAGCACCTGGCCAGTTCTCAGCGCCGACAGGCACTGGGCGGACCAGCGGGATCACGGCTTGCGCGCGGCATCGTTCCGGTCGGCCTCTGCCGGAGTCAGCCTGGCCCGTTCGCGAATGCGACGTTCGAGTGGAGCGCCGACGAACAGTACGAGCATCGCAAGGCTCAACCCGCCGATGATGAGCGGCCACACCGCCAACCCTGCTGCCGCGCCGATCGTGGCTGTTACCCAGATGCATGCGGCAGTCGCCAATCCATGCACTTCCTGACCCTGGCCGACCCGCAGCACAGCGCCGGCACCGATGAAGCCGACGCCGGACAGAATGCCCTGCATCGCCCGTCCTGCGGCATCGGCGTTCACATTCGGCAAGCCACTGTGTACGATCGCCTGCACGGCGATGCAGCTCGCCAGACCGACGAGGCCCAGCGTCCGCAAGCCCATGATCTGCCGGTTCTCGCGCGAGCGTTCCCAGCCGAACACCATCCCAGCCGCGGTCGCCACCACCAGCCGCCCGATCGCATCGATCCAAAAGCCGAGATCCGGTGCCGCTGACGCTTCGATCATTCGACCAGCACGTGCACATGATGCCAGGCGGTGCACAGATAGCCAGCGAAGTTCCACATCGTATCCGGCCGCTCGGGCTGACCCTGTCCAGTGTCGTCGAAGGCGCGCACGACAAGGTGCTGGCGCCCCTTGTCGAGCGTGGCGTCGAGGGTCCAGCGCCGCCAACCCCAGTGCGCCTCCGGATCATCGGTGAACGTCGCCTGTTGCCAGTCGCGACCACCGTTTACCGACACTTCGACCCGAGAGACGCGGCGATCATAGGCGATGGCATAGCCCTCGATCCGCACCTCCCCGGCCGGCAAGCTTTCGCCAGAGCCGGGCACGCAGATCGCGGCGTTGAGCGGCATGGCATTGATGGTCAGACCCTGGCTCCAGTCGACGGTGTCGCTCGTCACATCGGCAGGAAAGAGCTTGTAGTCGTGCGCCTGGATCGGTGCGTCGGATGGCGTCTCGCGCACCTCGATCCGTGTCAGCCATTTGGCGCTCCGCACCCCGGCATAGCCCGGCACCACCATGCGGATCGGTGCGCCGTGTTCGGGCGTCAGCGGCTCGCCGTTCATCGCCCAGGCAATGAGGACGTCGGGTTGCCGCGCCTTGTCCATGGCGATCGAGACCCCGAACAATGCTTCCTCGCCTTCGACGTCCACCTCGTCCGCTCCGGTGAACGCCACGAACAGGTCGGACGCATCCGGCGCACCGACGGCATCCAGTACGTCGGACAGTCGTACGCCGGTCCACTCCGCATTGCCGATCGCGCCCACGTCCCACGGGTCGCCGGACGTTTTTGCGAACTGCTGAAGATCCGTGCGCCGGTTGCCGGCGCACTGGAGAACTGCCGTCACCGTCCGCGTGGCCAACGCGCTCTTCAACTCCTCCACCGAGAAGGAGCGTCTTTCCATGCTCATCCCGCTGACCTCGATCCGGTGATCGGCAGGCAGATCAGGCACCGCACCATGGCTGCGCACGTAGAACAGCGCCTGCGGCGTCAGGAACCGCTCGATCAGCGCGCCGGGCGTCGGCTCGGCGTTGTAGGGCTCGGATTTGCGCTCGATCATATCAGTCATGGACGAACCAACGCCGCAAGCGCGCGGATCGCTTCAAATCTTCAAGACTATCGCAGACGAAGGATTACCGATCGTTCCGATATTCAGATTGAAATAAACGGATCAAACGGTTGGTCGTATCGATAAGATTGCGCGATATAAGCTGCATGACCCTGGAGCAACTCAGAATATTCGTCGGTGTCGCCGAGCGCGAACACGTCACCAAGGCAGCGGAGGTGCTGAACGTCACGCAGTCCGCTGCCTCCGGCGCGGTCGCGGCCCTCGAAGCGCGCTACGGGGTTCCTCTGTTTCACCGTGTCGGGCGTGGCATCCAGCTGACCGAAGCAGGCCGCGGCTTTCTGGAGGAAGCGCGCGCAGTGCTGGGGCGGGCAGCGCATGCCGAGACGATGCTGGCGGACTATGCCGGGCTTGCCCGTGGTTCGTTGCGGATCGTCGCAAGCCAGACGATCGCGAGCTACTGGTTGCCGGCAAAGCTCGCCTCCTTCTACGAACGCCACCCGCAGATCGCGGTCGAACTGGCGATCGACAACACCGAAGGTGCAGCAGCGCAGATCCTGAGCGGCGCGGCGGAGCTCGGTTTCGTCGAGGGCGAGGTGGACGAACCGGCGCTCGCCCTCTGGAATGTCGGGCGTGACCCGATGGTGCTGGTCGGCCATGAGGACGCCGGGCGCGTCGACGAGGACTGGCTTCGCGCTGCACGCTGGATCGTCCGCGAGCAGGGTTCGGGCACGCGCTCGACCTTCGAGGACGTGCTGCGAACGCGCGGGTTTGATCCGGCCCAGCTGACAGTAGCGATGACGCTGCCGTCCAACGAGGCGGTGCGTACCGCGGTCGAGGCCGGTGCCGGCGTCGCTGTGTTGTCGCGATTGGTTGTCGCACGCGCGCTCAAGGCCGGCGATCTGGTCGAGTTGCCGCTTGGGTTACCCGATCGCGCCTTCCACGCGCTGCGCCACAAGGAACGCTATCGCACCCGCGCGGCCGACGCGCTGACGGACCTCATCAAGGAGCAGGTCGCATGACTGCCGACGCACCTTCGGCCCTGACCGGCCTCAAGCCGCTAAGCAGGCTCGATCACCCGCGCGAGATGATCCGCCAGTTCACACCCAACTGGTTCGCCGCGACGATGGGCACCGGCATCCTCGCTCTCGCGCTGCCGCAGGTGCCCAATATCGGCCCCGCGCTCAAACCGATTGGCGAGGTGTTGTGGTTCTTCAACATCGCGCTCTTCATCCTGTTCGCCGGTCTCTATGGCGCGCGCTGGGCGATGTTCGGGCATGAGGCACGGCGCATCTTCGGCCACAACACCGTGTCAATGTTCATCGGGACCATTCCGATGGGCTTGGCGACGATCATCAACGGATGCCTCGCCTTCGGGATCGCGCGGTTCGGTAACGGCATCGTGCCGGTCGCACACGTCCTGTGGTGGATCGACGTCGCCATGTCGCTCGCCTGCGGCGTGTTGATCCCCTACCTGATGTTTACCCGCCACGAGCACAGCCTGGACGGCATGACTGCGGTATGGCTGCTGCCGGTCGTCGCAGCGGAAGTGGCGGGTGCCAGCGGCGGGCTGCTCGCGCCGCATCTGACCGATCCTCACGCGCAGATCGTGACGCTCGCCACTTCCTACGTGCTGTGGGCCTATTCGGTGCCGGTCGCGTTTGGCATCCTCGCTATCCTGATCCTGCGCATGGCGCTCCACAAGCTCCCGCACGAGAGCATGGCGGCATCCTCTTGGCTTGCGCTGGGGCCGATCGGCACCGGGGCGCTGGGTATGCTGGTGCTTGGGGCGGATGCGCCGGCGATCCTCGCGGCGCATGGGCTGGTCGGTGTCGGTACCGTCGCGCAAGGGATCGGCGTCGTCGCCGGGCTCTGTCTGTGGGGTTTCGGCCTGTGGTGGCTGGCGCTCGCGACGCTCATCACCATCCGCTACTGGCGCGCCGGCGTCCCATTCAACCTTGGCTGGTGGGGCTATACCTTCCCGCTCGGCGTCTACACCGTCGCCACCTTCCGCCTCGGTACGACGCTGAACCTAGGCTTCTTCGGTATTGTCGGCACAGTGCTGACGGTCGCGCTCGCGGCGATGTGGCTGCTGGTCGGTGCCAAGACACTCGCCGGAGCATGGCGCGGCAACCTGTTCGTCTCGCCCTGCATCGCTACCCCGAACTGATCCACCCTGATGATCGGATCAATCGGTCCGATCACTTGCAGAACGCCGCTTCGAACCGCCAGCGTGGCTGGCCACAGGAGAGCCTTGTCATGGATAATTTTGACGCCGCGCTGGCGAGTGAAACCAGCCGTCGCCGCTTTCTCAGGCGTACGGCGCTCGGCACCGCCGGCCTTGCCGCAGCACCTGCGCTGGCGCAGCAGCTCGTCGACCTGAAGCTGCCTGGCGGCAATGCCGAGCGGCCGATGACCAGCGCCTTTCCTGGCAAGGGCAGCATGATCCTCCAACGCATCCATCCTCCGCTGTTGGAGACGCCGATGGACGTGTTCGACAAGTCGGTGTTCACGCCCAACGACCAGTTCTTCGTTCGCTGGCACTGGGCCGACATTCCAACCTCGATCGACGTCGAGAGCTTCCGCCTCAACGTCTTCGGCCACGTCAACCGACCGCTGTCGATTAGCCTCGCCCAACTGCTGCGCCTGCCGCGGGTCGAGATGGCGGCGGTCAACCAGTGTTCGGGCAACAGCCGTGGGCTGTTCCAGCCCCGGGTCGCCGGCGCGCAATGGGGCAACGGCGCGATGGGCAATGCCAAATGGCTCGGCGTGCGCCTGCGCGACGTGCTGGACCTCGCGGGGGTCAAGGCAGGCGCGGTACAGGTGCGCTTTGGCGCGCTCGATCAGCCGGTTGTGGCGGACGCCCCTGACTTCGAGAAGGCGCTCGACATCGACCATGCCCGCGACGGCGAAGTGATGATCGCCTTCGGCATGAACGGCGAGCAGCTGCCGCTCCTCAACGGCTTTCCCTGCCGGCTGATCGTCCCGGGCTGGTATTCGACCTACTGGGTCAAGATGCTGAACGCGATCGAGGTACTGCCCGGCCTTGACGACCAGTATTGGATGGCCAAGGCCTACAAGATACCGGCGACACCCGGCGCGAATGTCGCGCCCGGTGCCAAGGACTTCCCGACCGTGCCGATCAATCGCATGATCCCGCGCAGCTGGATGACCAGCCTGCCCGATGGCCAGGCGATCGCCTATGAGGCGTCGATCCCGGTCGGCGGCATCGCGATGGGCGGCGATTGCGGCGTCGCCAAGGTCGATGTCTCGTCGGATGGTGGGCGCACTTGGTACAAGACGACGCTCGGAGTGGACGAGGGCAGGTACAGCTTCCGTCGGTGGGATGGTCGCGTGCCGCTGAGACGCGGTCCCAACCCGATCATGGTGCGCTGCTGGAACACCAATGGGGTCGCCCAGCCGATGAAGCCGATCTGGAACCCGGGCGGGTTCATGCGCGGCAACATCGAAACCACCACCATCATCGCGGCCTGAGGAGCGAGTAGCATGAAGACCCCGTCTACCGGCATCATGGCCGCTGGCCTGATCGGCCTGACCGGTATTATCCTCGTCTCGATCGGGGCGCCGAGCAGCCGCAAGGCGCCTGCCCCGATCTCCGAGACATCCGAGCCGGCACCGCCCACCAGCGTCTCAGCCCGCGGCTTTTCGCTCGCCTCGACCAGCGTCGACCTGCCGGTCGATGACGTTACCTACCCCGATGGTCCGCACGCCGACGTCATCAACGCCAACTGCACTTCGTGCCACTCGGCCAGCATGGCGCTGACCCAGCCTGCGCTATCGGCGGATCAGTGGAAGGCGACCGTCACCAAGATGCGCGAAGTGTACAAGGCTCCGGTGGCCGAGAAGGACGTCAACGCGATCGTCGCCTATCTCATCGCTATGCCGAGCCACAAGGCGGCACCCGCGACAGGCAAGGCACAGGATCCCGACCCCAAGGCGGCTCCCGATGCCTCAGGTGGAACAGGCTAACCGATCTCCTTCCATAATCCCGAAATACCATCGTTTGTGGGACGGTCGCCAGCAGTGAACTGCAACGCGCCGACACTGCCTTGCGAGCGGACAGAAGGAAGAGCTTCAACCCTCAATGAAGCTTCATCGGTGCCGTTTGGTAGGGTGCCGTTTGGTCCTCCTTGGTTAGGACTCCAGGCGGACCAAAGGGCCAATCCGAGCTAAATTCTTAATGTCCCTTTTTGGCGGAAATCGGACCGGCCAGAGTAGGAACGCAGAGGGTATGCCCAAGAACGACCAAACAATTCGCCAGACTTGTATCAGGTGGGGGGCAGGGGCTTCTCCGAAGGCGGAGCAGTCCGAGCGCCAACTTTCCGATTCAGCATGCGGAACTACTGTCGTCGAAAGCACGAAGTTCGCGACTCTGATCGAGGCAGAAGTAGGCTGCGGCTAGCGGATGTGCTCGAGCTTCAGGCTCTTGACCTTCACCTTCTTCCACTCGCGATCGGCGGTCAGAGCAGGGACGCCGAGCTGGAGAGCCAGTGCAAGGCATGATCGGTCACCAAGACCGCGGCCAAATTGACGCGTTTGTTCGTGCAAAGCGGCAGCGGCGTAGGCTGCGTCGACATTATGGGCACGAACATCTAGCCGAAGTTCGTCAAGTAGTTCGCGGATGAGGGGTTCGTCGAGGCCGCTGAGAAGCAGCTCCTTGATAACCTCTTGAAGATTGACTGCCGATATCGCTGCACGTCCGATGTGGGGAGCGACCTTACTGGCGCCGGGTTCATCTCGAACCAACGCGAGCACGGCAGATGCGTCGAGAACTGCGGACGTCATTGTACGCCTCGCTCCTCTCCACCCGATGCAGCCTCACCGTGTTCAATGGCGGCTTCGACCCTGCGGTCGTCCAAGAAGTCGTCGGTCGTGCGCACATGTTTGGCATGCTCGCGATACAACGCCTGTGCCCGCGTTACGCCATGGCCGATTGGCGACAGGCGGACCTGATCGTCCTCAACCGTTAGGATGACCTTGGCATCACCGTGCAACCCCATAGCTTTTCGGACTGACGCCGGAAGCACCATGCGGCCATTGCTCGCCACTTTGATATCTATGGTTTGTGTAGCCACTGCTGTTACCTCTCCGATCACTCACAAGTTGAACTATGCCATGTAAGGAAAAATGGCACAACGGGTTTGGACGGCATAGGCCATGACTGGCCGTGATCAAGCCTCTGTCAATTCATGGAGATTGTCGGCCGGGGGCTTCTGTGATGCTGCTGGACCATTGCCCATGGCACATCGATGACACCTATTGGGTCTTCGCGGCTGGCCTCACAAACGATCGATTTTGAAGCGCCGCCATGTGAGAAGGTCTAGCAGGGGTCACCGGCGTATCAAAACACATTCTCGATTGCTGGTGCTCGTGCTAGACACGCGAGATGAGTTTTGAGAACGCTTCATGCTGATCGGCTATGCACGGGTCTCGACGCCCGAACAGGATTTGACGCCCCAGCTCGACGCCTTGCGCGAGGCGGGTTGCGAACGTACCTTCAGCGACAAGGCAAGCGGCGCGAAGGCGAACCGCGTCGGCTTGGCCGACGCGCTCTCTCATGCCCGACCCGGCGACGTATTGGTCGTTTGGAAGCTCGACCGCTTGGGTCGAACGATGAAAGGATTGGTCGATCTAGCCGCTGATCTGGCCGAGCGCGGCGTTGGGTTCCGATCGCTGACTGACGGGATCGACACAGCCGGCACCGCCGGTAAGCTCGTCTTCCACATCATGGCGGCCATGGCTGAAATGGAACGCGACCTTAATCGCGAACGCACCACGGCTGCCTTAGTCGTGGCCCGGCGTGAGGGCAGGGTAGGCGGTCGAAAGACGGTAATGACGCCAAAGCGGCTGGAGGCGGCTCGCAAACTTCTGGCATCCGGTATGACCATTCGCGAGATTGCGCCGAGCATCGGCGTTTCTGTTCCTACCCTCTATCGCCATCTGCCCGCACCGGAGCAGGAAGCGATCAGCGCGGAAGGAACTGACGCTTAGCGTTCGCATCGTCTCTTCTGACATGGGCGTTATGATGCTCTACAGCCCATGAAAGTCCGTGAGCTGGTCGGTTGCGTTGAAGCCGTCCGTTTTTGAGAACCGCGCTCAAAAGTCGATTTAGGACGGAGACAGCGCTTCAAGGATACCGCACTCGGCAACCGTCCCGTGCCCGCATTTGTCGATGATTTGCGCCAACTCGTGGTCAAGAGCTGATAGATCAGCGATCTTGCGCTCAATCGCCTTCCGGTGCTCACGCGCGATTGTCTCGACTGCGGTGCAGGACCAATCGCGATGGTCGGCTAAGCCAAGTAGCTCCCGGACCCGATCAAGGCTGAACCCAAGGTCGCGTGAGCGACGAATGAATGATAATCGCCGAAGTGTCGCCTCGTCGTAGGTTCGGTAGTTGCCTTCGGTTCGCGCAGGCGGAGGCAGCAATCCGATCTCCTCATAATAGCGGATCGTCTGCACCTTCGTGCCGGTCGCATTGGCGAGGTCGCCAATTTTCAAAGCCACGGCACTTGACCCTACAGTTACTGGAGGGTGCATATATGACCTCTGTCACGATCTTGTCGAGAAGCCGGACGACGTGCGGGTCGCTTAGGCGGAGCGGGTAAAGGGAAACGATGTGCCTAATGAAGACGCTCTGACGCGGACAGCCGACAAGACGGGCGTGATCGGTGCGATCATCGCCTCTTTCGGTTGTGCAGCGTGCTTTCCGGCTCTTGGCAGCCTCGGTGCCGGGATCGGCTTAAGCTTTCTAAGTCAGTATGAAGGCCCCTTCATCCGGTACATATTGCCGCTCTCCGCTCTCGTCGTTTTGGCGGCAAACCTTAGCAGCGGATTCCGACACAAAACTTGGCTCCGGCTAGCCCTTGGGGTCATTGGCCCTGTGCTCGTCCTGATCGCCGCCCTGCTAATGTCGCTTCGTGGCATCCGGGCGGAATGGGTGCTTTATGCGGGGCTGGTGTTGATGATCGGGGTTTCGATTGTCGATCTGGTTTCCCCTCCCGGACGGCGGTTCAGCAACCCGGTCCCGTCGAGGAACAGATAATGACGGATACCGCCGCAAGGCGACCCTGGGCACCGGATGCGCCGCCCGTTTGGGGTGTCGTATCAATCGCGAGTGCGTTGGGCTTGAGCGCAGTTACGGCCGCCGCTGCCTGCTGCGTCCTGCCGCTTGCGCTCGCCTCGATCGGCGTGGGTGCCGGGCTCGCCGGTAGCCTCGCCGAGCTGGCGACAATCCGCACGCCGCTTCTTGTACTCAGCGGGGTCGCACTCGTGGTCGCCTGGATCATGTGGTGGCGCAAACGCGAAACGGCTTGCACGGCGGGAGACGCCTGCGCGGCCGATGCCGCGCCGCGCCGAGCCATCGGCCTTCTGATCGCGGCGACGGCGCTGGTCGGATTGGCTGCTATTTGGGACTCGATTGAGCCTTTGCTGATGAAGTGGATATTGTAGTGCTGCTTACCTCCACGTTGACCTGTCCGAAGTGCGGTCACCAATCGACAGACACCATGCCGACCGATGCCTGTCAGTTCTTCTACGACTGCAAGGGTTGCGCTGCGGTGCTCCGCCCCAATGCGGGGGACTGTTGCGTATATTGCTCGTTCGGTGATGTGCCCTGTCCTCCGATCCAAGAGGCGCGCGCGTCGGGATCAACGGCAAGCTGCTGCGCCTGATGCGCCTGGCGACAGCACCTGAGCGCCGCCTACATCCGCAACAGGTAAGAAGCTCATGCCCGAAACTTATGATCTGATCGTCATCGGCGCGGGAACCGCGGCGCGGGTCGCGGCCATGCGCGTCCGCAAGGCGGGCAAGAGCGTCGCCGTGATCGACTGCCGGCCCTATGGCGGCACCTGCGCGCTGCGCGGATGCGATCCAAAGAAGATGCTGCGCCACGGTGCGGCCGTGATCGACGACGCGCGCCGGATGCGCGGCAACGGCGTGGTGGGTGATGACCGCATCGACTGGCGCGAGCTGATGGCGTTCAAGCGCACCTTCACCGATCCGGTGCCAGGCAAGCAGGAACAGAGCTACCATGACGCGGGAGTAAAAACCTATCATGGTCCAGCCTACTTCACCGGCGCAAACACCCTTGTCGTAGAGGGAAAGACTCTCGTCGGGCGGCACATCCTCATTACCAGCGGTGCCGCGCCGGTCCCGCTCGGTTTGCCCGGCGAAGGGCATGTCATCGACAATGAGGCATTCCTGACGTTGGAGGACCTGCCCCGGCGTATTATACTTGTCGGGGGCGGCTACATCGCGGCCGAGTTCTCGACGATCGCGGCGAATGCCGGGGCGGAAGTAACAATCCTCCAGCGCGGGCCGCGCATGTTGACCGGCTTCGACCCCGATCTCGTCGGCTGGCTGATGCCGCGGCTGCGCGACGCAGGCATCAACGTACAGCTCGATACAGCGGTCGAGGCGATCGACAAGACAGGCGACGGCTTCTCGGTTCGCGCCTCGACGGGCGGAGAGAGCAAGAGCTTCGCGGCCGATCTGGTCGTCCATGCCGGTGGGCGAAGGCCGGCGCTCGAAGCGCTCGACCTGGATGCGGCGGGGATCGCGCACGAACATGGCCGCCTCAAGCTCAACGAGCATCTGCAAAGCGTCTCCAACCCGGCGGTCTATGCTGCTGGCGACGCTGCCCAGATGGGTCCGCCGCTGACGCCGGTGTCGAGCCACGATGGCAAGGTGGTCGCCGGCAACGTGCTAGAGGGCAATCACCTCCGGCCGGACTATCGGGGCGTGCCCAGCGTCGCCTTCACGCTCCCTCCCATCGCATCGGTCGGGCTCGGCGAAGCCGAGGCGCGCGAGCGGGGAGTCCGCTTTCGCGTGAACAGCAGTTTCGTGCCCGGCTGGTATACCGCACGGCAAGCGGCCGAACCCGTCTACGGGTTCAAGGTGCTGGTCGATGAAGGCGACGACAGCATCGTCGGCGCCCACCTGGTCGGACCTCATGCCGAGGGAGTCATCAACCTGTTCGCGCTCGCGATCCGGCATGGCCTTACGGCGGGCGATCTGAAATCGACGATGTTCGCGTATCCGACCGGGGCATCGGATGTCGGCTCCATGCTTTGATGTAAGCGGCCTGAAGGATCACTGCGATCGACCGCTTCCTGAACAGGGTAGGGACGGACTAGCGCTGTTCCAGATATCCGTTATGCTGGATATATGGAAAGTGATTCGGCTATCACTGCGCTTGGGGCGCTAGCCCAAGGCACGCGCCTCGACGTCTTTCGCCTGCTGGTGCGGCATGAGCCTGATGGCATGGCTGCTGGCGAGATCGCGCGCCAGCTCGACGTGCCGCAGAACACAATGTCGGCTCACCTCGGCATTCTGGCGCGCGCCGGCCTGGTGCGATCCGAGCGGCATAGCCGCTCGATCATCTATCGCGCCGATCTTGATGGCCTGCGCGGACTCATGCTGTTCCTCGTCAAGGATTGCTGCGCCGGCAACGCAGAGCTGTGCGCGCCGCTCGTCGCCGAACTCGCTCCCTGTTGCTGAAAGGAACCCCTGTGGCTGTGGACATCGTCATCTATCACAATCCCGGATGCGGCACCTCCCGCAACACTCTCGGCCTGATCCGCAACGCCGGCGTTGAGCCGCATGTCGTCGAATATCTGAAAACACCTCCCTCACGTGCGTTGCTGGTGGAGTTGATCGATCGTGCGGGCATCACCCCGCGCGATCTGCTGCGCGAGAAGGGAACGCCCTATACGGAGCTGGGCCTAGGCGACACGTCGCTGTCCGACGATGTCCTGGTGAATGCGATGATGGCGCACCCAATCCTCATCAACCGGCCACTCGTCGTCTCACCGCTGGGCGTGAAGCTATGCCGCCCGTCAGAAGCGGTCCTCGATCTGCTGCCGACAGGCCAGCTAGGCGCCTTCGCGAAGGAGGATGGCGAGCAAGTCGTGGACGCCTCGGGTCAGCGCGTCGCCTGATGCTGCTTGCCGTCCTGATCTTCGTCGCCACGATCGCGCTCGTCATCTGGCAACCGAAAGGGCTCGGCATCGGATGGAGCGCGATGGGCGGTGCCATTGTCGCTTTGCTCGCTGGCGTCGTCACCCTCTCGGACGTGCCGGTGGTCTGGGGCATCGTCTGGAACGCGACCGCCGCTTTCATCGCGATCATTGTCATCAGCCTGCTGCTCGATGAAGCCGGGTTCTTCGAATGGGCAGCATTGCATGTCGCACGCTGGGGCAGGGGGCATGGCCGGAGGCTGTTCGTCCTTATCGTCCTGCTGGGCGCGGCAGTATCCGCATTATTCGCCAATGACGGCGCGGCGCTGATCTTGACGCCAATCGTCATCGCCATGCTGCGGGCGCTGGGCTTCAAGGACAAGGCGACGCTGGCGTTCGTCATGGCGGCCGGCTTCATCGCCGACACGGCGAGCCTGCCGCTCGTCGTTTCGAACCTCGTCAACATCGTGTCGGCCGACTTCTTCAAGATCGGCTTCGGTGAATATGCCGGCGTGATGGTGCCGGTGGATCTGGTGTCGATCGCGGCGACGCTCGGCGCGCTCCTGTGGTTCTTCCGGCGCGACATCCCGCAAGCCTATGACGTGGGGGCGCTCCGGCTTCCGCGTGAGGCGATCCGCGACGCCGCGACATTTCGGGCCGGATGGATCGTCCTGGCGCTGCTGCTCGCCGGCTTCTTCCTGCTCGAACCTCTGGGCGTGCCCGTCAGCGCCGTTGCCGCTGCCGGCGCGGTCCTGCTGCTGGTGATCGCAGGCCGGGGTCACGTGATCCAGACCGGCAAAGTGCTGCGCGGTGCACCGTGGCAGGTCGTGATCTTCTCGCTGGGTATGTACCTGGTCGTCTATGGCTTGCGAAACGCAGGCCTGACCGACCATCTCGCCGCGCTGCTCGATCGCACTGCGCAAGGTGGTGTGTGGGGCGCCGCGTTCGGAACCGGCGTAATCGCGGCCGTACTGTCGTCGGTGATGAACAACATGCCGACCGTGCTGGTGGGCGCGCTGTCAATCGACGCTGCGCATGCCACGGGCGCGGTCAAGGAAGCGATGATCTACGCGAACGTGATCGGCTGCGATCTCGGCCCCAAGCTGACGCCGATCGGGTCGCTCGCGACGCTTCTGTGGCTTCATGTTCTCGGCCAGAAGGGCGTGCGGATCGGGTGGGGCTATTACTTCCGGGTCGGTGTCACGCTGACGGTGCCGGTGCTACTGATCACGCTCGCGGCGCTTGCGATCAGGATCAGCCTCGCATGACGAGCATGGTCGTCACCATGCTTCGATCCGGCGATCTGGACGAGATGGCAGCCCCTTTGACTGCAGCCAAACTGCCGATCGCGGACTTGGGCGAACCCGGCCGCACCTTCTTCCGCTTCGACGATGCCGAAGGCCTGATAGGATATGGTGGTCTGGAAGGAGAGGGAGCCGATCGCCTGCTTCGCTCGATTGTCGTCGTCACCAATCGCAGAGGGCGCGGCAGCGGCCGTGCCATAATCGCCGCGCTCGAACAGCAAGCTCGCGCTGCCGGAGTGGTGCACCTCCACCTGCTGACGACCACGGCCACGTCATTCTTCCGGAGCCTCGGGTTTGCCGATGCAAGCCGCGAATGCGCTCCGGCGACCATTGCCACGTCGCACGAGTTCACCGCGCTCTGCCCCGCCTCGGCCGCCTATCTCGTGAAAGCTCTCTGATGCCGCTTCGTCCGTTGACCGATCCTGACAGCCTTCCCGCGCTCGATCCCGCCTTCGTTCGCCAGCAACCCGCGCTGGGCTTGGGTGCCCTCGATCCGGCGCCACGCATCCTGTTGCTCTACGGGAGCCTACGCGAGCGGTCGTTCTCGCGGCTCGCTGTCGAGGAGGCCGCGCGCCTCCTGCACCTCTTCGGGGCCGAAACGCGCATCTTCGATCCATCGACCCTCCCGCTTCCCGATCAGGTGAAGGACGACGATCATCCTGCGGTCCACGAGCTGCGCGAGCTGTCGATGTGGTCGGAGGGACAGGTCTGGTGCAGCCCTGAGCGACACGGCCAGATCACCGGCATCATGAAGGCACAGATCGATCATCTGCCGCTCGAAATGAAGGGAATGCGCCCGACTCAAGGGCGCGCGCTAGCAGTCATGCAAGTGTCGGGCGGATCGCAGTCGTTCAACGCGGTAAACACGCTGCGCCTGCTCGGCCGCTGGATGCGGATGTTCACGATCCCGAACCAGTCGTCGGTCGCCATGGCTTACAAGGAGTTCGACGAGGAAGGCCGAATGAAGCCCTCGAGCTATTATGATCGGATCGTCGACGTGATGGAGGAGCTGGTACGCTTCACCGTCCTCCTGCGCCCCCATGCGGTTCAGCTCGTCGACCGCTACTCGGAGCGGAAGCAGGCCGGCGTGCCAGTCGATGCCGCAACTGATTTGTCGAGCATCGCCGTGGCCCGGGCGTGATGGCTAGCGGCTGGTGGGTAAGGTCGTAATCGCTTCCATCACCCGACAGTCCGCCATCTTACCGCCATCACAAGCGCGGGTCGCATCACTCAGGGCGTCACGCATGGCAATGAGGCGAGTGATCCGGTCCTCCACGCTGGCAAGATGCCGGCGAGCTATCGCGCCCGCCTCGTGGCAGTCCCGATCGGGGTTCGCCGACAAGGCGATCAACGATCGTATCTCCTCGACAGAAAAGCCCAGCTCGCGCGCATGTCGAATAAAGCCGAGTTGCCGAACCTCCGCCTCGCCATAGGTCCGCCGTCCCCCGGAGGTACGGACTGCCTCCGGCATCAACCCGATCCCTTCGTAGAACCGGATGGTGTTGACCTTGGTCCCCGTCCGCTTCGCCAAATCGCCGATCATCAACACGCTGCTATCCTCGCGATTTCGCTTGCTCCTACAGTGACTGTAGATCGTAGGGGCAGGGGATGAGTGCAAGCGAATCCTCCTCCTGCGGCTGCACGGGCGACACGAAACAGGCGGAGCGCGACCCTGCGTATCGTCGTGCGCTCTGGATCGTTGTCCTGCTCAACCTCGGCTTTGGCCTGATCGAGATCATCGGTGGCTTTCTGGCCGACAGCCAAGCGCTGAAAGCCGACGCGCTGGACTTTATCGGCGACGGGACGATCTCCCTGTTCGGGCTTGTCGCGCTAGGCTGGACGGCCCGTGCGCGGTCGCGGATCGCGCTTACGCAAGGCTTGTTTCTCGGTGCCTTGGGTCTGGGCGTCATCGGCTTTGCCATCTGGCGCGCGACGAACGCCGTGGCACCGGAAGCCGAACTGATGGGTGGGCTCGGGCTCATCGCGCTGCTCGTCAACGTGAGTGCCGCCCTAGTCCTCTCGCGCTTCCGTGAAGGCGATGCCAACGTCCGTGCAATCTGGCTGTTCAGTCGCAACGATGCGCTTGCCAACATCGCGGTCATCGCTGCCGCAGGAATCGTCGCATGGACAGGTAGGGCATGGCCCGATCTCATTGTCGCCGGCGTGATCGCGCTCCTGTTCCTGCATTCGGCGTGGGAAATAACCCGCGGCGCCCTGTCCGAGATGAGCGAACACGAGTGATGGCGCAGGGTTACGCGGTGCCGGCGGGATGATATGGAGCCGGAGGATGCGAAAGCTATTGCCCTTCCTTGCCTGCCTGATGCTGGTCCTGACCGGCTGGACGGGCATCGCACACGCTGCCGAAGGCGTAGCATGTATCGAGGCGCCGCAGGCGAATGCCGCCATAGAGATGGCCGGCGACTGCGACGAGGTGCCGGCAGACGCCGACAAGAGCTATCCGCATCACCACGCGGCCTGCCACGGGCACCAAGTCGCAACCCCCGCGGAGGCCAGCGTCACCGTCGCGCTGACCTATCGCTGGACCGAGTTCGCGAGCCACAAGGCTCCGCTCTGGCTCGCACACCAGAGCGACCCAGCACTTCGACCGCCGCAGGCCTGACGAAGGCGTCGGGCGCCGTGTGGCGCCCGAGACCAGTTCGTCAGGAGCACCCAGAATGAAACGCATGATGGCGGCCGTCCTGGCCGCAACTGCCTGTGCATCGACTCTGTCGGTACAGGCACAGAATACAGAGTCGGCGCCCCCTTCGTTGACCCTGGACGAGGCGCTTGCCGCAGCGGGCGCCGTATCGCCCGCCGTCGAGGCGTCACAGTCCGGCGTAAAAGCGGCCGAAGCCCAACGTTCGGTTGCCGGGCTGCGCCCCAACCCCTCTCTCGACACGATGACCGAGAACGTCGCGGGCACTGGCATGTACAAGGGGCTGCGCTCGTCCGAAACGACGGTAGGGCTCTCCTTGCCGTTGGAGCTTGGGGGCAAGCGCTCCGCACGCGTGGGGGTAGCGAACGCGCAGCTCGACCGTGCGACGCTCGATGCGGTGATCGCCCAGGCCGACCTTCGGCTCCGGGTCACGCAGGCCTATAACGATGCAGTGGCCGCCCAGCGCCGGACGGCGAACGCACGAGAGCAGGTCGGGATCGCGGCGGAAGTTTTGCGGGCCGCGCGTGTCCGCGTGGCGGCTGGTCGTGCCTCCCCGCTCGAAGAGCAGCGCGCCGACGTTGCCCGACTGAACGCCGAAGGGGCGGCGGAACGCGCGGAACGCTCCGCGCAAGTAGCACTCGGCAATCTCGCTCGCCTGATCGGACGCGGTGCCACGACGCTTGATGCCGCCTGGTTCGCCCAAGTCGATGCGGCTGGACCGCGAATGCCCGTGCGCAGCGAGAACACCTTGGCTGCGGCAGCCGCACAGGCCGACCTCACCACGGCAACCGCGCAGGTCCGGCTCGCCAGGAGCCAGCGGGTTCCGGACGTGACGATCAGCGCCTCGGCACGCCGACTGGAGGCCACGAACGACACGGCGGCTGTGTTCGGCCTCTCTGTGCCGCTACCGCTGTTCAGCAACGGCCGTGCAGGCGTAGATCTCGCCTCGGCCCAGCGCCAACAGGCGGATGCGCAGCGCCGGGTGGCGCTGCTCGACGCCGAACAGGCCATAGCGTCGGCTGAAGCTGAGGCCGCAAACGCAGCGACGACCGCTCGTAACGCGACCGGCCCGACGCTGGCCGCGGCGCAGGAAGCAGCCCGCATTGCGCGCATCGGCTATCGCGAGGGCAAGTTCGGGCAGTTGGATCTTCTCGAGGCTGAGCGCACGCTTGCCGAGATCCGCGCGGCCGCGATCGACGCGCTCGCCGCTTACCATGACGCACAGGCCCGGCTGGAACGGCTCACCGCCCCGGCGCCCACCGACGCGAAGGATGCACGATGACGAACTGCTACAAGCGGACGCTCCTGTTCGCGTTCCTTCCGCTCGCGCTCGCAGGCTGCGGCGGGGGTGAAAAGAAGGCCGACGACATGGCCGGCATGGAAGGCATGGAGAAAGACGAGGGGGCCGAAAAGAAAACCGACAAGGACGCGGTCACCCTCTCTGCGCAACAGATTGCCGATGCTGGTATCGAGGTCGCTCGGCCGACCGTTGGCGGGGTTGCCGGTGCCATCGAACTGCCAGGCCTCGTCCAAGGCGATCCGCAAGGTGTCCAGGTCGTGTCAGCGACCATCGGGGGCCGGTTGGTCGCGCTCACGCGCAATCTGGGGCAATCGGTACGCCAGGGTGATCCGATTGCCGTCATCGAGAGTCGTGAGGCTGCATCGCTGAAGGCGGAAGTCGAGGCCGCACGGGCCCGTTCGGCGCTGGCTCAATCGAACCTTCGGCGGGAGCAGCGCCTTTTCGCCGAGCGCGTCTCGCCCGAGCAGGACTTGGTTGCGGCCCGCACCGCTGCGACGGAGGCAAGCATTGCGCTCCGTCTTGCGCAGCAGCAGCTCGGCGCGACGGGTGGTGGGGGCGGAGCCCTCAATCGTATTGCGATGCGCTCCCCCATCTCGGGGCAGGTGATTGCGCGCCCTGCGGTGCTCGGCCAGACGGTCGATGCCAACGCGGAACTCTACCGGGTGGCGAACCTCTCTCGGGTGAGCATCACGGCCTCCGTCTCGCCTGCCGACGCGGGACGTATCCGCCCCGGCACGCGGGTAGAAGTGACGGCAGCGAGTCGCCGGCAGGAAGGGCGGGTATCGTTCGTGTCCCCCGCGCTCGACGAGAGCACGCGCCTCGTCCAGGTCATTGCCACGCTCGATAACGCGGGCGGAACATGGCGTGTCGGCGAGCCGGTCACCGCCAGTTTCTTGCTGCCCGCAACGGGTGATCGCGGCATCGCTGTCCCATCGACCGCGGTGCAAAGCGTCGAGAACCGCACCGTCGTGTTCGTCCGCACGCCCACCGGCTTTCGCGCCGTGCCGGTCACGACCGGGCGGCGTCAGGGCGATCAGGTGGTCATCAGCTCGGGCCTAACCGGCCAGGAGCGGATCGCCACAACGAACTCGTTCACGCTCAAGGCCGAACTCGGCAAGGGCGGCGAAATGGACATGGACTAAGCGCATGATCTCCCGCCTCGTCACCTTTTCGGTCGAGCGGCGCTGGCTTGTCCTGCTGCTCACCGCAATCGCCGCGCTCGCAGGGGTTTTCGCCCTCCAGCGCCTCCCCATCGATGCCGTCCCCGACATCACCAACAATCAGGTTCAGGTGAACGTGCTCGCACCGTCCCTGTCGCCCGATCAGATCGAACGGCAGGTGTCCTTTACGATCGAGACCTCGCTCGCCGGCATCCCCGGCCTCGAATACACCCGCTCACTCAACCGCAACGGCTTTGCCCAGATCACGGCTGTCTTTTCCGACAAGACCGACATCTACTTCGCGCGCCAGCAGGTAACCGAGCGGATGCGCATGGCCGAAGAGCGGCTGCCTGCCGGCATCATGCCGGAGATGGGGCCGATCGCGACCGGGCTCGGCGACATCTTCATGTGGACGATCGAGTTTCGTGAACTCGACAAGGTGCGGCACCGCGACGGCGAGCCCGGCCTGCAGCGCGACAGCAGCTACATCACGCCCGAGGGAGATCATCTCGTCAGCGAGGCGGACAAGGCGACCTACCTCCACACCGTTCAGGAGTGGATCGTTTCGCCGCAGTTGCGCGGCACAGAAGGCGTTGCCGGCGTGGACTCGCTGGGCGGCTACGACCGCGAGTATCTCGTGATCCCCGACGTACAGCGGCTCGCAGCCATGCGACTGACCATCAACGATCTCGCGACCGCATTGGAGCGCAGCAACACCAGCGTCGGCGCCGGGACCGTCAACCTGAATGGTGCGGGTCTATTCGTCCGTTCGGACGCCCGCGTCCGCACAGCCGATGAACTCGCGCGAACGGTGATCGCATCGCCGGAGGGCGTCCCCGTCCAGCTAAGCCAGGTCGCAACGGTCCGTGCGGGCCAGGGCATTCGTACCGGTTCGGCGTCAGAAAACGGACACGAGGTCGTCGTCGGCACCGCAGTCATGCGCATCGGCGAGAACAGCCGCACGGTTGCGACCGCAGTTGCTGAGCGACTGGCCGTCATCGGCAAATCGCTTCCTGCCGACATCGTAGCGAAGCCGGTGCTCGACCGCACCAAGCTGGTGAACTCGACCGTTTCGACCGTCGCGCGCAACCTCGCCGAAGGCGCTGTGCTCGTCATCGTCGTGTTGTTCGCGCTGCTCGGTAACTTCAGGGCGGCACTGATTGCGGCCCTCGTGATCCCTGCCACGATGCTGCTGACCGCCACCGGCATGCTGCGCGCCGGCGTGTCGGCGAACCTGATGAGTCTCGGTGCGCTCGACTTCGGCTTGATCGTCGACGGCGCGGTCATCATCGTCGAGAATGCGTTGCGACGGCTGGGCGAGCGGCAGCACGAGACGGGCGCGCAGCTTCCGCTCAAGGAACGGCTCGCAGTGGTCGCTGCGGCCGCGCGCGAGATGATCCGCCCGTCTCTCTATGGGCAGGCCATCATCATCCTGGTCTATACCCCGCTGCTCACCTTCTCCGGGGTCGAGGGCAAGATGTTCGAGCCAATGGCGCTGACCGTCATTATCGCACTCGTCTTCGCCTTCATCCTGTCGCTGACCTTCGTTCCGGCGGCCATCGCCGCCTTCCTCGTCGGCCGCGTCGAGGAAAAGGAGAGCCGCGTCGTCCGATGGCTGCGCGGCCGGTATGAACCCGGCCTCGACGCCGCGATGCGCCGACCGACACTCACCATGGGCGGCGCAGTGCTCGGTGTTGTCCTGGCGGCGCTCGCCTTCACCACCCTGGGTCAGGAGTTTCTGCCCCAGCTCGACGAAGGCGACATCCTTGTCCAAGCTTGGCGTCCGCCCGGCACCTCGGTCGACCAGAGCCAGCATATGCAGTTCGCGGTCGAGCGGATGATCAGCCGGGAGCCGGAAGTGCAGTACGCCTTCTCGCGAACAGGCACCTCGGAGATTGCTTCCGATCCGATGCCGCCCAATGCGACCGACACGTTCGTCATGCTGAAGCAGCGAAATGAGTGGCCGAACCCAAGCCTGCCGAAGGAGGAGCTGGTCGAGCGCATCGAGAAGAAGGTCTCGACCATTCCCGGGAACGGCTATGAGATCACGCAGCCGATCCAAATGCGCTTCAACGAGCTGATTGCCGGGGTGCGCGGTGACATCGCGGTGAAGGTGTTCGGTGACGACTTCGCCAGCATGAACGCGACCGCCATGCGGATTTCCGAGGTGCTGCGGAAAGTCCGGGGCGCCGCTGACGTGCGGGTCGAGCAAACCGAAGGGCTGCCGCTCCTCGACATCCGCCCAAACCGCGACGCCATGGCTCGCGTCGGTGTCACCGCCGGCGATGTTCAGGATCTCGTATCCGCCACGGTGGGCGGCAAGCAAGCCGGCGTGATTTTCGAGGGTGATCGACGGTTCCCCGTGGTGATCCGTCTCGACAACAGCGCGCGCTCGGATGTCGAGGCGCTTGGACGTTTGCCGGTGCCGACCGCCAATGGCGCGTTCGTGCCGCTCGCAAGCGTAGCCGACATCGCGATCGGCGATGGTCCCAACCAAATCAGCCGCGAAAACGGAAAGCGCCGCGTCGTCGTGCAAGCGAACGTGCGTGGACGTGACGTGGCGGGCGTCGTGGCCGATGCGCAGGCGGCGATCGACGCCCAAGTGAAGCTAACACCCGGCACATACCTGCAATGGGGTGGGCAGTTCGAGAACCTTGCGGCAGCCCGCCAGCGGCTCGCGATCGTGGTGCCGATCTGCTTCGCGGTCATTATGCTGCTGCTCTACGGAGCCTTGGGCTCGGTGCGTGACGCGGCAATTGTGTTCACGGGCGTGCCGCTCGCCTTGGTCGGCGGAATCCTGGCGCTGGTGCTGCGGGGTATGCCGTTCTCGATCTCGGCTGCCGTCGGCTTCATTGCCCTCTCCGGCGTTGCTGTGCTGAACGGGCTGGTGATGGTCTCCTCCATCCACGACCTGATGCGGCAGGGGATGGAGCGGGCCTGTGCAGCACGTGAAGGCGCGCTGCTTCGGCTACGCCCCGTTGCGATGACGGCGCTTGTCGCGAGCCTCGGCTTTGTGCCGATGGCGCTCGGCCATGGCGCAGGCGCGGAGGTGCAGAAGCCACTAGCTACCGTCGTGATCGGCGGACTGATCTCGGCCACACTGCTGACGCTGTTCGTGCTGCCCACCCTCTACGCCCGTTTCGGCGCATGGCGGCCGGTTAAGGTCGATCCGGACGAAGCAGGCGCGATGCCCGATCCTCAGAGGTGATCGAACGCCCGGAGGATCGGACACGGCCCGGCCGAGCCGCTTCCGCACTCTCTCGCGAGATGGCGAAGGGAGGCGCGCACGCGCTCAAGCTCCTGGATTTTGGCGTCCAGCGCGTCAATGCGCTCATTGGCAAGCTCGCGTGCACGGGCGCGATCGTCGGTTGCGTCGAGCGCTAGCAGTTCGCCGATCTGCTCCAACGTGAATCCGGCCGCCTGCGCCGAGCGGATAAACCGGAGGCGGCGCACGTCATCGACACCGTAGCGCCGAATACCGCCGCTCGCGCCGGAGCCTCCGGGTCGGTCCGGCGTATCGAGCAAACCCCGGCGCTGATAGTAGCGCACGGTCTCGACACCGACGTCCCCTTCACGCGCGAGACCCGCAATCGTCAGTGCCGCCATGCCTTGACTCCGTACTATAGTACGGACCCTATATAGGTTCCGCGAACAGGATGGAGAAGTGAGATGGCGACCGCGGCGCTCAAGAAAGCGACGGTCTATCGTATGGTGATGCCGACGCACACCTGCCCCTATGGCGTGAAGGCCAAGGATCTGCTGCGCCGGCAAGGTTACGAGGTCGAGGATCATTGGCTGCGCACCCGCGAGGAGACCGACGCGTTCAAGGCGGAGCACGGCGTGAAGACCACACCGCAGACCTTCATCGGGGGCGAGCGGGTAGGGGGTTATGACGATCTGCGCCGCTTCTTCGGCAAGGCGGTGCGCGATCCCAAGGCGGTCACTTACCGGCCCGTAGTCGCGGTGTTCGCCATGACCGCGCTGATGGCGCTCGCGGCCAGCTACGCTGCCTTCGGCTCGCCGTTCACGGTCCGCGCTGGGGAATGGTTCATCGCCTTCTCGATGTGCGTGCTCGCCATGCTGAAGCTTCAGAACGTCGAGAGCTTCTCGAGCATGTTCCTCAACTACGATCTGCTCGCCAAGCGCTGGGTGCCCTATTCCTACGTCTATCCCTACGCAGAAGGTGTTGCGGGCGTGCTGATGGCCGCTGGTGTCCTCACTTGGCTTTCGGTGCCGATCGCGCTCGTCATCGGGACGATCGGTGCGGTATCCGTCATCAAGGCGGTCTATGTCGACAAACGCGAACTCAAGTGCGCCTGCGTGGGTGGGGACAGCAATGTGCCTCTGGGCTTCCTGTCGCTGACTGAGAACGTGATGATGGTCGCCATGGCGCTATGGATGGTGATCGCTCCGGCAGCGCTCTCGATGCCGCACTGAGCCGTTGACTTCAGGTCCAAAAGGCTGCCGGTAGCTGGCGTGAAATCCGGATCTCGCCCTCGTGTCAGCTTCGTTCGCACGGCCGTCCTGGCCGTGCTTGCGATGATGCTGCTCGTCCGGTTGGGGCCGATCTGCGAAACCAGTGCTCAAGCAGCTCCGATCGCCTCGGCAATGGCTGGGTGCGAGGAAAAAGGCTCTTCGGCACCGGACAAGAAGGCACCTCAGCCGGCCTGCGCGACGCCCTGCATCGCCGTCCCGGGGGAAGCCCTGGCGAGGGCAGAGCCGTTATTCTCATTCCCGATCGCCGCTTGGCCGTCGCCGGCCCCTGTCATGAACGGGTGGCTGATACCGCCCGCCACTCCACCTCCACGAGCCGTGTAACCATCCAACAGGTTTCACACATTCAATCGACGGAGCTTTTAATGACCAAGTTCAAGCTGATCGGCGCAGCGCTGGCGCTCGCCCTTCCGACCGCAGCCTTCGCGGCCGGGTCCTGCTGCGCCGACATGGCGTGCTGCAAAGACGGTGCCGATTGCTGCAAGGACGGCAAGGGCGATTGCTGCAAGGACATGAAGAAGGGCGGCGATCATGCCGGTCACGACATGTCCGGAATGCCCAAAAAGTAAGCCAGGGGAGGGAGGCGTCTGCGCCTCCCTCCTTTTCAGTGGTGGGCGAACACCTTGCGTCCACCAGGTCCGAACGCAACGACGTCGTAGGGCTGGGTCTTCATGCCCGGCATCTCCATGCCCGGCGAGCCCATCGGCATCCCGGCAACCGCGAGCCCCGTCACACCCTTTGGGTGCGTTGCCAGAGCCCGCTTCATGTCGGCGATTGGCACATGACCCTCGAAAGTCATGCCGTCGATGATGGCCGTGTGGCATGAGGCCAAGTCCGCGGGCACGCCCCGGGCCTTCATGAACGCGGGCCGGTTCGCGTCGTCGACGACGCGGACCGCCCGACCGAACTGAGCCTTCACCTGCTGCGCCCACTTCTCGCAACATGGGCAGCCCGGATCGCGGTGCATCAGCACCGGCCCGGCAGCCACGGCTGCGACCGGCATGGCGAACGCTGCAACAGTGGCGAGAAGGCGAATGCGGGTCATGTCTATTCCTAGATGGCCGCCCCACCGCAGGCAAACCCTGCGGTGGGGCGGGGGCCGATCACTGTGCAGACTTGCCGTGCGCCCGCAGCCAGGCGTTCAGCTCGCCGACTTCCTTGTTCTGCTCGGCGATCGTCTTGGTGGCCATCATGCGGACCTTTGCGTCCTTGGTTTCGCGCAACACTATCTGCGACATGGCAATGCCACCGCGATGATGCTCGACCATTTTGCGGACCCAGGTCTCGGTCGCATCAGCGCCCATGGCCGACATCATCTTCTGATGCATCTGCATTTCAGAGGGCGGATAGGGGTTCGCCGGCGTCGGCTTCATCATCTGACCGTGGTTCATGCCCGAATGATCCATGCCCTGCATCTGGGCGATGGCCGGAGCGGCGCCGAGCGCGGCCGCGAGGGCCAAAACAGTCATCTTCTTCATCGTGTCTCTCCTGGGTAAACGCCCCCGCCCACAGGAGGGATACGGGCGCGCGTACCGTATCCCTCACGCCCATGATCGAATTCAGCGGATCGGCTGAAGGGTATTCACCCCGACGCTATCATCAGTTTCAGGTGGGGGAGGGGGAACCTGCTTGTCACGATAGGAAGGCAGGTCGGGCGCATTCGCAGGCGTAGGATTTGCCTCAAGCCTGGCAATGGCCCGCTTCATTTGCGTGATCTCACGAACCTGAGCATCGATGATTCCGTCCGCCAGCTTGCGCACCTCGGGGTCTTTGATGTGCGCGCGCTCGCTCGTCAGGATCGCGATCGAGTGGTGCGGGATCATGGCTTTCATCCAGCTCACGTCATCCACCGTCTCCTGGCTGCGGACGAGCCACAGCGCGAGCGCGAACACTACGATGCTACCGCCGATAATCGCGGCATTCGTCCGCTTGTTCTTGTACATCGACCACATGAAAAGGAGCATGATGATCGCCATCGTGGCGCCCATCACGAAGGCCATCCAGAACCGCGTCTGGCTGAACTCTATATGCCCGAGGGCATAGACGTTCACGTACATCAGCCCGAACATGACAACGGTCGAAGTCGCCACCATTGCCGCAAAACGACCGTAGCCCATGCCCATGTTCATCTTGCCTTGGTGCTCGTCCATCATGCGACTCCCTGTCTGGAAATACGCCCCCCGGCTTTGCGGCGCGGCCGTCTCGGCCAGCGCATGAAGAGAAGGATCGCACCCGACACTGCGAAGACGAGACCGCCTGCGGCGAAAGCGTTGAGCCACGGCGTGTTGAACCGCTCGTGCTCCGTCCAATCCATGATGTGGAGACCCCAGAAGAAGTCGTACAGCCGCCACGTTCCTGTTCGGACCGACGTGAGCCGTCCCGTCTCGGCCGCTACATAGATTCGGGTGGCGTCATCGTCGGCGAACGTTGCACTCCATGCCGGCAGCGCCCCGCGATACTCGGTACTGGCTCGTTCAATCCGCTCGATGGTGGGTGCGGGCACACCAGCCCCCCGATACGCCTTCTGAGCGATCGTCCCGGCCACCCTGGCATCCAATGGTGGGATCGGCGCAGCCGTGCGAGCGTCCAGCAGACGGATGCGACCATCCACAAGCTGTGCCTCAACGATCGCTCGCCCGAGCAGCATTCGGTGCTGAAGCTGGCGGACCGGCGCTCCGGCCGACGCCAGCAAGGCAGGCAACGATGCGAAGCCTTGGGTGCTCGACAGCGCCGGCTCGGCGTTCCGTTCGATCCGGTGATCGCCGTGCACGGTGTCAATGGGGAGCAGGCTCATCACAAGGCCGCTGGTGAACCAGACGATCGCCTGCGCGCCGATCAGGAGAGCAAGCCAGCGGTGGATCTTGCTCGCTCCAAGGTGGAGGCGGAGCCGCGGGCTCAGAACCAGGTCCTCACGCCGGCGACGAAGCTGAAGCCCCCTGTGTCGTCGCCCCGCGCCCGCGAGAAGCGGGCGGTGTCGCCGAACTGCCGTTCCCACGACACGCCGATATAGGGCGCGAACTCACGGCGGCCCTCGTAGCGAAGCCGCAAACCGGCCTCCAGGTCCGTCAGCCCGGAGCCGATCCCGGTCTCCCGCACGTCCTGGGCGGCGAAGTTGGCCTCTACCCTGGGCTGGAGAACGAAGTAGTTGGTGATGCGCTGGTCGTAATAGCCCTCGGCGCGGGCGAGCACGTCCCCCTTGTCGGAGAGGAACAGCGCGCCCTCGACCTCGAACTGGTAGGGGGCCAAGCCCTCGATCCCGATCGTCGCATAGGTGCGCGACGGGTTCGGCTTGAAGTCGTAGCGGACGCCGGCCTGGAGATTCCAATAGGGATCGAGGGCATGGCTGTAGAGCGCCTGCACCTCGGCGCTCTCCAGCGCCTTGCCGAAACCACCTTCGCCTTCTGACTTCAGCCAAAGGCGATTGATGTCGCCTCCGACCCAAGCCTCGCCATCCCAGCGGTAGCCGTCGCTTCCTTTGCGGGCCTGATACTCCGCAAGATTGAAGAGCACCTGATAGTAGGTCATCCCGCCATGCTCGCGCCGCAGGTCGTTCTCGCGGGAGCTGGCCATGGCATCCGCCCCCCAGAAACGATCGGCGAGATGATCGCCGGGCGGAGCGGGAGCGGGCTTGTTGCCGGGGGGGAGGTCGGTCCCGATCTTGGCGCCTGTCTGGCTACCATCCATCGCCATGCCGGGCATCGCGCTCATGTCGTGCCCGGCGTGCGGGTCCTGCCCGGCTGCTGCCGGGGAACCCATGCCGGGCATGGCGGACATGTCGTGCCCGGCGTGCGGATCTTGCGCGGGCGCGGGCTGCTGCTGAGCGCCCATGTCCATTCCCTGCATCCCGCTCATGTCGTGACCGGCGTGCGGATCGGCCACCCGAGCCGGCGCGGCCTGAGCGCGACGCGGGGCCCTCCGAACCTGGGCCTTCCGCTTGGCCGCGGGCTTGGCTGCCGCTTTCCGCGCGGGCTTGGGGGTCGCCTTGGCCGCGGGCTTCGCCGGCATGGTCATTCCCGGCATGTTGTGCATGGAATGATCCATGCTCTGCCCGAACACAGGGCCGGCGACGACTGCCGAGGCAAGGCCGGCGAGAAGGAGTGACCGGTTCACGCTGCTGCCTCCCCGGCCTTGCGGACCTGGACGACGCGCATCATCCCTGCGTGCATGTGGTAGAGCATGTGGCAGTGGAACGCCCAATCGCCTTCCTCGCCTGTCACGTCCCAGCTCACCGTGCCGCCTGGCTGGACGAGCACGGTATGCTTCCGGGGCGCATAGGCACCTTTCCCCGTCACCAGGTCGAAGAAGTGACCGTGGATGTGAATGGGATGGCCCATCATCGTGTCGTTGATGAGGGTGACACGCACCCGTTCGCCGTGCAGCAGGGTGATCGGATCGGGGCTCTCCGACAGCTTCTCGCCATCGAAACCCCACATGTACCGCTCCATATTACCGGTAAGGTGGAGCTTGATCTCGCGCTCGGGTGCCCGCGTGTCGGGATTGCGATCGAGTGCCACCAGATCGCGATAGGTCAGCACGCGGTGCCCGACATTCTCGAGGCCCTGACCGGGCTCGCCCGTGCGATCGACTGGCATGGCCGAAATGGTCTGGACACCCGGACCCTTCTTCACACCCGGGGCCTTCGAGAAATCGCGCATGTTCATGCTGCCCATGTCCATTCCGGCCATCGGCTGCCCATCTGTCATGCCCGGCATCGCACCCGACCCATGATCCATCCCGGGCATGGCGCCGCTCTGACCCTGCGGCGCGGTCATCCCGGCCATGGCGCCGGCAGCAGCGCCGGCGGCACCATGGTTCATCTGGGAATGGTCCATGCCCTGCATCGAACCGGCACCTGCGCCATGGTCCATACCGCCATGGTCCATGCCCGCCATTGATCCAGCCTGTGCGCCCGTCGCAGCGCTTCCCATGCCCTGCATGGAGCCGTGATCCATCGTGCTCATGTCATGGCCGCCCATGCCCATGTCCTTCATGGTCGCGAGCGGCCGCTTGCGAAGTGGCGGGACTTCGGCAGCCATGCCCTCGCGGGGTGCGAGCGTCGCGCGCGCCATGCCGGAGCGATCGACGCTCTCGCCCACCAGCGTGTAGGCGCGCATGTCGGGCGGCGTGACGATCGCGTCATAGGTCTCGGCCGGGCCGAACTGGAACTCGTCGATCTGAACGGGGCGCACGTTCAACCCATCAGCCGCGACGATCGTCATCGGCAGGCCGGGGATGCGGACGTTGAAGGTCGTCATGGACGATGCGTTGATGAACCGAAGCCGCACCCGCTCGCCCGGCCGGAACAGCGCGGTCCAATTGTCCTTGGGACCATGGCCGTTGACCAGATAGGTGTAGGTCGAGGCGGTCACGTCGGCGACATCGGCGGGGTCCATCCGCATCTTGCCCCACATCAGCCGCTCTTTGAGCGGCTGATCCTTGCCCGCCAGCAGCCCGCTTAGGGTCTGGCGCTGGCGGTTGAAGTAGCCCGACTCCTTCTTGAGGCGGTCGAACAGGTAGTGCGGGTGCTGGAAGCTGTGATCGGACAGCACGATGACGTGCTCGCGATCGAACTGCACCGGGTCGGGGTCCTTGGGGTCGATCAGGATCGGCCCGTAGTGCCCCTCCTGCTCCTGGAGCCCCGAGTGGCTGTGATACCAGTAGGTGCCGCTCTGGATGATCGGGAACTCGTAGGTGAAGGTCGATCGTGCCGGGATGCCTGGAAAGGCAATGCCGGGCACGCCGTCCATCTGAAAGGGCACCAGCAGCCCGTGCCAATGAATAGAGGTTTCCTCATCCAGATCATTAACGACGTGGAGGCGCACGTTCTGCCCCTCGCGCAAGCGGATGAGCGGAGCAGGCACGGTGCCGTTGATGCCGATCGCGTGGCTCTGCCGCCCGTCGATCATCATCATCTGGTGAGCGATCTTTAGCGTAATGTCGTCGCCCGAAACTGTCGGCAACGGCTTGGCGATGCCCGCGGACACCGGCTGCGCCCACGCCGGCATATAGGCCGACAGAGCAAGGCCGCTTCCGGCTAGGGTGGCACCGCGCAGCACTTGGCGGCGGTCGAGAACGCGCGACATGAAAGCTCCTAGAAGGTGGGCCGCTACCGGCCCGTTTCACTCCTTCTACGCGTCCCGCACGCCGATCCCTTGTTCGGTGTTCAACTTTTCGAGGAGGCGCGAGCGGGCACGGTAGAGGCGGGTTTCGACAGCCTTCTGGCTGATCCCCAGCACGTCGGCGGTTTCGGCTTGGCTCAAACCCTCGATGGTGCGCAGCACCAGAGCCTCTTTTAGATTCATGGGCAGAGCGGAAATGGCATCTGTTACCCGGTCCAACTCCTGGCGGTCGGCTGCGCCGTCGTCGATTGCCACCTGATCGTCCACCACAGCTTCAGCCCGATGATCGATGGGGGCCGCGAAGGAGAAGAACCGGCGCACCGTGCGCTTTCGCGCCCAGTCACGACATTTGTTGATCGCGATCGTCGAAAGCCACGCTCTCATGGCGCGCTGCCCGTCGTAGCGCGGGAGGGCCTGGTGTGCGGCGACGAACGTCTCCTGCACCAGATCAAGCGCTTCGTCGGGTTCGCCGACGCATGCCCGCGCGAGCCGGAACACCGGCTGTTGGTAGCGTCGCACGATTTCGGCAAAAGCGGCCTGCCGACCGGCAATGCTGAGCGTCGCCAGCTCGCCATCGGACAGCGTGGTCCAATCGAGGCTCACCCCTGGCCGTCGGTGAGCGCCTTCACCACCGCAGCATCGAATTGAGAGGTCTGATCGGTGCGCAGAAGCTGCCGCATGGCAAAGATATGCGCCAACGTGGCCTTCTGCAGCTCGCCCATCGCGGCATGGCTCTGATCGACCGCGGCCGTGACCCGCGGGCCGTTGCCGTGCTCGGCCTCGATCGCCTCGGCGAGCCGAGCATTGGTCGCGCGCAACTCCAGCTCGAGAGCGCGCCGTTGCACCGCGAACCGGTCCTCCAGAACCTTCAGCTTTGCCTGCTGATCGGCATCGAGCGCGAGCTTGTGGTGCAGGACCTCGTGCAGCGCGGCGCCCGGCTGCTTGGGCTGGGGCAACAGCGCACGTCCAACGAACACGCCCCCGATCGCCGCGAGAAAGGCGAGTACGACACACAGCAGGACGCGCTTGGTCGAGGTCACGGCTCGCCGATCAGCAAAGTCGAGGGTGCGAGCGGCGAGGCCCCGCCGAGCGGTGCGAGCGACACCGCGGGGCTCGCGGTCGCGGGCAGCTCGGCGCCGATCATGCCGATCGCCAATGCCGCGACCGTCACCGCACCGATGCCGAGCCCGGCCTGTCGCACGACCGGCCGTGTGCCGATGCGCGCGAGAACACGTGCTTCGACGTCGTCCAGCGCAGCCGGAACAGGTGCTCCCGCCAACCTCACCAACGCTCTGTCCAGATCATCCATGTTTTCCACTCCGCCCCTCTAACACTGGTTACGCAGCGCTGCCCATCATCCCTCATCGGTCGCGTGAGGGGTGCGCGACCGTGCCGCGTAGAATGGACAGAACATCACGGAGTAACCGCATGCGTCGCGCCCTAATCCCTGCCGCCCTTGCCATCCTCGGGCTCGCCAGCGCCGCCCAGGCTCATCCTAAGCTGCTGTCCGCCTCACCGGCGCCGAACGCGACTGTCGCCAAGCCCGCGCGCCTCGCGCTGCGGTTCAGCGAGAAGCTGATGCCGAAGTTCTCGGGCGCGGACCTGATGATGACCGCGCATGGCGGCACCGCGCACGCGCCCATGAAGGTCGCGGCTGCGGCCGGGGTCGCCGATGATGGCCGCACGCTCGTCGTCACGCCCAAGGCGCCGCTCGCCGCGGGGCGCTACAGCGTCGCTTGGCATGTGGTCTCGGTTGACACTCACCGGGTAGCCGGAAACTTCGCCTTCGCGGTCAAGTAAGGGTGGAGACCGACTGGCCGCTGATCGCGGTTCGCGTCGCGCTTTATGCAACGCTGAGCGGGTTGTTCGGCTTGTCGGCCTTTAGTCTCTACGGCCTCAAAGCCGGCGAGCGCGCCAATGCGCTCGCCTTGCGCCCCTGGCTCGTCGGAAGCGGCCTGCTCGGCCTCCTGTTCTCCGGGATCGCCCTCGCACTGCTCGCGGCGGCGATGGCCGGGGCACCGCCCTGGCCGGTCGATCAGGAGGCGATCGGGATGCTCCTCTCCGGGTCCGCAACGGGCACCGCGTGGGAAGCGCGCATAGCTGCGCTCGTGGTGGCGTCGGTCGCGGCCCTCGTGGCAACCGATCGCGCGGCTTTGCTCGGCTTGGTGACGTTCGCTGCGGCCGTGGCGCTCGCCACGCTTGCTTGGACAGGACACGGCGCGATGGACGAGGGCGCTGTTGGCTGGGTGCATCTGGGCGCCGACATTCTTCACCTGCTTGCGGGCGGAGCCTGGGCCGGAGCCCTACTCGGGCTCGTGCTTCTGGTCGCCCGGCCGGTCGGCCGCGTCGACGCCGCCCATCTGACTCTGACGCACCGCGCACTGCACGGGTTCGGCATGGTCGGCACGATCCTGGTCGGCACGATCGTCGTCACGGGTGTCGTCAACGCGTGGCTGCTGGTCGGCCTCGCCAATCTGCCGGACCTTCCGACTACGCGCTACGGCCAGCTTCTGATCGCCAAGCTAGCGCTGTTCGGCACAATGCTCGCGCTCGCGTCGCTCAACCGCTTCAGACTTACGCCGGCGTTCGAGCGCTCGATCGCCGCGGCCGATCATCACGGCGCGCTTCGCGCCCTGCGGCGCAGCCTCGCGGTCGAGGCGAGCTGCGCAGTGGCGATCCTGGCGCTCGTCGCATGGCTGGGGACGCTCGAACCGCCCGCTTCGGCGATGTGAAGGGCGGGCGGCCAAGCGCCGCCCGCCTCGCCGCTCAGGCGGCCATCTTCTCGCATTCCTCGGCGCACCGCTCGCAGGCGGCGACGCACTCTTCCATCCCGTCCAGCCCTTTGCAGCTCGCCGCGCAAGCCCGGCAGATCTGAGCGCAGATGCCGCACACGAGCTTATGCTGGTCGGAGCCGCGCGCCATGAAGTCGAGCGAGGTGGCGCAAACCTGCGCGCAATCCAGCATGATCTTGATGTGGTCGGGCGCGGCGTGCGGGCCGCCTACCTGAAGGCAATGCTGCGTCGTCATCGACAGACAGGTAATGTGGCAGTGGTGGCAGGCATCCATGCAGGCCTGCATTTCGGCGCTCATGTGGTGGTGCATCGTCGTTCTCCGCGTAAGGCCCCCCTTATTCGCAGTACGTGCCGCACCGGTGCTTCCCTTAGATAGGTGCTTCCATTTATCGCTAATTGTTCGTGGCTTTCGATTAGGAGTAATCACAGTGATACTGACGTGCTCCCCTGAAACTCCGCCAGTTTGAGCTAGAGTCCGCCTTCGTGAGGAGACGGATGTGAAGAAGAGCAGGTTCAGCGAGGAGCAGATCATCGCGGTGCTGCGCGAGCAGGACGGCGGGATGAAGACCGCCGACGTGTGCCGCAAACACGGGATCAGCAGCGCGACGCTGTATGCCTGGAAGGCGAAGTATGGCGGCATGGACGTGTCGCAAGCACGCAAGCTGAAGGTGCTGGAGGACGAGAACGCCCGGCTGAAGCGGCTGCTGGCGGACGCGATGCTCGACAACGCCGTGCTCAAGGAGGCGGCAGCAAAAAACTGGTGAGGCCTGCCGCTCGGCGGAAGGCTGTCGAGCATGCGCGGCAGTTGTTCGGCATCAGCGAGCGTCGGGCCTGTACCATCTTCAGCGTGGATCGGACGTCGATGCGCTATGCGCATCGGCGATCTGATGATGGCGACCTGCGGTCGCGGTTGCGCGAGATCGCGGCTGAGCGTCGTCGCTTCGGCTATCGGCGGTTGGGGATCATGCTTGCCCGGGAGGGCATCGTCATGAACCACAAGAAGCTGCTGCGGCTGTATCGCGAGGAAAACCTGCGGGTCAGGCGCCGGCGTGGCCGGAAGCGAGCCATGGGCACACGTGCGCCGATGACGCTGCCGCAGGGTCCGAACCAGCGATGGAGCCTCGACTTCGTCAGCGACACGCTGATCAGTGGCCGACGTATCCGCATTCTTGCAGTGGTCGACGACTTCACGCGGGAATGCCTGGCGCTGGTGGTCGACACCTCGCTGTCAGGCGCACGCGTCGCTCGCGAGCTAGACGCCATCATCGCTGTGCGCGGCGTGCCGCTGAAGATTGTCAGCGACAACGGCACCGAGCTGACCAGCCTGGCGATCTTGAGATGGACGCAGGAGCGACCGGTCGAGTGGCACTACATCGCGCCGGGCAAGCCGCAGCAGAACGGCTATGTCGAGAGCTTCAACGGCCGCCTGCGTGACGAGTGCCTCAACGAGACGTTGTTCGTGTCGCTCGGCCATGCCCGCTCGGTGCTGCGGCTCTGGCGCGACGACTACAACCATGTGCGCCCGCATAGTGGTGTTGGCGGGCTGACGCCCGCCGATGCCGCCAGGCGGGTTGTGCAACACCGCCCAGAGGGGCACCATACCAACCCCGGACTCCAGTTATGACTGGTAGAGCTTTGGGGAGCACGTCACAGCGTTGCGCGAGGCCCGATGTTGATGATGGTCCGTCCCCGGCGCGCCTGGTAAGCAACTGACCCGTCGGCGACAACGCCGTCATGCCCGCCGAAGCCGCGACGAACCTCGATCCGTCCACGCCATGGCCCAGCCCGTTTCTCGACGAAGCCTCCCACCTCAACAGCTGCATCTACGTCGCCGAGGCCGCGTAGCGCGTCACTCCCGCCTGTAATGAGGAACGGCGATCCCCCGCGCTCTTCATCCCGCCCAAAGCGGAGCTTGGCGAGCGGTCCTGCCTTCCACCCGTCCCGGTTCACCCCGTTCCAACCCAAACCGTCGGGGATCGAAGCGAAGATGGTGTCCTTGTAGTTGATCCGCAGGTCGGGAAAGATCGACAAGGCCATGTCTCGCGAGCCTTGCCATGCAGGGCTTAAGACTGGTGCGACGCCGACGGTGATGCTCCATCCGGCAGTGCCTGCCTCCAAAGGCCGACCTGCGGGGGGGGGGGGGGGCGGCCGCAGGTCCGTCTGCGCGAAGCAGGGTTGAGCAGAGACTAGCGCAAGGATGGTTAGAGCGGAGCGCATCCTTATCCCTTTTTCGGCCCCGTTGATGACGGTCGGTCGGTCATGTCAGCAGCCACCTTATCCCCGCGCGTCGTAAACGCCAGTCCCGGTAGATGGAGTACGGCTATACCCACAGCGTATGACCGGTCCGCTTTCAATGCCGGCGGACGCGTTCAAACTCAGGCCGAAGCAGCCGCTCGCGTTTTCCACAGGGACCAGCCGACGCCGCAACCCAGTATCGCAAAGGTTACCGCCAACGACGCTGCGGGCGGGAATTTGGCGAGCCCGAACATGTCGGCAACGAAGATTTTCGAGCCGATAAATACCAGCAACGCGGCCAAGGCGTATTTAAGGTAATGGAACCGGTCGACCATCGCGGCGAGCGCAAAATAGAGCGCGCGTAACCCAAGGATAGCAAAGATGTTCGACGTGTAGACGATGAATGGATCCGTTGTGATCGCGAAGATGGCCGGCACGGAATCGACCGCAAAGATGACGTCAGCGCATTCGATCATGACCAGAGCCAGTAGTAACGGCGTAGCGATCCGGCGCATGCGCCCCGTCGCTGGCTCCTGCTCTTTCACCCAGAAACGTTCCCCGTGAAGTTGGTCGGTAACCGGCATGCGCTGGCGAACCCAGCGTAAAACGGGCGAACTGGCTACGTCATATTCCGTGTCTGCAGTCAGCCACATCTTGATACCGGTGAAAACCAGGAAGGCCGCAAAGACGTATAATACCCATTCGAACCGATCGACCAATGCCGCACCAAAACCGATCATCACTGCACGCAGGACAATGACACCCAGGATGCCCCAGAACAATACACGGTGCTGGTGGATGCGGGGGATGGCGAAGTAGCCGAAGATCATGGCGATGATGAACACGTTATCCATCGCAAGGCTCTTCTCGATGACGAAGCCCGTCACGTAGTTAAGGCCGGCAGTCGGCCCGATATACCACCAAATCCATCCGCCGAACGCCAGTCCCAGCGTGATGTAACCTGCTGACAATGCAGGGCTCTCGCGTACCCCAATTTCCCGTTGTCCGCGGTGCAAGACACCCAGATCGAGGATCAGCAACGTTGCGACGATGCCGAGAAATGCCAGCCACATCCAGACAGGCGTACCAAGGAATAATAAGGAGAGCAGCTCAGGCATGGGGACCTCTGACAAACGTGATGACGTGGGGCGGGATCAGCGATCAGGAGGGCAGGTATCTCGCGGTGGTGCGCACAAGCGACCTTCCAGGTGCAACTCAAAGCGCTTCAATTGCAGCAGAATTGGAGAAATTGGAGTTCGGCGCGCCATCGCGATACGCGCGCGCTCGTCCAACTGCTGATGCAGTTCGGCGAGTCTGTTGGTTTCCATGCTCAGAGCCTCTTTTCAATCGGTGATCGAAAGATCGGATCATCAACGACGACAGGAGGCAAAGCGGCCAGGCCTATATCGAGATAACCCGATGCGGTCCGACATCACAATCACCCGAGGGAAATTGTCAGAGGGGCCCGGCCCGCTCTTTCTAGATAGGACATGGCTCCCGGTGATCAAGCTGTTTCACTGTTTGATAATTACTGTAGTCGGCACTCAAACTGCCGCACTTCCCTTCCCAAAATATTACGCTGACCGGAAAAAGGGATCGGTCGAAAACACTTGCTTCTGGACACTCAGTTTGGCGATCCGCAAGCCTGAAGGCCATTCGCCAAGCCATGAGCCGCAACGTACCCGCCGGCAGGTACTCTGCTTGCGGCAGGCAAGCCGTGCGGCTTATGTCGCTACCGCTGGTGGGGGGAAATGAATGGCGAATGGCAGTAGCAGCCGCGGAAACTCGGTGGTCGGCGAGCGCTGGCCGCTCTTCTGGGCAGGCTGTGCGGCGATCAGCGTTGGCGTGGCCCTTCACTTACCAATGCTCGCGATGGCCCATACGATGGGCAATCACCTGTCGGGTATGCCTATGGACGGATGGATGTACCTGGGCATGGCGCTGATCGGTATCGGCGTGCCGGCAGCTATATTTGGCGCTTTACCCAAGAAACGGCCTGATCATAGGGCAGCCGTTGGCGTCGCATATGAAGCGCCCGATGATACCCCTCTGACGCGGTCGCATGCTGCCGTTCTGCTGGTGCTTACCCTCGGGCTCATAATTGACACTATGAAGCCAGCAACGCTCGGCTTCGTGCTGCCCGGCATGCGTGGCGAGTATGGGCTCGCCAAATCGACCGTTGCCTTGTTGCCGTTCGTTGCCCTTACGGGAACGACGGTTGGCTCGTTTCTGTGGGGGTGGCTTGCGGACATCTATGGTCGGCGTGTGTCGATCCTGTTGTCGACCATCCTGTTCGTCTCGACTTCGATCTGCGGAGCTATGCCTTCCTACAGCTGGAACCTGGTCATGTGTTTTCTGATGGGGTGCTCGGCTGGCGGCATGCTGCCCGTCGTCTACACCCTGTTGGCAGAGATCATGCCTCCGCGGCACAGAAGCTGGGTCCTTGTGCTGGTTGGTGGCACGGGACTGGTCGGTGGCTACCTCGCAGCTAGCGGTGCAGCGCATCTGTTCGAGCCCCTGTTCGGCTGGCGTAGCTTGTGGCTGCAAGGGTTTCCCACCGGTTTGCTGCTGCTTGCGATGGCAAGGTGGATACCTGAGTCTCCACGATTTCTGTTGGAACGGGGCATGGACGCCGAGCTAGCTGACATGGCTCGAAAGTTCGGCATCGTCAGGCGTGCGCCACAAGCCGCGCCAGCGGACGCTGGCAGCGCCGCGGCTCACCACCGCGAGTTGACCATCGCCCTGGTGATCACGGCTCTTTCCTGGAGCTTCGTCAACTTTGGCTTGCTGCTATGGTTGCCTTCCGATCTCCAGGATCGAGGCTTCAGTGCCGAGATTGCGAGCGGCATCATCGCCAGCTCAGCACTTGTTGCCCTGCCCACGATCATGATCGCGGCCTTCCTTTACAGCCGGTGGAGCAGCAAGCGCACCCTGATCGGCACTGTGCTTCTCACACTCGCCGGGCTTGCCGGAGCCCTACTGCCGGCACCTACGCTGGCTTGGCCACCCCTGCTGATCGCTGTGATCGCGTTGCTGGTGGTTGGCACAAACGGATTGATCGCCGTGCTACTTCCCTATGCAGCCGAAAACTACGCATTACGCGTCCGTGGACGCGCTACTGGGCTTATCGCGGGGAGTAGCAAATTTGGTGGCGTTGCTGTCCAGCTGGGCGCCTTCGCTGGGCTGATCCCGACGATGGGGGGCGCGGCAATCTCGCTAATTGTACCAATGACGCTGTCAGCGGTACTGATCGGGCGCGCAGGGAGAGAGACGCGGGGCCGCAGCTTACGCGAGCTGGAAGCAACGGCTTAGCTGTCGGCTCGACATAGGCCTGCGGAGTGTCCTCAGCGGTCAGATATGTGAAGAACATAGTAGCAATCACGACCACACGACAAACAGGTAATTTCGGTCGGCAGCCTGGCGATCGTCGCAAAAGGCCGTCGCCAACCCCGATTGGCGACTATCGTGTGCGTTACGTCGCCTAGGTGTTTGATCCCACGGTTTGATGGTGCGATCCTTTCGTTGGAATGGAAGGAAGCCGTATGGGACAAGTTCGTCACGGGAGCGCCACGACCACGCACGCCGTCCGAGCAGCAATACAGCGATCGCAAGCTTCGCTCTCGACGCTGAGCCGTGAGTTGGGGATCAACCCGAAGACCGTCGCGAAGTGACGCAAGAGGGCAACCGTCGAGGATCTGAGGACCGGGCCGAAGGCCCCTCATTCAACGACCTTGTCCGAGGCTGAAGAGGTAGTGGCCGTGGCGTTCCGGCGGCACACGCTGCTGCCGCTGGATGACTGCCTCTACGCCCTGCAGCCGTCGATCCCGCACCTGACCCGGTCAGCGCTGCACCGCTGCCTCCAGCGACATGGCATATCCCGCCTGCCGGACATCGAAGGTGACAAGCCAAAGCGTCAGCTCTTCAAGCGTTATCCCATCGGCTTCTTTCACATTGATATCGCCGAGGTGCAGACCAACGAAGGCAAACTGTACCTCTTCGTCGGTATCGACCGCACCAGCAAGTTCGCCGTCACCCAGCTGGTCGACAAGGCTGACAGGCGGACAGCCTGGGAGTTCCTCGAACACCTGCTGAAAGCCGTACCCTACCGGATCCACACAATCCTCACCGATAATGGCATCCAGTTCGCCGAGCAGCCGCGCAACCGGAACACCGCTTGGTCGCGCCAGATGCGCTTCGACATGATCTGCGACGCAAACGGCATCGAGCACCGGCTCACCAAACCGAACCACCCATGGACCAACGGACAGGTCGAGCGGATGAACCGGACCATTAAGGAGGCGACCGTCAAACGCTTCCACTACGAGAGCCACGACCAACTGCGAACGCACCTCGCCGACTTCATGGCTGCCTACAATTTCGCCCGCTGGCTCAAGACACTCAGCGGGCTCACACCCTACGAATACATCGCCAAGATATGGACGTCAGAGCCAGATCGGTTCATCGTCGACCCGATCCACCAGATGCCGGGACTGAACACCTAGGTTCTTGCGTCTCTTACTCACTACTAGCGTCTATTTCTAACGGTGCAGGATTTGTATGTGCAGGTCCATCAGGTCGCTTTCGAGCGTCACGGGCCTACGATCAAGCCGCTTGGCAACTTAAATCGAGTTCTACAGCGGTAAAATCCTGTCCCCGCAACCAACACCATAGAACTACATACGCCGCCCCCCAGGGCGGCGTTATCGTTTGTCGCAAACGCGATGAGGTCAGCAACCTTCGCTTCGACCTCCGCTTCCGGGCCGTGCGTCTCTTCGGGATAGATCGTCACGCTCTCGATGAGCGTCGACAGGATTTCCGCCGCTTCGCCGCGCACCGTCTCCGTGTCCAGCGTCTCGCGCAAGCGGCCTACCTTCTCCTCGAACAGTTGCAGCAGCGCTGGATGCGACAGGATGGTGGCCGAGGGCATGACCGTCGTCGGTGCGCTCAGCTGTCCCCCCAGTCGCGCTTTCTCGGCCTCGCGGTCGGCTAGGAGCTTCAGCAGCGCAGGGCTCGCCACCGCCGCCAGCATGTTGGCCGCCAGATTGTCGATCTCGCGGGTGACGATAGCCAGGCGTTCGATAACGGACTGGTCCTGCCGCGTCGACGTGCTCGTCAGCCGCGCCATCTCGCGCTTGAACTCCTCGGCGAACAACCGGGCGTGGTCCTCGGTCAGCAACCGGTGCTGGAGGATCGAGAGGGTCGCCGTCTCGAGCGGTCCTTTACGGACCGATACCGTGTTCGAGCAGATGCCCCGCTCCTTTTGGCCGGCGCAGCGGTAATAGTCCTTGCCCGAGATGGTGTAGCCGGACCCGCAGCTCGCCGTGGAAAAATGGCTACGACGACAGCGTCAACGGCTCGCTTCGTGACGAGCTGCTCCACGGCGAGATCTTCTACAGCCTTGCCGAGGCCACAGTGCTGATCGAGGCTAGGCGGCGGCGCCACTACACACCATCCGACCACATAGCAGTCTGGGCTACCGTCCTCCGGCTCCGGAAGCGACGACACCGCCGTTGCCGCCCGTTGGTTCCCCTTCGCTCCACCTACGCCCGGCAATCGCGGCGCAGACGACGATGCACTCACTATTTAAGCAGGCCACTCGGCGGGGGCTGCTCAGCCGCGTATCCGAGTAGCCTAACAATCACGCGCGTGTCATGTTCGCCAGCCTGCGCGGGCTCACAAGCTAAGGCGGCGGCCTGTCCCCGCAACCAACAATACGGACATCTGGCCCTTTGCGCCTCCCGCGCCGCGACCCACTCGATGATCGCTCCGAATTCGCCGCTCAGCGTCGCATTCACCTGCCGTCGCGGCCGACTTCACGTTGCGCATCGAGCTTGCCGGCACGCTCGGCGACATCGTAGCCCGCGGTTTCGCCCGTGCCGGCATAGACGCTGGTGCCTTCTCGCGCGACTTCGGCGGTCGCGCCGTCGGCGGTGCCGATCTGCGTTGCTGCCTGATAGGTCTCCAGCGCTTTCAGCACCTGCGCCTCGCTGCGCCCGGTGGCCCGGCCAAGCTGCCCGATCGCCGACGCACGCGCCTCGCCCGACAGCGCGGTGATGAACCCGATCCGCCGCGAGGTTTCCTCGACCGGCAGCCCGAGCATGGCGGCAGCGCGGCGGTGCCCGGCATTGCCGCCGGTGCGCCACGCCTGCTCGGTCGCGACATTGCCGCGCTCGGTCCCGGCGATATGCACGCCCGCCTGATCGCGCCGGCCCTCCATGGCGCCGACACCGACCTCCGCACCGGTTAGGTCGTTCCGCAGCATCGTCTCCTGATCGAAGGCGTTGGCGATGAGCTTGCCGAAGGTCGGATCGGCGGAGGCCTGCGCGATCACGGTCGACGCCTTGAGCGCGGCGCCATCGGGCGAGTAGCCGGCGCGCTGGAAATGCCGCTCGGCGCCCTGCCGCATCATGTCATAGGCTGTTGTCGCCGAACGCCTTCCACTGCGTCATCCCCTGCGCGAAGGCGACGAAGGTACGCTCGCCGGCCTGACCCTGGCCAAAATAGGTCGCGCCCAGTTCTCGCAGCGCATCCTTCTCCGCGAAGTTGTGGATCGCGGTGGTCGTGGCGTTCGCGCGCACCGCCTGCGCGACCGCCGGATCGTTCGGACCGCGCCCGCGCAGGGCAGGGGATAGCCGTCCCAGTTCGCGCGCGACGTCGAGCCCGCCCATCCCGAACGCCGGCACACCGGGCGCGCCGCCGCCATGCTCTCCGAGCACCGTGTCGGCGGACCCGAACGCGCGCGTCGCACCGAAGGTCGAGCGCTCGCCGAAATCGCCGAAGCTCGACACCGCGGTCTTGCGCGCGAAGGTGCCGCCCGCCGAGGCCTGTGCTTCGAGGGCGGAGGCATAGCCTTCTCTCGTGCCGACACCGGCCGCCGCGGTCGACCCTTGCGCCTGTGCCTGGAGCGAGCCGCTGGTGAGCGCGGTGAAGGCGTTGCCCGAAAAGCGGAAGACGGTGAACACGAATGCCCCGGCCATGCCGGCCGCCGCGGTGCGGAAGCTGCCGAATACCGCCAGCGCCTTCATCGCCGCGGACGGTGCGATGATCCAGGCGTTGGCGCCGAGATGGTTGGAGCGCATTTCGGCGAGCGCCGCCATCGCGCGGCCGAGCGTCAACTGGTAGATGCCGGCATCGATCACGCCCCACAATGCCACGAACACGAACAGGCCGAGCGCGAAGGTCGCGACGCGCAGGTTGATCGGGGTCAGGACGAACAGCATCGCGATCGGCACCCTGAACAGCATGATCGCGAACACGGTCGCGCGGATCGTCGGCATCCATTCGTTGGCGACCGACATGGTGGCGAGGCCATTCGAGATCATCGCGCAGTTGGCCATTGTCCGCGCGGCGGCGGCGGGACTGTCCTCGAACAACACGTCGCCGACGGTGCGCCCGAGCAGGATATCGGTCAGGAAGCCTTGAAGCGACAGCGGGGTGCCCATCATCATCCCGCCCATCTGTCCCAACCGCTGGCGGCAACGCGCGAGCTGGCCGGCATCCCCGATCGCATAGCCGGTGCGCTGGCAGATCTGGTGGGTATAGTCGTCGAACAGTGCCGGATCCGACAGCCGGCCCGATATATGCTCCCACGCCTCGGTGCAACTGGCGGTCCGGCCGCCCTTGTCGGCGGCAGTGTAGACGGTCGAGAAGGTCGCCGGCCCTGCCATGGCCGCGAAGGCGGCGGGCAGGTCGGTGGTGGTGCGGAACAGCGTGACGTCGTCGATGCCGTAGGCGGGAGAGACGCGCGCGACCGGATAGCAGCGACCTGCATAGTCGCGGATCGTGGTATCGAGGAAGCTGTCGGTTATCGGTCCCGTCGGCGAGACAGCGTTGAGGAACAGGTCGAAGCTGTGGCCGCCCGCGCCCATCTCGAGCTTCGCGTTCGGATCGAGCGTATTGTCGTCGATGACCTCGGCGAGCGCGCGTTCCATCAGGTTGGTCGCACCCGCGACGAGCACGATGAGGTTGGGGACATTGCCCACCGGCTGATAGGCGTTGCGGACGCGGTCGTAGACATGGACGGTGCCGGTGGTGGCGATGAGCCCGACGAACAGCCCGATCCCGACCAGCATCTGGAAGCCATAGGCGACGAGGCCCATGCCTTGCCCACGCACGCTGGCGATCACGGCACCCAATGCGATCCCGACGACGCCGACTATAAGGACGAGCGTCGTGTAGCGCGGATCGGCGAAGATCATCGCAACGAGGCGGAAGGCGTCGAGGGTCTCGGCGAACCCGTCCCAAGTGTGGAAACTGGCGTTCACCGCAAGACCTCAGCGCCGCGCATCGGCGCCCTGCTTTACCGCGGCGGCAGGCCGCGCCCGTCCGATCCCTATGGCGTGCCCCGCCAGGATGCCGCCGCCTTCGCCAGCATCCACGCCGTCGAGCATGACGAGGACGGATGTCCGACGATCGCCGCGGGCGTGCCGCTGTCGCGCGCGCATCTGCGGCAATGGACCGAGGCGCTCGGGCGGACCGCCTCGCCCGAACTGCTCCTCGGCAACATACTGGTGGCGCATGCCGACATGCTCGCCTGGTGGACGCCTGCGCAGGTACGGCCCGGCTATTTCGCGCTGTCGTCCCCGCCCGTCGGCTTTCGCGTCCTGTCCGAACGCACGATCGTGCCCGTACCGTATCCGGCGCATCTGTTCGTCGCCACCTGGTCGAGTCTGGGCGTCTATGCCCTGCCGATGGATGAGCGGCCGACCGCCGATGCGGCGCTACATCATTCGCCCATCCCCAACGTCTTCGCCGATGGCCGGCTGTGCTGGGGCGACATCGCCCGGCCCAAGACGCTCGGTATCGCCACGATCACGGACTTCGAGCGCGCGGTGTTCGACAGCTGGTCGACCCACCCCAATCCGGGGCAAGGCCTGCCTGGACGTGCCCCGCTTAAGTGGAGAGGCATTTGGTCAGCGTGACACGGTTCGTTCGAACTGCGCGGGGCTGGTGTAATCAAGCGCGGAGTGGCGCCTGACGGGGTTGTAGAATCCGTCGATATAGCGGGCAATGGCCGTTGCGGCCTGGTCGCGGGTGTAGAAGACCGTCCGCCAGACCAGCTCGGATTCGGTGGTCTTGAAGAACGTCTCGACCATGGCATCGTCGTAGCAATTTCCGTTTCCCGACATGGAGATGCGGATGCCGTGGCGGCGCAGCTCGGCTTGGTACTCCACAGAACGATATTGGCTGCCGCGGTCCGAATGATGGATGAGCCCTTCGGGCGGACGCCGCATGAAGAGGGCCTTGCGCAGGGCCGCGAGCGCCAGGTCGCGGTGCAGGCGGTCACCCACGGCCCAGCCGACGACGCGGCGAGAGAAGAGATCGATGACCACGGCCAGATAGAGCCATCCTTCGCGTGTCCAGACGTACGAGATGTCCACGCCCCACTTCTGGTGGATGCCGTCGCGGTGAAATCCTGGTCGATGATGTTCGGCGCGACCGGCCAGGCGTGCGCGCTGTCGGTGGTTCGCTTGAACCGCCGCTTTTGCCGGCCGCGCAGGCCGTTCTCGCGCATCAGCCGCGCCGTGCGACGCCGCCTGATGGCGAAGCCGTCATCCTGCAATTCGCGCGTCATGCGCGGACTGCCATAGGTGCCGTTCGACAGCGCGAATGCCGGGCGGACATGCGCCAGCATCTCCATGTCGTCACGCTGGCGCCGGCTGGCGGGTCGGTCCTTCCAGGCGAAATAGCCGCTCTGGCTGACGCCGAGCACGCGGCAAAGACGGTGGACCGGGAAATCCTGTTTCGCCCGATCGATGAGCTGGAATCTCACCCTTCGGTGCTTGCCATGCCCCCGGCGTGGCTGCGCTTCCTCAGTCCCTCCCGGGCGAAAAAGCGGTCGCCCGCTTCGATATGTCACGCTCCTGCCGGAGGATTTCGTTCTCCCGCCGAAGGCGCTTCAACTCGGCAGCCATATCCGCCTGCGGCGCTTTATCGGGTATCTCCGCCAGACGATCCCGGCTGCGGCTGATCCAGCGCACCAGCGTCGATAGCCCGACACCCAGATCCTCCGCTATCTCCCGTTGTGTGCGACCGCTGGTCCCCACCAGTCGTACCGCTTCCTCCTCAAATTCCTCGTGAACCGTCGCTGCTTCGTCATCGAGTTCGCCTTTCACCTCAAGGGAACTCTCCACTTTTCCGGGGCAAGTTCACAGTGGCTGCTTGGTGATCGCGGCTACGACGCCGACTGGTTCAGGGACGCCCTCCAGGCCAAAGGCATCCAGCCCTGCATCCCAGGCCGCAGGTCGCGCAACGAGCCGGTCCGGTACGACAAGCGCCGCTACCGGCGTCGCAGCGGCATCGAGATCATGTACGGCCGCCTCAGGGACTGGCGCCGGGTCGCCACCCGTTACGACCGCTGCCCCACCGACTTCTTCTCCGCCATCGCCCTCGCTGCCACCGTCATCTTCTGGCTGTGATCAACGAGTCCTGACCCTAAAAACCCCCTCTGGTCCAGCGCTACCGATGGTGTCGCTATGGGTAACGCAGATGACGGTTTTTGTCCGAGACATTCGCGACAATGTAGTTTGCAGTATCAGAATGTTGGCTGGATCGAGACCTGCAGCCTGAGTCTGGCCGGCGTGGTCGACACGATCGACACGCGCGTAGATACCAGCACGAAGAAATCCGGGCTGTTCTCCTCCACGACCAGACGCAGCAGCACGACCAATCACGACGAGACGGCAGTGGCCTCGACCCTGTCGGGGAACGCCGGTCTGGTGACGACGCGCGACGGCGTAACGATCACCGGCGCGAACCTGGTCGGCGTGAACGGATTGTCCCTCGTGACCGGCGGTCCGGTGACGATCGGGTCGCTCGCCATTACAGATAGCGGGCAGAGCAGCTCGTCGGTGAAGAAGAGCGGCTTCTCCCTCGGGGGCGGCGGACTGTTCGCCGGCGTTGCCAGGACCAGCACCACCGGCAGCGCGACCAGCCCGACGCACGCCGGATCGGTAGTGGGGACCGCAGGCGGAAACCTGTCCATCATCGCCGATGGACGGCTGTCGATCACCGGCAGCCAGGTGGCAGCCGGTGGTCAGGCGCTGCTGCAGGGCGGCTCGGTGACCATCGCCAACGCGCTCGACGTGCGTGACAGCACGCAGACCACCAGGACCTCAAGCGTCGGCGTCTCCCTCGGCGTGCAGAGCCAGCTGCTGCAGAGCGCGGGCAACCTCGCCGGCATGGCGGGAGTCGCGAGCAGCACCGCCAACGATCGGGTCGCGGCAGTGGCCGGACTCGGCACGGGCATGGCCGCAGCCAACACATACGATGCAGGCAAGGGTCTTGCGCGTACGTTGACCAGCGGCAGCGGCAACCCGGGCGTCTCGGTTGCGGCGACGTTCGGGATCTCGCGGTCGAGGGCGAGCAACGCGACGCACGACGAGACGGTGGTCGCCAGCGCGGTGAACGGCCGCGACGTGCAGATCGTCGCGACTGATGCGGGGGCCGCCGGCACGATCAAGGCGCGGGGCTCCACCATCACCGCCGCGCACGACCTGACGCTGGCAGCCAAGGGCGCGATCACGCTGGCAGCGGCGACCGGGACCGATCGGTACGGCGGGACTGCGAGGAGCAGCGGCTTCACATTGGGCGTGAGCTCGCAGCTGGGACTCGACAAGGGTAGCCTCGGCAAGCTGAGCCCGACGGTCTCGGTGGGCGGCTCGTCGTCGAGGAGCCATTACACCGACACGCACGTCACCAACCGCGAGACGGTGCTGACCGCCGGCGGCACCGCGACGCTGACGACGCCGGGTGCGCTGGTGCTGGACGGGGCGCTCGTCCGGGGCGGCCATGTGGCGGGGGATGTCGGCAGCCTGTCGATTGCCAGCCGTCAGGACAGGGGCAGCTATCGGTCGAACACGCAGAGCGCCTCGGCGGGTGCGAGCTATGCGCTCGGTACCGGGCAGGTGTCGGTTTCGGGCAACCTGTCGAGCGGCAGGCAGAGCGGCGAGTTCGCCAGCGTGGCCGGACAGGCGGGCATCTACGCCGGTGACGGAGGCCATGCGATCCGGGTGGACGGCGCCACGTCGCTGAGCGGCGGGGTGATCGCCAGCACCGCGGACCGGGCGAAGAACAGCCTGGTGACCGGCACGCTGCACGCGAGCGACCTGAACAACTACGAGACGTGGCGCGCGCGCCAGAGCTCGCTGGGCGGCGGCATCGGCAACATCGGCGCGAGGGGCGACGGATCGGCGTCGAGCGACGGCGGTACGCCGCTGTCGGGGATGTCGATCAAGGGGCTGGGCACGGTGACCGCGACCCCGCCGATGGCGATGGGGGCGAGCGGCGACCGGTCGGGCACCACCCGCTCGGCGATCGCGGGCGGCACGATCACGATCTCCTCCGGGGACGCGGCGAGCCAGCGGGTCGCGGATACGATCAGCCGCGCCACGGGCAGCGCGAATGCGGGCGCGCTGACGCAGCAGTTTACCGACGCGAAGCGGCGGGAGATCGCCGACGGCTTCCAGGCCGCCCGCACGCTGTCGACGGAGACCAATGCGTTCCTGGGCACGCAGTCGGCCAAGGCAGATCAGTGGGTCAAGGATCACCCGAAGGACGATCCGCGATCCAGTCCGTATGCCACCTGGGGCGCCGGCGGCAGCGGACGGCTGGTGCTTACGGCGCTGAACGGCGCGGCCGGCTCGGATGCCGGCGGCTCGCTGACCAGCCTCGTGCGCGGTGCCGCGGTCACCGTGCTGCAGGGGCTGGCCACGGGCAAGGTCAAGGAACTTGCCGACAAGCTCCGGAGCGAGGAGGCGCGCGCTGCGCTTCAGGGGCTGGTCGGGTGCGCCGGCGGCGCTGCCCGCGGTCCGGGCGGCTGCACCAGCGGTGCGATGGGTGCAGCCGCGGGGGTCGTGCTCAACAACCTGCTCGCGGCGCTGGAGCCCGGCGAGGCTGGCGACAGCATCCTGATCGATGCGCAAGGCGAGCGCGTGCGTCGCTATACGCAGCAGGAGCAGCAGTCGCGCAGCAACCTGGCAGGAACGATGGTGGCGGCCATTGCGCAGGCCGCCGGCCTGAACGCACCGGCCGCGGCGCTGGCCGCGCAGGTCGAGACGCAGAACAACTCGGTCGGCATCGTCAGGGGACGTGGCGGTCCGGTTACCATCTGCACCGCCGGCGAGCAGGATTGCGCCGGCGCGCGCCCCTTCGCCGCGTGGAAGAGCGGCACGAGTGCGGAGCGAGAGCATTGGAAGGCGTTCGCAACACAATATCCTGATGCGAGCGACGAGGAGATCGCAGCGGCGATGCGGCGCTATTATGCTGCCGCCGCCACCAGCCTGCGCGATCCCGGCGGCCCGAAACTGACGGAGGCGCAAGCGATCGCGCAGACCCGGCAGGAGGTCGCCGCCAGGAAATCCGTTGCCGATCGGATTCATGCGGCGATCGCCACCGATCCCGGTCGGCGCACGGAGCTGGAGGGTCCGGGTTCGGCGGAGCGCGACCGGCTGGTCAGGATCGCCATCACGGATCCCGGACTGGCGAGCGCACTGATCGACCAGAGCCAGGCCACGCGCGACGTGGTGTACAACGACATCGCGACCGGGCGCGGCGCTACCGTTACGGGACGAGCCGCGAGTGCGGTGCTGTCGTCGGCGCTGGGCGAGAAGGCGATGCTCGGCCTGTACCTGGCCAATGCCTCGGATCGGGCGGGCGAACGCAAGGGGTTCTTCGACAGGGCGGTGCAGGGCGCACGCGATGCGGTCGCCGCGCAGGAGCGGGGGGCCCAGAGGGCCGCGGACGACGAGGCGGCCCGCATGCGCGCACGCGGCATGCCGAATCTGGCGGTCTCCGCGTATCTGTTCAAGGAATATTTCAACGCCGCCGCGCGGCGTGAGCTCGGCAGCGGCCTGCTGGATCAGGCACAGTTCCTGGGGGATTACCTGAGCGATCCGGCCCGGAAGTCGGGGGAGGTGATCGACGGCCACGCGAGGAGCCTCGACGCGGCGCTGCTGGATGACAGGGGTGCGCTCGCGCATGTGAAGGCGCTGCGGGACGATCTCGTCGACTTCGCGGGTGCCGATGTGCGCCGTCAGGCCATGACGCTGGGCAACGGGGCGGGCAAGATCGCCGTCGCCGTCGTCGAGGTCGCCGTCAGCAAGGGCGCATCGGCGGTCGGCGGCCGCATCGTCGGGGCGGTCGCCGGGAAGGGTGGCATCGCACCCTCGACTGCAACGGATGCGCTGACGGCGACGCTGCCCAGGGGCGTACCAAGCGCGACCGAGATCGTGGTGGAAAGAGCGCTGGTTCCCGTCAGAGTGACTGAGACGGTGCACCGCGTCGAGCCACGCGACGCGCTTTTACGTAATTCCTCGACGACGCCGCTGACCGAGCGGGAAGCACGACGCCTGACCGGTGAGAACAAGGGGTTGATCTATGTGCTGGAGGGGCCAAAAGGCAATCAGGCGGCGCAGGACTTCCAGGCGGGGACGTCTGGCGCCTTCTCGGATGTCAAGTCGAGGAAAGGTGTTGTCCCGGCGTTGCGCTATGACAATACCAACAAGAACGGCGTGCACCACGTGAAGTTCGATGGGATCGAGAAAGCGGCGGACGGCACAAATATCTTGCTCATCGATGCCAAGACCAAGCTTCCGATCTGGAGCGAAAGCACCAGAAATGGCGTGGTGAAAACATTCGAGCGAATTGAGTCAGCGCTCGATCAAAATCCCGGGTATAAGGTGATGTACGAATTTCCCGATAATGCATCGGCCCTGAAAGCAATAAAATTTATTGAAGAAAGCGGTTTCAAAGACGTGATTTACGTTAGGATAAGAGGGCAATGAGTAATACTGAGATAACTCTCCTGTTGTACGCCCGTCCCGATCGGGCGATGACAATCGAGGAGCGTCATGCGCGTTTCGTGGAGCGCATGTGTCGCATCGGGTCGCCATTGGGATATGCAGGACTCGAACCGCCTCCCGCGCCCGATTGTGGAGACGGCCTTTCGGCAGGTTTTTCGATGAAATATCCCATTCGAGGACTGCTTTCTTTCGGACGTTACAAGTTTCGGGGAGTCGATTACAAATGGGAAGACAAGGCAAGCTACGACGAGCATTTGGATTTTAGATTTTTTTTGCCTAGTAAAAAATTGCATTACTCCGACATTTTAAAAAACCAATTGCCGCTTATAGTAGATGCATTCGAAGCCTACCGATGCGGTGTGGGATATGATTACCACAGCGTGTATTACTCTGGTGGACTAAACAGGACGAATCCCGCGTACAACGCATTGCTTTCGGAAGAGGGAATTGACGTTAACGGCCGAAACAACATCTACACACTTAATCCTGCCCAATTCTGGGATGGAGAACTATGCCAGCGCGCGCTGGGTTTCGATCGGGACGAAGTCATCCGCAGGCTGAAGGACGTTGCGGTGCTGGCGCGGCCGGTGATGGATGGGGTTTATCTGGTCCTCAACGATGATCCGCAGCTGACCTACGAAGCCTTTGTCGAGATGAACGAGCGGATCAAGCCGATGCTGGGTCTGTATTACGGCCCATCCACCGCCGATGCCGCGGCAGAGGGCCGGGGTTCGTAACGCCGCTCCGGTTTCCCTGACGATCGCAGGCCAGGTCGCCTCGCCGGGCATAGAGCCGGTTGCCGTAGCGCATGGGCAACCTGCCGATCGGGCGCGGCGCTACCGTTGCGGGACGAGCCGCGAGCGCGGTGCTGTCGTCGGTGCTGGGCGAGAAGGCGATGCTCGGCCTGTACCTGGCCAATGCCTCGGACAAATACGGGGTGCGAAGCGGAAGCCGAGCAGGTGACAGAGTGCGAAGACGTGATCGGAAACGCCGCCCCCGTCGGTGTGATGGCGCTCGATAACGAGGTCGGCGCCATGGTAGAGCAGGCCGTCGAGTATATGCGCCGCCTCACCGGCTCCGGCGGAGATGACCCTGGAATGGAACGGTCCTCCCGGCACCTAGCCGGACGGGCAACAATACCACCGGATCTTTCCTACGACGGCAACGATCTCGTCTGCGGCACGCGTTGGCGCGATTACGTCGAGGGCGGTAACGGCAACGATCGCCTCTGCGGCTTCGTTGGCGACGACGCCCTGCTAGGAGGTGCTGGCGCAGACCAGCTCTGGGGCGGAGAAGGCAACGACGGCGTCGATGGCGGCATCGGCGATGACATACTTCGTGGCGAGAACGGCAACGACACCATCAGCGGTGGCATCGGCACCGACACGTGATACGGCGCCGCCGGCGCAGACACGATGTACTGCGATGACGGGAACGACACACTCTTCGGTGAAGCCGGGAACGACTTCCTCGACGGCGGAGCCGGCGCCGATCGGCTCTGGGGCGATCGCGGAAACGACCAGTATCAGTACGGCGGCATCGGCAAGCACGTCATCAATGACGGCGTCGATCAGGCTGGTGGTGCCCGCACCGAGACAACGTACGACACCTCGGACGTACTGATCCTGACCGGCGCAGCCTACACGTCCCAGCAGATCACGTACAGCAGGGTCGGCAACGATCTTCTGTTCACCACGGCCGCCGACCAAACGGACGGGGTCATCGACAACTCAGTCACGATCACCGGCTTCTTCAACAAGGGTCACTAAACCATCGAATTCCTGCAGACCGCGGACGGCGTGGCCTACGATCTCAGCGGCCTGAACGCCGCGACTTCGGCGATCTCCTCCGACTACCTGATGATGTAGGGTATTCGTCGACACGGCGTGGAGGAAGGCGGGATGCCTTCCTCCACGCTTCGTAATGACAGGCTTGCGCTTCCGGCTTTTCTGATGCCGCGCAGATGGAAGCGATGATCACGATCGCGCCGTCATTGTCACCCAAGTCGATCGCATACGGGTTTCTACCCCGCCATGGGGAGGCCGGAACCATCGTCTTCATCGCCTCTTCTTAACGGGTAGTCTGCGGGCAGCCCACCGCTGATGCCCACCACTTCAAGCTGCCGGCATGATCGCCACTACCGTATATCTGTGCCCCTTCTATGTGACGCCCCTAACTGACCGACTGAATAGTGCCCGACAGTGTCTCTTTCGGACGCACTTCCAACAACCACCAATCTGGCGGCGCACCGTATCTCAGCGGTACGGCTCCAGAACCAATCCCGCCCGTTACGACAATAGTGCGCAAGGGCCCTTTTATTAAGCCACAGATCAGGGCTGAGTTGTAATACCTTCGCCAAAACATCTGACCACAATGGGTATGGCCAGCGAGCAATAGGGGAACGGTCGGCGGCAGATCGGAGGCCACGTCCGGAGAGTGAGTAAGGGCGATAGGCACACCGCCAATCTTTTTTGCTTGGCGCGTTGATGCGCGACATCATCATGATGAGAGAATCGATCATCAATTCCGACAATCGCGATAGCGCCGACACGAACAGCCTCGTTTTCGAGCACCACCACTCCGGCTTTTCGGAGACTCGACCGTATCGCCTCTCGATCTGTCCAATGGTCATGGTTACCCCAAACGGCAAAGACGCCATTACGCGCTCGCAGGTTAACCAGGGGCGCAAGGTCGAGCGCCCGGGCAGCAGTGCCCTCGGGCCTTTCACCGATCACAAAATCGCCTGCGAGAAGCACGATATCAGGGCGTCCGCGTGCGACCGGCTTCCTGATCGACCAACTCGTGCCGCTCGACGCGATCGTTGCAGTCGAAGGTGGCTTTACCGGCGAGGAGGTACGCGACCCGGCAACTCTCAACGCGGCACTGCTCGCCTGGCCCAACATCATGCTGCGGTTGGATCATCCGCAGCACCGTCGCTCATTTCTGAAGAAGCGAGGTCCGTTCGTCCGTGTTGCGTTCCGTTTGGACGATCCGGAACCGTTCATTAGACTCCTTGTCTGGCAATTGGGCCATCGCGCCAGCAGGCAGGATGGCCTTCCCAATTAGGAAGGAAACCGTCCGAAAGCTCGGTGACGGTACTACCGACGTGAGCGCTTCGCGATAAAGTGCGCGAGATTTGGTATCTTCATCCACTGGGTGCTGGTGAGATCGGGATGTACGTCCGGCCAAGCGATGTCGGGCGTTTTGGCAGCGGATATGGGGCCTCGGATCAGCCCTGCACCGCCCGGATCAGCCCCGGCACACCGATGAGCGTGATGGCCCGTCTGAGATTGTAGGCGAGTGCCGTCAGGCTGAACTCGGCGCGAACCTTCTCCAGCCCGCGCATCAGGAACGCGCCCTGGTTCACCTACTGCTTGATCGAGCCCGCGCGTCACCGAAGCGTAGCGGGTATCCAGCACCTGCCCGCCGGAGCAGTGATCGGCGTCGGCGTCGGGATCGTAGCGGAACCGCTCCTTGGGGAAGAGGCCGTTGCCAACGGCGGTGCCCCGATGCGGGCGGGGAATGTACGGCGTGATGCCGACCGCCTCGCAGGCCACGATATCGTCACCCGAGTGATATCCCATGTCCGCCACGGCATCGATCCGCTCGACCCCGAGCGCTTCCATCGCTGCGCCGGTGGTGGGAGCCAGCAGGCCCATGTCGTTGCAGGCATTGGTGACCTGCTGTTCGACAATCAGGCTGTGCCTGGCGTCGACCGCCACCTGGGCATTGTAGCCGACCGTGACCTTCGAATGCACTACCATCAGGCGCGCGTCGGGATCGGTCAGCGAGATCTGTCCTTCGCCGCTCTCCTCCAACTGGCCGAGCAGCGCTGCGCTCGCCTGACGCTGCTCGCGCAGCCGGGCGATCTTCGTTGCCAACGTATCGGCGCGACCGGTGCCGGCACCGTCCTCGCCGCGGTCGATCTGGTCCAGCTCGGCCAGATAGCGTTCCAGTCGCGCATCGGCGGCGGCGAGATATGTCGCTAGTCGCTCGCGGCTGAAGTTGCGCGCCCGGCTGTTCACCGCCTTCAGCCGCGTGCCGTCCACCGCCAGCAACTCGCGCCCGAACAGGTCGAGCTTGCGGCACAGCAGGACGAAGGCGCGGAACACCGCCTTGAACGCGGCCCGGTTGTCACGCCGGAAGTCCGCGATGGTCCGGAAGTCCGGCCGCACCCCGCGCAGCAGCCAGATCAGTTCGAGATTGCGCGTCGTCTCTGCCGCCAGACGCCGGCTCGACCGCACCCGGTTGAGATAGCCGTACGGGTACAGCTTGAGCATATCGGCCGGATCGTAACCGGGCCGCCCCGTCGTCTTCGGTCGCGACCGATGAAACCGGCAGCGCCCAGATCGAGGTCATCGACGACGGCGTCGATGAACCGCACCGGGTTGTCCGCCGCCACATAGTCCTCGACCGACGCGGGCAGCAGAAGCGCCTGGTCCCGGGCATGTCCCTCGATGTACGCCATGCCCGAAGTTTACACCGCCACGACGCGCTCGGGAATCCTGATCCACGTTTTCGGACGGTCTCGTTCCCGATTGGCGTTTCCCGAAATGGTCGGGTGGTAACGGCAAAACGGGAAAGCCGGCATCAGGAAACTGCCGCATTTCATGCCGGGCAATTGTTCGTCAGGAAGCGTCCGAAGCCACTACCCACTTACCGAACAGGGTAAGGCCGCATGCCTTCGCCAAAGCGACGGAAGCGTGCTTGTCGAGCTGGCAGCGATACTGAGGCTCATAACCCTGTTGCCGCGAATACCGATTGATCGCCTGCACGACGGCGCGCGCATAGCCCTTGCCCCTGACATCGGGCAGCGTCAGCACCCCGAGGTCCGCGATCCGGCTGTTCTCCCACGGGTACGCGCTGGCGGCGCTGACCAGGCGGTCGCCATCGAAACAACCGAAAACGGCCCAGTGATCGAGTTCGACATAGGCGTCCTCCAGATCCTGCTCCGAAGCTTCCGCCTGAAAGGTGCCGAATGCCGCGCGGTCACCTTCGGTGAGCTGGCGTGGTGCCTTCGACCGATCGGCTGCCGGCGCCGTGTCGCCTGCAAGGTAGAACAGGAAATCGGGGTCGTGGAGAACGACGCCCGCCCCGGTCAATCGTTCGCGCAAACCCGCCACCATCATCATTCCTGCCGCATCGATGCCGATCGCTTGGGCCAGTTCGGGCGTGAGGGCCGCGCGCGTCGAGCCATCCTGTCCCTCCAGGATCATCGCCGGACGCTTGCGATTCAGCGTCGGCACCACCGTCAGCGTGAAATCGCCTTCCGCATCGACGCGGCGGCCGTCGAATGCCTCGTGCCAGTAATCCAGGATCGCGCGCGGGGAGCCGGTCATGGGCGCGCGATAGCATCGTGCGCGCGTTGCCGGTAGTTTTCGCCGGGGCAATCGGCTATGGGCTGCGCTGTCCAGCGATTCACGAAAGGAAGGCGACGATGACCGATCATACCGCGCCCACCCGTGAAGCAAATTGCGTCGGCGGCCTCCTCCGCCACTGACGTCCGCGGTCCAGAACACGACCGACATCCATTATCGCTGATACGAGGACCGCGTGCATTCGCGCGGTGATGTTTCGATGACCGACGACGACGAAGATACGTTTCCGCGCGCCTCCGTGCTGCGCAAGGTGCTGGCGTTCACCTTCCGGCTCTGGGCACGCGCGCCGCTGCTGGCAGCCGCCTGTGCCACGGCGATGCTGCTCGCCACCCTGACCGAGGTGTTCGTCCCGCTCTATGCCGGCCGGATGATCGATGCCGTGGGCAGCGGCGAGGCAGGACCGGCCTGGCGCGCGTTCGCCGCCATTGCAGCGCTGGGCGGCGCGATGGTCGTGCTGCGTCATCTGGGCTGGTGGGCGATCACGCCGCTGACGCTGAACATGATGCGCGACGTGACGCAGGAGGCGTTCGCGCGCGTCCAGCGGCTGTCGACCGACTGGCATGCCAACGCCTTTTCCGGTTCAACGGTGCGGCGGATCACGCGCGGCATGTGGGCGCTCGATACGCTCAACGACGTGCTGTTGCTATCGCTGCTGCCGTCGCTGACGGTGCTGGTCGGGACGGTCATCCTGCTGGCGGCGCACTGGCCGCTGCTCGGGCTGGTGATGGGCGTCGGCGCGCTCGCCTATATCGTGCTGACGATCGGGCTGGCGACGCGCGTGCTGGCACCGATCGCGCGGCTGTCGAACCAGTGGGATACGAAGATGGGCGGGGTGCTGGCCGATGCGATCGGCACCAACGCCGTCGTGAAGGCGTTCGGCGGCGAGGCGAGCGAGGAGGCTCTGCTGGCGCGGACCGTCGCCAAATGGCACCGGCGCACGCGGCGGACCTGGATGGCGTTCACCTGGGCGGGGTCGGGGCAACTCGCGCTGCTCTGGCTGATCCGCATCGCCGCCACAGGCGCGGCGCTGTGGCTGTGGTCACGCGGCGACGCCAGCGCGGGGGACATGGCCTATGTCCTGACCAGCTATCTGGTGCTGAACGGCTACCTCCGCGACATCGGCCAGTACGTCCACCAGCTCCAGCGGTCGGTGAACGAGATGGAGGAACTGGTCGCACTTCACAACGAGCCGCTCGGCGTCGCCGATCGTGCCGATGCGCGTCCGATCGCGATCGAAGCCGGTGCGATCCGTTTCGAGGACGTGACCTTCCGCTACGCCGGACAGGATCGACCGCTCTACGAGCATCTGTCGGTTGCCATTCCCGCCGGACAGCGTGTCGGGCTGGTGGGACCATCGGGATCGGGCAAGACCAGCTTCGTGAAGCTGATCCAGCGGCTGTACGACGTGGATGCCGGCCAAGTGACGATCGACGGGCAGGACGTGGCGCACGCGACACAGGCCTCGCTGCGCCGGCAGGTCGCCATCGTGCCGCAGGAGCCGGTGCTGTTCCACCGAACGCTGGCCGAGAACATCGGCTATGGCCGCCCCGACGCGACCCAGGCGGAGATCGAGGAGGCGGCACGGCTCGCCAATGCGCACGACTTCATCATGGCGCTGCCCAAGGGATATCGCACTCCGGTCGGCGAGCGGGGGGTGAAGCTCTCAGGTGGCGAACGTCAGCGCGTTGCCATTGCCCGCGCCTTCCTCGCCGATGCACCGATCCTGATCCTCGACGAGGCGACCTCCAGCCTCGATTCCGAATCCGAAGGGGCGATCCAGCAGGCGATGGAGCGCCTTATGGTGAACCGCACGGCGATCGTCATCGCGCACCGGCTATCGACGGTCCGGGCGCTCGATCGGATCCTCGTCTTCGCGAATGGACGGATCGTCGAGGACGGCACGCATGACACTCTCCTTCAAGCCGACGACGGGCATTACCGTCACCTGTTCGAGCGGCAGGCGGGAACGGCAGCGCCGGCGATCACGGTGTGACGCCTGGCGCTGCTTGTCGCGGAAATGCTATATTACGCAACAGACTTTTGCGACATCAGCACACGAGAGAATACGAGCGTCGGGGGCGCTGTCGCGAAACTCACGGCTTGTGCAACACCATAGGCGCGGACGAAATCTCCACCTGTCATTTTTCAAAGACAGTGTCAGCGGTTGGTCAAAGGCGATGTCCGTCGACGCGAACGGCCGGCTGGGAGTGGCTTGCCGATTCGAGCTGTCCTCGACGTGGCTGGCGAGCGACCCGCGACGCTTCCTCCTCATGATCTTGCGGCGCACCGAGGTGATCCGCGACGGTCCGACCATCCTCACGCACACGATCACGAAAGAGAAAGCTCGACACTTCGTGCAACCACACACGTCGGCCCATGCGATAATACCAGCGAATGGCATGGCAATACCAGCGAATGGCATGGCGGATTTTTGGATCGGGATGCCATATCCAACGCATCAAAGCGCGGGGGCGCAGCTGTGCGACCGCCTCGATCAGCTTGACCCAAAGAAACAAGCGTCCCGGCGTCATGCGCGCCATGCCCAAGACCTGATGCTTGTAGTCCCACTTTGTCGGGTCGGACTGCACAACCGGACGATCCTTGGCGATACGGAAGAAGGGAGTCCACCGATGCGGCGTGACGTAAAGTGCCTGAATCTGGTCCGCGTCATAAGATACGAGCTGCCGCAACCCGCGGAACAGGTCGGCGTCGGTCTGGTCATCGAAGCCGGCTACCCAAGTGACCATCGACAGGATGCCGTGCCGGCGTAGCAAGCGGATCGCCTCCCGGTCACTGGCTATCGCACCGCCTTTTCGGATCAGCTTCAGCGTTGCTTCATCTGTATTCTCCATTCCCATCAGGAAGCGTTCGAAGCCAGCCTTTTTGTAGAGGTGAAGAATATCCGCATCGCGAACGATATCGTCGGCTCGGGTCGATCCGACCAACGTAACGGAGATGTTCTCAGCGATCAGTGCTTCCAAGAAGGCGCGCCACGGCTTTCGACCGGCACTCGGATTCTCATCGGCAAAATTGAAGACTTCCACGCCGTGGTCGCGGTGAAGGCGGGCAATGTCACGAGCAAGCAGTACGGGGGCTCGGTGGCGCCAGCGTGTCCAGAATCCGCGCTGCCCGCAGTAGTTGCAAAGGTGGGGGCAGTCGCGTGAGAACTGGATGACGACCGCGCGCTTTCCGCCCCAGTAGCTGTACCGCGCATGGTCAATCAACTCCTAGCCCACGCGGTACGCATCAAGATTGGTGATGACCGGCGCGGCCGGTGTGTCGATGACTTGTTCAAGGTTACGATAAGCGATGCCGGGCACGTCGTTTAACGAGCCGTGATCGGCAATTGCGCGCATGAGACGACGTGCGGTCTCCTCGCCTTCGCCCCGCACAATAGCCAGGACGTGCGGCTCCTGCGCCAGGATCTCGCGCCAGAAATATGTCGGATGAACGCCGCCATATACGATGCTTGTTGAGGGTAGCGCTTTTGCCACTGCAGCGGAAACCTGCGCGATGATCGGATGTCCTGATGACGAACCCGAGTGACCGAACAGCACAGCATCCGGGGCCCGGCGCACGATCTCCGCCGTGAGATCGGCCATGGGCATGGGTCCGAACTCCGCATCGATTAACTCGACCCGATGACCATCGTCGATGAGGGGACCGCCCACGCAAAGGAGGCCGAATGGAGGTAGCTGCTCCTTCGGGATACGGCTTCCGATCGCCGAATGGGAAACGTTCACTAAAAGAATATACAATGCCATCAACCCGCTCCGAGTGACCATCGACTAGCACAACGTGGTCAAGGGAGGATGAACATCGAGAGGAGAAACGATGGAGAGGCTGGAAGAAAGGCTGGTGCAGTACCGGGCTCTGGTGGACCCCCGCCTGCACTTCGGCAGGCTTTATTTCCAGGTAATCGGGACGAACCTTACGCTGGTAACCGGTGCGGCCATTGCGATTGGGATTGGTCGCCCCGAGTGGTGGACGGCAACGCAAGTGCTGGCGGGATTGGTATTGATGGGTACTGGTTTCGTGGCTCATCGCCTCCATCATCAGGAGGAGCGCTTTGCCTCGGCAATGCTCGCTATCGAAAAAGAAGAGAGCGGCATGGTTCGACTTGCCGACACGCGGCGATTTGGCGCTCGTCATCTTGTCGTGATTGCCCTTGTTGCAGCTGGCCTTTTGATAGGTATCAAGGGCATCCAAGAGATGGTCCAGCTCTTCGATGGCAGGGCATAAAGGCGCGAGCTTTTTAGATAGCGCCCTCGGCGAGGGGGTCTACTATGAGCCGCTGCCGGTTTCGTGGACACCGAGATAGGGTGTTTTTGAGACCGGAGGGTGTGAATGCAACGACCGAAGTTCAGCCGCGAGTTGAAGCTCGAGGCCGTAAAGCTAGAGCGTGATGACGTGGATCTGAATCGCTGAGGATTCCCATTGGGCTGGCGATCTGATTCGATGTGCCGGCTGGCGAAGGAGGCCAGCCAGCATGTCAAAGCCGTATTCGATGGACCTGCGGGAACGGGTGGTCAGGGCAGTGACCGCCGATGGCATGTCGTGTCACGCGGCCGCTTCACGCGTCGGGGTGGCGCCGAGTTCGGCGATCAAATGGGTGCGGCGCTTTCGCGATACGGGCAGCGCCGCGCCGAGCCGGATGGGTGGTCGCCGATCCAACATCCTGTCCGGCGCGACACGTGACTGGCTGCTGGAGCGGATGACCCGCGACTTCACCTTGCGTGGACTGGTAGCGGAGTTGGCGGGCCGCGACGTGAAGGTCGACTATGTTCAGGTCTGGCGGTTCGCCCATGTCGAGGGGCTGAGCTTCAAAAAAAAGCGTGCTGCCCGCCGAACAACTCCGTCCCGCGATCGCCCGGCGTCGGGCGCAGTGGAAGAAATACCAGGGTCGGCTTGGGGTATTTCGGAGGATTTGCGCTCTATGGTCAGCTATCCAGCCCATGCGGGCGTCGACGCTCCTATCGGAAAAGTACGTTCGGCCACATTGCCGGCGGGCGGCGTTGACACCAGAGTAGCGTCGCTGATCCTCGTCGGAATAGAACTTTATGACTATTTCAAAGCAAAATCAGAATTTGCGGCTGGTAGGTGTTTTTTCTATGTTCTGGTATATTGATACTCAGCGGCTCACGGGGTCGGCAAGGGTATTGTGGTTAACGAGCGCGATAAAAGCGCTTTGATTGTCTAGATAGTTACCGCGGTCAACAACTCGATTGCCGTGACTTGCCTGCTTCGACGTATGTTATTATCATGAATCTACGACGCTAACAATCATCTTTGCCTTGTTCTGCATAAATTTCAAAACTGGATTTCTGCAGGAAATGGCTGGTCGGCATGACGATTGGTGTCGTCCAGCTCCGTAGTTCCATGATCAGCTAGAAATTCGATATAAGCGATCGAATATCAAGCTGAGAGGGACGCTGATAATTGGCGAAATAGCTAATATGATAAAGCTAAAATTAGCAGGAGCTTCTATAAAGCTTAAATAACCTTTTATTTAATGTAAATAACATTGCAGGTTGATTGCATCGGCCACCCGATAGAGCGCATAGCCTCCTGCCCGGATAGGCGCGGTCAAGACATTTTTTAAAAGCATTGAAGCTTACTTCGGAATATACGTTCTGGCATCTTTGACTAGGAATTCCGGAGCTGTCATAACCAGGCGGAGGTGTGGTACGAACACACTTCTTGCAAGATTCCGCGCTAGCAGTAAATCCGGCAATGCTTAAAACAAAAGCAAAAACCGCCAAACTCACTTTGCCAATCATTGTACATTTCCAATGTAAGCGAGCAAAGCCAAGGGAGATAAATCATTTTCTCCCCCAGTTACTAAAACTATACTTTCTCCTTTTACATTTTCAGCTGCTTCTTGAGCGGCACTATTAAACACATCCATTTTATTCTGGACTTCTGAGCTTTTAAGTTCACGATTAAATATTAGTACCACTTCACACACAGAGTCCGAGCACTTATTTTTAAAGTAGGAGGACCTACTTTGAATAAATCCAAACTTTTTAAAAGACTCTGTTACTTTTACTAGTATTCTATTTTCCGAATTCTTTTGATAAGTATCGGACATCGCTCGCTTATGTAGGGCGGGAATATCTGGGCCATCGTCCTTTTGAAGTGGATAAGTGTTCCAGACTTCACTGAATATGCTTTCAGCGCCAGTTTGTGCCGCAAAGCCCGCTGACGATACCAAAACCATTGAAATAAGAGAAATGGCACAGAATCTATATGAAGACACTTAATCCTCCCGAGGAACTATTAAGATATTTTTAAAGTATCAAAGAAACGTAAGAATGCAAATCAAATTTAGCAGATCTAATTCATTGTATTTAGTGGGCTATGCATTTTCAGACGTTCTGCATTAAGCCGGGAACGGCAGAATTTAGGCGCTTCTGTGAGACATATAACCGATGCAGGAGTGTCAGGTGTCGCGGTCCTGCTTCGGCTTCGGTATCGACCTGCTAGGCGGAACCGACATTCAGCGAAGCCAGATCATGGCAGCGGCGAGATGGACGAAGCCGGTGAAGTGGACGGTGCGGCAGTCGTAGCGAGTGGCGAAAGCAACGGAAATGCTTGAGGCGACTGAGGCACCGTTCGATCTGGTTGCGATGCTTGTAGATGGCCGCATCGTGCGGGATGACAATCTTGCGATTGCGCCTGGATGGGATGACCGCCCTGGCATCCATGGCCGCGATCGGTGCGCGTAGATCGTTTCTGTCATACGCCTTGTCGGCAAGAACGGCTTTGGCTCGCTGGCTTTCGAGCAGATCAGGCGCGGAGGCTATGTCGCTGGCTGCGCGAACTGAAGCCGGAACATGCCCGGCTGTCGGAGGTCGGATTGGTGCGCGATGTGCGCGGCCCGTTTGGCCTGCGTCGCGAAAACCAACGCGCCGACGTGAAGCTGACCTTCTACCGCAGCCGGATCACCGACGTCATCAGGCGGTCGAACGACCTTCGGTTCTCCAAAGTAGCGGAACAGACCATCGCCGGCATCGAGGCGGAGGCACGGGTCGATACCGGCGGGTTCTATATACAGGTCGGTGCCACGTTCATGACCACCAACAAGGTGTGTGACGAAAGCGCCGCCGTTATGGCCGATTCGCAGGAGGGATGCGTTCCGAACTGCGTCAAATACGGTTTTCCGTCGGGATATCTGCCGACGCAGGCGACGCCGAAGACATCGGCCAACTGGACGGTCGGCGGCCGCTTCCTCGATCGTCGGCTCGATGTCGGCGGACGGCTGATCTATCACGGTGCCTACGATAACCCGTTTTTCGAGCATCAGGTCGATCTGCCTTGGCAGCAGCAAATCCAAAGCTACGCGTTCAACGTCCCCTATACTTGGGCGACGATCGTCACCGCCGATGCCTATGCCCGCTTTCGGGTAGGCGACCGCTTGTCGGCCGAACTGGTCGGGACCAATCTGAACAATCGTTACTTCGCCGACCCGCTCACCCGCTCGCTGATGCCGGTTCCCGGCCGCACGGTGCGGGTGATCCTGACGGGACGCTTCCGACGATCGCCCGAGTTTCGGCCCCGCCGCCGCTGACGATCCCGCTGCAAGGGACAGCGGCGGCAGGACCGGGTGACCGCACCCGAAACGTCGGGTGCATACACTAGCAGGAGAAGTAGCATGGTCGCCTGGGCGCGGCGGTCTGGCGCGCAGCGAGGGGCGTCTCGTCGAAGCGGAGCGGCGGTATCGCGCGGTGCTGGCGATCCAGCCCGATTTCCTGCCCGGCCGGCTCGAACTCGGCCGCGTATTGTTCGAGGACCGCAAGGATCGGGAGGCGTCGGCCCTGTTCCGCGCCATCCGCACCGATCTGGCGGCAGCCGTGGAGACAGCGGCGGGCGTGCGCGCCACGGTGGACACGTTCATCGCCGCCCTCGATCGCCGGCGCGGCGGGCAGGGGGGGCGATCGCAATCGGCCCCGGCTACAGCAGCAACCTCAACCAGACCTCCGCCAGCCGGACCTGCCTGCTGGCGGCCGAGGACGGCATCTGCCTGATCGACCGGACCCTGCCGCCCGCGATCGCGGCGGTCGGGATCAACGTCGAGGGCAGCGCCAGCCGCCGTTTGCCCTTGCAAGGGCATGGTGGCGTGCTCGCCCGCGCCCTCGTCTATGGCGACACCTGGCCGGGGCGCGGCTTGTTCAACCAGGCGACGCTCACCGCGCAGATCGGCTACGATCACCAGACCGCACGGCGCAGCCTGACGCTGTCGCCGACGACCGATGTCGCCAGCTTAGGCCGCAACCTGCTCTACACCGCGCCGGGACTGCGCGGCGAGGCGGTGTTCACGCCTTCGCGGACTACGGCGCTACGGCTGGACCTGGCACGGCGGCAATTCGATTATCGCGGCACCGGCTTCGATGATCTCGACGGCGCGCTGACCGAAGCGAGCGTCACCGGCTGGCTGTCGCTCCCGCGTGGCTGGACACTGTTCGGCGGGGTGGATGCCGGCGACAAGCGCGCCGACGATGGTGCCGACGCTTATCGGCACTTCGGGGCGCGACTGGGTGTGGCACATGGCTTCTCGGATTGGGCGGACCTGACGCTGATCGCGTCGGCCCGCCAGCGCGATCACCGGGCGTACAGCGAGTTGCTGGATGCCGTGCGCCGGGATTGCGAAACGAACCTGACCGCCGTCGTGCGCGTGCCCCGGCTTCGCTTCGCCGGGCTGACGCCGAATATCCTCCTCCAGCACAACCGGGTGAAAAGCAATGTCGACTGGCTTCATTCCTTTCGCCGCACCGCAACCGGAACGACTTTGCGAGCTTCGTTGCGTCCGGGTTCCGGCACCAGGTGCGGGTCAGGTATCACGCAGGTAGTACGTACCGCAAAAGCTGCGACCGATCTCGAGGGCATCTTGCCGCACAGCCATGGAGTTCGGCGATGCGGATAGCTGCCGCCGGCGCCCCTTTGCTGCACGTGGTCGCGGATCTGGTCCAACCGAGATTGGCCTGCCGCAACGGCTCGCGTTGAGCGAGCGGCGCTCTTTGGAGCGATCCTCTCCCGTCTGGCATGCGTGAGGAAAAAGGAAATCGCGGCACCATACGTCCCTGTCTGTGAGAAGGCCGCAAACGCCTCGTGGCTCCTGGGAAATGGGACGATGCTTCATTCTGCCATCTGGCCGATCATCGCCGCGACGTGGCTGATGGGGGCGGCTCCGCTGTCATCCCGTGATGCTGCGGCGCAAATCTGGCAGTTCGATATTCCGCAGCAGGGCGCGGCGGGCGGTATCGCCGCTTTTTCGCGCCAGGCGATGACCGTGCAGCTCCTCGCTGCCCGGGACGCCGTGCAGGGTCGACGGACGAATCGGCTGCACGGCGGCTATTCCGTGGAAGCCGGGCTGACGAAACTTCTGCGCGGAAGCGGCCTGCGGTGGCTGCGCACCGGGCCCACCACGTATTCGGTCGTTTCTGTCGACAAGGATCACCGGCAATGAACATCACTAAGTGCGGCGCGTTCATGATCGTGCTGATATCACCGGCAGGTACCGGGTGGGCACAAACCGCCACGGCGCAAGTCGATCGCGCCGCGGTGCCAGCCGAGCCGGTGCCGCTTGCGACGCTCGCGAAGTCCATCGTCGTAAGATATGAAATGTTCACGTTGCCGAACGGACTGCGCGTGGTCGTCCATCCGGATCGCAGCGTCAAGACGGTCAGCGTTATGGTCGACTATGCTGTCGGATCGGCGTCGGAACCGGCGGGCAAAACGGGGTTCGCGCACCTTTTTGAACATTTGATGTTCAACGGCAGTGAAAATTCGCCGGAAGACCATTCCGTCCCGATGCAAAAACTCGGCGCGACGATCAATGGCGTGACGCAGTTCGATCGCACCGCTTATTACAATGTCGTGCCGACACCCGGCCTGGAACAGACGCTGTTCCTGGAAAGCGACCGGATGGGCTACCTGCTGGGTGCGATCAACCAGTCGGAACTCGACGAACAGCGCGGCGTCGTCCAGAACGAAAAGCGCCTGGCAGAGGCCGCGCCGTTATCGACCATGCGGTCGCGCATCCAGGCCCGCCTGTTCTCGGCCGGTCATCCTTATGGTCACGATCTGAACGGCTCGATGGCCGACCTCAACAAGGCCGATCTCGACGATGTGCGCGCCTGGTTCCGCACGCATTATGGACCGAACAATGCGGTGCTGACGCTGACCGGCGATATCGACGGGGCGACGGCGCGACGACTGGTCACCAAATATTTCGGCGCGATCCCTGCCGGGCCAAACAGCGAGCGGCCTACGGCACCGGTGCCGACCTTGCCGCAGCGACTGGACGAGACGGTGACCGACCGTATTTCCGAACCTTATCTGTATCGTGCCTGGGCGGTGCCGGGGATCACCGCGCCCGACGCGGTCGCCTTGCGGGTGGCAGCCGGGGTCATGACGGCTCGCGGGGGGACGGCGTTGAGCGATCGCCTGGTCAAACGCGACAAGATGTTCAGCAGCCTGTTCGTCGCGCTGGAGCAGTTCGACGCCGGCGGCATCTTCAACATCCACGGATCGGTCGCACCCGGCGTCGATGCGAAGGCAGCCGGCCACGCGCTGGATGCCGCCATCGCCGAGGCAGCGCGGGCGCGGCCCGCCACCGCTACCATCGAACGCTATTTGACCGGCGAGCTGACATTGGCGATCAGGGAGGCGGCGGCGAGCGGCGGGGTAGGGCAGGTCGTGAACGGCCTGCGCCTCGGCCGGGGAGCCGAATGGTATCGCGAGCAGCTGGGCGCGCTGGTGGCGCAGACGCCGGACAGCGTGTCGGCCGCCGCAACGCGTTGGCTGGGTCGGCCGACTTACGCCTTGACCGTTATGCCGGGCGAAGCGCCTTCCGCCGAGATTGCAGCGCCACGTGGCAAAGCCCCGGTGGCGGCAGCGGCGGTGTCGGCGATCAAGGGTGATCGCGGCCCATTGCCGCCGGAAGGCTCGTTCACGGAGCTGGTGTTCCCCACCGCCGAACGGACCCGACTGAGCAACGGCATCGAACTGGTTTACCTGCGCAATGGTGGGTCACCATTGACCGAGATTCAGGTCGATTTCGACGCCGGATCGGTGGCCGATCCCGTCACCGCGCGGGGCACGCAGGCGATGGTGCTCGCCCTGCTCGACAAGGGGACGACGTCGCATGATGCCGCGGCCATCGACGAGTTGCGCGAGCGGATGGGAGCCGAGACGACGTTGGAATCGGATGCGGATCGCACCACGGCGGGCCTGACGGTGCCGACTGCCAACCTGCAGCCTGCGGCCGACCTGCTGGCAGATATGTTGCGCCACCCGGCCTTCGCACCGGCCGAGGTCGATGCGGCGCGCGCGAGCGCGATGGCTGAGGCGGCGGCGGATATGGTCGACGGTGGCAGCCTTCTCGACAAGCTGTTGCGCGAACGGATCGATGCCGGTTCGCCCTATACCCGCCGTACCGGCCCGCGCAGCGCGCGTGCGATAGCGGCGGTGTCCGCAACGGACCTTAGGGCCTTCAGCAACGCCTGGCTGCGACCGGAAAAGGCGACGATCTTCATTGTCAGCGACGCGCCGTTGAATCAGGTACGGGCGGCGCTGGAACGCAGTCTTGGCGACTGGCGTGGGACAGGTGCCGCCGGCTCGAAGGATCATGCACTGCCGACCAAGGCCGCCGGGCCCGGCATCGTGCTGGTCGATCGCCCGGGGTCGGATCAGGCGGTCATCGTCGGGGGGCAGGCGGTGGCCAAGCTGTCGCCGGACGTGCTGCTGGCGGCGAAGGTCGCCAATGGCGCGCTCGCCGGCGACGGAATGGGGCGCGTGTCCAACGACCTGCGCGAAACCAAGGGCTGGAGTTACAACGTCGTCAGCCAGTTTACGACGCGCGCACTGGGGGGCGATTATCTGATGATGGCACCGGTGCAGCAGGACAAGGCCGGCGCATCGATCGTGCTGGTCCGCGATCATCTCGCCGCGTTCGTCGGTGGATCGCCGCTCACAAAGGCTGAGTTCGACGGGACAATCCGCACTCGCATACGGTCGATGTTCGTCACGTTTTCCGGTGCGCGCTCCTTCATGGATGCGATCCGGAACAATCGCCAGCTGGGCCTGCCTGACGATACCGACGCCGGACTGGCGGCACGATATCGGACGATGACGCTGGAACAGGCACGCGTGGCGTTCCGGACGGCGGTCGATCCGGCGACGTTCGTTTGGGTGGTCGGCGGCGACGCGGCCAAGCTGAAGCCGCAGCTGGCGCCGCTGGGCCTGCCAATCACCGTCGTGGGGGCGGCGCCCAAGGCGCAGTAACGTCACACCCGTCGTCGTTCGGGGGCGGCGTCGCGGAAAGTTACCGCCTGCCGAAAGGAAGCCGGCCCGCGGTGCGTCAGTCATGGACAAGCCGCCGCGCTTCGCGGGGAAGCGCGGCGGTTCGACCTGGCCGGGAGTGGACCACGATGACGCTGAAATATGTCGCCTGCGGTACGGCGCTTGCCCTCTGCCTGTCGAGCGCGGCGTTCGCGCAGCCCCTCCCGTCCTCTTCCGCTGTCGTCGCTGCCGAACCGGCGCTTCCGGTCTCCGCTCTGGTCGCCGCGGTCGACGTGCCGTTCGAGACGTTCACGTTGCAGAATGGCCTGAGAGTGATCGTTCACACCGATCGCAGCGTGAACCTGGTCGCGGTGAACGTGACGTATGATGTTGGCGCGAAGCATGAGCCGATCGGGCGAAGCGGCTTTGCGCACCTGTACGAGCATTTGATGTTCGGCGGCAGCGAGAATGCGCCCGGAGAGTTCTTCACGCCGTTGAAGTCGGTGGGGGTCACCGACAACAACGGCATGACGCAGGCCGATAAGACCACCTATTACGAGACGGTGCCCACCCCGGCGCTGGAGCGGGTGCTGTTCCTCGAAAGTGACCGGATGGGCCATCTGCTCGGCGCGCTGCAGCAGGCGCGGCTGGACGAGCAGCGTGGCGTCGTGAAGAACGAGAAGCGGCAGGGCGACAACGAGCCGTCCGGTCTGGTCAGCTACCGGCTGACCGAGCGGCTTTACCCGCCCACACACCCTTATGGTCACGACACGATCGGATCGATGGCCGATCTCAACGCCGCGACGCTGGACGACGTGAAAGCGTGGTTCCGCAACCATTATGGTCCGAACAATGCCGTCGTAACCTTGGCTGGCGACATCGATCTCGCGACTGCCAAGCGGCTGATGCAGAAGTATTTCGGCGACATCGCTGCTGGCCCCAAAGTCATCCGTCCGGTGATGTCGATCCCCACGCTTCCCCGCCGCCTGGACGAGGTGATGACGGACCGGGTGTCTGCGCCTTCGTTGATCCGCGCCTGGGCAATCCCGGGCCGCAACGATCCGGACGGCGTCGCGCTGGAGGCCGCCGGCGGCGTCATGAGCAGCCTCGGCTCGTCCGTGCTGCCGGAAATTCTCGTCCGCCGCGAGAAGCTGTTTACCGGCGTCGGAGCCAACGCCAACCTGTCGGATCAAGGCGGCCTGTTCACGGTCGCGGGGGAAGTGGCGCCCGGCGTCGACCCTGCGGTCGCGGGCCGGCGTCTTGATGCACTGGTGGCGCAGTTCCTGCGCGACGGACCCGCGGCAGACGCGTTGCAGCGCTACATCACCCTCGACGTCACCGCGGGCCTAAGCAATCTCGACTCGATCTCCGGGCGCAACTACGCTTTGGCTGACGGAGCGCTGCTCGATCAGGGACCGGGCTTCTTCAAGGATCGGTTGCAACGACTGGCCGCCCTGACGCCGGAGCAGGTGCGGTCGGCTGCGAACAAATGGCTGAGCCGTCCTGTCTACGCGCTGACGCTCGCACCGGGGCCGCGCATCGGCTACGACGAGGGTGTGGCCGATGCTGCCCCAGCCGCTACGGCACGTGCCGAGCCCGCATCCGCCGCCACCATTCCGGTCGCCGGTGTGAACGGCAGCCGTAGACCCCTTCCTGCGGTGACGGGATTTCCCGATCTCACCTTTCCCGCGGTCACCCACGCCCGCCTCTCCAATGGTGTCGAACTGATCTACGCCCAGCGGCGCGGCAGCCCGATGACCTTCGTCTCGGTCGAGTTCGACGCCGGAGGGGCCGCCGATCCGGCGCATGCCGTCGGCACGCAGAACCTGCTGCTGTCGATGCTGGATCAGGGAACGACGACCCGCAGCCAGCCGGCGTTCGCGGATGCGCTGGAGCGGCTCGGTGCCGCGGTGACCACCGGCGCTTCCAAGGATCGGACCAGCATCACCCTGTCCGTTCCCACGGGGAATGTCGGGGCGGCGGTCGATCTCATGGCCGATATGACCCGTAATCCGGCGCTGGAGCCCGCCCGGATCGAGGTGCAGCGGACCAACCTGTTGTCGCAGATCGCGCAGGAGGAAACCGACCCGCGAACGATAGGTGGCAAGGCGTCGATGATGCTGATCGATGCGGCCTCCCCCTACGTCCGTGCCGTCGGCGCGGGCGACGCTACGGCGGTCAAGGCGCTGACCCGCGCAAACCTCGTCGCGTTCGGAAATGCGTGGTTCCGGCCCGACAAGGCGAAGGTCTTCGTCGTCAGCGAGCGTCCATTGGTCGAGGTGCAGCCATTGATCGAGCGCAGTTTCGGATCCTGGCAAGCGACAGGCACGCCGGGGGTGAAGGATTTCAAGCAAGCGTCGCAGACCGCGCCGGCACAGATCGTTTTGATCGACCGGCCCGATTCATCGCAGTCGATGATTTTCGCCGGGCAGTACACCGGCCTCAGCAATTATGACGACATCACTGCCGCGGATGTCGCCAACGATGCGCTGGGCGGTGGTTTCGTCAGCCGCCTGAACACCGAGTTGCGGGAGCGCAAGGGTTGGGCCTACGGGGTCAGTGGCGGTTTCCGCCCCTACGCCAATGCGGCCAGCTACGTCGCGGTCGCGCCGGTGCAATCCGACAAGACCGGGGAAGCAATCGGAACGTTGCGCACGATCTTCGCCGATTACATCGGCAGGTCGCCGATGACGCAGGCGGAACTTGATCTGGCGATCAACAGCCGGGTGCGATCGTTGCCGGGCGAGCTTGCGACGTCCAAATCGATCCTCGACGCGATCCGCAGCAACGATCTGTACCGCCGTCCCGACGATTACAGCATCCGGCAGGTCGCGCGCTATCGCACGCTGACCCTCGATCAGGCCCGGGGCGCCATCCGCTCGGCGATCACCCCAGCGAAGATGACCTGGGTCGTCGTCGGGGACGCGGCGAAGATTCGCGCCCAACTCTCGCCGTTGGGTCTGCCCGTGTCGGTGCGGTCATCCGGTGCCGCTTCGACCCCGAACCCCTGATGGCGCACGCCCTCCCCGCGGCCAGGCGGGGAGGGGAAGGGCGGTCGCTACGAAATCGCGTCCATCATAAAAATGTAAGGAACTTGCCGGGTACTTCGTCTGGAGGGCGATAAGGGCGCGAAAACCGGGTCCACGGGGGAATATTGATGCGGGCAAGATATTTGATTCCGTCGTGTTTGGTTGCGACGGCGCTAGGATCACCTGCGTTGATCGTTCCTGCGTTCGCGCAGGCCACGCGCGCGTTCGACGTGCCATCGCAGCCCGCGACCAACAGCATCGCAGCCCTTGCCCGACAAGCCGATGCCCAGATCCTGATCGAGGAAGGGCTCGCCCGCGGCATCCAAACCAATGCGATAACCGGCTCCTATACGATCGAGGGCGCGCTGATACGGCTGCTCCGCGACACGCCGCTGGACTGGATCCGGACCGGACCGACCAGCTTTTCCATCATCTCGCGCCAGGAGGTCGATAGCGGTGCGACGCCGGACATTCTGGTGCAGGGGCGGCGGGAGTGGACGCTGAACACCGGGATCAAGCGGAGCGAGAACGACAGCCAGCCGTTCATCGTGATCGACGGGGAGCAGATCCGCAAATCGGGTGCGCCCGACCTTGAATCGTACCTTCGCAATTCGCTGAGCGTCAATTCGGGGGCATCGACGGCAGAGCAGGCGAATATCTCGGACTCGCCGAACCGCAGCGCGATCAACCTGCGCGGCCTGGGCGAGCGGGAAACGTTGATCCTGATCGACGGACGCCGGCTGGCGGGAACCAGCAACTCCAACGGCAATATCGGGCAACCGACCATCGTCGGCATTCCTCTGGCGGCTATCGAACGGATCGAGGTGCTCGCCTCGTCCGCGTCGGGCATCTACGGAAACGGCGCGACCGGCGGCGTCATCAACATCATCATGCGTCGAGAGTATCGGGGCGCGGAGGCGTCGGTGACGTATAGCGACACGTTCGCGGGCGGCGGCCGCGGTATCCGTGCGGATCTAACCGGTGGCCTGTCGCTGGAAGGTGGCAGGACGAACGTCACCTTCACGGCAAGCTACAACCGGACAGCTCCGTTGCTCTTCCGGGATCGCGCAGGCCTGATCGAGGACAGCCGGCGACAGGCGTTCGCGAACAATCCCGCCTTTTTCCGGTTTAGCCCGCCACTTGGCGCTACGCCGAACCTGAGCACCGGCAACGACGATCCGCTTCAACTCGATGAACGTTTCGGCGGCGCGACCCTGTCTTCCTCGCGCGCGACAATACCGGTCGGGTTCAGAGGCATCGCACAGGATGGTATCGCGGGGCTGTTGGCCAACGTCGGAAACTACAATCTCGATCTGTCGAACAACCGCGGAGTGAACGGGGGCAGGCGCGAACTGCTGTCTCCCGTCGAGCAGTTTGCGGGATCGGTCGCGGCCCGACGGGACTTCAACGACTGGCTGAAGGTCTACGCGGAGTTAAGCTACACCCGCGCGGGAAACCAGCGGCGCGCCGACCCCGTTGCGGCCACCATCAAGCTGGCCGCAGATGCGCCGAACAACCCGTTCAAGCAGGATGTCACCGTGACGGTGCCCTTCGAGGGCGTGGACAATCGGGTCCTCGACCGGACATTGCAGACCTATCGGGGAGTGATGGGCGCCATCGTCAAGCTGCCGGGCAACTGGCAGGCGGTGCTGGATTATTCACGCAGCCGCAACACGACCGACAGCGACGACACCCCTGCCAAGGTCAGCTTCGCCGGTCTTGCCGCGTTCCAGAACGGAACGCAGGACATCTTGCGCGACGTCCGTCTCGCACCCGGGTTCTCCTACACCTACCTCGACATACCTTATGCCACGTCGTCATCGCAGACGCGCAACGACATTGCCAACCTGTCAGTTCGGTTGGCTGGTCCGTTGCCGGTGCGATTGCCGGGCGGCAAGCCGACCGTCACGCTAAGCGTCGAGCGATCTACCCAGCGGCAGGCTGCCGATAGCTTCATCCAGAACGACGAAGAGCAATCGACGGTGCGCATTTCGCAACCAGGGCGCCAGCGGATCGATGCCGCTTATGGAGAAATCAACCTCCCCATCCTTGGCGACACCCATCATCTGCCGCTGGTCCGCGAACTGATGGTGACCGTGTCGGGGCGATACGAGAAATATCGTGAGACCGGGGCGCCTTATGCTGCCTGTTACCAGGAAGCGGGCTTGCTCCCGTCGCTGGATCTCGCCAAGCTATGTCCCGTCACGCCGCCATTCGCCACGACGCAACGTTCGCGGTTCGATCCCACCGTCAGCCTTCGGTGGCGGCCGATCGATGGCGTCACCTTGCGCGGATCGTATGCAACCGGCTATTTGACGCCCCAACTCAGCGATCTGGTCAAGGTCGCCGAAGCCCGCATCTATACCACCGCGACCGACGTACAACGTGGCAACGAACGGATCGGCACGGAAGATGCCGATTTCGCGGGAAGCTACTATCTGCCGGGGTCACGTGGCGGCAATACCGATGTCAAACCGGAGACATCGACGACCTTGACCGCCGGTATCATCCTGGAGCCGGCCTTCATCCCAGGGTTTCGGCTTTCCGCGGATTGGACGCATATCCGCAAGCGGAACAATTATGCCAATCCCGATCAGTTGCTTTCCCCTTCTACGATAGAACAACAGGCTGCCTTCGATGCGTTTCTGGCCCGTTATCCCGATCGGGTGACGCGCGGACAGCCGTCGGGCGGCTTTTCGGTCGGACCGATCACCAGCATTGATGCATCGGTCGCCAATCTGGTCGGGTCAAACACCGAAACCATAGATTTTGCAGGCAGTTATACCCGGCCGCTGTTCGGCGGCGGCATCACTCTCGATGCACGGGCGACCTATGTAAACGAACTGTCGCTTCAGGAAGTATCCGGCGGTCCGGTCGCCGATTACGCGGGCGTCATCACCGGCGACTTCATCTTCCTGCGCGGCGGCTTCGGTGCGATGCGGTGGAAGGGTGCCGGATCGTTGCAGTGGACCGGCGACAAGCTGAGCCTGATGTGGCAAACGCGCTTCTTCGATTCCTACTTCGTATCACTCGACCGGCAGGTTTCGGTCGGGCTGGGCGCGGCGGAAGTGCCCAGCCAGATGTATCACGACATCTCCGGCAGCTACGCCTTTGCGAGCGGTTTCAAGCTGCGGGCGACGGTCAACAACGTTTTCAACAGGCGCCCGCCACTCGATACGACGAACGCCTCTTTCCTCTACAGTACCTTTGGCGATCCCAGACTGGCGAATTTCCAGTTGACGCTGTCCAAATCATTCTGATGCGTTACGTAATTGAAACTATCGCCAGCGGCTTGGAAGCGGGAGCTTTCTTCTGCAGTGTGGGCCAGACGACAAACGGATATCTATCGGAGGAACGGACGGGTGCATCCTGATCATGGTACGTCGTTGTTTCGGCGATGCCAGAGGTGAAGCGGGTTCGGTGACGATCAATACGTCACCGGGCGCGGCGGATCGCCGCCAACTGGCCGCGTGGGTGCTGCGCGAGGTGATGCCGCACGAACCGGGCATCCGCGCTTGGCTGCGGCAGCGTGGGCAGTCGGCCGACGATATCGACGATCTGATCCAGGAAGGATATGCGAAGCTCGCGGGCGTGACGGCCTTTGCGCAAATCGCTCAACCCGGCGGCTATTTCTTCCAGATCGTGCGCAACCTGATGATAGACTCGATCCGGCGCGCACGCGTGGTCCGGATCGACACCGTGGAGCATCTCGCCGACCACGGCAGCCTCAACGACGACGTCACGCCGGAGCGCATCGCCGCCGTCCGCAATGAACTTTCCTGGGTGATGCGCGCGCTGGAAACCTTGCCGGAACGCTGCCGCGCCATCTTTACGTTGCGCAAGATCGACGGCCTGTCGCAAAAGGAAATCGCCGCGCGCATGGGCGTGAGCGAGAGCATTGTGGAGAATGATGCCGCCAAGGGCCTGACGTTGCTGATGCGGGCAATGCGGCGAGATATCGAGCCATCTTCGAGGAGCCCGAGATGACCGATCGGCCCAGCGCCGCCGAGATAGAGCAAGCGGCCGCCACATGGGTGGTGCGTCTCGACTCCGGCGAATGCACCGAAATGGATCGTAACGACTTCGAGCGATGGCTGGCCAGCGACAGCCGGTGTCGCGGCGCCTTGCTGCAAGCGGATGCGGCGTGGCTGGCACTGGACGGCTTGGCCGGGGTCGAACACGCCGGACAGGACCGGGCGGGACAGCACGACGAAGCCCCCGCCCGGCTTCGCGGTAGCCGGCGCGGTGTATTGATCGCGATCGCCGGGGCAATGGCCGCCTCGGCAGCGGGGCTGTTCGTGATCGGCCAGCGCGACGACGAATATGAAACGACCGTCGGCGAGGTTCGGCGCGTGCCGCTGGCCGATCGCTCCACCATGGCCATCAATACCGCTAGCCGGATCGCCGTGGCGTACACCGCCACCCGCCGGAGCGTCACCATCGACCGCGGCGAGGCGTGGTTCCGGGTCACGAAGGATCCGGCCAAGCCGTTCGTCGTGGCCGCTGGTCGTGTCCGCGTCGAAGCCGTGGGCACTGCCTTCTCGGTCCGGCGCCGGGATGAGGGGGCGGACGTCATGGTGACGGAGGGCACGGTTCGCGTCTGGGTCGAGGGAAATGCCGCTGACGCCGTACAGCTTACCGCCGGAGGCGCGCTCTTCGTATCGGACGCCGCCCCCATGCGCCGGGAAGCGGTCGTCGCCCCGACGATCGAGCGCAGGCTTGCATGGCGGTCGGGCAAGATAGATCTGGAGGGCGAAACGCTGGCGGAGGCGGTGGCCGAGTTCAACCGCTACAGCGCCGTTCCGATCGTCGTGCGCGAACCGCAGATAGCCGAAAAACGTCTGTACGGCGTGTTCCGGCTCGACGATCCGGCCGGTTTCGCCCGTACCGCGGCGGTGACGCTAGGTGTCAGGGCCTGGACGCAGGATGGCACGATCGTGATCGCCGAGCGACGCTGACGCCTGCCGACGTTGTGAAGCCGTAGCAGCAATCGATTCGAGGAGTGGGATTTGTGATGTCGAGCGCCGCTGGGATGATAGATCTGGGCGACGCAGGCGTACTCACGCCCGGGCGTTGGCGATGGCTACGTGCGATCGTCTGGATGATGGCGTTGTTCGCCGTGGAGGCGATCCTGCTGTTTCAAAAGCTGCCGCTGCCTGCTTCCTATGAACCCATCGCCTGGGTGGTGCTGACGGTCGCCGGATACGGCGTCTACGCGGTTTCGGTGCGCTACGGGGAGCGCAGGACTCCAACCGAGATCGCGCTCCGGCCGGTGCCGGCCGAGTTGCTGATCGGCCTGGCGATCGGGGCCGGGATGTTCACATTGGTTTTCGCGACCTTGCGTCTGACCGGCGCTTATACGCTGGCGCCGGGGACTTGGAACGACTGGCCAACCGATATGCTCAGCGCACTGCGCACGGGCCTGGCCGAGGAACTGCTGCTGCGGCTCGTGGTGTTCAGGTTGCTGATGCGCGTGGCGGGATTGTGGCCGGCCCTGGCGGTCTCGGCCACGCTGTTCGGGGCGATGCATCTCGCTAATCCTCATTCGACCTTCGTCGCCGCAATCGCGATCGCGGTGGAGGCCGGGCTGATGCTCGCCGCTTTCTATCTGTTGACCGGGCGCATCTGGATGGCAGTCGGCGTTCACGTCTCGTGGAACTTCAGCGAAGGCCCGCTTTTCGGCGCGCGCGTTTCCGGCGGGACCGAAGCGGGCAGCGCTTTCGTCAGCGGTCCGGTCGCGGGCAGCCCGGATTGGTTGAGCGGCGGTGCTTTCGGCCCGGAAGCGTCGTTGCCGGCGGTCATCGCCGGCATCGCGCTCTTCGCGCTGGTCCTACGCGCGGCGCTGCAGCGCCATCGGAAGGCGGGTACGAGTTCTTTCCATTTCAACGAATGAATCGCATTACCAGACCGTGGGGATCAAACAACTTGCGAGGGCTGGTACACGCTCGAACGACGCACGCTTCCGTCGGGCACCTGCTTCCCACCCCTCGTGCGACGAAGCGCCACAAGCATTGTCGCGCGCTTCTAACATGTGATAGTTCGGTTGAAAATTCAGTTACAGCGAAGTGTCAGCTTCCAACATGATCGACGACGCAGAAGGCAGACTGGCCGCTTTGGTGCAACGGCAACGTGCACGGCTGGCGCGATTCTTCGGCCAGCATGCGCCCGACAAGTCGGAAGTGCCGGACCTTGTGCAGGACGTCTTCCTGAAGCTTACCAGAACCGAAATGCCGGAAGCCTTTGAAAACGAGGCAAGCTACGTTATAAGCGTCGCACGGTCGGTGCTGACCGACCATCATCGAAGGCGGCGGGTCCGGTATGCCGGAGAACATGGCGAGATGGTCGACGATATCGTCGACATGGGCCCTCCGATCGACCATGTGCTGGATAATCGGGCGATGGCGCAGCGAGTGCGCGCCGCGCTGCTCGACCTGCCGGAGCGGACCCGCGACGTGTTCGCGTTGAAAACCTTGCAGGGAATGAGAATGGCCGACGTCGCGGACGCGCTGAACGTGTCGCTGAGCACGGCCGAGAAGCATCATGCGCGCGCACTGGCGCATTTGGCCGCGCGGCTTATTGATTACCGCCGATGAACAGCGATGACCTGACCGAAGCGGGCATCTGGTTCACGCGCCTGGATACGCCGGTTTCTGACGTCGGCGGGAAGGATCGCGGCGACTTCCGCTCATGGTATCGGTACAGTGCGGAACATCGCCGCGCTTTTGCCGCGGTGGCCGCCACCGGCGTCGTGATCGCGGATCTGGCGGACGAACCCCTCCTGGTCGGGATCGCGCAATCCGCGCTGGCTCGTGCGCGCGCGCGACGTCGCCGCGCGCGATTGGCCGTCACCGGCATTGTCGGAGCGCTTGTGATGGTGCCGGTGGCGGCCCTGACCCTTCGCCACTGGCAGGCCCCCGCAACGAGCACGACCCCGCCCGTGCCCGTGCGGGTCGTGGAAACCGGCGTGGGCGAACGACGTGAGGTGGCCCTGGACGGGAACGTCCGCATCGTGCTGGACACCAAAAGTCGCGTGATCATCTCCGGTGGCGCGGTCACGATCGCCGGTCAGGCATATGCCACGGCGGGTACGCGACCGGCGCAAGTACGCCTGCCCGACGGAATGACCCTCTCCACCCAGGGGGCCGTCAACATCCGGATCGACGACAAAGGGGCGACCGTGCTGGCGGAGGGCGCACCGGCGACGGTGCGCAGCGCCGCCTCGACGATCATGCTGGCCCCCGATCACGTCCTGACGATCAAAGCTGGACGCACCAGCATCGCGCGTGCCGCTGACCCGGCCGCGATCACCGGCTGGCGTAGCGGTTGGCTTTTCTTCGACGACACACCGCTGCGCGAGGCCGCGGCGGAGATCAATCGCTACCGGGGCACCCCGATCCGACTGCTGCGTGGCTCAGGCGCGTTGCGGATCAGCGGATCGTTCCGGATCGACGATACCGGGGCGTTTCTGCGTGCGGTGGGACAAACGCTTCCTGCAACAGTCAACGTCGGTCCTGACGGGACCACCATCGCGATCGCACGCGGTCGCCAAAAATAAATTAGTCGGAGTATTACGGGTTTTCGGCTGGCGTGCGTCTCTATGCATACAGCCGGCTCGATCACGAACCAGAGCCTGGCATGGAGCGGAGAGGGTGATACGCCGAATGGGGAGGGTGATCGGCATGACGGGTCTCGTGACCCTGGCGATGCCCGCAGCCGCCCGGCCACAAGCGCCGCAGCGTGCCGCGATCAGCATTGAGCGCGTCGATCTCGCCCGTGCGCTAAGGCTATTTTCCAGGCAGACCGGCCGTCAGGTGGCCGCGCCGGCCCATCTGCTGCGCGCTCGCAAGGCGACGGCTGTCGTTGGCCGGGCCACGCCCGAAGCGGCGCTGTCGCGGCTGCTGGAGGGTACAGGCCTCTCCTTTCGCACCGTCGATGGCGGTTTCGTCATTACCGCGCCGGTTCCGGTGATCGCGTCGCGCGCGGACACGCCTGACCGGGATGTCGCTCCCGCGCCGATGTCCGACGTTGTCGTCGTCGGCACCCGATTGGACAGTGGCGAGGCCGTCGATATCCGGCGGCGCGCGCTGCAATCCATCAACATCCTGACTGACGACGACATCCGGCGCTTCCCCGATACATCGCTGGCCGATGTAGCGCGTCGCATCCCCGGCGTGCAGTTGTCGGTGCGGTCCGGCGGCGGGATCGTCACCGTTCGTGGTCTCAGCCAGGTCGAGGAGCGGCTGAACGGGCGAAACCTGTCCAGCACGACATTTCGGGGCTTCGACATCGCAGCGCTCCCCGCCGATATCGTCAGCGGGATGGACATCTACAAAACGCCGTCGGCCAGCCAGATCGAAGGCGGCATCGGCGGCGTCATCGATTTCCACACGCGCCGCCCGTTCGACGGCCCCGCCCGTACGGGCATGCTTACCGTCAAGTCTGCGCACGGCAATCTCGATGATCGCATTCGCCCCTATGTCTCGGGCCATGTCGGTGCGCACGCAGATGTGGGGGCGGGAAAAATCGGGCTGCTGGTCGGCGGCAGCCATCAGGGTCATGATATCGGCGGCGACATTTTCCGCATCGAGACCAACGCTGGGCAGGCGACGCCACAGGGTGATATGGTCGACGCACCCGCTGAGGCTACGAAACGCTATCTGCGCGGCACCAAGACGTTGACCACCGGTTACGCCGCCGCGCAATGGCGGCCGTCCGACGCGGTCGAACTTACCGCCGATCTGCTGGTCAACCGCAGCGATCTGGACTTCGCCAACGTCTCGCTGACCGCCGGGCTGGCGAGCGGCGTGATAGGTAGGACGATTGCCGGTGATCGCGAGGGCGATCCGGTGCGTCGGGGGACGTGGGCCGACGTTCCGCTCACGTCGGCCACGAACCACGGGATCGGGCATTTCGACGCACGCCAATACGGGCTTAACGCGCGGGTCAACCAGGGTGCACTGACAGTCATTGTCGACGGCGCCCTGACCCGCACCGGCTTCCATTACGGCACGGCAGAACTGTCTCTGCGCGCGAAGGCGTCGCTTTTGTCATACGATAAGACGGGCGGGATCCCGTACTTCACGGTGGCGGGCGTCGATCCGGAACGGCCGGCGTCGTGGCGACCGGCCAGCTATGACGACGTGCGCGTCGCCAACGACAATGAAGAGGCAGCGGGCAGGGTCGACGCGATCTACACCGGCACAGGCCCAATCCGGACGGTGAAGGTCGGGCTGCGGCTGACGCAGCGACGCGTGACACAAAGGCTGGCGGTCGCGAGCGCCTATGCAGCGGACGGCGCATCGTTTTCGGTTCCGGTCGGTCCCAGTGGGTCGCGATTGTTTTCCGACCGCTATCCGCAGCCGATATGGAACGCGCCGGCACCGGGTTCGCTGATTCCGGGCCGCGTCGAACGTACGCGAGCGTCGTTCGACCTCGCTCCAATCGTCACAAGACTGGACTATGACGGTGCCGAGACGATCGCCAATGCCTATGCGGAGGCGGGCTTCGACCTGATGCTCGGTGCGATCCCCGTGCAGGGAGACGTCGGCATCCGTTATGCCGAAACCCGCGTTGCGATGCAGCGGCAGGACGGCTCCGGCGCGACGCCGGTCCGTTACGGTCACTGGCTGCCCAGCCTGAACCTGCGCGCGGAACTGGCCTCGGCCACCTACCTCCGCCTCGGCTGGTCGCGCCAGATCACGCGTCCATCCTTCGCGCAACTCGCCCCCACGACCACGATCGATTTCGTCAATGCGGTCGGGGAGGCGGGCAACCCGGTGCTGCGCCCGCTGGCAGCGACGCAATATGACGTGGTGCTGGATCGTTATTTCGGTCGCCGGGGCAATGCTTACCTCGCCGGCTTCTACAAGAGTGTCTCCGGCTTCATCCGGATGCAGGCGTTGCCCGAGGAGATCCAGGGCCGAACGCTGCTGATCAACCGGCCGATCAATGCCGACGACGGCTGGATCGGCGGGATCGAGGCTGGCTACGTCTACCGCCTGACGTTCCTGCCGGGTGCATGGGCCGGACTGGGCGTACAGGCAAGCTACACGCGGGTCGCCAGCTTCCGGGTGGACAATGGTGCCGGATATCGTGTGCCGCTGGAGCAGCTGTCGCGCGACAACCACGCGCTGTCGGCCACTTACGACCGCGATGGCGTGACCGCCGATCTGACCTGGGTGTGGCGCAGCCGCATTGTGGAGCTGTCGCGCGGCGACGTGGCGGGGCGGCCATTGTACCGCGATCCCTACGGACAGCTCGATGCGAACCTTTCGGTCGCACTGACGCCGCGGTTCGATGCGGTGGCGGGCGTCGTCAACGCGCTGCGACGGCGCAGCGCGGAATATTTCGGGGACGTCCGCCGTCTGCATCAGGTTTTCGTCGAAAGCCGGCGATTTCTGGTCGGGGTGACCTATCGGACGGGGGGGCCATGAACAGCGGGCACGATCCCGCCGGCTGAGCCGCCGACGTTCCGGAAACCGATCACCACACATCAAGAAACGACCCGGCACAATCGCGTGTCCGGGAGGGGGGAAGTATTATGTCGAAAATGAACCGCAACGACTGGCTCTACAGCGGCTTGTTGCTGCCGATCATCGCGGCCTGCGCCAGCACCGGCGCGGCGGCGCAGACGTCGACGACGATCGACGCTGCAGCGAACCCGGCCACCGCCGCCGAAGCGACCAGCACGACCGCCACCGCTCAGTCCGCTGTCACGCAGGATCCATCCATCGCTGACGTCGTCGTCACCGGGCAGCGTCTCGGCTTCAGCACGACCAGCCAGATCAAGCGTGATGCGCCGCAGTCGGTCAGCGTGCTGACGACCAGCGATCTGCGCAACATCCCGGACACCATCCTGATCGATATCGTCCGGCGCGTGCCGGGGCTTCAGGTGTCGCAGGGCGGTGGCGGCGGCATCGTGTCGATTCGCGGCCTCAGCCAGACCGAGAACCGTCTGAACGGTCGCAACTTCCCGAGCGGCATCGGGCGCAACTTCGACGTCGCCACGTTGCCTGGCGACCTTGTGTCGGGCCTGGCCGTCTACAAGACGCCGACCGCCGACCAGATCGAGGGCGGCATCGGCGGCATCATCGATTTCCGCACCCGTCGCCCGTTCGATTTCGACGGTTTTGCGGGCGCGTTCACGCTGAAGGGCGTCCACACGAACCTTGATGACAAGATCGATCCGATCGCCTCGGGGTATCTCTCCAATCGCTGGGAAACCGGCATCGGCGACGTCGGCATCCTGATCGGCGGCAGCTTCCAGCGTCAGCGCAACGCGCTCGACCTGCTCACCACCAACGGCAATGCGTTGCAGACCAACGCCGGCGGCACGAACGTCGATGCGCCGACCGCGGTCTACAAGCGTTACTTCTTCAACGACAAGGAACTGTCGACCGGCTACGGCTCCTTGCAGTACCGGCCGAGCCCGGAGCTCGAGATGGTCGTCGACGTGCTTTACAACAGCACGAGCAACCTGGGCGGGTTGAAGAACCTGAGCGTCGATCTGCAGAAGGGCACGCCGACCGGCGCGTTTGCGGTTCATCCGAACAGCAACGCCTTCCGTTCCGGCAACTACCGCGACGTGCCGCTCGAATCCGGGCTGGACGTGTTCGGTGGCAAGCTGGACGCGTTGCAGGCGGCGTACAACGCCACCTACAAGAAGGACCAGGCGACCATCAGCTTCGACGCGGCCTATACGCGTTCGACCAACAATGCGCCGGGCGGCGGCATCGGCATGCGCACCACCGCGCCCACGGTCGCCTACAATGCCGACGTGCTGTATCCGTCGTTCAACGTCGGCGGCGTCGATCAGACCAACCCGGCCGCCTATGCGTTCAGCAACTTCAGCGAGTATTTCAACCGCGACAAGAGCGACGACCTCGCGCTGCGGCTCGACGCGACCTATGATTTCGGGGGTACGTTGCGCTCGGTCCAGTTCGGCGTCCGGTACGATCACCGCAAGATCGAACACAGCGGTGGCGCGCGTGGCGGTGCTCTGGCCGCGAATGCGGTCGTCAGCAGCGTGCCGGCGAGCGGCATTATCGTGCAGACCGACAACAACCTGTACGAGGGCACGCCGGTCACCCAGCGCCAGTGGGCGAGCTTCGACAAGCGCACGCTGTCGACCTACATCGGTTCGACCCGTCAGCTGTTCGGCACCTCGGGTGCGGTTCCCGAGGATCCCGCATCGGCCTATGACGGCGCGGAAAAGGTCATCTCGGCCTACGGCATGGCCAGCTTCGCGGTGCCGATCCTGGGCATTCCCGTCGATGGCAATGTCGGCGTCCGCGTAACGCAGACCGATTACGCGCTGACGGGCACGACCGCGAACCGGACCACCGTCGGCGGGGTGACCACCACCGTGCTGACGCCGGATACGAACGGCAGCAAGTACGTCGACGTCCTGCCAAGCGCCAATATGCGCCTGACGCTGGCGGACGACCTGTTCCTGCGGCTGAGCTATTCCAAGCAGCTCACCCGTCCGGGCTTCGGTCAGCTGGCGCCGGTCACGGTGCTCAACTTCCAGGACCGGATCGGGTCGTCGGGCAACCCGGCGCTCAAGCCGCTGCGCGCCGATCAGCTCGACGCCTCGCTGGAATATTACTTCGGCAAGGATAACAGCGTCTACGTCGCGTCCTTCTACAAGGACGTCGCCGGCTTCATCCGCAACGAAACGACCGCGGCGGCGGTGTCCGGGTTCCAGATCACCCGGCCGACCAATGCCAGCAACGGTTACGTCGCGGGTGCCGAGGTCGGTTACCGACAGAACTTCGCCTTCCTTCCGGGCGCGCTGTCGGGTCTGGGTGTGCAGGGCAGCTACACCTATGTCGAGGGTAGCCGTACGCCCAACGCCGCCGGCTATGTCGTGCCGTACGAGCAGATCACGCGCCACAACTACCAGCTGTCGGGCTTCTACCGGAAGTTCGGGATCAGCGCGAACGTCAATTGGGTGTGGCGCAGCCGCCTGCTGGAGGCGACCAGCAACGATCCGCGGGGCCGGCCTGATTACCGCACCCCGTTCGGGCAGCTCGACGCGAACCTGATCTACGAAGTGTCGCCGCGCGTGAACCTGATCGTCAGCGGGGTGAACCTCACCCAGTCGCTGATCCGGCGCGCTTTCCAGGATGACCGCTTCTTCGCGCAGAACGCGCTGGAAAATCGCCGCATCCTGGCCGGCTTCCAGATCAAGCTGGGCGGCGGCATCTGACGACCGTAGCCGCCCCGGCCACCCGGCCGGGGCGGCACTACTATACGAACATCGGAGTTGAGGATGATCGACGACACGGCCTTTTCCCGCCGAACGCTCCTGATCGGCGCCGCGGCGACATCGCTCGCCACGGTGCCGGCAGCCGCCACGCAACGCACCGCCACGGCCAATCCCGCCGGCCTACGGCTCCTCACTTCGATCGACGGCATCAACACTCCGCCGCGCGGCGGGGGCGTGATGAAGTTCAGCTTCGCCAATCCCGAACCGTCGATCGACTTCGCCGGGCTGATATTCGGGTTCGAGATCATCACCTTCGAAAACAATTACGGCATCGATCCCGCGCTGGTGAGCGTGGAGCGCGGGGAAGGCACGCTGCGGCTGACGGCCAGTGGCCTGACCTGGGCCGGTGGACAGCAGCGCCGACCGGGTCGCCTTGTCGCGACGATGACCCGCGGCGGCGACGGCGCGATCGAATGGGCGGTCACCGCGCAGATGGATGTCCCGATCAAGGCGGTGAAGACCGTGGTGCGCGGGTTGCCGCGCGGACGGTTGTCGATGGCCGCCGAACATTGGGACGACATCGGCGAGAACGAGCGCGTCTACGAATATCCCATGCTGACGGGCGGCATGGCGACTCCGTTCATGGCGGTCGAGGGCAAGGCGGGCAAGGTCTGGGGCATTTCCGCGCTCCAGACGGAAGTTCGCCCGGCGCGCTTTGCCTTCCTGCCCGGTCCGGATGGGTTCAAGACCGAATTGCTTTCCGAACAGGCGGGGTGGGATCGCCGAAACGCCGTGGAGACGTGCCGCTGGCGGATCGCGGCGGATGCCGACATCACCGCGGCGGCACGACGGCATTTCGCCACGGTCGAAAAGAACTGGAGCATCCCGGACTTCGCCACGCGCCAGGATGCACCGGCGTGGATGAAGCAACTCGCCTGTGTTGTCGCGCTGCATGGCGAGCATTGGACCGGTTACGTTTTCAACGATTTCGCGCGACAGCTCGAGATCCTGCGCTGGATCGCGCGTCAGATCGATCCGGCGTCCGTCATGGTGTTCCTGCCGGGTTGGGATGCGCGCTATTACTGGGACTATCCGGCGTTCACGCCCGGATCGCGCCCGGGCGGCGACGCTGGCCTGACCCGGCTGATCCGCGAGGCACGCAAGCTCGGCTTCCGCGTCGCGCTGATGTTCGGCTCTAACGTCGCCAACCCTGCGTCGCCGGCCTTCGCACCTGTCGCCGACGCGCGGCTGCTCGACGTGTACGGCTCGCAATTCCCGGCGAATTATGTCGACTGGGACGGCGACCGGAAGGGCGACGGGTCGATGGTCTTCATGAACCTGGGGGTCGACAGCTGGCGGCGCCACCTGACCGGTCGGATCGCCGACATGCTCGACCGCACCGGCGCCGACGCGTATTTCCTCGATATCTGCGGCCTCTGGGAAAACAACACGCAGGGCGACATGATGGTCGGCACCCGCACGATGGTTTCGGAACTGGCGCAGCGCCATCCTGGCGTGGGCGTGGTTGCAGAGATGCAATATGATGCGCAGATGGGGTTCATCCCGATGAACCATGTGCCACGTTATTCCCTCTACCCGCAGGCGAGCGACGACAAGGTCGCGTCCTTCAATCATCTGAGCTGGCCAGCCCCGGGACACGGATCGACCGGCGTCCACGAATACGGGTTCAACACCTATCGGCCGGTCACGATCGATCAGCGGCAGATCCCGACCATCACGTTCGTCGACGATAGCTTCACCGATCAGCGTGCCGCCATAATGCGCGATCTCGCGACCGCGCGGGCGCGTCACGCCAAACGGAACGGGCGGACATGATCCAACCGGATGGCGAGCCGACCGGCGCGTCTGCGCGCGCGCGGGCGAGCGGGAGCGAGGCGGACCATTCGGCTGAGCCGGAGGCGCGCGGTTCGGGGCGGCGGCTGCGGGGCGCGATCGCCTATCGTCTGGGCACCGCGATCCTATCCGGCGAACACGGGCCCGGTGACGTCCTGCCCAGCGAGACGGAGGGGGCGGATGCGTTGCAGGTCTCCCGCACCGCCTATCGCGAGGCGATCCGCACGCTTGCGGCCAAGGGTCTGATCGAAAGCCGGCCACGCGCGGGCACGACGGTGCTGCCGCGGCATCGCTGGAACATGCTCGATCCCGATGTGCTGGTGTGGACCTTCTCGGGGCAACCGGACATGACGGTCGTGCGCAGCCTGTTCGAACTGCGCGCGATGGTGGAGCCGCAAGCGGCTGCGATTGCCGCTGAACGTCGCAGCCGCACCGATATCAAGGCGATCCGCGATGCGCTGGCCGCGATGGCGCGGCACGGGCTGGACCATGCCGCCGGGCAGGCGGCCGATTGCGCCTTCCACGACGCGATCCTTCGCGCCACCGGCAACGATTATCTGACGGTCCTGTCGAGCAGCATCGGCACCGCGGTGACGATGACGACGCAGTTCAAGCAACGTTCGCGCGCGCTGCCGCGCGATCCCATCCCGGGCCATCGCCGCGTCTTCGATGCGATCGTCGCGCAGGATGCCGTGGCGGCGGCCGCGGCGATGCGCGCGCTGGTCGATCAGGCGCTCGAAGACACGAGGCAGGCAATGGAGTGACGGTCGCAGCCCTGCACGGGGCAGCCGATCGCAACCAACGATCACGAAAACAAGAACAGGCCGGACATCCGGCGGGAGAGAACGACATGACCGACGCGCGATACGAACCTTGCTGTAACCACCCCGCGGTTCATGAGCGATCCGCGACCTTCAGTGTGGATCGCCGTCGCATGCTGCTGGGCAGCGCGACGCTGGGCGCGGGAATCCTGCTGCCGGCCGGTCGCTTGACCGCGGCGGTGGCCGCCGTCGATCTGGCACCGGCTGCGGTTCCGACGGCGTCGACCACCGGTGAGGATCTGCGTCTGCTCAAGCTGTTCGATACCGCCGCCCCGGCAGCGTCGACCGATACGGCGCGCGGCATGTGGAGCGGCTGGCCGCATCGCGACACGCAATGGATCGACCTTGGCTGGACCGCGCCGGTCACGACCACGCGCATCGAGGTCTATTGGGCGGTCGATGGCAGCGAGGTGGCGCTGCCGAAGCGCGCGCAATTGTCGCGCTGGGATGGCAGCCGCTTCGTTCCCGTCGCGCTGCGTCGCCCGCCGACGCTGGGCAAGGACGTGTACGATGTCTTCGAATTCGCACCGGTCAGCACGGAGCGGCTGCGGCTGGAAGTGGAGCCGGTTGCCGGCAAGTCCGTCGGTGTGCTGCGGTGGCGGGTGCTGAGCGCGGGCGCATTGCCGACCCTCGCGCCCGCCATCGCCGCGGGAGTCGACCGTAGCGTGATCGTCGGCGGGCGTACCTATCTCGCCGCCGATGCGCGCTGGGTGCGCCGCGGCAATGGCGACGCGCTGCGCTGGAGCAAGGTGAGTGGGCCGGGCGAGGTGAGCTTTGCCAACCCGGCCGCGGCGCAGACGGCGGCGCGCTTCTCGCAGGCGGGCGATTACGTGCTGAAGCTGGCGGGCAACGCCGGCGACCTGACGTCCGCTTCCACCCTGCATGTCCGCGCGGTGGCCCCACCGCCGGCCAAGCGGCTGGATGTGGTCTATACGACGCCGTGGTCGGTCGACAATCCGATGTGGAGCGCCCGTATCAAGTCGCTGATCGTCGGCTGGATTCCGCATTGCGTGAACTATTGCGAGCGGACCGATCTGGCGACGGGGCAAGGCGGGATCGACAATTTCTTGGAAGCGGCCAAGGCGTTGCGGGGTGAGCCGCACGCCGCGCACAAGGGCTTCGTCTTCTCCAACGCCTGGGTCCACCAGACGGTGGAATCGATGTGCCTTGCGCTGATGGTGGATGCGGCGGGCGATGCGGAGATGATCGCGGCGCAAACCGCGATGCGCGCCACGCTGGAGCGCTGGATCCCGATCATCCTCGCCGCGCAGGAACCGGACGGCTATCTGCACACCGCCTACACTCTGGCCGATCGCGCGAAATGGCCGGCGCGCTGGTCGCCCGAACATCGCGGCGACCATGAAGGTTATGTCGCCGGCTACTTCATCGAATCCGCCATCAATCACCACACGCTGACCGGCGGCAAGGATTTGCGCCTGTACAATGCGGCAAAGAAGCTCGCGGATTGCTGGGTGTCGCACATCGGGCCGGGCAAGCAGGCGTGGTTCGACGGCCACCAGGAAATGGAACAGGCGCTCGTCCGCTTCGGCCGGTTCGTCAACGACGTCGAAGGCGGCGGTCGAGGTGACGGCTATATCGGCCTCGCCCGCTTCCTCCTCGATTCGCGTGAGGGCGGCTCCGAATACGACCAGAGCCACGTACCGCCGATCCGCCAGTACGAAGCCGTCGGCCATGCCGTCCGCGCCGTGTATTTCTACTCCGGCATGGCGGACATCGCCGCGGAAACGGGCGACGTCGACTACCAGAGCGCTGTGGTTTCGCTGTGGGACAATATGGTCAATCGCAAATACTACGTCACTGGCGGTGTCGGTAGCGGCGATACCGCAGAGGGTTTCGGCGTGGACTATGCGCTGAAGCATGACGCCTATTGCGAGTCCTGCTCAAGCTGCGGGCTGATCTTCTTCCAGTACAAGATGAACCTGGCCTATCACGACGCCAAGTTCGCGGATCTGTACGAGGAGACGATGTACAACGCCCTGCTGGGATCGGTGGGCGATGACGGCAAGAGCTTCTGCTACACCAACCCGCTGGACGGCACCGAACGTGCGAAGTGGCATTCGTGCCCGTGCTGCGTTGGCAACATCCCGCGCACGCTGCTGATGGCGCCGACCTGGACCTACGCCAAGGCACCCGGCGCCTTGTTCGTGAATCTGTTTATCGGCAGCCGTATCCAGGTCGGCGATGTCGCGGGCACCCCGGTCGAAATGGTGCAGGAAACGGATTACCCGTGGAAGGGCGGGGTCGCGATCACGGTCAATCCGGCGGAAACGCGCGCCTTCGCGGTGCACGTGCGCGTGCCGGATCGCGCGACCAGCGCGCTTTATGCCGCCACCCCGGCGGTCAGCGGGCTGGAGCAGTTGACGGTCAACGGTCAGCCGGTCGCCGCCTCGATCGAGAATGGCTATGCGGTGATCCGTCGGACGTGGAAGGCTGGTGACCGAATTGCCTTCGCGGTGCCGATGAAGGTGCAGCGCATCCGTGCAAGCGACAAGGTAGCCGCCACCCGCGGGCAGCAGGCGTTCCGGTACGGGCCGCTCGTCTATGCGTTCGAGGCCGTCGATCAGGCGAACCTCGAACGCGTGACCACGGCGATGCCGAAGCCGATGTGGCAGCCCGACCTGCTCGGCGGCACGGTGGCGCTGGAAGGCACCTGGCAGGATGGCAGTCCGATGCGCGCGATCCCCTATTACCAGCGCGGCAATCGCAGCAGCGATCCGGTTCGCGAGTTCCCGATCGCCGACGGATCGGTCAGCTACGCGCCCGGCGGCGCGCAACTGGTCGCGACCGCCGTTGTCGCCGAAGCGCCGCCGCAAACGCTGCGCGTCTGGGTGACCGACGAACAACGGGGCTGAACGCCCCGGTCGGCCGCTGGCCGATTCCGCTATGATGGCGTCGCCCGGATCGGGCGGCGTCGTCGCGAGCGGAGCGATACGCGACATGGCCGGGCGCCGCCGCCATGCCCCGTATCGCTCCGGTCGTCATGATCTTCGTAGCAGCGTCGATTATGACCACAGATGCCGGCGCGCGCGGATGACGTCCGCCTGCCAGCGTTGCGCGCGTCCGGCGGTCCCGGCCGAGACCAACCGTCCGGGATCGTTTCTTGCAGTCTGCATGAACCGCGGGCCAAGGCGACTCTTATGACGCTCCGTTCGAAAGTAAGTCGCTCGGATCGTTCAGAATTGCTTTGCGGAAGTCGTTCTGCGCCCGGTAAAGTAAAAAAGTCTGCGTCGCTCATGGCCGGCAGGTTTCTCGAGGGTTTCGCCGCATAATAGATTTGTGCCCGGCAGAACGTTTGTGAACGCGCTGCCGGGCGGAGATTTCTTGAGTATGCGGAGTTGGTCGATCAGGAGAACTTCCGCTCGCCCGAATTAAGCGTCAACTGCGTCCCGTGTGGGAAGGCAATTCATTAATCCAATATTCACACTCGACAACAAAACTCTAAACGAGTTTATCGGAAGCAAAAGAGGTGACGCAGGTTCATTGCCGCTTAGAAGAAGAAGCGAGCAGATGCGGAAACCATCCGACCGTAGAGAGTGCGGGCCAATGCTATGTTGTTCGCGGGGATCGACGCTTCCAAGGTCTCAGTGATAGCCATCGTGTTGAGGACGTTGGTGGCGTTGACGCTCAGCTCCAGGCGCTCGATGGGGCGGACTTGCACGAACACGCCGACGGTGGTGTAAGCGGGTAAGCGCAGCTGGTTCAAGTCCTGCGCATAGCTCCCTGTCACACCTACGACATTGGCACCGATCGTGAAGGCGTCTGCGTCGTACTGCGGCGTCAACTGATAGATCAGGGCAGGCTGGTGGCGCGGCGTGTTACCGACCAGCGCGGGATCTTCCGCTGCCGTAATCTCGGCATCGACCATGGTGCCGCTCGCGGTTACTCTGAACGGGCCGCGGCGCAGACTGCCTTCAAGCTCAGCCCCGTATGCGCGCGAGCCGCGTGAAAGGACGGCGACGCGGCTGTTGCCATTCTCGTCGAGATTGACCTGGCCCGTGGTTTCACGCGTCTTCGCATGGAATGCCGTCACGTTCAGCGTCAGGCCGTCCCGGCGGAACTTCACACCGATTTCGGCCTGACGGACCGAGTCATTGCCGACGGATTTGTCGACGAGGCTGCCGTCCTGAGGACTGATTGCCGGCGATGCGAGCAGCGCGTCGCCTGCCGCGCGGCCGCCGCGGCTATATCGGCCGAAGATCGCGAGTGGATCAGACAGGCGGACGTTGATGCCGGTCGAATAAGACAGGTAGCCGTGATCGTAGTCGATCGGCCTCGGCGCTCCGGATGAGAACACCGCAGTCTGGCATTCCGCGCTGCCCGCCGACGTGACCCCATCGCGGTTGAAGTCGAAGCAACCGAACTGGCTGGGGGTGAGATCGCCGGAGACGCGGTTGAAGTCGTACCGCAGCGATCCACCGATCGCCACGCGACCATGCTGCAGGTTGAAAGAACCGTAAGGCGCAGTGACATCATAAGCCACGTCCACCGAACGGATCGAAGCCGTGCTGCCCGGTGCCGTGAAAAGAAGGTAGCCACCCTGCGTGACCGGTACGCGGCCACCATCCCTTGTGATATCGAGGATCGACGATCGCCCGTCTGGCTGCACGTCCTGAACGAAGGCGCTGAGGATAAAGCTTTGCTGGTAATCCTGCCGGGCTTTGTAGATGCCCAACGTAGTCGTCAGATCGCCGGCGCCTGTCTTCCAGACGCGGCTGGCGCGCAGATCGTTCGTCAGGTTGTCGACGTCCGGCGTGTTGGTGTTGTCGCCGAGGCTCAGCGCCAGCAGCCCCGATCCGCGCGCAGGGTTGAATGCCTGACCGCTCAACGGTCCGCCGGCATAGCTGAAGGTGGCGTCGGGAACGCCGATCGCAGTCCCCAGCTGGTCTGGCTTGCCGGCGAATACGGGAAACAGCGACGAGCCGACAATGCTCATTTGCGAATAGCGGAACCGCTCCGTAATCGTCCAGTCGGCCAAATGAAACTGCACCTCTCCGCCGCCGCTCTTCGCTTTGGCGTGGATGCCGTCGCGATAACGCTGGGTCTTGGCCTGGCCATCCGGCTGAAGGCCGACGTTGGTGGTGATGTAAGATGACAGCAATGTATTGTTCACCAGCGGAAAGCCGGCGACATTCGAAAACTTCGGGTCCTGGTTTGTGCCTGTCACGCTCACCGGATATTGCGCCAGCAGCGGCGAATGATCGTCGAGCAGCTTGCCGTACAGACGAATGTGCCCTCCGTCGAACTCGCGCGTGACATTGAATTTGATCTGGCCGCCACGGAATGTGGTGAAGCCGGTGCTCCGCGGGCCTTCGCCTGAACGGTAGAAGCCGCCGATGTGGAAGCGCCAGCGATCGCTCAGATGGCCGCCATAATCGAAATCGACACGCGCGCTGTCATAGCCGATCCCCGTCGAGGCCTGCATCGATCCGCCCTCGACCTCACCGGTTTTCGAGATCAGGTTGATGACCCCGCCTGGTCCGTTCGACGCGAAGGTCGATGCCGAGCCGCCACGGATCGACTCGACCTGACCCACGTTGAAGTCGGCGCGGATGAAATGGTCGGCCTGTGCTTCGAAGAGGTCGCCGAATTCCATGACCGGCAGGCCGTCTTCCTGGATCTGGACGAACTTCGCGCCGTCCGCCACAAGCGGCAAACCCCGAACGGTGTAGCCGTTGCCACCTTCCCCGGCAGCAGCTTCGACGCGGATGCCGGGGATGTTGCGGAAAAGGTCGGCCAGCGATCTTGGCGCCAGCTTGCTGATCTCGTTTTCCTTGGTGATGCTGGTCGATGTGGCGCTGTCCAGTCTGTCGCGGCCTTTGGCCACACCGGTGGTAACACTATCGCTATCGTTCACCGTCCGACTGGCCTGCCAAGCGGTGGGCTTGTCGACCTGCTGCGCAATGGCAGCCGATGGTAACGCAACGCCAGCGAGCAGTCCGGCGCGTCCGGCGTGTATAATCAGCGACTTGGGCACTATCTCACCTACATTCTATTGGTTGGTGACGCCTAGCGAACCAGTAGTTAATTATGTCACAATCATGGATTAGTCTGATAGCTTGGGTTTATCAGGCCGATCAGGGTGACAATTCGTCGAACGCCGCTGTCCCGCGACGGTTGACTGGCCGTTGGTCATCTCCGCTCGTCGTCGGGCGTCAGCGGAGCGAAGAGAAGCCGACGGGAGGCCCGATGGCATTCGCCCCGCGCTTGCGCGCAGCCAGCCATGGTGGCTCACCGTCGTCGGTAGGTAGCGTCTCGGCCGCCACGCCTTTGCCGCGCAGACTTCCGCGGGTAACATGCCCGTAACAACAACCGGTCATGGAGGCTGCAAGGATGGTCGGGTCTGGACGGGCTATAAGATAGATGTTCGGCACCGGGTTCTAACGTGAATATGAGGCCTCGCGCCTGTTGAACGATGTGCCGCGGCAGGCGCGAGGGAAGTCAGGCGGAGTGTCCTCGGCCCGAATATCTCGATGTGCGGCATGCGCGTGTCCGGCCGTGGCAAGGGCTGCCTGACCAATTTGCGCTGCCTATCAAACCTGTGGAGCGTCCTCATGATCTCGCGTCTCGCTCTTGCCCTGCTGCTCGCCGGAGTTTCGCAGCCCGTGCTGGCCCAACGGGCGATACCCGATCTCGCGCGGGCCGCGCGCGGCGATGTGCGCCAGCCCGGCGGCGCAAGACGGCTAGCCGGCGACATGCGCGCGACGTATCGTGCGCTTCAAGCGACGGGAGAGATACGCAACGTCATCCTGCTGATCGGCGATGGCATGGGCGACTCCGAAATCACCATAGCGCGCAACTATGCCGAAGGCGCCGGGGGGTATTTCAAAGGCATCGATGCGTTGCCCTTTACCGGTCAGTACACGCATTACTCGCTCGATCGCGTGACGGGCAAGCCGAACTACGTCACCGATAGCGCAGCGTCTGCCACCGCCTGGGCGTCCGGCGTGAAAAGCTACAACGGCGCGATTGGGGTCGATATATTCGCGAAGCCGCATCGCACGTTGATCGAGCGCGCGAAGGCCAACGGGCTCGCGACCGGCGACATCACCACCGCCGCGATGCAGGACGCGACGCCGGGCGCGCAGCTTGCGCATGTCGTGCAGCGGCAATGCTTCGCGCCTGCGGAAACGAGTAAAACCTGTCCGCAGAATGCGCGGGAGAATGGCGGAGCCGGGTCGATTACCGAGCAGTTGCTCGACGTCCGCGCCGACGTGGTGTTGGGCGGCGGCGCGGCGAGCTTCGCCGAACGCGCAACCGCCGGCACGTACAAGGGGCAGACGTTGTTGAAGCAGGCCGAAGCGCGCGGCTTCCATATCGTGCGCAACGCTGCGGATCTGGAGGCCGTGGCCGTCGCCGATGCCCGGCAGCCGCTGATCGGCCTGTTCGCCGACGGGAACATGCCCGTTCGCTGGATCGGGCCACGCGCGAGCCTGCACGGCAACATCGACAAACCGGCGATCACTTGTCAGCCGAACGGCGCGCGTGGCCCCGACGTGCCGACGCTGGCGGTGATGACGCGAAAGGCGATCGCATTGCTAAAGGGCCGATCGAAGGGCTTCTTCCTGCAGGTGGAAGGCGCGTCGATCGACAAGGAGGACCATGCCGCCAACCCTTGCGGTCAGATCGGTGAAACCGTGGACCTTGACGAGGCGGTTCAGGAGGCGCTCGCCTTCGCCAAGGCCGACCGACACACTCTCGTGATCGTTACTGCGGACCACGCCCATACTAGCCAGATCGTCGGCAACGGCACCCGTGCTCCCGGTCTCACGGCGGCGCTGAACACGCGCGAAGGCGGGATCATGACGATCAACTACGGCACGGCCGAGCAGGGGTCGCAAGGGCATACAGGTACGCAATTGCGGATCGCCGCGTTCGGTCCGGGTGCCGTCGCCGTCAGCGGTCTGCTCGATCAGACCGACCTCCACTACATCATCCGCGATGCCCTGAAGCTTAATGAAAAATGATGGGGATCGCTTGAGGGGGAGGGCGGTCTGGTCTTGCCGGCAAGGGCGAAGTGACCACGTCCGCGGCCAAGCTGCGCCCGTCGCTCCGCGAAGAAGCGCTTCATGCCTCTCAGACCCACGCGGGATCTTCCATACAGCGTTGGCGTATGCCGGGAAACGGGATCGGGCAGGGCAACTTCGCGCAGGTTCCGTCAGAGCTCGCCTTCCTCGTTCGCTTCGCCAGGCGTGTGCTGCATCACCTTCGCGTACCAGCTTGCGTAGCAGGTGTTCCGCGCCATCCGGCGGTTCAGATCCGGCACGTCGTCGGTCCACCATACCGGGCCACGCTCGCCCAGGCCGACCTTGGCTGCGTTCACCCGCGCGCGCGCCTGCCGAAGGGGCGTTTGCTCGCCACTCCGCAGCGCCATCTGCACCGCACGTCGCGCCGCCATCAGATCGTCAACCAGCATTTGCCGCGCCTGCGGTGTCAGCGACGGGTTGCTCTTGCGCCATAATCTCCCGCGCACGACGATGTAGCGCCCATCAGGCGTCGTCAGCGGCTCGGTTACTTGCGCCGCCACCGAAGCGCACCCAGGGTGACCAGCGCGACGGCGGCGGCAGCGCTCAAGGCCGCAGCCTTGCGTCGCCGCTCGGGGTTGCGTCGGCCGCCCTCAATGCTGCTTGAAGTGGCTGGCGGATCGAACAGCGCGCCGCTGCCGTCGTAGCCGGGCTCGGCTCTGTCGCTCCAGCTGTCCATGAATCCGTTCATCATGGCGGCGGAAAGGTTGGGCGCGAGGAATTGGGTGAGCTTCAGCGCGATGGCGGGAGCGCCGACTGCGGTGGTGTTGCGGGGATGATCCGCCAGCCGGACGACTGCCTTCGCCACCGTTTCCGGAGCAAGCGAGCCGGGGGGCAACGACAGCTTCGCGCCCGTGTAGTTGGCGGCATGGTCGATGCCGGGCGTATCAACGAAGGTTGGGTAAACGTCGCAGACGTGAATGCGCGGATGCTTCGACAGCTCGCCGCGCAGCGCCTCGCTGAAGCCGCGCAGCCCGAACTTGCTGGCGGCATAGGCCGCCGCATAGGGCGTCGCGACGAAACCACCGACCGAGATCATGTTGATGAAGGTACCGTGGTTCTGCGCGAGGAAGATCGGCAGAACCGCGTGCGCATCGTTCATGTGGCCCAGCAGGTTGGCGGCGACGACCTGCGCATGGTCGGCGATCGGCACGTCCTCGTACCGGCCGACGACCCCGACCCCGACGTTGCTGAACCAGACGTCGATCCCGCCAAGAAGAGCGCGCGCCTCCGCCGCTAGTTGCGCCACCGCGGCGGCGTCGGTCACGTCGATGGTCCGCACATGTACTTCGCCTCCGACCGCACGGCATCGCCCGGCGATGTCGTCGAGTGACGCCCGCCCGCGTGCGGCGAGCACGAGGTGAGCGCCGTCCTTCGCGAACCTGACGGCAGTGGCGGCGCCGATGCCGCTCGACGCTCCGGTGATGACGACGCGCTTCGCTGTCCTGTTACTCGCCACGTTTGCTGCCTCGATGGGGACGATGGAAGCATGACGAACGCAGCGCGGTGTCGTTCCGATCTGCGAAACGGTCGCCGCTGACATGGCGGTGCTCGACAATGCGGCGTCGCACGCTGGCAGTCGGAAGGATCGGATCGTCGCTGCGGCAACGACGCCGTCGTGGTTTGACGCCCGGCACGCACACGGAAGAGGGGTGCGCACGGACGCGGGATCCAGGACCGATTCGGCAGACCGTCGCATCGCCGTAGGCCGGTCGCACCGATCGGTCGCCGACCTCGGCCGATGGCGGATCTGCATTCGGCCGAGGAAGGGTATCCCGGCTCAGGAAATCGGAACGCCGCCGGTGACCGCGACGACGTTGCCGGACATGTAGCTGCCCTCCGCCGACGCGAGCAGCACATAGGCCGGGGCAAGCTCGCCTGGCTGTCCGGCGCGCCCGAGCGGCGTATTATGACCGAGTGTCTCCAGTTCGTGCGGCGACTTGGCGATCGGCTGGATCGGGGTCCAGATCGGGCCGGGCGCCACCGCGTTCACGCGAAGGCCATCGCTCGCCAGAAGGTTGGACAATCCTACCGTCAGGCTGGATATCGCTCCCTTGGTGGCCGCATAGACGATCATGTTCCTGCCCGCGACCTTGGCCTGCTCGCTGGTCGTGTTGATGATCGCCGATCCGGGCTGCATGTGGGGCGCGGCGGCCTTGGCAAGACGGATCATGGCGAAGACGTTCGCGGCGAACGCTTCCTGCATTTCGTCGTCGTCGATGGTGTCCAGCCCCTCGTTCATAGTCTGGGCGGCGGCATTGTTGACAAGGATGTCGAGGCGGCCAAGTTCGGTGATCGTACGCGCGACGAGGGCTGCACAATGTTCCCGATCGCGGAGGTCGCCCGGCAGCAAGAGGCAGCTTTGTCCTGCCTTTTCGACCCAGGTCCGTGTCTCTTCGGCGTCGGCCTGCTCGTCGGGGAGATAGGAGATGGCGACACTTGCGCCTTCACGGGCGTAGGCGATCGCCACTGCCCGGCCGATACCGGAGTCGCCGCCGGTTATAAGCGCCACCTTGCGCTTGAGCAGGCCCTTGCCGACGTAGCTTTCCTCGCCATGGTCGGGCTTGGTTCGCATCGCGGTCGTCAGGCCGGGGCGGGGCTGCTGCGGCTCATCGGGAAAGCTTGTCGGGTGACTGGTGCGCGGATCGTCGGCCATATCGTTTCCTCCTCGTGGGGTCGGACGCAAACGGCCGATACGCGATAACGTGCGTGCTCGTCGCAATCACGAGCGAGCCGCAGGTGCCTGCCCAACGGCCATAGCGGATCTTTTTCCCGGCTATAGTAATGCTTTGTCGCAATCCCGAGTACGTCGATGGGAATAAGCATCGAACATCGGGGGCTAGGAATGAACGTGAATGCCGGGTGGTTTTTCGGGGCCAATGCGATCGCTGTGCTGGTGGGCTGTCTGCCGTCGCCTGTACACGCGGCTGGTCGAGGCGCGGGGCCGAACGGAGCGCTGGAATCAGCGGAGCAGGCGGCGGTTCCCGACACGGATCAGGGCGGTGGTGATATCGTCGTTACCGGCATCCGCAGCGGGATAGAGCGGGCGGTGAAGCTGAAACGCGAGGCCGACAGCATCGTGGATGTCATCAGCGCCGAGGATATCGGGCGCTTCCCCGACGTCAATGTCGCCGAATCCGTGCAGCGTATCTCAGGCGTCCAGATCAACCGCACGCGCGGCGAGGGACGCAGCGTCAACATTCGCGGCCTGCCCGACACGTTCACGCTGGTGACCTTGAACGGTCGAAGCGTTCCGAACGCCATCAACGATCTGTTCACGACCTTTTCACGATCGTTCGACTTCTCGGCGTTGCCATCGGAGTTCGTCCGTACGCTGGAGGTCTACAAGTCCCCGACCGCGGATCTGGACGATGGCGGGCTGGCCGGAACGGTCAACATCCGCACGCCGCGCGCGCTGGATATCGGCCGGCGCGTGCTGGCAGTCTCTGCGCAGGGCGAGCATGAAAGCAATTCAGGCAAGACGTCGCCCCGCATCTCCGGGTTGTTCGCCGACAGCTTCCTCGACGATCGGCTCGGGCTAGCGCTAGGCGGGTCCTACACGCAGCGTCGACCGCAGACGCACCAGATCGAAACCGGCTGGAACACGGTTACCGAGGCCCAGGGCGTGCCGCTGGGCGGCGGCAGCGACGACCTGAACGGCGACGGTGTCATAACGCCTGGCCGACTCGTCCGCATACCAGGGCTCATCATCCACGACATGTTCACCGAGGATAATCGCCGCGTCAGTGGTCTGGCATCGGTTCAGTTCCGTCCCAGCGACGCAGTCGAACTCTATGTCGACGGCTTTTACACCAAGGTCGATGTAGGCGCAGTCCGTCAGGAAAATTACCAGAATTTCGCCAACGCCTCCGGTGTGCTGGCCTCCACCACCGAAATGCTCAACGGGGTCGAAACCGCGACGGACTTCACCGTCGCCAATCTCGATCTGCGCAACGGGGGCCGGTATCAGGATCGCAACGGCTACATCCGCTCGTTGGTGGGTGGCGGCAAATTCAAGGCGGACGACTGGACGATCGTGGTGGAGGGAGCGGCGCAACGCTCCCGTCAGCGGCGCGACACGCTGAACATCGCCGACAGTATCAACGGCACCGCGCGCATCGTCGCGAGACCCGGCGATGCGGTCCCCGGCATCACCTATCTGGACGGCTTCGACACACGCAAGCTCGATCCCGCAAACTTCCGGCTGCTGAGCCTGAACGGCGAACTCAACCGTATCACCAACGATCGCATGTGGGATGCCAAGGTGGATATCCGTCGCGACTTTGGCGATCGCGGTCTCACCATCATCCGGGTCGGCGGCAAATACGTCGATCGCTCGTTGTACCAGGACAACAAGACGCTCACGATCTCGGCCGCCGGCGTGTCGCAACTATTTGGCGGCCTTCCGGCGGGGCCAGTCGCGGGATCGTTCAGCGCCGCGCCCTTCATGATCCCGATCGCGCCGGGAGCCGGCTCCTTCCTCGGCAGCTATGCCGGGGATGCCGCCTTTCCGACCCGGTGGCTCGGGTCCGATGCGCGGTCGTTCGTCGCAGGCTTCGATGATGCGCAACTGATCGCGGCGGGCACCTACACCAACGACGCTACCGGCATCCTGAAGGTTGATGAGAAGACGCTGGCCCTCTACGCTCGCGGCGACATCGCATTCGGCAAGCTGACCGGCAACATCGGCTTTCGCGCCGTGCGCACCGACCAGAATACCGTTGGCGTGAGCCCGGACCTGAACGGTATCACCGTAGAGGTGGAGACGGGCATGATCACCCGCGTGCCGGCGTCCGCGCCACTGGCGGTCAAACGGAGCTATTGGGACTATCTGCCCAGCGTCAATCTCAAGTACGAAGCGACCGAGGCGCTGCAATTCCGCCTGGCGGCATCGCGGACGATCACGCGCCCCAATCTCGGCGACATATCGCCGACGACGACGGCGAACGGCAACGCGCTGACGGTGACCCGCAACAATCCTTATCTGGATCCCTTCCGAGCGAACAATATCGACGCGACGGTTGAATATTACTTCGATCGCGACGCGCTTGTCGGGGCATCGTTGTTCTACAAGAATCTCGAAAGCCTGATCCGCCGGGAAACCAGCATTCAGTCCCTGCCAGTGTCCTATATTCGCACCACCGGCACCAACACGATCCAGACAGACTTCACGGTCAGCCAGCTGGTCAACGGTTCGGGCGTCAACCTGAAAGGGGTCGAGCTATACTTTCAGCAGGCGTTCACCTGGTTACCGGCACCGCTCGACGGGTTTGGCACGATACTGAACTATACGTATATCGACAATAGCGATCCGAACCAGCTCACCGCCGCGTCCAAGCACAATTACAACGTCATTGGCTATTACGAAAAAGGGCTGGTCGGCGCGCGATTGTCGTATTCCTGGCGTAGCGACTATCTCTCCGCGGCCGCCGTGTCGCCGGCGATGGGGCGTCGGAACCGGGCGTTCGGCACGCTGGACGGCAGCGTCAGCCTGAAGGTAACCTCGCAGGTTTCGGTCGTGATCGAAGGGGTTAACCTGCTCGATCGTGATGAAATCGTCGGATATACAACCGGGTTACCCGCCAATTACCTCGATGCCGGACGCCGCGTTTTCGGTGGGGTCCGCCTCAGTTTCTAGACCGACATCACAGGGCGGTGCCGCCAGTGGCGGACGACAGCCGGAACAAGGAGGATTCATGTCTGATACCGTCGATCGCCGTGGCATACTTCTGGCCGGAAGCGGCGGCGCGTTCGGCCTGTATTCCTGGGCCGCCGCGCAGGCCGCCCCGGCGACGCCGAAGGCGAGGCAGAACCTGCGGCTGGCGCGGCGGCCCGCCGTCAAGCCGAAGAACATCCTCGTCGTGCTGACCGACGATCACCGCTACGACGCAATGGGGTTCATGAAGGCGCAGGATTTTGGCGACACGCCGACATTGGATCGGCTCGCGCGGGAGGGGACGCATTTCTGCAACGCGTTCGTGACCACGGCCCTGTGTTCGCCCAGCCGTGCATCGATCTTTACGGGCCTCTATGCCCATCAGCACAAGGTCGTCGACAACAACCATCCGATACCGCCCGGACTGATCTTCTATCCGCAATATCTGCAGCAGGCAGGTTACGACACCGCCTTCATCGGCAAATGGCACATGGGGGACGAAGGCGACGGGCCGCAGCCCGGGTTCGACCATTGGGTCAGCTTCAAGGGGCAGGGCACGTATCTGCCGAGCCAGGACGGCCTGAACGTCGACGGCCGCCACGTCCCGCAGAAGGGCTACATCACGGACGAGCTGACCGATTATGCGCTCGACTGGATCGGTCAGCGCGATGGCAGGCGGCCTTGGATGATGCACCTGGCGCACAAGGCGGTGCATTCGGAGTTCATCCCGGCGGATCGTCACAAGGGGCGCTACGACAAGGAGACATTTCGCTATCCGGCCAACATGAAGCCGGGAGTGCCGGGCCGGCCGATGTGGGTGGAGAACCAGCGCAACAGCTGGCACGGCGTCGATTACGCCTACCACGGCAGCCTCGACATCGCCGATTACTACAAGCGCTACATGGAAACGCTTCTCGCCGTGGACGAGGGGCTGGCGCGGATCATGGATCTGCTGGAGAAGCGCGGCGAACTCGACGACACGCTCATCCTGTATCTCGGTGACAATGGCTTTATGTTCGGCGAACATGGCCTGATCGACAAGCGTGCCGCGTACGAGGAATCGATGCGCATCCCGATGATCGCGCGCTGTCCCTCGCTGTTCCCTGCCGGCGGTGTTGTCGAGGCGGTTGTCGCCAACATCGACATCGCACCGACGATGCTGGCGGCCGCCGGACTGGAGGCACCTGACTACATGGCCGGAGCCGACATGCTGCCTTTGGCCCACAATGCCAAGGCACCCTGGCGCGACGAGCTGGTCTACGAATATTATTGGGAGCGCAACTTCCCCCAGACGCCGACCGTCCACGCCCTTCGCGAGGACCGCTACAAGTACATTCACTTTCACGGCATCTGGGATCTGGACGAGCTTTACGACATCGCCGCCGACCCGCACGAGAACGACAATCTGCTGGCAAGACCCGGTCACGAGGAGCTTGCCGGGCGACTGAGCGCCAAGCTTTTCAAGCTGCTGGAGGAAACCAACGGGATGCAGATACCCCTGACCGCGGACGGTGGCTTCCAGGGCAAGCTTCGTAGTCCGGGCGGGGCAAGGCAAGCCGCATTCCCGCCATCGTTTTTCCAACCGCCGAAACGACCCTAGCGCCGACGGTTGCAGGCGACACCGTCAAAGCCGTTTCGTCGAACGCGCTCATAACCGGGCGCGTAAGGCTCCGTTGACGTCGTCTAGAAGGGCAGGATCACGTCGAGCAGCTGTTGGCCCAGACGGGGCTGCTGCATGTCGGTCAATTGCCCGCGTCCGCCATAACCGATGCGGGCTTCGGCGATCTGGTTGCTGCGGATGCTGTTGTCGCGGGCGATGTCCTGCGGACGTACGATACCGCGGACGACCACCTCGCGTAGCTCGAAATTGACGCGGACCTCCTGATGTCCCTCGATGAAGAGGTTGCCGTTTGGCAGGACGTTGACGACAACTGCGGCGATTGCGGTGTTGATCTGCTCGCTGCGCGACGTGTTGCCCGCCCCGCCCGAGGCGGAATTGCTGTCGGTGGCGATCAGGCCGGCCGGGTTCGGATTGCCGGGTAACACCTTGCCGATCTTGGATTCCAGGCCGAGCAAGCCCGGCAGGCCGAGGTTTTCCTTGCCGCGCCGCGACCGTGTCGAACTGTTGTCCAGCACCGCATTGTCGGCGATGTTTATCCGGACGGTCAGGATGTCGCCGACGCTGGAGGCCCGCTGATCGTGAAAGAAGGCGCCCGCGCCGGTGCGGAAGAGCGAAGCGCCGCCCGGTGTCTGCTGTGCCGCAACCCCGCCGGTGTAACGCCCTGCGATCGCCTGCCCGCCCAGCGAAGGTTGCGTATCAGGCGATGGGCGGGACACGGCGTCGCTTATCCGGGGAGCCTTCCCGATCGCCGACAGGCGACCGGCGGTTCCGCAGCCGGAGAGCGCGAGTGCCGACAGTGCGAGGGCGAGGGCGAGGGCGGGGGACTGCGACCTGTGCGACATGCGGCTATTCCTGTTCGTTGATGATGCGGACGCGCCGGGGACCATCGACGACGGCGTCGACGGTGCGCCGCGTCGCGAGCGCGAGCACCCGGATCGGCTGGCCGTGCGCGGCGCCCGACGTCGCCTGCCCGGGCGTGGTGATCGACAGTCCGCCGGCCCGATAGGTGATGGAAACCGCATCCCCGCGGCGGATCAACTGTGGCGAGCGAATATCGCTGGTGCGCACCACGCGCCCGGTCGGCAGGTGATGCGTGGCCTGCTGACCGGCGGCGTCCGCCGGCAGCACCGAGCCGGCGACCGATGGTGGATCGGTTGCCTCGCGCAGACGAAAATCGCCGACGCTCAGCGTCGTTCCGGCGGCGACCGGATGGGCCAGCACGAAAACGGCCGGCGTTGCGGCGACAGGGCGCGCGGCGTTGCCTGCGGGTATGACACCCGCAAGCAGTGCCGCGGCGGCATTGGCGGCCAGCATCATGACGATCACCGAAGCTGCGACGTGGTGGCGAGCATCTCGTCGGCGGTCTTCACCGTCCGGCTGTTCATCTCATAGGCACGCTGCGCGCTGATCAATGCGGTGATTTCCTGCACCGGATTGACGTTCGATGCCTCGAGGGATCGTTGCTGAAGCATGCCATAGCCGGGCTGGCCGGGGTTCGCGATATTGGGCTGGCCCGATGCGTCGGTCTCCATGAACAGGTTCGAGCCGATAGCCTCAAGACCACCCTCGTTGACGAACAAGGCGAGATCGAGTTGGCCGACATCCTGCATTTCGGTCTGGCCGGCCATTTTCACCTGGACCATCCCGGTCTTCGACACCTGCACGTCGGTCACGTCACGCGGGATCGTGATCTCCGGCTGGACCGGGTAGCCGTCGGTCGTCACCAACATGCCCTCGGGCGAGAGCCGGAACGACCCGGCGCGGGTGTAGGCGAGATCGCCGCCGGGCAGCGCGATGCGGAAGAAGCCCTTACCATCGATCGCCATGTCATAATCGTTGCCCGTGGTGCTGATCGGTCCCTGTTCGCCGATGCGCGAGATATCCGCCGTTCGCACGCCCGAGCCGATCTGGATACCGGAGGGTACGCGGGTGCCGTCGGCGCTGGTCGTCGCGCCGGGACGTGAGTCCTTCTGGTAGAGCAGGTCCTGGAACTCGGCACGCTGACGCTTGAACGCGGTGGTGTTCATGTTCGCGATGTTGTTGGCGATGACGTCGACGTTGGTCTGCTGAGCCAACATGCCGGTCGCGGCGATGGAGAGTGAGCGCATCGGTGCTGCCTTTCTGAAATGATGAAATCGGATGTCGAAGAAGTCAGTCGATCCGCGACAGTCGCCCGATCGCCTGCTTGCGCATGGCATCCAGGCTTGCGGACATGTCCATGCTCGACTGGTAGGCGCGCTGGATCTCGATCATCGCGGCGGTTTCGACGATCGGCCGGACATTCGACGTTTCCAGTCCGCGGCTTTTCAGCCGGGTTTCCGGCGGCGTCAGAATTCGACCGCCGGCACCGTCCGACAGGCCGTCGCCGCGGCTGGACACGCGAAGCTCGTCGAACACCGTGACAGCCAGCCGGCCGAGCGGGCCGGTGTTGGTGGAGACCGTGCCGTCGGAAGCGATGGCGAGCCCGGCCGCCTGATCGGCTGGGATGTCGATCGCGCGCCCCGCCCCGTCGAAGACCGGCCGACCGCCAGTCGTGCCGAGCTTGCCGTCGGGGAGGACATGCAGCGCGCCGGCCCGTGTATAGGCCGTGCCGCCACTGCCATCGTCGACGCTTAGATATCCCGGCCCTTCGATCATGACGTCCAACGGATTGCCGGTCGGCTGAAAACCGCCGGGGCTACTGTCATGCACGACGCCGTAATCGAGCACGAACGACGTGTTGCGTGCATCGGGCACCGGTGCATCGCGGACGCGTTCTACTTCCTCGCGAAACGCTGCCTGTTCGCGCTTGAAGCCGATCGTGTTGACGTTGGCCATGTTGTTGGCGGCGATGTCCATCCGACGTCGCAGGGCCTGTTCGTGACTCAGCAGCACAAAGCTGACGACGTCGTTACTCATGACCGGACGTTCATGATGCTGGATGCTCCATTGCGCTGCGCCGGCGGCCAAGCACCTGCTGTCATCTATAATAGGCCGAAAAGAGCATGGGGCAGGATCAACCCGCTATAAATCAGCTAGCGCTTGAACGGCGAAGGATGACGACGTGGTTTACGACTCCGCTGATGTGATGACGGGGCGGCTAAGTCCGCTGGATGATGATGATATACTGACGGAGCCGCAACAGAGGGAGGCGTCACCATCCGATGGACGTCGCGTGTGGTTGATCGCCGCGACGGTGATGCTGCTGCTCGTCGCGGTGGTGATCGGCACGTATCGCTGGTGGCAGATGCCGGCCTCGACATCCTCGGCGTCTGTCCGTGGCAAAGGCGTTTTCGTCGAAGCGCCGGCGATGGTGGTCAACGTTCGCGGGGCGGACGGTCGCCCGCACCTGCTGAAACTGCGGTTCGTCCTGGTCGCCAGCGATGATGCCGCTGCGGCGGAAGCAAAGGCAAGCATGCCGATGCTGATCGACGGTTTCCAGTCGTTCGTACGCGAATTGCGCCCCGAGGATCTCGACGGATCGGCGGCGATATTCCGCATCAAGGAGGAAATGATGATCAGGGCTCACGCCGTGCTGGGAGCGGATGGTGTCGACGACATTCTGATACAGGACTTGATCGAGCAATGAGTGCCAACGATGCCGCGTCGTTGCCCGACGAACTGACGGAGACCTTCGATCAGGCCGGTATCGATGCGATGTTCGGCTTCGATACGAAGCCGGCGCGAGCGCCCGTCACGGGGCTGAAGGCGCTTCTGGAAACGCACATCGTCAATCACGAGCGCCTGCCGATGCTGGAGGTCGTGTGCGAGCGGATGGTCCGGACGTTGGCGACCAGCCTGCGCAACCTGACGTCGGATGCGCTGGACGTGCATCTGGTCAGCGTCGGGACGCGACGGTTCGGGGACTTCATGGACCGGCTGCCGCTGCCGACGATGATCGGTATCTTCCACGTCGCGGAATGGGAGAATTACGGTGCGCTGACCGTTGATTCCGGGCTGATCTACGCCATGGTGGACTCGCTGCTCGGCGGCCGCCCCGGCGTGACCGCGGCACCGATCGAGGGACGTTCCTTCACCGCGATCGAGACGATGCTGGTCGGCAAGATGATCGAGCAGACGCTTGCGGATTTCGCCGCGTCGTTCGCGGTGATCGAGCCGGCCGAAATGACGCTGGAGCGGGTGGAGACGATGCCGCGCTTTGCCGCGATCGCCGCACCCAGCAACATGGCGGTGGTCGCCAGCTTTCGCATCGACATGGAAGGGCGCGGCGGCGGGTTCGACATCGTGTTGCCGTTCGCCACCATCGATCCGGTTCGCGACAAGCTCGTGCAGCGCTTTGCCGGCGACAAGCTGGGCCGCGACCCGCGGTGGGAGCGTCATATGACCAACGAGCTTCTGGCAAGCGAAGTTCAGGTCGAGGCCGTGTTGGGCGAGCGATTGATGCGGGTGCAGGATTATATGGCGTTCACGGTCGGTCAGACCATCAGCCTGGATCGCGATCCCAACGATCCGCTGATGCTGGCATGTAACAACGTTCCCTTGGGGAAGGTGCAGATCGGGCGTCGGTCCGGGCTGCTCGCCGTACAAATGTTAAATACCATCAACAAGGGGAAGCCGGCATGACGACTGCGCAGATCACGAGCATGGTACTTATCGTCCTGTGCATCGGGGTGATGTTCCAGAGTGCGCGGCTTACCTGGCTGTTACGACAGATGCGCCCATCGGAGTTCGCCAAGATCATCGCACCGATCGATCAGTCGACGGCTGCGTCGCGCCGGGTGCTGGACGATCTTCTTCGAAGTTTGGCGGCGGAGTCCGAAGAGCAGGCCGCGATGATCGAGAAGTCGTTGAAAATGCGTCGCGAACTCGACGCGCTTTGTGAAGAGATGACGATCATCATCGGTGTCGGGGATTCGCTTGCAGATCGCATCACCGGGGCGGTCAACGCAGCTGCGGCTGCGGCGACGCCTGCGGAGGCGCACGCTGCCGCCGACCCGCATGAACCCTCGACGGTCGATCGCGACGAACCGCGGAAAGTAGGAGTGGCGGCATGATGCACCTCTTGCGCAGATCGCTTCGCGCCACATTCGGCGTACCCTTGCTGCTGGCGACCACCGTGCTGGCCGGCGCCGCCGCCGTGGGGCAGGCGGTAGACCTTGCCCGACCGGATCCGAAGCAGGGCCAACCCGGCGCAGCGATCGCGCAAGGCGTGGCCGATCGCGACCGGGTGCTCGCCCGTCGCAGTCGGGCCATGGATTTGCGTGAGCAGAGCATCAAAGCTGCCGAGCGCAGGTTGGCGGCGGCACAAGCCACGCCCGATGTCGCCGAACTGCCGACGGCCGGCCGGGAGCCGGCCGATGCGAGCATTCCGGCGTCGACCCCGCCGATCGATGAACTGGCTCGCATCTACCAGTCGATGAAGCCCGCCAAGGCGGCAGCGATCATGGGCGCTCTCGACCTGGAGACCCGGACGCTCGTCGCGCGGAAGATGCGCAACCGTACGATGGGCGGGATCATGACGTATATGGAGCCACAGGCCGCCGCACGGCTCAGCATGCGGCTTGCCGGGCGCACGACGAACAGCCTCGACGAGGCTTCGCCCACGACGAGCGCCCCGCCTCGGCCGCCGGTCCGCCAGCGGCCGCTCGATTGATCAAATCGGAGAGGATCGCAACTCGACGATCAGAACCCGCACTACTTCGGGCATGTCCAGCGTCTCGGTCCGGTTAAGGCTCTTGCTCAACAACTCGGCGTCGGGCGGGGTCAGTGCCGAACCGTGGAGGTGATTGAAGTCCATCGCGGCCGACAGCAACCGCGCACGAATTTGCGGCAGGTCGTCACGAGCGCGATCCATCGCGCCGGCATCCCGCAGTTGCACACTGAAGTTCGCGATCAAACGACCATCGACGCGATCAGCGCTGACGATCGGGAGATCGAACGGATCGATCACGAGCAATTGCGGCGCGGCCTCCGTCGCGGTCCCCGCGCCCGGCGACGGTGCCGATGCGCCGATAAGCATCGTCGTCATTGCCAGCGTCGCAAACTTCTTCGTCATCGCAAACTCCATGTCGCAGTCAGCGGCCGACCCCACGCGTGGGTCGTCCTATAAGGTATTATAGGAAAATGCGGAGTTCTGGTGATGAGTCGTGACAGCCAACCCCCTCGTGTACGTCCCGTGACCTATGATCCGAACGATCGTGGACAGCAACGCAGGCGCAGCGATCGGTTGATCCTGGATCATCCGGCTCCACCGTCGCGCCCGGACAAACCCATTCACGTGGTACGTCTGATCATATTGTTCATCTGCGCGGCGGCGATCGGTGGCGGGCTGGCATCCCTTTTCGGCTTCAACGTGAGCATCGTGGCATGATGCGTTCGCCGCTGAGCGCTGCGGGTGTCCTGGCGCTTCTCGCGTCGTCGCCCGGCATGGGAACGGCTGTCGATCGTGCGGAGCAGCCGCTTGGATACTCGCGAGGACGGCTCCCAGACGTCACGCCGTTCGCCCCGCGACTGGCGCAGAGGCCCATGGCAGCCGGCGCGACGGCGTGGCCGCTGCTGGAGAACAAGGAGGCATGGGGCGCTCTGAGCAGAGCGGGTGATCGCCAAGCCGGCCGCTGGGCCTATGCTCGCAATCTGATCGGCCGAAACCTGGGTCAGGAGGCGTTGGGCGTGCTCGCCGTGATGCGGCTTGACGAACCCGACCTGGATCTCGTCGAGCCATTTCGCGTGGCCCGCGGTGCGGCCATGACCCTTGCGGGACGCCGCAGCGAAGCTGTGATGCTGTTGGCGCCGGGCAGCAAGCATCCCGAGCGATGTGCGTGGCAGGCGCGGGCGCTGGCCGGAATAGCGTCGGTCGGCTACGAACAAGCGTTCTCCGCCGATACCCTGCTCAGATCGTTCTCCTGCGCGGGACCGGCGCTGGCGGCGCGCGATGCGGCGGGACGGGCACCGTTCCTGCTCGCGATCGCGGATGCCCTCACGGCATCCCACCCGCGGCGATCGATCGCCTTGCTCACGCCATTGTCCGATCGCGACCCTGCAGCAAACCTCGTTCGTGGCAAAGCGCTGGCCGCGCTGGGCAGGGGGGCGGAGGCGAGGCTGCGGTTCGAGCGCGCTGAGGTGGATGGCCCCACGCCGCTTCGCATGGCCGCACGACTTTCACGGATCGAGGCGGGCGTTAATGGCGGGTCGCTAAGCGCCACCGCCGGCCTGCGTCAGCTCACCACGTTGCGCTACGGCTGGCATGGCGACGCCGTCGAGGAAGGCGCGCTGCAACTCGGCTATCGCTGGCGGCGCCGGATGGGAGATTTCCCCGGCGCGTTGAGCGAGGGAGCGACCCTGCTTCGGTACTTCGGCGCATCCCATCAGCCGCCGGGCTTCGCCGAAGAAGTCCGCAGCGGCTTTGCCGCCATGGTCGGCCCGGCCTCGCGGCTGCCGCTGGATCGCGCTGCAGGGCTGCTGTGGAATTATCGCGACATGCTTCCCGCCGGCAATGACGGTGATCGCCTGGTTACGGGATTGGTCGACCGGCTGCAGGCCGCCGGGCTCTACGATCGCGCCGCTGCTTTGCTGAACTACCAGCTGCTCAATCGCGCCGGCGACCTCGCACGCGGGCCGCTATCGGTGCGCGTCGCTTCGCTGTTCATCCTGTCCGGCCGACCGGGTGCGGCGGTGTCGATGCTTCGGCGTACCGAAGCGGCGGCGTTCACGCCGGAAATGAACATGGAACGCGATCAGATGGAGGCGATCGCGTTGTTTCTGTCGGGACGCGGAAGAGACGCCGTCGCCTTGCTGCAAGATGTAGCGGACAGCGCTGCGCTGCGCGGCGAACTTCTGTGGCGGCAGCGACGCTGGGAGGATCTGGTCGTGACCATGAACGGCCTTCTTCCGCGAGCGGGCAAGGGCATGTTGAGCGAGGTCGACCAGACTGTCGTGTTGCGACAGGGGATCGCGCTCGCCATGCTGGGGCGCCTGGATGACCTGACAGCCCTGCACGCGCGCTACGGCAGCGATTTTGCAGGCCTATCCACCGCTGCGGCGTTCGACCTGATCGCCGGCCCGGCCGGTGCGCAGCCGGCTCGCCTCGTGCGCGCACTCGCCAGCCTGCCAAGCGCCAGCCCCGCCGGAAGTTTGGCGGACCTTCTCGACGCGGCGGCGGCCGCCCGCTGACCGGCCGCACACCGGATGGTTACATATGAAAAGGGCCGTTCCCGATGGGGAACGGCCCTTTCTTCATGCCCGGCGCTGCACGATAGCCTTACAGCGGGCTGATCTGGGTGATGGCGACGCGGGACACCAGGTCTGCGCCGTAAGTTTGTCGCGATGCCTGCGACATCAGCTTGTGGAGCACCGGCAAACGCGGCAGCATGCCATCGGGGCCGCCGGCGATGGGGGCGGCGAAGCTTTGGCGATTGATGGCATCCAGCAACAGCGGGATGTTGGCGCTTACGAAACTGGTGCGTTCGCGCGGCACCTCCAGTTGGGCGTCGAACTTCAGATAACCCAGCAGGTGGCCATCCTCGGCAACCAGCGGCGCCACGATGCCAGGAACCGGTACGAACGTCTTGCTCATATCCGGTTGGGTCAGCGCCCCCGCACCGAACATGCGCGCCGCTCCCCAGGCACCGCCCGTTCCCGCGGCTGCCCCCAACATGATGGTCACGATCGCAATGAATGTCGGCTTCTTCATGGAGACTCTCCAAAGCTGGTCTAGAAGCGAAAACCGACGTCGCGTGGCAGCACCGACGCTTCTCCGAGGACCACGACGGTAATCCGCCGGTTTTCCGGGCGAGCGGGCGCATCGGGGTAGACCGGTTCGGTACCGGCCTTCGCAACGAGATCGGCGAAGCGGTGGGGCGGCAATCCGGCGGCAAGCATGGCGTCTCGCGCGGCCAGCGCACGCGCGCTGGACAAGGCCCAGTTCGCCTGACTCTGCTCGCCGCCGCTCGCGTCGGTATGGCCCTCGATCGAGATACGAACCTCGGTCTCCGTCAACTTTCGCGCCAGTCGCATCAGCAGGGTGCGACCATGCGCATTCAACGTCGCGCTGGCGCCAGCGAACAGGCTGTGACGGCTGGAGTCCATCAGATTGATGCGCAGGCCTTCGCGACTTGAGGAGACATGCACCGCCGTCGTCCGGGGCGTGTCGGTCGCCGGTTCCAGCGCCAGCCGCATCTCATCCGCCATGACGCGCTGCGTCGCCTCGGGGATGTTGGCTGTGCCGCCACTGGCCGCACCCGAAGAACCCGCCGGTTCGGTGGGCTTGCCCGAAGCCTCCGGATTGTCGCCCTGCGCCTTAGCCCGCCGACCGCCCTGACCGGGATCGTCTCCGATCAGATTGCTCACCCCCGATGGAGCGCCGGTGGTCGTGGTGGAGAAATAGTCGGCGAGGCCCTTCAGTCGCCCTTTGTCCGCATTGGCGAGCAACCACATCAACATGAAGAACGCCATCATCGCCGTCACGAAGTCGGCATAGGCCACCTTCCATGCGCCGCCGTGCGGCACGACCGGCTTTTGCGCCCGGCGTCTGCGCCGGATGACGCGAGGCTCGACCTGGATTTCAGCGCCAGCCATCGCGTCACGCCTTCCCGCGCGGCACAGGATCGGAGCAGGACGCGATCACGACAATTCGCCGAAGACGCGTTCGATCTTCTCTTTCAGCGCCGCGGTTGCGAACGGCTTGACGAGGTAATCGTTGACGCCAAGCGCGGCGGCTTGCTGGACGACGTCGCGGTTGGCGGATCCGGTCAGCATGATGAAGGCGGTACGTCGAAGAGTATCATCCTCGCGAACAGCCTTTAGAAGCTCCAAGCCGTCCATGTCCGGCATGTTATAGTCCGAGACGATCAGGTGGACTCGATCGTCGCGGATGGCTTCGAGCGCTGCGGCGGCAGACCCGCTGTCGCGGACCTGCTTGATGCCGAGATCCTGCAGCGAGTGCCGGATCACCGCGCGCATGCTGGCCTGATCGTCGACGACCATGACTCTGATAACTGCTGCTTGGACCATGATTGGCTCCGATGGTTCTGGATAGGCTGGAGAAGGGGCGCGCAGCCGCCGCTACGCGGCGACGCGTAGCGGCTGGAGCGATTCCTCTAGTTCGCTGAACGAGGGGGCATAATGCGAAGGGGTCATCCGGCGGGCGAGTTCGATCGCGATCTGGACGGGTGTTCCCTCGGCATAGGCGATGATCGTCGCCTTCGCGATCGTGTACGGCTTGGTGTCGGCTTCGACGATCTGGCTGAGCTTCGATGCGATAGGACCGACGAAGCAATAGGACAGCAGCACGCCCAGGAACGTCCCCACCAGGGCGCCGCCGATCATCTCGCCCAGGATCTGGGTGGGCTGATCGATCGAACTCATCGTCTTGATGACGCCCAGCACCGCGGCGACGATGCCGAGCGCCGGGAGTCCGTCGGCCATGGTGTGAAGGGCGTGGACAGGCTGGTGCTGTTCCGCATGATGGCGTTCGATATCGCTTTCCATCGCCTCGGCGAGCTGATGCGGATCGTCCAAACTGACGGTCATCATCCGCAGGTAATCGCAGATGAAGTGCATCAGCTCGCGATCTTCGAGCAGGCGTGGGAAGCTGATGAAGATGCTGCTCTGGTCGGGTGCGTCGATGTGGTTCTCGATCGCAGCCGGTCCTTCCTTCCGGAACAGCGTCAACAAAGCATAAAGCAGCGCAAGCAAATCGCGATATTCCATCTCGCGCCAATGCGGTCCACGGAAAGCGAGCTGAAGTCCCTGCCACGCGCGCCGAATGATGCCGGTGCCGTTGCCGAGCATGAACGCGCCCGTCGCCGCACCGACGATCGCGACCAGTTCGTGTGGAAGCGCATGAAGGATAACGGCGATGTTGCCGCCTGAAATCACAAAGCTCCCGAAGACGCACGCCAGGATCAGGACGACCGCTATTCCGTTGATCATGTTTATTCCCGCAGCCGAGTCAGATGTATGCTGAGCATTTTATAGGAACGTTTGTGCCGGGAGGGTGCCGAGGGTGCCGTTTTACGCGGTGCGGCGACTTTGCCCTCCCGGGTGTGGCCCATCCTATAAAGGGCGGGAAGCTACAGAGGAGTCGTCCATGTCACTCAACGCGTATCAGCAGGCACGCACCTATTCCGAAACGCCACGCGCCATGGAATATCGCCTGGTCGGCGACACGACGCGCGATCTGGTGCGCGCTGTGGAGGCCGGACTGACCGGCATCGCGTTGATGCCCGTCCTGCATCGCAATCGAGAGATGTGGAGCGTCTTCTCGATGCTTTGCGATGATGATCGCAACGCCTTGCCGGTGGAGTTGCGCGCCAGCATCGTATCGTTGGCGATCTGGGTCGATCGGCACACCAGTGCCGTGGTCCGCGGGAAGGAGTCACCCGCAGACCTGATCGCGGTGAACCGGACGATCATGGCGGGGCTGGAACAGCATGTGGAGCCTTCGCTGGTCGTCAGCTAAGGCTTGGAAAAAGCCTTGCCGCCAGCGAGCGATGGCGGCGGTCTCGCCGACTAGTTTTGGTCTGCATCTGATGGTGGATCGGATCGAGGATGAACGGTGTGGCTCCGAGGTCCCGACCCGGCCGATCTACTCGGAAGGCGTACGGCCGATGGGCGCCTCTGGCTGGCGGGCCGCGCTATAGGCGGCGATGACGTCGGCCGGGTGCGTCCGAGGCTGTTCATGGCTTTCGTGATGAAAGCCTCTGACGGTCGCTACGTCGGTCGTCCGGTCCATTCGGTCGACCTGCCCTTGGCAGATGAGATGGTTGGTTCGGTGCGGCGATGGTCCATGCTGTTTACCCTTGCGCCGTAAAATGGAGAGTTCCTCCAAGATGAAGGCAAGCTCGACATCGAAGCAACGATGATTCGCTCGACTATCGCGCGCGGAGAAGCGAGGCGCGCTGGAACTGCCCGTAACGAACTTGCTCAAAACGGGCTCAAAGCATTCGGGCGGACTGAAGCAATCCAGAGCGATGCTTGAGCACGCCGCGGCGGGACGGGTGAATGAAAGAATGCCAGGTCAGCGCGATTTAGCTGCCGTTTCCAAACTGGTGACCCCTACGGGAATCGAACCCGTGCTTCAGCCGTGAAAGGGCCGCGTCCTAACCGCTAGACGAAGGGGCCGCTGCGGTGTCGAGCCGACTAGGCGGGTCGGCGCGTCCGGTCAAGCGTTCTCGCGCGATCAATTTGCCCAGGCAGCGTCATCCAGGTGCAGTTCCGCCACGTCGCGACCGCTCCAGTCGTCGCGTTTGGCGCGTCCTGCCAGCCAAAGCCGTCGCGTCGGACCTGCGGCGAGCAGTGCCTGGCCGAGCGCTGTGTCCGCCGCGCGGAACGCCATCGCCTTCAGACTGCGTCCGTCGTCACCGGCCACGATCGCGCGGACGTGCCCGTTACCGACCACGTCGACCTTCACCGCACGTACCGGGCCGACCGCGACGCGCGGCGCCGGCCAGCCGGTGCCATATGGCCCGCCGGCCTCCAGCGCATCGACCAGCGACGGCGTCACGCCGCCGGGGGCCACGACCGAGTCGAACAACAGCGCCCGCGCCGCCATCGCCTCCGCGACGGGCACCGCCAGTCGCTCGTCGAGCCATGCGGCAAAGTCCGCCACCTGATCGGCCGCGATCGTCAGTCCGGCGGCCATCGCGTGTCCACCGCCGGCGACCAGCAAGCCCTGCTCGCGCGCTGCCAGCACCGCCGCGCCCAGATCGACTCCGGTGATCGACCGGCCGGAACCCTTGCCGATGCCATTCTCGTCCAGCGCGATGACGATCGCGGGTCGTCCCAGTTTCTCTTTCAGCCGCCCTGCGACGATGCCGATCACGCCGGGGTGCCACCCCGCGCCCGCCACCACGCACACCGCGCGATCGTGACAGAGCAGGGCCTCGGCGCCTTCCTGCACGATCGCCTCGATCGCGCGGCGTTCCTCGTTCAGCCGGTCCAGTTCGGTGGCGATCGCACGCGCCTCGCCGGGGTCGTCGCTGGTCAACAGTCGCACGCCAAGGTCCGCGCGGCCGACCCGGCCACCGGCATTGATCCGCGGCCCCAAAGCGAAACCCAGGTCGCTGGCGGTCGGTGCACGCGTCAGCCGCGCCGCTTCGGCCAGCGCCGTAAGTCCGATGTTCCGGCGCTGCGCCATCACCTTGAGGCCCTGCGCCACGAACGCACGGTTCAGCCCGCGCAACTGTGCGACATCCGCGACGGTACCCAACGCGACCAGATCGAGCAGGTCGAGCAACCGCGGCTCCGCACGGTCCGCGAAATAGCCGCGGGTGCGCAACACGCGTACCAGCGCCGCAGCGAGCAGGAAGCAGACGCCGACCGCCGCGAGATGGCCGTGCGCCGCGCCCTCGCCTTCGTCGCGGCGATTGGGGTTCACTACCGCGATCGCGCGCGGCAGTTCCGTCGCGCACTGGTGGTGATCCGCGACGATCACGTCGCAGCGAGCGGCGGCGAGCGCCTCGAACGCCTGTGCGCCGCAATCGACGGTGACGATCAACGTGGCGCCTTCTGCGGCCAGCCGCTCCATCGCGGCAGCATTCGGCCCATAGCCCTCCGCGACCCGGTCCGGAATGTAGACGCGGGCTTCGCGGTCTAGCGCGCGCAGCAACAGCACCAGCAATGCCGAGGACGTGGCGCCATCGACGTCGTAGTCGCCGAAGATCGCAATCGATTCGCCGGCCTGCACCGCATCGGCCAGCCGCGCCGCGGCGGTGTCCATGTCGCGGAAGATCGAAGGATCGGGCATGAAGCCGCGGATCGACGGCTCCTTGTGCGCGGCCAGCGCGTCACGTGGGCAGCCGCGCGAGAGCAGCAATTGGGTGAGCAGATCATCCGGCACGAACCCGTCGCGCTGGTCGGCGGCCAGTGCACGCCAGCGCCAGGGCTGGCCGAGGATCGAGCGCTCGACATCGAGTACGTGGCGCATCGCATGCCTCTAGCGAAGGGAGCGGGGAACGTCACGCGGGAAGAAAAGCGCGAATGTGACGTTGTAACATTGGTTCGATTGCCCTAATATCGGTGGATGATGGCTCGTGATGCGATCGACGATAACAAGACCGGCCGTCTGGATCGGGTCGCGATGTGGCTGTCTGCGGCGTGCGTGGTGCATTGTCTTGCAACGACGGTGCTGGTTGCCGCTCTGTCCACCGCGGGTGGCATGCTGGGCAATCCGCTGATCCACGAGGGCGGACTGCTGATCGCGATCGTGCTGGGCTGCGTCGCGTTCGGGCGCGGCATCGTTTCGCACCGGCGCGTGCTGCCGATCGTGGTGGGCGCGGTCGGGCTGATGCTGATGGGTGCAGCGTTGTTCGTCGCGCATGATGAAGGGCACCTCGTCGAATCCGCGCTCACGGTCCTGGGTGTCGCGGTACTGGCCACCGGCCATGCGCTCAACCGGCATAAACGTTGCTGAAACTTGCCGTTCTCCCCGGTCGTGCCTAAATCCGCTTTATGGCGGGCCATCGACATCATGAGCCGCGCGGCGACGATCTGCTCGCCGTGGCGCAGGCGACACTGGAGCAATCCGGCGAGCAGTGGACGACGATGCGCGCCAGCGTGTATCTGGCGCTTGCCGAATTTGCGAAGCCGGCGTCGGCCTATGATATTGCCGAGTCGCTGTCGCGCAGCGAAGGGCGCAGGATCGCGGCGAACAGCATCTACCGGATTCTCGACCTGTTCGTCGCGGCCAACCTTGCGCTCCGCGTGGAAAGTGCGAACGCCTATGTCGCCAACGCGCATCCGGGCTGCCGGCACGACTGCATCTTCCTGGTGTGCGACGGCTGCGGCAACACTACTCACTTCGATGATGATTTGCTGACCGGGGGCTTGCGCGCCGCCGCCAGCGCCGCCGGATTCGTCACCGAGCGTCCCGTGGTGGAGGTGCGCGGCCGCTGCGCACGGTGCGCCGCCGAACGGCAGGTGCAGGATCGCACGCGAATCGGGCAATCGACACACTGATCCTGCTCAGCTATTCGGGGCGGATGGCCGAAGCCCCGAACACCCCCCCGACCACGCCGTTGCTCGACACCGTCGATACGCCTCATGATCTCCGCCGCTTAAAGCCGGAGCAATTGCGACAACTCGCCGACGAGCTGCGGCAGGAAACGATCGCTGCCGTCGGCGTGACCGGCGGCCACCTCGGCTCAGGCCTGGGCGTCGTCGAACTGACCGTTGCGATCCACTACGTCTTCGATACGCCTACCGACCGGCTGATCTGGGACGTCGGGCATCAATGTTATCCGCACAAGATCCTGACCGGACGGCGCGACCGTATCCGCACGCTGCGCCAGGGCGGGGGGCTCTCGGGCTTCACCAAGCGTAGCGAAAGCGAGTACGATCCGTTCGGCGCGGCGCACAGCTCCACTTCGATCAGTGCCGCGCTGGGTTTCGCCACCGCCAGCAAGCTGGCCGGCGTGCCCGGCAAGGGTATCGCGGTGATCGGTGACGGCGCGATGTCGGCCGGCATGGCCTACGAAGCGATGAACAACGCAGAGGCGGCGGGCAATCGGCTGGTCGTGATCCTGAACGACAACGACATGTCGATCGCACCGCCGGTCGGCGGCCTGTCCGCCTATCTATCGCGCATGGTGTCGAGCCGCGAGTTCCTGGGTGTGCGCGACGTGATGAAGCGCATCGCCAAGCGCCTGCCGCGTCCGTTCCAGTCCGCGGCACGCAAGACCGACGAATATGCCCGTGGCATGACGATGGGCGGCACCTTGTTCGAGGAGCTGGGCTTCTACTACGTCGGCCCGATCGACGGCCACAATCTCGACCATCTGATCCCGGTGCTGGAGAATGTCCGCGACGCCGAGGAAGGCCCGATCCTGGTCCATGTCGTGACCAAGAAGGGCAAGGGCTACGCCCCGGCCGAGAAGGCGGCGGACAAATATCACGGCGTGCAGAAATTCGACGTGGTCACCGGCACGCAGGCGAAAGCGCCGCCGGGGCCGCCGGCCTATCAGAACGTCTTTGGCGAGATGCTGGCCAAGGCCGCCGATGTCGACGACCGCATCTGCGCCATCACCGCCGCCATGCCGTCGGGCACCGGGCTGGACCGATTCGCCGCTGCGCATCCGGATCGTTTCTTCGACGTGGGTATCGCCGAACAACATGCGGTGACCTTCGCCGCCGGCCTGGCCGCGCAGGGGATGCGCCCGTTCTGCGCGATTTATTCCACGTTCCTGCAACGTGCCTACGATCAGGTCGTCCATGACGTCGCGATCCAGAACCTGCCGGTCCGCTTTGCGATCGACCGCGCCGGGCTTGTCGGTGCGGACGGCGCGACTCACGCGGGCAGTTTCGACGTCACCTATCTGGCGACCTTGCCCAACTTCGTCGTGATGGCGGCGGCGGACGAGGCGGAGCTGGCGCATATGGTGCAGACCTGCGTCGAGCATGACAGCGGTCCGATCGCGGTCCGCTATCCGCGTGGCAACGGCACCGGCGTGGCGCTGCCCGACGTGCCGACCGCGCTGGAGATCGGCAAGGGACGGGTCGTTCGCGAGGGCAAGGCCGTAGCGATCCTGTCGCTCGGCACGCGACTGGCGGAGGCGCTGAAGGCTGCCGACACGCTGGAGGCCAAGGGCTTGACCACCACCGTCGCCGACCTGCGCTTCGCCAAGCCGCTGGACGAGGCGCTGATCCGCCGCCTGCTCACTACCCATGAAGTGGCGGTGACGATCGAGGAGAATGCGGTCGGCGGGCTGGGCGCGCACGTCCTGACGATGGCGTCGGACGAGGGGCTGACCGACAATGGCCTTCGTATCCGCACGATGCGTTTGCCCGACCTGTTCCAGGATCAGGACAAGCCCGACGTGCAATATGCGCAGGCGCGGCTGGATGCCGATGCGATCGTCGAGACGGTGTTGAAGGCGCTGCGCTACAACGAAGCGGGCGTCATCGCGCGCGCGTGACCGGCTGGCAGAAGGTCGCCGCGCTGACGGCATTGTATGTCGTCGGCATGTTGTGGGTGAACTGGACGATGGTGCGCCGGGTCCGCGGCGCGGTGGCCGAGCGCGCGACGTGGACCGCCGCCGATTTCGATGCGGTGTTCGCCGATGTCGACCCGCGCGTTCCGCCCGCCGTCCGCGCCGCGCTCGCTCCCTGGTACGGGGAGGGGGTGGTGCCGCGCCCGGAGGACACGCTCAAGCGCTTTCTGAAACTGGATCGTGGCGAGATCGACGATCTGGTTGCCGACGCCGCGGCGCGCGCCGGTCTGCCGCCGCCGGGCGTGGCGTTGCCCGACCTGCCCGACGCTGCAGCGGTGGTGCGCTATCTCGACGCGTCGTTGCGCGCTGGCACGAGGGCCTAGGCGGGATCGACGTCCCGCGAGACCCCTGCAAGCGCCGTCACTGCGAGCGTAGCCAAGCAAACCAGACCGTCCCGCGGAACGCTGGCAGTCCGGCACCCGTGGCGCGCTGGAGGTCGATCGGCCCCGCCACGTAATGAAGTCTGGCAACGTCAACCGGGCTCGAGGTCGGGGTGACGACGGCGGGCTTGCCCCCGCATACCCTCGGCGCGCTGGCCGGCGACAGGCTTGTCGGGACATCGAGCAGATCGGGCCGTCACATGGCTCCGTCCGCCTCGCGACCCGATCGAAACCCGCTTGCCTATTCATCCGACAAGTTCTACGTTGAACGTGTTAAACGGAGGGTCAGTTGCTCGGCGTCAGGCTCGATACGGAATTGGAAGAGCGGCTCGCCAACGTTGCGCGCACGCAGGGGCGTAGCAAGAGCGACATCGCGCGTGAGGCGGTGCGCCGCTACGTCGAGTTGCATGATGAGGCGTTCCGTCGCGAGGCGCGGCGTCAGTCGCAGCGCGCCTCGCGTCGCGACACGCATGAGGATTATGCGTTCTGGGAAAGCGCCGAGCGGGAGGATGCCGCATGGCGGTGAGTGATCCGGTCGAGATCCGCCACGGCGCGATCGTCATGGTCGCCGCTCCCGACCAGGCCGGCGGTGCCCCGCGTGCGTGCGTCGTGGTGCAGGCCGACCTGTTCAACGACAGCCACGCTACCGTCACGGTCTGTCCGCTGACCACCGTGGTCGGTGGCGAGGTGCTGTTCCGTGTTGCCATTTCGCCCCAGGAACATACCGGCCTGACCGTCGAATGCGAGGTGCAGGTCGATCGTATCACCAGCATCCGCCGTCATCGCATCGTCAAGCTGGTCGGGCATGCTTCCGCCACCCGCATGGAGCAGGTCGATCAGGCGCTGCGCCGCTGGCTCGCGCTGTAGAAACTTACCGGCTTGCAGAAATAACAGGACAGGAAACCATCATGACGCCGATCGTCACATCCATTCTGGACAAATACGAAGCCACCAGCCCGGCGGTGAAGGCCAATCTGGCCCGCATCCTGATGCACGGTAAGCTGGGCGGCACCGGCAAGCTGGTCATCCTGCCGGTCGATCAAGGCTTCGAACATGGCCCGGCCCGCAGCTTTGCGATCAACCCGCCGGCCTATGACCCGCATTACCATTACCAGATGGCGGTCGACGCCGGCCTGTCGGCGTTCGCCGCCCCGCTCGGCATGCTGGAGGCCGGTGCCGACACCTTCGCCGGGCAGATCCCGACCATCCTGAAGGTCAACAGCTCGAACAGCTGGGCGACGTCGATCGCGCAGGCGCAGACCGGGAGCGTGGAGGACGCGCTGCGGCTCGGCTGCGCTGCGATCGGCTTCACCATCTACCCCGGTGCCGACGACATCTTCGCGTCGATGGAGCAGATCCGCGCGCTGCGCGAGGAAGCGGCGGCGGCGGGGCTGGCCACGGTCATCTGGAGCTATCCGCGCGGCGGCATGCTCACCAAGGACGGCGAGCTCGCGCTCGATGTCGGCGCCTATGCCGCGCACATGGCGGCGCTGCTCGGCGCACACATCATCAAGGTGAAGCTGCCCAGCGCGCATATCGAGCAGAAGGACGCGCAGAAGAGCTACGAGGGTACTGACTGGTCGAACCAGGCCGACCGCGTGCGCCACGTCGTCCAGTCGAGCTTCGCGGGTCGGCGTATCGTCGTCTTCTCGGGCGGCGCGTCGAAGGGCGTGGACGCTGTCTATCAGGATGCGCGCGACATCCTCGCCGGTGGCGGCAATGGCTCGATCATCGGGCGTAACACCTTCCAGCGGGAGCGTGGCGAAGCGTTGGCGATGCTCGACAAGCTGGTGGCGATCTACAAGGGCGAGGCATAAGCGATCGCCGCGGGCGGTCCCAAGGGATCGCCCGCCAGCACCCGAAGCATGCGTGCGAACAAAACTTCCGCTTCGTCCGGGAACCCGCTAATCGGCATCGATGACTGAAGACCCGCTCGGCCCGCTCGACCCGAATTTCGCCGCCAACTTCCGGCGCGACGACCGCCGGCCTCCGTGCCAGCTCTATCTGATCTCGCCCGGCGACGTCACCGGCACCTTTTCCGATCGGTTGAAGAACGCGCTCGACGCTGGCCCGGTCGCGGCGTTCCAGTTTCGCGTGAAGGATATCGACCAGCACGCCGCCGCGCGCCTTGCCGAGCCGTTGCAGCGCATCTGCGCCGACCGTGAGGTCGCGTTTATCGTCAATGACTCGGTCAGCCTTGCCAAGCGCCTCGGCGCGGATGGCGTGCACCTGGGGCAGGAGGACGGCGACGCGCGCGAGGCGCGCAGCATCCTGGGGCCGACGGTGCAGATCGGCGTTACCTGCCATGACAGTCGCCACCTTGCGATGGAGGCAGGCGATGCCGGCGCGGATTACGTCGCGTTCGGCAGCTTCTATCCCACCACGACCAAGCAGGTGAAGCATCGGCCCGATCCGGTGATCCTGTCATGGTGGGCGGCACTGTTCGAACTGCCGGGTGTCGCTATCGGCGGGATCACCCCCGACAATGCCGCGCCGCTGATCGCCGCCGGTGCCGACTTCATCGCTGCCAGCCATGCGGTGTGGGGCGGCGACGAAGCTGCGGCGATCCGGGCTTTCCAGGCGGTGCTCGCGCGCTGACGGACCCCGGCGGACGTCACGGCGTTGTTACGGTTCCGAAAGTACGAAAGGGCCGTTCGTGAAGCGCATCGCCGCCACCATCCTGATCGCTGCCACCGCATCCGCCGCGCTGGCCCAGCCCGCCGCACCCGCCCGCCCGACGCTCGACCCCGCCGTGCTGCGCGTGCAGGTCGTACTCGACAAGCTGGGCTTCGGCCCGGGCATTCTGGACGGGCGCGGTGGCAATTCGCTGACGAACGCGCTCAAGGGCTTCCAGGAGAGCCGCGGGCTGCGTGTCACCGGCACTGTCGATGACGCGACCGTCGCGGCGCTGCGCCGCTTCGCCGAGGTTCGCCCGACCAGGGAGGTCACGCTAGACGCGGCCGCGATGCGCGGTCCGTACGTGCCGAACATGTCGAAGGACTATGCGGAGCAGGCCAAGCTGACGTCGATGGCCTATGCGCGTCCGCTGGAGAAGCTGGCCGAGCGTTTCCACACTACGCCGCAAGTGCTGGCGGAGCTGAACCCCGGCGTCACGACGATCGGTGTCGGCTCGAAAATCGTCGTCCCCAATACCTTTCCGACGTCGCGCCACTACCCCGCCGATGCGACGCCGCAGTGGCGCGCGACCCTGTCGTCGCTCAACGTCGAGGCGGCAGTACCGCAGGCGGCGAAGATCGTGGTCGACAAGTCCGATGGCGTGCTGCGCGTGATCGACGGCAATGGCCGCCTCGTCGCGCAATATACCGCGACGATCGGGTCGTCGCGCGATCCATTGCCGCTGGGCAATTGGAAGGTGCTGCACGTGTCGCCCAATCCCGATTGGAAGATGAACCCGAAGATCCTGAAGGGTGTCAGCGACAGCAAGGAGGCGCAGATCATCCCGCCCGGCCCGAACAACCCGGTAGGCGTGGTGTGGATCGACCTCAGCAAGGAGCATTATGGGATCCACGGCACCAGCGAGCCGCAGCAGATCGGACGCGCGCAATCCAATGGTTGCGTCCGGCTGACCAACTGGGATGCGGCACGCGTCGCATTGATGGTGAAGGGCGGTACCCCGGTGGTGTTCCAGGCCTGACATGACGAAGCTCGGCTGGTCGATCCTCGCCTTGATCCTGCTGCTCGGGGCGGGGTTCGCCTCGATGGTATCGTTCGGATCGTCGTCATCGCCGACGGTCGCCCCAGCACCGGTCGATGCGCGCCCGTCACCGCCGGTGGCGGATGGCGCCCGCCTGCCGGTGCCGGTCGCCGGTGTCGCGCGCCGCGCGCTGGTCGATAGCTGGGGGCAGCCGCGCGGGGGTGGTGCCCGCCACCATGACGCGATCGACATCATGGCAGCGCGCGGCACCCCCGTCATCGCGGTCGCCGACAGCAGGGTGGAGAAGCTGTTCGACAGTGCCGACGGCGGGCGGACGATTTACCTGCGATCGACGGACGGCGGCACGATCTATTATTACGCGCATCTCGACGACTATCGTGCGGGGTTGGCCGAGGGAATGGTGGTCCGCCGGGGTGAGGCGATCGCGACGGTCGGCGCGTCCGGCAACGCCGATCCGGGCGCGCCGCACCTGCATTTCTCGGTGCTGCGCATGACGCCGGGCGAAGGATGGTCGGGCGGGCAGGCCATCGATCCCTTTCCGCTTCTTGCCGAAACACCCGCCACCCGCTAAGCCGCCGCCATCGGCGCCCGCGGAAACCGCACGGCGCCGCGGCTCTTTTTACACAGGCGAAGCCCCATGAAGATCAGCGGCGTGGACATCCGTCCCGGCAACATCATCGAGTACGAAGGCGGCATCTGGCGCGCGGTGAAGATCCAGCACACGCAGCCCGGCAAGGGCGGCGCGTATATGCAGGTCGAGCTGAAGAACCTTCGCGACGGTCGCAAGAACAACGTTCGCTTCCGTTCCGCCGAGACGGTGGAGCGCGTTCGTCTGGACACCAAGGACTTCCAGTTCCTGTTCGCCGAGGGTGACGGCCTGGTCTTCATGGACAAGGAAACCTACGATCAGGTGACGCTGCCGCGCGACCTGCTGGGTGACGCCGCGGCCTTCCTGCAGGATGGCATGGACGTGGTCATGGAGCTTCACGACGAGGAGCCGATCAGCGTCCAATTGCCCGACACGATCGAGGCGATGATCGTCGAGGCCGATGCGGTGGTGAAGGGGCAGACCGCCTCGTCCAGCTACAAGCCCGCGATCCTCGACAACGGCGTGCGCGTGATGGTGCCGCCGCATATCGCCAGCGGCGTGCGGATCGTCGTCGACGTGTACGAGCAGACCTACGTTCGTCGCGCCGACTGATCGGCACCGCGCCCCACTTTCGCCGGTTCGGCCGCCGCGCGGCGACCGCGGCGGGGTGGACGGCGCAGGGGTGGGGGACGGCCCCGGATGATACCGTCCCGCAACTGTCCCTCGATCAAACCCTCTTCGCGGAGAGGGGAGGGCGCAAAGGTACGACATGGCATCCCATTCCGGCCTGTTTACGGTCATCGAGCGTGCGGCGCGCAAGGCAGCGCCGCGGCTGCGTCGCGACTTCAACGAGGTCCAGCACCTGCAGGTCAGCCGAAAGGGGCCGGCCGATTTCGTCAGCCAGGCCGATCAGCGGTGCGAGCGGACGCTGTACGACGAACTGTCGAAGGCGCGGCCCGACTGGGGCTTCGTGATGGAGGAGGGCGGCACGATCGAGGGCGATCCGAACAAGCCGCGCTTCATCATCGACCCGCTCGACGGCACGTCGAACTTCCTTCACGGCATGCCGCATTTCTGCATTTCGATCGCGGTCGAGGAACCGATGCCCAACGGCAAGCGCGAGATCACGACCGCGCTCGTCTATCAACCGCTGACGGACGAAAGCTTCTGGGCCGAAAAGGGTCGCGGCGCGTGGTTGCAGGACCAGCGGCTGCGCGTGTCGTCGCGCCGTGAACCATCCGAGGCGCTGATCGCCACCGGCATCCCGTTCATGGGCCATGGCGATTTCGGGCAATGGACCCGCATCTTCGGCGCGGTCGCGCCGCAGGTCGCGGGTATTCGACGGCTCGGTGCCGCCGCGCTCGATCTCGCCTGGGTCGCGGCGGGCCGGTTCGACGGCTATTGGGAAAGCGACCTGAAGATCTGGGACGTCGCGGCGGGCATGTTGCTGGTCAAGGAAGCGGGTGGCTTCGTCACCGACTTCCGTGGCGGTGATCGTGCGATCGAACGCAACGAGTTCCTGGCGTCGAACGACGGGCTGCATACCAAGCTGCACAAGATGGTCGCGCAGGCGCTGCGCTGACCCCGTTCGTCATTGCGATCGTGGCGAGCGGCCGCCGGGGCGTCGCGCCCCGGATCGCCTCGCTACGTCGCGATGTCGGCTACATGCGCGGCAAGGTGATCGTCGCCAGCAAGCCGCCGCCCTCACGCGGCGCCAGCACGATCGCGCCGCCCGCTTCCTCGACGATCGCCCGCGCCAGCGCCAGCCCCAGGCCGATGCCGCCGGTGTGGCGGTTGCGCGAGCTTTCCAGGCGAAAGAACGGATCGAACACCTGATCCAGCCGGTCGGATGGGATACCCGGTCCGCGATCCGCGACCGCGATCGCCGCCACCCGCGCGTCCGATGCCAGGGTCACTTCCGCCTCACCCGCATATTTCACCGCATTTTCGATCAGATTTCGCACCGCGCGGCGAATCAGCGAGGGGCGGAGCCGCATCCGCAGTCGCTCGGGCTCCTCGAATGTCACCGCCTCGCCCAGGTCGCGGAAATCCTCGACCACCGCATCGACCAGCGCCGCCAGATCGACTTCGGTTTCCGGCTCGCTCGGTCGGCCCAGCCGCGCCAGCGACAGGATATCGTCCAGCGTGCGGTTCATCTCCGCGATCGTATCCGCCATCCGTGCACGATCCTGCTCGTCCTCGACCGACTCGATCCGTACGCGCAACGCGGCCAGCGGCGTGCGGAGGTCGTGGCCGATCGCCCCGAGCATCCGGTCTTTTTCGTCGAGCATCGCCGTGACGCGCAGCCGCAGCGCGTTGAAGGCGGTGGTCACCGCACGCACATCCGGCGGTCCGCTTTCGACCAGCGGCACGGGGGGCACCGCCGGCGAATAGCCACGCGCCGCCGCGGCCAGCGCGCGCAGCGGCCGCGAAATCCGCCGCGCTACCCACAGGACCGGAAGCAGCACGACGCCATAGAGGATCAGCGTCTGCGCCAGCAACCGCCAGAAAAGGCGCAGGTCGTCGTGCGGCAATCCACCCGCCAGTGCCATCCACCGCCCATCAATGCGCTTTATCGCGATCACGATCGTTTCACGCGGCCGGTCGGGCCGATCGCCGCGCGCCGCCATCCGTCGCTCGAACCGGCTGAGCGGCACCCGGTATTGGCGGGGTGCGGCGATCGCGACGTCGATCGCCGCCACACGGACGCCCATGTCGCTCAACTGGCTGGACAGTTCACGCGCCACCGCTGCCTGCGGCTTCATCGCCGGCGTTACCGGGTTGCCCGGCACCAGCCGCACCCGCCCGCGATCCGCCACTACCGGTCGCCCCGCCGCTTCCTGATCCAGCGCGTCGGCGATCCGGAACGCGGCGGGTCGCGTGATCTGCGCCATCCGCACCGCGCCACGCTCGCGCAGCAGCAGCGCGAGGTTCACCGCCTGCGCCATGAACAGCGCCAGCGCGACCAGCAACGCCATCTGCCCCGCGAGGCTGCGCGGCCATGGCATCCGCATCCTCACAGTCGCGTCACATCCGTCGACAATGCGTAGCCACCGCCCCACACCGTCTTGATGATTTCCGGTGCCTTGGGATCGGGTTCGATCTTGCGGCGCAGGCGGCTGACCTGATTGTCGATCGCGCGGTCGAACGCCGCCGCCTCGCGCCCCTGCGTCAGGTCGAGCAACTGGTCGCGCGTCAGCACCTGCCGCGGTCGCTGCACCAGCGCCAGCAACAGGTTGTACTCGCCGGTCGATAGCGGCACCGATACACCTTCCCGGTCGATCAGCGCACGCTCGCCCGTCTTCAGCACCCAGCCGGCGAAGCCGTAGGAGCCGCTCTCGGGCGCGTGATGACGCACCGCGCCGCCAGCGGTCCGCCGCAGCACCGTCTTGATCCGCGCCGCCAGTTCACGCGGGGAGAACGGTTTCACGACATAATCGTCCGCGCCCATTTCCAGCCCGACGATGCGGTCGGTTTCCTCGCTCCTGGCGGTCAGGAGGATTACCGGGGTCTCACCGGTCGCACGGACGTGGCGGCACAGCGACAATCCGTCCTCGCCCGGCATCATGATATCAAGGACGATCAGGTCGATCGCATATGCCGCCAGCCGGGTGCGCGCGGCCTCTGCGTCGCCCGCCTGGGTCACGCGGAAACCCTGTTTGGTCAGGTACGTGGCCAACGGCTCACGGATCGAGCGCTCGTCATCGACCAGCAGGAGATGCGGGGTGTCGCCCATGTTTATGGCACCTGACACAATCGGCGTGCGGGTTGAAGGGGTCAGCGCGGCGCGCCGGCACCAGATGGCGCGGCGTCACCACCAGCGCGGCGCGCGCGCATCAACAACCTCATCGCCTCACGTTCGCGCTGGTCGATGCGGCCATCATGATTGGTGTCGATCCGGTCGAAGCGGTGCAGCGCCCGCTCGCGAAATTGCCCCTGCGTCTGGTCGGCGTCGCGGCCACGGTGACTGCCGGCCCCCTTGTTATCGCCGTCCGCTGTGGTCGATACCGGCTGGTGACGCTGCCCCCGCGAGATCCGTCGTTCGTCGCGCGTCAGCTTGCCGTCGCCGTTGGCGTCCATCACCGCGAAACGACGATCGGCTTGCGCGGCGGCGTCGTTGCGGGTGACGATACGATCGCCGCGCGGGTCCGGCGATGCGGCCTGTGACGGCGTTTGCGCGGTCGCGCACGTCGCGCCCAGCATTGCCGCACACGTCACAGCAGCGGTCATCCACATCTTCATGGTCAGCTCCCTTCCGGTTCAGAGAGGGCGAACGGCCCCGGAACGTCGCTTGTGCCGTCCCCACGTCACGCGTTGGTGTCGGAAATCACGCGAATGTGTCGCGACTTGTATCAGCCGAAGATTGCCGCGGCCTGCATCTGTTCGGCCACCTTGCGGCCGGCGGCGTTCCAGATCGCCATTGCCTGCGATGTCGCACCATCGCGTGCATGGTCGGTCTGCGATTCAACCAGCCACCAGCCGCCATCCGTGGCCGGCGCGGCGTCGAGCACGTTCACCATCCAGGTCAGCGAACTGAGCGGCGCGGCGCGCGACATCAACCGCATCGCGGCCGGCGGCAACGCATCGCCGATCGCCAGCAACTCGACCCAGGGCGACAATCCCCCGCGCTCGGCCAGCCTCACCCAGCGTCGCCACGTCGCGACGTCGTCCACCGGGCGGTCGATCGTCTCGAACCGTTCGCTGAAGGGCATGGCCGACACGCCGCGGAATATCGCGTCACCATCGTTCGGCGGCGCGCAAGCCGCCGTTGCGCTGCGATCGTGATCGACCGTGCTTTCCAGCGGGCGCATGAACACGAACGTGCAGCGCACCCCCAGCCCGGCATCTCCACGCACATCGGCCTGCACGAACGCGGCGTTACGACCGCGGCGCAGCAATTGCGTCACCACCCGGACGCCGCCGGCAAGCGGGCCCACGAACGCCACCTGCGCGGATCGTAAGGGCGGCAGGTCGGGCTGGCTGCGCATCGCGCATTCCAGCGCCAGCGCGGCGGAAAGGCCGCCATAGGCGGTGCGACCCTGCAACCAGTCGTCAGGGATCGTCGCCTCCCACGTTCCGTCTCCCGTCGCCCGCGCCGCCGACAGGATCGACTGCAACGCCGTCATGCGCGTTCCGTCACGGCTTTGCCGCGCGCCAGCGCCCGGACCACCGCCGGGCGTGCCGCGATGGCGGCATGCCACCGCGCAAGGTTCGGGAACTGTGCCATGTCCTGCCCCTGCATCTCCGGCAGGATCCATGGGAAGCACGCCATATCGGCGACGGTATAATCATCGCCGGTCACGAACGGGCGTCCTTCCAACTGTCGATCCAGCACGCCGTACAGCCGCGTCGTCTCCTTGATGTAGCGATCGATGGCGTAAGGCACCTTCTCCGGAGCGAAGCGCGTGAAATGGGCATTTTGCCCAAGCATCGGACCCAGTCCGCCCATCTGCCACATCAACCATTGCAGCACGTAGACGTGCGCGCGCGGATCGCGTCCGCCGAACGCGCCGGTCTTGTGCGCCAGATACAGCAGGATCGCCCCGCTCTCGAATATGCTGATCGGCGCGCCGCCGTCGCGCGGGTCGTGGTCGACGATCGCCGGCATCCGATTATTGGGCGCGATCTTAAGGAAATCCGGCTTGAACTGGTCGCCGGCGCCGATGTCGACCGGATGAATGACATGATCGATCCCGGCCTCTTCAAGGAAGATCAGGATCTTGTGACCGTTCGGCGTGGGCCAGTAATGCAGGTCGATCATCGATGAAAACTCCTCGGACGCCGGTAACGCTGATGCGCCTATCGCCTCGATGACAGGATACGTTCCAGATCGTGGGCAAAAAGCGCATTGTACCCCACATATGCTTGCGGCTGCGCAACAAAAGATTATGACGAATTCGGGGGTTGCTGGGGGGCGACGTAGACATGAAGGAAGTCGAAGCGGGCGATGTGGGTGTCCGCTATCTCCCTGCGGGGCAGCGGCTGGCACGCTACGTCACCGGGTATCACCGGTTTGCGGCACCCGTTTCCGCGGTACGCGATATTCACGATGCATTCTTTCCCAGCGTCGCGACCATCCGCGTCACGCTGCCTCCCAGCCCTTCGTGGTCGCTCAAGCTCGGCAGTCGCTGCTTCGATCCGGTCCCGCCGGTCGCGCTGACCGGGCCGACGAGTTACGCGGGCTATGTCGCATGCGGCGGCGGCGTGTTGGTCGGCGTCGGCCTGCGGCCGTTCGGCTGGGCGCAGTTCTTCGGCGGTGACGTGTCGCGCTACGCCAATCGAGTCATCGCGCTGGACGACATCGATCCTGGTGCGCAGATGCTGTGCGACGCGCTGGAACGCGACGATGCCTTCGACGCCGTGTTCGATCAATGGCTTGAGGCGCGCCTGCAACGTCGCCCGCCGGCCGATCCACGGATCGAGGTGCTGTGCGAGATACTGCGCGATCCCGCCACCACCCGGATCGAGACGGTGGCCGAGGTGCTGGACATGTCGCCACGCGGACTGGCGGCGATGACGCGTTTCAACTTCGGTTTCACGCCCAAGCTGCTCCTGCGCCGCACGCGCTTCCTGCGCGCGGTCACCATCGTGCTCACCGACCCCGAGGGCGGGCCCGCGGCGCTGGAGGCGGCCGGTTACTGGGATCGTTCGCATTTCCTGCGCGACAGCCACCTCTTCCTGGGCTGTTCGGTGCGCGACTTCGCCCGCCGGCGTGGTCCGCACAATCAGGTCGCGATCGCGGCGCGCGTACAGGCGTTCGGCACCCCGGTCTGACTGGAGAACGGCTTACCTCGTCAGCGCGCGATCATCGAACATCCCGAACATCAATGTCGAGGCGTAATGGCGGACCGCCCGGTCGCGATCCATGCTCCACGCCCATTTGCGCATGTCGAATGCGGCATTGAGTAGCGCCATCATCGCCTGCGCCGCGATCAGGCTGTCGACCGGGCGGATGGTCCCCTCGGCGATGCCGTCCATCATCGTGCCGGCGAAGCGGCGTGCGATCCGGGTCGACCGGTCGATCATCTGCTGACGCTCGCCCGCGGGCAGCCCGCTGAGCGCCGTCGTACGCAACAACGATTCGCGACCGGAGAATTGCACCGCCACCAGCGTCGCAACGGTGTCGGACAGCCGTTGCCACTGCGATCCGCCGCGGGCATCCGCAAGCTGTTGCGAGGCCGCGATCGTATCGAAGCTGCGTCGATAACAGGCGACGACCAGATCGTCCTTGGCGTCCAGATGGTGGTAGAAGCTGCCCTTGGTGACGTTCAGCTCCGACGCGATCCGCTGCACCGATGCGCCGCGGTAGCCCAGTTCGTTGATGAGCCGCGTTGCCGCCAGCAGGAAAGCCTCGCGCCCCGGCACCGCATCGTCGTGTGGCAATGGCATTGTCTTTGGCGTCCATCGCGCGCCCGCTACCGCCAGCCCGTCCCGGAACAGCGCCATCAACCGGTCGGCGACCCGGGCATATTGGTCGGCCTCGTAACGTGGCAGCCATAACGGCAGCCAGAAGATGTTCTCCAGCAAGACATGCGCGCGTGCGCCGGCGAGGTCGCTGGCCTCCCGCGAGCCGCTTTCACCCCACAGCGCGCGCGTACGCCGGAACACCTCGCGCCAACGGTTCATCAGCGTCGCACGCATTGGTTCGTCCATCGCGCGCAGGTCGGACAGGACCGCCAGCGCGCGCTCTTCGCCACGTTCGATCCGTACAAGCCGCTCGACGTTCAGCGTCACCATGCGTTCCACCCGCGCCAGCGGCGTCGGTGCGCGCGAAGCATCGTCCAGCATGGCCATCAAGCCATCCAGCGTCTGCTCGAAGGCGGCGGCGGCCAGATCCTCCTTGCGCTTGAAGTAATAGGTGACGCTGGTCGTGTTCAGCCCGACGCGCCGCGCGACGTCGGCGAAGGTCATCCCCTTGGCGCTCTGTTCGTTGATCGCATCCGCGGCGGCGGCCAGGATCGCCTGGCGCTTTTCGCGGAAGCGACGCGTGCTGCCGGCGTCGTCGATCGTGATGTCCCCCATGGGTGCAGCGTTAGCATGATGTCGTTCGAAGATGCAGTCCCTTTGTAACGGAGAGACGAAGGTCGATTCCACGCCTTTACCGAAGATACGGTATGGCCTACCTCATGCGGTGGGATACAGCCGGGAGCAGGCGCGATGGATTTCACGTTGAGCGAGCGCGAAACGCATTTCCGCGATCGGGTACGCGATTTCATCGCTCGCGAGATCGTACCGCGCCGCGCCGAGCACGATCGCCAGCATCATGACGGCAATCCGTGGAAGGTGCTGCCCGTGATCGAGGAGGTGAAGAAGGCTGCGAAGGCGGGGGGGCTGTGGAACCTGTTCATGCCGCCGCACTCGGGCCAGACGCATGTCGACGACACCTTCGCGTTCGAGGGCACGCAGCTGTCCAATCTCGAATATGCGTTATGCGCCGAGGAGATGGGGCGCATCGATTGGGCGAGCGAGTGCTTCAACTGCTCGGCACCCGACACCGGCAACATGGAAGTGCTGCATCGTTACGGTACCCTGGCGCAGAAGCAGGCGTGGCTGGGACCGCTGATGCATGGCGAGATCAGGTCGGTCTTCCTGATGACCGAACCTGCGGTCGCGTCTTCCGATGCCACCAACATCGAGACGCGAATTGTGCGCGATGGCGGCGATTACGTCGTCAACGGTCGCAAATGGTGGTCATCCGGGGTCGGCGACCCGCGCTGTCGTATCGGGATCCTGATGGGCAAGACCGCGATCGACGGTCCACGTCATCAGCAGCAAAGCATGATCCTGGTTCCGCTCGACACGCCGGGCGTACGGGTCGAGCGGATGCTGTCCGTCTACGGCTACGATCACGCGCCGCACGGGCATGGCGAGGTCAGCTTTACCGACGTGCGCGTGCCCGCCGCCAACATGTTGCTCGGGGAGGGCCGGGGGTTCGAGATCGCGCAGGGGCGGCTCGGGCCGGGGCGCATCCACCATTGCATGCGCACGATCGGCGTCGCGGAGGTCGCGATCGAGGCGATGGCGCGCCGGCTGGTCGCGCGCGTCGCGTTCGGCAAACGCATCGCCGACCACAGCGTGTGGGAGGAACGCCTCGCCCGTGCACGGATCGATATCGAGATGACGCGCCTGTTGTGCCTGAAGGCCGCCGACATGATGGATCGTGCCGGTAACAAGGCCGCGCAGGCGGAAATCGCGATGATCAAGGTACAGGCGCCGAACATGGCGCTGCGCATCCTCGACGATGCGGTGCAGGCGCATGGCGGGGCGGGCGTGTCGGGCGATTTCGATCTGGCGCACGCCTGGGCGGCCATGCGCACCTTGCGCTTCGCCGACGGGCCGGACGAGGTCCACGCCCGCGCGATCGCCCGCCACGAACTCGGTCGCCACGCGTGAGCGAACTCGACCCCGTCCGGCTTGACGCGTGGCTCGCCGCGCAGGTGCCGGCGGTCGGCACGATCATCCGCCAGACGCGCTTCGACGGCGGTCAATCCAATCCTACCTATCGCCTAGATACCACCACCGGCAGTTATGTGCTGCGCCGCAAGCCGTTCGGTGCGTTGCTGGCATCCGCGCATCAGGTCGACCGCGAATACCGCGTCATCGCCGCGCTCCACCCGACCGGCTTTCCGGTGCCGCGGCCGTGGGGTCTGTGCATGGATGACACGGTGATCGGCTCGGCCTTCTACATCATGGAGATGGTGGAGGGCCGCACGATCTGGGACGGCACGATGCCCGATCTCGCCCCCGAGCAACGCCGCGCTCATTATCTCGCGATGATCGACACGCTTGCCGATCTTCACAACACCGATCACGTCGCGATCGGCCTGGAGGATTACGGCCGGCCGGGCAATTACTTCGAGCGGCAGGTCGCTCGCTGGACGCGGCAATATCGCGATGCCGAGACCGAATCCATGCCGACCATGGAACGGCTGATCGACTTCCTTTCCCGCAGCGTCCCCGCACAAGGACGCACCAGCATCGTCCATGGCGACTACCGCGTCGACAATCTGCGGTTCGCGCCGGGCGTCGAGCCGCGCATCGCCGCAGTGCTCGACTGGGAATTGTCGACACTCGGCGATCCGGTCGCCGATCTGACCTATTATCTCATGAACTGGGCAACCCCGGCCGATGGCCGCGCGGGCGTGATGGGGCGCACCGGCGCGGCGACCGGCATTCCGGAAATGTCCGAGATGCTGGAGCGTTATTGCGTACGCACCGCGCGCGACGCGCCGGTCGCGCTCGACTGGTATTTCGCCTTCAACCTTTTCCGCCTCGCCAGCATCGTGCAGGGCATCAAGAAGCGCATCGTCACCGGCACCGCCGCCAACGCCCGCGCGCAGGAGACCGCGGCGCGCTTGCCGGCGCTGGCCGATGCGGCATGGCATTTCGCCGGGCGTGCCGGGGCATGAGGTTCGCGGGCAAGTCGATCGTCGTCACCGGTGCCGGCTCGGGGATCGGGCGTGCCGCCGCGTTGCTGTTCGCTGCGGAGGGCGGGCGCGTGATCGCCGCCGACCGCACCGCCGCTGCGGCGGAAACCGCGCAGGCGATCGCCGAAGCGGGCAACACCGCCGAAGCGATCCGTATGGATGCCGGTGACGAAGCAGATGTCGCGCGCACCGTCGCGTTCGCCGTCGAGCGCTTCGGCGGCCTTGACGTGATGTTCGCCAATGCCGGCATTTCCGGCGGGATGGCCAACATCTTCGACACCGATACCGCGCTGTTCGCGGAGGTGTTGCGCGTCAATCTGATCGGCCCGTGGCTGGCGGTGAAACATGCCGCTCCGCTGATCGCAGCGCGCGGTGGCGGCGCGATCGTGCTGACCGCCAGCGTCGCGGGGCTTCGTTCGGGCGCGGGATCGCCGGCCTATTCCGCGTCGAAGGCCGGCGTCATCAATCTCGCGATGACCGCAGCACAGCAATTGTCGGGGTCGGGCGTGCGCGTGAACGCCTTATGTCCCGGCCTGACCGAAACCGGCATGACGCAACCAACCTTCGATTATGCCCGGGACGCGGGCAAGCTCGACCGGATCGGTCGCCTGAACCCGCTGCGCCGCGGCGCAAAGGCGGATGAACTGGCGCGCGTGGCACTGTTCCTCGCCAGTGATGACGCAAGCTATGTCAACGGGCAGGCGCTCGCCGCCGATGGCGGGCTGTCGTCCAGCCATCCGGTGACGCGGCAGGATTATGGCCGGACGGCCGTGTGAAGGATTGCGCCCGCGGCCGGAACGCCGCGCGCTAACCTGGGTTGAACTTCCTGTAATCAGGAGAGTTCGCGTATGCCCGTCCCCGTCCGTTTCACCCCCGACATCGAACAGGTCCAGCCCGGCGAGAGCGCCACGATCGGACAGCTCAACGATACGTTCGACATGGTGCTGGATACCACGGCGCAGGATTACGGCCATGCGGTGCGGGCGGTTCATGCCAAGGCGCATGCGATTCTGGAGGGCACGCTGACCATCGATGCCGGTTTGCCGCCCGAATTGGCGCAGGGGCTGTTCGCCACGCCCGGCGATCACAAGGTGCTGATGCGCCTTTCCACCAATCCCGGCGACATCCTCGACGATGCGATCTCCGTGCCGCGCGGGCTGGCGATCAAGGTGTTCGATGTCGATGGTGATCGGCTGTCCGGTGCGGAGGGCCGCACGCAGGACTTTATCATGGTCAACGGCAAGGTGTTCCAGGCGAAGGATGCCGACGCCTTCCTGGGCAGCCTCAAGCTGCTCGCCCGCACCACCGACAAAGCGGAGGGCGGGAAGAAGCTGCTGTCGGCGGCACTGCGCGGGATCAACAGCGCACTCGGTGCGATCGGGGTGGAAAGCGCGGCGCTCAACTCGCTGGGTGGCGCGCCGAACGTCGATCCGGTCGGGGAGACCTATTACAGCGTCACCCCGTTCCGCTATGGCGAGCACATCGCGAAGTTCAGCCTGGCACCGGTCGCACCCGGCCTGAAGGAACGGACCGGCGCGGTCATCGACACCGCCGAAAACCGGGACGCGATCCGCGCGACGATCCGCGACGAACTCCGCTCGATCGCTGGCGAATGGGAGTTCCGCGTCCAGCTTGCGCACGACCTTTCTCGTCAGCCGGTCGAAGACCCCACCGTCGAATGGGACGAACAGGAAGTGCCGTTCGTCCGGGTCGGCACGATTCGCACCGCCGCGCAGGATAGCTGGGACGACACCCGGGTCGACGAGGTGAACGAGCATCTGCGCTTCAGCGTCTGGACGGGGATCGAGGCGCATCGGCCGCTCGGCAACATCAACCGTGCCCGGCGCGACACGTACCGCCACTCCGCCGAATATCGTCAGCGCGTCAACGGATGTCCAATCCGTGAACCGGCTTGATGCAATGGATTAAATCCGTGGTAACTATCTGCACTGCAAGGCAAGTATGTAGATGTAGAGGCGATGCGTGCAGCGGGACGGTCCATTGTGGGAGGCGATCAACAGATCGCAGTTGGTGATCGAGTTTGATCCTCGCGGCATCGTTATCGGGGCGAATGCCGCCTTCCTGTCGGCAACGGGGTATACCGCACAGGAGGTCGCGGGACGGCATCATCGCCTGTTCTGCGATCCGGCCTATGTCGCCTCCAGCGACTATGCCGCGTTGTGGCAGCGTCTGGGGCGAGGCGAACATGAGGGCGGACGCTTTCGCCGTTTGGCGCGCGACGGGCGCGAGGTATGGTTGCGCGCCACCTATACGCCGATCGCCGACGATTCCGGGCGAGTCACCAGTATCGTTAAGATCGCCAGCGACATCAGCGATGAGGTGCGGCTTGCGAAGGAAGCGGAGCGGAGATTGCAGGAAAGCGTCCGCTCCCGCGCCGACGCCGCCAGCTACCAACGGCGTATGGAGGAACTGGTCGCCCAACTCGGCGGCGTGGTCGACGCAATCGCCGGCATTGCGGACCAGACCAACCTGCTCGCGCTGAATGCCTCGATCGAGGCCGCCCGGGCAGGTGCCGCCGGGCGCGGCTTCGCGGTGGTGGCCGGCGAGGTGAAGAAGCTGGCTGGCGACACCCGCGCTGCCACTGTGCGCGCGCGGCAGATGATGGAGGGATAATCCAGACCCCGACAGGCGGGACGACGCACGCGCCCGCCGCGCCGTAATACGTTATCGCCCGCGCGTCCGCGCTTGATCCGCGTGCGATCACTCGCGGACGCGAACCAGTCCTTCCTGCGCCACACTGGCGATCAGGCGCCCGTCTGCGGCGAAGATTCGGCCGCGGTTCATACCGCGCCCGTGCCCGGCCCATGGACTGTCCATCGTGTAGAGCAGCCACTCGTCGGTTCGCGCCGGTTCATGCAGCCACAGCGCATGGTCGAGGCTGGCGGTCTGCACGCCGGGCGTAATCCACGTTACCCCGTGCGGCAGCATGCAGGTGCCCAGCAGCAGCATGTCGCTGGCATAGGCCAGCACCGACCGGTGCGTTGCCGGATCGTCGCCGACCGGAGCGACGGCGCGGAACCAGCAATGCTGGATCGGTGAGGCGGGGGAGGGGGCGGTCCAGTGCCGCGGCGTCACCGGGCGATATTCGATCGGACGATCGCGCAGCAGCGGTTCGCGGAAGCGTTCGGGAATTTCGTCAGCCACCGCCACGCGCAATGCCTGCTCGCTCTCCAGCGCGTCCGGCGGCGGCACGTCGGGCATCGCATCCTGATGGGTCAGTCCTTGCTCGACCCGCTGGAAAGAAGCCGCCATGTTCAGGATCGGCTGCCCGCGCTGCATTGCGATCACCCGCCGCGTCGCGAAGCTGCGCCCCTCGAAATCGCGCACCACACGGTAGATGATCGGATGTTCTTCGGACCCGGCGCGCATGAAATACGCGTGAAGCGAGTGTGCGACCTTGCCCGCGTCCGCCGCCGAGCGCTGCGCCGCCTGCAGCGCCTGCGCAATCACCTGCCCGCCGAAGACACGGCCGACCCCGCCGGTCGAGCGGCGCCCCCGATACAAATCGGTGTCGATCTCCTCGACGTCGAGCAGGTCCAGCAGGTCCGCGACCAGCCCCTGCGCTGTGTTCCCGTCGTTCAATAGCCGCTCCGCACCGCCAGCCGGTCGGCGTGGAAGTACGCGTCGCCGAACATTTCGGCCAGCACCCGCGCGCGCTTCATGAAGAAACCGATGTCATATTCGTCGCTCATGCCGATCCCGCCATGCATTTGAACGCCTTCCTGCACCGACAGCGTCGTGGCAAGCCCGGTCATCGCCTTGGCCACCGACGCCGCATCGTCGGCGCCGGCATCGCCCGCGTCCAGCAGTTGCTGCGCCTTCAGCACCGCCGCGCGTGCGATCTCCATCTCGGCATAGAGATGCGCGGCGCGGTGCTGAAGCGCCTGGAAGCTTCCGATCGCCACGCCGAACTGTTTGCGTTGGCGCAGGTAATCGACCGTCAGGTCCATCGCGCCGCCACCGACGCCCAACAATTCCGCCGCCGCGCCGGTCCGCCCGGCCCGTAGCAGCCGGTCGAGCGGCGTGCGCCCGGCATCCACCTCGCCGATCACCGCATCGGCATCAACCTCAACCCCCTCGAACGTCAGCCGCGCAGCGATGCTGGCGTCGGCCAGTCGTTCGGGCGTGGCGGTCAGCCCGGCCGCACCGGCGGGCACCGCGAACAGCGTCACGCCCGCGGCATCGTCCGCGCTGCCCGCGGTGCGGGCGGCGACGATCAGCAGGTCGGCGACATGCCCGTGGGTAACGAACTGCTTCGCACCGTTCAGGCGAAATCCGTTGCCGGCGCGCTCCGCCGACAGCCCGATGCTGTCGCGATGTTTCGGTCCCTCGTCGATCGCCAGCGCCGCGACGGTGTCGCCCGCCACGATGCCGGGGAACCAGCGCGCCGCGTGCGCCGTCCCGTCCAGCGCCGCCACCGCCGCCACCGCAGTAGTCAGGAACGGGGACGGGGACAGGTTGCGACCGATCTCCTCCAGCACCACGCCCGCCTCGACATGGCCTAGGCCCAGCCCGCCGTCCGCCTCGCCGATCAGGATGCCGGTAAACCCCATTTCCGCGAAGCTCTTCCACAGGCCGCGATCGAAGCCGGTCGCATCAGCGCCGTCGCGCAGCCGCCGCAAATGCGCGACCGGCGCATGCTCGCCCACGAAGTCGCGCGCCGTATCACGCAGCATCGTCTGTTCGTCGTTCAGGAATAGCGGCATCGTCAACACCTTGCGTCACCCCGGGCGAAGCCGGGTCATTCCTCCACAATCCGCACCTTCGCGGCATGGGGCCGGCGGTCACCGGCATACGGGCCGCGGATCATCCCGGCAGTTCCAGAATGCGCTTGGCCACGATGTTCAGCTGAATTTCGCTGGTCCCGCCCTCGATCGAATTCGCCTTGGTACGCAGCCAAGCGCGCGCCGCGCGCCCGCCGCCGGATCGTTCGCTCTCCCATTCCACCGAGTCCGACCCGCCCGCCGCCATCGCCAGTTCGTGGCGCGCCTTGTTCAGCTCGGTGCCGTAATATTTCATCATGCTGGGTTGCGCGGGATGGGCACGTCCCGCCTTCAGCTCGTCGATGAACCGCTCGCTTTGCGCCGCGAACGCCCGCGCACGCAGGTCGTACATAGCGATCTGAGCCCGCAATAGCGGATCGGCCAGCCGCCCGGCGGCATCGACTCCGATCGACGCCTTCGCCCGCTCGATCAACGCCTCGCCGCCGCCCGCCAGCCCCATGCCGGAGATCATCTCGCGCTCATGCCCGAGCAGGTATTTGGCGACGTCCCAGCCCTTGTTCAGTTCGCCGACGAGGTTCTCCTTGGGTACCTTCACATCGTCGAAGAACGTCTCGCAGAATGGCGAGTAGCCGCTGATCAACAGGATCGGTTTGGTCGACACGCCCGGCGAGGCCATGTCGAACAGCACGAAGCTGATCCCGCCCTGCTTGCTCGCCTTGTCGGTGCGCACCAGGCAGAAGATCCAGTCCGCCTGATCGGCATAACTGGTCCACACCTTCTGCCCGTTCACGACGAAATGGTCGCCGGCATCCACCGCGCTCGTGGCGAGACTGGCGAGATCGGACCCGGCGTTCGGCTCCGAATAGCCCTGACACCACCGGATCTCGCCGCGCGCGATCTTCGGCAGATGCTCCTGCTTCTGCGCCTCGCTGCCGTATTTGAGCAGCGCCGGCCCGAGCATCGATATGCCGAAGCTGTTGAGCGGGTTGCGCGCGCCGATCCGTGCCATCTCCTCGCGCAGCACCTTGGTATCCGCCGCGCTTAGTCCGCCGCCGCCATATGCGGCCGGCCAGTCCGGCACGGTCCAGCCGCGCGCCGCCATCCGGTCCAGCCACGTCTTCTGCGCCGCGGTCAACTTGCTCTGGTCGCGCCCGCCCCACACCACGTCCCGATCGGACGTGACCGGCGCGCGCATCTCGACCGGGCAATTCTCCTCTAGCCATGCGCGGGTCTGCGTGCGGAACGTGTCCAGATCGATCGCCTCACCGCTCACTTCACGGCCTCCCCGTTGCGCAGGCTTTTCGCGACCGGGAAGCCGTAGCGTTCCAGCCCGGCGACCACCTTTTCGACTCCCTCGGTCTTCGCCCAGAACATCGGTCCGCCGCGATACACCGGCCAGCCGTAACCGTAGATCCAGACAACATCGATGTCCGACGCGCGCTGCGCCATGCCTTCCTCAAGGATCAGCGCGCCCTCGTTGACCATCGTATAAAGCGTCCGTGCGACGATCTCCTCATCGTCGATCACGCGCGGCGTCGTGCCGGCCTTGGCCCGGAACGCATCGATGATCTCGGCGACGCGCGGGGAGGGGGCAGGGTTACGCTTGTCGTCGTAATCATAGAAGCCGGCACCCTTCTTCTGCCCCCAGCGCCCCTCGGCGGCCAGTGCATCGCGGATGTTCTCGATCCGGCCGGGATCGCGATGCCAGCCAATATCCACGCCGGCCAGGTCGGCCATCTGGAACGGCCCCATCGGCATCCCGAACGCGACATGCACGCGATCGATCTGTTCCGGCGTCGCGCCTTCCAGCAGCAGCTTGTTCGCCTCCACCTGCCGCGGCATCAGCATGCGATTGCCGATGAAGCCATCGCACACGCCTGCCACCACCGCTACCTTGCGGATCTTCTTGGCCAGGGCCATCACGGTCGCCAGCACGTCCGGGGCGGTGCGGGCGCCGCGGACCACTTCCAGCAATTTCATGACGTTGGCCGGGGAGAAGAAGTGCATGCCCAGCACGTCACCGGGCCGCTGCGTCACCGCCGCGATCTCGTCGATGTTCAGGTAACTGGTGTTGCTGGCCAGGATCGCGCCCGGCCGGGCGACCGCGTCCAGCTTGCCGAACAGCTCCTTCTTGATCGCCATATCCTCATACACCGCCTCGATGATGAGGTCGCAATCACCCAGCGCATCGAGCGACAGGGAGGGGGTGAGCAGCGCCATCGCCTTGTCCGGCGCATCGGCGGCAATACGGCCTTTCGCCGCGCTCGCCTCGTAATTGCGTCGCACTACCCCGATACCGCGGTCCAGCGCGTCCTGTTGCATCTCCACGATCGTGACCGGGATGCCCGCCGACAGGAAGTTCATCGCGATCCCCCCGCCCATCGTGCCCGCACCGATCACGCCGACCGACCGGATCGCGCGCAACGGCGTCGCCGGATCGATGCCGTCGATCTTGGCGGCCTGCCGCTCGGCGAAGAAGATGTGGCGCTGCGCGGCGGATTGCGCACCGTTCATCAACGCCGTGAACTGCTCGCGCTCGAACGCCAGCCCATCCTCGAACGGTTTCTCTCCCGCCGCCACGACGCAGGCGATACAAGCCTCCGGCGCATCGAAGCCGCGCAGTTTGCGGCCATGCGTCTTGCGGAACGCCTCCGGTGCTGTCGGGTCCGGCGCTATGGCGCGGTCGCGGACGCGCGGGATCGGACGCGTGCCCGCCACGTCGCGCGCAAAGGCGATCGCATCGGCCTCCAGCGTGTCTTCGCCGACCAGCCTGTCGACCAGCCCCGCATCGGCGGCGGCACGCGCCGACACCGGATTGCCCAGCACGATCATCTCCAGCGCCTTGGCGACCCCCACGACGCGCGGCAACCTCTGCGTGCCCCCTGCGCCGGGCAGCAGCCCCAGCTTGACCTCCGGCATTCCCAGCTTGGCGGAAGGCACCGCGACCCGGTAATGGCAGCCGAGTGCGACTTCGCACCCGCCGCCCAGCGCGGTGCCGTGGATCGCCGCGACGACCGGCTTCGGACTCGCCTCGATCGCGTCGACCAGCGTTGGCAATGGTATGCCGCGCAGCGGTTTGCCGAACTCGCTGATGTCGGCACCCGCGAAGAACGTGCGCCCGTCGCAGCGCAGCACCATCGCAGCGATGCTTTCATCCACCGCGCCTTCCTTGATCGCTGCCTCCAGCCCGTCGCGCACGGCCGCGCTCAAGGCGTTCACCGGCGGCGAGTCGGTGACGATGACCAGGACGGCGCCATGCCGTTCGGTGCGGACTGGCGGGCTGGGTTCGATGCTGTGCGACGTCATGGGCGGCGACTCTCCTTGATGCCGGATCGGGCTGCGGCATACCGTTGTTTCGAACACGCAGATGTTTATCGCGATCAGGGAGCGGAGCGCAACCACCGTCGTGCGAACCGAAGCAACGATCATCCTGTCGTCACCGGGTTTTTCGCCGCCTGGCGCCGGCGGGTGGAGCCCATGTGGGGGAGCAGGCGCGCCTGCCATGCCGCAGGGGTCCGTCTCGTGTCTGGAACGCCGCCGCGTATCGCCACCTTGTTGCGATCCCGTACAGACCGTAAGCGTCTGCACTGTTCGGAAAGTCGGGGGCATAACATTCGATGCGGGTGACAAGGGACTTCATGCGCGGTCGCGGGCGCATCGGCATGACGGACGCGGAAAAGGACGTACTGGAGCAGTCGGTCGAGCGGATCGAAAAATTGCCCGCCCGTACCATTCTAACCCGCCGCGGCGATCCGGTGTCCTACAGTACGCTGCTGCTGAGTGGCGTGATGTGTCGCTACATGGACGCGCGCGACGGCTTTCGCCAACTTGTCGCGTTGCAGGTGACCGGCGATTTCGTCGACCTTCATGGCTATCCGCTGCGGCGGCTCGACCATGACGTCGGAACGCTGACCGAGGCGACGATCGCGCTGATCCCGCATGCCCGGGTCGACACGATCCTGAACGAACATCCGCATCTCGCACGATTGATGTGGCGGTCGACGTTGCTCGACGCCGCACTCCATCGTGAATGGATTTTCCGCATCGGCCGCCTCGACGCCGCCGGACGGCTCGCACACTTCCTGCTGGAAACCTATCACCGCCTGCGCGCGGTCGGCGCGGCGCAGGGCGAGACGTTCGAGTTCGAATTGACCCAGCAGGACCTCGGCGAGGCGCTGGGCCTGACCAGCGTCCACGTCAACCGCATGCTCCGCCGGCTTCGGGAGGGCGGGCTGCTCGATTTCACGCGCGGCACGGTCCGCATCCTCGATCACGACCGGCTGGCCCGGCTGGGCGAATTCGATCCCGACTACCTCTATCTCGAAGAAGGTCAGTGGCATGGCGCGGGGTGACGCACCCCGACCGGCATGAAGTCGCTTGGCCGGGGATCGTAAATAGCCTTAGGTGGCGAGCATGTCCGATCTGCCCCCGCCCGCCGAACCGCTCCTCCCGGCGCCAACTGTGGTGGGGCTTGATCCGCCCCTGCGCCGCGACCGCTTGCTTGCCAGCCTGACGCTGACCGCCGGGGTCGGGTTGATGCTCGGCCTGCCGTTCGCGCTTCAGGCCGGGGCGGAGTTCTTCATGCCGACCGCGATCGCGCTCGTCGTGTCGCTGGCGCTGATCCCGTTGCTGGAATGGCTGGAACGCCGGCGGCTGCCATCGGCGATCGCCGCGTTGTTCTGCGTGATCCTGTTCCTGGTCATCGCCAACGTCGCGCTTGCCGCGATCATCGTGCCCGCGACCGAGTTCTTCCGCCTGCTGCCGCGACGCATCCACCGCATCCAGGCCAATCTCGCCCCGATCCTCGACCTGTATTCCAGTCTGGAGCGCTATGCCAACCGCACGCTGCGGCAGATCGCCACCACGCCGGTGCGCCCGTCGCCGACCGCCGCGGTCGCGCCGCCCAGCTCGATCGTCGAACTGGCCGCTACGTCGGCACCGGCGGTTATCATCCAGACCTTCTACGCGATCCTCGTCGGCTTCTTCTTCCTGTCCGGCTGGACGCGGATGCGAGAGAAGATGATCACCGGCCGCGCTAGTTTCGGCGGCGCGATGACGACGGCTCGCGTGCTGCAGGAGATGGTGGACGCGGTCTCCTCCTATCTCGGCACCATCACCGCGATCAACATCGCGCTGGGGGCGATCGTGGCGGGCGCGCTGCACCTGCTGGGCATGCCGTTCCCGCTGATGTGGGGCGGCATCGTCACGTTGCTCAACTACATCCCGTACTTCGGCCCGGTGGTCGCCGCGCTGCTGCTGTCGATCGGCGGGTTGATGACCTTCTCCGACGTGTGGACAGCGCTGTCCGCGCCGGCGATCATGTACGGTGCGCATCTGATCGAGGCGAACGTGGTGACACCGTTGATCGTCGGTCACCGGCTGACGATCAACCCGGTGATGATCCTCATTTCGATCAGCTTCTGGGGCTGGGTGTGGGGCACGGTGGGCGCTTTGCTGGCGGTGCCGATCCTCATCATCGTCCAGACCATCCTGTCCGCGGCTGGTCGTCCCGACATTGCAGGCTTCCTGTTCGAGGACGGAACATTGATGCGGGGGCAGGAGGAGCATGGGCCTGTTATCGAAAAAGTCGCTGACAGCCGTTGACAGCTTTGGGCACGCCGCCTAGTTGGCGCGCCTCACGCTTCTCCAAGCGGGTGTAGCTCAGTTGGTTAGAGCGCCGGCCTGTCACGCCGGAGGTCGCGGGTTCGAGCCCCGTCACTCGCGCCACCCTTCGGGATGGTTTTTGTAGCAGCGCTTCCGGCAGGAAAATGCGCTTGTACGCGGATGTAATGTCCGAGTAATGCGCATGTCCGTCGATGGAATGCGGGTGTAGCTCAGTTGGTTAGAGCGCCGGCCTGTCACGCCGGAGGTCGCGGGTTCGAGCCCCGTCACTCGCGCCATTTTTCAATGGCTTATCGTTATCGCCAGCGTCCGGTCTCCATCCAGCGGAGCAGCGGCTTGAGCGGTGCGATCCATACGATCCCGGTGACGAGATAGAACAGCAGCTGCGCCGCCCCGTGCCAGCGCCCGATCGTCCCCGACAGCGAGGCGATCGCCACGCACCACACCAGGATTAGCAATAGAATTGCGAGCATTCCTGCAGGCTTGCGCCACGAAGGTGTCATACGGTGATCCATTCCTTTTCGGTGGCGATCGCCTCTAGCGGCATGTCCCACGGGTCGGCGGGAATCGCGTCCAGCATCTGCACGCTCCACGCCACCCCGATCCGTCTCGCGACGGGCAAGGCATTGAACGCCCGATCGTAATGTCCCGCACCCTGGCCGATGCGATTGAGGAAGCGATCGAAGGCGACCAGTGGCGTCAGGACGATGTCCGGGACGATCGCCGTTTCTTCGCTGCCCGGCTGGCGCAGGCCAAACGGGCCTGTCGTCAACGGTTTGCCAGGCGTCCAGCGGAGAAACCGCAGCGGGGTGGCGCGATCGACGACATGCGGCAACGCCAGCGCGCATCCTGCGGCGACCGCTGCCTGCTCGAGCGGTGCAGGATCCGCCTCGCTGCCGATCGGCTGGTAGCTCGCGACCGTCAGCCCGGGTGACAGGAGCGCCACGAAGCGTGCGTCGACGCGGATCGGCGGATGTGGGCGTGCCACGAACATGTCGCGCGCGGCACGCGCCGCAGCGCGAAGTTTCCGCTTGTCAGTCATAATATTGCCGTCGGTAAGCGGGTGGCGGGACCGCCGTGGCCGTGTGCCCAAGTATCCACCGACGCCCAGAACGTCAGGTGGGGATCATGTGCGTCGGACCAGGGTCCGGGCAGGGACAACCCCCTTGGATGATAGATAGCCTCAGGGATATTTTCAGGCTCGTACCGGGCAGAACCCGCCGACACCAACTTAGGCGCTCGGCAGCGTTTGCTCAAGGGCTGCCGCGATCGATTCGAGTCGTTCCGACAATCGATCGAGCGCCACGCCTTCCGGCGTCTCCGGCGGCGGAGCGTTCCGGGCGTCGATAAGCGCATCGGCGACCATCAGCGCGGCCAGCAGCATCGCGCGGTGGGCGCCTCCGGCACCTGCCGCGCGACGGGCCACGTCCCAGCGCTCGTCGATCAACGCTGCGGCCTGTTCGAGCCGCGCTTCGCCGCCGTCGCGGCATGCCAGTTCGTATGTCGCGTCGCCGATGCGCAGATTGACCAGCGCCATCAATCGTTTCCTTCCGTCGCCGCATCGTTGGCGATGATCGCGTCCAGCGCGGCCACCGCCTGCGCCATCGTCGCCTTCAGCGTGGCGTGGCGGCGCTCTAGCAGGGCGTCGGCGGCGCGCCGGGCGGCGATCGCCCGTTCGACGCGTCCAATGGCGGCGTCCAGCCGGGCGATCGCGGGATTGTCCATAGATGGCAGGCGATAGGATCGTGCGCGTCCGGCGACAAGTAGCAAGCGCGGTGGGGCGAAGCAGCGGGGCGGTTGACGGTTGCGCATGCACCTGCGCAAAAGCCGCCGCATCAAAGCGGAATTGGCGGAGGACTGACGATGACGAAGGTGGCGATCAACGGCTTCGGGCGTATCGGCCGGCTGGTGGCACGCGCGCTGCTCGAACGGGGCAGCGAGCTGGAGCTGGTGGCGATCAATGATCTGGCCGATACCAAGTCGAACGCCTGGCTGTTCAGCCGCGACAGCGTCCACGGCCGCTATGCCGGCACCGTCGAAGCGGACGGGCAGGACATGGTGATCGATGGCAAGCGTATCCGCGTAACGGCCGAGCGCGATCCCGCCAACCTGCCGCACAAGGAACTCGGCGTCGATATCGTGCTGGAATGCACCGGTTTCTTCACCGATCGCGCCAGCGCGCAGAAGCACCTCGATGCCGGCGCGAAGAAGGTGCTGATCTCCGCGCCGGCCAAGGGCGTCGACATCACCGTCGTCTACGGCGTGAACGACGACAAGCTGGAGGCCGGCCACACGATCGTGTCGAACGCGTCGTGCACCACCAACTGCCTCGCCCCGGTCGCCAAGGTGTTGAACGACGCGATCGGTATCGAGCGCGGGCTGATGACCACCATCCACGCCTATACCAACGACCAGAAGATCCTCGATCAGATCCACCCGGACCTGCGCCGTGCGCGCGCGGCCGCGATGAACATCATCCCGACCACTACGGGCGCTGCGCGTGCCGTGGGCGAGGTGTTGCCCGAGTTGAAGGGTAAGCTGGACGGCTCTGCGGTGCGCGTGCCGGTGCCGGACGGCAGCCTGGTCGACCTGACCTTCACGCCGGCCCGCGACACGACCAAGGAAGAGGTCAACGCGCTTTTGAAGGCCGCTGCGGAGGGGCCGATGAAGGGCGTGCTGCACTTCTCCGACGAGCCGCTGGTGTCGATCGACATCGTCCACACCCCATATTCGTCGACGGTCGACAGTCTGGAAACCGCAGTCATCGACGGCAAGCTGGTGCGCGTCGTCAGCTGGTACGACAACGAATGGGGCTTTTCGAACCGCATGGTCGATACCGCTTCGGCGATGGCCCGGCTCGGCTGAGGTCGGGAGCGCGCGCGTGACCGGCACCCTGCTCGGGATCGCCCGTCACGCACGGTCGCGCGCGCCGATGGAGCTCGTGGACCGTGTGGAGGTCACCGTGGATGGCGGCATCCGCGGCGATTTTCGCGGTGCCATGCGCGGCAAGCCATATAGGCGGCAAGTGACTCTGATCGAGCGTGGAGATTGGGCGGCGGCGATGACCGAGGTCGGTCAGACGATCGCTTGGCAGGAACGCCGCGCCAATCTGCTTGTCGACGGGATCGACCTGCCGCAAGTTGCTGGAATCCGGCTGCGCATCGGTACGAATGTAGTGGTGGCGATTACCCGCGAGTGCGATCCGTGCGAGCGGATGGAGGCTATCGCCGCGGGGCTGCGTGCTGCGCTGACCGCGGATTGGCGCGGCGGTGCCTGCGCGATGGTAGTGGAAGGCGGCTGGATCGCCGCCGGTGATGAGATCAGGATTGAGAAACCATGACCAAGCCCTTCCGAACGCTCGATGATCTTGGTGTCGTCACCGGCAAACGCGTGTTGGTGCGCGAAGATCTGAACGTCCCGCTCCACGACGGACAGGTTAGCGACGACACGCGGCTGCGCGCGACGGTCGCTACGGTCGCCGAACTGGCGGACAAGGGTGCAATCGTGCTGGTGCTGGCGCATTTCGGACGCCCCAAGGGCGTGCCCTCGGCCGAACTGTCGCTCGCGCACATCGTGAAGCCATACGAGGCGGTGCTTGGCCGCCCGGTCCGCTACGTCGACTGGGAAGGAGCTGCCGACGCCGTCGCGACACTCCAGCCCGGCGACATTGCGGTGCTTGAGAACACCCGCTTTTTCGGCGGCGAGGAAAAGAACGATCCCGCGGTCGTGGAGCGGTTTGCGTCGCTGGGCGACCTATACGTCAACGACGCGTTCTCGGCAGCGCATCGTGCGCATGCCTCCACGGAAGGGCTGGCGCACCGTCTGCCATCCTTTGCCGGCCGCGCGATGGAGGCCGAACTGGACGCGCTGGAGAAAGCGCTCGGCAATCCCGAACATCCCGTCGCGGCGGTAGTGGGCGGTGCGAAGGTATCGACCAAGCTGGCGGTGCTCAAGCATCTCGTCACCCGAGTCGACCACCTCATCATCGGCGGAGGCATGGCGAACACCTTCCTCGCGGCGCGGGGAGTCGATGTAGGCAAGAGCCTGTGCGAGCATGATCTGACCGGCACTGCCGACGAGATCTTCGACGCCGCCGAGCAGGCCGGCTGTATCATCCATCTACCTTACGATGTGGTCGTCGCGACGGAGTTCAGGCCGAACCCCGCCACCCGTACCGTCAACGTGCACGAGGTCGCAGCGGATGAGATGATCCTCGATGTCGGGCCCGCTGCAACCGAGTCGCTGGGTGACGTGCTCAAGAACTGCCGGACGCTGGTGTGGAACGGCCCGCTCGGCGCGTTCGAGACGCCGCCGTTCGACACCGCGACGGTCGCGCTGGCGCGAACCGCCGCGGCCCTGACCAAGGAAGGCGGACTGGTCTCGGTGGCGGGTGGTGGGGACACCGTCGCGGCGCTGAACCAGGCCGGTGCCGCGGAGGCGTTCACCTTCGTGTCCACGGCTGGCGGAGCGTTCCTCGAATGGATGGAGGGCCGCGAGTTGCCGGGGGTGGCCGCCCTACACCGCTGATCGTATCAGGCGTGTGGGCGACGATCGTCGTGTGCACGCCGTGACAAGATCGCACGTGCGTCACCGGGTGAGCGCACCTCACCGTGTGGGCCGCCCGCTGCGGCCATCACGCGATCGAGAAACTCGAGTCCTTCGGGCCAGCGACCCAGACCACTGGCAGCGTTGATATGCCCGTGTGCCCCGTGATCGACGAAGTGGCTGCCCCAGTCCACCGCCATGCTGTGCGCGCGGTCGATAGAAACCCATGGGTCGTCGGTCGACGCGACCACGATCGACGGGAACGGCAGGGTCTGCTTCGGCGCGGGGGCGAAGGGCGCAAGTTCGGCAGCTACGCCCGTGCGATCGACGTCGGCCGGCGCGACCAGCAAGGCGCCTGCGACCGGCCACCCATAGGGTTGCGGGCTCATTGATGCCCACCAGGCGATCGCAACACAGCCCAGACTATGCCCGACCAGGATCACCGGCGCACGCGCGGACGCAACCGCCTGATCGATCTTGGTCACCCAGCTGTTGCGGTGCGGGCGATCCCACATACCCAGGTCGATGCGCGACGTGTCGGGGCGGCTACGCTCCCACAATGTCTGCCAATGCGCTGGTCCCGAACCGCCAAGGCCGGGGACGGTCAATATGGTTGGCTGAACCGACAGATCGTAGTTGGCATGTCCCATGACGTACCTCCTGTTTCCCCGTGACGGAGGAGACCGCGGCTCGCTTTGGGGTGTGGTACACCGCGGACTCCACATGATACCTAATCCCTACTTTGTTGATGGGCAATCGTGCACTGCAGCAAATAGCGTGGAAAGTGGCGGATGCACGACGAGGCGTTGGTGTGCCTTGCGAAGCTTCGCCGCGCACGCGATAGCGGAGGCATGTCCGCCACTCCCAAACAGCGCGTCGACCAGTTGCTGGTCGATCGCGGCCTTGCCGAGTCCCGAACGCGCGCGCAGGCGCTGATAATGGCCGGGCTAGTGTTCGCGGGCGATCGCAAGGTGGAGAAGCCGGGACAGTCGCTGCCCGTCGACATGGTGCTGGATGTTCGCGGGCGCGATCACCCATGGGTGTCGCGTGGCGGAATCAAGCTGGCGCACGGCCTCGAACATTTCAGCTGGGACGTTGCCGGCGCTGTGGCGATGGATGTCGGCTCGTCCACCGGAGGCTTTACCGACGTGCTGCTGACTCGTGGCGCTACCCGCGTTTATGCGGTCGACAGCGGCACCAATCAATTGGCGTGGAAACTGCGCCAGGACGAGCGCGTCGTCGTTCACGAGCAGACCAGCGCACGCATCCTCACCGCAGCGCATGTTCCTGAGCCGGTCGATCTGGTGGTGTGCGATGCGAGCTTCATCGGTCTGGCCAAAGTGCTGGAAGTTCCGCTCGGCTTCGTGCGGCCCGGCGGACGTGCGATGGCGCTGGTCAAGCCACAGTTCGAGGCGGGCCGCGCCGAAGTGGGCAGGGGCGGGGTGATACGTGATCCGGCCGTGCATGGACGTGTCTGTGGCGAGGTGGCGGCGTGGTTTACCGCCGCCGGGTGGCAGGTCGACGGCATCGTCGAGAGTCCGATCACCGGGCCGGAAGGCAATATCGAGTTTCTGCTGGCGGCCCGACGACCATGAAACCGTCGGTGCGCGTCGCGCTTTCCGGCAAGAGCGCTGACGAGCGAAGTAGACAGGGATGAGCATGGGCGAACTGGCATCGAAGGAGCAATTGCGGATGTCGTTCGTCCGCTGCGCGGCGGTGGCGGTGCCGGCGGTGCTGCTGCTCGGGTTTCTTTCCGGGCGAACCGTACCTTCCGGCGAGCAGAACGGCTGGTATGCGGCGCTTGCAAAGCCCGCTTTCACGCCGCCGGGATGGGCGTTCCCGGTCGTGTGGTCGTTGCTGTACGTCATGCTCGGCGTGGCGCTGGCGCTGGTACTCAGCGCGCGGGGAGCGCGGTTGCGCGGGTTGGGAATCGCGTTGTTCGTGGCCCAGTTGGTCGGAAATCTCGCCTGGACGCCGCTGTTTTTCGGCGCGCACATGGTCGGCGCGGCGTTTCTGCTGATCGTTGCGATCCTCGGCCTGTCGATCCTCACGACGGTCGTCTTCGCGCAGGTCAGGCGCCGCGCGGCCTGGCTGATGGTGCCGTACATGGCGTGGCTTTGCCTTGCCGGCGCGTTGAATTGGGAGATCGGACGCCTCAATCCGGATGCGGAACGGGTTGTGCAACCGGCTGCTGCATCCCAAGTGATCCGCTGACCTTTGCTCCTGCAGGAAGAATCGCCATGCAATCCGAAAATCATCTGTTTGGCGACGTTGCCAAGCTGTTCAATGGCGCCGCCGGCACGATCGCCGGAATGGGGCGCGAGGCGGAGGCGAATGCCCGATCGCGCGCACGCGAGTGGATCGGCGGTCTCGATTTCATCGCCCGCGACGAGTTCGAGGTTGTGAAAGCCATGGCGATCGCTGCCCGCGATGAGAATGATGCGCTTCGGGCCCGTATCGAGAAACTTGAAGCCGCGCTGGTCGACCGCCCTTCTGCCTGATCTCGCCGCGTTAATCCGCCGCTGCCGCGTGCACTCCTCGGGGATGACGCGCGGCGCGGCCCATGCAATAAGATCGTGATGCTCGACGAAGCCGACCAATATTCCGAACCCGACGCTCCGCTGGATATGCTGGAATCCTATTTCCTGGCGCACGGCTGGCCGTGTGAGCGGAACGAGGACGAAATCACCGCCACCGTGAAGGGTAGCTGGACCGAATACGAGCTCCGCGCGCTGTGGCGCGAGGAGGACGGCGTCGTGCAGTTGCTCGCCTTCCCCGATGTCAAGGTCGCCGAGGGCCGGCGCGGCAAGATTTACGAGACACTGGGCCTGATCAACGAGCAGTTGTGGCTCGGCCATTTCGAGATGTGGTCGTCGAGCGGGATCCTGCTCTATCGCTGCGCCACTGCGATCGAGACGCGTGAGGGTGAGACGACGATGACCCTGCCGACCGCCGAATTGCTGGTCGACTCGGCCATTGACGAGTGCGAGCGCTTCTACCCGGTATTTCAGTTCGTGCTGTGGGGCGGGAAGTCGCCTGCCGAGGCGATCGCCGCGGCCATGGTCGAAACGCAGGGCGAGGCCTGAGCCGGTCATGCGGCTGTGGATGATCGGGTGCGGTAACATGGGATCGGCCATGCTGCGCCGCTGGATCGAGAGCGGCACGGTGGCCGCCGGTGATGTCGATGTCGTAAATCGCGGCGATCGCATGCTGCCGGGGAACGTCCGGCAGGCACGCGTTTTGCCGGACGGACCGCCGCCCGATGCCGTCGTACTTGGTATCAAGCCGCAGCAATTGGACGAAGTCGCCCTGCTGCACAGGGATCGGGTGCGCCACGCACCGCTGCTGGTGTCGATGCTGGCTGGCCCGGATCCGGCGCGCCTGTCGGCGGCATTCCCCGGCCCGGTGGCGGTGCAGACGATGCCCAACCTGCCGGTCGAACTCGGGCGCGGGGTCGTCGCGATCCACGCGCCCGCGATCCCGGACGATGCGCGCGCAGCGGTGGATCGTTTGATGGCACCGCTCGGGTTGGTGGAGTGGTTCGAAGACTCGGTGCGTTTCGCGGCGGCGGGGGCGCTGTCCGGTTGTGGGCCGGCGTTTCTCTTCCGTTTCATCGATGCGCTGGCAGCGGGCGGTGTTGCGACCGGCCTGGACCCGGACCGTGCTGCTGCGATCGCGCTGGCGACCGTCGAGGGCGCAGCAGCGATGGTCGTGGCCGACGATCGTTCGCCTGCGGCGTTGGCCGATGCGGTCGCCAGCCCCGGCGGGATGACCCGCGCCGGCTTGAACATCCTCGACGAGCCGGACGGCTTGCGCCCGCTGCTCGAACATACGTTGCGGGCGGTCGCTGCGCGCGGCGCTCAGATGGCGGGCGGCTGACACCGGGGACGTCCGCTCCGATCGATCAGCCCCGCAGCGCCTCGACCCTGGCGATCTCGTCATCGGGGATCAGGCCTTCCAGCACCGCCCAGAAACCCGTCACAGCGCCTTGTCCGGCACGCGAGTAGGCGGCCGACAGCTTCTCACGCAGCGCGTCGTACAGGCTTGTCTCCAGCTCCAGCCCGGATGGCGTCAGCCGTAACAGGCGCTGCCGCCGGTCGCGATCGCCGGCGCGCGTTTCTACCAGCCCGCGCTCCATCAATTCGTTCAGAACCCGACCCAGTGACTGCTTCGTGATCGCCAGCAACGCGAGCAAATCGCTCACCGGCATATCGGGCTTGCGGGCGATGAAATAAAGGGCGCGGTGATGGGCGCGACCCAGGCCCTGCGTCGAAAGCCCGCGATCGATCGAACGGGTGATATGCGCGTTGCCGAAGTACAGCAGTTCCAACCCGCGGCGAATCTCGGTTTCGCGGAGGAATTGCGGCGAGGCGGAATGGGTTGGGGCAGCCATGTTGACCGGCTTTGCCATCGGCCCTAGGCCACCGCAACCCCGACGCATCGACTTGCCGTCATGCGCCATCCGCGATCCTTGGAGGCCACGTCCCGTGAACTTCGTGTTCGAACCGCATCCTTCCCCCGTTCCCGCCAACGATCGCGCGGCGCGGCTGGTCGATCCCGGCTTCGGGCGCGTCTTCACCGATCATATGGTGGTGCTCCACTATTCGGAGGGCCGCGGCTGGCATGACGGCCGGATCGGGCAGCGCACGCCGTTGACCATGGATCCTGCATCCGCCGTGCTTCATTATGCGCAGGAGATCTTCGAGGGCCTGAAGGCTTATCGGATGAATGATGGCGGCCTGGCGCTGTTCCGGCCGGATGCCAACGCACGCCGCTTCAATGCATCGGCGCGGCGTATGGCGATGCCGGAACTGCCGGAGGAACTGTTTGTCGAATCGGTCGAGCAACTGGTTCTCGCCGAACGCGAGTGGATGCCGTCGGTCGAGGGTGGATCGCTTTACTTGCGGCCGTTCATGATCGCGTCGGAGGCGTTCCTTGGGGTGAAGCCCTCGGCCGAATATCTGTACATGGTGCTCGCTTCGTCGGTCGGCGCTTACTGGAAGGGCGGCGCGCGCGCGGTCTCGCTGTGGGTCAGCCATGAATACAGCCGCGCGGCGCCCGGCGGGACGGGGGCGGCCAAATGCGGCGGTAACTACGCCACCAGCCTGATCGCGCAGCAGGAGGCGATCCGCCGCGGCTATGACCAGGTCGTGTTCCTCGATGCGACGGAGCGGCGCTGGATCGAGGAACTCGGCGGGATGAACATCTTCTTCGTTTTCGATGACGGCTCGCTCCGCACGCCGCCACTGACCGGCACGATCCTGCCCGGCATCACCCGCGACTCGATTCTTGCGATCGCGCGAGCGCAGGGGCTGACGGTTGACGAGGCTCCCTACGCGCTTGAGGAATGGCGAGCCGATGCCGCGAGCGGGCGGCTGGTCGAGAGCTTCGCCTGCGGCACCGCGGCGGTGGTGACCCCGATCGGCCGCGTCGCCGGCCCGGATTACGAGTTTACGATCGGCAGCGGCGGCACGGGGCAGCTGACGGCGCATTTCCTTGAGCGGCTCAGCGCTATCCAGCGCGGGCGCGAGGAAGATTCGCATGGCTGGCTGCATCGTATAGGTTGAGCTTTCCGGCGCACCCCGCTAGGGCGCACGGCTCGTTGGGGCGTCGCCAAGCGGTAAGGCACCGGTTTTTGGTACCGGCATTCGCAGGTTCGAATCCTGCCGCCCCAGCCAGTCCGTTTTCCCGGGTCGTCCCAAGGCATCCCGGAACGTCCCGATAACCTCTGGCTGATCAACGACTTGCCGCGGGTTTGCGTCCCGGGACGTCTCACGACCGACCGTTGCAGCCCGACCCGGTTGTTGGTACAATTGTTGGTAGCTTCATCACCCATACCAACAGATTTTGGCGTCGCGGGATTCGAACCTGTTTCGGAGGCTCGACGTACCAACATGCTTACCAACATCGCGATCAAATCCTTCTCGCCGGAAGGGCGGCCGTACAAGCGGTCCGACGGCGGCGGCCTGTTCATCCACATCCAGCCGAACGGCGCGAAGCTGTGGCGATTCGCCTATCGCTTCGACGGCAAGCAAAAGCTGCTTTCTGGCGGACCTTACCCTCAGCTGTCGCTGCTGGCGGCACGAGCATGGCGCGACGAGATGAAGCAGCAGCTCGCGCTAGGGCTCGATCCATCGGAGGAGCGGCGGCAGGAGCGGGCCGTCGCGGACGCGCAGCAGAGTGGGCGGGTGCGCAACACTTTCGAACATGTCGCGCGCGAGTGGCTCGAGATCCGTCTGCTATCCTGGACCCCGCGCTACGCGGCGCTGGTCACGGGCCGACTCGAGGCTGATATCTTTCCGGTCATCGGGCCGCTCGACATCGCGCGCATCACGCCTCGGCAGATCCTCGACGCGATCCGTAAGATCGAGACGCGGGGCGCGATCGAGATGGCCCGGCGGGTGAAGAACCATTGCAGCGAAATCTTCCGCTACGCGATCCCGGACGGACGCTGCGAAACCGACCCGTGCCGCGATCTCAATCCGGCCATGTCGAAGCCGCGGCCCGTCGCGCACAGGGCGAAGGTGCAGGCGCGGGACCTTCCCGATTTCTTCGCGAAGCTGAATGCCGACAAAGGGGAACGCCTGAGCCACCTCGCATTGCGGTGGACGATGCTGACCATGGTCCGCACGCAGGAGACCCGGTTCGCCGAGTGGTCGGAGTTCGAAGGTCTGGATGGGCCGGAGCCGCTCTGGCGGCTGTCGCCGGAGCGGATGAAAATGCGCGCCGAGCACCTCATCCCGCTGCCGCGGCAAGCGCTCGATATCCTCGACGAGCTTCGCGAATTGAACGTCTGGCACAAGGCGGGCCCGTTCCGCCTCGGCCGTTTTCTCTCTCCCGTTGCCCATTCGAAGACGCTGACGATCAGTGAAAACCGGATGCTCGACATCATGTATCGCATCGGCTTGCGGGGGAAGGCGACGGTGCATGGCTTTCGCGGGCTGGCCAGCACTGTCCTCAACGAGAGTGGATTATTCGAACCAGACTGGATCGAGCACCAGCTTGCGCACCAGCCGCAGGGGGTGCGAGCCGCGTACAACGCGGCTCGCTATCTCGCTCATCGTCGACCGATGATGCAATGGTGGGCGGATTATCTCGATACGACCGAGGTAAAGGGGATGCGGGCTGCCGGGTCGATGGCAATCATCGATGCGGTCAGCCCTGCTCTTCCCGGAAGCCGATTGGGTCGTCCAGCCACCTCTGCACGGACGAAGCCTTCCATCCGACGGTCCGCTGCGTAAGCGGCACCTGTTTCGGGAACCTGCCTTCTCCGATCAACCGATACAGCGTTGATCGGGGGAGGCCGGTGCGTTGGATGACCAACGGCAGGCGCAAAAAATAATCGCTCATAAGAGCTATCCCAAAGAACTGGGTCTGCCTGCCATCCTCAACATTGCCGGCTCAGAACAGAAAAGCAAGATCGATTGCTAAAGCGCAGCTTACGATCAGGTGAGCCAGATTGACACGTCTCGAGCTTTTGCCGTCAGCCTTCCGCGGAGGCGCGGCGGATTATCGAAGCGTTCAAGGCACTTCGTGACGAGGCGGCATGATGGGCATTTCTCTGAAGCAGCCGTTCCGCTTTTTGGCAAAGCTGGTGGGGAGCGGAACGGCCGCTCTCGAGCGGTCGACCGCACTAAGCTGCCGCTCGTTCAGGAAGCGGCGCAGGGTGGCACGAACGCCCGTTGATGGGTGGAGAGCTGCCGGTCCCTTCGCCGCGGATCTCTCCGATCATTCCGGCGTCATGCTGGCCGAGCAGCGCGGCAGGTGGTCGCTCGCCGGCGGTGGTTCGCGGGCACTGCGGACCATGCTGGTCGCTGACGACGCCAATGTCGCCCTGGCGCTCGCGGCCAGCGGCGCGGGCATCGCCCAGCTTCCCGACTTTGCGGTCGCCGAGGCCCTCGCCGCGGGATAACTACGCGAGCTGCTACCCGGCGACGCCCCGCCGCCGGCCCGCATCGCGGCGTCCGTCTCGGCCGACGCCGCGCGCCCCGCGCTCGCGCTGCTCTACCACCTCGCCGCGAGCCTTTCCGGCCGGCGCTGAGAAGCCGCAGACGACCCGCAGGCAAACGGGACCGCAGGATCCGGCTACACGCCGGCCATCAGTTCACCGAGCGTGTCCACGAACGCCGCGGTTTGCTGTCCCGACAGGCCGCGCGCGAACTGCAGCGCGGCGTTTACCACCTGCGGGCGGAGCAGTTCGTTGCGCCCGAGCCGTGTCAGATGGCGGGCGAGGACGCGGGTCCGCTCGAGCGGGTCGGGCTCGATCATCGAGCGCGCCATGGCGAGTTCCAGCAGCAGCGTGCGACCGTCCTCGTCCTGCGCCAGCGAGTCGACGTCCAGGGCGACGAAGGCCTCCTCGACTGCCGCGGTGTGCTCGCTCCATCCGTTCGCCCCGGCGACGCGGGCGAAGGCGAGCAGCACGTGGGGGTCGCGGTGCGGACCGTGCTCCGCCCCGTCGGCAAACGCGACGGACGCGGCGTCGCGGGCCGCGCCCGCGAGATCGGCGGGGAACGGGGACTCGCCGCCGATTATGCGGAGGAAGGGCCACGCCGAGCCGTCCCGCTCCGCGACCTTCTCGAGCTCGAGCAACGAGGCGGCCAGCGCGGTGAGGCCCGCGCCGAACAGTCCGCCCAGACCGGTCTCGATCTCCTCCAGCCGCCCCGACCAGTCCGCAGCGAACAGGCTCCCCAATGCGTCCTCCCGACACAGGCCTCCCTCGGCGACCCCGATGCGCAGCCGCGCGGCATCGGACGCCGCGTCGTGCACGAGGCCCCTTATCGCCGTCAGCGCCGCCTCCCGCGTGTCGTCGCCATCGGCGAGGGCGAGCAGGGCGGGCAACGCGGCGTGGGCCCTCAGCCTCGTCGTGCCGACGTGCGCTGGATCCGCGCGGTCGTGCGCGAAGGCCGTCTGCGGCTCGACCAGCAGCCGCGGCGAGACGAAGCGGTTCTGCTGCAAGAGCCCGACCAGCGGCTCGAGTCGAACGTCGCCCGCGACGACGATCTCCGTGATCGCGTTGGCGTGTCCCCAGACCGTCAGCAGCTGCTCGTCGCCGCCGAGCGTCCGCCACCCAGATATCCTGCTCCCCTCGCGCGCCATGAAGCGCGCGAGGCCGGTGTAGAGCCGCCAATGGACCTCGGCCTCCGGTGCCAGCGCGCGGACCGTCCAGGCGGCGACGCGCCCACCCAAGGCGACGCCACGGTCCGGACGCGCGAGGATCAGCGACGCAACCCAGAGCTGCGTCCAGGGTGGAGCCGTGTCGAGCTGGGCCTCGTCGAGCAACGCCGACAGCGCCTCGGCGTCGAGCGAAGCGACCGCGTCGGCGATGAGAGCCGGCGGAACGATTGGGAGTCCGCCGAACCTGCGCAGCGCGACCGCCAGCCCGCGATCGGCGACCAGCCGACCGGCGGACGCGTCGAGGCCGCCGTCGAAGCGGAACAGCCGCGGGACCTGGATCATCTCGTCCGGCGCCAGATCCGTCACCTGGAACGGCGTGCGCTTGCGGAGCTTCTCCTCGAGGTCGAGATACCAACGGGCCATGCCGGCGTGCTCGCGGGCGAGGACGTGCCGGCCGCGCTGCTCCGGGGGCAGGTCGGCGAGGCTGCCGGCGAGCGCCGCCGCGTCGGCCTCCGACAGGTCCAGCGCGTCGGCGCGCTTGACGACGGCTGCAGTCCGGATCGCGGCGTCCCCGCTCGCCACCTCCCACGGCCACGCGTCGAGCCTGAGCACGGTGTCCCCGATCGCAATGGTCAGCGCGCGTCCGCCACCGTCCTCCACGAGCGTAGCCTGGCCCGTCTCGCCGGTCATCGTCTCGACCGCGCGGCCACCGGTGGTCGTGGCGGTCGCCATAGCGCGCCAAAACGACATCTCATCGAAGTCGTAGGGCGCCACGCCCATCATGCCGTGCTCGGGAAGGTCGAACTCGCGGCGGATGCGCTCGCGGGACATCAGCGGCACGCGGATGTCGTCGGGCATGGCGTTGATCGCCTTCCCGGCCAGCGTCCGCCAGAGCCGCACGTTCCTGTCGTCCGCCTCCTCCCCGTCGTCGACGAGGAAGCCCTCGATCATGTCGTCCATCGAGGCGCGGAACTCGGGCCGCACCCTGAGGCAGGGACGCACGACCTCGTCGACCAGCCAGCTGAGGAACTGGCCCTGCCGGGGATCATCGACCTTGCCCGGCCGGACCTGCAGCGCGACCAGCACCAGTCCGCCGAGATGCGTGCCGACCACGTGGTCCGAGCGGGGGTCGCCGGCCGCGAGCACCGGGAGCGGGAACAGCCCCGCCTCGAGATGGTCGACGATCCAGCGCGACGCCGCCTGCGCGTCGGCGACGCTCCAGCGCGCGTCGTTCCAGATCGAACCCAGAGCCTGGGCGACGGCGTGGCCGCGATCGAGCAGGAACGGGACCTCGCCGCGGACCTCCCGCTCGGCCGCGACGGGATCGGGCCACTGCAGCCGGCGCCGCGACCGCAGAAACTCGCCCGCCGAGCGGCGCAGGACCGCGAGGTCGCCGGTCTCGACCACCTCTCCGGCCCGCACCGCCGGTCGCATCAAGGCGGCGATCTCGTCGCCGTCGAGCGGCATGAACATCCAGCGCGCCGCCCGCAGGCGCTGCCGGAGCGCCCTCTCCCGGTCCGCGGGGAGGCGGCCGTAGCGGCCGAGCGCCGCCAGCGTCTCGACCGTCGTCGCGACACGGAAGTCGGCGTTCTCGATCGTGCTGGCGAAGCGGTCGTCGATCCAGAGGATGGACTTGCCGCCGCGCATCGCGTCGAGCAGCTGCATGAAGCTGCGCTGGACTGGATCGCGACCGGGCGAGGACACCACGGGTACGGACCGGTATGTGCCATCGTCCAGTCCCTCCGCGAGCCGCCGCGACAGCTGCACGAGCGACGCCGCCAGCTCCTCGTGCACGTCCGCGTCGGCCACCTCGCCCTGCAGCCGCGCCCTGTCGTCGGCGGACGTCGCGACGCGGTAGCGCCGGCGGATCGGATCGAGCGCGCCGGCGTCGCCGAGCGTTACCAGCATCACCGAGTCGAGGTTGACCAGGCTGCCGGCTGGCGGGACGGCGCCCGCGGGCTCCGGATCGACCGTGGTGCCGAGCGCCTCGCGGATCAACCGGCGCCGTTCCGGCGCACACGGGGCCAGCGCCTGTTCGATCAGCCTGGATAGGTTCAGCGTCGCCGCCGGCTCGCCGAGGCCCTCCCAGAGGACGGTGAAGCCGTCGAGCTGCGGCTCCTCGGCGATCACGACGTCGCCCGCCTCGACGAGCGCGAGGGCGGCGCGCGCCGCCGCCACCCGGCCCGGCTGGGGCAGCTCGAGGTCGCTCCTCATCGCCAGCAGCGCGTTCAGCGTGTCGGGTGCGATGAAGATCGGGCCGAACGCGCGCTCCACTACGTCCAGGATGTCGAGGCCGTGCGCGGTGAGCAGCGCCGTCACGTCGGCCAGCAGCGTCACGTCCTCGCGCGCCACTGGCCAGGCGTCGTCGTCGTAGCGCCGGCCGTAGCGCGTCGAGAGGATCGAGGTCCGAACTTCCGGCGCCGGCGGATCGAGCAGCGGCCGGAGGTAGGCGAAGGGCATGGCCGCGTGCCGCACGCCGGCCAGCAGGTGCACGGGCAGGTGGCCGTTGGCGTACTTCTCGAAGACCTCCTCGATCTGCGCGTTGCGCTCGTTGGCCCACTCGATCACCTCGTCGATGCTGAGGGTCCGGACGCCCGCGTTGCCGTCGGCGCCCAGCCGGCTCATCCTGCTGACCAGCGTGCGCTGCTCGGCGTCGAGCCGGAGCCTGCTCGCGAGGGCGAAGGTCGCCGCCACGAGCTCGTCGGGCGCCGCCGCTGCGATCTGTCGCGCGATGCGGGCCGCGGCCTCGGGGTTAGTCGAGGCCACTGCGTTCGCGAGAAGGAGGTGGCTGGCGGTCGGGGTGCCCAGCCGGTCGGCGTTCCGCTCATACATCGCCAGCGCGGCGGGCTCGGCGCCCGTCGCGATGTGCAGCTCGATCGAGCGCCAGATGTCGCGCGGCTGGCGCGTCGCCTGCGCCAGCAGCAGGCTCGTCGAGCGCGCGGCGACGAGCTCGCCGGTGCCAGCCTGGCACTCGGCACGGAGCCGCTCGAGATCCGCGGGAAGTCGGCCGCCCGGGAATGCGTCGACCATCCCTACCGCCTCCAGCACTTCGCCCCACCGGGCGTTGCGGTAGAGCGCATGGGCGGCGACCCCGATCGCCTCGCCGGTCGCGATCCGACCCAGCAGGAACGGGGCGGCCTTGACCGCCGTCCTGTGCCAGCCGCCGTCGAGGAGCAGCTGGGCCGAGGCGAGGATCACGCGCGGATCCCCACCTGCGTCGAGCTCGGACTCGAGCAGCGCGGCGATCGCCCTGAGGCGCGCCTTCCTGCCGCGGATATCCAGCGCGCGGCGCAGCCGCAGCCAGGGATGTCCGGGGGGGGCGTCGCCGCCAGCCTCCCGCCGCATCTCCATGTCGAGGACGGACGCCCAGTAGTCGTAGAGCGAGGCGTGGCCAGCCGCTGTCAGCGCCTCGCGCGCGCCGTCGAGGAGCCGGCGCGCGAGGGAATGCTCGCGCCGGTGGTTGGCCAGGGCGACGCGGACCAGCAGGGTCTCGAAGTCGTCGGGATCGTCCGCGATGACGGCGTCGCAGCGCCGCTCGGCCTCGACCTCGTCGAAGGGGAGACCGCGCGAAACGCACCACCCGATCATCGGGATCGGCAGCTCGCCGGTCGTCTCGAGTCCGGCGATCCGGCCGACGAACTCCTCGCGCCGCCACGGCATGCACGCGAGCGTGCCGAGCTGCCACATGAGCGCCGAGGCGTGATCCTCGAGCGAGGGGTTGGCGGCGAGCTCGCCGAACATCCGCTCTGCTGCCTCGAGGTCGCGGCGGGCCTCGTCGGAGACCTTGATCAGCGGCACGTCGACGGGCTGCGGCCACTCGCCGAGCGACACCTCGACCGCGTCCGACATCGCCGCGTGGAACCGGCAGACCGCCAGCGCCTGCCGGCAGGCGCGGGAGTCCGAATCGCGCTGGACCGCGCGCTCCGCATAGGCCGTCGCGGCCGTGCGCCCGCCCGCGGCCAGGGCGGCGATCGCCGCTATCCGGAGGGTCTCTGCGCTGGCGTCCTCGGCGTCGGCGAACGGCGCGATCTCGCCCGAGGCGTCGGCCGGCGCGCCGAGCCGAAGGTGCGCGATCGCCCGGATCTCCGCGAACTCGGCCTTGCCGGCCGCGTCGATCGCGGCGAGCGCGGCCTCCGCCCCGACGGCCTCGAGGAGCAAGATGTGCCGCTGCCGCTCCGATGTCCCGTCCAGCGCGTCGGCCTCGTCGAGCAGCGTCCGGGCGCGATCGGCGTTTCGGCGGATCAGCAGCCCGGCGAGCATCCGCTTCTGACCCGCCAGCACCTCGGGCGCCGTCGCGCCGGCGACCGGACCCCTCAGCATCGCCTCGAGCTCGCCTATGACGGCGGCGACCTCGCCGCGCCGGGAGCGCCGGCGCAGCTCGGCGAGCTCAGCGCTCTCCGCCTGGTTGAGCCGCGCGACGTAGCCGCCGACGACGAGCGCGCCCTGGTCGCCGCGCTGCAGGTCGCGCACGAGACCGGTGAGCGGGCCGACCGGCTCGCCGATTAGCTTCGAGTACCAGTCCTGTCCGAGATGGGCGCGCACCACCGCGGGCGCTGCGGGAAGGCGGTCGTAGATCGCGTTAGAATCCCAGACTTGCAGCTCCACCCCGAGAGCAGCGAACTCTGCGGTCAGCCGGATGATCTCGTCCGCCGCCGCCCGTGACTTGATCGGGCATCCGACGAACAGGATGAAGCGCCGGACATCGAGATCGCGCCAGTGCGTGTCCCAATGGTCGGTGAAGTCCTTGGCCGCCTTGCTGAGCTGAGCCTTGCCGAACGTCCGATAGGCCTTGCTCTGACCGACCTCGAGCCACGGCGCGGGCTCCCCGCGATGGAAGGCGATGTGGTCGGCGCCGAACTGCGGCTGCCCGTCCGGTCCGTAGAGCTGCGACCCGTAGATGTCGGGCTGCGCCTCGTGCAGCGCACGGACGAGATGCTCGAACGGCCGCGAACCGAGCGTGTGGAAGCCGTGCTCGTCGGCCGCGCCTCGCGTGACCCTGGGGATGTTGGAATTGTCTGGCATCGACGTCGCTACGGCTCTGATCCCCCGGCGACCGGCGCATGGTGCGCCGGCCGGCATTCATTGTAGCCGGCCGGCGCCGATGTGGAACGGCGAACCGCTTGAAACGGGTGAAAAAGCCACGGCGGCGCTCAAGCCGGCTAGTCCCACCTCCCGGGCCGCCGCCAAGCGGGCGCAGACGCAGACCCGGCTGTGTGGACTGCGGGGAACCGGCCGCCGCAGGCTGGCGTCGTTCGTCGCTAAGACGATCCACGGATGTGCCGACTTAACCCTCCGTAGGAGAATAGTTTTCTAGCCCTCCCCAACCTAACGGTCAGCGTCGATCAGGACAGGAGGAAAAGAGATGAAGTATTGGAACGCGTCAGACATCGCCGGCGGCGGGCGGGTCCCGTGCAAGATCGCACGGATCCAGGACGCGGTTGTCGACGTGCTGGACGAAAACGGCTGGCCGGGAGCGGAAATCGTCCGGATCGGTCGTTCCGACGTCGACAACGGCTTCAACCGCTTCGTGGTGAACATCGAACTCGCGCCCGGTGTCACCCTGCCGACATATCGCGGTTCGCACGAATCCGTGCTGGAGGGCTGGGAGCACAAGTTGGAAGACGTCGACGTCATCGCCACGGATGTGGCCGAAGGACTGGACGCCTGCCGCGACCCCCTGTCCGCGCTTGGCGAAGTCCCGCACGACCTGCGCCTGCGCGCGCGCAAAGTCATTGCGGGTTGGCAGCGCGACGGCATCCAGGCCGAGTTCGTCGAGGTCCGGCTCGCCCAAAGAACTCGCGCCGGAACCGCCCGACCGTCTCCACGACCAGCATCTCCCTAACCGCCCCGCGCAAAGCGCAAGGCGTGAACCGCACCGGTTCAGTGGATCAAAGTTAAACGCCGATCAGCCCCGAACGGGGTCAACATTGCAGGCCGATTCACACGCCGCGGGGTGGATGTGAACGAACGACCGATTTCGGGCAGCGACGAACTTGTGTTGAACGTCGCCATCTGGGTCTGCATGAGCATGCGGCGCTGACTGCCGTCATCAGCCGGTTCGGCGCGTGCGGTGCGGTGCGAGAGGTTGGAAAGGTGCTGGACTTGCCCGAGGACACTACCGTGGCGCTCGCCAGGCAGGTGTGGGGCTGGCCGACCGAGATCGTCGTTGCCGCGATCGCAGTTGCGGCGTCACGCCGCGCCCGGCCGGAAGTCTAGCTCGGTCATCACGACGGACACCCGGACAATGAAGTAGGCACCGTCCCGCGAAGTCTGGACGGCATCGAGCGCGAGGACCTCGCGGACGATCCGGGCCAACCTGCCCAGATAGCGCGCCTCCATCTCCTCCCGGCCGCCGAGCCGCCAGATGAAGGAGCTGTGACGGAAGAGGTTGAGCAGGTTCTCGATCTCGCCGGCGATCTCGAACTCGTTCCACAGCGCCTCGTGGCAGCGGTCGAACAGCTTATCGAGGCGCTCGTTGTAGAGAAAGTGGTAGGCGTCGATGAGGCGGGCGCGATCCGCGTCGGCGAGCCGCGAGCCGGCCGGTTTGCGCGCGGCGAGATCCAGGATGGCCCGCACCCCGTTGTAGAAGTCGCGCTTCGCAAGGGGCGCGGACATCACCTCCTTCAACATGGTCGCGGCGGCGTGCTGGTCCCGCTCTAGGGCGGCTAGCGTAAGCAGGATATTGTTAGCGATGGTGGTCGAGTCGGCCTTCCTTGCCGCCGTTAGCAGCCTGCGCAGCTCCGCCGCACGCCGGATCGGGTCCTCAATCTCGGACGCGATGATTGTCTTCGCCTGTAGTGCGAGGTTGGACCTCCTGTCGATCGCGATAGCGCGGTTGGCGGCGGCGACCGCGTCGGCGCCCTCGCCCTGGCGCCGCAGAAGAAGCGCGAGGCCCAGTTCAGCGCTCTGCCGCTGCTCCTTCGAGAGCCTGGCGAGATCCAGCTGCTCGAACGCGGACCTCGCATCGTCAAGGCGCTCCGCCATCCGGAGGCTGCGGGCGGACTCGTAGCGCAAGACGTTGATCTCGCCAGCGTGCCGCCCCGTTTCCTCGAGGAGGCGGATCATGTCGTTGCAGAGAGCGGCGGCGCTGCGGAAGTGGTCGCCCGTGATGAGAGTCTCGACGAAGGAGGAGGCGAGCCGGACGTGGGCGCCGAGTTCGACGCCCGCGTCGTCAATCAGCGCCCGCCGCGTTCCGCGGAGGATCAGCGCGGCCGCGTTCTGTAATTCGTAGCCGTCGCATAGCGCGTTGCTCGCGCGGCGGCCGGTCGGCGACCTCGCGATGTCGCCGGATGCCCAGTCGTCGCCGAAATAGAGGTCCAGCGCCTTCCGGTCGAGCGATCGCGCCGTCTGCTCGTCCATGATGCTTCGCACGTATTCGCGGACCGGCCGGGGGACGACGAGCGCTTTCTGCGTGACGTCGCCCGGCATGCCCTCGAGGGTCGTGATCGTCACCGTGTCGATGAGCGTACGGTCGAGCAGGGCGCGCGCGTGGGCCGGGTAGAAGGGGTGGGGTCCGAGGAAGCGCGTTATGCGCGACAGCTGCTCGCCCTTAGGCAGCGCGGAGAGCGCGAGGAGGAGGTTGTAGGCGCGCTCCTCTGCTCTGTCCTCGGACCGCGCGAGTTCGCCGACCGTGGCGACGAGCGCGGGCGGCGCGGAGGTTACGGCGGCGGCGGCGTCGTCACCGTAGTCCGGGTTTGCCGCCAGCAGGTCACCGATCGAGACGATCTCGAGGTCTCTCAGCGCCTCGTCAAGGCGCGAGGGCACGCCGTCCGTGTGCCGGTACAGGCTGGAGACGATGTCTGGCTTGGCGTAGTGCTCGCCGCCGGCCTCGCTGTCGCGCGCGTAGGTGGCCAGGTCCGCCTCGTCGAGAGCCTTCAATTCGACGACCTTCAGCGTCGCCGCTCTCGGCCGCCGGCGCGATCTGATCAGGATGAGCGCATCCGCCGCGAAGTCGCGCACGGGCTTTACGAGGGCCTCGACCGCCGCCTCGTCCGCAGGTTCGACGTCGATGTCGTCAAGCACGAGGACGCAGGGGCCGGCCTCGGCGATCGCCTCGCACACCTCTTGAAACGTCGCGCCGAGCCTCGTCCTCAGCTCGTCGAAGAAGTCTTCGGTCCCGGCGTAGCCCTCGAAGTCGACGCCAAACACCTTTTCCCTCGGGATGCCCATGAGGCCGCAGACAGTCGCAACGAACCCCGCCTCGCCCATCCCCCAGTCTGCCGCGAGCCAAGCCGCGCGCGCGTCCTTCAGCGCGGCCGCGCACGCCTCCTGCTCGACGCGGCGGACCTTTGCGTGCGCCTTCGCGTCGCCAAGGGGGAGCCGGATCGCGGCCAGGTCAAAGCTGCTGGAGGCGAGGCGGGGGGGCGGCGTCGGCGCAGCGCCCGCGGGGCGTTCGGCGCCGGCGACGATCGCGTGCCGCTCCACCCGGTAGGGCGGCATGGTGAGGGCTCCGGTGTCCTCGTCGATGTCCTGCCCGGTGTCAGGCGCCAGCTTCTGGCGCCCGTCGGTGACCTCGACCAGCCGCCTCGGCCACGTCGTCAGGACGCGGTCGGCCCCCGTCGCCACGATACGGTTCGCCGAGTACCCTTGAATGCGCTTGTGCCCCTCGCCGTAGGTCTCAAGGCCGAAGAGCGATGCCGCCTGGAGGTTGCGGCGGGCCGGCCCGCCGCCCCGCGAGGTGCTCGTCACCTCGGGCTCGTGCATGTGTCCGAAGAGGTGGGCGTCGAAGCGGCCGGCGGGGTTTAGGTCGTTGTCCCAACTCTCCGGGCTCGTGGCGTGGAGCCACGTCGCGGGCTGGTGCGTGACGATAAGGTTGACCGCGTTGTCCCTGACCCACCGGTCCGCGTCGCCGCCCGTCACGGCCAGTAGCTGGCGGGCGTCGACGTGCAGGCCCTTGTCGTAGTCCCCCGCGCCGAGCTGCAGCCAGGTCGAGTTCAGCGCGACGATGCCGGTGCGCGCGTTGGCACCCTCCAGGATGTAGGACGCGTCGCCAGGCAGCAGCCCCTCCATCGCGGGAACGAGATGGATTCCGCGCGCCACCGCCGTGTCGCGCCACGCCGAATAGTTCTCGAAGACACCCGACAGGAACTCGAGGTAGGGCTGGCTGGCGTCCCACATGCGTTCCCGCACAGTCGGCAGGTTCCAGAACTGCGACAGCGCCACCGGGGTGGGCAGTGCACCGTCGGGTCGGACGAGGTCGTGGTTGCCGGGCACGGTGACGACGGGGGGACGCGGTCCGAGATCGCCGAGGCGGCCGAGGATGCGCTCGAGGATCTGGTCGAACCTGTCGAATTCGTCGGCCGATCCCTTGAACGCGAGGTCGCCGGAGAACACGAGGAGGTCGAAGCCGTCCGTCTTCCGGTGCGCGGTTTCGAGGTCGTCGAGGAGGACGGTGCTCGAGCGCGGCCAGAGGCGCACCTGCTCCCCCATGCCGACGTGGATGTCGCTGAAGTGCAGCCAGCGTAGCGTCTTAGCCTCGTCCATCGCCGTTCGCACTTCCCTCGGGCCTTATCAAAGCAGGCCGGTGGGTCCCGCCGGCAAGCGTCTGCCGGAGTACCCCCTCGAGCCCCCGTACGGCAAGCTGCGAGACCATCGGGATTGCACCATCGCTCATGGCCATCGCACCCTCCCGACGATCGTCCGGCAGGCGGCGGAGCCCCCGGTTCGGACGACCCCTTCTTCCAGGCACGTCGTGACGCAGACGATTGGTTCGGAAACCAAAATAATTTCGCGCCCGCCTTGCCGCCGTAATTGGCGTGGAGGATCGACATGGGAGGGGGGCGGGTGGGTCCTGTCAGACCAACGCGGCACGGTAGGGTCGGCGGGCTGTCGGTGCTCGTGAACCGGTCCGGGTGATTTCTGGACGCACTCGCGCTCGGCCGCCAAATGGGAGGCCCGGCGAGGCGAAGCTGGTAAGAAACTGGTCCTGCCGCGTTGCTCTGACAACACCGGGTAAAATCGTTGGCTCTGGCATAAAAACGGTAAGTGCAAACTCCCGGCCCAAGAGCAAATGCTCCAACCTCCCGTGCCTCCATCATTATGAACGAGCGGCAGCTTGTGGGTGAGCAAGCTTTGGCTCGGAACGTCCGGATGTGGGTCGATGCTACCATCATCGCGCAATCGAGCCGTGAAGCGGGTGGAGCATCACCTCGTCGCGTCGAGAATGACGGCGACTGTCTCCTCCGGCGTGTCCCACATAGGAAAGTGGCCGCTGCCATCAAACCAGTGGAGCTCGGCGCCGGGAAAGGCTGCCTGCGCGCGCGCAGCCTGTCTGGGGAGGCAGAGCCGGTCGTGCCTGCCCCACCCGATGACGACCCGGCCGGTGCCGGCAGCGGCGGGACCGGACTGCTCAGGTCCCGTGGCAAGGCTCCGGACCAGCGCATCGAACGTCGGCGTTGTACTGAGACCTTCCAGCTCGGTCGCGACGGTCTCCCCGTCAAGCGCCCAAGGACGCGCGGAGAGCTGCGCGAGCAGCGCCGTGCGCGACGCTGCATTCCGGCTCAACGCCGGCAGGCCTGGCCGGATGGCCCGCAGTAAGCGACCGGAGGCGCCGATGGTGGTTTTGAAGAAGGTGCGCTCCCAGCCCCGCCAGAAGCCGCCCGGATCGAGCGCGACGACGTTCCCGACGAGTCCGCGCCGTGCGAGCTCAAGCACGATCCGCGCACCCATGGAACTGCCGACGACATCGACGCCGGACAAGCCAGCCTCCGCGATGTAACGCTCGACGCTGCCGACCAGACCATCGAACGTCCCGCTGTCGGATTCGGCAAGGGTAGCCCCATGGCCGGGAAGGTCGACCGCGATGACCTTTCGCGAGGCGCTGAGTGGGTCCAAGACGGTACTCCACGATTGCCAACTCCCGCCCAGGCCGTGGATCAAAAGCAGCGTGCGGCCAGTGCCGCGCTCAATCGTGTTCATGCCGTCTCCGCCTCGTCGTTGTGAGAAGCTCAACGAGCCCGGTCGCTTCGCGGGCCCGGCTTTTATCGGCCGACGGGCGCTGGAGATCGGCCCATAGGCCCGCGCCGGCAGGCGGTGGGGCCGGGAAAGTCTGCCTGTTCAGAAAAGGGTCATTGAACATGAACGAGCGACCGCTTGCGAGTAAGCGCTACGACTGCACTGAATGGCCGATTTTGGGTCATCATCGTCGTAAGAGCGCTCTTTAATCAACCGCCTCGCAATTCACGTGTGAACGATTGTGCATCCTTGCCAAGCAGGCTCAGCGCGCTGCCGAGCAGGTGGCTGTTCTCTCGAAAGCGATGGACCGATGCGACATTTTCCTCCGCGGCGGACGAAATCTGCTTGCTCGCCTCTGCCAGCCGGCGGCTGCGCTCGCGCACGCTTTCCAATAGTGCGTCCAGGTGGCGAACCGAGGAGGTTTGACCGCGCGTCATCCCGACGACGTTCTGCGCGACCGTATCTAGGTCGGCGATCAGGTTGTTAAGACTGTCTGTGCCATCAACGACCGCCTCGATCTGCTCCTGAACCGCGTCGATCTTCGCGCGTGCGTCGTTGGTCGAAATGCTCGTGCGACTGGAAAGCGACTTGATCTCGGTCGCGACCACCGCGAAGCCCGCGCCGGTCGGCCCCGCGCGTGCCGCCTCGATCGTGGCGTTGAGCGCGAGCAGGTTCGTCTGCTGCGCGATCGCCTCGATCACGTCGACGATCTGCTCGATCGATTCCGCCTGTGCCTGGGTCCGCGCGACCGCGCTCCGCGCGTTGACCGCATGTTCATTGATGGAGCGCGCCGCCCGACTGGTTCCCGCCACTTCCGTATCGATGCTGGTGAACGCGCATGCCATCCGCTGCGTCGCTTCGTTCGCCTCCCGCATCTCATTGGTCAGCTGGTGCGCGATGACGTCGAGGTCCTGCGCGAGCCTTTGTTCCGCACCGGCAGACGACAACAGGCCCTCGGCATGATGATCGAGATGCACCATCGCGCGCTGCGCCTCGCGGATCGCGCCTGCCACCCGGTCCTCGAAGGAACTGGCGAGCTGCGCCATGATCTCGCGGCGTTGCCGCTCCGCCTGTTCCTCGGTGTGCCGGATCGCCGCCGCGTTGCGCTGCTCGCGCTCCCGCGCCTCGTCGCGCAACACCGCCGCCTCACGCTCGAGCTGCCGCGCCGTGTCTCGCTGCATCTGGAAGGTCTGCAATGCGGTGACCATCAGGCCGAACTCGTCCCGTCGCTGGTAGGAGGACAGGTCCAGACGGTCCTCCCCATTCATCAACGCGCGCGTCGCGCCGGCGATGTCGGTGATCGACCTCACCGTCGACCGGCTGATAACATAGGCGAAGCTCAACCCGGATAAGATCGCTACGGCCGACAGGAGTAGGATAAGCAGGATCGTGATCCGCGTGGTGAACACCGCATCGGCGGCGCTGGTATCGGCATGTGCGACCCCCGCCTCGGACACCTGCCTGATACGTTGCTCCACCATTGCAGCATGGGCGCGAAACGGTGCGATCATTGCCGCGCTGCTCCCGAAATCGAGTTCGAGCATCGACGTTATGACCCCGACGGTTTCGCGATAGCGATCCAGCACAGTAACGGCGCGCGCGATCGTGTCCCGATCGGTCGGGTGCCCGGCGCGATAGCTAAGCAGATCGGCGCGGACCTGCGCCAAGCCGTCTTGGATCGCCGCGGCATCGCGGGAGACGTTGAAGGTAGGGTTCGCGGCCTTCGCCACGAGCAGACGATAGACGCGCGAGTCGTTCGCGCCGAAGCGGCGTTCGATCGCGTTCAATCGCCCGACGTCGTGCATGTCGCCGCGGACGATCCCGCTGACGTTGCGATCAGCGACCAGCAATGCGGCGGCACTGAGCGCCGCTACCGCAACGAACAGCCCCAGCATCAGCAGCGGCGTTGCCGCCACCTTGGTGGCTAGCGAGCGATCCGCAAGCCGAGTGCGGCGTTCGATCCAGTCTGCCATCGTTGTGATCATGTCAGATGCTCAGCCGCAGGCCGGCGCGGATGCGGCGTTACGCCGGGATCGGCAAGCCAGCAACCCCGCCTGCAAGCGTGAGGTTGTCGGCCGCGACATAGGCGGCGATGTGCTGAGAGAGCGGTAGCCCAGCCGCGCATCGATCCCCAGTGCATCGCTCACCGAGAATTGCGCGAGCTGCTGCGCGGCGCTCTGGATCGATCCCGATGGCGGCAGTTGGAGGAAGGAGATGACCCGCGCCGCAACGGGTACGTTGAGCTCTGCCGCCGTCGGGGCGGATAGGCTGACAATCACGATGCTGGCAGTCGCGATGAAAGAGGCGCGCACCTGTAAATTCCCGTCGTTGCGCTCACGGCGTACGGGGGGGGCCTCACCATTTGGTTAACAGGGAAGTATGTTGACCCGCGGCTCTCGCACGCTTGGGAGGTGCAAACCAACCGGTCGTCAGGTCAGCGCTCGATATGGTCGACCCGCCTTCAGTAACCGAAGACGCCACTGTAAGCGCCTGCACCGGTCAAGCTGCCGCACCGCGCTACGAAAGGTCAGCGATCACAGGGTTTTGTTTATGAGTGTCGATTAATCGGTTTTGAAGACGAGCACGGTGCCACGGGCTTGGAACTGATGGGAACGTCCGTGAAGCAACGGTTACTGATCACCGCCTTTTGCGTTTTATCACTGTTCGCGCCGGCCGCTTCGGCGACGCTCAACGTGCCGGTCGCGGCGCGCGTCATGTCGTTCGTACAGCCAGCTCCCTCGGGAATCATCCCGGTTGCCATCGTCTATCAAGTCGGAAATGCCGGTTCAGAGTTCGAAGCTTCTGAGATGGAGCACGCACTGGCGCGCAGTTCGGTCAGCGGTCAAGCGTCGATCCGCACGCGGCGTGTGCCGGTGTCGAACCTGTCGCAACTGTCGGGATCTCGCGCCGCCTTCGTCACCTCCGGATTGCGCAATTATCAAAGCGAACTTGCCGAGACCGCCAGCGCTCAGGCGATCCTGACGATAACGTCGGACACTGGCTGCGTCGTGGCGGGCCGATGCGTCGTGGGCATTTCCGAAGGTGCTAAGACGCAGATCGTCGTGAGTAGGGAGGCCGCGCGGCGAAGCAGGATCCGCTTTGGCTCGGCGTTCCTCATGCTCGTGAAGGAAATCTGATCCGTGCGCTCGTTCCGAATCCTGCTAGCCTCCACGCTGGCCGTCGTCGCGCCCGCCGTCGGGGTCGATGCGCAGATTGTAGACTATGCTGCCTTAAATGAAGCATTCGGCGAGCCCATCACCACCAGCGTAACAGGTAAGCCACAGCGCGCTACAGAAGCGCCTGCCTCGGTCACAATCATCACCAGTGAAGAGATCGCCCGCTCGCCCGCAAGAAACGTCCCCGATCTGTTGAAGGCGCAGGTGGGCGTCGACGTGAACCGCTGGACAGCCGGTCAAAGTGACGTGGCGATCCGCGGTGGTGTGCAAACCTATAATGCGCGCCTGCTGGTGCTCGTTGATGGCAGGCAGGTGTACCTTGACCATTACGGCATGACGAACTGGAATCTTCTGGGTGTCCAGCTCGATGAGATTCAGCAGATCGAGCTCGTGCGCGGGCCGGCAAGCGCCTTATTCGGGTTCAACGCAGCGAGCGGCGTCGTCAATATCGTCACGAAGCGTTCGGGCACCGACACGCGCTTCGCTGCGCGCGCTGAGGGCGGAACGCACGGCTATGCGCGGCTGAGCGCAACGGCCGCGCTGCCGCTGACTCCCGATATCGGTTTACGCTTGTCGGCCGGGCATCAGGAGGAAGACGAACGCCGCATCCCGTCGCGCCTCTACCAGCCGCCCTTTACGCGCGGCGTCGGAGCCGACCAACTCAGCGGGACGTTGTTCGTTCAAGCCGGGGCCCGGACGTCCATAGAGCTGAATGGCGGACTTAGCGGTAACCGCCAGCTCGAGTTCCTTCCCAGTCAGATTCTCACCGAACAGCGGTTTCGCAACCAGACGTTGGGCGTGCTGGTCAATCACGACACGTCTTGGGGCAGCCTAAGCGCGCGCAGCTACACGAACTGGCTGCAGGCCGATTATGGCGTCACCACTCCGGTCACCGATCCGTATAGCGCCGTCGCGGACCTGCGCGCGCGCAACCGTATATCGGTCAGCGCGGGCTCCGCTCTGGTACGACTGGGCGCAATCGGCAGCGCCCGCGTCGGCGTAGAATATCGCGACAGTCAGCTGTCATCCGAGCGGCTGTACTCGATGCGGATTGGCTACAAGGTCGCAGCGCTCAGCGGAATGCTCGATTTGCATCCGACTGATCGGGTGGCGCTGACCGGCGCGGCACGGGTCGACAGCCTGTGGCTGAAGCAGGGCGGGGCAATCCTTGCGCCGCAGATCGACCCGACCGCGGCCTATGACCGTACCATCACGCCGGTCAGCTTCAACGTCGCAGGTTCGGTGCAGATCGGTGAGACCGGTCGCTTGCGCGTCAATGGCGGGCGCGGGTTGCAGCTCCCGTCGCTGATCGACCTTGGCCTTCACGTCGCTATTCCGGCGCCTGACGTCCCGGTACCGGTCTACCTCGTCGGCGATCCTCGCTTGTTGCCCGTGCAGGTGGACAGCCTGGAAGCAGGCTATTCGCAGGGCTTCGGCTCAGGGCTGCGCATGGACGTGACCTTGTTCTACACCCGGGTTGACCGGTTGATCGCCTCGCCCGGGGGCGCGGTCGACGTGACGCTGGCGTTTACGCCCGAGCCAGTGGCTGTCGCCCGCTTCGCCAATGTCGGTGCCTATACCAGCCAGGGTATCGAGCTGGCGGCAAGCGGGCGCGTCCAGTCCAAAATCGGCTGGTCGGCCAATTACAGTCTTACCCGGGTTGACGAGAACATCCCCGCAAACCGTGATGCTGCTTATTACGCGCTGTTCCCCAAGGCGGCGACGCCGCGCCACCGCGCTAACGTAACCGCGGATTACGCGAATGACACATGGTCCGCCGCTGTAATGACACATCTGGCGACGTCCAGCCGCCAGAGTAGCTTCCTGCCGGATACAAACCTCATTTCAGTCGAGATTCCAGCGTCGATCAGCGTCGACGCCAAGCTGACACGTGCGATGGGAACACGGGCCGAAATCTATGTGGCCGGTGAGAACCTGAGCGCGGCACGAGGTGTTTATGCCTCGCCCATCCCAGCTGATCGTCGCATACGCGTGGGCGTTAGTGCCCGGCTCTAAAAATCGCCGGGCGGTGCCAGACCGTCCTCCGGCGTGACGATCATGTCAGATACGCCTCAGCTGCCTCCTGGGTGAGGAAGGCATCCCAGTAGGCCGATCGCGCGAGCTTCTCCTCTGGTTCTTGCGGACGGGGTCCCGCATCACGACCGCAAGAATTTAGGCGAACGTCGGCACACCATGTGCCCGGGCTGTTCAGGATCGAAAACGCGCCGGCAGATAGCCGTCGTGATATTGATGAACAAACGTCGGATGTCAGGAAGCGCTGCGAATCTATTGAGCGTCCGCTTGTGGGTCGTTCTTCCACAGCCTACCAAGTTGTGGGGACAGATTGGTTCAGCTCTTGCGACGGGCCGGGTCGTGAGCCTGTGCATCCGCGACGATGCCAACGTTCGCGCCGTGCGCAATTGCCAGCTCCTTGCCGCGTGGGACCAGCACCAGGGTCAACCGGTCCTCGCTGGGCGGCTTCACGACGCCGTTTGGCTGGCGGAAAGCGTCCACCGCCAGGCGCGCCACCACGACTGCCCCACCATCCGGAAGCGGCATCACGCTCTCTGTTTCGACCAACCGTTGCTTCACGCCGCGGAACATGATGTCGAAGAACGCCCGGTGCGCTCGCGCCACCTCGTCGCGGCCGCGCCAGTGCATGCCGACGATGTTGATCCAATGCGCGTCTGGCGTAAACGCGGCGAACATCGCGTCCAAGTCCTCACGGTTCCAAGCGTCGACATGCAGGCGGAGCAGTGCGTCGACTTTCGCCTCCAAAGTCGACGCGGCGTTCACCTTAACTGCCCCCACCATCGCCACCGCTCCCATTGCTAGCCCGCCGAAATCGCGTCGTGTCATCATGGACCTCCGTTGTCCGGCAGTTTTCTATCTCGGAGGTGTCGGGCCATTATTGAAGGTTTGCGACATGAAGCGCCTCGGAGGCGTACCGGCCAGCGCAGTGCATTCGCGTACAAGGTGCGCCTGATCTGAATAGCCGGTGGCAAGCGCGACCTCCGCCCAGCCTAGTTCCGGCCGACGCTCCTTGAAGGCGAGCGCTCGGGCAAGCCGGGCGGTGCGCCCATAGAGCTTGGGCGAGAGACCGACCGCGGCGGTGAAACGACGCTCGAACTGGCGTACGCTCAATTCAGCGCGCGCGGCGAGGTCGGCGATGGGGATGCCCCCCGAGCGTAGCAGCAGCCGGGCGGCGTGATCCATCGTGGACCCCGGCGCCGCGGCTTCGCTAGCCTTCATCAGCCACCACTCCGCGGCGACCACTCGCTCCGCAAAGCTGTTGCCCGCGGCAATTGCATCGCGGAGGGAGCGTGCGCTCGGCTGCAGGTCGGCTAGCTCAACACCTTCATTGACAAGGGAGGGTATCGGCCAGCCGAACAGCCGGTAGAGACCAGTCGGCTGGAAGTGAATCGTAAATACGTCCACCACGCCGGACAGGTGGATACTTAGCCCGGGTCGGCTTTGAGGTCCGACGACGGCAGTCTCGGGCGAAAGCCCCACAGGGTCGTTGAGCCAGCCGATCCCGTAGCGCTCCGCCAGATAGAATTCCATCATCTGGCTGGGTCGCGCAGGGGGCGTGACGATCCGCACTGTGCTGCGCAGGTTCGCACGGCGTTGGCCAAAGCCTACTACTAGCGAGCGCAACCGTCGGCAGGCGATCTGACGTGTTAGCTCCATGGCGGACCTCGGGTGGCGTCCCCCCCTTGCTATCCTAACTGAGCGCTTTTCCCGAGTCCTCTTCAGCGGTGCTACCGAGATGAACGAGCGTCCAAAGTTCGGAGGCAACTAACGGATCGCAAGCGACCGGTTGTGGGTCCTAACGGCTTTAAGCCACGGGCCTCGTTCGGCGATGTCCAACCCATAAGGCATGCTGACAAGTAGTTTTTTGCGGACCATTAGTTCCTTTCCGATCGACCCGCTGACAGCCATCCTTGCTGATAAAAGAAGCTGATCGTTCAGGAGAAGAGCCGGATCGAACGAGGGATGCCGTTGGATCCAGGCCGTCGCAAGTGGATTGCTCGGATCGGTGCTCCCCGAACGACAGCGGTTCCGTTAGTCCTCCACAATCATAATCAGCGATCCCTGCGCCAACCGCCATGGACGAGGTTTCCATATCCCCCTGCGATAGTAGAGATTCCTTGTGGCAGGATCGCCTTGACGGCATCATCAGCCCCACCAGGCAACAGGGATCGTGCCTGCAAACGGGGATAGGGAAGATGATGAAGTCACCATTGCGCCTGCGAGCGCGCTTGCTCGCGACTTCGCTGCTGATCGCAACCACGGCTCCGCTTACCGCCGCCGCGCAAGACGTGCGGCAGGCTAGCGGAGACGAAGCAGCGGGAGACGGGGAAGTGGTGGTCACTGGTTCGCGGATCGCGCGACCGGACCTGAGCGCCAGCACGCCGGTGCAGGTCATCTCGACCGAAGCGATCCAGCGCACTGGCGCCGCCAACATCCAGGACGTGCTGGCCGAGCTACCCGCGGTAGGACAGAACATCAGCCGCACCAGCACCAACTTCTCCACCACTGGGAACGGTGTGGCGAGCGTCAACCTGCGCAATCTCGGCTCGTCGCGCACCCTGGTTCTCGTAAACGGTCGTCGCTTCGTTGCCGGGATACCCGGCACCTCGGTCGTCGACCTGAATACCATTCCGACGGATCTCATCCGCCAGGTCGAGGTCGTGACCGGCGGCGCGTCTGCCGTGTATGGCTCGGAGGCCATCGCCGGCGTGGTAAACTTCATCCTGGACGATACGTTTGAAGGGCTGCGACTGCACGGCCAGAACACGGTTTCCGATAAGGGCGACACGCCGCGCTACCTGCTGTCGGGCGTTGCAGGCACATCGTTTGCCGGCGGCCGCGGCCACTTGGTGGTCAGCGGAAGCTTCGACGACGATCGCGGACTGCGCTCCCGCAATCGTTCGTTCTCGGCCACGGACATTCCCAACCGCAGCTCTTACGGAGCGCAAGGCCTCTTCAGCGTCGACGGGCGCTTCGCACCCGGCGCCAACAGCTTCACTTTCGATCCCGCCAATCAGCTCAAGAACTATCAGAGCGCAAACGTAGACGGCTATAACCGGAACGCGGATCGCTACCTCAGCGTGCCCGTACGGCGATATCTTGGATCGGCGATGGCGCACTTCGAGGTGTCGCAGGCTTTTGTGCCGTACGTGGAGGGTCAGTATGCCCGCACCAAGTCGAGCAACGGGCTCGAGGCGCAGGCGGTTGCAGATCCCGATCTCGCCTTTCTCGACGGCTCGCCGTTCGGCGGGATCCCGATCACCAACCCGTTTATCCCCCAGGCCATTCGCGACCGGATGATCGCAACGGGAGCTACCGCGCTCGCCTTCCGCCGCCGCTCGAACGACATCTTCAATCGAAGCAACCGGAACGAGCGCGAGACCTGGCGGGTCGTCGCCGGCGCGCGCGGCGAGCTTGGTGGGGGAGTGCGCTACGACGCCTACTATACGCACGGAGAAACCTCCGACCGCACCGCCTCCGGCACGGTCTTTGGACCCAACTATGCGAACGCGCTCAACGCCGTAGCCGGACCAAATGGGCCAGTCTGCGCGATCAACGCCGACGCGATCGGAAGCAACGACGATCCGAGCTGCGCCCCGATCAACATATTCGGCTTTAACACCGTGTCGGCGGCAGCTGCGGCCTACGTCACTCGCAACGGCCAGCTGTCGACATACCAAGCGCGGGTAAAGCAGGACGTCGCCGCGGCGACGCTTTCCGGTGACCTCTTCCGGCTGCCCGGCGGACCGCTTGGGGTCGCCATTGGTGGTGAGTATCGGCGCGAGAGCAGCAACGAGGATTTTGACGAGGCGACTAATCTCGGCCAGACGCTAGGTAACCAGCTGAGCGACACCCGGGGCAAGTTCGACGTTGGAGAGGTTTACGCCGAGGTCGTCGCACCGATCCTGGCGGATCGACCGTTCTTCCATGCGCTCACCTTTGAGGGGGCCGTTCGCTACGCGAACTACTCGACCGTTGGCAGCGTCTGGAGCTGGAAGGCGGGTGGCGACTGGGCACCGATCCGAGACCTGCGCTTCCGCGGCGTCTACTCCGAAGCGACGCGCGCACCCAACATCGGCGAGCTCTTCTCTGCGCAGAGCCAGACTTTCCCCTCGGTAATCGATCCTTGCGATCAGCGGCAGGGAGAGGGTGACGGCGCCCCTCTGAGCCTCGGCACGTTGTCTGCCGCTTGTGCCGCTATCCCCGCGGTCGCACGCGCCGCAGCATCCGGCGGCTTCGCTTACTCGACGGCGCAGCTCCAGAACATCGATGGCTTTCTGGGCGGTAATCCCGCTTTGCGCGAGGAGGTGGCAAAGACCCTTACCTTGGGCGCGGTTGCCTCGCCGCGCTTCTTGCCCGGCTTCAGTCTCACGGTGGATTATTACCGCATCCGCGTGGAAAATGCGATCGGGATCATCGGGCAACAGACCTCGCTGGACGAATGCTTCACCGGCTCCGGGGACGCGATCTTCTGCGGCAACGTAACCCGTGACGCCAACGGTTTCGTCACCAGCGTCGACGCGCTCAACCTGAACACCGGTTCCTTCCTCGTTTCCGGCATCGACACCGCACTCCGCTACGGTCGCGACCTGCTCGGTGGGCGGGTCGACGTCGATGCCCGCTGGACGCATCTGCTCGACCAGGAGCAGACATCGTTCCCCGGCGGCCCAACGCAGAAGGAAGTTGGCCAGCTCGATTGCTACAGCTGCGGTCGCCTTGGCACAGGCTTCCGCGATAAGGTCAATGCCTCGGTCACGGCGGCGAGAGATCGCATCTCGCTGAACTGGCGCGTCACCTATCTCTCCCCGGTAGTCGACGACCTGACAAAGGATGTGCCGATCCGCACCAAGGCCTTCTGGTACCATGACGCGCAGCTGCGCTTCGGACTGGACGATCAGCAGCGCTCCGCCTTCTATCTCGGTGTCGACAATGTCTTCGATAAAAAGCCGCCGGTGTTCGGCGACACGAACCTCGTGACCTTCCCGGGCACGCAGACCTCGGCGAACACCTATGACCTCTACGGCCGGCTGCTCTACGCCGGTTTTGACGTGCGTTTCTAAAACTGAGGCGGGGTCGCGACCGGCGGCCCCGCCATGCTTCAACCGAGCACGTCAGTCAGCACCCGGCGCCAATTTCCGCCCATGATGCGCTCAATCTCGCCGCTACGAAAGCCGGACCGCTCGAGCGTGGCCGCAATGCGTTCCATACGGTGAATGTTGTTGAACTCCGGTATGACCACATGCTGAGGTGTCCAGGCAAAGCCGGGTACGCCGCGGCGGTCCATCGCCCTCCACCAGTCCAGGTAATTCTTCACGCCCGCCGCATTGTCGTTGCCGAGCTTCACGAGCTTGGCTTCGCCGTCCATCGGGAAGTCGTTGGCGATCCCCACCGCATCAATCCCGCCTACGTTGATGACGTGGCGCAGTTGCGCCACGTAATGCTGTGGCGTGGGAACAGGGTCGCGCGTGAGCCAGAAGCTCATCATGAAGACGCCCATCATTCCACCCCTGTTGGCGATGGCGCGGATCACCTCGTCGGGCGCAGCTCGCGGGTGATCGACAAGCGCGCGCGCTGCGCCGTGCGACAGAACGATGGGCGTGCGGCTGAGCCGGGCCGCGTCGAGCATCGTGGCGACAGAGCCGTGCGATACATCAGGCAGGAGCTTGAGGCGGTTCATCTCGCCCAAACCTTCGATGCCAAGCCGGCTAAGGCCACGCTGAGTCGGTTCAATGGCGCCGCCCGCAAACGGCGTGTTGTTATGGTGAGTGAATTGGATCACCCGCAGGCCCTTGGCATGAAAGCGTGCCAGCCTGGTCAAATCGTCACCGACCATCTCGGTGGATTGAAACTGTAGGAAGGTTGCGCAGCCTGGCCGTCGCCCGATGTCGCTTCCACGTAGCGCCAAATAGGCGACCTTGCTTGAGGCCAGTCGCGCGACAGCGGCGTCGATCGCGGGATCATTCGCCTCGAAACCGCGAAGGTAGGTAGGCTCACCTGAAGGACCCGCGACGGTCTGGATCTTCGAGATATCCACGATCATCGCGTCCAGCCCGGCAGCGGGAATTCGCGCCATGTCGTCAGGCAGAAAGCTCAAACCGTCGATCCACGGGACGCTACGCTGCCTTGCTGGCGCAACGCTCAGCGGCACCGCAAGTGCGCCTGCCAGGAACGAACGGCGATCGGTATGCAAAGCTACTTCTCCCATGCCAGATGCACGTCGAAACAAAAATGTGGCAGCTTTTGGTCGAACTATCAGCCCTTCCTTGCATGCAGAGTTTTCGATTTGGCAAGAGCGGAGGGGCAGGCGGATCATTCACCAGGACCAGCTTACAATCAGGCACGTGGTTGCCGCGAACGTCGCGGCCGTCGTGATCCAGCCGAGTATGTTGATGATCATGCCGTTGCGCCGCTCGCCCATCATCTGGCGGTCGTTGGTCATGAGCATCATCATGAGGAGGAGAGGCGGCACGGAGAAGCCTTGGAAGAGCCCCGAAACGATCAGCGCACGCATGGGGTTGAACCCCAGGAAGTTCGCGCCGGCGGCAACGATGGTGACGATCAGGCTGACGCCGTAGAATAGCTTCGCCTCGCTGACCCTGTGGTGCAGGCTTCCCTTCTTCCCCAAGCCCTGCACCAGCGCCTGCCAGCGGCTCCAGTGCCTGTGCCGCTTGAGCGGCGCTGTCGATCTGTGTCGTGCCCTGCGGATTGAGCGTGGTCGCTGTGGACAGGATGATGAAGTAGAGGATGATATTGGCGAAGATCATGCCGATCATCACGTCTCGCCGCGCGAGCTCAGCTCGCCCTGCGGCGCTGACGCGCGGTGACCTTGCCCTCGTCGATTTGCTCCTCGACCCGGCCGCGCGTACCCTCCCACGGCAGCTGTGCGAGGATGAACGAATGTCCTGTTTCGGGCAGCGGCTGAGGAGCTCTGAATTTCCGCTTGTGGGTCCGAACGCCTGCCAATCGCCAAGCCGAGATCCTCGGTTTAAAGCCAAGCCGCAATCACGGCAGAAGGGCAGATTCGTCATTAGCGAGCATTTGGCATCCGACGCTTATGGCCTCCTCATCCTGGCACCTGAGGTCGCGCTTGGCAGTGGCTGGCTGGGAGGCGACAGGGTCGTCGGTCGGGCAGCCGTCCGTGACCTGTTGATCAAAGCCGCTCGTTTTACGAACGAGGAACGTCAGAGACTCAGTATTCATTTGCCCAGCAAAGCAATCACGCTCCGGTTGAATGAGATCGAACGATACTTCGGAGCGTAACATCGCTCCGCGGCGGCTCCGAGCACTTGCCAAGCGAGAGCAAAGTCTGGCCTAAGCTGAGAAGTTGGAACGGACCCCGGATGTCTGGGCCGAGCTTGCCGGCAACCTCAATAGCGAGCTCGACCCATTGTCGGTCATGTGGGGAAATGAATCCCACAGAGCTTGTTGCCATCGGGATCGCGGAAATAGGCTAGTTCAATTGGGCCCATGGAGGGGCTCATTCGCGGTCCCGGTGGCGCCTCAACGGACGTGCCGCCGTTTGCAATCGCGACGTCGTGGAACTCCTTCACCTGCTCGGGCGAATTGCACGTAAATGCGACGGTGCTGCCGTTCGCCACGGTCGCGGGCTCATCGTTGATAGGCTCGGTGACGATGAAGTTGGTGCCGTTCTCGTTGCGGTAGAACAGGCGGGTATGACCGCTGCCTGCGATATTGAGCGTGGCCTCACTCACGCCGAGGACGCTCAGCACTTTGTCGTAGAAGCGCTTGGAGCGCTCGATATTGTTTGAACCTACCATCGTATGAAACAGCATGGTCTCTCTCCTGACATAGGGCTCTGATGCAAGGCGCCTGTAGGTGTCCCATAGCCGAGACAGACGTGCAGTCACGCCTCGTTCGTCATCGACATCGCCGGAGGCGGCAAAGGTATGCGATCTTGCGGGCGAAGCAATAGCAACCAAGCTTCGGCGTTGCCTGGAGACAAATGACGCACGACGGTGCAGGACATCTTGGCGCGGATATCCTGCTTCGCGCAATCCAGGGATGCGACACAATGACCATGAAGAGTTTCGCGCTGCTCGGTAGCGCAATCGTCGCCTTGGGCGGATGCAGTGGCCCAAGCTCGAACGAGGCAAATGGGACAGCGGCGTCGGGTCCGGCAACGACCGCGACCCGCGTCCGCGGCGTCGTGCAATCCGTTGGTGCAAATGCGCTTGCGGTGCAGACCTATGATGGTCGTGCTGTGTCCGTGCCGCTCGACACCAAGACCGGCTTCGCATGGGTGGTCGGTTCCAGTCTGGCCACGCTGAAGGACGGCGATTTCATCGGCACGGCAACGACAGGGGCCGGAGACACAGTGCGCGCAGTCGAACTGGTCATCTTCCCGGAATCGATGCGCGGGACAGGCGAGGGTCATTATGCCTGGGACGTTCCCGGCGTCGTCGCCGCGGCTGGTGGCGATGCGAGCGGATCAAGCGCCATGACCAATGGCACGGTTGAGCAGCAAAGCGCCATGACCAACGGCACCGTGGAGCAACAGAGTGCCATGACTAACGGCACGGTGACAGAGGGTGCCGGCAAGTCCGGCGAGACGACGCTGACCGTCTCCTACAAGGGCGGAAAGACCAAGGTTCTCGTGCCGGCCGGCACGCCGGTGGTCCGATTCGAGCCGACGCAGCGGTCAGTGCTGGCGAAAGGTCAGAAGGTTTTCGTCGTCACTGACGCGAGCGCGCCGGGAGCCAAGTTCGTCGCGATTGGCAAGGACGGGATCACGCCGCCCATGTAACCGCTCGCCCGGTGACGCGTCACGGCGTCGGCGGGATGGCTATTGTCTGAGGCAGCTTGGCGGCGCGTAATTCGTTCGCCAGGTCCTGCCACCGGATACCACTCCTCCCGCCGACGTCGAAGGCGCCGGGTTGACCATCGGCAATAGCTAAAGCTGCATCACCGAACATTGCCCTGAGTGCAGCCGTCATATCAAGGATGCGCCGGTAGCGACCTTCCGAGCCCGCTTCGACCGAAGCTGCAGTATCTGAGGAGAGGTCGGGCTCAGGGTTCATGATCGAGATACGGCGGGTGCAGCGGTTTCGATGCAAAGTCTGCGGGTTCGCTGGTCATGCCGTGGACCATGGCGATGTACCGTCCGCGTCGGCGCCACGGAGTGAAGACGAGAGCGATCCACAAGGTCGAACATGCGTCCACCCACGTTGATGATCGATCGCATCATTGCAGAGACGGAAAAAGGACGTTGCACAGCATGACCACGACCCTTCGCGCTCGCCTCACGGTCTTGGCTAGCCTCTTCGCCGCTGGCTGTTCGCCGCTAGGCGTGTTCGACACGCTGGTGCCTAAAGATCGAGTTGCGGGAAAGGTCGCAACCGCCGTCGTATAACGGTGCGACCTATTCCGCCGGTACAGTGACGATCGCCGTGTCGAACCGTTGGTCACCAAACCGCTATTCGCTGTCGTACTACAGGTTGTCGATGGCCGAATTCCAATGGACGTCGCAGTCGAGGGCTATCGCGCGAATGGGCTCGTTCATCGCCGGCGTCCCAACCCAGTCATCGGCGCCAGCTCGTGACCAGCGCGCGACGCGGCCGTCTCGCACCCAACGGTCGACCTGCGCCAGGAAAGCAGGGTCGCGCACCGTCAGATATTGCGCGCCGTGATCGAACGCAGCCTCGCCCAGTGGGGTGCCAACGCGGCGGGTAGACATACGACCACCGGGACCGCGACCCTTATCAAACACGATGACGTTGTGACCTTGGTGGCGGAGCGTCTGCGCACAGGAAAGACCCGCCATGCCCACCCCGATGATTCCAATCCGCATGCATCCCCCTGTGCCGACTTGCGGCAAACGAACTTGGAGCCGACCGAACAGCTTCAAACGCGACGCCTGTCGATTGAAGCCGATCAGGTGCCGATTTCGTTCCGAACCGCCGGCTCCAGAATGCTGTCTTAGCTTTGAACATCTCCGCCGCCAAAGACGACCTGGTTGCGCACGGCAGGGGCGAACAGGCCATAGAGAAACGGCAGATTGTCACCGCTTACCGCATCGAGTGCGGCATGGTGCTCCGGGGGCAGATTAAGGCTGAGCGCGGAGACATTGTCGGTCACCTGCTCTGCCCGGCTCACGCCCATCAGGGTCGATGCGACGCCGTGCTGATCGACCACCCAGGACAAAGCGACACGCGCCGGCGTTTCGTCGATCGCTGCGGCGACGCGCTTCAGTACGTCGAGGATCCGCCAGTTGCGCTCTGTGAACAGCGTGTCTCCGAACGGATTGTCGCCATCGAGCCGCTTGTCGTCCGCTGGCCGCGCCGTGTCGTCCTGCGCGGCCTGATTGGGGACGCCGCCCGCCCGCTCCGGACCCGCCTCGACGGCCGCGCGGTCGTATTTGCCGGTGAGCAAGCCATAGGCGAGGGGGCTCCAGGGCACGAGACCCATGCCGGCCGATCGGGCGAGCGGCAGGTGCTCGGCTTCGACGCCGCGTTCGACCAGTGAGTAGAAATACTGCAAGCCGATCGGTGCCGGATCGCCCTGTACCCGTGCCAGCGTCGTGAGTTCGGCGACGTACCATGCAGGGGTGTTTGACATGCCCCAATAGCGTATCTTGCCCGCTGCGACGAGAGCGGTCATCGTCCGCAACAGTTCCTCGGCCGGGGTAACGCCATCCCAAACATGCACCCAGTACAGGTCTATGAAATCCGTCTGGAGTCGGCGGAGCGATCCTTCGACGGACGCCAATATGTGGCGCGCGCCGTTGCCGCCTGCGTGATATCCACGGCCGGTCGCAAATCCTGATTTCGTCGCGATGACGATCCGGTCACGCGATGACTGCGCAGCTACGAACATGCCGACCATCTCTTCCGAACGTCCACCGGCATAGACGTCAGCGGTGTCGATGAAATTGCCGCCGAGATCAGTGTATCGATCGAACACCGCGCGGCTGCCGCTCTCGTCCAGCCCCCATCGCGGTGTGCAGAAGGTCATCGTGCCCAGCGCCAGCGGGCTGACGAGAAGGCCAGAGCGGCCGAGCGGGCGATAGGTGTCGAGGTTCATGATGGCATCCTGCGTTGTGTCGCCTCCAGATGGACGCCGGACGACGCGAGGATTAGATCATTTGCGGCGCATGGGTTGCTGAAGGATGTTCAGGAATGGATCGTGATCTCTGGTCCGGTCTCGCGGTGTTCGCAACGATCGTCGAGGCTGGCAGCTTCGCGCGGGCGGCGACGCGGCTTGGGTTGTCCGCCTCTGCCTTGAGCCATGCCATGCGGTCGTTGGAGACGAAACTGGGTGTTCGGTTGCTCGATCGTACTACCCGCTCGCTGGCGCCGACGCCCGCCGGCGAGGAACTGCTAGCGCGGTTAAGGCCAGCAATCGCATCAGTCGCAAGCGCGCTGACCGACTTGGACAACGCTCGCGAACGGCCGGCGGGGCGTATCCGGGTCAGTGCGCACCGGGTTGCAGCCATCTATGCGATTCTGCCTCGGCTGGCCGACTTTGCCCGCGCCTATCCCGACATCGCTGTCGAACTGGTGGTCGACGACGGGTTTGTCGACATTGTCGCCGACCGCTTTGATTGCGGGATTCGGCATGCCCAGACGCTGCAGGCCGACATGATCTCGGTCCGTATCAGCGCGCCGGTGCCGCTCGTCTTCGTCGCCGCCCCCGCCTACCTCGCCGATCATCCCGCTCCCATTGGGCCCGACGATCTCGTCGCGCATCGTTGTCTGTGTTACCGATACACGTCTTCTGGTGTCGTACACCGCTGGGAATTCGAGCGGGATGGCCGGACGCTCGAACGGTCGGTCCGCGGCGACTTCATAACCAACGATATCGACGTGATGCGCGACGCCGCAGTGGCAGGGTTGGGGGTGACTTGCCTGCCGCTACCACATGCCGCGCTGCAACTGGCCGACGGTACGCTGGTCGAAGTACTGGCCGGCTGGGCGCCCACACTGCCCCCGAACCATCTCTACTATCCTAGCCGACGCCAACCGACTGCTGCCTTCCAGGCCTTCGTGACGACAATGCGGGTGTGATCGCAAGCGAGCTCTGACAAGATTGAGGGCGGTTGATGATGCGCAATGCTGCGCGTGTCAGCTGAATGGATGGCCGAAAATGAGATGCGCGCTGGCCCGATTGAATGTCCGGGTCTGGGTCGTTTGCTCAAGTATTTCGCGAGTTGGCGATCCAGCATCCCCTTTCATCAAATCTCCGGCAGCTTCGCCAGATGCTTGTCGAGCGTGATCGGATATTCCCGGACCCGGACCCCGGTCGCGTTATAGACCGCATTGGCAATCGCCGGTGCAACGCCGGAAATGCCAAGCTCACCCACACCTTTCGCCTTCACCGGCGACATAGTCGGATCGGTTTCCTCCAGGAAAATCACTTCCTGATGCGGAATGTCGGCATGGACCGGCACTTCGTATCCGGCGAGGTCGTGATTGATGAAGAAGCCGAACCGCTTGTCGACCGCCAGCTCTTCCATCAGCGCCGCGCCCGCACCGCCGACCATGCCGCCGATCACCTGGCTGCGCGCGGTCATCGGGTTGAGGATGCGTCCCGCCGCGCAAACGGCGAGCATCCGCCGGATGCGGATTTCGCCGGTATAGGCATCGACCGCGACTTCGCAGAAATGTGCCCCGAACGTCTGCTGCGAGAACCGCTGCGACAAGTCGCCATATTCCATTTTGTCTTCGGCGGTGATCGCACCGTCCCTCGCGGCCTGGGCGAGCGGCGTCCGCCGATTGCCTGCGCGAACCTCGCCGTCGATGAACTCGGCATCGGCGGAGTTGAACCCGAGCTTCGTCGCCACGGCCTCGCGTAGCTTGACGCACGCGGCATAGGCACCGGCCGTGGCAGATGCGGCACCGCCTTGTCCTCCACCCCCGAACGCTTCGGGATAATTCGAGTCCGCGAGCTTCACCACGACGCGATCGAGCGGCAGGCCCATCATCTCCGCAACCGTCTGGCCGATGATGGTATAGCTGCCCGTCCCCATGTCGGTCATGTTGCTCTCGACGGTGACGATCCCCTTGCCATCGAGCGTGACACGTCCACCGGCCGGAATGATTGGTGCGCCGCGGATCGCGGAGGCCATTCCCATGCCGATCAGCCAGCGGCCTTCCCGGCGACTGCCGGGCTTGGGACTGCGCTCCTTCCACCCGAAGCGCTCGGCACCGGTGCGCAGGCATGGCACGAATTGCCGAATGGAGAACGGTCGCGGACCTTCCTTCGACTTGCCCTGATTGCCGCTTGCCGCTTGCGGATCGGTGGGTGAGCCCCGCCCCGGGTCGCCGGGTACGACCTGGGTATCGTTGATGACGCGCAGCTCCACCGGGTCCATCCCCAGTTTCTCGGCCAGTTCATCCATGGCTACTTCGAGCGCCATCAGGCCCGATGCCTCGCCCGGTGCGCGCATCGCATTGCCTTCGGGCAAGTCGAGGGTCGCGAGCCGAGTCAGGTTGAGACGGTTGGCACCGGCATAGAGCAACTGCGTCTGCGCCGCCGCAATCTCCGGCCCCCCTCCTGGCAGATTACCCGACAGCGTTTCGTGACCGACCGCGACCAGCTTACCATCGCGACCCGCCGCCAGACGGACGCGCTGGATGGTGGCCGGGCGATGGGTCGTGTTGTTCGGCATCAGCGGGCGCGGCAACGTCACCTTCACCGCGCGGCCGATCGCGCGAGCGCCGAGCGCTGCGAGGATCGCGTCCGAACAGACACTGCCCTTTCCGCCGAACCCGCCACCAACGTAGGTCGCGACGACACGGATCTTGTCCTGCGGAATACTGAGCTTGTTGCCAAGGTCGCGTCGCGCCCAACCGACGATCTGCTGAGCCGACCATATCGTCAGGTGATCGCCGTCCCAGCGGGCGATCGTGGCGTGCGGTTCCAGCATCATATGGCTGTGGTCGGGGGTGGTGTAGGTCGCATCGACCTTCACGGGTGCCGACGCGAACGCCTTGTCGAAGTCACCGATGCGGACATCCGGTTGGCGCTGATGCGGTTTGGCACCCCCTCGGGCAGCGGCGAGGTCGAACGCGCCCTGCCCACGCGCATAATCGACGCGTATCAGCGAGGCGGCATGGCGCGCCTGCTCGAACGTCTCGGCGACGACCAGTGCGATCGCCTGATGGTAATGCTCGATCTCCGGCCCCGCGAGCGGCTTGGCGACGTAGAACCCCTGCTTCTTGATCGACCCGGCATTATCGGCCGTCACGATCGCGAGGACCCCTGGCGCTGCCTTAGCCTCGCGCGCGTCCATCGACGAGATGCGGCCCTTGGCGATGCCCGAACCGACGACATAGCCATAGGCGGCGTTCGGCGCGGCTTCATGGTTCTCGTAGGAATAAACGGCGCGTCCGGTCGTCTTCAGCGGCCCCTCAATGCGCGGGTGCGGCTTGCCGACGACCTTTTCCTGATCGATCGGGTTGGTGCCTGCTGGCGTGTCGAACTTCATGCTGTCTTGCCCTCCGCGATGGTGGCTGCAAGCGCCCGCGTCGCGAGCGGTATCTTGAACACATTGTCCTCTGTCGGTCGGGCGTTCGCGAACGCCCTGGCCGTCACGGCTGCGGCCCCCCGGGTCATCTCGGCGTCGGCCGCTTCGACGCGCCACGGCTTGTGCGCGACCCCGCCGAATGCCGCACGTCCGCTCCCGTCCTTCTGAATGACTGCCGCTACCGAGACGAGCGCGAAGGCATAGGATGCCCGGTCGCGAACCTTCTCATAATGGTGCGTGCCGCCAAGCGGCCGGGGCAGCGTCACCGCCGTAATCAGTTCACCAGCCTCCAAATTGTTGTCGAGGTGGGGCTTGTCGCCGGGCAGACGGTGGAAGTCGGCGACCGGGATGGCGCGGGTCGTACCATCCGCCTTGACCGTCTCCACGGTCGCATCCAGCACGCGCATCGCGACCGCCATATCGCCGGGATAGGTAGCGATGCATTGGTCGCTCGAACCGATCACCGCGAGCTGACGCGAATAGCCGCCGATCGCAGCGCAGCCCGATCCCGGCTTGCGCTTGTTGCAGGGCATGTTGGGGTCATAGAAATAGGGACAGCGGGTCCGCTGAAGCAGGTTGCCCGCCGTGGTCGCCTTGTTGCGAAGTTGGCCGGAGGCTCCTGCCACGATCGCGCGGGTCAATACGCCATAATCGCGGCGGATGCGGGTGTCGGCAGCAAGCGCGGTGTTCGTGACCAGCGCGCCGATCCGCAAGCCGCCATCCGTCGTCGGCTCGATCCGGTCGAGCTTCAGGTCCTGGACGTCGACCAGATGCCGGGGCGTCTCGATCTCCAGCTTCATCAGGTCGAGCAGGTTCGTGCCCCCGGCAAGGAACTTGGCTCCGGGCTGACGGCCAACAGCGGCAGCGGCTTCCGCCGGCGTCTTCGCGCGCTCATAGGTGAAGGGCTTCATGCCCCCATCTCCTTGCTAGCGGTTCCCGCGACTTCCGCCATCGCCTCGGCGATGTTGGAATAGGCACCGCAACGGCAGATATTGCCGCTCATCCGCTCGCGCATTTCGATGTTGGTCGGCTGCGGTCGCGCAGAAAGATCGGCCTGGACATGGCTCGGCACGCCGCGCTTGATCTCGTCCAGCACCGCGACGGCCGAACAAATCTGGCCTGGCGTGCAATAGCCGCACTGGTAGCCATCATGACGTACGAACGCGGCCTGCATGGGATGGAGCTTGTCGGGTGTCCCCAGCCCCTCGATCGTCTTCACCTCGTCGCCCTGATGCTGGACGGCAAGGCTGAGGCAGGAGTTGATCCGTTCGCCGTTGACGATGACGGTGCAGGCCCCGCATTGCCCGTGATCGCAGCCCTTCTTCGTGCCGGTGAGCTTCAGATGCTCGCGCAGTGCATCGAGCAGCGTCGTGCGCGTGTCGAGATTGAGGTCACGACGCTTACCGTTGACGGTGAGTGATACCGGCATGGTCGCAGGCGCAGGCGCTTTTGTGGGCTGTGCTTCCACTTGCGGGGCCGCTGCCAGTGCAGCCGCTGCGGCGCTGCCGGCGAGAACACCGCGCCTCGACATTTCGATTTCCGACATCATAGCCGTCTCTCCCGTTACAGCTTGTTGTATAAATCGTCGGCGACTGGTTCGAGCCACGTCACGGACGTACCGTCCTGCGCTTCCGACACCGCGACGTGGGTCAACGCACAATCGCGAGCCGCACCATGCCAGTGCTTGACGCCGGGCGAGATAAACACCGTGTCACCCGTCGTGATCGGCTTCGCGGCCTCACCATCGACCTGGACCCATCCATGTCCAGCGGTGACGATCAGCAACTGCCCCAGCGGATGCGTGTGCCAGTTCGTATGCGCGCCCGGTTGGAACGTGACCGTCGCACCGCCAAGGCGCGCATCGCCGGTGCCTTTGAAGGGCGATGCGACCGACACGCTGCCGGTGAAATAGTCGGCGGAACCAGCCTTTGGTTCCTGACCGGGACGGATAACCTGAACCTGTGACATGGCGGAAACCTCCCTCTTGGCAAACACCTTGCCCGCGACGCCGATGGCGGCGTTCGCCTTCGGCCACCCGGCGTAGAAAGCGAGATGGGTCAGCGCCTCGACGATCTGCGGCTGCGTCAGCCCGTTTTCGAGGCCACGCTGAACATGGAAGGCGAGCTGGTCGGCGTTACCGCCTGCGGAAAGCGCGGCGATGGTGACGAGGCTGCGGTCGCGGGGCGACAGGTCGGTGCGCCGCCACAAGTCGGCGAACACGACGTCGTTGGTAAGCTGCGCGAGCTTGGGTGCGATTGGGGCAAGCGTGCTGTTGACGGTCGCGGCACGCGCGGGATCGGAGGCAGGGAGCGGTGCGGTGGCCGGAGGCACCGCTGCAAGCGGCGTTAGATCGACATGGCGCGCGGCAAATACCTTCTCGACCTCATTCAGGGCCGACACGGCGTTCGGCCATCCGGTGTAGAAGGCGAGCTGCGTCACCATGCCGGCAACCTCGGACGGCTTGATGCCGTTATCGAGGCCACGACCAAGATGGCTCGGCATCTGCGCGGTTTTGCCGGTCGCGATCAGCACGGACAGGGTGACGATACTGCGGTCACGCGGAGTCAGCTCCGGCCGCACCCACACGTCGCCGAACAGCACCCGGTCCGTATAGCCAGCCAATGCCGGCGCGATTGCCTGCATGTTTTTGGGCGCAAGCGACGGACGCTCCTGCGCCTCGACCGGCACGGCCATCGCCAGCGCGGCAGCAGTTGCAGATGCAACCTTCATCGTTTCGTCTCCCATCCTAGCCTCCGGTTGGGTCAATTGCTGCTGGCGCTTGCCTTCACCGGACGGACAAGGTGCGAGAAGGTGAGCTGGGCCAAGCGCCAATTGCCGGCCTGCTTCGTGTAGACTTCCGTGACCATGAAGGCGTTCGTGACGGTGCGAGGGCCAACGACGGCCTCCAGGTCCATGTCTTCCAGAACGATCGCGGTGTTGCCGAATACCCGCACATCAACCGCGTAGATCGACGCCTTCTTGTACCAGATTCCGCCGCTTTTGATGGTAGCGAGTTCTTGGGTCTTGCCCCACGTTCCGCCCATGTGGGTGAACATGGCCCGATCGTCGAAGAGCGTCGCGAGGGAGTCGACCTTCTTGTCTGCCATCCAATCCCATTTGGTCCTGGACAGGTCGATGAGCTGCTGCTCGGTCGGGGTATGCGTGGCAGCCGTCTTGATCGTCTCCGTCGGGGGGGGCGGCGTTTGCTGCGCGAGCAAGGGCTGCATCGGCAGCAATGACAAGGCGACGGCACCTAGCAGGCCAAGCCGCTTCATTCCCTGGGTTGATCGAGTGTCCATCACAACTGCTCCCGCATGAGGTTCAAAAGGGTGCAGACCGTTGCCGAAGCAGCGGCCTGGAATGACGATCAAGCGCCAGAACCACGGCAATCCCTATTTACGCCCAGCTATCTTGGGGATTAGACAGGGCAAATCGCTTGGGCCTATGACATGACGTCATGAAACGCTCGGTGGCGACTTGAAATGCAGCGTGAGGATCTGGGTAACCTGGCCATGTTTCTGGCCGTCGCCGAGGAGCGCAGCTTTACGAAAGCAGCGGCGAAACTCGGCATCTCGCAGTCGGCGCTAAGCCATACGATGCGACGACTGGAAGCCAAACTCGGCTTGCGACTGCTGACCCGAACGACCCGAAGCGTTGCTCCCACCGAAGCCGGTGAGCGTTTGATCGAAACACTGCGCCCCGCTCTTAACGACATCGATGATAGGCTCGCCTCGCTGACCGAGCTGCGTGAACGCCCTGCTGGAACGGTTCGTATTACCTCGAGCGCACACGCGGCACGTGCGGTGCTATGGCCGGTCATCGACCGACTGACGGCTGGCAATCCAGACATCAACGTCGAGGTCAGTATCGAAAGTGGCCTAGTCGATATCGTCAGCGGCCGTTTCGACGCCGGTGTTCGGCTCGGTGAGCGACTGGAACAGGATATGATCGCGGTGCCGATCGGCCCGAGGCTGCGCATGGCTGCGTTTGCCGCACCAAGCTACCTGGAACGGCATGGGACACCCCAAACCCCCTATGATCTTGCGAAGCACAATTGCATCAGCCTTCGGATGGCGACTTCAGGTGGTTTGTACGCATGGGAGTTCGAACGCGACGCCAAGGAGTTGAAGGTCAAAACGGAGGGCCAGCTGGTATTCAACGACGCCGACATGATCGTCGCCGCAGCGCTGGCTGGACGGGGTATCGCTTTCACGGTCGAGGGCCATGTCGCCCGGCACTTTGCCTCGGGCGCCCTTGTGAGGGTGCTGGAGGATTGGTGCGAACCGTTCGATGGCTACTATCTTTATTACCCTAGTCGGCGACAGCCATCGCCCGCATTCAGCTTGATGCTGGAAGCGCTGCGTTACCGCGTCTGAGACAAATGTTGAACGAACCGGGACGCGAGATACATCCAAGCCCTCTGAACCATGAGTTTTTGTGCCGTTGACGCGTCGCCAAGCTGATTTTGATGCGATTCCCAGCACGTCCGTCTTCGACATGAATGAATGTCTGAACCTGGGATACAGAGTAGCCGGCGCGAATGGCCGTTTGTGGGTCTTTCCGGTAGCCAAGCGACCGGTCCGCAGCCAATTCGCTCAGTCTCGGCGCTGGTCGCTCCTGTGGGACCGACTGTCGAGGTAGCTTCTCCGGCCTGATAAGATAGGACGCCGCTCCAGTAGCCATCGCAGGTAGCCATTGCCGATCGACATGAGACAGCTCCCCTCCCGACTCCGCCGCCTGGACGATGCGCTGGCCGATCTCCCGCTTGACGAACCGATGCTGCTGACTGAGCTGGATGGCTTCCTCACCGGCGTCCTCGTCTCTCCCGAGCTCATTATGCCTGCCGAATGGCTCCAGAGCGTCTGGGGCTCGGACGAGAGCGGAACCGCACCCTTCGACGACCCCGTCGACGTGCAGTGGTTCGCCGATGCCGTCCTGGCCCGATACAACGAGATCGTTCGCGATCTCGGTCGCGGCAAGTTCCAGCCAATCTTCGACGTCGACGAGCGCAACGGCGACGTGCTCTGGGAAATGTGGATCGACGGCTTCGCCGAAGCGATGGAGCTGCGGCCAGAGGCGTGGGCGGCGCTAAATGCGAGCAAAGATGCCGATGTTAAGACGGCCATCTCAAGCATGTCGACCCTGATCGCGATCGCTCGGAACGAGAGCGATCTCGACAGCATGCAAATCAACGCGCTGGAGGATCAGGCGCCATCGAAGATCATCGATGGAGTTCTGCAGCTTCACGCTGCGCGTATGCAGAACACCGGCTCTTCGGTAAGCCCGCCGACTGGCGGACGCGCTGCCAAGGTCGGTCGCAACGACCCGTGTCCCTGCGGTTCGGGCGAGAAAAGCAAGCGATGCTGCGGATGAAGCGATCATTACGACCAGCGAAGTGCGCATTCTACACGTCACCATTCGCGTGCCGATAAAGAGGGCCGATGCTTTTGTGCATCGGAGAACTTTCCGCGTTGGGCGGCCGGACTGGCTGACAGCCTTCGCCCTACGGAGCGCGGCTGGGTTGCCGACACACTTGAGGGCGAGGCGCTGATCCACTTTAGTGAGTCCAACGTATTCGGGGTGCTGGATCACGGCATCGTGCTGAACGGCAAACCCGACGTGGTGGTGCCGATGCGCATGGTTCCGAACGGCGACGGCACCGAGGTGCAGCTCGTCCTGTTTCGCCAGCCGGGCATGACCGACGCCGACTTCAAGCGCGACGCGCGTATGGTGAAGGGGGCTCTGGGAGCGTTGAAGACGCTGCTCGAAGCCGAAAGGTGACGATCGGCGCAGCGATTGAGCGCTTGCAAACGGGGCATGACCTTGTCGACCGGGTGCTCGCGTCGGAAATCGCCCGTCTGCGTAAGATCATCCCCGCGTGTTGGCGACGGACCGAAGGTTTACATTAAATGATCTGAGATCCCCTGCTCAGGAGAACGCGCCGGCGACCCGGTGGGTGCGCTGGCGCGCGTGCCCTTGATGCGGGAAAGCTAGCTGAACGGACGGCAGAAATCGGGAAGTCGACCAGACGAGCTGAATGGCGGCTAATGGGTCCTGCTGCCCAAGAGACATCGCTGAGTAGGCGCTTCGGGTGCGGTCTACGACCGCTCCGAAGCGCTCGAACCGTTCGTGCTGTTCGATGTGCTTGTCTCGGAAGTGACATGCCTGTGCCCTAACCGACTGCAAGCGATTGAAATACGCCACGGGTGAGAATGATGAGAGCTAGAGTCTTCGCGTCGCTGTGTGCCGGTGCTGCTTGTCTCGCGGCAACCTCAGGGTGGGCACAAACCGCACCGGCGCCCGTGGGCGGCGAGCCGGCCTCTTCCGAGGGCGACGAGATCGTGGTCACGGGCCGCGCCGGCAGCGGCGAGCGTACCAAGCTGGGGACCAGCTACTCGGTCACCACGCTTGACGACGCTGCGATCCGCTCGCGCGCGCCGTCGAGCGTGACCGAGACGCTCAAGTCGGTCCCCGGCTTCTGGGTCGAGGCGTCGGGCGGCGAGGGCAGCGGCAACGTGCGCGCCCGCGGCATCCCGGTAGACGGCTTCGGCTCGATCAACCTGCTCGAGGACGGCCTGCCAGTGCAGCACGATCCCGCGCTCGGTTACCTCAACGCCGACCAGGCCTTTCGCATCGACGAGTCGGTGCAGCGTATTGAGGTGGTGCGCGGCGGACCGTCCTCGATCTTCTACTCCAACGCGCCCGGCGGCGTGGTCAATTACATCACGCGCAAGCCCGCCGACGCGCTCAGCGCCAACGCGCGCGTGCTCTATGGCCCCACCGCGGAGCTGTTCCGCTTCGACGGCTGGGTCGGCACGCCGCTGGCGGACGGCTGGACGCTCGGCGTGGGCGGCTTCTACCGCAACGAACAGGGCGTACGCGATCCTGGCTACACCGGCAACAAGGGCGGGCAGGTGCGCGCCGATCTCGCCAAGGATTTCGGCGACGCGCAGCTGACGCTCAGCTACAAGCACCTCGACGACAACGCGATCTTCTACACCGGCATCCCGTTGACCAAGGGCCGCGATGGCAAGGTCGCCGGCATACCGGGGTTCGACCCGCATTATGGCACCACTGCCAGCCGCGCCTCGGCCTTTCTCACGCTGCGGAGCGCGAACGGCCTGGTGAACTTCAACAACACCGACGGCACCAGCATCCGGCTCGACCAATTTTCCGTACTCGCCGCGTGGGACATGGGCGATGGCGTCAAGCTGACCAACAACGCGCGCTACCGTTCGTCGAACACGGTCCGCAACGGCGTTTATCCCGCCTCGATAGCGACTGCGGCGAGCTATGTCGGGTCGCGCCGCGCCGCGCTGCTCGCCGCTTATCCAGGCGCGAGCGACGTGCGGCTTCGTTACACTGATACAGGCGAGGCGTTCGACCTGGCGGCGCAGAACGGCAACGGGCTGGTCTTTGAGAACAGCGCGCGTCCGGTGACGGTGATCGAGAGCGAGTTCCTCGACGACCTGCGGCTGAGCCGCCGGTTCGAACTGTTCGGCCAGAGCCACGACGTCGCGATTGGCGGCTATCTCGCGCGCGTGAAAGAGACCTTCCGACGCTATTCGGCGACCACGCTGCAGGACGTGTCGGACAACTCGCGCCTGCTCGACTTCGTCGCGGTGAACGCAGCCGGTCAGGTGGTCGGCGCAGGGACGCAGAACGGCGTGTCGCGCTACGGCTCCGAGTTTGCCAACGGCAGCGGGCAGCAGACGACCTTGGCGGTCTATGCCTCAGACGAGTGGCAGCTGCTACCGAGCGTGCGGGTAGATGGCGGGCTGCGCTACGAGCATGTCCAGACCGACGGCGCGCAGGAGGGATCGACCAGTGTCAACCTCGGGGACCCCGCGACGCTGGCGGACAATAACGTTCTCACCGGCAACGGCCAGTTCGTCGGTTTCGATCGCACCTTCGACCGCGTCGGCGCGACCATCGGCGTCGATTGGCAGTTCGCCGACGTGGCGGGTGTCTTCGCGCGCTACACCTCGGCCTTCCGCTTGCCGAGCGTCGGCAGCTTCATCACCAGCGCCACCGCGCAGCCGCGTACCCAGGGCATCCGCATGTACGAGGCCGGGCTGAAATATTCTGACCCCCTGCTGAGCGCCTACGCCACCGCCTTCCTGACCGACTTTGACGCTTACTCGATCGGCAACTTCCAGTTCGACGCCGCGACCGGCGGCTACGCGCAGCAGACAATCTACACCAACACGCGTGCCTATGGCCTGGAGTTCGAGGCGACGGTGCGGCCGGTGAGCTGGTTCGACTTCACGCTTAACGCCACTGCGCAGGACCCGACCTTTCGCGACCTGCGCTACAACGAGCTGTCGGGTACGACGCTGACGCCGCGCGATTACTCGGGCAACCAGCTGCTCCGCGTGCCCAAGCTGGCGCTGCGCGCCACCCCGGCGGTGACGCTGCTTGGCGATCGGCTGCGCGTGCAGGGCGATGTCGAGCATTACACCAAGCGCTACGCCGACGCGGCCAACACCTCCGATCTGCCGGCCTATACCGTGCTCAACGCGAGCGCGCGCCTCGCGCTGACCGATCGCGTCTCGCTGTGGGCCTATGGCGACAATCTCACCAACGCGCTCGGGCTGACCGAGGGCAACCCGCGCGCGGGCGAGCTTACCAGCGGCCAGGCGACCGACTCGCTGTTCATCGGCCGTCCGATCCTCGGGCGCAACGTGCGCGTCGCGGTGGACGTGCGGTTCTGAGCGGAGGCGTAATGCGTTTTCGTCGCTCGCATCGCCTGGTGTCATGGCACTCGCTCTGGAAGGGTACGGGCGGCGCGCGGCGTCGCAGTGAGGGGCAAGGCGCGCGCCGTCTGCTCCTGACCTTCCTCGCTCTCTTTCTTCTCACCCCGCAGGTCACGCGGGCTCAGGACATCATCCTTACAGGCGAGCTTACCCGCTCCGACAACGAGACCTATCGCGCCATCCCGGTCGCCGTCCCCGAGGGGGTCGAGCGGATCACGCTCGGGCTCAGCTACGACAAGGCGGAGCACACGGTGGTCGACCTCGGCCTGTGGGATCCGGCGCGCTTCCGCGGCTGGAGCGGTGGCGCGCGAGACCGCGTGACGGTGGCCACCACCGACGCGACGCCGGGCTATCTCGCCGGGCCGCTCCCCGCCGGCACGTGGCAGGTAATGCTCGGCGTGCCCAACATTCGTGCCGGCACGCGCAGCCGCTACCGAGTGCTTGTCTGGTTCGACCGCGCTGGCGGGCGCGCCGCCGCGGCCCAGGCCGAGGGCGCGCCGCTGCGTACCGGCCGCGCCTGGTACCGCGGCGACCTCCACCTCCACGACGCGAACAGTGACGGCTCCTGCGCCACCCGCGCCACCGCTGCCGCAGCGATCCGTGCGCGCGTCCCGTGCCCGCTGTTCCGCACCGTTCTCGCAGCCGCGGCGGCGGGACTCGATTTCATCGCGGTGACCGACCACAACACCGTCGCGCATTTCTCCGCGCTGCGCGAACTCCAGCCCTGGGTCGCACCGCTGCTGCTGATCCCCGGCGTTGAGCTCACCACCTTCCACGGCCACGCCAACATCTTCGCGCCGTCGCGCTTCGTCGACTTCCGGCTCGCGGGACGCGAGGGCGTGGCGGCATTGCAGCGCGACGCGCATGCCGCCGGTGCGCTGTTCTCGCTCAACCACCCCGGTCTGCCCTCGGGCGAGCGCTGCATGGGGTGCGGCTGGACATGGCCCGACACCGACTGGCGCCAAGTCGACGCGATCGAAGTGATCAACGGCGCGGTGACCACCGGCCCCATGACGGGGCTGACCCGGTGGCGTGAGCGGCTCAATGCCGGGGATCGTGTCACGGCGGTCGCGGGGAGCGACAATCACGATCCTGACGGTGTGACCGGTCAGTCGCGTGTTGGGCGTCCGACCACGGTGATCGAGGCGAGCGAGCTGTCGATGGCGGCTCTCCTCGACGGCATTCGCGCCGGCCGCGTGTTCGTCGACGTCGCCGGGACAAGGCAGCGCCTGCTCGACCTTTCAGCTACCGCGGGCGGGGTGAGTGCGTCGATGGGAGGTAGCCTGCCGCTGTGCGGCTCTGTCCAAGTCAGTACGCACGTGATCGGTGGTGTCGGAGCCATTGTCAGACTGCTCGGCGACCGTGGCGAGATGAGCGCGATGCAAATCAGCGATGCGGACGCAACGGTCACGACCAAGCTGGGCAAGGGCGCGGCGACGAAGTGGCTGGCGGCAGTTGTCGAGCGAGGCGGCGAACCATTATTGATTGGCAATCCCATCTATCTAGCCCCGTGTGACCGAACGGTAGAATGATTTGGACGGCGGCGAGGCGGGTGGAGCAACCTGTACTCATTGACGAGAATAATGCTTCCGCCCGGAGGCTGACGCTTCCTACTCACACTCGGTCCTGAACAGATATCCTCTTCCGGAACGCATCTCCCGCGCTGTGAACGACCGACTTTGGGTCTAACTGCCAAGCGTTAGCGATCCCGCTCAGCTCGCTTGCGATCAGCCTTCCGGGCCCGGCTTACAGCCGCTGCGTGCTCGCGCGCACGCTTCTCGGAGGGCTTTTCGTAATGCCGACGGAGCTTCATCTCGCGGTAAACGCCTTCGCGCTGAAGCTTCTTTTTCAACGCACGCAGCGCTTGGTCGACGTTGTTGTCACGGACGATGATCTGCATTTCTTGGCTTCTACTTGCAAGGGAGCGATGTGCACTCGCGCTTTAGGCTACCCGGGTGAAGTACACGAGCCAAAAAGCCGCAGCTGATCGAACGTCTGGTGGGAGAGTCCCGCGAAAGCGAAGTGAGCGCCTGCTTCTGCGTCACGACCTCAATGTTTACGCCTTGGAGGCGAGCTCGGCGAGCGCATAAACGAGAGCATCGATGTCGCTAATTTGCGTGAACAGGGCTGGCGTGACCCTTATGCAAGCACCTTTAGCGGGGCCATCGCGATGAACGGCGAAAATGCGGTGGCGATCAAGCAAGCGTGCTGCGATCGCCTTATTGCCGGCTATGTCCGTCACGCCGCGCAGGCGAAACGACGTAATGCCACCGTGAAGAGAGGGATTGTCGGGCGTGAGGATCTCAACGCCGTCAATCTGCCGTGCCTTGGCTACCCAACGGTCACGCAGCCAGCGGAGTCGCGCAGCGCGGCGCGCGCGACCGATTGAGCGCTGGAACGCCAGCGCCGCCGGCACCGTCAGCTGCGCGGCATAGTCGAGCGTGCCGGTGTGGACGCGCGACCGGATCGAATTCGCTCCGGCGCTCTCCTCGGCGGGATCGCCATCAATCCTGGCGAGCGCGGCGCGGCGTATGTGGATCATCCCGACGCCCAGCGGAGCACCCAGCCATTTGTGACCATTCAGGCCGACGAAATCGCAATCTAGGTCGGGCAGTGTAAAGTCGAGCTGCTGCCAGCTGTGCGCCGCATCGACGATCACGTCGATACCGCGCTCCCGCGCCATGGCGGCGATCTCGCGCACCGGGAGGACCAGACCGGTACGATGGCTGAGATGCGTCAGCAAGATCAGCCGGAGTCGCGGCTCGGCTCGGATCGCACGCTCATAAGCGTCGAGCAGACCCTCGCGAGTGGCCGGCTCCGGAAGCGCGATTTTCAGCACGCGCACGCCCCTTCGTGGCCCCAGGCTTTCCATGCAGGCCTGCATGCTGTCGTAATCGAGGTCGGCGTACAGTACGGCATCGCCGCGCTCGAGCCGATTATAGCCGAGGATAAGCGCCTTCAGCGCCTCGGTGGCGTTGCGCGTGAACGCGATCTCTTCGGGCGGCACGCCGAGTTCGACGGCGACGTCCGCGCGCGAGGCGACAATGTCGCTTGTCATCCCGCGGCGCGCGTAGAAGCTCGTGTCACGGTTCACCCGTGCGACCGTCTCCTGATAGGCGTGCAGCACCGGGCGCGGCATGGCACCCCAATTGCCGTTCTCCAGCTGGATCACGTCGGCGGGGCGGTCATAGGTGGCGGCGACGCTGCGCCAAAAAGCCTCCTCACCGGTCGCCGCGGCGCTTGTGCCTGCCGTCGGCAGCGCCGCGGCCGCCATGCCGCCAGCGAGCAAGGCGCGCCGGTCGATCATCAGAAGCTCACGCCGACGCGGATATAATATTGACCCCCATCGGTGTCATAGGGCGCGTTGCGCGAGTAGATCAGGCCGCGATTGGCCTGGTTGGTCGCCTCGGCCGGGTAGGTGTCGAACACGTTCTCCGCACCAGCGCGCAGCGACAGATTGGGCGAGAGGCGATACGTCATCGACGCATCGAACAACGCGATGCCGCCGAAACGCTGGAACAGCTCGCCCGTCGCGTTGCCGGTCACGTCGGTCCAGGCGCCGTAGTAGCGCCCGCGGATCAGCAGGCCGATCGGACCCAGATCGTAGCCCAATGTGCCGGTGGCATTGTGCTGCGGCAGCCGCTCCTCGAACACGCGCCGCTGCGTCGTGCTGGCGATCGCGGCGCTGGTCCCGCTGCGCACCCGCGTCTGGTTGTAATTGTAAGCAAGATTCAGGTTGGCGCGGCCGGAGCCGACCTCGCGTGCGTAGGTCAGGACCGCATCGATGCCACGCGTGCGTGTGTCGAAGTCGTTGGTGAAGTAACTGATCGAGGTGAAACGATCCGGGTTGGGCAGCGCCGCCGGGATTGCGATCGTGGCGGACTGGCTGAACCGGTCGTCGACGTCGATCTGATAGAGGTCGACCGTCGCACCGAGTCCGACCTTGGTCTGGAACACGAGCCCGGCGCTGACATTCTTCGACGTTTCGGGCCGCAGCGGCGCGGCGCCGAGCGCGACCGCCAGCGGATCAGTCGGAGCGAGCCGCCCCTGATTGAAGACCTGCAGCGTGCGCGTATCGAGCCCTTGGCTCACCACTCGCGTGTTAAGCTGCGCCGGCGTCGGCGCGCGGAAACCGGTGGAATAAGTTCCACGTACGCCGACCCAGTGCGCGGGATCGACGCGTGCAGAGAGCTTGTAGGTGAATTTGTCGCCGAAGCTTGAAAAGTCCTCATAGCGCCCTGCCGCGCCAAGGGAGAGCTGCTCGACCGGCCGCCAGGCGAGATCCACATAGCCGGCGTAGCTACGCTGGCGGAAAGCGCCCTCTTGGGCGGGGCCGAAGCCCGGGAACCCGTTCGAGTTCGGCGCCAGGCCCGTCGTCGCGCCTGGGCCGATCGCGTAGGACGCGGGGTCGCCCGTGCCGACGATATAGCGCTCGATCCGACGCTCGCCGCCAAACGCGATGTTGACCGGCTCGGCCGTGCCGACCGGCAGCCGGTATACTAGATCGGCGTTCAGGTTGAATTCGCGCTGCGTCAAGCGACCGAGGTAGAAGCTCGTGGGGCTCAGCGGCCCGAGCGAAGCGTTGATGCTCTCGCCAAGCCTGTAATCGATTCGGCTGCGACCGGCTGAGGCACTGAGATCGTAGCTGAAGCGATCGCTAAGCTCGCCGCGTAGTCCGCTGGCGAGCTGGAGGTCGGCGAACTCGGTGCCAAAACGCGGCGTGAAGCCGGCGGGGTAGAGGGTGGTAAAGCTGAAGCCGGGGAAGGCGCGGCTCGCGCCGTAGACGCTGGCGGTGCCATCGGGGTTGCGCCAATTAAAATCGGTCACTCCCTCGCCCTGCTGCACCGTGCCGAAGGCGTAAAGCGTCGCGGCGGGTGCCAGCTCATAGTGGAGATCGACCGCGCCGCGGACGCGCTCCTCGTCCGGCTGGCCCCAGCGCTGCACCGGGTTGGTCAGCGCGATCGAAGGGTGTGCCGCCTGAAAGGCGAGCGCGTCCGGGCGCTGGCGCGTGCGTGAGGTCGGGTCCGATCGGTCGAACTGGCCGGTGAGGACGATCGCGCCGTTCTCGCCGAGCGCAATGCCCCCGCGCGCGCCGGTCTGATATTCGTTGCCGTCGCCCTCGTAATATTGCGAGAACTGCCCGAACGCTTCCATCCCCGGCGCGTCGTCGAGGATGATGTTGATCACGCCCGCGATCGCATCGGAACCATATTGCGCTGAGGCGCCATCGCGCAGTACCTCGATGCGGTTGATCGCGAGCGACGGTATGCTGGCAAGGTCGGGTGATTGCGCGCCGCGCGTCCCTAGCAGCGCCGAGCGATGGTAACGTTTGCCGTTCACCAGCACGAGCGTCTGGTCCGCCGACAGCCCCCGCAGCGACGCGGGACGAACGAACGCCTGGCCGTCCGCAGCGGGCAAGCGCTGAACGTTGAAGGAGGGCAGCAGTTGCGCAAGATTGTCGTTCACGTCGCTCGACACGCTGGAGCGCACCAGCGCCTCGGACAGTACGTCGACCGGAGCGAGCGCGTCGTAGCGCGTGCGGCCGCGCTCCCGTGTGCCGGTCACCACCACCTCGTCCTGCGGCGGACTAGTTGTGCTCGCGCCGGCAAAAGACCGGTTATCGGCCGTCTGTGCCAACGCGTTGGACGCACCAAGGCAGTGCAGCGCGATCACCGCGCAGCTCGTCGCGAATTTCATGATTTCTCCCGTCGCGGCTCCAGGAGGCCCGCGCTGGGTGCGCGTTAGGGGCACGGCATGTCAGGTTGGTGACTTTACGGCGTCAAGATCATTACGGTGAGAGCGGTAGCGAAGGGGTGGATCAGAAGATCTTCTCGCCGGAACTACGCACCACGGCTAGCAAATCGCGCCTTAAGGAGCTTCCCCGCCGAACAGCAGGCAAACGGGGTAGACACTTGCCTTCGATCGGACGTGTGGAGTTTCTTTGAAAGCAACCGTCACATCCATGTCATACGGTATCTCCAAAGGCGCTTCAACGAAGAGGCCTGCCCGGAAGGGATTGCGGCACCGGGAGAAGACATGAAGACGGGAATGATGGGGGCTGCGATCCTGGCGATCGTGGCAGCAACGCACGCGCACGCGCAAACCGGAACGACGAGCGCGGCCTCGCCGGTGGCAAAGGGAGCGTCAACTTCGGAGGCGGACGACAATCGCGCCGATGATATCGTCGTGACGGGCCAGTCAACCGCGTTCGCGAACACGCGCGTCACCGCGCCGATGATCGAACGCCAGTCCGCTCTCGCGAGCGTCAATGACGTCATCAACGAACTACCGGGCGTCTTCGTCGCGGAAGGCGACGCCTTCGGCTCGTCCGACTGGGCGACATCGATCAGTATCCGCGGGTTCAACAGCGGCGGAGGCGGCGGGCAGCAGATCGGCTCCACGATCGATGGCCTGCCGAACGGCGGGTCGGGTTACGGCGGGGGATCGCGCGCCAATCGCTACCTGGACGTGCTCGATCTTAAAACGGTGAACGTGTCTCAGGGAACCGCCGACATCTCGTCACGGTCCAACGAAGCGCTCGGCGCCACGCTGGACTATGTGACTTCCGATCCAGCCGCCGAAAGTCGGCTGCGCTTCACAGGGGCGGCCGGCGACTTCAGTGCACGCAAATTCTACGTGCGGGGCGATACCGGCGATTTCGCACCGGACACGCGCGCCTATGTCAGCGCCTCCACGTCGCGCGTACGCGACTGGATCGGAGGATCGGGCGAGACGCGGCGCGATCACGTCGATGCCAAACTGCTCGGCCGTGCCGGGACCGTCGATTTGACCGCCTTCGCCTCCTACGACGACGCCGACGAAGCCGAATTTGGCTCGGTCTCCCCCGCGCAGTTTGCCAATGATCCGAACCATGACGCCTATACCGACACATGGACCGGCCTGCCCTATGTGGATCAGGCCTATCGGTCGACCTCGCGTGCGCTGCGCAAGAACCTGTTTGGCTATCTAAAGGCGCGGACTGAGCTTGGCGAGATCAAGCTTCAAGCGGCGGGATATTATCACCGGATGCGCGGCCGCGGCGACTTCGCGCCGCCGTATCTGGTCGACGTGCGCAACGACGGTGCCGGCAGCCCCGAGAGCGAGTATCTCGGCGGCGCGACGGTGCGGGGGAGCGATGCCCTCGGCAAGATCTATTTTGTCACGCCTAATGGTGCGGCGGCGGCGCTGGTCGCTGGCTGTGCCGGGGCGGGCGGCGTGCCCCCGGGATCGTCGCCCGCCTGCTACGCGTCGAACGCCACGCCGGTCATGTCCTACCGCCACACGCATTACGAGAACGATCGGTTCGGTTTCACGAGCGACCTGGATTGGCGGCACGATTTCGGTGTCGTGCAGAACCAGTTCCGCGTCGGCTTCTGGTTCGAGCACAGCCGTGCCAATCAGCTGCGCGACTGGCACAAGGTCAGCAACGCGCGGGTTGGCCCGGCCTTCGACGGCACGCCCTATTACGTGCAGTTCAGCACCGACTACGGGCTGGACGAGGTCATGTATTACGTCGAAGATGCGTTGACCTACGGACCACTAACCGCGCGGTTCGGCATCAAGCAGTTCTTCCTTGACCAGAGCCGCACCGAATTGCTCGGCGATCGCAGCGCGACGTCGATCCAGTCGCACTCCGATCCGTTGATCAATGTCGGCTTGACCTATCAGGCGCCGATCCAGGACATGGAACTGTTTGCTGGCTATTCGCAGAATTTCGCAGCGATCGGTAACGGCCCGCTCGGCCAGCCCGCCGAGACGATCCGCAACCTGCGCCCGGAAACCGCCAACAATATCGAGATCGGCGCACGCTACAGCACCGGCCGTATCCAGGCATCGCTGACCGGCTACGACATCAAGTTCAAGAACCAGATCGTGTCCATCTCGTCGAACCTCGTCACCGGAATCGATTATCTGGAGCAACAAGACAGCGTTTATCTGAACGTCGGCGGCGTCAAGAGCCGCGGGATCGAGGCGGCCTTGGCGTATCGCATCCTGCCGCCGCTGACGCTGTCGGGCAGCTACACCTACAATCATTCGACGTACATCGGAACGGGCAACGCCGCGCAGGATGACGATGTCGGCGTGACGCCGGGCCAGCAGGTGATCAACTCGCCGCGCACGATGTGGGTAGCGTCCGCAGACTACAAGAAGTCGATCTTCAAGGCCGGTGTGGCCACCAAGTTCGTGGGCGATCGCAACGTCGATACGAAGGGGGCGGCAAAGGCCGGCAGCTTCACGCTCGTCAGCGGTTATGTCGGTGTCGATCTCGACGCAGTCAGCGAGCAGCTACGCGGTGTATCGCTTACGGTGCAGGCGACCAACCTGACCGACGAGCGCTATCTTGCCGGGGCGGATGGCGGATCGGCCTTCCTTGGGACGCCGCGCACGGTCACTGCCTCGCTATCGTTCGACTTCTGACGGTATAAACCGGCTGCCACGGGGGCACGATCCATGCGTGGCCGCGGATCGTGCCCGATTGGACTTGGGATCATCCAGATGACTGACGTCTCCCGTCGCGCGCTGCTCGCTTCCGGCCTGACTGCCGCGGCATTGTCCGCGCTCCCCGCATCGATTGCCCGGGCGGCATCGATCGCACCCGATGTGAGGACCGGGTCGATCATGGATGTCGAGCACGTCGTTATCCTGATGCAGGAAAATCGCGGCTTCGATCACTATTTCGGGTCGCTACGCGGCGTACGAGGTTTCGCCGACCGGCTTCCCATACCGGTGCGGGCGACGGCGCCCGAGGAGACGGGAACCGCTCCAGTCTGGTATCAGCAGGATCGCACCGCGCCAGGCGGGGCGCGCACGGTGCTGCCGTTCCACCTCTCAACCCGCGCGAACTTCGACCTGATGCGGATGGAGGGCACCCCGCACAGCTGGCCCGACGCGCAACGCGGCTGGGACGACGGCCGGATGGCGCACTGGCCGGAGGCGAAAAGCCAGCGCGCCATGGGGCATTATCGACGCGAGGATATCCCGTTCCAGTTCGCGCTGGCGGAGGCCTTCACCATCTGCGACGCCTATCATTGTTCGGTGCAGACCGGCACTAACACCAATCGCCTGTTCCTGTGGAGCGGCACCAACGATCCTGCCGGCACGCATGGCGGCCCGGCGATCGGCAACTCGCATGACAGCTTCCCTGAACACGGCGGCGATCCGGACCCGTATCGCTGGACGACGGTGGTCGAGCGTTTGCAAGCGACAGGGGTCGACTGGCGCATTTATCAGGACATGGAAGACAATTTCACCGACAATCCGCTGGTCGGCTTCGCGGCCTTCCGCGCCGCGCACCGCGGATCCGGGGCAGTGCAGGACGCGGGCGCGGCGTTGCGGGATCGAGCGCTGTCGACGCACGGCCTTGACAGGTTGCGCGCCGATGTTCGCGCCGGAACGCTTCCGCAGGTGTCTTACATCATCGCCACAGCAGCGGGCTCCGAGCATCCGGGACCATCCAGTCCCGCGCAGGGGGCAGGGTATACCGCCGACGTACTTGATGCCTTGACCGCGGATCCTCGCGTCTGGGCGAAGACTGTATTGCTCTTGATGTTCGACGAGAACGACGGCTTCTTCGATCACGTACCGCCGCCGGCCCCCCCGTCGCGGGCGGCGGATGGCAGTTTGCTGGGCGGATCGACCGTCGACCTTGCCGGCGCGTATCATCTACAGGCAAGCAAAGGCGACAGAACCATTGACCTTCCCGGCTATCGGGGCCGCGCCTACGGTCTGGGCCCTCGCGTGCCCATGTACGTCGTGTCGCCGTGGAGCCGCGGCGGTTGGGTGAATTCACAGGTTTTCGATCACACGTCTGTGATCCGTTTCCTCGAGAAGCGGTTCGGTTTTCATGAGCCTAACATCTCGCCATGGCGTCGAGCAGTCTGCGGCGATCTGATGTCGGCGTTCGACTTCAGCGCCGTCGATCCTGCGCCTTTCGTCGATATTCCCGATCCCCGCAGCGACGCCGCGCGCGCGGCCGCGATACCGAAACAGATCCAGCCGCAGGCACCGGAGCTTTCCACCCTGCCATGGCAAGAACCCGGTATCCGCCGCTCCCGGCCAATACCTTATGCGTTGACGGTAAGTGAGCTGATCTCCGACAAAACTGTCGGCCTGCGCTTTTTTGCCGGCGAGGGCGCTGCAGCGGTGTTCCACGTCTACGACCGGATTAATCTCGCCCTGCCTCCCCGCCGCTTCACTGTCGAGCCGGGTCGCGTTCTTGATGACGAATGGCAATTCGATAATGTAGGGCGTTACGATCTCTGGGTGCTAGGACCGAATGGGTTCCACCGCCATTTTGCTGGTCATCGGGACAATGCCGCTACGCTATCTCGCCTAGCCTGGACCTTGAAAGCGGACGAGCTTGTCCTGCGATTGCCGAACGGCCATCAGGCGTACGGCCTAATCGCACGAACCGAGCGGATCGCCGGGCCAGTCCATCAAGCGCGTTTGATCGGTTCACGGCATCTATGGCCGCTGCGTGATAGCTTTGGATGGTATGACGTTACAATCTCGTCGACCACTGCTCTTGGTTTCCTGCGGCGCGTATCCGGACGTCTTGATGTGCCAGGCCGCCCAACCTGCAGCGATCCTTTCGGCTGGCTCCGTTAAACCTAGTGCACCGGCTGGTTATCGCGTGATGGTGGGGTAGGGCGAGGCATGCCCCGCCCGCGCAAGCCCGCCTCGCCGTTCCGCTACTTCAACTCGTCGCCAGAGGTGATCCGGCTTGTGGTGCGGATGTACGTTCGCTATCCGCTGTCACTGCGCAACGTGGAGGACCTGCTGTTCGAGCGTGGGATCGACATCTGCCACGAGGGCCCTGTCAAACCAATGTACCGAAGCCCCTGAAGCCGAGTATGGCTGGCGTTTTCGAGCGACTATGCTATAATGACTCCGCTGTCAGTGTCGCGAGTTTTCTTGGTGATTTCCCAAGGTGAGCCGTCGTTTGCCTGCTGAGAAGCAGCCAAACGGGGTAGAAACTCACTCTCGTTCGGCGATGTGCAGTTGCTTTGACAGCATCGTCTCGAACGTCACCTCATCGATCGACAGACCTACTGCGACCGACGCTTCGCCGCGCTGGCGCAGTGGCAGGCGCTTGTCAGCTGAACGTCGACGTTAAAGACCAAGGTGCATCGTGTAGAGAGCGGTTCGCATAACATCTACAGCACCTCTCGGCAGGCTCTGCCCCTTGAATGCGCTAGTCTGGGTAGACTTATCCTCGTAGTCGTTACCCGCAGGGTATGGTCAACCGTCCCGCTTAGACCTCGTCCCGCCAACGGAGCAGCTCTCATGCACACCATCCGAGTTCCGGAGACGTCAGCCACGCGTTCAGCGCGAGCCGTTTGTCGGGGTGAGTGTAACAGCGAGCGCTGAGAGCGGCGGCAGAGTTTTCTGATGATTTGTTGTAGCGCACGCCTCGGTTCCGTCTCCGACCGCAAGCGGGGCATCGCGTTACCTGTGCAGGATTAAAGCGTGGCGAACAATCTATTCGACCTGACCGGCCGTACTGCGCTGGTCACGGGAGGCGGTCAGGGGATCGGACTAGCTATCGCCGAGGGGCTGGCGGCGGCCGGCGCGGGCATTGTCTTGAATGGACGCAACCTGGACAAGCTCGACGAGGCAGCCGAGCGCCTGCGGCAGACCGGCGCACATGTGACCACAGCTATATTTGACGTAACTGAGCACGCCACGTTGCGTAAGGCAATCGACGCGCTAGAGGCCGGCGGCGCGGCCATCGACATACTGGTCAACAATGCCGGCATCCAGCGTCGACGCAGGCTCGATGAGCTCAACGTTGATGATTGGCAAACGGTGATGCGGACCAACGTCGACGGTGTCTTCTATGTCGGTCAGGCTGTGGCGCGGCACATGATCGCGCGCGGACGGGGCAAGATCATCAACATTGCAAGTGTGCAGAGTGAGCTCGCCCGGCCAACGATCGCCGCATACACCGCGTCCAAGGGCGCGGTCAGGAACCTTACGAAAGGCATGTGCGCCGATTGGGCGCCCCTCGGGCTCCAGGTGAACGCTATTGCCCCGGGCTACTTCGCAACACCGCTCAACCGCACGCTGCATGAGGATCCGGCGTTCGACGCGTGGTTGCGACAGCGTACGCCAGCGGCGCGCTGGGGGCGGTTGGAAGACCTGCACGGGGTGGCGGTGTTCCTGGCGTCGTCGGCTTCCGATTTCGTCAACGGCCAGACCCTGTATGTGGACGGCGGAATGACTGCGGTAGTTTGAATGAAAGAGAGGACGTCGCGTGAAGGGATTAAGTAAAACGGCGGTCGTGACTGGCGGCAATGACGGGCTAGGCCGGGAGATGGTGCTATCGCTTGTGCGACGCGGCTGGGACGTCGCGTTCAACTATCTGACCGGAGCAGACCGGGCCGCGAGCCTGGTCGCGGAAGTGGAAACTCTTGGCCGCCGCGTCCTCGCTCATCAGTCCGACGTCGGCATCAAGGCGGACGTTGATGCCTTCTATTCGGCTGTCGACGAGTGGGGTGGCACTCCTGACGTCCTGATCAACAATGCTGGAGTGCAGACCTGGTCGCCACTTCTCGACCTCGCCGAGGAAGATTGGGACCGGGTGATCCGCACCAATCTCAAAGGCTGCTTCCTGCACACGCAGGCGGCGGCGCGGCGGATGGCAGCGGCCGGGACCGGCGGTGCGATCGTCAATCTTGGATCCGGGTGCAACCTGCTCGCCTTCCCCAGACTCGTCGATTACACCGCGTCCAAGGGGGGCATCGAGCAGCTAACCAAGGTCGCGGCGCTTGAGCTTGGCCCGCATGGCATTCGCGTCAACTGCGTGGCGCCCGGCGCGATCGAAACCGAGCGCACCCGCGCTGAGGTCGACGACTATTCGGGGCATTGGTCGCCGATCACGCCGCTTCGCCGTGTCGGCACGGTCGAAGATGTTGCGGCCGCTGTCGCGTGGCTGGCGGGTCCGGAGTCTGCCTTTGTTTCCGGACAGACGCTGCTGGTCGATGGTGGTGTGTTCTCCCAGGCGGTTTGGCCGGCCTACTGAAAGGGTAGGCGGGTCGGTGCTGCGGCGCTCGCCGAAGCTGCTAACCGATTCGGCGGGACTGATGGCGTCCAGCCGCGTCAGGAGGAGCGCTTCCGTCTCGAGCCGCGCCTCAACCGCATCTTTCACTACTCTCTCGCAGTTGCGTGGCGCGCGTCTGGTGTGGCGTCGTGTCCGCCTGCGTGCTCACCTGATTGATACAATACGCCACCAATCGCAGCGCTGGCGGGTGCTCACATCACGGTGTCATCTTCGGCGGAAGCGGGTACGCTGCTAGTGAAGTTGCAAAAGGAGCTTGGAAATGGTCGGCGCCGGCGTAACGAGACGAGGGTTCATCGAGGCAGGTGGCGGGGCGGCAGCCATCACGCTTGCGTCCTCGCCAATAGCAGCTCCAGCTCAGCCTGGCGGCGCTTCGGGGGTAATCGGAAAGCCGATGCCAGATGACGTCAAGCTGCCCTCATCACCGCCGCGTCCGAAACGGCCGGACAGCGTTGGATACGCCATCGTTGGCCTCGGTGGATATTCACTGAACCAGATGATGCCGCGGTTTGCGCAGACTCAACGATCCCACATCGCCGCGCTCGTTTCCGGCAATCCGGACAAGATGAAGGTTGTCGGGGACGCCTACAACGTACCTGCCGATGCGCGGTATTCTTACGATGAGTTTGCGAGAATAGCCGCCGACCGGCGCATCGATGCGGTGTACGTCGCCCTGCCGACGGGTCAGCATGCTGAGTGGGTGATCCGTGCGTTTGCCGCGGGCAAGCACGTCCTGTGTGAGAAGCCGATGGCGCTCTCGAGTGCAGACTGCATGCGAATGATCGCAGCCGGGCGTCGCGCTAACAAGAAGCTGATGATCGCCTACCGGTCGCACTTCGAGCCTTACAACGTCGAAGCCATAAAGCTGATGAAGGCAGGGGCAGTTGGTAAAATTCGGCTTGTTCGCACTGAGCAGTCCTATCGCATGGGACCGACCGGCTCAGGTGAAAACTGGCGAGCGAGCCGAGCGCTGGCAGGCGGCGGTCCGCTGGAAGATTATGGCATCTATGGGCTGCAATCTGCGCTCTACCTGACCGGCGAGATGCCGGAGAGCATTAGCGCCACCGCCTTCCGACCCGCAGGCGATCCGCGCTTTGCAGAAATCTTTGCCCATGTCGCATCACAGTGGCGGTTCCCGTCGGGGGCCGTTGCGCACCTGGCGACGTCCTACGATTCTGCCGGTACCAATTTCGCGCACGTGCGGGGCACTACTGGCGTTCTAATCATGGATCCGGCGACCGGCTACTCGGGGCAGAAGATGCGCATCGAAGGTCGCAACGCCCGCGAACTCACGCCAGGCGATCCTGGCGGCCAGTTCGCGGGCCAGCTCGACCATTTCGCGGATGCGGTTCGCGACAACGCCGCCATTCGGACGCCCGGAGAGATGGGCTTACGTGATCTGCGGTTGATCGAAGCCATCTATGCCGCAGCGGCAGCAGGAAAAACGGTGATGCTTGCTCCGGACGGCACAATGCGATGATCGGGGCCGTCAGACCAAATGCACCGATTAGGAAAGGGGCTGTGGTGGGTTGGCGTGGTCTTGTCAAATCAACGTATTGACGCTTACCAGAGCCGTGCAGGGCGGGCAGAGTCGAGCACTTAAGCTATTCCCACTACGTCGTCGGTGCTGTGAACTGGTCATATCCGAGGTAGAAACCCGCCATCGATCAGATGTGGGGAGTTGCTTTGGCAGCACTTCGACAATCCCATCAGTCTGGGATGAACCCCAATCGATGAACATACGTAGCGTGAATCATGCGCCGCCGCGTCGGCGGAGCGGCAGTCGCTCGTCAGCTGAAGGTCGCCGTTAAAGACCGAACTGGATTGTGTGGCGAGCAGTTGGAGTTAGACTGACAGCACCCTCCTGAATCATCAATCCAACGACAAGCGTTCAATTAGATGTACAGCCGTTGTCGCATGACCGGGGCGCAACCCGCGCTGGCCCCGGCTATGGCGGTAGAGGCATCTTTTCCGCCCGATCCACGATCCTGCACGCAGGCCCGGCCCTTGGCTGCAGATGCGCGCCAGATGGAAGCATACAAGCGCTCAACCGCCGCAGATATGGTTAACCTGTCTCGGGCCGCGACTATAAGGCCGGTCGTGGGGTGAGGCTTGTTATCGGGGGATAGCAGGCGCGGGAGGGAAGTGAATCAACATGTTGACGTCGATCTACAACGCTTTCAGCGTTTTCGATTACTTGGGTGATCAATCGTGGGCCGGCGGCCGGATCGACGCGGTCCAGCTTCATGGCGGCACGGCGGGCTGGAGCGACTGGCTCTCGTCGGTCAAGTGGCAGGCGGGCATGTTTGCAGAGCAGGACGTGTCGATCATGTGGTCGATACCGCTGATCCCGTACGGCGCGACGCTTGGCCAGGCCGGTGCGGGCAAGTATGACGCCAAGTTCCTGAAAATGGCCAAACAATTGGCAGCTTCTTCCGAAGACGATAGTCAGATCTACGTCCGGTTGGGCTGGGAGTTTAACGGTAGGAATTGGAACTCCTCATCTGCGGTCGGGAATACAGACGGTTATGTTGCGGCCTTCCGTAAATTCGTCGACATTGCGCGCAGCGTTTCGGACAAGTTTGTGTTCGAGTGGTGCCCCGCAATGGACACGTGGGACATGAACCCTGAGGCCGCCTACCCCGGCGACAAGTACGTCGATGTGATCGGCGTGGACATGTATTACAACACTGCCTGGCACGACAAGGATGGTGCGCGCGCATTCGACTGGATGGTCGAGCAGCGATATGGTCTGCAATGGCAGCAGGATTTCGCCGCTGCCCACGGCAAGCAGACCGCGATCGGCGAATGGGGTCTGAACAGCGACAATCCGCAATTCGTGACGCTAGCCATGCAGTGGATGGCCGACCATGACATGGTTTACCAGAACTACTGGGAGTCAAACGCGGCGTTCAAGGGCGACTTGAGCAGCGGGCAGTACAGGAACGCAGCCGCCGCATACCTGACGATGCTGGATAGGATATCTGCCACGATCGTCTCTGCCACTGATCGCGCACTTGGTGACAGCGACGTGGCGCTGACGCTCACCGGCGCGGCGATCCGCGGATCGGGCAACGCGCTCGACAACGTCATCACGGGCAACGCGCGCAACAATGACCTTTTCGGTGCGGCGGGCAACGACGAGATGTACGGCGGTGCAGGCGACGATCGGCTGGACGGCGGCAACGGCGCCGACGCCTTGGTGGGCGGCACCGGCAACGACACCTATGTCGTAGACGATCGCAGCGACCGCGTGATCGAGCGCGACGGTGAAGGCGTGGATACGGTCTTTGCCGAGGTTGATTATACAATAGGCGACTATGTTGAGAACTTGTTCCTGGTGACCGGGGCGAGCGAGGGCACTGGCAACGCTCTGAACAACCACCTGTACGGCACCAACTTCGGCGACACGCTGTTGGGGCTGGACGGCAACGATTTGCTGAAGGGCTGGGCTGGTGACGACAAGCTGTATGGCGGCGGGGGCAATGACCGGCTCGAGGGTGCCGAGGGCGATGACTACCTGGACGGCGGGACCGCAGCCGACACGCTGTACGGCGGCATGGGCAACGACACCTTCGTGGTCGACAATGTCGGCGACCTGGTACGCGAGTTCAACAGTGCCGGACGGGGCGGTGTGGACACAGTCTTCTCGTCGATCAACTATACGCTGGCCCGGAATGTCGAGAACCTGACCCTGACCGGATCGGCGATCAACGCTACGGGCAACGAGCTGGCCAACGTCATGCACGGCAACGCGCTGGACAACGTCATCATCGGCCGCGCTGGTAACGACATGCTGTGTGGCGACGGCGGCGCGGACGTCTTCGCGTTTGCCAAGGGTTCGGGCAAGGACGTGATCGTCGACTTCGCGTGGGGCGACAGCATCGACATCAGCTCCTGGCACTTCGACGCGGCTCCGTCACTGAGCAGCGTCAGCGGCGGCACGCTAATCGACCTTGGTCTGGGCGACACAATCCTGGTGCAAGGCGTCACCGCCGATCAACTCACGTTCTATGACGGCAGCTTCGGCTTAAACTGATCCGCCACGGGTTCCGCTAAACCAATCACAGGGGCTGCAATTAGGTGATGCTGGGGTGGGGCCGTAACATGCCCCGCCCGGGCATCGTCAAGCCAAATGCACCTGCTGGTAAATGGGTGACGGTGGGGTAGGGCGGGAGCATGCCCCGCCCGCGCAAGCCAGCCTCTCCGTTCCGCTACTTCAACTCGTCGCCGGAGGTGATCCGGCTGGTGGTGCTGATGTATGTGCGCTTTCCGCTAAGTTTGCGAAACGTCGAGGATCTGCTGTTCGAGCGCGGGATCGACATCTGCCATGAGACGGTGCGGTTGTGGTGGAACAGGTTCGGTCCGCTGTTTGCGGGCGACATCCGTCGGCAGCGGGTAAGCCGGATGCGCGGCTTCCGACATTGGCGCTGGCACCTGGATGAGATGTACGTGAAGCTGAACGGCGAGATGGTCTACCTCTGGCGCGCCGTCGATCACGAGGGTGAGGTGCTGGAAAGCTACGCCACCAGAACTCGTGACAAGGCAGCCGCGCTTGCCTTCATGGAAAAGGCGCTGAAGCGCCACGGCTCACCGGAGGCGATCACCACCGATGGTCTGCGCAGCTATCGTGCTGCGATGAACGCGCTCGGCAATGCCGAAAAGCAGGAGGTCGGCCGCTGGGCGAACAACCGGGTGGAGAACAGCCACCTGCCATTTCGACGACGAGAGCGAGCGATGCTTCGCTTCCGGCAGATGAAGACGCTGCAGAAATTCGCATCCGTCCACGCCAACGTCCACAATCACTTCAGCCTGGAACGCCACCTCATCGATCGACAAACCTACCGGGAGCGACGCTCCGCCGCGCTGGCGGAGTGGCAGGCGCTTGTCAGGTGAACGTCACCCTCAAAGACCGAATTGCATCGTGTAGAGACGGGTTCGCGTTAGACTGACAGCACCTTCTGGAGGTATGTAGCTGCCGGGATGAGCAGCGAGGCGGCAGCGGTGAAGGCAGGAGCGTCACAACCGGTCGGCAGTCGTTGGTTTCGGGAGGCAGGCGGGATGCCACCGGCGGCTTTCAGGCCATCGGCCAAGCCGTTGTCGGGCAGATACCTGTCGCTGGCAGAGCGTGAGGAGATCGCGTTGCTGCTGGCCCGAGGGCATGGCGTGTGTGAGATCGCACGTCGGCTCGGGCGTGCCGCCTCGACCATCTCGCGCGAGATCCGGCGCAACGCCGCTACCCGCAGTGGCAATTTCGACTATCGTGCGACGACGGCGCAGTGGCATGCGGAGCGGGCGGCACGCCGCCCCAAGGTCGCCAGGCTGGCTGCCAACGACATGCTGAGACGCTGGGTCGAAGACCGGTTGAGCGGTGCGGTTGCCAAACCTGGCGCCCCACCTGTCGCCGGTCGGGTGGTCACATCATGGAAGGGCCGACGACATGGACCGCGCCAGAACCGGCGCTGGTCAACGGCATGGAGCCCGGAGCAGATTGCCGGGCGTCTGCCCATCGATTTTCCGGGCGACGACAGCATGCGCATCAGCCACGAAGCCATCTACCAGGCGCTGTTCGTGCAGGGCCGCGGCGCCTTGCGTCGTGACCTGACCGCATGCCTGCGCAGCGGTCGGGTCCTGCGCGTACCGCGGGCGCGCGTCGGCCAGCGCGGCAAGGGCTTCGTATCGCCCGAGATCATGATCAGCGAACGTCCTGCCGAAGCGGATGACCGGGCCGTGCCGGGTCACTGGGAAGGCGACCTCATCCTCGGGCTGGGCAGTTCGGCGATCGGTACGCTGGTAGAGCGTACGACGCGCTTCACGATGCTGCTCCATCTACCCCGCATGGAAGGTCACAATGCCAGCCCCCGTATCAAGAACGGACCGGCTTTGGCCGGGCATGGTGCCGAGGCAGTGCGGGATGCCATCACGCGCACCATCACCACCTTGCCCGGCGAGCTGCGCCGCTCGCTCACCTGGGACCAGGGCACCGAGATGGCTCAGCATGCCCGCCTGAAGGTTGACGCCGGCGTCGAGGTCTATTTCTGCGACCCGCAAAGTCCCTGGCAGCGCGGCACTAATGAAAACACAAACGGGCTGCTGCGCCAGTATTTTCCCAAGGGTACCGACCTCAGCGCGCATGGCGCTGAAACTCTGGCAGCCGTTGCGGCAACCCTCAACGGTAGACCGCGCAAGGCGCTGAGCTGGAAAACCCCTGCCGAAGCGCTTGACCAATGCCTCGCACAGATCGAAGAACACGGTGTTGCGACGACCGGTTGAATCCGCCTTGGCTGCCCTGGTCCGAGTGGTGCAGCAAGGCATCGGGCTTCCCACGCCGCCAGATCGCCATCATCAGCGCGTCGGTTACGAACTGGGCTGTCATGGTGTCGCTCATCGACCATCCGACCACGCGGCGCGAGAACAGGTCGATGACGACTGCGACGTACAGCCATCCTTCGGCGGTCCAGATGTAGGTGAAGTCAGCGATCCACCGCTGGTTGGGCGCCTCGGCCGTGAACTGGCGATCAAGGAGGTTGTCGGCGATGACGGATCGCAGACCGTCGTCCTTCGGCAGACCACGACGCCGGGGTCGAGCCTTCAGGCCGTGAACACGCATCAGCCGCTCGACGCGATGCAAACCACATGAGAGGCCTTCGGCCAGAAGGTCGTACCAAACGCGGCGTGCACCGTACGTCCGATAGCTGGAGATGAAGCTGGCGCGAACCCTGGCGCCGAATTCCTCGTCGCTCCGAGCACGCGCACTGGGCGCCCGAACCAGCCAGGCGTGAAAGCCGCTTGCCAAGAAACACCGAGCGCTTCGCAGATCCACGACACCGGCCAGATCCCTCGGTGCTTCGCGATGAACTCGAACCTCATATCGAGTCCCTGGCGAAGTAGGCCGCCGCTTTTCCATCGCCTGCGTGTTCCTTGCGGGGNGAGCGCTTCGCAGATCCACGACACCGGCCAGATCCCTCGGTGCTTCGCGATGAACTCGAACCTCATATCGAGTCCCTGGCGAAGTAGGCCGCCGCTTTTTTTAGGATGTCGCGCTCCGCCTTCATCTTGGCCAACTCGCGGCGCAGCCGCTCAATCTCCTGCTGCTCTGGCTTCATCACGCCGTGACCAGGGAACGCCGACCCCGGGTCCGCCACCTGCTCCCGCACCCACTTGCGCAAAACATTCTCATGCAGGTCCAGATCGCGTGCAGCCTGCGACACCGATACCCCGCGTTCCCGTACCAGCTTCACCGCCTCGAGCTTGAACTCACGGCTGAACTTTCGTCGTTGCATCTCCATCCTCCGGTCTCAAAAACACCTTATCTTGGTGTCCACGAAACCGGCAGCAGCTCACTGCCTGCTTACGGCGATGCGTGCCGTTTCACCGTAACGTCGCTTGAAAGGAGAGGGCCCGCCCAGCTGTGCTGGGCGGACCAGTTGGCTCAGGCGTCTTCTGCCTGCAGATTGACCGACGTCTCGGCGAGCTTGGTCATGAACTCGTCGCCGCCGTAGATCTCCTTGGTGGCGTCATTCAGCTTCTTAGCGTCGTCCTTCAAGCCGAGCGCCTCCGCATAGGCGGCTGCCGTGCCGAAGCCAGCAATGCCGTAATGGGTCATTCGCTGGTACTGCGCGATGATCAGCACGTCGAGCAGGGGCCCCTTCTTAGGGCCTTCCTCCAGCACGTGCTTGGTCGCCTCGGCGACGAGCCCTTCCATGCCCTTGCAATGCTCCTTGGAAACCTTCTCGTCCTGACCGGCGATCAGCTCCTTCAGCACGGCCGTGTGCTTGGTGATGCCCTCGTGCGAGGTGGCAAGCATCTCCTTGAGCTTGGCGTCGCTGGCCTTGGTCGTGATCTTCTTGAGGACCTTCAGCATCTGGTCGTTGGCGGACCAGAGGTCCTTCATCTCGTCGACATAGATGTCGTTGAGGTCTTCAGGGGCGGACATGCGCATGCTCCTTGTTGGCGGAGCATCGCGCCCCGATCAGGCGCGAGCGCTCCGGCAAGCTGCTAGTTCCCTCCGCAAGCCGAGCTTCTTACCCCCGCCTCTAGCTGCGAGCTCGCATATGAACGAATGACAGGTTCAGGGGCGCTCAAATTTTGCTGCGAATGACCGGAAGTGGGTCGTTGCTGCCGCAGGTGAAAAGTAGGGATTGCGCCGACACTTTGGCAGCAGCTTTGTTGACGTGTCCGCTATTCGCTAGACGTAGCTTGTCCGTTCTTTGATTAGGATCTGACGATCAATCCTGACCGATTGTCGACAAGGCGTCGCGAACGCGGGCCAAGGCGGCCTCGCGAGGGTGATCCTCACCCATCAGGGCGAAACTGCCGGTCAGCGTCAGCGCGCAATGGCCATGGACGGTCGCAATCAGTGAGCGGGCCAATGCCGTTGTCGACTCGTCAGCCTCCCGGCCGAGCACGGCAGCGATTTCCGCGACCACGATCCCCGTCAACTCGCCACGTATTGCCGCGTCAGCGCCGGGCATCGTCATGCCCGTCGGCAGGCGATGGTCGTAGATCGCCATCCATCGGTTCGGATTGGCCTGCGCGAACGCGAAATAGCCTTCGACCAGCGCGCGGATACGGTCTTCGCCCGCCGCCACCAGCGCGCCGCGCAGATGTTGCGTCCACAACGCGAAGGTGGCCGTGTTGATCGCCAGCACCAATCCGTCGTTGCTGCCGAACACATTGTGAACCGTGCCGATCGAGTAGCCGATCCGCTTGGCGACCGCGCGTGCGGAGAAGCGTTGATAGCCCTGCTCGGCCATTATCGCCTGTCCCGCCGCCAGGATCAGGTCGTACAATTCGTCGCGGGTGTGATCGGATCGTCTTCCCATGTCCGATGGCCGTAGGAAAATTATTGAACGCTGTCCAATTCTCCAATCGAACATTGCTCAATTTGCGATTAGACCGGCGGTTGTCGAGGATGCCGCAACGTCGGCGACCGACGGGAACGTTGTAAACGCCGCTTTCACGATTGGCCGATATGCCTGCAATGGGGGAGTTCGCATCATGTCTGCACCTGACCTGTCACTGCTCGGCAAGCGTCGATTCGCGCCGCTGTTCGTTGTTCAGTTCCTTGGCGCCTTTAATGACAACCTGTTGAAGTTCGCGCTGCTGTTCTTGGCCAATTTCGGGCTCTACGCCGCCGAGCCCGCCAAGGCGGAGTTGCTGGCGACGGTGGCGACGGGCGTGTTCATCCTGCCCTATTTCCTGTTTTCCGCCCTGGCCGGGCAGCTTGCCGACAAGTGGGACAAGGCGTGGCTGGTGCGTGCGGTGAAGCTGGCCGAGATCGGCATCATGGCGATCGCGATTGCGGGCTTCTGGCTCGCCTCCGTCCCGGTCCTGCTGGGCTGCCTGTTCCTGATGGGCATGCATTCGACCATTTTCGGCCCGATCAAATATTCAATCCTGCCCCAGCATCTGGGGCCGAACGAGGTGATGGGCGGCACCGGGCTGATCGAGGCGGGCACATTCGTCGCGATCCTGGCCGGGCAGCTGACCGGCGGGCTGATCGCGCCGTGGGAGGCCGGGCTGGTCGCGACCGGGATCGCGGCCGTCGGCTTCCTGGTCAGCCTGGCCGTGCCGCCGGCCCCCGCCGCCGATCCGACGCTGCGGGTCGAACGCAATCCCTTGCGCGCGACGTGGCAGCTGTTGACGGCGGCAAAGAAGGGGCGCGGCGTATGGCTCGCCATTCTCGGCATCAGCTGGTTTTTCGCGGTGGGCGCGATCCTGTTGTCCGAGTTCGCACCGCTCGCCAGCAGCACGCTGGGTGCAGGGGCCGGGGTGGTGACGCTGTTCCTGCTCGTGTTCTCGATCAGCGTCGCGATCGGATCGGTGGTGGTCAACAAGCTGCTGGGCGGCGAGGTGTCGGCGCGCTTCGTTCCCGCTTCGGCGCTGGCGCTGGCGGCGTTCCTGATCGACCTGTGGCTGACCACCCGCCACTGGCAGGCGACGACGCGCGATGCCGATGTCGCCGCGTTCCTTGCGGTGCCGGGAAGCTGGCACGTGCTGGTCGACCTGGCCGGCATCGCGTTCGCCGGCGGCATGTTCATTGTCCCGCTCTACGCCATTCTCCAGATCCACAGCGCGCCCGAGGAGCGTTCCCGGATCATCGCGGCCAACAACGTCGTCAACGCCTTCGTCACGGTGCTGCTGGTGGGCATCACCGCCGGGCTGCTGGGCGGCGGCGCCAGTGTGCCGGGCGTGATCGGCGCAATCGGCTTTGCAACGCTGGCGGTGGCGCTGATCTCGTGCTGGCTGCTGCCGGAAACGGTTTTCAAGGCGCTGGTCCGCGCGCTGCTGCGGCTGTGCTACCGCGTCGACGTCCATGGCGGGGAGAACATGCCGCGTCCGGGCGAGCGGGCGGTGGTTGTCGTCAACCACGTCTCCTTCCTCGACGGGCTGCTGCTGGCCGCCTTCCTGCCTGGCAAGCCGACCTTTGCCGTGCACAGCCGCATTGCGCAGGCATGGTGGGTCAAGCCGTTCCTCGGCATGTTCGATGCTTTTCCGGTCGATCCCATCAATCCGATGGCGGCCAAGGCGATGGTCAAGGCGGTGCGCGAGGGGCGCACGCTGGTCATCTTCCCCGAAGGTCGCATCACCGTCACCGGCGCGCTGATGAAGGTGTTCGACGGCCCCGGCATGGTCGCCGACAAGGCCGACGCCCCGATCGTGCCGGTGCGGATCGACGGCGCGCAATATTCGCCGTTCTCGCGCATGAAGGGCAAGGTGCGCCTCAGGACCTTTCCCAAGATCGATCTCACCATCCTGCCGCCCCGCCGGTTCGACCTGCCCGAGGGGATCAGCGCGCGCCAGCGTCGCGCGGTCGCCGGGCGGCGATTGTACGACGTGATGAGCGACATGATCTTTGCGACCTCGCACGTCGACACCACGCTGTTCGAGGCGCTGATCGAGGCGCGCGACATCCACGGCGGCAGCGCCCCGATCGTCGAGGACGTCAAGCGCGCGCCGCTGACCTACAACCGCCTCCTTGCCGGCAGCCTGGCGCTGGTTCGCCCGCTGGGCCGCATAACGCGCGCCGGCGAGGCGGTCGGCGTGCTGCTGCCCAACGTCAACGGCGTGGTCGCGACCTTCTTTGCGCTGCAGGCGACCGGGCGGGTGCCGGCGATGCTCAACTACACCGCCGGGCTGACTAACCTGAAGGCCGCGTGCACCGCCGCCGAGCTCCGCACGATCCTGACCGCGCGTGCGTTCGTGGAACAGGCCAAGCTGGGCGAGGTCATCGCCGGGCTGGAGGCGAGCGGCGTCGCGGTCGCTTATCTGGAGGATATCGGCACGCGGATCGGCGCGGTTGCCAAGCTGCGTGCGCTGTTGTCGACGGGCTGGGCGCGTCATCTCCACCGCCGCCACCGCGTCGCCCCGGATGCGCCCGCCGTGATCCTGTTCACCAGCGGATCGGAGGGGCTGCCCAAGGGCGTTGTCCTGACGCACCGCAACCTGCTGGCCAATTGCCGCCAGTTGTCGGCGCGGATCGATTTCAACGCGTCCGACGTGGTGCTCAACGCGCTGCCGGTGTTTAACAGTTTCGGGCTGACCGGGGGGACGCTGCTGCCGATCCTGTCGGGTGTCAGGACGCTGCTCTACCCGAGCCCGCTGCACTACCGGATCGTCCCCGCGCTCGCCTATGACGCCAACGCCACGATCCTGTTCGGCACCGACACCTTCCTGTCCGGCTATGCGCGCATGGCGCACGGCTACGACTTCTACTCGCTGCGCTACATCTTTGCCGGTGCCGAGCGCGTCCGCGACGAGACGCGGCGAACCTATGCCGAGAAGTTCGGCCTCCGCATCATGGAGGGCTATGGCGCGACCGAGGCGGCGCCGGTGATCGCGGTCAACACCCCCATGCACTTCCAGGCCGGCAGCGTCGGGCGGCTGATGCCCGGCGTCGAGGCGCGGGTCGACGCGGTGCCCGGCATCGAGGTGGGCGGACGACTGTCGATCCGCGGCCCCAACATCATGGCGGGCTATCTGAAGGCCGACGCGCCCGGACTGCTGCAACCGCCGGCGGGCGGCTGGCACGATACCGGCGATATCGTCACGATCGACGAGGCGGGTTTCGTCGTGATCCGCGGCCGGGCCAAGCGTTTTGCCAAGATCGGGGGCGAGATGATTTCCCTGCCCGCGGTCGAGGGCTATGCCGCCAGGCTCTGGCCCGGCGCCGAGCACGCCGTCGTCACCCGCCCCGATCCGCGCAAGGGCGAGCAGCTGGTGCTGTTCACCACCCAGGCCGACGCGACCGCGACCACGCTGCAGGCCTGGGCACGCGCCAACGGCGTCGCCGAATTGTCGGTGCCGCGCGACATTCGGCTGGTCGACGCACTGCCGGTGCTGGGTACCGGCAAGCTCGACTATGTGACCATGGGTGAGCAGGCTGCGGACGCGACGCGGATGGCGGAGCCCGACTCCGAACTGGAAACCGCGGAATGAGCGGCGAGGATCAGCCGGACCCGATCTCGTCCAGACTCAGGCGTCAGGTCGCCCGGCTTGGTGGGCTGGCCGCCGCGGCCGAGCTGGGCGAGCGGTTGCGCCCGCACGGGCCGCCGCCGACGCGGTTCCGGGTGCGGCGCGGGGCCGATGCGACCGGGGTGGCGGACTGGTGGGCGGGACGTGACGACGCCGTGCGCGACGCGCTCGCCGGGCCCGAGACGCTGGCGGGGGCCGCCCGCTATGGCGCCAATATCGAGAACATGATCGGCACGGTGGCGCTGCCAGTCGGCGTGGTCGGGCCGCTGCGGGTCAACGGTCTCCACGCCGCCGGTGATTATCTCGTGCCGCTGGCGACCACGGAAGCGGCGCTGGTCGCATCCTATGCGCGCGGTGCCGACGTGATGACCCGGGCCGGCGGGGCAGCGGCGGCGTTGCTGTCCGAAGGCGTGGTGCGCTCGCCCGCATTCGTCTTTGCCTCGGTGGTCGAGGCCGGGTCGTTCGTCGCCTGGGTGGCGGAACAAGGCCCGGCCCTGCGCGAGGCGGCGGAGGCGACGACGCGTCATGGCCGGCTGGAGGCAATCGAGCCGTTCGTCGACAACGACACCGTGTTCGTTGTCTGCCGCTACACCACCGGCGACGCCGCGGGCCAGAACATGGTCACGATCGCTACCGAGGCGATGTGCCGCGCAATCGTCGCCAACTGTCCGATTCGGCCGCGACACTGGTTCGTCGAGGGCAACTTCTCCGGCGACAAGAAGGCGAGCTACCTCGGCCTGCTGATCGGGCGCGGGCGAAAGGTTTCGGCCAGCGTGACCATTCCCGATGCGCTGGTTGAACGCTGCCTGCGTGTCGATGTTGACCGGATGCTGGCCTATGCCCGCGTCGCTCAACTGGGTGCGATGCTGTCGGGCCAGATCGGCGCGCAGGGGCATTACGCCAACGGCCTGGCTGCGCTCTACCTCGCGACCGGGCAGGATGCCGCGTGCGTCGCCGAATCCGCGGTCGGTTTTACACGCATGGAGCGGCGCGACGACGGGTTGTTCATGTCGGTGACGTTGCCCAATCTGCTGGTCGGATCGGTCGGCGGCGGCACTGGCCTGCCCGCACAGAATGCCTGCCTGTCGCTGATGGGCCTGGCCGGCGGGGGCAAGGCGGCGGCACTTGCTGAAGTAACCGCCAGCTTGTGTCTGGCAGGCGAGATCTCGATCATGGCGGCGATCGCGGCGGGCGAGTTCACCCGCGCGCATCACCGGTTGGCACGGCGGCGATGATCGCGCTGCCCGCCCGGGACCCCGTCCTCGCGCGGCTGGCCATCTACCAGCGCGAGCGTTTCCCCTTGGCGCGCACCGCGCTGCTGGTGGCGGTGTTCTCGTCGGCCAGTGTCAGCGCGTCGGCGCATCTGGCGGGGCGGGCGGTGCCGTCGCCCGCTACCTACCTCGCGGCGTTTGTTGTCACGCTCTGCTTTTTCTTCCAGCTGCGCGTGCTGGACGAGATCAAGGATGCCGAGGACGACCGGCGCTACCGCCCCGAACGGCCGATCCCGCGTGGCCTGGTCTCGCTGCGGCTGATCGTCGGGCTTGGCATCGCCACGGTGCCGCTGGCGATCCTCGCCTGCGTCGCGATCGATCCGTGGCTGCTTGGTGCCCTGGCGCTTGCCTGGGGCTGGATGGCGCTGATGACCGCGGAGTTTTTCGTTCCCGCCTGGCTCAAGGCGCGGCCGGCGGCCTACACCATGTCGCACATGTTGGTGATGCCGTTGATCGATCTCGTGCTTACCGGCTTCGAATGGGTGCCCCAGGGCGGGGCGGCGCCGGCGTTGGCGCTGTTCCTGCTGATGAGCTTTGCCAATGGTTGCGTGCTCGAGATCGGCCGCAAGCTGTGGGCGCCCGAGAACGAGCGCACCGGCGTCGAGACGTACAGCGCGCTGCTCGGCCCCGCGCGGGCGGGAACGCTGTGGATCGGCTGCGTCCTTCTTGCGCTGGGATTGCTGGGGCTGGTCGGCATCGCGACCGGGGCGCCGATCGCGACCGCCGTGATCGGAGCGGTCGCGGCGGTCGCAGTGGTGCGGGTGGCGCTCCGCTATCGCCGGGCGCCGACGCCGGCAGGTCAGCGAGCGATCGACGGCGCGGCGGGGCTGTGGGTGTTCGCCTGCTATGTCGCGGCCGGCTTTGCGCCAATGGTTGGGTGGTGATCGGATGGTGATCGAGGGTGACGCGGCGGCGCGCGCGCCGGGGGTCGGCGGCAAGGCCGCGTCGCTCGGTCGGCTCGTGGAGGCAGGATTCGACGTACCGGCGTTCGTCGTGCTGCCCTCGGGCGCGGCGTTCGATCCGGCGGTGCTGGACAGGTTGGGTCCGGGGCCGTTCGCGGTGCGATCGTCGGGGCTGGCCGAGGACGGCGTCGCGCACAGCCATGCCGGGCAGTACGACACGCAACTGGCTGTGCAGCGCGACGATGTCGCCGCGGCAGTCGCCGCCATCGCCGGTTCGGGACGCGGAGAGGGAGCCGCCGCATATCGCGAGGCGCGCGGCCTGGGCGCGGACGAGGCGCCGGCGGTGATCGTGCAGGTGATGGTCGCCGCGACAGTCGCGGGCGTCGCCTTTTCCGCCGATCCGGTATCAGGCCGCCGCGACCGGATCGTGGTGTCCGCGGTCGCCGGGCTCGGTGACCGGCTGGTCGCGGGCGAGGTCGACGGCAGCAGCTGGTGGATCGACCGCGTTACCGGTGCGGTGTGCGCCTCGACCGGCAACGCCGACCTGCTGTCCCTCGCCCAGCGCGCCGTGCTGGTCGATCTCGCCACCCGGGTCGAGGCACTGGCTGGTTGTGCCCAGGATATCGAATGGGCTTTCGCGGGGGATCGGCTTCATCTGCTCCAGGCGCGCGCGATCACCTCGGCCCTGCGCGACGTGCCGATCGCCGATCCAGGCGTCGCGGTGTTCGACAACTCGAACATCGTCGAAAGCTATCCGGGGATCGTGTCGCCGCTGACCTTTTCGTTCGCGCAGTACGCCTATGCGCGGGTGTACATGTCGTTCGTGGCGCTGCTCGGCGTGCGGGCCGATCGCGTCGCCGAGACGCGCACCGTGTTCGAGAACATGCTCGTCCGCGTCGATGGACGGGTCTATTATAACCTCGGCAACTGGTTCCGCGCGCTGGCACTGCTGCCCGGTTACGCGCTCAACCGCGGCTATATGGAAACCATGATGGGGGTCGGCGCGCCGCTGCCCCCCGCCGTCGCCGCCACGATCGGCGGTGTGCCCGCGCGCGGGGCGGCGCGCTGGCGCGAATGGGCGCGTGTCGCGGCGGTCGGGTTCGGTCTGGTTCGCGCCGGTAGCCGATTGCCGGCGACCGCGCGGGCATTCCGCACCCGGCTCGACCGCGCGCTGGCCGCGACCACACCCGAACGGCTGGCGACCATGGCCCCGACCGAACTCGCCGCCGAATATCGCCGGATCGAGGGCGACCTGCTCGACCGCTGGGACGCGCCCATCGTCAACGACTTCCTGTGCATGATCGCATTCGGCGCGTCGCGAAAGCTGCTGGAGCGGTGGCTCGGGGCCGAGGGACTGGAAATCCACAACGACCTGCTGATCGGGCAGGGCGACATCGTCTCGGCAAGGCCGCCCAAGCTGATCCGCGCCATGGGACGTGTCGCCGCCGACGACCCCGCGACGCTGGCCGCGCTCGCTGCCGACGATGCCGACGCGCTCGCGCTCGGTCCGATCGGCGCGATGCTCGCCAGCTACATCGTCGAGTTCGGCGACCGCTGTACCGAGGAACTGAAGCTCGAAAGCGTCACCCTCGACGAAGACCCGCGCACGCTCCATGCCGCGGTGCTGGCGGCAGCGCAGGCGCCCGGAACCGCTCCGCCCGAGCCGCGCGACCCGCTGGCCCGGCTCGACCGCGGCTTGGCCGGCCAACCCTTGCGCCAGCTCGTCGTCCGGCCGCTGCTGCGCTGGACCCGCACCCGCGTCCGCGACCGCGAGAACCTGCGCTACGAGCGCACCCGCCTGTTCGGCCGCGCCCGCCGCGTGTTCCTGAGCATCGGTCACCAGTTCCACGCCGCCGGGCTGATCGATGCACCCCGCGATGTCTTCCTGCTGACCGTCGACGAGGTGCTCGGCGCCATCGAGGGCTATGCCGCCAGCGCCAACCTGGCCGGCATCGCCGCGGTTCGCCGCGACGAATTGGCGCGCGCCGGACGCTTGCCCGACCCGCCCGAACGGATTCTGGTCCACGGCCCGGCTTATACCGCCGCCGGTGCGGTGGCGCCCGTCGCCGTTGCCGATCACGCGGCGGAGCGCAGCGGCACCGGCTGTTCGGCGGGGCAGGCGCTGGCGGTAGCGCGCGTGGTGCGCGATCCGCGCGGGCAGCGGCTCGCCCCCGGCGAGATCCTGGTCGCGCGCCATACCGATCCGGGCTGGATCGCCCTGTTCGCCAGCGCGTCGGCAATCGTGGTGGAGCGCGGCAGTCTCCTTTCCCATTCGGCCATCGTCGCGCGCGAACTCGGTATTCCTTGCGTCGTCGGGCTGGCGGGCGCGACCGACTGGATCGTCGATGGCGAGGTGATCGCAGTGGACGGAGCGACGGGTCTGGTGCGGAGGATGGCGGGATGAGCACCGAAATCGCGGGCAAGGCAGAATTCGAGGCGATCCGCTATGCGCAATTGTGGGAGGATGCCGACGTCCTCACCGCCGCTCTCGGGCCCCGGCCCGGCGGCACGCTGGTGTCGATCGGGTCGGCCGGGGACAACGCGCTGGCGATGCTGCTGCTGGACCCTGCCGAGGTCGTCGCGGTCGATCTGTCAGCCGCACAGGTGGCGTGCATTCGCCTACGCGTTGCCGCCTGGCCGCTGCTCGCCCATGACGAGCTGCTGGAACTGCTCGGCTTTCGTCGCTCGGCGCGACGCGGCGTGCTGCTCGACCGCGTGCTCGCCGCCTGCGACGCCGACACCGCGGCGTTCTGGGCGGCGCGGCGGGGCGAGGTGGTGACCGAGGGCGCGGGCACGATCGGCAAGTTCGAACGCTATTTCCGGCTGTTCCGCACCCGGCTGCTGCCGCTGGCCCATTCGGCGCGAGACGTCGCCGCGATCTTCGAACCACGATCCCGCGAGGAACGCGCGCGCTTCCTCGACGCGCGCTGGAACGGCTGGCGCTGGCGGCTGCTGCTCCGCTTGTTTTTTTCGCGCGCGGCGATGGGGGCGCTCGGCCGCGATCCGGCCTTTTTCGACCATGTCGAGGGCAGCGTCTCGGCGCATGTCGCCCGGCGGATCGAACATGCTTTCGTCGCCAACGACCCGGTCGACAATCCGTACCTCCGCTGGATCATGACCGGCAGCCACGGCGTGCGCCTGCCGCTGGCGTTCCGACCCGAGCATCACAGCGCGATCGCCGCCCGGATCGGTCGCCTGCGCGTCGTCCACGGCACGATCGAGGATGTCGCCGCAGGCGGCCTGCGCGCGGATGGCTGGAACCTGTCGGACATCTTCGAATACATGTCGCCCGAGGGGTTCGCCGACACCTACCGCGCGATCCTCGCCGCGTCGCGGCCCGGCGCGCGGCTGGCCTATTGGAACATGATGGTGCCGCGTCGGGTGCCCGCCGCGTTTGCCGATGCGGTGGTGGAGCGTCGCGACATCGCGGAGCCGCTCGCCGCGCGCGACCAGGCGTTCTTCTACCGCGATTTCATCGTCGAGGACGTGCGGTGAGCGTCGCTGCGTCGCTGGCGCTGCTTGCCGCGTCGGTGGCGGCGCTGCTCGGCGTGATCGTCCTGGTCCGGCGCGCAGGCATCCGCTGGCACTGGCACGCCGAGGTCAGCCGCAAGGCGGTGCATGTCGCGATCGGGCTGTATGCGCTCGTTCTGCCGCTGCTGTTCGATGCGCGCTGGCCGGTGGTGGTGCTGCTGCTGATCGCGCTGGCGCTGATGGCGTGGCTGCGGCGCCCACGATCGCGCGCGGGCGGGCTGGGCGCGACGATCCACGCGGTGGAGCGCGCGTCGTGGGGCGACATCTGGCTGGCGCTGGCGATCGGCTTCGTCTTTCTCCAAGCGGGCGACCGTTACATCCTCTACGCGCTGCCGATCGCGGTGATCGCACTGTCGGACGCCGCCGCGGCGCTGACCGGCACCGGCTATGGTCGCCGCCGCTTCGCGATCGAGGACGGGGTCAAGAGCTGGGAAGGCGTGGTCGCGTTTTTCGCGGTAACGCTGATCCTGGCGATGATGATGTTGTTGCTGCTGACCGACGTGCCGCGCGTCAACGTGGTCGTGCTGGCGCTGGCGGTGGCGGCGTTCGCGGCGACCGTGGAGGCGGTGTCGTGGCGCGGGCTCGACAATCTGTTCGTGCCGATCGCGACGCACCTGTTCCTAGCGGGCTGGCTGTACGCGCCGCCGCTGGCGCTGGCGGGGCTGGCGGCGGCGTTCTTTGCCGCGATCCTTGCCGTGGTCCTGCTCGCGTCGCGCCTGGGGCTGGGCGCGCACAGCAGCCGCGTGCTGGTGATTGCCGCGTTCGCGTTTCTCGGCACCGGCGGGCTTTACGGCACGGTCCTGCCCGCGTTCGTCGTCGCCGCGCACCTCGTCGCGCGTCGCCGACGGCGATGCCGTGGTGCGCATCCCGATCTCGACCTGATCGCGACGCTGTCGGCGACCGGCCTGATCTGGTACCTGGTGGGTGAAACGGTGACGCCCAGCGCGATCAACCTCTACAACCTCACCGTCGCCGGGATGCTGCTCGGCTATCTGCTGCTGGCGACCCGCACGCGGTGGACCGTGCTGCCGCTTGGCGCAGCGGTGCTGGCGCTGTTTCTGCTGCTGATAGCGATCGGCCCCGCTTACGGCCGCTGGATCGCCGGCATGCCCGCGATCGCGACCGGGTCGCTGGTGCTGGTGGCGCTGTGCCTGTTTCGCGCGACCTGGTTCGATCGCTGGCGGGCGCCGCGCCTGGCCGCCATCGCCAGTGCCGTGCCGATGACCGCCTACCTCTCGCAAACGGTGTTCGGATGAGCGACCTCCTGACGATCCCCAGCGCCCGGTGCCGCATCTGGCGCGATGGCCCCGCCTGGAACGGCACGCCCGCCGCCGCCATCGGCGAACTCGCCTTCGACACCGCGGGGGCGGGCGCAGCACTGCTGACGCTGGCCTTTGAGCATTTGCGTGCCGAGGGCCATGCCGCGGTCCTGGCGCCGATGAACGGCGACACCTGGCACGCCTATCGCGCGGTGGTGGAGAGCGACGGCAGCGCCGCCTTTCCGCTCGAACCCGTGTCGGGCACCGACGATGTCGCCGCGCTCGTCGCCGCCGGCTTCGATCCCGTCGCAGACTATGTGTCGAGCCGTGCGCCTGTGCCTGCGGCCGCCGAACCGGAGCCGGCCGTGCCCGGCGTCTCGGTGCGCGCATGGGACGGCACCGGCGCCGATGCGCTGCTCGACCGGCTGTTCGCGCTGGCGGGCGGCAGCTTTGCCGACAAGCTGTTCTTCAGGGCGATCGACCGCGACGCTTTTCTGGCGCTGTATCGCCCCCTGCTCGCCGCTGTCGATCCACGGCTGGTGCTGTTCGCCTTCGACGCGACCGGCGATCTTGCCGGCTTCCTGTTCGGCCTGCCCGATCCTGTCAGCGGCACCGCCATCCTGAAGACCTATGCCGGCCTGCGTCCCGGTGTCGGCCACCTGCTCGCCCACCGCTTTCACCAAGAGGCGCGGCGGATGGGCTTTGCGCATGTCGTCCATGCCCTGATGCACGTCGACAACGTGTCGCTGCGTCGCAGTGCGCAGCACCAGGGTGTCGTGTTTCGCCGTTATTCGCTGTTCGGGCGCAGGCTTTGAACATCCTGGCCGCCTTTGCGAAGAAGGTGCGCGACCATCCCGCGCGGGTCGCGATCGTTGATGGCCGGGGACGATCGACGAGCTATGCCGCGCTTGAACACCGCGCGGCACGACTGGCGGCGGCATGGACACGGCGCGGCCTTCGCTCCGGCGACCGGGTGTTGCTGGCGCTCATGGTCGATGCCGATCTTTATGCCAGCCTTGCGGCCCTGTGGCGGATCGGCGCGGTGGCGGTCTTTCCCGAGCCGGCGCTGGGGCTCGCCGGGTTGCGCCACGCGGTTGCCGCGACCGCGCCGCGCGCGTTCGTGGCCAATGGCATCTACCGCGTCCTGCCCTGGCTGGTGCCCGCGATCCGCCGCGTGCCGCTGCACCTGCGCCTGTCGGCCGGCGAGGACCGGATCGATGACCTCGCCGATTTGTCGGCCGACGCCCACGCGCTGATCTCTTTCACCAGCGGCTCGACCGGTGCGCCCAAGGCGATCGCGCGCAGCCACGGCTTTCTCGCCGCACAGGACCGCGCGGTGGCGCCGCTGCTCGCCGCGCCGACGCCGCAGGTCGATCTTGTCGGCTTTCCGGTGTTCGTCGTCGCCGGGCTCGGCCGCGGTGATACCTCGGTCCTGCCGAATTGGCCGCTCCGCCGCCCGCACCGCGCGAAAGCCGCCGCGGTCGCGCGCCACTGCGCCAGGGCCGGCGTCACCCGCCTGCTGCTCAGCCCCGCCATCGCCGAGCGGATTGCGGACGATGTTCCGCCCGGTGCCGCAACCCTTTTCGTCGGCGGCGGCCCGGTGTTCCCCGACCTCGTCGACCGGTTGCACCGCACCGCGCCCGCGCTCCGCATCGTCGCGGTCTACGGCTCGACCGAGGCCGAACCCATCGCGCATCACGAAATGCGCGGTCTTGACGAAGGGGAGGGGTTGATCGCGGGAATGATCGCAGACGGCACGCGCGTGCGGATCGAGGACAACGAAATCCTCGTCGCGGGTGACCATGTCGTGTCCGGCTACCTCGATCCGACACGCAACGCATCGACCAAGCGACGCGACGCCGACGGCACGATCTGGCACCGCACCGGCGATGCGGGCCGTTTCGACGCCGACGGCACCTTGCGGCTGCTCGGCCGACAAGACGACCGCGTCGGGGCGCTCTGGCCGTTCGTGGTCGAGGCGGCGGCGCGGCGCTGGCCAGGTGTCCGGCGGGCCGCGCTGGTCGCGATTGCCGGCCGTCCGGTGCTGGCGATCGAGGGCGACCGCCGTCATATGTCCGACTGGCAGGCCCGCTTTGCCGCCGGTGAGGTGCGCGCAGTGGCCCGGATCCCGACCGACCGCCGCCACGGTGCCAAGACCGACACTGCCGCGCTCCGGCGCCAGCTTACGGGCAGCGGCACCGAGCCGGTATCGACCGCGCGGAACGACTGCTGACGATCACCTAGCCAGTGGTCGCACCACAAATCAAACCGGCAGCTAGAGCGGTTTTCTACCAGGATGCACTACCGTCATCGTCCTTCGGGCGCTCGCTTCGCGGCGCGGCGGTTGCGTCCGGTACAGCGTTGCTCATCGGTCACGATGCTTCGACATCGCGTCCTCCTCGCGCCTTGCACCGGGCCCAAACCGCCTTCGTGCTGATGATCCAACCTGATCGTAAACCGCTTCAACGAACCCACATGAATGAATGTCCGGAGTCGGGGGCGGCAGAAGTGCCGCTGAAAGACCGATGATGGGTCGTTCAAGAAAGTATCGTCTGCGGCACTTCTTCGTGGCCAGATTTACCGCCCGTCCATGCCAGGGACGGGCGGCGCCTCAGAGCCGATATGTGACGGCTATAATCACTTGGGGAAATGGATCCCACAAAGCTTGTTGCCGTCGGGGTCGCGAAAATAGGCAAGCTCTATCGTACCCATGGACGCGGTCTCGCGCGGGCCGGGCGGGGCTTCGATTGAGGTGCCGCCATTGGCAACTGCGGTATCGTGAAGTTGCCTAACCTGCTCGGGCGAGTTGCACGAAAAGGCGACGGTGCTGCCGTTCGCGACGGTCGCCGGTTCATCGTTGATAGGCTGGCTGACGATGAAGTTCGTGCCGCTGCCGTTATTGTAGATGAGCCGGGTATGGCCGCTATCGGCGATATTGCGCGCCGGTTCGCCGACACCGAGCGTGCCGAGCACCGTGTCGTAGAAGCGCTTCGATCGTTCGATGTCGTTCGATCCGACCATGGTGTGAAACAGCATGATAACTCTCCTGCTTGGGACGTACTTAGCGAAGACGAATGACGCGGATGCTACGAGCGGTCATCCAGTGCCGGGACACCGCTCTGCCCATCGGCATAGGCGGCCCTGAAGGCCGGGCGGGCCTGCCACCGCCGCCAGATCGCGTCGATATGCTCGAAACGCTCGTCCAGCGGGGTGGCGTTCACCGGGTATTTGGAAAACGCGATCGCGGTGGCCAGCGTGATGTCGGCAAAGGTCGGCTGGTCCCCGCCGAGCAGCCATGCACGTCCATCGGCAAGATGCCGGTCGACCAGCGCCGCGTGCGCCAGCGCCACCTTGCGCGAATGCTCACCCCATTCGGGGTTGTGCGTCAGTTCCAGCTTGGGACCGAGACCCTGATGCATGACATGGAAGGCGGTCACGATCGGGTAGAGGATGTGAACCCAGACCCGGCTGTCCCACATCTGGTCCAGGCCACGCTCATGCGCCGTCTCGCCCATGATCTTGCGGCCCTCGAAGCTGTCGTCGAGGTAGCGCGCGATGGCGGACGTCTCGCTCAGGAACGAGCCGTCGGCCAAAGCCAGCGTCGGCGTTTCGCCCCAAGGGTTCATCTTCAGATGCCGCCACCGGCGTTGCTCCCCCACAGGCGACATGTCGTACACCGTCTCGGCGAACCGGTCGGCGATGCCCTTTTCATGCATGAAGATGCGCAGCCGCTGAGGGTTGGGGAAGGCGGAGGGGGAGGTGAAAAGCGTCAGCTTATCGGCCATTGAGGGTCTCGCGTTCATCGATCACATCACCTGCCTGTCAGATGACAGGTAATCATCTGCGGCGCAAGTCTTGCCATGTCAATCCCTGCCTGCCATATGGCAGGTGGAGGCGCGACGATGGCGGTAGCAACGAGAGAGAATGCGCGGGAGGCGATCCTGCTGGCCGCGCGTGAGGCGGCGATGACGCGCGGCTATGGTGGCATCAACTTTCGCGACCTCGCGGCGACGGTCGGCATCAAGGCGGCCAGCATCAACTATCACTTCGCCAACAAGGCGCTGCTCGGGGAGGCCGTGGCGCGCCGCTACCAGGAGGATATCGCCCGTGATCTGGCGGCAATCTCAGCCGACGCGAAGGATGCTGTGGACGCGTTGAAGCGATATCCGAGTATCTTTCGGGCCTCGCTGGAGCGCGACAACCGGATGTGCCTCAGCAGCTTCATGGCGGCGGAACGTGACGAGCTACCTGGACCGGTCTTGAAGCAGGTCCAGGCTTTCGCCGACGTCAACGTGGCGTGGTTGACAAAACAGCTCGCCGCCGCGGGGATCGGACCGCCGGAAAGCGTGGAGGCAAGGGCACGCGCGATTTATGCGGCCGTCGCCGGCGCGCAGATCATCGCGCGTAGCAGGTCCGACATCGCCGTGTTTGACGCCCTGATCGAAAGCTACCGTGAGGCGGGGCCGCTTCCCGGCTAGTTCTTTATGCTGTCCTAACTCGCGTAGCTACACACTCGCCCGATATGAACGAGTGGCCGGTTTGTGGTTTGGCGGGGTAAGGGCTGAACGGCCGCAATTGGGTCAAAATTGCTGCGACGTGACTCCATTGGCATGAGCAATTTGCCCGTGATGAATCTGGCACCAGCGGCACGGTCCAATCCTGAATAGTGGGCGGGCGCAAGGGCCCGCCTCACATTCATTAAGACAGCGGCGGTTGCCCGTTTGACGCGGTCAGCCCGCCATCGACCGGCAGATTCACGCCCGTCACGTAATGCGCATCGTCGCTCGCCAAGAACGCGATCGCCCCCGAGATATCGGCGGGCTGGGCACCGCGGCCCATCGGAATACGCTCTTCGAACTTGGCAATCAGCTCAGGCTGTTTCTTCATGCCCGCGGTCAGCGCGGTGTAGGTGAGCGACGGATTGACCGCGTTGACGCGGACGCCGTGCTTCGCCTCGTCCATTGCCAGCGCGCGGGTAAAGTTGCTGACCGCCCCCTTCGCCGCGCAGTAGAAGCTGTGGTTCCAGTCGCCACCCAGGCCCGACACTGACGACACGTTGACGATGCAGCCCTTGGATTGCCGCAGGTGCGCGATCGCCGCGCGGCTCATGTGGACGACACCATAGAGATCGGTTTCGATCACCTTGGTGAATTCAGAGAAGTCGCCCTCGTCGACTTTGCCCAGATGATCGACGCCGGCGTCGTTGACCAGCACGTCGATCCGACTGAAGCGATCGATCGCAGCCTGGACGAGAGCTTCACATGCCGCGCGGTCCGACACGTCGATCTCGCGGGTTTCGACTGTGCCGTGCAGCTCGCCCGCCAGCTTGTCGAGCGCGGCCTTGTCGATGTCGCCTAACACCAGCGTTGCGCCTTCCTCAGCGAAGCGGCGCGCGGCGCCTTCACCGATCCCCGAGGCGGCACCGGTGATGACGATGACCTTGTTGGAAAAGCGCGCCATTACGCATTCTCCGCCTGAACGTCGTGCTTGCCTTCGAACTTCATGATTGTCCTTTCACTATCGTCAGCACTGGCGTTCAGCTTAGGCTGGAATGTCCCGGATATCGGCGGTGTTCGCGGCGGCAATGCCGTTCTCTCGGTGGCGGAAGACGCTGAGCGCCTGGTAGACCTGCATGCGCGCGCGCATCACGCCGCCGAGCGGGCGATGCACTTCCAGACTGTGGGCCGGGCGGAACGTCATCACCTCGTCGAAGTAGCGGACGCGGTCGGGACCATAGGCTGACTGCCGCGGCAGTCGGATCGTGGCGACGGTGCGATACGGGCTTTCGCTCGTCGGCCAGTCGACGGAGGTGTCCTCGATGGGCTGCGTCTCGGCATCGGTCCACAGCTGCGCCCGAAGCTCGAACACCGCATCGTTGCCCTCGAAGTAATCCACCGCGGCATGGCGGAAGCCATCCTCGTCCTGATGAGGGTCGAGCTGCCAATCGGCGAGTGCCTCTTGCTCGGCTGCAACGGGAAACGCCCCGATCTTAGCGACATGGTCGCCGAAGCGCACCGGGCACTGGCTGAAATATTCCTCGACCAACGGGTGGCTGAAGGGATGGCCGTAGAAGTCCAGCGTCGGGCTTGGACCCGCGCCGACGGCGTTCAGCACCTTGTTGATGTTGCGAGCGACGGAAGCGGCCGCGCTTTTCACCCCCTCAGGCATCGGAACCGTCAGGCCGATCTTCTTGGCCTGGGAAAGGAAGCCGGCGGCGGTCCCCGCCGGAAAGGTCGTGCCGCTGGCAAGGACGAAGTCCTGCGTTGGCGCATCATGGCCGGGCAGCTTCGCGCCCTCGACGCCGAACACCTTGATAGACATGCCGCGATGGGTCGAGACGCGATCGCCGAGCTTCTCACCGGGTCCTTGCGCGAAGCGGACGGCGACATCGAACGTGCCAGGTTCCGCGAACAGGCCCTGTGCGAGCTCGGGCGGCAATCCGGGCGCGACGATGAGCTTGCCGATCACGCACGCCGTGCTCTTGGCGTGGCTCGCCCGCACCGCGTGCCCGTCGCGCTTCTCGACCGTCTGGCTCTCCTGGGTCATGCCCTGGATGATGCCGTCGGTGCTCTCCTGTTCGTCGGGCTCTCGTGTTTCGACATCGGGCGAATAGCGAAGATAGGTCATGGGATATCCGATCACTTGGCGGGAGCGAAGGAGAACAGCTGCGTCTTGATCGACGGCGGTGCGCCGGGCGTGAACCAGTTGGTGTCCTGTATATGGCTGGCGGTGACGTACATCGTCCCGTCGCGCCCTTCCGAGAAGGTGTCGGGCCAACGCAGCCGGCGATCGGTCAGCACTGTCTCAACGGTCGCTCCGTTCAGACGCTTGATCGCATAGTCAGTGGGCGAGGTCAGGTAGAGCACGCCTGCCTTACTCATCCACAGACCATCAGCGACGTGCGTCTGCGCGACCGTCTTCACCGCTGCCGCCCTATCGGCCTCGCTGACGTCTGATCGCAGCTTCGCGGTGTCGATCGAATAGAGCGTCTTTCCGGTCAGCGCCTGATAGAAGAGCGTCTTGCCGTCCTTGGAGATGGCGATGCCATCGGCGGCGAAGGCGGGCTGCCGGCCATCGGGGCGGACCAACGGCTTGCCGTCGAGCGTAACCTTCACCGTCTTGTCGATCTGCGTCGAGGCGTGCCCATCGAGCGCGCGGTGGCTCTTGCCGCTTTCCAGGTCGACGACGATGATCGCGCCGCGCGTGCCGCTGTCGGTGATGTAGCCGGTCTTGCCGTCGGGCGAGAAGCGGATGTCATTGAGATACGTGCCCTGCAGCGCGACGTCGCCGGGAACCAGGATCGTCTTCGTCACCGTGTTCGACGCCAGATCGATGCGGACGAGCTTGGGCGCGCCTTCGAGAATCTTCTCGTTCCCCGGCGCGCCGGGATCGAGCACCCAGAGATTGCCGTGACCATCGGGCACGATCGACTGCACGCAGACGAAATATTCACCGACCGGCAGTTCGTTGGCGCGGGCGTTGCGCCAGCTGTTCCACTTGGCGTCGGGATAGGGGCGTAAGGATCCGTCCTTCATCACTTCGGCGACGGAGATAGGCGCGTCGTCGGTCCAGCGGGGGAAGTTGACGAAGCGCCGTCCATCCTCGGTCACCGCCACGCCGGTCGCCTGATGATCGAACTGCGCCACCTGCGTCAGCTGTGCGCTGCGTCCCTGGGCATGGGCAACGCCGGCTGCGGCAGCGGCGACCAAGCCGATGGCGGCAATCCCGGCGGCATAGGGGGCGGCTTTCTTCATGGACAGGTTCCTATCGGTGACATCGGTGAGCACGGCGGGATTGCCGGCGAAGAGGGTAAGGAGGTGGCGCACCACCGCTTGCGGGTTCTCCCGCTGCGGGAAGTGGCCGACCCCGGTCATGGTGATGCGCGCGAACGGCCCGGCGAATTTCGCTCGCACGTCCTTCGCGGTCGAGGGAGGGTTCACGCCGTCGGCATCGCCGTGGATGTAGAGCGTCGGCAGCGACAACGTTTTGGTCGCCTTGACCTTGTTCTCCAGCCAGGCGCTTCGTGGATCGGGTTCCGCTTCGCCCCAGCGTGCGCGATAGCTGTGGAGCGTCACGTCGACCCAGTCGGAATTGTCGAACGACCGGGCAACACGGTCGAACGTCGCCTCGTCGAACCATCCCGGTGGCGACCAGTTGACCCAATGCAGATGGGTGAACCCGCGCCGGTCCGCACGTACCGCCTCCGCCCCGCGCGCGGTTGCCATGAACCAGTGATACCATTGCCGCTGGGTCTGCTCGAACGGCGGCGTAGGCATGCCGCCGAGCCGGGGCGGGGTCGACAGCATGGCCATCCGCTCTACCCGATCGGGCCACCCGACGGCCAAGGCCTCGGCGGTGTTCGATCCCCAATCGTGCCCGGCGACCATGAAGCGGTCGATGCCGAGCGTGTCGAGCAGCGCGATCATATCGATCGCGAGCATCGCGCTGTTGCCGGTTCGCGAGGTATCGTCGTTGAGAAAACGCGTGGCGCCGAACCCACGCAACGTCGGGACGATGACGCGGAACCCTTCCGCGGCCAGTGTGGGCGCCACCTGATCCCACGTCGAGGCGTCATCCGGCCAGCCATGGAGGAGGAGCACCGGCTGACCCTCCTCCGCGCCGTGAAGCGACACCTCCATGTTGAGGTCGCCGGCGGTAATCATCGGCATTCGTCAGCCTCCTGGCGGTTCAAACCTTTGCGGACGTTTCGTCGACCCTGCCATTTCACCGTCGCTGCGAAACCAGCGGTTCAACGGCCTTCAGAACGGCCAAGTGCCCAATTCGCCTCCAAGCCGATCTGTCCACGGTCAGCGTCAAGGGACCGAACGCCACCTTCGCCGTTCAGGCGCGACCGCCAACAGGCTCGTGATAGGGGCAACCGTTTACGCGGGCGCGGAAGTCGGCGGAGTGGCGGTAGGTCCCGTTGCGTGCCCGATTGATGTTGCCGAGCGGCTGATGTGCGGCAAGACCGGTCCAGATCGAGAAGCGCATCTCCTCGTTGATCTTCTGAAACTTGTCCTCGGTCAGGCTGTCCTGCTTGGCCGCCCGAATGGTCGCGACGGTCTGGAAGGGCGCATCGTCCTGCTTCCACTCGACGGTCGGGTCCTCGACCGGTTGCTCCTCGAGGTCGCGACACAGTTGCACCCGTACCTCCCACTCCATCTCAAGCACCTGGGTTTCCGACCGGATCACGTCCCGCAAGGCGTCCGGCCGGCCAGTCGCCTCGATCGTGGTGTCGGTCTGATCGATCAGGTCCTTGGACACGGGGAAGATCGCGAATTTGGCGATGTAGTCGCCGTAACGGAACGGCGTGACGCTGAAGTAGGTCTCACCGAGCGGATCCGAGTTGGGCGCCCCGCCGAGCGTCTGCACTTTCGGGCTTTCAATCCCGACCGCGCTGAGCACGGTGTTCACACCGCGCAACACCTTGGACATCGCTTCCTTGGTGCCCTCGAGCTTGTCGGTGGTGCCTGCCAGGAGCTTGAGGTTACCCAGGAACTGGTCGGCGGTCTTGTTCTGGAACACCGAGCCGTTGACCATGACGAAGTCCTGCGTCTGTCCATCGGCACCGGGCAGGCGTTCACCGTCGACGTCCATCACCTTCAGCGCCAGACCACGCGGCAGGCTGATGGTATCCGGCAGGATGTCGCCCGCGTTGATCGAGAAGCGCATGACGACCTTGTGCTCGCCCGGGGTGGCAAACAGGCCTTGGGCCAGCTCGGGGGAAAGCCCGTCATGGACAATTAGCACCCCATCGAGGAAACCGTGCGCCTTGGCGTGGACCGAACGTACAGCGTGACCATAGTCCTCCGCTGTCGTCTCAAGGATCTTGTCGAACGTCTCGTTGAGCTTCGTGATCGTCTCGGCTTCGTCGGGTTTAACATCCTCGACGTCGGGAGAATAGCGGACGGGGGTCTGGGTCATGGTCATTGGTCCTCTCCGGCAAGGAGGCGGCGGCTCGACGCCGCCGCCGTCACGCTCAGCGGCGGGTTGCTGGCGCTTCGAACGCCGTCTTCAGCCGTGCGACTGCGAGATCATTCGCCTGCTTGGCGCCGTTCACGACCTTGGCCATGCCGAAGAACTCATGGGTCACGCCCGGGAAGGTCTTCTGCTCGACCTTGTCACCGGCCGCCCGCATCGCGGCCGCCAGCGTCTCTCCATCCGAGCGTAGCGGATCGATCTGCGCGTTGATGATCGTCGTCGGCGGCAGACCACGCAGGTTGGCGGCGACCAGGTTCAGGCGCGGATCCTGCGCATCCGCCTTGCTCGTCTGATAGTAGTAGCCGAACCACGGCAGCATGGCAGTGTTCAGCGGCTTGGCGTTCGCCGAATCCCGCCGCGAAGGCAGCGTCATACTGCTGTTCGCGATCGGATAGACCGAGACGATGTGGCGCGGCACCGTCAGGCCGTTGTCGCGCGCGTAGATCGCGGTCGCGACCGCAAGGTTGCCGCCGGCGCTCTCGCCGACTGTCGCGATCCGTGCGGGGTCGCCACCCCAGCTCGCCGCATTATGCAGCGTCCAGCGATAGGCAGCAGCCGCATCATCATGCTGCGCCGGAAACTTGAACTCGGGTGCGTGGCGGTACTCGACCGAGACGACGATAGCGTTCAGCGCCTTCGACATGGCCCGCGGTGCGGCATCGTAGGTGTCGACGTCGGCAATGACCCAACCACCGCCGTGGTAGTAGACGATGACCGGCATCGGCTTGCCACCCGCAGGTGCGCCGGCCGGCTTGTAGATGCGCGCGAATTGCTTGGGGTCGCTGCCGTACGGCAGGTCCCGCGTCGTCACCGACGAATCAGGCGCGGTCGACATTCCCTTCTTCCGCATCGCCGCCTTGGCTCCGTCCGCGGCCGAGGGCTGCATGCGGGCTTCCGCAGGCGTGAGCGTTTCGATCGGCTTGCCGCCGAGCGACGCGAGCGCGTCCAAGACTGACTGCATGTCGGGTGCGGCTTTCGGGGGCTGCATGGATGTCGCGGGCGGCGGTGGCGGAGGAGGAGCGGCAATCGAGCGAGGTGACTGGGCCAGAGCTGGAATGCCTGCGATCGCGGTCGACGCGGCGATCAGCGTTAGAACGGTTTTGCGCAATGGTCCCTCCTGAAACTGTCTGTTTCCCAACCATTGGGCGAGCCTCAGCGTTTCGGTACGGAAGTAGACCCAAGCGTTTGAGCAGCGAGGTTCGGAAGTATGGACGGCGGCATGGATGATCAGGCTTTGAAGGTGGATGGGACCCCCAGTTCCAACGCGTTGCCGTGCGAGGCGAATGCGCTGCTACGTCTTTTGAATGACGCTGACCGCGCCGCCCTTGCGCCGCATCTGGAACTGGTGCCGTTCCGCAACGGTGACATGATCGCGCGCGCCGGCGATGCGGCAGACAGCATCTGCTTCCCGTTGACCGGGATCGCTGCGATACTCGACTCACTCGAGGGCGACCGCCGCTACGCGGTCGCGCTGGTCGGAAGCGAGGGGTTCATCGGTTGGCAGTTGCTACTTGGCAACAAGCGCTGGTCGCATGACGTGGTGATGCGGGCCGAACACGGCACGGCTATGAGGCTGTCGGCCACAGCATTGCACAGGATACTGGTCGAACGTCCAGAGATCCGAACCGTCCTGCTCCGCTTCGTCGACGTGGTCATGACCCAGATGTCCAGGACGATCGTCTCGTCGCTCGCGCATTCGATCGAGCGGCGGATGGCGCGATGGATCCTGCTCTATCACGACCGGGTACGCGAGGACGACATCTGCATGACGCACGAGGAGTTCAGGCTCATGCTCGGCGTCCGCCGCAGCAGCGTGACCGACGCACTCCACAAGCTCGAAGAGGATGAGGCTGTTCGCTCCGTGCGTGGGCGCGTCATCGTGCGTGACCGGGATCGGCTGCTGCGCCTAGCTGGTGACACCTACGGGTTCGCTGAGGCGGAATACCGACGCCTACTAAGCCTCTAATCAAATTGAATTTGCTGACGTTCGCCCCCCGGGGGACCGTATATATAGCTTGAAACCACTCAAATTTCGCCGACCTGCCCCGACCGGTAAGATTGGACGCTCAATCAAAATGAACGAATGGCCGAAATTGGGGTAGGGTAGATACGTCGCGAATGACCGGAATTGGGTCCTTTGTTCACCCGCATCCTCTTGCCATTCACCACCTTTTGCGCTGAGACTAATCGACATGCAGAAAACGCTCGTGAGGTTTGCGTCCGGAGTGTCGGGCGTTAACGTAAATCCGAGAGTTTGCTAATGGCATTCGAACCTTTCACCCCGGTGCTCGCGGTGATCGAGGACGCAATCCGGGACGGGACACCGTCAGCGATCGTCGCGGAGGCGAGCAAGGTGTCGATGGTCGCGACCCGCCGCCTGCAACTGGTGGCGGCGGAAGCCGACATGCCGTTGCTGCTGCTCCGTCGTCGACGCAATCGTGATCAGGACCCGTTCTCCCAGCCGTCCGCCGCGTGGACGCGCTGGCGGATCGGGGTGGCATCGTCGGCACGGCTGGAGGTTTGCGGGTGTGGGAAGGCGAGTTGGTCGGTCGAACTGGCGCGGCAGCGCGGTGGTGAGAGCTCCTCCCTGATAGTGGAGGGCAGCGATGAGACGGGTCGTTTCGCTGTTCCTGCCGAACTTGGCCATCAAATGGCTGAGACGGCCCGCTACGCCGCTGCCTGAGCCGCAAGCCCTCCAGATGCCGGTCGACGATGGTCCGCATACCTGTTGGGTGTTTCGGGGCGGCGGATGGCGTCCTGATGCCCGCTGGAGCGCGCCAGGGTGCCTAAACGCCGATTGACGTCGATACGCCGATCTCTGCGTTGCCGGTCCACGCACAACCACCGATGCGCTAGCTTAGCCGGCGATCGAAGCGGGGGAGCCATCTGTACCAGGCCGCGGCCCCGGCTGTGCGCATGGTCGCATCGAGGGCAGACGTGCCGGATGGACGCCAGCTTGCAGCCATCACGTAAATCGCGACCGGTAGAAACCGGTTGTAGTTGGCTATCGTGGTAATCTGGCGACCAGCAAACGTCTTGGCTGAGCGCGTCGACTTTGCTCAGGGCTGCGGCCGATGCAAACCGAGTTCTAGCTCGAGGGGAAGATCCCGGCGCAGCGACCGGCGTTAGGTGTCATCTGCCGCCCGGATCGCCGGTTTCGACATGCGGTAATGTTGATCATCCAGCGCTAATATCGCGGCGCCTTCGATGGGCCCGCCGACCGCCAGGCCAATGCTTGTTACGATTTGCCATTGCATATCCTTCCGCAGACCGTCATACATATGTCACCTTGGGTGCATAAATAAGCCGGCACAAAGATGTCGGATTTGGGGGATGGTCATGAATTTCGCTACCTTGCGCGGCCTGTTACTGCTCTCGAGTGCCTTGCCGGCTGCTGCGCAGGCGCAGCAGGAAATCGTCACTCCCCCAACGCCTTCACCTGCGGCAGCCGGGACGGCGAGCGAGCAGGACATCATCGTTACCGGCGCCCGTTTACAGGCCGTTCGCGAGATCGAGGCCAAGCGGCAGATCGAGGTGATCTCCGACAGCATCAGTGCCGACGAGATCGGCACGTTGCCGGACTTCGGACTGGGCGAGGCCCTGCAGCGCGTGCCGGGTGTCTCGACCGTTCAAAACAATGCGCGCGGGGAAGCGCAATTCCTCTCCATTCGCGGCCTCAATGCCGATTACAATCTGGTCCAGATCGACGGCGTGACGCTACCTGCGAATGAGGTCGGACGGCGCAACGTATCACTCGACGTCATTCCCTCATCGCTCGCGAGCAGGGTCGAGGTCTACAAGTCGGTCACGGCCGCAATGAACGGGAATGCGATCGGCGGTATCGCCAATCTTCGCACACGCAGTGCTTTCGAGGGCAAGGGCGAACCGTTCGTGGGCGGCCGGTTCGATATCGGACAGTGGGATTTCAGACGAACGCGCGGCAATCGTGCGCCATCGGGTCAGGCCGAACTCGTCGCCTCGACGACCTTCGGCGCGGATCACAAATTCGGCATTGTGGTAGCGGGCAGCTACTTTCGGCGCGACTCCGCGTCGGTCAATTCGGCTACGGACAATTACCTCTATTTCGATCCGGTCGCCGGCACGCGACTGCTGTCCCCGGCCAGTGACGTCAGCAAGGCGTTCGCTGCGCCCGATCGTCGGCGCTGGTTGCACTACGACAATGTTCGCCAGCGATACGGCATGTTCGGCAAGCTGGAATTTGACGATCACACGATGTTCAAGGCTGCGGTGACCCTCGCGGACTTTCGCCACATCAATGACGAGGAGCGCCAATCGAACGTCGTCGTAGCCAACACCGCGGTGACTGCAGCGACCAATCGCTACACTCATTTCAGCAACGTAAGCGCGACGAGCGGTAGCGTCGCGAACGCCAATGCGCAGGCCGACCTGTCGAACTTCTACCAGACCCGCCGCATGCGCTATGCCGACGCCCATGCGGAACTGACGCCTGGTGATACGGTGAAGGCCGATTTTGGCCTTAATTACGCGATCGCCACTTATCGGCAGGATGCGCGGCTGGCGACCTATCGCATCGCCAATACGTCAAGCCTTGCCTATCGGTACGCCTACACGCCCGGTGGTTTCGCATTCTTCGACTTCGCCAATCCTGGGTTCGTTGCCAACGCTGCCGAGTATCGTCAGTTCGAATATGGCACCAGCAGCGACGACAATCGCGAGGAGGCGCTGACCGCGCGGGCCAATCTGAATATCAATATGGAGGCGGATGATCGCGGCTTCGGGATCGCGACCGGCGCCTACGCCCGCTTCCTCGACCGGCGCTATGACTTCACCGTCGACAATTACCGGACCACGCCGGCGAGTAACCTGCTGCTGTCCAACGTTCTCGCGAGCGAATCCTATGCACCCTATAACGGTGCGGGTCAGCGGGTCCTGCTGATCGACCCCGCTTTGGCGGCAGGCGCTTTCGCAGCCAATCCGGGCAGCTTCCTTGGTGTCAACAGCGCCAATCCGGCAGGGAACCGTCAGGCCGACTACACCCTAACCGAAGATATCGCGGCAGCTTACCTGATGGCACGCTACGCATCCGACGCCGTCCGCCTGAGCGCGGGCGTCAGGTTCGAGGATACGATGCTGTCCACAGGTGCAAACCGACAATCGGGGTCGACGAGCGCGCCGGTGTTTGCCTTTCGGCAGCAGCATCAGCAGTACAACGAATGGCTGCCCTCGGCGCAGGCAGATTGGGATGTTAGCGATCGCCTGCGCGTGCGTGCGGCGTTCAGTCGGACCCTCGGCCGCCCCAATTACGATGATCTTGCCGGGCGCGAGACGGTCAACATCGGCATCACAGCAAACAATCCCGATGGCGGCGTGTCGATCGTCAGCGGCAACCCAGGCTTGCGACCGCGCCGGTCGGACAATTACGATCTCAGCCTCGAGTACTACGTCGACCGCGACATCCTGTTTTCGGCAGGCCTGTTCCAGAAGGACATCGCTGACGAGATCATCACCACCCGGAACCAGGCAAATGAGGTGTTCGAAGGCGTCTCACAGCTGGTCACCCGCGTCCGCCCGGTGAACGCGAGCGGATCGCGGGTACGTGGCATCGAGTTGAACGCCGTCGTTGCCCGCATGCGGTTCCTGCCCGGACCACTCGCCGGGCTGGGCTTTTCTGCGAATCTGACCCTGCTCGATCCGACACCGCCGCAGGTTACGCTCGCCGACGGCATCACCCGTCGACGACTGTCAGGGCTTTTCGAGAGCGCCGATACGGTCGCCAACGTCAAACTGTTCTATGCTGCCGGTCCGGTTACGCTGCAGGGTGCGTGGAATCATCTGTCGCCGACCCTCTTTTCGGTATCGACCAGTGATCCGTTGCAGGATCGGCGCTATGCCGCCAGCGATCTGTTTGACGCGCAGCTACGCCTGAAGCTCGACCGGCATTGGACGATCGTCGCCCAGGCAAAGAACCTGACCAACTTCCGTCCGCAGCGTCTGTTCGGCCCCGGTTTCGGTCTGTTGCGCGAGGAGGTCGACAATGGTCGGTCTTTCTACGTTGGCGCACTGGTACGCTATTGATGCGCGTCGCCATCATGCTGCCGCTCTTGCTGGCGGCCCAGCCAGCCGACGCGCAGCGCTACCTGACTGGCCCAGGCGTCGCGTTGATCGACGTGTTGCCGCCCGCGCCAGCGAGGGGCTCGGCGGGCGACGAAGCCGATCGCGCTGCCTTTCGCGCAACCCGTACGCTCTATGGATCACCGCGCTGGCAGCAGGCAATCGGCGACGTCGACGAGGGCGTACCTGCAATGCTGACGGACTTCGCTGCAGCTGCGGGGCGTTCCTTGTCGCTCCAGGCTACGCCGGCAGTTGCGCGGCTGCTGACCCGCATGCGCGGCGATGTTGCGGCTGCCGTCAACGCGGTAAAGCCGGTCTATGCCAGACGTCGACCATTCCTGATGGACCCCGGCCCTGTCTGTCAGCCGCGCGGGATTTTGGAGAAAAGTTTCGATTATCCGTCGGGGCACACGAGCTGGGGAACGGCAGTGGCGCTCGTGCTCGCCGAACTGCTGCCGGATCGAGCCGCGGCGATTCTGACGCGCGGGCGGGAGTATGGCGACAGTCGCGTGATCTGCGGTGCTCATAATGTCAGCGCGGTGACCGCGGCGCGGCAGGCCGCCGCGGCGGTTGTCGCGCGGCTGCATGGCGATGCAGGTTTCCGAAGGGATATGGAGGCGGCACGCAACGAACTCGATCGCGCTCTCGCCATCATGGCGCGCATCGCCGACCCCGAGGCCGGCACGATCGTCGTAGCGCATCGCGGCTGCCACACCGCCATCGCCGGGGCGGGCAGCGCGCCCGAGAACTCGCTCGCTGCGCTCGATCGTTGTGCCACCTTCGGCATCGATGTCATGGAAGCAGACGTGCGGATGACCCGTGACGGACATCTGGTGATGATACACGATGCCACGGTCGATCGCACGACGAACGGTCGCGGCAAGGTCGCGGACCTGACGCTCGTGGAATTGCAGGCGCTGCAGTTACGCGACGATCTGGGGGGTCCGGCCAGCCCGCTGACCGGGCATCGCATCCCTACGCTGGAGGCGATGCTGGCGGCTGCGGACGGACGGATCGTGCTCAATCTCGACATAAAGGATGCCGTTCACGCCGAGACGATCGCGGCGGTTCATCGCGCCGGAGCCGAGGGTCGCGTGATAGTCAAGGCGACCGCCGGCATTGCCAGTCCGCCCCTGGCAATATTGGCACCGTTCGATCAGGTGCCGTTCATGCCGATGTTGTCCGGTAGCGTCGAGTTACCGCAAGTGATCGCGCGACAGGCATCCGGATCCACCAGGCCGGTCGGCTACGAAGTCCCGCGTCTGCCCTTGGCGATGCTGGCTCCGGTCGTAGCGGCTGCGCGCACCGCCAGAGGGCGGGTCTGGGCCAACAGCCTGTGGGACGGGTTCGTCACCGATATCGGGGGAGATGCGCAGGCCATGCGTCATCCGGACGCCGTCTGGGGACGGCTTATCCGCAGCGGCGTCTCGATCATCCAGACCGATCAGCCTGTGCCGCTGCGACAGTTCGTCGCAGCACGATGACCGTTCTTCGGTGCGCGGTCAGATGCCTTCGTCCCCGATCGTGCCATCGCTTTCCGAGGCACCGAAGAACGCCGCGCGGAGGGGCAATGCCGCAGCACCGATAGCCGCGGCATCGCCTTCAAGGCCGGACGGGACGATTATCGGGGCCGGGCGGTGAACACCGCGTCGTTCGGGATTGGTGATGGTGATACGCTCGATTATGCGTTGTGCCAGCGCCGGCGGCAGGCGGCCACCGAGCACGATCATTGCGGGATCGAGCGTGGCAGAAATCGACGAGACGACGAGATCGAGCGAGGGGATGCAAGCGTCCAGCCAGCGGTCTACGGCGATATGCTCAGCGTCGAATGCGGCAAGCATCGTATGAAGATCGGGATAGGTGACGCCGTCATCGGCGAATGCGATCCGCAACGCCTCCAGGTTCGGTTGTGGCCAGCCTGCCGGCAGGATCGAGGCGAATTCACCGGCATTGCCGTGATGCCCGCGCAAGGGACCCTCCTTGCACATCACGCCCCCTCCGAAACCGGCTGAGAAGTACAGATAGGCGAAATCACGCACCTCGCGCCCGCGGCCCAGCATGGCTTCGCCTACCGCGGCGACGTTGCCGTCGTTGTCGACCCAGATCTTCCGTCCGAGAGCGTCCGACAAAACCGTGTCGAGCGGGATCAACGCCCAGGGGTCGAGCTGGCGCGGCGGATTGAGGCGCGCGCCGTCGCCGATGAAGTAGCCTGTCACGCCAACCCCGATGCCGAGGAGCGCCGCCCGGTCCCAACCGGCGTCCTCGATGGCAGCGTCGATCATGGCACGGATCTGTGTACAGGCGGGTGCGATGGCCGCATCGGCCAGCCGTTCGTTACGCACCCCGGCTATCGTACCGGCAAGGTTCAGCAGCACCAGCGATATTGCGTCGGTCATCACCGATAAACCAACCGAAAACGCGGCATGCCCGACCAGCGACAGCTTGGCGCTAGGTTTGCCTCGCCCCGCTGCGATCGGCGTGCTCTCGCTCAACAGTTCTCGCGTCAGCAGGGGTTCGATCAGGCGAGTGATCGAATGTGGAGCCAGACCGGTGAGGCGGGCGAGATCGGCGCGACTGGCCGGCCCGATCCGCGACAGCAGTTCGAGCAGGACGCGCTCGTTCGCCGTCGCGGTGCGGCGGCCGTCCTCCCGGAGGAAGTGCTTTGGGAAATTGCCCGCGGAGATTCCGGTCATGATACTGGAAAGGGCCGACGAACAGGCGGAGTCAAGCGCGCGCGCACCAGCACCGCTGCAACGAGGCAGGCACCGGCCACCGTCAGCGCGAAAATGGAAAAGGTGCCAGGCCCGAACGTCGCGACACCGCCCAGCCCGCCCGCGAGCGCCAGACCGCTCGCCCCGAGCGCCAGCTTCGCCGTCATGGTGAAGACACCATAAGCACGCGGCCCATCGGCGAGCGCCGGCAGCAGCGTCCATCCGATGAGGTTGATCGTGCCCATAGCGAAACCGATCAGCACGATCATGACAGCGCCGCTGCTCCATGCGCACGCCGCCGCGATTGCACCTGCCGCGACATAGGCAGCGCTGAGACAGGTCAATCCGCGCCGGGGCGTGCTGTTCGATACTGGCAACAGTGCCGACAGCGTTCGGCCAGCGATCAATAGTGCAATGATCGTCGATCCATCCAAGGGACTCGCGGAAAGGTGCAGTAGGGCCTTTGCCAGACCGCCGAGCCCGACGATGCCGATGATGCCGGCGGTCAGGAACGGCAGCGGCAATCCGGTCAGTCGGCCGGGTGCTCTCGCAACCCTCGTTCCCGCAAACGCAAGCGGCGAGGTAGCGAGGAGCGGCACCATGGCCGATCCGACCAGCAGCGCAGCAAGTGCCATCATCCACAGCAATGGGGCGGTCGCGCCGGCATCTGCGCCGCTCACACCCCATGCCGCGATCAGCGACGCAAGCGCGGTGCCGATTGTCCGCACGCGCGCCAGCCAGGCCGCCCGAGGCGGTGTGCGGCCCAGTCGCGTCAGCAGCGCGTTATGCGGGACGTCGCACCCGGCATAGGAAATCCGGAAGACAAGCGTTGCCGCCAGCAATGCCCATGGTCCATGTGGTGCCAGCTGGATCGTGGCGGGAAAGCTGGCCGCAGCCAGTACAAGCGAACACGCCGCCAGCGGAGCTGCGTGAGACGGCTGGCGATCGAGCCACAGGCCGATACACAGGTCGGCAATGCCGTTCGCGATCAACCCGCCCAGAAACAACGCACCCGCGATCACCGGATCGACCGCATAGACGGTTACAAGCAGATAGATGGTCAGGAGGTCGCTTGCCGTCCACAACAGGCTCTTGCCGACATGAGCGACGCCATAGGCAAGCCAGACGCGACGCCATTTCAGCGAACCCAGCGGACCTTGTACAGGTGGAGCCCCTCCACCGGCACACGCACCGGAGAACTGCCGTCCGGGTTCGCGATCGTGAAGCCTTTCGCCCACCAGCTTTCCTCTGCCTGCACCCAGGCAAGATGCCCGTGCATGTCGACCGACTTCACCTTCAGCTTCGGGTTGAGTGCTGCGAATGGTATGAAGCTGCCCTCGCGCGGGTCGAAGGTCCAGACCCCATCGTCGGTCGTCACAAGGTAGAGGCCGTCGGCGCGGCGCGACAGATCATGTCCATCCCGACGTCCCGGCAGCGTCCAGCGAGACGTTTCGCTTAGTTGCGACGTGCCATGCTTTCCCCCTACCTTATAGGCCTGGATCAGGTCGTGCGACAGGACGAACAGTCGGCGAAGCCGCTCGTCCCAGACGGCGCCATGCCCCGACGGCAGAGGTCTGCTGAGCAATGGCGTTTCGCTGCGGTTGCGATCGTAGAGTTGTAGCCGGTCGCCCTGCGCGTGAAGGGAAAGCGCCACAGCGATCCGTCCGCCCGGCAAGACGCTAGCCGAGTGGGCCATCGGCGCGGTGGCACGAAACGATACGCGGCCACCCGCACGATCGACCACGACGACACCGCCCGTCGATGCGGTAATCAGGATCGCACGCCCCTCATCGATCGGTTTGCATTCGTCGATGCGCGCGAGGAGCCGCGTCCGATAAGCTGCGGGGAGGTCGGTCGCAGTTGCGGCGCTCCACCGCCAGATTTCGGTAGCGCGCGGCCCCGCATCCGATGCGGTATCGACATCATACTCGCGGACCTGATCGTCGCCACAGGCATAGAGGCGCTCGGCAGCCTGAGCCGATCCCGGCGTGGCCATCGCGAGCGACGCCGCGGCAATTTGAAACAACATGCTTATTGCCTTCCTCGGGTTGCTCCGAACGATATTACTCGACCGTCACCATATTGTCACCTATGGTGATTAAGTCGAGTCCACATCGTGCCCCGCAGTCGAAATCGCGACGGGACTGATGGTACGCCTCGATTCAACTGCGGGAAAAAGGTGACATACCGATGAGGCATTTGAACACGTTCCTACGTCGCGCAGCGCTGCCGATTGTGCTCGCTGGTCTGGTCAACGCACCGGCCGCATTTGCCCAATGCCTTCAGGCATCGGATCGCATGGCCGAGATCCTCAATCGGCGACATACCGCCGATACGATGGTTCTTGCGCATCGGGGGTACTGGGGCAAATACAACAGCGGCGATCATTCCATTCCAGAAAACTCCACAGCAGCGATTGTTTCAGCCAACCATGCCTGCATGGACGGCATCGAGGTGGATGTGAAAGAATCGCAAGATGGTGTTCTCTACCTTCTGCATGATTTTCATCTGGGTCGTACGACAGACGTTTACTCCGTTAAGGGAGGCGCGAAGTACAATCCGATGAACAACTCGGGCACCAATCCGGCAATCAATCACGTCGCGGCCATTGATATTGATCGTCTCAGGCTTTTGACGCCGGACCGGAACGGCGTCAGTTTGCACCGGGTGCCGCGTGTCAGCGGCGTACTACAGTCATGGGTACTGAACAGGCTTTCGACCCCAATTATCTTCGACACAAAGACGACCAGCGCAGTCATCAGGCTTGATCAACTGGCAGGAAGTTTGGTGCCGAATTCGGCTTCCACGATGGGTGCCAAGGTCAACGCAACCCTTTATCCCGATCCCGCTGCATTTTTCCGGGACGCGCCGCGGCTGGCGCCGATTCCTGTATTTACTACAAATATGCTCGGTGTGATAAACGTCGCTGACAGCCTGAACAAATGGGGTCGAGTCACTAAGACGGTCGAAATAAACGTCAAGCAGCACAATGGCTTGCTGTCGTACCAGAAGAACCAGGTTCAGCATAATGGGAACAGGGTCGGCGTTTTCCATGCCATCCCGGATGGCCCCGTTGCCAATGCATTTTACAAAAATACCGGAGAATGCTGCTACAGGCTTTCGGATGTCTATTACCACTACATTGTGATGCGTCAGAATGCGGGTCGTGACACCGATGATAGACGCGGAAACCTCGACTTCATCAATTCCGAGCACTTCGGCCTTATCACGTCGGATGATCCGAACGGTGTCGTCAAGTTCCTCGCGGGTAAGGGAAAGCGCAACAGTCATCTCAAGCGGTACGATTAAGCTGGTTCGGGGAGTGTCTTTCCAAGACGCTCCCCGACTTGATCCAGCGGCCGGAGGAAAGGCGCCCCATATGATCCCGAGGAAATCGCGCGTCTCTGACTGTCGTGGTTTGGGATGCCCCCGCTCACGCTATCGAGATCCGAAGCAAGATCCGTGTTTCATCTGCGCCTGTTTCCTCAATCTGCAGCGGCTCGATCAGAGTGTAGCCGGATTGGGAAAGCGCGGTCGGAATGTCATTGCTCACCATTTGCTCGAGGCCTTGTTGATCGCCCTCGTTCCGGGAGCCGGCCGCCTTGGCACTCACGGTGCATGACGCACCACTGCATTCGGTGACAATCTCCTTCAGGCTCGGCAGCGACAGGGCCAGACGTCGAGTTACAGTTTGGCCGTCGGGCAGAGGCGTGTTCACCATATCAAAGCCGCGTTGGACAGTATCATTTTGTGATGAAGCGACCTTTTCAGAAGATATGGCGGTATCAACAACAATAATACTAGGTGTTTGACTGGTTGACGACGCACCGCTCATTTGATCATGAAAAACATACATGCCGCCGCCTAGGCAAACTGCAACTGAAGCTGTGGACAGGAAAAGTCTAGTCATGCTTCTTGACGTATTGTCGCTCATCCTGATTTGCCCCGCGATAACCCAGATTTTACGAATGCCTTCTTTAGATCACTTGGCGCTATGTGGTCTACCCATAGATGGTAATCCACGTGCCGACGTTAAAATCATCGTGAGAGGCAGCAAATGAGGATTTTTCCTATAATATGTTTTGCGTTAACAATGCTTTGTTCCAGCCCCGTTGCTTCGCAGATGCAGGCTACGTCGGATAGAACCACCCATTTGGCCATAAATCCCGGAGAGGAAGCGGCGCTGATCGGCAAAATGCTGCGAACTCGCATTGATTTTTCGTGGATCTTCGAGCCAGTCTTGCTCAAGCGAATTGAGCCCTCCGCAGATGAGCGTGCAAAAACCGGCGAGATTATCGGTATGGCCCGTTTCGCCCGAGTGAAGGGGCTGCCACTGCGGCCCGACGTGCAAACAGCGTTGACAGCGTCCGAGACAATCATCCTGGCAGAGGCAGCTCGTAGAAATCTGATCGATTCCATCGTGGTTTCGGACGCTGACGTCATTGCCCGCATCGCGGAGCACCCAGGACGTTATGACGAGTACAGGCTCAGCCATATCTTCATCACCGTGGGATCAAGCCCGAAAGGTAAAACGCGTACTGATCAGGAAGCATTAGCGCTCGCCAATCAGGTGCACGCCCGCATTAAAGCCGGGACGGCGTTCGCAGAGGTCGCGGAGAAGCTGTCTGAAGATGCGGATACCGCCGTTCATGGCGGTATATTACCAACCATGAAAGGCGTGACTATGAACCCGCTTTTCCTCGATCATGTAGGCCGACTGCCCGAGCTCGCCGTCACGCCGCCCGTACGTGGACCCGATGGCTACCACCTCATCCGTCTTGACAGTCGCACTGTGGCTAACACGCGGTCCGCCCGGTTCTGGGTCGAGCAGGATGTCATTCACGACAGGCTCCCCACCCTAATCGCAAACGCGTTGGAAAGTGGCATTCCCTCTAGCGATCCAGACGCGCGGTAGGCTGATCCAAAGGTTGAGTATTACGTCTGGTGGCCAATAAGTGTGCGCCCCGAAGATCGCAGCTGATCAGCGTCACCATGCAGGCGGCAACAGCGAGGCGCGGAGCACCTGCGTTGCCAACCGTAGCGGCAAGCAGCAGCATCGCGACAGAAGATGCAATCCTGGCGGGCCCACGTCGCACGAGCAATCGCTCGGTCGCGTTCAGAGAGAGTCTCCGCGTGCCGCTCGTCAAACCCGGTCGCGTAATTGAACCCCTCGCTATGACTGGAAGTAACGCATATCGCCAATGTCGGGAGCACGATCACCTCTAACGTGGAGCCGACTGGCAAGTGGCCAACGAGCTGTCGTTCACCGTATCCTGCAGCGTCCAGCCTCTCTGCCCTGTTCCAGTGCTCTTTTCGGGGTTAAGACACGAAAGTACGCTGCGCGTACGGCAGACGTGAACGATCAGCGAACACGATGCCGCGTCATGCCGCAAGCAACGATGTGGGTGTGCGTAGCGGCCTGAGCCGGCCGGCAGGAGGGCGGTCGTCGGTGTTCCAGCGATAGTCGCCGGTGAGTGAGATATGCTCCCACCCGAGCGGTGCGATGTGGCGGGCAGTTTCGGGAGGCACGGCCATGCCGGCGATGGCCTGTTCGAGGTAGCGGGTGTTCCACAGGATGATGGCGGCTACGAGCAGGTTGAGGCCGGAGGCGCGGTAGGTCTGGTTTTCGAACCGGCGGTCCCGCAGTTCGCCGAGCTGGTTGAAGAACAGGGCTCGGGCGAGCGCGTTGCGCGCCTCTCCCTTGTTGAGCCCGGCTTGGGCACGCCGGCGCAGGTCGATGTCGCGCAACCAGTCGAGCATGAAGATCGACCGTTCGATCCGACCGACCTCGCGCAACGCCAGGGCAAGGCCGTTCTGGCGTGGATAGGCGGACAACCGGCGCAGCATCGCGGAGGCGGTGACGGTGCCGCTGCGGATCGAGGTAACGAGCCGGAGCAGTTCGTCCCAGTGATCCGCGACGTGGCCCACCGCGATCGGATCGCCGGTCAGTCCGGCGAGCAACGCTCCGGCATCCTGCCCCGGCAGCAGATGCAGGCGTCGTTCCTTCAGGTCCCGCAAACGCGGCGCGAAGCGGTAGCCGAAGAACGGCGTGAGGCCGAATACATGGTCGGACGCCCCGCCGGTATCGGTGTAATGTTCTTCGATCGACAGACCGGTGGCATGGTAGAGCAACCCGTCGAGGACATAAGGCGCCTCGCCCGCCGTCGCCGCGATCACGCGGCTCGCGAAAGGGTCATATTGATCCGAAATGTGAGTGTAAAAGCTGACGCCGGGTTCGTTGCCGTTACGCGCATTGATATCGCCGATCGCGGCCCCGCGCCCGCCGGCGTGAAAGAGCTGGCCGTCGCTCGACGACGTGGTGCCGTTGCCCCACAGGCTGCTTAGCGGCAGGGCGCGATGCGCGTCGATCAGTCGCGCCAGCGCCGCGCCATAGGCGCTCTCGCTGACGTGCCAGTCATGCAGATGTGCGAGCTGGCGCAGAGTGGCCGCCTGACAGGTATCCGCCATGCGGGTCAGACCGAGATTGATGCCATCCGCCAGGATCACGGTGAGAAGCGCGTTACGATCATCGGCCGGTCGACCGGAGCGGCGATGAGTGAAGCATTCGGAAAAGCCGGTCCAGCCATCAACTTCCAGCAGCAGATCGGTGATCTTCACGCGCGGCAGGCGGTCGTAGACCATGCGCCGCACGTCCTCCGCATCGGGCGGGGTCACGGCCTTGAGCGGCGAGATGACGAGCCCGCCGGCGTCGAGCCGTACCTGGGGCAGTTCCCCCTGCCGGGCAAGCGCCGTGACCTGTTCGATCGCGGTATAGAGGCGGGAGCGGCGACCGGTCAGGAAGGTATCGAAGTCGGTGTCGACAGCCAGCGGCAAGGGGCCGCGCTCGCGCAGCGCCGCGAAGGTCGCGGGTGGCAGGAGGTAACTGTCGAAGGCGCGATACTGGCGGCTTTCCTCCACCCATATGTCACCGGCGCGCAGCCGGTCGCGCCACTGGGTGAGAACGCATAGTTCATAGGCTGCGCGGACGACCTGCCCGTCGCGTAGCACGAAGGGCCGCCACGATGGTGGCACGAAGCGAAGCGGCGGATCGTCGGGCAGGCGTCGCCTGCCGGTCCGATAGACATCGCTGACGACCCGGACCGCATCGAGCAGCCCCTGCACCGGGCCGGCACCCTGCAAGGTGAAGGCTTCGAGGAACGGCCCGATCACCGCGCGCAGCGAGCGATGCCGGTCGATCAGCTCGGCGGTACGATCGGTCGTCTCCGGCGCAACCAGGATTTCCGCTTCCCCGACCGCTGTCCCCAGTTTCTCCCAGTCGATCGCCATCGCGGCAAGCGAGTCCAAGCCTTGCGCCCGTGCATCGATCAGCAGGCGTCAGGAGCCGGTGAGCAGGCGCAACTGCGCCTGGAGCGCGCGGATCGTAACCAGCGCCTTGTCGCGCGTCCGGTTCTCGGCGCGCCGCATCATGCTGCCGAGCAGCTTGTCCATCATCGCCAGCACCGCATCGGCGAGGCTCTCGCGAAGCCGCAGCGCGGCTGCCGCCAGAACGGCATGGCGGCGCCGGTCGGGCAGTTCCGCCAGATGCTGCGATGTAATCCGCACGGCTTCGTCGGCGATGCGGTCGAAGGCCGTGGTCGGGATCGTAGCTGCCCGCGCTGGCACCAGTCCAATCGCCCGGACATGATCCAGTCGTTCGAGCAGGCGCACTACGTTGCGCGGGGCTGGCGACAGCGGCGGGTTGCGCAGCCACGACAGCCACGTCGCCCCCCTGTCGCCCCGATGGGCGAGCAACGCATCGAGGCGGGCACGTCCGTCATCGCCCAGCCCCTGGGTCAGCACATCGTGGACGAGTTCGTCGGCCTGCCGGCGCGCTCGGCGCACGATCGCCTCGATAACAGTGACGGGCGGCAGCAACAGGCGACGACGTCGCATTTCGTCGATGACGATCTCGGCCAGCTGCAATGGCTGGATGATGGTCTGCGCCACGGGCATGGCGAAGGTGGCCAGTGCGTGGAAGTCGGTCCGGCCGAACGCCCGATAGCCCATGCGCCGTGCCAGGTCGGCGAGATGCGCACGGCGGGTTGGCTCACGACGGCCATAGTCGTGCCACGCCGCTTCAGGCACATCGAGCTGACGGGCGACGAACGACAGGATCGATAAGGGCGGTGTCTCGTCCGCGCCGAGTACCCGCCCGGGCCAGCGCATATAAAGGAGCGTCATGGCGTAGCCGACCTGCGATGCAGGACCACGCCGGATCGAGACCCAATCGAGATCCTCCCGTGTCAGGGTGAAATGCCGTGCGATCTCGCGTTCGTCGGCCGGTGGATCGAGCTGACGCGCCAGCGCCTCGCGGGTGAGCAGGCGTCGCCTCGCCATGACCCTGAACCTCCCTGGGGCTGTCCGTCAGACGGTGATTGGACGGCCAGCGTGAATGTGTCCGTCAACTCTGGACCTTTGACGGCGATTCGGACAAGATCGCCTCAAGATGGGAAAACGGACACTTCGGACCCGCGCATGGCGCTGATCGGCTATGCGCGGGTCTCCACCGCCGACCAGAAGCTGGCGCTCCAGCATGACGCGTTGGTCCGCGCCGGTTGCGAGCGCACGTTTGACGACCAGGCGTCGGGCGCCAGGGCCGACCGGCCGGGGCTCGCCGAGGCGCTCGCCTATCTGCGGGCCGGCGACACGCTGGTCGTCTGGAAGCTCGACCGGCTCGGCCGCTCGATGCGCCATCTGATCGCGCAGGTCGGTGATCTGGCGGCGCGCGGCATCGGGTTTCGCTCGCTGACCGAGAACATCGACACCACGACGCCAGGCGGGATGCTGGTGTTCAACATCTTCGGCAGCCTGGCCCAGTTCGAGCGCGACCTGATCCGCGAGCGCACCCAGGCCGGATTGCGTGCCGCGCGCGAACGCGGGGCGCAGGGTGGTCGGCGTCCGGTCGTTACACCCGAAAAATTGCGCAAGGCGAGCGCACACATTGCCGCAGGCCTGACGGTGCGCGAGGCAGCCGGGCGACTGAAGATCGGCAAGACCGCGCTCTACAAGGCGCTGGAAGGTACGGGCGCACAGCGCTCCGGCGAAACAAGGACAGGCGCATGACAGGCGAACGCGATCCGAACATCGTCACCTCCGGGCTATCCGGCACCGTCACCGAGCAAGGCATCACGGTCGAGGTGCACATCATCCGTCTTGAGGACGAGCCGGGCTGGACGCTGGAGGTGGTGAACCAAAGCGGCACCTCGACGGTGTGGGACGATCCCTTCGTCACCGACGATGCCGCATGGGCCACCTTCCGCCGCACCGTCGAGGAAGAGGGCATACGCGCCTTTCTCGACCAGGCCGTCGTCATCCCGTTTCGGCGCTGAATGCTTGGGTAGGCCAAGAGCAGGAGATCGACGATGCCGACAAGCGCCAGACCGCTGTGGATCCTGACCGGATTGCTGCTGGCCTTCTATCCGGTTCTGAATTTCGTCTACTGGCCGCAGGTGCTCCGCTCGGGCGTCCTGCCCTCTGATGGCGACAGCATCGGCATCCCCATGTACGGCAGCATTCTGGTGACGATCGTCGCATCGCCCGTCGTGCTGGGCATCGCGTGGCTTTGTCTCCGGCACTATAATCCAGCGACCCGCCTTGCCACGATCAGGTGGGATCGCCCCATCCGCACCGTCGCGGCCAGCCTTGTGTTCGGAGGAGCGGCCGTGCTGTGCGTCTTCGGCATCGTCGCTGAACTGGGTCATGCAATGCCTTGGTACGAATACCTCTGGGCCGCATATGCGCTGGCTTGGGTGCCTTGGCTGCTCGGTGTACGGGCAGCAGTGATCGATCAGGACACCACGGTAGCCGACTGAACTCCGGCGTTCACTGCTCGTTCGCTCCTACCGTACGCAGAATGCACTTTCGTGTAGTCACCCCTTGAAGGGGGATGGCGCAAGGCAGCGGTTCTCTGGCCGGGGGCGACCATCATCGCCTCGCTGATCGTCCACATCACTACCACGACCATCCCGAACGCTGGCGGCACCGCGATCCAGTTCGCGGCGCTGGCGATCGAGTTGGCCGCGATCCCGCTATTGGCATGGTGGCGGAAGGCCGGTGCCAACTCATCTTATTGGAAGGAAGCTTGATGAAGACGTTGGTCATGGTCGCGGCGCTCGCCATTACGGGCGCGGCGACGCCGAAATTGGAAGGCACTCGCCTTCAGGCCGGTTCGACCTGCTACGCGATTGTAGCCGGTGACAAGACGATCGGCTCGACGTTGCAGACGGTCACGGCATCGCGAGCCGGCGGTAAGCCAGTGTGGGATATCGTCGTGCATCAGAAGCTCGGCAGCGGCAAATTCGATATGCGCGACCATTTCGTCGTTGATCGCAAGACGCTGTTGCCGATCAAAATGGATAGCCAGCGCGGGCGCGAACGCACCGACAAGGGCTGGCACCGGATCAGCATTGAGTATGGCGCGCATGGCATCCGCGGGGTGAAGGAGACGGCGACAGGATCGGCTCCACTGGACGTGGCGCTGACGGGGCCAACTTGGGACGGCAACCTGTGGGGATTTACCTTCGCTGCGTTGCCGCTGAAGGAGGGGGGCACCTACGCCGTTCCGTTTTGGCAGTACGACAAGGGTTTCGGCACCTTCACCGCGCGGGTCGTCGGCAGCGAGGACGTGGACACACCATCGGGCAAGGTAGCGGCGTGGATCGTCGAGGCCGGTGACGATCCGGCTCAGCTCGCGCGCTACAGGATCGCCAAGGCGACGCGGCAGGAGCTGGGTTATGCAGCCGGTCCGAGTGGTCAGCGCCTTGGCGGCGTATGCCAATCATCGGTTCGCTGAGGATCGAGAACGGAGAACGACCGGTGGAACCGCCAGCTGTCGATCTATAGATGCCGCGCAGGAGGAGCGAGCTATGGAGTGGCAGGCAGAATGCAATTGCGGCCAGCTTCGTGCGATCTGCGTCGGCAAGCCGGATCGTGTCTCCGTTTGCCACTGCACGAACTGCAAGCGTCGGACGGGCAGCGCCTTTGCATGGAACGCGAGCTTTCCTGCCGAGGCAGTGACGACGGCGGGCGACCGAAATAGTTTTGTCCGTGCGACGGACTCCGGCCGAACCAACGTCTATCATTTCTGCCCGACCTGCGGCTCAACCGTCTTTTACGACGTGGAGATGCGTCCTGGCATGATCTCTGTGCCTGCGGGAGCATTCGCGTCTACTGACTTTCCTCCGCCCGGGGTGCAGGTGTTCGAGCAGCGGCGCGTCGCTTGGTGCACGATCGACGCAGGGTAGCCGACCCCTTCCCATCAGGATGCCGAAACGGGAATGAGCGCATACTTCTGTCCCGGTCAGTTCCGCGTTTTCAGCGCATCGATCAAGGCTCTGAGCGCTGCGGAGACATGATGACGGCCAGAATAATAGAGGAAAAGCTCACTAAACTGCGGTGTAAATTCCGGCAGGCAGCGAAGAAGATCACCGCTGTCGAGATGAGGGCGTGCGCGCTCCTCGAAGACAAAGGCGAGGCCGGCCCCCTGCAGTGCCGCCTCGATCATCAGGCTCTGATCGTTGAAGATGAGCGGGCCGGTGACGTCGACCTTGCTGATCTCCCCGCCGCGCTCGAAGGTCCAGGGAAAGAGTACCCCGCTCGGCAGGCGGTACAGGATGCACTGGTGGTGGCGCAGGTCCGCTGGCACCATGGGCGGATCGCGTTCGATGAGGTACGTGGGGGAGCCCACAACCGCGAAGTGAAAGGCGCGGTCGAGGCGCACGGCGATCATGTCCTGCTGCATGTTGATGCCGAAGCGAATGCCGGCATCAAAGCCCTCGGCAACGATGTCCACGAGCCGATCGTCGGCATCGATCTCGACCGACACGTTGGGATGGGTTGCGACAAGCGAGGCCAGCGCGCCGATGACGCTCGGACTTACTGCACGCGGCACCGTCAGGCGAAGTGCGCCTACCGGGTGTGTGCGGAAATCATCGACTGCCTCGATAGCCTGATCGAGTTCGCCCAACGCCTGTCTGGCACGGGCATGAAGAGCGCGGCCCGCTTCCGTTAACGATACGCTCCGGGTTGTTCTGTTCAGCAGGCGGACTCCGAGCCGCTGTTCGAGCGTTTTTACGGCATGGCTGAGCGTTGAACGGGTGACGCCACGCCCGAGTGCGGCGCGCTGAAAACTCAGGCTATCGGCTACCGCTACGAAGGCCGCAATCTCTTGCAGATGCTGCGTCATTGTTCGACCTGGTTCACCAGCCCATCAGATATTGTCCATCTAATCGACAGGCTGGGTCATTGCTACATGTCTGTGATCCAAGGAGTGCTGGCATGCTTGCGTACGAGATCGGGGAACGGGAAGACATCGACACCTGGCGGGCTGTGGAACGACCCGTTCCCGTCCTGCGTGACAGGCAGGTTCTGGTAGCGGTTCGGGCGGTGAGCCTCAACTTCCGCGACGTTCTGCTCGCGACCAAAAATTATGGATTCCCGGTCGCTGGCCCACACATCATACCCGGATCGGACGGGGCGGGCGTCGTCATTGAAACAGGGCCGGCCGTTACCCGGTGGAAGGTGGGTGACCGGGTCGTCGGCACCTTCGTCGAGAGCTGGATCGGTGGCCGACAGCCACTGGACAGTTTTCAGACGCAACGCTGCGGTCTGCTCGACGGAATGCTCGCGCAGATGGTGGCCATGGATCAGGACGGGCTCGTCGCCATCCCCGAGCACCTCGATTTCGTAGAAGGCTCCACGCTTCCGGTCGCAGGCGTGACCTCGTGGAACGCCCTGTTCGGCCTCAGGCCCCTCATGCCCGGTGAAACGGTGCTGACGCTGGGGACGGGCGGTGTATCGACCTTCGCTATCCAGTTCGCGCGTGCAGCCGGTGCGCAGGTCATCTCCACCTCCTCGAGCGACGAGAAACTGGGGAAGGCCCGCGCACTCGGCGCTCACGATACGATCAACTACCGCACGCATCCGGAATGGCAGCTCGAAGCGCGGCGACTTACCGGAGGCCGCGGGGTCGATCACGTCATCGACATTGGCGGAAAGGGCACCACTTCGCGTGCCATCGCGAGCGTCCGCCCGGGTGGAATCGTGAGCCTGCTGGGCGCTTCGCCCGGTGAGTTGCTGGATCCGGTTTCGCTGCTTGGTACGTCCGCCATTCTGCGCGGCATGAACGTGGGTTCGCGCGAGATGTTCGAAGCGATGAACGCGGCGATCACGCTCCACGGAATTCGTCCGGTGATCGCCCGCACCTATGCGTTCGAGTACGCCAAGGAAGCGCTTCTGGCACTCACCCGCGGTGAGCATGTCGGCAAGATCGTGGTCGAAGTTCCGCCTCTCGCCGGGTGATCCGTCAGTTTTCTCAAGGTAATGCTGTGTTATGAAGATCAAGCAAGTCCGCAACGCCACGCTCATCGTCGAATATGGCGATGTCAGGTTCCTCGTCGACCCGTTCCTGGCCGACAAGGGCACCTACCCCGGATTCCCGGGATCTCCGAATAGCGAGCTGAGCAATCCGCTGGTCGATTTGAAGACGTCATCCGACGAACTGCGCTCCGTCGATGCCGTCATCGTCACCCATACGCACATCGACCATTGGGACGAAGCCGCATCCAATCTGCTTCCCAAAGCTTTGCCCGTGTTCGCGCAGCATGAAGCGGATGCAGAACTGATCCGATCACAAGGCTTCAGCGATGTCCGTGTGCTGGGAGCCGACAGCGAATTCAAAGGTGTGTCGCTTATCAAGACGGCAGGTTCGCATGGCGGTGAGGCAGTGATGGCCGTTTTGAAGGAGGCCTTGGGCGAGGTGTGCGGGATAGTCTTTCGCCAAGACGGCGGAAAGTCGCTTTATGTCGCCGGCGACACCGTCTGGAACGACGAGGTAGCCGACAATCTTGCGACCTACGCGCCTGACGTCATCGTGCTGAACGCAGGCTTCGCGCAGGCCACAGGACTCGGCCCGATCATCATGGGTACTAAGGACGTCAAGAAGGTGCATGAAGCAGCGCCGGGCGCGGTCCTGATCGCCAGCCACATGGAGGCTGTCAACCATTGCATCCTCAAGCGCGACGAACTCCGCTCGTTTGCCCAGGTCAACGGCTTTGCCGACAGCCTGCGGGTGCCCGAGGACGACCAGTCGTACACCTTCTGACGACGGGGGCGGTGTTGATCGCTTATCCAGGTGAGGTCTCAGCGGTGGATGATGCCAGGCCAGGTAGTTGATGTCGGCAACGGCTGGATGGTTGAACTACCGGAGCTGGCCATCACCCCGACCGCATCGCGTAACGGCAGAGCCATCAACACAAAAAATTGGGTACTCCGGTCTGGTTTCGCTACCCGCACCCCGGCGTGATGAGCGTAGCGGCAAACTGAAGAAGCCAGGATTAAGCCTCAACAGCGTTGTTGACCGCTTCACTCCCGACCATCCTTCCCGCAAACGATCCGTTGATCGGGAAAGCCGGATCGCGGCAAACCTTACTGGCTGTGAACATCTACAACCTCAGTATAGGGGGGTGAGGCGATGCATCTCGCTTCCGAAACATTCTCGTTCCTGATCCTAATCGCGTTCATGGCGGGTGGCGTCGATGCGCTGGCCGGCGGTGGTGGGCTACTAACCATCCCGGCGCTGATGGCCGCCGGAGTGCCGCCGGTCGCAGCTCTTGCGACCAATAAGCTGCAAAGCACGATCGGCACCGGCTCGGCGGTGATCGCCTTTTTTCGTGCTGGACGGATTGATCTCAGGGCTTTTGCCGTCCCGGCCGCTGGGGCGTTCATCGGTGCGGTCCTCGGCGCGACTGCGGTTCAGCATGTCGATCCCAGCTTCCTGTCTGCATTCGTTCCCGTGCTGCTGATCGCGATGGGCTTATATTTCTTGCTCGCGCCAAAGATGAGTGACGTCGATCGGCACGCTCGGCTCGGTCGCTGGGGACTAACAGCAGTCTGTTCAGGGATCGGTTTCTACGATGGGTTTTTCGGCCCAGGAACGGGTTCGTTCCTGACAACCACGCTGGTGGCGCTTGCCGGCCTTGGCCTGCTCAAGGCTATCGCCAACACAAAGGTCATTAATCTGGCCACGAATATCGCCGGGCTGATGGCGATGATCGCAGGTGGCAAGGTGCTCTGGATGCTCGGGCTAGGCATGGCGGCGGCAAACGTCGCAGGCAACCAGCTAGGAACATGGCTGGCGATCCGCTTCGGCGGTCGCGGCGTTCGCCCGTTGCTGGTGGTCATGTCGTTCGCGCTGACGATCAAGCTGCTTGCTGACCCGGCCAACCCGCTGTGGCACATTTTGCGCTAGGCTTCCGGTTTCCCACGAACGAACCTGTGACGGGAATCCGGCCGGCACCGCTCGCGCTGACGGCTGTCTGAGGGTTTCGCTTTCCCGAAACCTGTTCCCGATTTACAATTCCCGAAACTGCCGATTTTGACGGGGAAACGGGAAAGATGCTGATCGGCTATGCGCGTGTCTCGACGGCCGATCAGGATTTGACGTTGCAACTCGATGCACTGGCAAAGGCCGGGTGCGAGAAGGTGTTCACCGACAAGGCGAGCGGCGCGAAGATCGACCGGCCGGGGCTGGTCGAGGCGCTGGGCTTCGCACGCGCCGGCGACACGCTGGTAATCTGGAAACTTGATCGGCTCGGCCGCTCGATCCAGGGTCTGATCGCGCTGGCAGCGGACCTGGCGGCACGGGGCATTGATTTTCGCTCCCTGACGGACGGGTTCGATACGTCCACCGCCTCGGGCCGGCTGCTGTTCCATATCCTCGCGTCAGTCGCGGAGATGGAACGCGAGCTGGTCAAGGAGCGGACGATCGCCGGGCTGGCGGCAGCGCGCGAGAAGGGCAGCACAGGGGGAGGGCGCAAACTGGTAATGACGCCCGACAGGATCGACACGGCTCGCAAGCTACTCGCGGTGGGGGAGAAGCCGGCGCGGATCGCCAAGCTGCTGGGCGTTGGCCTTTCGACGTTTTATCGGCAGTTCCCGGCAAGCGAACGGCAGGAGCCGGCCTAGTCAGTTACCCATCGCTACCAGCATTATCTTCCCGTGCCACCGATGCTGCCCCGCCCAAGGCATGATACCGTCGATCGGCAAGCCATTGCAGACGCTTTGCCTGGATCAGCATGACCCGCCGTAATCCGCCTTGAACCTTCCGCTCGGCAATGACCTGGGCAAGCCGGGCGATGATGAGTGCACGTCGGGCAATCCTGAAATCGGGGTGCGAGCGGATCGCGAACACTTCGTCAGAAACGATGCGTCCTCTGAACGATGGTGGTGCCTCGATCTCGACCTTCGCCAGCGGTGGGTCTTTCTCGTTCAGGATAGCTTTGAACTGGCTCTTTTCGATCGCCTGGTCGTAAACCTTCCGCTCCAGTGCGTTGAGTTGATCGACGGCCGACTCCCATGCCGCCCAACGCGCATCCGTCTTGCTTCTCGGCTTAGATGCCTCTTGTAGGGCCGGAAGCGGCCAAACCTCGATCTCGTACACCTCGAAAGGGTCAAGCACGGACATGGCAACGGCATCGGTTCGCTGATTGGTCAAATGGCGCCGGATGCGAGTGCGAAGCTGCTCGTTAGTTTGCCCAACGTAGATCGGCTCCCCGTCGTAATCGAAGAAGGCGTATACGCCCCATTTGAAGTTGCCGACTTTCGACGCACCAGCAGCTCCTTCGGCAGTGAAGGCGCTATCAAGATAACGTGCGAGATTCTTGCGCAAATCCTCCGTTTCAAACGGAGGGAAGTTGATCTCGTCTGGATTCCGACCGTCCATGCACGCTCCAAGTTTTAGTGACACATAGCCGGGCAGGGGAATGGGCGCGAGCCCGATCGGCCTTGCAAATCGGGAACACATATAGAACATACTGGACAAGGCCGTAATGTGGCGCCACAATGGCGCCATGACTACGCTTCCCAAGCCTACCACAGTGCGCGACCTCGATCGCATCAACCTCCGCCTATCGGCCGAGACGTTCGCCCTGATCGACGCGGCGCGCGCCGGTCGCCTCGGCAACGTCTCGCGCAACACGTGGATCACCGAAGCCGTCGCGGAGAAGCTGGCGCGCGAGACGAGCGCCAACGATCGCCACGGGGAAGGGCAGGTCGCCAATGGCTAATTTCTACGAGTTCTTCGCCGGCGGCGGCATGGCGCGCGCCGGCCTGGGGGCGGGTTGGACCTGCCTTTTCGCCAACGACTTCGACCATAAGAAGGGGCTCACCTACCAAGCCAATTGGGGCACCAGCGGTGAGCTGACGGTCGGCGACGTGAAGCAGATTACCGCTGCCAAGCTGCCTGGCGTGGCCGATCTCGTATGGGGATCATTTCCTTGCCAAGACCTGTCGCTGGCGGGGGGCGGGGCAGGGCTGCGCGGCGAACGCTCGGGCACCTTTTACCCGTTCTGGGACGTGATCCGGGGACTCATCGCGGACGGACGGGCACCCAAGCTGATCGCACTCGAGAATGTCTGCGGCACGCTGACCTCACACGAGGGCAAAGATTTCGAGGCGATCTGCCAGACCTTTGCGGACGCAGGCTATCGCTGCGGTGCCTTGGTCATCAACGCGGACCTTTTCCTCCCTCACTCCCGCCCCCGGCTGTTCGTCATCGGCATTCATGCCGACGTTACGGTCGACCCGGCGCTGCTCGCGCCTGGGCCGATCGAGCCGTTCCATACGCGGGGTCTGCAAAGCGCGGTCGAACGGCTGCCGGCCGAACTGCGGCAGGGCATGTTGTGGTGGAACATGCCGACGCCCAACCGACGCAACACGACGTTCGCCAGCATGATCGAGGAGAACCCGTCAAGCGTGTCTTGGCACACGCCTGCGGAAACGCAGCAGCTCCTCGGCATGATGTCGCCCATCAACCTCGCCAAGGTGAACGCCGCCAAGCGGGCAGGGCGCCGTATGGTCGGCGGCGTCTATAAACGCACGCGAGTTGAGGGAGGCAAAAAGATGCAACGCGCCGAAGTTCGCTTCGATGACGTGTCCGGCTGCCTGCGCACGCCCGCCGGCGGTTCCAGCCGCCAGGTGATCGTCGTCATCGATGGCCCAAAGGTGCGGTCGCGGTTGATCTCGGCGCGCGAGACGGCGCGCTTGATGGGTCTGGGCGACGATTACAAGCTGCCGCGCAACTACAATGAGGCATACCACCTGACCGGCGATGGGGTGGCGGTGCCGGTCGTTCGGCACCTCGCCCACCATATCTTAGAGCCCCTGTTGGGCATGGCGGAGGCTGCCGAACGGGCTGCTGCATGAGCGTCATACCGTGCGAGCAGAACAGCGATCTGCGCGCGCAAATCGAGCGGTTCGCCGAGGTTCTGAAAACCGAGGCGCACCGGCTCGGCGATCATGGCTTGGACGAACGTGACTTCTACAACTCGGGTCTGTTCCGCGGCGCCGTCGAGCGGGTGAGAGGGCAGTTCTCCGCGACGATGCGCGCCAAGCGCGAGTTCGTCCAACACGTCCTCAACCACATGGAGGACGAGGACTTCATCGCTGGGTGGGACCTCACCGAAGATTCCAGCCGCAATGACTACCGGGTGCGGCTCCCGTCGGGCCGTACCGCCGTCATCGACCTCAAAGGCTGCCTAGACGGCAACAACACCAATATCTTCGAGCGACCAGCCGATGCCGACGAGTTCGTGATTTGGAGCATCTGCACCAACCTCGGCGCCGATCCCCGCCGCAATGCTTGGTCAGGAATCCATACGCGCCTGAGCGCCGATATTATCTCCCGCAACCAGCGTGTTGATGGTCTGATCGTCTGGGACATGGTGTGCGGCACGATCGGCCGCCCGTGCCCTAAGATTGCCGGCGACGAAGCGCGGCTCACCGACATTGGCCCATTTCGGGTTCCGCCGGCCTGCATCTACCTATTTCCAAGCGTCGTGCCGTCCAGCGCCGCCGCCAATGTTTCAGCGCAGCCACTCGAAGCGGTGGAGCTGCTGTCGGCGTTCCACCGCTGCTTCAAAGGCAACGACACTGAATTGAACCATGTGGATTTCGAGCTGCGACAAGGCGGCTCCGACCTCATGCGGCGCACCACGATCCGGCGTGCTGGCGTGGTCCAGAAGGTGTCGGACATGGTGCCGATCCGGCGTGTTTAAACGTCGAGAAAGCTGACCAGACGGCGTGATAGCTGGTCGGCATCCCGCATCTCGCATTCCCACAGTACCAGGACGCACCAGCCTTCGTTTTCGAGCTGCTGCCGCGCCTTTCCATCCCGCTCGACGTTCCGGGCGAGCTTGGGGTGCCAGTATGCCGCGTTGCTTGAAGGGCGGCGTGATCCGCGCGGACAGTCGTGCTGATGCCAAAAGCATCCATGCACGAATATCACCGCTCGGCGCGCGGGGAACACCAGGTCTGGGCTGCCGGGTAGATCGCGGCGATGGAGGCGGAAGCGGTAGCCGAGCCGATGGGCTAACCGCCGCACCACCATTTCCGGCCGAGTATCCTTGCCGCGGACTCGGCGCATACGTTCTGATCGAGCGGCGGGTTCAAGCGTGTCCATCGCCCATAACTGTAGGCGCTTGCAATCGTAGCGCCTCCTGCTCGCAAACAGCCCGGATTTCTGCTCAGATTGGATGACAGCGGGCGAGCCGCGCTGCTCACGCTAAATGACAATATGCTCGCCATCATCCGTGCTTACTTGCAAACAGGACTGGCCTGCCCACGATATATGCCAGTGAAGTTCGTGACCGGCGTCATATCGGCACCCCCGCCTCGCGGAGCCGCTCGGTCAGTTCGCGGGTATGTTCGGCGTCCAGCGTTCCGGCGAGGAAGGCGCGCACGTCGGACGGCCGGGTGTTGAGCTGGCTGGCGAGCGCGCCGGCGTCGTAACCGTTGCGCGTCAGGGTGGGTTCGAGGTCGTCGATCGCCCGCGACAGCACCTGCTCGACGATCTCGACCGTGACGGGCTTGGCGGCAAGCCGGAAGCCCTGTTCGAAGGCGAGCGTCAGGTGCATCTCGATCTGGAGCGGGGTGCGCAGGCGCTCGGCGATGAGGTCGATGGCGTCTTCCTCCATCAGATCGGCGACCTTGACGCCCTCGGCCGAGCAGGCGCCGAGCAGCCAGGCGAGATAGTCGCGTCGCTCGGCACCGATGCCCTCATAGTCGAACGTCGTGGTGCGGTAACCGATCTCTTCCATCTGCGGACGACGCAAGTCGTTGCGCAGCCGGGGATGGCCTACCAGTAGGACCGACAGCAGCACGCCGGCGTCGGCCACCACCTCCATCAGCCGCTTGAGGCCGGTCAACGTCTTGTGGTGGAGGTCGTGCGCCTCGTCGACCACCAGCACGACCGGTCGCTTGCCTTTGCGCATGATGTCCCGCAGGTCGCGTTCGCGGCGCTCGGCCTGCTTGGGGATCTTCACCTGGGCGCGGTCGCCGGGCGACAGGTCATAGAACAGCGCCTCGATCAGCGACGGCAGCGAGGTCCGACGCTTGTCGACCGCGAGTGACTTGGCAACGGCGACCTTGCCGGCCCTGACCAGTTCGTCCTCGATGCGGCGCAGGAGATGCGTCTTGCCCGATCCTACCAGACCGGAGACGACGATCAGCCGGCCGGTCTGCATCGCCGCGCAGACCTCGCGCACGAGGTTGCGTTGATGCTCTGTTTCGAAGTTGCCGGCACCATGAAACGGGCGGGCCAGCCCGTAGCTGGATTGAACGTCGGCGAGCATCAGCTTGTCCCCCGTCTTGCCTGGAACCGCTCGCGGATGCGGCCGGCGATGATTGTCTTGTCGAGCGTTTCACCCAGCAGCGCGTCGATGAAGGCGCGGTCCGCTTCGGGCAGGGAACCGAGCGGTCGCCGCAGCTGGTCGACGATGGCGTGACGCGCGGCGAGCCCGGTAGGGTACGCCGTCTCCATCGCCGGTTCGGGAAAAGGGGTCTGCCGTACCGCAAGCCCTGCGGTGGAGGGCGGCAGTGACGGCAGCGGCCGGTCGCCGCCCGTCACGGTCGCGCGGGGCAGCCCGAGCTGGTCGGCAAGCCGGACCACCTTGTCGAGCCGCTCCTCGGCCCGGCTCTTCTGGTACTTGCGGTAGCGGTAGAGCGGCACCGCGCCGCGCGACGGCTCGTAAGGCCCATACTGCTTGCCGTCATGCTCGACGAAAAGCTGCTGGTCGAACAGGCCCCAGAGCAACGTCACCGTCTCACCGGCCAGCTCTGGTTCGACTTCGTAGGAGGCACCCTCGACCGAGACGGTCGCGTCGCCCGCGACGGTGCGCCGCTCGGGCTCGCGCGCGAAGGCGCAGAACCGCTCCCACGAGCACATGGCGCGCACGCCCTCGCCAGGTAGATGCCGAAGCCAGTGTTCGACCCGCGCGTGTGGCTCGGAGCGATGACCGCCATTGTTGTAGGTGACCAGCGCTCGCCGCATCCACAGATTGGCTTCCGCCTCGTCCTTCGGCTTGTGGAAGTGGTACAGCGTTTCGTGCACCTCCTTCACGGTGCGGAACGGTCGTTCGACCTTGCCCTTGGCACGGGCTGCGGTGTGCCGGTCGTCCTGTCTGGGCGGCAGGTGGGTGAGGACGCGGATGCCGAGGCTGCCCATCACCGACTGGAACACGCGCGACCGGCTGACCGGGCCGTTGTCCATGTAGAGCGTGACCGGCAGGCCCTGAAACGGCAGCTCGGGTTCGGGCTTGGCGGCGAAGGCGTTGAACAGGAAGCGCAGCGCGGACTCGGCGTCCTCGCCATAGACGCTGCGATATTCCTGATAGACCACGCCCGAGCAGTCATCGACGACCGAGAACAGCATGAGCGTCGGTTTGCCGCGACCCTGTTCGATCCATAGCGGTGCCTCGACCTGTTTGAGGTCGGACGGGCTCATGTCGAAGTGCCACAGCTCGTTGGATCGCCGCGCCTGGAAACGCACGGCCGCGTGCGGGCGGGTGACACGGGCATAGTCCAGCCCCGACGAGCGGAGCAGCCGGTCGATGGTCGCCCGCTTCAGCAGACCGGGTGCGACCTTGACCAGACCCTCCGGTGTCTCGACGCCATCGGTTTCCAGAAACTCGATGGCACGGGCGGTGGAGACGTGCCGGCCCTTCTTGTTGGTGGTCCTGATCTTCAGCGCGGCGACGATCTCGGCATAGCGCTCCATCTCCGCCTGCGGTGCGACCCGCGTCGCGCCATGATCGGACCGGCGCACCGACCGGGGCCGGTTCAGCTCGCGCAGCGCCCGGTACAGCGTCGAGATCGAGATGCCGTAGGCCTCGGCCGCACGGGCGACGATCTCGGTGCGGCCGGGATCGCGTGGCGGCAACAGCGACAATCGTCGGCGAAGGTCGACCAGCGCCTCTCCGGGCGGCCGCTTCGCCCGGTCAGCCATGGGCTGCGACAGGCTCCTTGGCCGGTACGCCGCTGCCGCGCTTGCCCGCATAGCGGTAGAGGGTGGCGACCGACACGCCCATGCGCTTGGCGATGTCGCGCACCGGCAATGTCCCCTCCTTCATCATGGCACGGGCCGCGGTGACGTCGCTCGGGCGCATTACCGATGGGCGGCCACCCTTGCGGCCCTGCCGGCGCGCCTCCACCAGCCCGGCGGTGGTCCGCTCCCGGATCAGGGCACGTTCGAACTGTGCGATCGCGCCGAACACATGAAAGGTGAGCATCCCGCCCGGCGTGGTCGTGTCGATGCTCTCGGTCAGCGACACCAGCCCGATCTGCTCGCGCTCGAGTTCCTCGGCCGTGGCGATCAGCTTCTTGAGCGAACGGGCGAGGCGGTCGAGCTTCCAGACGACCAGCGTGTCGCCGGCACGCAGCACGTCTTCCAGGATGCGTGCCAGCTCGGGCCGGTCATCGCGCGCGCCCGACGCCTTCTCGGTAAACACCCGCTCGCAGCCGGCGCGGCGCAGCGCGTCGAGCTGAAGCTCGGGGTTCTGGTCGCTGGTGCTGACCCTCGCATAGCCGACCCGCATGGGCGTCCGATCTTCTCCAAACCCGTCGACCGCATACCGTTTTGCGAAGTCGGTTTCCAGAACAGTTTTGACAAAGTCCGGCCCGCAGATTTACGTTGCCGGGCAGGCAAGGCGACCGGCTCGTCAGAAACGGTCGTTTTGCAGAAGCGTCTCTCCGGTACGGGCGATGCAGGACCTTGGCATTGCACGGGCCAAAGCTGTCGTAAGCGAGATAGTATGCAAGTCGCCGTCAGCACCCTGTATGGACCGAAGAGCCTGACCATTGTCGAAGCGGGCGAAGGCACAGACGCCTGGATTTTCATTCCCCTCGAAACTGGCCCGGCAACCGTCCATGTCTTCGAAGGGCGATATCTTTTCGCTTACGGCTACATAAGTGACTGGGCAATTTTCGATCTGGAGCAGCGACGGCGTATCGCCGGTCCGCAGGCCGTGTTCGCGTTGCCTCGCATCTTCTGCTTCTCGGCCACGCACCGCTCCTTCTTTCTCGCGGGGCAGCGCGCTCCCGAGGCGGGCTACAACCGGATCCACCAGATTCCCGTCGATAGCGGCCTGCCGAGGACATATGAGCTGCCCGACGATGCCCATGTCCATCAACTAGCGTGCAGGGACGATGGAGCGATTATCGGGCTATCGCACTTCATGGAGCAGGGCACCGTGCGCCACGTCCTGCATCCGCAAACCGGCGAGGTGCAAACCGACTGGCTTGTCGATGCAATATACTGGAGTGTGTCCAGATATGGCCCTCGCTGGATCAGTCCCGATGGACGCTGGGCACTTCGCAATACCCTCGATGCGCCGCTCCTGGCCCGAGGCAGAAGGACCGGCCTTCTCGATCGGTTCATGCCGGAACGACAGGCAGGTGCGAAACACCCCGATCTGCGCGATGACGGCAAGCCACGATACGCACTCGCGCTGGAACTGATCGAACTCGAACCACTTCGCAAAGCCAGCACGCTGATGGTGGCATATCGCACCCCGAAAGAACTGGATCTTTATCCGGCCGACGTTGCGCTGCTGGATGCGTGGTTCCGACGTCCCGCCGCTGAACGCCCCATGCTGTTGCCGAGCTCCCATGCCGAGAGCATGCACCCCGAACAGGCCAAGGTCGCAGAACTTGCGAAAAGCAAATTTCTCAACCAGCTCGATGATGTCGTCTGGGCCAATGATTCCCAAAGCTTTTCGATGCGGGTCGGTGAATACAAGGTACTATTGGACGACAAAAATATAGGTTTTTATCGCCAGTCGCGCCGTCAGGTTGGTATAGATGGAAGCATCGGTGAGTTGCAGACTGTAGAAAGCAGACACCTGGTTCCAGCATGGCCGGGTGTGAGCGAACGTGCATATAAAATCGTCGAAACGGACATAAAGCGGCGATCGACGCAGAGCATCAACCTGGGGGGTATGTCCGTCGTCGACTTCGCGAACACGATTGACGAAATGACGCGGCGCATCACCGAAAACCCGCTGAGCGACGTGACGTTCGCCGGTGCGCTCCGCTTCCAGTTCCAGGCCGGTCGCAAACGCCTCAACGAGCAGAAGCTTTTCGAGTTGATCCGCGCCGTGCCTGTCGCCGACGCCGAACCGGTGATCGAGGCTCTCCGGGGTCTGCTGGTTTCCTATGGTGACGCAACTCGGCGACATGCCACGGAGCGTCCCGGTGACAGGCTGATGAGCGGCACTGACGACCACGCGCCCGCCGCGTTGTCGGAAGCCGCGCTGTCGCTCGCGACGCTGGATGATAGGAGCGCAGCCGCCTTGCGGGTCTGGTTTCGGACCGTCGATCAGGAGCACGACGGCTTCGCGGCTGAGAAGGTCTTTCCGGCCTATGCCGCGCGGACAGGCTTTCTGGGTGTGGAAGCATTGCGCTTCGGCATCTGGTTCTTCCTGAACCAATGGCAGACGGTCAGCTTCGAGCAAAGCTGGCTGGGGCTGTTCGACGTCGCGAGCCGGACGATCTCGCCGGAAATGTTCGCGCGGGTCGCAAGGGAAGAAGCGCGCTTGGTCGCGAATGACGAAGCGCGCGCAGATGAGGCTGCCCAGCTCTCCGACTATCTCGACCGCCTGACCGAGCAAATCGGGAACACCGAGTGGGGGAACGCGGCAGCGGATCAACTGAGGAAATTGGAACGCTTGCCGTGACATCGGATCGACGATCCAAGCGCGCTGGCCGGCAGGTTATCAATGTGAGCAGGACACCGCCGTTTGCGAGCGGACGCGGATGATGGCGAGTACATTGTCACATAGCGTGAGCAGCGTAACGTACCGGCTGTCAGTCAATGCGAGCAGAAAATGGCCCTGTTTGCGAGCAGGCGACGCTACGTGTGCAAGCGCCTACAGCTATCCGCACCGAGGCACCCGATAGCTGCCTGACGGCAATGTCCCCAATCCCAGCCATTCGCCGCGTCCGTCAGAGCTCGTCAAAGCGGTCGGTCCGCTCACATGAACGAGTGGCAGGTTTCGGGCAGCGGGAGCGCGCGCTCGAACGACCGGCTTTGGGTCGAGTCGGAAATAAGCGGGACTACACCGGCGTCAGCAGATTGCCGCTGCGCTGCAGCTGTTCGATGTCACGACGGGGCGGTGCGCCAAACAGGCGCGCATATTCGCGGTTGAACTGGGACGGGCTTTCGTAGCCGACGGCAAAACCCGCGCCGCTCGCAGTGGTGCCTTCCGACAGCATCAGGCGCCGTGCCTCCTGCAGGCGCAGCTGTTTCTGATACTCGAGCGGCGTCATTCTCGTAACAGCCTTGAAGTGTTCGTGCAGGGATGACGGGCTCATGCCCGCGGCAGTGGCGATGTCCCCGATACGGAGCGGCCGGTCGAACCCTTTGCGGATCGTCGCGATGGCGCGGCTGACCTGATTGAGGTGGCTGTCGGCGACCGCCATGTAGCGAAGCGCGGGCCCGTGGGGACCCTTGAGCAAACGATACAGGATCTCCCGCTCGATCAGCGGCGCGAGCGCGGCAAGGCTGTCGGGCTGGTCCAGCAAACGCACCAGCCGGCACGCCGCGTCGACCAGATCGTCGTCGCTGCGATATACCGCAAGGGCCGGCAGATCGGCCTTGGGTGCCCGGGCGCCTTCGGCCAGGATGAGGTCCGCCAGCACCGCCTGGTCGATGTCGATCTTGCAGCAAAGGTACGGAGCGTCCCGCTCGGCCTGGATGACGTGTCCGACGAGCGGCAGGTCGACCGAGACCAGCAGGTAATGCGCGGCATCGTAGAGAAGGCTTTGTCCGCCGAGCGAGACCCGTTTGGCGCCCTGCGCGATTATGCAAAGCGACGCATCGTAGACGGCGGGCAGGGGCACGGTTGGTTCGTCGGCCCGAAAAAGCGACAGCCGATCTATTGCCGTGCTCACCAAACCGGTTCGCGGAATGTGGTGTGCAGCCAGCGCGGCCAGATCTGCGATCGTGCTCATTGAGGGTCTGTGTCCGCTGTTACGGGCCTCGGCAAGCGTGGCGCACCTTGTTCCGGAGAATCGTGCAAGGATCGCGGCGGATCGGTCTTACGCCGGCCGGTGGATCGGTTCCATCTGTGCCCAGCCTTCATGGCCACAGGAGAGGACTCATCATGAACGACGTCATCGACAAGACCGTGCTGATCAGCGGCGCGTCCAGCGGTATCGGCGAGGCCACCGTGCGGGAACTGGCGGGCAGGGGCGCGCGCCTCTTCATCGGCGCGCGCAGGACCGGGCGGCTCGAGGCGCTGGCGGCAGAATTGGGCGCGAATGTCGCGTGGCACGTGCTGGACGTGACTGACGCGGCGAGCTTCGCCACCTTCGCCGACGCCGCGGAAGCGCGGTTCGGGCGTGTGGACGTGCTGATCAACAATGCCGGCGTGATGCCGTTGTCGCCGCTCGCCGCGCTGAAGCAGGACGAGTGGACGCGGATGTTCGACGTCAATGTTCACGGCGTGCTGAACGGGATCGCGGCCGTGTTGCCCCGGTTCATCGCCCAGAAGGCGGGTCACGTTGTGAACGTGGCATCGATCGCGGCGCATTTCGTGATGCCGAGCGCCGCCGTCTACTGCGCCACCAAATATGCGGTCTGGGCGATCACCGAAGGGTTGCGTCAGGAGCATGACGACATCCGCACGACGATCATATCCCCTGGGGTCGTGGCGACCGAACTGGGCAACGACATCACGGACCCGGCGATCGCCTCTGCACTGACGACGTGGCGGCAGAAGTCGCTCACCCCCGACGCGATCGCGCGGGCGATCCGCTACGCCCTGGAACAGCCGGACGGGGTGGATATCAACGAGGTCATCGTCCGCCCGACCGCAGCCGGCATGTAGCCGCGTCACGCTACCAGTCCGGGCGGACTTTCGGTCTGCCTGGACTGGTGTCGAGGTGAACGGCTGTCTGCGATCGAGACGACCCGATCATCGCAACGACGTGCGGTCAGACGGCTGGCGCGGCGTAGGAGCGCAGTTCATCGAGGATCGAATGCCGCGACGGACGCCAACCAAGCGTGCGTTCGGCGCGTTCGCCCGACACCAGCTGGTCGCACGCGATCGCATCCGCGAAGCCCCCGAGCGCCTGCCGAGCCTCTTCCAGTGGCCACTCCGCCACCCGGCCCGCGGCGCCCGCCCCCTCGCTGGCGGCGCGTGCGATGTCGATCAGCGGGATAGCGGCGCCTTGCGCGCCGTTGAAGATCGAGGCCGCCGGCGCCTTCTCGAGCGCGAGCAGATACAGATCGGCGAGATCGTCGACATGCACGCATGTCCAGCGGTTCCGCCCGTTGCCGACGTACCGCGCAGCGCCATGTTCCTGCGCCGAGCCGTACATCATCATCGTGGTCCAGGCGTGGTTGCCGTAGACCCAGGCGGGACGGATGATGATGCTGTGAACGCCATCGGCCGCGGCGCCGAGGATCTCCGCTTCGAGCGCCTGGCGAAAGCGCACCATTTCCAGCGGATTGAGCGGGCTATCCTCCGTTGCGGGCCTATCGCCGGTGGCGCCGTACAGGAAACAGCCGCTCGTATAGACAAAGCGCCTTGACGTGCCGCGCAGCGCATCGATGATCGCGCGGGTCGCCGCTTCGTCATAAGCCGCGCTGTTCTGGTCGTTCGGCGACGCGGCATGGACGACCGCATCGACGCTCTGGACAGCGTTGGCGATGCTGACCGCATCGCCCAGGTCGCCTTGGACCGCCTGATAGCCCATGTCGGTCAGCCTGACCGCGCTCGCCTCCGAACGCGCAAGCCCGACCACGTCATGCTTCGCCACCGCCAATCGACGTGCGACCGCCCCGCCGATCAATCCCGTAGCACCCGTTACCAATACACGCATGTCAGCATCCCATTGCTTCTGTGCCGCAGGTAGAGCGGAACTGGGGCGCTGCGGGAAATCGCCAAAGTTGATACGCCGTTATCAGCGAGGACGATGGCGTCAGGCCGACGCGGCGATCCCGGCAATGCAGTCGCGAAGCCAGACCGTAGCGGGATGGTCATTTACCCGCCGATGCCACATCATCGCCAGCGGCCAGTCCGGCAACGCAACCGGCGGCTCATGCACGACAATACCCAGATTGGCCGCAGCGAACCGCCGGGCGACGCGCGCGGCAAGCGTCGCGATCAGGTCGGTGTCAGCGACGACGAACGGCGCGACCAGAAACTGCGGCAAGCTCAGCACGACACGGCGTGCCAGCCCAAGTGCCGCAAGCTTGCGGTCGACCAGCCCCGCACGATCCCCCTCGGGCGATACCAGGAGATGGGGCGCCGCCGCGAACGCCGCGACGTCGGCCTCGTTCGCAAAGGCCGGATGCCCGGGCCGGGCGATGCAGACGAAACCTTCCCGAAGCAGCGGGCGTGTCAGGATGCGTGCCGAGGCGTGGACGGGAACGCTGAGTGCGAGGCTCGCCTCGCCACTGTCGAGGAGATCGACGACCTCGTCCTTCCCAAAAATGCCGCGGACCCGCACCTCGAGACGAGGCGCTTCGATGGCTAGGGTCAGGACTCATTGGTCATAGCCAGAAGATGACTGTGGCCGCGAGGGCGACGGCGGAGAGGAAGACCGTTGGGCATCGGTCGTAGCGTGTGGCGACGCGGCGCCAATCTTTCAGGCGGCCGAACATGATCTCGATGCGGCTGCGGCGCCGGTAGCGCCGCTTGTCGTACCTGACCGGCTCGTTGCGCGATCTACGGCCCGGGATGCAGGGCTGGATGCCCTTGGCTTCCAGGGCGTCCCTGAACCAATCCGCATCATAACCGCGATCACCAAGCAGCCATTGCGCCTTTGGCAGATCGTCGAGCAGAGCTGCCGCGCCGGTGTAGTCGCTGACCTGCCCGGCGGTCATGAAGAAGCTCAAGGGCCGCCCATCCGCATCGCTGACGGCATGCAACTTGGTGTTCATACCGCCTTTCGTGCGGCCGATCAGGCGGCCGAGATCCCCTTTTTAACCCGCAGGCTCGATGCCGTGCGGTGTGCCTTCAGGTAAGTCGCGTCGATCATGACTGTTTTCGGCACGGCCTCCGCTGACGCCAGACCCTCCATCATGCGCAGGAAAACGCCCCGTTCACCCCAGCGCTTCCACCGGTTGTACAGCGTCTTGTGCGGACCATACGCGCTCGGTGCATCACACCAGCGCAGTCCGTTGCGATTGACGAAGACGATGCCACTCAGCACCCGTCGGTCATCGACCCGCGGCTTGCCATGGCTCTTGGGGAAGTACGGCTGCAGGCGCGCCATCTGCTCATCCGTCAACCAGTACAGGTCGCTCATCCACGCTCTCCTCACGGGGCCTGAATCAGATCGCGGCGCTCACATCAATGGGTCCTGACCGTAGTACTTTTCGCTTGATTTATCGCCATTGTCGATCAGACTTATGACGCTTTAGAGCCTGTTGCGCGCGTATCTCTTGAGGAGAAGACGTTTGAAACGGCGATATATCAGGATGCAACGCAACGCTGCTATAATTTGGCTGCCAATAGCGCTGGGTGCATGTGGAACACTCCAGCCGACAGGCAAGGCGGCCGTCGACTACAACAAAGCTTTTGCCAAATCTCGCGACGAAGTTACCGTCATAAACATTCTGAGGGCCTCCGAACGACAGCCGCTGCAGTTCTCCACGATATCCAGCGTGCAGGGCGGACTTAGGACAGGCGCCACGCTCAAGCTGCCCTTCACAAATATCATAGCCGGCGGCGAGGACTCGATCTCCCCGGAGGTTAGCTTCTCCTCGAGAAATCCGACCGTCTCCATCACCCCGTTGGCGACCAAAGAATTCGTCCTGGGCATATCGCGACCTCTTTCACCCAGTACTATAGACCTTCTTTTGAGCCAGGGTTGGTCACGGCAGGTCGTTCTCAGCCTGACCATCGGCGGAGTGGTCTGCCAGAACGGGGATGTCGTGCTCAACGGCGGAAACGACGAGAAGGAGGACGAGCTCTTCCTAGAGGCTCTCGAACAAGCGACGGCGTTCGATATCCAACCGGGAGCCGAAAAGCCCTACGCTAGGCTTCGGATGAGTGGAAAGGATGCGCTAAGCCTGACGAAGGACGGCGTCGGTGAGGGCAAGTACGTCAAGTCGATCACGTCAGTGAGCGCCACCGACGTCATGGTGGAGGTGGCCGCCAAAGGCGATGTTGAAATCACGGGTGTGCACTTGGAGAGGGCCTGCTCGGAGAAACCGGCGCCTCCGCGGCCGACGACCAAGAAGGTCCTGGGGCAGGTTCAAGCCGGCCCCACCGGCATCATCATGAGATCCGTCTTTGGCATATACCAGTATCTCGGCGAAGCTCATGCGCGGAACCATCGCAACCAGAGGAAACACTGCGACGGCACAACGGCAGCACCTGCCACACCCCGGCTGTTCGATTTAAGGCTGGCATGCTCGAAGTCCGCTCCGCCGGACAGCGTCGTCTCCACCTCGTTTCAAGGAAGCAGGTTCTACGTCAGTCCGGCAGGCCGCGTCGCCGAAGGCGATCGTACGCTCGAGACCTTGTCCCTGTTGACCTTCCTGGTGGACCTCCAAACGAACGAAGCGGCTGTCAAGTCATCGGTCCCCTTCGTAGCCATAGCTCAATAGACCGCCGGGCAGGTAGTTTGGCGATTTCGTGAGCGCGCTTTCCGATGACGCAACCTAAAAGTGGTTGATCATCCGAGCGGTCGATAGGAGCTTCTTTGAGATTGAAACCTCGGACCAGGCCGCCCCTGGGACGATCAAATCCGCTTGCAAGGACGTGCGTATAGCGTGGCCGCAAAGCGAAAGTGGACTGTCCATAAGCCCCCAATGCCGGAAGTTCGGGCAATCGGTGCGGCCGTGAACGGAACACTTGTTGCTAGCTGAACGAACGGCAGGAGTTGGGATATGGAAAGGCCGCGCCGAATGACCGAAACTGGGTTCACTCGACGGTAGTTTTCATTGGCTGTCAGCCAGCGCCGACCGCTCGTCAGCATCGGCCGGAAGAGCGAACCTTCGCTCCGCAAATCGTCCGTTCAAAGGTGACGCATCATATCTGGGGCAGAACCTCGCAAGTTTGAACACAAAAAGGGGCCTACGACCGACCCTCTCTGGTAGCTCTAGCTCCCGCACACAGTTCAGGTTCTTTAACGTCTGTCCTGAACTAGAACGGGGCGATCAGCCGAAAGCGCGTCGTGCGGCCATTGTCCAGCGTTACGTCGCCGCCGTGAGCACGCGCAATGCGACGTGCGAGGGTGAGACCGATCCCCGAACCATCGGGCTTGCTGGTGTGGAAGGGACGGAAGATTCGGGTGCGGGCGTCGGGCGCGACTCCGGCGCCGCTGTCGCCGACCAGGATCGTCAGCACCCTCGGCGTGTGCGTGATCGACAGCGTGACGCTACCATCCTTGCCCGCCGCCTCGGCGCCGTTCTGCAGCAGGGCCCAGACCGCCTGCGTCAACTGGTCGCGATCCACGTCTGCTGTAGCCGCGTCCAAAATCGCGCAGGTCAGTGTCACGTCCGGGCCGAAGCGCGCCGCGAACAACCGCGCGAGATCCTCGCCGAATTCAGGGAGAGACACCGGTCCGCGATCGGGAGCAGGGAGGCGTGCGAGATCGCGATAGCCGCGGGTGAACGCTTCCAGCCCCTCGATCCGGCGGGCGAGAGTCGCGAGGATCTCCGGCAGCGACGGGTGCCCCGCTGCCGCGGCGGTTATCGCGCTGTCAGCCAGCGAGACGATCGGCGACAGGCCGTTGAGAAGTTCGTGCCCTAGGATGTCGATCATCTCGTCGGCCGCACGATCCTGTGCGGCGCGCTCCTCCGCCTCGACGTCGATCAACGCCAGAAGCCGATCGCCGCGCCGCCCCTCGACCGCGTCGATCCGCAACCCGCGACCCTCGTGGCGCACGGTGCGCGCCGCGGGTTCGGCGAGCGCTGGCGGCACGGGCAGAATGCGCTCGTCAGTCGCAAACAAGGTGCGGGCGGCACGATTGATCGCACGCGCGTCGCCCGCATCGACCCGCACCAGCGGCACAGGGACTTGGTCGAGCAGGAGGCGGACGGACAAGGGATCAAGCGGTTCCGCGGGGATAGCGGCCTTCGCCGGTGGACGGTGCATCGCTGCCCATCCGCTCGCCGCCACGACCCACAGCACGACCAGCAGCGCCCCCGCGGTCGAGGCCCAAAGCCCCGCCTGCCACGCCAGCACCAGCAACCCGCCGCCGATCGCCAGTCCCAGCCCCGATGCGATCGTCGTGAGGCTACGCCCCTCAAAGGCCATGGCGCGCCATGCGGCGGTAAAGCGCGCCGCGGCTCAGCCCCAGAGCGGCGGCAGCGTGCGAGACGTTGTGGCGATGTTCGCGCAAGGCCGCCTCGATCATTGCGCGCTCGTTTTCGTCGAGGTCGAAGCGCGCCGCAGGTGCGGGAAGCGCGGTCGGGGCAGACGTGGCGACTAGATCGTCGGCGTGGATCGTGTCGCCCTCGCCAAGCAGCACCGCGCGCTCGATTGCGGCAGCGAGCCCGCGCACCTCGTCGGGCCAATCCGCGGTACGGAGCGCGGTTTCCGCGGCTGGGGAGAGGCGCACGCCCGAACGGCCGTAGCGCTTAGCGGCGAGGCGGAGGAAGTGGCGCGCGAGGATCAGCACGTCGTCGCCGCGCGCGGCGAGCGGCGGGACCGCGATTTCGACCGTGGCGATGCGCCGGGCGAGCGCGGGCGCGATCGCAGCGGGACGGTCCGCGATCGAGATGCAGCGCGCCGCAGCGGGCAACAAGTGACGCAGGCGGTCCTGCTCGACCTCTCCCATCCGGTCGGGATGCCGCAGCAGCAGCGCGCTGCGCGCCGCCGCGATCCCCGACCATGACGCCGCGTCGCGCAGGTCGACAATCGTCAGCGGCTCGGCGGCTTGCGGCGAGGCGGCGTGGAGCGCGGCGGCGACGAGGCTGCGCCCGCTGCCCGAGGAACCGCTTACCACGACCCCTGCGGGGGTCGGGCCGATGCGTCCAATCAGGGAGCGGACTCGGGCGATCGCGTCGCTCTCGCCGATCAGGCGAGCCGGCTGATCTGTCATCGCCACCGGCGCGAGCGTCGGGGCCGGACCGGTCTGCCGCGCAACCCGCTCCAGCGCGGCGATGAGGTCGGCGTTGCGCCACGGCTTCATCACGAAGTCGCTGGCACCCGCGCGCATCGCCGCTACCGCGATCCTTATGCCGCTGTGTGCCGTGATGACCACGATGCGCGCGGCGGGATCTTCGACGTGGAGGCGCGCGAGAAGCGCCAGCCCCTCCGCGCCGTCTGTCTGGCCCAGCGAATAATTGAGGTCGAGCAGGATCGCGTCGAATCGCTGCGACGCCAGCAGCGACAACGCCGCCTCCGGCCCCTCGGCATGCGCGAGCCGGTGCCCCGCGAGTCGCATCGCCACTCCGAGCGATTCGGCGACATGGCGGTTGTCGTCGACGAGCAGGATAGAGAGCCCGCTTGACGCGTCGCTCGGGTGTCCATTTCCGAACACCGTGTCCGAATTCGGACGGACACTATCCACGTCCTTTGAAGAGAATCCTGCGTTCATAGTGACTTAGGGTTTTTGCTCGACCTGCGCGACACTACGACCATGATGACCGAACAGAAGATGGGCGCAAGTGCCCCGTCCGGCACGGGTTCCGGTGCTGCAATGGACCGGCGCGTAGCACAGAAGCCGAAGCGGTGGTGGCGGCAGCGTGGCTTGCTGATCGTGGTGGCGGTCGCGCTCGTCGCCGTGGCGGCGTGGTGGATGCTGCCGGCGGCCGGATCGACCGACATCTCGGCGAGGGACGTCGACACCGGCGAGGTCACGCGCGCCGCGTTTGACGATTATCTTCCGGTGCGCGCCAAGGTCGCCCCCCGGTTGACCACTTTGGTCGGCGTCCTGTCGGGTGGGCAAGTGGAGCAAATGCTGGCGCAGGACGGCGCGATGGTGGTGGAGGGGCAGCCGCTCGCGACGCTGGCCAATCCGACGCTCAAACTGGACGTGCTGACGCGCGAGGCGCAGATCGCCAGCCAGCTCGGCGGCATCGCCAGCGAAGGCCTGGGGATCGAGCGCAACCGGCTCGACCGCGCCGCGCAGGTGTCGCAGGCCGAATATGACCTCATCAAGGCGCGCCGCGACCTCGGCATCCGCCAGCAGCTTCACGACAAAGGGTTCCTTTCGGACGCAGGAGTGAAGAGCTTTGAGGAGGAAGCGGCCTATCAGGAGCGGCGTCTGGCGCAGCTCCGCAACGGGCGCGCCACCGAGGCCCGCATTACCTCGACGCAATCGGCGCGGCTGGAGGAGACGCAGAGCCGGCTCGCAGGCAATCTGAGCGCGGTGCGCGCCGGGCTGTCGACGCTGACGGTCCGCGCGCCTGCAGGCGGGCGGCTCACCAACTTCACGTTGCAGCCCGGCCAGACGCTGAAGCCTGGCGATCCGGCTGGGCAGGTCGACAGCGAAGGCTCATGGAAGCTTGAAGCAGACGTCGACGAATTCTTCCTTGGCCGCGTTGCAGTCGGGCAGAAAGCCAGGACCGCAGACGGCGTCTTGCTGACCGTTTCCAAGGTGCTGCCGGCGGTAAAGGAAGGCCGCTTCCGCGTCGAACTGACCTTCGACCGCGCGCCGCGCGCCGGGCTCAACCGCGGTCAAACACTCGACCTGCGCATCACGCTCGGCGCAGCGAGCAACGCGGTCGTGGCGCCGGTCGGCGGCTGGCTGGAGTCGGGAGGCGGAAACTCGGCCTTCGTTCTCGACGCGGACGGCGCGCATGCCCGCCGCCGCGCCGTCAGGACCGGTCGCCGCAATCCCGAACAGGTGGAAATCGTGTCCGGCCTCAATCCCGGCGAGCGCATCGTCACCAGCAACACCTCGTCCGTGAAGGGCGACATCCTGAACATTCGATAGGGGAGCCAAGCACATGATCCGCATGGAGAACATCCAGCGCCACTATGTCTCCGACGAGGTCGAGACCATCGCGCTGGCCGACATCGACCTGCACGTCGCACGCGGCGAGTTCCTCGCCATCATGGGCCCTTCCGGCTGCGGCAAGTCGACCCTGCTCAATACGTTGGGCACGGTCGATCGGCCGAGCGCGGGCCGCTACCTGTTCGGCGACCAAGATCTCGCGACCCTGGACGAAAAGGCCCTCGCACGGTTCCGCGGCACGACGCTGGGCTTCGTGTTCCAGAGTTTCAACCTGATCGATGAGCTGACGATCGAGGAGAATGTCGCGCTCGGCCTCGCCTATCGCAGCGATGTGTCGGATCGGCGCACGCGCGTTGCCGCGGCGATGGACAAGGTCGGCATCGCGCATCGCGCCCGCCACTTTCCGCATCAATTGTCCGGCGGTCAGCAGCAGCGTGCCGCCATCGCCCGCGCGATCGTCGGCGAGCCGAAGCTGATCCTCGCGGACGAACCGACCGGCAACCTCGACCTCGCAAATGGGGAGCAGGTGATGAACATACTCACCGGCCTGAACGACGCCGGCACGACGATCGTGATGGTCACGCACTCGCCCAGCCACGCCGACATGGCGAAGCGCCGCATCGACATGCTCGACGGCCGCATCGTCGCCTCCGCCGCGCGCGCGATCTGAAGGGAGCCCGTCCAATGAACGCCTCCGCCTTCACCTCCTTTTACCGCGCGCTGGTGCGACACCGGCTCTACGCCGCGTTCAACATTGGCGGCCTTGCCATCGGAATCGCGGTGTTCCTCGTGCTCGGGCTTTACGTGCGGTTCGAGACCGGTTTCGAGAAGTGGCTGCCCGGCCACGATAAGGTCTATGTTGTGCAAACGGTATGGACCATCCCAGAGAGTCCGGCGAACGGCCCCTATCCCTGGACGATGGGCGGATTGCTCGACGAGATGCGACAGGATTTTCCCGGCATCCTCGGCGTCCAGATCAATGGCGGCGACAAGGGAGGTGCGATCCTCGCCGACGGCCGCGCGACAACTGTGGATGCGGCGCAGGTCGACCCAAGTTTCTTCAAGGTGATGCCGCTGCCGCTGGTATCTGGCGATCATGCGTCCGCGTTGGCGCAGCCGGGGAACGCCGCGATCGACGAAACGACCGCGCGCGCCTATTTCGGCGATCGCGATCCGATCGGGCAGACGCTGGTGCTGTCGATGGACAAGGTCCGTACCTATCGCGTGAGCGCCGTGTTTCGCAACCTGCCCAAGAACAGCGACTTCAAGCTGTCGGTGCTGGTGCCGCTCACCCACGACATGGCGAACAAGTATTGGCATCACTGGGGCAGCGCGTCGCTGCGCACCCTGGTTCGCTTCGACACACCGTCCGCCGCGCGGGCATTCGAGGGCAAGCTGCCCGCCTTCGTCGACCGGCGGGGGAAGGAGATGGCGGAGCCGGGAACCAAGCCATCGGACACCCAGCAACTCAAGCTGCTGCCGCTGACCGATCTGCACCTGACGCCCGAGGGCAGCGATGGCGGGAGCCGCAAACTGACCGTCGTTACATTGGGGCTGGTCGGCGTGCTGACGCTGCTGATCGCGGTGGTCAATTACGTCAATCTCGCCACCGCCCGTGCCGGGCTGCGCGCCCGTGAAGTGGCGATGCGCAAGGTGCTGGGCGCCGACCGTGGTGCGCTGGTGCGGCAATTCCTCGGCGAGGCGGTACTGACCGTGGCGATCGCCGCGCTCGTCGGGCTGATCCTCGCGGAACTGGGGCTGCCACTGGTCAATGCCGCGGGCGGCCTGTCGCTGACGATCCCCTACGGCGTGATCGTCCCGGCGCTGGCAGTGCTCGCCATCGTCGTCGGCGTGCTGGCAGGGGTCTATCCCGCGCTGATGCTTGCGCGCTTCCCTGCCGCGGCGGTTCTGGCCTCGTCACGCTCACCGGGCGGGGGGCGGGCGGGCACCCGCGTCCGCGAGTTGCTGGTGATCGGGCAGTTCGGACTTGCCATCGCCTTCATGATCGGCACGGCGGTGCTGGTTGCGCAGACGCGGCACGTCCGCTCCACCGACCTCGGCTTCCAGCGCGCTTCACTGCTCGTACTGACCTCATTGTCTGACCCGGCCGTGCCGGTCGATCGCAAGAATACAATCCTCGCCGCGATCCGCGCCTTGCCGCAGGTGACGGACGCCACCATCGCCAACGCCGCGGTTGGAGGCAGCGGGGAAAGCAACAACACCAACGTGCCGCTGCCCGGCGTGGCCGGGCCGGGGCCGTCGCTCACCTGGGTTCTGGTAAGCCCACGCTTCTTCGAGACCCATGGCTCGAGGTTGCTCGCCGGGCGCTGGTTCGACGAAGTCCATGGCGGCGACGACACGACCGGCCGCAAGGGCACGGATGGCGCGAATATCGTGATCAATCGCCGGGCAGTGTCCACGCTGCGGTTCAAGACGCCGCAGGAGGCGATCGGAAAGACGCTGGGTGGTGATCGCCCGCGCACCATCATCGGCGTGGTCTATGACATGCGTTTCGACACGCCGCGCAACCCGATCGCGCCCACTTATTACATCTACACGCGCAAGCCGGAGACAGTCAGCACGTCGGTCGCGACGATTCGCATCGCAGGCGACCCGCGCAGCGCTATAAAAGGGGTGGCGGACCTTTGGCAGCGGATGGCGCCTCAGGTGCCGCTGGCGCTCAAGACTGCCGACCAGCGACTCGCCGATTTCTACGAAGCCGACGATCGCGCCACTCACCTTTTCGCGATCGGTGCGGGGTTGGCGGTGCTGATCGGGTGCGTCGGCTTATGGGGACTCGCCTCCTTCAACACCGCGCGCCGAACGAAGGAGATCGGTATTCGTAAGACGCTGGGCGCGTCATCAGAGGACATCGTCAAGCTCCTGGTCGGGCAGTTCCTGCGTCCGGTGCTGATCGCCAACCTCGTCGCCTGGCCGCTCGCCTATTTCGCGATGCGGACGTGGCTGGCGGGGTTCAGTGATGCCGTGACGCTCTCGCCGGTGTACTTCCTCGGGGCGAGCGCGCTGGCGATCGTCATCGCGGTGCTGACCGTGCTCGGCCAATCGCTGCGCGCCAGCCGCGCGGCGCCCGCCTGGGCGCTGCGCCATGACTAAGCGCGTGCTGCTGCTGACGGCCGCGCTGACGCTTGCCGCGCCGGCCTCGGGCGAAACGCTGCGCGAGGCGCTGGCGGAGGCGTGGGCGAGCAATCCCGCGCTCGCCGCGGCTCGCGCCCGCCAGGAGGCGCTGGCTGAAGCCCCCGAACAGGCGCGTGCCGCTGGTCGCCTCACCGCCGCGGCGACGGGGGGTGCGGGGTATGACGACCTCGGCTATGGCCGAGCCGCAACGGGTGTCGTGGCGGCGACGCTGCCGATCTGGACCGGCGGACGCGTCCCCTCGGCGGTGCGCGCCGCCAGCGATGACGTCGCGGCCGGGCGCGAGTGGCTGAGAGATACGGAACAGGCGGTGCTGGAACAGGTGGTGGAGGTCTATGCCGCCCTGCTTTTCAACCAGCAGTCGGTGGAGGTCGCGCGCGTAGGGATCCAGCGGCTCGATCAGCAGGTCGAGGAGGCGCGCGCGCGCTTCGGGCTCGGCCAGTCGACACTGACCGACGTGTCGCAGCTGGAGGCGCAGCGCGCGAGCGTCGCCGCGAACCTCGCCGATGCCGAAGGAGCACTGGCGACCACCCAGGCCGGCTATCGCGCGATCGTCGGGCGCGCGGCGGGCGCGCTGACGGCGCCTGCCGACGGCACCGGGCCAGACCTTCCGCGCACGCTCAGCGACGCGCGCGGCGCGGCGGCGGAGAACAATCACTTGCTGCTGGCGCGGCGTCGCGCACTCGGCGCCAGTGCTGAGCGGATCGATGCCGCACGGGCGGAAGGGGCGCCAGCACTGGACGCCTCTGGCGGATATGGGCGCGGAACGCGGATCGGCGATGCGGGGGGCGGGTTCCCGCTCGCAGGCAATGCCGGGTTGACGCTGCGAATCCCGCTGCTGACCGGCGGCTTCGTCGGTTCGCGCGTGAGGGAGGCGCGGGCGAATTGGCGTGCGGACCGCTTCGCCGTCGATGCCGCGACGCGCGAGGCGGAGCGCGGGACGGATGCAGCCTGGGCAGCGCTGATCGCTGCCCGAACGCGGCTGGAGGCGGGGGTCGCAGGGCTGAAGGCCGCTGACCTCGCGCTTCGTGGCGTGCGCGCAGAATATGGCTTCGGGTTGCGCTCGACGGTGGATATCCTGATCGCGGATCAGAGCTATCGCGGTGCGCAGCTTGATGTGGCGCGCGCGCGGGCCGACGTCTTGGTCGCGCAGGCTGGCATGTTGCGAGCAGTAGGCGGCCTGACCCTTGCCGCCTACCGTTGAGCGGCGGACGCGCCTCTCAGCGATGATATGGGTTTGGCCTGCAAGCCGTTTATGCGGCTTGCTGACGAGCCAGTGCATCGGAGTGGTAAATGATGCCGGTGAGCGCGTGAGCCTTGGTGGCCTATGCTCCGCCAGACTCAACGATTGCCGCCGCCTGTCGTCCCTTTCCATACTCTCCGCGACGCTGAACCTTCACGTGAGATTTGTCTCCTCTTGGCCGTCTCACACAATCGCGGCACCGACGTAAACTTGACATGGATATGATGAATGTATGTCCGCTTTGGAGAAGCGGCTCGACGCATCTGAGCGGCTGATTTTGGGTCTTCATCACGTGGTCGGCTCCAGCTTGACGACGCGACGATCGCGCGGTGCATGCGCTCCGCGATATTGGCCGGTTGGGAGCCGATGTCGCGCAGAAGGCCGTTCGCGGTCATTATCGACGCCGAGGGCAATCGAGCCGTGCGGCGGATCGGCCAAGACCGAAAGTCGCACCAAGCGTTTACCTTATCAGTGGCGGTAGGGCAGGCCAACTTCGTCTCAAGATGAAGACACATCTTCGACTTCCGACGAATATGCATGTGGACGACGCGATGGATTGGGCATGGCGGCCGTGATGGCGCGAAACAGGCTGACCATCGATTAATGGTCGACCTTATTCACTGTTTCGGGCCAGCCCGTCAAAGCGGTGAGATACAAGCACCGGCCAAATGACGATTGCGCGTTGTGCCAATGCATTGTAGCATTATGATGTGCAGGCGCCTCCTGCATGTCATAAAATCAACTACTTAGTTGGTGTGTTGGTTGGGTGGGACTCCTGCCGCCCCAGCCAATTTCAAGCTAAGTGATTGATCGAACTGCTTAACCCCGGTCCGGATGCCCCAGTGTGTACAGTTGGCTGTGCCAATGGGGTGTGCGGGGAGATCAACGTCCTTGGCCTCGCTCCAGCATGTCTATCGCTGCGGCCACGTTTTCTGGTGGCGCAGGGTTCGTTGTTCGTTCCATAATACGCCCATCGACGTTCGTCTGTCGCTCGGGACCCCCGACCGGCTGCAGGCGCGGAACCGGGGCGCGGTGTTGACCGTCCTATGATCGGGTGGTGACCATGATGAACGAACGGGTTAGCGCCAACCGCGAGCTGATGGAAAGCAAGTCCCAGACGATCGCCGAGCGATGTACGAGGAACGCTTGGCCGAAGTCTGCAACGGGTGATGGTGAACTCCGTACGATGTCGACCATCGTTTCGCCACGAACCGTATCTTCGTGGGCCGAACTACACGGGGCGTACATGTCGTTCCTGCCCGACGAACTACGCAGGCTCGAAGCCGAAGGCTGGGACGCGCAGCGCATCGCCGATCTGCAAACGATCGTTGCCTTGCGGGAGAACATCGGGTTTCAACGCAATCTGGAGGGGAAAAACTGACCGGCTCCTCGCTGCGGCGAGCTTCGCGATTGATGACCGCCGACGCTGGTTGGTCAAATCGCTCTTTATTCGATCTATGGCGGCCCCGATGCCGATGCCGATGCCGATGCCGATGCCGATGCCGATGCCGATGCCGATGCCCGGCAGGATTCGCGTATGTTGGTGCAGCCGGTCAACGTCAAGGCGTGCCACGCCCGTCCAGTCAATCGCGAACGCCAGCAAGCGCCGTCCGGGTAGCAGTTCAAGGCGAACAAGATTGCCCAGCGCGTCGGTGAGTGCAAGGATCGGTCCTCATGCCGGCTTTCGAGCGACCGATGGCGTGGCTTTGAGTCCACTTTTGCGCCTTGGCCATGCCGATGAACCTTGACGATCGTGGCATCGACCATGGCGCATCCATGTCGGGCTCCCCTGAGCAGGCACCGAATACCCGCTTGAACACATCGGCTGCCCGCCATTCGCGAAACCGCCGGAACGCCGTACTGCAAGTTCCGACTAGCGCTGGCAGATCACGGCACGGCCTGCCCGTGCGCGCAATCCACGACCACGCCTCGACGGACAGCCGGTTGTCCCTTTCACTGCGACCCGCGGCAGTGCGTTTGCCCAGGCAGTGCGGCTCTATTCTCGCGCGTCGGGGATCAGTCCGTATGAAACGATCCATCCGCAGTTTAAATTACAGACAAGGTCAGCCGTAAATCGCCACAAGCCCTACGGCGAAAAGCTTTTTACCAGCGAGCCGGCGACAAGTGCCCAGCCATCCACCAGCACGAAGAAGATGATCTTCATCGGCATCGAAATCGTCACTGGTGGCAACATCATCATTCCCATTGCCATCAGAACGGCCGCGACCGCCAGGTCGATGACCAGGAACGGCAACAGCAAGAGAAAGCCGATTTCGAACGCCCGGCGCAGTTCCGAAATCATGAAGGCCGGCATCAGTGTCGTCATCGGAATGTCTGCCAGCTTGGTCGCCGGGTGCGGTGAAAGGCGGACGAACAAGGTCACATCGTCTTTGCGAACGTGATGAAGCATGAAGGTGCGGAACGGCGCCGTCGTTGCGTCGATGGCGCGCTGCTCCGTGAGCTTGCCGGCATTGTAGGGGAGCACGCCGTTCTTCCACGCCGTCTCGAATGTCGGCGCCATCACGAAGAACGACAGGAAAAGGGCCAGGCTGACGATCACGGGGTTCGGCGGCACGCCAGGCGCGCCGATTCCCGTGCGAAGCAGCGAGAGCGCGACGATGATCCGGGTGAACGACGTCACCGTCATCAGAATGCCCGGCGCGAGGCTTAATACCGTCAGTCCCAGCACCATCTGCATCGCGCGCGCCGACACCGATGGGGAGGGGAGGCCTGCGCCTGCGGCCGGGGCGGCAAGGGCCGGGTTGGCGACCAGAAGGGCTGATACCAGCAGCAGCATGCCCACTACGCGCAGGCGGGGGCGCCAACCATGTTGGTACGGGGATATCATCGCGTCAGACCTCCAACGACGATGCGCCGGAGGCGCAGATGTGCGGCAAGGCCACCGACATGTTCGGCCCAAGCAACAAGACGTGATCGAGTTGGTCCACGCGGACGATCATCAGCGTATGGCGGGTGTCGATCGCCAATCGCTCTACGACTGCCAGACGGCGATCGGGGGCGGTTCCGCGGGCGCCGGGCAGGCGCAGATCGTAGCGCCGTACCGCCCAGCTCGCACCCGCGAGGATGCCGAGCACGACCAGCAGGGCGCCGAGCGTACGGGACAGCGCAAGAATGTCCATGCGGTCAAGCCATGGCTGCGAAGACGCGGGTCAATTGAACCGCCAGCCGATCACCTTCGATCAGCACCTGTCCTTCCGCCACGAGGTTGTCACCTGCGTAGATGCCGCTTGGCTCGGATTGACGGCAATGCAGCGGGATCATCGTGCCGCGGCTCATCTTCAGTACCTCGCGGATGGCGATATCCGCAGTGCCGACCACGACGGAGATGTCGACCGGAATGGACTTGATCATGACGAGAAAGCTCCCTTGCTCGACATAATTATAGGATGGCTGCGGGCGTGGACGACGCGCCCGGCATCTTTTGCCCTATAAAGAGGCTATCGATCAGACACGGGACTGGTTCAACATGGATCTCAAGGCATCTGTCGCCACATCCGCGACCGGTTTGCGCGCGCAGGCGCTGCGGATGCGGGTAATTGCGGAAAACCTGGCGAATTCGGATTCGCTCGGGCGGACGGCGGGCGGCGATCCCTATCGCCGCCGGGTGGCGACCTTCCGGTCGATCGTCGATCGCACGAGCGGCGCTACACAGGTGGCCGTGCGCTCGATCGTCGGCGACAAATCGGCATTCTCGCGCGTGTACGATCCCGGGAGTCCTGCGGCGGACGCCGCCGGCTATGTTCGGCGACCCAATGTGAACGGCCTGATCGAGACCGCGGACATGAAGGCGGCCCAGCGGTCGTACGAAGCCAATCTGAACGCGATCGAGGCGGCGCGAAGCATGACCATGCGCACCGTCGATCTGCTGCGCTGACAACAACGACAGGATAACGGACCATGGCAATCGAGATGATCAGCGGCGTCAGCGCCTACCAGCGCGCAGCCGCGACGACGTCGACTCCTTCGGTAGGGAGTATGGCTGCAGCGGACGGCGATCCGTCCGACTTCAGCAACATGGTTCAGTCGCTCGTGACCGACACCGCCACCAAACTTCAAAGCGCCGAGACAGCCGGTGCGCGGCAGGTCGCCGGGCAGGGTGACCTGATCGACGTCGTCACCGCGATCGGAGCGGCGGAAACCGCGCTGAACACGGTCGTCGCCGTGCGCGATCGGATGGTCGGCGCATATAACGAAATCATGCGTATGCAGGTCTGACGCCATGGATGCCGCCCAGGCTATGGAGGTGGCGCGCGCCGCCCTGCTACTGGTCGGCACGATCGCCGGCCCATTGTTGCTGACATCGCTGATCGTCGGCGTTGTGATCGGATTGTTGCAAGCGCTGACGCAGGTGCAGGAAATGACCCTGACATTCGTGCCGAAGATCCTGGCGATGGGCGCGGTGCTGCTGTTGACGATGCCGATGATCGGCCGCTCCATGTCGGTGTTCACCGCGCGGATCGCGGATCTGGTCATCGCGAGATGACGGCTTTGGCGGGGCTGCCGCCGGACGTGCTCGCGGCATTCCTGCCTCACGTCACGACGCTGCTCATCATATTCGCGCGGGTGGGCGCGGTGACGATGCTGCTTCCTGCCTTTTCCGACGACGCGATCCCGGGCCGTATCCGGCTGTTGTTCGGGGTGGGGCTGGCGATCGGATTGTCAGGGCTGCTCGGCCCGTCCGTCCGCACGATCACGGCATCGGTCGGCTTGCCCATCGCGATCATCGTCGCGGAGATCATGATCGGCCTTGCGATCGGCATGATCGTGCGCATGATGTTCCAGGCGGCGGCGATGGCAGGTGCGATCACCAGCATGCAGATCGGGCTATCGTCGGCACTGGTCTTCGATCCGGCGCAGTCCGGGCAGACTCCGATCCTGTCGCGCTTCGCGGCAACGGCAGCCGCGGTCGTCTGTCTCGCGCTCGATATCCACCATCTTTGGATAACGGCGATCATCGCATCGTACCGCGCCTTTCCGATCGGTGCGCTGCCGGATGCGGACGGGTTCGCCACGCTCGCGCTCATGGCGGCCGGGCAGGCGACCATGCTCGCCATCAGCCTGGCAGCGCCGATGATACTCTATGGCATTCTGTTCAATGTCGCTTTGGGCCTTGGGGCCAGAATGGCGCCGGCGCTGCAAGTGTTCTTCATCGCGCAACCGCTGAACATCCTGCTCGGCCTGACATTGTTCGCAACGACGATGGGGACGATGCTCACGGTGTTTACCGATACGATGGCAGCCTTTCTGCGTCAGGTCGGGTGGCATTGACCGATGGCTGACGATGGTCAGAAGACCGAAGAGCCGACCCAGCGCCGACTTGACGAGGCGCATCGCCGTGGCGAGGCACCATCGTCCGGAGAGGTTCGTCACGCGATGACCTTCGCGGCGGCCGCGCTCATCGTCGGCGGCCTGGGCGGCACGGCCGCGATGGCGATCGGCCGGGCTTCCACCCGGTTGTGGAAAGACGCAAACGATTTCACGATGGATGCGGCGGGCGCTCGCTCGTTGGCGACGGGCGTCGCCGCTCATCTCGCGCTGTCTCTGTGGCCGGTGATGGGCCTTCTCCTGGGATGTGCGGTGCTGGCAGGCGTGACGCAGGGACCGCCCAGCCTGAACTGGACGCGGATCGCCCCGAAATGGTCGAAGATATCGCCCTTCGCCGGTTGGAAACGTCTTTTCGCCACGCGTGCTTTGATCGAGTTCGTCAAGACGATCGCGAAGTTCATGCTGGTGGCGGGTGTCGCCTTGTGGTTCGCTTGGCCGCACGCGATCGCCTTCGACGGTCTGATCGGCGCGTCGCCCGGCCATCTCACGCGCGCGACGCAGGAGATTGTGCTGCGCGCCCTGAAAGCGATCGCGATCGCGGTCGGGGTGCTAGCCGTGGCGGACATGCTGTATCAGCGGCACGCCTTCATTCGGCGGCTGCGCATGACGTTCAAGGAACTCTACGACGAGATAAAGGACAGCGAGGGCGACCCCAAGATCAAGGCACGGGTGCGGGCCATCGGTCAGGAACGATCGCGACGGCGCATGATGGCGGCGGTGCCGAAGGCGGCGGTCATCATCACCAATCCGACCCATTATGCGGTCGCGCTGGAATATCGCCATGGCGAGATGGCCGCACCGGTCGTGGTCGCCAAGGGAGCCGACGCCGTGGCGCTGAGGATACGTACCTTAGCCGAAGCCGCCGGCGTGCCGATCGTCGAAAGCCCACCACTGGCGCGCGCACTTCATGCCAGCGCCGAGATCGACCGGCCGATCCCGATCGAGCATTATGCCGCGGTCGCGGAGATCATCGGCTACGTTCTGCGGCTGGCCCGGCAAACCGGCGGCGTCGCGAAATAGCGGTCGAGTGACGGGGCGGGATACACCTCGTCCTATAATGACATCATGCTTGGCATCATCCATTTCCGCCGGATCGCCCGCCCATTGCTGGTCGGGTCGATACTCTGTTCGGCAGCGGGGCCGCCGCTGCTCTGGTCAGCGCCCGCGGCAGCGCGCGTCACGACGCGCATCAAGGATATCGTTGATGTCGAGAACGTGCGGCCGAACCAGCTGGTGGGTTATGGCTTGGTGGTCGGCCTTGCCGGTACGGGCGACCGGGTTCGGAATGCGCCGTTCACCGAGGAGTCGATGCAGGCGATGCTCGAACGCCTCGGCGTCAACATCCGCGGCACCGTCATGCGGCCCCAGAACGTGGCAGCCGTGTCGGTGGTGGCAACGCTGCCCGCCTTCGCCCGCTCCGGTAGCCGGATCGATGTCCAGGTCGCATCGCTGGGTGACGCGACCAGCCTGCAAGGCGGGACGCTGATCGTCACGTCGCTGCGGGGACTGGACGGGGAGATCTACGCGGTGGCGCAGGGGCCGGTCGCGGTGTCGGGTTTCCGCGCGCAAGGGCAGGCCGCGCGCATCTCGCGCGGGGTCCCCACCTCCGCACGTATCGCGGCGGGCGCGATCGTCGAACGCGAAGTGGCCTATGCTCTTCAACAGGCTCCGACGCTGAAGCTGGCGTTGCGCAACCCCGATTTCACGACAGCATTCCGGATCGCCGCGGCAATCAACGATGCCGTTCCGAACGTCGCGGCGGTGCTGGACCCCAGTACGGTGCAGATCACGCCGCCGCTGAATGGACAATCGGCCATGGCGATCGTCGCCCAGATCGAGAATCTGCCGGTGGCCGTCGACCAGATGGCGCGTGTCGTCGTCAACGAAGCGGCGGGCACGGTCGTGATGGGTGCCGACGTGCGGATCAGCCCGGTGGCGATCGCGCAGGGTGGGCTGACGATCAGCGTGTCCGAAACGCCGCTCGCTTCCCAGCCGGGACCGTTTTCCAATGGCGAGACCGTGGTCGTGCCGCGCACGACGATCTCCGTCGATGACGGTGGCGGTGCCGCGCTCGCGACGATCGGCGGCGACGCCTCGCTCAAGGATCTCGTCAATGGTCTGAATACGCTTGGCGTCAGTCCGCGTGACCTGATCGGCATTCTTCAGGCGCTGCGCACTGCCGGTGCCCTGCAAGCCGACATAGAGGTGCAATGATGGCTTCCGCTCCGCCTGTCACCCCAACCGCGCCGGCGTCGCCGCCCTCGGCGCGCCCGACCCGTGCCGCCGCGAAGGAATTCGAAGCGATGTTCCTTGGCGAGATGATGAAACCGATGCTGGAGGCCGCACCGCGTCCGGATCAATTTTCCGGCGGGTCTGGCGAAGACATGTTCCGTGGCGTGCTCGCGGAGGAACTCGGCAAGGCAATGGCCGAACGCGGCGGTATCGGCCTGACGGTGCTCGTCGAGCGCCAGCTGGTCGCATTACAGGAAGGGTCGGGTCGATGATCGTCGAGATGGCGGATTTGGTGGCATCGCTAACGGTTGTCCTGAAGGACGAAGCCGAGTTGTTGCGCCGCAGGGCAGGCAACAACGAGCTGCGCGAGCTCGTTCAGCTCAAGCTGCGCCTCGTGGGTATGCTGGAACTCGCGATCGCGCAGCATGCCCGCGATGGGGGGGAATGGCTGACGTTCGAAGACGACGAAATGCGTCGCGATTTTCTGGAACTCGTCGAGGCGTTGAACGAAGCGGCAAACGCGAACGCCGCCATGCTGGAGCGCCAGCTTGAAATCACGACCGAGATGATCGCCGCGTTGGCGATGGAAGCCCGTCGCGTGGTAGGGCGGCGCGCCTCTACCTATCGGGTTCAGGGCGACATGACCCCCGCCGACATCGCGCCGCCGATATCGTTCAACGACCGGTTCTGATGATCGTCGCTAGAGGATGGCTGCGATGACCGCCGCAACGGACGAAGGGTCGATGTCGTCCAGCTTCACCTCTCGTTCGGAATTGCTGACGTACCCGACCATCCTTCCGTTGCGGTTGACCGACACCGCTACCAACCGGAAACCCTTCTCTTCCTCGGCAATCGCCAGTCCGCCCGGACCCGGAAACCGATCGGGATCGACGATCACGATCGCATTCGCAGGCATTCCGAGGCCAAGGGTGGGGCGGCAAATTCGCAAACCGTAGCTGGATGGACCGGCGTTGCTGGGCACTTCCACCTTCTGCTCATCGACCGCGACGCGAGCGATCAAACCGTCTGGGAGCGGCGTCCCGAACACCGGCACGACCCGTGGTTGCCGCAAGGACGTCGCGGGAGGTCCCGGCACCCTGGACCTTCGCTCCTCCCTGGGAGCAGGAGGACTGGATGCGCCGGCTGACAATTGCCGTCGGAGTTCCGCGATGCGGGCCGAGCTTTTGCCGATGCGGACGCGGGGGTGGAAGGCGGCGGCTATCGCGTCCACGAGCTGCCCTGCGCGTTGCAGAGCGGCGACCTTTGCGTGGAGTGCCGCGGTGTCCGACACGTCGAAGATGCCGCATAGCGCCGACATCGTGTCCGTATTCCACCGCGGCCACGGCTTCACGGCGTGCTCTATACGCGACAGCACGACAGGCGCGATTCCATAAAGGCGCTCGATCGCACCGATCGTCATCGCGGAATCGGCTTCGCGGCGTACGCGCAACGCGGCCGCCAAGGCGACGGACTGATGATCGACTTCCGGATCGACCGCCATCAACCCGGCATTTTCCGCCGCCCAGTCGGCGATATCGAACGACGGATCCGTAACGTCATGCAGGAGATCGAGCGGCGACACCCGCAACGCCGCAGCGATCTCGACCAACTCTTCCGTGCGGGCGAATATCTCGCCGCGCTCTATTTTGGAAAGACGGATGTACGGGATGTTCGGCACACGATCGGAAAGCTCCATCAGCGTTCCGATCGTCGCAGCCCGCCGGCATTCGCGAATCCGGTTGGGAAATACGAGCAGACGGTACGCGTCGATGGTCTGAACGAGGTCCAGCATACCGCTCCTTTCCTAAACGAGGCACGTTATAGGTTAGGAGTGAAGCGGACGTGAATAAAGCGTCTTTTCTGTCAGTGCAGGGTCGATCCCGTATGGGAGCCGCCCGGTCCGAGAGGGGCAGGCCGTTTGGCGGGCGTGCGAACGGTTGTCGGTGAGAGCGTGGGAGGCGGTGAAGCGCCAGACGCCCGTCCGGCCGCGGCGGCCATGATCGCGAAACGTGGATCACTGTCGACGATCGAAACCATCATTTTGGCAGCCCGCGTGCTGATCTGCCGTGCGCGTTCCTTGGTAAGCTCTTCGGCGGGCTCCGTTGAACGCGACGACGGACGGCTGAACAGGCGTTGTTCGACCAGGGCGCGGTTGCGCTGTACCCGTTCGTCAAGCTGGCGGATTTCATCGGGGTCGACGGCATTGATCTTCAGCCGCGGCTGACCGGTCGGGGCAGACGTGGCGTGTCTTGACGGCTTGCGCCGGCTCAATTGCTCCAGCCCGGCGCGACGAAGGTTGGCCATATAGCTGTCCAGCAACATCGTGATGGCATTGTCCGCCAGGTAGGACGACGCGCTCGCCTCTGTCAGGTAAACCGCCTCTGCATCTTCGATGAGAAACGCTGCCCCGGCCCCGTCCTCATCCGCCCCGCCGAAGGTCATCGCATCCAACGAAATCGTCGTGGCCGAGACCTTCCGCGCCGACGGGCGCTGGTCCGCCATCAGGCGAAATCGAAGTCCTTGTAGTTCCCCGCGGATCATCCAGTTGATGAAGGTGGTAAATTGAGCCTTGGCCGGATCGTAGCTATCCAGTGCCCGATGGAGGGCGATGGCGCAGACCTGTTCGGCGTCCTCCCGATGCGCCGTCAATCCATACTGACGGACGAAGTGACGGATGCGGGGGCCGAGCAGGGTCAGGATGCGCAAGAAGATGCGATCGATGTCGCGACGTTGGCGCGCGCTGGGTGGTGCGTCACTGCCTCGCAAGGCGAGCAATGCGCTCACAGCCGTTTCCATGGCTATTGTCGTCTTAGACATGATCCAGATCCCCGTAGGAGACGAATTTGCCTCCTTCCCGGGACCGGTTATGGGATTGTACATCCTATACAGGAATGAAGAGGGTTGGTTACCAGCCCGTTTAGGACGTTCGTTGCCGTCCGGCGACGGCAAATCGTTCCGGCCTGATATTCTCTGCCAGGTAGCTGAGAAGCCAGCGTTGATGGGCAGTAACGCTGTTCCCCGCCTGACTGATGCGTCGATCCGCCGCAGCCGAACCAATCTGTGCCGCCAATAATTTTCCGGCACGATCGGGGTCTAATCGACCGGTCAGGAACCGGATCGAGTCACTGGTGCCGAGATGGTGCGTGAGGTAGATGAGCTTCGCCAGGTCGCGGGGAGTGTCACCCAGCGTCAGTCCGGCCTTACGCATCGCCGCGATATTGGACGTAGCCAGATCTGCGATGGCATCGATCGACGTTCGCGGATCATAGCGCATTGCCAGGGCCGCCGAACGGGAAGAATCGGCGATCCTCCCGCTATCGGTCAACCATCCCTGGGCGTGTGCGATCGCGTTCAACGTGGTTCCGCTGCGTTGCGCCTCGCCCAGCCAGGTTCTGTTAAGGAATTGGCCCAGACCCGCCGCGGTGGAGCGCGGGTTCCGCGAATAAGGCAGCCACTCGCCGTTGACGTCCTTTGCCGCTTCCGCATCGATCAAGGCCGATAATGCCTCGGGCGGTATGCCTGTCCGGGTGGCCGCGGCGGCGATCAATTCGCCGAACGGCCGAGAAGACCCCGTCCGCATCGCTGGACCTTCTGAACGATGCGCATGAGCGTCCGAGGGGCCATCACCGCTTGGCGTGCGCGGCGGTTGCGGTATCGGTCGGGCGGGGAAGGCGTCGGGAACCACCCGCTCGAGCAGTTCGCTCAGCCCGAAAAAATTAGGTGCGTCGGCGGGACGCGTACCGGTATCTTGCGCGCCGGGCGCTGCATCGCTCCCCATCGCGGCCTGCCAGAGTTGCTCGTTGGCGGCGGACCGGACGTGCTGGAACAACAAGTGCGCGCGCGATGCCGTGGTCAGCGGCGCAGTGGGAGTCCGGACATCGATCCCGGCGACGGAGGTAACTGGCGCATTCATGAGCGTGATCGCGAACGATGATGGGTCGTTCCGGAAAGGTCGTCGAGCATCGCCTGTTCGGCGCACAAGGCGGCACGCACGGTTTCCGTTCTAAAGGTGCCTACCGCCTCCCGCGTGGCGCTGAGTTCCGAATAGGCGGTCATCGCCTCGTCCCGCAGACGCGAGACTTTTGCGTGCAGTGCCACTTGTTCGGCCTGCGCCGCGACGCGCCGCATCCGCGTCGCGCGCAAAAACGGAGCGGCATCGATCAGTGGATCGTTCATGCTGGTGGCCCGTGCCGCAAGTATTTCGGCGTCGATTGCGTGGCCGTGCTGAACCGCGCGGGTCAGGTGATCGAGTTCGACACCGATTGCGATCTGGATTTCGCCCACCACGCGATCCTGTATTCGCTCAAGGGCATCATACGGCGTTCGTGTCGGCATCGCTCTTATCCTTGTCCGCAGTATTCAGGATTGCATCCAGCCGCGCGAATGCCTCGGCCGTGATCCGACGGTCGTTCTTGCCCTGTGACAGCAACACCTCGATCTCCGGCGTCACTGCGACCGCACGATCAATGGCGGGGTTGGCGCCCGCCTTATACGCGCCAAGGCGGATCATCTCTTCCATGTCGCGGTAGATCGACAACTCGCGGCGGGCGGCAAGCCGCAGCATTTCCTCTTCGGGCGCATGGGCATGCGGCAGCATGCGCGAGAGCGAAGCGAGAACGTCCACCGCAGGATACCGGCCGCGCTCGGCGATCCGGCGGCTGAGCACGACATGGCCGTCGAGGGTGCCGCGTACGGCGTCGGCGATCGGTTCGTTATGATCGTCGCCATCGACAAGGACGGTGAAGACGCCGGTGATCGATCCGGAACCCCGCTCGCCCGGTCCGGCTCGTTCGAGCAGCCTTGGCAATTCGGCGAAGACGGTCGGTGTATAGCCGCGCGTCGCGGGCGGTTCGCCACTGGCCAGGCCGATCTCGCGCTGTGCGGTAGCGAAGCGGGTGACAGAGTCCATCAGACAGAGGACCCGCATGTTGCGATCGCGAAAATGCTCGGCGATGGCGAGCGTCGTCCAGGCCGCCTGCCGCCGCATCAGCGCCGTTTCGTCGGAGGTAGCGACGACCACGACGCTCCGCGACAGTCCCGCCGCGCCGAGATCGTCCTCGATGAACTCGGTAACCTCTCGACCGCGTTCTCCGATCAGACCGATGACGGCGACATCGCAGTCGGTCCATTTCGCCAGCATCGCCAGCATCGTCGACTTGCCGATCCCCGAGCCCGCAAAAAGACCAAGTCGCTGGCCGAGGCATAATGGTGCGAACATGTCGACGGCGGCGATGCCGGTTTCCAGCCGGCCGCCAACGCGGGCGCGGCGGGCGGCCGGCGGTGGAGCGGCCCTGATAGGCAGCGGCGTCGGGCCGAGCAGCAAGGGGCCTCGGTCATCGATCGGCCGCCCCAGACCGTCGAGTACCCTGCCGAGCCACGCCGGCGAAGGGCGCAGGGTCAATTGTCCCGCGGCCAGGACGGCCCGTGCGCCCGACGCCAGTCCCCGTGGTTCGTTGAAGGGCAGACATTGCGCGATGCCCCGGTCCAGACCGATGACTTCGGCATCGATCGCGTCGTCCGCATCGCCGATCGTCACCCGCGAGCCGATCCGCGCGGCGCCGGCCAGACCTTCGACCGCGACCAGCGCACCCTGGATCGACACCACCCGTCCGTAACGCAGCCCGACCGGGTACGCGCGCAACGCATCGGCGACCCCGGTCAGCGACATCATGGCAGCGGATCCTCGGCGGTATCCTGCCGGACCCGACCCAGAATTTCACCCTCATACTGGATCAGCTTCCGGCACTCGACCAACGCTTTATAGTATTTGGTGTCGCTGGCGTGCTCCATCACCGAAAAGCAGCAGCGCCGGATGTCGGGCCTTGCCAGCACAGCGTACAACTCACCTGCCAAGCCCGCGATGGTGACACGGTGGAAGTGCGCTCGCTCCGGTTCGATATAGGCCATCATGCAGGCGAAGTAGAGCCGGCGCGCAGGCGTATCGGCCTCTTCGGTCCGCATCACGTCCCGCCCGCGCAGCAGAGCGGTTTGCGTTTCGACATCGAAGCAACTCCGCCCGACGGACCGCAGCACAGCGCCGTTGACGATGATCCGTTCGCCGTCCGCCAAGCTAATCCGCAGCATTCTTCCCGTCCCACCCGTGATCGATACGTTATTATAGGATCGAAGCTGGCGCGACGTGGTGTTCGGCGACCCGCGGCATGATTTGCCTATGTTGGGCTTGTGCATCGCGTCTCCTACAATTCCTGCATGGTGAAGCCGGTTGTCGGAAAACCGGTGCCCACGAACACACGGGGAACTGTATGAGCCTTTATTCCGCTCTCTACGCCGGCATTTCCGGGCTGAGCGCCCAATCGGGTGCGATGGCGACGGTCGCCGACAACATCAACAACGTCAACACGGTCGGTTACAAGGGAACGAAGGCCGATTTCAGCAGTCTGGTGACCGGTTCCCGCATCAAGGGAACCTATGCCGCCGGCGCGGTGAACCTGGTTTCGCAGGCATTGATCTCAAAGGAAGGCGTGCTCACTTCGGGAACCCGAAGCACCGATTTGGGCATCGAGGGTTCCGGTTTCTTTGTCGTGCGCCCGCGTCCGGGAAGCCAGGAGGTCGCCTACACCCGCGCCGGCTCCTTCGTTCCCGACAAGAATGGCGACCTCTTCAACCAGGGCGGATATTACCTTCAGGGATGGCCGCTCGCCAAAGACGGTACGTTCGTCGATAGCGGCAGTATCGAGAGCATGAGGACGGTCAACGTCAGCGGCCTCGGCAGCGCGGCCGAACCAACGCGAAGCATCGGTTTGCAGATGAACCTGGACTCGCGTCAGGCGATCGCGCCAAATGCGGCCGCCTACACCCGCGGTGCAATGGCACGTGGAACTGTGCCGACGCAATTCTCGCGACCCATCGACGTCTACGACGCTCAGGGCGGCACGCATCAGGTGACATTCGGCTTCATCAAGACTGGAGCCAACAGCTGGAAGGGCGAGATCTACGTCACCCCTCCCACCGACGTTACGCAGCCGGGGGGCGTGCTGGCGTCGGGTAATGTCGTTTTCGACTCTTTCGGCAAGCTCGATCTCGCCGCATCCGACCCGGCCTTTTTCGCGGACCTGACGCCGACGTGGACCAACGGCGCCGGGACCGATCCTATCAAGCTGTCGGTGAACAAGGGCGCCAACGACAGCTGGACACAGATCGGCAGCGCTTCCGGCGTCGGCTCGAAGGCGATCGACGGTGGTATGCTGGGCAAGGTCAGCTCCGTCGCTTTCTCGAAGCAGGGCGTCGTGACCGCGGTGTACGAGAACGGTACGACCCGCGACATCTATCGCCTCCCGCTGGCGACGTTCCGCAATCCGGACGGCCTGCAGCGGCTCGGCGGCGACGCCTTCGCGGCGTCGCAGGATTCCGGCGCAGCGAACGCCAACGCCGCGGGGGCAGGCGGTGCTGGCGCAGTCGCAGGCGGTAAACTGGAGGCATCGACCACCGATCTGGCAGCGGAGTTCAGCGACATGATCCGCTTTCAGCGTGCGTACAGCGCGTCGTCCAAGATCATCACCACGGTCGACGACATGCTCCAGGAACTGAACAACCTGAAGCGCTGATCCTTCGGGATCAGTCGCCTTCACCGCAGCAAGGAGCGATCCGGTGTCTCTGAATCACATACTTAACGGCGCTCTCACCGGCCTGTCCGCCGCGCAGGCCGGGCTGCGGTCCGTTTCCAACAACATTACCAATGCACAAACCCCCGGCTATGCGCGGCAGCGCGCGGTGCAGACTTCCGCTGTCACTGCGGGTCGGACGACCGGCGTATCGATCAGCGAGCCGTCGCGCATCGCCGATCGATACCTGGCGGGCGCCGTCTACAGCCGCGGGGGGGAAGCGCAGCGTAACGCGCTGCTCGCGTCCTATCATGATCGGGTGCAGTCGATGTTCGGCAAGCCCGGCGCGCAATCGGGATTGCCGGCGCAAATCAACGCCGTCACGTCCGCCGCCGCCAAGATGACGGGCATGTCGGACCCGACCGAGGCCGTAGCGGGCTTTACGCAGTCCGTTGATGGAGCGATGGCTGCGTTGCGAACGATCGATGGCGAACTCGCCGTTATGGCTGAGGAAACGCGGTCGACGATCGATGCCTCTATTGTGCGGGTAAACGCCCTGGTGCGTCAGGTCCACGACTTGAACGAGGAGATCGCTCTTCGCACGTCGACCGGTGGGAACGCGAACGGACTGCTCGACCAGCGCCAGATCGCGGTAGAGGAATTGAGCGGACTGGTGCAGCTGAAGGTCATCGACCAGTCGGACGGTCGCGTGACGCTCGAAACCGCGACCGGTGCGGTGTTGCTGGACCGCCGGATGCGGCTGCTCGACAGCGCCGATGCGAGCGGAGCGATCGCCGTCCGCCTGATGACCGGCGATGCCAATGGGTCGGTCGCGACGGGTGACAAAATCGTATCGGCAGCTGTCGGCGGAAAGCTGGGCGGGCTTATCGAGGCGCGCGACAGCGTTCTGCCCGGCTTGTCCGACGAGTTGAACACGCTGTTCACGGGCATGGCGATATCGTTGAACGCGGTGTCCAATGCCGGGTCGGCGGTGCCGCCGCCCGCCGTGCTTCAGGGTCGCCCGAGCGGCCTGCGGACGACCGACAGGCTGGGCTTCACAGGAGCCACGACCTTTGCCGTCGTGGCGAGCGACGGCAAATTGATCCGCAAGACCCGCGTCGATCTGGGTGGGCTGGGCGCCGGTGCCACGGTGCAGGACGGCCTGGATGCGATCAACGCCGGCCTGGCAGGTGCGGCGACGGCCACGATGTCCGACGGCGTCCTGTCGCTTACGGCCGCGAACGCCGCCCAGGGTGTTGTCGTAGCGGATGATGCCGGCAACCGTAGCGACCGCGCCGGCGTGGGATTTTCACAATTCTTCGGCCTGAACGATCTGATACGGAGCGGTACGGCACCGCTGGCACCAACCGGCTTCAACGTCACCGATCCCCATGGTTTCGGACCGGGCGAGAGCGTCGGCATGGAAGTACGCGACACGGCGGGCAGGGTGCTCGCCCGGCATGCCCTGACCGGCGCGGGCGGTCCGACCACCGGTGCGTTGCTGGCCGAACTGAACGCCAGTCCGCTCGCCGCGCATGGCGCTTTCGCTCTCGACCGACAGGGGCACGTGACCTTCTCACCCGCGGCGGGGGCAAGCGCGGCGAAGGTGACGATCGTTGCGGACTCTACCGATCGGTTTGGCACCGGCCTGCGCTTCTCCGAATGGTCGGGGCTTTCGGCGCAGGCGGGAGGCTTGGCGGATAGCCGCATCGCGGCGGCGATGGCGGCGACGCCAAGCCGCGTCCCGCTGGCGCGGTTCGACGCTGCGGCATTAGTCGGTGCCAAGGCGCTGAGTGCCGGCGACACCCGCGGCACGACGGCCTTCGTGAGCCAGTTGAGCACGGTCGTCGACTTCACGGGTCGCGGCGCAAGTACGATCGCGGCGTTCGCCAACCGCCTGATCGGCGACGTCGGTGCCTCCGCTGCCGGCGCGAGTACGGCCAGCCAGGCAGCGAAGGCGCGCCTGAGCGACTCCGTCGTGCGGCGCGACAGCTTTGCCGGCGTCAACACCGACGAGGAACTGGCGCTGATGGTGGCGCTGAAGGGCAGCTACAACGCCTCCGCCCGCGTCGTGAGCGTCACTGCGCAAATGTACGACACGCTCATCAATATGATCGATTGAGGACCGGGAAGATGACCAGAATATCCAGTTTGACGATGCAGCACCAATTCCAGGCGATCATGGTGCGCCAGCAGCAGGAATTGAGCGAAACGGCAGTGAAGGTCGGCACTCTCAAGAAGGTGGCAAGCTACGCGGAAACAGGGGCAGACACCGGCCGCGTTCTCACCGCGCGTTCGATGTTGACACAGATCGAGGCGCAAACCCGCGTGACCAGCCGTGTGGACGCCTCCCTGTCCTTTTACCAGGCGCGCCTGTCGGAGATTGATCAGGCGACCAGCGGGTTGCGGGCAATGATCCTGGATGCGATCGGTACCGGCAACGCTCCGACGATCATCAAGGAGGCGGAGGCGACATTCGCGCAATTCCGTGCTGCCATGAACGCCGCCGACGATGGCCTGCCGATCTTCGCGGGATCCCGTACCGAGGAATTGCCGCTGAAGGCCGCTCGGCTGGCGGACACCGCCGGTCTCGACCCGGATCTCGCATTCGACAGCGACGACATCGTGCAGTCCGCCAGGGTCGCGCCCGGCCTCGACATGACCTACGGCATAGGTGCCAAGGAATTCGGCAAGAAGTTCGTCGCCGCGTTCCGGACTATCGCGGAACTCGGCACACTTCCGGCGCGACCGAGCCAGGCACAAATGGACAAGCTCGCGATCGCCAAGACGCAGATCGACGAGGGACTGGCCGAGTTGCGAGGGGTGGATGCTCGCAACGGCCGAGCCCAGAACCGCATTGCCGACATTATAACCCGCTCGAAAGACCGCGAGATAGTGCTTACTTCCGCTGTCAGCGAAGTCGAGGACGCGAACGCTGCAAGCGTGGAGGCGGAGCTGGTAGGCAGGAAGCGGATGCTGGAGGCCAGTTTCAACGCCTATGCCATGTTAAACAGCATAACGCTGTCGGACTACCTGAGATAAAATCTCATTATCGTAAAACATTGGGCGGCATTCATATTAATGATTGCCGCCATCTTCTGTTCTAAATAAAGGCCGCGAAATTATGAAATCTGTCCTGGATATTTCCTATAGTGAAAGACGAAGTGAACGCTTCGTCGCGAACCGGCGCTCCGGTTCACGGCCGAAGAAATCGGTCGTTCATCCACGAAGGAACATCTAATGGCTCTCACGATCAACACCAACGTCGGCGCAATGGTCGCCCTGCAGAACCTGACTGCAAACAACGAGCTGATGGCGAAGACGCAGGGCCGCATCAGCACCGGCCTGTCGGTAGCATCGACCAAGGATGACTCGTCGTCCTATGTCATCGCACAGAAGCTGCGCGGCGATGTCGCCGGATTGAAGGCGGTGGGTAACTCGCTGAACCGCGCGAAGAGCGTGACCGACGTCGCCATCACCGGGGCGGAGGAAATCTCCGATCTGATCATCAAGATGTCGGCGAAGGCGCAGGAATCGGTCGACGCGATCGATACCAAGAGCCGTGAAGCCCACAATCGCGACTTCATGAACTATCGCGACAGCATCGCGACGATCGTGAAGTCGGCCGACTTCAACGGGACGAACCTGCTGAAGAGCGGCGGCGGCGACGTGACGGCGTTGCTGACCATCCAGAGCGGCACTGCTGCGCCGACCGTTCCTCCGGCGACTCCTCCGGCCGCCGGCGCTTACGTTCCGGACACGCTGACCGTCGCCAACCTCTCGCTCGATCTCGGCGGCGCTACGATCACCGTGGCAGCCAACGGCAAGATCGACACGATGGCATCGGCTACCGCGATGATGAACACGCTGAACACGACCAAGGATGCGCTGGGCGTGAAGCTGAGCGAGCTGGGTTCGGCATCGCGTCGGATCGCCACCCAGATCTCGTTCAACACGAAGCTGAGCGACACGATCACGTCGGGCATCGGCAATCTGGTCGACGCCGATATGGCGAAGGAATCGGCTTCGCTCCAGGCGCTGCAGGTCAAGCAGCAGCTGGGTGTGCAGGCGCTGTCGATCGCGAATCAGTCGCCGCAGACGATCCTGTCGCTCTTCCGCTAAGCGGAAACGGGCTTTTCCGAAAGCCCTAGGCGCAAGAGAAGCCGGGATGAGTAATCATCCCGGCTTCTTTGTGTATCACTCTAAAGAAATTATCTGTATACAAAACCGCAACGTAATCGGTGGCGGCGGAAATCGACATCGCGGGACGAGCGTTCTCTAGGTTGACGTTAGGGAATCGGTAGTTTCTGTTCCGCAGACGTGCTGGCGTGGCAAGGTCTGCTGCGTGACTTCATGCAGCACGTCGTCGCCCATATGGCTGCGTATGCGCTCACGAAGATCCCGATCGGGACGAAGAGGTGACATGAGTGTGAGTGGTTCGATGGGCCTTCCGGGCTCATCATGCGATAAGGTAGGATTGCTCAATCCCGGTGGAATCGACGGTGTCGAAGTATCTTTCACAATGAAAGTCGTTGACTATCAGGTGCTTTGGACGGCGGCCCGTGACCGCCTTTTATCCTTCGAATTATCGATCGAGGAAGTGGAGGAATGTATCGGCCCGCGTTTGGATGTTGCGCTTTCCGACTGCTTGCTAGCCTTGCTGTTTCCACTCGATGTGCCTGGCTGCATCGTCTGCAACGCCTGCGCGACGGCAGCACGTTAATTCAGGGCCCGGCGGCTTCCGCATGCTCATCGATCGAGCGTGCGGAAGCCGGATCGTGGAGAGGCGCGGCTGGCCGCCGCGACGTTTGTTGGGCGGACCCAGGGACCAGTGGCCGGCGACCGCTCGGTGAGCCGCGCCCGGAGTCCTGGTCCGAGATCGATCGCGAGAGGGTAGGTGATCGTCCGCGACCTCGGGATTGCCGTGTGCGATCGCCGATAAGGTCGCGTTGCTGAAGCGTGTGTATCGGGGTGCCGCATCAGGCCATCGCCGCGCGAGGCGGATCACGCCATTGCCCCGCATGCGTCCTGCGGGGCTCAGGTAACCTTCCGGCGTTCGCTGCCTGATGCTCGAGGAGCACCGGCGATGACGTAGATGTCGCGTAGGAGGGAGCCCGCGCTCTACGGTATCAGCCGTTGCGGCCGAGAGCCGTGTTCAGCAGCGCCATCTGCTTGCGATACAGATTGGTGAGCGTCGAAAAATCCGCACGAACCTCACCCATCTTCAGGACCTGCTCTTCTAGCGATACGGTGTTGCCGTCCGGCTTCGTTTCGCCCGTATCGGAATCCACCACGACGTGACGGCCACGCAGTGAAGACGCACCCATTGCCGTCATCGCTGCGCTGCTGGCCACTTGAGGTCGCGCGATATGCGCGATCCGTTGGGTGCCCGCGATCTGACGGTCCAGGAGATCGGAGAAATCGAGCGCCTGTACATCATGCGCCTTGAAATGCGGTGTTTCGCTGTTCGCGATGTTGCTGGCGATGACCGACTGGCGGGTAGTGGCCTGATGCATCGCGCGAACGATCGCGGCGACGAGGGGAGGTGTGGAAACCATGTCTGGTGGAACCTTTTCAGCTGGAGAGGCGCGCGAGGGCCGCGCGGTAAGCCGCCGTTCGCGACTCGGTGTAGCGATCGCCTCGGGAATTGCCGCTAAGGAGCGCAGCCTTGGTCTGATCCCAGTATAAGGAGCGATAGCCGCTCTGCGCGATGGAGATGGCGGACTTGAGCTTGCCAAGCGTCAATTGCGCACTCGCCTTGGTGTCGACGGTCAGGGCGCGTGAGAGATCCAGCGCGTAGTCGCCCCCCGGCTTCACGAGCGAGGCCGGCCCGCCTCCACCGACGCTGGCTTTCAGGGTCCGGGGGGACAGGCCGAGTTTGGCGAGCGCGTCGCTTCCCTTCTTGCCGGCGACAAGCGTCACGCTGTGGCCGGGCAGAGCGCCGAGCGACAATTGTCGACCATTGGTTGCGACCGCAGTGGAAACTGTCGCTGCGCGGCCGATTTTCAAGGACATCCGGCGCGTCAGTGTCTCCAGCGTATCGTCGGCGGCGATCGTGAACGTGATCGGGCGTCCGCCGTCGACGCTTACCGCGAAAGTGTCACCGGCATTGAGGGAAGTCGTCGCGGTCAGATTTTGCGAACCGACCGGGGCCAATTCGCCGTTCGGCAGGCCAAGTGCCTGCAACGATCCACCACCACCTGCCAGCGTGACGATCCGGACGGGACCGGTCGTTACCTGACCCTGACCGAATTGGCTTATGCCGCCCACGGCGCCGGCGGCAGCATCCACATGTGCGACGAAGCCGTCGACGGGCCCTCGCGGAGCATTTTTCAACGCGCTGTCGGTGCGCCCGCCGACGTGGATATTGCTTCCCAGAAAGGCGATGGAGTCGATCTGGTCGTCGCCGCCGGTGCCGATATAGGTCGTGCTCGCGCCGGCTAGCGCGGCGTCCACCCGGGCGACGAACCCGTCGCGCGCTCCACTCGGAGCGTTGGCCTGCGCGCCGCTGATCCGGGCGTCGGTCGTTCCCGCCACAGCGATCGTGCCGTCGGCTGCCACGGCCAGCGCCCGTCCGTCAGCCGTGCCCAAGCTGAGGGTCGCGAGATCGTTGCCGATCGCGGAGGCGGACACGAGCGACATACTGGTCGTCCCGCCGGCCCGGGTCAGGGCGACGACGTTGCCGTCCTTGCCGACGGCGAGCGCGGAGACGTTGTCGACGCCGCTCAGATCGCGTCGCTGGACCATGCGCCCGGCATCGTCGATCTGTAGCAGGTAGGCACTACTCGCTTGAGCGCCTCGACCCCCGACGAAGACCGCTCCGTTTGCGCCGACCGTCAACGCCGTGCAGGTGTCGTTGCCGATCGCGCGAACGACATTTTGCATCATGGTATCCCCGCGAGCCGAGAAGCGGGCCACGACGATATCCTGATCGGTCGAATCGGTATACCGGATTTCGCCAGTGGTGGGATTGCGGATGGGGATCCGCGCCTTGGCATGGCCCGCGACGGTGACCGCGCCTGCCGCATCCACGGCGACCGCTGCTCCATCGGCGTCGCCGGTTACGCCGAGCGTGCGCTGCCAGATGATCGCGCCGCGGCTATCCACCTTCGTCAGGTAAAGGTCACGCCCGCCCTCTGACACGACGCCGCCGAAGTCGCCCTTGGTCGTACCGACTAGATAGCTGTTGCCCGATCCGTCGCCCGCCGCGGCGCGTACGTCGAGATCGGCATGCACCGTGGGATCGATCGTCGGCAACGCGACACCCTTCGGCAATTTCATCGGCTTTGCGGCCTTTTGAAGCAGGGTCGCACGCTCGGTCGCGAGCCGGTCCGTCGCCGATAGGGTCGCAAGCCGACCGATCGGCGACGTCGCGCCGGCCGGATCGTTCTGGCGCCGAAGCGCGACGGTCGCCCCGTCAGGGGTGGTAGCGCCGTTCGATCCCGTAGCCTGACCGTTGACGATCATCAACGCATCGGGCGCGCCCGCCTGACGCACCGTGACCCGCTCCGATTCAGGCAGTTCGTAGGCCATGCCCCAATTGTCGCCGTCGATCCGCACAGCTTTGAACCGCGTTTGCCAACGCGATATCGTTTTACCATCCTTGTCCTTGATCGGTACGCCTTTGTCGTCCTTGATGACGGTCGCGCCGACTGCGTCATTCAGCGCGGTGACGACGGCCGCCAGCGTCGGCGGCTGCGCCAGCGTGGACAGATCGACCACCAGATCTTCGCTATGCCCGTTCTTGGCGAGATGGATGGCGATCCGCTCGGTGCCTGCGAGACCTGGGATCGAACCGGCGCTGCCATTGGTGATGGGCCTGGCTGCGACCTTGCGGGTCGCTGCAGCGCTGATCACCGACGACTTCACGGTGCGACCTATGCTGTCGAAGCTTAGCCTGAGCTTATCGCCCTCGGCCGACTGCATGAAACCCTGAAGATCGGCCAGACCCCTGTCGAAGCTTTTCTGCAACGCGGCCCGTGCCGTCGTCGAATTGGCCTTCACCGCCGCCTCGGCGATGATCTGCAGTCGATCGAGCGCCTTATAGACCGTGAAGCTGTTCTGCACGTCCCGGTTTCCTCCGGCCGCGGGGTCGGACTTGCTGTCGATGATGGTCTTCATCGCCAACGTTCTGCCCACAGCGGCACCCTTCGCCGCAGCCGAATCCGGCCCCGACCCGCTTTGCCATGGCGCGATCGTCTTGGGCGCAGTGAAGGCGGCCTTCGCCTTGCGTACCGCCGGTAGCTCGATGGCGGGGAAGCGCGAGAAGTACGAACCCAGCGCGCTCGATCCTCCGAACAGGCCCAGCGCGGTCAGACTGCCGAAGATCTTCGTCATAGTATCACTCCTTCGGCCCGTACCGTCGACCTCATCCTATAAATAGAAAGGAATGCGGATCTGCGCGTCTCAGCGAGCTGGATTTTGGAGCAACCGGGCATGAATATGATGGCGTCGATCGCGGAGCCGGCGGAAGTCGGCCGGTATAATGGCCTCGAACGCGCCGCCGCGCTGATGCTGGCTCTCGGGGAAGAACATGGTGCGCCGATCTGGCGCGGGCTGAGCCTGGACGAGGTGAAGGAACTGTCGACCTGTATCTCGTCGCTTGGGCGCGTGCAGTCCAGTTCGATCGAGTACCTTCTGCGCGCCTTCACCAGCGAAGTGGCCGGGATGCGGAACCTGCATGGTTCCTTCGACAGTACCGAACGGCTGCTCGCGGCGGTCCTGTCGCCCGAGCAGGTCAAGGAAATCATGGAGGATATTCGCGGTCCTGCCGGACGGACGATGTGGGACAAGCTGTCCAACGTCAGCGAGACGGTATTTGCGGGTTACCTGAAGAACGAACATCCCCAGACCGTCGCCGTCATCATGCAAAAGCTGCGTCACGATCATGCGGCTCGCGTTTTGGGCGAACTGCCGATCGAGATGGCCAACGACGTGGTGCTGCGCATGCTGCGCATGGACACGGTGCAGAAGGACGTCATCCAGCAGGTCGAGGTCACGCTGCGCGGGGAGTTTATGAGCAACCTGGCGCGGGCACAACGCGTCGATCCGCACGATGCGTTGGCCGAGGTCTTCAACGCCCTCGATCATACGACCGAAGAACGGATGCTGCGTGCGCTGGACGAGAGTGCGCCGGAATCCGCCGAACGCATCCGGTCGCTGATGTTCACTTTCGAAGATCTGGGGCGGTTGCTGCCGTCGGCGGTGCAGGTGATCGTGCGTCAGTGCAACAAGCGAGAACTCGCCCTCGCGCTGAAGGGCGCGCCGGAGGATATCAAAACCCTGTTCCTGGGCGTCATGAGCACGCGTGCTGCCAAGCTGATGCGGGACGATCTGGCTGCCATGGGTCCGATCCGGGCGCGCGACTGCGAAGAGGCGCAGGGGTCGCTCGTCCGGCTCGCCAAGTCCCTCGGGGAACGCGGCGAGATCATCCTCGCCGATCCGAAAAGCGACGAGTTGATGATCTACTGAGCGACGATGAGGGAAGCGACATGGACATCAAACCATTTCAATACGGCCGCTCATTTCCACACCGGCGCAACGATGCCGCCGGCGCTTTGACCGATGATCTGCTGGCACAGGTGACGGGGCTGCGCACCGAGCTCGACGAACAACGCCGCGCGGCCGAGACGAACACGATCGAGGCGCAGCGGCATGGTTTCGAGCAGGGATTGGCGCAGGGCCGCGAGGAAGCCGGAGCGGCGTTGCTGGCGGCTGTCGATGCATTGCACGCCGGGCTCGAGGATCTCGACGGGCGCCTGTCGGACCATGTCCGTGTCATCGCACGCGAGGCGGCGGAGACGGCGTTGACGGCGGCAGACCTGCTTGCCGGTTTTGCAGTCGTCGCGGCACCTGCACGCGCGGTGGAGGAGGCATTGCGACGGGTGATCGGCGATCTGGCCCGCGGCACCACCATCGTGATCCATGTTCATCCGTCGATGCTGGATGCGCTGACCAGCCGCCTTGCTGCGCTGGCGACAAGCGATCGCCGAAAGCCGACGATCACCCTGGCCTCCGACGAAGGCATTCCCCGAGGTGATGGCCGTATCGACTGGGGAGGCGGCGGCGTGGCTATCGATGCAGGCATGCGCCGCGCCCATGTTCTTGGCGAGCTGGAGCCGTTTCTTCCGACCGCTGGTCAGGCGAGCGACGAAGAAGAGGCCGACGAGGACAAAGTTGCCGACGAGGAAAATCCTGCCAACGATAATGTCCTATAATGGTCCGGAGGGCACCCGCCTTTCTCCAACGTCATGAGGCCGGTCTTGAAGGATTTGCGAACATTGATGGCACAGCTCGGTCGGCGGCGATTGTTGTTGATCGGAGGCGTCGCGCTGGCTCTGCTGATCGGTCTTGGAACGTTGGCGATCGGCAAGGCCGCGCCCGCCATGGGCTATCTGTACACGGACCTCGACCCCTCGGCTGCCGCGACGATCACGGAAAAGCTGAAAGGGCAGAATGTTCCTTTCACGCTGTCGTCCGATGGAAAGGCGATCATGGCGCCGGTCGACCGGCTGGCCGACCTGCGGATGGACTTCGCCGGTGAGCGGCTCGGCGGCAAGATCGGCTACGACGTGCTCGATCAGGAGGAGCCGTTCGGCGTCTCTTCCTCGCGTGCCAAGATCAATGAGACACGCGCGATCGAGGGCGAACTGTCGCGCTCCATCGAGAGCCTGGATCATGTCGAGCATGCCCGCGTCCACATCGTCATGCCCGAGCGAGAAATCTTCGCCACAAAGGCGCGCGCGGCAAGTGCTGCCGTCACGTTGAAGACGAGCGGCAGGCTATCGCCCGAAGCCGTCGAAGCAGTGCGCCATCTGATCGCGGCATCGGTGCCGGACCTGTTGCCGACCAGCATTTCCGTGGTCGACCAGACCGGTGCGTTGCTGGCGCGGGCCGGGGAGGCGGGATCGAGTGGCGCGAGCGATCTGGATAGCCGACAGACGGCCGTCGAGGCCCGCATGCGCGAGCAGATCGAGACGATGCTGGAGCCGATCGTCGGCGCCGGTCACGTCCGCGCTGAGGTTTCGGCACTGCTCGAACGCAATCATGTGACCGAGGAAGCCGACGTCTTCGATCCCGACACGCAGGTAATCGGTCATCAGGTCACCGTGGACACCAATGCCCAGAACGACGCGACATCGCCGGGGGCGGAAGGCGCAACGGTCAGCACGCAGTTGCCCGACGCGGCCGGGCGCATCGCCGGAGGATCTGGCGAGACGCAACGCTCCGCGAACCATGAGACGTCGGAGGACACCACTTTTCAGAACAGTCACAAGCGTATCGTCAGCGAATCCCGGCCGGGCAAGATCGAGCGTCTCTCGGTTGCGGTGATGGTCGACGGCGCTGCGACCGCCATGACCAAGCCGGAACTGGCACGGATTACCCGACTGGTTCAGAATGCGGTGGGTTACGACGCGGACCGCGGCGACGCGGTCGCTGTCGAGGTGATGCGCTTCGCCGCCGCCGAGCGTGCCGCCGCGGAAGAGAGCAGCTTGCCCTTGGGATTGACGCCCGGCGACCTGCTCGGGCTGGCGAAATGGGCGATCGGCGCGGTCGGTCTGGCCTTCGCGGCCTGGCTTGTACGGGGATGGTGGCGGCCCGTGAGCGACGCGGGCGACGTCGATGCCGGGTTGCCGGATGCGACGCCGCTCGCCCTGCCACCCGGCGAAGACAGCGAACAGGTGCGGCTGGAGGATCAGACCGTGCCCAACGATCTGGCGTTACTGGATCAGGATATAGCGCTGGCACAGGTCGATGGCAGCATCCGGCTCTCCGCGCTCAAGCGCATCGGCGACACGATCGCCGCCAGCCCGGGCGAGTCTGTGACCGTCATTCGGCAATGGATGAACGCCTGAGGAGGTATGATGATGGAAGACCCTTCGCTCAACGATGCATTCGCACTTGGCATCGAGCCGCTGGCCGATCCGATCGATATATTAGCCGCACAAGGCGCTGCCGCGGGACCGAGAACCACTTCCGGCCCGACACCATTGTCGGCGGACGATCTTGACGCGGTTATGAACGTGCCGGTTCGGGTGCGCGCGGTATTGGGACGCGCGCGGATGGACCTGGAGCGGCTGTTGCGGCTGCAGAGCGGCGACGTGATCGAGCTGGACCGTCGCGCAGGCGAACCGATCGATATCTTCGTCAACGATCGTTTTGTCGCGCGTGGCGAAATTGTGCTGATCGACGACGTGCTTGGAGTTACGCTAACCGAAATCGCGCGGCGCGGACAGTGATGCGCCGTATCGACGATCCGCCGGGCCGATTGATGCTGATCGGCGACCGGCGCCAAGTACTGGATGCCGCCCTGGAAGTGACCCGGCGGGGCGGCCGGCTGTCGGTGATCGAATGTGACGTGGCCATGCTGTCGCGGCTCGCCGCCTCGGGTACGCAGCTGTTGACGGTCGAACCGGGTACACGCCCGTCGTCGCTCGCCGCCCGCTCCGATGACCAGATCGAGACTGCGCCGCCGCAGGTGGAACCGCTGGTCGGTTGTACGCTCACCGATGTGGAACGGGCGTTGATCCTGGTAACGCTCGCCTATTGTCACGGTAACCGGACGTCGGCCGCGCAGGTGCTCGGCATCTCCGTCCGCACGATGCGCAACAAGCTGCGCCTGTTCCTTGATGAGGGGATCGACGTGCCGCCAGCACCTGTCCACGGTCTGGCCGGACGATCGGCATGAGCGGTCTCACGCTGCCGCCAGCCGTACGGACGGTGCTCGAACGGCTGGGACCGGGCCGCGACCTGGCTCTGGCGGGTGGCGTGCTGTCGATCATCGCGATGCTCGTACTGCCGATGCCGGGCTGGTTGCTCGACTTCGGGCTGTCGCTGTCGATCACTGCATCGGTGCTGATCCTGATGACGGCGCTATTCATCGAAAAGCCCCTCCAGCTGTCGAGCTTTCCGACGATCCTGCTGATCGTGACGATGTTGCGGCTGGGCCTGAATATCGCGTCGACACGGTTGATCCTGGGGCATGGGCACGAGGGCCATCATGCCGCCGGCGGGGTGATCGGCGCGTTCGGCGAGTTTCTGATGGGCGGCGAGACGATCATCGGCTTGACGATCTTCGCCATCCTGATCGTCGTCAACTTCGTCGTCATCACCAAGGGCGCGGGCCGGATTGCGGAGGTCGGCGCACGCTTCAGTCTGGACGCGATGCCGGGCAAGCAGATGGCGATCGACGCCGATTTGTCAGCCGGCCTGCTCACCGAGCAGGAAGCGCGTGATCGACGGGCGGAGCTGGAGGCGGAAAGCGGCTTCTATGGCGCGATGGACGGCGCATCCAAGTTCGTGAAGGGCGATGCGATCGCCGCATTGGTCATCACCGGCATCAATATCGTCGTCGGGCTGACGATCGGCGTGCTGATCCACGGCGTGCCGTTCGGCGACGCATTCCGCACCTACACCATCCTGACCGCAGGCGAGGGACTGGTCAGCCAGATCCCCGCGCTGATCGTTTCGATTGCGGCGGGTCTGCTCGTTTCGAAGGGGGGTGTAGCCGGAAAGACGGGCGCGGCGCTAGGCGAGCAGCTCGGCCGGTATCCCAAGGCGTTCGGCATGGTCGCGGCGCTGTTGACGGCGCTCGCCTTCATCCCCGGCCTGCCGTTCTTCCCCTTCGCTCTGCTGGCGACGTGTTGCGGCGTGGCAGCGTGGCAGATGTCGCAGCGCGCCTGGCGCGAGACCGCCGCGGAGACGGCGCGCGTGGCCCTTGCCGAACAGGCGGAGGCCGACACCGACGAGCCGATCGCGCGAACGATCGCAATCGATGCGATCCGGGTCGAGCTTGGATATGCGCTGTTGCCGCTGATCAACGATTCCGCCGCGGAACCGCGACTGGACGATCAGGTTCGTGCGCTGCGCCGGCAGCTGGCGGCCGACTACGGCTTTGTCCTGCCGGCGGTGCGCATCCTCGACAGCATGAGCCTGCAGGCGAACGAATATGTCGTCCATGTGAAGGATACCGAGGTCGCCCGTGGCGAATTGCGGATCGACAAGCTGATGGTCATCGCGCCGGGCGGGGCCGACAGCGGGTTAAGCGGCGAACCAACGCTTGAACCCGTCTTCAAGCTGCCTGCCCTGTGGATCGATCGCAGCCTTCGCGAGGAGGCCGGGCTTCGCGGCCTGACGGTCGTGACCTGCGGGACGGTGGTCACCACCCATTTGACCGAGGTGGTGAAGGCGAACCTGCCGGATCTGCTGTCCTATTCCGAAACGCAGAAGCTGCTGACCGACGTCCACAAGGACGACGCCAAGCTGATCGCGGAGATCGTTCCGGCGAAGATCTCGATGTCGGGCCTGCAGCGCCTGCTTCAGATGTTGCTGGCGGAGGAGGTTTCGATCCGTGACATGACGACCATTCTCGAAGGCGTTGCGGAGGCTACCGGGTTTACGCAGAGCATCCGTACGATGGCCGAGCATGTCCGCTCCCGGTTGTCGCGGCAAATCTCCGCGCAGCACACCCGCGACGGCACCATTCCGATCATCACGCTGGGACCGGCTTGGGACGCATGTTTCGAGGAAAGCATCGTCGGCGATGGTGACGAGCGACAGCTGGCGATGTCCCCGACGCACCTGCAGCGCTTCGCAAGCGACATCCGCGATGCGTTCGAGCGGTTCGCGCAAGCCGGCGAAATCCCCTGCGTTCTGGTTTCCCCGTCCGCACGACCTTTCGTCCGATCGATCGTGGAGCGCATCCGGCCGGCCACCGTCATCCTGTCGCAAAGCGAGATCCACGTCCGAGCGCGCATCCGTACGATCGGCTCGCTGGAAGCTGCGCCATTGTCGGCGACGAAAGCACTGCGGAACGCCGCATGACGCCACCATCCGCCTATAACTACAGGGTAGCGCAGCAAGGGGCTCCAATGACGGCCGATACGATCACTCCGTTCGCGACTGCGACGACCGCTATCTCCGGCGGCACAGGCGGCGCTCAGGGCGTACCAGCGGGTTTCGCCTTGCTGATCGACGTCGCTGGAGGGGCTACGCTCTCGGCGCCTGGCGCCGCAACGCCGTCGTCTGGCCCCGCTACCATCCCGCTTGCCCTGACGACATGGCAAGCGCCTCCGTCTTTCGTCGCGACAGCCGACGCCACGATGCCGGACGAGGCCGCGATCGTGCTGGCAGGCAATGGTTCGTTGGCCGAAGCGCCTCCATCGCCTCCGGCCTCCGACGAGAAGCCGGCCGCGACCATCCCGCAGCCCGTCCCGGCTGCCTCGGCGGCGCTATCGGCAGTGCCGTTGTCTGGCGCTTTCACCCAGTCGGTGCAGCCCGGCGTGGCGGAACCGGCGTCGCAGGCGGAGTATCCGACCATCCCCGACGAAGCGGTCGCGGACGCTGATGAAGGAAACCTGTTATCGCCAGACCGCGATACCGGCATGCTCGACATCCTGACGGCGACGCCTGCACCACTGGTGCAGATCCCTGCGACGCCTGTGATCATGCCGGCACAGGGTATGGCCTCCCGAGAGTTTACGCCGCGGGGGACCTCCGGTGATGGCGAAGCCTCCGTGGAAGACGCCTCCGCGATGGCCGGGCCGGCGACAGCGCACGGGGACTCCATTCGTCCGGCGTCGTCGTTCGACTTCCCTGCTGGCAGGACGGTGCCCGAGGCGGCACCCGCCACGTCCGGGATCACTCATCGCTCCTTCGCGATCGATCTTTCCGCCGCGCCATCATCGAGCATGCCGGCCGCCTCGCCGTCGCCGGTGACGGACGCCACGTTGCGGCTTGCCTATCCCGCCGAGGCGCCGCTCGCGACCGCAAGCCTGCCGCAGGCGCATGCTTTCGGCGGTCGCCTGGGCGCGGAGGTTGGCGCGATCGTGCGCCGGCAGATCGCTGCCGGCCGCGAGGAGGTAACGGTTCGACTCGATCCTGCGGAGTTCGGTCGTATCCATATCCGCTTTTCGTTCGAACAGGGCGGCGAGCTGCGGGCGGTCGTCGCAACGGAGTCGCCAGCGGCGCTGGAACTGCTCCGCCGCGACGTGGGTCAACTCGATCGCGCATTGGCGCAAGCCGGCGTCCGCACCGATGCCGGCTCCTTCCGGTTTGACGAGGGTCAAAGCGGCGGTAGCTTTGCCCATCCTCATCCCGCGCGGTCCGATCGCCACTTCGCCGCGAACGGCGAAGGAGAAACTCCTTCGGCCCCGCTTGATCCCATCACCCACCGCGCCGCCCCATCGGGCCGTGTCGACATGCTCGCGTGAGGAATTTACGATGACCGCCATATCGTCCAGCACCACGGCCGCCGCCGCGCCGGTGACCGGTACCGCCAAGACCATCGGTGCCGACTTCAACATGTTCCTTCGGCTGCTGACGACGCAGATGAAGAACCAGGATCCGCTCGATCCGATGGATACGACCCAGTTCACGCAGCAATTGGCGCAGTTCTCGCAAGTCGAGCAATCGATGCAGCAGACTGGCACGTTGCGCGACATGCTGGCCAAACTGAATACGCACGACATGATGCTGGCGTCCGGCTTCATCGGCCGCGAGGTGGCGGTGACCAGTCCGCTGGCGGGCCTGACTTCCGGCGCACCCGCCCACTGGACCTACACGGTTAAAGGCGAGCCGGCATCTGGGACCGCGAAGATCTACGACGCGGCGAACCAGGTCGTCCGCACCATCCCGCTCTCGGAAGGCGCTTCGGGCGAATTGCGGTGGGATGGTATGCGTTCTGACGGCCAGCGCGCCAGCGACGGCGTCTACAGGCTGGTGGTCGCTACCCAGGACGCCAAGGGTTTATCACTTGATACGACGATCCTGTCGCGCGGGACGGTGTCGGGCGTCGAGTCGGGCAGTGACGGGGCAATGGTCAACGTGAACGGCGAGCGATTTCCGCTGGTGAAGGTGGCAAGCGTTCTTGGCAAGGCTGTGAAGTGATTTTTCATCCCGTGAGATAAGTGAAGGCGTGTGTTGCGCGAACGATCAGCATGATCAACGACGTGTACATGATCTCTACATCATGCTGTAGATGGCGCAACGCTGCGTTTTAAGAGGGTATATGCTTAGACTGATCCAGTCGTGTAAGGTCGAGATGGGCATGTACGTCCACGATTTGAAGACGAAGTGGATAGCGCATCCGTTCTGGCGCTCCCGCTTTGTGGTCGATCGCGCTGACATCCTCGAAAGGGTCCGTAATACTGATGGCATGGTGATGATCGATACCGATCGTGGCCGGGATGTTACGGCCAAGATCATGCGCGCCAGTCAGCGCGGTGCAGATGGATGCGCGCGGGCGCCGCAGGGCGCTCCCGGACGGCTCGACCACAAGCCGCGCATCCCGCAACATTGGCCACAGCTTAATCAGCGCGTGGATGGCACCAGGGTGATCGCGCCCGTGACATTCGGACGGGCAGATCGCGAACGCGCGCTGGCAGTGGCGCAGCGCTCGACAAGCGCGGTCAAGGCGCTGTTCGAAGGGTGCTTGCAAGGCCGCGCGATCGCGACGCCATCTGTCCTGACGGTGGTGGACGACATTGCCCGAACGCTGGAGCACAACGTTTCCGCGTTCGTCAGCGTCATTCGCTTAAAGGCCAAGGACGACGAGACCTACATGCACTCGGTGGCCGTTTGTGCGCTGATGATCTGTCTGGCGCGCGAAGCCGGTCTGCCGGCCGATACGGCACGAGAACTGGGTATGGCCGGCTTGCTCCACGACATCGGAAAGATGTCGATCGACGATGCAATCCTGAAGAAGGAAGGAGCGTTGACGACCGCCGAGCAGAAGGAAATTCGTCGTCATCCCCAGCTTGGATTCGAACTGCTGCGCGATATGGACGATCTGCCGTCCGTCGTTCGGGACGTGTGCCTGCATCATCATGAAAGACTGGACGGATCGGGCTATCCTTTCGGCCTCGGCGGTCAAGACATCACCCTGGCCGCACGGATCGCAGCAGTTTGCGACGTCTACGATGCAATGACGTCGGACCGGCCATATCGCGCGAGAATGACCCCCGCATCGGTACTGGCGCAAATGGACGAGGCGACCGGCGAGTTCGACAGTGAACTCGTGTTCTGCCTGATGCGCATGATCGGTGTGATGCCGCCAGGCAAGCTGGTGCGGCTCCGCTCGAACCGCCTGGCAGTCGTGCTACCGTCAAGGTTCGAAAACAGGTGCTTGCTGGCACGGGTCTTCTATTCGACGATCGACGCCAGTCTGCTGCCCTACCAGGACGTTGTTCTGCACGAGAAGAACGCCGAGCGCGCGATCGCCGCGGAGGATCCGACGCGATGGTTCACGAACGACTGGGGCGCGATGTCCGCCCGTATCCTTGCGGGTGAACCTGCGTTTTTGTCGAATTGATCTCCGACCATCTGCCAACGCACACACCAGATCGGCGATCTATGCGACCGCTCCTGCAACGGACGGCCCTCTGCGATGCCCTTCTGGTCCAGTGTCACGCCGAAGCGCCGATGAGACTCTCCTCCCTGTGGCGTGACCCGCGCGACCTCGGCGCGTCGATCCGGACGCAGGCGACCGAAGCCCGCCTTGGACGTTGTGATGGGAGAGGAGAGCATTTCCATGTCCCGTCGTATCCTTGTAACCGGCGCCAGCATCGCCGGTAATACCGCGGCGTGGTGGCTTGGCCGGGCCTGCTTCGACGTGACCGTGGTCGAGCGCGCGCCTTCGTTTCGGGCGGGTGGGCAGAACATCGATGTTCGCGGGAGCGGGCGCGTTGTGCTGCGTCGCATGGGGCTGGAGCAGGCAGCGCTGGAGCAAGGTACGGGGGAGGAGGGCACAGCGTGGGTGGACGGCGACGGCAGGATCGCCGCTCAGTTCCTGACCTCGGACCTGGGTTCGGACGGCTTGACCGCCGAGCTGGAGATCTTGCGCGGCGACCTTGCCCGATTGCTTTACGAACCCGCCGCCGTCCATGCCTCGTACCGGTTCGGAGACAGCGTTGTCGCGATCGTGCAGGACGACGCTGCGGCTAGCGTGACCTTCTCGAGCGGGCGCACGGAGCGTTACGACGCCGTCATCGTTGCCGAAGGCGTCGGTTCGGCGACGCGCAAACTTGTTTTCCCACGCGAGAACGCACCGCGCTGGATGAACCTGTCGATCGCCTATTTCACGATACCGCGTACCGATGACGACGATCGCCTGTGGCGCTGGTACAATGCGGTCGGCGGGCGCAGCATTTCGCTGCGGCCCGATCGGCACGGCACCACACGGGCGATGCTGTCGGTTCAGCAGCCGCCCGGTGGCGAGCAGGACGGGGACGCAGACCGTCAGAAGGCGTGGTTGCGGGAACGGTTCGCCGACGCCGGATGGCAGTCGGCGCGTGTGCTTGACGGCATGGACGCGACCGACGATTTCTATTTCGACGGGCTGCGGCAGGTGCGGATGCCACGCTGGTCGAACGGCCGGGTCGTATTGACCGGCGATGCCGCCTGGTGCGCCACCCCCGTCGCGGGCATCGGTACGACGCTGGCGATCACCGGAGCTTATGTGCTGGCGGCGGAAATGGCGGGGACGGACGATCTGCGGGCTGCATTCGATGCGTACGAACGGTCGATGCGCCCGATGGTAGAGGATGGGCAGGGCGTGCCGAAGATCGCGCCCCGACTGATGAACCCACATAGCCGCACGGGCATCCGCCTCCTACACAATGTGCTGGGTGTCGCGGGTAGGCCGTACGTGCGAAAATTGGCGAGCAAGCTGTTCAGTAACGATGGAAGGGAGCCTGACTTGTCGCGCTACGATGAGATCGCCGTGAATATGGCACCGAGTGCGCAGCCCCGCGAAGTCGCTCCGCCAAAGTCCGGCGGAGCCTCGCCGTTGGTGGCGCTTGGCGTCGTCGGTCTCGTACTGGGCGCGAGTGCGATCGTCGGACGCCGCAACGCGCCCGATCCCTCGCATCCCGCCATTCGGCGCTGGTACCGCCGGCTCGATAAGCCCGGCTATACGCCGCCCGATGCGGCGTTCGGGGCGGTGTGGCCGGTGCTGGAAAGCGGGCTTGCGGTCGGTGGATATCGCTTGCTGCGCCAGCCCTCCGGCGCGGCGCGCAACACCGCCGTCGGATTGTGGCTGCTGAATACCGCGATGGTGGGCGGATGGACGCAATTGTTTTTCCGCAAGAAGAAGCTGGGGGCGAGCGCAGCGGCATCGGCGGCGATGGTCGCGTCCGGCGCCGCCTATGTCGCGGTTGCGGCCCGCGCCGACAAGCCGGCGGCAGCGGTGGGCGCGCCGTTCGTCGCGTGGCTCGGCTTCGCCACCTTGCTTGCCGAGCGGATCCGGCGCGATAATCCGGCGAACGGGCGGTGAGCCGCGTCACCGTCTGGCATGATGGCGACTGTCTACTGTGCCGGCGAGAGATCGCGCTGATGCGGCGGCTCGACCGGCGTGGCCGGATCGATTTCGTCGACGCCACCGGCCCCGCGACGTGCCCGATCGACCGCGCCGAATTGCTGACGCGCTTCCATGCGATGGAAAGTGGCCAGATGCTGTCCGGCGCAGCGGCGTTCGGGGCGATGTGGCGGGCGATACCGTTGCTGCGACCAATCGGATTGCTGGCGCAGCACCGGCCCGTGCTGGGCCTGCTCGAGTGGGTTTACCTGCGGTTCCTCAAAGTACGCCCGTGCCTGCAACGCTGGCTCGCCGGGCGCGAGGTACGGGCATGAGGCCGCTACCCGATACGCCCGCTTCCGGGCAGGAGAGCGTATGGCAATATCCGCGCCCTGCGATCGCGCAGCCGAGCGCCCGGCACGTCCGGATTGTGCATGGCGGCATCGTGGTCGCCGATACGGCCGCCGCGGTGCGCACGCTTGAAACGAGCCATCCGCCGAGCTGGTACATCCCGCCGGCCGCAATCTCGCCCGGATTGCTGCGGCCGTCGACCCGCCGGTCGTTCTGCGAATGGAAGGGCGAGGCGCGCTACTGGCATGTCGATGTCGGCGGGCAGACGTTGCGCGATGTCGCGTGGAGCTATGCCAACCCCACGTCTGCGTTCGCGATCCTGCGTGATCACCTCGCGTTTTACGCCGGTCCCTTCGACCTGTGCGCCGTCGATGGCGAGCGGGTGACGCCGCAACCCGGCGGCTTCTATGGCGGCTGGATCACCTCCGACCTCGCGGGGCCGTTTAAGGGCGTGCCGGGCAGCATGGGATGGTGAGCGCGCATCCGGCCATTCCGTCACCGATGCTGTGGTGGAGTTTGGCGCGGTAATCTGCCTACCGAGCGGGCAATGCGTCGGCCAACTTCCGCCATGTTCGAGACGGGCGATCGGTGTGCATGCGGCGACACCGCCGCCGTGTTCTGGCTTCGTTCCGGACGGGTTGTGAAAGCGCCGCTATTGTCGAACAATATCGGCAAACGACGAACAAGGGGATGTCATGAACGAAAGAGCGATAAGCCGGCGTGCTGCGTTGCGCGGGGCGGCACTGGCGGCGGCGGGATCGATTGCGATGCCGGGGATCGCGTACGGTAAGTCGGGGTCGCCCGCGGCAGCCGGCCCATCGAAGGCCTTGGCACCGCAAGACGGTGGCGTGCTCGCCCCGCGACCGCCGATGGGATGGAACAGCTGGAACAGCTTCGCCACCACCATCACCGAGGCGCAGGCACGCGAGACCGCGGCGATCATGCGCGATCGATTACTGCCGTTCGGCTACGACATCTTCACGGTCGACATCCAATGGTACGAGCCCGGTGCGTCCAGCTACGAATATAGCGCCACTCCGATGCCCGCGCTGGACGATTACGGTCGCGTGATCCCGGCGCCCAACCGCTTTCCGTCCAGCGCCGACGGTTCGGGTTTCGCGAAGCTCGCCGCCGACGTGCACGGGATGGGCATGAAGTTCGGGATCCACGTGATGCGCGGTATTCCACGGCTGGCGGTGAAGAAGAACCTGCCGATCTTCGGCACAAGCTATCGTGCGGCGGACGTCGCCGACACCGCCAGCGTCTGTTCGTGGAACCCCGACATGTACGGCGTCGACATGACGAAGCCCGGCGCGCAAGCCTATTACGACAGCATTTTCCGCCTGTATGCCGATTGGGGCGTCGACTTCGTCAAGATGGACGACATGAGCCGGCCATATGACGCCCACGCTCCGGAAATCGAGGGCGCTCACAAGGCGATCCTCAAGACCGGCCGACCGATCATGCTGAGCCTGTCGCCTGGAGAGACGCCGGTCGTCCGCGGCGGCCATGTCCGTGAACATGCACAGATGTGGCGTATCTCCGACGATTTCTGGGATGAATGGGCGATGCTGGAGGCGCAATTCACCCGACTGGAGAACTGGAACCCGTGGCGTCGCCCGGGCGCGTGGCCCGATGCGGACATGCTGCCGCTCGGGCGGCTGGCGCTGGGAAAGCGCGATACGAAGTTCACGCCCGACGAACAACGTACGTTGATGACGCTGTGGTCGATCGCGCGCTCGCCGCTCATCATGGGTGGCGATCTTCGGCACCTGGACGCGCCGACAGTAGCGCTTTTGACCAACCGGGATGTGCTGGCGGTCAATCAGGCGTCGACCGATAATCGGCCGCACTTCGTGGCCGACGGTACGCGTGTCTGGTCGGCCCGTCCGGAGGGTGCGCCCGCCGATCGCTACGTTGCCTTGTTCAACGTCACCGACGCGCCAAAGGAGGTCGGGGTGCCGCTCGCCGAGGTCGGTCTTCGCGGTGCAACGCGCGTCACCGATCTGTGGTCGGGCGCGGCATCGGAGCGCGTGGACGAGCGGCTATCCAGGATGCTGCCGCCGCATGGCTCGGGACTCTATCGCCTGACCGCCTGAACGCCTGAGCGGCGCGCCGGCCCTGCACCGGATCGCCGCCCCTGTGCCTTGGTCGAGACACACCGATCCTGTCAACACTCGCCTCGCGCGCCCCGGATTACGTTCGGGGCGCAGGGATAGTCCTGCATCAACGACCGCCTCAGGCGCACAAAATTTTCCATTGCACCAAATGGTAAGGTAATCTATCCAGTCCTTCTGAACGAAAGATGGATGTACCATCTAAGGGAGGGGATGATGAAGAGCCGGGCTCACGTGTATCTATCGGCGATCGGCGTCAGCGTCGTCGCCCTGTGTCAATCATCGCTGGTGCAGGCGCAGACGCCGCAGTCGATCGATGCGCCGTCGGCGGGAACCGACCCGTCGATCGCGCTGCCGGCCGATCCGACCGCGGCCGCGACGCAGGACGCCGGTGCCGGCGAGGTGGTGGTGACCGGCAGCCGCATCGCTCGCTCCACCTTCCAGCAACCGACGCCGATCACGACGATCACCGAGCAGCAATTGCAGCAAAAGGCGGCGACCAACGTCGTCGACCTGCTGCGCGATGTGCCCGCGCTTCGACCCAACCGCAACAACGGCAGCGGTCGTAATCTGGGACTGGCGACGTTCAACATGCGCGCGCTTGGCTCTACGCGCACGCTGTTGCTGGTGGATGGCCAGCGGGTGATGGACAGCAGCCCGATCGCCAACGGCTTCGACATCAACATTCTGCCTGCACCCTTGATCGCGCGGCTGGACATCGTCACCGCCGGCGCATCGTCGGTCTACGGGTCGGACGCGATCACCGGCGTCGTCAACCTGATCCTGGCCGACAATGTCGAGGGCGGGAAGATCGACGCCCAGTACAACGTTTCCACCCACGGCGACCTCGGCCAGGTGTCGGCGAGCGCGATTTATGGTGGCAAGTTCGGCGGTGATCGCGGGCGCTTCCTGATCGCGGGTTCCTATTTCGACCAGCCGGACATCGTCTATCAGGGCGCGCGTGACTGGGGTCGCAACGGCGTCACTTTCATCCCGAACGCCGCCTACACTCCGACCAATGGCGCGTTCCGCCAGGTGATCGTTCCCAATGCCCGCTATTCGCAGATGACGGCGGGCGGCGTCATCACCTCGGCCGGGCCGCTGCGCAACATCCAGTTCGGCGCGAACGGCGCGCAATCCCTGTTCCGGCAGGGCACCAACGTCGGCACGGTGTGGATGGAGGGTGGCGACGGATTGATGCCGCAGCCCGATTTCGCACCATTGCAGGTCGCCTCGCGCCAGATCAGCGGTTTCGGACGGCTCAGCTACGATTTCAGCGATGACGTCACGGGTAGGCTGGACGTGCTGGCCGCCAACACGCTGGCGCGCAGCACGGGCAATTACAACACCAACAACGGCGACATCACCGTCCGCCGCGACAATGCATTTCTGCCCGCCAACATCCGGGATGCGATGATCGCCAACAACCTGACGTCGATCCGCGTGGGACGTTACAATCCGGAGCAGGGCCGCAACGAGAACTCCACCGAAAACAGCTATTATCGAGTCAGCGGTGCGTTGACCGGATCGCTGTCGGACACGTGGAAGTGGGCCTTGGGGGGCAGCTACACCTACGCCCGCTCGTTGATCCAGGGGCGCAACAACCGCAATCAGGGCAATTGGGCGCTGGCACTGGACTCGGTGATCGGCCCGAATGGCCAGCCGGTGTGCCGGTCGACGTTGACCAACCCGGGCAACGGCTGCGTGGCGGCCAACATCTTCGGGATCGGTGCAGTCACGCCGGAAGTAAACGGCTATGTGCTGGGCACATCACGGCAGGATTCCCGCTCGCAGAGCGGCATCGTCAACCTCAACCTGTCGGGAACCGTGTTCGACACCTGGGCCGGGCCGGTGAAGGTGGCGGTGGGCGGCGAATACCGCCGGGATTCAGTCGACAATCGCTCCGACCCGGTGTCGGACGTCAACGGCTGGCGGCAGGGAACCTTCGGTTCCTATTACGGCAAACTGGAGGTCAAGGAGGCGTATGGCGAGGTGTCGATCCCGCTTGCCCGCGAGACCGGTTTCGCGCGCAGCCTCGACCTCGATCTTGCCGGGCGCTTCGTCGACTACAGCACGGTCGGGTCGACGGGCGTGTGGAAGGTCGGGCTCAATTACGCGATCAACGACGACATTCGCCTGCGCACCACCTATTCGCGCGATTTCCGCGCGCCGCGGATCAACGATCTGTTCGCGCAGGCGAACATCCGCATCGGGACCGTCACCGATTTCCTGACCAACCGCACCGCCAACGTGAACTTCCTGATCGGCGGCAATCCCAACCTGGGGCCGGAAACCGCCTATACCTTCACCGGTGGCATCGTGTTGCAGCCGTCGTTCATTCCGCGCCTGCAATTGTCCGCCGACTTCTACGACATCGACCTGCGCGACGCGATCATCACGCCGGGTCAGCAGGAGGTGGTGGACCGTTGCGGACGGGGGGACCAGATTTTCTGCGAAGGCGTGCTGCGGGACGAAAGCGGCTCGATCACGCAGGTGAATGCCAATTCGTTCAACGCGCAGACCCTGAAGACACGCGGCGTCGATTTCGAGGCCAGCTACGCCTTTCCGTTGTTCGCCGGCACGTTCACCACCCGCGCGCTGGCGACATATGTCGATCGCCTGATCTCCTCCACCGCGAACGGGCAGGTCGACACGGCGGGGCAGCTTCAGGGTGGATTCGCAACGCCGAAGTGGCGCGGATCGACCACCTTCCTCTACGATCAGGGTCCGCTCAACCTGCGGCTGCTGTTCAACTATATCGGGCCGGGCACCTTCGATAACGCGTTCGGACCGCTGGACCTGAACCGCAATCATTACCCAGCGTACCTCTACACCGACATGTCGGTCACCTACGACGTTACCGACCGGTTCCAGATCTACGCCAAGGTCGAGAACCTGACCGACACAGATCCGCCGCTGCTGGCGGAATCGAGCATTACCGTCGCGCTCGCCACCTTGTCGCAATATCACGACCTACGCGGCCGTGTGGTCGGCGTCGGCGCGCGGATGCGGTTCTAGGCGGCACCCGAGTCCATTGCACGCATGGAGGACAGCGTATGAAGATCGGCTTCGTCGGCACCGGGATCATGGGACGCCCGATGGCCGGGCATCTCCAGGCGGCGGGGCACGAGCTGCTGCTGGTGCGGCATCGCTCGCCGGTTCCGGAGGAATTGCTGGCGGGCGGCGCAACGGTGTGCGGGTCCGCGCGCGAACTGGCGGCCGCCGCAGACGTCGTAATTATGATGCTGCCGGACACGCCCGACGTCGAGCGGGCGTTGTTCGACGCTGACGGGATCGCATCCGGATTGCGGCCGGAGATTTGCGTCGTCGACATGAGCTCGATCGATCCGATCGCCACCCGCGACTTTGCCGCGCGGATCATGGCGACGGGCGGCGACTATGTCGATGCGCCGGTGTCGGGTGGCGAGGTCGGGGCGAAGGCGGCGACGCTGACCATCATGTGCGGCGGCAGCGCGCCGGCGTTCGCGCGTGTCAAGCCGTTGTTCCGCAAGATGGGACAGAACGTTACCCATGTCGGCGATGTCGGCGCGGGGCAGGTGGCCAAGGTCGCCAACCAGATCATCGTTGCGCTCAACATCGAAGCCGTAGCGGAAGCGTTGCTGTTCGCCGCCAAGGCAGGCGTCGACCCGGACAAGGTGCGCGCGGCGTTGATGGGCGGGTTTGCCTCCTCGCGCGTGCTGGAGGTGCACGGGCAACGGATGATCGACCGCAGTTTCGCGCCGGGCTTCCGGATCGCGTTGCACCAGAAGGATCTGAACCTGGCGCTGTCGAGCGCGCGTGCGCTGGGCCTCGCGCTGCCGAACACCGCATCCGCGCAGCAGTTGTTCAGTGCCTGCGTCGCGCGAGGCGGGGCGGATTGGGACCATTCGGCGATGGTGCGCGCGCTGGAAGTGCTGGCCGATCACGAGATCGAGAAGGCGACGGTATGACGGCGTCCCGACGTTTCGTGCTGCAGACGCTGTCGCTCGCGGGGCTAAGCGTCGCGGGTGGTGCCTTCGCACAAGCGCGATCGCCGACCGGCGCGTTCGATCCCAAGCGCTGGTGGTTGCAGGATTATCGGATCGTCCAGACCAATTTGCGCGAGATCGACATCCGCGAGAATCCGCGCACGATCGCCCGCGCGATCCGCGATTTCGGCGCCAACGTGATCGTCTCTAACATCGGCGGGATCGTCGCCTTCTATCCGACGAAGCTGCCCTACCAGCGCCGGAACCCCTATATGCAGCGCGGGGATTTCGTGCGCGAGATGATTGCGGCGGCGCATGACGAGGGGCTGGCCTATATCGGGCGGTTCGACCTCTCCAAGGCGATGAAGCCGGTCTACGACGCGCATCCCGACTGGTTCATGCTGAACCGCGACGGTACCCCGCGCGAGTTCGCGGGGACGTATCAGGCCTGTCCGAACGGCGGCTGGGCGCAGGAATATGGGTTGCGGCTGCTGAGCGAGGGGCTGACGCGTTACAAGCCCGACGGCATCTTCTTCAATATGACCGGTTATCCCCGCACCGATTACGCCAATGTCGATCACGGCATTTGCGTCTGTGCAAATTGCCGGCGGGTGTTCCGCGAAATGTACGGGCGTGAATTGCCGATGAAAGAAGGGTTCACCGACCCGGCGTGGCCGGATTACCTCGCTTTCCAGTCCCGCACCTCCGAAGCGCTGCGGCGGCGCATCTCAGGCCATATCGCGACGCTCGCGCCCGGTGTGCCCGTGGTGCAGCACGACAGCGTCGAGCAGGTCGGGCGCGGGGAGGTGCAGCGGCGGGTCGATCGCGCCGGTCCAGAATGGGCCTATCAATCGGGCGAGCAATGCCGCGCGGCGCTGGCGCGCAGTCCCGGCAAGCCGTGGTCGTCCACCTCCACCGCGCATATCGACTATCCCTGGCGGCAGGTGACCGAAAACGCCGCTTACCATGAGAACCGCTTCGCCCAGCAAATGGGGGTGGGCGCCAAGCTGGACCTGTACCTGATGGGAACGCTCGCCGATCAAAGCGACCCGACCTATCTGCCGCCGGTATCGCGATTGTTCAAATGGCGCGCGGCTCATGCGGATGCCTATGCGGGGATGGCAGAGGCGGCACGGGTTGGCCTGTACCAGTCGGGCAGCAGCGGGCGGCTGGCCGGGAGGACTGCCTATGCCGACTATCAGACCCCGGAATTTCGCGGAATGTACGCCGCGCTGGTCGATGCACGCATCCCGTTCCGATTCGTCAGCGATGCGCGTGTCGCTGATGGCACGACGGATCTGCGTGCCGGCTTCGACGTGATCGTAGCCCCCAATGTGATGGTGCTGTCGGACGCCGAAGCAGCCGCGCTGGACGATTTCGTCGCGCGTGGTGGCGTGTTGATCGCCACCGGGATGCCCGGAGCGTTCGACGAACGTGGCCAGCGCCGCGCTACGGTGCCGCTCGGCTGTTTTCCGCTGGAACGCTATGCCGCGCCGCAGCCGATCCACGGCTGGACGCTCGATCCGGAGCAGGGGGTGGTCAAGGTCACCGGGCGCGTGCCGCTAGACGGCGTGTACATGGGCGGTACCGCGCGGGCCGGGGCGCAAGCGGTGATGCGGTTCGCACCCGACCAGCGTTATGGTCCGCCCGAGTTCAGCTATGCGATTCCCGGCGTTCCCGCGCGTGCCGACCCCGGCGTATCACGGCGCGCGCACGGGCGGGGCATGGCGGTGCATATACCGTGGTTCGTCGGTTGGCATTATCAGCGGGACGGCCTGCCGGTGCATCGCGAGTTGATCGAGCGGCTGGTCGCGCGCGACGCGCCGCCGCAACGCTTCGCCCTGACCGGGGACGGTCCGGTGGAATTGATGGTGATGAGTCGCGCAGACGGCGCCGCGTTGGTGACGGTCGTGAACTATGCGGGGCAGCGCAACACGCATTATGCGCCGCCGCCCGCGCTTCACGGCCTGCGCATCGGCGTGACGGGCGCGGTGAGCGACGCGACGGCCTTGGTAGGAAATCGTGAAATTACGGCAACATCGCCACCGGATGCCGCGGGCCGGACCTGGTTCGACCTGCCACCGGTCGACGCGTTCGAAGCGGTCTTGTTTCGCGCCTGACGCGCGCGGGTCGGCGACGCTTTCGGCGCGGCGCGCGTATCGCTATACCAAGATCATGGTTTCAGGCGCACCCCGATGAACGCACCCTCCATCCGGCCCGCCAAACTGGCGGACGCGATCGCCGAGCACGTCCAGCAGATGATCCTGGAGGGGTCGCTGCGACCCGGCGAGCGGCTGTTGTCCGAGCGTGAGCTGTCGGCGAAGCTCGACGTGTCGCGCCCATCGCTGCGCGAGGCGCTCGACAAGCTGATCGCCGCGGGTTTCCTGACCACCAACGCGCAGGGCGTGGCCCATGTCAGCGAACAGATCGGCAAGAGCCTGCGCGATCCGCTGGTGCAGTTGATGGATACGCCGGAGGCGCGGATCGACTGCCTCGAACTGCGCGCCGAGATGGAGGCGGCGGCAGCGGCGTTTGCCGCTGAGCGCGCGTCAGCGGTTGACCGGGAGGCGATCACGCGATGCTTCCAGGCGATGACGACCGCGCACGAGGTGCAGGATGTCGATGAGATCGCGCGCACCGACGCCGAATTCCATTTCGCCATCTATGAGGCGAGCCACAACCTGATGATGATGCACTTCATGCGCAGCATCGAGAGCATCTTGCGTTCGAACGTCTATCTCAATCGCAAGAATCTGTACGAGCATCGCCGCCAGAAGGACTCACAGCTTCATGAGCATCAGGCGATCTACGACGCGATCATGGCCGGCGACGCAGAAGGCGCCCGCGATGCGGCGCGGCTGCACATGACCACCGCGATGCGCACCCAGCGCGAAATCTACGAGGCGGAACGCCGGCTGGAGGCGAGTATCCGCCGCCTTGCGCGGGGCGACATCGTCGCGACGAAGAAGGTGCGCGCTGCCGAGGCGTGATGGCGCGTGCACCCAGGCGCCAGTCAGTTGTGCATTACGTCCGTCCAGTCGACGTCGCACATGCCGTAACGGTGAACGCGACCCGACCAAGCCGGCCATAATCGGCGATATATCGTCCGGGAAGCAGCCAGCCGCGCTCTCCGATCTTGCCGGTCACGATCAGGTCGGCGGGCCGGGGCGCATAGCCGGCGCGGCGCGCCAATGCCTTCACCGCCTCGACGCTCGCATCTTGTCCGTTCAGTGACTCGCCCGCGGTGCCGGATGTCACGGGCTGGCCGTCGCGAGTGAGCGTGACACGCAGCGCGTCCAGATCCCGCCCGCCTGTTGGTTGCGCCGCACCGCGCACGTAACGTGCGGCGGAGATGTTCGCAGCCACCATGTCTACTGCGCCGTAATGCGCCGGATCGCGATAGGCGATGTCGGGTAGGTCGATCACCGGCAGGACGTGTCCATTTTCGTGGCCGAGCTTCAGCTCGAACGCCGCCTTGCGATAGCCGCACAGGGAGACGGTCCCGTCCGCATCCGCACGACCGTCGGCGAACAATACGCCGACCAGAGGTTCGTCCACGCCCCGCCCGGCCATCGATGCCGCCGACATAAGGCCGCCCTTATAGCCCGCGACGTGCCCGCCGGCACGCAGCCGCTCGCGGACATAGCGCTGCTGCAAGCGATATGCCTGTGCGATCGAAATAGCCGGGCGGCTCGCAGTAATCGGGGTGAGCGGCACGCCTGCCCGCTCAGCGGCGGTCATGCGGGCGATATAGTTTCCGTCCCCGGAGGCGCAGCCTGCCAGCCCCAGCAAGGCCAAAGCGATGAGTTTCATGACGGGATCATCCACGGCACCAGATGCTGCTGCACCATCACGATAACACCGAGGACGAACGTCAGAAACACGCTGTGTTTGAACGTGCGGGCGAGGATCGCGCCTTCCTGTCCGCGACAATCGGTGGTGCTGGTGCCGGTGGCGATGTTCTGCGGCGAGATCATCTTGCCCAGCACCCCGCCCGACGCGTTGGTGGCGGCCATCAGCACCGGGTTCAGGTCCAGTTGCCGCGCGGCGACGACCTGCAAATTGCCGAACAGCGCGTTGCCGGACGTGTCGCTGCCTGACAGGAACACCGCCAGCCAGCCGAGGAATGCGGAAAGCAGCGGGAAGAGCGGCCCGACCGATGCGACTCCGACACCCAATGTGTACGCCATGCCCGAGTAGTTCATCAGATAGGCGAGCCCGACGATCGTCATCGTCGTTGCGAGCGGCAGGCGGATCTGACGCAGCGTTTGCCGCATGGCGGCGGTGAGCTGCGGTGCCGACAGTCGCACCAGCAGCGCGGTGATGATGGTCGCGACCAGGATCGCGGTGCCGGTAGCCAGCGGCTGGAACGTCCAGATCGCAGCGTAGCTTTTGCCGTAGGTTGTGATGAAGATGGCGTCGTGCAGGCCGGGCCATTCCAGCTTGCGCTCACCGAACGTGTTCACCTTCAGATGAACCCACAGGATCACCGTCACTGACAGCACGATCCAGGGCAACCAGCCCTTGATGCTGCCGCTTGCGCGCTCCGGCGGGGCATCGGTTTCGATCGGGCGCAACGCAAAAGCGGGATCGGGCGCAAACCGCCACAGCTTCACGAACAGCAACGTGCTCAGCAGCGACGCCAATGAGGAGAGCACGTCGGTCAGCGCATAGCCGAGGAAGTTCGACGACAGGAACTGCATCGACGCGAACGATCCGCCCGCGACGAGCAGCACGGGCCAGATGCCGCGGATCGCGCGCACGCCGCCGTACACGGCGATGACGTAGAAGGGCAACAGGAGCGCAATGATCGGCAGTTGCCGCCCGACCATCGCCCCCAGCGCGACGTCGTGAAGTTGCGTGACCGCACCCAGCGTTATGATCGGCGAACCAAGCGCGCCGAAGGCGACCGGCGCGGTGTTGAACATCAGCGTGAAAACGATCGCCTCGATCGCGGGGAAGCCGAGGGTGATGAGCAGGGCACTGGTGATCGCGATGGGGGTGCCGAACCCGGCCACACCCTCCAGCAAGCACCCGAACGAAAAGCCGATGACGATCAGCGCGACCCTTCGGTCGTTGGGCAGGTGGCGCACCATCCAGTCGCTGAACGCCGCGAAACTGCCCGAGGCGACCGCCACATTGTAGAGCAGCAACGCGTTGAGCACGATCCACATCACCGGCCATGCCGCAAACGTGGCGCCGGCGGCTATGCTGTTCAGCGCAAGGTCTATCGGCATGCGCCACACCGCCACCGCCAGCAGCAATGCGATCAGCACGCCCGCGACGGACGCCTGCCACGCCGGACGCCTGAGTACGCCGAGCAGGAGAAGCACGGTCACGATCGGCAGGGCGGCGATCAGGAACGACAGCGGCAGATTGTCCGCGACAGGCGTAACGAGCTGACGAAACATACTTCTCCCCTTACGCCGCGCCTGTCGGCGTCGGTTGCTTCTTGCTTAGGGCTAACTGACCAACGGGTTGATTGGCAAGTATAACTATCCAGAAAAATTAGCCGGGAACCGGCGCATCAGGATTGTGCCAGGAAAGCCGATGCTCGAATCCGCCGAGAAAGGTTTATCGGATCCTCCGCGCCCATTGTCATGCATGGTAAGTAATGTTAGCCAAGAACGTGATGATGGTTGCGGTTGGGAGTGGATGGCATGATCGGCAACGATGCGGACGTGTCGACGGGTGTGGATCGTCGGAGCGTTCTGGGCGGAGCGGCGCTGCTCGGCGCGTCGGCGACGCTGTCCGGTACGGCCGCCAGCGCGCAGGTGCCGGGTACGGGCTGGGAGTGGGGACCGATGCGCTGGGTCCAGATCTGCGCCACCGAGGACGATCCGGGACGGTACGACAAGCAGTTCTGGCTCGACTTCCTGCAACGAACCCGAACGCAGGGCGTGTGCCTGAGTGCAGGCGGGGTCACGGCTTTTTACCCGACGGCGGTGCCGTTCCACTATCGCAGTCCGTTCCTGGGGACGGGCGACATGTTCGGCGAACTGGTGCACGCCTGCAAGAAAATGGATATTCGCGTATTGGCGCGGGTGGATCCCCACGCGATGCGCGCCGACGCGCTGGCCGCGCATCCCGAATGGGTCGCGCGTGACGCAGCCGGACAGCCGAAGCGGCATCCCGCCGATCCAGAACTCTATCTGACCTGCCCCAACGGGCCGGTCACCTTCGAATGGATGCCGCAGGTGCTGCGCGAAATCGTCGCGCGCTATCCGGTCGATGGCGTATTCGGCAATCGCTGGGCGGGAAGCGCGGGCATCTGCCACTGTCAGGTTTGCCGTACGAAATTCAAGGCAGCGAGCGGTCTGGCGATTCCCGCCGCGCTGAAGGATGTCGGCGATCCGGCGGTGCGCGCCTATCTCGTCTGGGACGATTCGGTGCGTTACGAGCAGCTCGATCTGTGGGCGCGAACGGTGACGGGTGTGAACCCGCGCGCGTTCTTCACGCCCGGCACTTGGGGGAAGCTCGATCCGCGCCGCCTTCGCCGCACCGCCCGGGCGCTGTTCGCGGATCGGCAGGCGCGCAGCGGCAACGCGCCCGCATGGCTCAACGGGCGTAGCGCGAAGGAAACCGCGTGCCTGATGCCGGACCGTCCGGTCAGCGGCATCTTCGCGGTGGGCGAGACGGCGACGCCCTATCGCTTCATGGATTCGGTGCAGGCTCCGACCGAGATCCGCGCCTACCTCCACGACGGGCTGGCACATGGATTCCGTCCGTGGATGACCAAGTTCAAGGCGGAGGTGTTCGACAAGCGTTGGGTACCGGCGGTCACCGAATCATACGCATGGCATGCGCGACACGAGAAGTACTTCCGCAACACCGACAATCTGTCGCGCGTGGCGATGCTGCATTCCGCCCAGACCAACACCTATTACGTGCCGGAGGTACCGCGCGATAACGGAGCGGGCGGGCCGCAGGACGCGCAATCGCTGCGCGGCGGACAGGACGATGCCAGCAACGGTTTCTATCAGGCGCTGATCGAGGCACGCGTACCGTTTGCCTTTGTCGATGAGCGTCTGCTCGATGCGGAGGCGATCGACCGGTATCGCGTTATCGTGCTGCCCAACATCGCCGCGCTGTCGGACGCGCAATGCGCGGCGCTGCGCGGTTATGTGCGTCGCGGTGGTGCGATCGTGGCGACGCACGAAAGCTCGCTTTGCGATGAATGGGGCAAGCGGCGCGCCAATTTCGGCCTGGCCGACCTGTTCGGATGCGACTACGCCGGGCGCGTCGACCCGCGGGTGCACAACAGCTACCTGTCCGTACGCGGTCCCCATCCCTTGACGATCGGGCTGGATGATACGCCGCGCATCATGGCCGGCACCAGGCAGGTCCACGTTCGCCCGCACGATCCGCGCATGGCGGCGGCCTTCACTTCGGTGCCGAGCTATCCCGACCTGCCGATGGAGAAGGTCTATACCGCCACGCGCACCACCGACGTGCCGATGGTCTATGCGCGAACGGTGGGGAAAGGGCGCGTCGTCTATTTCCCCTTCGATCTTGATCGCACTTTCTGGGAGAATTCGACCGGCGATCACCTTGCCGTATTGCGCAATGCGGTGGCCTGGGCGGCGGATGCGTCGCAACCGATGACGGTCGAGGGCCCCGGCCTGCTGGACGTCGCTTACTGGCGGCAGCGTGACTCCGTGGCGGCGCATCTGGTCAACCTCACCAACCCGATGGCGATGCGCGGTTACATGCGCGAGGTGTTGCCGGCCGGCCCGTACCGCGTGACGCTTCAACTCCCGCCCGGCGCGCGGCCGACGGCGGTCCGCCTGCTGGAGGCGGAACGCGACGCGCCCTATCGCCGCGACGGCAATCGGCTGATCGTCGATGTGCCTCAGGTAAAGTTGCATGAAGTCGTGGCGGTCGACCTCGCATGAGCGCGGAGCCCAAGCCGATGGCACCTGCCTGGACCGACGCCGACGCACGCGGCGCGTTACGCCACCTGTTCGATGTCGCGGTGGCGAGCGCCGATCCCGCGGTGATGCTGGCGCGACACCTGCCCGCCAAGCCGGCAGGCCGCTGCATCGTCGTCGGCGCGGGCAAGGCCGCGGCGTCGATGGCGCAGGCGGTCGACATCGCTTGGCCGGACGTGGAACTGACCGGTGCGGTGGTCGTGCCCTACGGCTATGGCCTGTCCGCCGGAAGGATTGCGGTGCGCGAGGCCGCGCATCCGGTGCCCGACCCGGCCAGTGAGGCAGCGGCGCGCGAAATCCTCGACCTGGTTGCTCGCTTGTCGCCCGACGACCTGGTCCTGGTGCTGATTTCCGGCGGCGGATCGTCGGTGATGGCGCTGCCGGCGCCGGGCATCACGCTGTCGGACAAGCAGGAGGTCAGCCGGCTGCTGCTCGCTTCCGGACTGGACATTCGCACGATGAATGTCGTTCGGCGGCGCATGTCGGCGATCAAGGGCGGCAAGCTGCTCGCCGCCGCGCAACCGGCGCGCGTGGTGACGTTGGCGATCAGCGACATACCCGGCGACGACGTGGCGTCGATCGCGTCCGGACCTTCGATCCCGGATTCGACCGCCGACGTCGACCTGGGCCATGTCGTCGCGCTGCTCGGCGCACAGCTGCCCGCCGCGGTCACGGCACGGCTGCTGGCACCGGCGGAGGCGCGGGTGACGAGCGCCGACTGCGACGTTCGGTTGATCGGAACGCCGGCCGCCGCACTGGACGCAGCGGCGGCGGCAGCGCGGTGCGTCGGGCTGCATCCCGTGCTGCTGGGTGACGATCTGGAGGGGGAGAGCCACGTTCTGGGAGCCGAGATGGCGACGCTGGCGCAGCGCGGGGTGGTGGTGCCCACCGTCTTCCTGTCCGGTGGCGAGACCACAGTCACGCTTGCCGGGCGCGCGTGCGGACGCGGCGGACGCAACACCGAGTTCGCGCTTGCGCTCGCCTGCGCGCTGGACGGCGATGACGGCATCTGGGCACTCGCCGCCGACACCGACGGGGAGGATGGCGCCAGTCGGGCGGCGGGTGCGATGATCGGGCCGGACACGATCGCGCGGGCGGCGGCGGCGACGCTGGACGCGCGCAGCTATCTGGCCGCGCATGACAGCGCGACGCTGTTCGACGCGCTCGGCGATTTGCTGCTGACCGGCCCGACACGCACCAACGTGAACGATTTCAGGGCAGTGCTGGTGCTGCCGCAGGAGATGCAGCGATGACGCGACTGGCCGCCAACCTGACGATGCTGTTCAACGAATTGCCGTTCCTCGACCGTTTCGCGGCCGCAGCGGGTGCGGGTTTCGAAGCGGTGGAGTTCGTTTCCCCCTATGCCGAGCCGGTATCGGCGGTGGCCGATGCCGCTCATCGAAGCGGGCTGACCGTCGCGCTGTTCAATTTGCCGGCGGGCGATTGGGCCGCCGGGGAACGCGGCTTCGCTGCCGATCCGGCGCGGGTGGACGAGTTCGCGCGCAGCATCGACACCGCGCTGGAATATGCTCGCGCCACCGGTTGTCGCACATTGCACGTCATGGCGGGCAAGATCCCCTTCGACGCCGACCGGGCGCGCTGGACCGAAACACTGATCGCCAATCTCCGCGCTGCGGCGGATCGGGTGGCGGGTGAGGGTATCACGCTGGTGCTGGAGCCGATCAACACCCGCATCGACGTTCCCGGCTATTTCTATGATCGGACCGACACGGTGCTGGAGGTGATCGATGCGGTAGGACGCGACAACGTGAAGTTGTTGTACGACATCTACCACATGCAGATCATGGAGGGTGATGTGACCCGGGCGATCGAGCGGCTGCTTGCGCGGATTGGCCATATTCAGATCGCCGACAATCCCGGCCGTCACGAGCCCGGTACCGGCGAGCTGAACTTTCCGTGGCTGTTCGAACGGATCGATGCGCTGGGTTATGCCGGCTGCATCGGATGCGAGTATTCGCCGGTGGCCGGAACGACGGCGGGATTGCACTGGGCCGCGCCCTATCTGGCCCGCGCCTGACAAGATCTTCGAGGGCACACCACCGACCGTACCGGTGACAAAATCACCCCGCTATATGCCCGCAATATGCGATTAGCTGGAATCGCTCTCGAATTGCTACGCGACCTGCGCCTAATCGAGCACCCCTGAAGGCGACGTAACCAGACGATCGCCGCTCCGAAGGGGTGCAATGACGAAGTTCCTTCACGCAGCCGTGATCACGGTCCTGCCGGCGATCCCGATCGCTGCACAGGCGCAGTCCGCGCCGACCGACAAGATCGTAGCGACCGGGCAAGCGGTTCCTCCGCCCGCATTCACCATCAGTGGTTCGGCCGCGATCGTCTCCGACTATCGCTTCCGCGGCGTGTCGCAATCGGACACGGAGATGGCGGTTCAGGGCGGCATCACGGTCGCGCACGACAGCGGCCTCTACGCAGGCGGGTGGGCGTCCAATCTGGCGGGATGGGGCACGTTCGGCGGGGGCAACACGGAACTCGACCTGATCGGCGGGTACAAGGTCAGGCTGGCCGGCCACGCGACCCTCGATGCAGGGCTGACCTGGTACATGTACCCCGGCGGGGCCGACAAGACCGACTTTGCCGAGCCCTACGCCAGGCTGACCGGCACCGCCGGCCCGGTGACGTTGACGGCGGGCGTCGCCTATGCGCCCCGACAGCAGGCGATCGGCAGGTGGTACGCCAGCGGAGCGGATGCCGCGAGCGGCGTCTACAACAGCCCCGGCGCGAAAGAAGACAATTTCTACCTCTGGGGTGACGGCGCACTGGCGGTGGCGGGCACCCCCCTCACGGCCAGGGCGCATGTCGGCCATAGCTGGGGTCAGGACGGCCTGGGCCCCAACGCGACCGCGGTATCGCCGACCGGCGAATACTGGGACTGGTCGCTCGGCGCGGACGTCACCTATCGGAACCTGACCTTCAACATCAGCTACGTCGACACGGACCTCTCCATCCGAAGGTCGGCCTACCTTCTGCCGAGCTTCAGCAAGGGCCAGGACGGCATCGGCACGATCGCCGATGGCACCGTCACGGTCGCGCTGATCGCCGCTTTCTGATCGCGAGGAACTTGTGATGCAGGATCTGCTCTGGATCGCGATCATGGTGGGGCTGGTGGCGCTGACGATCGCCTACGCCCGCCTGTGCGACAACGCCTGAGGACGCCCATGATGACCCTCGACCTGTGGCTGGCTGCGCTCATCGCATGCGGCCTCCTCATCTATCTCGTGGTGGTGCTGATCCGCCCCGAACGCTTCTGAAGGAGGCGATCATGACACTTCCGGGCTTGTTCCTGATCCTCGGCTTCATCGCCATCCTGCTCGTGCTGACCAAGCCAGTCGGTGCATGGCTGTTCGCACTTTACGAGGGGCGGCGAACGCCGCTCCACATCGTCCTCGGTCCAGTCGAGCGCAGCTTCTACAAGGCGGCGGGTATCGATCCGGGGAAGGAGCAGGACTGGCGCCGCTACGCCTTGCACATGCTGGCGTTCAACACCGCGCTGATGGCGTTCACCTATGCGATACTTCGCTTGCAGGGTGTGCTTCCCGGCAATCCGCAGGGACTGGATGGCCTCAGCCCGCATCTGGCCTTCAACACGGCGGTGAGTTTCACCACCAACACCAACTGGCAGAGCTATGGTGGTGAAAGCGTCATGTCGAACCTCAGCCAGATGCTGGGGCTGGCCATCCATAACTTCCTTTCCGCAGCAACCGGCATCGCGCTCGCCTTCGCGCTGTTTCGCGGGTTCGCACGTCGCGAGGCGAAGGCGATCGGCAATTTCTGGGCCGATGTGACGCGCGTTACGCTGTACCTGCTGCTGCCGGTCTGCGTCGTCTACACGCTGTTCCTGGTCGCGTCCGGCGTGCCGCAGACGCTGGCCGGCGTCGTGGACGTCACCACGATCGAGGGTGCGCGGCAATCGCTCTTGCTCGGCCCCGTCGCCAGCCAGGAAGCGATCAAGATGCTCGGCACCAATGGCGGCGGTTTCTTCAACGCCAATTCGGCGCATCCGTTCGAGAACCCGACCGCGCTGACTAACCTTGTCCAGATGCTGTCGATCTTCCTGATCGGCTTCGGTTTGACATCGGCGTTCGGCAGGGCGGTGGGCAATCCGCGGCAAGGCCGGGCGATTCTGTCGGCGATGGTGATCCTGTTCCTGGCCGGCGCGACGATCGTCTATTGGCAGGAAGCAGCAGGCAACCCGGTACTGCATGATCTTGGCGTCGCCGGCGGCAACATGGAAGGCAAGGAGGTGCGGTTCGGCATCGCCGCGTCGGCATTGTTCGCGGTCGTCACCACGGCCGCGTCTTGCGGCGCGGTCAACGCGATGCACGACAGCTTTACCGCGATCGGCGGCATGATCCCGCTGTTCAACATGCAGCTTGGCGAAGTCGTGATCGGCGGGGTCGGGGCGGGCATCTACGGTTTCCTGCTGTTCGCCATTCTGGCGGTGTTCGTCGCCGGGCTAATGGTCGGGCGAACGCCCGAATATGTCGGCAAGAAGATCGAGGCGCGCGAGGTCAAGCTGGCGGTGCTCGCGATTGCGGTGCTGCCGTTGATGATCCTGGGGCTGACCGCATTGTCGTCGATCCTGGGATCGGGGCTGGCCGGGCCACTCAACAAGGGACCGCACGGTTTTGCGGAGATCCTCTACGCCTTCACCAGCGCGGTCGCCAACAATGGATCAGCTTTCGCAGGCGTGACCGCGAACACGCCATATTATAACGGCTTGTTGGGTATCGCGATGTGGGTCGGGCGCTTCTTTGTCATCGTGCCGATGCTGGCTATCGCCGGTTCGCTCGCCGCCAAGAAGCACACGCCGGAGAGCGCGGGCTCGTTCCCGACCACCGGCGGCCTGTGGGTCGGCCTGCTGGTCGGCATCGTCCTGATCCTTGGCGGTCTCACCTTCCTGCCGAGCCTCGCGCTCGGTCCCATCGCCGATCATCTCGCGATGATCCGCGGCCAGCTTTCCTGATCGGGGGCCATCATGGCGAAAGCCCATTCCAGAAGCCTGTTCACGACCGACCTCGTCCTGCCGGCGGTCAAGGGATCGTTCGCGAAGCTCGATCCACGCGCCCTCATTCGCAACCCCGTCATGTTCGTCACCGCAGCCGTCGCGGTGCTGGCGACCCTGCTGCTCGTTATTGGACAAGACGCTCTCGGCTTCGCCTTCAAGGCGCAACTGGCGGTCTGGCTGTGGCTGACCGTCCTGTTCGGTACGTTCGCCGAGGCACTTGCGGAAGGACGCGGCAAGGCACAGGCGGCGAGCCTGCGCGCGACGAAGGCGGAGTTGATCGCCAAGCGACTGAAAGGCGACGGGCGGTCGTGGGACGAGGTGCCAGCCAGCCAGCTGGTCGTCGGCGACGTCGTGCTGGTCGAGACCAACGAGCTGATCCCGTCGGACGGTGATGTCGTCTCCGGTGTCGCTTCGGTGAACGAAGCCGCGATCACCGGCGAAAGCGCGCCGGTGATCCGCGAAGCAGGTGGCGACCGCTCGGCTGTGACGGCCGGAACGCGCGTCATCTCCGACGAGATCCGCGTCAAGGTGACGGTAGAGCCGGGGAAGGGCTTTCTTGACCGCATGATCGCGCTGGTCGAGGGGGCCGAGCGGCAGAAGACGCCCAACGAGGTCGCGCTGACGATCCTGCTCGTCGGGCTGACGATCATCTTCCTGATCGCGGTGGGCACGATCCCGGGCTTCGCTTCCTACGCGGGCGGCGGCATACCTGTCGTGATCCTGGCGGCGCTGTTCATCACGCTGATCCCGACAACGATCGCTGCCCTGCTGTCGGCGATCGGCATCGCCGGGATGGACCGGCTGGTACGCTTCAACGTGCTTGCCAAATCCGGTCGCGCGGTCGAGGCGGCGGGCGACGTCGACGTGCTGTTGCTGGACAAGACCGGGACGATCACCATCGGAGACCGGCAGGCGTCGGAGTTTCGGCCGGTGGCGGGCGTCGGCGGCGCCGAACTGGCCGAGGCGGCGCTGCTCGCCAGCCTTGCCGACGAAACCCCGGAAGGCCGCTCGATCGTGGTGCTGGCGCGCGAGCTTTTCGACCTTCGGCGGCCCATGCCGGGGGATGCCGAAATCATCGCGTTCACCGCTCAGACGCGGGTCTCAGGAATCCGCATTGGTGACACGCTGATCCAGAAGGGTGCGGTGGCGTCGATCCTCCGGGCCAATGAAGGGTCCGGCGAGACGGCGGCCGCAACGGAATTGCGGCGGATTACCGACGAGATCGCGCGCGCGGGCGGCACGCCGCTTGCAGTGGCGAAGGACGGTCGGCTGCTTGGCGCCATCTTCCTCAAGGACGTGGTGAAGGTAGGGATCCGAGAGCGTTTCCGCGAGCTGCGCACGATGGGCATTCGCACGGTCATGATCACGGGCGACAACCCGCTAACCGCCGCAGCGATCGCGGCGGAGGCCGGCGTCGACGACTTCCTCGCTCAGGCGACCCCCGAGGACAAGCTGGAGCTGATCCGCAAGGAACAGGCCGGCGGCAGGCTGGTAGCGATGTGCGGGGACGGCACCAATGACGCACCGGCGTTGGCGCAGGCGGATGTCGGCGTGGCGATGAACACCGGCACGCAGGCCGCGCGCGAGGCGGGCAACATGGTCGACCTCGACAGCGATCCGACCAAGCTGATCGAGGTGGTCGGCCTGGGCAAGCAGCTGTTGATGACGCGCGGCGCGCTGACGACTTTTTCGGTCGCCAACGACGTCGCCAAGTATTTTGCGATCATCCCGGCGATGTTCGTGGTGCTGTACCCCGGGCTGGGCGTGCTGAACGTGATGCGGCTGGCGACGCCGCAGTCGGCGATCCTGAGCGCGATCATCTTCAACGCTCTTATCATTCCGCTGCTGGTGCCGCTGGCGCTGAGGGGGGTCGTGTACAGGCCGATGCCCGCCGGGCCGCTATTGGCCCGCAACCTCGCCATCTACGGCCTTGGCGGCCTTCTCGCCCCGTTCGTCGGCATCAAGATCATCGATCTTGTGGTCGGCGGCCTGGGTCTCGCGTAAAGGATCAAGCACATGGGTAACGATGTCTCTTCCGCGCTGCGCCCCGCAATCGTCATGACCATCCTGTTCGCCATCCTGCTGGGTGTCGCCTATCCGCTGACGATGACCGCCATCGGTCAGGCAGTTTTTCCGGCGCAGGCGAACGGCAGCCTCGTGCGTGACGAGCGGGGCAAGGTGATTGGTTCGACCGTCGTCGGACAGGCGTTCACCTCCGGACGCTACTTCCAGACGCGGCCTTCGGCTGCCGGCACCGGCTATGACGGGCTTGCTTCGTCTGGATCGAACCTTGGCCCGGCGTCGAAGGCGCTGGTCGAGCGCGTCGGTGCGGATGTCGCGAAGCGGCGCGGCGAGGGCGCATCGGGGCTGCTTCCCGCCGACCTCGTCACCGCCAGCGGATCCGGGCTCGATCCCGATCTGTCGCCGGATGCCGCGCTGGTGCAGGCCGCGCGGGTCGCCCGCGTCCGCGGCTTGCCCGTCGCGCGGGTTCGGAGGCTGGTGACCTCGCATATTGCCGCCTCGCTGCTCGGGGCGCCGCACGTCAACGTGTTGTCGCTCAACCGCGCACTTGATGCATTGCCGGGCAAGTCTGCGATAGCGGCGCGCCCTCGCTGATGCCGGGTGCCGACGCTCGACGACCGCAACCAGAGGCCCTTTTGCGTGCCGCCACGCAGGAGGGCCGAGGGCGGTTGAAGATATTCCTCGGCGCGGCACCGGGGGTCGGCAAGACCTGCGAGATGCTGTCGGAGGGTGCGGCACGCCGACGCGACGGAGCGGATGTGGTCATCGGGCTGGTCGAGACGCACGGTCGCGTCGAAACCGAAGCGCTCACGCGTGTTCACGAGATCGTCCCGCGCCGCGACATGCTGTATGAAGGGCGCACGCTTCGCGAGATGGATCTGGACGCCATCCTCGCGCGTGCGCCGCGCCTCGTCCTGATCGACGAACTGGCGCACACCAATGCGCGCGGCAGCCGTCATCCGAAGCGCTACCAGGACGTCGAGGAGCTGCTGGCGGCGGGGATCGACGTCTATACCACCCTCAACATTCAACACGTCGAGAGCCTGAACGACGTCGTTGCCAGCTTTACCCGCGTCCGCGTTCGCGAGACGGTGCCCGACAGCATCCTCGAAGCAGCCGAAATAGAAGTCGTCGATATCCCGCCCGACGAGTTGATCGAGCGGCTGAAGGCCGGCAAGGTCTATTTGCCCGAGGAGGCGACGCGCGCGCTCGGCCACTTCTTTTCGAGAGCGAATTTGTCCGCGCTGCGCGAACTGGCGCTGCGTCGTGCGGCGCAGGCGGTCGATGCGCGCATGCTTGACGATATACGCGCTCTGGGTCTGGGTGGCAGCTGGGCGGGCAGCGACCGGATCGTGGTGGCGATCAACGAGCTGCCGGGTGCGGACGCGCTGGTGCGTGCGGCCAAGCGCCTCGCCGACGGGCTACGCGGGCCGTGGACCGCCGTGTTTATCGAGACACCGCGCGCCGCGCACTTCACCGACGAGCAGCATGGCCGGGTCGCCGCGGCGATGACGCTGGCGGCGCAGCTCGGCGGGTCGGTCGCGACCGTGCCGGCGTCCAATGTGGTCGAGGGTATCCAGTCCTTTCTGGCCGACGCACGCGCGACGCAACTGGTGATCGGCAAATCGCGGCGTTCGTGGTGGTTCGAATTGCGACACGGCTCGGTGGTGGATCGACTGGTCCGGGCGACGCCGGGGATCGCGATCCACGTCATGCCGATGGCCGATGACCTTGCGGATACGCAACGCGGCACGCGCGCGCGGACACGCTGGGGATCGCCGGTCGGCTATGGAGTGACCAGCGCGATCATCGCCGCCGTGACCATCGGCGGCGTCATGCTTCAGCCAGAATTCGACCTCGGCAATCTGGCGTTGCTGTACCTGCTACCCGTGATGGTCGGTGCCAGCCTGTTCGGGCTGCGCACCGGACTGTATGCCGGTCTGGCATCCAGTCTGGCCTACAATTTCTTCTTTCTGCCGCCGGTCGGCACGCTCAGCATCAGCAATCCCGAAAACGCGGTATCCGTCGTCGTTCTGCTCGGCATCGCCGCGGCCACCAGCCAGCTTACCGCCCGCGTGCGCGCCCAGGCTGATCTTGCCACCGCGAGCGCCAGGACGAACGCCACGCTGACCGGCTTCCTTCGCCAGATCGCCGGCGTCAACGACGCCGATGTCGCCGCGCAGATGATTTGCGACGACGTACGACGGCTGCTCGGCGTGCAGGTCGTTCTGCTCGGCGCAGGGGACAGCGGCGATCTGCCGGTGCTGGCCGCCAGTGATCCCGCCTACCGCCTGGACACCATGGACAACGCCGCCGCGCGCTGGGCGTTCGACAACGGAACATCGACGGGCCGCGGCTCGGGCACGCTCGCCGCGTCCGACTGGCTGTTCCAGCCCTTGCAGGCCGGTGACCGTGTGCTGGGCGTGCTCGGCGTGGCGAACGAAACGGCGGGCAAGGCGGTGCGGGCCGATCGCCTGCCGCTGCTCAGCAGCCTGATCGATCAATCCGCGCTGGTACTAGAACGGCTGCGGCTCCAGACCGAGATGCGCGATGTCGACGTGGTCCGTACCCGCGACCGGCTTCGCGCGGCGCTGCTCTCATCGGTCGGTCACGATCTGCGCACTCCGCTGACGGCGGTGATCGCTGCGGCCGACGAACTTCAGCACGGCTGTACGCCCGAGTTGATCGGCACCATCAGGTCGGAGGCGGCGAGGCTGAACCGGTTCGTCGCCAATCTGCTCGATATGGCGCGGATCGAGGCGCGCGCGCTCAGCCTCAAGATCGAGGCCACGGACCTCAGCGATGCCGTGACCGGTGCGGCGCATGATGCGCGACGCGCGCTGGAGGGTCATCAGGTCCGGCTCGACGTGCCGCCCGATCTGCCGCTGGTCCGCGCCGATCCTCAACTTCTCCATCATTGCTTGCTGAACCTCCTCGACAATGCTGGTCGGTACGGCCAGCCGGGAACGGAGATCGTCATCAAGGGGCGCAACATGCTCGGTGAGATCTGCCTCGCCGTGCTCGACCGCGGTCCCGGACTTCCTCCCGGGCGCGAGGCGGAGGTGTTCGAGACGTTCAGGCGACTGGAAGGCTCCGATCGCGCCGTCGGCGGAACCGGGCTGGGCCTTGCCATCGTCAAGGCGTTCGCCGAAGCGATGGGGATGACCATAAAGGCGTCGAACCGGACGGATGTCGCCGGGGCGGCGTTCGCGCTGGTGTTTCCGTCAGACCTCATCGTCCGTGAGATCCCCACCCGGAGTGTATCCTGACATGCCCGCCACGATCCTTGTGGTGGATGACGACGCCGCCATCCGCCGTCTGCTTCGCAACACGCTGCTCCGCGCCGGCTACGTCGTCATCGAGGCAGGAGATGGCAGAAGCGCACTGCGCGAGGCGGCGGGGCAGCGACCTGCCGCCATCCTGCTCGACCTCGGATTACCCGACCGGGATGGCCTTTCCATCATCCCCTTGCTCCGCGCGCAGGGGAACGGTGTGATTCTGGTGGTGTCGGCCCGCGAGGCGGTGGATGAGAAAGTCAGCGCGCTCGACCTCGGCGCCGACGACTTCGTGACGAAGCCGTTCGACACCGACGAATTGCTCGCGCGTCTGCGGGTGGCGCTGCGCCATCAAGCGCTATCGCAGGACATGCCCAAGATCGTGTGCCGCGGCGATCTCAGCATCGACCTCGAACGCCGTATCGTCTTTCGCGGTGGGCAGGAGCTGCACCTGACGCGGAAGGAACAGGCGATCCTCTACCTTCTTGCGGAACATGCCGGCAAGGTGATGACCCACGAACGGATCATGGCCGCCGCATGGGTCGGGGACGAGGACGCGCGGGTCGAGTACCTCCGCATCGTCATCCGCAACCTGCGCCAGAAGTTGGAGCCGCCCGGCCCGATCGGCAGCGTGATCGCCAACGAGCTGGGGGTCGGATACCGGTTGAAAGGCGAGTCGTGATCCGGAGCTGCACAAGTTTTCGGCGCCGGCTTGATGGCCGGCACGGACCTGCTCTCACTATCGAAGCGCTCGACGCGAGGCCTCAATAGTCGACGTAATAGTCCTTGCGGAAGTCTTCGCCGGCGAACGCACGGCGCATCGTCCAAGGCAGGGGTGGTGCCGTCCAGAAGTCGTGGTTGGCGGGAAGGCCCAGTGCAATCAGGCTTTCGGAGGCGATATACATGCTGCCGGCGTTGGAATAGATGTCGCCCAGTCCCGGCTGATGTCGGGCAAAACCGATCGTCAGGAAGCCGTCGGCGTTGAAGTTGCTGGAGTCGCTGAAGACCCGCCGCTGCGCTGCCATCGTCGCGGCGCGCACCTGCCCGGCAGGCAGAGTGTCCGGCAACCGCTCCTTCCACGCGAGATGCCCGAGCGGCTGGTGGACGGCGGTCCGGTAGGTCAGCGACCGGCCGATCGCGGCATAGCTGCCGTCCGGTGCGATCATCCGTTCGAGATGCTCGGCATAGCGTTGTTCGCGCTTGATGGCGCGCGTCAGTTCCTCGGCAGGCTTCAGGTTGTTGAACTGGGGCTTGCCCGCGGCCAGCGTCGCCAGGATCTGCACAAGCATCGGGTGCATGACGTAGCTGTTGTAATAATCGAAGTGGAAGCGCTCGCCATCGCCGTACCATCCGTCGCCAACGTACCATTCGAGCATCTTCTTGACGGTCAGGTCGACGCGCATCGGATCCCAATCTTCCCCGATGGAAAACAGGAACACCTCGTTCATCGCTGCGAACAACAACCAGTTCTGATACGGCGGCGAGATGCGACGCAGGCCCTTGATCTCCTCCACGATGCGCGATTTCGTCCGGGTATCCAATGGCTTCCACAAGGTATCGGGTGCTCGCAGGAGCGCGCTGGTGAAGTAAGCGGAATCGACCAGCGCCTGACCATGGCCGCGCCATAGGAGATAGTCGGGGCTCCTGGGATCGACCGAGTGGGTGTAGCTCTCCAGCGCCTGCGTCCGCAGGCGACCGCGTAGCCGCCCCTCGGCGCTGCCGTCGTCGGGCAGCGCCAGCCACGGCGCGATGCCGTCGATCAACCGTCCGAACGCTTCCAGATAAGCCACGCCGGGATTGCGCCCGTCCCAGGTCGGGCTGAGCTCCGGCGACCACTCGGCACGCAAACGTCCCCGTGCCATGCGGCCGAGCACCGGTTCGGCCATGCGGCGCAGCAGATCGATCGCATAGCCGCGATCGCTGGCACCATCGGGGAGCGGGGTGGGGGCAGGCTGTGCCCGCGCCGTCGTCGCTGCGGTGAGTGCCAGGCCGCCCGCCAGCAGTGCGCGTCGATCCACCTGCATCGTCATTCTCCCGCTTTCGGTATCGCGAAGTCCAGCTGCGTCCCGCTGGCATAGGCATCCCATTGCTGGCGGGTCCGGAAGCCGCCGACGCCGTGGCTCCACGCGGATCCCGAATGATAGACGAACGGCACCCCCGGCCTGACGCGCAGCAGGACGATATGGTTTTCGGCATCGCCGCGCACCTCGGCGATCATGCCCGGATCGACGCGCACTGCGATCGCCATACGGCCATGTCCCGCATCGTCCGGCCCCCACCATGACAGTAGCCCGCGGGCGCGATCAACGGTCAGTTCGCCCGCACCCTGCCCGGTGGTGCGCTTGCCGATGCCGATGCCGACGAGCAGCGGCTCGTCCCGGTCGGAGGAAATCGTCGAGACCATGCGGGTAAAATGGGTGCCGAGCGGCAGGGTGAAGCGGCGAGTCTCCCAAACCTTGCGCCCGACATCGACTGGCCAGGGCGCATAATCGACGGCAAAATCGGCGCGACCGCCGCCCGACGCGATGATGCGGTGACGAACGAAGTTACGCGATGTCCATAACTTGTTGTCGTGCCAGATCCCAAGGCCGCCCGCCCCGCGCGTGGTGCCGACATTGTAGAAATCGATGCCCTCGCCGTGATAGCCGTGCTGATCGCCGGTGCGCAGCTGACGATCGGCAAACGGCCAGACGACGTTCTTGCCCCAGCTGTCGATCCCCGATCCGGATGGCGGCTCGGCCACCTCAAGCGCATGCCCGTAGATGCGATGCGCGGTGCGATCGTTTTCCCACAGCAGATCGTCGTAGCGATAGCCGGCAAGCAGCGCGACGGCGGCGGGCGTACGGCTGGGAGGCGGTGGCAACGGCGAGACGACCGGCAGCGGCACGGCGCGGGATTGCTGGGCCGCTGCGGAAGAGCCCGTCATCAAGCTCAGCACTACCGGTACGATCATCCACCCGCCCGCCATATCGCACCCTCCCGAAGCATGTTGTACGATAACTTAGGACATCATATCAATTTCGCCAAGCTTTCGCTTTGGCGATGTGGTTGGCCATCGTTCTTGTTATATGGCCGGCATGACCAAGACCGTGTCGATGGCAGATGCCCTGTTCGTCAAGCTTGAGGCGCGCATCCGTTCGGGGGAGCTGTCGCCGGGATCGCGGCTGCCGACCCAGAAGGAGATCGCAGAGAACGAAGGTGTCAGCCGGACGGTGGTGCGCGAGGCGGTCGCCCGCCTCGAGGCGCAGGGCATGGCCGTGGCGCGGCAGGGTTCGGGCGTGTTCGTGTCCGACGAAGCGCGCTACCAGGCCTTCCAGATCACCCGGCGGGACATGAGCGAGCTTGCCGATGTAGTCAGGTTGCTTGAGGTCCGGCTGTCTGTCGAGGCGGAAATGGCAGCTTTTGCGGCAGCTCGCCGGACAATGGCGGATATCTCGGCGATGCGCGCCGCCTTGCGCGACATGGCGGTGATGGCGGACGATCCGGTCGCCTCGGCGCAGGCCGACTCCCGCTTCCACGCCGCGATCGCCCATGCGACGCAGAACGATCATTTCGTCAAGTTTATCGAGTTTCTGGGTGTGAGGCTGGTGCCCCCGCGCAATCTGTATCTGCGCGATCAACCCCCGGAGGCGCAGCGTGCCTACGTGGAGAAGGTGCGAGCGGAGCACGAGGCGATCGTCGATGCGATCGTACGCATGAACTCGGCGGGCGCGCGCGATGCTGCGCGGCACCACATGCAGGAGAGTCTGAGCCGCCACGCCGAGCTGAACGAAGCGGCGACTTTTTCTCGCCGCCGGTGACACAGCTGCATTGACGCAGAAGCAGAGTTGTATGATAACTGACCTGCAAGCCGCAAAAGCGGTGTTACAGGAGGGGTTATCGTGGGCAGGTCGTTGTTCATCGGCATGGCGTCGGCACAGGCCATTGCACTGGCGTTATCGGCGGTCCCTGCCGCGGCTCAGGTCGCCCCGGTCGCGCCGCCCGGAGGTAAGGTCGATACCGCACCCGACGCGCCACAGGTTCCCGACACTCAGGATACCGCCGGCGCGGGCGATGACATCGTCGTCACCGGCTTTCGCCGCAGCCTTGCCGAGGGGCTGGCGCTGAAGCGCGAGGCGATCGGCGTACGTGACTCGATCGTTGCGGAGGACATCGGCAAGTTCCCGGAAGCGAACGTCGCTGAGTCGCTTCAGCGCATACCCGGCATCTTCCTGTCGCGCGACGGCGCGTCGAACGAAGGGCAACAGATCAGCATCCGCGGCCTCGGCCCATCGTTCTCGGTGACGACGATCAACGGCGCGCCGGTGCGTACGACCTCGACCGGCGGCGTCGGCAATTCCTCGCGCACGTTCAATTTCGACGTCTTTCCGTCTGAATTGTTCGGCCGGGTCGACATCTACAAAAGCCCGCTCGCCAACCTGGAAGAGGGTGGAATTTCGGGGAACGTCGATCTCCAGACCCCGCGCCCCTTCGACAGCACCGGTCGCGTGGTGCGGTACAGTCTGGCGCAGAACTACAATACCGAGTCCGACCAGATCCGCCCGCGCGCTTCGCTGCTCGTCAGCGACACCGTCGGAAACTTCGGTGCGCTGTTCGGCATTGCCTATTCGGAGAACGTTAACGAACGATCGGGCTTTCAATCGACCGGTGGCTACAATTCGACCGCGCTCGCCGCGCCGGGGTTCCTCTCGCCCGCGCCACCGCCAAATACCACCGGCACCTTTCCCTTCGCGCTCGATCTCGACAATCCGGCGGCGAATTTCGGTAGTCTGACCCGTACGCAGATCGCCAATGCCTACATGCCGCGTTTCTACCGCGTATTCACGTCCAGTAATGAGCGTCAGCGGCTCGGCATGGTCGGGTCGCTTCAGTATAAGAGCGACCGGTTCGAGGCGAGCTTGGACGGCATATACTCCCGCCTAACTGACGTGAACGATGAGTTCACGTTCGGCGTGCCGGTGCGCAATGGCCGGACGGTGCCGGGGTCCACCAGCCTGCCCGGGCGCGGCACCAAGTCCGGGCTGATCCCGGTCGATGTCAAGATCGACCAGTACAACAATCTGTACGGCACGTTCGACAACAGCTCGATCTTGACCGAGAGCTTTTACCGTGATGCCAAAACCGAGTTCAAATACGGCATCGCCCGTGCAGTATGGAGCGCCACCGACAAGCTGAAGCTTTCCGCGCAGGGTAATCTCAACAAAAGCGAGGCATTTTCTTCCGGCAATCGTATCGTTACCAACATCTATTCGATCCGGACGACGTTTGATCCCACCGCCGACGTCACCTATCCGACGATCAGCTCCCCTACATCGTTCACCAACCCCCGCAACTACACCGACCCGAGCCTGGGCTTCGGCTCGGCGCGCGAGCTGGATGAACAACGCAGCGGCCGGTTCATCGTGAACTGGGAGGCGGGCGAATTCGCCGGGGCCGAATGGTCAGCGCTTCTCGGCGCCAGCTACGTTTCCAGCATCAAGCAGGTCGAGCGTCGCGACGGTACGGCGATCGGCCGGTCGCGGACGCTGCCGGGCGGCGGTACATTCGCGACGCTGGACGTGTTTTCCTATATGGTGCCGTTCCTGCCGTACGGAGAGACCGGCAACGGCGGAAATGCGGGATACCCGTCGCAATTCGCGACGTTCCCGCGTGCATTCGTGATGGACTTCCTCGACGCCAACGGCGCCAATGCCGCCTCGCCGGTGCAGCTCAATTCCAAGTTCCGCGCCGAGGAGAACGTGAAGGCGGCCTTCTTCGAGGCGAACATGAAACTCCCGCTGGGGCAGGGTGATCTGCGCGGCAACGTCGGCATGCGGTACGCCGATACGCAGACGGTCATCGAGAATTTCGCGCCAGCCACCGGCGGCGCGTTCGTCCCGCGTGAACGGCGTGGCGGCTACGACAATTGGTTGCCCTCGCTCAGCCTCGCCTGGGACATCACGCCAAAGATCCTGGTTCGTGGCTCTGCGGGCAAGACGATCACCCGCGCTGCGCTGGTCGATATCGCGAGCGGGATCGCCATTCCGAACCGTTTCAACCCCGACGTCACCGTCGGCAATCCCAATCTCCGCCCACAGACCGCCACGCAATATGACTTCAGTGCCGAATGGTACTTTCAACCCGGCGCGGTTCTAAGCGTCGGCGCGTTCAAGAAGTCGCTGAAGGATACACCACAGGCGGTGACGATCTTCGGCGTGCCGTTCAGTTCGTTGCAATTGTCGCAGGATCTGTTCGATCGCCGGTCACTGACCGGCAGCGACACCGGCACGATCCAGCCGGATCAATTGTTCAACGTCACCACGGTCGAGAACCAGGGCAAGCTGGATCTGAAGGGGCTGGAGATCGCGTATCAGCAGAACCTGACCTTCCTCCCCGCGCCGTTCGATGGTCTGGGCGTGCTGGGCAGCTTCACGAAGGTCTGGCGCGACGGCAACGACTTCGTGACCACGAAGGGAACCAGCGTCAGCATCTCGTCGGTGCCTGACTACTCTTACAGTGCAACCGCCTTTTACGAGAAGGGTCCGTTCGCGATCCGCGGATCGTGGAATTATCGCGCGCGGTCGGGAAACAGCTCGATCAACAACGGCAACGACCAGATTGCCTATACCGCGCCGCAGGGCTTCCTCGACGGCACGGTCAGTTACCGCGTCAACGAACGGTTCGAGCTGCGTGTCGATGCGCTGAACATCACCAATCAAAACCTCTACATCTATTACGAGAACCCGGACCAGCCCAAGGGTAACGGGCAGTCGCGTCGCGACAATTCGTTCTTCAACGGCACGACCATCTCGTTCGGCATCCGCGGCAAGTTCTGATCTGTCCTCAACCGGGACGCGCGACGGTGTCGCGTGCCCCCTTTTCCAGAGCGCTTGCGTCATGTCGGACATCGTCACACCGCGCACCACCGGACGTTATCGCTGGACGATCTGCGCGCTGCTGTTTGCGGCAACCGCGATCAACTACATCGACCGTCAGATGATCGGCGTGCTCAAGCCGGTGCTCCAGCGCGACCTCGGCTGGACCGAGGCGCAATATGCCGACATCGTCTTCTGGTTTCAGGCCGCCTACGCCGCGGGGTTCCTGATGATGGGGCGGCTCGTCGACCGGCTTGGCGCGCGCGTCGGCTATGCGCTCGCCTTATCCTTCTGGACGCTGGCGCATGTCGCGCACGGGCTGGTCAGCACGGTGGCGCAGTTCGCCGCCGCCCGCTTCGCGCTGGGACTGGGTGAGGCGGGAAACTTCCCGTCGGGGCTGAAGGCGGTCACCGAATGGTTTCCGCAGCGTGAACGGGCATTTGCGGTCGGACTGTTCAACGCCGGCGCGAACGTCGGCGCGATTGCGACCCCGCTGCTGGTCCCCGCGATCACGCTGGCATACGGCTGGCGGATGGCGTTCATCGCAACGGGCGCATTCAGCGTGCTGTGGCTGATCGCTTGGATCGCGATCTATCGTCGCCCCGAAGACCATCCTCGCGTGACCACCGAAGAGCTGGCGCTGATCCGCAGTGATGCGACGCCATCGGTCAGGCATATCCCCTGGCTGAAGCTGTTCGCGGTGCGCGAGACATGGGCCTATGCGGTTCCGAAGTTCCTGACCGATCCGATCTGGTGGATGTTCCTGTTCTGGTTGCCGGATTTCCTTGGCAAGCGTTATGGGCTGGATCTGAAGTCGTTCGGCCCGCCGCTGGTCGTGATCTATCTGTTGTCTGACGGGGGCAGCGTCCTTGGCGGCTGGGCCTCGTCGCGGCTGCTGCGCCGGGGCTGGTCCGCAAACGCCGCGCGCAAGGCGACGATGCTGGTCTGCGCGGTCGCCGTTCTGCCGATCGTGACGGTCCAGTACATCGACAAGCTGTGGATCGCCGTCGCGCTGATCGGGTTGGCGACCGCTGCGCATCAGGCGTTCTCCGCCAATCTGCTCACCTTGCCATCGGACCTTTTTCCGCGCCAGGCTGTCGCGTCCGTGGTGGGAATCGGCGGCACAGCGGGCGCGATCGGCGGCATGCTGATCGCCAAGTTCGTCGGCCACGTTCTGGGCGCATCCGGCAGCTATGCGCCGATCTTTGCGGTGGCGGGCGGCGCGTACCTGCTGGCATTGCTGTCGCTGCATCTCATCAGCCCCTGGCTGACACCGGCCCGTTTCGAACCTCAGGAGAGCGCCGCATGATCCTTCGACATCTTACGATCGCCGCAAGCATGATGGTGGTTGCTGCCCCCGCAGCCGCGCAGCAACGAGGACCGATCGCGCAGGCGGTGAAGCTCGCCGACTGGCAACTTGCCCATATGGACGTTAATCCGCGCAGCGGCGACATGCGCGCGTGGGAGCCGGCGGTGTTCTGGGCGGGCATGACCGCACTGGCCGACGCCGGCGCGCCGCCGCGGATCAAGGATGCCATCATGGCGATGGGGGGCGCGAACGGCTGGCGGCCCGGCGAGAAGCCGTATTTCGCCGACGACCACGCAATCGTGCAAAGCTACCTCTGGGCGGCTGCCAATGGCGGGCCGCCTGAGGCGCTGGCGTCGGCAAAGGCCACCTTCGATCGCGTCGTCGACAAGCCCGCGGTAACGACGCTGGCCTTCGCCGTTCCGCCGGACGGGTATGGCGCGACCGAATGCCTGACGCGCTGGTGCTGGTGCGACGCCTTGTTCATGGCGCCGCCCGCGCTGGTCGAACTGAGCCGCCAGACCGGCGACCCGCGCTATCGTGCCTTCGCAATGAAGGAATTCTGGGCGACGACCGACTTCCTGCTCGATCCGGTCGAGCACCTTTACTACCGCGACAGCCGCTTCTTCGAGCGACGCGATGCGCAGCGCCGCAAACAATTCTGGTCCCGCGGCAACGGTTGGGTCTTCGCGGGGATGGCGCGGATCATCCCGTTGCTGCCCCGGAACAGTCCAGATCGCACGCGGATGGAAGGATTGTTCCGCGACATGGCGGCAAAGCTGAAGACGCTACAGAAAGCCGATGGTTACTGGGCTCCCTCGCTGCTCGCGCCCGAAGCGTCGCCGCCGGAGGCCAGCGGCACCGCCTTCTTCACGTATGGCATGGCGTGGGGGGTCAACAGCGGCGTATTGCCGCGGGCCGATTACGCGCCCGTCGCACGGCGCGGCTGGGCGGCGCTGGAGCGCGCGATCCAGCCCGACGGCCGGCTCGGCTGGGTACAACAGGTCAGCGACCGCCCTGACAAAGTGGCGGCGCAGGAAACGCAATATTACGGCGTGGGGGCCTTCCTGATGGCCGCGACGCAGATCGCGCGGCTCGACCGCACCGATCGTTGAACAGGAGCACCGACGTGTACGCCAAGACCTATTACGCTACCCACCCCGACATGATGGAAGGCGTCTCCAACCAGACGCTCCGCGACCGTTATCTGGTGGGTGGCCTGTTCCGCGCGGGTGAGATCGTGCTGACCTATTCGCATGGCGAGCGCTTCATCATCGGCGGGGCGGTGCCGGGCGATACCGCGCTGGTGTTGCCGACGCATAGCGAGCCCGACAGCGCCGCCGGGCACCCGCTGCTCGAACGTCGCGAACTGAGCGTCGTCAACATCGGCCGCGGCACCGGACAGGTCATGGTCGACGGACAGGTCTTCGACCTGGCGCGATACGAGGCGCTGTACGTCCCGATGGGTTCGGTCGACGTAACCTTCGCCGGGGAAGGCGCCCGCTACTATCTGCTCAGCGTTCCCGCGCATACCGCCTTTCCCCTGCGCAAGGTGACGCTCAGCGACGCCAATCCGATGCAGCGCGGTAGTCTGAAAACCTCCAACGACCGCACGATCTATCAATTGGTGTTGCCTCACCTGTGCGCCAGTGCGTCGCTGTGCCTAGGTCTGACGCAGTTGAAGCCGGGATCGGTGTGGAACACGATGCCGCCGCACGTTCACGAGCGGCGTAGCGAGATCTACCTTTACTTTGACCTGGAGGACGACAACCGCGTTTTCCACTATATGGGCAAGCCGGACGATCTGCGTCACATCGTGGTCGACAACGAGCAGGTCGTCATCAGCCCGCCGTGGTCGGTGCACATGGGCGCGGGTACCAGCAATTATACCTTCATCTGGGCGATGGCGGGCGAGAACCAGGATTACAACGACATGGACGTGTGCGACATATGCCAGCTCCGCTAGGCCATCCGTTCGACCTGACGGGCCGGGTCGCGATCGTCACCGGTGCGAACACCGGGATCGGGCAAGCGATCGCGGTGGCGCTGGCGCAAGCGGGGGCGGATATTGCCTGCGTCGGCCGCACCCGGGCCGAGGACACCGCCCCGCACATCCGCGCGCTTGGACGACGCGCGGCGTTGATCGACGCCGACCTGTCGACGATCGACCCGGTCGCCGGCATCGTCGAGGAGACCGTCCGCGCACTGGGTCGGCTCGACATCCTAGTCAACAACGCCGGCATTATTCGTCGCGCGGACGCGGTCGACTTCACCGAGGCGGACTGGGACGCGGTGATCGACACCAATCTGAAGTCGGTGTTCTTCCTGTCGCAGGCCGCCGGGCGGCACATGATCGCGGCCGGCGGCGGGCGTATCATCAACATCGCCTCCATGCTGACGTTTCAGGGGGGCATACGCGTCCCGAGCTACACCGCAGCCAAAAGTGGGGTCGGCGGGCTGACGAAATTGCTGGCCAACGAATGGGCGCGGCACGGCATCACGGTGAACGCGATCGCCCCCGGGTATATCGCCACCAACAACACCGCCGCCTTGCAAGCCGATGCTGACCGCAACCGCGGCATCCTCGATCGAATTCCTGCCGGTCGCTGGGGAACGCCCGCCGACGTTGGCGGCGCGGCGGTGTTCCTCTCCTCCGATGCCGCGGCGTATGTGCAGGGCCATGTACTGGCGGTCGATGGCGGTTGGCTGGCGCGATAAGACGGGAACGTCGGTTTGATACCTCACCCGCACTCACGCGCCTTTATGTGAGCGGATCGGGATTTATCGAGTTCGCCCGCGACGACGACACTTAGCCGAAGTGCTTTCCGGCGGCGAACAGGGCCGCCCGCCGTGCGATTGAGTTATCTTGACGTCCTCGCACGCACAAGGCGGGTGGCCATCGCTTTTCGATGCGCTTGCCTCGCCGCACCGGCGGACGCCAGAGCCAAAAGCTCGCTCCTGCGATACGGAGAGATCCGGCGCTGGTGGTGGGCCGTAAGTCGCTTGAAAGCAAGAAGATAATCCAGACAAGTGGGCGCTTCGTCCGCGTTCTTGACGCGACTGGCAACCCTCCGAGCTTAAAACTCAGCGATGATGAAAGTTGAGAAGTCGCCCGGATATCAGCAAACCCACATCAAAAGCTAATAATGTTAAGAGGTTGGTGGCAGCATTAAGCCCCACGAGAACGATACTGCTATTTGCGAAAGCATAGTCGTTAGGATTTGCTCAATCCAATCTGCGGCAGACACTTTCCGCCAAGCATCTGCAATTCGCCGATGTATGGGTCAGCAGGACGGGCGCGACCATTATGACGAATTACGTGTCGTGTTGATGGCGTCGCTGATCGCCGCTTTCGCTTCACCACCGTCGACTGTCGTCAAACCTACCATCGTGCAGTGCGCCAAGCCGCAGCAGGGTTTGTGCAAACCGCTGGCCGGTGCGTTCGAACGCATCGGCCGCACGGTGGAGGTCACGCCCCCCACCGCGCTGCATGGGTCGGACGGTTATGCTGACGCGCGCGTCCAAAAAGGCGCTCTTCCGGACTGATCCCATCCAGCATTCTGACGAAAACATACGTTCAACAAGGGATCAACATGTCATGTGCATAATTTGTCAATCGCGCGGCGAGGACCCCGTTTTTGAGCATAGCGAAGGCGGCAGCCGCGAATTTGCCAAGGCCGGGGAAGTCACGACGAACGCGGTTGCACCGGACAAGCCGTCGTGGACCGTGGATCAGCAGGCACATTACCTGACGGACGGCTACTGGAACGACATGGGACGACGTTCACGCCATTTCGACGTCCGCACCGGCGGCAGCATCAGCGTCAACATCACCGCCCTTCGCGCCGACAATCAGGAAACGGCCCGCGCCGCACTTGCAACATGGACCGCGGCGACTGGGCTTACCTTCGTCGAGACCAGCGGCTGGGGGCAGATCGGCTTTTCGGAGAACAGGCCCGGCGCCAATGGCGGCGCGCTGCAGGTGTCATGGAACGGCATCCACACCGCGGCGACCGTCAATGTCGAAGCGAATTGGGGGAATGGCAGCTTGTTCAAGTTGAAGACCTATATCCACGAGATCGGCCATGCGCTCGGCCTTGGTCACGCGGGCAATTACAATGGTTCGGCCAATTTTCCGGAGCAGGGACGCTATCAGGAAGATAGCTGGAAAAACTCCATCATGTCCTACTTCAACCAGGCCCAGAATCCGTACTCGCAGGCGAGTTGGGCCACGCCCGTGACGCCGATGATGGCGGACATCGTTGCCATTCATAAGATGTACGGCGTGCCAACGAATGTACGGACCGGGAACGACACCTATGGCGACGATCGCACCGTCAAGGAGGCGGGCACGATCGGGGAGCGCTGGGCGGCGTCAACGATCGTGGACAGCGGCGGCATCGATACATTCAACTTCAGCAAACGCAGCGCCGACCAGGTCATCGACCTGCGGGAAGGTGCCTTCTCGAACATCGACGGCGGCGTCGGCAATTTCGCGATCGCACGCGGAACGGTGATCGAGAATGCGCTAGGCGGCAGCGGTGCGGACCGGATCACCGGCAACGATGTCGCGAACCGGCTGGAGGGCAATGCCGGAGCCGACACGCTGCTGGGAATGGGCGGCGACGATACGCTGCTCGGCGGGGGTGGTGCTGATATCCTCGATGGTGGCGCCGGCGTGGATCGCGCCGTATTCGCTGGCAAGAGCGGCGGCTATGAGATCGTCTACGATGCGACCGCAGCGACGAATGGCGTGCTGAAGATCCGCGACACCGCGACGGGGGCCGTCGATACGCTGACCGCGATCGAACAACTCGGCTTCGACGATGCCAAGCTGGACGTGGCGGCGGTATTGGCAAACCTGAAGGCGCGCTTCGGCGCGATCGCTGCCGGCAGCGCGACCAGCCATACGGTGGTGCTCTCGCCAGACGCGGCGGACGTCTACGTCGCGCCTAAGCCGCCGGCGACGCCGAAGTACGAGATCGACGGCGCGTTCACCGCGATCGCTACGGCGCGGTTCGACGACCTCGACGCCGGTCCGTACCAGCGCATCTTCGACTTCGGCAACGGACCGGCGTCCGACAACGTCTGGCTGGGCCAGATCGGTACATCCAGGGACATGGGGTTCGGCATTCGCGTCGGCTCGGTCGGGTACAAGATCGTTGCCAAGGGCGTGATCGTCGAGGGCGAACAGGCGATCTGGACCGCCAGCGTCGATGCCGCGGGAATGATGGCGATCTTCAAGAACGGCGCGCCGGTGGCGCAGGGGCAAGGCGTCGTTCCGACCGACGTCGCGCGGCTGCAAGAGCGTGTCGGCAGCTCGCCGTGGGCGAACGACAAGCCGTTGGTCGGCAAGGTCTCCGACCTTTACGTCCATAACGGTGCGCCGCTCGGCGACATCGATGGCGCATTCGTCGCGACCGCGAAGGCAAGGTTCGACGATCTGGCGGGTGGTCGCTTCCAGCGGATCTTCGACACCGGCAACGGCGAGAATTCGGACAACATCTGGCTTGGACAGATCGGCTCGGGCGACGACATGGGCTTCGAAATCGTGGCGGGCAAGGCCGTTCACCGTATCGTTGCGAAAGATGCAATCGTGCAGGGGGAAACGGCGACCTGGACTGCGAGCGTCTCTGACGAAGGCATGATGCGCATCTTCAAGGACGGCAAGATGGTCGCCGAGGGACAGGGCGTGGCGCCGCGCGATGTCGATCGCAGCAAGGAGTATATCGGGCACTCCAACTGGGCGCAGGATACAGCGCTCATCGGCACCATCAGCGATGTCTCGATCACGACGCCGAAGCTCGATATCCCGGAAATCGACGGCGCGTTCCGCGTGTTCGCCGAAGCGCGCTTCGACGACCTCAAGGCAGGTTCCTTCCAGCGCATCTTCGACACCGGCCGGGGGCCAGACGCGGAAAACATCTGGTTGGGTCAGGTCAGCGACGGCGACGACATGGCGTTCGAGATCATTGACAAGGGAACCAAGCATCGCATCGTCGCGAAAGACGCGATCATCGAGGGCGAAACCGCTGACTGGGGTGCGGGTGTCGATGCCAATGGATGGATGCAGATCTTCAAGGACGGCAAATTGCTTGCGGAGGGACAAGGCGTCGTCCCGAACGATGTCGATCGCCCACTTGATCACGTTGGCAGCTCGAATTACGGGTTTGATATGCCCCTTCACGGATCGGTCAACGACCTGTTCTTCTTCGCTTGAATAAAAAAGTCCGGAGGCGTGTGATGCCGCTTCCGGACCTTTATTCGCGCAAACTCAACTAGTTTCACTTTTTTATGGCGTTCGATGCGCATTTTCAAAATCCTCGTAACGAACGTCTCGAAGAACAATCGTTAATGTCTGTGCGCTAGGTTCCGGACATTAGGAAAAGGGCACAAGACCGTGAAGAACCTCAAGATCAGCTCTAAACTTTTGCTCGTCTTCGGAATCCTTCTTGGCTCGCTCCTCGTCATGGCGATCGCCTCGATCAGCGCCCAGCACACATTGAATGATAGTGCTGAACTCCTCGGACATGATCGCCGCGACAAGCTTGTCGCCGTCACTGCGCTCGGAACCGCGACAGCCGCCTACCGCAACGCTGAGGCCAACAGCATCCTGTCGCAGACGCCTGATGACATCGCGGCTGCGGAAGCTGATGCCGCGACCCGGGTTGACGCCCTCGGCAAGAATGGCGGGTTCCTGAACCGGGTACTCAAAAACCCCGAGGCGCGCGCCATGTTCGACAAGCTCAATGACGATTGGCGCGGCTATCTCGCCGTATCGAAGAATACGCTGGCGCTATCCCACGACAATCTCGACGAACAGGCACTCGACAGCTTCAGTCGCAGCCGCCCGCTGTTCGACCGGGTCAACAACGATGCAACCAAGCTGAAGTCGATACAGATCCGCCTGATGGATGGCGATATGGCCGACGCCAACGCGACCTACACGACGTCGCGCAACTTGTCGCTTGGTCTGACGATCGTCGTGGTCGCGCTTGCCATCGGGCTGCTCGTCTCGCTGATCCGCGGCATCGCGCGTCCACTTTCCGCGATGACCGGGGCGATGGAACAGCTTGCCTCGGGTGATCTCGATGCCGCGGTTCCGGTCGAGGCGCGCCGAGACGAGGTCGGCGCACTCGCCGCTGCGATGGTCGCCCTGCGCGATCAATTGACGGCCGCCGAGCGCGCGAAGCAGGAACAGACTGCACTGATCGTCGACAGCGTCGGTGGAGGCCTTGCCTTGCTGGCCCGCGGCGACCTCACGGCCCGGATCGACACCGACCTCACCGGGCCTTTCACGAAGCTCAAGGACGACTTCAACAACGCCATGCAGTCGGTGGCGACGACGTTGGTCGCGGTAAACGCAAGCGCCGAGGGCATTGCGAACGGGGCTAGCGATATCCGCCAGGCTTCGGACGACCTGTCGCGCCGTACCGAGCAGCAGGCCGCCAGCCTCGAGGAAACGGCAGCAGCGATGCACCAGATCACCGAGACGGTGCGCGAAACCGCCGCGAACGCGTCGAAGGCGAATGTTGTCGTCGTAGAGACGCGCCACGATGCCGAGCAATCCGGCGACGTCGTCCGGCGTGCAGTCGAGGCGATGAACGGTATCGAGCGGTCGTCCAGCGAGATCAGCGAGATCATCGCGGTCATCGACGGCATCGCGTTCCAGACCAACCTGCTGGCGCTTAACGCCGGTGTGGAGGCCGCACGGGCGGGTGAAGCCGGTAAGGGCTTTGCCGTCGTCGCCTCCGAGGTGCGCGCGCTCGCGCAGCGTTCCGCCGATGCGGCCAAGGACGTGAAGAGCAAGATCAACGCCTCGACCGCTCAGGTCGCGTCCGGGGTTTCGCTGGTCGCAAAGACAGGGGAGGCGCTGACCCGGATCACAGGCAGGGTCGGCGAGATCAACGCGCTGGTATCGCACATCGCCGCTGCGGCCGAGCAGCAGGCGACCGGGTTGCAGCAGGTCAATACCGCGGTGAGCGAGATGGACGGCGTGACACAGCAAAATGCCGCGATGGTGGAGGAAGCGACAGCCGCAGCACGTAGCTTGGCCGAGGAAACCGAAAACATGTCGCGGCAGGTCAGTCGCTTCCGCCTCGGCGATCAAGCCGGAGCGGTAATCGGCTCCTCGCCGGTGCATCAGCTTCAGGCGCGCGCCAGCGCTCGCTTCGCCAGCAGCGTTCCCGCCAGCCGCGGTAGCGCAGCGGTGGCCGTCGCGGAGGATGACTGGTCCTCATTCTGATCGAACGGTGAACCATGGCGACGCCGCGCACTCCGGGGTGCGTTGGAAGGCGTCGCCGACCCACCGCACAGGACACTAGCCCCGCTAATCCGGCCATTACCGCTTCAGGATAAGCCTCGCGTGCCGCAGGCGGTACCCGCGCCGGCAAGAATCCACATGGCTACCGGCCGTCGCGATCCCGAAAGACCGGCACCTTTGCGAAGTCGGCTTCCCCAAACGGCCTGTCCCGAAACAGGTAAGCGTAAAAGAACGTACGCAGTCGCCGGTGATAGGCACGGATGCGGTCCTGATAGCCGAGTTGCGCATCGAGATCTGTTTCGGCGAGCCGTGTCAGCAGCGCCTGAACCCCGACGGAAGGCAATACCCAGCCGAGTGACCGGCCCGCCGCCTCACGGCGTTTCAGGTCGGCGCGATACGTTCGCGCCCGATCGGCGACGGCCTCGTCGCCGACCTGATGGAATGCGAGATACCATTTGTAGTGGAATTGCGGGCCGAGCGGCGCAGAGTCGGCCCATTCGGGATGATTGGCATAGAAGCGGCGCATCGTTTCCTCGCGCGGGATGTCCCATGCCGCATTGACCTTCTCGCGCTGCGCCAGCGCTATTTCCGTACCGTGTGCGACCGGCACGACGGCGTTTATCGCGACATTGGCCAGCGTCGGCACCACCAGCACGAGCATCAGCCAGGCAGCGGCCAAGGCCGCGGCATTGGCCACCGAGGTCCAGCCGAGCCGGCTGACCAGCGCCGCGACCGCGATCCAGAACAGCAGGTAGCCAGCGATCACGGCCAGCACGATGACGACCATCGGCAGGGCCACGCCAGACAGCGCCGCCGCAACGGCGAACGGCACCGCGATTGCACTCCAGAGCAGTGTCAGGCTTAGCACCGCGCGACGCCGAAACAAGCCGCTTCCGCCAAGCGGCAACGCCGCAAGCATACGATAGCGCCCCGCTTCGCGCTCTCCGGAGACGAGATCGTGAAACAACGCGATGACGACAAGCGGCGCGATAAACACCAGCACGAACGCGAAATCGAAGCGTCCCGGCAGCGCTAGTTCCGGATTGAAGACATCTCCGTCGTAAAGCTGCGCTTCAAGGCCCAGCGCCCGCACGCGCAGAATGTACGGTGACACGTCGCGCATCCCCAGCGCGGCGAAGGCGAGCGGCGCAGGCGTATCCCATGTCGGCAAGAAACTGTAATAGGCAGCGCTGCCGGCGTCCTTGCTACGATCGACGTACGCGGCCACCGCGGCGATGTCCTCCGCCTGCGTCTCGGCGATTACTGCGATAGCGGACCGCTGACGCGACACCTCGAACATCCCGACGCCAAGCGCCGCGATCGTCACGCCCGCAAGTAACAGCAGCGCGATCACGGTGAGGCGCGCGCGTAGCAGCAAGCGAAGTTCTGCCGTCCACAACGTCAACGACCTTCTCCCACTCGTCGGGTGACCCGCATCAGCAGCAGTGCGGCGAGAGCAAGCCAGCCGATCACGACGATCAGCCCGGGGAGCGCGGCGGCGGCGAGCATCTGCCCGCTCGGCCTGTGGAAAATGAAATCGGGCATTTGCTGCCAACTCCCACCCGACACCCGCTTGCGTCGGTCCGCCCCTGCGTCGACGGCGACATCGTCCGCATAGGTCACGTCTTCAGCCTGCATCCGGTTCAACCGCTGGACCAGCGCGTAACGATAGGTTTCGGCCTGTTCGAGGAAGCGGCGGTGCCCCGCGAAGTCTGTGTCCGCTGCCGCCATAGAGAGCGATCGAAGCGCGATGACGGGGCTGAGCAGCCCGGCAGCATCGACAAGGCGGTTTTGCCGCGCCTGTGCAGCGAAACTCTCCCCGGCATAGCGGTCGAACAAGGCGGAAGTGAGCCGTTCGCCTTCCATCCCGAGCAGACCCTTGTAGTTGACCGGAAGGTCTTCCAAGCGGGTCACGCCATAGCGCCGCAACGTCGCCTGCTTGAACGCGCGGTAGTGTGGATCGTCCGGGTTGTGAGTGTCGCCAAGGCGGCGCAGATCACGCGCGATGGCGATTTCCGTCTGCAGCCTGTTACGCAGCGGCACCGCTGTACTGGCTATATCCGGTGCGATCCGCGGAATCAGGATGATCGCCACAGCCCAGATTCCCACCAATGCGAGCAATGCATCGCGACTGCGCCGCACGGACGCCGAGACGATCACGATCAGCAAGACCCAGAAGGCCAGATAGGCGAGGTAGCCGACAGCGATCATGAGCATGGGCAATGCCGGTGCATCGGGCTGCCCGGCGATCAGCGCCAAGCCCGACATGGCCGGCAATCCGGTAAGCAGCGCGACAAGGCCGAGGGCGAGAAGCTTTCCGGACATCACCTGACCGCGCGATGCCCCCTGCAACATCAGCATGCGAAGCGTTCCGCGCTCGACCTCACGCGACATCGAGCCGAAACCGAGAAAGATCAGCAGCAGCGGCGCGACGACCTGCAGGACGAACGCAGGGGTCAACTGGCCGAAGCGCACGAGCAGGGAGCTCTGGCGCACATCCCCGAAATTGGCGGTATTCTGCCGGTGGCCTTCCAGGAACATGCTGTTGCCGGTGAAGGCGTCGACACCGGGGTCGAACGCGGCAAGCGGCCCAAGCGGCCGGTAGATGAAGGTGCCGTAATGAACCATGCGATGCGGGTGCCGGTCAGGTTGCGCATCGAACAAGTGCGCGGCCCTTTCTTGCTGTCGCGCGCGCAAGTCGGCGATGCCACGCTGGTGTGCCCACGAACTGAGCACCGCCGTCAGGGTCAGCAACACCAGCAGCGCGACCGCGATCACCGCGACGCGGTTTCTCAGCATCAGTCGCAGTTCCTCGCGCGCGATCAGGCGCACCGCGCTCATGCCGCGGCCCTGTCGACATCCGCCTGGAAACGCGCGCGCAGGGCGCGAACATCGAAGCGGTCGGGGCCATGCGCCTCGGCTTGCTTGACGATGCGGCCGCCTTCCAGAAAACCGATACGGTCGGCGACGTCCACCGCTGAAAGCAGGTCGTGCGTTACCATCAACACCGAGGTTCCGCGCGCGCGCGTACTGGCCAGCAATCCGTTGAAGTCTGCGGTGGCGCGCGGGTCAAGTCCGGAGGTCGGCTCATCCAGTAGCAACACCGGCACCTCGCGCAGCAGCGCAACGGCGATGGCGACCTTTTGCCGCATACCTTTGGAGAAGCCGCCAAGCCGCTGATCCCACGCGCGTTCCTGCAGTCCGGCCGCGGTAAAGGCATCTGCGATGGCGGCCCGGCTTTTGCGGTTACCGGACAGGGTGAGGAGATAGTCGGCATTCTCGACCGCACTGAGATGTTGGTAGAGCGCGACGTTTTCGGGAAGATAGGCGATGCACCGACGCGCGGCATCGGGATCACGGCCGGGATCGATCCCGCAGACTTCGATCCGTCCGCCATCCGCGCGCACGAAGCCCAACAGGGCGGACAAGGTCGACGATTTGCCCGCGCCGTTGCCGCCTAGCAATGCGGTGATGCTCGCCGGGGGAACCGAAAGGGTCAGGCCGTCCAGCACCCGGTGTTCGCCGTAAGCGAGTGTCAGCGCTTCGATCAGGATCGGCGTTCTGGCGTCGGTCATGCAAGGCTCCTGCGTTACCGGTCGCTCTGACTTGGCCGCTCGCCATAGTCAACGGAGATGTTGCAACATCGCATATCCGGATTTATGAGGCCGCAGAAGCGGCGACGTCGCATGACCCCGGGGAGAGGAGGCATGACGGGTATTCCGTACCCTGTGGCGACAGGTGTCGATGATCCGGTCGACGTTCGTCCAATTGTAGATCGGGCGGCCGTTCTTCGTCTCGTTGTCGATGCCCGTGCTGCACCATTTGAAAGCGGCGGTGCCGTCCCCGGTATTGAGCAGGTTGTGCGCGCGGAAAAGTGAACGCATTCACCGCGTGGAAGAAGATGGGGTCGCCGGTCGCGCCCAACGATACGCAATATCTGACGCTGGAGAACGCGTCGCTCATGCAAGCGCGGCCGCCGGGACTGATGCGTGGCGCGGGCGATGGTGCCACCGCGACGCCGCGCGCGTTCCGAGGCGGGCGCAGCCGATCATGCGGAATACGGCATGTCCGCGATGCGTGGCTATGGCGGGCACCGCGCATGTTTGCCATGGGTATCGGTACATCACCTGTGGAGCATCGTCGGCGTCGAACAACTCGGCCCCGGCGTGCTGAAGGAACTGGAAAGTGGCTGACCAAGCGATCGCCGGAGAGGCGGCAGTGGAGGAGCGCCGTATCATCCGTCGGGTCACCGTCAGGCTGCTGCCGCTTCTGATCCTTCTGTACACGGTCGCCTATGTCGCTCGGTCGGTGGTCGGCTTCGCCAAGCTCCAGCTCGCCGCGGATATCGGGCTGGGTGACACCGCCTATGGTTTCGGCGCAGGGCTGTTCTTCATCGGCTATTTCCTGTTCGAGTTGCCGAGCAACATCCTGCTTACCAGCGTCGGCGCACGACGCTGGTTCGCGCGGATCCTCGTCAGCTGGGGTGCGGTGACGGTGGCGATGGCGACGATCCGCACGCCGATGGCCTTTTACGTGTTACGGTTTCTGCTCGGCGCCGCGGAGGCGGGCCTGTATCCCGGGATCGTCTTCTATCTGACACGCTGGTATCCGCAACGTCACCTCGGACGGATACTGGGGCTGTTTCTGATGGCGCAGCCCTTTGCGCTGATCCTTACCGGCCCCTTGTCGGCGTGGTTGCTCGGGCTTGACGGGCTGTTCGGATTACGAGGCTGGCAGTTGTTGTTCGTGGTCAGCGGCGTGCCGGCCATCCTGCTCGCGTTGCCGACACTCCTGCTTTTGCCGGACGATCCCGCATCCGCGCGCTGGCTATCGCCCGACGAACGTGGCTGGCTTGAGAAGCAGATGACGCGTGAGGCGCAAGCGGCGTCGAGCGAAACGGGCGTTTGGCGCAGCGTGTTCAGGAACGGCTTGGTGATGCGCCTGGCGTTCGCTTTCCTGCCGTTTCCGTTGGCGGTTTACGGGGTGACGACATGGTTGCCGACGTTGCTGACCATGGGTGGCCGCGACCTGCAAACCGTCGGCCTTATCTTCGCGCTTCCGTATACCTTCGCGGCTGCGGCCTTGTGGATCGTCCCGCGCCTTTCCGACCGTTCGGGGAAGCGGCATCGCTACATCATCGTCAATTCGTTGCTGGCGGCGGCGGGGCTGGCGATGTCGGCGGCGCTACCCGGCACGATCCTGCCATTATCGGGACTTTGTCTCGCGGCGTTCGGCCTGTACGCTGGCCAAAGCATCTTCTGGACCTTGCCCTCGACGAGGTTGACGGGTGCTGCGGCGGCCGCAGGCATCGCCATCATCAACTCGGTCGGCAATCTGGGCGGATATCTCGGGCCGTTCGTACTGGGCTTCATCAAGGATGAAACGGGCGATATCCGCGGCGGGCTCTACTTTCTCGCCACGTCGCTCGTCCTGACCGTCGTGCTCATGACGGCCGACCGGCGGGCGCAGTCCGGCCGTTGACGGGTACCGGGTCGGTCGCCAGCATGTTACGACCATGACGCCATATTGTTCGTGGTATTGTCGTCGGTTAGATACCGGCCATGGATCACGAACCCACGCAGTTTCCGACGCGCCGCGCCATCGTCGGGGGCGTGCTCGCCCTCGGCGCGATCCCCGCCTGCGCCGCGGCCACGCGCATCCCGGGCCTGTTCGCCGGAACATACGCCAACGAGGGCGGGGCGGGGCTCGTGCCCTTGGTCGAGGAAGGCGGTAAATGGCGGGCTGCCGCTGCGGACGCGGCGATCCGCAATGCGTCGTTCGGGGTGAGCGACCGGGGCCGGCGTATACGTTACCTGCTCGACGAGCAACGCCACGGTATGCTCGGGGTCTACGACGCTTCGATGCGGCGGCTGGAGAGCGTCGCGACAATGGGCGCGGACCCTTGTCACGCAGCATTGTCGGCGAGCGGCAAAATGCTGGCGGTCGCAAATTATTCCAGCGGGAACGTTGCCTTGTGGGCGCTCGATCCGGCGACCGGAAGGCTGCGTGGGCCGGCACAGATCGTCGCGCACGAAGGTAGCGGCCCGAACAAGGAGCGTCAGTCCGAACCGCACGCGCATTGGGTGGGGTTCACGCCCGACGGCGCGATCCTGCATGCGGTGGATTTGGGTGCCGATACGGTGTTCGCACATCGCATCGATCCGCGGACCGGTCGCCTTGTCGAAACTTCGGTCGCCTACCGTGCCGCGCCGGGCGCGGGGCCGCGCCACCTCGCGCGACATCCGCGGTTGCCGATCGCGTATCTCGTCACGGAGTTGGCGAATACCATCACGATATTGCATGCCGCCCAGGATGGTACGTTCGCCCAACGTGCAGAGGTCTCGACGTTGCCGGTCGGCTTCGACGGGCCGTCGGCTGCCGCGCATATTGCTCTGAACGCAGCGGGTACGCGCCTTTATGTCTCCAACCGCGGGCACGACAGCATCGCTGTGTTCGCCATCGGGCGCGACGGCGGCCTGCAATTGCTCCAGCATGTCGGATGCGGTGGTCGCTGGCCGCGCCACTTCCACCTGCTGGACCGGCATGGCGAGATGCTGGTCGCAAACCAGCATAGCGGCGGCGTAGGCCGGCTGCGGTTGCGCCCGGATGGCAGGTTGCACGAACCGGCCAATGGTTTTTCAGTGCCCGGTATCGTGTTCATCGGCACCTAGGCTTTAGGAAGAGCCGCCGCCATTTTGCCGGAAAGTGTCGCGGATATAGGCGTTTGCCTCAGCTGCGGCTTGACTCGGCGAACCACTCCCGCGAAAATAAAAATGCGTGATTTAAGAAAACAGGCGCGCAGGGAAGAAGTAGGGGAGTTGATGATGCTGAAGGTTTCCGCGCGCCGCGCCATGCTGGCGGCCGTCTCGCCCGCTGCACTTGCCATGATGATCACCGATGCATCGGCGCAAACGGCGACCCCGGATGCAGTCGCGACCTCCGCCGACGCGGTCGCAGCGCCGACCCAGACCGACGATGCCGCCGGCGACATCGTCGTCACGGGCATTCGTGCGTCGCAGGCTCGCGCGATCGAAGTGAAGCGGAATGCCGACAGCGTGGTCGAGGCGATCAGCGCGCAGGATATCGGCAAGCTGCCCGACGTCACGATTTCCGATTCGTTGCAGCGCATCGCCGGCGTGCAGATCCGTCGTGACGCAGGCGAGGGTGCGGCCATCAATATTCGCGGCCTGCCGCAGGTGACCACGCTGCTGAACGGCGAGCAATTCCTGGGCGCCAATTCGGTGACGACCGTCCAGCCGAACTTCACCGATATCCCCTCGCAATTGTTCTCCGGCGCGACGGTGTTCAAGTCGCCGACCGCATCGCTGCAACAGGCCGGACTGTCGGGTACCGTCGATCTGCTGACGCGACGTCCGTTCGACCTGAAGCGCGGCGTGACCTTCTCCGCCGCCGCCGAGGGGCAATATGGCGACAAGACCAAGGATTGGAGCCCGTCCGCCAATGGGCTGATCGCTTACCATGGCGAACGGGTCGGCCTGCTGGTGTCTGCGGCGTACAGCGACCTGTCGCTCGCCAACAGCTTTCGCGGCGTGCAGGATTATGGCGTCTCGCTGCGCAACGAATATGGCCGTGATCCCGCGCTGAACGCCGATGGCTCGATCTCGCCGGCCGTTACCGGGGACTTCGCAGTCGGCAATAATGGGATCAGCCGTGGCCGGCCGATCCGCGACGCCGCCGGCGCGCTGCTGGGTTACGACGTGAACGGCGACGGCGATGCCAACGACTCGTTCATCACGCCGCAGTCGCATACCGCCTGGAACCGCATCACCGACCGGCAGCGTTTCGGCGCCAACGCGTCGTTGCAGTTCGAGATCAACGACGCGCTGCGTCTGACCGCCGACGGCTTCTATACGCGACAGACCCAATATGACCGGACCGCCGGCTTCCAGTTCCAGAACGTCGACTGGCTGTCCTCGCCGTATCTGCCGACCGGATCGCGCGACACCGGCGTCGCCTATAATCAGGGCGTGAACATCGGCGATGTTTCGGATGGTGCCGGTGGCCGGAATGCCATTACGCAGAACCGCCCATACAACATCAACACCGTCCAGCAATATACCTATAGCCTGCCGAGTTTCGACAGCTATTCGGAGACGTTCCGCACCAAGAGCGAGTCGCAGAACTACAATCTGCAGCTCGACTGGAAGCCCAGCGAGACGTTCAAGGCGACGGTGCGCGGCATCTATGGCAAGGCATCGCGCGAGCGCGATCAGTCCTATACGCAGTTCAGCCTGACCAACGGGCGGCAATGGGCGTATAACGGGGTCGGCAATTATCCGACCGGGGACATCGCGTTCAATCCGACGGGTTACCAGATCTACGGTCAGACGGCGACGGTCGACTATACGAGCGGTGCACCGGTGTTCGGCTTCTCCCCGGCGTTCCTCGCACAGGCGGGCGATCCGTCGCGTTACGGGCTGAAGACGATCTCTTCGGAGGGCAATCAGTACCAGAACGGTGACATCTGGGCCTTGCGCGCCGATGCGGAATGGCAGGCGAACGACGACCTGAAGGTCGCTTTCGGTGCGCGTTATGGACAGCGCAGCGTCGACCAGTTCACCTTTGATCGGGTGTCGCCTTTCTACGCCGGGAACACCGATAACCCCGGCAATCCGGCGGCGGGTTGCCTGGTCAAGTGGAAGGCGTTCGACGTCAACCTCAACGACAACAAATGCTCGATCCGCGATGCGCAGGGCGTCGCTTACACCGCGGGGCTGACCCGGCAGGCAAGCGATCCGATCTTCGCCGGCCTGATCAAGCAATATGCGTTGCCGGCGGCGGGCGCACCCAACCTGTACGCGCTGGACCCGAAGGCGATGGATGACAGCGAGGCGTGGCAGAACAAATTCTATCCCGGCAGCCAGAATCTGGTGAACCCGGCCCTGTCATTCGACGTGCAGACCAAGCAGATCTCCGGCTACGCACAGGTTTCGGGCGAGGGTGAACTGCTCGGCATGCCGTTCCGCGCGAACGGCGGGTTGCAGATCGTCAACACGCGGCTGGACGTGCGTCAGAACATCGTCGGTGCGCCACAGCCTTATGGCGTATCGGGTGTCGATGCCGGCGACGTGCGCACGAAGCGGGAGTTCACCGACTTCCTGCCGTCGATCAACATCGCGTTCGACGTGACCGACAAGCTCCGCGCCCGCGCCGCCTTCTCGAAAACGATGACGTTGCTCGACTTCCAGCAATGGGGCGGCGGATTGAACGTCAATTATGCGATCAACACCACGATCAGCCCCGCGCGGTTCGAGGCGCAGAGCGCGGATTCGCTCGGCAACCCGAACCTAAACCCGTGGCGTGCGACCAACGTCGAGGCGAGCTTCGAATATTACACCGGCCGCTCCAGCCTGTTCGCGGTCGGCGCGTTCTACATCGCGGTCGACAGCTTCATCGATCGCACCACCGAGGTGCGCAACGACATCCCCGACAACGACGGCGTGGTGCGCCGCCCGGTCATCACCAACACGTTCCGTCAGGGTCAGGGCGGAACGCTGAAGGGGATTGAGGCGTCGGCACGACAATCACTGGCGGATTATGGGGTGAACGGCCTGTTCAGCGGGTTCGGCGTCGACGCCAACTACACGCTGTCGCTGGGCGATGCCGGGCTGGTCGATCTGGCCGGCAACAACCAACCGTTCCAGGACAATTCGAAGCATCAGGCAAATGCGGCCTTGTGGTTCGAAAAATACGGCTTCCAGGCGCGCGTCGCGTATAACTATCGTTCCAAGCGGCTGGTGTCGTCCAACTACAACGGCATCCAGCAGGACGGACGCGGGTTGGCGCAATACCAGATGCCGACCAACTACCTGGATGCGTCGATCAGCTATGACATCCTGCCGTATGTGACGCTCTACGGACAGGCATCGAACCTGACCGGGGAGACCGAGCGCTACTACCTGACCTGGACCGATCAGGTCTTCAACGAGAACATCTACGAGCGTCGTTTCATCGCAGGGGTGCGCGTGCGCTTCTGACGCGCGTTCGCGATTACACCATGGCCGTGGCATTCGTCTTCGGGCAGATGCCACGGCGGGGTGGGGGCGAAGCATGACACAGGAACCGATACGCTCGATCGTGATCGTCGGCGGCGGAACGGCCGGCTGGATGGCCGCGACGTTTCTTGCCAGGCGGCTGGCGCACCTGCGGCTGTCGATCACGGTGGTCGAAAGCTCCGCGATCGGCACGGTCGGCGTGGGGGAAGCGACCGTGCCGGCCATCCGCGATTTCTTCTCGGCGGTCGAACTCGGTGAAGCGGACGTACTGCGCGAAACCGAGGCCACGATCAAATACGGCATCCGCTTCGCGGGCTGGAAGCACGAGGGGCATGACTTCTTCCATCCGTTCGGCCTGTACGGCGTCGCGGCGCGCGGTGTCGCCTTCCATCATTACTGGCTGAAGCGGCGTGCCGCGGGCGATGAGACACCGCTTGCGACCTATTGCCTGGCGACGCAGCTTGCCGAACGCGGGCTGTTCCTGCCGCCGGTCGAACGACCCGCCAACGATCTGGGCGTCTTCAACTTTGCGGTCCACTTCGATGCATCGAAGTTCGCTGCGCTGCTGCGGCGACTGGCGCTGGCCAATGGGGTGGCGCACTACGATGCGCGGATCATCGACGTCCGTCGCGATGGCGAGAGCGGTCACGTCACCGCCGTCGCCTTGGACGACGGCACGCAGCTGGCCGGGGATCTGTGGATCGATTGCTCGGGGTTCCGCAGCCTGTTGCTGGGCGAGGCGCTGGGCGTTCCGTTCGTCGACTGGCGCCGATGGCTGCCATGCGACCGCGCCATCGCGATCCCGTGCAAGGCCGCGCAGGTGCATCGCCCGTTCACCACCGCGACCGCGACGAAGGCCGGGTGGCGTTGGCACATCCCGCTGCGCCATCGCGTCGGCAACGGCCATGTCTATTGCTCCGACTTCATCGACGATGCCGGGGCGGAAGACGTATTGCTTTCGGCACTGGAGGGCGAACCGCTGGCGCAGCCGAACCGCATCCGCTTCACCGCCGGGCATCGCGCCCGCTTCTGGGATCGCAATGTCGTCGGCCTGGGGCTGTCGACGGGCTTCCTCGAACCGCTGGAATCCACCAGCATCACGCTGATCCAGTCCGGGCTGGAGAGGTTGATGCCGCTGTTCCCGGATCGTGGGTTCGATCCGCGGCTGGCCGACACCTACAACCGCCAGTCCGTACTGGAATTCGAGCGTATCCGGGACTTCCTGCTTCTGCACTACAGCGGCAACGCGCGGATCGGCGAACCATTCTGGGATCACGTGCGCGCAATTTCTCTGACCGACGGATTGCAGGCCAAGCTCGACGCTTGGCGAGCGGCGGGCGAGTTCGTGCGGCGCGAGTGGGACACGTTCCAGGACGCAAGCTGGTTGAGCATGTATGCGGGTTTCGGCGATCTGCCGGCGCGTCGGTCCCCGATGGCCGATCAGGTTTCCGACGCGGATCTGCGCGACAGCCTGACGCGGATGCGTGCAGCGATCGAGGCGACCCTGGCGCATGCGGAACCACATGCCGCCTTCCTGGCGCGCGTGCACGAAGGACAGGCATGACGATCGCGTCCCAATCCCGCCTGATCGGCGCGAACATCGAACATGCCGGACAGCACAACCAGCGTGTCGTGCTGCACGCGATCCGCGTCGCCGGCCCGGCGACCCGTGCGGAGATCGCCGAGGTCACCGGGCTGACCCCGGCGACGATCACGAACATCACCAATCGCCTGCTCGACAACGGATTGCTCGAACGCGCAGGGCAGCGACGTGGCACCCGTGGCCAACCGGCGACCCGGCTTATCGTCAACGCCGGCGGAGCCTTCGCGATCGGGGTCAACATCGACCGGGATCACCTGACCATGGTGGCGGTCGACTTCGAGGGCCGGGTGCGTGCAAGGATCAGTCACGAAGCGGCGTTCCCAAGCCCGGAGGACGTGCAGCGCTTCTATCGCGGGCACGTCGACGAACTGCTGCGATGTGGCGGGATCGCTGCGTCGGCGTTGAGCGGGATCGGAGTGGCGCTGCCCGACGATCTGGGCCGCATCGACTTGCCGGGCCGCCCGAGGGATTATGACCGCTGGTCGACGTACGACGTTGCATCCCTGTTTGCGGAGCCGCTTTCCTTGCCGGTGATCGTGGAAAACGATGCCGCTGCGGCGGCGATCGGGGAAATGCAGTTCGGACTGGGGCAGCAATACGCCAGCTTCTTCTATCTGCTGATTACCTTCGGCCTCGGCGGCGGGGTCGTGGTCAACTCGCTGTACGATCGCGGCGCAGACGGGCGCAGCGGTGAGATCGGGTTTCTGACGGTCGAAGACCGGGAGGGGCGGCGCCGGCCCCTGCAGGAGATCGTGTCGCTGGCGGGTCTGACGCGTGCCCTGGTCGAAGCCGGGGTGGAGGCGCATTCGATTCACGCGCTCGACATGAACGACGCGCGGATCACGGCGGTGACAGGGGAGTGGGTGGCGTCCGCCGCTCAGGCGCTGGTCCAGCCGTTGATCGCGGTCAGTTGCCTGCTCAATCCGGGTGCGGTGCTGATCGGAGGACGGCTGCCGGTCGCACTGATCGAACAACTGGGTCATGCCACCAGCGCGCTGGTGCAGCGTGACGGCGGCCACGTTCCCGTTCTTGCTCCCATTTGCACCGCCGCCCTTGCCGCGGACTCACCGGCGATAGGGGCTGCGCTGCTAGCCTTCGGGCATCTGCTGCTCCCCGCCGACACACCGGCGCAGCGCCGGATCAGTGACGCGGCATGATGATGACAGTCGAAGGATCGAAGATGATGCGCGCAACGATCACGTCCGCCGCCATGCTGCTGACCGGCACGATGCTGGCCTCCATTCCCGTGGCCGCGCAAGAGATCGGCAACGCCGGCCCTTATAATGCACATGTACTGTCTGGCGGCATCGGCATCGACAGGCCGCTGGAACGCGCCGCCGCGCTGGTTGCGGCAGGTGCGTCCTATACGATCGCAACCTGGGTCGAGGTCGATCACGTGGACAAAGGCGAAGTGACGCTGGTGCGGGTCGGCGATGCGGCGATGTCGCGCGCGTTGGTGCTCGACGACGGGCAGCTCGCTCTGCGGGACGGTGCCGCGCTGATCCGCGGCGCTGCCGTTACGAAGGGCTGGCATCATCTTGCCGCGGTCTCCGATGGCACACGGGCGATGCTATATCTCGATGGTCGACGGGTCGGCGGAGGGCGTGCGCCGGCGACGGCAGTCGTTCCGCAGATCGCGATCGCGCCGGTGGTGACAGGCGCGGTGCATTTCGGCGGACGGCTGATCGACGCACATGTGGAGGGTGGTGCGCTCGACGCACGCCGTCTCGCGGCGATCGCGAGGTCACGACCCGACGTCGCCCTGGTGCAGATGACCGAAGTCGGCGTCGGCTGGCCGTTTCAGAAGCAGGCGAACATCGGCCTGACCACGCAGCAGGACGCCTGGACGCTGCCGCGCACGCGCGACGACGCTTATACGGCCCCGGTCGCAAAGCCGGTGGCGGAGATGCCTGTCATGCAGCCGCGCGGCCCCGATCGGTGGCAGGTAAACGGATGGATGCTCGCGGCCGCACCGGACGTGCGGGGCGATGGCGCGGCGCTGTCGCGCACCGGAACGCCGGATGGCACGTGGCGCGCGGCGACGGTGCCGGGCACGGTGTTGCAGACGCTGGTCGATCGTGGCGTATATCCCGACCCATATTACGGCCTGAACAATCTCAAGATCCCGGAGCGCCTGTCGCAACAGGCTTATTGGTATCGCACCCGGTTCACGATCCCGGCCGAAGCTGCGGGCAAACGGCTGATGCTGGTGTTCGGCGGCATCAACTATGCCGCGGAGATCTGGGCGAACGGAAAGCGGCTGGGCGAGACGCGCGGCGCGTTCATCCGTGGGCAGTTCGATTACACGCCGGTCGCGGGAGAGAATGTGGTCGCGGTCCGCGTGTCACCGCCACCGCACCCCGGCATTCCGCACGAACAATCGGTGAGTGCAGGCGTTGGCGAGAACGGCGGACAGTTGGCGATCGACGGCCCCACCTTCGTCGCGACGGAGGGGTGGGACTGGATCCCCGGCGTGCGTGATCGCAACACCGGGCTGTGGCGTCCGGTCGAACTCCTCGCGAGCGGCGCGGTGCGCATCGGTGATCCGCACGTTATCACGGACCTGCCCCTGCCGCGTACCGATCGTGCCGACGTCCATATCACCGTGCCGCTCGAGAATGCTGGTCCAGCTACGCCGGTTACCGTGCGCGTCGCATTCGGCGGCGTCACGGCCGAAAAGCAGGTGAATGCGCCGTCCGGGTGCAGCGCCGTCGCCTTCACCCCGGCAGAGTTCCGGCAATTGACGGTCGCCAATCCGAAACTGTGGTGGCCCAACGGCTATGGCGATCCGCACCTGTACGACGTCACGTACGAGGTGGCCGACGCGCGCGGATCATCCGATCGGAAGACCGGGCGCTTCGGCATTCGCGAGGTCAGCTACGACCTGTCGCTGTTCGATGCCGCCGGTGCGCTGCGGCGCGTGAACGTGCAGACCACCGATGGCGGCCTGGCCGGCACGCCGTTGATCGACGTGCGGCACGCGGCGATCAAACAGACGCCTACGGGGTGGGCGGAATCGCTTACTCCGGCGGGCGAGCGCTCGCGCGCGGTCACGCCGATCACCGAGACCTTGCCGGAACCGCACCTGACGATACGCGTCAACGGCGTGCGGATCGCCGCGCGGGGCGGAAACTGGGGGATGGACGACGCGATGAAGCGCGTCAGTTACGACCGGCTCGCGCCGTACTTTCGCCTTCAGCGCGAGGCGCATATGAACATCATCCGTAACTGGATGGGCAACAACAACGAAGAGGAGTTCTTCGACCTCGCCGATGAAAACGGCATGATGGTGATGAACGACTTCTGGCAATCGACCCAGAATTTCCAGGTCGAACCCGACGACGCCGCGTTGTTCTTGGCCAATGCCCGCGACACGATCGCGCGTTATCGCAACCATCCGTCGATCATCATGTGGTTCGGCCGGAACGAGGGCGTGCCCTATCCGACGCTCAACGAAGGCCTCGCCAAGGCAGTGTTCGACCTGGACGGAACGCGCTGGTTCACCGGCAGCTCCAACGTCGTGAACCTGCAGGGATCCGGGCCGTACAATTACCGCCCACCCGCCGGCTATTTCACCGATCTCGCCACCGGGTTCTCGGTCGAGACCGGCACGCCGTCGCTGTCGACCGCCGAGTCCGTCGCCAGCTACGTACCCGCCGGCGACCGCTGGCCGCTGGGCGACGTGCTGGCCTATCACGACTGGCATTTCGGCGGCAACGGCGACACCAAGACGTTCATGGCCGCGCTGGGCCGGATGTATGGGCCGGGCACCAGCTTCGCCGATTTCGAGCGCAAGGCGCAGATGATGAACCTGGAAACGCACAAGGCGATGTACGAGGGGTTCCTGGGTCACCTCTGGACGAAGAACTCGGGCCGATTGCTGTGGATGACCCATCCGGCATGGCCTTCGAACGCGTGGCAGATCTACTCGTGGGATTATGACACCCATGCCGCTTATTACGGTGCCAAGAAGGCGGTCGAGCCGCTGCATGTCCAATTGAACCTGCCGGGCAACGAACTGGTGGTGCTTAACACGACGCAGGCCGACGCGCGCGGGCTGACCGCACGGGTGCGAGTGGTCGGACTGGACAACCGTGAGCTGTTCGCGCGCGACACGCCGGTCGATGCGCTGGCCAATCGCGCCACCCCGCTCGCCGCCGTCCCGTTGGCTGATGTGTTCAGGACCACGCCGATGGTGCTGGTCAAACTGGCGCTGCTCGGTCCCGGGGGACAGGTGATGTCAGACAATTTCTACTGGCGGGGGCGTGACGAGGATGCCTATCGCGCATTGAACACGCTCGCACCGGTTACCCTGACCGCCAGCGCGAGCGATGGTGGGGCCGAGGGAGCGGACCGCGTCGTGCAAGTGACGCTCGCCAACGACGGCGATGTGCCGGCCCTGAATGCGAAGCTGACGCTGGTCGACGAGGCTGGCAAGCGTATCCTTCCCGCCTTTTACGACGACAATTACGTGTCGTTGCTGCGGGGCGAACGCCGAGTTCTCAAGGTCCGCTATCCCGCGAAGAACAGCGGGTCGCCGCGCCTGACGCTGTCGGGCTGGAACGTGTCGCCAGCTACCCTGATGGTTCGGTAGCGGGCCGGCGCTGCGCCGATCACTCCTTGGCGGCGTGCGGCGCGGCGGCGCTCCACAATACGGCGTAGCCCAACATTCCCGACACCAGCGAGGCTGCCAGTATCGCCAGCGCCGCCATCTCCGTTCCTTCCGATCCGGCGAACGCCAGTTCGGCGATGAACAGCGAAATCGTGAAGCCGATCCCGGCGACGCCGCCGACTCCGACGATCATTCGCCACGTCACCCCGTCGGGTAGTCTGGCGGCGCCCACGGCCGTGGCAATCCAGGCGGCGGCGAAGAAACCGACCGGCTTGCCGATGACCAATCCGGCGACGATGCCCAGCGCCAGCGGCGAGTGCAGCGCATCGCCGATCAATTCCCCAGACAGATGAATGCGCACATTCGACAGCGCGAACAGCGGCAGCACCAGATACGACACCCATGGTGTCAGGATGCGGACCAGCCGTTCAGCCGCTTCGTCGGTCGCGGCCGCCATTTCGTGAATATAGCCGAGCTGGCTCTGCGCCTGTTCGCGCTCGCGTTCCGCAACCGCTTCATCGTCGGTACGCTCGGCTGCTTCCTGCGCCTCCCGCAAACGATCGACGGGGCGCTGCACCCGCTCAGCGAACCGACGCTCCGACAGGCGTGAGGTGGTGGGCAGCAGGAGGCCGATCGCTACGCCAGCGATCGTCGGATGGATGCCCGACCCGACCACGCCGACCCACACCGCGCCGCCCAGCAGCACATAGGCGATCGAGGACACCCAGCCGAGCCGCAGCAGCGCGATGATCGCGACATAGGCGATGCCGGCACCCAGCAGGTAGAGCCAGTCGAGCGCCGCAGTATAAGCCACCGCGATCACCAGCAGCCCGAAAATATCGTCGATCGCGGCGAACGCGAGCAGGATCGCGCGGACGGCGGCGGGCAGCCGCGTCGTGAACATCGCCACGATCGCCAGACTGAACGCGGTGTCCATCGCTGCGACGACGCCCCAGCCGTGCTGGGTCGGCGTACCATAGTTGAAGGCCAGGTAGACGCCGATCGGCACGACCAGCCCACCGATCGCGCCGGCCACCGGCAGTATGGCGGTGCGGATCGTCGCCAGCGATCCCTTGCTGAACTCGCGCTTCACTTCGGTACCGATGATGAGGAAGAACAGCGGCATCAGCGCATCGTTCACCCACTCGGCCAGCGGTCGCGCGATAGCGAGCGCACCGTAGCTGAAGCGCAGCGGTGTATCCCACAGACGCTCGAAATCATGCCCCAGCGGTGAGTTGACGATCAACAACGCCGCGATCGACGCCAGCAGCAACGGTCCACCCGATACTTCACCAATGGCGAAGAAGGGGGCCGCCTTCTGCAACAGCGCGGCGGCACGTGAATGATGGGCGCGGGCGGCAACCTGCCCCGAAAGGCGGGGGGTAAGCGCCATGGGATTCCTTCGTACAAGACCAGGGATATACGGCCGAGGCGGATTGCCGTTCCAAACCAGAACGATGGTAGGCGCCCTTCACCGTCGGCCCGGCGGCCCGGTCACGGCGCGCCGGTGTTCGCCGCTTCCCGCAGGATCGGATAGGTTAGGTGGTGGGTATGACCGGGGCCTGCACGGGCATACAGCCATGCGAGCCGCGCGGCGGGATCGGCCGCGAAGGCGAGGTCGTCGCCGAGCCGCTTCTCGAACGCGGCACGTACAACCGGATCGGTGGCCAACAGGCGGTCCCCCAATGCGGCGAGTACGAACGCGTCGGTGCTGGGCGGCGCGGCCAGCATCTCCGGGAAGAAACCCCAGGCAAGGAAAGAGTCCCGGCTCTCCGGTTCGAGCAGCGCCGCGGCGAGCAGGCCGTTCGACTGATCGGCCGGGACGCGCACGGAACCGGCAGCAATGACGCGCTCCACCGGTTGGTGCGAGAACGACGCCTCCACGGGGTAGCGGCCTTCGCCGGGTTGCCCGAGCTTCGGATCGATCAGCCGGATCTCGTCGACCCGCATGGTTCGCGGTGCCGTGATCGCCTCGAACACGATTCCGTGCAGCCGCAGCCGGTCGAGTACCTCGGTCTGCCCCGCCGGTACCCACCACGCGACGGGGAGCTTTACCGTTTCGACCGGACGTTGGCCGATGATCGGCATCCGGAACGTCACCCCGCGACCGTTCCAGCGTTGCTCCAGCCGTCCCGACGCCGGCGACCTGTAGGTATCGAACGCTACGCCCTTGAACCGCTCGATCCAGCCGGTCGGCTGTTCGAGAGGGGTCCAGCGCGTAAGCAGGGTAGCGGGACGGCTGGCGCGATCGGCCGCCTTGGCGGCGGCGATCGGCGCGGCATCGCGGCCAGCGACACGGAGCGCAGCTTCGATCAGCACGTAGGTGCCTAGCACCCGTTGGCGATAGGGCTTGAGCATGTGGTTCTCGACCAGCACGGTCGGCACACCGATAAAGTCGCCATAACCGGTCGAATAGCGCGGTCCTTCAGGGCTGAAGCGGATGCCGCGCGTCGGTTCGCGGCTGTCGATGGGCGACGGATAGACGCTCGGAAGGTGGCCCGCCGCGGTCAACGCCTTGCTCACCGCCGGGCCGAAGCGATCCTCCAGCCAGCCGGCGGTCGCACGATGCCGCGCATAGCGGCCCCAGCCGGCATAGGTGAAGGTGACGTCATATTGCATGTCGAAGCCTTCGCTGACGTGACAATCGACATAGAGTATCGGATCGAGCGTCCGCAGCAGCCCGATCATCGCGCGCGTTTCCGGCGCATCGGCCTTTGCGTAGTCACGGTTCAGGTCGATATCGCGGGCGTTGGCGCCATGCCCCTTTTCAGCCGGACCGCGCAGATGGACGAAGTTCCACGCGCTCATCCGTTCGTGGCCATCGATATTGTAGACCGGCACGAAGACCAGATCGACCTTGTCGAGCAGGTCGTCCTTACCCCGCAGGGCGATATCGCGCAGCAGCATCAACCCGGCGTCCTTGCCGTCGATCTCTCCGGCGTGGATGCCGGCCTGCACCAGCACCACCGGCTTGCCCGCCGCACCCTTGCGCGCGCGAACCATCAGCATGTCCCGCCCTTCGCCGGTCCGTCCGAACCGCTCCAGCGAAATCAGCGGCGAAGCCTCATCCAGCCGCTCCAGCCACGCGCGCACTTCGGCATAACGAGGCGTCGTGCGGAACGCCGCGGTTTCGGCCGGCGTGATCCACGGGTCGTCAGACTTGGCGATCAGGCGCTCGCTCGCGCCGCTCCACGGCAACGCCGGGGGCAGGTCGACGGGCGATTGTGCGGGCGCGGGCGTCGTCGCCAGCGACACCATCACGGCAAGGGAGCGTAGAGGAGCCGGCATCAGGTACAATCTCACGTGGTGGACGCGTCGTCGGCGTAGAACGCCATCGACACGCACCCACTATGTAATGTTATGTTGTACCTCAAGTGCTTGTGAGGCTGCACCGTCGAACGGGCAACCCCGCAACGATGCGGCTGATCAATTCAGGCTCATCAAGCTCGCATTTCCTCCGGCCGCGGTCGTGTTGATCGAAGTCGATACCTCCTCGACCAGCCAGTCGAGCCGGTACCCGGACGATGCCGCCTGCGGGAGCACGATCGCTCCCGGCAAATCGGCCAATGCGGTCAATGCCTCGGTCATGCGCACCGCATCGCCCTCGATCAGCGCGCCCGCATAACCGCCCTCTCGCCGCCAGTCGGATGCGACATGCACGCGTGCGCCGATCGCCGCCGGCAACGCCGCCACCGTTTCTTTCAACATCGCTGCATCACCCACGACTACGTCGTTTCCCGCTGCCAGTGCCGCACCAAGCTGTTCCAGCAACCCCGCACGAGTCTGCGGCAGCAGCAGGATGCGCCCACGCGGGTGAAGCGCGTAGAGGTTGCGCTCGCCCACCGGGCCGGTCAGTTCCAGCTCTGCGCCGACCATCGAAGCGGCGATCGCCGCGCGGACGCGTGCCGCCAGTTCCGGCTCGCCGCGATCCTCCAGGAACACCGCCAGATCGCGCGCCGCCGGATCGGCGTGGTCGGACACGACGGGCAGCGGCAGCTCGGCACCCGCGACCAGTCGCCCGAGGTAGAGCGGCCCCCCCGCCTTCGGCCCGGTTCCGGACAGGCCGCGCCCTCCGAACGGCTGCACGCCGACCACCGCGCCGATGACGTTGCGGTTGATGTAAAGGTTGCCGGCCTTCACCCGGCTGGTGACGTGCGCGATCGTCTCGTCAAGGCGTGTGTGCAACCCAAACGTCAGGCCGTAGCCGGTGGCATTGATGCGATCGATCAGCCGATCGAGTTCGCTGCGGCGGAAACGCACGATGTGTAGGACCGGCCCGAATACCTCACGCTCGAGTTCGGCGATGTCGCGCAACTCTACAATCGTGGGGGGCACGAACGTGCCATGTGCGGTGTCACCCATCGGCTCCACCTGCTCGACGCGGTGCCCCGCGGCACGCATCTTCGCAATGTGCTTCTCGATCGTCTCCTTCGCTTCGGCGGTGATGACCGGCCCGATGTCGGTCGCCAGCGTGTCGGTACGCCCGATCGACAATTCGTGCAGCGCGCCGCGGATCATCGCCAGCGTGCGATCGGCGATCTCCTCCTGAAGGCACAGGATGCGCAAGGCCGAACACCGCTGACCCGCGCTGTCGAATGCGGAAGCGATGACGTCCGCCACCACCTGCTCGGCGAGTGCAGAGGAATCGACGATCATCGCATTCTGTCCGCCGGTCTCCGCGATGAACGGGATCGGCGCACCACCGGGAAGCAGTCGCCTGGCCAATTCCTTCTGGATAAGCCGTGCGACTTCGGTCGAGCCGGTGAACATCACCGCCATCGTCTCGGGTGCGGCGACCAGCGCCGCGCCGATGGCACCATCACCAACCACCAGATGCAGCACGTCGGCCGGCACGCCGGCCTCGTGCAGGATCGCTACGCCCTGCGCGGCGATCAGCGGCGTTTCCTCAGCCGGCTTGGCAAGCACCGCATTGCCCGCGACCAGCGCGGCGGCAACCTGCCCGGTGAAGATCGCCAGCGGGAAGTTCCATGGGCTGATGCAGGTGACCACGCCCAGGGGCCGGTGGCCGTTCCCCAGCGTGGACCGCGCCTGCTCGGCATAATAGCGCAGGAAGTCGATGGCTTCGCGCACTTCCGCAATCGCGTTGGGGAGCGACTTGCCCGCTTCGCGGACAATAAGCGCCAGCAACTGCGGCATACGGGCCTGCATCGCGTCGGCGGCGCGATCGAGGGTGCGAGCGCGATCTGCCGCGGGCACCCGGGCCCATTGCTCCGCTGCCGAACGGGCGGTCCGGGCGGCGAGAAGCGCGTCCCCGACGGTCATCTCGCGAACCACGCCCACCTGGTCGCGGTGGTCCGCGGGGTTAGGCACCGCGCGTTCCACGCCCGCCGACCCTGCTGTCCACGGCCCCTGCGCCGCCATCGTCTGGCTGACGGACCACAGCACGTTCTCGTCGCTCAGATCCAGCCCGGCGGAGTTGGCGCGCGCACCATACAGGTCACCCGGCAGCGCGATCTGCGGGTTCTTCTGCCCCGGCACCGCCATGCGCCGCACCGCCTCGGCCGGATCGGCGACCAGATCGGCGATCGAGACCTCGGGATCGGCGATGCGGTTCACGAACGACGAGTTGGCGCCATTCTCCAGCAATCGTCGGACCAGATACGCCAGCAGCGTCTCGTGCGTTCCGACCGGCGCGTAGATACGGCAAGGGCGGTCGAGCTTCGCTGCGCCGACCACCTCGTCGTACAGCGGTTCGCCCATGCCGTGCAGGCATTGGAATTCATAGTCGCCGACCGTGAAGTTATCGCCGGCGAGATGATAGATCGCCGACAACGTCTGCGCATTGTGCGTCGCGAATTGCGGGAACACCGCATCACGCGCCGCCAGCAGCTTGCGCGCGCAAGCGATGTACGCGACGTCGGTATGGATCTTTCGAGTATAGACCGGGAAGTCGGGTAAGCCATCGACCTGCGCGCGCTTGATCTCGGCGTCCCAATACGCGCCCTTGACCAGCCGCACCATGATGCGTCGCCCGGCCCGGCGTGCCAGATCGACGATCCAGTCGATGACGAACGGGCAGCGTTTGCCATAGGCCTGCACCACGAAGCCGAGGCCGTCCCAGCCCGACAGATCGGTATCGGTGGCCAGCCCTTCGAGCAGGTCGAGCGACAATTCCAGCCGGTCCGCCTCCTCCGCATCGATGTTCAGGCCGATGTCGTGTCGTTTGGCGAGCAGCGCGAGTGCCTTAACCTTCGGCAGCAACTCGGCCATCACGCGCCCGGCCTGCGCCCGGACGTAGCGCGGGTGTAACGCCGACAGCTTGATCGAGATGCCCGGCCCTGCGTAGATGCCGCGCCCGGCGGAGGCGATGCCGATCGCCTCGACGGCTTCCTCGTAATCGCGATAATATCGGTCGGCGTCAGCAGCGGTGGTCGCCGCTTCGCCCAGCATATCATAGCTGTAGCTAAATCCGCGCGCTTCCAGCGGCCGGGCGCGCTTCAATGCCTCGGCGATGGTCTCGCCCGTCACGAATTGCTCGCCCATCATCCGCATCGCCATATCGACGCCGCGGCGGATCACCGGTTCGCCGGCGCGCGCGATCAAGCGGGTCAGCGCCGCGTTCAGCCCGCTGTCGTTTACGCTGCCGGTCAGTTTGCCGGTCACGACCAGTCCCCAGCTGGCGGCGTTGACAAACAGCGACCGACCGTCTCCGACGTGACTCCGCCAGTCGCCGCCCGCGATCTTGTCGCGGATCAACGCGTCGCGGGTCGCGGTATCGGGAATGCGCAGCAGCGCTTCGGCAAGGCACATCAACGCCACGCCCTCCTGACTAGACAGCGCATATTCCTGCACCAGCCCTTCGACGCCGGTGCCCTTGTGCTTGGCACGCAGCGCAGTGACCAACGCGGTGGCAGTCGCCGTGGACGCCGTGCGCACCGCTTCGGGCAAAGACGCCGCATCGAGGAGCGGTGCCAGACACTCGGGCTCACTTCGACGGTAGGCGGCGGTGATCGCCTGCCGCAACGCGCTCTGCGGACGGACCGGGGGCGCGAAGCAGGCAAAGGGGGGCAGGGTGGCGGTCATGGCGCGGATCCTCTCTCGTCGCTTCACCATAGTTGATGCTGTTCCGACGATCTGACCGTTTTTGCGCCACGATCCCGCCATTCGCTGTTATTTACGGCTGCATGACGAAGCGAACAGAGGGTAAAAGCGCCGCGGACAGTTCGATCGACGTGTTCGATCGCCGCATCATCGAGGTTTTGCGTGCCGAGGGCCGTCTGTCGATGACCGAGCTTGCCCGCCGTGTCGGGCTGTCCAAGACGCCCTGTCAGGTGCGCCTGCGCCGCCTGATCGATGGCGGCTACATCCTGGGCTTCCGGGCGGTGGTCGATCCGGCCCTGCTGGGACTGGATCATGTCGCCTTCACGGAGGTGAAGTTGTCCGACACCCGGGAAGCGGCGCTAGAGGAGTTTCGCCGCGCCGTGCTGCGCATCCCCGAGGTGGAGGAATGCCACATGATCGCCAGCAGTTTCGATTATCTGCTGAAGGTGCGCACAGCGGACATCCGCCGCTACCGCGAGGTGCTCGGCGAACGGATCTCCGCGCTACCACACGTCGCGAGCACCTCGACATTCGTCGCGATGGAAACGATCCGCGACGGCGGCGTCTAGCCGGCTTTCAGTGCGATCGCGCACAGGATTACGCTCACCATCGCGATGAACGTCAGGAACAGGGTGAAGGCGATGACCTTCGCGTTTCGATGGGACCGCCGGTTGCGGCTGTAGCGGTGGCTGATAAGCTGATCTCGTCTGAACCTGGTACGCTGCCGGTCTTACCCGGCTTCGATGTCTCGCCGATGAAGCGCACGGTCACCGGCCGCAGCCGCCATTGCTCGCGATGGCATCGTGTGCCGCCTGTTGCAGCGCCGTCGCCTCCGCTTCGGAAAGGCCGAGCTCCTCCGCTGCGTCTTCGCCGGGGCCCAGTGTCAACGGGTCCACCCCGGTCACGCGTGCGAAAATGACCAGAGCTTCAAGATAATAGCCGTAGCTGCTGGCATGGTAGTTATCGTAAGACCACAACGGCACACGCGTGTAATCGACCCCGTCGTACGGGTTGGCATCCGCCGTCCCGTTGCGGATCGCGCACGTGAACGCCTGCCCGACCGGCGCGACGGTGCCATGCACCCGCGCGGCCGCTTGATCCGCGACTCGGCGCAGGTCGTTCGCCATCGCCTGAACGGGGGTTCCGGACCACTGCTTGTCTGACAAGAACACCAGATCGGGGCGGGTCCACGTCGCGTTGACCGTGATCCGGACCTCCCGGTTCTTGCTGCGCAATACATCGGCGATCCGGCGGACGTCGGCGATCGTCGCAGTGCCGTCACCAGGCTTTCCGGGATCGAGCGTGCTATATTCCTGCAGCACCACATGATCCCATGGCCGGTCGATCGCGCCGCGTCGTTCGGCGAGATGCCACCCCAACGTGCGGCCGGGGGCGGTTTCCAACGACACTTGCCAGTCGAGTCCGGCCTGTTCGGTAAACCGTTTGAACAAGCCCGGCACCCCGCCGATCCGTTCGTTATTCAGGTCGATTACACGATCGGCGTTCAAGGCGCGGACCGGTGAATTGGCACCAAACGTGAAGCTATTACCGATAAACAGGACCGTCTCTGCACACGCAGGTGCGATCGTGAACATCGTGGCGGCGAAGGAAAGCAGGAGAGGTCGCATCGACCGCGCGACATAGCGGCTCGTGCGGGGTTCGTGAACCGCGTGTCGACTTCGCGAAGCCGGGCCGTGTCCGACGTCCGTGTTGCCAGTGGCCTGACCACCGTCTAGCCTCGGCAGCCTAGAGGTGCCGGAAGCATCCACGTACAAGGATTTCGACGAAGACATACCATGACAATGGTGTGTCCAACGGTCGCAGGGAGGATGCTCGTGGGGGTCAGAACGTTGACGGCGCTGGTGTTGGCGGTCTCGGTCGCCGGCGTCGGCCGGGCAAGCGACGCACCGGCACCGTGGCGGGACGTCACGCCACGTGCCGGACTGGCGGGTTGGCACAAGACCGGCGGTAACGCGTCGTACACGGTCGTGAACGGTGAATTGGTCGGCCGGGCAGAACGCGGCAAGGCGAATAGCTGGCTGGTCTCCGACGAACGTTTCGGCGACTTCATTATCGAGTTCGATGCGCGGACCGATCCGGTGCTCAACTCCGGGGTGATGATTCGGGGGCAGAGCCGGCCCGATTATCGCGGCGGCGTCGTCTTCGGCTATCAGGCGGAGATCGATCCGACGAAACGGGCGTGGAGCGGCGGGATTTACGACGAGCAGCGCCGCCAGTGGCTACACACGCTCGGTCGCAACGAAGCCGCGCGGCGCACCTTCCGATCGGGTGACTGGAACCACTATCGTGTGGAAGCGATCGGCAATCGCCTACGGACATGGGTGAACGGCGTGCCGGCCGCCGACGTCGTCGACGATGCCGATGCGCGCGGCTTCGTCGCCTTTCAGGTCCACGCCATTCCCGATGCGGATGCAGATCGCCGTCCTGAGGCACGTTTTCGCAACGTGCGGATGATCGCCGACCGACCAGGACGCTTCGCGCTGCCGGAAACCGGGATCGAGCAGCAGGGATGGCTGCCCAACCGCCTGTCGGAGGGCGAGCGGCGTGCCGGGTGGAAACTCCTGTGGGACGGTCGTACGACGCGCGGCTGGACCAGCGCGAAGAGCGCAGGTTTTCCCGCGAAAGGCTGGACGGCGACAAGCGGCGTCCTCGCCATCGAAGGCTCCGGCGGCGCGCAAGCGGCCAACGCCGGCGACATCGTGACCACCCGCGAGTACCGCGATTTCGAACTGTCGGTCGACTTTCGGCTTGGCGAAGGTGCGAACAGCGGGATCAAATATTACGTCGATCCGCGGTTATCGACGGGCTCGGGTTCGGCCATCGGCCTGGAATACCAGTTGCTCGATGATGCCCGCCACCCGGACGCGAAGCAGGGCCGCGACGGCAATCGCACGCTCGGGTCGCTGTACGACCTGATCCCGGCCCGCAACCTTTCCGACCCGGCCAGTCCGGGCAAGCGGATCAACCCGCCGGGCGAGTGGAACCGCGCCACGATCCTCAGCCGCGGCAAACACGTCGAACACTGGCTGAACGGTTTCAAGATGATCGAATATGAACGTGGCTCGCCGGGCTTCCGTGCGCTCGTAGCGCAAAGCAAATTTGCGAAACTGACCGCATTCGGGGAGCGCGAAAAAGGCCCGATCCTGCTGCAGGACCACGGCGACCGGGTCGAGTTCAGGTCGATCAAGATTCGCGAACTGGCGACGGAGGCAAGTCGATGATCGATCGTCGTGCGATGATGACGGGCGCTGGTGCGGCTGTGGGTATCGCGGTCAGCGCGCGCAGCTACGCGCGCATCAAGGGGGCGAACGATCGATTGCACGTGGCGGTCGTCGGCGTGAACGGACGTGGCCAGGCGCATATGAGCACCTTTGCAAAACAGCCGAACGTCACCGTGACGCATCTGGTCGATGTCGATGCCGACGTACTCGCCAAGCGCGCAGGCGCGTTTGCCGCCGCAGGACACGCGGGCATCCGGACCGAGGTTGACTATCGCCGCCTGCTCGATCGCAGGGCGGTGGACATCGTCACCGTCGCCACGCCCGATCACTGGCACGCGAAGGTGGCGATCGATGCGATGGATGCTGGCCGGCACTGCTATATCGAGAAGCCGATCGGCATCGCTCCGGCGGAGGGCGAGGCACTGATCGCGGTGCAGCGTCGTACCGGACGGCAGCTACAGGTCGGCAACCAGCAAAGGTCGAGCGTGGAGACGCGACAGCTGGCGACACTGATCCGTGACGGCGCCTTGGGCGACGTGTACGAGGCACAAACGTGGTACGCCAACAATCGTGCGTCGATCGGCAAGGGCAGGGAAGTCGCACCGCCTGCGAACCTGAATTGGGACATGTGGCAGGGGCCACGTCCGCGCGGGCCGTACCGCTCGAATCTGGTTCACTATAATTGGCACTGGTTCTGGAAATACGGCACCGGCGAAATCTGCAACAACGCGATGCACGAACTCGACGTCGCTCGCTGGCTGATGGGATTGGCTTATCCCCGAAGCGTGACGGCACGTGGCGCGCGACACTTCCACAAGGGCGACGATTGGGAAATGTACGACACCCTCGCGCTCGAGCTACTCTACGATGACGGGCGCGCGATCCGCTGGAACGGGCAAAGCTGCAACGCGCAACTGACCCATGGCCGCGGACGGGGGGTGCTGCTGCTCGGGACGAAGGGATCGGCGGTGGTCGACCGCAATGGCTTCGAACTCTTCGACCTCGGGGGCAAACCGATCCGGACGGTGAAGGCGGCTGCCGCTTCGGAGACGACCGGGACGGTCGGAGAGGGGGCGCTGGATATCTATCACGCACGAAATCTGGTAGACGTGATACGGGGCCGGGCGAGCGCACTCGCGTCGCCGATTGCGGAGGGGCATATCAGCACCACGCTGTGCCACCTCGGCAACATGGCCTATCGGACCGACAGCGTGCTGACGATCGATCCGGGCACCGGCAAGCCCGACAGCGCCGAGGCGCTGAAATTGTGGTCGGTCGCGTACCAGCCGGGTTGGGAGGTAAGATCCTGACACGTGCGTCCACGCTGATCCAGGCTGCTCCGGCGAAGCCCGCCACCGGCGTGGAGTGCTTTCCGGCCATGGGGACGCGGATCGAACTGCATCGCTTTGGTGGAGGTGATGCCGATGCCCTGTCGCGGGCACGCGCCGCGATCGAGGCGGTCGACGATGCGCTGACGATCCATCGCCCGTCCGCCGCGACGACGCTCAACGATGCGCTGCTTGCCGGACGGCGATCACCGATCGATGATCCGATTCTGCTCGACGCGTTGACCCGCATCCACACCGCGCAAGAGCTGACCCGCGGCATGTTCGATCCTGTCGCCGACCTGCGCCTGCCGGGTTCGGGATGGGGGCACGTGCGGTTCGACGCACGGGCTGCGCGCATCGAATGCTCGACCCCGATGGCGCTGGACTTCGGCGGTATGGGAAAGGGATTTGCGCTCGACCACGCGGTAGCCGCGTTGCGCGACGCCGGCGTGGACTGCGCCTTGCTCTCTGCCGGAGAGAGCTCGATCGCGGTGATTGGCGAGCATCCGCTAGGCGGCGCATGGCCGTTCGCCATTCCCGACCCCCGTGTCGACGCGTCGACACTGGTAGAGATCGAGCTCGTCGACGAAGCCCTGTCCGTTTCCGCAAGCGTGGGGACAAACGTTCTCGCGCCGGAGCGTGCCGCGATGATCCGACCCGGTGAGGGGGCGGTCACCGCTCCCCGCTGCGCCGTGGTGATTGATCGCCTCGGATCGTCCGCGGAAATGCTCAGCACGGCGCTGATCGTGGCGGACGACGCGCGGGCGGCGCAGCTTTGCGACGGTCGCCGCCGCTTGCTGTTCGACCTTGCGCCCTCCGCGCCGTTCAGGACGCCCGTTCGATGATGAAGGAAGATTTCGATGTGACGCGCCGGTCGTTCCTTGATCGCGTGTTGATGGCGACCGCCGGCGCGACGATGTCTGCCGCCGCACCCTGGGCAGCGATCGCGGCGGGTACCGAGCGCGCGGTCGGCGACAAGGTGCGGCTGGGGGTGATCGGAACGGGTGACCGTGGCCGCACGCTGATCCAGAACATCGCCAAGACCCGCAATTGCACCGTCGTGGCGATCTGCGACAGTTACGCCGCCAACCTCGCCAAGGCCCGGCAGTGGGTTGCGGCGGGAACACCATCCTTCGCCGATCATCGCGCGATGCTGGATACCGGCGGACTGGATGCGGTGGTGATCGCCACGCCGCTGCACCTGCATGCACGGCACACGATCGACGCCATCGACGCCGGTCTGCATGTGTGGTGCGAGAAAGCGATGGCGCGCACGATCGCGGATTGCAGCGCGATGGTGCAGCGCGCGCAGGACAGCGGCAAGGTCCTGCAGGTCGGCCATCAGCGGATGTTCCACCCGACGTACCTCAACGCCCTGCGGCGGGTGAGGGCGGGAGAAATCGGCACGATCACGCAGGTCCGCGCCAGTTGGCACCGCAACAACAGCTGGCGGCGCAAGGTGCCGGACGACAGCGACGACCGCCGCATCAACTGGCGGCTGTATCGGGAAAGCTCCGCCGGGTTGATGACCGAACTGGCGACGCACCAGCTCCAGGTGGGGAACTGGTTCATGGATGCGGTGCCGTCGCGGGTGATCGGGTCCGGCAGCATCTGCTATTGGAAGGATGGTCGGGAGGTCTACGACCACGTGGCGTTGATCTACGAATACGCTGGCGGCCGCAAAGTCATCTATACGTCGCTGCTCAACAACGCGCGCTACGGTTGCGAGGAGCAGATCCAGGGAAGCAAAGGGACGATCGAGCCCGAACTCGGCCGTATCTATCAGGAGGTGCCGCCACGATCGCTCGCCTTGCAGCGGATGCAGGCCGACGTGCAGCGCGGGCACAAGCGCGCGGTCCCGATCGGTGGCGCGACATGGTTCCCCGAACTTCCCGTCACCACTCCCGGCGAGTCGCTGGGCTGGGGCCAATATGACGAGACGATGCTCCAGTTTGAGGGGTTCGGCAAGGCGGTGCGGTCGGGACGGCCACTGCCGGGGCTGCTATACCAGGCGTACAATGCGAGCGTGGCCTCGTTGCTGGGCGAGCAGGCGATGGATCGCGGAACGGCCATGACGTGGCCTTCGTCGCTGGTGAAAATCTGAGAGGAGCCGATGATGATCGATTCGGATCGCCGTACGTTATTGGGCATCGGGCTGGGTGCCGGACTTGCCGGCTTTGCCGGCGAAGCGCTCGGCCAATCGGCCACCCGTGGCGATGCACCGACTGAAACCGCCGTGGCGAAGCCGGTACCGGAGGCCAGGCACAGGCTGCCCTTCGCGGTGATCGGTATGGATCACAATCACATCTACGGCATGACCGATGCGATGATCCGTGGTGGTGGCCTGCTGGTCAGCTTCTTCGCGACCGATCCGGCGCAGATCGCTACCTTCCGACAGCGTTATCCGGGTGCGGTGCTCGCGCGCAGCGAGGAGGAGATCCTGTCGAACCGTGCGATCAAGCTGGTGTGCAGCGCCGCCATTCCTCATCTGCGCGCTCCCCTTGGCATCCGCGTGATGAAGGCGGGCAAGGACTACTTCAGCGACAAGGCGGCGGTCACGACCCTCGAACAACTCGTCGATGTCCGGCGCACGATCAAGGAGACCGGTCGCAAATACGGGATCATGTATTCCGAACGGCTGGAGGTGCCCGCCGCGGTGATGGCGGGACAGATGGTCCATGATGGCGCGATCGGCCGGGTGATCCAGACCATCAATCTCGCGCCACACCGCCTGTCGGCACCCAATCGCCCCGAATGGTTCTGGGACCCCGCGCGCAACGGCGGCATCCTGACCGACGTAGGCAGCCATCAGGCGGATCAATTCGTTTATCTCACCGGCAGCAAGCGCGCGCATGTGGTCGCATCGCAGACCGGCAATTTCGGCAATCCGGCGCATCCCGCGTTCGAGGATTTCGGTGACATGGTCCTCAATGGCGATGGCGGCACCGGCTACGTCCGCGTCGACTGGTTCACGCCGGACGGGCTGCCGACGTGGGGCGACGGCCGGCTCTTCATCCTTGGGACGGAGGGTTATATCGAACTGCGAAAGTACGTCGACATCGCGGGCCGCCAGGGTGGAAACCACTTGTTCGTCGCGGATCGCAAGGGTGCGCGCTATCTCGACTGTTCGGCTGTGCCGTTGCCGTTCGGGCCGCAGTTCATCAACGATCTCGTGGAGCGCACATCGGTGGCGCAGGATCAGGACGGCGCACTGCTCGCCGCCGAACTGGTGCTCACCGCCCAAGCGCACGCCACTCGTGCGGCAGCGCGTTAGAGACATCGCTATCTATCGTAGCCGCAACGGTATTGTATAGCCGGAGAACCGCTGGTGCCCCCTACGCTGTCGAGATTGGCGCTGCTTCCCGCTGCGATCTTCTGCGGCGTGACCGTCGCACTGGTGTTGACGACGCGGCCGAAGCGCCGGGTGAGCGCGGTCGCGGCTTCGCCGCTGATCGCCAGCGTGTCGTCGGCGGTGGTCACCACCGCCCCAATCCGTGCGTCGCCGACGTTTCCGGGCGAGACGATCCGCCGGCGTCGGCCGCCGTTATCCGGCTGCCACTTCGCGGCTTGCCACTCCGTCCGCGCCAGATCGGCGACCGTTGTCCAGCGAGGCTGCGCATTGCGATCGGTCCATGACACGAGATAGCGGCGCGTGGCGCTGTCCCACACCGCGCGCGGCCGCGCGACGCCATCGGCACTGCGCAGGTCGAGCGTGCCCAATTCCTCGAATTCGGCCAGCCGCGCGGGATCGCTGCGGAAGATGACCGTCGCGGTCGCGGCGGGATCGGGTTTGCCCTCCATATCGACCCGCGTCGCAATCACTCCTAGCGCGCCGTCAGCGAAATTGAAAAGCGACGGATCGGCGACGCCGCGCAACGCCACCGGATCGACCCCGACGTAATCGCCGCGTGCGAACAGCACCCCGTAATCGTCGTTGAGCGGCGTCATGCGGCCGTCGGCGGCACTCAGGGCAAGATGCACGCTGCGCGCGACCGTCGGCTGGTTCGCGTCATGCGCGCTGTTGGGGTGCGCGCATAGGCCTGGAGCCGGCGCACGTTCTTGCCGAGCAGCCGAACGGTGAAGCGCTTGGTGGCGGTCGTCCCGTCCGCCTGCGTCAGTGTGCCCTCGAGCCGGGCGACGCGCTCTGCCGCGCTGCGGTTGGTGAGGACGCCGCCGCTCACCGCCCGCCCGTCTGCGCGCCATGTGGCAATGAGCCCGGTCGGAACCGGCAGCCGCGTCCCCGATGCCAGCACTGGCGGCACGACCCAATACGCCGGGACCGCAGGTGCGGCTGCCGGCGCCGGATCCGTCAGTGCGACGGTTGCCGCGAGCACCAGCAGGGGACGGGCGAGCCCTGATTTGCAATCCAACCGTCGCCTTTCGATTGCCGGACGGTCGATCCGCCGGGTCGTTATGGTTCGTGGGGCCGGTCGAAATTCACGGATGACCTGCCCGATCTCGTCATCAGGTTCGGGGCGACGTAGTGGACCGGATCAACAATAATAACCATCGGTCCCGCGAGGCCTGACGGGGATCGCCCTAAAACCGGAAGCGCACGCCCGCCGACAGGAGGCTGGCCTCCCAGCGCACGTCGCGCGGATAGCGCGGGTCCTTGACGTAGCTGTGGTACGGCGTGCGCAGCAGGTTGGTGGCGTCGACGGTCAGCGTGATATTGTCGTTGACGTTATAGCTCGCCGAGAGATCGAGCCGCCCGACCGCGTCCGAATAGACGGTGGTGAACACGCCGGGCGCGCCAAAGCCGTCGACGTTGGCGCTGCGGTAATTATAGGCGAGCCGCACGCTCGCCGGCCCCAGCTCGTAAAGCCCGATCACGTTGAAGCTGTACTTGGACACGCCGGGCAGGGTGTTGCGTCCACCCGCGAAATTGGCGGCGGCGGGGACGACCTGCTCGCCGTCGATATAGGTGAAGTTCGCCTGCGCGCCGAGCCCGCGCAGCGCGCCGGGCAAGAAGTCGAAGAAGGTCGTCGCCGCCGCCTCGATTCCCTTGATCGTCCCCGAGCTGGAGTTCGACGGGCGGTAGACGAGGATGTTGCCGAACGGCTGGACGTTGACGACCTGCGGCAGCGAATTGATAAACCCCTCGATCTCACGGTAGAAACCGGCGACTGACACTGATCCGGTGCGCGAGAAATAATATTCGAGCGATGCGTCGTAATTGTTCGAGCGGATCGGCTGCAGGTCGGGATTGCCGCCATTGCCGGTGTACGAGATGTTGCCGCCGATCGTCCCCTGCGTGATCGTCAGCGTCGGGTTGATCTGGTTGAAGCCGGGGCGGGTCAGCGCCTCGGTGCGCGACAGCCGCAGCTTGAGCCGGTCGGTGAAATGCAGCTGCGCGCTGATGTTTGGCAGCACGTCGACATATTGCGTCGAGGAGTCGATCGGGACGAGCTGCGTCTGGTTGCTGCCGGGGATCGGCAGCGAGTTGGTGCCGTCGAGGCCGTTGCGCGTGATGACGACGCGCGTGCCGATCACGCCGTCGATCGGGAAGCCGACGTCGAATCCATAGTCGAGCTGCGCATAGCCCGAGAACACCTGCTCGCGCGCGCGGAACGACGCCAGCGAGTCGTAACGCGGCTCGTCCGACGCCCACGCGGCCTGCGTGCCGGGATCGGCGTTGAGCCGGGTGAGGCCGTCGCGGACATGGCCGCGCACGTCGTTGAGCTTGTCGTTGAACAGATAGGCGTCGGGCGCGTACCAGCTGCGGAACTGCTGGACATCGTCGCCGCGGAAACCGGCTTCGATGATCCCGCCCTGCGACACGGTCGGCACCTTGCTGATCACGTCCCGAAGCCCCGACAGCCCGGCATAGCGGCCGCCGAACTGCGACCGCGCGTTGCGATCGGCATAGCGCACGCCGAGCCGGAACTTGGGGAACAGTGTGGAGCCGGTGTCGATCAGCGCATTGCCCTGCCACTGCCACTGGCTGCCTTCCGAACGCCGCCGCTCGTCATAGACGCCGCGCACGTAGAAGCTGTCGGGGTTGGCGAAGTCGACCCCGCTCGGCGTGAAGTTGACGCTGCGCTGGTCGTTGAGCCGCACCGCCAGCGATAGCGGCGACACGGTCTGCGTCTCGAAACGCCCGAAGGTGTTGCTCACCACCGAGCGCGTATAGGCCAGATCGGTGGTGAAGACCGCATTGCCGACCTCCCATTTCGCGCCCAACGCGCCCTGATAGGTGTCGGTGCTGCTGTCGCCGAATTCCTTGGTCGGGCCGTTGACGATGCCGAGGTCGATATCGAACGATTCGAGCGTCGTGCCGTCCGGGGTCAGCACCGCGTTGCGGATCGTCGGCGGCGTGCCGCCGGTGGTGCTCGACTGGATCGGCACGCCGAAGAAGTCGTTGGCGCTCTTGTTGCGATATGCCTGCCACAGCCCGTCGGCATAGATCATCAGATTGTCGGTCGGCTGCCATTGCAGCGAGCCGTTGACCGACGGCCGCTGCCGCGTGCCGCGCCCGTAGAACAGCCCGATGTCCTGCGGGAAGGTGAAGTCGCGTCCCACCGAGGCGGGCAGGATCGCCTGCGCGGCAGGCACATTGTCCTGGAAGCCCTGATAACGGACCGAATTGAGGTAGCGCGTCTGCGTGAACGAGACGTTGAGCAGCGCGCCGATCTCGCCGACCCCGGTCTGCCAGCGGTCGCTGACCAGCAGGCTGCCGATTGGGTCGAGCTTGCGGCTCTGGTCGTTATAGACGCCGCGCATCGCGCCCGCGAGCTCAAAGCCCTTGAAGTCGAACGGCCGGCGCAGCCCGACGTCGAGCAGCCCGGCGATTCCGCCTTCCAGATTCTGCGCGGTCACCGCCTTGAACACGTCGACGCGCGCCACCGCCTGCGCCGGAAAGTCCTGGATCGCGACCGAGCGACCGTCGGCGGTGAAGATTTCGCGGCCGTTGACGGTCGTCTGGACGTTGGGCAGCCCGCGGATCAGCACGCCGTTCGCCTCGTCGAGATAGCGCGTCACCTGCACGCCGGTGATCCGCGCGATCGCCTCCGACGCGTTGTTGTCGGGGAATTTGCCGATGTCCTCCGCGACCAGCGCATCGACGATCGCGTCGGAATTCTGCTTGATGTTCTGTGCGCTGCTCAGGCTCTGGCGGATGCCGGTCACGACGATCTCGTCGGAGGCGGCGGGCGCGTCGCCGGATGGCGGCGTGGTGCCCGGCTCGGGCGCGGTCTGCGCGGCGGCGGTGGTCGCGGCGACGGTAATCGCCAGCGCGGCGCTCGAGGCGAGCAGGCGCGCATTCATCAGCATGAACATGATAATCCTCCCATTTTTATGTCGTTTTTGCTTGTCGTTCGGCGGTGCGGATCACGGCATCGGCGTCACCGTGATCCGGTCGATGTTGGGGGCGAAGCGCGAGCGCAGCAGCACGTCGGGCCACACCTGCGAGGCATGGCTCTTCCCGTCCCAGTTCGGCTGTTCCTCGCCGGCGATGCGCACCGTGTTGCGCCCGGCGCGCAGCGTGACCGGCACGGTCATCTCCCACCAATTGTTGCGATGGAAGCTGTTGGGGAAGGTCGCCAGCACCGGCGTCGCACCGTTCACCGCAATTCGCGCCACGCGCGCCAGCGGATCGGGATTATAATGCGTCGCCTTCGACTGTTCGTCGTTCGAGAAGCGTAGCGTCAGCGCATAGGTGCCAGCGCGTGCGACGCACACGTCGGGGAAGGTGAGCGTGTTGCCGTTGCCCGGCGCGCCGCCGATGTCGAGCACCGCCCGGCCGCTGCTCGCCCGCGACGCCGCCGCGACCCGCGCACTGCCCGCGACCTGCGCCGCCTCGGCTTCGTAATGCTGCGCATCGACCGCGGGCGTTGGCGTCACCCGCAGCCCGTTGCCGCCGTCCACCACCACCTTGTTGACCCCGCCGAGCAGGAACGCGCGGTCGCCGCGCACCGCGCGCCCGTTGACCCGCAGCACGCGTCCGCCCGCCGCCGCCAGCCGCGCCGGCCCGTTCGTGGCGGCATAGACCCAGTACGTCGCCGCCGCGCCGTCGCGCTTCGCATCGCGCGCGTCATAGACCTGCGCGGCATCGTCCGCCGCCTCGCTCAGCGTGATTCGGTCGACCAGCGCATTGCCCTGCGTCCGCCCGCGCCCGTCGCGGCTGCGCGTCGCCAGCGTCACGACATGCCGCCCCGCGCCCAGCGTCAGCTCGGTATCGGCATGGTCGAGCACCGCCGGCTTGTAGCCGAGCGGCAGATACAGCTCGCCGACCTCCTTGCCATCGACGCGCAGGAAGACATTCGTCGCGCCCTCCGCCGCCGCCAACGAGTCCTTGTTGAAGGTGCTGGCGAGCACGCGCAGCGCATAGCGGCCCGCGCGCGGCACCTGCACCGCAAAGTCGAGCGCGGCATCGTTGCCGCCCGCGAACCCCTCGACCGAATAGCCGCCGGACGTATGGAAGCGCGACACGTCCTTCGGCGAGCCCTCCGGCCCGCGCACCTTCAGCCCGGTGCCGCGCCGCGTCGCCGCTTCCGCCTCGTAATCCTGTCGCCACGGTGCGGGCGGGGCGGGCAGGGCGGTGCCCGCCGGCGTGACCACCAGCTCATAGGCCGATTCCTCGCGCAACGCCGGCAGATCGCCGCTGCCAAACGTCAGCGCGATCGTACCGTCCGTCACCGGCACGCGGCGGTCAGCGACAATGACCGGCGGGGCGGCATCACCCAATTGCCCGGTCCACGCGATCTCGCGCACGCGCACCTGCGCCGCTGCCCCGAACAGCGCGGGCAGTCTGGTCAGCGCCACCGTCGCCGCGCCGCTCTTGCCGCCCAGCAGCACGCGCGCCTGCCGCCGTGCCGGGTCGAGCGTCGCGACACCCTGCAACGTATAGCTCTGGTCGCGATGCGGCGGCGTCACCGCCAGCGTGTGCCCGCTCATCGTCGCATAGGCGTTGAGCAGCCACCATTGCCCGTTGCCGCGGTTCGCCTGCACCGCGCTGTCGCTCAGATTGCCGTCGATGTTCCAATAGGCGATGTCGGCATCGACCTTGGCATCCTCGATCGCCGCGACCCACTGGATCATCTGCCCGGGCACCGAGGTGTGGTAATTATAGGCATATTCGTTGATGTTGACCGGCAGGTGCCGCCCCTGCCACTTCGTCCCCGCGAACAGCCGGTCCTCCCACGCGCGATACTTTCGCACGCTGGTCCGCACCGTCGCTGGGTCGCTCAGCTCGTGCCACGTCACCACGTCGGGCATCGTGTCGGCGGTGATCGCATGGCGCAGGAACCCCTCGACCTCATCGAACAGGATGCTGGTGTTCGGCCCGGCGATCCGCGTTCCCGGCGACGCCTGCCGTAGCGCGCGCACCGCACGATCCCAGGCGTCAAGGAACACCGCCGGCTCCTTGAGCCAGCTCACGCCGGTGCAGCTCTTGGCATCGGCGCTGAACATGTTGCCATCCGGCTCGTTGAACGGCACGAACACGATCCGGTCGCGATAGCGCGGCGGCAGCGCGCGGACCTGCGCGGCCTGCCGCCTGAGCACCTCGATGTAATTGGTCACCGATTGCGCGCAGTCGCCGCTCTTCCACTTGTACGGAAACTCGCGGAAGATGTCGGTCATGTAGATATAGGTGTCGCCGCCCGACGCATCGGTCAGCAGCGTCGACACCTCCAGCGCGTCGGCGCCGGGATGCTGCGGCCCGTCCTGTGCCTTGGTCGATACCGTGCGCAGATTGATGCCTTCGAGCAGATTGGGATGCGGCAGCCGCGCATCGTACAGGCCGTACAGCGTCCCCGACGCCCCGCCGTGGAACGCGCCGGTGTCGCTGCCCATGTCGACGGTCAGCCGTTCGGGCGCGTCCTGCGCCAGCGCGGGCGGGGCGGTGGTGGCGAGCAGGGCGGCAAGGGCAAGGGCACGCATCGGTCGAAACTCCGGGAGGGGCGGGGCGGCGGTCATGCCGCGCGCGCCGCGTTCATGCGCGCGATCGTCGCGCGGTTGAGGATCAGCCGGCTGATCGTGACGGCGAGCAGCAGGTGCATCGCCGCCGGCACCAGCGTCGACAGCGCGCGGATCCCCGTCAGCGACATGGGCGTCTGGTTGCCTGCGCCGGCCTCATAGGAGACGAGCACCAGCACCGCGCTGATCAGCGCCCCCGCGACCGCCCAGGCCAGCTTCACGAAGAACTGGTTGAACGCGAAGCTCATGCCCGACGAGCGCATCCCCAGCTTCCATTCGCCATATTGGTCGGCCAGCTGGATCAGCGTGAAGTGCAGCGGCAACGTGCAGCCCAGCACGATGCAGCACAGCCCGACCAGCACCAGCCACAAGGTCGGATAATCGCCCGGCACGAAGAAGGCGGCGATATGCCCGGCGACGAGAATCAGATTGACCCAGATATAGATCGTCCGCACGTCGTAGCGGCGCGTGAGGAAGGTGACGACGATCGAGCCGATGAACCCGCCGATCGTCGCGATGCCGAAGAAGAACGCCTGATAGGTCGTCCCGCCGTTCAGCACGTAAGTGATGAAATACAGCGCCGCGCCGCCCTTGGTGTTGAAGATCGCGATCAGCAGCAGCGTCATCGCGAAGGTGATGCGTAGCTGGTCGTTCTTCAGCGTATTGGCGATCGCGACGCGCAGCGGCGGTTCCTCGGCGGCCGCGAAGGTGACGCGCTCGCGCACGAACAGGAAGCAGATCAGGAACATCGCCACCGCGGCGAGGCTCAGGATCGCCACGCCGTCGCGATAGCCGCGCGCGACGTCGCCCGCGCCCAGCGCGCGCACCATGATCGGCAGCCCGACCGAGACGGTGAACGAGGCGATCGCCACCATCGCGAACCGCACCGACTGGCACGCGACGCCCTCTTCGGCGCTGTCGGTCATCCGCGTGACCAGCGCGCAATAAGGGACGTTGTTGAGCGAATAGGAGAAAGCGAGCAGGAAATAGGTGATCGCGGCATAGGCGACCTTGCCGTCCCGCCCGAGATCGGGCGACTGGAAGGTCAGGAAGCAACTCAGCCCGACCGGAACCGCGGTCCACAACAGATACGGGCGGAATTGTCCCCAGCGTGTCTTGGTGCGGTCGGCCATGATCCCGATCAGCGGGTCGGAGATCGCGTCGAAGATGCGCAGCGAGAGGAACAGGACGCCGACCACGCCCGGCGCGATCCCGAACACGTCGGTGTAGTAGAAGGTCAAGAAATTCGCGATCAGCCCGGTGATGATCGTCCCGCCCGCGTCGCCGAAGCCATAGGCGACCTTCTCGCCGAACGGCACGCGCGCGAAGGGCGCCGCCGCGGCGTGGACCGGCGCGGCGTCGCCCTGTTGTGCGATCGTCGTCATGCCTCGGGGTCCACGAACGCTTCCGCGACGCGCGCGCTGGCGCGAACGAACACCGGCAACCGGTCGCGCGGCGCGGCGCAGCGGATCGTCGCGTCGCCCGCCACTTCCGCCCCGGACCACGCTTCGACCCACGCACCCGCCGGCAGCCACACGTCGCGCGCATCGATGCCCGCCGCGGTGACCGGCGCGACCAGCAGGTCGGGGCCGAACATATATTGGTCGTCAACTTCCCAGCTGCGCGGCTGCTCGGGATAGTCGTAGAACATCGGCCGCATCGGCGGGTCGCCCGCTTCGTGCGCGGTGCGCATCAGCCCGGCGAGATACGGCCGCAACCGCTCGCGAACCGCAGCGAAGCGGCGCAGGATCGCGAACACGTCGTCGCCGAAGCTCCACAATTCGTTGCCCGCGCCGGTGTCGCATTGCGCGACCCCGTCGCGGAACGGCTCGGCGGGTGGGGTGATCGGGTTGCGATGCCCGTGCATCCGCAGCACCGGGGTGAACACCGCCCATTGGAACCAGCGGATCATCAGCTCGTGGAATGCGGGATCGTCGACGTCACCGCCGTGGAAGCCGCCGATATCGGTCGTCCACCACGGGATGCCGGCCATCGCCATGTTCAGCCCGGCGCTCAGCTGGTTGCGCATCGCGGTGAACGAACTGTGGATGTCGCCCGACCAGATCAGCGCGCCATAACGCTGGCTCCCCGCCCAGGCGCAGCGCACGAGGCTGACGCTTTCGGTCGTGCCCTCGCCGGCCATCCCCTCGTGGAGCGCCTGCGCGTAATGGAGCGGATAGGCATTGCCGACCGCCAGCACCTCGCCGGCATGATAGCGATAATTGTCGAAGTCATAGGCGCCATATTCGGGCTCGGCCTCGTCGAGCCAGAACAAGGTCACGCCTTGGTCACGATAATTGCGCTTCAGCGTCTGCCACAGGAAGTCGCGCGCGCCGGGGTGCGTGACGTCGAGGAAGCGCGTGTTGCCCAGGAACTCCTGCTGCACGTCGACGCCGCGATTGGCGCGCACCAGATAGCCGCGTTCGGCGAGCGTCGGGTAATTCTCCGAGCGCGGATCGACGGTCGGCCACACCGACACCATCAGCGCGGTGCCCATCGCCGCCAGCTCGGCGCACATCGCGGCGGGGTCGGGCCATTCGCGCGCATCGAATCGCCAGTCGCCCTGTACCGGCCAATGGAAGAAGTCGGCGACGATCACCGCCAGCGGGATGCCGTGGTCGCGATAGGCGCGCGCCACCGCCAGCAGCTCGTCCTGCGTGCGGTAGCGCAGCTTGCTCTGCCACAGCCCCAGCGCATAATCGGGCATCATCGGCGCGGTGCCGGTGACCTGCGCATAGTTGCGCACGATCTGCGCGGGCGTGTCGGCGGCGGTGATCCAGTAATCGATCTCGTGCGCGGCGCGCGCGGTCCAGATCGCGCCATTGGCCGCGAAACACGCCTCGCCGACCGCCGGGCTGTTCCACAACATCCCGTAGCCGTGGCTGGAGACGACGAACGGCACGCTCGCCTGCGAATTGCGCTGCGCCAGTTCCAGCACGCAGCCGGCGAGATCGAGGTTGGGCTGCTGGTACTGGCCCATGCCGTACAGCCGCTCGCCTGGCGTTGCCTCGAAGCGCACCGTGATCTGCGCCGCGCCGCCCGGCAGCGGGCGGAACTCGCGCCCGGCCAGACCCAGCGCGCTGATCGTGTCGACGGTCTCGCTTCCGATCGTCCAATATCGCGTGACCGTATCGCGCTGCCGCCACTTTTCCTGGAGCAGAACGCGTCCAGTATGGTCAAGAAAGCGCACGCGGCCTTGCAAATCCAGCTCGGCCGCGATCCCGCCGTTGCGGATCCGTGCGACGGAACCGTCCCGTTCGATCGTCGCGCACACCGGAGCGATGTCGAGCAACGCGCCCGGCGCGGCGGGGCGGGGGGCGTAGGTCGAGGCGCGCAGCCGCAATCCGCTCGGCCCGTGCGCCTCGATCCGCACCCAGGCGCCATCATAGCCCCAGGCGATCGCGCGCTCTTCAAGCGTCAGCGTATCCACGCTTTTCTTCCTCTCCTGGGTCGGCAGTTCCCGACCGTAAACGTTTCCGGTCTTTTGCGTTCCGGGATCCGGGCTGTCAACCCCCTTGCGCCGCGGACGTGCGGCAGCGATCAGGCGCGGATGGACATTCGTGCGCTTGCCAGCCATCTGGGCTTGTCGATCGGCACGGTTTCCCGCGCACTGAACGATCGAAAGGATGTCAGCCCCTTAACCCGGCAACGCGTGCTCGAGGCGGCGTCTGCGCTCGGGTATACGCCCAACCAGTTCGGCCGGACGCTGCGGATCGGGCGGACGGCCACGATCGGTTTTATGCTGACGCTGGAACACGATAGCGCGGTGCACGGCGATCCGTTCTTCATGGCGCTGCTCGAAGGCGTGCAGGCCGGGCTGGTCGACCACGGACTCGACCTCGTGATCCTACTGGCGCGCAAGGGCGAAGACGGCGAGACGTTCCTCCGCCGCCACATTGCGCGCGGCACGGCGGATGGCTGGTTGCTGTCGGGCACGCTATACGAGGATGCCCGGATCAAGTTGCTGTCGGAGCGTCATATTCCCTTCGTCGCGCTCGGGCGTACCGGGTGGGTCGGCGATTATTCGTGGATTGATCTGGACTTCGAAGGCGTCGTCGCGGAGGCGATGACGTTGCTGCTCGCCGACGGGCATCGCCGCATCGGCCTGGTGACGCCGCCCGCGGCGATCAACAACAGCCACATCGTTGTCGCCGAATATCGCACCGCGCTCGCCAAGGCCGGGCTCGCGGCGGATGAGGCATTGATCCACCGCGGGGACACCGACGAACATGACGGTGAGGCGGCGACGCGCGAATTGATGTCGCTGGAACAGCCGCCGACCTCATTGTTGCTAATGGGCGAAACAGCTCCGGTCGGGGCTTATCGCGCACTTCGAAGCATCGGCCGCGAACCGGGGCGAGATATCGCGGTGATCGGCCTGCGCGATAATCCCATGTGCCAAGCCTTGTCACCTGATTTGACGTGCTTTACCCTCGATCTGAATGCGCTGGGTCTGGCCCTTGCAGGCGAGCTAGTGTCTATCATAACGATTGAAAAAGACAGTCATTCCCGAACAACTCAAAAACGGTGGCCCTTAAAAATACTTTTGCGGAAAAGCCATAGAGGAGGTGTGTAATAGATCTTTAGATGCCTCTTACTTTTTGGAATGCATGTTTACGCCGCCGGCGTTAATTGTAAGTCTCGACCTCTGCCCCGTCTGTTCGGGCCGTTAATACTGTCGGTGGCCAACCCTCGTCGACACAGATGTCGGTTTCAAAAGCAAGCCGCGTTGACCCCCGCAGCTCGCCACCGGGGTGAGCGACGTGCTTGTGAACGGGCGATTTGCGTTGCGCGATGGTCGTCCGACCGGCGCCAACACCGAGCGCGTGGTGCGCGGAGGCGCGTACCGGGACGGCGCCCCAAGCGGATGTCCCGCGAACGCGGTGAACCGGAACTGGCGGTAATACGCTACCAACGCACGTAGGTACGCCGGTTCGTGACGGCCGAAGACTGGCCTTCAGCAAGCCTCCCGAGTTGATGAACGAAAGTCCGCTACCGGGAAGCGCGATTAGAGGTCTGAACGGCTGCTATTGGGTCGTCAGATTGCGACGTAAACCATCGTCTAATCTCCGTTCTCCAATCGGCGGTTTCTCAAAAAGTCGTCAACCGACGCACCCGGGAGATGGGCATACCTCCTGAAGATGGCTTGAGCGCACTTGACCGCGTCTACGGCTAAAAAGCACTCGTCAACTCCCGGCCGTAATTGCTCTGCGTTGCCGTTATCCACGCTGTTGATCTCGGCCATTGGGTCGTGAATGCTGCTGACCCCTGATCAAACCTCCGTACGTTCCGCCAACTCCAGCGCGTCCTCCACATCAACACCGAGGTAGCGGACGGTGCTCTCGATCTTGGCGTGGCCAAGCAGGATCTGCACCGCGCGCAGATTGCCAGGCGCCTTGTAGATGATCGACGCCTTCGTTTGGCGGAGCGAGCGCGTGCATAGTCTTCTGCCTGCAAGCCAATGCCCGTGACCCACTCGCGGACGAGCCGGGCGTACTGGCGCGTGCTCATATGCCCCATGTAGTCGTTGCGGCTCGGGAAGACGTAATCACCCGACGTGCCGCCGCGCCGCTCAAGCCACGCGATCAGCGTCTTGCGCGCAGGTTCCACCAGCTCGAATTGCACCGGCCGTTTGGTCTTCTGCTGCACTACCATGGCTCGGTTACGTATGCGTCCGCCCGCCACGATATCGCGATGCGAACCTTGACGACGTCGCACGCGCGAAGCTTGCTGTCGATGGCGAAATCGAACAGCGCTCGGTCGCGCAAACGTCGGTGCTGGTCCAGCCAAAATCGGATGGCCCATACCTGCTGCGGCTTCAGGGCGCGTTTTGCACCCAGCACACGTCCTTCGTTCCAGGGGCGAAGCTCTTAAAAAGCAGGGTCGATCGAGGAGTGTCCCATGGCTCACCTCCGCGGCGACGCACATGATAAGTGGTCGCTAGTGACGGTGATTCACTGCTTGTTTTCGGATCGCGTCAAGTGGCGAGGCTCGTGCTATCAGTTTGTCTATCGTCCTGATGGCTGCGTTGCAGGATGCAGGTCCGTCGCCGAGAAGTCGCTGCCGACATACAGGAGTGGGGACGCCGTCTCGTTCGCCAAAGCGTAGGCAAAACAGTCACCGAAGTTCAGGCCTGCCGGATTGATGCCCTTGCCCCAACGAGCGTAAGCATCCGCGACTGCGCGCGCTGCGGCTGGCGTGACGGGCAAAACATCAAAGCCTAAGCCGTCGATCAGCCTGCGCATTTCTTGACCACAGCCGCGCCGATCCGCAACGATCAAGGCTTCGGCCATAGTGCCAGCCGAGATCGACAGCGCCTCCGCCGTCGAGAGAGCATCCGTGCAGGCTGTTGCCTCGGGCTCGTCCAGCAGGATCGCCATCAGGGCCGATGTGTCCACGACGATCACCGCGGCAGCCCGTCCTCACCGTACAGATCGTCCTGACTGCGTGCGGCACTCGGTCCAGCCGTCACGTGGCTGACCGCGCTGCGTCGTACCGCCTCGATCAAGGCACGGCGTGCGGTCGCGTCACGCCCCTGTTCTACCGGCACCAGGCGCACGGCGGCACGGCCGTGCCGGGTCAGCACAACCTCATCGCCAGCCTCGGCGCGGCGAACCAGATCGGTCAACTGTCCTTTTGCATCACTCACCGAAACCTGCATGGGTAACACTCCTGACACGGAGCGAAGTAGACCATTCGATGGTCCACATCAATGGGTCGGGTGTGAGACTCGCCGGAGCCGGCCAACGGGGTATCCTGATCGGATGGCCGGAGTTGGAAGCGCTCCAGTATGGTTGAATGTCTGAGTGTGGGTCAGCGCTGACATAGGCGCTGGCCTGCTTCGCAGGCCTCAATGTGGGAGAGCCAAATTGTGGCTCTCCCGATACCGGATCAGACAGTCACGACAATCTTGCCGATCTGCTCGTTGGACTCGAGGAAGCGGGTCGCTTCCTGAATCTGATCGAATTGGAAGGTCCGCGACACCAGCGGATCGAGCTTGCCGCTTTCCAGACCCTCGGTGATGAAGGCTTTCGCCCGAGCAAGCGCGTCATCATCGCTGACGATCTCCGTGTAGAGATAGCCCTTGATCGTCAGGCTCTTGCCTAGCATCGCAAACTGCGGGAACGGCCCCTCGTCCGGGCTGAGGGCACCATATTCCAGCAGTATGCCGCCCACGGCCATCACTTCCGCAAATTGGGCGATGGCAGGACCGCCGATCGGATCGAACACCACGCGCGCGCCCCTGCCGCTGGTGATTTCCTTCACACGCGCAGCCAGATCGCCATCGGCGGTGGCGATCACATGATGCGCACCGGCATCGGTCAGCGCCTGTGCTTTGGCGTTCGTCCGGGTCGTCGCGATCACAGTCGCCCCGACGCTGCGAGCCACCTGGATCGCCGCGATGCCGACGCTGCTTGATGCGGCTGACACGATGACGAAGTCATCCGCGGTGACCTTCGCCTGATCGATGAGGGCGCCCCAGGCGGTGACATACTGCATCCACGAGGCGGCGGCCTTCTCGAACGTTAGGGCGGCGGGATGCTTCACGACGTAGCGCGCCGGAATGTTGATGACCTCGCCATAGGTGGACCAACGCGACATATCGAGCGTCGGGATGACGCTGACGGCATCCCCTTCGGCGAACCCGGATACGTCGCTGCCGGTCGTCTTGACCGTGCCTGCGGCCTCGTAGCCGAGCCGCGAGGGGAACTCCGCCTCTTGCAGGTAAGCACCGTTGCGGAACATCACCTCTGCGCGGTTAAGGCCGATCGCTCGGACCGCGATCTGCACCTCGTCGGCGGCAGGCGCAGGGACCTCGATGTCATCGATGCGCAGCACGTCTGCGGAGCCGTATCCGTGAAAGCGTACAACACGGGTCATGATCTGATCCTCTGATAGATAAATGGGTATGGCTTGGGAGCTGGTTCGAGCTGACGGTCACATGTTGATCGCGCGGACAAGGCGGACGCCCCAGTCCTCGTCAGGGTTCGTAGTGCCGTCACCCAGGCGCTCCTGCATCACAGCGACCGCCAGATCCCGGCGCTTGGGAAGCCTGTCCTTCTCCGCAGCGCCGAGGGCCGCCGGAATCTCGGCGAGCGTCAGGTCAGTGCAATAGACCGGTGCACCGGCTTGCTGACGCCAAGAGTTGGCCAACGACCCGGCATCAAATGCATCCAGACCGGTATCGTCGACCAGCTTCATCGTGACCTGACGATCCCGCTCACGATCGGCCGCGATGGGAATGGCGATCCGGTCGGGTGTACCTGTCAGCTTGCCCTTCTTTGCGAGCGACGCGGAGCCGATCGCATTCCACGCCTTCGCGATCGGACGCCCAAGTTGCTCAGCCACCCACAGGCTTTCGACCTGTCCGTCTTCGATCGCTTGGATCTTGGAGTCTCGAAACGGGTAATAGTTGGAGGTGTCGATCACGACCGTCTCGTCAGGCAAGCGAGCCACCTGCGGCGCGATATCAGCGATCCGGTTGAGCGGTATCGAGAGGATGACCACCTCCACGTCGGTCAGCGCGTCTTCAGTCGTCACAGCGCGAGCGCCGGCCGACAGAAGCTCGGGATCAATCGTCTCGGGCCCGCGCGAGTTGGCCACCTTCACCTCATGGCCCGCCTCGCTCAACCTGGTGACGAGTGTCTTGCCGATGTGACCCGTTCCAAGAATGCCGATCTTCATGCGTCGTTCCTCTGCGATCATTGCGTCGCACCGGGAACTATGGTCAGGTACCGCAATCGACAAGAACCTACCGATAGGTGGGTAACCCACCAAAAGGTAAGTGCTTGATGAAGCGTGACTGGCAATGCGAGGACCCACAGCAGCAGCTGGTCTGGGCTGCCGCGACCAGCGAGGCCCTCCGAGTGCTTGAAGGAAAGTGGAAGATGGTGATCATCTTCCAGCTTTTCGCCGCAAGGGCACCTCTACGGTTTTCGGAACTGGAACGACGTGTCAAAGGCGTGAATCAGAAGATGTTGATCCAGCAGCTGAAAGAACTGGAAAAGGACGGGATCGTAACCCGGACGATCTATCCGCAGATTCCGCCCCGTGTCGAATACGCGCTGAGTGAGATTGGCTTGGCGCTCGGCCCATCGATTGAATCCCTTATCGACTGGACGTTCATGCGGCGTGAAGCCGAGACGCTGGCTAGACCGGGAGAGCAAGGGTAACTGCCAGTTAGACGTCGGCAAGTTTGAGCGAAGCACGAAAAGCCGAATTGCCGCTTTCCGTCCCGGTTGAGTATTCGCGAGCGGACAGTCAAGCCGCAGAATTAGTCATTCGCAAAGATGAACCAGCGTCCGAAGTGGGGAGTGGGGAAGGGGGCGCGAAAGTCCGACTATGGGTCCTTGCGCTAGCGTCCAGGCGATCCCAAATCTCGAAGGATCGCTCGCGTTTCGGGCCATCGTCAAAGCGCCATAGCCGCCCCGGGCGCAGCGTGAAGCCGCTCGATGTCGGTGCGCGGCGGCGCGCCGAATAGCCGCCGGTATTCGCGGCTGAATTGTGACGGACTCTCGTAGCCGACCGCGAAGCCTGCCGTGCTCGCCGTGACGCCCCCGACCAGCATCAGGCGCCTGGCTTCCTGCAACCGTAACTGCTTCTGATATCCGAGTGGCGTCATGCGCGTGATCGCCTTGAAGTGCGCGTGGAGCGAGGAGGGGCTCATGCCGGCCTCGGCCGCGACGTCGTTGATGCAGATCGGCGTATCAAAACGGCGGCGGATCGCGGCGATCGCGCGGCTGACCTGATTGAGATGGCTATCAGCGGTCGCGACATGGCGCAGCATGGGCCCGTGCGGACCGGTGAGCAGACGGTAAAGGATCTCGCGCTCGATCAGCGGCGCGAGCGCGCGGATCGTCTCGGGTCGGTCGAGCAGCCCGACCAGCCGGCACGCTGCGTCGATCAGGTTGGGATCGCTTGGGTAGACGCCGAGCACCGGCAGGTCGGTGCGAGTCACCGCGCCGCCCTCGCTCACCATTAGATCGGCCAGCATCGCGGGATCGAGGTCGATCTTGCAACAGAGATAGGGCCGCTCGGGGCTGGCATCGATGACATGGCCGACGAGCGGCAGGTCGACCGAGACCAAAAGATAATGGGCGGCATCATAGACGACGCTGTGCTCACCGATCGAAACGCGCTTCGATCCCTGGGCGATCAGGCAAAGCGAAGCCTCGTAGACGGCAGGCGTGGGGGTGCTCGGCGCGTTAGCGCGGATCAGCGACACGTGCGGCATCGCCGTGGTGCATATGCCTGTGCCCACGACATGCCGATCGACGACGGTGGCGAGTTCAGCGATTTGGTCCATGCCGCACATCCTTCCGCAATCGAGCGGTGCGGGCAAGCGCGCGGCTTCGGTTCTGGAGGATCGTGCAAGGCTTTCGGACGATCGCTCTACCGTTCGGCGGGATCGTCGGAGCATCTGTCTGCCGTCACTGCAACGAAAGGACTGCATCATGGCTGGAAGCATCGACAAGGTTGTCCTCATCACCGGCGCATCGAGCGGGATCGGTGATGGAACCGCACGCGAACTGGCCAAGGCCGGTGCCCGGTTGTTCATCGGGGCCCGGCGCGGAGAGCGTTTGAAGGCGCTGGCGGAGGAATTGGGCGAAGCCGTCGCCTGGCGAGAACTCGACGTCACTGAAGGCGCTGACTTCGACGCCTTCGTCGAGGCCGCCGTAGCGCGGTTCGGGCGCGTCGACGTGCTGGTCAACAATGCGGGCGTGATGCCGCTGTCGCCGCTCGCTGCGCTCAAGCGCGACGAGTGGAAGCGGATGGTCGACGTCAACATCCACGGTGTCCTCAACGGTATCGCGGCGGTCCTGCCGCGGTTCGTGGCACAGAAGAGCGGGCATGTCGTCAACATCGCCTCGGTCGCCGCGCACATGGTCATGCCCACCGCTGCCGTCTACTGCGGCACCAAGCATGCCGTGCGCGCCATCACCGAGGGGCTGCGGCAGGAGCATGACGAAATCCGCTCGACGCTGATCTCGCCGGGCGTGGTCGCCACCGAATTGGGGCGCGACATCACCGATCCCGACGTGGCGGCGGCGTTGACGGGATGGCGGAAGAAGTCACTGACGCCGGACGCGATCGCGCGAGCCATCCGCTATGCGCTGGAGCAGCCCGAGGGCGTCGACATCAACGAGATCATCGTCCGCCCGACCGCGGCGGATATGTGAGGGCAGGGGCGTGCCGGCGATATAGCCGGCACGCGCATATACTGGTCACGCCGCCAGCACGACCGCGGTTTCGCGATAGCTATGCAGCGGGCGGCCGAGCATTGCGGTGAGCCGCTCGCGATCGCCGTCGTCGGGGATCATGCCGTCGCTGACATAGCGTTCCGCCATCAGCCGCATCTCGTAGGCGGTCCAGCGCGGCATAATCCTTGCCATACTCTGCTCGAACCCGCTTGGGTCGTCGCCGCCATAGGCGATCGGGCGGCCGAGGATATCGGACCAGATCGCCGCCGCGCTGTCGCCGGTCAGCGTGTCGGGACCGACGATATTGATCGTCTCGAGGGGGAGCTTGCCAGGTGCCTGCTCGCGGCGGACCAGCTCGATGGCGGCAACTTCTGCGATGTCGCGGGCATCGACCATCGCTACGCCTTTGCTCCCGATCGGCATGGGGTAAACGCCGTGCTGCAGGATGACGTCCCTCACCATCAACTCATTGTCGATGAAATAGGTCGGTCGCAGGATGGTGGCCCCGAATCCCATCGCCTCCAGCATCCGCTCGGCGCCATGTTTTACGGCAAAGTGCGGCACGTTGGTGGCACCGTCGGCGTCGAAAACCGAAAGGTAGACGACGCGCTCGACCCCCACTTCGTGCGCTATGTTGAGGGTGATGATCGCCTGCGTGAATTCGTCGCCCGTCACCGCGTTGAGAAGGAACAACGTGCTGACGCCGGTGAAGGCGGCGCGCAGCGCATCGATGTCGAGCAGGTGACCTTGAGCGACCTCCACGCCGGCCGGGAACGCTGCCTTGGCGGGGTCGCGGGTAAGGACGCGGACGTCGGCGTAACGCGCGACGAGCTGCTCGACGACATGGCGACCGACGCGGCCGGTGGCACCGATTACGAGAATGGTCATGAGGCTTCTCCTTGGGTCTTGCTGACCCAAGCAAGATGCGTGATCCATGCCGGCGCAAATAGACGCGCAATCTGGACGCGCCGTCTCATGGGTGGAACGACATTGACCTGCTCGCGCTCGCCGATTTCACGCTGGTCGCCCGCCATGGCGGCTTTGGCAAAGCGGCGCGCGCCGCACGTCGGCCCAAGGCGACGCTGTCGCGCCGCGTGTCCAAACTGGAGGCGGCGCTCGACCTCAGGCTGTTCGAACGGGGCCAGCGCGATCTAAAGCTGACAGAGGAAGGTCGCGCGCTGTTCGAACGCGCCGGGGCGTTGCTGACCGAGCTGGAGGAAACCACCGCCGCCATCGCATCGGGCAGCGCGGCAGTGCGCGGACGCCTGCGGATCAGCGCGCCGCTGCTCTTCTCACAGACTGCGATGGGGCGGTTGGCCGCCGGCTTCGCGCGTCGTCATCGCGACGTCCGGCTGGAGGTCACGACGGACGATCGCGCGGTCGACATGATCGAGGAGGGGTATGATCTGGTCATCCGCGTCGATCCAAAGACGGACGAAGGGCTGGTCGGCCGACCCTTCCTCCATGACAGGCTGGTAGTGGTTGCTGCCGCGGAAATGGCGGTGCCGACCGACGGCACCGTCCCCGCCGTGGTGCGGGGTGGGGATCCGACGAGCAACTGGACGATCGACACCTCCGCTGGAGAACATACGATCACGATCGATCCTGTGCTGCGGCTGTCATCGCTAGTGATGATTCGGGATGCGGTGCGGCTTGGCGCCGGGGCGGCGCGGTTGCCGCTGTCTCTGGTCAGTCGGGACATCGAGAGGGGGCGGCTGATCGCATGGGGCGACGTTGCGGCGTCGAACATCGCGTTGTGGGCGCTCTACCCCACGCGCCGCCTGCTGAACGCGAGGGTATCGGCATTCCTGGAATTTCTTCGGCATTCCTTTCCCGACGGGACGCCCGAGGAATTGGCGGCCTATCTGGAGGATCAGAGCTGAGAGAAACCAGCTTGTCGATCACTCCGCGCTACCTGAACGAATGGCAGCTTGCGAGGAGCGCCCAGAACGCTGCGAATGGCGGGCTGTAGGTCTCTGCGTGTCATGCTGCCGAACGCCATCGCTCTCCCTGAGCTTCGCAGCGGAGAGCGATGGGCATCATTCACGCGGTTGCGCCGCCATCGATGTTGATCGTGGTACCGGTGATATAGCTTGCATCCGGTCCGGCGAGGAATACGACCGCGCCCGCGATCTCCTCGACCTTGCCGTAGCGGCCGAGCGGGATAGCTTGCAGCACCTGCCCGGCGAACTCGCTGTCGGCGGGGTTCATGTCGGTGTCGATCGGTCCCGGCTGCACGGTATTGACCAGGATGTTGCGCGGAGCGAGATCCTTCGCCCAGCCCCGTGCCAGCGCCGCCACCGCCGCCTTGGTCGCGCTGTAGACCGTGGTCGCGGGGAAGGCCATTTCGCCGGAGATGCTGCCGATCAGGATGATCCGGCCGCCATCGCTGAGATGCGGCAGTGCCGCGCGTGTACCGACATGCAAACCCTTCACATTAACGTCGAACTGGCGGTCGTAGGTCTCGTCGGTATCCTCGGTAACGACGGAAAATTCGGCCACGCCGGCATTGTGGACCAGGATGTCGATCCCACCGAGGGCAGCGGCGGCCTGCTCGACGCCCGCTCGCTGCGATAACGGATCGGCGGCATTGGCCTGAAAGGCGAACGCCGTGCCGCCGACGCTTTCGATCTCCGCCACGGTGGCGTCTGCGGCGGCCTTGTTGCCGGCATAGGTGATCGCGACGCTCGCGCCATCCGCTGCCAGCCGCTTGGCGATCGCCGCACCGATGCCGCGCGATCCGCCTGTGACGAGCGCCTTCTTGTCCTGAAGTGACATGTGCATTCTCCAAAATATAGCCGCCGACTGCGACGTCTTGCGCTGCCAGCAGGCAGGAAGATGGCGTGCCATTCCAACAGTTCAATATTCCCGAACTATTAAATTCACGGCAGTGCCCTATATCTTCCGCATGCCCCGCTTCACTCACCCCCGGCTGGAGGACGTTCCGCTCGATCTGGCGCTGCATGCGCTGGCCGATCCCAATCGGCTCGGCATGGTGGCACGGCTTGCGGAGACCGAGCGGCTGAGCTGCACGGACGCCGCGCCATGCGAGACGATTCCCAAAAGCACGCTGTCGAACCACCTCAAGCTGCTGCGCGCCGCGGGACTGATCGAGACGACGCAGGCCGGACGCGAGATGATCAACACGCTGCGGCGCGACGACTTCGATCAGCGATTTCCTGGCCTGCTTGACGCGGTGCTAGCCAATCGGCCCTCCTGATTATCGGCCGATCGCGTCAAGCTCGGTTGGAGCGGCGGATACGCTCGGGAAAGTGGCTGTCGCGGGTGGTGGAAATATATCCCTATCCAAGGATTGGCTGCCGCCGGCGCTGGACAGCGACGCACTGGAAGCGATGCTGCGTGACTAGGCTGTTAATTCGCTCACATGAATGGGCGGCAGGTTTCGGGCAGCGAGAAGGAGCGTGCGAATGGCCGATTGTGGGTCGGGTCAGCCGCTCCCCGTCATCAGCCAGACGTCTCGCCGAACGCGAATATCTCGTGATTGACGCCCAGATAGATCGCGAGGCGGCGTCCTTCCGGCAACGAATAGTCGGAACGGCCGACGATCGGTAGATAGTCGTACCGGCCATGATGCGGCAGACTGGTCATCGACGCTCACCCGCCGGAACGAGGACCTGCGCGATGGCATCGGTGGCACAGCGTTCGTCGTTGGCCGCCCCGCCGGATCCGGCGACGCCGATGCCCCCGATAACCTCGTTGCCGACCCGCAGCGGGATTCCGCCCCCAAGCAGCAGTAATTCGGGGATGGTGAGGAGATTGCGCGAGGTCGGGTCGGTCGCCGCGCGTTCAGCCAAGGCGGCGGTGCTCGATTTCGTCGACAAAGCGGTAAACGCCTTGCGCTGCGCGGCGACGCTATTGTGTGGGCCGATGTCATCACCACGCGGCAACGTGATCAGATTACCACCGCGATCGACGATTGCGACCACGGCTTCCCTGCCGATCGCATGGCATGAAGCGATTGCCGCATCGGCAAAGCGGTTGGCCAGCGCTAACGACACAGTTTTGCGCTCCAGCGGGGTCACAGTCGCGGAAGCTGCCATGGCTGCTGGTAAGGCGAGGAGGATGCTAAGCAAACTGGCGGGCCTTTCGAATAGGGACGCTGATCACGGGATCAGACGAAGCTACATGCGATGGCACTACCTCTCGCTGGCTTATTCGAGCGACCCGTAGAGGTAGCCTGCGGCCGATCACGCCGGATGCTGCCGCGGCAGCAGGGTGATGCACGCGGCAGGCCGGTGATGATCAGTTCCCTCGATAGGTCGAATAGCCATAGGGGCTGACGACGACGGGGACATGGTAATGGCCGGCCTTATCGCCGACCCGGAACGTCAGCGTAATTTCTGGAAAGAAAGGTGACGCTGCGGCATCGGGATAACGCGACATATCGAACTGAAGACTGTAGATGCCGACATCGAAGGCCTTGGCGTCGCCAAAGCTGCGGACGCGGCCGTCGGCGTCCGTCGTGGCAGTCCCGACCTTCTGCCATTTGCCATCCGCAGTCCGCCTGGAAAGCACGACAGGCACCGCCTTGCCACCGACGCCACGGGCGAGATCGAGGACGTGGGTCGATATGTCGGCCGCTGCAGCAGGCGTCGCAATGGTGCCGATTAGCAATGCGAGGGCGATGGCCTTCATGAGCGGGATCCTTGGTCATGGTCGACGGACAAAAGAATGGAATCGAGCCGCGACGAGGAGGGCGCCGCGATCACGCCGCGTTGCACGAGACGGCGGTGTGCGGGTGGGGCGGCAACCGCGGCTGCGGCGTTTTCGGCATCAACGATGACGAAGGTTGCGTCGTTGCCGGGTGCCATGCCGTATTTCTCCAGTTCGAGAGCGGCGGCTGCTTCCGTCGTCGCCATGTCGAGGGCAATTGCGAGGTCGGCGTCGGTGAAGAAGCTCGATCGATAGCCGATCATCATCGCGCGACCGAGCATGTCGGCATCGCCATAGGGCCACCAAGCGTCGCGGATGTTGTCGTTGCCGGCAAAGACCCGCACCCCCGCGGCGCGTAGCAGCGTGATTGGTGGAAAGGCGCGATTGGCCGGAGCATTGGTCATGATGGCGACGCCGGCGACTGCCAGCAGGTCGGCGATCCGGGCCGCCTCGTCCCGATCGACGTCACCTAACGCGTAGGCATGGCTGACCACGACCTTGCCCTGCATCCCGGCGGACGCTGTGCGTGCAGCGATCCTGCGAAGTTGCTCGATCCCTTGGCGTCCAGGCTCGTGAAGATGGATGTCGATCTTGACGCCGTGCCGTTCGGCAACGCCAAACACCACATCGAGGTGGCCGTCGGCATCACCGTCGAAAGCTGACGGATCCAGACCGCCGACAACGCCAGCGCCTTCCCTGACTGCGCATCGAGAAGATCGGCGGTTCCGGGCGAGGCGAGGATGCCGGCCTGCGGAAACGCGACGATCTCCACGTCGACGCGACCTTGCCATGGCGCTGTCGCCGCAATCACCGCGTGCAGGTGGCTAAGTCCGAGCGACGCGTCGATATCGACATGACTGCGCATCGCGATCGTGCCGAGGCGATGGGCCTGCGCCAGCAGTGCATCGGCACGCTCGGTGACCGGCAGTGCTTCCGCCAGTAGCTCCTTCTCGATCGTCAATCGCTCGCTAAGCCCGGCAGCGGGGCAATGCGGACGCCAGCGATCACCGACGAAGCTTTTGTCGAGGTGGATATGTCCTTCGACGAAGCCGGGAAGAACGAGCAGGCCGTCCAGATCAACGACGTCGGTGTCCACGAGCCGCTCGGGATCGACGAAGCTACCTCCGAGGACGCCGAGATCGCGGATACAACCATCAAGGCACAGCGCATTGCGGAACAGCCGGGGGCGAGTGGTGGAGGTCGGCAATGGTCATCCTCGAATTTGCTTAAACCATAGATGGCCCTCCAACCGCCTATTTGCGAATGATGTGTTTAAATGAAGATCATTCACGATTAGAATGATAGGATGCTTGATCTTCGGCTTCTTCGAACGTTCTTGGCGGTGGCCGAGACGAGGAGCTTCACGCTTGCGGCCGAGCGGCTGAACTCGACCCAGTCCACGGTCAGCCAGCATCTTGGTCGTTTGGAGGCCACGGTTGGTCACTCACTGATCGACCGATCCTCGCGGCCGATCGCGCCGACTCCGTCAGGCGAGCGTTTGCTCGGCTATGCGCGTAGGTTGCTCACGTTGCAGGACGAGGCACAGGTGCTGCTTTCAGATCCGTCGGGAACGACCACGATCCGGATCGGCGTGCCCGACGACATCGTGACGTCGGACATGAGCCGGCGGTTTGCGCAGTTTGCTTCGGGCCATCGAGAGATCCGCCTTGACGTGACAACGGGTCTCAGCCGCGACCTGAAGAAGCGGTTCCGAGCGGGCGAGTTCGATATTGCTATCGTCAAGGAAGCCGTGGCTGATGGAGACGCCCGGGCGACTTTCCCCGAACCGCTCCGCTGGTTTGAAGCGAAGGCGAGCCAGCGTTGGGATGATCCGATCCCATTGGTGACGTTCCCGCGGGGCGGCCTCTACCGCGACGTGATGATCGACCGCATCGAGCGCGAACGACGGCGATGGTACATCGCCTTCACAGGCAACAGCCTGGGCAGCGTTCTGTCGGCAGTTGAGGCAGGGCTTGGGGTATCAGTGCTGCCGGTAAGTACAACCGGGGATTATGCCGTTCGCGCCAGCAGTATCTTCTCCGCAGAGGCAGCACTCTCTCTATCGATTTACGCGTGGGAAGGCAGCGGCACGATTGGGCAACTGCTCGATGCTATGGTTGATGTTACGACGCAGCGATGACCCGGTTGTCTAGCAAAAGCCAATGAACGGGCCGAAGAAGGCTGTTGCTGGGGAACTGTCGGGGAAGGCGGAAAGCCTGCACAGCTTGCTGCTCCGGCAAATCGTTACGTCGGTAGTACCACCATCGACGCCTCCATGAATGAGCGTCCGGTTTTGGGTCCGCTCAGCCGTGGTCCTACAGAGGCATACGCAAAGCGCGCCGGCCTCGATTCGATCAATGTTGCAATTAGATGGGTCGCGCGTCGTGAGGGGATGCTGGCTGTGGGTAGCTTGCCGCAGTCGAATTGTGGCCAGCTGCCTGGTGACGGTGGGCTCATCGAGACGCTCAACCAGGGATGAACGCGGAGCCCGCAAGCATTCCCGGCCAGTATCGGTTTCAAGAACGTCCGCGCCGCCTCATTGGGCCGCATTCTAACTCCCGGGCCCGAGAGGTAAGGAACATGTCGCGGGTCGGGCGGCCGTCTGCCCGCGCGCGTCGGATGAGCCGCACGATCGCATAAACGAACCCCAGCAGACCGACGATCCACAGCTCGACCGACAGAAGAAAATAACCGATCAGCGCGAACAGCACGAAGCCGAGCAGCAACCGACTGAGCGGCCCCACGCGACACAAACCGACCCACAGGACCGGGGTGAGGAGCAGCGTGCCTAAAACCGCGACGAGCATCGCAGCATAGCCGCACGACCCTTCGAAACAGGAGCCGAAGATCGTCGGATTGAGTGCCTTTGCGATCTCGGTGCCTGTCAGCGCGATGCCGAAGGCAAGCGCCACGGACAATAGAACTCTCATGCTTCCGACTGATCTTCCCCTAGTCCGGACACGCTGGGTTAGCCGGTCATGCGCTGCTCGGCTTGTTCGGACGTAAGATAACCGAGGTCCGAGTGCATGCGGTGCCGGTTGTAATAGCCTTCGATCTATCCGAACAGCGCCTGTCGGGCTTCCGCCTGGGTCGCCCAGCGGCATTGATGGACCAGT
>NZ_LMLS01000006.1 GCF_001421995.1 Sphingomonas sp. Leaf231
AACTGGTCCATCAATGCCGCTGGGCGACCCAGGCGGAAGCCCGACAGGCGCTGTTCGGATAGATCGAAGGCTATTACAACCGGCACCGCATGCACTCGGCCCTCGGTTATCTTACGTCCGAACAAGCCGAACAGCGCATGACCGGCTAACCCAGCGTGTCCGGACTAGGGGAAGATCACCGGAGCTGATGATCCGCATGCTGATCATCGGCTACTGCATGGGCATCCGGTCCGAGCGCCGGTTGTGCGACGAGGTGCATCTCAACCTGGCCTATCGCTGGTTCTGCGGGCTGGGACTGGAAGGCGACGTGCCCGACCACTCGACCTTCTCAAAGAACCGCCATGGCCGCTTCCGCGACAGCGACCTGCTGCGCAAGCTGTTTGAAACGACAGTTGAGCGCTGTATAGCCGAGGGGCTGGTCGGTGGCGAAGGCTTCGCTGTCGATGCGAGCCTGATCCGCGCCGATGCCAACCGTCAGACCGGCGGCCCAGGTAGCGAAGGCCTGCCGCCTAATGCCGACAGTCGTGCCGTTCGCGAGTATTTTGCCGTTCTCGATGATGCCGCATTCGGCGCAGCCACGCCGGTCGTGCCGAAGTATCTGGCGCCGGCGGATCCGGCGTCGCGCTGGACCTGCGCACATGGCGGACAGGCCTATTACGCCTACTCGACCAACTACCTTATCGATCTCGACCATGCCGTAATCATGGACGTGGAGGCGAGCAGCGCGATCCGGCAGGCCGAGGTCACCGCGTGCAAGCGCATGATCGAACGGACCTAGGACCGCTTTGGCGTCTGGCCCGAGCGCCTGGCGGCGGATACCGGTTACGGCTCGGCCGAGATGCTCGCCTGGCTTGTCCACGAGCGCGACATCCACCCGCACATCCCCGTGTTCGACAAATCGCTACGCCGCGACGGCACCTTCGAGCGTGCCGACTTCAGCTATGACATCGAGCGCGACGCATACACCTGCCCGGCCGGCGAGGAGTTGCGCCGCTTCTGGCATGAGGGACGCGCTGGCAAGGAAGGGCTCCCGGCCGATGGCCTCTATAGATACCGCGCCCGGAAGGCGGCATGCGACGCCTGCGACCTGCGCCCGCGGTGCTGTCCCAACGCCCCGCAACGCAAAATCCTGCGCTCCATCCACGAAGGCGCTCGCGACCTGGCCCGCGATACTGCGACGACCGACGCCTACGTGACCTCGCGACGTGAGCGGAAGAAGGTCGAGATGCTGTTCGCCCACCTCAAACGCATCCTGAAACTGGCCCGATTACGCTTGCGAGGTCCTAACGGCGCCAAAGACGAGTTCCTCCTGGCAGCCACTGCCCAGAACCTCCGCAAGATGGCCAAGCTCATCCCGCTGAGGGCGCACCCAGTACCGGCCTGAGCCGGTCAGCCCTATCCAGCGCAAACCAGCTACCGCTTGCCTCCGGCCCATAACCCGACTTCTTCAACACAATCGCCCACTTGTCGACATTCGTATCGCTTCGGCGATAAGCACCGCGGATGTTACGAGCCGTCCACCTGGCCATCAACCGGAGGGTGCTGGCTTTCCCTGCCCCTGTTTGGCAGCGGACTCGCCCGCTGCCACCTTCTTACAATCCACGTTATCTGGGCGATCGGCTTCTGCAATCTTGTCACAAGCCTCTTTAGCCTTTGCAAGCCCTTGCACCAGTTTTTCATCTGCGACCTTCTTTGCCGCTGCTTCGCTGGCCGCCTCTTGCTTCTTCGCAACATTGTTCACCGCGGCCATCAGCCCGTCGATAGATGCTGCGGCCGCCGGTATCGTTACAGTCGTGTCGTTCGTTGCGGCGAGCGCAACTTTTGCAACTTCGAGGTAATTCTTCGCAGCGTCGTCCATCCCGTTCATCAGCAACAAGCAATAAGTCGATGAGGTCGTGCGCCAGGTCTCGACCGTCGATGTTCTGGCGTGAATCGCTTGAGCGATCACTTGGTACGCTGACCCTGCAGAGAAGTTCGCCTCGCCCTTTGACTGAAGCGCGATCAGCGATTGCGCCAGTGTGTTATTCGCGATGTCTGGCGGTGACTCGGCACATGTAAAACGGGAGGAGCCACCTTCGGGAGGGTCGCCTGATGAGGTTGCCTTCAAGATCCCTGCCGCCCCTTTTCGTGGTGCATGAGCGTACCGCTGACTAATAACCAGCCGCCTTGAGGCATCGAGCGAAACCGTTGCGACCTCCGGGTCGGGCCCAGCCCCGTCAGACTTATCGGGCAGCGCCTTGTACTTGGTCGGTTTATTCCAATAGGCCGAAGCAACGGTACAACCAGAAAGCGCGCAGCTCATGAGCGCCAAAACTAGCACGTTTCGCATCTGATTCCTCCCCCCAAGGAGGATCCTAGGATGCAGTATTAACTACCTCCCCGCAACAGGCTGCGGTATAATTGTAAATTATCACTGCCCTTATGGTCTCGCTGAGGCACGGACCCTTGCACTCAGCCTCCAAACAACTAACGAGGGCGTAATTTTCGTGCGATTTCCGATCGACCTGGGCTCCGTTGCGCAATCCGACGTGAGTAAAAGCGAGTCCCCGTCGCGTTGACGCGCCGCTCGATGGGCTGCTCGGTCGCCTTCAGTGCCCCCATGCCCTTCAACCCGTGCACGATGTCCTGCAAGTCGTTCATTGAGCGGGCGAGCCGGTCGATGCGCGTTACGGCCAGGGTATCGCCTTCGCGAAGAAAGTCGAGCAGCACCAGCGATATGGCCGCTGTCGGTGGTCGATGATGTTCCAAATTATGGGTGACGAGTAGCGGTCGAGCGCTTTCGAGCCAACGGCCGCTTTCCACCACAGCCGGACATTCTCGTTTTACCATCGTTGATCGGGGGAAGTTAGCATAATGCGCCTCGGCGCTGTCATGGTTCAAAGCTACGCTGGCCCGAGGAGGGGCACGATGATGGCAAAAGTCTTGCAGCGGCATTGGGGCGTCGCGGTCATGCTCGCGATGCTGGGGTCGGCCGCGTACGCGCAATTCGTCCCACCCGCTGGCTACAGCGGGGGAAAGACACAGCCCGGCGTTGCGGTGGTGACCGACCCGACTGCGCCTCGCCTGACCCGCCTCCCAGATTCGTCGCTAACTAGCCTCTTTCAGGTCGATCCCAGCTATAAGCGGGGAGCGACGACGGGCAGCATCAAAATTGTGGGGGCGTTCCAGATTGAGGAAACCTCGACCAGGCAGCTTACCGCTGCCTGGTCGCCGGGGTTTCTACCCGTCACACTCTCGTTTAGCGACGGCGTGTGCTACTCCTTCCAGGCCGACTACACAGGGGGCACGCTCTCGAACGGAAAGATGAGCAAGGCGAACTGTGGCAGCCGCCGCGACTTTGATGAACCACCCCAACCAGCGCCGCCTCCTGGCCAATCATTGAAGCTGATCGGAAGTGCATGGCAACATGCGGCCTGGGCGGATCAGCGTGCTGGTGGCACCATCATCACGGCCCCCGATCGTGATGTTTTCAAGCCGCTTTTCACTGCTCGCATGGACGTCAGCGCCATCATGGCAATGAGCGGGCCTGATTATCCTGGTGGGAACGTGACCTTGGTGGGCAGGATCGGTGGACACCTAACGATCGTCACTCTTGAGGTCGGATACTGATCCGCTAGAGGTTGCAACTCGTGTTCGCAAAACCATCCCACACGGGAGACCCGCTGTTCCGCAGTCGCCCATAGTCGGTCATTCGTGTGCCGATGGAGGTTGCCCGACAGCGGCCCTTCATTCAGTCTCTGCGCATGCCCATCGACGCCGACCGAGATGAACTTGAACTCCGCGTCAGCGACGTCGCATATGAAGTTGCCGACTTCGCATGGGCTGATCTGGCAGAACGCGTTCCGATCGGGATTACCTACACGCGCCCGCAGAACGAGGGGCCGTATATGTCGGTCACATGGGATGCGGATTGGAAGGAGCGGGTTGGTGGCCCCATCCTTATCAAGATCCAAGGCTTTTTGGACCCTAAGCATGAGGTGCCGACTTGTTGGACTGGGGAGATCATCCGCAAGCGGAGCTTTCTCGACATGCTCTTGCGGCGACCCCACCGCGCATCAATCAAACCACCTAGTAGCATAGGCACAGGGGATTGCAGCCAGTGCGGGCATGCGATCGGCTACCACCATGCTGGCACGGAAGAGCAGATGCTTTGCACTGTCGATGGCTGTGAATGTTCTGGCTATGACGAAGGAGCGATGCCTCGAAGTTGGGGAGCGGAGGGCCGCTATGGGCTGGAATCGTCCTAAAGCCGCCTGACGGCCTTCCACCAGGTCGTGCCGTTCCGAGGCTCCTTAGCCGACCCGATCACCCGAAAGCCGACCGGCTGCTGTCGGCCGGGAAGCGGACGGTCGGGAAGCGCCCCAATTGCTGACATAGCCGGATGTGCTAGGTTTTGCCCCACAGGAGGCCTCATGACGATCTATCAGCGGTTTCGCATCTGGATCGATGAGGTTCAGTCCGGAAGCCTCTACGCCGGCAAGCTGCTGTACGCTGCTGGCGCGTTTCCGCTCTTCGCTACTCCGCTTTTTGGAAACTGGTGGCGCATACCAGGTTTCGCGATCGCGGTTGGATGGATGGCATTTCTGCTTTGGCGGCTTTGGCTGATGGCAAAAACTGGCTTGATCGCCAGTGACGTGCCGCAGGGCCGTTTGATCGAGAAGACGGCTTCCACCGACGACGCGATTTCGAACGGCAGCTAACTACCATTCTAGACACAGCAGCGGCGGAGATACCCTCCGCCACGATGGCCTATGCTCCTCGGCCGTGGCCCCGGAGAAAGCTCGTTGTACCCTGCGGATACCCGCTGCCCGTCCGCTTGCGCCCACTTGCGGACAGTGACGGTCGGCGGCACCGTCAACCGATGAGTCGCTCCGTCGTCGCCATGACCGTTATGCTCGCCGCACCGGTTCTGCTGCTGCTCGCCGCCGCCCACACCGGTCTTTTTTCGAATGGAACGGTGGTCGCATACTTAGTGCTCATTGCAGCATGGGCGATCGGAGTGGTCGCGATCTGGTCGGCGAGATGGTCGCGTCGGGTGACGATCGGCGTAACGGTCGCCTTCACCGTCGCAGCAATCCCCTTTCTGCCCTTTGCTAGCCTTCTAGCGGTCTGCTCCACTGGCGACTGTATCTAGGTCTGCTTTCCACCACAGACCGCTAACGCCCATTTGCGGGTATTCACTCACTCAACATGCAGGTCCCAGAAGCCGACATTGTGCTCTTGGCGAGAGCACAAAGATGCGGGTTCGCCGGATGGGTCAGGTTCGCGCGCTCGCCGAGGCACGCGTCATAGTTGGAAATTCCGACGTCAAAATCTTTAGGTTTTCTCGCCGGTTCGCGCAGGTGCTTACAGGCGTGGCGCGCCGATTTGATTGCGGCAGGCTCGCTCGCTTCTAAGGCATCGCGGGTTGAGGTGGCCTCTTGGCTTTCGTCTGAAACCAACGAGCAAGAAGCCAGTACGAGCGGCAAAAGGAGAAGGATAGGAAGGCGCATGGCGAGAGGCTCTGCGGGAACGGTTGTTTTTGCAAGGCGCTCGCCGGAAGCTGCCTGACCGCTTCCCACCACAATGCGACATTCCACTGACCGAGGCGGAGGTGGTCTCCGCCTCGGTCGTGATTTTACCTCGGCGCGGAGGGCGGGCGGCACCCATTGTACCCCGCCAATACCCGCACAGCGACGGCTGGAATCGCGTCGATTGCGGACATGCGTCGGATCGCGCAGGTTGAGGCGATGGAACAGTATTCTCAAGAATGGGTGGCATTTCCACAAGCGGTCGCGAACCTCGTCGCACAGACCGGAGACGAAGAAGCGCCAATCGGAGGCCGTTTCATTTGCAGCGAGGGAGCGGATGAAGAGCTAATGTGGAGTTTTCTCGAAGCCCAGGGCTTGACCCTGCGCGGCTTTGGCCAATGCGAAGTGGTCGCGATGAGAACCGTTCGGGTCAGCAACACGGCGATTGGGGAAATGGTTGAAGAGATGCGGCAGATTGCTTCCGGTAGTGGCTATCGCCTTCAATCAATCGAGGCAGGAGATGTTGACTCCGGAGAAGCGAGCGTGCTGGCGTGTGAAGTGGGGTATGTTCCATGGTGGCAATCTCCACCATGATCGACGTTCCGCTGTCGCCTTCGAACGTCGGCTTTCCACCGCAACGCGGCATTCGGCGGACCGAGGCGGAGAACCCCTCCGCCTCGATTTCCATTCTACCTCGACGTGGAGGCTCGGGGATGCCGATTGTACCCGGCGGATACCCGCACAGGGACGGCCGCCTTCGCCCCACTTGTTGCCGTTCAAGCCACCGCACACACGCGCCAACAGCCGCCATGGCGACACCGCAGCCGATACTTCGGGCTCAGGCAGGGGATTGCACAACGCGCCTCTGTTGAGGCACATTGTATTCTGAGAGGTGCAGGCGATGAGGATATTTCGTGCGCTGGGATTGCTCGCCCTGGGAGCGATTTTGGTCTCTGTCGTGCCTTCGTCCTCCTGTGCCGACAGCTGGGCATTACCGACGACCACCACCTACACGTCTTGCGCCGGCCACGCCCGCATCACGGTCAGCCCGCGCGATCTTAAGAGCCAGCTGGGTTATTTCGACGACAGGGTGAAAAATGTTGACCCCGCTGGACAGAAGAAGGGCGGATCGCTGGTCGCGAGCGCAAGATTGGAACGACTGGTGGACAGGCGCTGGCGACCAATCTGGGAACATCAAATTGCGAACGACGTGGCTCCGGTGTTGGCGCTCGTTCAAGACGATGGTGAACATGCAGTCACGTTCGATGATTGGCATGGCACCGGCTACGGGCCTAACGCAGTCGTGATTTACGGTGCGGGGGGTAAGATGCTTCGTGCACTCGCCCTGTCCGACGTCGTGCCAGCTGACTACATCAAGGCGCTGCCTCATTCCGTTAGTTCTATCCATTGGCGGCGCAATCCACGCTTCTCGCCCGATGGACGGAAGGTGATTATCCCTGTCCTGATCCCTACCGAGAACTTTGTTTCCGATCCTGCCACGATTGACATTGCGGTCGATCTCGTCGACGGAAGGGTATCGCCAATCAATCTAGGCGCTTGGGATGCTGCGCAGGCAGCAGGCCGCAAGGTTCTCGCTGCGCAGGTCGCTTACGAGGCATCCGCGAAGGCTGCGTTCCTTGCTCCGCTACTCGGTCCGAAAGCTAATGCCGAGCGCGAATGGCACGGCTATTTGCGCGAGGCGGTCGGACGGCTGATTGGTGACGATGAAACACCTTCCACGACCGTTCTCCGTCTTCCTGATGCAGATGATTATGCTGTATCGGAGACGTGGGTCCACGACGCGCTGACCGAAAGCTATGCGGACAAGGTTGCGCTGGCATCGCTTTCGGAGCCCAACCTTGTGGCCGTTCTTAAGAAGGCTTTTCTGAAGTTGCCGGATGGATCCCTATCGAAGGTAACGGCTTTCATCGCGGTGTCCGACCAGAACTGGCCAGAAGTCGTTTCAGCGATGCGGCGCTCCGGCGCAAAGATCGTCCAACTCGACCCGGCCAAGGCCATACCCCAGCGCTCCCAGCGCATAGCTCGGCGATACGGTCCTCACGGCGTTTAGGTCGACCTGCGAAACGGCAGCTTTGCCGGGTAGAGCGCGGGGAGCTGCTTGTCGGCTTTCCACCATCTCGCGTCGTACTAGACCGGAAAGCGGGCCGGCGCGAAGCGCCCAATAGCCGACATCGTCTTGAGTGCTATAAGCGGGCGCGATGAACTGGCTCGCATTTCTCGGATTACTCATCTTCGGCGGTCTTCTGGCGCTCGGCCTTCGGACTGGGACAATGCCGATGGCTCCTTATTGGAGCCCTTTCCGCGATGACGAGCCGATGTGGTTCTGGTTGGGTGCTACAATCTACGGAACTGGAGCAATCCTGTCGCTTGCCGCGTGGATTGGCTTGCTTCGCTAGCGTCTGCCTTCCACCACCTCGCGAGGTTCCCGGGCCGGAAAGCGGAACGGCGGGAAGCGCCCCAATAGCGGACATACGAAGCATGTGCGAAGGTCCACCATGGAATACATCAACGACGACACGTCTGCGGACCGGCTCTACCTCAAAGGCTTGGCGATCCGAGATGAGCGGCACTTGGGTAAGTGGCTCCCGATCATGTGGCACCTTGCTCTACGCGGGCACGCGGGCGCGATGATCGAGCTTGCCGATTGGTTCTCTAACGATGGCAGCGCCGACCCATTTGGCACGCCAGCGGCAGCTTTCAGCGCGGCCGGACTATACCGACGCGCATACAAATTAGGCGACTTGCGCGCAGCCCGACACATGGCGTTGAGCCGCTTCAATCGGAACGACATGGCCGGTTACCGCCACTGGCTCGGCCAAGGCGCTAAGGCTAGTGACGGCGAAGCAAAACAAGAACGCCGGCAGTTCGAAACCCGGCTGTGGCACGCCGACGCCGGCAGGGTGCGTCGGCTACGACCTAAGCAGAAAAGGGATGGGTTCGCTTAGGACTACGTCCGCTTCCCACCAAGTCGTGCCGTTCCGAGGCTCGCGAACCAAGCGGATCACCCGAAAGCCGACCGTCCGGTTTCGGGCGGGAAAGCGGGCCGGCGGAAAGCGCCCGATAACGGACACTTACCGACAGATGTTTTCAAGCTGATTAACGGGACGTCTTCCCCGGTTTCAGAAAGCGAACGACAAGCGTGATGATATTGATGGAAACGACCAACTCGAAAAATACCATTATGAATATACCTGCCGGGCCGAGGTCGCCGTCGGTAGCGAGGTGTATCAATGAGTACATGCCCAAAGCGCCAGTGGGCGCGGCCACCATTAACCATCGTGGAGGTAGTGCAATGATTAGCCCGGGAGGGATGACCAACAGAGCTAGGGCTATGAGCAATATTATCATTGCGCTCATTATCGAACGCTTCCCCTCGATGATCCGTCGTCGCCAGATCCTGGACTGAAGCGACGCCTCAGCGCCTTCGCAGGAGCGCTTTGTCCCCTGCTGCATCGGGCCGCATTGCGAGAACCGCCGTCAGGACTCCCGCGCGCGGGTGAAATAATAGATGAAGCCGCCATGCCCCTTCACCTGCGAGGGGCCGAACGCCACTGTGCCCTCACCATAACCGCGACTGTCCATCGCCTCGTGAAACGATAGATCCTGCATGGCTGCCATGGCCTCTGCTGCCGTCGACGGTGGGATCTCTCCCACTATTTGACACGTCTCCGATCCACATCGAATATCGAGCACGCGACCTTGCTGCCCAAGACCGGGCATTGCCGCGAACTGCTCACGCAACAACGCTTCCGACGAAGCAGCCCAGGCAGGGTCGCGAACTTCCTTGTTCAAGTCGTCGTGGCGGTTTCGCATATCGGGCCAGACGTCGAGCATCTCCCCGGCAAGCGTGTCGACGTTGAGGACGTCGGCTGGAGACGGCGAGGATATGGGCGAGGGGGACGGGATCGGCGTGCCGGATGCCAGCGGCCCAGGCTTTGAAGTCGCCATTCCGGACGCAGAAGCGATTACGACGATGTTGTTCGCCGGGCCTTTCACCGCGACGGGCGGCACATCCCTCGTGCCGATCAGGAACGTCGCGGCGGCAACGACAGCGACCCCACCGCAGGCCAGCAAAGGTACAGCCAGTTTCACGGTACCACCTATCCTTGAAGACTTATGCCTGAGCCGATGTTTTTGTGCACATACCCGTCTTGCCTGTTCGATGCTGGTCTCTTCCGCTGATCAAGGCGCTGCCAGTCGACCCACATCTATAAAACTGGTCACAGTTATTGGAATTTACTCCAGATCTATCTTACTTTAGCGGCGTCGTTTTGCAGTAAATGTAGAATCCGTTCGGATGTTGGCCGTGGCCTATTCCAACACACTGATAAACGTTACCTAACGCGGCTCTTTGCCTTACGCACTTGGCGCATTGCGCCTGCGCCACACTGCTGAAGTTGACCGCCAAAAGTGACAGGCCCACAAGAATGTTGAGTCGCATGCTACATTTCCTCATCAACGAAACATTCTATATGATTCGTGGCAACTCTTAGCCTTATAGCGAACTTGATATACCATTATATTTAGTATTCAAAATGCAAAATAACATTCCGTATCAAAGGTCTGTATGAAAACACGAACGATTGGCGATAAAGATGAGTGCATATCATCCTGTTGCCATTGTCCGTCGAACACTGTCGACGATTCCGGATGCATTCTTAACGGGTCGCTTTCGGCCGGGCATGAACATGTCACGTGCGCCGGTGGCGCGCCTCACCCGCGAGACTGCATTAATCTAAAAGCCACTGATGTCCGCGTTCCACCACCCCGCGACGTTCACGGGCCGGAAAGCGGATCGGTGCGAAGTGCCTATTTGCGTCCGGCGTAGTGCGTTTACGGAGGCCATGTGAGCAATCCATATTTGCATGGTGTGCTCTCGGAAAAGCGAATGCATCGCTTCGGATTGTTCAAAATGGTATTTTGGTGTCGGCCGCACTCGACTGTTATGACAAACTCATAATGGGGTTTGTGTCGAGCGAATGGCGACCAGCGATGAGGGTCGTGGGGGATGCTTTTTTTACGATCAGTATCGAGACCGGTCATTTCGTCGGCGACCTTTTCACATTCTCATGCCTCCGGGCGCTCTCCAGATCGGGAGAGGTTGAATGGGATGGAGACATCAGCGACAGGCACCGAAGCAAAGTGCGGCTCGGTGCGGGCAATGGCATCTCGTAGCTGGAAACGGCAGCTATTGCCGCCGTAATGATGAAACCGGACTGTCGCTAATCCACCAAGTCGTGCCGTTCCGAGGCTCGCGAACCAAGCGGATCACCCGAAAGCAGACCGGCCGGTTTCGGGCGGGAAAGCGGGCCGGCGGAAAGCGCCCGATAACGGACATACGGAACAGCACCTACGATCGCGAGATCAAGAGGAGCAATCGATGAACGGCAGATTTTGCTGGACAGCCATAATTCTACCTTTCGCCTGTGCCAACGCGGCGCAGCAAGAAGAATGGCGCGAGCTCAAGCGCTCGGATCAAGTGGTCGCCGCATTGAATGTTGGAGATGCGAAGCGCACTGGATCGATCGTGGAAGTGGCGATGCTGCTGGTGCCTAAGGTTCAGCCGTTGGCACCGGTGCTGACTTATACGATTATGGATGTTCGCGCCGATTGTGAGGCGCGCACTGCCCAGATATTGGGGTTCCAGAACTATGCCGGTGTGGTTCCAATGGGTGAACGAACGCCCGCAGATGCGGCTGCGTCGCCATCTCGAGGGGAGGCACTCGATCCGTTTTGCAACTTAGCCAAGCTTGAGGCCCCGGGCGCGCGATCAGCCCTCGACTTCGCACGTTTGGTTTGGAAATCGCGCTAGCGGTTATGTCAGCTTTCCAACAGACCTTACCGTTCCGAGGCGCCCGAACCGACCCGATCATTTGGAAGGCGACCGTCCGGTTCCGTACGGAAGGCGTGAAGCGCCTGAAGCTAATAATTCAAGGTTCGTACTTCCGATTCCCAAAATCTGACATTCACAATGCGACAACAGGATTAGTCAGCCTTGGACCGCCGCTAAGCCGACCTTCGATGATGGTTAGTTATTGCGATAGCATCAAGTAAAGCTATAACTCCAAGCATGCTGCCATTCATATTCGGATCGCTTGCGGCTTATGTCGCCCTGTCCACGCCACTTCCTTCTACCGTCGTAGTAACGGGCTCTAGCGAGGCAACTCCGCCATTCGCTAACCTACCCAACGTTACCATTGTTCCGTACACGGTGGAGGGAAAGAACACGACCGCCGTCCGCAAGTCAATTGACAAGGCTCGACCGACCGATCCCAATGACGGCACGCGGGTAGACGGCCTCAGTCGCTATGATTTCCGCTGGCGCTGGCGCAATGACGGACATGGAAGGTGTACGGCTACGCCGGAAGATATATCCTTTAGCGCAACGGTTACAGTTCCAAGACTAAGCAGCGACGACCCTAGATTGCAGGTGCGATTCGATCGTTACTACAACTCGCTGTTGGCGCACGAAGATGGTCATGTTCGATACGCTTGGGACCATCGTACCGAAATCGCAGCCGCGATAAACTCCGCGACGTGCGCTACCGCAACTGCGGCTGCTCAGGCGGCACTTGACTCGATTTCAGCGCATGACATTGCGTATGATAAGGCGAGCCGACACGGCATGACCACCATTGTGCCATTAAACTAATGTCCGGTATGTTTTCGGAACTTCACCATTGCTTCGGCAGGCCACGGTGCAAACCTTCCGCGATGCGCTAGTCACAGGTCTTGTATAACGCACACAGAGAAATCCTCGCGATTACACATGTTATAACGTGACGCGTTTCACGCGAGTATCCGGTGTGGGCTTTTTTATGGTGAGGTTCCAAAAGCTGCCGTTCCGCAAACCACCAGGTCGTGCCGTTTCGAGGCTCGCGAACCAAGCGGATCACCCGAAAGTCGACCGGCCGGTCTCGGGCAGCAAAGCGGACTGACGGAAAGCGCCCATCACCGAACTTTCGTCGCCCATTCGCGGAAAGCCTCAAGCAGCAAGCGGAGGTGGCGAGGGCCGCCACGCCCGTGGAACGCATTTCCCTCTGTCCAACAGGTCCACCAGTCCGTCTCGTGCTCGTAATTGTGAGCGATGCGATCCAGCACACGTCCATCGCAATCCGTTCCGGCTAGCTCGACCTTCAACGACCAGCCGGGATTGTCGATGGTTCCGATGCTTGGGCCAAACCCATGCTCCCAATCGCCATCGCACTGCGTCTCATACCAAAGCGAAAACCAGTCCAGCACGTCCATACAGCAACGGTAACCGAGCGGCTGCGGCATTGGAAGGAACGTCCGCTAACCACCACTTTCGGTCATTCCGCTCACGCCCAATGTCGGTCGTAGATACGCCATTTCGGCGTGCTGGAAAACGGACATGGACCGTGCCGAAGCAACCTGACAAAATATTGGTGGTGGCGAGCTTTCCTTCCATATCCGCTCTTCCCGTCATGATGGCGTTGCTTATCGCTTCGTGCAGCCCTGCGGGCTTGCAGCGGCAGGATCAATTTGCGTGGGCAATCGAGGGCGCAGGCTCAACGTCTCCGCCGATTGTCCGTGTTCGGGTGACGACGCCGGCAAAGTCCGGTGTATTTTTAGTCGGACCCTAATAGACGCAATCATGCAGGAGAAGCGCCTGCCTATAACCGAAGTCGGGTATCGAGAGGCGGAAGCGTTCGCACTTTCTGCGCACGCAATGAATGCGATAATATGTCTTATGTAAACCGGCTTGGATCGGCACCCGGCTGGTCCCCTGCACGTGCCGTCATTGCGAGCATAGCGAAGCAGGCCAGGGCGTCGCGCGGAATGCTCGCAACGATGGGTGGCCGGAGCATATCTCCCCGATCGTGCCCAGCCCGTCGCGCCCGGTTCGCCCGAACGGGTGGATCATCTTCAACGGCGGGCAGTCCGGCATCCGTGGAATGCTGAATGCCGATCCCGCCCGAACCTCGATCGCCCGCGCGCCTTCCTCTTGCTGCGGGAAGGCGCGCTGGCGGTCAGGTCAGCCGGCGAAGCCGAAGGCGTTGCCCGTGAAGGCGATCTGGTCGGGATCGATGTTGAGCAGCGTGATCGTGTTGCCGTTGCCCAGGTCGATCAGCGTGTCGCGGCCCAGATCGGTGATGACCGGCGCATCCTTGAGCGGGTAGCTGGCCAGATCGATCGTATCGCCCGCGCCGAAGTCGCCGATCGTGTCCTTGCCGAAGCCGGTCTGGAACACGAACGTGTCGTTGCCGGTGCCGCCGAACAGCGTGTCGTTGCCGCCCAGCCCGATCAGCACGTCGTTGCCCGCCGCGCCGCGCAGGACGTTGGCCGCGTCATTGCCGCGCAACGTGTTGGCCAGCGCGTTGCCGGTGCCGTTCAGCGCCGCGCCGCCGGTCAGGAACAGGTTCTCGACATTGGCGCCCAGCGTCCAGTCGACCGCGGCCTGGACGGTATCGACCCCGCCCGTGCCGTTCTGGAAGAATTCGGTCACCTGGTCGCCGGCATGGTCGACGACATAGATGTCGTTGCCGATGCCGCCCTCCATCGTGTCCGCGCCGGCCCCGCCGTCGAGCCAGTCGTTGCCCTCATGCCCGTGCAGCGTATCGTGGCCGAAGTCGCCGGACAGCCGGTCGTCGCCGGCATAGCCCTTGAGCACGTCGTTGCCGTCCAGCCCCGACAGCGTGTCGGCGAAATTGGTGCCGTACATGTTGTTGTCGAGCGCGTTGCCGGTGCCGGCGCGCGCACCGCCGGAGAGATACAGGTTCTCGACATGTGCCGACATCGTGTAGGCGATCGTGGCATAGACGGTGTCGGTGCCGGCACCCGCCGCTTCGATCACGATGTCGCCCGCCGCGTCGACGACATAGGTGTCGTTGCCTGCGCCGCCGTCCAGCAGGTCGGCACCGGTGCCGCCGTCCAGCCGGTCGTTGCCCGCGCCGCCGTACATCCGGTCGTCGCCCGCCGCGCCGAACAGCACGTCGTTGCCGCGCATCCCGCGGATTTCGTTGGCCAGCGCATTGCCGCTGATCGTGTCGTTGCCGTCGCCGGTGACGACGTTCTCGATCTGCGTGCCGCGTGCGATGCGGAACGCGTTGACCCCGCCGAAGCTGGTCCAGCCGCCCTCGGCCATCGACATCGACACGTCCTTGGTCACCGCCGCCGCGTTGATCCAGTCGGTGCCGCCATCATCGTCGACCAGCGTGCGGCGTGCGGATTGCCCGCCGATCGCCGCCATCGTCAGGAACTCGTCGGTGTAGGTGAACACGTCGCCCGCCTTCTGCGCCGCTCCGAACGCGGTCATCTGCAACGACGTGATCGTGGTGGTGGTCGCCGGCAAATGCTCCTGGAACTGCGCGGTCCAGGTTCCCTTTGATGCGGCGCCGCGGAAGTTGGCGAAACCGAAGGTGAAGGTGTCCGCACCGCTCGCCGCGGTACGAGGCGCGCCGATCGTATCGACGAAGGCCGATGTGCCGTCCGGCGCGATCAGCTTGATCTTGAGCGTGCCGAGCGTGGTCGGCGCGTTGGTGAAGCTGGCGAACCCGATCCGCATGTCGACATGTTCGAGGTCGATCGAATCCGTCACGTCGAAGGTGAAGCTGGTCGGCGTGGTCGTGAAGCCGGAGTGCGCCTTCGATGCGTCCGGTGCCGCGCCCTTTGCGACGGTCAGGTTCGTCGCGAAGGTCGGGGTCGAGATGCGGACCTCGTTGGCGCTCGTCGCGGCGGTGCCGAACAGCGACCACACTTCCGCCATGCGGACCGCGTTGTACGCATCGATCGCGCCATAGCCGTAATCGGTGGAATAGTGATGCCCGCCGCCGTTCCAGCCGTTGCCGCTGCCGACGACCGCGAAGGTCGACTCGTTCAGCGCATTGGTGAAGCCCCCTTCGACCTGGGCAGTGGGCGGCGTGTCGAATGCGACCGGCAGCTTGGCGGAGGCGGCCAGGATGTTCTTGACGTCGCGCCAGCCGAGGTTTTCGTTGGCGTCGAGGATGAGCGTCACCACGCCGGCCGTGATCGGGCTGGCGGCGGACGTACCGCCGAACGCGTCGGTATGGTCCAGCTTGCCGCCCGGATCGACGGCGGTGTTGTAGCCGTGACGCCCCAGCACGTCGGTCGTGACGATGCCCCGGCCGCCCAGGTCGGTGGCTTCGTCAGATGGAGCCGACACCAGCAGCGCCGCGCCGCGCGAACTGTAGGAGGAAGCCGAACCGTCGCTTTCGCGATAGGCGGCGACCTCTACCACATGACGATCGTTGCGATCGCCCTGTCCCTGTGTGTCCCTGCCATCGTTGCCTGCGGCCATGACGTTGATCGTGCCCAGCCCGTCGCGCCCGGTTTCCGCGGCGAAGGTCATCGCCCGGGTCATGTTGTAGGCGTAGGTGCCCGCGACGTTGCGGTCCCCGCTGCTGTCGTATTTGGGGCCGCCGCCCCAGCTGTGGTTCACCACGTCGAACTTCGCGGTTTGCCGTATCGCTTCGAATAACAGCGTCTTGTCAGTGGCGTTGACGAAGATGCCCGGATCCCTGCCGCCCCCCGAATAGGGATCGAAGAGGTTGACCCCGGTGATGCTGGATTCATACGCGATGCCGACGGTGCCCTTGCCGTTGCGCGCCGCGGCGATCAGCCCGGCGACCGCGGTGCCGTGCGGCCCGGCTTGGGGCGTGTAGTCGCCGTCATAGGTCTTGCCGCCGATCTTGAGGTGCATGCTGGCGTCGTAATTGGCGGCGAGATCCCAATGCTCGTATTGCACGCCGGAATCGTAGATGCCGACCTTCACGCCCTTGCCGGTGTAATCCTGCCAGACCCGCTCCATGTCGCCGAGCTTGGCGAGGTGCCATTGCTGCGCGGCGAGCGGATCGGTGACCCCGGCGATCGCAGCCGTCGGTGTCGCAGCCGCCGGTGTTGCAGCCGCCTGTGTTGCAGCCGACGCCGCGAACTTGGCCGCGGCCGGCGACGTGCCGCCGGGCGTCGCGCCGGGCGTGAAGGCGTGATAGAATGCGCCGGTGCCGGTGCCGGTCCGTGATGCCATGCCATCCAGGAACGCCGCGGAACCCGCGAACGCCGTCGTGGTCACGCCGGCGGCGTAGGCCATCTTGTCGAAAGGCGATGCATCGGTCCGCATGTCCTCGGTGGCCGTCTCGACCAACGTGCCCAGTTCGGCCTCGACCGAACGTGGCCCTGCGGCAAGGCGTGCCTCCCTGCCATGGGCCAGCGTGGAATACACGGTACGACCTTCCGAAACGCTGCTGCGCATCGAACATCCCCTTTCGAAGTTATGTGGCGTCAAGCGGCATTTAGTTGTTCGTGCCAATTGTAAGTCAAGCAACCATCCTCGCCGCCACAACTGGCACGCAGGGCCGTTTTGGTCGCTGTCGACTTGGCCGTGATGCGGCGGATCACTGCCCGCGACGGCTTATGCATTCTATCGTAACCGGAAATTAACCATCACGCATTGCCGGGCGCAATGTGCCGGACGGTCGGGCCGATCTCCATTCTGGGCCAGTAATATCGGTTGATACGATGGTGGTCGTCATCGCGATCGCGTGCCGCGATGTTCAGCGACCGGCGTTTCCGCGCCACGCATGCGCCCGGCGAGAACCGGCGCCGATTCGCATGACCGGTATCGTCCTCAGGCGGCGAGCACCCACGCCTCGGCATCCTCGATCGCGGTGAAGAACGACGCTTCGCGCTCCGCCGCGGCGCGCTTGATCTGCAACCGCGCCAGCGAGCGCGCGACGACGAACGCCAGCCGCCGCGACGCCATGCGCGGATCGCCCAGCACGCGCTGGAACGCCTCGACCGTGGCCTGCGACTGGATCTGCATCGCACGCATGTCGACCAGCGTGGCATGCGCGTTGGGCGCGCAGCGCAGCTGGGCGTGCGCGGCGTCGCGCGCGGCGACGAAACGGGCGACGTCGTCGGGGGTGAAGAAACCCGTCAGCGTGATCCGCACCAGATCGCGCGCCGGCTCGACATCGAAGGACATGCGAGGCGTCATGTCAGGCCACTATCAGGCAGGTGTCTCGAAACATTTACATAAATCAGCGCAGTCCGCCGCCCGTGAACCCGGCGCGCGCCAGCCCGGCGCGAATGTACGGGTTCTTCTGCATCGTTTTCCAGATCAGCCCGCTGCGCCAGTTCTCGATCATGCACGCGATCGGTCCCTGGTCGATGCCGAGGTAATCGTCGGCGACCCAGCCGATGTCGGGCACCACCTTGCCATGCTGCAGCCTGGCATCGGTCAGCGTCAGCGTCGGGTTGAAGCTGTCGCGAAAGCCGTAGCGGTCGTAGATCGCGGTGCCATAGGTCGAATACATCGCGCGCGCGGCGGGCAGCACGATCTCCGGCGCGAAGGCGATCGATCCCAGCGCGGCGGTCGGCGCGATCGTGCCGTCGTCGCGGTCGCCGGGGCCGCGCGCCGAATAGGAGAAGAACTCGCGGTTGCGCCCGTCGATCTCGCGCACGAAATCGCCCGGCCCGTCGCACGCGGTCAGCCCCCAGACATTCTCGCCGTAACCGCGCCAGCGCGCCGGATTGTTGATCGCATAGCGGCGCTGCGCATAGACGGCGCGGCGGCTGTTCTCGAAATAATCGAAGCCGCGCCGTTTGGAATAGGTGTCCATCAGCCCGCGGAAATCGATCCACACCTGACTGTATTGATGCCCGAACAACGGCGGGAAGGCGGTGAACGGATTGGCGTAATTCTCGTCCCACGACGGGTCGAACCGTGCGGTCCATTCGTCCCAGGTCGTCGGCGGCAGCGCATGGGTCGGCGATCCGAGCGCCAGCACGTACAGGATCAGGCTTTCGTTATAGATGTTCCAGTCGGAACCGATGAAGCCGCTTTCGGGGTGCCAGCCCATCGCCACGAACGGCTTGCGCGGGGTGATCCAGTCCCATTCGACCGCACGGTACAGCCGGTCGGCCAGATCGCGGATCTCGCGCTCCGCCGGGTCGGCGTCGTCGTCGAACCACGTCTGCGCGAACAGCACGCCGCCCAGCAGCAGCGCGGTGTCGATCGTCGACAGTTCGGTCCGGGCGAAGCGATGCCCCTTGGTCACCCCCAGGAAGTGGTAGAAGAACCCCTTGTACCCGCTCGTCCCGTCCTTCGCCGGGCCTTGCGGCGCATCGGCGAAGAAACGCAGCGTGGTCAGCGTGCGCTGCGCGGCATCGGCCCGCGTGATCCAGCCGCGCGTCGCCGCGATCGGATAGGTGGTCAGCGCGAAGCCGACCGCCGCGATCGACGCGAAACTGGGTGTCGGCCAGCGGTCGGGGGCCAGCCCGGTGCGCTGGTCGGTGGTGTTCAGGAAGAAGCGGACGGTGCGTTGCTGGATGTCGTCCATCAACGGATCGCTGGCGCTGGCCGGCGTGGTGCCGATCGCGGGCAGCACGCCGGGGAACGCCAGCCGCGGCGCGCGCGTGGGGGCGAGCGGGCCGGCGGTGCACCCCGCCAGCCACCCCGCCCCGCCCAGCGCGGCGCTGCGCAGGATATCGCGTCGGTCGAACGTCATGCGGTCAGGCACCCTCTCCGATCATCGTCTGCAACGGCACCTGCTGCCGCCGCCCCGACACACGTCCGGGGCGACGGCCGGCTGTCATCAGAAGTTGAACCCCGCCGACAGCTTCACGGTGCGCGGCGGGTTGCCGCCGATGCTGTTGGTCGATTGCTCGCGGTACACGCTCGGCGAAGATCCCGTACGGGCCGCGTCGAGGGGATCGTTGTTGTAGTCGACGTAGTTGCGGTCGTTCATCGCGTTGATGATGTCGACGCGGAAGCGGATCCGCGTCTCGTCGCCGATGAACCCCAGCGGCACGTACTTCGTGAACGCCAGGTCGAGCTGGCGGCGGCCCCAGCGATCGCCCAGCCCGAACACTTCCGATCCGACCAGCGTCCGCTCGAACGGCTGCGCCGAATTCAGGATCGCGCGCTGGAAGGTCGGGCTCTCGATCTGGAACTTCGCCGACAAGGTCACGCCCAGCGGCGTGTCCGTGCTGCCCGCCACCACGAAGCGGTGGCGCGGCACCACGCCCGAGCGCAGGAACGGGTAATCCGACACCTTGGGGAAATCGAGCAGGAAATAGCCCGCCTGATCGTTGCCGGGGCGGTTATCCTCCGCCGCGGTGAAGGTGTAGGTCGCGTCGATGCTCCACGGCGACGCCGCCGAATAGGTCTTGGTCAGCTTGGCATAGGCCGAGTCCGCACGCGTCTCCAGCCCGTTGTCGCCGATGATGATCGCACCGAAACCGGCCGGGGCGAAGCTGGTATCCGGCCCCTGCGGCGCACCGGTGGTCGGCGACGGCGCGAAGAACGATCCATCGCGACGGCGCGTGCCGAGCAGGTAGGCGAAGCCGTCCTTGCTGACGATCCGGGTATAGCCGACCTCCAGCTCTACGGGATTGAACCGCCCGCGCACGCCCAGGCTGAACTGGTCCGAATACGGCACCTTCAGGTCGTTGTTGATGAAGCGGAACTCACGCCCGCCGGGGCTGGCGCTGTTGCCGAGCAGCTGCTGGCGACCCGCTTCGGTCAGATAGGCGGCGTCCCACGGAATGCACGACGGTCCGGGCGTGCACGGATTGACCGTGTCGGCGCCCTGGAACAGGAACTGCCGTCGCTGGAAACGCCCGTTGGTCAACTCCTGCTGCAGGAAGTCGAACTGGGTGCGGTCGTACGACCGGCCATAGCCGCCGAACACCGTGAACCGTCCCGCCTCGTCCAGACGATAGGTGAAGCCCAGCCGCGGCTGCCACGCGCCCTTGAACGCCTTCCGGTTGCTGCCGTTCGAGATATAGTCGTTGATGTTGTAATCGGCGCCGATCAGGTTCGGGTAGTTCGCGGGCGACACCGCGGCGATATCCTCCGCCGACGTCACGTAGTTCAGGAACGCCGGCGTCCGCTCGTAATCCCAGCGCAGCCCGAGGTTCAGCGTCAGCCGGTCGGTCACGTCCCAGTCGTCCTGCGCATACAGGCCGAGCTGGAAGTTCTTCGAGCGGATGCGCGGGTCGCCCAGCGGACCCAGCGCGCCGAATTGCAGGCTGTAGGGGATCTGGTCGTTGAACCCGCTCGCGCCCGGCAGTGTGGTGTCATACGAGTACAGCGGGTTGATGAGGTTCTGCTCCAGCGAGTTGAGCGTCACCCACTTCGCCTTGGCGCCGACCTTGATCGTGTGGTTCTCGAACCCGGTCCAGGTGAAGTCGTCCTGGACGGTCCAGCCCTTCTGGCCCTTGTCCTGGAAGCCGAGACCGGCGCCGGTGCGGAACAGGTCGAAGGTCGAGATACCGGTCCCGGTGCGCGTCGTCGTGCGGAATTGCTGGCCGATGCCGTTCTCGGCGGGCTGCGGCGACCATGCCACGTCCTCATAGGACACGCGCAGGTCGTTGATCCACTTCTCCTCGCTGTGCTGCCAGCGCAGCATCCCGCGCTTTTCCTCGACCTTGGTCAGCGTCGCGGTGGAATAAGCGGCGATGCCGTTGCCGATCTGCCGGCCGCTTTCGTTGCGGTACTTGGCGGTCAGCTCGAACAGGTCCTTGTCGGTCGGCTCGACGTCGATCTTGCCGAAATACAGGTCCTGCGTGAAGTCCGAATTGTACGACCCGAAGATGTCGCGATATTGCGCGGGCAGGCTGTCGACCGCGATGCCGTTGCCCGGCAGGATGTCGATCGGCACCTGACGGCGCTTGCCCTCGTAGCTGGCGAAGAAGTGCGCGACGTCCTTCACGATCGGCCCGCCCAGCGCGACGCCGAACTGCTTGTCCTCCGACGCGACCTTGGCGATCCTGTTCGGGAAGATCTCGGTCGGGCGGCGCTCGCGCAGGCTCTGGTCGGTATAGTCGAAGAAGCCTTCGCCGTGGAATTCGTTGGTGCCCGACTTGGTGCCCGCGATGATCGCGACCGATCCGACCTGATCCAGCTCCGCCTTGTAGTTCGACGACAGCACCTGATACTCGCCGATCGCCAGCTGCGGGAACGGGTTGCCGGGCGAGCTGTCCTGCCCGGTCAGCCCGCCGCGCAGCACGTAATCCTTCTGGCTGACGCCGTCGATGAACACGTTGACCGAGTTCGATCCTTGCGCGCCGCCCTGGATGCGCGAGCTGCCGTCGGCGCTCTCGATGAAGCGCACGCCCGGCGCAAGATCGGCGAAGGCGAGGAAGTTGCGGCTGTTCTGCGGCAGCTGCTCGATCAGTCGCGGCGTGATGTTGATGCCGACCTGCCCGCCCGACAGCGAACGGATGCGGCTGCCGGTGACGATGATGTCGCCTTCCTGTGCATCTGCCGGAGGCGGGGCGGTCTCGCCGGCGGTGTTGTCGGCCGGGGCCGGCTGCGCGGGCGCCGGCGCGGTGGTCAGGTCGAGGTCGAGCCCGGCGTTCTGGCCGACGCGCAACGTGAACTGGTCGGAATTGCGCGTGCCCTTCTGCAGGCGGATCTCCAGCCGGTACGCGCCCGCGCGCAGCGACGGGAAATTGTAGCTGCCGTCCGCGCCCGGCGCGACGGTGCGGCGGAAGCCGCTGCCGACCTCGACCAGCGCGATCTCCTGCACCGGATTGTCGGGCGTGCTGCGGATCACGCCGCGCAACGCCGCCTGCCCGGCCTGCGCCGCGGCGGGCGGTGCCCACGCCGCACCCGCACCGATCCCCGCCAGCATCGTCGCGCCGGCCAATGCCAGCCGCAAAGCCCTGTTCGTCATCACTCGGTTTCCCTGTCCGTTATCGTTGTCGTTGTCGTCTCACGCACCACCAGTTGCGGCACGATCGCTTCGGTGCCGGCTGCGTGGTCGGAAGCTTCTTCCCTGGCCCGGTCGCGCGCGTGCGTGATCCGGGTCGCCAGCCGCGCCACGGCGCGCGCGCCCAGTTCGGCGATGTCGATGCGCATCGTGGTCAGCGCCGGGGTTACCAGCCGCGCCAGCGGGATGTCGTCGAAACCCGCCACCGCCACCTGTTCCGGCACCGCGATGCCGCGACGCCTGAGCGTCATCAGCGCGCCGATCGCCATCATGTCGTTGGCCGCGAAGATCGCGTCGCCCGCCAGCGTGCCGTCGGCGATGCGCGTCGCGGCGGCCGCGCCGCTCGCTTCGCGGAAATCGCCCTCCACCACGCACAGCGCGACGCCCGCATCCGCCGCGGCGGCCTGCGCGCCCGCGCGGCGTTCCTCGGCGTCGACGTTGCCCGCCGGCCCGGCGACGTGGACGATCCGCTTCGCGCCGCCCGCCACCAGATGCGCGACGATCGCCGCCGCCCCGGCGCGATTGTCGATGCACAGCCGCGCCGCCGCGTCGCCCGCCGCGCAATTCAGGAACAACGCGGCCACCCCGCGCGGCATGTGCTGCGCCAGCACCGCCGGATCGAGCTGCGGCGCCATCACCACCAGCCCGTCGACCTGCCCGCGCAACCCCGCCAGCGTGTCCAGCCCGCGCCCGTCGTGCAGCACGGTCAGCAACAGGCCCAGCCCGCGCGTGCCCGCCTCGCGGTCCATGCCGCGCAGCAATTCGGAGAAGAACTCGCCGTGCAGGTCGGGCAGCACCACCCCGATCGCGCCCGTCCGCGCCAGGCTCAGGCTGCGCGCGCCGGCATGGGGCACGTAGCCCAGCCGCGCCGTCGCTTCCTCGACGCGGGTGCGCATCGCCGGGCGCACATGGTCGCGCGCGTTCAGCACCCGCGACACCGACGCCACCGACACCCCCGCTTCGCGCGCGACGTCGTGGATCGTGGCATGGGCAAGGCGGGTCGCGGCGATCCGGGCGGGCGCGACCGTATCGCGGTCGCCCGCCGCAGGTCCACCTTCCACGCCATCGCCGTGCGCGGCCTCACCCCACGCCGGGTCGGCCGGTGTTGGGGGGGGCGGGTCATGAGCGGTTCGTGCAGGCGGCATGGCCGGCGCGGCATCCTCTTCCATGGCGGGCGAAATCCCGCGTTGCGACGCGGCCTGTAACCGCTTACAGAAACCGCTTACATGAGCCGGATTTGATAATCAATCGGTGCGTCGCGCTCGCGATCGACCGGAGGAGCCGAAGCGATATGGACGGATACGATCGCCAGCAGGCCGGGCATGATCGGTGCGCGGCCCGCCACATCTCGCGCCGCGCGTGGCTGGCCGGCGCGGGCGCGGCGCTGGCGTGGTCCGCCGCCCCGGCGCGCGCGCTGCTCGCCACCGTCGCCGCGCGCCCCCTGCCCGCCGCGGTCGAGGCGCTGCTGGCCCGCATGACCGTCACCGAAAAGGCCGGGCAGCTCAACCTGCTCGCCGCCGCCTGGGCGGGCGGCGCGGCGGTGTCGCTCAACCCGGCCGGCGCGGCGTCCAGCTTCGACGCGCAATTGCGCATGGTCCGGCGCGGCGAGCTGACCGGCGTGTTCAACGGCAATGGCGCCGAAATGGCCCGGCGCATGCAGACCGAGGCGATGCGCCGCTCGCGGCTGAAGATCCCGCTGCTGTTCGCCGCCGACGTCATCCACGGCCTGCGCACCGTCTTTCCGGTTCCGCTGGCGGAGGCGGCCAGCTTCGACCCCGATCTGGCGCGGCGCACCGCGCGCGCCGCCGCGATCGAGGCATCGGCCGCGGGCATCGACTGGACCTTCGCGCCGATGGTCGACATCGCGCGCGACGCGCGATGGGGGCGCGGCGTGGAGGGCGCGGGCGAGGATGTGCTGCTCGGCCGCCTGATCGCCGCCGCGCGCGTCGCCGGCTTCCAGGGCAGCGGGCTTGCCGATCCGCAGGCGGTCGCCGCCTGCGCCAAGCATTTCGTCGCTTATGGCGCGGGTGAGGCCGGGCTGGACTATAACAGTGTCGACATGTCGGAACGTACACTTCGCGACATCTATTTCCCACCGTTCCAGGCGGCGTTCGCGGCCGGCGCGCCGACCGTCATGGCGTCGTTCAACGATCTGTCGGGCGTGCCGGCGACCGCCAATCCGTGGCTGCTGGACACCGTCCTGCGTCGCGAATGGGGGTTCGGAGGGCTGGTCGTGTCCGACTATACCGGCGACGAGGAACTGATCGCGCACGGGCTGGCGGAGGATGCGCGCGATGCGACGCGGCTCGCCTTCCTCGCCGGTGTCGACATGTCGATGCAAAGCGGGCTGTACCTGAAATACCTCCCCGATCTGGTCGCGAAGGGTGAGGTGCCGATGGCGCGCCTCGACCAGGCGGTGCGCCGCGTCCTCGCGCTCAAGGTCGCGCTCGGCCTGTTCGACGATCCGTTCCGCCGCATCGATCCGCTCCGCGAAAAGGCACGCATCCGTACCCCCGAAACGCTGGCGCTGGCGCGCGAGGCCGGCGGGCGCAGCATCGTCATGCTGAAGAACGAGCGCGCGGTGCTCCCCCTGCCCCGCGCCGGTCGCAAGATCGCGCTGATCGGCCCGTTCGCGGGCGGCGGCCACGACCTGATCGGCCCGTGGAACGTCTATGGCACCGATCGCGAGGCGGTGGATCTGGCGACGGCGGTGCGCGCCACCGTCGCCGACCCCGGTGCCGTCACGCTGGACGACGGCAGCGACCTCGCCACCGCGGTCGCTGCGGCGCGCGCGGCGGATGTCGTGGTGCTCGCGATCGGCGAGACGCAGGACATGTCGGGCGAGGCGCAGTCGCGCTCGGCGGTGGTCGTGCCGCCCGATCAACAGGCGCTGGCCGCCGCCATCGCCGCGACGGGCACGCCGGTCGTCGTGCTGCTGCGCACCGGGCGCGCGCTGGCGCTGTCCGGGGCGGTGCTCGCCGCGCCGGCGATCCTGGTGACGTGGTTCCTCGGGTCGCAGGACGGCCCGGCGATCGCCGACGTGCTGTTCGGCGCGGTGTCGCCCTCGGCGCGCCTGCCCGTCTCCTTCCCGCGCGCCACCGGGCAGGTGCCTTATCATTACGCGCACCGCGCCACCGGCCGCCCCAATCCGCCCGGCGCGCTGCAACCGTACAAGACGCACTTCCGCGAATTTCCCAACAGCGCGCTGTTTCCGTTCGGCCACGGGCTGACCTATGGCGAGATCGCCTATTCGGGGCTGTCGCTCAGCGGCAGGACGCTGACCGACGCCGCGCCGCTGACGATCCGCGCCACGATCGCCAATACCGGCGCGCACGCGGCGACCGAGGTGGTGCAGCTCTACGTCCACGACGTCGCCGCCAGCGTGACGCAGCCGGTGCGGGTGATGAAGGCGTTCACGCGCGTCACGCTCGCCCCCGGCCAGCGCCGGCAGGTGACCTTCACGCTCACCCGCGCCGACCTGCTGTTCACCGGCCGCGACCTGAAGCCGACCGTCGAGCCCGGCGCCTTCCGCCTGTGGGTCGCGCCGTCCGCGGAGGCGGAGGGACTGGCGGGAACGTTCGTGCTGGCGTGACCCGTTTCGGTGCCGTTCAGGGACTGATGCGTATCAGGACGCTCGCGTAACGTCGAAGTGGCGTGCGCGGTCCAGCGATCAAACACCGGAGGCTCCCCGTGCGTCACATCCTCGCCTGCATGGCGTTCATCTCCCTCGCCGCCGCGCCACAGGTCGCCGCGGCGCAGGATGCCAGTTTCTACCGCTGCGACAACAGGCCGGTCCGCGTCGACATCGCCGCGATGCCGCTGGGCGACGCGCTGAAGAAGTTCACCAACGCGACGCGCTGCCCGGTATCGCTCGACGTGCGGCAGGTCGCGAACGCCGACGCGCACGACGTTCCCACCGCGCGCGTGAAGGGGCGGATGTCGCCCGCCCGCATCCTGCGCCAGATGCTGTCCGCCTCACCGTTGAAGGCCAAGGTCATCAAGGGCGGCTTCTCGGTCTATATGAAGTGAGCGACCCGGGCGTGGCGACGTGCGATCGCCCACGCCCGGCCGTTCGGGCGGCGATCCCGGCCCCGGATAACGGCCGTTCGGCAAGCGCGATCTTTCCCGTCTCTCCGTTCTCGACACGCCATTTCGAGAAGGAGCGATCGGGAACAGGTTCGGGAAGAAGAGGTGGCCCGGACGGCTCCCGGCGCGATCGCGCCGGGCGAGTGTCTCGTGACGGCTTCGTTTGCGGGAAAGCAGGGAATGGCCGAAAGCCCCCACAAGTGGACGTTCCGCTCACGGCCAATTGCGGACATTCGGCTAAGCGACCGCCCAAACGACTACGCCACCAGCCACTACGAGCAGCGCCAAGCAATCCCACCACGGTAAGGCTACGCCATCGAAGTAGTCACCAGTCTTTAGATAGGTCCGAATGGCGTCGCGCTGAGCGTCACCATAGCGGGCATCGCGAGCGCGAATGTCGCTGTCGGACAAAAAATGAGCCATGATCTCGGGCACATCCTCACCGGAGGCATCAAGCTCGCGGTCAAGCTCGTCGCAAAGGCGATCAACGGTGGACCAGTCAACCGAAGATGCTTCTTCGACTACGAGTATCGCCGCTAACCGGCCCTGAATGTCGCTGAGTGCCATAGCTTGCTCATAGCGAGCCCTGCGGTTACGAACGACCGCTTTCCACCACAACGCGACATTCGGCGGACGGAGGCGGAGGTACCCTCAGCCTCCGTCCCGCTAGCCTCGGGAATGCTGACGTTTGCGGCTGTCGATCAAGCTCGATTTCCGGTCCGCACCCGTGCATGAGCAGAGAGGCGCGTCGCTTTTTGCCTGTGCCGCGGTGACCATCAATCCACGCATTCAGAGCAGTCGTTCGTTCAATGATGGGCCTGACCACCAAGGCAGGGTTATCGGCCTCTGTGGTATCATGGCGCATCTAGGTCTCGAGAGGGATTGGCTTCCGTCCTAGAAAGCCTGGGCGATCTGATCGCTGTAAGTCACGTAGCGCTGCCGGAGAGGGCGGATTGATCGCACCTCGACTAAGCGCGCTTCGCGTTGCTTGGATAAGCTGATCTATGAGAGTGTTTGCTTCATCCATATCGAGTCGCACAACAAGGCTCTCTTCGGGTCCTTTGCGGTCAAGGATCACTGCATTTGCGTCAAAGGTAACCAAAAATACCTCAGGATAAGCCATCAAGGGTCGACCTTTATTCGATGTGAAACCCGACGGAGACTCGGAGAAGCTGCAGAAATCCTAGATAACATACTAGATGGCGGACGGGGCATCCAATCAAAACAATTATGCGTGACTTATCCATAAAGTGCTACACAGGCGGCACCGCGCTAGACGTTCCGGGCGATGTGCGGCTGAGAGCCTGCTGCTCCCGCTCTGACGGAGGCGCGTGCAATGGATCTCAACTATTTGCTCAATCGTGAACAACATTCGCTGTACATGGCTAAAAACTCGCCATCGGCGAGCGCGCGCCATGCGCATTTGGCATTCGCGAAAGCTTATGGTGTCCTAATTGAAGCGACGCCCTTTCCGCACCGCGAGTTTGTCGAGCATAGTGGTTGGTTGCCTCGAGACTCAGGCAACGGCGAAGGGGCATGCTCGGTCTATGATTCCAAGACGGGCGGCTGGCGCCTCAAAATGGGTTCCGAGCTGCTGATAGAGGCGGGAGTCCAACCAGATCGCATTCAACCAAAGGCCGGGGATGCATCATGATCTTCAGTAGTCTCCCCCATATCGGCCGAGCGCATCTTGATAAAGCAATCGAAGAAGGCCGAAAGGCCGCTGTTGATGCGACTGCCAACGAAAGTGACTGCCCGTATGCCAGTCACGATAAACCCATGATCCGTCACGCTTGGTTGCGAGGCTTTCGCGCAGTCAGAGGCCGCGTCTCCACTGCCGAAATCAGTAGCTAAATACCTTACCAAACGAGCCACGCGAAGGCGCCCTCAGCCTCTGTCGCCGATATACCTCGGCGTAGGGGCATGGGCGTCCTCATTGTACCTGCCGCATACCCGCGCAATGACGCCCTGTTGACGCGCAAAGTACGACACTCGCCCCCCCCCCCAAGCGAAGGCACGCTCTGCTCGGGCCGCCTTTCTATCGACAAGCGTGGCGACCGTGCAATGGCGCGGAGGCACTTCCATACAAATATAGAGGATATTTCATCACGCATCACAACTTAAGTGAATGGGTAACTTCCTAGTTGGGGAACATCTCCCTTTGTATTATTTACGAAACATATTACCCTTTAATAATGGACAAGGATGAGCGCAGGGCGCAAATCGCTGAAAGAATCCTAGAGGATCGTTATGCGCGGTACGTTCTTTTCCCCAGTGAATTATTCGATGAGTACGCATGGAATATGCTACTTGTGCTATTTGTCGCCAAGCAAAGAGGTCATGTGCTGAGCGAATCCGGGCTGATCGCCGGGGTAAACGTAGGGACTCGTGAGGGGCAGCGGTGGCTGTATCAGCTTGCCAAAGACGGTCAGATCAAGCCGAGATCAATCAGGCAGGATGTAGTTCTAACGAGCGCTGCAATCGAAAAGCTTAGAAAGTATCTTGACGCAACAGACGTGCACTAAGCGGGAGCTATTCCGCCAGTCGGGATCTGTGTCAGCGGAGAGTAGGATCGAGCGCACGCCGGCGGCTTAGCGACCTTTATAACGAGATAGCGGCGCGCGCGGGTGTTTGTGTGCCTGGCGATGCTATTCGTACCCGGGGAATATCCGCGCCGTGACTGCGGCTTTCGAGATCGCGGGGAAGTAGTGCGACGCCATCAGTAAGACGGTGAACCGGCATGACGTACAGATCCTGCCAGCAGCCTCTCTGGTCGGTCGAGATCTTTGCGTTGTGAACAAAGGCCAGTTTTGGCTAATGGTCTCGCGGGAAGCCGTAGGCTGCACCGGTAAGACCGCTATTCTGGCCCATGTCTCTAATCGGGGGCCCCGCTCCGGAGAGGGAGCCGCAAGCGACTGATCATCATCATGACGCTTTCAGGGGAGCGTTCCAGAATGCGCGAGACATCGATCAGCGTGTCGCCCGCGCTGAGATGAGTACGCAACGTAGTAATATCGGATTGCTTCCAGCGCTGATTCGCCAAGGTGACGCCGTTTTCTTCAGCCACCGCTGACCCAACGCTCGCGCGTCACCGCCCCTTCGATCATCCGATTTACGAAAACACCTCGCATTACCTCGGCGTCGGCACCATTCGCGAACACGACACGTGTTCCGCCGGACAGGATCGCTTCGATCGCGCTGATAGCGGCGCCCTTGGCTGCCGCGCACGATCTGACTTCCGCCTCGGTAGCGTTGACGTTTAGAGCTCGTGACATCATCGTCCTTCCGGAAGTTTCGAGCTCGTGCAGATGCGAACGCCGACTCTATTTCCGTTCGATGAGCGCGATGACCGGGCCACCCTTCGTGGATGCATTGGCAGCGACATTCTTTATTTTTTCCGCCTTGGGTTTGCGAATTTCCTTATTCGACTTTCGCTGGCTTTTTGCCATCGTCGTATCCTTTTGAGCGAAGCGCCCACAACCGCTCTACACCTTTCTGCGCAAGCGCTTGCATGCCAAATTCGCCCTGCGGTAATTGATGATCGCGAAGTGTCCGCCCGGTATATCACCATCGAGCAGAGGCGGAGGCACCCTCCGCCGCGGTCGTCATTTTACCTAGGCGTGGGGGCCGGGCGATGCCCATTGTACCGGCGGATACCCGCGGAACGACGGCAGCTATCGCCCAGTAGCGGACGCTCGGCTTAAATGTCATGAAGCTACTGATGGGCGCTGCCGTCAAGCCGCCTTGAAGAAGAGAGCTAATGTTGTCCATGATAGAACGGCTGGCGCGATGGTCGATGTGGCCGACCATAATCCTCACCGCCGTGGGCCTTTACCTCATCTACGTAGGCGCTTCCAAAGCAACCTACGGTTGGTTCGTGCTCATCTACATGATCGTGGGCCTTCCGTTGATCGTCGATGCGTTCGTGGGTCAGGCTCAAGCGGCCGAAGCAGCATGGATAAATGTGAAAATCGCGTGGCGGTCGCGTCGGAAAAGATGAAAGCTCGGCGCCTCAGGATACGGGATTATCCTCGATTTAGGCCGAGCGCGGCGGAGGTGTCCTCCGCCGCGGTCACCCGGCGCAGCGTCCGCTAACGCCCAGATCCGGACGCTCAGGTCGGCAATCCGTGTTCCCGGACGCAGCCGATCCTTCAGTGCGATCCTTCCCATTTCTCCATCTCCAAAGGGCGATTTCGGGAAAGCGGATGCCCCGAACGCCTGTAGGCTCCATCGGCAAGGGGCTTTCCCACGGTTCTACCCCGCAGATACCCGCTGACCGTCGCGGCGGTCGGCCACTTGCCGATGTTCGGCAACTTTCGCATGGAAGAGCGATGAGCCAGGCGAGAAAGGGAGAAGGCACCCAGTTGCCCTCGCGGCGTGACCGTGTCGCTCTCGCCACCGCGGCTTATCTCCCGATCTTTCTCTTTCTAGCCGCAGTGATTGCCGCTGTACTGTTGATCCCAGGCGAGATGGTGCAGGTTGGGCGCCGCCGCGGCCCATACATCCTTGTGCCAGCCTTACCCGTGCAGATCGGAGTTCTGGCCGGTGCGGTGCCGCTGGCCAGCGTGGTGTTGGCGAGGATGGTCCGCGGCGCCTACTCGCTATGGACGACGAGGCATGCAGAGCCAGGCGGCTTTGTTTTGGCGCCTGGCGAACTCATCGCTTGGCGCGGCAAGCAGGGATTGCGCGGCATCGACCGAACCCGCCTGGTCATGGCACTCCTGACTTGCATCGGGCCGGCCCTGTATGTCTGGTGGCTGGTACACGTTTGGACAGGAGCCGAACCGCTTGTTCTGAAGCTCTTCTGGAGCTTCTTCGCCACAGTGGCACTCAGCGCCACTGTGGCGCCGCTCATGTCGAAGCCCGGTCGCACCTTCGTCAACGATGTACTCGGCGAAATGGTCGTAACGGATCGACGCATCGCGTGGTGCAGCGGGCGTGGCAATCAGTACAGGGAGATCCTCGGGGCCGAGATTAGAGACGCCGCTCTCGTTGAAGGCGATGGACAACGCGGCTGGATTGTCCTCACCCACGTTCGCCGCGCCCAGGTCTCGGAGGTCGACCTGTTCGGTGTACCCGACCCGGCAGAGGCTTTGGTGGCAATCAGGCGCTTCGTGTCGTCGACGTAAGCCATCGGCTAGAAAGGCGAATTGTGGTCGAGATACGCTCCGCCTCGCTCGCCTTTGCTCCTCGGCTGTAGCTCCCGGCAAGGTACGATGTACCCGGCGGATACCCGCGGATTGTCCGCTTACGCCCAGCGTGGGCCGTTGTCGCGGGCGTTCCGGTTGCCCGAAAGCGGTCGGTCGTTCAGGTAGGCGCGGTGTTGGAGGATCGTATGTCCCTGTTCGAAGAGAACGCCGAAATCCTGAAGAGCATGAAAGAAGATGGAAGCGACCTTGCGCCTTTGCGCAGGGTGGATTTCAGTCAGGTGTTTCCGAGCCGCGCGTCGGCGGAATCCTTCGCTTCGGCCGCGATGAAAGCCGGTTTCGATACCGCCGTCGAGGAGGTGGATCGAAGTGAGGACCCTTGGGACGTGACGGCTTCAAAGGAGATGGTGTCGTCCGCCGAAAACGTGACAGCGGCGGAAGAGAAACTGGGCGCTCTGGCGCAAGCGAGTGACGGTCGTTCGGACGGATGGGGTTTCATGCGCGTCTGACGATCGAACGTCCGCTTATCTGCCTCGCTTACCTCAAAGCTGCCGTTCCGCTAACCACCAGATCCGGTCACCCCCCGCTTCCTCCCGACCCGAACACGCCGTCCCGTTGCGGGACGCGCGCCGCGCCGTTGGGCTGGCCTGTAGGTCGCCGACCTACAGCGCCGCGCGTCACCACCCCTAGGCCGAAACGGCTTTGGGTGCGCTGCACCACAACGGGGGTATCCGATGAAGACGTTCATTCTCGCCGCGCTGGTCGCGGCGCTTGGCGTGCCGGCGGGGCACGCGGCGACGTTCGACTTTACGGAGACGTTCGCGATCGATGCACGCGGCGAGGCGACGGCCCCGGTCGTCGCGACCGGATCGTTCGACGGCGACCTGTCGGGCACGCTCATCACCAACCTGCGCAACATCTCGGTGTTCGTGAACGGCGTCGCCTTCAACCGCAACGGCGCGCTGTATGCGGGCAGCTACGATGCCGCCGAGGGGCTGTTCGCCCCCGGCAACGCCACCGCCTCGCTCGACGGCAGCGCGAACAACTTCTTCTTCGCCGATGCCGCGATGCAGGATCCCGCCGGGACGCTGCCGACCAACCAATATTACCACGTCTCCGCCAACCAGCTGTCGGCGCTGGCGACCGGCATCACCGACACCGGGATCACCGGAGCGACCGGTCTGTCGACGTCGCGGTCGGTCGGCATTCCGTTGACCATCGTGCAGGTGGGCGCGGCGGTGCCGGAACCGGCGAGCTGGGCGTTGATGCTCGTCGGCTTCGCGGTGGTCGGTCACGCGATGCGCCGCCGCCCGACGATGCGGTTCGCGCAGGCGGTCTGAACCCGCGCTCCGCGCGTCACGGCGGCGCGCGCGGCGCGGCGAATGCGGGAATGACCCACCCTTCCCGCTCACGGCGTCGTGGCCCCTTCCCTCGCGGCGGCCGCGTCGCGTCATCGCCGGTCGCACGCGCATCGCCTGTGGCTGTCTGAGTAAAGCGCCGCCACGCGGGCAGCGATTGCGCTGGCGATGCGCGTGCCTATGTGGCGATGATGACCGAACGCTTCGAACGCCATCGCCAGCCGTGGCGCCCCGACGAAATCCAGAAGCTGCACCAGCTGGCCAAGAAGGGCATGGCGTTGAAGGCGATCGCCAAGGCCCTGACGCGCAGCGAGGAATCGATCAAGACCCGCGCCAAGGAAGACGGTCTGGCGATCGCCAAGCTGCGCTGATCCACGATACGTGACGTTTTCGTAACGGCCGGTCGATTGTTTCACCAAAACGTAACGAAGTTGCGTTAGGCTATCGTAATGTTTTTAATGCGGCTTTGCGCAACATTAATACGCGGTGGCCGGTATTTCGCTGTTTCACCACGATCCGCGGCGCGATCGGTTATAATTTCGTGACAAGATCGACGACCTGGTCCGGTTTGATACTAATTCAGGTCGTGCCTTTCATGTGACTGCTATGTAAGAAACATTTCTTACACTTGGGTTGATGGCCTCCAACGGCTTGTCACTGCCCACCGCAGCGGTCTTCATGAACCCCAGATTAAAAGGGGTTTAGGATCATGAAGTTGTCGCGTTACCTGTGCGCTACGGCGCTGATCGGGGCTTTCGCGGTGCTGCCGGGTATGGCCAGCGCACAGACCGAGACCGGCGCGTTGTCGGCACCGCCCGTCGCCGACGATGCCGGGGAGGCCGTCGACGTCGTCGTCACCGGTTCGCGCATCCGTCGTCCGAACGAGGATTCGCCGATCCCGATCACCACGATCACCCCGCAGGAGATCCTCCAGACCGGGCGCATCTCGATCGGTGACGCGCTGAACCAGCTGCCGCAGCTGCGCCCGTCGCTGGGATCGCAGAACTCGACGTCGGGCCTCGGCACGCGCGGGCTCAACTTCCTCGAATTGCGCAACCTCGATCGCGCCCGCACGCTGACGCTGGTCAACGGCCGCCGTCACGTCACCGCCGACATCATCAACAACGGCAATGCCGTCGATATCAACACGATGCCGACCGACCTGATCGAGCGCATCGACATCGTCACCGGTGGCGTCTCGTCGGTCTACGGGTCGGATGCGATCGCGGGCGTCGTCAATTTCGTGCTCAAGAACGACTATGAAGGCCTTCAGCTGCGCGCGCAGGGCGGGATCAGCGACAAGGCTGATGCCGGCAACCAGATCGTCTCGATCCTGGCCGGCAAGAACTTCGCCGACGGTCGCGGCAACATCTCGATCAACGCCGAATATGCGCACCAGCAGGATTATTACGCCTCCGGCCGCCGCAACCTGCGCCGCAACGACGCCTTCATCGTCACCGACACCGATCCGGCCAGCGCACCGGCCGACAGCGTGTTCGACCGCACCTTCTACCGCGACATCCGCAGCGCGACGATCGGCCTCGGCGGGCAGCTGGGCTTCCGCTACGGCAACGGCGCACCGGGTTGCGGCGCGGATTCGATCGGCTCGGCGTTCACCTGCGGCTATCTGTTCCAGCCGGACGGCAGCCTGGTGGCGCAGACCGGTCAGCGCGTCGGTCTCGGCCCCAACGGCAATTTCGTCGGCGGCAACGGCACCACCAGCCGCGAGGGCAATCTGCTGGTCCTGTCGCCCGATACGACCCGCTACGTCGTGAACGTGCTCGGCCATTTCGAGGTTTCGCCGGCCTTCGTGCCGTTCATCGAGGCCAAGTACGTCCGCACCGAGGCGTTCGGTTCGCAGAGCGGCCCGTTCTTCTCGCAGGGGCAGACGGTGGGTGACGGCACGCCGATCGCCGGCTTCACCGACCGTTCCTATTCGAACGCGGGGTCGAGCAACGTCAATCGTGAGGGCGTCCGCCTCGACAACCCGTTCCTGTCGGCCGCCGCGCGCGGCACGATCTCGCAACAGCTGATCGCCGCGATCAATTCGGGCGTGAACCCCAACAGCGGCGCGGCCTTCCGCACCGCGAACAACACCGCCGAACAGGCCGCCGCCAACCAGGCCGCGGCGCTGGCGCAGGTCGCGGCGGGCACCTACCGCTTCTCCTCGCGGCGCAACTGGGTCGATCTCGGCACCCGTGACGAGCGGTTGCAGCGCGACACGTTCCGCGCCGTCGTCGGCGTCCGCGGCGATTTCAACGACGACTGGAACTACGAAGTGTCGGCCAACTACGGCCAGCACAAGGAAAACAGCGTCATCACGGGCAACGTGAATACCCAGCGCTTCCTGCTGGCGCTGGATTCGACCCGCAACGCCGCCGGCCAGATCGTCTGCCGTTCGCAGGTCGATGCCGCCTACGCCGGCAGCGACGTCGGCGGTAACCCGACGCAGCTGGCCTCGGACGTGGCGGCCTGCGTTCCGCTCAACCCGTTCGGCCAGGGATCGGTCAGCGAGGCGGCGCGCAATTACCTGGTGTCGCCGACCACCGCCGACGGCAAGGCGACGCAGTTCGTCGTCAACGGCTTCGTGGCGGGCGATCTCAGCCAGCTGTTCGAGCTGCCCGCCGGGCCGGTCGGCTTCTCGGTCGGCGGCGAATACCGCCGCGAGACGCTGACCTACGATCTCGATCCGCTGACCCAGGCCGGGTACAACTTCTACAACGCGATCCCCAGCTTCCGCGCGCCGGCCTTCGAGGTGAAGGAAGCATATGGCGAGCTGTCGATCCCGCTGCTGAAGGACGTGTTCCTGTTCAAGGAATTGCGTGTGACCGGTGCCGCCCGCGTCGCCGATTACAAGGGCGGGGCCGGTACGGTCTATGCGTGGAACGGCCAGGCCGAATGGCGGCCGGTGCAGGACCTGCTGCTGCGCGGCGGTTATTCGCGCGCGGTGCGTGCGCCGTACCTCGGCGAGAATTACTCGCCGCTCGGGCAGAACTTCACCCCTGCCCCGAGTGATCCGTGCTCGGCCCGCAACATCGGCACCGGTTCGGCGACGCGCGCCGCCAATTGCGCGGCGGCAGGCGCCCCGGCGGGATATGACTATGTCTACACCGCCTCGCTGGAAATCCGCAGCGGCGGCAACCCGAACCTGAAGGCGGAGACGTCGGACTCGCTGACGCTGGGCGGCGTGTTCCAGCCCAGCTTCCTGCCGGGCCTGTCGGTGTCGGTCGATTATTACGACATCAAGGTGAAGGACGTCATCACCTCGCCGACCGTCCAGCAGGCGCTCGACACCTGCTACGACTCGCCGACGCTCGACAACCAGTTCTGCGCGCTGTTCCAGCGTGCAGGCGCCGGGGGTGGTCCGGCCGGCGAAGTGCCGTTCCAGATCCTCGAGGCGTCGTATCAGGACGTGCCGCAGAACTATGCGCAGCTGCGCACGCGCGGCGTCGATACCGAGATCGTCTACAACCGCGATTTCGGGTTCGTGCGCGCCAACCTGCGCGGTGTGTGGAACCACATGTTCCAGCTCGACCGCTTCAACGATCCGTCGCGGCCGAACTTCAAGAACGTGCAGACCGACGAACTCGGGCTGCCGTCGGATCGCTTCAACATCCTCACCAACCTGACGTTCGGCGCCTTCCGCATCGGGCACACGCTGCGCTGGATCGACAGCATGTACCTGAATACGTGGGAGGATTATAACGGGGTCAACGGCCAGCCGCCGCAGAACCTCGATTACGCGCCGATCCAGAAGTACCCGACCGTCACCTACAACGACATCAACTTCAACATCGAGGTGAGCGAGAAGTTCGACTTCTACGGCGGCGTCAACAACGTCGGCGACGTCAACCCGCCGTATGGCCTGACCGGCATCGGCCTGGGCTCGGGCATCTACGACAACCGCGGCCGCTTCTTCTACGCGGGCCTTACCGCCCGCTTCTGATGCGATCGACCACGGCATAGCAAAGGGGTCGGGCCATGCCCGGCCCCTTTTCTCATTCGGGAAAGGCATTGGCGATGGCGCAAACGTCGGTCATCGAGGCGGAGCGGCTGGCGACGTCGGGACAGGTCGCGGCGGCCACCGCGCTGCTGGCGGCGAACGCCCGCGACGGCGACGCCGATGCCGCCATGTTGCTGGCGGTCTGGCACCTGCGCGGAACGCCGGTCGCGCGCGATCTCGGGCGCGCACGCGCGGCGCTGCGCCGTGCGGTGGAGATCGGCCATGTCGACGCGGCGCTGATGGAGGTCGCGCTGACCGCGAACGGCAGCGGCGGGGCCGCCGACTGGGCCGCGGCGCTCGCCCTGCTGCGCGTCGCCGCGGGGGGCGATCATGTCGCGGCGGCGCAGTGCGCGCTGGTCGAGGGGATGGCGCTCGACGCTGACGGGGGGCCGTCGTCCCCGCCGCGTGGCGAGCGGCTGGCGACCGAACCGCGCATCGTGCATTTCCGCGCGTTCCTGACCGCGGCGGAATGCGCGCATGTCGCTACCGTGGCGGCGGCGATGCTGGAGCCGGCGCGGATCATCGATCCGGCCAGCGGGCGCCGGGTCGCGCATCCGATCCGTACGTCGGACGGCGCGGCGATCGGGCCGGTTCACGAGGATCTCGTCGTGCGGGCCATCAATATGCGGATCGCGGCCGCCAGCGGAACGGCGGTGACCCAGGGCGAACCGTTGACGGTGCTGCGCTATCGCCCCGGGCAGGAATATCGCCCGCATCTCGACACCATCCAGGATGCCGACAATCAGCGTGTCGCGACGATGCTGTTGTACCTCAACGGCGGGTTCACCGGCGGCGAGACGCATTTTCCGGTGCCCGGCGTGACGGTTACGCCACGCGGCGGCGATGCGCTGCTGTTCTTCAACACGCTGGCCGACGACCGCCCGGACCCGGCGAGCCGCCATGCCGGCCTGCCGGTCCTGACCGGGTCGAAATGGCTGGCGACGCGCTGGATACGCCGTGATCCCCTTGATCCATGGACGCTTTCGGCGGAGATGGCCTGATCCGTTTCACACCCGACCATGGTGACACCCGTGATCTTCCGTGCAAAAGGGCTGGCATGATCGAGCTTTCCCGGGAACTGGTCGCCTATGCGATCATCGGCGTGCTGGTTGCCGTGGCGGTGCCCACCGCCATCGTCGTGATGCGTCGGCGCAAGCGCGAGAAGCTGCGGCGACGGGGCATCAAGACCTACGGGCACTGATGCCCGCTGCCGCCGTACGATGGCGAAGCGCCGTTATTACCTGACCGCCCGGCTGCCCGATGGTTACGTGAAGACGATCGGCCCGACGCCTGCGGCCTTCACGCATTACTGGCGGATCGTCGCCACGCTGGCGAACGGCGGAACCGAGGTATTCTGGGGCCATACCGCGTCGCTTGCGGAGGCGAAGCGCAAGCGCATCGCCCTCGACGATGCCGCCCGCCAGCGCGGCTGGCGCGACCATCGGTTCGAGATCGTCGAACTCGAACGATCCGACACCCCGCCGGATTAGCCCCGCGGCGCCCGTACCTGGGCGCGCGAACGCGGCGCACGAACGCGCGGGCACTCCCCGCCCCTTCGTTCGTTCACCGCACGCCATGACGCCCGCGTCACGGCACCGACACCGCATCTTCTACGATCCACAAGGGTTTTCCATGACCACCACCGCTTATGGCTATGCCGCGTCGTCCGCAGACGCGCCGCTCGCCCCCTTCTCCTTCGAACGCCGCGATCCGCAAGCGGACGATGTCGCGATCGACATCCTGTTCTGCGGCGTCTGCCATTCCGACCTGCACACCGCGCGCGGCGAATGGGACGGCACGCTCTACCCTTGCGTGCCCGGGCATGAGATCGTCGGCCGCGTGCGCGCGGTCGGCGGCGACGTGACGAAGTTCGCGGTCGGCGATCTGGTCGGCGTCGGCTGCATGGTCGACAGCTGCGGGCGGTGCGCGTCGTGCAGCGACGGCGAGGAGCAATATTGCGAGACCACCGGCTTCGTCGGCACCTACAACGGGCCGGACCCTGTGCTGGGCGGGCATACCTTCGGCGGCTATTCCGACCATATCGTCGTCAAGGAAAGCTTCGTCCTGAAGATCGGCCATGACGAGAAGGACCTCGCCGCGGTCGCGCCGCTGCTCTGCGCGGGCATCACCACCTATTCCCCGCTCAAGCACTGGAAGGTCGGGCCGGGCCAGAAGGTCGGCATCGTCGGGCTGGGTGGGCTCGGCCACATGGGCGTGAAGATCGCCGCGGCGATGGGCGCGGACGTGTACGTCTTCTCCACCTCGCCGAACAAGCGCGAGGACGCCAGGCGGCTGGGTGCGACCGACCTGATCGTGTCGAAGGACGCCGACGCGATGGCCGCGCATGCCGGCACGTTCGACTTCATCCTGAACACCGTCGCGGCCAGCCACGACCTCGACACGTTCCTGATGCTGCTCAAGCGCGACGGCACGATGACGCTGGTCGGCGTGCCGGAGGAGCCGCACCCCTCGCCCTCGGTCGGCGCGCTGGTGTTCAGGCGACGCGCGCTGGCGGGCTCGCTGATCGGCGGCATCGCCGAGACGCAGGAAATGCTCGACTTCTGCCGCGAACACGGGCTGGTCGCCGATATCGAGATGATCGACATGGCCGATATCGAAAACGGTTATGAGCGGATGCAGAAGAGCGACGTGAAATACCGCTTCGTCATCGACATGGCGACGCTCGACAAGGCGGCATAGGATGTGGGTCGACGTGTCGTTTTGTCGACACGTCGACCGTTCTACATTCTGACGAACAGCGTCGCGCTCAGGATGTGGTTGACGCGGTCGGCACCGGGCCGGTTGACGCGCTGGTTGAGATAGCCGGGCTCCAGCCGCGCGCCGGGCATCACCGGAAAGCCGATGCCGACGAACGTCCGCCACTGGTCCACCCCGTCGCGCACGCCCCACCGCGTGTTGTTGAGGTTGAAGAAACCTTCGGTCGTGGCGACCGCCTGCAACCCGCCGGGCTGGCCGATCGGCACCTGGAGCCGCACCATCTGCCGCAGCCGCCATCCGGTGCCGTCCCGCCCCTCGACCATGCGTTGTTCCAGCCGGGTGCGGCTGATGACCAGCGGCGCGCCGCTGCCCAGCCGGACGGGGGCGAACTGCACCTGCTGCCACGGCCGATGTTCGTTGGTGAGCGTGCCGCCGCGCGGATCGGTGCGGACATAGGCGTAACCGGCGACGACATGCGCATCGCGCGCGATCCGCGCGCCGATCGCGGGGCGCAGCAGGAATTGCGTGCCGCCGCCCAGATCGTCGGTGAAGCGCGCCTGCCCCTCCAGCCACACGAACAGGTCGCCGCGCACCGCGCCCGACGCGGTCACCGCCGCCCAGCCCTGTATGTCGTCCTCGGCCAGCGCGGGCTGTGCCGCAAATAGCGTGGCGATGCTCGCCATGCAGGCGAGCGATTGACGGGAACGGCGGGATGACATCGATGCGGGCTCCGGATGGAACGGGTGGCGGCTTGCGCCGGCGGAGCGACCGCATAGCCGGCGCGCGACGGAATCGCGAGGCGTGAGACGGCGGTCGTCAGTCCTCGTCGTGATCAGCCATCAGTCGATCATGATGGACCTGCGCGGCCTTTTCGGCGGTTGCGCGCGCCTCGGCTTCGATTTCAGCGAGTTGCTTGGGTGGAAACCCGCGATCGGGCGTCACCGGCAGGCCCGCGCCTTCCGACTGGAAATCCCCGTACAGGAAGGTCTCATCGTGGGCATCGACGACATTCCGGGTGAAAGCCACCGCGCTCAGGAGTGCGCCGAGCGGATCGTCGCCCCGCATGGCGGAGATCGCCGGCAAGCCGATATCGGTGATGTGGATTGCGGATACCCAGCCGCCATTATCATCTGTACCGGCAGCCAGACATGTAATTCGCATTCATGATCGCCGTCGCGGCAACGTCTCGACAGCTTACGGGTAAAGTAGGGCTTCTCGTGGTCGATCTTCGCAAGAACGGGGTGCGGCAATGGGACTGCTCCGGATCTCGATGGCACTTCATGGTGTCGACAGACGATCAGACTGGGCGTGAACCGCTGCGTGTCCACGGCGCCGACCGGATTTGCAACGAACGCGGCCGAGGGCGGCGTGCGCCCGCGATCAAGGTCCGTGGGGGGTGGCGTGGCCCGGGTCGCGGTGCGATGGTCGCCGAAAGAAACGGGCGGGGAGCGGCACGATGGCGACGGCGATCAGGGGGGAGCGGGCGCAGTTGATGCCGCGAACGCCACGCGAATGGTTGCTGTGGGGCACGATCACGCTGCTGGGGGCCGGCGCTCTCGGCGTCGTGGCGCTGCGGCGCGGCGAGCCGGTCAACGCATTGTGGATCGTCACCGCGGCGCTGTGCACCTATCTCGTCGCCTATCGCTTCTACGGGCTGTTCATCGCCACGCGCGTGGCGCAGGTCGACCCTGGCCGCGCCACCCCGGCGGTACGGCGCGCCGACGGGCTGGATTTCGTGCCCACCGACCGCAACGTGCTGTTCGGGCACCATTTCGCCGCGATCGCCGGTGCCGGGCCGCTGGTCGGCCCGGTGCTGGCGGCGCAGATGGGCTATCTGCCCGGCACCTTGTGGCTGCTGGTCGGGGTGGTGTTCGCCGGCGCGGTGCAGGATTTCCTGATCCTGTTCTTCTCGACGCGGCGCGATGCGCGCTCGCTGGGGGACATGATCCGCACCGAGATGGGGCGCGTGCCCGGCACGATCGCGCTGGTCGGCGTGCTCGCGATCATGGTCATCCTGCTCGCGGTGCTGGCGCTGGTGGTGGTGAAGGCGCTGGCCGATAGCCCGTGGGGCACGTTCACCGTCGCCGCGACGATCCCGATCGCGCTGCTGATGGGCGTCTACGGCCGCTTCGTCCGGCCCGGGCGGATCGCCGAAATGTCCGGCATCGGCTTCGTGCTGTTGATGGCGGCGATCATGGGCGGGCAGCATGTCGCCGCCTCCCCTGCCCTCGCCCCGGTCTTCACGCTGACCGGGCCGACGCTGGCGCTGGCGTTGATGGCCTATGGCTTCATCGCCTCGGTGGTGCCGGTGTGGCTGTTGCTCGCGCCGCGCGATTACCTGTCGACCTTCCTGAAGGTGGGCGTGATCGCGGGGCTGGCGCTGGGCATCCTGATCGTCCGGCCGGAGCTGAACATGCCGGCGGTCACGCGCTTCGTCGACGGCAGCGGACCGGCGTTCGCGGGCGCGCTGTTCCCGTTCCTGTTCATCACGATCGCGTGCGGCGCGGTGTCGGGGTTCCACGCGCTGATCTCCAGCGGCACCACGCCCAAGATGATCGCGACCGAGGGCGACCTGCGCTTCATCGGCTATGGCGCGATGCTCACCGAGAGCTTCGTCGCGATCATGGCGCTGATCGCGGCGTGCGTGCTCGACCCCGCGGTCTATTTCGCGATGAACGCGCCGGCTGCGCTGATCGGCACCGACGTGGCGAGCGCGGCGAAGGCGATCGGCGACTGGGGCTTCGCGATCCAGCCCGAGGCGCTGTCGCAGATCGCGCGCGATGTCGGCGAGCGTACGATCCTGAGCCGTGCCGGCGGCGCGCCGACGCTGGCGGTGGGCATGGCGCACATCCTGAGCCGCGTGATCGGCGGGCAGGCGTTGATGGCGTTCTGGTACCATTTCGCGATCCTGTTCGAGGCGCTGTTCATCCTGACCACCGTCGATGCCGGCACGCGCGTGGCGCGCTTCATGATCCAGGACCTGCTCGGCAGCGTGATCCCGGCGATGCGCGCGACCGAGAAACTGATCCCCAACCTGCTCGCCACCGCTATGGCGGTCGGCGCATGGGGCTGGTTCCTCTATCAGGGCGTCACCGACCCGCTGGGCGGGATCAACACGCTGTGGCCGCTGTTCGGCATCTCCAACCAGATGCTGGCCGCGATCGCGCTGGTGCTGGCGACCGTCATCCTGTTCCGCATGAAGCGCCAGCGCTATGCATGGGTGACGATCGCACCGACGGTGTGGCTGCTGATCTGCACGCTGGTGGCGGGGTGGCAGAAGCTGTTCCACGCCGATCCGCGCATCGGCTTCTTGGCGCATGCCGACACCTTCGCGACCGCCATGGCGGAGGGGCGGCTGCTTGCCCCCGCGAAGACGCCGGCCGACATGGCGCGGATCGTGTTCAACGACCGCGTCGACGCCGCGGTATGCGCGTTCTTCGTCGTGCTGGTGCTGGCGATCGTCGGCTATGGCATCGCGGTCGCCCGACGTGCGCTCGCCAGCGAGCGGCCGACCGCACAGGAAATCGGGCAGGAGGGTGGCGATGCACTGGTGGCGTAAGGCATGGCGTCGCGCCGGCCAGACCGCGCGGCTGATGGTCGGCGTTCCCGATTACGACGCCTATCTCGCCCATTGCCGCGAACGTCACCCCGACGCCGCGGTGCTGAGCCGCGCCGACTTCCACCGCAACCGTATCGAGCGCCGCTACGGCGTGGGCAAGGGTTCGCCTCCGCGCTGCTGTTGACGTGTCGACATCCCGACACGTCGATGTGTCATCTTGTCGGGATGGGCATGGCGCGCGACAGGGGGAGGACGACGCATCGCTGACGGTGACGCGCTCTTCGCCTGTGCGGCAGCGATCGGCAAGGCCGCCGTGGCGCTGCGACCGTATCGAGCGCTGCTATGGCGTGGCAAAGGCTCGCCTCCGCGCTGCTGTTGACGTGTCGACACCCCGACACGTCCACGTGTCATGTCGCCGGGATGTGCACGCCGCGTGACAGGGGCGGGTCTATGTATCGCCGGCGATGACGCGCTCTCCGCCTGTGCGGCAGCGGACGGAGAGGCCGGCGGAACGAAGCAACCGTATCGAGCGTCGCTACGGCGTCCGCAACGGCCAGCCTCTGGGTTGCTGTCGACGCGTAGACACCGCGACACGTCCACCTGTCATGTCGCCGGGATGTGCACGCCGCGTGACAGGGGCAGGACGGCGCATCGCCGACGGTGATGCGCGCACCGCCCGCACGGCAGCGGGCCGCAAGGCCGGCGAGGCGGAGCATGGCGTGACGCCCCCCTGCTCCGCGTCCCCGCCCCCCGGGCGCGGTCGTGATGCGACGATCGGGGTTCCGCGTGTCGGTGCGCGTCGGCACCGGCATCCGCGACGTCGGGCCGATACCCGCAGAGACGGAAATGCAACGGCCCGGTCGTTCTTGCCGCTGCACCGCTCCTCGCGTCTGATACCGGAACGTGCCGCGCGCCGGCCCGTCTCACCGACGCTCGGTCTCGGCAGCGTCCCTTCCCCGTCAGCATATGCGCGCGCGCCGGACCGGAGACGCGCCCGCCTCCACCCGCCCCCGGCCGTGCGGCCGCGAACCCATGGGTGCCACGCGCCCGACTGCTCTTCGCCACGGCGCATCGCGCTGCCACCACACCTGAACCCCCCACTCCCCGCAGTCATGGCCTGCTCACCGACATGTCGATATGTCGGAATGTCGACAGTGGGGCATGCGCAAGCTGTCCTACATCGCCGGCTTCGCGCTAGCTTCTCGACGATGACGATTGATTGGCCCCTGCCCTGCCCTGCCCTGCCCTGCCCCGCTCCGTGCGGCGAGCGGCCGGGCATTCGCCACTGCGCCACTGCCTCAACATTCGCAACATTCGCGGACTCCACGCCGCGTCGGCGTGGCTCACCACACCCCCTGCCCGACCCCCAAACCGGGACATCGTACGCGCGGAGGTCTCAACATTCGCAACATTCGCGGTGCGCGTGTCCCCTCCCCTTGCGTAGCGCTTCAACCACGGACATGCCGTTGCGGCGATCGTCCACCTTGAACGCATCGCCCGGTGGACCCGGCCGCGCCGCTGGCAGGGACGCTCGACGTGTCGGCATGTCGACACGTCGGGCCAATCATGCGGCACCACGCAGGCGCCACCTCGCGCTCCGATCACCCGATCCGGCGCGCTGTCGCGGCTCGCCGGCGCGCGACAGTCGGCGTTCTGTCGGTATTTCGATATGTCGACACGTCGACCGATCGACGGCGTGCCGGAAGGCGCGCGTCAGCACGGATACCCGGCAACGCACCAGCGGGCCGGGCAGGGTGGCGGCGAGCGTGAGACCTCCCTCACTGCACGATCGACATGTCGGCATGTCGACGCGCTTTATCACCCACCCGGACAGGCCAAGCGCCGCTCCCCACCCGCCGCAAACTTGCTTGCCAACGTGCAAACCGACGCTGCCGGCCCATGCGACCGCGATGTGCGGGGCAGGGCGACGCACCCCGTCACGCGCCCGCTTGCGAAAAGCACCGATGTAGACGCGCATTCATGTTGCCATGTCGACACCGCGACATGTAGAAAGGCACACATGCCGACGATCGCGATCATCAGTCAGAAGGGCGGGGCGGGGAAGACCACGCTCGCCCTGCATCTCGCCGCCGCGGCGCAGGACGCGGGCGCGGTCTCGCTCATCATCGACACCGATCCACAAGCCACCGCCAGCCAATGGGCGGCGTGGCGACAGGATGCGCCGCCCGAAGTGATCGACAGCCCGCCCCCGCGGCTTGCCGCCAAGGTGGCGCAGGCCGGGGAACAGGGCGCGAAGGTGATCGTCATCGACACGCCGCCGCACGCCGACAGCGCCGCACGCGCCGCCGTGGAGGTGGCGGATCTCGTGCTGATTCCGTGCCGTCCCAGCGCGTTCGATCTCGCCGCGATCCAGACCAGCGCGAAGCTGGTGCAGCTGTTGCGCAAGCCCGCGTTCGTCGTCTTCACCGCCGGCAGCCCCAACGCCCCGCGCGTCTATGCCGAGGCGGGCGAACTGGTCGAAGGCTATGGCACGCCGGCGTGTCCGGTGATGCTGCCCGATCGCGCCGCCTTCCGCCACGCCAGCGCGGAAGGGCGAACGGTCATGGAAACCGAACCGGCCGGCCGCGCCGCGCAGGACGTTCGCGAGCTTTACAAATGGGTATGTCGACAACTCGACATGCCAACACCGCGTTTTCGCAAGAAGGTGCCCGCATGAGCCGCAAGCCCAGTTTCGCCAATCTGCGCGGCGCCACCCCGCCGCCGGCAGCTGCGCCGGCCCCGCGCGCCAAGGCGGCATCTGTTCCCGAACCGGTCGCTGCGCCGCCCGCCCGCCCGGTCAGCCGCGAGGGCCGCAAGCAGATCGCCGGCTTCTTCTCGCCCGATATGTCGCTGGCGATGCACATGCTGGCGCGGCGACAGGGGCGCAGCCTCCAGGCGTTGATGGCGGAGGCATTCAACGACGTGCTGCGCAAGCACGGCGAAAGCCCGATCGGCGACTGAGCCGCGCGGGCAGGGGCCCCGATCGCCGTGCGCCGCGTTGACAGTGGCACGAGCAACCGGAGCCCCGCCATGATCGATCCCGACGACCTGCCGCACGACGACGAGCACGAGACGCCCGTCGATCTTCCCGAGGAACCGGCCGAGGACCTCGGCGACTTCGCCTGATACCGGCCGCGCGTTTTGCCGGGACGGACGGGGCAGGGGGGGGAGCCATGACGCTCCCCCGCTTCCCTACACCAACCGGCGCGACAGCCGGGTGCCCCGCGTGCGCCGCAACGTATAGCCGACCGCGCCGAAGCCGAGCGTCAGCAGCGCCCAGGTTGCCGGCTCCGGCACCGCGCCGCCGATCGGCGTGGTGCTGGTGAAGCGAAAGTTGGCGTCGCACAGCCCGGCGGTGCAGCTGCGGTTGCTGGTCGGCAGCGCGATGCCGGTCAGCAATCGTCCACCCGCATAGGCATCGACGGTGCCGGTGGTGCCCGGCCCGTACATCACCGCCAGCCGCGTCGTGCCGGTGGTGAGCGCCGCAGTGTAGATCCGTCCGTCGGTCAGCGACAGCCCGCCAAGGTCGATGTCCTGCCAGAAGGCGGTGCGCAGCGCGCTGCCCGGCGCGGTGATGCTGATCTGCTTCAACGCGATGCCGCCCAGACCCTCGCCATCGTACAGTGTGAAGTTCAGCGGGGCGTTGTCGGTGGAATTGATGGTCTGAAGCTGGAAGCCGAACGACGACAGCGTCGTGCCGACCATCGCGAAGGACTGGCCGATCGGCCCGGTGCCGGCGATCCCCACCGAACGCGCGCCACCGTCGTAGCTATAGGTTGCCGCCTGCGCCGGAACCGACGCCGTGCCCGCGACGACCAGCGCCGCCGCCATCATCATCCGCTTCATGATCCGCAAACCCCCGTTAATCTTCGTGAACGCCCGGCGCCTATCAGCGCGATGTTGCAGTCACGCGACAGGCGCGTCGCGAGACAGGCCCTTGATCTGCAACCGCTCTGTCATGATCGCTGGCTAGGCGCTTCGCTAACGGAACGGGTTAACGGGGGATGCGACGTGAGCACGCAATATTGGAACCTTGGTGCGGGCGACCTGGTCCAGGACTGGAGCGACGCATCGCTCATCTCGCAGGACGATGACTGGAGCCGCGTTCCCGGCATCATGGGCTTCCGCGGCGACGACCTGACGACGCGCACCGGCACCGATCCGCGTGACCTCGCCGGCAGCAGCGACGTGGTCGACGTGATCGCGAACCAGACCAGCACCGCGATCACCAACGGCGGCATCGCCGAATTCCAGATCGCCAACCCGGTCGTGGCGTTGCAGGGCTCGGGCACCGCCGACGCGCCGTATCTCGCTTTCTACCTCGACGCCCGCGCGCGCAGCGACGTGCGCTTCACCGCCACGGTGCGCGATATCGACGGCGGCGCCGACAATGCGGTCCAGCAGGTCGCGGTCCAGTATCGCCTGTCCGACACCGCGGCGTGGATCGACCTGCCGTCCGCCTATATCGCCGATGCGACCACCGCCGGCACCGCGACGCAGGAAAGCCGCATCGACGTCACGCTGCCCGACGCGGCGAACGGCGTGGCGACGTTGCAGGTACGCGTCATCACCACCAATGCGGTGGGCAGCGACGAATGGGTGGGGATCGACGATATCCGCGTCACCAGCAGCGGCGCGGGCGCGCCGCAGCCGGGCGTGCTGTCGATCGCCGACGCCACCACCACCGAGGGCGACGCCGGCACGCACGACATCGCCTTCACCGTGTCGCGGGTCGGCGGCAGCAGCGGCGCGGTCGAGGCCGGATGGAGCGTGACGCTGCCGGGCGGCGTGGACGGTGCGGATGCGGGCGACTTCGCCGCCGGCACCGCCTTTGCGGGCACGGTGGCGTTCGCCGACGGGCAGACCAGCGCGACGATCCGCCTGGCCGTGGCCGGCGACATGCTGGCCGAGCGCAACGAGACGTTCGCCGTCACGCTGTCGAACGCCAGCGGCGGCGCGACCGTCGACCGTGCGGTCGCGACCGGCACGATCCGCAACGACGATATCGCGCAGCTGTCGATCGGCGAAATCCAGGGCAGCGCCGCGCGCTCGGCGTACGAGGGGCAGACGGTGCACACCGGCGGCATCGTGACCGCGATCGACAGCAACGGCTTCTACATCCAGGATGACGGCGACGGCGACGCCGCCACCTCGGACGGCATCTTCGTCTTCACGTCCGCGGCGCCGCAGAACGTGTTCTTGGGCGACACGCTGTCGATCGAGGGCCGGGTAAGCGAATTCCGCGCCGGCACCGGCGGGCTGACCGTGACGCAGCTCAACCCGACGTCGATCACCGTCGAGACCACCGGTGACGACCTGCCGGAGGCGACGCTGGTCGGGCCGGGCGGTCTGACCCCGCCGACGCAGGCGATCACCGACGGCATCGCGTTCTGGGAAGCGCTGGAGGGAATGCGCGTCACGCTCGATACCCCGCACGTCGTGTCGAACACCACCGCCGACCAGTGGCGCGAAACCGACGTGGTCGTCGCGGGCGGGGAGGGCGCGTCCGGCGTCAACGCGCGCGGCGGGATCACGATCTCGCCGGGCGACTACAATCCCGAGAAGATCCAGATCCAGCGCGACGCGGCGGTCTTCGACGGTTTCGAACCCGCCTACAGCATCGGCGACCGGCTCTCGGGCGTGACGGGCGTCGTCAATTACGCCAACGCCACCTACGAGGTGATCGTGACCGAGGCGGTGTCGGTGACGAAGGACGTCACGCTGGCGAAGGAAGTGACCGCGCTGAAGGGCGACGCGACGCACCTGTCGATCGCGACCTACAATGTCGAGAACCTCGACAGCAGCGACGGCAAGTTCGACGTGCTGGCCGGCAACATCGTCTACAATCTGCAGGCGCCCGACATCGTCGCGTTGCAGGAGATCCAGGACGCCGATGGCGCCGGCAACGGCAGCGACCTGTCGGGACAGGCGACCGCACAGGGGCTGATCGATGCGATCGCCGCCATCGACGGCGGGCGCTACGGCTATGTCGAGGTCGCGCCGACGAGCGCGGGCACCACCGGCGGCGAGCCGGGCGGCAACATCCGCAACGGTTACCTCTACAATCTCGACCGCGTCGATTACGTCGCGGGCAGCGCGACGCTGATCGCCGGCGACGCCTATGCCAACAGCCGCAAGCCGCTCGCGGCCACGTTCGATTTCAACGGCGAGCAGGTGACGACGATCAACGTCCACTTCACCTCGCGCGGCGGCAGCGATCCGTTGTGGGGCGTCACCCCGCCGCCGTTCGATGCCGGCGACACGTCGCGCACCGCGCAGGCCGCGGGGGTGAAGGCATGGGTCAACGACCGGCTGGCCGCCGACCCGTTGCTCAACGTCGCGATCATGGGCGACTGGAACGGCTTCTATTTCGAGCAGGCGCAGACCCAGCTGACCGATCCGGCGCAGGGCGGCAAGTTCACCAACCTGAATTCGCTGCTGCCCGAGGAGGAGCGCTACAGCTACATGTTCCAGGGCAATGCGCAGGCGCTGGACAACATGCTGGTCACCGGGGGCCTGCTGGACGGCGCATCGTTCGACGCGGTGCACCTGAACGCAGAATTCGGCGGCGATCGCCCGACCGACCACGATCCGCAACTGGCGCTGCTGAAGCTCGGCTTCGGCGCGGAGGCGGCGCATGCGGCGAGCTTCGACCCGTGGGACGGTGCCGGTGACGTGCATGCGATGGGCAGCGGATCATATCGTTACGAGGCGATCGGCATGATGCATATCGTCTGACCGGCACGGGGGGCGCTTCGACCCGTCGGCCTGGGGGAAGCCGGTTTTGTAAACATGCTGTAAACTATCATGGGATAGGACGGCGGGCATGATCGGAATCCATGCTTGTCGTCGCCGCGCCGCTTTAGGGACGCTGGCGCTGTTGCTCTCGGGTTGTGGCGGGGGCGGCAGTGACGGCGATGTCGCGGCGGTACCCGTCCCCACCGCGACGCCGGGACCTGCCCCGACGCCTGCGCCGACCCCGACGCCGCCCGCCGCGGCACCGTGCGTCACCGCGTCGACCTGGCAGCCTTGGGGTACGCCCGGTGCGCTGCGCCGCTGGACCCCGCTCGACACCGATGCCGATGCGGGGCGCGCCGACGATCCGGGCCGCGCCGCGGGTGCGCCCTTCGATGCGCGGCTGGTCGTCGCGTTCGGGCGCGATGCCGATTTCTCGCGGCGAACGGTGGTGCTGGAAATGGCCGACGGTTGCCGGCGCTCGTTCCAGGCGGGATCGTTCGCTGCCGGCGATATCGCGGAGATCGACGCGCGAACCGCCGAACACCCGCTGGCCGCCGACACGCGCAGCCATGCCATCGATTATCAATTCGGTCGGGCAAGCGCGGCGGACGTCACGGCCGGGCGGCTCGGCGTCTACCACACGCAGCATTTCAGCATCTGGTATGGCACCGATCGCACCGGGTTCAGCTACACCCATCAGGCCGGGCGGGGCGCGTCGTGGGACGACATGCTGCGCGATACCGGTGCGTGGGCGGAACAGGTCTGGCTGTTGAACCGCCACTTGCTCGACGCGCCGCTGCCCTATCTCGCGGATGCCGCGCCGAAACGGGTGAACCTGTACATCTGTGGCACCGGGCTGCCATGGGTCTCGGGCGGGGACCGCGGCGATTGCGGGGCCAGCGCGTCGGATGCGATGTGGATGAGCAGCACATATCTCCAGCCCGGCTCGACGACGCTGATCCACGAATTCTCGCACGTCATCTCCACCTATACCGGCGGGTTCCGCGATCGGCCGTCGGTCGGCCCGGCGTGGGAAAGCTATGCCGAATGGAACAGCGTATCGCTGTCGCTGAACGGTGGCGATCAGGTGTCGGGCTATCTCGCGCAGCTGGAGAAGGGGCCGACCTTGTCCGACCTGCGCTATGCCAACTGGCCGTGGCTGGTCGCGCTGCACGAGGCGGATGCCACCCGCCCGCTGTGGTGGCGGATCTGGACCGACAATCTGCGCGAACCCGGCGGGCGCAGCCGCGAGGACCAGATGGAGGCGATCGTCCGTTTGGGACAGGCGAGCGGCGCGTTTCCGAACGGCTGGCGCAGCTTCGCGGACTTCATGGGCGGGTTCGGCGCGCGGTTGGCGGCTGGGGACTTCCAGATGGGCAAGGCGCTGCTCGATTATGCGCGCAGGGTGCCGGCGACCGAGCGTTATGCCGCGCTGTCGCCGGGGAGTGCGGCCGGCGACTATCGCTCGCCCGCCGATCGGCCGTTGCTGCAATATGGCACGCATTTGATCCGCCTTGCCCCGGCAAGCGGCGCGACGAGCGTCGCGGTGCGCCTGACCGGCGATCCGCAGGCGGCGCAGTCGGCGTGGCGGTTCCGCATCGTCGCGATCGACGCCGCGGGTCGTGCGACGTACAGCACGATGGGCGTCGTCGACGAAGCGGGGACGGCCAGTGCCGAACTGCCCGTGGTCGCCGGCCGCCGCTACGTCCTTGCGGTCACCGCCACGCCCTATGTCTACCAGCCGCTGGGGTGGAACGGCGATACGGCATTCCCGACCCCGACGCGCTTCCCTTACCGGGTGACGATCGCGGGGGCCGTGCTGGGATGACGTGCGACCGGCGGCTTAGCGCAGCCGCAGTGCCTTGAGCACCTTGGCCCAGCTCGCATATTTGAAGTTCTGCGTGTCGGGTGCGTTGTCGCCGTCCTGTGCCACGAACAGCCCCTTGGGATATTCCGGTCCGAAATCGCCCAGCGCCAGTTCGATGCCGTCGGTTTCGCTGGTCGCGTCGACCGTGCCACCGGCGATCCGGAAACGCCCGGCATAGGTGACGCCGGGCAGGCGATAGAGCGAATAGGCGTTGTCGCCCTGGCTCGACGCGACCAGCCACCCGCCGTCGCGCCCGTGTGGTGCCAGCGCCAGCCCTTCGGCATCCGCGACCAGCGTTCGCCCGTCGACGCGCGCGACCGGCGTGCCCGTCACCGGTGCGCGCGGGTCGGCGGCGAAACGCCACAGCCCGACGTCTTCCTCGGCGACGTACAGCATACCGGTACGGTCGTCGGCGACACAGCCTTCGGCCTGGCTGGCGAGCTTCATCGAACGTACCGTGGTAAGGCGCGGGGCGGGTGCCGCAAGATCGATCGCGACCTGGTCGATCCGCCCGTCCTTCATCACCACGAACCCGAACAATGCACCGTCGCGCGCGCGTCGCCACAGGCACATGCCGTAAGCCTCTCCGGCACCGGCGCGATGTCGCCCCAAGGGTGCCAGCCGGGCATTGTCCGTGTCGAGCGCGAACAACGCGACATGCGCGACGCCGGTGTCGGCACGGTCGCTGGCGGCGACGATCACGCGACCCCGCACGTCGCGCAGATCGACGTTGTTCAGCCGCGCGGCGGGCGTGAAAGACAGCCTTTTGCCTTTCAGGTCGTAGACGTGGACCCCGGCCTGCTTGTCGGTGCCGATCACGAGGCTCCGCGCCGGATCGCGCGGGTTGCGCCAGATCGCGGGATCGTCCGCGGCATCGTCGGCGGTCGCGACCGGATCGGTTTCCGCGCTGGCCGCGACGTTCGGCACGACGTCGGGCGTCGGCGTCGCCGTCGCGCAGCCGGCCAGCAACGCCAGCGGGACCAGCACCTTCACAGCTTCACCCGCACGCCGCCGAAGATCGTATAACCGAACTTCTCATATTCGTAGACGCGCTGCCGTTCGCCGTAATAGCGGACGCCGGCCGAGTTGGTCAGGTTCTTGCCCTCGACGAACAGGTTGATCGCCGGCGCCAGCTGCACGCTGCCGGTCGCGTCGAGTTGCCCGCGGCCTTCCCAATACAGGTCGAGCGCCGGCACGTCGGCATTGATCTCGTCGAGGTAATCGCTGCGCTTGGTATAGGCGAGGCGCAGGTTCACCGGCCCGCGTTCGTAGAACACGCTCGCGTTCCACATATGCCTGGACTGGCCGGGCAGGCGGAACCGCGTGCGCCCGCCGAACGGCGCATCGAAGCGCGCGTCGCCCGCGGTGTAGGTGTAGTTGGCGAACACCCCGAACCCGCCCAGCACGCCGGGCAGGAACGCCAGCTGTTGCTGCCAATTCACTTCCACGCCGTATAGCTTGCCCTCGCGCGCGTTGGCCGGACGGCTCAGGATCGCGCCCGCCACGCCATTGTAGGTGCCGAACCCGCTGACGTTGTAGCGATAGTCGCTCAGGTCCTTGTAGAAGCCGTTTACCGCGATCACTCCCAGCGGGCGGATGTAATATTCGACGCCGGCATCGACGTTGTTCGACAGCGTCGGGCGCAGATCGGGGTTGCCGAACTCGACCCGGATCGTGTTGCCCTCGGTCGCTTCCAGCACGCGCGGGGCGATCTGCGGGAAGTTGGGCCGGTTGATCGCGCGGGTCAGGGCGACGCGCGCGATCAGATTGGGCGTGAAGGCCTGGCGCAGCGTCAGATTGGGGAAGAAGTCGGTGTAATTGCTCTGCCCGCGTGCGGTGCCGATCGTGCCGTCCCGGGCGACGCTGGGCGCGGTGCTGCCGAAATCGGTCGCCTCGACGCGCAGCCCGGCGATCAGCGTCGTGTCGCCGAACGCGAACTTGCCCATCCCGAACAGGCCCAGGATCTGCTCGGTCGCGCGATAGTCGGCGCTGACCGATTGCGGCAGCCGGCGTTGCGCCGCCGCCCGGGTCGCGTCGAAATAGGCGTCGGCCAGCCCGGTGTCGAACCGGTCGCCCAGCGCATAATCGAAGTTGCGCGATTCCTCGTCGGACAGCAGCCCCGCCAGCGATTGCGACGGCGCGGCGGACGCGCGCTGATCGCGCAACCGTTCCTCGTCGGCGCGGATGTTGCGCGCGCGGTACTTGCCGCCGGCCGACAGCGTCGCGCTGCCGCTGCCCAGCGGCTGGGGAATGTCCATGCGGACCTGTGCGGTGAACTCGTCGTTCTTCGTCGTATTGGCCCGATACGCATTCTCGCGGAACGCGTAGCGATCGGCCTGCAGATGCTCGTTGCTGGTGAACAGCGAATAGCGCGGCAGGTCCGCGTCGCCGCCGACATCGTACGACAGGGTCGGGCGCAACGACGACCGGAACAGCAATTCGTCGCGGCGCGGATAGGTCTGCGACGTTTCGCTATACGCAACGTCGGCGCGCACCTGCCCGTCGCCCAGCCGTTGCTCGATACCGGTGGTCGCGGTCCAGATCTCGTTCACCTGCACGCGGTGGCGCACCTGCTTCTCGATGCGCGTGTTGCCCCATGTCGCGGCGGTGTCGGTCGACCCGGCGACCGGCGCGGCATTGCCCGCATTCCAGGTGATGCCGATCCGGTCGCGGAACTCGTCGTCCTCGAACCGGGCGTAGGTGCCGCGCACCCACATCCGCGTCGTGTCCGCCGGGCGCCATTCGAACGCGCCGGTGCCGGCGATCCGCTCACGCTTGGTGTCGTAATCCTTGAACAGCGTCTCGGTCACGCGCAGTCCCGCCGCGGTCGGCGTCCACGCATTCTCGACATTGTCGGGACGGCGGTGGGTGAACGAATAGCTGCCCGACAGCAGCAGCCCGAACTGGCGGTCCGCGCCGAACCGGTCGCTGACCGCACCCGACGCGCGATAGTCGCTGCCCTTGCCGAACTGGTTGTAGCTGGCGCCCGCCATGCCGGTCAGCGAGAAGCCCTTGCGATCGAAGGCAGATCGCGTGGTGATGTTCACCGCGCCGCCGATCGAATCCGCATCCTGATACGGCAGCAGCGACTTCGTCACCTCCAGATTGGCGACGATGTCCGATGGCAGGGTGTCGAGGTCGACCGCACGCGTCGTCGGGTCGACCGACGGGATCTGGATGCCGTCGACCGAGATCGCCGACCATTCGGACGGTGCGCCGCGCACGTTGATGTAGCGGCCTTCGCCCTGGTCGCGCTCGATGCCGACGCCGGGCGCGCGTTGCAGCGCTTCGGCGATGTTGGGATCGGGAAAGCGCCCGATCGCATCGGCGGAGATGACGGTGATCGTGTTGTCGGCGGTGCGCTGCTGGTTCAGCGCGCGCGCGGTATTGTCGAGCAGCGACGCGCCGCGCACCACGATGTCGCCGTTGCTCTCGCCGGCGGAGGGCAGCGTGATCTCGACGTCGCGCCCGCGTTGCGCCGCGGTCACCGCCTCGGTCTGTGGCGGGCGGCCGAGATAGTCGATCAGCAGCGTGACCGATCCGTCCGCATCGGGGGTGGCGATCGTGAAGCCGCCCTGCAAATCGGTGGTCGCCTGCGCGGCCGTACCCTCTACCGCGATCCGCGCGCCGGGCAGCGCCGCGCCGGTCGCGTCGTAGACGTGCCCCGACACGCTCGGCCCCGCTACCGCGGCGACGGCGCCGGCGGGTGCATCGTCGGGCGCGGCGGCTGCGGGCAGGGCGGCTGCCGCCAGGGCGACAAGCGAGACACCCGCGATCATGCGGGTGCCGGAACGGATGATCGGCATGATGCTCCCCCGAGCGTTATCGGCCGGCATCGATGCCGGTCCGTGACGAGGCGGGGCATGGCCGGGTTCGATGACGGTATCGCGCGATTTGCGTTACCTGGCCGTGACAACGACGGGTGTGTGGCGTTTCGGCGACAGCCGGATGACGCCGGGCAGCGGCGCGTGCGCTCCTTCAATCCAGGTCAGTATCACTGTCGTTAAAACGTGCCGAAAGCGCGATGGGCCGACGTGCGGGTATTATTTACAATCATAAGAAAAGATCGTCTTCTCGCAACAATCTAGCCACGCTTCGGCGTCGGCCCGACGACACAATACGTCCGCCGGTTGTCCGATGCCGCGCGGGTGGATCAGGGAGATCATCGTGACCCATATCGCTTCGACGCGCGCAGCCTTGCGCCACGGGGTCGGCTGTTCCGCGCTCGCGCTTGCCGTCCTGTTCGCCACCCCCGCGTTCGCGCAGGACCAGACCCCGGCGCAGTCGACGACGCAGCCGCCCGCCCCCGTCGAGCAAAGCCCGGTCGAGCCGGTCGCTGACGGCGCCGACGATACCGGGGGCAACACCGGCGGCGACATCGTCGTCACCGGCTCGATCCTGCGCACCACCGATCGCGCGACGCCGTCGCCGGTGACGACCGTCAGCGCCGAGGCGCTCGACCAACGCGGCGTGCAGACCGCGCAGGAGGGCATCCAGCAGCTGACCTTCAACAACGGCCCGGCGCTGACCAACTCGTTCAGCGCCAACGGCGCGTTCGCGGGCGGTGCGTCGGCGGTGTCGCTGCGCGGCCTGTCGACCAATTCGACGCTGGTGCTGTTCGACGGGCTGCGCGCCGCTTATTACCCGCTGTCCGACGACGGCACGCGCAACTTCGTCGACCTGAACACGATCCCCGACGAACTGGTCGACCGGATCGAGGTGCTGCGCGACGGCGCATCGTCCAGCTATGGCGCGGATGCGATCGCGGGCGTCGTCAACATCATCACCAAGCGCCAGTACAAGGGGATCGGCGGGCGCGTCGAGGCGGGCATCACCGAGCGCGGCGACGGCGCGAACCAGCGGCTCAGCCTGATCGCGGGCACCGGCGATCTCGATGATAACGGCTATAACGCCTATGTCAGCGGCTTCTACCTGAACCAGAACCCGCTCTATAACCGCGACCGCGGCTATCCCTACAACACCAGCGACCAGCGCCGGATCTGCAACGACGGCAATTGCGGGCCGAACAACGTCGTCAACGGGCTGGACGGCAATGGCGGCTACACCTTCTCCGAAGGCGTGTTCAACACCGGCGGCACGCTGTACGTCCGCCCGTTCGACGGCACCAACACCGACGCGCAGGGCCGCTACCAGCAGCTGAACCCCGCGCTCGGCTGCACGCGCGGTCCCGGCTACACGCTGTCCGCCGCGGACCTTGCGCGCACCGACGAGGACGGCAACCTCGTCAACGCCGCCGCGCCGAACAGCGTGTGCCAGGACGACCTGGTCAACAACGACGGCGTGATCGCGCCGAAGATCGAGCGCTTCGGCGGCTCGGCGCGTTTCACCGCGCGCGTCGGCGATAATGCCGAGGCCTATGCGATGTTCAATTTCCAGCAGAGCCGCGTCGGCTACACCGGCGGGCTGGGGATCATCCGCGCCAATGCCAATGCCGGGATCGACTTCCCGCGCTTCAGCACCGGCGGCACCGGCCCGTCGTTCGCGCCGGGCTCGTTCCAGCTCACGCTGCCGGTCTATACCTGCGCGGGCGGCGTCGGCTCGGCCAACGGGCTCGGCACCGGCTGCACCGCGGCGAACGGCACGCTCAACCCCAACAATCCGTTCGCGGCGCAGGGTCAGGTCGCGCGGATCGTCGGGCGTCTGCCCAGCATCCGCCAGTATGACGAGACGCGCAGCCGCGTGTACCGCGCCGCGGTCGGCATCAAGGGCAGTGTCGCGGATACCTGGGACTATGCGGTCGACGCCACCGCGATGCACACCGACCTGCGCCGGCTCCAGCAGGGCTATGTCCGCATCGACAACCTGCTGACCGCGATCGCGCAGGGCAGCTACAATTTCGTCGATCCGTTCGCGAACACCGATCGCCAGAACGGCTTCCTGTCGCCGGACAACGTCAACAACGCCGAGTCCGACCTGATGCAGGTGCAGGCGACGGTCGGGCGCTCGCTGGCGCAATTGCCGGGTGGTCCGCTCCAGCTCGGGCTGGGGCTCGCCTATCGCTACGAATCGATCAACGCGCCCAGCGCCAACCCCGATTTCAACGGGCCGACCGATCGTTACTTCGTGCTCAACGGCTTCGGCGTGAACGGCAATCGCTCGGTCTATTCGGCGTTCGGCGAGCTGAACGCGCCGGTCTTTGACCAGCTCGTGCTCAACGCCTCGGGCCGCTACGACAAATATTCGAGCGGGCAGCAGGCGTTCTCGCCGAAGTTCGGCGCGAAGTTCACGCCGTTCCGGCAGTTCGCGGTGCGCGGCACCTATTCGCGCGGCTTCCGCATCCCCAGCTTCGGCGAGGCCAATTCGTTGCCGACCAGCGGGTTCGTCAACGCCGCGCCGGCCACCTATTCGGACGGCTTCCTCGCGCAATACGGCTGTACGCAGGAGACGTTCACGTCGTGCCCGGCCTATATCCGCAACTCGTCCTACGGGCAGACGACGCGTGCCACCCCGAACCTCGATCCCGAGAAGTCGCGCAGCTTCACCGCCGGCGTCATCTTCGAGCCGACGCGCGCCTTCACCTTCACGGTCGACTATTTCAACATCAAGAAGACCAACGCGATCGCCGCGGCGGACAACCAGGCCGCGATCGACGCCTATAATGCCGGCGATGCGATCCCGGCGGGCTTCGCGGTGATCCCGGATGCGATCGACCCCAGCTTCGCCGGCGCGCGCCCGCGCATCGCGTTCGTCGAGGCCAGCTACGTCAACGCCAACACGATCCGTTCGCAGGGCATCGATTTCAGCGCGACCGGCACCTTCGACGTCGCCGAGAACGTCAGCTTCACCTCCTCGGCGCAGGCCAGCCTGATCCTGGAGCTGTCGACCGAATTCGCTGACGGATCGAAGCAGGAATATCAGGGCACGATCGGCAATTATAACCTGACCGCCGGGTCGGGCACGCCGCGCTGGCGTGGTACGTGGCAGAACACCCTGAACCTGCGCGACCTCTCGCTGACCGCGACCGCGCAATATTTCGACGGCTACAATCTTTCGGCGGAAGACCAGGGCGGCGTGCGCGGCGATTGCAAGATGAACCCCGGCTACGTGCCGTGCGACGTCGACAGCTACATCACGCTCGACCTGACCGGCAGCGTGAAGGTCACCGATCGCGCCAGCTTCTACGTCAACGTCCTGAACCTGTTCGACAGCATGCCGCCGATCGACCCGGTGACGTACGGCGCCAACCTGTACAACCCGGTGCAGGGCGGCAGCGGCATCTACGGCCGCATGTTCCGCGCCGGCTTCAAGCTGGGGCTGTAAGACCCTGGGCGCCCTCCGCATCTTGTCCTTCCTGTCCGTGTAATCTATATCGCGGACAGGAAGGACAGTTCATGACCGCGCTCGCCCGGCATATCGCCACCCCCGACACGCTGCGCCGCCGTGCGATGCAGGCGTTGACCGAGGCGGTGGCGCGCGCGCTGGACAGCGCCAGCGAGGAGACGCTGGCCGCGATCGTCGGGGCGCAGGACGCGCGCGAGGCGCTGGCGATCGCGCCGCGCGATCTCGCGCCGGTGCCGCCCGAGCGGCTGGCGGCCGAGCGGGCGGCGCGGGCGCGGACCGCGGGGTTCCGGGCCGAACTGGCCGAGCGCGCGGGCGGCATGTACGGGCGCGCGGAAGTCGCCGAACTGCTGGGGGTGACCGCGGCGGCGATCGACAAGCAGCGGCAACGGCGGCAGATTCTGGGTGTGCCGTACGGCAATGAGATCCGCTATCCCGCGGCGCAGTTCCGCGACGGGGCGGCGGTGCCGGGGCTGAAGCCGATCCTTGACGCGCTGGACGACATGAACCCGTGGGGGCAGCTGCAATTGCTCGCCGCGCCGCTCGACGGGTTCGGGGACGCGCCGGCCTCGGTGTTCGAGCTGCTGGGGCGGGGTGTGGACGCCGACACGCGCGCGCGGCTGGCGGCGCTGGCGGCGGGCTGGGCGGCCTGACGCGCGCACCGATGTTGCGGCTGCGACGCTTGCGCGAGGGGACGGTGTTTCACCGCATCCACCGCGCATCGCTGTCGCCGTCGTTCTTCGGGCCGACCGGCGCGGTGCCGCTGCAGCGCTACGACGATCCGGCGGGCGGGTATAAGTTGTTGTATCTGGCGCTCGATCTGGAAACCGCCTTCGGCGAGACGCTGGTGCGGGTGCCGACCGTCACCGACGTGCTGGCCAGCGACGTCGCGGTGCGCGTGCGCAGCGAGCTGGTCGCGACGCGCGCGCTGCGCGTCTATCCGCTGGTCGATGCCGGCGTGTCGGCGCACGGGCTGTCGTTCACCGAATTGCACGGCAGCGATTACCGGCGGACACAGGCGATCGGCGCGGAGATCCATGCGGCGACCGGCGCGGACGGCATCCTCTATACCTCGCGGTTCAACGACCGGCGGTGCGTCGCGCTGTTCGACCGGGCGCGCGACGCGGTCGCGGTGGGTGCGACCGAAGGCGCGGCGCTGCTGCCCGAGGAAGCGCTGGCGCTAGCGGCGCGGTTCGGGAAAAACTACGTCGATCCCTGACGTTAGTGTCGCGGTACCGACGACTGCGACACTGGCGCGAGGTGCGACGACAGCAGCGCCGCGAAGCGATCGAGCGGGCAGAGCCGGGTGCAGCCGGGGACCGTCATCGGCGTGGTCGTCACGCGGCTCCCCAGCTGTCCCAGTTCGGCCGGGGTCTGCGTGCGATAGGACAGCCGCACCGTGCGCGCGTCCGTCCGCCCGTTACGCAGCAATTCCAGTACCAGCGTCCCTGCCGGGGCGGTGTCGTTGCGCGCATAGCCCGGCGAGACGAGGTCGACGCGCAGCGCGGCCGCCAGCGCGGTGACGTTGGTATCATGTCCGACAAGCAGGTCGAACGCGGGGCCGTTCGCATCGGTCAGCGCGGCGATCACGCGGCGGCCCAGCGGCCCGGCCTGATGCGCGGCCATATAGGGCGAGCGGGTGAAGACGTCGAACAGCGCGGCGTGCAGCACGCCCAGCCGTTCGAGCGTCGCCGGCGTCACGCGGCCCCAGCCGACCACCGGCATTCCTTCCGCCTTTTCAAGCAACAGCACCTGCGCGATTCCGGAACTGCGACGGATCGGGCCGGTCAGCTCCACGCCGTGGCCGTCGTCGCTGACCCGCAATCCGGCGGGTGCGCCGGGGCTGCACATCGGCTGCGCGCACCCCAGCACGCGGTCGAGCAGGCGCAATTCGGCGCGGTGTTCGCGTACCAGCCGATCCATCCCCCCCGTGAAGGTTTCGATCGCCGAGATAGCCGCGGCTGGCGAGAAACCGGTGGTGCGCGCGCGCAGCGCCTCGAACAGGGGATCGACTTCGCCCGGCGCGCGGCGGCCGACCGCGATGTCGCAGCCGGGCGCGAAGCCGGCGACGAAGCCGGTGCCGCTGTCGATCGTCCGCTGGCTGACGTTGGTCCAGACGCGGACGCGGTCGGGGCAGCCGGTCGCCGGCACGACGCTGCGCGCGGCCAGCCATGCGCGGTCGGCGCGCCCGCGCACCGCCATCGCGCGCATGCCGTGCGGGGTCATCTGTTCGGCGGCGACCGGCCATGCCGGCCACGGCGCGGCAGTCAGCGTGCCGGCGGGCACCTCGCCGTCGATCGGCGCGCGCACGCCGTGGCGCATGACCATCACCACGCGTTCGACCCTGAGAGCGGGTGTGGGTGCGCGGCGCGGCGCGGCGAACGCGGGGGTGGCGATCGTAGCGGCCGTTGCGATGGCCAGCAGCGTGCGTCGAAGCGTCATGGCATTATCCTTGGTGGGGGCGCGTCGGTGCGGGCGCGGCGAAGCGATCGAGGGCGTTCCGGTCCGGCACTGGATCGCTTCGCTGCGCCCGCAATGACGGTTGCTCCGCGGTTCGCGCCGGGGCTGTACTCCGGAAGGACAAGCCGGCGGCTTCGATCCTGCCGCTTGCTTGCCGCAGCGGAGAAGCGGGACCGCGGGGTCAGGCCCGGGTGAGGGGACCGGGTGTATCGCATCGGGTCGATCCGGATGTTCGTCGTTGCTTCGCTGCGCTCGCGATGACGGATCGACCCGCTGTCATGCCAGTCCGGGGACGCGGCCGTCCGGATCGCAGAAGCGTCACCCCGGGTCGTACCCGGGGTGACGATCTCGGGCGCGATCACGATCACGATCACGGGCGCGGGCGCAGGCACGGGGCCGCCGACCGGTGATCGCGTTCGCAGCAGCCCCTTACCGCGTCATCGTCAGGCTGAGCTGGAAGACGCGGCCGGTTTTCAGATAGCCGCCGCTGCGATCGGGCGCGATGTAGCGTTCCGACGGGCCGACCGTCGTCCAGTTGCTCGCCTGATCGAGCAGGTTGCGCGCCGATACGCCGATTTCCAGATGATCGGTCGCGGCGAAGGCGAGGCCGAAGTTCAGTTCCTTCAGCGGCTGGACGTAGATGTCGGGCTGGCTGTCCTGCACGCTGGCCAGCACGCTGCCGGTGTAATTGTACCACAGGTTCGCGCGCATCGGTCCGGCGGCGTAGAACAATTCGGCATTGTAGATCAGGTTCGGCGCCTGCGGCAGCCGCGAGGTGCGCAGGTCGTCGGCCGCGATCTGGTACGTCGCCTCGGTCTTCTGCCACGTCACGTTGCCGCCGATGCCGACCCCGCTGAGCAGCGAGGAGGACACCATGTCGCCCAGCGTGAAGCGTCCCGACGCCTCGATCCCGGTCGCCTTGCCGCCGCGCCCGTTGGCGGGGCGGACCAGCACGATCGTCTGGTTGCCGACCTGTTGCGGCGTCTGCGCGATCGAGCGCGTGCCGGTGGGCACCAGGATGTTCGACAGATCCTTGTGGTACAAGGCCACCTGCGCATAGCGCCCGGTGCCGCCGTAATATTCGACGCCGAGATCGTAGCTCCATGCCTCCACGGGTTTCAGATCCGGGTTCGGTTCGGTGATCGTCACCTGTGCGCCGTCGTTCTCGCCGCTGCGCCGCGTCGGGCCGGCCAGCTGGTCGAACGCAGGGCGCGCGTAGCTGGAGCGGATCGCGCCGCGCACCACGAAGCGCGCGTCGGGCCGCCACGCCGCCAGCAGGCTGGGATCGAGGTGATCGTATTGCCGCCCGGCATTCACGAAGCGGGCGTCGCCGGCCTGCCCCTGCCAGAAGCGCGCGCGGTAGCGATTGTCCTCGTACCGGATGCCGGGCACCAGTTCGAACGCCCCCGCCGTCAGCGTCGCGGTGGCGTAGATCGCCTTGCGCTGTTCGTCGCCGGTCAGCAGCCCTTCGTTGATCCGCGCCTGCGGCACCGCGCCTTGCTGCACCAGCAACCGCGCCTGGCTGTCGAGTTGCGCGCGCGACAGCACCTTGAGCGGGCGCATCGGATAATAATCGAGGAAGTCCTTCAGCACGTAGCCGAGATATTCGTTGATCGTCGGCCCGGTGACGGTGCCGGCCTGAAGCGGCGTGCGGAACCGGTAGCGGGTGTTGTCGGGCGCGAGCGAGCGGCCGGTGCGATCGGCATCCTCGTACAGCCCGCCGATCTCGATCCGGCGCAGCAAGCCATCGCCGTCATGACCGATGCTGGCGCGCAGCGTCTTCTTCTTTTCCGTCAGGTAATCGTAGCCCTGCTGGACGTAGAGCTGCGTCGGGCGATCGAGCGAGGCGACATAGGCGCTGGCCCCCTGCGAGAGCACCGGGCGCGGCGACACCGGATTGGACAGGTCGACGCTCCACGCCTCGGTCGCGGTGCCGCTTTGCGCGGCGTTGCCATAGGAGACGCCGCGGAACGCCGCCTCGATCCGGCTGGGCTGGTCGAAACGGCCATCGGCATATGCGCCCTCCAGCGCGGCGGTGAAGCCGTTCCAGTGCGCCTTCGCGCCGAGCTGGCCCGAGAACAATTCCTGCTCGACATCCTCGGTGCGGAAATAGCTGGCCGGGTTGACGCCGACGGGCGTGTAGACGCCCGCCGCATTATAGCCGCGGTTGCCGGCGCGGTCCGGATTGGGGCTGGTCTGGCCGGCGGTCAGCTCGTTGCGCAGCCCGGTCTGGTTCATGGTGTTGGTGTTGAGATACGTGGCGTAGTTGACGCGCGCGTACAGATCGACGGGATCGGTGCGCAGGTCGAGCGACCCGCTGGCACCGTAACGCTTGATGCGATTGTTGTAGAAATTCCACTGCACGCCGTCCGCCGACAGCGCGTCGCCATTGGCGCGCGGCGTACCGACGCCGAATTGCGTCGTCTTGTAATCGTTCTGCACCGCGGTCGATTCCGCGGCGTTGGCGCGTTCCTCGTAATAACCGGCGATATAGAAGCCGAACTGCTGTTCCGCGCCGAAACGGCGCGCCGCGTCGATGCCGATCGCACCGCCCCATGCCTCCTGCTCGCGGTCCAGCGCCAGCCCGGCACCCTGCGCCAGCACGCGCCCGCGGGTGAAGTTGGTGCTGAAGTCGAACGCGGTCGGGGTGCGCAGGTCGATGATGCCCGCGATCGCATCCGCGTCGCGCGCCGCGCCCGGCGTCTTGTCGACCACCAGCCCGCCGATCGCGAACGGCGAGAACAGGTTGAGCGAGATCGCGCGGCCGCTGCCCGCGGTCTGCGGCAGGCGCACGCCGTCGAGCGTATAGGCGTTGAACCCGGTATCGAAGCCGCGGATCGTCGCGAATTGCGCCTCGCCGGTCGCGCTCTGGTTGCGGCCCTGATCGCGGGCCACCGACACGCCGGGCAGGCGGCGGGCGAGATCGGTGACGTTGGTCTGCGAATTGATCGCCACGTCGCCGGTGGTGATGATGTCGACCACGCCGGGGGCGTTGCGTTCCTCGGCCAGCGCGCTGCGATCGCGTCGGCCGTTGACGACGATGTCGCCGGTCAGCGCCTCGCTGGTGGTGAGGCCGCTGGTATCGACGGGGGGTGCGTCGACCGCGCGGTCCTGCGCGGTGGCCGGCAGGGCGGCGAGCGTCAGGGCGAGCGCCGAGCCGGCGCACAGGTGACGGATGCGCGACGCGTCGCGGCGACACCGCCGGATGCCCGGCAGCGGATGAAGCGAGAACATATTTCCCCCGGATTTCCATTATGCGCGGTCGAATGCCGCGCCGCCCCCCTAGGGTGGTCAGACGACGTTTTTATGACACCAATCTATAACATTGATTTGTATGGGTCGCTGCGATGCGGCGTGTCGCCCCGCCGCCCCGCCGCCCCGCCGCCCCGGGCATCGGCCGTGCACGGCATTGCTGCGGTCGCCGCTCATGGCCTGCGCCGCATCGACCAGATCACATTCGCCAGCGCCGTCAGGATCGCGGCGACCGCCAGCAGCATGGGCGTGTCGATCATCATGATTCGCCCTCCTTTCCTGCCGCCATACCAGCAGGTTAGGTGCGTGTAGGACAGAACAAAAACGGAACTCGGGTGTGGTGGGGAGGCGAGAGGTTTTCGCTGCACGGGCAGGCGATGGTCTTTGCGGGTGGCTGCGATTAACCATTCCCCAAGCAGCACGCCTTACGATGCGCGGCGACGCGGCCCGAGGGGGGTGGCGCAAAGACGGCGGGTGCATGAACCACGCGGCAACGATCAGGGCGTCCGTAAAACGCTGGGGCCTTTACGACTGGTTGGGGGTGGGGCTGGGCATCGCCATGCCGGTTATCGCTGCGTTGCTATACCCGACCTACATGCACCGTGTCGCCCCGGGCTGGGCGGAATGGACGCGCCTGCTGGAGCTGCCGTTCGTCGCCTGCGAACTGATCGTCATCCAGGTCGCGGTTCGTGCAGGATATCGCGACGCAGCGATCTGGCGGCTGCTGCCCCGTGACGTGATCGCCGCCTTTGCGCTGCTCTGCGTCGGCTTGACGATCGGCAGCGCATTCATCTCCCGAAATCCCTTCGACTCGGTCCTGCTTTCGCTCACCACGCTCATCCACTTGCGGTTCTGCGCGACGATCTACTTCTTCGCGCGAACCCGACCGAAGGGCGAGATCCGCACGCTGTTCCCGTGGCTGACGCTCGGGCTGGTCGCGCTGGCGATGCTGACGATCTGGCGGTTCCAGCTGCCCCCGCCCGCGGCGAGCGTGCCGGGCGGGGTGATCGAATGGGGTTCGGCGTTACCCGGCTTCATCAACGTGCGCCATTTCGGCTCGTGGACCGGTGCGATCGCGGCCGGGCTGATGCTGGCGCTGCTGTACGGCGAAGAGGGAGAAGGGCAGGGGCGCATGCTGACCAGCCTGTCGTACCTGCTGGCGGCGGGGCTGACCTGCTGGTCCGGAACGCGCGCCGCGATCCTGGCGATGGCGGTCGTGGCGCTGGTGGCGCTGGTCAGCCTTAGACGCTGGCCGGAGCGGGCGCGGCTGGTGCATGTCGCCGGGCTGAGTGCGCTGGCTCTGGGATTGGCGCTGCTGCTGCTTCCCGACGATCCCGTCTTCTATCTATATGCGAGCGGCGACGCGCAGGATGCCAACGCCGCGACCGGCGGACGGCTGGCATTGTGGCACGCCACCTTCGCGCGCTGGCAGGATGCGCCGCTGTTCGGCTGGGGCTCGGGGTCGACCTTCTGGGAAGTCTTTGTCGGCTGGACGCACACCCAGCCGCATAACGTGGTGCTGCAATTTCTGATTTCGTGGGGTGTGGTCGGCGCGGCGGGCGGACTGTGGCTACTCGGACGGGCGATCGTCGCGACGCATCGCACCGGGATGGGCGATGCCGCGCTGCGCCCGCTGACGGGGATGCTGTATTCGTTGCTGTTCATGAGCCTGCTGGAAGGCATGCTCCACTACCCACGCTTCATCATGATGATCGCGGTCGGCTTCGCGGTGTTGTTCGCCGCGCGGGAGCAGCGGTCGGTGTAGGGCGTTAACGTTCCGTGCGCCCCTCCGTCCGCGGCAGGTAACGCGGCGCGACGCGGGCGTGGGCGCGCTGTTCGTAGGCGTAGCCGGCGCCTAGCACCGTCGCGTCGGCGCCCTTCGTCGCGATGAACGACAGGCCGACCGGCAACCCGCGCACCAGCCCCATCGGCACGGTCAGGTGCGGATAGCCGGCGACCGCGGGGAGCGTGGCGGCGGAGGGGCCGTCATATTGGTCGCCGTACACCGGATCGCTCAGCCACGCCGCGCCGTAGGTGGGCGCCACCAGCAACCGCGCGCCGGCCTTCGCCAGCATCGCGTCGATGCCCTGCCGGCCGGCCAGCCGCAGCGACGTCGCGCGCGCCGCCTTGTACGCCGGGTCGTCGAGCCCCCTGGTCTTCACCGCCGCCTCGAAGAATTCCTGCGCGAAGTACGGCATCTCCTCGGCCGCGTGCGCGCGGTTGAACGCGATCACCTCCGCCAGCGTGCGCGTGGTCACCGCGGGCGGGGTGGTGGCGAGATAGGCGTCGAGGTCCGCCTTCAGTTCGGTTTCCAGCACCAGCTGCTCGGCCGCGCCGAGCCCGTCGAGGTCGGGCATCACCACCGCGACCGGTACCGCGCCCGCCGCGCGCAGCACGTCGATCGCCGCGTCGAAGCGTGCGGCGAGATCGGGGCGCAGGTCCTTCGGGCGGATCACCCCGACGCGCACGCCGGACAGCGCGCCGGCGGACAGCCCGGCCGCGAAAGCGTGCGTGCCGCCGGTCGTCGCATCGAGCAGCAGCGCGGCGTCGCGCACGCTGCGCGCCATCGGGCCGGGCGTGTCCTGGCTGTGGCTGATCGGCACGATCCGCGCGCCGTCGATCAGCCCGAGCGTCGGCTTCAGCCCGACCAGCCCGTTCACCGACGACGGGCACACCACCGATCCGTCGGTCTCGGTGCCGACCGCCGCGGCTGCGAAGCTGGCCGCGACCGCTGCGCCCGATCCCGACGACGAACCGCAGGCGGTGCGATCGAGCGCATAGGGGTTGCGCACCAGTCCGCCGGTCGCGCTCCACCCGCTCATCGAGTGCGTCGAGCGGATGTTGGCCCATTCGGAGAGGTTGGTCTTGCCGAGGATCACCGCGCCGGCGCGCCGTAGTGCGGCGACCAGCGGGGCGTCGCGCGCGGTGACGTTGCCGGCGAGCGCGAGGCTGCCGGCGGTGGTCGCGGTGCGATCGGCGGTCTCGATATTGTCCTTGATGAGCAATGGCACGCCATGGAGCGGACCACGGACGCGGCCGGCCTTGCGCTCGGTATCCAGCGCCTTGGCCTGCGCCAGCGCATCGGGGTTGAGCGCGATCACGCTGGCGAGCGCCGGGCCCTTGCGGTCCATCGCCGCGATCCGCGCGAGATAGGCGCGGGTGAGCGCGACGCTGCTCGCCCTGTGCGCGGTCATCTGCGCCTGGAGTGCGTCGATCGACGCTTCCTCGACGGTGACGCGGCCGGCGGATGCGGCGGAGGGGATCGCCACGGCGAGCAGCACGGCGGACAGGATCGGATGGCGCATCATTTCCCCTCTGGCATTCAGCGAGTTACGATGCCGCGTCCGATCCGCGCTGCGCAAGCGGCATCGTGCGCCGCCGTGTCGCGCCGTGCCGTGTCGTGTCGTGCCCGTGCGTCAGCCGCCGATGACGTCCTTCACCTTGTCGGCGGCCTTGGCGAGCAGGCCCTTCTCGGCTTCCTCGGCCTCGGCCTTGGTCTTGAACGCGGCGCCTTCGGGCTCGGCGGGCGGGGCGTAGACCGAGAACAGCTTCAGGTCGCCGGTGCCCTTGTTGACGATATTGTGCTCGGCGCCCTTCGGGACGACGACCAGATGGTTGGGGCCGGCGGTGGTGTTGTGGCCGTCGATCGTCACCTTCGCCTCGCCCGCGACGATGAAGGTGGTCTGGTCGGCGCGGTGCGTCTCCAGCCCGATCTCCTCACCGGCGGGGATGCTCATCAGCACGATCTGCACCTTGGCGTCGCGGTACACTTCCTTCTGCCACAGCGCGTTCTTGCCCGCGAGTTCGACCATGTCCTTGTTGAAGATCGCCATGTCCGATCGTCCTTTTTCCGAATGATGTCGGGGGACGAACGGCGATGGGCGCGAAGGGATGCATCGCAAAAGCCGCGGGGAGCGAACGCCGCCCCCCGCAGGCCCGTCAGAAGCGCAGCCGCACGCCGGCGGTGATCGTCTCCTGATGGTCGTCGCGCCCGGTCTGCGCCGAGGCCGAGGCGAACAGGTCGAGCCCGCTCGGCAGGCGATAGGCGACACCGCCGGCCGCGGTGCCGACCAGTTCGCTGCGCTGCGCACCGACCGCGGTCAGCCCGAGGCCGCCCCCGGCATAGCCCGCGAGCGCGTCGGCACGCTGGCCCTCGATCTGGTAGCGCGCGCCCAGCGTCACCGACGGGCGGAAAGCCGCGTCCGAGGCATCGCTGCGCGCGAACGTCAGCCCGGCGTCGGCGAAGCCCGCGACGTGGCGGTCCTGCGCGATCGTCAGCGCGAACGGGCTGCCGCCGCGTTCCGTCATGCCTGCGCGCGCGGTGCGGATGTACGTCACCCCCACGCGTGGGCGCAGCGACCAGCCCTGACCCGTCTCGATCCCGTAGGACGCCGCGACATCGCTGACCCAGCTGTGCAGGTCGTAGCGCCCGGTCGCCGCCGCGACCCTGCCGGGCAGCGCGCGGTCGGTGCGCGCCTTGCCGCCGTCATAGAGCAGCGAGGCGCTGAAGCCCCAGCCGCTGTCGGCGCCGTAGCGGCCGTGCACGCCCGCCACCACGCCGTCGGCGCGGGTGCGTGCGCCCAGCGCGCCGATCTGCTGCCGTCCGTTGAGGTAGCCGCCGAACGCGCCGACCATCCAGCCGCGGTCGCCGTAACCGACGCCGCCGAGGAAGCCGTAGCTCTGCGCGCGCGCGGCGTTGCTGCCCTGCGCCGCATCGCCCTGCAACGTGTGCCACTGGCCGATCGTCTGCGCGAAGGTGAACGCGCCGGCATCGTCGCGATCGGTCGCGAACGCATTGCCGCGCGCGACCTGCGCCAGCGACAGCGCATGGTCGATGCCGAGCTGCGTCGCCGAGGCATAGGCCTCCGGCGTCAGCTGCGCGAAGCCGCGCGCGTTCGAGGCGCCCGACGCCTCGACCAATGCCGGCAGACTGTCGAACAACGTGCTGGTCGCCGGCTGCACCGCCAGCGTCGCATTCGCATAGGCGATGCTGCGCGCCACCTGCGGCGCGAGCCGTGCATCGGTCAGGAACTGGCCGAGCAGCTGGATGCGATCGGCGCGCTGGACGACGACGCCGAACAGCGACGCCGGCTTGGTCACGGTCGTGAACCCGCCGGTGATCCCGCCGCTGGCGGTGATCAGGTCGTAGCTGGTGCCGGCGCGCAGCGTGCCGACCGGCACGATCTCCAGCGTGGTGCCGGTTCCGATCGACAGCGCACCGTTGACGACGAGCTTGTCCGACACGGTCGGGGTCAATTCGAACAGCGCGCGCGATCCGTTGGCGAGCGTGACGTTGCCGTTGACGGTCATCGTCCCCGGCGACGCGCCCGGGCTGAGGATCCCGGCGACGACGACGTTGCCGTTGACGGTTCCCGCCGATCCGAACGTCGCGCCCGTGCCGACGTCGAAGCGACCGGCGGTGAGCGTCGAATTGGCGAGTCCGACCAGCCGCCCGCCGTTGAGGTCCACCGCGCCCAGCGCGGCATTGCCCGCGACGGTCGCATAACCGGCGCTCATCCCGAACGCCTCGACGTTCGCGACGTCGGTGAAGGCGACCGGCGCGCTCGCGCTGCCGCCCGACACCGCGACCGTGTCGGTCCCGGCGCCGCCATCGACCGCGCCGGCGAAGCCGCCCGCGATCGCCAGCCGCTCGTTCCCGCCGGCCATGCGCAACGTCGGCGTCGTCAGCGCTGCCCCGCTCGCGATCGTCAGGTCGGTGCCCGACAGCACCTGTCGGTAGCTCTGCGCACCCGTCAGCGTCAGCGTGCCCGTGCCGGCACTCGCCAGCGTCTCGAACCCGGTCAGCGATGCGGCGTCGAGCGTGCGGGCGCCAGCGAGCGTCACGTTTGCGACATCGTCGCCCGCTCCGCCCGCGACGGTGCCGGCGAGCGTGCCGCCGGGCGCGAGGCTGAAGTCGTCGTTGCCCGTGCCGAGATCGATCGTCCCCGCGATCGTCCCGCCGTTCGCCAGCACCAGCGCCTGCGCGCCGTCGCCAAGCGTCGCGGTTTCGCCGGCGGCCCCCAGCGTGCCGGAGACGGTCAGCGCGTTGCCGGCCAGCGCCAGCGTCTCGAACCCGGACGCGATGCCCGCCAGCGTGACCGGCGCAGCGGCGGCGAAGCGCAGCGTGTCGTTCCCCGCGCCACCCGCGTACGTGCCCGTCGCATCGGCCGTGCCAAGCGCGAGCGTATCGTCGCCCGCACCCAGCGACACCTGCGCCACGTCGCCGTCGACGCCCAGCGTCTCGGCCGCGTCCGTGCCGGTTACCGCACCGACGGTATTGCCGTTCAGCGTCAGCGCAAGGCCGGTGCCGGCGAGCGCGACATTGTCGAAGCTTTGGTCGAGCGTCAGCCCCAGCGTGCCGTTGCCGGTGACCGCCAGTTGCTCGAACCCGTTACGCGCGCCGATCCCGCTGCGGTCGCCCGACAGCGCGACGCGGTACGTGTCGACGCCCGTGCCGCCATCGAGCGTCCCGAGCACGCTGCTGCCGGCGCGCTCGACATAGGTGTCGTTGCCCGCGCCCAGTGCGACCGCGCCGGCGATCGTGCCGGCATTGTCGACGGTCTCCGCCGCATCGCTGCCGGTGATCGTGGCCACGCCGGTGCTGCTCAGCGTCTCGCCCGCGCCGATCGTGGCGGTGCCGCCCGCGACGCCGATCGTGTCGGACTGGAACGCGCCGACATAGTCGACCGCGCCCGCGCCGATCTGGCTGAAGCGTTCGAAGTTGACGAACTGGCTGGCGCGGACCGTGCCGCCCGCGCTGGCGTCGACGATCAGGCCGTCGATGCCGTTGCCCGCATCGACGGTGCCGGTCAGCGTCGCCGAGGCGCGGTGGAGGAACGTGTCGTCGCCGTTGCCCAGGAACACGTCGCCGGTGAGCGTGCCGTAATTCTCGACGCGGTCGTCGCCCGCGCCGGTCGCGATCGAGCCGATGATCGTGCCAGTGTTGACGATGCGGTCGTTGGTGGTGTTGTAGCCCGCATCGATCGCGCCAGCGAGGTATGCGCCATTCGCAAGCGCGCTACCTGCGCCGCCACGGATCATGCCGGCGTTGGTGAGGACCAGTGCGGCGTTCTCTACACTGATGGCGGTCGACGATGCGCCGGTCGCCTCGATCGTACCGGCTGCGGAGTTGGTGACGGTCGCGATCGTATTCGCTGCGCCTGACAGCACCAGCGCACTCGCGAGCCGGTTGTCGAGATAGATCTCTCCGGTGAACGGATTGGTGTAGCTGGTCGACGTACCGCCGCCATTGGAGCGGATCGTGCCGGAATTGTCGACACTCAGCTGTCGTGTGCCGAGTGACGTGCCATCCTGGGTGCGTATACCCAGATACGTCGCTGTCGCACCGAGGTCACTCGCCACGATGGTGCCGGCATTGTCCAGCACCAGCGAGATGTTCGCCCCGCGCTGATCGCTTGCGTAGGCCGTCACCGCATTGTGGCCGCCCTTCGCAGTGATCGTGCCGCGGTTGGTCAGCGATACGCCCAGCGGCGCTACGGCTGCATCGACCGGAAGATCGCCCCATTGTTCCGCACTGGCGTATAAGGCTGCGATGTCGCCGCTGTTGAGCGTCGTGACGGTGCCGCCATTGGACGTCAGCGTTACCGCTGCCCTGTCGACGTTGGTGGCAATACGACCATCGTTCGTAAACGTGAGGTCGCCGGTGTTGGAAACGCTGACTCCCCCCGGCGCGGTGTCGTTCGACGCGATCGTTCCACTGTTGACGAAGCGGCGAACGCTTCCCTGGAAGCCACCAATATCCGCCTGATTGGTGAAGGAGGCGAGGATCGGGGTGTTCGCGTTCCCATTACCGTCATTGTTGGATACCGTGCCGACGATCGTGGCGGTGTTGATGATGGCACCATCGCCCGACAAGCGCAGGTCGGAGGCGATTTGCGCAACGGCGGCGAGCGTCATCACCGTATTCGTACCGATCGCCCGGACGCCTTCGACCTCGAAGCCGGTCGCCAGCGAATTGCCCAATGTCACCGTGCCGCTGGTGGTGCGTGCGTGGACATAGGTGTCCCTTCCCTCACCGCCGTCGATCGTGCCGCTCACGCCGGTCACGCCGTCATAGGCGACCAGCGTGTCGTCGCCGTCGCCGAACAGCAGGTCGCCCATGATCGTGCCGCCCTGCGCGGTGTAGGTGGCGCCGTTGAACGACCGACTGCCCCAGCTATAGCCCAGGTCTACATTTCCGGTGATCGTGCCGGCGTTGTCGAGCGTCCCGCCGCTGACGCGGATCGCAGTGACGTTGCCGGCGATCGTCGCACCGGCGCGATTGATGATCGTCGCCTCGCCATAATTCTCGACGCCGATCGTCGTGCCACCAGTGCTGGCGATGCGGCCGCCGTTGTCGATCCGCATGCCATAGCCGGCCGTCACCGCATCGCCGCCGACGTCGATCGTTCCGACATTGGTGAGTTGCAGCGCGTTGTTCCAGGCATAGAGGCCGCGGCTGGCTGCGCCCCCTGCGATCTGCCCGATCGTCCCGCTGTTGGTGACGCGAAGCGCCCCGATCCCGGTTGCGCCGTCCAGGGTGATCGTGCCGTCGTTGACGACCGTCCCGCCCGAAATGGCGTAAGGTCGGTTGAAGGTATTGCCGGTCAGGTTGCGCACCGTGATCGTGCCGGCATTGGTGAAGCTGGTGGTATCGTCCGCCAATACCGCGTTAAACGCGGTGTTCGTGCCGGTGTAATCCAGGGTTAGCGTCCCCCGGCTGGTGATCGCCAGCGTGTTCGCCGGAGTCGACGAATTGTCACCGGGATTTTGCGTCAGGCTGCCGACCTGGATCGCAGCGCGCTTCGTCGCCGCGATGTTGCCACTCACATCGACGCTGCCAATGCCGGCGAACGAAAGCGGCGTGTTGACGCCGGTCAGCGTCAGCCCGACGTCATCGTACAGATCATATCCGACCGACGTGAACCCGGCTGGTGCGGTGGCTGCCAGGCTGGTCGCCGCACGGACGCGATAGACCAGCGCCGCATCGGTGGCGTTCACCGCGCCGGATATGCCCGCAAAGGCGCCCGGTCCGGCGTTGGCCATTTCGGTGACCAGCGTGTTGCCGCTGCCCAGCGTCAAATCGCCGTTCAGCACGCCGCCCGGCAGCGCGAAATAGCGATTGTTCGAATAGCCGGAATTGCCCGCCCCCTCGAAGCGGACGTCGCCGTCGATCGTCCCGGCGTTCATGACGGCCGCATTGGTGACGGAAAAGAACCGCTGCGCCTGCGGCGCGATGCCGCCGCTGACCCGCGCGCCGGCGCGGTTGTCGAGAATACCGCCCGAGCCCAGGATCACGCCCGCATAGGCGCCGATGATCGTGCCGGTGTTCGTCAGGTTTCCGTACAGCTGGACGCCGGCACTCACGCCGGTGATGGTGCCGTTGTTGACGACGTTGCCACTATTGGAACCAAGGCTTGCACCGATCCCCGCGGTCGAGGTGATCGCGCTGTCGTTGGTGAAGCGACTGCCTGAGAAATTTACCGCGGTGCCGGCCGCGGTAATCATGCCGATGTTGTCGAACGTGCCGGTGTTCTGCGACACGCCATTGACCGCCGACGTGACGATGCCAGAATTGCTGAACGCGCGCGCCCAACTCAACGTCACCGCGAAAGCGGTACTGTCGCCGCCTGTCGCGTCGATCGTCCGGGCGTTGACGAACGAGACCGAACCGTCGCCATCGAACGTGTCGGACACGATCGGCGCGCTGCCGCGCAACGTGCCGTCATTGACGACGGTGCCGCCACCCGCGATCTGTACCAAGCCTGAGATGCCGCCGAACGCACTGTCCAGCGTGACCGTACCGCCGGTCGTGGTGATCAGGCCCAGTCGCTCGAAACCGGTCGGCAGTGCCACGGCGGCCAGCGTCGCGTCGCCGGCGATGCGCGTGCGCAGCGTGTCGACGCCGGCGCCGCCGTCGATCGCGCCGGTTACCCCGGTGACCAGCCGGCCGGCGTCAAAGCGCGCGAGGAGCGTGTCGTCGCCCGCGCCCAGCGTGAGGTCGCCGACGATCGTGCCCGCCAGCGTGTCGATCGTGCTGCCCGGCAGGCTGGTGCCACCACGCGCCGTAACGGCCCCGGTGATCGTGCCGCTGTTGGTCAGCGCCAGCGTGCCCAGGGCATCGATCGCGCCGCCGCCCGCTGCGGTGATCCGCCCGGTGTTGGTGACAAGCGCGCGCTGTGCCGTCGTGGCGAATGCGGCGCCGCCGCTGGCGGTGACGCTACCGGCATTGGTCAGTTGCCCGATCGGTCCACGGATGCCGACGATCGTGCCTGACGCCAGATTGGAGATCGAGACGGAGTCGAAGTTGTTATCGGCGACGATCGCCGGACCGGCGGTGCCGGTCATCGTGCCGGCGTTGAACAGGTTGGCGCTGACCGATCCCGTCGAATTCGCAGTATCGCGTCGCAGCAACAATGCCTGGGTACCGGTAACGCTGGCCCCGGCCGCCACCTCGATCGTGGCGCCGGAGGACGGATAGATCCACTGGAAGGTGCCCGGCCGGCAGAACGGATCCGGCACCGATGCGCCTGCATAGGGGTCGTCGGGGCAGCGCTCATAGCGAGCGGGGGCGGAGGTGACGAAGATGCCAGTTTTACCGGCGCCATCGACCATCCCCTCGACCGAGATTCTGGCTGACGTGCTGGTGCTGGTGATCGCCGCCGCGGTCGTGCCCGCGTTGACGGTCGCACCGCTCGCAACAATGACGCGCGTGTTGCTGGAGTTCAGAAACAGGCCGTCGGCATCGGTGCCGGTGCAGGTGATGGTGCCATTGGCAACGGTCGGATCCGACGAACACTGCGCCTGTGCCGATGACGCCACCCCCATGGCGACGATGCTCGTTCCGAGCGCAAGCGACCACCGGCGCAACCGCACCGAACGCTGAACTGCCATTTCGTCATCTTCCCCCGTGCGGCACCCCCTGCCGCATGTCGTTGTCTATTGGGGAGCGGACCGCACGTCCAGCGTGCCGACATGGATCTGCGGGTTGCGTTGTGCCGTATCGAGCATCGCTGTGTCGTCGCGCCGGCCCGCCCGATTCGCAGCGAGCCGGACGGCGTTCCGGTGCTTCCCTTCGCCTATGTAGCAGGCAAGCGGACAGGAATTAAACCACAGTTGCTAATGATCGCCATTCGCAATAACCGGCGCGGCGGGGGTATCTATGCGACACATCATTTATCTGGCGGCATCGGCGGCGTGCGCGACGACGGCACAGGCGCAGGAGGGGGCACCCGCGGTCACGCCGCGCGCGGAGCGTGGCGGCGTGGCGCTGGAGGACATCGTCGTCACCGCCGACCGCTCCGACAGTTTCGGCGCGGATCTCGTACAGGTCGGTACGTTCCGCAACGCGCGCGTCATCGACGTGCCGTTGACGGTCAACGTCGTGCCGCAGGAATTGCTGCGCGCGCAGGCGGCATCGGGCCTGTTCGATGCGCTGCGCAACACCGCCGGGGTCAGCCGCGCGCAATTGAACGGGTCGACCTACGACAATGTCGTGGTGCGCGGCATCCTGGTGGAGACCCGGACCAGCTTCCGGCTCAACGGATCGCTACCGACCATCAACCTCGTCGATCTGCCGCTGGAGAACAAGGACCGGGTCGAGGTGCTGAAGGGCGTCGGCGCGCTCTACTACGGCTATGCGCCGCCGTCCGGCATCGTCAATCTGGTCACGAAGCGGCCCACGTCGGACGTCACGACCTTCACCGGCAGCGTCACCGATCATGGTGCGGTCTATGCGGCGGCGGATGTCTCGCGCCGGGTCACGGACCGGTTCGGTATCCGCTTCAACGGCGCGGCCGGCATTCTGGACACCGGCGTCGATCGGGTGAACGGCGACCGCTATGTCGCGGCGGTCGCGGCGGACTGGGCGATCGGCGATGCGATCACCGCGCGGCTCGACGTCGAACATGTCGCCAAGGACATCACCGAAACCGCCGCGATCGCGGTGCCGGTCGCCGGGTCGGCGCTGGTGCCGCCGGCGGCGCCGGGACGGGTGACGCTGCCGCCGATCCCCGATCCGGCCCGCAACCTCGGCGGGCGGAACCTGCGCTATACCGCGCAGGCCACCGACATCCTCGGCCGGGTCGACGTGCGGCTGTCGTCGCAATTCGCGTTGACGGTCGAGGGCGGACAGGCCGTCACCGTTCGCGACCGCGAGTTCAGCCAGATCGAGAATGTCGATTTCCGGCCCGGGTCGGCCGGTTACGGCCGTGGCACGCTGCGCATCGGACGGGTCGTCGGGCAGCATTTCCGCAACCGGATCGCGCGCGCCGAACTGGCCGGGGCGTTCGCGACGGGACCGTTCACGCACCATCTGATCGTCGGCGCGAACAGCCAGTGGCGGTCGCAGAACGGGCGCAACGCGACCGGGGTGACCGCCGCGCAGGACTATTTCGATCCGATCGATATCGCCGTCCCCGATGCCACGACCTTCACCACCGCGCCGCTGCGGGTCCGCGACGTCGGGGCCTATGTCACCGACCGGGTGGAGATCGGCCCGGTCCAGCTGCTGGGCGGCGTGCGGTATAGCGATTATCGCAGCCGCGCGCAGTCGGCCACGGGGGTTCGCAGCGGCTTTTCGCTGGCGCGCTGGACGCCATCGGCCGGGGTGATCGTAAAGCCGGTGCGGTCGATCAGCCTGTACGCGACGTATCTGGAAGGGTTGGAGGAGGGGGGCACCGCGCCGCTTTCCGCCGTGAACGCGACCGAGGCGTTGCCCCCGGCCGTGTCGCGCCAATATGAAGGCGGCATCAAGGGCGAGGTGCTGACCGGCGTCACGTTCCAGCTGGCAGGTTTCCAGATCACGCGGCCGTTCGCCTTCCTCGATCCGCGCGACAACCGCTTCAAGCTGGCGGGACGGTCACGTTATCGCGGGCTCGAAGGATCGCTCACCGGGGAGGTGACGCCCGCGCTCTCGCTCTACGCATCGGGGCAGTATCTCGACGCGGAGGTGCTGAACGCCACGCCCGCCACCCTGATCGGCCTGCGGCCCGAGAATACGCCGAAGTGGACCGGCAGCATGTTCGCCGAATATCGACCGCCGGCGTTGCGCGGCTTCGCGCTGGGCGGCGGCGCGTTCCATGTCGGCCGGCGCGCGGTGAATGCGCTGAACCAGGGCTTCGTCGACGGCTACACGACCTTCTCCGCCTCGATCCGCTACACCGTCGATGCCATCGGCAAGGGCGTGACGTTCCAGCTCAACGCCGATAATCTGACCAACGAGCGTTACTGGAGTGCGGCGGGCAACAATTTGCTGGGGGTGGGCCTGCCACGCCAGGTCAAGCTGACGACCCGCCTGTCGTTGTGACCGGACAGGTCGGGTCGTGGCGGGTCGCCGGTTCCATCGGGGAGCGCGGCGTGAAGGCCGGGATGGCGGCCATGCGCAAGACCATCACGCCGACCGGGCGATGGAATACGTGGATCGCCGCCCGGATCGATGCGGGCCGCCACACCGATGACAGCGAGGCGATCCGCGACCGTGTCCGCGCGAACAGGCGCGCGGTTCGGGGGAAACAACGCAAAGCCGCCCGGCAAGGTCGAAGACCGGCTAGAGCCGGGGGCGAGGCCGCGTGACCGGCGACACGACCCCCGGAGCATAGCCGACAAGAAGCAGGCGCGGATGTTTGACCGGCGTGGTGCCGGCCGGTACATCTGCGTGGATGCGCAAGGCACTGCCCGGGATGTCCATCACCGCCGCGTCGCGACGCGGCATCGGCGCCGCGCCGGGGTTTTCCGCCCGAAAGCACGAACGCCCGAGCGGCGCGCGCGCATGACCAAGGTCATCCCGCCGCAGGGCGACCTGTTCCGGCTCGACAGCCCGTTGCTCGGCGACATCCAGGGCGAGCGCACCGTCGCCGAATTCCCGTTCTTCGCGCTGACCAAACGCGCGCAGATGGAGCCGATGACCTTCGAGAGCGAGGCGGCGCGGATCGAGATCAACCCCAGCAAGACCGGGGTCGCGACGATCTACGACAAGGAAATCCTGCTCTATATCGCCAGCATCATGGTCGGGCGGTTGGAGGCGGGCGAGACGATCGACCGCACGCTCAGCTTCACCGCCAACGACCTGTTCCGGATGACCGGCACCAACGCCTCGGCGCGCTCCTACACGTCGCTCAAGGCGTCGCTGTCGCGGCTGCAGGGCACGCAGATCATCACCAATATCGAAACCGGCGGCGAGGGATCGGACAGCGCCTTTTCCTGGCTGCTGAAGGCCGACATCAAATATACCAAGCTTCCCAATGGCGAGCGGCGGGTGAAGCACGTCGAGGTGATGCTGTGCGACTGGTTGCACCGCGCGATCCTCACCGATCGGCGTATCGCGGCCTATCACGACGACTTCTTCAAGCTCGGCCCGATCGAGCGGCGGCTGTACGAACTTGCCAAGTTCAATTGCGTCGACGGCGCGCGGTTCGAGATCGACGCGGTCGAACTGGCCGGGCGGGTCGGGTGCTCGCTGGAGCCGCGCTCGGTCGAGAACTTCCGCCGCACGCTGCGCGAGGTGGTGCGCAACCAGTCGATCCCCGAATATCTGCTGTCGCTGGTCGACCGCAAGGAGCCCGGCCCCAATGGCGGGCGGCCGCGGCTGACGACGATGGTGACGATCACCCACGACGAAACGCTGCGCTTCGTCGGCCCGCCCACGCCGGACCGTCCCGCCCCGGGCACATCCGACGAGGGGTAAGTGGCCGGGCAGGGGGTTTTCCGCCCGAAAGCACGAACCGCCCCGAACGGTTTCCCGCGCGTAAGCACGAGCAGCGCGTCATCCCCCGATCGGCGATGCCCGGCGGGGAGAGCGCGTCGTTGCGGGCGTGTTTCGGGGGAGAATGGCGGGTGACTCGGGCGGGGTAGCGTGACGGATGGCCCCCCGCCGGGGTTTTCCGCCCGAAAGCACGAACGATACGCGGCGAACCGGCCGACCCGTTGTGGCGATCAGCGCGGGTTCTCCGCCCGAAAGCACGAACATTGGCGAGGTTTCCCGCCCGAAAGCACGAACATTCGCGCTTTCCTACATCCGGGTCGTCCGACACATAGGTCGAGATGAGGTGGGTGCGCTGTCGCACCGCCCAAAAGGAAGTGGCTGTGAGCACATAAACGAATGCCCGGCACGAAGCCGGGCACCCGAGAGATTGTTAGGTGGCAGCGTCGCCAAACGCTGACAGGTCACAGAGACGACTTCCCATCTAGCAATTTCTGAACCTCGGTTCAAGGGAGCGCGCTTCGCGCCACGCTCTGGTTTTGCCTGCTGACGGCCCCTTGGCAAAGGGGACGAACGATGACCTGTACCCAGACGGCCTTCACCGGGGCGACCGGTGCCCGGCCGATCACCGCCTGGTCGCGCCGGATCGTGCGCGATCTCGACGCGCGCGCGCCGGAGGCCGGCGATGTGGAGCGCAACCGGCTCTACCCGGTGCTGGAGGGCGCGAAAGCGGCGCTGAAGCTGGGCACGCCCGCGCTGGAAACGCTCAAGCATCTGATCGGCTTCACCCGGCCCGACGACTGGAAGCTCGGCCGCACCCCGCTGGCATGGCCCAGCAACTATACGCTCGCCGAACTGGCGGGGGTTACCGAAAGCGCGATCAAGGCGCGGTTGCGCCAGCTGCGTGCGTTGGGGCTGGTCGCCGCGCACGACAGCGCGCACGGCCGCCGCACCGGGCGGCGCGACGCGGGCGGCGCGATCACCTCCGCCTACGGGCTCGACCTGTCGCCGCTGCGCATTCGCTTCGCGGAGCTGTGCGCGCTGGCCGAAGCGCAGACCGCGCAGTCGCGGCTGTTCAGGGAAGGGCGGCAGGCGATCGCGCGCGTGCGGCGGCTGGTCGGTCAGGTGTTGGCGCAGGCCGCCGACCTGCGGCTGACCGGTGCGCACTGGATGGCGTTGCAGGACGAGGTCGAACGGATCGCGGGCGGGGCGGCAGCGGCGCGTGGCGCACGCGACAGCGACGCATATCGGGCTGCGCTCGATCTTCTGCCTGCCCTCGAACGACAGGTCGGCGAGACGATCGACGCGTTCATGTTTTCAGAGAACAATAACCCGTCGGGGTTAAAAACCGCACCTGACATACATATACAAACCAACCCCCATCCTAATGATCCTGTAAAAGCTGTTCGGGATTGTAGTTCCGATCCGGCGGCGGAGGATCGGACGCCAACGGCAGTTGCTGCCTCGCCGTCGCGCAGCGTGTTCAAGGCACGGCCGACGGATCTGCTGGCGATGTTCCCGTCCGCGGCGATGTATGTGACCGCGCGCAGCCCGGGATGGCCCGACATTCACACCGCCGCAGCGCGGCTCCGCCACGACCTCGGCATCCGCACCGGCGTGTGGGTCGATGCGCTCGACCGGCTCGGCCGCGACGATGCGGCGATCACCATGCTCATCACGGCGGAGCGGCAGGCGAGGGGCGACATCCGCCAGAGCGCCGGCGCCTATTTCACCGGCATGATCGTGAAGGCGCAGCGCGACGAACTGGACCTCGGCCGCAGCCTGTGGGGATTCCGGACCGAGATGATGGCGGATCAACCGGCGGGCGGATGAAGACGAAGGGCGTGGCTGTCACAAGCCATATGGGCAAGTTCGTCCTGGGGAACGCCACGACCACGCACGTCGTCCGAGCAGCGATACGGGTCCGAGCAGCGATACGGCGATCGCAAGCTTCGCTCGCGACGCCCGGTGCTACGTGGCCCGGCGCGGGCTCAGCTCGGCAAGATCGTGGGCACGCGTGGCTGTACGCCGTCGCCGCGCCCGCTCAGCATGCCGCCACCAGCCGCGCCGCGCGTGGCGCGTCCAGGCCACCGCCATGCGTCGCGCAGACGCGGCCGCGCGCGTCGGTGGCGATGCTGAACGGCAGCCCGGGGGTGCGCCCCATCGCATCGGCGCGATAACGGCGCGCCTCGCCGTCCGGCGGCGTCCAGCGATACGCCTCGGGCACGCGCTGCCACATCGCGCGGGCGCCGGCCCCGTCCGCGACCATGAACACGCGCACCGCATGCGGGCGCGCCGCCGCGGCGATCGCGTCCAGCCGCGCCAGTTCCGCATGGCACGGCGCACACCACGGCGCGACCAGCAGCAGCACGGTATCGGGCGGATAATGCGGTGCCGGGTCCGCAGCGCGGGCGGGCGCGGCGATCGTCATCGCGGCGATCATCAGCCCGATCACCTTCAATGGGTCGCCTGCCCCCTCGACAGCGCGGGCGCGCCGTGATGTGTTCGCCGCGATCGAGGGAGGGTTCATGTTCGTATCAATGCTCGCGCTGGCGATGGCCGGTCAAGCGGCACCGGCGGCACCGGCGGCCTCGCAAAACGCGCAGGCGCGGTTCGACGCCGCCAGCAAGGCCGCGTCGGACGGCCAGTGCGCGGAGGCGGTGCGCGGGTTCGCGACGCTGGCGGGCAGCCGCAACGCGCTGCTCGCCGCGGCGGTCGACGTGCGCAACGGACGCTGCCTGATCGAGCTGGGACGCGCGGCGGAGGGCAAGGCGGCGATCGAGCGCGGATTGCCGGTGCTGGTGGCGAAGGGCGAGGCGTTCGCGGGCGACGTCTACGAGGCGCAGATGGCACTGGGACGGCTGGCGCAGCGCGAGTTCGCCTATGACGATGCCGTGCGCGCCTACGCGGCTGCGGCGGCGCAGGTGCGGGGCGCCGACCGCATCCCGGCGCTGCTGCGGCTGGCGCAGGCGGCCCTGTTCGACCGCGACGGTCGCGCGCTGGCGGCGACCGACGAGGCGCTGCGGCTGGCCGCCGCGACCCCCGACATCGGCAAGAAGAACCTTGCCGCGGTGCAGACGATCCGCGCACGCGTCCTGCTGAACGAAGGCCGCACGAAAGAGGCCTATGCGATGCTGAAGGACAGCCTGGCCAAGCAGGGCGGGCTGACCAACCGGGTCGGCGCATCGGACATCGCGACCCGTTCCGACCTCGCCATCGCGGCGCTGAAGAGCAACGATCGCGCCGGCGCGCGCATGTATCTGGCCTATACCGGGGCCGGGCGGGTGCAGAACACGCCGTTCACCACCTCCGCATCGATGGCGCCGCCGACCTGCGGGGACGGCGGGCTGACCCCGGAGGACGAGGCGATCGTCGAATTCTCGCTGGAGGAGGACGGCCATGTCGCGGGCGTGGCCCCGGTCTATGCGACCGGCGGGCGCGACAAGGCGGTGGCGTTCGCGCGCGCCGTCACCGGGTGGTCGTGGCGTGCGGAGGATGCCAAGAAGATCCCGGCGCTGTTCCGTCACACCACCCGCGTCGAGCTGCGCTGCGTCAAGGCCGACCGCGCACCCGCTTTGACCGCGCCGCTGAACGAGGCGACCGAGGCATGGCTGGCGCAAAAGGGCGCGGGGGAGCCGGCGTGGGCGGGAATGTCCGCCGCCTCCGCGCTGCCGCTGCAACGCGCCGCGCTGGCGGAGGCGACCGCGCGTGGCGACCGTCCGCGTCAGGCGCAGGCGGCGATGGCGCTGGCGGGCAGCCCGGTCGTCGCGCAGGCCGAGAAGCCCCTGCTGCATGCCACCGCGCAGGCGGCAGTGGATGCGGCGCGTGCACCGGTGCCGGTACGCGGGCTGGTCGCGATCCTGTCCGCCGACGCATCGTATGACGAGGTGGAGCGGGAACGCAGCGGCCTGCGCGCGTTGCTGGCGCGGCCCGACATGGCGGGCGATCCGCTGACCGCCGCCACGCTGCGGCTGCTGATCGCGCAGCCGCGGGGGCGCAAGGGCCCGCCCGAGGATGCCGGCGCGCTGTTGCGGCAGGTGAGCGGGGACGCCACGCTGCCCGCGCAGCATCCGCTCCGCGTCGCTGCGTTGCTGGCGGAGGCCAACGTGCTGGCGGCCAAGGGTGACCTGAACGGCGCGCGCACGGTGTTCGATCGCACCGGGCTGACGTCCGAACAATGCGCGACGATCGGGCTGACCCCGGCGATGCGCAGGACGGGAGCGGGATCGAACGACTTTCCGATGGAGGCGGTCCGGCTGGGTTTCGAAGGCTGGGTGCGCACCGCGTTCGACATCGCGGCGGACGGCCGGACGGTCGCGCCGCGCGTGGTGATCGCCTATCCGCCGTTCATCTTCGACGAGGCGGCCAACGGCATCGCGCGCGACGCCCGTTACACCAGCACTTTCCGCCCCGCAGGCGCGCTGGCCTGTTCGGGCGAGCAGCAATCGGTGCGCTTCCTGCTGCCGGGCAGTCAGCCGCCGAAGCCGTAACGCCGCGCGGGGGCGACGCCGCCCATGGCAATGGCGTCGCCAGGAGCGGTATCGATCGTGGCGGCATTCATCGTGGCGGCGCGCGGCCGTGTCGTGCGTTTCCCCGCGCATGACCATGCTGATCCCGCTGCTGGGCGACCAGTTGACCCACACGCTCGCATCCTTACGCGACGTCGACCGTGCGCAGGCGGTGGTGCTGATGACGGAGCTGTGGGACGAGGCGACCTACGTGCGCCACCACAAGAAGAAGATCGCGCTGATCTTCGCCGCGATGCGCCATTTCGCCGATGAATTGCGCGGCGACGGCTGGACGGTCGATTACGTGACGCTCGACGCGCCCGGCAACACGCACGGCTTCACCGGGGAGGTCGTGCGTGCCGCGCAGCGCCACGGCGCGACCGCGATCCGCACCGTCGCGGGGGGCGAATATCGCGTGCGGCAGGCGCAGGACGACTGGGCATTGCGCACCGGGCTGCCGGTCGACATCCTGGAGGACGACCGGTTCGTCTGCCCGCTGCCCGATTTCTACGCATGGGCGCAGTCGCGGCGCGAACAGCGGATGGAGTATTTCTACCGCGACATGCGCCGCCGCACCGGGTTGCTGATGACCGCGGAGGACAAGCCGGTCGGCGGGCAGTGGAATTACGATCACGACAACCGCGAGACACCGCCGCGCGGCGTGAATTACCCCGCGCCCGAACGGTTCGCGCCCGACGCGGTCACGCAGGAGGTGCTGGCGCTGGTCGGCGCGCGCTTCGCCACGCATTTCGGCGACCTCGCGCCGTTCGCGCTGCCGGTGACGCGGGCGCAGGCGCTGGTCGCGCTCGACCATTTCATCGCCGCGGCGCTGCCCGATTTCGGACGCTACCAGGACGCGATGGTCGCCGGGCAGGATTATCTGTTCCACAGCAGCCTGTCGCTGTGCCTGAACCTCGGGCTGCTCGGGCCGCTGGAGGTGTGCGAGGCGGCGGTCGCGGCCTACGATCGCGGCGACGCCGCGCTGAACGCGGTCGAGGGGTTCGTGCGGCAGATCATCGGCTGGCGCGAATATATGCGCGGCATGTACTGGTGGGACATGCCCAAGTTCGCGGAGCGCAACGCGCTGGCCGCGACGCGACCGCTGCCCGATTTCTACTGGACCGGCGACACCGACATGCGATGCCTGTCCGAAAGCGTCGACCAGACGCGGCGCGAGGCCTATGCCCATCATATCCAGCGCTTGATGGTGCTCGGCAATTTCGCGCTGCTCGCCGGGGTCGCGCCGCGCGCGATCTCCGACTGGTTCCTGGTCGTCTATTTCGACGCCTACGAATGGGTCGAGATGCCCAATGTGATCGGGATGAGCCAATTCGCCGACGGCGGCGTCATCGCGTCCAAACCCTATGTATCGAGCGGCGCGTACATCGACCGCATGTCCGATTATTGCGGGCGTTGCCGGTACGACGTGAAGAAGAAGACCGGTGCGGACGCGTGCCCGTTCAACGCCCTCTACTGGGATTTCCTGGCGCGCCACGAGAAACGGTTCGCGGGCAATGCGCGGATGCGCAACATGTACGGGACGTGGCGGCGCTTCTCCCCCGAGCGGCAGGCCGAATATCGCGACAGCGCCGCGGCGTTCCTCGCCACGCTGGACCCGGCAGCAGAGGGATGGGCGATGGCGACAGCCTCTGCGCAGGACCCGGCAACCCACGGATGAACGACGGCAAGTATCTGATATGTCTGCCGTTATAATATTACTGCGCCCGTCACGCCGGACCCGTAATGAACTTTCGGTGACGGAATGGTTAAAATACGATTGACGCTGCCCTGGCGACAAGACAGTCTCCGTCGAAACTTCCTGGGGGATAACGGAAGTGTCGACGGGATATGGAACGGGAGCACGGATCGCGGCGGCATCGTCGTCGCTGGTGCTGCTTGCCGCGTCCGCCCCGCCGCTCGCCGCGTCGCCCGCCGCCATGCCCGGTCCTGCCTCCGCTTCGCCATCCGACCTCGCCATTGATCCGCCGGCCGGCCCGGCGCTGATCTGGGGCGACGTCGCTTCGGTCGGCGTCACCTGCCTCGTCCATACCGCGCGCGGGATCGACAGCGGGGCGCTCCACGATCGCCTTTGCGCGGCCGTCCGCACGCACGCGGCACGCAACGCCCCGGTGCCGGTCGTCGCCGCCGCGCTGGGCGGGGAAGCGCTGGCCGCAGGGCGCGTCACGTTGCTGGTGCAGGCCACGGTCGCGGCGGTGCGCGGCGCGGATGTCGTCGCGCTGACCATCCGCCCGTTCCGCAACGCCGCCGATGCCGGGCAATTGTTCGGCGCGGCACCGCGCGTGGTGGCCGCGGACGATCCCGCCGCGCTGGACAAGGCGGTCGCCGCGCTGCTCGCCGAAACCTTGCCGTGGCAGGCCGATGCGGTGGCGCGACGCTCGCCGCTCCGGCCGTGACGCGGCGCACATCAACATAAAACCAGGCACGACCATCAACACAGGGGATTGAGCATATGGCGATCGGGAACACGGCCGAGATCGAGCAATTGATCGGGCATGCGGAACACCAGACCAACCTGTTGAAGGACATGGTGTGCAACTGCCCGGCGTGCACCGGCGGCGTGCAGAAGGACGTCGGGATGATCGATCCGGTCTCCGGGCTGAAGCTGAGCGTGCAGCAGGGCTCGGTCGATTATCTGGCCGGCACCACCGCCGCGAACGGCAAGGCGATCTGGTCGCCCGATCAAATCGCATCCTACCTCAACCGTTCGGGCGCCAGCTGGATCGGCGGAGCCGATCCGGCGCGGCAGGGCGACAGCAACCTGCGCGAGGTCACCTTCGGTTTCCACTTCTCGCAGGAGCAGCTGGGCGCGAGCGGCTATCTCTATCGGGATGGCACGACGACCGTCGCTCTCGCCGAATATTCCAACTTCGCCGCCTTCAACGCGGAACAGCGTGACGCGACGCGGCTGGCGATGAGCTTCTGGGACGATGTCGTCGACATCTCGTTCCGTGAAGTCAACGCCTATCAGGCCGACATCAACTTCGGCAACCTGGCGAGCGCACCGAACACGCAGGCCTATGCACGGCTGCCGTTCGGTACGGTGTCGGACGATCCCGTGGTCAACGGCGATGCCGGGCGGATCGTCGGCGACGTGTGGGTGTCCGCCAGCCAGGCGAGCAACTTCCAGCTGACGCCGGGCGGCTACGGCCTGAACACGCTGACGCACGAGATCGGTCACGCGATCGGCCTGTCGCATCCCGGCAATTACAACTTCGGCCCCGGCTTCGCGGTGAGCTACGCCAACGGCGCCGAATATTACCAGGATTCGCGCAACTACACGATCATGTCGTACTGGAATCCCAGCGACATCGGTGCGGGCGACATCGACTGGAACACGATGGCGCGCGCATATGGCGGCACCCCGATGATCCACGACATCCTGGCGGTGCAGAAGATGTACGGCGTGGATACCACCACCCGCACCGGCGACACGGTCTACGGCTTCAATTCGACCGCCGGCAAGAACGTGTTCGACTTCGCGGTCAACAAGGCGCCGATCGTCACGATCTGGGATGCCGGCGGCAACGACACGCTCGATGCCTCGGGCTTCCGCACCGATCAGGAAATCAACCTGAACCCGGGTTCGCTCAGCAGCATCGGCGGCGTGTCGCTGGCCGAGGCGCGCGAGCGGCTGAGCTTCGACCAGGTCAACGCCAATCGCGCCGCAATGGGTTACGCCGCGATCACCCGCGCCAGCTATGACTCGCTCTACGGGCAGCTGCTGGCCGGCGCGCGCAACAACCGCCTGACCGACAATGTCGGCATCGCCTACGGCGCGACCATCGAGAATGCGGTCGGCGGCAGCGGCAACGACCTGATCATCGGCAATGCCGTCGCCAACCGGCTGAACGGCGGCGCGGGTGCCGACATCGTCAGCTATCGTGACTCCGCGGCGGCCGTGTCGGTGTCGCTGCTGACCGGCCGTGGCAGCGAGGGCGATGCGCGCGGCGACATCTACACCGGCTTCGAGGGTATCGAGGGCGGTGCGGGCGCCGACACGCTGGTCGGCGACAATGCCGCCAACGTGCTGATCGGCGGCGCGGGCGCCGACATGCTGACCGGCAACGGCGGGCTCGACACCGCCAGCTACCGGTTCGCGACCGCCGGCGTCACCGTTTCGCTGCTGTCGGGCCGCGGCACGGCCGGCGATGCGGCGGGCGATCGCCTGACCAGCATCGAGGCGCTGGAAGGCGGGCGCGGCAACGACATGCTGTACGGTTCGAACGCCAACGACACGCTGACCGGCAACGCCGGCGACGACCGGCTCGAAGCCTATGCCGGCGACGACGCGCTGGACGGCGGCGCGGGCAACGACGTGCTGTACGGACAGGCCGGCGACGACTGGCTCGACGGCGGGATCGGCAACGACCAGCTGTACGGCGGCGCGGGCAGCGACCAGTTGTACGGCGGTGACGGTGACGACATCCTGGACGGCGTGTTCGACAATGACGTGCTGTTCGGCGGTGCCGGTAACGACACGCTGTACGGCGGCGCGGGCGACGATGTGATCTACGGCGGCGCGGGCAACAACATCCTGTTCGGTGGTGCGGGGGCCGATACCTTCCGCTTCACCGACCTGGGCACGCGCGACACGACCCGCGATTTCACGCGCGGCGTCGACACGATCGACCTCAGCCTGCTCGATGCCAAGACCGGCGGCGCGATCGACGCGTTCAAGTGGGTCGGCGCGGCCGAGTTCAGCAAGGCGGCGGGCGAGTTGCGCGCCTTCACGCTGGATGGCCTGAACTATCTGGAAGGCGACGTGAACGGCGACGGGGTCGCCGATTTCTCGATCCAGACCAACGTCAGGATCCTGCAGAGCGACGTCTTCTTCGGTTGATGCGTACGAAGGCCGCGGGCAGTGACGCCCGCGGTCCGGCGGTTCCGGACGGCGCGGGGAGGCATTCCTCCCCGCGCCGTTTCTTGTGGATTTGCCCTGCGTACCGACGCCCGCAAAGGATTACGCCCGCCCGGCCCATGTTGCCGGGTTTCATGCGTAGCAAAATGCTATCGCAATCGGCAGACAACGGGTGCGATGGCTCCGTTCGTTTTTTTTGCGCCGCACCGCGATTACGACAAATTGGTATTGTTTTAATATTGCAATGGTGACACCTTTTGTCGGCTGGCACCGGGGAGATCAGCAGAATATCGTGCGTACGATCTGGTCGGAAAAGCCAGGCGACGTGCATTTCCCCGGCGCTTCAGGGAGCGAGCAAGGGGAAAGATATGACGATGTTGAAGGGTTTGCTGGCCAGCGGTTGCTGCGTGGCTGCATTGATCGCCATGCCGTCGCTGGCGTCGGCGCAAGTTGATACCACGCCATCCACCGCGATCGGCGATCCGGTCGCTTCCGCCAAGCTCGCCGCCGATCCGACGCGGGACAGCGGCAACGACAACGGGCAGGACGTGGTCGTCACCGGCACGCGCATCACGCGTCCGAACACGCGGTCGGCCGCGCCGATCGTCACCACCACCGCCTTCGACATCGCCGCGCAGGGCGCGACGACGATCGAGGAAGTGGTCAATCGCCTGCCGCAGGTGCAGGTCAATTCCGAACAGAATTTCAGCGATTCCGAAGGGCGCCAGCGCGTCAAGCTGCGCAGCCTCGGCTATGAGCGCACGCTGATGTTGATCGACGGGCTGCGCATCGGCCTGCCCAATACCGTCGACGTCGGCATCATCCCCAACGCGCTGGTCGAGCGGATCGACGTGCTGACCGGCGGCGCTTCGTCGGTCTACGGCTCGGACGCAGTGTCGGGCGTCGTCAATTTCATCCTGAAGAAGAATTTCGAGGGCATCCGCATCGATGCCAATTACAATTTCTTCAATCACGACAATGGCAGCAACGCGGTGACCGAGGCCGCGCGCCGCGCGGGCTTCAGTTCGTCGCAGGGGCTGACCAATGACGGCGGGCGCAGTGACGTCAGCCTGGCGGTGGGCACCAACCTGTTCGACGGGCGCGTCAATTTCAGCACCTTCATCAACTATCGCCAGGCTGATCTGGTGCGGCTCGGCGATCGCTCGACCGCAACCTGCGAAGTGACGCAGCCAGCCAACAACGCCGCGCTGGGCTGCAATCGGGCCAGCTTCACGCCGGCCGGCACGATCATCCCGCAGTCCGGCCCGCGCGCCGGGCAGCAGCTGGTCAACAACCCGAACGGCAACGGCACCTTCATTCCGATCAACAGCGGACCGGCGGGTACGTCGGCCAACCCGTATGACGACCATGCCTTCCAACGCCCGTTCGAGCGCGTCAATGTCGGCGGCTTCCTGACCGCCGACTTGGGCGCTGGGATCGAGCTCTACAGCAACGCCCTGTTCTATCGCGATAAATCCTACAACACGATCCTTAACCGCACTTTGAACTTCGGCGCATATGGCACCGATCCGTACCGGGTGAACTGCGACAATCCGTTCCTGTCGGGAGCGCAGCGCACCGACCTGTGCGGCGTCAATGCCGGGATCGCGGGCCAGTCCGCGCCGATCGATCTGCGCTATCGCTTCGACGGGCTGCCGTTGGTGGAACAGAAGTTCACCAACGAGGGCTATCGCATCGTCGCTGGCCTGCGCGGACGCGCGTTGAACGACGTGTGGACCTATGACGTCGCCGGAATGATCTCGCGTGCGCGGCTGGACACGATCGACGTGCCGATCGCGCAATTCGCCAACGTCAACCGTTCGCTCGACGTCGTTAGCGTCGGCGGGGTGCCGACCTGCCGCTCGGTGGTCGACGGCTCCGATCCGCGCTGCGTGCCCTTCAACGCCTTCGCGCCGTTCAACAAGGATCAGGCGCTCAACCAATATCTGTACGGCGGCGCGTCGGGCGGGATCAGCACGCGCATCCCGCGGCTGATGCAGTTCCTGGCGACGACCAGCGGTGACCTCGGCAAATACGGCATCACCTCGCCGCTCGCCGAACAGGGCGTCGCGATCGCGCTGGGTGCCGAATATCGCTCGGAGATGGAGCGGACGATCGTCAATGAGGTCTTCATCGCGAACAATGGCGGCCAGAACCAGCGCGTTACGCAGAATATTCTGGAGGCGAACGCCGAAATCCAGGCACCGTTGATCGAGGACCAACCTTGGACGCGACTGTTGCAGGTCAACGGCGGCTATCGCGTGTCGAAGTACAACCGCCTCGACGACAAGTTCACCACCTGGAAGATCGAAGGGCTGTGGTCGCCCATCAAGGACATCACCTTCCGCGCATCCTACAACAAGGCTCAGGCGGCACCGGGCGTCGGGGCGGCGGCCGGTGCGTCGAACATCTTCTGGAATCAGGGGTTCTACGCCGATCCGTGCGCAACGCGCGTCAATTCCGCCAATCCGAACGGTCCGCGCCTGGCGCCGATCGCCACGCAGGCGCAATGCGCCAACACCGGGTTGGCCGCCAATCTGTACGGCAGCCCGACGCTGGTCTGCCCCGACGAGCGCTGCACGGTGCGCGAGGGCGGGTTCAACCTGACACCGGAGACCGCCTATACCAAGACGTTCGGTGTCGTGCTGCGTCCGCGCTTCCTGCCGGGGCTGACGGTGTCGGTCGACCGCTGGCTGATCGATCTGGAGGACCAGCTGGTGTTCCTGCAGCCGCAGGACATCATCAACGAGTGCCTGACCACGGGGCTGGAGTATTTCTGCCGCGGCATCATCCGCAACCCCGGCACTGGCACGCTGTCCAGCTCGCCGGCGACCAGCCCGTCAACCGGCTGGGTCGCGCGCGGTTCCTCGAACGGCTATAAGGAGCAATCATACGGCTGGGATTTCCAGGGTCAGTACAATGTCGGACTGGGTCAGGCCGGATTGCTGGACGTCAACTTCAACGGCACGCTGATGACGCGTAACGGCGGACAGGCGTCGCCCGCGGCGATCAAGCGCAACTGCACCGGTTATTTCGGCAGCGGTTGCGGCGAAAGCTTGCCGCGCTGGGCCCACCAGATGCGCGTGACGTGGTTCGCGCCCGACCGCGTCGCCAACGTCTCGGTCAACTGGCGTCACCGTGGCGGCATGCCGACCACCTTCTATGCACCAGCCGGCACCGGCATTCCGGTGCAGGATGCCAGCGCGCGCCGTGACGATTATTCGAAGATCGACGCGTACAACTGGATCGACGTCGCAATCGGCTTCAACATCAACAAGCAGATGACGTTCCGGATCGCCGCGAACAACCTGTTCGACCGTAATCCTCCGATCGTTCCGGACAGCCGTTCGCGGATCGGGCTGCTGCGTGGCAACACGATCATGGGCTACGACCTGCTCGGCCGGCAGATCGTGGCGGGTGTCTCGCTGAACCTGTAATCCTGTCGTCGGCACGTCGATCCGTCGACGTGTCGACATGACCCTACATCCCCGACGCGGCCAGCTGCGATCGCCAGAAGGCGAGTGTGCCGGGGTCCACGTCGGGGCGCGGGGCGGCGGGCTTGCCGTGGCGCAGGCGGTCGCGGTCGCGATCGTCGGGCTCCACCACGCGCACCCGCACCGCCGCATGTCCGGCATCGCGCATGCCCAGCGCCTGCGCCGCGCCCTTCGACAGGTCGATGATCCGCCCGCGCGCGAACGGGCCGCGATCGTTGACGCGCACCACGATCACGCGGCCGGTGTCCAGCGACGTGACCTCGACATAGCTGGGCAGCGGCAGCGTGGCGTGCGCGGCGGTGATCCAGCCGGGGCGGAACTTCTCCCCGCGCGCTGTGCGATCGCCGCTTTCGGCGCCATACCAGCTCGCCCGGCCCAGCATGTCGTAATCGGGGGCGCGCGCCGGCGTATAGGTTTGCCCACGCACCACGTACGGGCGTCCGATCGTCACCGGCGTGTCGGCGACCGCGCGATACCGCCCGCCGCATCCTGCCAGCAGCAGCAGCAGCAGCGCCGCGAGTGCGAAGGCGGGGGAGGGGAGCTGCAGGGACATCGGGCGCATGCCCCGTCCGCTACCCCCCGGTGCGCACCGGAGCAAATCGGGAGCGGAAATGGCGGCGGTCGATCGCCCGGAAGTGCGCACGGTGCGCGAAATGCCCGGAAATGATTGTGCAGGCGACATGATTGCCCTAGGTTAGGGTTCCGTGGACCGTCAGCCGCTTGCCCCCGTTCCGGTCCGCCCGGCCGTCGTCTCGCCCGAAGTCGCGGCCGCCGTGGCCGCGTTCGCGCAGCGCATCGCGACGGGTGACCCGTTCCAGGCGGTGGTCGCGCATTCCAACGTGGCGATGGTGGTGAGCGATCCGACGCTGCCCGACAATCCGCTGGTCTATGTCAACGACGCCTTCACCGCGCTGACCGGCTTCGCCGCGGAGGAAGTGGTCGGCCGCAATTGCCGCTTCATGCAGGGGCCGTTGACCGAGGCGGGCGACGTCGCGCGGTTGCGCGATGCGGTGGCGCGGCGCGAACGGATCGAGATCGACCTGCTGAACCACCGCCGCGACGGTACGCCGTTCTGGAACCGGCTGATGGTGGCGCCGGTGTTCGACGCCGGGGGCACGCTGCGCCATTTCGTCGCGTCGCAGCTGGACGTCACGACCGAGCGCTACCGGTTGACGCGGCTGCGCGAGGATCGCGACCAGCTGACCGCAGAGGTCGGGCGGCGCGAAACCGCGCTGGCCGAGCGCGAGGCGCGGCTGGCGATGGCGCTGCGGGCCGGCGGACTGGGTGCCTGGACGATCGACCTGCCCGACTGGCGGCTGACCGCGTCGACCGCGTGCCTCGCCAATTTCGGCCGCCCGGCGGATGCGCCGTTCACGTTCGAGATGTTCCGTGCCGCGCTGCACCCCGACGACGCCCGCCGGGTCGAGGCGGCGATGGCCGATGCGATCGCGCACGATGCGGCGTGCGACCTGGAATATCGCGTGCTGACCGACAGCGGCGAGCAACGCTGGGTACATTTCCACGGGGGAGTGCAGCGCCGCGCCGACGGCACGCCCCTGGCGCTGTCGGGCTTTTCCAGCGACATCACCGCGCGTAAGTTCGCCGAGGAACATCGCGCGATGCTGGCGCGCGAGCTGACCCACCGGGTCAAGAACACGCTGGCCACGGTCGGTGCGGTGGTCAGCCAGACGCTGCGCGACGCCGTGTCGCTGGAGGAGGGGCGCCACGCCGTCGCGGGACGGATCGCCAGCCTGGGCGCGGCGCACGAATTGCTGGTGCGCGACGAGGTGGACGGCGCGGCGATCGGCGAGATCGTCGCGCGCGTGCTGGCGCCGTTCATCGATGACGGCGGGCAGCGGTTCACGATGGGCGGGCCGGAAATCCGCCTGTCGCCGGACATCACGCTGGCGCTGTCGATGGCCCTCCACGAACTGGCGACCAACGCGATCAAATATGGCGCGCTGTCGGTGCCCGCGGGCACCGTGACGATCGCATGGGCGCTGCGCGACGATGCGGACGAGGCCGGCGACGGGGCGGGCAGCGGGCGGCGCTTCGCGTTTTCGTGGGTGGAGCGCGGCGGTCCGCCGGTGGTGCCGCCGACACGTACCGGGTTCGGCACGCGGATGATCGAACGGGTGCTGTCGCGCCACGTCCGCGGCACCGCGACGATCCATTATCTGCCCGAGGGCGCGCGTTTCGAGATCGAAGCGCCGATCTGACCCGGAACGGCCACGCACCGTCGCGGCGGGGAACCGCACGGTCCGCGATCGCTTATGCCGGCACGCGACGCCCCGGGAAAAGCGCATGTGCCACGTCCTCATCATCGAAAACGACTGGCTGCTGGCGGATCATGTCGCGCAGCTGGTCGAGCGTGCGGGCGCGACCTCGATCGATCTGGCAGGGGCGGAGGACGAGGCGGTGGCGATGGCCATCGCGCGCCCGCCGTCGGTGATCGTGTCCGACGTGCTGCTGACGGCGGGCACCGGCCCGGCGGCGGTGGGGCGGATCGCGGCGCGGATCGGCGCGTGTCCGACGATGTTCGTGACCGGCACCCCCGATCTGTGCGCGCCGCGCGGTGCCGGCGCGCTGCTGCTGGTCAAGCCGGTCGACGACGACCGGCTGGTCGCTGCGTTCCGTACGCTGGTGCCGCCGTCCTGAAGGGAGTTTCGCGCGTGATCGACCTGGATTTCCGGCCGCGGCTGATCGACCTGCGCCCGCTTGCCGCCCCGGACCGTGCCGCGGGGCCGGGGTTGCTGGCGACGGCGCGTGTGTCGACGCCCGCATCGCTGGCGGGGCGCGAGGGCTATCGCAGCGATCATCTCGGCGCGTTCGCGGTCGACCTGCCCGTGGCGCCCGCCGGGGTCGCGCTGCCGGTGCCGGGGCGCGACGATGCGCGACTGGATTACGAGCATTTCACGATCGTGATGGCGCAGGGCCGGCGGCTGGCGCTGTTCACCGCGGTGAACCTGGATGGCGGCGCCAGCGTATCGGTGCCCCGCGGCGGCGATCGCTGGTCGTTCGACGGCCGGATCCCGGAAGCGGCGCAGGCCGGCGACGATCTGTATGCCGACAACGATTTCGATCGCGGGCATCTGGTGCGGCGCGAAGACCCGAACTGGGGCGACACCGCGCAGCGCGCCAACCGCGACACGTTCCATTTCACCAATTGCGCGCCGCAGCTTTCGGCGTTCAACCAGCGCACGTGGCTGGAACTGGAGGATTACCTGCTCGCCAACACGCGTCGGGTGAAGGAACGGGCCAGCGTGTTCACCGGCCCGGTCTTCCGCGCCGACGACCCGGTCTATCGCGGCGTCGCGATCCCGCTGGCCTATTGGAAGGTGGTGGCGTTCGTCCATGACGACGGTCGACCCTCGGCCACCGCCTATCTGCTGGATCACGATGTCGATCTCGCCGCGCACAGCCTGTTGTTCGGCGCGTTCCGCACCTATCAGCGCTCGATCCTGTCGATCGCCGCGCTGACCGGGCTCGACTTCGGCGGGCTGGCGCAGTTCGACGGTTTCTCGAACGAGGAACGCGCGATGGGCGTGACCGTAAAGCAGCGCATCACCGGCCCGGACGACATCCGCGTGTGACGCCGGCGGGCGGTGTCGGGCGAACGACGCTCGTGCCGTGCGAAACGCTGTCCTACATCGCGCGACTATGAAAGATTGCTTCCGACTCACCCGGTTACGAAGGAGAGTGCGGATGCGCCGTCCCGTTTTGTCGCTGTTGCTGCCCGCGCTGCTCGGCGGGTGCGCGGGCAATGCGATCCGGCTGGAGGCGGCGGGCGCGGTGCAGCGCGACAGCCGCGCCGCCGTCGATGCCGCCGCGCGCTATTTCGACGCGATCGAACAGCGTCGCCGCGCCGCGGCCGCCGCTCTGGTCGCCAGCGACGCCGGCTGCCTGCCGCTTTCGCCGCTGCGCATCCAGGTGCCGGTCGCGCCCGACGCGCGCGCCGCGCCGCTGTGCCTTGCCGATGGCACACCCGCCGCGGGCCATGCCGCGTTCGCGATCGACCTTGCCGACAGCCCGCGCGCGGTGCTGGCGCCGCGCATAGCGCTGCTCGCCGCGGTCGCCGATTATGCCGATGCGCTCGCGACGATCCTCGATGCGCCCAAAGCCGATGTCGCCGCCGAACTGGCCGCCTTCGCCGATCAGGCGGGGCGGCTGGCGCGGTTCGGCAATTTCGTCGCCGGCACCGATATCCCCGATATCGACGCCGCCGCGGCCAGCGAACAGGGACAAAGCCTGATCGCGCTGATCGCCTTTGCCGACGCGCTCGCGCGGGAGGCGCGCGACACGAAGGCCGTGCGTGCGCTGGTCGCCACGCGCGGCGCGGCGGTCGATCGCGCGCTGTCGGCGCTGGCGGTGCAGGTCGACGCGTGGGGCAGGGGCGCGGCGCGCACCGCCGACGATTTGTACGGCAACGCGCTGTTCCGCAGCTATCTGCGCGGGCGGGCCGATCTGTCCGTGGCGCAGCGCGAGGAACTGGCCGCGCGCGTGTTCGCCGCCCGCGCCGCATCGCGCGATGGTCCGGCGCGTGCGGCGGAGGTCGGGGCGGCGATCACGCTGGCGGCGACCGCGCAGCGTGGGCTGCGCGACGCGCTCGCCGGGCGCTTCACCCCCGAACAACGCCGCGCCGCCGCGCGGCTCAACCTCGACCGGATCACCCGTGCGCTTGGGCTGGTCGCTGCGCTGGGGACGCCGTCATGACCGTTTTCGCGGAGGCCGCAGCGGCGGTGGACATGCTGGTCGAGCAGTTGCAGGCGCTGGTCGAGGATGCGCGCTTCGTGCCGCGCTTCTTCGATACGTTGTTCGGGTTGCGCACCGCGCTGGGCAGCGCGCGCGACCGGTTCGCCGCGACGCCGGGGGAGGGCGACCGCCCCGCCTATGCGACGGTGCGCGATCGCAGCGAACAGGCGGTGGCGATCGGCGGCGCGCTGACCCCCGACGAGGCGGCGGTCGCGCGCTATGCCGCCGCGGTGCAGCGGGCGATCGCCGCGCTCGATGCCCCGTTACCTGGCGCGTTACCTGCCGCGTCCCTCGCCCCGCCACCCGCTGCACGTGTGCGCCCGGCGCTGCGCGGTGCGCTGCGCATCGGGGGCGGCGCGCGCCGCACCGTCGCCGCGCCACGGGCCGAGCCTTATTATGCCAGCCTGACCAAGCTGTTCCCGGTCGAGGCGGTGACGCTGTACCCGCTGGCGATCGGCATTGCGGCGGGCGATGCGACGATCCGCCTGCTGCTGATCGGCGTCATCATGCTGTTCGTCGCCGTGCTGCGCTGGTTCGCCACGCAGGAAGAACGCGGCGGCGCGGCCGACGTGCCCGCGATCGCGGTCGCGCTGGTGTCGTTCGCGCTCTACGCCGCCGCGCTGGGCGGGTTCGGCTATCTGCCCGGCGGCCTGGCGCAGACCGGGCAATTGCTCGCCTTCCTGACCGTGATGTGGGTCGCGCTGGTGCCGTTCGCGCTCCGCCGCGCCCGTTTGTGACAAAGGACATGCCCATGTGCACGCACCCGCACCGCCACACGCTGCATTGCATCCTGCCGCCCTACATCCTGTCGCGCATCGCCGAACACGGGCCGCCCGGACTGCGCGCGGCGGCGATGCGCGGGCTGCTGGTCGATCCGACGATCCGCATGGTGCGCGCCGCGACCGGCGGCCCGGTGATCGGCGCGCTGGCGCGGCTGCGCACCGCGGCGGGCGTCGTGCGCGCGGCCACGCCGCTGCGCACGATCCGCGATGCGCAGGGCGAACCCGAAGCGCCCGGCGCGGTGATCGTCCGGCGCGAGGGCGATGCGCCCACCGGGGACGCGGCGGTGGACGAGGCGTATGACGGGCTGGGCGCGACCTTCGCGTTGTTTCAGGAGGCCTATGGCCGCAACTCGATCGACGATGCCGGGCTGCCGCTGGACGCCACGGTCCATTACGACCGCGACTATGACAACGCCTTTTGGGACGGTACGCAGATGGTGTTCGGCGACGGCGACGGGCAACTTTTCAACCGTTTCACGATCGCGCTCGACGTCATCGGCCACGAACTGGCGCACGGCGTCACCGAAAAGGAGGCGGGGCTGGCCTATTATGGCCAGTCGGGGGCGCTCAACGAAAGCATCTCCGACGTGTTCGGGGCGCTGGTGAAGCAATATCTGTTGCGCCAGACCGCGGAGGAGGCGGACTGGCTGATCGGTGCCGGGCTATTGACCCCGGCGGTGAACGGCGTCGCGTTGCGTTCGATGAAGGCGCCCGGCACCGCCTATGACGATCCGGTGCTGGGCCGCGATCCGCAGCCCGCCGACATGGCCGGCTTCGTGCGCACCAACCAGGACAATGGCGGCGTGCACATCAATTCGGGCATTCCCAACCGTGCCTTCCACCTTGCCGCGACCGCGATCGGCGGCCATGCGTGGGAACGCGCCGGGCAGATCTGGTACGATGCGCTGCTCGATCCCGCGACGCGCGCCAACACCGATTTTGCGGGCTTCGCGCGGATCACGCGCGATGTCGCCGCGCGCCGTTACGGCAGCGGGGCGGCGGAGACGCGCGCGGTCGCCGGGGCGTGGGCGGCCGTCGGGGTGGACATGTCATGAGCGACGACGAGGCGCGGCTGCGGATCGAGGGCGGCTTCGCGCACCTGCCCGGGCTGGCGCGCGACCATGCGGTGGCGCTCGCCGATCTCGCCGCGCCCGACCGTGCCGAGGTGTGTGCGCTGGCCGAACAGGCCGATTTCTTCGGCTGTGCCGCGCCCGATCCCGACGCCGCGCCGCGCCCGGACGCGCGCACCTATACATTGGGGCTGACGCTGGACGGGCGGACCCGCGAGTTGCGCGTCGCCGAGCCGATCCGCGATCCGGCGCTGGCGCGGCTGGTGTCGGCGGTACGGCGGCTGGGCAGGACGGGCGGGTGACGGCGGGCGATGCAGGTCATGCGGGGAAGGGCTGGCAAAACATCATGAGCCGCGCCTAGTCTGTGTCGGTGCACGGCGGAGCACCCGCCGTCGCCCGAGGGGATCGCCATGCTCGTACGCCGCATCACCGCGCTTCTGGCCGCTCCGGCGCTGCTGTCGAATGCGCCACCACCACCTGCGGCGGGCGCGCAGCGGGGCGAGGCATCTCCGGTCCGGTGCAGGGTGACACCGGCGGAGTGGAGGTTCGGCGGGTCGTGGGGAGTGCAGGGTATCGCCCCTTCCGCGCCGCCGGCCCCTGGCGCGCTCCCGGCTCCACCACCACCTCCTCCTCCGCCCCCACCTCCGCCCCCACCTCCGCCACCCCCGCCGCCGATGGTGTCGTCACGGGTCGCGCCGGGTCTGGTGCCGGCCCCGCCCGCCGTCTACGTGCCGACGACCAGCGTGGCGCCGCCCGCTTATGGCACCCCGGGCAATACCGAGCGCTACGACGGTCGCCCGGTCGCCACGATCAGCGATACCGCGACCGCGCCGGTGTCGACCTTCTCGATCGACGTCGATACCGGTTCCTATGCCAACGTCCGCCGTTTTCTCGCCAGCGGCCAGCCCGTGCCGCCCGAGGCGGCGCGCACCGAGGAATTGCTGAACTATTTCCGTTACGACTACCCGCGCCCCGCCGATCGCGACCGGCCGTTCAGCATCACCACCAACGTATCGACCACGCCGTGGAACCCGGCGACGCGGCTGATCCGGATCGGCCTGCGCGGCTATGACGTGTCCACCGCGACGCGCCCGCCCGCCAACCTCGTGTTCCTCGTCGATACGTCCGGATCGATGGGCACGCCCGACAAGCTGCCGCTGGTCAAGGCGGCGTTGCGCGGGCTGGCCGGCCGGTTGCGCCCCGACGACCGCGTCTCGATCGTCGCTTATGCCGGCAGCGCGGGGCTCGTGCTGGAGCCGACCGCGCAAAAGGCCTATGTCGAGGCCGCGCTCGCCTGTCTCGACGCCGGCGGATCGACCGCGGGCGGGCAGGGGATCGAACTGGCCTATGCCACTGCGCGGGCCGCGTTCCGGAAGGGCGCGGTCAACCGCATCATCCTGGCCACCGACGGCGACTTCAACGTCGGCATCAGCGACAACAAGGCGCTGGAGGAACTGGTGAAGCGTCATCGCGACGCCGGCATCACGCTCACCACGCTCGGCTTCGGCCGCGGCAATTACAACGAAGCGATGATGGAGCGTATCGCCGACGTCGGGAATGGCAATTACGCCTATATCGACAGTGCGATGGAGGCGCAGAAGGTGCTGGGCGACGAGATGTCCGCCACGCTCGTCACGATCGCCAGCGACGTGAAGGTGCAGGTCGAGTTCGATCCGGCGCAGGTCGCGCAATACCGGCTGATCGGTTACGAGAACCGCGCGCTGCGCGAGGAGGATTTCACCAACGACGCGGTCGATGCCGGCGACATGGGTGCCGGGCATCAGGTGACCGCGCTGTACGAGGTCGTTCCCGCCGGAGCGCCGGGCTGGACGCCCACGCGGCGTTATCCCGCCAATCGTCCGGCCGCTGCGGCGACGCGCGGCGGCGAGGCGTGCTTCGTCAGGCTGCGCTACAAACTGCCCGGCGGCACCACCTCACGCGAGCTGACCCGCGCGATCCCGGCGGGGGTGCTGGCGGGCGCGAAACCGCCGGTCGGTGACATGGCATTCGCCGCGGCCGTCGCGGCGTACGGACAGAAATTGCGCGGCGATCCCTACCTCGCGCGGTTCCGCTTCGCCGACGTGCGCCAGCTGGCAGGTGCGCCGCGCGATCAGTGGCGGCAGGAATTCGTCCGACTGGCGACGCTGGCCGAAGGACAGGCCGGGGGCGGGGTCGGCGGGTGAGTAGGACCGGGTGAGTAGGGCGGGGCGCTGAACGAGCCGCCGGCATGACGAAAATGGGGGAGTGCGATCAGCCGCACTCCCCCATTTTTTCGTGTTCAAGCGACCCCGAAGGGGGTGCGTCCTAGAACGTCAGGCGCAGACCCGAATAGAACGAGCGTCCGAAGACGTCGTAATAGGCCGGGACCGTGTCCAGCGCCTGCGTGCCGGCCGTGCTGCTCGGGAAGAGCGGCGGCTTGCTGTCGGCGATGTTGTTCACGCCGAAGAAGAACTGGTAGTTCTCCGTCACGTCGAACGACACGCGGGCGTTGTGGTAGAAACGGTCGCCGATGTTGATCGTCGGATCGGCGAACGGGCTGTTCCGCGCCTTGCCGAGGTAGCGCATGTTGTAGGTCAGGGCGACGCCGTCCTCGCTGGTCCAGCTCGCCGTCGTGTTGCCGGTGAACTTGATGAAGCCCTGATCCGAGGTCGAACCGCCGGCGAAGCCCAGCAGGTCGGTGGTCGGCTGCCCCGGCAACGTCGTCTGCTGCGCCTGGTCGTACAGGGTGCCGATGACGTTGAACGATGCACGGCCACCCAGCAACGGCGTGACATAGGCAGCGGTGAAATCGATGCCCTTCAGCTTGAATGCCGCGACGTTGATGAGCTGGTCGTTCACCGCGGTCAGGACGTAATTGGCGCCCGGGACGTTCGGGTTGGTGCTGCGCGTCAGGTCGCCGCAGAACAGCCGCGTCGTCGTGTCATAGCATTGGTTGGCCTTGGTCTGGCGGCCGACGGTGTTGATGATGTTGTCGAGGCTGATTTCGAACCGGTCGACCGTGACGGAGAAGCCCGGCAGGAAGTTCGGCGCGAAGGCGATGCCATAGGTCAGCGTCGTCCCGCGCTCCGGTGCCAGGCCCGGGTTGCCGCCGACGAAACCGGCCACCGATTGCTGGACGTTGATCGGCGGCGCATAGGTCGCCGGTACGCCGTCCGCGGCGCAATTCGTGGCGCGGGTCGCATTGGCGTTGCGGGTCGATGCGGTGCACGGATCGGTCACGGTGCCGAACGTCTGGCTGACGCCCGACAATTCGCCCGGTACCGGCGTGCGCACGGCGCGCGCGCGGTTGACGCGCAGGACGACGCCCGGGATCGGCTCATAGCTGCCGCCATAGCGCCACGTCTGGTAATTGCCGCCGGTGCTCGGATCCGAATAACGGAACGACCCGTCCAGCGTCAGCCTGTGGATCAGCGTCATGTCGCCCAGGATCGGTGCGGAGATCTCGCCGTACGCTTCCTTGGTGCGGACCTTCACGAAAGCGACGTCGCCGATCTGGTTGCCGGTCACCTCGGCATTGTTGATCTGGCTGGCGTAATCGAGGTTGCCCGAGAAGGTGCGGTATTCGGCACCGACCGAGAAGGCCAGGTCGCCGCCCGGCAGGCGGAACAGCGAGCCGGAGACGAAGGCGTTCGCATCGTGCAGCACGCTTTCGCCGGTCTGGCCGGTCGACACGCCCAGCGCGTTACGCTGTGCGGCGGTATACGGCAGGAACGGGTTGATCGGGACGCAGCCGGTCGCGCGGGCACCCGCATCGGCGCATTGCAGCGTGCCGTTCACCTGTTCGGTGCGCAGGCCGTAATACAGCTGGCGCGTGCTGACGAGGCCGCGGGTGGTCGAATCCAGCTTCGTGCTGCCGTAGACGTACGATACCTCGTAATTCCAGTCGCGACCGAAGCCCGCGTTGAAGTCGCCCTTCAACCCGGCCACCGCGCGGATCGTGTCGCGACGGTTCACCGCACCGCGATCGTCGAACGCGGAGAAGCGCTGCTGCCACTGGATCTGCGTCATGCCGCGCGCCAGCGCCGCATTGTACACTGCGGTCGGGATGATCGGATTGGCGACCGACGTCGGCGTGCCGGTGCCGGTGGTCGACTGGATCTGGAGCGGGATGCTGGCCTGCAGCCCGGTCACGCCCGGCCCGCCGCCGAACAGGCTGCCCGCCGTCGGCGACTGGAACGGATGCCCCTCGAACGCAGCGGTGATCTGGCTCTGCCCGTAGTTGAACTCCATGAAGGCGTTCACGCCCTTCACGATCGGATATTCCGCCGCGGCCGCGAACAGGATGCGGCGCGTCGGGATCGCGATGTCGCGCACGCCGTTGCGGTTGAAGCCGTCACGCGTGACCGAGAACGGCGTCAGGTTACCGGCGGCATCGGTGTAGCTGGTGCCGCTGCCGATGCGCGTGGCGTTGAACGCGCCCAGCCCGTTGCCGGCGGTCAGGAAGAAGGTGCCGTTGGCGCCGACCGCCGAATAGGCCGCCGGGCCGCGGATCGCATCGGCGGGCGGCGACCAGAAGAAGTCCTGCGCGCACAATTCGCGCGAGGCGCACTGGACGCGGCCCTGATAGTCGATCTGCGCCGTCAGGTTGATCGAGCCGCCGTTCTCAAACTTCTTGCCGAACATCAGATAGCCGTTCGGGTTCTTGTTATCACCGCGCTCGGTAATGCCGTAGCTGGCGCCGGCCTGGAAACCGTCGATCTGCTTGGTGACGATGTTGATGACCCCGGCCACCGCATCGGCGCCGTAGATCGACGCCGCGCCGCCGGTCAGAATGTCCAGCCGCTCGATATTGGCGGACGGGATCGAGTTGAAGTCGACCGCGGTGCTGGTGGTCGTTCCGCCCGGCACGCGACGCCCGTTGATCAGGGTCAGCGTGCGGCCACCGCCCAGGTTGCGCAGGTTGACCGTGTTGAGGCCCGAGGTGGCGGCGCCGGAGAAGGTCGACTGCGTCCGCGACGATCCGAACGAGGCCGCGAACTGCGGCAGCTGCGTGGCGAGATCAGCGAAGTTGGTGAAGTTGCGATTCTGAAAGGCTTCCTGGCCGACGACCAGCACCGGCGACGAACTGATCAGATCGGGGCGCGAGATGCGCGTCCCGGTGACCACCACGTCGGTTTCCTCGCCGGCGTTCGGCTGGGTCGTGTCGGGTTGCGGGGCGGGTGCCACCGGTGCCTGCGTCGCGGCCTGATCGCCATTCTGTGCCCAGGCCGGTGCCGCAGCCAGTACGGCCCCTGCCGACAGCGCCGTCACCAGAAGGCGCGTCTTCAACGTCTTCATGTAGTTACCCCCAATAGATCGCGACCGCCGTGGCGATCGTTCACTGAAATCTGCGACGGGAAGCATGACGATCCCGGTCAGAACACGGAGGCTAGTTTTATTTCAGTCCATTGATCAATTGGGGTGCGGGCAAAAGTGCAACAAACTTGCAATCTGTGTTAAATGCGCAACATGGTATCAGCGCAACCACATGATGCAGGATAGCTTACGCACTTGGAGCGGGGTGTCACATCCGGCGACGTACCCGCACTGCGGCCTGCCGGCCCACGCCGAGCTTGTATGTCCCCAGCGCGGCGCGCTTCACCGTCACCTTTTCGCCGACGCGTGGCGCGACCGCGAAGCGTTGTCCGTCGGTCTGCTGCCAGCGGGTGCCGTCCGCCAGCACGAAGATCCAGTTGCCGTCGCCGGCCTGCGACGCCTGGCCCAAGGTGCTGGCCACGGCGTCCAGCCGCTTGCCCGCCGGATCCTGCAACGTCGGCAGATCGGCGACCCGGCGGCGTTCGCCGAAGCGGGCGCGGCGATCCTGCTCGACCCGCGCACGATCGACCACCACGACGCTGCGCGTGGCGATCGCGCCGTCGAACGCGCGCGCCGCGCTGTCGAAACAGCGTAGCCGTTCCTTGTCGCCGGCGATCGCACGGCACCGGATCAGCGTATCGACGACGGTCGTGCGCTCGGGAAGCGCCGGATCGGCAGCGCTGGCCGGAGCGGTCAGGATTCCGGCAGTCATGACAAATAGTAAAAAAACTCCACGCCTTGGCGTTCCGGCGCGATCATATTGTGTCGGCAAGTGTAACGTCGATGCAACAGACGGGAAATTTCGTTGCAAAACGGACCATCCCACATTGCCCATCATACCCGTCCTTCGTAGCGTCCGGTCAAGCGCCCACAAAAAGGGCGCGACAGAACACAGCTATTGCAAAAAGGGGGTCTTATGAAGACGATTTCGATCCGGCGTCGACTGCTCGCCGGTACGATCGTTGCGGGCGCGATGCTCGGCGGTCTGCCCGCCATGGCACAGGTCGCCAATGATCCGGCACAGGCCAGCGCCGGCCCGCTCGAGGGTCAGGCACCGGTCGCCAATGCGGACGGCGACAACAGGAGCGCGCAGGCCGGCGACGTCGTCGTCACCGGTTCGCGTATCCGTTCGCCGAACCTGGAGGCGACCAGCCCGGTCACCGTGGTCAACAGCGAAGAGTTCAAGCTGACCGGCACGACCCGCACCGAAGACCTCATCAACTCGCTGCCGCAGGCGTTCGCCGGGCAGAGCGGCAACATCTCGAACGGTTCGAGCGGCATCGCCACCATCAACCTGCGCGGCCTAGGCGCCGAGCGCAACCTGGTGCTGGTCAACGGCCGCCGCGTCGTCCCGGGCGATCCCAGCTCGGCCGCGGTCGACATCAACGTCATCCCGGCGGCGATCATCAAGCGCGTCGACGTGCTGACCGGCGGCGCATCGTCGGTGTACGGTGCGGACGCGGTGACCGGCGTCGTCAACTTCGTGATGGACACCGATTTCGAGGGCTTCCGCCTCGACGGCCAATATTCGATGTTCAACCACAACAACCGTGGTGGCGGGGGCATCCGCGACGCGCTGAACAGCAACTCGCCTTATGGCGCACCGGCCGGCTATCCGCGTGGCATGTCCACCGACGGCGGCACGGTCGACGTCACCGCGGCGTTCGGCACCAGCTTCGATGACGGTCGCGGTCACATCACTGCATATGGCGGCTACCGCAAGATCAACGCCGTCTCGCAGGCGAACCGCGACTATTCGTCGTGCTCGCTCAGTGCGAACACCGCGTCCGCCTTCCAGACCAGCGGTCGTCCGTTCGCCTGCGCCGGCTCGGCAACCTCGCCGCAGGGCACGTTCCGCGCCTTCACGGGGACGGGTGACGATTTCGCGACCCAAGCCTTCCAGCCGGGTCAGGGCCAGACATTCGCGCGCGGTAGCACGCCGTTCAACTTCAACCCGCTGAACTATTACCAGCGCCCGGACGAGCGCTACACCGCCGGCTTCTTCGCCAATTACGAAGTGTCGGACGCAGTCAAGCCATATGCCGAGTTCATGTTCATGGACGATCGCACCGTTGCGCAGATCGCGCCGTCGGGCAATTTCGGCAATACGACGTCTATCAACTGCAACAACCCGTTGCTGTCCGCGCAGCAGCTATCGATCGTCTGCGCTCCCAACAACCTGCTCGTCGCCAGCAATCCGGCAAATCTGTTGAGCGGCCAGCAGGTCGTCGGTCAGGCCATCTTTGACCCGACCACGTTCAGCGACACGACCGCTGCGACGTTCTTTGATCCCGTCAGCGGGCAGGCTTACAACCGTGGCTACCTCCAGGCCTTCCGCCGCAATGTCGAGGGTGGCGCACGTCGTGACGACCTGCAGCACACCAGCTTCCGCGGTGTGATCGGCTCGCGCGGCGATCTCGGCAGCGCCTGGTCGTACGACGCTTATTATCAGTACGGTCGCACCAACTTCGCCGAGACCTACACCAACGACTTCTCGATCACGCGCCTTGGCCGTGCACTAGACGTCGTCAGCAACCCGAATGGCGGCGCGCCCGTTTGCCGCTCGGTTCTGACCGGTCAGGATCCGAACTGCGTTCCCTATAACATTTTCTCGCTGAACAGCGTGACGCCGGAATCGGTCGCATACCTCTCGACTCCGGGCTTCCAGCGCGGCGTCGTCAGCGAGCAGGTGGCCTCGGCCAGCTTCTCTGGCCAGCTTGGTGAGTATGGCATCAAGAGCCCGTGGGCCACTGAGGGCCTCGGCCTCGCGATCGGCGCCGAGTATCGCAAGGAATCGCTGGACTTCAAATCGGACCTCGCGTTCCAGACCGGCGATCTGTCGGGCCAGGGTGCGGCGACGCTGCCGGTGCAGGGTTCGTTCGACGTCAAGGAAGTGTTCGGCGAATTGCGCGTGCCGATCGTGTTCGACAGCTTCATCTACAATCTGTCGGTCACCGGCGGCTATCGCTACTCGTCGTACAGCACCTCGGTGGGAGGCAAGTTCTCGACCGATACCTACAAGATCGAGGGCGAGTTCGCGCCGATCCGCGATATCCGTTTCCGCGGTGGCTACAACCGTGCCGTCCGCGCGCCGACCGTGCAGGATCTGTTCGCCCCGCAGCGCGTCGCGCTGAGCGGCAACGGCGATCCGTGCGCGGGCCGCGTGTTGACCGCGGCGGATCAGGGCTGTCTGTTGCAGGGCTTGCGCGCCGGGCAGACCGTCGCCGAGAACCCGTCGAGCCAGTATAACGGCCTGATCGGCGGCAACCCGAACCTGCTGCCCGAAGTCGCCGACACCTACACGGCGGGCGTCGTGCTCCAGCCGTCGTTCCTGCCGCGCTTCGCGCTGACCGTCGATTTCTTCGACATCAACATCAAGCGCGCGGTCACCTCGATCGGTGTCGACACGATCCTCAACGCCTGCAACACCACGCTGAACCCGCAGTTCTGCGGGCTGGTCAATCGTGATGCGGCGGGTTCGCTGTGGTTGACGCCGCAGGGCTTCGTCACCAACACCACGCAGAACATCGGTGGTCTGGCGACGCGCGGTATCGACGTCAGCGGCAGCTACTCCTACCCGATCGGCGACCTGGGTTCGTTGGGCTTCAACTTCAACGGCACCTGGCTCGACCGGCTGGTCACCGACACCGGCATCAGCGGCAAGTACGACTGTGTCGGCCTGTTCGGCACCACCTGCCTGCAGCCGACTCCGGAATGGCGGCACAACGCCCGTGTGAGCTTCAACGCACCGTCGGGCGTGGGTGTGTCGGTGCGGTGGCGCTACTTCGGCAACGTGAAGGTCGATGCGACCAACACCAACCCGAACCTTAACAACCCGGGTGCCAGCGGCCCGGCACCGGGTGGCGTCGCCCGTCCGGGTCTCGCCGAACTGGGCGTGCAGAGCTACTTCGACCTGGCGATGACGTTCCGGGTCAGCGACGCGTACACGTTCCGTCTCGGCGCGAACAACCTGCTCGACCGCGAACCGCCGCTGACCGGTTCGCAGGCATGCCCGGGCGTGGTCTGTAACGGCAACACCTTCCCGGGCGTGTACGACGCGCTCGGCCGCTACATCTACGCCGGCGTCACGCTCGACCTGTAATCGGGCCGCATCGCCGACCAATGAAGGGCGGGTCTTCGGACCCGCCCTTTTTTGCTTGAGCCAGGCCGGTCGTCGTTCGACACGGGGGTATGGCTTCCCGACCACCCCGATCGCCCGCCGACGCGCTCGCGCCGGTCGTGGCGCGTGCGACCACCACATGGCGCGAGCCGGAGGCGATCGTCGCGGTATCCGCCGCGCTCACGCACGCGCCCTTCGACGCGCGCCTGTGGCAATTGCTTGCCGTGGCGCAACGGGCGGCACAGGATGGTGCCGCCGCACTCGCCGCCGCGCGCCGCGCCGCGGCGCTGGCCCCCGCCGACCCGCTGATCGCGCATACCCTTGCCCGCATCGCCTATGAGGCGGGCGAGCCTGCGGTCGCCGCCTTCGACCGCGCACTGGCGCTCGCCCCGCTCGACGCGGCGGTGATGCTCGGCCGCGTCGCGGCGTTGCTGGCGACCGGCGAGGGGGCGCGCGCGACCGCGTTCCTTGTCGACGTGCTGCGCCAGCATCCCGGTTGGTACGACGGCCATGCCACGCTGGCCCGGCTGCGCTGGCAGGCCGGTGACCGCGACGGCTACACGCACAGCTACGAGACGGCGCTCGCCACCCGGCCCGCCGACGGGCTGCTGTGGCGCGATTACGCCGCCACGACCGCGCGCGCCGGGCAGACCGGGGCGGCGCGCCGCATCGTGCACCGCGCCCGCGCCGCGGTGGGGCAAAGCCGCACGCTCGACCTGATCGAGGCCGGCGCCTGTTCCGAGGAGGGCGATGTCGCCGCGGCCGACCGGCTGTTCGCCGCGCATTCGCCGCTCGCCGATGCGGAGGCGCTGCCCGGTCATGTCCGCCACCTGTTGCGCGCCGGGCGTCCCGACGCCGCGCGCGCCGCGCTCGACGGCCGGCTGGGGCGCGACACGCACGACCTGTGGCCGCTCGCCGCGCTGGCGTGGCGACTGACCGGTGATCCGCGCGGCGACTGGCTGGAGCGCGGCGGCGATCTGGTCCGCGTCTTCGACCTCGCCGGCGAACTCGGCCCGATCGACGCACTCGCGGCGACGCTGCGCACGTTGCACCGCACGATCGCCGCGCCGCTCGACCAGTCGTTGCGCGGCGGCACGCAGACCGACGGGCCGCTGTTCGCGCGGCTCGATCCCGCGATCGCGCGGTTGCGCGATGCGGTGCGCGGCGCGGTCGCGCGCTACGTCGCCGGTCTGCCGCCGCCCGATGCCGCGCATCCGTTGCTGGGCTTGCCGCGCGACCGGCTGCGCTTCGCGGGATCGTGGTCGGTTCGGCTCACCGATCGCGGCCATCACGTCGACCATGTCCATCCGGCGGGCTGGATCAGCTCGGCCTGCTACGTCGCGCTGCCCGACGCCGTGGCGGGAGAGGAGCAGGCGCGCGCCGGCTGGCTCAGCCTCGGGGATGCGCCGACGCTCGACGGCGGCGCGCTGCCGCCGTGGCGACAGGTCGAACCGCGCCCCGGCCGGCTGGTGCTGTTCCCCTCGTACATGTGGCATCGCACGCATGCCTTTGCGGCGGGGGAGCGGTTGACCGTCGCCTTCGACATCGCGCGGCCGCCGGTCTAGGATCGCGCGCATGACCGATGTTCCGGAGGTGATCGCCGCGGCGACCGCACGTGCCCGCGCGCAGGATTTCGGCGGCGCGCTGACGCTGGTCGAACAGGCGTTGCAGCATCGTCCCGACGAGCAGGCGCTGCTGGAATTCGGCGGGCTGCTGGCGGTGCGCGGCGGTGCGCCCGATCGTGCGGCGGCGCTGTTCGCGCGGTTGCTGGAACGGGACGGCGGCAACATGCCCGCGCGCGTCAACCTGGCCACCGCGCTGATGGCGACGGGCCGCGCGGACGAGGCATTGCGCATCGCGGCGGGGCATGACCATCCGCGGCTCCGGCACATCGCCGCCTATGCGCGGGTCGGCGCGGGGCAGGGCGATGCCGCGGATTACGCGGCGCTGGTCGCCGCCGATCCGCGCGACCACCGCGCCTGGAACAACCTCGGCACCGCGCGGCTGGGCGCGGGCGACATCACCGGCGCGGTCGAGGCGTTCGACCATGCGGTGCGGCTCGCCCCCGACGATGTCCGCCTCCACGTCAACCTGTCGCAGGCGTTGCAGCGCGCGGGGCGGTTCGGCACCCGTCAGCAGGTGATGCGCGACGCCGCGGCGCGGGCGCCGGACGATGCCGGGGTGCAGCTCGAACTCGGCCTCGCCGAGGCGTCGTGCGAAGCGCCGGTCGAGGCGGAGCGGGCGTTTCGCCGCGCGATCGCGCTCACGCCGGGCTATACCGCCGCGTTCGTCGAGTTGGGGCTGCTGCTGGAAAGCCTCAGCCGCATCGACGATCTGGAGGCGGTGGTCGACGAACTGGCGACGCGCGCGCGCGATGCGATCGAGATTGATCTGCTGCGCGCTTGGGTGGCGCGGCGGCGCGGGCACGTCGAAGCGGCGCTGGCGCTGGCCGAGCGTGTGCCGGGTGCGATCCATCCGCTGCGTCGCCACCAGCTGCTCGGCGACCTGTACGACCGGCAGGGGCAGGCCGACGCCGCCTTCGCGGCGTTCGCGGCGATGAACGACGCGGCGTGCGCGCTTTATCCCGCGCCGTCCGGTCCCGGTTATCGCGACCGGCTGGAGGCGATCGCGGCGCGCCTGACGCCGGCGCAGGTCGCGGCCTGGCATCCGCTCGCTCCCGACCGGCGGCGCGCCGCGCCGGTGTTCATCGTCGGCTTCCCGCGTTCGGGGACGACGTTGCTCGACACCCTGTTGATGAACGTGCCGGGCGTCCATGTGCTGGAGGAGCAGCCGTTCCTGGCGCTGGCGACGCAGTCGCTCGGCCTCGACGAGGAAGGCCTCGCCACGCTCGACGATGCCGGTGCCGCGGCGATCCGTGCCGACTATTTCCGGCAGGTCGATGCAGCGGTGCCGGCGGACGCCGCATTGGTGGTCGACAAGCATCCGCTCCACATGACGCGCGTCGCGACGATCCACCGGCTGTTCCCCGATGCGCGGATCGTGCTGGTCGAACGCCATCCGTGCGACGCGGTGCTGAGCTGCTTCATGGCCAATTTCAGCCTCAACACCGCGATGCGCAGCTTCACGACGCTGGAGGAGGCGGCGCGCGTCTATGACGCGGCGTTCACGATCTGGGATCGCGCGACCGCGCTGCTGCCCGCGATGGCGGTGCACCGCGTCCGCTACGAACGGATGGTCGCCGATCTCGAACGGGAGATGCGCGCGTTGCTCGGCTTCCTCGATCTCGCCTGGCAGCCGCATTATGCCGACCACCGCGCCAGCGCACGGCGCCGCGGCCCGGTGAAGACCGCCAGCTACGCCCAGATCACCGAACCGCTCTATGCGCGCGCGGTCGCGCGGTGGGAACGGTACCGGCCCCACCTCGCGCCGGTCATGCCGATCCTGGCGCCGTGGATCGCGGCGCTGGGCTATGTCGACTGACGGTCAGTTGTTCTTGTAGCGATTGGCCTGGATACGCTCGATATCCTGCTTGTTCGCAGCCTTTTCCGCGTCCCATTCGCGCGCGGACATGCACCGCTTCGTACGCGCGAGCCGACTGCCGGTATTCTGTTCGGAGCGGCAGACGACCTTGTCGGGATCGGTATTGGCAGCGGCCTTGCGATCCCGTGCGACCGCTGCCGTCGCCAGCACCATGGCCAGCGCTCCCACCCCAAGACTGACAAAGCGCATCGAAATCTCCCCACCTCGCGATCGTCGCAAGGCGTGAGTGTCGTGCGCTTCGCAAGGAGCGTCAATCCCGAACGATGCCCATGCCGCCGTGCCGGCAGCCGCGATCCGCGCGGGGGAGCGCTGGCGCGGATCGTTTCATTGCCGTGCAGAAACGACATCGATACATACCGGCGTGGTGGAAGCCGATTTTACCGTGGCGCAGCCAATCCGGCATAGCCAGCAGTAAAGAACTGGATAGCAACAGCTTTCGTCTGACGGCGATGAATTCGGCGGGTAGATAATCCGAGAAAAGAAAACATCGCGCACGATAATTCATCGGCGATTAATCGCCGGTCCCATCAAAAGGCCAGGATAGTCTTTCGTGTCCGCCGCGACGATCTCATCGCTCCGGCTCAATTATCCTTAAAGGCCGCCTGATGCTGGATACGATCGGAAGGATGGTCATCACGACGGCCGCGTGCGGTGTCGCCGCCGTGCTGGCATGTACCGGCGCGCCGGTCGCCGCACAGGCGCCAGCCCCCGCACCCGCACCCGCACCCGCACTCGTCCCCACCGAAGCACCATCCGGGGAAGGACAGGTCACCGGGACGGAGCCGGAGGTCGTCGTGGCGGGACGACGGCCACCGGGGTCCGCGATCGGCCAGGTCGATCCGATCGCGGTGCTCGGTCAGCAGGCGATCCGCGCATTCGGCGCGCCGAGCCTGTCGGAGCTGCTGCGGCGGCTGAAGCCGCTCACCACCAGCAACGGCGGCGCGGATCCGGCGTTCCTGCTCAACGGCCGTCGCCTGAGCAGCCTCGCGCTGATCCAGTCGCTGCCACCGGAGGCGATGGAGCGCGTGGAGGTCCTGCCGGAGCAGGAGGCGGCGCGCTTCGGCTATCCGCCGACCGTGCGCGTCATCAACTTCATCACGGTAAAGCGGTTTCGCTCGATGGTGGTGCAGGGACAGGCGGGCACCACCACGCAGGGCGGGGGCGCGTCGCAATCTGCCGAAGTCACCACGGCGCGCATCGCTGGATCGCGCCGCACGACGCTCGAGCTCTCGCACTTCCGCCAGCGTCCCTTACGTCAGGACCAGCGCGGGATCGCCGTCGACCTCGTTCCGATATCGTCCGACCGTCCCGGCGCGACCGCGGACGTCGGCGCGGGCCGCTACCTGCAACCGTTGAGCGACACGATCAAGATCGACGGAACCCTGGCGCAGCCGGTCGCACCCGGGATCGACGGCACGCTCAACCTCGCGATGGAGGCGACGCGCAACCTGCGTCGCAACGGCCTTGCACCGCTGCCCGGCGGGGGCGAACCCCTTTACCTCGCCGGCACCAGCTTGCGACAGCGCGACACGGCGCTCACCTTGCGCGGCAATGCGGAACTGCACGGCAGTGCGGGACGATGGACATGGGACGCGACCGCCGGATATGCGCGGCTGCGCGGCGTCGTCACCTCCGAGCAGGCGGTGGCTCTGGCGCAGGCGGGCAGGCGCGATGTGCTGGCGACATACGGGCGCTCGCTGACGAACACGGCAACCACGAAATTGACGGCCACCGGGCCGCTGCTGCGGCTTCCGGCCGGCGATCTGCTCATCACCACCGATGCCGATTATGCCCGCTCCACGAGCATGGGAAGCATCGCGGCGGATGCCCTGCTGCCCGCACCCTTTCCGGTGCCCGTGCTTCGGCGGACCACCACCGCGGCGACGGTCAGTGCGGTCGTTCCCGTGGCGGCGGCCAGCCAGGGCGTTCTGCCGGTGCTCGGGCGGCTCAGCCTCAACGGGATGGCCGGGGTCAGCCGGGCTTCCGGTTTCGACCGCCTCGCCAACATCGCATATGGCGTGAACTGGCAGCCGGTGCGGCCGCTGGAGTTCAGCGCATCGATCAACCAGACGCAGGCCGCCCCGGCGCTCGCGTCGCTGACCGGTGCGGTCGTGTCCGTTCCCAACCTGCCGGTCTTCGATTTCGCCACGGGGACGAGCGTCACGGTCGTGGCGCTTTATGGCGGCAACGCCGCCTTGCCGCCGGAGCGGCGTCGCACCACGACGCTCGGCATCGCCTTGCGTCCGTTCCCCAAGCGGCAATTCCACATACGCGCGGAATATGTCACCGCCCGTGCCGACAACCTGACGGTCACGCCCGTCAGCGGATCGCGCGCCTTCGAAGCGGTCTTCCCGGGGCGCTTCGTCCGCAATGCCGCCGGGCGTCTGACGCAGATCGACCTTCGCCCGCTGGCGAATGCGCGTGAGGACGAACGGCGTCTTCGCATATCCATCGATTCATGGACGGAACTCGGCCCCGCGCCGCCGCCCCCCGCCGGCGAACCCGATCCCGCCGCACCGCCACCCCCGCCGCCGAAGCCGCGACCGAGCATCTATGCGATGGCAAGCGCGACCTTCCGGCTGTCCAACCAGCTGACGCTCGTGCCCGGACAGCCGAGGCTCGACTTGCTCGACGGCGCCACGCTCGATGGCAATGGCGGGCGCCCGCGCTGGGAGGTGGATGGCACGGTCGGTTTCAATCGCGGTGCGGTGGCCACCGGCGTCTATGCCCGGCTGCAAGGGGGCACGCGGGTGCGCAGCGATCTGGCGGCCGCCGACCTGCGCTTCTCGGGGCGCACCTGGCTGCACCTGTTCGCCTCGCTCGACGCCGAGAAGACGGTCGGCCGCCGGTGGGCGCGCCAGTTGTCGATGAACCTCACGGTCGAAAACCTGCTCAACGATCGCATCGACGTGACGGATCGGACGGGCACGACGCCGCAACGCTACCAGCCCGGCTTCATGGACCCAATCGGCCGCTCGATCAGGATAGGTGTCCGCAAATTGTTCTAGGGCCGGTCGACTTTCAGCCGTCCCCTGCAAGCGCCGTTGCTTTCGCGAACGTCAGCGACGCAAAAAAAGGCTCCCGGACAGGTGCCCGGGAGCCAAGGGGAAGGCCGAGGGGAGGTGGCCTACAGGCTGAGGCGGATACCGGCGCGGAAGGTGCGGCCGAGCACGTCGTAGAGCACCGGATTGAAGCCGTAGGTGACCCCGTTCTGGGGTGACGGCTCGGGCGCCTTGTTGAACAGGTTGTCGATCTTGAAATACGCGGAGATATTGCTGTTCACGTTATACGAACCGCCAAGATCGACGTAGAGCGCGCCCGGCATCGAATTGTCGGCGATCGTCGACGTGTTGCCCGTGGGATCAGGCGCCGGGCAACTTCCCGGACTGCACTGGATATATTCGTTGGAATAGACCCCGTCGGAGAACCAGCGCTCCGCCACCGAAAGCGAGAAATCGTCCGTGTCCCAGCTCTGGATCGCGAAGACCTTCCAGTCGGGTACGTTGCCGCGATTGTTGCCGGCCTGTTCGGTCGGGATCGTACCGGGCAGGCCGGACGTCTCGGTATAGTGCAGTGTCCGCGTGGCCAGACCGCGAATGGTGAACGATCCTGGCAGGCCCAGCCCGCTGAGCGGACGGCGATAGCTCGCCTCGATGTCGAAGCCGTTCGTGCGGACCCGCGCGAAGTTGAACAGCTGCTCGTTGACGAACAGCGGGCCGGCAGCGGTGTCGAGATTGAAGGAAGAGCAGAACTGGGCGATGTTCTGCAGGAAGCACTGGTTGATCGCCGACTGGCCGCTGAAAGGCGTGATGATGCCTTCGACCTTGATGTTGTAATAGTCGAACGACGCGCTGAAGCCCGGCAGGAAGCCCGCGGTGCCGCCGTCGAAGACGAAGCCGCCGGTGGTGTTGCGCGAGGTTTCGGGCTTCAGGGTGGTGTTGCCGATCGTGTTCGACGGCGACTGGACGAACTGCCCGCCGGTCGGCGACTGGTCGGGCGCGCGCGGATCGAGGAAAGTCGCGTTGGCGAAGGTCGGCGTCCGGAACAGCTCCGACAGATTCGGCGCACGCACGTCGCGTGAGGTGACGCCGCGCAGCCTGACGCCGGTGAGCGGCGTGTCCCAGGTGGCACCGACCTTCCAGCTCGTGATCCAGCCCGAGGTGCTGTAGTGCGTCTCACGGATGCCGGCGTTGATGTTCGCGCGACCGATCTGGTCCTCGTTCGAGATCGGGATGTCGAGCTCGATGAAGCCCTCGTGCACGTTGTAGCGCCCGGTGCCGTTCTTGTAGTTGCCGGCGTACCAGTTGCCGCCGGTCAGCGTGTTCTGGGTCGGGTCGGCGGGATAGTCGGCCGTGTTCGGCGTGGCGCCACTCACGCCGTTACCGTACGGATCCGCCTTGGTGCGATACCATTCGCGTCGGTATTCGTAACCGAACGCCACCGACAGCGGTCCCGCCCAGGTCGAGACGGGCTGGCCGTTCAGGCTGACCGCGCCGGCATTCTGCGTCGACCACGTATGCTGATAGGGGCCGATCGCCGGCTTTACGTAGTTCAGCGCCGCCTCGGTCACGCCGCCGTCGCCGATGATGTTGAGCGGGACGCAGCCGGCCGCCCGCGCGGCGGCGTTGGCGCAGCCGATCGTTCCGTTGGGCAGGCGGATCGCCTGATAGGCCGCCCGGAAGCGCGAGATGTTGAGCATGTTGTCGACATGCAGGTCGGTGTAATTGCGCCCGTACTGGTAATAGGCGTCGTAGCTCCATTCGGTGTTCAGGCCGCGGAACTTGCCGGTCGCGCCGACGACGTAGCGCAGGTTGGTGCGCACCGGCTTCACCTCGATGAAGTCGCCGAGTTGCGCCAGCGCGGAGCCGTACTGGAACTGCGTGATGCCGGCGTTGGTGCAGGCCTGCTGAATCGATTGCGGCACGAACGGATTGGCGTTGGCGTTGTTCACGCCGCACTGGACCGACAGGTTCGCCTGTTGCGCGAAACCTGGGTTGGGGGAGTTCTCCGAACTCACCCGCGAGCCGTTGAACGTGAAGTAGATTTCGTTGTTCGGCGCGAAATCGAAACCGACGCGCGAGTAATAATTGTATCGCTCCAGCGTCGAGGCCAGGCTGGTGCCCGCGCCGACCACGCCGCTGGTATCGCCGCCGGAGCAGAACGACGGCGTACAGCCCGTCACCGCGCCGGTCCCGGTCGGTACGCCGTTGGATCCATACTGGAACTGGTACGGGGTACCGTTGGCGCCAAAGGCGGTGCCCTGTAGCGGTCCGGAGGTGATGAGGCCGAACTTCGAATATTGATATTGCTGCGCGTTCTGGATGTAGACGACGCGCGGCTGGCCCGCAGGCGTGTTCGTCACGCCGGTCTGTACGAACGCCGGCGAATTGTACCAGTCGCGGCCGTTGGCACCGACGATACCGAAGCCCGGGTTGGGTACGCCGCCCTGCCGCCCGTATTCGGCGCTGACGACCACATGGAGGCGATCCTCGTAGTAGCTGTTGCCCCATGCCGCCTGCGCGGTGACGCCCTCGTCGTCGCCATAGGTCGTGATGCTGCCTTGCAGGTTGGCCTTGAACCCCTTGAAGCGCTTGTCGGTAATGAAGTTGACGACGCCGCCGACCGCGTCCGACCCGTACGAGGCCGATGCGCCGCCGTTCACCACGTCAACGCGCTGGACGAGCAGTTGCGGAAACTGGCTGACGTCCGGCACGCCCGAGTAATTGGCGCCGACGAAGCGCTGCCCGTCGAGCAACGTCAGCGTGCGGATCGCGCCGAGCCCGCGGAGCGAGAAGGAGCTGAGGCCCTGTATGCCGCTCGACGTGCTGCCGACGGACGTGGCCCGGCCGGTCGAACCCTGTAGCGACGGCAGCTGGGTGACCGCGTTGAAGATGTTGGGTTGCGCCAGGCGTTGCAGGTCCGCCGCGCCGATCACCTGGGTGGGTGTCGGAGCGTTGAAGCCGCTCGAGGTGATGCGCGATCCGGTGACGATGACATCGCTGCCCGTTTCGACCGCGGGGTCGGGTTGGTCGGCCGTAGCGATGCTGTCGGGGGTGGCGGGGTCGCTGCCGGAGGGCGTCGCCGCGGCCGAGCCGGGCTGCGTCGTCGCCGATGGCACGGTCTGCGCGGTCGCCTCGGTCTGCGCGGTCGCCTCGGTCGCCTCGGTCTGCGCCTGCGCCGGCATCGACAGCGACAAGGCAAGCGCCGTCCCGCTCGCCGCGATCAGCGCGCCGCGGCGACACGCCATGCGGCCACGTACCAGGTTCTTCTCGAGTGTCAGCACGTCCATACCCCTCCTCCCGTCGGCGAAGAAGCTGGTCGACGCTCTCATAGCGCATCGGCGACCCGATGATCCGGCGGTTGTTCCACCTGGACCTGCGCTTTTGGTCGAGCATCGCTGACCATCCTCTCCTGTGGACCCTGTTGTCGTGCAGATCTTTCGAATTGTCGACAAAAATCTCGCAATGTGTGCAAGAAGTTTGCGCCAGATCGATCGCATCGGCGATCGATCGCCGGTCCCGTCGAAAGGCGACGCTGCGCACGACCGGCCGGCATCCCCGCATCAGGGGACCCGGCGGTGAACGACCGGCAGGATACGGCAAGTCGCGGTGGTCAGGGGCGCTCCGGCAAGCCGAAGACGTAGACCGCATAGCCGGTGATCGGGCGATGCACCTCGGTCAGCATCGTTCCCGGCTTGAGCTGCGGGCTGCCGCCGCCCAGCGCGGTGGTCACGGCGACATATTGGTGGCCGTCAACCGCGAAGGAGACGGGGAAGCCCTGCACGGTCGTTCCCAGTCGCGTCTTCCACAGCGTCTCGCCGGTGCGCACGTCGACCGCGCGGAAGACGCGGTCGAAGTCGCCGACGAAGGCGAGATTGCCCGCAGTCGACACCACCGAGGTGAGGAAGGGCGCGCGCTGCTGAACGCTCCACAGCGGCGTGCGGTCGCGCGCGCGATAGGCCGACAGCCGCCCGAGATTGCCGCCGGTAGCGGGCATTTCGTAATAGACCTGGCTGCCGTTGCCCAGCATCAGCACGCAGCTTTGGCTGAGCGGGATGACCAGCGCGTCGCTCGGCTGGTGATAGCTCATCGCCTGCCAATTGTGCCCTCCCTGGGGGCCGGGGCAAGAGGACAGCCATTGATCGGACTGTTGCTTGACCACATCCTCGCGATAGCTGGGTCGGCCGGTCACCGGATCGATCCGGGTGAAGACGTTCTGGAACACCGTCTCGGTCGCACCGACGAACTTGCCGGTGGCGCGATCGAGTTGCCACAGGATACCGGCCTTGCCGATCGTGTAGAGCGACTTGCGCTCGCCATGATCGACCAGCACGCGCTCGAACACCTCGTCCAGGTCGAAGGTTTCGCCCGGCGCGTGGTTGAACCACCATTTCAGCTTCCCGGTCGCGGGATCGAGCGCCAGCGTCGAATTGGCGTAATCGGTCGCGCCGGTAGCGGAACCGCGCTCGTCGCGACGCCACGGCTTGCCCTGCGCGGTGCCCCAATACGTGGTGTCGAGTTCGGGGTCGTAGGTGCCGGCGATCCACGTCTCCGATCCCTTGCGATCGTTGTCGGGCATCCCGCCCCAGCTCTCGCCGCCGGGCTGGCCGGTCAGCGCGACGGTGGTGAAGGTCCAGTCGCGCTTGCCGGTCGCAGCGTCATAGGCGCTGATGTAACAATGGTCGGGCGTGCCCTTGCGCCCGCAATTGGTCATGCCGACGATCACCTTGCCCTTGATGATGATCAAACCGCCGGTGGAGCGGCCGACGCCGGGCTTCTCGTCGGTGATGTGCGTTTTCCACATCTCCGCGCCGCTGCGCGCGTCGAGCGCGTACACCCAGCCCTCCGGCGTGTTGACGTACAGGTTGGTGCCGTACAGCCCCATCGCACGCGTCTCAACCGAGGAGGGGCCGGGCCCCGCGCTCGTCGGAAACGGGCCGAGCCGGTTTTCCCACAGCAGTTCGCCGTCGCGCGCGTCCAGTGCCTGTATGACGTTGCCGACGCCCCACATGTACATGATGCCGTCATGGACGATGGGGGTGTCCTCCATCGTCCCGTTTTCCGGCATCGACCACATCCATTTTAGCTGGAGCTGCGCCACGTTGCCGGTGGTGATCTGCGCCAGCGGACTGTAGCTCCAGCCCTGGTAGTTACGGCGGAACATCAACCAGTCGCCGGGCGGCGGATCGCGCAGCATCGCGTCGGTGACCGGACGATAATCGGCGATCGCGCCCTTCAGGGTCAGCCCGGGCTTGCTCGGCAGCACGAAGCGGCCGGGATCGGCGTATTTCACGGTCTGCCCCGGCGCGGCGAAGCCCGCCGAGGTGGCGGGCGCGGCGGCGCCACCCGGGCCGTTGGCGGGCGCCGCTTCCTTGGCGCCGCCGATCTGGGCCTCCTGCGAGGCGACGCTGCCGGCGGGCGCGCCGGTCGCCGCCGTGGCGTCCTGGGTGGGAGCGGTGAAGGCATCCGCCGGTGGCGTTCCGCTCGCCACCGCGCCCAGCAGGGTGGGGGAACGGCGATCGAGCGGCGTGCCGCCCGCGCGCGCGCCATTGGCGTAGAGGATGTAGGCGACGATCGCGTCATAGGTCGCGTCGTCCAGGCTGGCACCGCGGCCGTACGGCATGGACGCGTGGATCTTGCTGTAGAGCGCCGCGATGGCGCGCTTGCCCCACACGCCGTTGAACGAAGCGCCGGTCAGCGCCGGCGCATCGGTGGCGCCGGCCAGATCGGGCTGGTGGCAGGCGGCGCATTGCTCGCCGTACGCATCGCGCCCGGCGGCGACCTGCGCGCGTGTGAAGAGCCCGTCGGGCTGCTGCCCGATCGCGATCGTGCCGACCAGCGCGGCCCCCCCGGCGGTCGCCAGACAGGCGGCGCGGACGCGGAATGACAAGCGTCGCATCTCAGCGCCGCGGCGTATCGAGCTGCGGCAGGAACCAGGCGTCGCGTTGCGGCACGCCGGGCGTTGCGCGCGCGTGCGCGGGGAGCAGCCAACCCCATAAGGTGCCTTTCGGACCCCAGGCATAGCCGGGCGGCGCGCTCTCGCTGTCGATCTGGACGTACAACCGCCCGCTGCGCAGCGCCGCCGCCTGCGCCGCGCTGAGCCGGTAGCGCCCCGCGACCGTTCCCTCCGTGCCGCCGGTCACGACGAGCGACAGCGCCTTGGTGCCCGGCACGCCGATTGCGGGGCCGATCAGCAGATGCGCCGCGGTGGCGCGCGACGGCAGTCCGTGGAACGTGCCGCTGAGGGTGAGTCGCGTCCCGTCGAGCCGCGCCGCCGCCTCGCCGCGGCCGGCGATGACCGCCTTGGTCTCGTCGTCGAGCGGCATCGGGCCGAGATCCGCCTGATAGTCGGCGGCGTGCAGAGGGACGGCGACGATCGTCGCCAACAGCAGCCCCGCCAGCGTCCAGCGCATCCCGTTCCTCCCCGTCGCGCCAGCGCCGGTTGACGACGACCATCGTCCGTGCGCTTGACGTCGTGCCAAATCGCATACAAGATTGCGACTGTCCATACAAACGAGGCACCTTCGGGGAGCGTCGCAGAAAAGGAGAGTGGGATGAAGGGGTTGCTGTACCTGGGCAGCGTGCTTGCGGCGCTCGGTGGCGGTGTCGCTGCCTCCGCTCAATTCTCCGGGCGCGAGGATCCGATGCCCGTGACCCAGCCCAGGATGCCGGGCGAATATTGGGCGCCCAAGCCGACGCAGCCGACCGCTTATGCGACGCCCAACAAGGTCCACTGGAAGCTCGCCGACATTCGTGCCGCGCATCGCGGGCAGAGCGACTGGATCCATCCCGTGATCCGTAACCCGGAACAGGACGCCGATTACGTCTCGCTCGGCGCGGGTAAGAAAAGCAAGCCGCGCTTCTACGCCGACGACCGGATCATGTTCATCGTGTGGGACGGCAGCCTGCGCGTCTCGATCGACGGCGCGGAGCCTTTCACCGCGACCAAGGGCTATATGGTCAGCGTGCCGTTCCGCCACGTCTATTCGGTCGAGAATGTCGGCCGGCAGCCGGCCGTATGGTTCGAGGTGCGCCAGGCCGGCTCCGCGCCACTCTACCCCGCCAGCGAGACGCCCGACCCGGTCAAGGGTCGCACTTATGTCAAGGTGACCGGCAATCCCGGCCCGGCGAAGGACCGCGAGACCAACCCGGTCTACGTCGACTTCTTCAAGACGATCGCCGTCGGCGACAAGCCGTATAACGGCAAGTTCGTGTGGGACGATCACTGGACGTCGAACATCCTGCGCGGAAAGGCCGCCGATGCGGTGCCGCCCGACACCAACAAGGGGCATTTCCATACCGAATGGACCGAGTTCTGGTTCATCATGGAAGGCAAGATCGGGTATAAGATCGAAGGTTATCCCTATTTCACCTCGGAGCCGGGCGATGTCGTCACCGCCGCGCGCGGGCGCTGGCACCGCGCCGGCAACGATCCCAGCGCGCCGATGTCGACCCGCATCCCGATCAACCCGCGCCCGGTCATCCTCCACAATTTCGAGCCCGCGCACTGACCCGGCCGGCAGAGGATCGCGCGATGCGCTTCACCCGACGCGCGCTGCTGGCGCTGCCGCCGCTTACCTGGCTCGCGCTGCGCGCGCCGCTCGCCGCGGCGCAGGTCAGCCCGCGCCAGCGGGCGCCCGGCGATACCGACTGGCGCCATTACGCCAACGACCTGGCCAGCACGCGCTACGCCGCGCTCGACCAGATCAACGCGGCGAATTTCAATAGCCTGGAGGTGGCGTGGCGGTTCCGCACCGACGCACTCGGCGCGCGCCCCGATTACCAGCTGGAGGCGACGCCGCTGGTCATCAACGGCGTGATCTATTCGACCGCGGGATCGCGGCGCGACGTGGTCGCGCTCGACGCGGCGACCGGCGAGCTGTTGTGGATCCATCGCGAGGACGAGGGCGAGCGCGCGCGCAAGGCGCCGCGCCAGCTCTCCGGTCGCGGCGTATCCTACTGGACCGACGGCACCGAGGAGCGGCTGCTCTACGTCACGATCGGCTATCGGTTGATCGCGCTCGACGCACGCACCGGGCAGCGCATCCCCGCCTTCGGCATCGACGGCGTGGTCGATCTGAAGACCGAGTTCGACCAGGACGTCGACCTGATAGAAGGCGACGTCGGCCTCAATTCGACACCGCTCGTCGCCAGGGACACGGTGGTGGTGGGGGCCGCGCACACCGCCGGCAACGTGCCGAAGACGCGCGACAACGTGCGCGGTTATGTGCGCGGCTATGACGCGCGCACGGGCAAGCGGAAATGGATCTTCCACACCATCCCGCGTCCCGGCGAGTTCGGTTACGACAGCTGGCTCGACGGTACCGCGAAGATCGGCAATGCCGGCATGTGGTGCCAGATCTCGGCCGATCCGGCGCTCAACCTCGCCTATCTCGGGATCGAGCTGCCGACCGGCGATGTCGGCGGGCAATATCGTCGCGGGCCGGGGCTGTTCGGCGAGAGCATCGTCGCGGTCGACCTCGATAGCGGCGAGCGGAAGTGGCATTACCAGCTCGTCCATCACGGGCTGTGGGATTACGACATCCCCTGCGCCGCGATGCTGCTCGACGTGCCGGTCGGCGGCCGGATGCGCCAGTTACTCGCGCAGCCGACCAAACAGGGGTTCCTCTACGTGCTCGATCGCGCGACGGGGAAACCGATCTGGCCGATTCCGGAGCGCAAGGTGCCCAAGGGCGACGTCGCCGGCGAATGGTATGCGCCGACGCAGCCGATCCCGTCGCGCCCCGCCGCTTACGATGTCCAGGGCGTCGGCGACGACGACCTGATCGACTTTACGCCGGAACTGCGCGCGAAGGCGCTCGCGCTCACGAAAAACTACCGCCGCGGCCCGCTGTTCACCCCGGCCTCGATGTTTGATCGCGACGGCACCTGGGGCACGCTGACCGCACCCAACCTGACCGGCGGCACCAACTGGCCCGGTGGCGGAGCGGATCCCGAAACCGGCGTGGTCTACGTCTATTCGAAGACCGTCGCGGACGTGATGAGCGAATTGCCCAACGACGATCCGACGCGGTCCGACTTCGCGATCATCAACGTCCGTGGCCTGCCCGACGCACCGCGCCGCGGCGACCATAGCTATGGCGTGCTGACCGTGGACGGCCTTCCGCTGCTCAAACCGCCCTATGGCCGGATTACCGCGATCGACCTGAAGCGCGGCGCACACGTCTGGCAGGTCGCGCACGGCGAGACCCCGGACGCGGTGCGCAACCATCCCAAACTCAAGAATGTGACGGTTCCCAAGACCGGACGCGCGGGCAATGTCGGGCCGCTGGTGACCAGGACGCTGGTGATCTGCGGCGAACCCGGCGTCTTCACGCTGCCCGACGGGCGACGCGGCGCGATGCTGTGCGCCTATGACAAGGCGACGGGCGAGCAGAAGGGCGCGGTCTACATGCCCGCCGGACAAACCGGTGCGCCGATGACCTACATGCTCGACCAGCGCCAGTACATCGTCATCGCCATCGGCGGCGGTGCGTACAGCAGCGAGCTGGTCGCCTATCGTCTCCCCGCCGCGTGACCGGCCCGTCCAACGAGGTGCGTATGACCCGCTCTTCCCTCCGCCCGTTCCTTGGCGTCGCGCTCGTGGTGCTGCCCGCGGTCGCCTTGTCGCAGGGTGCGCCGCGCGACGTCTGGGGCGGCGTCTACACCGCCGCGCAGGCGCAGCGCGGCGCGGCGCTCTATGCCTCCACCTGCGCCAGCTGCCATGGCGATGCGCTCGGCGGTAACGACCAGGCCCCACCGCTGGCGGGCGGCGGTTTTCGGGCGAACTGGACCGGGCAGACCGCGGCGGCGCTGTTCACCCGGATCAAGACGACGATGCCGCTGGACAATCCCAACTCGCTGGGTGCCGCCAAGGTGGCCGATATCGAGGCGCTGATCCTGTCGCGCAACGGCTTCCCCGCGGGTCAGGCGGAATTGCCCGCCGACCCCGGCGCGCTCGATGCGATCGCGATCACCCAGGACAAACCCGGCGCGTGAGCGTGTGCAGGCCCTTGCCGCCACGTGCAGATGTTGTATGCAAGATACAACTGATGGATACAATTGAGCGCCGGACGGCAGGGCGGGGACGATGACGGGCGATCAGCCACTGGCGGGGATCCGGGTGCTCGACGTGTCGCAGGTGATGGCGGGGCCGTTCTGCTGCATGCTGCTGGGCGACATGGGCGCCGACGTGATCAAGGTAGAGCCGCCGGTGGTCGGCGACAGTTCGCGCCGGTCGATGGGGTTCCGGCTGAAGGGCGACGACAGCCCCGGCTTCCTCGCGCTCAACCGCAACAAGCGCAGCATCGTGCTCGACCTCAAGGACGCGGTCGACCGCGATACCTTCTACGCGCTGGTCGACACCGCCGACGTGGTGGTGGAGAACGGTCGGCCGGGCGTCGCCGCCCGGCTGGGCATGGGCTATGAGACGTTGCGCGCGCGCAACCCGCGGCTGATCTACGCCAGCATCTCGGGCTTCGGCGCGACCGGCCCCTGGGCGATGCGCCCGGGTTACGACCTGATCGCGCAGGCCATGTCGGGGCTGATGAGCGCGGTGGGCGTGCCGGATGCCGCGCCGGTGAAGAACACCACCCCGGTCGGCGATCTCGGCTCCGCCTTGTTCGCCGCGTACGGCATCCTGTCCGCGTTGTTCGCGCGAGAACGCAGCGGCGAGGGGCAGCTCGTCACCGCCTCGTTGTTCGAGGCGGCGCTGGGCCTTTCGGTGTGGGAGACCGCCGAATTGTGGGGCACCGGCAAAAGCCCGCGCCCGCTCGGCAGCGCCAATCGCATGTCCGCGCCTTACCAGGCCGTGGAGGCGGCGGACGGCTGGTTCGTGTTCGCCGCCGCCAACCAGAAACTGTGGCTCGCGTTGCTCGGCGTGATCGGGCGGCAGGAGCTGGCGGACGATCCGCGCTTCGTCGACAACAGCCTGCGCGTCGCCAATGCGCCCGAGCTGATCGCGTTGCTGCGCCCCAGTTTCCGCCCGCGCGCCGTTGCGGAATGGGTCGAAATGCTGCTGGCGGCGGGCGTGCCCGCCGGGCCGATCCTCGACTATGCGCAATCGACCACCAGCGAGCACGCGCAGGCGCGCGCCATGGTGCAGGATATTCCGCACCCGGTGGAAGGCAGCATCAAGGCGCTGGGTTTCCCGGTGAAATTGTCCGAGACACCGCAGCAGGTGCGCTATCCGCCGCCATTGCTGGACCAACATGGCGACGAAATCCGGTGCGAGCTGCGCGCGGCGGGGCGGTTGGCGCGGGAGATCCCGGCGTGAGCGCGGGCGTCACCCGGTACGAGAAGGACGGCGCGGTCGCGCGCATCACCTTCGATCGCCCTGCCGCGTATAACGCGCTGACCTGGGACATGTGGCGCGGGCTGGGCGACGCCTGTGCCGCGATCGCGGACGACCGCGAGGTGCGTGTCGTCACGCTGCGCGGCGCAGGCGGGAAAGCCTTTGTCGCGGGCACCGACATCGCCGGCTTCCGCGACTTCACCAGCGGCGAACAGGGCGTCGCCTATGAGGCCGAGATGGACGGCTATGTCGGCGCGGTCGAGTCGCTGCCGCAACCCGTGATCGCGATCGTCGACGGCTGGGCGGTCGGCGGCGGACTCGCGCTGGCGTTCGCAAGCGATTTCCGCGTCGCCGCGCATGGCGCGCGGTTCGGCTCGCCGCTGGCGCGCACCATCGGCAATTGCCTGTCCGCGCGTGGTTATGGCCGGCTGGTCCAGCATGCCGGCGTGGCCATGGCGAAGCGGCTGCTGCTCGGCGCGGAGATTGTCGATGCCAGGGACATGCAGGCACTCGGGCTGGTCAACGCGCTGGTCGCGCCAGCGGAGATCGACGTCACCGTCGCCGCCTTGGTCGAGCGGCTGCTGGCCCATGCGCCGCTGACGATGGCGGTAAGCAAGGAGGCGATCCGCCGCGCGGCGGTCGCCGCGCAACCCGACATCGCCGACTTGATCGCAAGCGTTTATGGCAGCGCCGATTTCGCCGAGGGCGTGCGCGGCTTCCTGGCCAAGGAGACGCCACGGTGGAGCGGCGCGTGAGCACGCGATGATCGCTGCCTCGATCCCCGCCTCGATCGAAGACTTCCGCGCGCTCGCGCGGCGGCGCCTGCCCGACTTCCTGTTCGAATATATCGACGGCGGCTCCTATGCCGAGGAGACGCTGCGCGCGAACACCGACGATCTTGCCGCGCTGAAACTGCGCCAGCGCGTGATGCGCGACGTCGACGGGCCGCGGCTGGAAACGACGCTGATGGGGCAGCCGGCCAGCTTCCCGGTCGCGCTCGCGCCGATCGGACTGGCCGGGCTGTACGCGCGGCGCGGAGAGGTGCAGGCGGCGCGCGCCGCCGCGACGGCCGGTGTTCCGTTCATCCTCTCCTCCTCGTCGTGCTGCGCGATCGAGGAGGTCGCCGTCGCCGCGCCGGTGGTGCTTCAGCTGTATATCATCAAGGATCGCGGCTTCATGGAGGACCTGCTGGCGCGGACCGCCGCGCTGGGGGTCGATACGCTGGTGCTGACCGTCGACCTGATCGTCCACAGCCCGCGCCGCCGCGACGTCCGCACCGGCCTGACCGGTGACCAGGGCATCGCGGCGCGGCTGCGGCGCGGGATCGAGATCGCGCGGCATCCCGGCTGGGCATGGGACGTCGGCGTGCGCGGGCGGCCGCACACGCTGGGCAATTTCGCCGCGCGCATGCCGGGCGGCGCGGGGCTGGCGGAGTTCACCGCCTGGGTGGGCCGCAACTTCGATGCCACGGTCACATGGGCCGATCTTGAGTGGCTGCGCCGCCACTGGCGCGGGCGGCTGGTGATCAAGGGCGTGCTCGACCCGGAGGATGCGCGCGACGCCATCGCGGCCGGAGCGGAATCGATCGTCGTGTCCAATCACGGCGGGCGTCAGCTTGACGGCGCGCCCTCCGCGATCGCGGCGCTGCCGCGCGTGGTGGAGGCGGTCGACGGGCGCGCCGAGGTGCTGATGGACGGCGGCATCCGTTCGGGAACCGACATCCTGCGCGCGCTTGCGCTCGGCGCGCGCGGCGTGTTGCTGGGCCGCGCCTGGGCCTATGCGCTCGGGGCGCAGGGTGGGGCGGGGGTGACGCGAATGCTGACGTTGCTGCGCCATGAACTGGCGGTGGCGATGGCGTTGGCGGGGCAGCGCGACGTCACCACGATCGGGCGCGACGTGCTGGTCGCGCCGCCGCGCTGATCGCGCGGGACGTTCACTCCGCCGGGGAATAGTGACGCGCGAGATAGTCGACCAGCGGATCGAACTGCGCGTCGGGCACCTGCGCGCCATAACCGACCATCTTTTCCACCGTCGCCGCCCAGTCTGCGCGCGCGCGGCGCTGGCCGGTGACCTGCGCCGCGACGTGGCAGGCGGTGCAGGCGCGTTCCGCAAACGCCTTCACCGGTCCCGGCGCGAAATCGGTCGAGGCGGAGGCGACTGCCACGGTCGCGGTCGGCGTCCGGGGAGGATTCGGCGCGCGGACCGGCGCCACCGCCCGCGCTGCGATCGCCGCGACGCCGCGCTCGCCGGTGCGCGGCAGGGCGAACACCACCAGCCGGCTGGCGCTGTTGGGGCTGCCGAGGAACGAGCCGCCGGCCGACACCAGCGCGACATATTGCCGCCCGTCCCCGCCACGATAGCTTACCGGCTGTGCGTGCGCCGCGGCGCCCAGCCGGAAGCGCCACAGCTCGCGCCCGCTCGCCGTCGCGAAGGCGCGGACGTAGCGGTCGTCGGTCGCGCCGATGAACGTCAGGCCGGTCGCGGTGACGAGCGGTCCGCCGACGTTGGGGCGTCCGGTCACGCGTCGCGACGGCGGCAGCCCGTCGGTGACGCCGAGCGGCACCTGCCACGCGATCCGCCCGCTCGACACATCGACCGCGGCGAGCTGCCCCCAGGGCGGGCGCTGACACGGCAGCCGGCTCCCGTCCTGACCGAACCATGACGGGCCTGGCGCGACATTGTACCAATTGCCCTGCGCATCCTGCCCAAGCTGCTCGATCGAGCCGAGCTCGCTGGTGTTGATCACGTACAATCCGCGTGCGGTATCATAAGCCCCGCCGCCCCAGTTCGGCCCACCGCCGCTGCCGGGGAAGCGCACCATCGGCCGGTCGGTGCGCAGCGGCTCGAACGGTGCGGCGAAGCCGGCGTGCTCGCGTGCGATGCGCGCGCGACAGAAGGCGGTATGTTCCGGGGTCAGCGTCGCGATGTCGGTCGCGTTCATCGCCTGACGCGTCAGCGGCGCGGGTGCGGCGGGGATCGGCTGGGTCGGCCACGCCTGTTCGCCCGCAACGCTGCTGCGCGGCACGGGACGTTCGTGCACCGGGAAGATCGGCTGGCCCGTGACCCGGTCGAGCACGAACAGATAACCCGATTTGTTCATCGCCGCGATCGCCGGGATCACGCGGCCGGCGCGGCGCACGTCGAACAGGGTCGGCTGCACCGGCAGGTCGAGATCCCAGATGTCGTGGTGGACGGTCTGGAAATGCCAAAGGTGCCGCCCGGTGCGCGCATCGAGCGCGACGAGCGCGTTGGCGAACAGATTGGCGCCCGGCCGGTCGATCCCGACGCGGTCGTAGGCGGGGGTGCCGAACGGGACGTAGACGATGCCGCGGCCGACGTCCGCCGCCATGCTGCTCCACACGTTCACACCCGTGCGCCGCAATCCGTCGCCGGCGCGCCACGTCTCGGCAAAGCGTTCCCCCGCGCGCGGGATCGAGCGGAAGGTCCACAGCAGCCGGCCGGTGCGCGCATCCCAGCCGCGCACGTCGCCGGCGGGGCCGCGCGTCGGCGATTCCTGCAGCCGTGCACCCGTGACGATCACGTCGCCGACGATCGCGGGCGCGCTGTTGATCTGGTAGCTGTAGCCGGCGGGATAGCCCCCGCCATCGGTGCCGTTCATGATCTCCGGGGTGCGAAGGACGAGCGGCGCGAAGCCCGCCGCCACACGGCCGGTCGCCGCGTCGAGCGCGAGCAGCCGCCCCGATCGCGTGCCGACGAACAGCCGCGCCGGGGTGTCCGGGTCGCCCGGCCAGTAAGCGAGCGCGCGCCCCGCCACCCCGTCGTCCGCGGGTAGATCATGGGTCCAGCGAGTCGCCCCGGATGCGCCGTCGAGCGCGACGATCCGGCCATAAGGCGTCGCGAGGTACAGCATGCCGGCGATCGCGAGCGGGGTCATGTTGCTGGTCAGCAGGCGCGCGTCGGGACGGTCGGCCGGGCGCAGTTCGAAAGTCCACACCGGGATCAGTCGCGCGACATTGGCCGGGGTGATCTCGCCGAGCGGCGAGAAGCGCCGTCCCGCCTCGTCGCCGCCGAAGCTGGTCCAGTCTGCCTGTGGGGCCTGCGGGCGGCTCGGCCCGCCGATCATCGTGGCGACCAGCAGCGCGGCGGCTCCCCGCATCGCGGCTTTCCTCATACACCCTCTCGTTTATGCTCTGGGTACAGCGACTTGCCAGATTGCATACATCGCGTAAACATTGCATGCATCGATCGACTGCGGGCAAACGACCCGCGCGGCGGGCGGAGGAGAGCGGGTGATGGCGAGCGGCAGGCGGGCGATCTATCGGTGGGCGGTCGCGCTCGCCGCGGTGGCGGTGGGCGGGGCAGGGGCGACGGCGGGGCACGCCGAGCCGATCCTCTATCGCGGCTTCACGCTGATCGACGGCACCGGCGCGGCGCCCCGTGCCCGGCAGGCGATGCTGGTCGATGACGCACGGATCCGCTGGGTCGGCGCGGAGGGCAAGGCACCGCGGCGGCGCGGCGTGCGCACCGTCGACCTGGGCGGCAAATATCTGATGCCCGGCATTATCGACCTGCACATCCACATCGGCACGGTGCGCGATCTCGTCCAGAAGGCGGATTATTTCACGCCGGACTCGGTGCAGCGCGACCTGCGCACCTATGCCGCGTTCGGGGTGACGACCGTGCAGTCGATGGGCACCGACAAGGATAGCGTGATCGCGATCCGCGACGCCGGGCGCACCGGTCCGCAGACGATGGCGCGGCTGCTGACCGCGGGGCAGGGGCTGGTGTTCAAGGGCGGCTATGGCGGCGTACCCGGGATCAACCACCCCGTCGCGACCCCTGAGGAGGCTGCCGCCGAGGTGGAGGCGCAGGCGCGCAAGGGTGTCGACTATATCAAGCTGTGGATGGACGACGAACTCGGCGCCATGCCGAAGATGTCCTATGCGATAAGCAAGGCGATCATCGACGCCGGCCACCGCCACGGCAAGCGCGTGCTGGCGCACGTCTTCTACCTCGCCGACGCCAAGATGCTGGTGGCGCAGGGGATCGACGGTTTCATGCACAGCGTGCGCGACAAGCCGGTGGACGCCGAGCTGATCGGCGCGATGAAGGCGCGCGGCGTGTGGCAGGGTGCCGCGACGCTCAGCCGCGAGGCCGCGGTTTATGCGTTCGCCGCGGACAATCCCCGCACCCGCGACCCCTTTTTCCGGCAGGCCGCCGACCCGGCGACGATCGCCGGGCTGGAGAGTCCCGAGCGCGAGAAGACGATCGCGTCGAGCCGGATCTACCCTGCCTTGCCGCAGATCGACGAGCAGGCGCGTGACAATGCGACGGCGCTCGCGCGCGCCGGGGTTCGCTACGGCTTCGGCACCGACGCCGGGCCGCCGGGGCGGCTGCCGGGCTATTCCGAACATTGGGAACTGGAGCAGCTGGTGAAGGCGGGGTTCACCCCGGCGCAGGCGATCCACGCCGCGACCGGGCGCTCGGCCGCCTGGCTCGGCACCGGCGACCGCGGCGTGATCGCGACCGGGCGGCTGGCCGATTTCGTGGTGCTCGACGCCGACCCGACGCGCGACATCCTCAACAGCCGCCGCATCGCCGCAGTCTATATCGGCGGCAACAAGGTTCCCTCGGTTCGATGAGCGGCGTGCCGCTCGCCGCGGCGGCCGAGCCGACGACCGCCGTCGCGGCCGCCCGCCCGACCCGCGTGCGCCACGTCGTGCTGTGGCTGACCGTGCTGGCCTATATGATCACCTATATGGACCGCGTCGTCATCTCGGTGACGGGGCCGATGATCCAGCAGGAATATGGCATCGGCGACCGCACCTGGGGCTGGGTGCTGGGCGTGTTCCAGATCGGCTATGCGCTGTTCCAGATTCCGGGCGGCTGGCTCGGCGATCGCTATGGCCCGCGCCGCGTGCTTACCGCGGTGGTGGTCTGGTGGTCGACCTTTACCGCGCTGACCACCGCGACCTGGAGCACGGGATCGCTGATCGCGTGCCGTTTCCTGTTCGGCTGCGGAGAAGCGGGCGCGTTTCCCAATGCGACGCGCTCGCTCAGCCGCTGGATGCTGCCGTCCGAACGCGGCTTCGCGCAGGGCGTCACGCATGCGGGCGCGCGGCTGGGCGCCGCGCTGACGCCCCTGGTGGTGGTGTGGCTGATGATCCACTTCGGCTGGCGTGCGCCCTTCCTGATCTTCGCCGGGCTCGGGCTGGTCTGGGCGGCGGTGTGGTACGGCTATTATCGCGACCGGCCGCAGGATCACGCGGCCACCAACGCCGCGGAGCGCGAGATGATCGCTGCGGCGCTGGCGCCACAATCGGCGGGCGATGCGACGGCCAAGGTGCCGTGGCGGCGCATCCTGGCGCAGCCGCAACTCTGGCTGATCTCGGCGATGTATTTCTGCTACGCCTATTCGATCAACATCTTTCTCACGTGGTTTCCGAAATATCTCGGCGAGGTGCGGGACTTCGAACTGGCGCAGATGGGGTTGTTCGCCAGCCTGCCGTTGATGGCGGGCGTGATCGGCGACGTGACCGGCGGCTGGGTATCGGATCATCTGCTACGGCGGACGGGGCAGGTCACCCGCGCGCGACGCGTGGTCGCGGTGGTCGGCTTCGCGCTCGCCGCGGTGGCGATCCCGGCGGGGGTGCTGAGCGGGTCGCCGCTCGTCAGCGTCGCGTGGTTCGCGCTGGCCGTGTTCGGGCTGGAATTGACCGTGGGCGTCTCCTGGGCGCTGACGCTCGACGTGGGCGGGGTCTATGCCGGATCGGTGTCGGCGGTCATGAACACCTTCGGCAATATCGGCGGCGCGCTGGCTGCGGTGATCACCGGCTACATCCTCCACTGGAGCGGGTGGAACGCCGCCATGTACGTGCTCGCCGCGCTGTCGGCGCTGGGCGGGTTGCTGTTCCTGCGGATCGACGCGGCACGGTTGCTCTACCGCGACGCAGACTGACGCGCGCCGCTACGCGAGGTGCCCGACGCCGGTCATTCCGCGCCGGGTGCGCTCTTGTAGGCGCGTGATCTTTGCTCGCGCCGCGCGCGTTTGCGCGCCTCCTGGATGCTGGCGGCGCCATTGTCGAAATGCGCCTCCATCAACCGCGTGATCGCGACTACGTCGCGCGCGCGGAATGCGCGTTCGATCTCGACATGTTCCCCGAACGCCTCGGCCCAGCGCGTATGATCGAGCGTGCTGACATGGCGCGCGCGCTCGGCGCGCGGCAGCAGCAGCCGCCACGCCAGGATCAGCGAGCTGTTCCGGGACGATTCGACGATATGCTCGTGGATCAGGCGATTGGCTTCGAGATAGCGTACGCGGTCGCGGACGTCGAAATAATGCGACAGGTCGTCCTGCAGCTCGGACAGCACCTCGACATCCTCGGGCTTCATCCGCTCGCACGCCAGCCGCGCAGCGAGCGACTCCAGCGCTCCCAGCACGCTGAACACGTCGGAGGCGGCCTGTTCGTCAAGCTGGCTGACCTGCACCGTACGGTTGGGCAGCAGCGTGACCAGCCCTTCGGCGGCGAGCGTCCGCAACGCCTCGCGCACCGGGGTGCGCGACGTGCCGAACCGCTCGCTGAGCGCCACCTCGCGGAGCGGCTCGCCGGGCGGGAGATCGCCCGACAGGATCATTCGCCGCAGCAGGGTCACCGCTTCCTGGTGCCGGTCCCCCTTGCGGGCGGGTGCGCGGGTGTCGGGTACCACGGGGGAGGAAGCGTCGGACATTGCATGCTCATACGCCAGCGTGTCGACAACGGCAAATCCGGGCCGATGCGGCGGCACCCTCAACCGGCGGTCGGATACCGCGCGGCGAGTGTCCGCTTTCCTCACGGCGTCACGCCGCCGCTTGCCATATCAGCGCGACACCGACCGCGATCATCAGGATGTAGATGGCGGTGAAGAAGCGTTCGGGCGCAACCCGGCGGGCCAGCGCGACCCCCGCGACCGTTGCGATCAGCGCGAGCGGCAGGAGCGCGAGCGAGGTCATCAAGTTGGCGCGCGTAAACTGGCCAAGCGCGACATAGGCCGGGACCTTGATCCAGTTGACCGCCGCGAAGAAGATCGCGGTGGTGCCGATCAGCCGATCGCGCGGAAGATCCCGCGGCAATACCCATAACTGGAACGGCGGCTGCCCGGCGTGCGCGATCTGGCTGGTAAAGCCCGAGGCAGCGCCGAAGAGCGTACCGAGCCATTCGGGCCAGCGTGCGACGCGGCGGCGCTGACGGCGAGCCGCCCACAGGCGGTACAGGCCAAACAGGATCGAGATGAGCCCCACCGCGGCCATCACTGCCTCGGCCGAAACGCTTGCAGCGAAACCGTAGCCGAGCGTGATGCCGACGGCGGCGCCCGGTAGCATCCAGCCGAGCAGGCGCCAATCGACGGTGCGGCGGAACGCCCACACGCCGACCGCGTCCTGCGCGATGAGCAACGGCAGCGTGATCGCGGCGGCGCGGACCGGGTCGATCGCTAGCGCCATCAGCGGCAGCGACAGGGCACCCATGCCAGCGAACCCGCCCTTCGCAAGGCCGAGCAGGATGACGGCGGGTATCGCCAGCAGGTAGAATTGCCAAGCGGTGATCATTGCCCGTCCGGATGGATGATAGTGCGAGATTGCCATCAGCGAGGTTCGTCTGCCGCGCAACCACGTCAGCACCGGCGTCCCACGATTCAACATCGTCCAAATGGGCGACCCTGCACAAGTGAGGGCAAGCACAGCGTTCACAAATTGATTCCGCGTTCGCGGTGCATGGTTGCTGGCAGCTGCTTTCAATCGATGGGGTAGCGCCAGCGGAAACAGAGGCGAGCGGGGCAGGTCGGCGAACGGCAGCGACAGAGGTCAACGAACGTTCGAAACCGTGGTGCTTGAAAACACGCCGGCGAATTCGACTGGTCATCGCAACGGGTGTTTGTTGATCTGGGCGAGGCATTCGTCAAGCGCTTCGGCGGGCGTTTTCCAGCCGAGAGTCTCTTGGGGGCTGCCATTGAGGATGGCGGCAACAGCCGCGATGATTTCGGCACCATGCGCGCTGAGGTCGGTACCCTTTGGGAAGTAATGGCGTAGCAGACCGCTTGTATTTTCATTGATGCCGCCCTACCAGGGCTTTGCGGTCCGCAGAGATAGACATAGACCTTCAGTTACGCGCGCGCACACGACATCGATATGGCCGCATGAATCACAAAACAAAGGTCTCTGATAGACCCGGCGCGGTTCAATACTCCAAAGCTGACTTTTCGTTGCTACCACGCGAGCGCTTTAGGCAGTGTATACGCCGATACAAGCCGCCTGTTATCGGTTCCGGGCCGGTCGATCACGCCGGATCGAAGCACCCGGTGAACTCGCGATCGGCATAGTAGCGCAGCTTGGTCGCGATCACCGGCCGCTGTCCGGCGAGGAACAGGAGCTGGCGGTCGGGACTGAGTGTGCGGGCCTCGTCGGGGGTGAGCAGAGGGCGGCCGACATGCTGCTGCCCGAAGCTGATCCCGCTGCCCTCTGCGTCGAGCGCGCGGCTCATCGTTTCGAACACGACCGTCTCCTGGCCGAGCAGGTCGGAGACGAGCTGGGCGCTCTCCCGGTCGTTGACCCCGAACACCTGAAGGACGCCGGCGTTGGACAGGAAGGTGCCGGCGCGCTTGCCGTAGAGCGCCTGCAACTGGTGGATGTCCTGGACGATCGGCCAGAGCTGGATCCCGTAGCCCGCCATCAGCCCCATCGCGCGCTCGACCGGTTCGAGGTGGCCCAGCGCCGCGAACTCGTCGAGTAGGAACAGCACCGGCCAGGGCGGGCGTCCCGGCGCCCGCGCCAGCTCGGTCAGCGCTTGCGCGACCATCAGGCGCAGCCAGCGGGCATAGGTATCGAGCCGATCGGGCGGCAGGACAAGGAAGATGCTCGCCGGGCGCTCCTTCAGATCGGCGAACCGGAAGTCCGAAGCCCCAAGCGTCGCGGTCATGCGGGGGCTGTCGAGGAAGTGGGTATGGCGCTGCGCGGACGACAGCACGCCGGCCGCCTCGCGATCGGACTTGCCGAGCTGGCGGTTGGCGGCACGCGCGACGAGGCCACCGGCCTTCTGCATCCGGTCGAGCAGGCCTGCGAACCCCGCCGGCGCCAGCGTCAGGTGATCGCGCAGGGTCGCCAGCGTGCGGGTCGCGGCCGGTTCGCTCGCCACGATGTGCATCAGCAGGCCGGCGATCAGCGCTTTCGCCTCCTCGTTCCAGTGCGCCTCGCCTTGCTGGCCGTGCGCGTCGTGGACCAGCGCGTCGGCGAGCGTCATGCAGTCGTCGGCGACATCGAGGCCCGCCGGGTCGATCCGGTCGAGCGGGTTGAACGCTGCCGCGGGCAGCCCAGTGATCCCGAACGGATCGAGGACATGGACGGCACCGAACTTCCCGCGCCGGCACGCGGCGATGCGCGCATTCTCGCCCTTGGGATCGATGCAGACGACGGCGAAGGGATATTCGAGCAAATTGGGGATGATCGTGCCCACCCCCTTGCCGCTGCGGGTGGGTGCGATCGTGAGCAGATGGGCGGGGCCGGCATAGCGCAGCAGCTTGCCCGACTTGCGGTCCCGGCCGATCAGCAGGCCCATGTCACCAGTCAGTCCGCGCGCCTCGGCGTCGGTCGCGAAGCGGGCCGAGCCGTGGGTGTCGTCGGCGGTCGTGCCGCCATAGTGGAGGATCAGCGGCTGGAAGAGCGCGCGCAGCGGCACGAGCAGGATCGCGGGCCAGATCAGCAGCAGGATGACCGTGTGGAGTATGGGATAGCGATCGATGCCGGCATACCAGACCAGCGCGGCCGAGCCGAGATTGAGGACGATCGCGACGGCGATCATGAGAACCAGGACGCCGAACAGGTGGCGGGCGAAACGGAAGGGCGCGAAGACCAGGCTCTGCACCGCCCAGACCGGGTTTGCCCAAGCGATACGCCCGAGGTTGCGTGATGCGCGCGCCAGCTGGCGGAACCACCCGGTCATCATGAAATCCTTTCGTCCGCGCCGATGGCGGTGCGAGGGTGCAGCGCGATGACCGCAGCCCCTGCCCGGCCGGGCAGGGGCGGTGCCTCGACCGTCACCATGTCTTGCCAGCGCGACCGGAATAGCAGGCCGACGGGATCGATGACGCCGGCGAGCAGCCCGGGATCGGCGACGAGGACATGATATGCGGCACCGGTCGCCGGGGCTCCGAGGTAATGGACGTCGCCCCCGCAACCGACGACGGCGCACGGATCGCTCCGGTCGATGAGGCTGGCGGACCCGCCCAGCCGGACGCGCATGGCTTCGGGATCGACGTGCAGCAGAACATGGCAGCGCCGGCAGCGCGACCGTGTCCGCGCGAGGCTGGCGATCATGCTGTCGAGCGTGCGCGTCCAGGCCGGCCAGAAGGTCATGACACGCCCGGGTCCGGACGGTCCGGTCATCGATCCTTAGTGGCGTTGATGCCCTCGTCAAAACTGGTGAAATACTCCTGCACCCGCTTGCCCTGCGGCAACGAGCGACCGTGCGCGAGCAGAGCGTCGAGAAGCTCGCTGTCGGACAGTTGCCCGGCGACGTAACGCGCATTCAGCCGTTCGATCTCAGGATCTCGTTCGTCCCCAGACGGCGCGACACTGCCACGCACGAAATCGACCGCTTTCTGGCGAGCCGTGTGTTCCTCATCGGACAGTTCAGGCATCGGTCCTGCTCCCTTCCGCTTCGCTATCGAAGGCGCGCCGCCCCCGTCGTTTCCAGAGCGCGAGCACATCGTCTGCCGTCCCGCTCCGCGCCTTGCCGACCAGTTCCAGCAGCGCGCCGTAGATGGTGGCGCGATCGTCACCGGCGAGGTCGACCAGCCCGGCTTTGTGCACGAGTCCGCCGAGCTCGATTAGGTGACGCGTGCGCTCGCGGCGGGCCACGACCCAGTCCCGCGTATCAGTCCGACTCCGCGCCGCTTCCAGACGCCGGATCAGCGCCTGGTTGCGGATTTGCGCTACAGTCGTCGCTGCCAGCAGTCCGGCTGCCCTTTCGCCCGCGTCGCTGAAAGAAGGCGGCGCCTTTCCCGCGCCACGCCTCCTTCACATCGGCATCGGCCGAGGCGACCGCATCGAGCAACGCGCCGGCGAGCGTTTCCATGTCGAGCGCATCGGCGCCGGTGGTGGTGACGAGGGCGCCGAGCTGTTCGACACGCCGGGCCTTCAGGGCGCGAGCCTTGTCCTCCAGCGCCTTCAGCTCGGCATCGTAATCGCGAACCTTCCGCATCGATCCTCCGGAACGAATGTCGGAACCATGATGCCAGTGCACAGGTTAAACAGCAATCCCGTCGTGATAACATGTTGGTTCAGCACTATTTCACAAACACATTCCGTGAAAATGCGCCTTCGAAGTTGGCGAATCGGTTCCGTCGATTGATCGACAATCTATCAATCTCAGGAGGCGTGTTGTTCAATACGGATCGTAACAAATTATGCGTGAAGTCACGTGCGGTGGAGAGGAAAACTGAACATGGAGTGAAAACATTCCGGACGGATTGCTATCGATAACATGCTTATTTGATTGTGTCAGGCTGAAGGTAGATCAGCGCGTTGCTATAGGTCAGTCAAGAGATGCGCAGCAGATCGTGAGTGCGCGCTTATACGTCGTTGCCGACGTGCGCTTGAAAGTGCAGAATGACGGACGCGATGGCGATCTATCATTTCAGCGCCAAGGTCATCAGCCGCGCTAACGGCTCCAGCGCGGTTGCGTCCGCTGCCTATCGCTCGGGATCGGCGCTGTTCGACGAGCGGCTGGAGCGGCATCACGACTTCTCCAACAAGGCCGATGTCATCCACTCCGAGGTGCTGCTGCCGAAGGGCGCACCGGAGCGGTTGGCGGATCGCACGACACTGTGGAACGAGGTGGAGGCTGGCGAGAAGCGCAAGGACGCGCAACTGGCGCGCGAGGTGGAGTTCGCGATCCCGCGCGAGATGACCCGCAAGGAGGGCGTCCGGCTCGCGCGCGACTTCGTCCAGGCGCAGTTCGTCGACCGCGGCATGGTCGCGGATCTCAACGTGCACTGGGACCGCGCGGAGGACGGCAGTCCCAAGCCGCACGCGCATGTCATGCTGGCGATGCGCGGGGTGGGGCCGGACGGGTTTGGTGCAAAGGAGCGTGACTGGAACGGCACCGCGCTGTTGCAGCACTGGCGCGAGGCGTGGAGCGCGCATGTCAACGAGCGGCTGACCGAACTCGGGATCGATGCGCGGATCGACCATCGCTCCTATGCCGAACAGGGCATCGCGCTCGAGCCGCAGCACAAGATTGGACCGGCTGCATCGCGGCGACCGGGGCAGGGGCTGGAAGCCGAACGGATCGAGGATCATGCCCGCATCGCGCGCGAGAACGGCGACAGGATCATCGCTGATCCAGAGGTCGCGCTGGACGCGATCACGCGGACGCAGGCGACCTTCACGACGCGGGATCTGGCGGTGTTCGCGTTCCGGCATTCGGATGGCAAGGAGCAGTATGACCGGGTGATGGCGGCGGTGCGCGCCAGCCCCGAACTCGTCGCCTTGGGCAAGGACGGGCGCGGCGATGCGCGGTTCACGAGCCGGGAGATGATCGCCACCGAGGCGCGGCTGGAGCAGGCCGCCGACCGGCTTGCCGGCACGCGGGATCACTTCACCGGTGCCGGGCATGTCATCCGCGCGCTGGAGGCGGCCGAGGGGCGCGGGCTGGTCCTGTCGGAGGAGCAGCGCGATGCGCTCGGGCGGATCACCGCCCGCGACGGGCTGGCGTCCGTCATCGGCTATGCCGGCACCGGCAAGTCGGCGATGCTGGGGGTCGCGCGCGAGGCGTGGGAGGATGCCGGCTACACCGTGCGCGGCGCGGCGCTGTCGGGGATCGCGGTCGAGAATCTGGAGGCTGGCTCCGGCATCGAGTCGCGCACAATCGCCAGCCTTGAGCATGCGTGGAGCAGAGATCGCGAGCAGCTTTCCCCGCGTGACGTGCTGGTGGTGGACGAGGCGGGGATGATCGGCACGCGCCAGATGGAGCGGTTACTGTCAGCCGCGGACCATGCCGGCGCCAAGGTGGTGCTGGTCGGCGACCCCGAGCAGTTGCAGGCGATCGAGGCCGGCGCGGCGTTCCGGGCACTGTCCGAGCGCCACGGGGCGGCGGAGATCACCGAGATCCGCCGGCAGCGGACGGACTGGCAGCGCGATGCGACGCGCTGGCTGGCGACGGGGCGCACCGAGGAGGCGGTTCGGGCCTATCGTGACCGGGGCATGGTGGTGGCCGCGGACACGCGCGAGGCGGCGCGGACGGGGCTGGTGGAGGGCTGGGACCGGCAGCGCCAGGCCGAACCGGGGGCGACCCGTATCATCCTGACCCACACCAACGCCGAGGTGCGCTCGCTCAACGAGGAGGCGCGCGAACGGCTGCGCATATCGGGCGACCTCGGGCAGGATGTGGACGTGCAGGCGGAGCGGGGCGAGCGGCAGTTCGCGTCGGGCGACCGGATCATGTTCTTGCGCAACGAGCGCGCGATGGGGGTCAAGAACGGGACGCTCGGCACGGTCGAGCAGGTATCAGCCGAGCGGATGGGCGTGCGGCTCGATGACGGGCGGCAGGTCGGGTTCGATCTGAAGGACTATGCCGCGGTCGATCATGGCTATGCCGCCACAATCCACAAGTCGCAGGGCGTGACCGTCGACCGCACGCATGTGCTGGCGACGCCGGGGATGGACCGGCACGCCGCCTATGTCGCGCTGTCGCGGCACCGCGACGGGGTGCAGCTTCACTACGGCCGAGACGACTTCGTCTCCGACGCGAAGCTCGCCGCGGTACTGTCGCGTGACCGTGCCAAGGACATGGCGGCTGACTACGTGGCCGAGCCTGACGAGGTGGTGCGTGCTTTCGCGGACAGACGCGAGATCCGCCTGCCCGAGCGGGTGCGCGAGATCGTGCGGGCCGTCGAAACGAAGGCCAGGAGCATGTTTGCCGGGTTCCGGCCGAAGGCGTCTGACGCCGAACAGGCTTTTCCGCGCGAAAACACGAGCCGGCCCGACCAGGAGGTGGCGATCCGGCGTTATGCGCGCGCCGCGGTCGATATCGCCGGCATGGAAGAGAAGGGCCTGCCGGTGTTGCCGCACCAGCGCACCGCGCTGGCCCGCGCTGGCGAGGCGCTGGACGGTGTGCGCCCCCACGGCACCCGAGACCTTGCCGCGGCGATCGAGCGCGATCCCCGCCTCGCGCACGATGCCGCAGCGGGGGACACCCGAAGCGCTGTGCGGGGGATGGCGGCGGAAGCGCAGGTCCGCGCCGATCCGCAACTCCGCGCCGTGCGGTTCATGGAACGCTGGCGGGCGCTGGAGGCCGGGCATGGCGACGGGCGGGGCATGGCCGCCCAGGCGGAAATGATCGACGGGTTGCGCCATGATCCGGCATTGCGCAGCGAGCTGGAACGCAGCGCGCCCGAGCTGGGGCTGAACCGTGACCGGCAGCAGGTGGCCGAGCAGATGCGGGAACGCCAGATCGAGATGGATCGCGCGCGCGATCGACAGCAGGATCGCGGGTTCGAGCGGTAGGGGAGAGTGAATGGCGGACGGCGAGGGAGCTGACGAAGACGGGGCGGCACGGGCGTTCAAGGATCTCCGGGGCGAGGTCACGCTGCTGCGCCGTGCCGTCGAGCGGTTGGCGGCCGAGCGGACCGGGGGCAGTGATGCGCCGGACTATTCCGAGACGCTGGGCGTTATCGCCAACAACATCACCGCGACCGCGCAGCGCGTCGATGCACTGGTGAACAGTCCGGCGCTGGCGCTGACGCCCGAAGAGATCGGTCGCCAGATCACGACTGCCGGTATTGCGGGGCGGAGCGAGGATCGCCGGGCCATCGCCGCTGCCCGGCAGGTGATCGAGGAGGTCGCGACGAAGCTCGGTCGTCAGCTGGACTCGCATGTCATGGCGGACGATCAGCGGCGCCGGCTGTGGCAGGTCGGGCTTGCCTGTATCGTGGCAGGCATGGTGCTGTGGGCGATCCTTGCCGGTCCTCTCGCCCGCAGCATGCCGGCGAGCTGGTTGCTGCCGGAGCGGATGGCGGCGCGATCCCTGCGCATGCCGATGTGGGAGGCGGGGCAGCGACTGATGCGGGCAGGGGATGCGCGGGCTTATGCCGGCGTACTGGCGGGCAACCGGCTGGTGGTCGCCAACCGCGAGACGCTGGAGGCGTGTCGCAAACAGGCGGCGAAGGCGGAGAAGACGGTGCGTTGCACGATCGAGGTGGGAACGGGCGAATGACGGACGGTAACGCGGGCATGACGCACGAGGCGCTGGAGGCCCTGATCGGGCGGATGCTCGATGCCGAAAAGCGGGAAACGCCGCCCCCGGCGGGTGAGGAGGGGGACTGGCTGTACGGCAGCGCCGGCTTTACCGAACCCGACCAGCATGGCTGGATGGCACCGCTTCCCTCCGCGCATGTCTGGGTGCCGCAGGCGCTGGTGTTCTGGCATATGGTCGTGCGGGTGGGGGGGGGCGCGGACGAGGATCTGCTGCGCGATCCGCGCCATTCGCTGGCGCGCTGGCCGACGATTGACGCGGCGGTGCGGGACTACGTTGCCTGACGGAGAATGCCTGCTTGGCTCGATGCCCGTAAGCCGTGCGAAACATTACTGATTGACGCGTCGGCTACTACGATCGAGCAGCTACCAACGGAATGAACTCGATCTCCGCTCGGTGCATCGTCTCACGCGCAGCGGGCGACTGAACTGTCACCGATGGACGGGCACCGGCACCGCCAGTTGAGGAGAACTCTATCCTCTTCAGCGGTATGCCTCGCTGGACCAAGGCGTCGACAACCGCTTGGGCGCGCTGCTCCGCTATATTGTGCTCTGGTGAATCGCCTTCGCCCTCGCCGTCCTCGCCAAAAGCCATGACTCGGATTTCGACCTCCCCGGAGCGGTTGTATGCAGACACGGCGTTGTTGATGAGGGTCAGCGCTTCCGGCGTCAGCGCGCTCTTCCCCCATTCGAAGAAGGTTATGATCTTGCCCGGCACGGAGGCAGGTCGCGCTAAAGGGCCCGGCTCATTCTTCAGGATGCCATAAGCCTGCAACAGGCGGGGCAGCTCGGCACGCATGCAATCTCGTACCTGTTGCCGCTCGGAAATCAGAGCGGCTTCCCCGACCGCGAGATCCACGGATTTTGTGACTTGGTCCACCGTGTAGGTTCCAGAGCTCGCCAAGGTGCGCAGCTGAGCGCCAATCGAGGTTTGCACTTTCGTCGTGTCCGTCTCGCGTATATCCGCGAGGCATAGCTTGGACGCCTGCCGAATGGCGTGAGGGTCCCCCGGTTTCTCATCCAGGTTCAGGGTGAGTTTCCGGCGTTCATTCGGCCGCGATCTTGGCCGCGGCAGCAGCATATTCGACCGGCGTCAGCCAGCCAAGCGATGTGTGGGGACGGCTCTCGTTGTAGTCGCGCCGCCAAGCCTCGATCTTTGCCCGCGCGTCCTCCAGGGACAGGAACCAGTGCGTGTTCAAGCACTCGTCCCGGAGGCGGCCGTTGAACGACTCCACGAAGGCATTGTCCGTTGGTTTGCCCGGCCGGCTGAAGTCCAGCGTGACGCCGTTCTCGTAGGCCCAGCGATCGAGCGCCTTCGAGATGAACTCGGGCCCGTTGTCGACCCGGATAGTCCTGGGTGCGCCGCGGACCGCTGAGATCCGCGTCATCGCCGCGACCACCTGCTCACCCTTGATGCCCTGGTCGACATCAATCGCCAGCGCTTCCCGCGTGAAGGCGTCGACCACCGTCAGCGCCCGCAGCCGCCGACCATCGAACAGCGCGTCCGAGACGAAGTCCATAGACCACATCTCGTTGGCCGCCGCAGCCGCGGGTTGTCGGTCGCGGTTGGCAGCGCTGACGTTGCGTCTGGGTTTCTTGAGCCGAAGGCTCAGTCCATCATCCCGGTAAAGCCGGTAGACGCGCTTGTGGTTCACGAACCATCCTTCCCTGCGCAGCAGGATGTAGATGCGGAAGTAACCGTACCGCGTTCGTGTCGCCGCCAGATCACGGATGCGCAGCATCAGCGGCGCCTGGTCCGGCCGATGCGACACGTAGCGCACCGACGAACGGTCAACGCCTAGCGCCAGACAGCTGCGTCGCTCGCTGACACCATGGGACGCCTGGACGTGCGCAACGAGCTCGCGCCGTCGTCCAGGCGTCAGAGCTTTTTTGCCAAGACGTCCTGCAGGATGTGCTTGTCCAGACTCAGGTCGGTAACCAGCTGTTTCAGCTGTCGGTCATCCTCAAGCTGCTTCAGGCGCCGCAGCTCGCCCACGCCCAGACCGCCGTACACTTTCTTCCAGCGATAGAACGTCTGCTCCGAGATCCCCATTCGCCGGATGACTTCGGCCGCCGGCGTGCCGGTTTCCGCCTGCTTCAGCGCAAAGGCGATCTGCTCCTCGGTGTACCTCGACTTCTTCATTTCCAGCTCCTTGCCCGAAGGCTCCTCAAGGCCGGAAACTCTCGCTCAAACTGGATGAAAAAACAGGGGAAACGTTAGCTGTCATCCAATCTGAGCAGAAATCAGCGCTGTTTGCGAGCAGGAGGCGCTACGATTGCAAGTGCCTACAGGTAGGGGGCGTCGTCTTCCCGGGACAGCCCGCAGCGATGACGTGGAGGATCCGGGGTCGAGGCGCTCCTTTTCCGATCCGGGTCGGGGGCGGGGTCGGGCATCTTGGTTATGAACCTGGGGCGGCCACCGGTACGCCAGTTTCCGCCTGCTTCGGCACAAGGGCGAAACGTCAGCGTCGACGACGGTCGGGATTGCCCGATTGCAGACTGTCGACCGCTGCCTTGAGTGACGATGCCGCATCGGCAGAGCCATCATAGACGCGATCGATCCGGCTATGCAGTCGCGATTCCACCCTATTGGCAATCCTGCCATCGACACGTGCGTTGGGCGGTCTGGTTCGATCGAGCGGCACGTTCGTACTACGCCGGCCAACTTCACCTGCTGCCGAGTTCAATATCGGTGTGCCAGGGCTTCCCTGTGCGATGGCCGCGAACCCGGATGCATGGCATATGGCGAACGCCAGACTGGAAAGTGTCCAGGCGAACGGATGACGGCGGATCGCGCGCATCACGGTCATGGACGCCGTTCGCCACCGGGAGATGCCGGTTGCAACACCGCTTCCTCGATTGTCCCTGACACGCCCGCCATGGCGTCCGATGGTTGAGCGGTCAGGCGCAGCGTCTGCGTGCCGCAGCCTGGCGGAACGTCGAAATAGCCGGTGAAGGGCACGGAGGCGTTTTCGGATACGGGCAACGGCAGGCGGCCGAGCTCCACGTTGCTTCCGCGGCACACCAACGACCAGTAAGGGCGCATCTCCTCCGCCGCTGCGATGCCGTTGCTGCGCCCGCTCAGGCGGTAACGCCCGGAAGGCAGTACCTGAAGCTGTTCCAGCAGCGGACCACCGACACTCGCCGCGACCGAGAAGTCGAACACCCCGGCCTTGCCGTTTCGTTGGACAGACGTGGTGATCCCCACGTCATCCAGGGTGCGCCAGTCGAACAGGGACGGACTGGTCAGATCGGCCATGAAATGCGGGTCGCGCGATTGCGTGCGCGATGCGCCTGGCCGCAGTTGCGAGTAATAGGCCCAGGCCTGATCCAGCCGACCGCTTTCGATCAGGCCGTCTACCGTGGCACGACGGGCATTGTCCGAAACCGGAACCCCCGCCCGCGCCAGACCGATGAACAGATCGGCGATCGACTGCGGATCGGGGCCTTTCCCCGCGACATAATCGATGAAAGCGTTGCCCCATGCTGGCTTGCCCTTCAGCGTCCCGATCAGCGCCGCACGGATATTCGGGTCTGCAGTCGCACCGGCCAATACCGGAAACAGCAGATCGGGTACGTGACGCGATGTCCGCAACGCGATATCATAATGACGTAGCGCGCCAGGTACATCGCCACGCCCGACCGCATCCTCGATCGCCCAGAGCTGCGTCTGCAAATCGCGCCGCGTCAGCAAGGCGGCATAAGCGAAGAACCGCCGTGCGCCTCGCGTATCGCCGCGCACTTGAGCATTGATACCCAGGGTCGACACCGCTGCGATCGCGGTCGGATCCTGTGCCAGCGCACGGGCGGCCAACCGATCGGCTTGCCGCCGATCTACCGCGGTCACTTCCGGACCGGATCGGGATGCCGCATACAGGCCCGTGATCCGCCCGTCGCCCGGGGCCAATGCAAAGGCGCGCGCGGGATCACGTTCCCGCAGGGAATAGGCCAGCGTCGATTTGACCGCCGCAAATCCTGCCCAAAGCGCCAGGAAAGCCAGCCCCAGTCTTACGCCCCATTCGACGACAGAACGCTGCTGCCAGGCGCGGCGGCGCATTACTTTCTTTTCCCATCCCGGCCATAGCCATAGCCGTATTCATAGCCATAACCGTATTGCGCCTTGCGGGCCTCGAACTTCGTCAATACGCCGCCGATCACCCGAGCGTTCGCGCTCAGGAGGCGCTTGAGCGCGGTCTTGACCATGCTCGAGCGGATGCCGTGCGATTCAACGGCGTAGATGACGCCCTCGACGCGGCTGGCGATAAGCGGTGCATCGGCCAGACCCATGACCGGCGGGGAGTCGATCACGACATGGTCGTAGCTTTCGAGCAGCCGTTGGATCAGCACAGGCAGGCGATGCCCCATCAGGAGTTCTGCGGCGTTCGGGGGAATGGGACCGGCGGTCATCGCCGAAAAGCCGAACTCGCTCATCTCAAAGACGAGATCGTCGATATTATCGTGACCCGTCAGGAAGTTGCTCAGGCCACGATCGTGATTGACGCCGCCCAGGTGATGGACAGATGGGGAGCGCATATCGCCGTCGACCAGGATGACGCGTCGGTCCGAGCGGGCCAGCGTGGCGGCCAGCGCCAATGCCGTCGTCGACTTGCCCTCTGCCGGCCGGGTCGAGGTCACCGCGAACGAACGTGGCACGCCGTGTTCGGTGGTGAAGGCCAGATTGGTCTGGACGGCCAGATAGGCATCGACCAGATCGGACTTGCGATCCAGCAGCGCATCCTTGGGCGTGCCGGAATCGATCTTTGGAACCGATCCGAGCAGCGGCAGCCCGAGCCGCCGCTCCACTTCGACCGGATCGGCGATTGCTTCGTCGATCTGCTCCAGGCCGAGTGCGACCAGCGAGCCCAGACCAAGCCCCGCCAGCAGGGCAATGGCCAGGTTCAGCAACAACTTGGGGCTGGACGGCTGCTGCGGAACGTCGGCCATGTCGACGATCGAGATGTTGTTGACGCCGACGCCACCTGCGACACCAATTTCCTTGAAGCGCTGTAGCAGGCCATCATACAGTGCCTTGTTGGTGTCCACTTCCTGCTGGTAGATATTGTACTGGATGCTGCGACGGCGCAGATCCAGATAGCTGGCTTTGAGCTGGTTGACCTTGACCTCCAGCGCCCGCTCCCGCTCGAGCGCTTCGCGATAGCCGGCCTGCAGGGAGCCCGAAACGCGGGCTTCCTCGCGCGTGATCGATCGATCAAGCTGGTCGATCTGCGACTGGATTGCCTGCGCCGCGGGATAGCCGGGCTCGAATTGCGTCATGAGGCGCTGATACTCGGCCGCCAGCTCGACGCGCCGCTGACGCAACGTGCTGATGACCTGATTGCGCAGCGCCTCTGCCGAGGCCCCCGAGCGACCCGCCTGTTCATAGCGTGCCTGGGCCTGGATGCGATCGGCGGTCGCCTGTGACAAGGCGGCGTTCAGTGCCGACAGGTCATCCGCGACGATCGAGCGTTCGGAACTGGTGCGCCCGTCGCCGGATTGCGAAGGCAGGTTGATGATGCGTTGCGCCGATGCGTAGCTGACGAGCTGACGTTGTGATTCGTCGAGACGCTCCTTGATCTGGGCCAGCTGACGTTGAAGGAGGTTGCGACCATAGGATGTCGCCTGCACCTTGCGTTCCAGATTGGTCTGGATAAAATTTTCCGCCCATGCATTCGCGATCTTCGCCGACAGATCGGGTGAGGGGCTGGTGAACTTGATGGCGACCAGCCGCGACTGCCGCGCGGGCGTTATCGACATATGGTCCAGCAGGATCTTGCCAGCCTTGCGCTGGCGCGCCTGGCGGCCGCTGGCCGGATAGCGGCCGTTGGCGAGCTGGAATGCCGGACTGTCGTCGGAGACGCCGAAGAGATCGAAGAATTCCGGACTATCCACCAGACGTAGCTGCGCGGCCACACGCTCCGACAGGGCGCGAGATTCCAGCAGGCCGTACTGCGTTTGGTAGAATTCCTGGTCGGCGACGCTGGCATCGCGCGCGACGCCTTGGAGATCAGTGACCTTGTTCGATTCGCGCGCGATTTCCACCGTGACTTCGGCTGTGTATTTCGGCGTCATCAGCAACGTGGCGACCAGGCCAAGCAGAAGGCAGCCGATCGCCGTTCCGATGATGACGTATCGCCACCGCATTGCGATACGCAGATACTGACGAATCAGCGGCATCCGTTCGGGCTCGATGCCGCGCAGGGCCGCAATATCCGTACGAGGGGGCGCGATGCTGCTGGGCAGACCGTTGGGCGTAATCGGAGTCATGAAGCGGCCTATTGCAGGATCGCGATGAGCGGTGCCGCGATAAGCGGCGACAGCGAAACGAAGTTGCGGAACATGCGCCGCTGCGGGGAATCGCCTACGACGATGACGTCATTGGCGTAGATGGCGGGATCCTGATAGGCGCCGCGCCGGATCGCACTGATATCGTAGAGCCCGGCCATCCGCCGTCCGCCGACCGTGCGCAGGATGACGATTTCATCCTCGCGGGCAAACTCGGACAGCCCCTTCGCAGACGCGATGGCGCGCATCAGCGTCATCTGATTGGTCACGGGATATAGACCCGGCTCGACCACCTGGCCGTCGATCGTCGCCACCTGGCTGACCGACGTCTTGATGTTGACCGTCACTTCCGGATTGCGGACGTACCGTGCGCGCAGCGCCGTCTCGATCGCACGTGCGACCTCGCTGGCGGTGCGACCGCGCGCGTCGATCACGCCGGCGAGCGGCATCGCGATGCGTCCGCTGGAGTCGACCTGTATCTCCCGGGTGAGGTCGGGCACGTTGAAGACGTCCACCTGAATGGTGTCGAGCGGTCCGATCAGCGTGGGTCGGTCGGCGGCGACCAGGTCCGTCCTGACGGGCGGCGGCAATTCCTTGCTGTCGCTCAATACCGTCAGTTGCGGTGTCGACTGCAACGGAACTCTGCCGCCACATGCGGCCAGCGCCATCGACAATACAGAGGCCGTGATAAGCTTACGCATGCGGTTACATGATCCAGGCTCGCGACGAGCGTGCGCGCTATAGGAGTTGGTGGTCATCCCGTAAAGCAGAGGCGACTGGACGGGGTCGTCACCGCTCCGCGCGTTCTTCGCTCAGCCACATGGCTGCGATGACCACCACCGCCATGATCATGGGCGTTCGGGCGGGATAGTCGAAAATGCTGGCGACCATAACCAGGAGCAGGATGCCTGATCCCGTCCGCGCGACGTGCTTCCGATCACTGGTCGGGCCGCTCCATACCCGCAGGCTGGTCCGAACCCACCACACCACCGCCGTCAGCAGCAGCATGCCGCCTGCCACCCCAGCGTCGAGCACCACCTCGAGCCAGTCATCGTGCGCGTGGTTGAAATATGTCGGCTTCAGCAGCGCGAACGGCTCGTGGATGCGGAAGATCGGGTCGAAGCTGCCCAGCCCGGCGCCGGCAGGGAAATAGGCGGAAAGTATGGCGAGCATGGTCGGGAAACCGCGACTGCGCATGTCCCGGCCCATGTCGACCGAGAATGCGCGATCGATGGCGACTGCCCGGTCGGCGGTGACGGCAAGCAGGACGGCACCGACGGCTATGACGGTCACGCTCGCGATGATGACGGGCAGCACCCACCGCGGCCGGTGCCGCAGTTCACGCCGGATGCCGTCGCTTGCCAGAAGCAGCCCGATCACGATCGCCAGCACTCCCAGCAGAAGCCCAGCGCGCGACCCGGTCGCCAGGATCGTCAGGACGAGGACCAGCGTCAGGCCGAGTGCCAGCGGTGCACGCCAGCTGGCGCGCCGCTCGACCGGAAAGGCCCAGGCGGGGCACAGCAGGCAGCCGATCGCGAGGAAGAGGGCGAGGTGGTTGCGATTTGCGAACGAGCCGCTCACCTGCCCCGGAGAGTCGTTGATGAGCGGATTGTTGAAACCTGCGCCAGCGAACTGGAGCAGTCCGAGTATCATGGAGCCGACCACCAGGCCGAGGATGGCAGTCGGCAACCAACGACGGTCCCCGGGTCCTGCCTGCCACATCAGCGCGATCATCGCGGCCGGCACCAGCAACGAGGCCAGGGCATTGGCCGTGGCGCCAGGCACGATGGCCAGCGGTCGCCACGGCTGGGGCAGCGCGGTGATGTCGGCGGCCTGCGACATCAGGGTCCGACCGGGCAATTCCTGCCACCACGCCGGCGGTAAGGGGATCAACTGGATCGCCGGGAGCGCGATGGCGCATCCCAGCAGGACGCCGACCGGCCAGATCGCGGACCATGCCGGCCGCCGCCCCGCCAGCGCCGCCCAGATGAGGATGGCTGCCGATACCCCGCGAACCACCAACTGCCCTGACGCATCCGGGCGTGACGCTCCGCCTGCCAGCCACAGGACGCCGAGGAACACGATCAGGGCGACGGGATAGATGCCGAGCCGTGCAAGATGGAAAGAGCGGATCGAAGAAGACATACCAGGCGCGCGCTTACGCGATCAGACGACATTGGGAAACCGGCAAGATGGGGGAACGGCGGGTACCCGGTTTGCCCCAAATGTCGGTTGCTCGATTTGGCATGAATCATCTAAGGGGGCCAGCATGGCATCCCAGCGCATCCTGGTCGTCTTCGGAACCCGGCCCGAAGCCATCAAGCTTTTTCCTGTCGTGAGGGCACTCGCCGAGCGGCCGGGCATTCAGATCAGGACGTGCGTGACCGCGCAGCATCGCGGATTGCTGGATCAGGTGCTTGACGTCGCGGGTATCGTTCCCGACCACGACCTTAATATTATGGAGCCCAACCAGAGTCTCGACCGGCTTCTAGCACGGCTCGTCACCGGGGTCGGCGGGGTACTCGACGTCGAGCCGATCGACCGCGTGATCGTCCAGGGTGACACGGCTACCGCACTGGCGGGAGCACTGGCGTCCTATTATCGGAAGATTCCTGTTGCGCATGTGGAGGCGGGCTTGCGGTCCGGCGACATCTACCACCCGTGGCCCGAGGAAGTGAACCGGCGGATGATCGCGCCGATCGCCGACTATCATTTTGCTCCTACCGAAACCGCAGCGGAGGCGCTGCGCAGGGAAGGGATCACGCACGGCGTTCATGTCACCGGCAACACGGTGATCGATGCTCTGCACGCGACGCTGGCGCGCATTGCCGATACGCCGTCGATGACCCGCGCGCTCGATGCCATCCGGCCCAGGATTGCGGAGCGGAAAGTCGTGCTCGTGACGACGCATCGTCGCGAGAATTTCGGCGACGGCATGCAGCAGATCGCGAGCGCCATCGCCCGTATCGCGCAGCGGGACGATGTTGCGGTCCTTTTCCCCGTCCATCCCAATCCGAGCGTCGTATCGGTCATGGACGCGATGCTCGGCGGCTGCGACAACGTCATTCGGGTCGATCCGCTCGACTACCCGACCTTCGTCAGTGCCTTGTCGCTGTCGCATATCGTGCTGACTGATTCCGGCGGTGTGCAGGAAGAAGCGCCGGCACTAGGCAAGCCGGTTCTCGTCATGCGCGAGACGACCGAGCGACCGGAGGGAGTGGCTGCGGGGACGGCCAGGCTGGTCGGCGCGCGCACCGATCAGATCGTCGCCGGTGTCATGGATCTGCTGGATCATCCTGAAACCTATTTGGCCATGTCACGCGCCCATAATCCCTTCGGAGACGGAAAGTCCGCCGCTAGGATTGCGGATCTCCTGTCGTAACCCGCGGGAATAGGGTCATTGCCGGCCAACACCGCTCGCTGCAGTCTCAGACATTTCCATAGGACGTAAGAGACGTAAGATGGGCTCCCACGCTCTACACAGCCGGCGGATCCGCCATTCCTTGCGCAACCAGATCATCGCCGTCCTGATCAGCGCGATACTGCCTTATCTCGTGCGCCTGCTGTTCATCGACCAGCAGCAGCAGGATTTCACGGGGCTGCATGTTACGCTGGCTGCTGCCAGCATCGGCGGGTTGCTGATAGTCTTCTCGCAGCGCAATTTCAGCCGCTATCCTGGTGCCGAATCGGTATCCTCGATCCTTTCCATCACCTCCCTGATCTATGGCCTTATCGTCGCCATCTTCCTGATCGGACGGATCGACTATGTTCGGGCTGTTCTTGTCGGTAATTATCTGCTGTGCGTCATCTTGCTGTTTGCCGAGCAGGTGATCGGTTCCCAACACCGGCACATGCGGATCGCGATCGTTGAGCAGGGAGATGCGCGACGTTTCGATGCGCCGGGTATCGAATGGATGCCGGTTTCCGATCCGGCCATGCCGATCCTGGAGGTCGACGCGATCACGGTCGATCTTCGCGCAAATCTGTCGGCGGACTGGGAGCGCCGGATCACGGAACTCGCGCTGATCGGCGTACCTGTCTATCACATCAAGCATCTCCGTGAATCCGTGACCGGCATGGTCGAGTTGGAGCACCTTGCCGAAACGAGCTACGGTACGCTGTCACCGCCCTATATCTACATTCTTTTCAAGCGCGTCATCGACGCGGTCATCGCGGCGATCGCCCTGTTGATTGCATGGCCGGTCATGTTGCTTGTCGCTTTGGCGATCAAGCTGGATTCGCCCGGGCCGGCGGTTTTCCGCCAGACCCGCATTGGGTTTGGCGGCCATCCCTTTACCGTGCAGAAGTTCCGGACGATGCGCGTGTCGCAGGCCGCTGCCGACAGTCGGTCGGCGGCCATGACCCAAGCGGATGATGTGCGCATCACCCGGATCGGTCGTTTTCTTCGCAAGTCGCGGCTGGATGAATTGCCGCAGCTGCTCAACATCCTGCGCGGCGAGATGAGCCTCATCGGACCCCGTCCGGAGGCGGCGGTGCTATCATCATGGTACGAAAGCGAGATTCCGTTCTATCGTTACCGCCATATTGTGATGCCCGGCGTGACGGGATGGGCGCAGGTCAATCAGGGTCATGTCACCAATGTCGAAGATGTTACGGCAAAGCTGCACTACGACTTCTATTACATCAAGCATATATCCCCCTGGATCGACATGCTGATCGTATTGCGTACCATGATTACAATGGTATCGGGGTACGGCGCAAAATAAAATTGATCCTACGAGTGGTGAGAGGCCCGAACGTACCGCGCAGCATATTTTGAGACGCGTTATGCAGAAACTGTCGGTATTGCCTGTTACGGCGGAAAGATTGTTTGATGACGTCACGTCGGTCACGGCCTGCCGGTAGAATCCCGGAAATCCTGCTTTTACGGTCGATTCCGCTGCAGCGGGATTCGCGTTCCAGCAAGATGGCGGCTGCCTATACGAGCCGTGGCTGGCGGGTGACACCGCTCATCTGGTCGCGCGGCGAGGCAGGGGAGAATAATGGGGCGATCGTCTGCACCGCGAAAGGCGGTTACGGCAATCGCTTCAAGGGGCTCGCGGCCAGGCTGCGCTGGATGGCCTTCATGGCGCGCCAGATGATGCGGCACCGGCATCGCTATGATGTGGTGCATGCCGTCGACCTCGATACCGCGATCGTCGCGGTGCCGATTGGCCTGCTGCTTCGCAAGACCATCGTCTACGACGCTTTCGACAGCATCGGCGCCATTCTTGGCGGCGGAAGGATCGCCGCCTGGCTGATAGCGGTGGAGCGCGCCTTCATCAGGGCATCGGCCGTGGCGATCTTCCCCGATCCGATCCGGCTCGAGCAATATGGGATCACCGCCCGCGGGAACGTGACGATCATCAGCAACGTACCCGATGAGGTCGCAGGCGTGGAGGCGGCGATCGGCGACGAGCCGCCCGCGACCGTATCCCGTCCGTTGCGCTGTGTGTATGTGGGAACACTCGAGGCGCAGCACCGCGGCTTGGAATATATGGCCGCCATCTGTCGCGCCCTGCCCGAAAAGGTCGAGTTCGTGGTCGGAGGAACCGGCCAGATCGAGCCGCTGCTCAAGGCGCAGAACGACGAGATCGCAAACCTGCGGTACGTCGGGCGGCTCGGCTACGACGATGCGCTGGATCTCATGCGGTCCGCCGACATCCTCTACGGGCCGTATCTGCTCTCGGCGCCCGCGCACCGTTATGCGTCACCCAACAAGCTTTACGAACACCTAATGCTGGGCAAGCCCCTCATCACCAATACCGGTATCCCGCCGGCGCGCGTCATCAAGGAGGCGCGGTCGGGATTTCTGTTCGACGGCTCGCTTGATTCGATCGTGGCGCTGTTGCGCGACCTTGACCGGGATGCCTGCCGTGAAGCCGGCAAACGCGCCCGGGCCTGTTGGGACGGGTTCTATTCCACGCTGCGGGCGCGCGAGTTGCAGGCCTTCTTTGAAAAGCTCTACGCGCGCGACGCGCATTGAGCGCAGGCTGATGCCGCCTGACCATTCATCCAGTCGCCCGACGTCGGGAAATGACAGCCAGGAGCGGTATAGTGGACGATATGGGGACCGACAGACGTCAGCTCCTGGCTGCGCTTGCGCTTGCCACCACCCCCGCAGCATCATCGGCCGGCAGCAGCCCGGGCACCGCTCCGTCCTCGCCGCGCTCCCCGGCACAGCCGGGCGTGCCGATCGAGGCGTTCGGCGCGCTCGGCGACGGCAGTCACGACGACACGTCCGCCTTTGAAAAGGCCTTCGATGTCGTCGTCGCCGGCACTTCGATCCTCCTTGCGCCCGGTCGTTCCTATCGCCTGACGCGGTCGCTGCGCTTCACGAAGCCGCTCATTCTGAAGGGAGGAACCAAGGAGGATACGTCGCTGGTCTTCGACCGCGGCAGCTACGCGACGCTGGGGGACCAGCGCGCCGCGATCCTGCTTCCGCATCTGGACGATGCGCGCACCCCCCGCGAGCGCGGTGCACAGCGCAGCGTCCTGACCGGCTTCTCCGTCCACTGGAAGGGGGGGGGCAGCGACGCGCTGCACGGCGTGCTTGTCAATTCGCCCGTCTATCTGGCCGAGATCGATGTTCACGGCTTCCCGCATGACGGTTTCCGGATCGAGGCTGCGACGAAACGCCTCAAGGGCAATGCCAACGGCAGTTCCTTTACCGATTGCTCGGCGCTGGGAAACGGTGGCCATGGCTTTGCGCTTTACGGCGACAACGCCAATGCCTGTGTATTCATCGGCGCGCGCGCCTTCGACAACAAGGGGGCCGGGTTCTACGACGCCAGCCTGCTCGGCAATACATACATTGCCGCCGAGGTCGACAACAACAAGGGCGGCGGATACACGTCCGATGAAAGCCTGCCGAACACGAGCGTGTTCGTCGGATGTTATGCCGAGCCTGGACAATTGTATCGGCTCAACCCGCGCAATATCGTTATCGGACCTCTTGGTCACACCAACGGTTATTGCCCGGCGATGGTCAGATCGCTTCCGTCGGGGGAGTTGTTCACGTCGACGGGGCTCGTTGTCGCCAGGGACGTCGCTACGGCTGGTGCAAACGGCAAGGACGATTGTTTCCGCATTTCGGTGCGCGGCTTCGAACTGATGCACGGTGACGGACAGAGCGTGCGTCTTTCCAAACTTTTGTCCTCCGATTACGTCGACCTCCTGAATGCGGGCCATCCGGTCATGCGGCTTCCGGCGCGGGCGATCGCGGGTAACGTGGATGTCGCACGCCCGTCTTTTCCTGCGGGCTTCACCCTTGGGGCAAGCGGCCGGTCGGGCATTATCGGCAGTGGGACGCACCCGCCACGCGACGGAACCCATGCCAGGGGGGCATTGTGGCTGAACGAGGAGCCGGATATGGGCGGCTTCGTGGGATGGACCTGCATACGGTCGGGCTCTCCCGGCGTATGGCGGCCCTTCGGAAAGATCCATTCGTCATAGGGCCGTATTTCGCAGCACCGACCAGCCGCAGCGTCAAGGAAGCCCGCTTGTTCATCTATCTCGCGACGTTCATCGTCTTTTCGACCATCGCCGTCCTTCGCCTGTGGGAGCGGGAAGACCAGATCGTTATCCCTGTCCTTTGCGGCGTGTTCATCACGGTTTTCGTCGGATACCGATACCAGATCGGCGTCGACTGGACGACATACGAAACCATCTTTCTCGACAATGTCCGCTCATCGCTCCTCGATGCCCTAAAGCAGGGCGACAGCGCCTATTCGTTCACGAACTGGATCGTAGGCCGTGCTGGCGGTCAGATATGGCACGTCAACCTCATCTGCGCGGCACTGTTCTCCTATGGCCTGATCCAATTGTGCCGGATCCTGCCTCGACCCGGACTGGCGTTGGCGGTAGCGGTTCCGAACCTCGTCATCATCACGGCCATGGGCTATACACGGCAGGCGGTGGCTGTCGGCTGCATCATGCTGGCCTGTCACCATTTTCGCGGTGTGTTCCATTGGAAATGGATCGGCTGGCTGTGCCTTGCGCTGTTCTTCCACAAATCGGCCTTTCTCGTCTTCCCCGCGTTCTTGCTTGCCAGCAACAAGCATCGATGGGTCAGCATCGTCGTCGGCGGTGTTCTGGCGTTTGCCGCGCTCCTGCTCATCGTGTCGAGCGGATTGAACGACATCCTGTCGCTGTATCTTGAGGGCGATATCGATTCGTCGGGCGCGCTTCCCCGTATCCTCGTTTGCTCGAGCGGGGGCGTTGCCTTCCTGCTCATCAAGGACAGGCAGGCTCTTTTTGTGGACCGCTCGAAATTGTTCCGCAATATGGCCATGATGATGGTGGCGCTGCTGCCGCTGTATTTCCTAGTTCCTTCCCGTACAATCATGGACCGGATCGGCGTTCTGCTGATTCCCATGCAAAGCGTCGCATACGCCGGGCTGGCGGCAAGCTTCGCGATGCGGAATCGTCATCTGGAATTGCCCTTCACGATGATGGTGATCGCCGCATATGGAGGGCAGATGCTGGTGTGGTTCTTGTACGCTACCTTTGCGAGCTACTGGATTCCCTATTCCAATATCCTGTGGGTAAAGTGGATCTGAGGGACGATGTTGATCGCGATTATCGGAAACAGTGCGCAATCGCTCCTGTCGTTCAGGAGTTCGTTGATCAGGAAATTGGTTGGCCGGGGGCATCGCATCGACGCCTATGCGCCCGATTACGCGCCGGACACTGCCGCAGCGGTAGAGGCTCTGGGCGCGCGTGCGGTGCGTTTCCATATGCAGCGTAGCGGCACCAATCCCTGGCAGGATGCGCGCACGACGTTGGAGATCGCCGGACTGCTGCGGCGCAGTCGACCGCAGGCTGTGCTCTGCTACTTCATGAAGCCGGCGATCTATGGATCCATCGCGGCGGGCATTGCCGGCGTGCGGCGCCGTATCGTGCTGCTCGAAGGGCTCGGTTATGGTTTTGCACCTGGCGCGAACGAACGGCTGCGGCATCGCACGATCGCGGCGGTGATGAAGGCATTGCTGCGATCGTCGCTCACGCTGGTGAACCGCGTCCTTGTGCTCAACGGGGAGGATCGCGATATTCTGGTCGAACGGCTTCATGTGCCGGCAACGCGGGTGGAGAATATCGGCGGGATCGGTGTCGAGCTGGACTGCTATGAACCAGCCCCGGTCAATGCGACCGCCCGGGTCTTTGCCCTTGCCGCCCGCATGATCGTCGAGAAAGGCGTCCGCGACTATGTCGAGGCCGCGCGACGGATAAAGACCCGGTACCCCGACACCTCGTTCCTCCTGCTGGGCGAGGTGGACGACAATCCCGGCTCGCTGCAGAGATCCGAACTGTCGGAGTGGACGGAGAAGGGATTGGTCATCTGGCCGGGTCGCGTCGACGATATCCAGGGATGGCTAAAAAAATGCGACGTCTTCGTCTTGCCGTCCTTCTACCGGGAGGGGGTGCCACGGAGCATTCAGGAGGCGATGGCACTCGGCCGCGCGATCATCACGACCGATCATGTCGGATGCAGGGACACCGTGGTCGTGGGCGAAAACGGCTATCTGGTGGATATCAGGAACGTCGACCAACTGGAGGCCGCGATGGAGCGGCTGATCACCCAGCCCGGTCTTGCCCGCCGCATGGGTCAGGCCAGTCGCCGCCTGGCGGAGGAGCGGTTCGATGCCCGGCGGGTCGACGGCATCATCACGGCGCATCTCGAAGAATAGGGGCGATGGTCCGGATACGTCGCGAAGATGGAAGGGCCTGATGCGGGATCGTCCGGCGTGCCCTACACGGCACCATGCCATAGCCGCCGGAGCAGGATGACGATGTCCCGGGCGTTGCCGGAACGCTCCGCGACGCCGGTAGCGGCCTGGACGTCCGATCGCGACAGCGGCACGCCCCACATCCGCGCGAACGCGCGTCGCTCACGGGATATGAGGGCCGGGAGATATCGCGCCCACGATGCAGGCACCATTCCGGCCTGGATGAGCGCCGATCGCAGCCGCAGATTGTTGACGAGAAATCCCAGGAGCGTTGCCGGCTTTTGTGATTCGTTGACCTGGACGCGCATCACTCCCAGCCGTTCCGGCACCCGGTAAAGTCGTCCGGCGGATGCCAGGCGCACGTGGAAGAAATAATCGGCGGTCGGATGGTCTTCCGGATAGAAACCGCCAAGCTTCTCGATCATGGCCTTCGGGAAGATCATGCCCAGTCCGGTTCCGGAAACATGGGCCCAGAACAGCTTCTGCGGCGTGATAGGGACGAGCGAGCGTCCACCCGACCGGATCAGTCCCTTCGTCGCTGACAGGGCAGGGGCGATGCGCCGTCGACGGGGGCGCGCTTCGCGCTGATCGAGGATCGAGACGTCACAGGTGTAGGCGGTGTCGCCGCGAGCCAAGTCGATATGGGCCAGCATCCGGTCGAGGAACGCCGGCACCAGCAGGTCGTCGTCATTCAATATCGTGATCCATCGCCCGCGCGCCTCCTTGACGCAGCGGTTCCAGTTCGGAAACATCCCGATATTCGTGTCGTTGACCAAGTACCGTAGCGGCGGATCGTCCATCCGCGACAACGCTTTCGTCAGCGACCGGACGTTGTCCGGGTCGGAGGCGTTGTCGACGATCAATATCTCGATCGGAACGGCGTGGGTCTGGGCCAGTACGCTTGCGATCGCCTCTGTCGCCAGAGTCGGCCGGTTGAAGGTGGGAATGGCGAACGTGATGACAGGCGCAGGATGCAGCCGCCCCTCGAAACGGACGTTCGATCGAACGTGATCGTGATCGTCGAGCGCGTGACGCAGGGGCAGTGCGCTCATGCCCTGCACTCCCGATACACCATCAGCGGCCACTTCCAGTTGTTATACGCCAATTGAACGAGCCCTTGGCAGATCACGACGCCCGCAACGCCATATCCCAGCTTCACCGCCGCGGTCGTCGAGACGGCGACGGCGACGCCCGAGAGAAGCGCGGGAAGCACGAACGGGACAGCGTTGCGTGTCGTGATGACGAAGGCGGCCATCGAATGGAACCCTTCCAGGGCGATGACCATCGCGAACACCGCCAGCGTGGCGCGCGGCAACAGCTCCACACGGCTACCGATCAGGGCAAGAAGCATGTCGCCGCCCAGGATGACGATCCCCGCTCCCAGGATATAGATCGCGCCGTAGAATGCCGCAGATCCGGCGATCAACCGGCGGAAACGCGCCATGCCGCCCGTGACCCGGGCACTGACGACTTTCGCCAGACTGGCCTGGATCGGAAGCTGCCCCACGGACGATATGCCGCTGAGAAGCTGGAAGCATATTCCGTAGCTGGCGGACGCCTTCAGCCCGAGGGTGCTGGAAAGAAGGAAGATGTTGTAGCGCGTGATGAAGAATGCCCCGATCGCCACCAGTCCCAGCCGGCTGGCATTGGGCCAGACCGCCGCCAGGACGATGCGGGCTTCTTCGCGGGTGCCGGGCTGCGTGCCGGTGGCCGACGTCCCCCGCAACATTGCCACGGCGATCAGGCGCGCCACCAATTGGCTGGCCAGGAAGCCTGCCGCCAGGGCCAGCAATCCGCCCCCCGCCAGAAGGACGACGATTCCGAACAGCGCAAATCCGCCGCGCGAGAAGATCAGGTAGAAATAGTTCGACGCGACCTTGCTGCTGCCCAGCAGAAACGCCGGTATCCACATGAAATATAGGCTGACGGCGACTGCGGATGCGAACAGCAGCCATGACGCGCGGATATAGCCGACGTCGATTTCGCCGACCTTGGCCAGGTTCGAAACGTAAGGTGTTCCGAAGACGCATAGTAACGCAAGGGTCGCCAGCGCCAGTATCAGATACAGTCGCCTGGCCACGCTCAATAGCGACCGCGTCAATGCGACGTTGGGCGTTCCGTCACCGGCGACGGTGACGCCTTCGCGGGCTAGCGCGGGCACACCGGAATGCGCGAGCGAGAAGAAGCGCGCGAAGGTCGGCTGGAACCCGAAGTCCGCAACGGTCGCCAAGCTTTGCACCGTGAGGAATACATACCATATCCCCACCTCCGCGACCGAAAGCCGGCTGACCACGAACGGCATCAGGATAAGACCGGCACCATATTGCAGGGCCTGCGCGAAGAAACCGGCCAGCAATCCGGGATTGTCCTTGAGACGGCGCAGCATGATCGAGGATCAGGCGGACATCATCGCCGGCAGCGCTTCCGCCAACGATCGCCGTCGCTGCCAGTCGGGCAGGATCCTGCCGCTCGGATCGACCGGAACCATCACTTCCCGGTCACGATACGGCCTTCCACCGAAGTTTACGCCCAGCGCACGATCGATGGCATCCTCCACCTTGGCGACCAGATCGCGGAGCGACTGCCGCTCGCCGCTGACGAACCAATCCTCGGCCAGCGGGGCGCGGGCGGCGATCAGGCGCTGCCCGGCGGTGACGAACGCCGCCGTCACGTCGTCGACATGCGTCAGGTCGACGATCTGTTCGCCAGGGGACATATCCAGCACCTCGCCCGTCCGGGCGGCATCCAGCAGGATGCGGATCAGCTTGCGGCGCGGATCGCCCTGGCCATAGGTGTCGAACAGGCGCAGCGACACGACCGACAGGGCCTCGACATCCTGATAATAGGGGAGGATGGCATCGAAAGCCTGTTTCGTCGCGGCATAGAGATTGACCGGCCGCTGCATCCCCGCCGCATCGAACTGCCATGCCGTGCCGGTATTGACCAGGCGGCGACATCCCGTCCGCACCATCGCCTCGACCAATTGCATGGGGAAGCTGATGTTTGCGGCCGCCAGCTCCGTCACCTGCGCAGGGGTATGGCTGGCGAGGAACAGTGATGCGAGATGGAATGTCACGTCGGGCTGGACGTCGGCGAGGATCGAGAGCAGCCGCTCGTGCGAACCGTCTAGCCAATGCGCCTGCGCGTCCCCAGGGGGGGGTGTCGTCCGTGCGAGGGCGTGAACCTCCCATCCCGCGTGCGCCAGGGCAGCGACGAGATGACCGCCGATGAAACCGGTCGCGCCGGTGACGAGCGCACGCGGCATCGATCAATCCTTTGCGAAGATGAACGGAGTATCGAAATCTGTCAGCGCCGGATGCGACCGATCGCGCGGCGACAGCAGCGGATCGGCGATCGGCCAGTCGAAGTCGATGCTGTCCCACGCGATGCCCGCGTCATGTTCCGGTGAATATACGCTCGTGACCTTGTAGTACATCCCGCTCGTCCCGCTCAACGACAGGAAGCCATGGGCGCAGCCAGCCGGCAGGTAAAGTCCGCGCCCGTTGTCAGCGGTCAGCTCGAAACCCAATGCCCGGCCGAAGGCAGGTGATCCCTTGCGAAGGTCAACGACGACATCCAGCACCTTGCCGACAAGACAGAAAACCATCTTCGCATGATCGGCGGGTGGACGCTGGAAGTGCATTCCACGCACCACACCCTGCGCCGAGAGCGTGAAATACTCTTCCACCCAGTCGGTGCGCAGCGTCGCATCCTCGAACATGGGAGCGTGAAACGTCTTGGTAAACGTACCACGCTCGTCGTGGAGCACCCTCGTCTGAAGAACGTGACATCCCGGGATTTCGGTATCTTCCACCAGCATCGTCGCGGGCGTCCTCAGAAGTTCAGCCCGAAAAACTCTTCGAGCTTCTCGCCGACATAGTCGAAATGCTCCTGGCCCAGCGCCGGGAAAAGCCCCAGCCAGAAGGTGTTGTTCATCACCCGGTCGGTCTGCGTCAGGTCGCCGACCACGCGGTAGTCGACATGCTGGAAATACGGCTGGCGCGTCAGGTTGCCTGCGAACAGCAACCGCGTGCCGATCTTGTTCTGGTCTAGGAAGCGCGTGACGTCGACGCGCTTGGCGTCCACGCCGTCGCGCAGCATCAGCGGATAGCCGAACCACGACGGGTTCGAATCCGGCGTCGCCTCGGGCAGGATGAAGATCTCCTCCATCCCCTTCAGCCGCTGGGTCAGCAGGTCGAAGTTGCGGCGACGTGTTGCGACGAAGCCCTCGGCGCGGTCCAGCTGCGCCAGCCCGCACGCCGCCTGCATGTCGGTGATCTTCAGATTGTAGCCGAGATGGCTGTAGACGTATTTATGGTCGTAGCCGAATGGCAGCGTGCCGTGCTGCTGCCCGAAACGCGACCCGCAGGTGTTGTCGCAACCCGGCGCGCAATAGCAGTCGCGACCCCAGTCGCGGATGCTCTCGATGATCGGGCGCAGTTCCAGCGACTGCGTGAACACCGCGCCGCCCTCACCCATCGTGATATGATGCGCGGGATAGAAGCTGACCGTGGCGACATCGCCCCACAACCCGACGTTCTTGTGCGCGCCGGTCCTGGCATCCAGGAACGTGGCGCCCAGCGCGTCGCAGCAATCCTCGACCAGCCACAGGTCATGTTCGTCGCAGATGCGGCGCACCTCGGCCAGGTCGAACGGATTGCCCAGCGTGTGCGCGATCATGATCGCGCCGGTCTTCTCGGTGATCGCCGCCTCGATCAGCGACGCGTCGATGTTGTAGGTCGGCACGTCGACGTCGACGAACACCGGGATCAACCCGTGTTGGATCGACGGGTTAACCGTGGTCGGGAAGCCCGCCGCGACGGTGATGACCTCGTCCCCCGGCTTCAGGCGGCGATCGCCCAGCTTGTGGCTGGTCAGGCACGACAGCGCCAGGAGGTTGGCCGACGACCCCGACGTGGTGGTCAGCACGTACGGCGCGCCCAGCAGCTTGGCGAGCCCGGCCTCGAACTCGGTGTTGAAACGGCCGGTGGTCAGCCACCCGTCGAGCGACGCCTCGACCATCAACTCGATCTCGGGCGCGCCGATCACCTTGCCGGCGGGCGGGATCACCGTCTCGCCCCGGACGAACGGCCTGGGCGCGAACTGGGCTTCGGCATATTGGCCGACAAGCTGGCGGATCTGCTTGCGGAGGTCGTCGGCGGTCATTGGGGCGGTCATGGGCGGTCCTAAATCCTATGCGGCGTGAACGAAGCGGGCGCCGGCGAAGCGCTCCAGCTCGGAATGGCAGTAATCATGCATGTCGTCGCCCGCACGCCAGGCGCGATGCCACACGACGATGCTCTCCAGCGCCGTTCCCAACGACCAGCGCGGGCGCCAGTGCAGCCCGGCACGGGCCTTGGAGATGTCGAGCTTCAGATAATGCGCCTCGTGCGGCTGGACGCTTTCGTCGCGGGTCCACCCCGCGCTGTCGCCCCAAGCCTCGCACATCCGCTCGACGATCCACTGCACCGGCTGCGCATCCTCATCGCGCGGGCCGAAGTTCCACGCGTCCGCCGCAACCGCCGGATCGTGCCACAGCGCCTGGCACAGCGTCAGATACCCCGACAACGGCTCCAGCACATGCTGCCACGGGCGGATCGCCAGCGGGTTGCGGATCAGGACCGGCTCGCCCTTCTCGACCGCGCGCAGGATGTCGGGGATCAGGCGGTCGGCGGCCCAGTCCCCGCCGCCGATGACGTTGCCCGCACGCGCCGAGGCGATCGCGGCCTTGCTCGCGCCGCCAAAGAACGAGCGGCGATAGGCGGAGGTGACGAGCTCGGCGCAGCCCTTGGAATTGCTGTAGGGGTCGTAACCGCCCATCGCCTCATCCTCGCGATAGCCCCAGGCCCATTCGCGGTTCTCGTAGCATTTGTCGGTGGTGACGACGCACGCCGCGCGGACGCCGCACGCCTTGCGGACCGCCTCAAGCAGATGCACCGTGCCCATGACGTTGGTGGCATAGGTGCCGACCGGATCGTCGTAGGAGGCGCGCACCAGCGGCTGCGCGGCCATGTGGATCACGATTTCCGGATCGGCCGCGAGCAACGCCCGTTCCAAGACCTCACGATCGCGAATGTCGCCGATGATCGACGTCATGCCGCCTACGACGCGCGCTTCCTCGAACAGCGACGGCGTGGTTGGCGGCGTGAGCGCGAAGCCGGTGACGTGCGCGCCCATCTTCTGCAGCCACAGCGACAGCCAGCTGCCCTTGAAGCCGGTGTGCCCGGTCAGGAACACACGCTTTCCCGCCCAGAAGGCGGGATCGACGTCGCCGGAAATGCTCACCAGATCCGCCATGGGGCACGGCCGCTGTCCCACAGGCCCTCGAGATGCTGCTTGTCGCGCAACGTGTCCATCGGCTGCCAGAAACCGTGATGCTCGAACGCCATCAACTGACCATCCGCGGCAAGACGGCGCAGCGGCTCTTGTTCCCAGATCGTCGCATCGTTCTCGATATAGTCGATCACCTTCGGATCGAGTACGAAGAACCCGCCATTGATCATGCCGCCATCCCCTTGCGGCTTCTCAAGAAAATGCGTGACCTGTGCCTGGTCCATCTGCAGCGCGCCAAAGCGCCCGGGCGGATAGGTTGCCGTCAACGTCGCGATCTTTCCATGCGCGCGGTGAAAGGCGATCGACTGCGTGATGTCGATGTCGCCGACCCCGTCGCCATAGGTGAAGAAGAAGAATTCCTCGTCCTTCACATGTTCGCGCACGCGCTTCAGGCGCCCGCCGGTCATGCTGTCGTCGCCGGTGTCGACCAGCGTCACCTTCCACGGCTCGGCACGCTTTTCGTGGACGATCATCTCATTGGCGCGCATGTCGAAGGTGACGTCGGACATGTGCAGGAAATAATTGGCGAAATATTCCTTGATTACATAGCCCTTGTAGCCGCAGCAGATCACGAAATCCGTGACGCCGTGCGCGGCGTAGATCTTCATGATGTGCCACAGGATCGGTCGCCCCCCGACCTCGATCATCGGCTTGGGCCGCAGACTGGTTTCCTCGGCGAAACGCGTACCGAGGCCACCCGCGAGGATAACTGCCTTCATTCTTTCTTACCTCAGTTCGAGCTGACGAACGCGTCGGAGAGGAAGCGGCGCGGAGGCAATCCGCGTGCGATCAGAGCGTCACGCGCCGATGCGATCATTGCGCTGGAGCCGCAAGCATAAACTATCGTGTCGGCAGGATCGATGCCGTCGGCGATAGCCGTATCGTGCACGTACCCCCGTCTGCCGGACCAGTCGGGATCGGCGCTGGAGAGCAGGTGATGAAAGCCAATATCCAGTCCCAGAGCAACCGGATCCCAGCAGAAATTTTCCGCGTCGCGATTGCCCCAGAACACCCGGATACGTCGAGGCCGGCCCGTTTCCCGATCCGCCGCGATCTCCTCCAGCAATGCCTTGATCGGCGCGATCCCGGTCCCCGTCGCAAGAAAGACGATGTTCGTCGGCTCCGGGGCACGTCGGAAGAAGGTGCCGAACGGTCCTTCGAGGCGGATCAGGTCATTCGGCTTTGCCCGCTCGAACCAGAACGCGCTGAGATGTCCGCCGGGATATCGTTTCACGATGAGTTCCAACAGGCCATCGGCCCGCGGGGCGTTGGCAAGACTGTAGCTTCGACGGGCACCATCGGCGATCACATCGATGTATTGCCCGGGAACAAAGCGCAGCGGTGTGGCTGGCGGCGTCTTCAGGACGACCCGGACAATCTCCTGCGCAAGTCGCTCGATCGAAACGATCCGTGCGGGCATGGTGCGTATCTCGATCCCGGCCAGGCGATCGAGCGATTCAATATCGAGGGAAACATCGCTGTCGACGGACCGGCAACAGGTCAGGATCAGGCCGTCGAGTGCCTCCTGGTCGGTCAGGCTTTCCTCTTCGGAGCGCAGGATGGTGGTCTTTCCTGCCAGAAGCGGTGCCTTGCAAACACCGCACCGACCCGTACGGCAACTGTATTCGAGCGTTATTCCCGCGGCATTGGCCGCCTCAAGAATCGAGACTCCGGGATCGACGCGGAAGGATCGACCGTTGCTGAGACTGACCGTGCGCATGGCCGGGTTCCCGATAGCGATTTTTGATATTCAGTCCAGTATCGTTCCGGGCGGCATGCTTCCATGCGCCTTCCGCGGTTGCCGGTGACGTCTTCCCTGCTTGGTGACGTGCTCCCCTGAAACTCTGCCAGTTTGAGCTAGAGTCCGCCTTCGTGAGGAGACGGAAGTTGATCTTCCCTCGGTTTGACGGACACCGATGATAGGTTCTGCGGAGCCAGGAGGTGTATAATGGCGATTACGACGAAGCGTCGGTTCACGGACGAGTTCAAGCGTGAAGCGGTGGCGCTGTGGGAGACGAGCGGTCGGATGCAGACCGAGGTGGCCGCCGAGTTGGGGATCA
>NZ_LMLS01000007.1 GCF_001421995.1 Sphingomonas sp. Leaf231
GCTGCAGCAGGTGAACACCGCCGTCTCCGAGATGGACGGGGTGACGCAGCAGAATGCCGCGATGGTCGAGGAAGCGACCGCCGCCGCGCGCAGCCTCGCCGAGGAAGCCGATCGCCTGATTGCGGAGGTGTCGCGCTTCCGCATCGACGGCAAGCCGCGCCGTGCGGCGGTCGCGGTCCACACCTCGCCCGTCCATGACCTTCAGGCGCGCGCCGCGGCCGCCGGGCGCGACATCGCCCGCACCTCGCGCCGCCCGGTCACCGGGACACGCGGCAACGCGCTGGCCGTCGCGGAAGACGAATGGTCGGAGTTTTGAGGACGCGGCACGCGCGTCCTCACCCGTGCCGCGTGGTGGGTCCGCCGGGGCTCGAACCCGGGACCTCTCGATTAAAAGTCGCTTGCTCTACCAACTGAGCTACGGACCCTCACGCGGACCGACGCCGACTAGGGGCGGCGCGGCTGCGGGTCAACCGGGCATGAAGCTGGCGCAGCGTCAGCCCGCTTTGCGGATCGCGCCAGCGCGGCGCGATCGCGCTGGCCGGCGTCAGCACGAACGCGCGGACGCGGAACGCCGGATGCGGGATGGTGAGCGTCGCGCTGCGCCACGCTCCGCCCGACCACAGGACGATGTCCAGGTCGATCACCCGCGCCCCCCATCGCCGTCCGCCACGCCGCCCGAACCCGCGCTCGATCGCCTTCAGCCGCGCGAGCAGCGCGGGCGGGTCCTCCGCGGTTTCGATCAGCGCGGCGGCGTTGGCGAAGGTTCGCGTCGACGGCCCCAGCGGCGCACTGGCGATGATCGGCGCGGCCCGTCCGCCCAGCAGGCGCAGCGCCGCGGCCACTTCGGCGCGTGGTACGCCATGCCGGCCGCGGCGATTGGAGCCGACCGCGACGAGATAGATTGAACCGCCCATCGTGCAGCGCCTATCGCACCGCCATGGACTTCGCACCCCCTTCGCTTGCCGCGACCGAACCGCCGCTCGACTGCCCCTTGTGCCCCAGGCTGGCGGCGTTGCGCGCGGAGGTGCGCGGCGAACACCCCGACTGGTGGAACGCGCCCGTTCCCGCATTCGGCGATCCCGATGCATGGCTGGCGATCGTCGGGCTGGCGCCGGGCATGCACGGCGCGCATCGCACCGGGCGTCCGTTCACCGGCGACGGCGCAGGGCCGCTGTTGTTCGGGACGCTCGCGCAATCCGGGTTGCTGGAGGGGACGTTCGATGCGCGTCCCGACGACGGCGTGCGGCTGCGCGGCGCGATGATCCTCAACGCGGTCAAGTGCCTGCCGCCGGGTAACAAGCCGACGCCGGAGGAAGTGCGAACCTGCCGGCGGTTCCTGTCCGCACAGGTCGCGGCGCTGCCGAACGCGCGCGTGTTCGTCGCGCTGGGGCAGGTCGCGCACCAATCGACGGTCAAGGTGCTGGGCGGTCGACTGCCCAAGGCGCGCTTCGCCCACCTTGCCGAACATCGCGTGCCCGACGGGCGCGTGCTGATCGACAGCTATCATTGCTCCCGATACAATCAGAACACCGGCCGCCTGACGCGCGAGATGTTCGAGGCGGTGTTCGCCCGTGCGCTGGAACTGCGTCCCTGACGCCGGCGAACGGTGGCCGGCGGATCAGATGTCCTGCACCAGCCGCCCATACAATTCCGGGCGGCGGTCGCGGAAGAAGCCGAACGCGGCGCGGTGCCGGCGCACGCGGTCCAGATCCAGCGTCGCGACGATCACGCCCTCTTCCTCGCGGCCCAGTTCCGCCAATATGTCGCCGCGCTCGTCGGTGATGAAGCTGGTGCCGTAGAAGGTCTGGCCATGTTCGACGCCGACGCGATTGGCGGCGATGACCGGTACCACGTTCGACACCGCATGGCCGACCATCGCCCGCCGCCAGAGCCGCGCGGTATCGAGCGACGTGTCGTGCGGCTCGCTGCCGATCGCGGTGGGATAGAACAGCACCTCGGCCCCCATCAGCATCATCGCGCGCGCCGTTTCGGGATACCATTGATCCCAGCACACGCCGACGCCCAGTTTCGCCTTCGGGCCGTTCCACACCTTGAACCCGGTATTGCCCGGGCGGAAATAGAATTTCTCTTCATAGCCGGGGCCATCGGGGATGTGACTCTTGCGATACACGCCCTGTACCTCGCCGTCGGGACCGATCATCGCCAGCGAGTTGTAATGGTGCGGTCCGTCAAGCTCGAAGAAGCTGGTCGGGATGTACACCTTCAGCGCCTCGGCCAGCGCCTGCATCGCCAGCACCGCCTTGTGCTCGCCGACCGGCGCGGCATTGGCGAACAGCGCCTCGTCCTCGACGCGGCAGAAATACTCGCCCTCGAACAATTCGGGCGGCAGGATCACCTGCGCCCCGCGACCATGCGCCTCCCGCACGGCATCTGACACCTTGGCGATATTCGCGTCGATGTCGGCGGAAAAGGCGAGTTGCAGCGCGGCGACGGTGATCTCGGTCATGCGCGCGGACATAGTAGCGCGGTCGCCACGACGCCAGCGGATGATGGTAAACCACTGACTTTGTATCGAACAGGGACGGCGGCTCGGACGAGACCGTTGCGGAGGCGCAGCGATTGCGCGAACAGCATCGCAACGGGTAATTCGATTTTTACCGAATAAAGGGGCAACATATGATTCGTTTCGCGCAAGTCGCGCTGGCCGCCGGGGCGTTGGTCGCTGCAATGCCGGCGCAGGCCGCGGACTTCATCGTCGATACGACCAAGGGTTCGTCGACGGGCGACGTCTATGGCAACACCATCACCTACAAGGTTGGTTCGGTCGACCGCAAGTCGACGGTCAATGTTAAGGCGACGGCTTGGTCGCGTGACTTCAACGGTAACTATACCGCTGGAAAGCTTGGTGTTTTCAATCCGGCTGGTCTGGGCATCTACCAGGCCGGTCAGAACGAGACCGGCAGCAACGGGCTGCACCAGATCGACAACGTCAACGGTTGGGAATTCATCGTCCTGCAGTTCGACCAGATGGTGTCGTTGCAGTCGGCCGAGCTCACCAAGTTCGCGATCCCCGGCTTCGGCCCGGGCGACAATGACGCGTTCATCGCGCGCGGCGTCACCAGCTTCGGCGCGGCGATGACCAACACCACGCTGCGCGGTCTCGAAGCGTCGCTGAACTACGATTCGTCGAAGCAGTCGGGCGCCAACTGGTTCAACAGCAACAGCGATCTGTACAGGGGTGCGGCCAAGCAAACCTACAATCTGTCGCCCGACAAGGCCGGCAACGTCTGGATCATCGGCGGTTCGTTCTTCGGTCCGGATGGCCTCAACGACGCGTTCAAGCTGAACCAGATCAAGGTGACCAGCGGCGTTCCCGAGCCGACCACCTGGATGACGATGATCCTCGGCTTCGGCGTGGTCGGCGCGGCACTCCGCCGTCGTCGCGGCGCGGCCAAGACCAGCCTCGCCTGAACCCGGACTTTCCGGTTGCGTGCAGGGGGCCGTCGGAGCGATCCGGCGGCCCCTTTTCGTGCGCCAGCCACCGCGCGTTTCGGTTCGTGGGCGACCGGTGAGGATCGTCGCGACGCTGACAGGATTGAACGCGCACGCCTCCTTGCCCGTGACCCGGACGTGATCCGGCGTCCGCCAACCGGCGATCGCCAAAGAAGCCGGGCTGCGGGTCGCGTCCGAACCGACGAACGAGATACGATGAAGCGCTCGACATCCATTGTCGGCAGGATCGGCAGGGTAGGCGGATCGGCAGGTCAGCAAGGTAGGCAGGTCAGCAGTGTCGGTTCGCACATGGGCGCGGTCGACGGGCTTCCCGAGGTCGCCGTTGCCGCGACGGCCGGAAAGGCCTGTCCTACATACCCGCCGCATGACAGCGTCGGCGACGATGCCCACGCCGCCCGCCCGCCCTGCCGCCCACGTGCCCGGGGCAGCATCCACGGCGCGTTTTCAGCGCCGACGTGGCGTGAACTTTGTCAACTTCCGCGGCGCGCGCCCGCGGCGCGCGCCCGCGGCGCGACTCAGCCGATCAACAGACCCGCCAGCGCCGCGCTCATCAGGTTGGCAAGGCTGCCCGCCGCCAGCGCGCGCAGGCCCAGCCGCGCGATCGTCGGGCGCTGGTTGGGGGCGAGGCTGCCCGTCACCGCCATCTGGATCGCGATCGAGCTGAAATTGGCGAAGCCGCACAGCGCGAACGTCACCACCGCGATCGTGCGCGGGGAAAGCTGTGCCGCCTGCTTGCCGAGGTCGATGTACGCGACGAATTCATTCAGCACGATCTTTTCGCCGAACAGACCGCCGGCAATCCCCGCCTCGTCCCATGGCACGTTCAGCAGGAACATCACCGGCTGGAACACATATCCCAGCAACCCCTGGAAGCTCAGTCCCGGCAGGCCCAGCCATCCGCCGACCGTGCCGAGCAGGCCGTTGGCCAGCGCGACGAGCGCGACGAACGCCAGCACCATCGCGCCCACCGCCACCGCCAGCTTCACCCCGGTCTGTGCGCCCTGCGCCGCGGCCATGATGAGGTTGGCGGGCTTCTCCTCGTCGTGCGTCGCGTCGGGCAACGGCTCGCCCGGCGTGCCCTCGGGCAGCAGCGCGGCCGGGCCGCGACCGCTGATCCGCGCCTCGGCCAGCGCGATCTGCCGCGCCACGTCGGGCATGTCGCCCAGCGGCAGTTCGCCTTCCGGGGGCATGACCCGGTCCGGCATGATGATCTTGGCCATCAGGATGCCGCCCGGCGCCGCCATGAAGCTGGCCGCGAGCAGATAGTCGATGCTGATCCCCATCGAGGCATAGGCGGCCAGGATCGTGCCGGCGACACCCGCCATCCCGCTGGTCATGACGGTGAATACCTGCGCCGGGGTCAGCCCGGCGAGATAGGGGCGGATGACCAGCGGCGATTCGCTTTGCCCGACGAAGATGTTGGCCGCCGCGCACAGGCTCTCGACCTTGCTGGTCCCGATCACCTTTTCGATTGCGCCGCCGATCCAGCGGACGATGAACTGCATGAAGCCGAGATAGTAGAGGATCGAGACGAGGCTGGCGAAGAAGATGATGACCGGCAACGCCGCGATCGCGAAGCTCTGCCCGCCGACCGCCGGGCTGGCCAGGTTGCCGAACAGGAACTCGGTGCCCTTCTGCGAATAGCCCAGCAGCGCCGCGACGCCCGACGATGCGCCGCCCAGCGCGGCGCGTCCCGGCGTCCAGTACAGCACGATCACCGCGATCGCCGCCTGCAATGCAAAGGCGCTGGCGACGATGCGCAGGCGGATCGCGCGGCGGTCGGCCGACAGCAGCACCGCGAGCAGCAGGATGACGACGATACCCGCCAGGCCGATGAGGATTCTGTGCATTTTTCTTCTTCGATGTCGCCGTTCGGCACCGTCCCTGCCCATGACATGCGGCGCGGACCGCCGCCAGCCATGATCGACCGCGCCGGGGATGGGGGCCGGGGACGACGGAGGCCGGATCGGCCGCGATGCGCCTTTTCCATCGCTTATGCCGGTGCCGCGACCGGATCGGTGTTCCGCGGAACCTTGCCCGCTCTACCCGGCACCGGCTACATCACGGCGATGGAAGCACCCGCCCGTCGCCCGATCCCGCCATCGCTGTTCGCCTTCTCGATCTTTTACGGCGGCATGGTGTGCATCGCCGGGGTGCTCGGCAACAAACAGGTTTCGCTGGGGCCGATCTCGGCGCTCGGCCCGCTGGTCGGGCTGCCGCCGCTTGCGGTGGAGGCGGGCATCTTCGCGTTCCTGCTGCTGGTCGTCACGTCCAGCGCGGTCGCCGAACTGCACGGGCAGAAGGTGGCGGGGCGGCTGGTGCTGATGGGGTTCGTCCCGCTGCTTGTCTCGATGGTGCTGACGCTGGTGGTGCTGGTGCTGCCGCCCGCCCCGGAGATGGGCGCGGATCATCTCGCCGCGTTCAACCGGATGATGGGCGCGACGCCGTGGATCTGGGCGGGCGGGATCGTCGCTTACGGCATTTCGCAGACGCTGAACGTCACGATCTTCTCGTGGCTGAAGGGGCGGGAGGGCGGTCGGCTGTTGTGGTTCCGCGCGGCGACCGCCAGCGCGCTCAGCCAGATCGTCGATTCGATCCTGTTCATTTCGATCGCGTTCGGGTTGTCGGCGGTCGGCTGGCTGATGGCCGGGCAGATGCTGGCGAAGGTCGTGCTGTCGATCGCGCTGGTGCCGCCGCTGATCTACCTGCTGGTGGCGACGGGGCGGCGGCTGGACGCCTGACCTTTCGCGGCGGTGCACACGCCGCTATGGCGCGGCTCATGACCGATCCTAACCTGTCGCCCGCGCTGAAGGCCGAAACGCTGGTCGAGGCGCTGCCGTACCTGCAACGTTATGCCGGCAAGACGTTCGTCGTGAAATACGGCGGACACGCGATGGGCGATCCGGAGGCGCAGGCGGACTTCGCCGAGGATGTCGTGCTGTTGAAGGCGGTCGGGATCAATCCGGTCGTCGTCCATGGCGGCGGGCCGCAGATCGGGCGGATGCTCAAGCGGCTGGGCGTCGAATCGCGCTTCGTCGACGGCTTGCGCGTCACCGATGCCGAAACCGCGCAGATCGCCGAAATGGTGCTGGCGGGATCGATCAACAAGGAAATCGTCGGCTGGATCGGCCGCGCCGGCGGGCGTGCGGTCGGAATCTCCGGCAAGGATGCCGGGCTGGTGCGCGCCGAGAAGGTCGGCAGCCGCGCGCCCGATCCGTTGCAGGGGATCGAACGTAACGTCGACCTCGGCTTCGTCGGGGAACCGGTCGCGGTCGATCGCCGCATCATCGATTCGCTCAGCCGGGAGGGCATCATTCCGGTGATCGCCCCGATCGGGATCGGCGCGGACGGCCACACCTACAATATCAACGCCGATACGATGGCCGGCGCGATCGCCTCGGCGCTTGGCGCATCGCGCTTCTTCCTGCTGACCGACGTGGCGGGCGTGCTCGACAAGAACGGACAGCTGGTGACCGATCTCGATCCTGCCGCCGTCGCCGCGTTGCGCGCCGACGGCACGATCTCGGGCGGGATGATCCCCAAGCTGGAGACGTGCGTGGCCGCGGTGCAGGCCGGGGTGGACGCGGCGGTGGTGCTCGACGGGCGGGTGCCGCACGCGATGCTGCTCGAAATCTTTACGAAGCGCGGCGCAGGCACGCTCATCCGCGCCTGATCCCGGTCTTTCGGCCGGTCTTTCGCCCGGTCTCATGGTGACCTATATCGCCGACACACCTTTTCGGAGACGCCACGCGTGCTGACGCTCACCATCATCCAGATCCTGCAGGTGATCCTGAACCTCGTATGGTGGATCATCATCGTGCAGTTCGTGCTCTCGCTGCTGATTTCCTTCAACGTCGTCAACACCTCGACCAACTTCGTGCGCTCGCTGTACGAGGGGTTGGATCGGCTCAGCGAGCCGCTGTACCGCCCGATCCGGCGGATGCTGCCGAACACCGGCGGGATCGATTTCGCACCGGCGATCGTGCTGGTGCTGCTGGCGATTCTCAACATCGTCCTCAACAACGTCGCCGCCAGCGCGGTGATGAGCAGCACCGTCTGACCGCATGGCGCACGACCGCTGACGGCGTCGCGATCGCGGTGCGCGTGACGCCGCGTGGCGGGCGCGACTCGCTGCTTGCCGGCACCGGCGATCATTTCGCCGTGCGACTGGCGGCGGCGCCGGTCGACGGCGCGGCCAACGAAGCGCTGGTCGCGCTGGTCGCCAAACGGTTCGGCGTGGCGCGGCGCGACGTGACGCTGGTCGCCGGCCAGACCGCGCGGCTGAAGCGGCTGGCGATCGCCGGCGATCCGCAAGCGCTGGCGCAAATCGCCGCGTCGCTTTATGCGATCGCCCCATGACAGCCCGCACCATCGACGGAAAAGCCTTCGCCGCGCAGCTGCGCAACCGTGTCGCCATCGCCGCCGCCGCCTTCACGCGTGACGCGGGCCGCAAGCCCGGCCTCGCCGTCGTGCTGGTCGGCGAGGATCCGGCATCGTCGGTCTACGTCCTGTCCAAGGGCAAGGCGACGCTGGCGGCGGGCATGGAAAGCTTCGAGCATCGCTTGCCCGCCGACGTAGCGCAGGGCGAGCTGATCGCGCTGGTCGACCGGCTGAACGCCGACGATGCGGTCGACGGCATCCTCGTCCAGCTGCCGCTGCCCCGCCATATCGACGAGCGCGCGGTCATCACCCGCATCGATCCCGACAAGGATGTCGACGGTTTCCACCCGGTCAACGCCGGGCGGCTGGCGACCGGGCTGGACGGGCTGGTGCCGTGCACCCCGCTGGGCTGCATCATGCTGCTGCGCGAGATCCATCCGCACCTCGCCGGGCTGGAGGCGGTGGTGATCGGCCGTTCGAACATCGTCGGCAAGCCGATGGCGGCGCTGCTGCTTCGGGAAAGCTGCACCGTCACCACCGTGCACAGCCGGACGCGCGACGTGATGGGCCACGTGCGGCAGGCGGACATCGTCGTCGCCGCCGTCGGCATCCCCGGCTTCGTCCAGCGCGACTGGATCAAGCCCGGTGCGACCGTGATCGACGTCGGCATCAACCGCACGGATGCGGGGCTGGTCGGCGACGTCGATCCGCGCGCCGCGGAGGTCGCCGGCGCGATCACCCCGGTGCCCGGCGGCGTCGGGCCGATGACGATCGCGGTGCTGATGCGCAACACGCTGGTCGCGGCCTCGCGGCGCGCGGGCGTCGCGATCGATCCCGCGCTGTGACGCGGGCGCTCTGATGCTCGAACTGTTCGTCTCGGCGTTCGTCACGCTGTTCGTCATCATCGATCCGCCGGGCTGCGCGCCGATCTTCGCGGGGCTGACCGCCGGGACCACCGCGGAGCATCGCCGCGCCATGGCGGTGCGCGCCGTGGTGGTCGCGGCGCTGATCCTGCTGGTGTTCGCGCTGGCCGGCGAACCGTTGCTCCACGTGCTCGGCATCGAACTGGCGTCGTTCCGGATCGCGGGCGGTGTGATGCTGTTCCTGATCGCGCTGGAGATGGTGTTCGAGAAGCGCACCCAGCGGCGCGAGGATCGCGCGGCGAAAATCACCACCGAAGAGGCGGACGACGTCTCGATCTTCCCGATGGCGATGCCGATGATCGCCGGTCCGGGATCGATCGCCTCGGTGATGCTGCTCACCGCGCGCAGCCACGGGGTCGAACAGACCGCCGTGGTGATGGCGGCACTGGCGGCGAACCTCGTGTTGATGTTGCTGGCGCTACTGGCAGCCGGGCCGTTGATGCGCGTGATGGGCGCGAAGATCGAGGCGGTCATCACCCGCCTGCTCGGCGTGCTGCTCGCCGCGCTGGCGGTGCAGTTCGTGATCGACGGCATCATGGAACAAGTGCGCTGACCCGATCGCCGTCACCCCCGGGCCGAGGCCGGGGGTGACGGCTCGCGTCACTTCACCCGGAATGCGCGGAACGGCGATCCCTGCTTGATCGGCAGCGGCGTCAGCCAGTCGAACGACTCTCCCTTCGCCAGCCGGTCGTAGAAACCGCCGCGCGCCTTCGCCCGGTAATTGGTCGATTCGGCCATGTCCGGGCACACCAGCAGCATCGTCGCGCCGTGGCGCTTCATGATCGCGCGTGCCTCCGCGGGGGAGCGCATGAAGGCGTGGTGGACGTCGAGGATCGCGTCCCCGTTGCGGTGATACGGCCCGGCGATCGCACTGTGATGGGTCAGCGTGATGAGGCGCGGGCCAAGGTCGACGAAGGTGAACACCGTCTGCGCGGGATAGCGGTCCAGCGGGCGCATCGCGGGGAGGGTCAGGCAGCGCCCGGTCGCCTTGTTGACGCGTCGGACGTACGCGCTCGGCCGGTCGACGCCGAAGCTGTCGATGACGATCGGCGTGAAGCTGCCCGACACGATCACGAACAGCCCCGCCGCCGCCGCCGCCTTCGCCAACCAGAAACGCGGCGCGGCCAGCAACGGCAACGCCAGCCACGCCAGCGCCGCCGCGCCGGGCACCGCCAGCAGCTGCGCCGCCGGGCCGGCGCGCGCCTGCCACAGCAGCATCGATGCCGCGAATGCACCGAACAACGCCACGCAGGCCCAGCCGCGCAGGCTCGGCTGACGTCGCGCCTGCCACGTCGCCAGCACGGCGCCGATCAGCCCGATCAGCGGCAACGTCACGATCGGCAGCGCGATGCGCAGCGGATGGCGGTAGATCGGCTTGGCCTCGCGCACTTGCGACAGCCAGCTGGTATAAAGTTCGTCCGATACCTGCTCCGGCCGGCCGAGGCATTGCGGGAAGGCCAGCGCGAAGAAACCGGCGACCAGCGCACCCGCCACGATCGCCAGCACCAGCCGCACCGCCGGCCGCTGCGGCGACAGCATCGCCAGCCCCAGCAGCAACCCGCCCGCCAGCACCACCGTGGAGGCGTAGACGGGGGTCAGCGCGTCGCAGCGATAGAGGCGGTTGGCATCGGAGGCGAACCCGGCGAACCCCGCCGCCGTTCCCCCGGCCAGCCCCAGCGCATATACCGCCAGCCGATCGCGCTCGCCCCGGTCCCAGATCCACGCCAGCGCGATGATCGCCCCCGCCATCGCCGCATAGGGCAACATCTCCAGCCCGATCGTCAGCGACACCGCCGTCGCCCCACCGACCAGCGCGCCGCCGCGCCCACGGCGCGGATCGCACAGTCCGGCGACGGTCACCGCCAGCATCGCCAGCTGCCAGCCGTGATGGTCGATGCGGTCGGGCATGAACATCCCCAGCAACACGTTGGTCGCCAGGAACAGCGCAATGCCGAGCGGCCACGCCAGCGGGTGCACCAGCCGCCGCAGCGTCGCACCCAGCGCGGCGAGCGTCACCGCCAGCGGCAACAACGGTGCGATCCCGCACGCCAGCCGCTCCGCCTCCGCCACGCCGACGAACGGGCGCAGCACCACGATCAGCGCGGCGATCGGCAGATCGACCAGCCGCGACCAGTGGATGTTGAACCCGCCGGGCGGATTGAGGCGATAGTTGCGCAGGTCGAACCAGCCCTGTCCGTCCAGCAGCGCGCGTACCTGCATCAGGCGCATGTTGTCGTCGGTATCGCCCAGCGACAGCCAGTGAATTCCCGCCCAGCGTTGCCAGACGTACCAGATCGCGATGCCCAGCCACGCCAGCATCGTCAGCCGCAGCCAGTGGCGGTCGAGCACGCGTCCGACCCGGTCGAGCGTGGCGGGCGGCAACAGGTGGTTGATCAACGTATTTCCTTCACGCCGCGGCTGCCGGTGCGCGGCCCTTGATGCGATGGTGCTTACGAGGCGTGCGGAAAAACGGCAACGACCAGCGCGCCCGCCGGATGCCCCCGGGCATTGCCACTTTTGACCGGCGGCCGTAGGCGGGCGCGGAAAGGGTGATCGGTGACGACGTTACGATCGGACGGAAAAGCGGAGGAATGGCGGGCGCTGTTCTGGCAGTTGGTGCGCTTCGGGCTGACCGGGGGCGCGGCCACCGCTTTCTATGCGATCGTCTACTGGCCGATCGCCACCTATGCGCAGGCACGCTGGCCGCTGGCGGATCGCAGCGTCTGGCCGCTGGTCGGCAACGTGCTCGGCTATCTCGTCGCCATGCTGTCCGGCTATGTCATGCACAGCCGCTGGAGCTTCCGCGACGTCGGCGAGCGCGAGAATCTGGCGCGCACCGGCGGGCGGTTCTTCATCGTCTCGCTGGTCAGCTTCGCGATGAACACCTTCTTCGTCTGGTTGCTAACCGGGCCGATGCACGGCGCGACATGGTGGCCGCTGGTGCCGATCCTGTTCGTCACCCCACTCGTCACCTTCGCGCTCAACCGCTTCTGGGTCTTCGCTTGAACAGGATCATCCGCTGATGGATCGCCGCGTCTACGATCGCATGGCCGAACACGATTCCACCCATTGGTGGTATCGTGCGCGCCGCGATATCCTAGCCGATTACCTGACGCGTGAGGGGCGGTTGCCGGCGCCGGCGCGCATCCTGGAGATCGGTTGCGGCACCGGACACAATCTGCCGATGCTGGCGGCGTTCGGGGACGTCGACGCGATCGAGATCGATCCCGCCGCGCGCGCCATCGCTAGCGCACGGTTGGGCAAGCCGGTCGGCGAGGCTCCGCTGCCGGAACTGCCGGGTGTCGCGCGCGGCGCCTACGATCTGATCGCGGTGCTGGATGTTGTCGAGCATATCGAGGATGACGTCGCGGCGCTGGCGGCGATGCGCGCGTGCCTCGCGCCCGGCGGCAAGATCCTGATCGCGGTGCCCGCGCACCAATGGCTGTGGAGCGCGCACGACGTCGTGAACCACCATCACCGCCGTTATTCCAAGGCGACGCTGCTCGGCGCGATCCACGAGGCCGGGTTGAAGGAACGCGGTCTGACCTATTTCAACTCGCTACTGTTCCCGCTCGCCGCCGCCGCGCGCGTCGCCGGACGGCTGACCGGGCGCGACGACAGCGATGATTCGCCTCCAGCGGCACCGGTGAACGCCTTGTTCGAACGGATCTTCCGGCTGGAGCGGCATCTGGTCGGCCGCATGCCGATGCCGATGGGCGTGTCGATCCTGACCCTGGCCGAGCCGCGCTGACGCCTCACGCGCCCGCATGGCGGAGGGCGATTGTTCATGAAGCCGGATGCGGGACACCGCCGGGTGGCCGCCCGTCGCGCATCACTGCCTTGCACCCGTCCGTCGTTTGCCGGCGAGGCGCAGCCACATACCGCAGTACGCACGGGAACGCGATCACCGCGTCGGGACGGCCCCGCGCAACGGCGTGATCGTCACTCCCCGATCACATGCAAGGCCAGCGTCCGGCGATGCGGCGCGGCGCGGTGTTCGAACAGATAGATGCCTTGCCACGTGCCCAGCACCATCCGCCCGCCGGTCATCGGGATCGACAGCGACACGTTCGTCAGCGCGGTCTTCAGATGCGCGGGCATGTCGTCCGGCCCTTCGTCGTCATGTTCGTATTCGCGCGATTCGGGCGCCAGCCGCGCGAAATAGCGCTCGATATCCCCGCGCACCGCCGGGGCGGCATTCTCGTTGATAATGAGCGACGCCGACGTATGCCGGCAGAACAGCGTCACCACGCCATCGGTCAGCCCCTGCGCATCCAGCCATGCGATGACGTCGCGCGTGACTTCGACGAGTCCCTGCCCGCGCGTCGCGATCGTCAATTGCCCGTGCGCCTGCCGCATCAGAACAGCCGCCCGCCGTTCGGCACCGGCCTGCCCGGCTGAACCAGCACCACTTTGCCGTCGGCATCGGGGAAGCCGAGCGTCAGCACCTGCGACATGAACTTGCCGATCTGGCGCGGCGGGAAGTTGACGACCGCCGCCACTTGCTGCCCGATCAGATCATCGCAGGCATGATGTTCGGTGATCTGCGCCGACGATCGCTTCGTGCCGATGGTCGCGCCGAAATCGATCGTCAGCTTGTAGGCGGGCTTGCGCGCCTCCGGGAACGGCTCGGCGGCCACGATCGTGCCGACCCGCACGTCGACCGCCAGGAAATCGTCGAAGGCGATGTCGGAGGCGGGCGGGGCGGCGGGATCGTGCGTGGCGTGCATCAGAAATCCGGATTCTCGTAATAGCTCGGCGGTTCGATCCCGCTGATCCGCTCGGCCAGCAACGGGCGGAAGCTGCGCCGGCTCTTGAACGCCGAATACCATGATTTGGTCAGCGAATGGCCCGCCCAGTCGATGCCGCCGAGATAATCCGCGACCGAGATTTGCGCGGCCGCCGCCAGGTCGGCCAGGCTGATCGTCGATCCGCCGATCCATTTGCGATGATCCAGCAGGAAGTCGATGTAATCGAGATGCCCGACCGCCGACTTCATCGCCTCGCGCAGCCGCGACGCGTCGGGGGCCATGCGGTGCGCGATGCGCTTGATCATCCGCTCGTCCAGCAGCGGCTGGGTGACGTCGCGATAGAAATGCGTGTCGAACCACGCGACCAGCCGGCGGATCTCGGCTCGATTCGCAGCGGTGCCGTTGACCATTGCGACGCGTTCGACCGTCTCCTCGAAATATTCGCAGATCGCCATCGAATCGACCAGCACGACGCCGCGTTCGTTGTCGGTCATCACCGGGGTTTGCCCCGCCGGATTCATGTCGATGAAGGCGTCGCGCCGCTCCCACGGGTTCTCGCGCATGAGTTGATAGCCGACGTCCTTCTCGTTCAGGAGCGTGCGGACCTTGCGCGTGAACGGACACAGCGGGAACTGATAGAGCTGCCACATATGGTTGCGCTGTTAGGCGCAATCGGGGGCCGGGGGGAAGCGGCTTCGTGGCGGATCAGGACGATGGGCGCGGGCGTCGTCGCGGCACCGCGTCGGACTGCCGCCGGATCAGCGCGTAATCGGTCACGACATGCGGGTGATCCCCACCACCGCTCCCGCCACTGCGCCGCTGGCGGATGTCGCGCACCAGCAGGTCGACCGCGGTGCGCGCCATATCGCTCACCGGCTGGCGGATCGTGGTCAGCTCCGGCCACACCGTCGTCGCCAGCGCCGAATCGTCGAACCCGCACACGGTCAGGTCGCCCGGCACGTCCAGCGCGCGGCGGTGCGCGATCGCGATCGTCGCGGCGGCCATGTCGTCGTTGCTGGCGAAGATCGCGGTCGGCGCGTCGGGCAGGTCGAGCAACCGTTCCGCCGCGTCCAGCCCGGAGCGATAGCCGAACGTCCCCTCCGCCACCAACGCGGGATCGGCGTCGAGGTCGAAGTCGGTCAGCGCGTCGCGATATCCGGCCAGCCGCTCGCCGCTTGCGCTCTGGTTCGCCGCGCCGGTGATGAATCCGATTCGGCGATGGCCCAGCGCACCCAGATGCCGCGTCATCTCATAGGCGGCCTGGCGATCGTCGATGCTGACCGACAGCGCCCATTCCGGCGCGCGCCCGGTGGACACGGCCACCACCGGCACGTCGCGCGCGCGCAGCGCCGCCAGTACCGGTTCGGCATCGCCCAGCGGCGGTGGCAGCAGCAGGCCGTCGACCCCGCCGTTCAGCAGATGATCGATCGCCGCCAGCTCCGCGCCCACGGCGCATTGCTCGACGATGATCTGCGCGCTCTGTCGACTGGCCTGATCGAGGCAGCCGACCAGGAACTCGCTGAAATAGAACAGGCTGGTCGTGGTGTGCAGCACCCCCAGCCGGAGTTCGTCGCCCCCGGCCAGCATCCGCGCCGCGGGCGAGGGGGCGTAACGCAACGTCGCGATCGCTTCCTGCACCCGGATGCGTGTCGCCTCGCGCACGCTGGTTTCGTGGTTGATGACGCGGCTGACCGTCATCGGCGACACGCCGGCGTGCGCGGCGACGTCGCTGATCGTGGGCGCGTTGCGTTGGCGGCGCGAGCCGCGCGGTTCGGTCATGCCGGGCGTTCCATCGCGCGATCCTTGGCCGTCCCGGCGCGAACCGGCAAGTACGACGTCAGTAATGCCCCGGCACATAGTCGAAGTGCTGCGCCCGATACCATGCCAGATCATGTTCGGGCGGCGTGACCCCGGCGGGCAGCGGCAGGCGGTTGACCGACATCCAGTAGGACAGGCTGGCGTCGCGCCACCAGCGCGCCTCGCGTTCCTGCACCGCCAGATCGTCGGCGGTCTTCTGCCACCGCTCGGCATCGACCAGCGCGCGCACGCCGTCCCACTGCCGCCGCATCCCCGCGACATAGCCGACGCCGCGATCGTAATGCGCCACCAGATCCTGCCACAGCGTCTTGCCCGAGCGCATCGGACGGTCCCAGCGGACGTGGTGGAACCACAACAGGTCGCGCTCCGGCGTGGTTTTCGGGTCGGCAAGCTGACGCGCGATCGGCGCGGCATATTGCGCCACCGCGTTGCTGCCGGTCTTCGTCCGGTCGAAGCCGATGCCGTCGCGATCGGCCTTGTGGTAATAGGCCGGGTTCCATTCGGGGCGTTTCAGGTCGCTCACCCACGGCCCCGGTCCGTAATGATGCCCGGTCGCCATCAGGTGGGCCAGCCCCAGCGCGCCGGTATAATCGACCACCGCCTCGCGGGAGCCCATCATCATGGCGACGGCGGTGTCGACCACGCGCGCGTCGCCGCCGAACGTCTGTTGCGCCCATTCGCGCGCCAGCGGTTCGGCCGGCAGCGCCGGATCCCACGCCATCCGCCCGAACGCATACCAGTTCGCCTGGTTGAAGGTGGAGCCGGACCAGTCGCGATCGCGCCCGATGTTCGCCACCCCGGCCATCCCGGTCAGGCGATGCCCCTCGCTGCTGCCGTCCACCACGCCGGCCACCGTCTCGCGCCCGCGCCCGGTTTTCGCCGCCAGCGTCTCCTCGAACAACGGCCCGAGATAGGCGAGGTGGGTCGCGAAGCCGAGATATTCCTTGGTGATCTGGAATTCCATCATCAGCGGCGTCTTCGGCATCGCGCCGAACAGCGGATGGAATGGCTCGCGCGGCTGGAAGTCGATCGCGCCGTTCTTCACCTGCACCAGCACGTTGTCGGCGAACGTGCCGTCCAGCGGCTTGAACTCGCTATACGCCTGCTTGGCCCGGTCGGTCGGATCGGTGTCGGCATAGACGAACGCGCGCCACATAACGATGCCGCCGTGCGGGCGCACCGCCGCGGCCAGCATGTTCGCGCCGTCGGCGTGGCTGGCGTTGTAGTCGCGCGGTCCGGGTTGCCCCTCGCTGTTGGCCTTCACCAGGAACCCGCCGAAATCGGGGATCGCGCGGTAGATCTCGTCGGCCTTGGCCTTCCACCACGCCGCCACCGCCGGGTCGCGCGGATCGGCGGTCTTCAATCCGCCCAGCTCGATCGGTGCGGAGAAGCGCGCCGACAGATACACCTTGATCCCCCAGGGGCGGAACACGTCGGCCAGCGCGGCGGCCTTCGCGATATAGCGCGGGGTCAGGCTGTCGGCCTTGGCGTTGACGTTGTTCAGCACGGTGCCGTTGATGCCCAGCGAGGCGTTGGCGCGGGCGTAATCGGTGTAGCGCGGGTCTTTCAGGTCAGGCAGCGTCCACCAATCCCACAACGACTGGCCAGCATAGCCGCGCTCCACCGTACCATCCAGATTGTCCCAATGGTTCAGCACGCGCAGCTTCACCTTGGGCGCACTGGTCAGCGCGGCGGTGGAGGTGGTGCCGCCGGTGGCCAGATGCCGCAGCAGCGCAAACGCACCGTAGAGCGTGCCGCGATCGCTGTTGCCCGCGATCAGCAGCGTGCGCTTGCCGTCCAGCGTGACGGTGCGCACCAGATAGCCCTCGTCGCCCAGCGCCGCGAACGGCAGTCGCAGTGCGGCGATCCCCGCATCGCCGGCGGTCGCCACCGTCACCGGCATCGTGCCGGCGGGCATCGCGCGCGCCAGTTCGTCCGCCGCCAGCCGCAGGGTCGGCGTTGCGCCGCGCACCGCGACCGTCATGGGGGCACCGGCGGGCGCGTCGACGGGGGCGGGGCGGGCGGTTTCGCCACCATGGCGCAGCCACAGGCGATAGCCGTCATCGGCGTGCGCGGTGCCCGCCAGCAGCAGCGCCACAGCGCCGATCAATCCCGAAAAAGCCTTCACCGCTACCGCTCCTGCTCACCCGGCGGCATTGACAACGCCGCTTCTGGTCCGCCATGTTACCGCTATCAACCCGTTTGGCAAGCACGGCATCCGACCGCGCGGCCGAAGCAGGAGAGGACCAGCGTGACCGCCACTACCCAACCGATCGTCGCGCGCCGCGCGTTCCTGCGCTGGACCGCCGGGGTTTCCGCGCTGGCGTTCCTGCCCGCCGCCGCGCGCACGCCCGCCGCCGTCTACCGCGACCCACGCGCGCCCGTCGACTTGCGCGTCCGCGATCTGCTCGGCCGCATGACGCTCGACGAAAAGGTCGCGCAACTCATCACCCTGTCCACCACCAAGCGCGACGTCATGGACGACACCCGCGCCTTTTCCGCGACCCGCGCCGACGCTGCCTACCCGCATGGCATCGGGCAGATCGCGCGCCCGTCCGATCGCGGCGGCGCGGCGACCGCCAACAACACCGGCACCGACGTCACCGGCCGCTGGCGACAGCCGGCCGACACGATCGCCTTCGTCAACGCCGCGCAGGCATGGGCACGGCGTACGCGGCTCGGCATTCCGGTGCTGTTCCACGAAGAGGCGCTGCACGGGTATATGGCGCCGGGCGCGACCAGCTTTCCACAGGCGATCGCACTGGCGGGCAGCTTCGACCGCGACCTGATGCAGCGCGTGCAGTCGGTGATCGCGCGTGAGGTGCGTGCGCACGGCACCACGCTGGCGCTCTCCCCGGTCGTGGATATCGCGCGCGACCCGCGCTGGGGCCGGATCGAGGAGACGTTCGGCGAGGATCCGTATCTGTGCGGCGAAATGGGCGTCGCGGCGGTGAAGGGGCTGCAGGGCGAGGGCAAGGAACTGGCCCCCGGCAAGGTCCACGCCACGCTGAAACACATGACCGGCCATGGCCAGCCACAGGCCGGCAACAACGTCGCGCCCGCGCAGCTGGGCGAGCGCGAGTTGCGTGAAAGCTACTTCCCGCCGTTCCGCAAGGTGGTGGAGCGCACCGGCATCGGCGCGGTCATGCCGTCGTATAACGAGATCGACGGCGTGCCGAGCCATGCCAACCACTGGTTGCTCGGCACGATCCTGCGCGGCGAATGGGGCTTCGACGGTGCGGTGGTCAGCGATTATGCCGCGATCGCCGAGCTCGATTACTTCCACCACGTCGCGGCCGGCAAGGAAGCGGCGGCGAAGCTGGCGCTGGCCGCGGGCGTCGATTGCGACCTGCCCGATGGCGTCGCCTATCGCACGCTCGCCGATCAGGTTCGCGCCGGACGCGTGCCGCTGTCGTTGATCGACGCCGCCTGCGCCCGGATGCTGACGATGAAGTTTCGTGCCGGCTTGTTCGAGGAGGTGCCGATCGATGCGCGCGCCGCCGCGCGCCTGACCGCCAATGCGGAGGCGTTGGCGCTGGCGCGCGAGGCGGCGGGAAAGTCGATCGCGCTGCTGGTCAACGACGGCATCCTGCCGCTTGCCGGGCAGAAACGGATCGCGGTGATCGGACCGAACGCCGCGGTTGCGCGGCTCGGCGGCTATTCGTCCGAACCGGTCGCGCCGGTCTCGTTGCTGGATGGCGTGCGCGCGCGGCTGAAGGGCAGGGCCGAGGTCGTCCACGCGCAGGGCGTGTTCATCACGCAGAGCGAGGATCGTTCCGCCAACGAGGTGCTGCTCGCCGATCCCGCGCGCAACCGTCAGTTGATCGCCGAGGCCGTCGAGGTGGCGAAGGGCGCGGACGTCGTGCTGCTCGCGATCGGCGACACCGAACAGACCAGCCGGGAGGGCTATGCCCGCACCCATCTCGGCGATCGCACCGACCTCGATCTGCTCGGCGAGCAGAATGCGCTGTTCACCGCGATCAAGGCGACCGGCAGGCCGGTGGTGGTCGTCGCGATCAACGGTCGCCCGCCGTCATGGCCGACCGTGGTCGCGGGCGCCAACGCGCTCCTCGAATGCTGGTATGCAGGGCAGCAGGGCGGCCATGCGATCGCCGACGTGTTGTTCGGGGACGTCAATCCGGGCGCGAAGCTGCCGGTGACGGTGGTGCGCGACGTCGGACAGGTGCCCTTCTATTACGATCACAAGCCGTCGGCGCGGCGCGGTTATCTGTTCGATGATGACAAGCCGCTGTTCCCGTTCGGCTTCGGGCTCAGCTACACCAGCTTCACCCTGTCCGCGCCGCGCCTGTCGGCGACGCGGATCGCACCGGCGGGCGAGGTGACGGTGGAGGTCGACGTGACCAACACCGGTCGGCGCACCGGTGACGAGGTGGTGCAGCTGTATATCCGCGATCAGGTGTCGTCGGTCGCCCGGCCGGTGAAGGAACTCAAGGACTTCGCACGCGTCACGCTCGCCCCCGGCGAACGCCGCACCGTGCGCTTCACGTTGACGCCCGAGGCGTTCCGGATGTGGGATGCCGACATGCGCGAAGTGGTCGAACCCGGCCAGTTCGACATCATGACTGGCGCGAACAGCCGCGACCTGCAAACCGTCGTGCTCGACATCGCCTGAAAGACCTTTCCATGCCGAAGATCATCGACGCCCGCGTCATCATCACGTCGCCGGGACGCAATTTCGTCACGCTGAAGATCACGTGCGACGACGGCACCACCGGCGTCGGGGACGCGACGCTGAACGGTCGGGAACTGGCGGTCGCGGCCTATCTGTCTGAGCATGTGATACCGTGCCTGATCGGCCGCGACGCGCACCGGATCGAGGATGTGTGGCAATACCTCTACAAGGGCGCGTACTGGCGGCGCGGCCCGGTCACCATGTCGGCGATCGCCGCGGTGGACGTGGCGCTGTGGGACATCAAGGGCAAGTTGGCCGGGCTGCCGGTCTATCAATTGCTGGGCGGTGCGTCGCGTGAGGCGTGCATGGTCTATTGCCACGCCAACGGCACGACGATCGAGGATACGATCGCCACCGCGATCCGCCACCGCGACGAAGGCTATAAGGCGATCCGCCTGCAATGCGGCGTGCCGGGCCTCGCCTCCACCTATGGCGTCGCCAAACCGGGCCAGCGCTACGAACCGGCCGATGCCGATCTGCCCAGCGAAAGCGTGTGGTCGACCAGCAAGTACCTGCGCGTGGTGCCGGAATTGTTCGCCGCCGCGCGCGATGCGCTGGGGCCGGACGTGCATCTGCTCCACGACGTCCATCATCGCCTGACCCCGATCGAGGCGGGCCGGCTCGGCCGCGATCTCGAACGATATCGCCCGTTCTGGATCGAGGATCCCACCCCCGCGGAGAGCCAGGACGCGTTCCGGCTGATCCGCGAACACACCACTACGCCGATCGCGGTAGGGGAGGTGTTCAATTCGATCTGGGACTGCAAGTCGCTGATCGAGAACCAGTATATCGACTATATTCGTGCGACGATCGTTCATGCCGGCGGGATCACCCATCTGCGTCGCATCGCCGCGCTCGCCGAATTGTACCAGGTCCGCACCGGCTGCCACGGGGCGACCGATCTGTCGCCGGTCACGATGGCCGCGGCGCTGCACTTCGGCCTGGCGATCCCCAATTTCGGCGTGCAGGAACATATGCCCCACACCGCCGAGACCGATGCGGTGTTCCCGCACGCCTATCGCTTCGATGACGGCATGATGCATCCCGGCGACGCACCGGGCCTGGGCGTCGACATCGACGAGGAACTCGCCGCCGGCTACGAATACAAGCGCGCCTACCTGCCGGTGAACCGGCTGGAGGACGGCACGCTGTGGAGCTGGTGAAAGTGGCGCACGAGGGGATGGCAGGGGCATGAACGACTTCACCGATGCGGCCAGGGAAGCGCCGGAAACCGTCGCGCATGCGGTGCCCCGGCCGCGCGGGCGGGTGCGCTGGGCGATCTGTGCGTTGTTGTTCGCGGCGGTGGTGCTGTCGTACATCGACCGGCTCGTGCTGGGCGTGCTCAAGCCGCAGCTGACCGAACTCTATCACTGGACGAATACCGGTTACGGCGACGTCACCGGCTATTTCCAGGTCTTCTACGGCATCGGCTTCCTGCTGTTCGGCTGGCTGATCGACCGGGTCGGGCCGAAGGTCGGCTATCTGCTGGCGATGGGCAGCTGGACGCTCGGCCATTTCGCGCAGACGCTGGTCACCTCGACCAGCGGTTTCGTGATCGCACGCATCCCGCTGGCCTTCGGAGAGGCAGGCACTTATCCGTCCGCGCTCGCCGCCGCGTCGCAATGGTTCCCCAAGAAGGAACGCGCGCTGGCGATCGGCATCTTCAACGCCGGCGCGAACGTCGGCGCGATCATCACGCCGCTGCTGGTGTCGTTCATCGTCGCGGGGATGCTGCTCGACTGGCGCTGGGCGTTCATCATCACCGGCCTGTTCAACGTCGTGTGGCTGTTCGCGTGGTGGCGTTTCTACCACAAGCCGTCCGATCACCCGCGCCTCACTATCGAGGAGCGCGGCTGGATCGAGGCCGAGCCGTCCGACGACAAGGGCCGGGCCGGCTTCCTCACCGTGCTGCGCCACCGCGAGGCATGGGCGTATATGGCCGGACGCTTCCTGATCGATCCGGTGTGGTGGACGTTCCTGTTCTGGCTGCCGGATTTCTTCAACAAGCAATATGGCTACGACCTCAAGAGCTTCGGCCCGCCGCTTGTCGCGATCTACATCCTCGCCGATTTCGGCGCGATCGCGGGCGGCTGGTATTCGTCGCACCTGCTCAAGCGCGGCGTGGCGACGGGGCGCGCGCGCAAGCGGGCGATGTTCGCCTGCGCGCTGTTCGCCCTGCCGGTGATGTTCGCGGGGCAGGCGAGCAACATCGGGATCGCGGTGGTGCTGATCGGGCTGGCCTGCGCCGCGCATCAGGGCTTCTCGACCAATCTGTTCGCGCTGCCCGGCGACCAGTTCCCGCGCTACGGGCAGGGCACGCTGATCGGGCTGGGCGGCTTTGCCGGCGCGGTCGGCGGGTTCCTCGCGTCCAAGTCGCTGGGGCTGCTGCTCGACACGGTCGGCAGCTACGGCCCGTTCTTCGTCGCCTGCGGCGTCGCGTATCTGGTCGCGCTGCTGGTCTTCCACCTGCTCAACCCGCACTATCGCAACGTCGCTCTGGGAGTTACCCGATGATCCGCGCCGCCTTGATCGCCGCCGTACTGGCAGCCCCCGCGATGGCGACATCCGCGCTGGCCGAAATCCCGCGCCTGGCGAAACAGGGCGACGCGACCCAGCTCATCGTCGGCGGCAAGCCCCGGCTGCTGATCGCGGGCGAGCTGAGCAACTCGGCGGCGTCCAGCGCCACCTATATGGCCCCGCACTGGGCGCGGCTGAAGGCGATGCACCTCAACACCGTCCTCGCCCCGGTATCGTGGGAGCTGATCGAGCCGCAGGAGGGGCGGTTCGACTGGAGCAGCGTCGACGCGATGCTCCGGGAAGCGCGCGCGAACGATCTGAAGCTGGTGATCCTGTGGTTCGGCGCATGGAAGAATTCCATGTCCACCTACGTGCCGTCGTGGGTGAAGCGCGACCAGTCCCGCTTCCCGCGCGCCGCCTTGCCCAGCGGCCAGTCGGTCGAGATCCTGTCCACCTTCGGCGAACAGACGCTGGCCGCCGACCAGCGCGCCTACGCCGCGCTGATGGCGCATCTGAAGGCAGTCGACGGCACGCAGAACACCGTCGTGATGATGCAGGTCGAAAACGAGATCGGGATGCTGCCGGTCGCGCGCGATCACAGCCCCGCCGCCAACGCCGCGTTCGCACAGCCCGTGCCGCAGGAGCTGGTGTCGTACCTGACCGCGCATCGCGACGCGTTGGTCCCGCAGATGAAGGCGATGTGGCTGGAACGCGGCGCGAAGACGCAAGGCACCTGGGCCGAGCTGTTCGGAGAGGGCGATGCCGGCGCGGAAGTGTTCGCCGCATGGCATTACGCGCGCTTCGCCGATGCGCTGACCCGCGCCGGCAAGGCCGCCTATCCGTTGCCGATGTACGTCAACGTCGCGCTCAACCGCCCCGGCCGTGCGCCCGGTGAATATCCCAGCGGCGGGCCGTTGCCGCATCTGATCGACGTGTGGAAGGCCGGCGCGCCGGCGATCGATTTCCTCGCGCCCGACATCTACTTCCCGAACTTCACCCGCATCGTCGACACCTACAAGCGCCCCGACAATCCGCTGTTCATTCCGGAGGCGCACAACGCCGACAATCCGGTCGTCCCCGCCAACGCCTTTTACGCGATCGGCGAACATGACGCGATCGGCTTCGGCCCGTTCTCGATCGATTCGGTTGACGAGACGCCCGGCGGATTGCGCGACGCTTATGCCGTCCTGACGCAGCTGACGCCGCACATCCTCGCCGCGCAGGGCACCGGGCGGATGGTCGGCTTCAAGCCGCGGCAGGCCTATGACGAATCGCTGGATTACGCCCCCGACACCCGCGAAATCGGCGATTATCGCTTCACGATCGCCTATGCCGATATCCAGCGCCCGGTGATGACGCCGGAGACCGCCGGTTATGGCGGGCTCATCATCCAGACCGGGCCGGAGGAATACCTCGTCGCGGGGCAGGGTATCACGGTGACGTTCGCCGGCCGCGGCGACGGCCCGCCGCTCGCCGGGATCGATCGCGCGGAGGAGGGGGTGTTCGACGCTGCGGGGCGTTGGGTGCCCGGCCGGCTGCTCAATGGCGACCAGACGCATCAGGGGCGGCACATTCGTCTGGCGCCCGGCGCATGGCAGATTCAGAAGGTTCGTCTGTACCGTTACCGGTAAACCAGGTTGACGCGACTGACGAACCAGCATAATCCCAACTGATAGCGCTACCAGATAGCGCGATGTGGATCACGCCACCCAGAAGCGTGACCGCGGTGATCATGGAGAGGATTTATGACGAACATCGCCACTCGCGCCGCCCTGCTGTGCGCCGTCGCCGGGACTACCCTGATGGCCGCTTCGGCCGCCGCGCAGACCCAGCCGACCGGTCCAGGCGGTCAGGTCGCCTCGCCCGCGACGCAGGTCGATACCGCCGCCAACCCCGATGCGCAGGTGCCGCAGGGTGCGGTGCAGGGCATCGAGGACGCGACCGACTCGTCCCAGCCGACGCAGGACATCGTCGTCACCGGCATCCGCGCCTCGTTGCAGAGCGCTACCAATGCCAAGCGCAATTCGGTGGGCTTCGGTGACTCGATCTTCGCCGAGGACATCGGCAAGCTGCCCGCCACCAACCTTGCCGAAACGCTGAACCGCATCCCGGGCGTGCGCCTGAACCGCGACATCAGCGGCGAGGGCACGCAGGTGTCGATCCGCGGCCTTGGCCCCAGCTTCTCGAAGGTGCTGCTGAACGGCACGCAATTCGCGGTCGCCTCGGACGGTGGCACCAACGGCACCGGCGGCGGCAATCGAGAGGTCGATCTCGACTTCTTCCCGTCCGAGCTGTTCACCCGGCTGGACGTCGCCAAGTCGGCCACCGCCTCCACGCTGGAGGGTGGCATCGCCGGCACCGTCAACCTGCGCAACGCGCGCCCGTTCGACAAGCCGGGCACACACGTCACGGTCGTGGCGCAGGGCGCGTACACCGACACCAATGACAAGGTCGGGCCACGCGGCGCGCTCGTCGCCAGCCACACGTTCGGCGACACGTTCGGCATTCTGGTCGGCGTCGCGGGCGTGCGTCAGAAGACGCGCATCGACGGCTACGACACGGTCGGCTTCACCGACGCCAATCTGCCACTGTGCCAGCCCGCGACCGGTGCCTGCAATCCGGGCGGCAACGGCTTCAGCTTCGCCACCTTCGCCCCGGCCAATGTCGGGCGCGGGCTGGTGACCGGGTCGCGCATCGATCTGGCCGCCACCTCCGGCCTGCCGCTGTCGCAGCTCGCCACCGCGATCCTGCCGCGGCTCGGCCGTCCGGTGCTGACCGAGGGCACGCGTGAGCGCATTTCGGCGATCGGCGCGATGGAATGGCGTCCGTCCGACGCCCTGCACTTCGCGCTGGACGGCATCTACGCCAAGTCGAAGCGCAATTACCTGCGCTCGAACATGAACTGGCAGGTTCGCAATTCCGGTCCGGGTACGTCGCCGCAATCGACCGGGGGCATGGTGCCGTTCGATGTCGAGGTCGACCAGAACAACGTCGTCACCTCCGGCATCTTCGGCAATTCGTCGTTCTTCTCGGAAAACAGCTTCTTCAACCAGGATACCGAGTTCTGGAACGTCACGCCAAGCGCGTCCTGGCGTCCCAGCGACATGCTGAAGATCGACCTGTCGGCGAATTGGGGCAAGAGCAACTTCTTCCGCGAACAGCCGACCTTCGCGTTCCAGACCGCGCCGAATTCCGGCGTGGAGGTCACCTACGACAACACCACGAACAGCCCGCAGCCGATCATCGCGGCCAACCGCGACCTCGGCGATCCGAACCTCGGCTGGCAATGGTACCGCGTCAACGTCAGCAACGTGCGCCGTGAGACCGAGACCAAGGGCGCGCATCTCGATCTGATGTACGGCGACGAATCGCTCAACGTGAAGTTCGGCGCGGCCTATGACGAGGCGGCCCGCAGCGTCCGCGCCTTCGACAACACCCCCGCGTTCCAGGCGTCGGTGTGCGGCGCGACGTGCGACGGCAACAGCGGATCGGTGCCGACCGGTCAGATCGCGCAATATCTCAACCGCGGCGTCAGCAACTTCGGCAAGCTGTCCAGCGGCCAGTTCGGCGTCACCAGCTTCATCATCCCCGACCTGAACCGTCTGGCGCAGGCGACCAACTATGCGCAGTTCCGCGACAATGCGCCGGAAGTGCGCGGTTCGGTGACCGGCGGCGCGACCGGCGACGTCTTCGAGAAGGTCTATGGCGGCTATTTCGAGGTCAACGGCGTGTCCGAGCTGTTCGGGCGCGAACTGCGCGCGAACGCCGGCTTCCGCTATGTGTGGACCGACCAGCGCGTCGTCGGGCCGAGCCAGATCGGCACCTCGATCATCGATATCACCGCGGACTCGAATTACGAGGAAGTGCTGCCGTCGGCGAACATCAGCTACGATCTGTTCCCCAATCTGAAGCTGCGGTTCGCGGTGTCGAAGACGCTGACGCGGCCGGACGCCGGCTCGATCCTGCCGGGCGTCACCTTCTCCGATCCGTCGGCGCAGATCGCCAGCGCGGGCAACCCGACGCTCCAGCCCTATACCTCGGACAACATCGATCTGGGTGGCGAGTTCTACACCGGTGGCGCGGGCTACGTCGGCGTTTCGCTGTTCCGCAAGAGCATCAACGGCTTCACCGCCACGATCCAGGAACAGGCGGCGTTCGGCAGCCTCAACATCCCGTTCAGCTCGCTGATCCAGACGCAGCAGAACGCGCTGACCGATCGTGCACGCGCCGCGGGCCTGGCCGTCGATGCCACGCCGGTCAGCGTCAACCGCCCGGTCAATCTGCAGACTTTGGTCATCAAGGGGATCGAGGGGACGTGGAACCAGCCGCTCGACTTCGTCGTCAGGGGGCTGGGCTTCCAGGCCAACGGCACGCACATCACGCAGGATTCCGATCCGGTGCTGATCGGCGGGACGCAGCAGACCTTGTTCGCGCCGGGCGTGCCGCGCTGGGGCTATAACGTTCAGGGGTATTACGAGAATTACGGCCTGTCGCTCAGCCTGAACTATGTGTGGCAGGGTGACGTGATCGCCGCCAATGCGCCCCAGAACAACCTGAACGTGCCGCTGCGCGCCGATGCGCGCGGGCAGCTGGATCTGTCGGCGGGGTATCAGCTCCCGTTCCTGGACAAGGCGGTGCGCCTGACCCTCGACGTGCTGAACATCACCAACAAGCCGCTGCGCACGACCATCGGCTACGACAATGCCGCGTACAGCGTCTATTACCCGGGGCGTCAGGTATTGGTCGGCCTGCGCGCCAGCTTCTAGGCGAATAAGGCGCGTTCTCTTTCCCCTTTGCCGACGCGCCGTTCTATCAGGGCCGGTCTCTTCACAGGGATCGGCCCGTTTTTTTCTTTCGCGACGGAGAGATCATGCGCCCGTTCGTCCCGTTGATCGCGGTCGCCGCATTGTTCGCCACCCCCGCCTCCGCCGCGTCGGCGACGCGCTGTTCGTGGCAGGCGGCATGGGCCTCGGCGCAGATGGTGCCGGAGGGTAATAACGTCCTCGCGGCCGGCACGCTGACCGATGCGACGTTGCGCCAGATCGTTCGTCCCTCGATCGGCGGCGCGCGCGTGCGGGTGCGCTTCTCCAATGCCTTCGGGCGCGCGCCGCTGCGGATCGACGCGGCGACGGTCGGTCGCTCGGCGGACAATGCCACCTCGCGGCTGGTGGCGGGCAGCGTCCGCGCGCTCACCTTCGGCGGCGCGGGCGCGGTCACCGTTCCGCCTGGGGGTGAGTGGCTCAGCGATCCCGTGACGCTGGCCACCCCGGCCTTCGCCGATCTGGCGATATCGGCGCATTTTCCGGCCGAGCCCGACGGCGCGACCTCGCATCCCGGATCGCGTGCGACGTCATGGATCGCGAAGGGCGACGTCACGGCCGCGCCCGATCTGTCCGGCGCGACCGGCACCGATCACTGGTTCCACCTGTCGGGGGTCGAGGTGGAGCGTTGCGCCGCGCCCACCGGCATCGTCGCTTTCGGCGACTCGATCACCGATGGTTATGGCGTCCAGCCCAACACCAACGCCCGCTGGACCGATGTCCTCGCGCGGCGCCTCGGCGGTCGTGCGGCGGTGCTGAACGCGGGGATCGGCGGCAATCGTCTGTTGCTCGACGGGCTCGGCCCCAACGCGCTGGCGCGGCTCGACCGCGACGTGTTCGGTCAGGCCGGCATCCGCCACCTGATCGTGCTGGAGGGCGTGAACGACATCGGCGTCCTCACCCGCGATCGCCCCGCCACCCCCGCCGAACACCGCGCGCTCGTCGCCGGCATCACCGGTGCCTATGCGCAGATCGTCGCCCGCGGTCGCGCGCACGGGCTGACCGTCCATGTCGCGACGATCATGCCGTTCGCGTCCAACGCCTATTACCATCCCGGCGCGGACAGCGAGGCCGATCGGCAGGCGATCAACGCATGGGTCCGCGCGCCCGGCAACGTCGATGCGGTGATCGATTTCGATCGTACGATGCGTGACCCGACCCGCCCCGATCGCCTTCTCAAGGCATTTGATAGCGGCGACGGGCTTCACCCGAGCATCTCCGGTTATCGTGCAATGGCGCAATCGATCGACCTAAATCGATTGCGGTAGGTATCGGGGATGCTGGCGAATAAACAAATGTCGGAGTAAATGCCGACTTTCCGAATGGAGTCCTTCCTCATGACCGATCCGACCCGCCTGCGCAGCCGTGCATGGTTCGACAATCCTGCGAACATCGACATGACCGCGCTGTATCTGGAGCGGTATCTGAACTTCGGCCT
>NZ_LMLS01000008.1 GCF_001421995.1 Sphingomonas sp. Leaf231
TTTCGCTAAAAAGGTAACTACAAAAAAACCTGCAATTTTTTCAAAAAAAAAACAGCGTCAACACAAAACTACAAATAAAAGAACCAAGCGCAAATAATTTACGTACTTTCAAAAAAATCAAAAAGATCAATGTTTTCTCGGGATCAAAAATAGGTTATACGTATCTTTAGGCATTTCGCTAAAAAGGTAACTACAAAAAAACCTGCAATTTTTTCAAAAAAAAAACAGCGTCAACACAAAACTACAAATAAAAGAACCAAGCGCAAATAATTTACGTACTTTCAAAAAAATCAAAAAGATCAATGTTTTCTCGGGATCAAAAATAGGTTATACGTATCTTTAGGCAAAGCCACACACGCCGGTTTCTGTCTTAGATCTTCCAAATTTTCAGCCCCAATTTCAAACTCCTGCATTATACTGGCAAACATGACGAAACTCATCGTAGTTACTAAAGTTTGACCAATGCACGTTCGCTTACCTATACTAAAAGGCAGGAAATGTGGGATGTTCCTCTTAACAGACCAGACTTCTTTTTCCGTCTCCGCTGGCTTCCTCGGCCTTTCCCCATCAGATTCCATGCCGGAATCACAGAAAGAATTCCTTCGAACCCTAACTTTGGTCTTTTCTAGAAACCTTGATGGGTCAAATTTCTCCGGCTCATTCCAGTATTCCTCTGAAGTGTTTAGTTCATAGTTGTTTATGAAGACTATCGTTCCTTTTTCTACGCCATATCCTGAGATTGCTGCGTTCTCCGTAGCTACATGAGGAACGATGGGGGATGAGGCGTATCTTAGACATTCGAAGACAGTTGCTTCTGTGTATGGCAAACTATGACGGTCGAGTAATGTAACAGGCCTTTTGCCTTTAGTCAAACCGTCTAATTCTGCCCTAATCTTCCTGCCGACTTCAGGGTCTCTCGCCACAGCTGTCAAACATAACATGACAAGATTACCCACCGAAGAATGACCGCCTAGAAAATCTTCAAGCATGAAGATTATAGTATTTCTATCAACCGTCGGGTCTTCATGTAAAACTTTTAGCAACCCATCTAGAAAGTCCTTTTCAGGCCCTTCTATGTCCAGATCCAATTCCC